>OZ251497.1:1732500-3332892 GCA_965242735.1 Longimicrobiales bacterium | reverse complement strand
TCACCACCGACGTGGAGAACTACCCCGGCTTCCCGGACGGCGTGAGCGGCATCGACATGATGATCGACTTTCGCAAGCAGGCGTTGCGCTTCGACACGCGCGTGCTGACCGAGGACGTGGTCGAGATGGACTTGTCGGCGCGGCCCTTCGTGCTGCGTTCGTCGGAAGGGAAGGAAGTGCGGGCGAGAGCCGTCGTGGTGGCCACGGGCGCCAATGCGCGCTGGCTCGGCGTGCCCGGCGAGGAGCGGCTGGCCAGGAGCGGCGGGGGCGTGTCGGCGTGCGCGGTGTGCGACGGGGCGTTGCCCTTTTTTCGGGGACGGACCATCGCCGTGGTGGGAGGGGGAGACAGCGCGATGGAGGACGCCCTGTACATGACCAAGTTCGCGAGCGAAGTGTTGTTGATTCACAGGCGGGCGGAACTTCGGGCGTCGCGGATCATGCAGGACAGGGCGAGAGCCAATCCGTCGATCCGCTTCCTGTGGAACAAGGTCGTGACGGAGGTCTTGGGAGAAGAGGAGATCGCGAGCCTGCGGTTGCGCGACACGGAAACGGGCGAGGAGAGCGTCGTGGACGTGGGCGGCCTCTTCGTCGCCATCGGCCATACGCCGAACACGGCCTTCCTGGAGGGCCAGATCGACCTCAAGGAGAACGGCTACGTGCGCCTGCCCGCCTCGTGGCGCACGGAGACGAACGTGCCCGGCGTGTTTGCGGCAGGGGACGTGATGGACGACTTCTATCGGCAGGCCGTGTCGGCGGCAGGCACGGGATGCATGGCGGCGCTGGAAGCGGAGCGGTTCCTGGCGCACGGGTAGGCGGACACGGCCGAATGTCCGTCTCGTGTCGAATCGCGAGGGCGATCGGCGGGGCCCCAGGATCTCGGCGCGCGCTTCGACTCGGCTGCCTCCGCGCCCGGTGGAATCACGGAGATCTCCGGCGGGTCGGCCCGCGAGCGCCGGCGACCTGCTCGTAGATCGACGTCAACTGCGGCCTGACGACCGAGTAGACGTACTGGGTGCGCACCCGTTCTTGGTTGAACTTGCCCATGCGCTCGCGTCGCGTCGGATCGTTCACGAGCGTACGCAGCGCTGACGCCAATTCGGCCACGTTGCCTTTTTGCACGAGGATGCCGCCCTTCCCGTCTTCGATCACTTCCGGAAATGCGGCAACACGCGTGGCGACGACCGGCAATCCCACGGCCATGGCTTCCAGCGCCGCCATCGGAAAGCCTTCCCACCAACTCGGCAACACGAAGATGTCGCTGGACTTCATCTCGTCCAGCACCACGCTAGGCGGCACTTGGTCGAGGATGGCGACGTTGGCCGGCAGGTTGCGAACATGCGCGCCCATCTCCGGCTGGACGACTCCGAGCAGGACGAAGTCCGCTTCGGGGACCTGGCGGGCAGCTTCCAGGAGTTCGACGCAGCCCTTTCGGATCGTGACTTGGCCGGCGAACACGACGCGGACGCGTTCGGATGCCGTCTTCCGTTTCCCGTTTCGATGCTGAAGAACGGCGTCTTCCACGAAGTTGGGCACCAGAAAAGCCTGGCCGCCGATGTTCTCCAGGACATGCATGGACCGACGGTCGAGAACGATGTGGCCCTGCGATATGCGCACCAGCCTTCGCAAGGCCCACAAGGCCCGCGAGTCCAATGGACGATTCCATTGCGTCCACGACCGAGTGAGGTCGCCGTGATAGTGAATCACCACCGGGATGCGCCATAGACGCGCGCAGAAGGCATAGACCCAAGCTGCCAAGAACCCCCTAGCGGTAGGCACGCAATTGACGTGCATCAATTTCATGCGCCGACGAGCACAATGACGGAGGAGCGACGAGAGCACGCGGGCGGCGCGGAACGCCTCGCCTCGCCAAGCCGATGCGTTTCGGAATCGGGACATGTTCGAAATGGAGGTGTCCACGAAATGCAATCGAACCCGGGGCAAGCCGTGCGTCGCGACGATCCCCGTCCACCTCTGGATGCCGCCAAAAGTCTGTTCGACGCCCTGAGACAAGACCGGACAGGTGGTGACGAGCAGGATCTGACTCGTGGCCGTCTGTCCAGTACGCTCGCCGTCCGCGGAGTTGCGCCAGGGTTGCTCCAATTGTCGCTTCGCTTGATGTGGTGGGATGCGTGGAATCGGAGCGGCCAGAGGGGGCGGGCGAGGGACAGACCTCCTCCCGGCCCATCAGGCGAGACACGGCCGAGCGGGTCGGCTGACGAAATATAACCCGCCGGGCCGCTCCGGTTGCGGCGTCCACCGGCGCGCCCAGCCCGGCGGGAGGCGGCGCGAACACGGTGCCGGGAACGCTATGGGCGTGCCAGCCGGCCGCCGTCGCACACCAGGACTTCGCCGGTGACGAACGGGGCGCGGGCAAGGTAGAGCACGGCGCGGACGACGTCTTCGGGGCGCCCGGGGCGGTCCAGCAGGGCCTTCCGCCGCGCGGCCTCGGACTCCGCCGCGCTGGCGTCCGCCGGCGCGAGCACGTGACCGGGGGCTACGGCGTTGACGCGGATGCGGGGGGCGAGGGCGGCGGCCATCACCTTGGTGAGGTGGAGGAGCGCCGCCTTCGAGACGGAGTGATGCGGATGGCCGACCCAGGCCTGAAAGGCCGACAAGTCCACGATGTTGACGACGGAGCCGCCGGCTTGCCGCAGCAGAGGGGCGGCGTCGCGCACGAGCAGGAAGGGCGCTCGGAGGTTCAACGCCATGACCGCGTCCCATTCGTCGCAGGTCACCGCGAGGAGGTCGGCCGCCTCGAACGAAGAGGCCGAGTTGACGAGCAGATTCAGGGCGCCGAACTCGGCGGTCACCGCGCGGGCCACCTTGGCCGGGCCGTCGGCGTTCGACAGGTCGGCTCGAACGGTCAGGCAACGGCGTCCCATGGCTTCGGCGCGCGCTTCGACTTCGCGGGCCTCGGCGACGGAGGACCAGCAGCTGATCGCGATGTCGTAGCCCGCCTCGGCCAACCCCAGGGCCACGGCACGGCCGACGCGGGTAGCGCCGCCGGTGATCAGGGCGACTTTGCGCTCGTCTCTTGAAGCCGCGGTTGTCAGAGTTCCGTCCGCCAGCGGTGGACGGCATCCCGCAAGTCCGTGATCAACGGCTGAATCTCGCTCTCCTTGCGCGCTGCTTCGATGGCGATTGCGTCGCGGCAGAGATCGGCGACGGTGCGATCGAGGAACTCGGCCAGCTGCTCCATCTTGTACTTGGCAATCTCGGCGGGCCGGCCTGCGGTGCCCGCGAAAGCAGAGTCGATGCGTCTCGTCTTCCGCAAGAACTCGTTGGCGTCGACGCCGAATGCGGCGGCGACTTGGTCGGCTTTCTCTTGCAGTTGTTCCCAGATCCAGGCTTCGGGACCGCCGCTGCCCGGCAAAAAGAAGACCGGGACGTCCCGGTCGGCCGCGCGATGGATGGCTTGCTCGTCGCCTTCGCCTCTCCTGTCCCCGTCGAGGACGAAGATCACGTTCTCGATCTGGCCGAACTTCCGCAAAGCGCTTGCATGGCCGGGGAATTCGCTGGCTCCCGTGTCTCGACCAATCTTGATCGATTCCCGATTGAGCCCCTCCTGCGAAGCGATCTTGTCGAACACGCCCCGCAAGATCGCCTCGGCGGCTTTGTCTTCGCACAGCACGTTGAGCGTATGCGCGGTCTGGCCGTAGAGCGCGCTCTGCACGACGTCTCGATAGGCGGGCACGACGGACACGCGGCCTCCTTCGTCGCGCTCCAAGAAGATGCGCCCTGTCTCCGGGACTGCGTTCAGCACGACAGGGCTGTGCGACGTCACGATGATCTGCAGACTGTTCCGCAACGCCAGCTTTTGGAGTTGCAGCATCAGCAACTGCTGTACCCAAGGATGCAACCCCGCCTCGACTTCATCTATGAGAATCAAGCCGTCCTTCAGGTTCGCAATTTCTTGCGCCAATCGAAGGATGGAGCGTTCTCCCGCGGCCATGTGCAATTCGGAATACTTCGCTCCGCTTTCCTGCACGGCGAAGAGCAAGCTCTTGCGGTCGCTGGAAAGATTTACGACCTCGGTGTACCGAAACGGGACCATGCGCTGCGCGAAATCCCGCTCCCAGGGCGTGAGGACGATCTCGTCCGGCGGGACCCGCAGATGCGACATGCCCAGGACGCCTCGGACCTCGGACGGATTGGTCAGGTTGGCCAGCGTCCGCAAGTAGACGGATCGCTTCGGTTGTTCGGCGTTCTTCCTGCCGAAGAAGCTCCGGTTCCAGCTCTTCGACCGCCGCCAGCGCATGGAGAGCCTGCCTCGAGGCGTGGAGTACTCGAAGTCCATGACGACTTCGCTCCGTTCGTCCTGGCGGGCGCCGGCCTTCGCGCGATAATCGGGAAACAGCGTGGAAGGCACGAAGTCCTTGACGCTCCTCGCCTTGGGCACCTTGTAGGCGCATGCCGCCGCAGACACGACTGTGGACTTGCCGCTGGTGTTGCCGCCGGCGATGACGCTGACGGGGTAGTCGAAGATCACGCGCAGGCCGTCCATCCCGCGAATCCCGGTGAGGGCAATTTCCGAGAGGAAGTGCGGCATCTGGCGCTTCTTGGCCTGAAGGCGAGGCCAGATGGCTCTCAGTTGCTTGTCGATCGTGGCTCTTCTCCTGGACGTCTGCTCGTTGCAAAGCTCAAGTGCCCGCCGCGCCACGGGCCGCACGGCGCACGCCGACCCGCCGGACTCTTGATGATCCGTGCGTGCGAGTGCCCGTCGCGCGACGACCGGGCGCCCGCCGTCTGTTGGCAACGGCGGCGACGGTTCTTGGGGTGTCCGTCGGGCGGTCGAGCCTCCATCATGACGCGCGACGCGACTTCTCGCAACTCTCTTGGTGCCCATCCCGGCGGGAGGCGGCAAGAAAGGAGCGCCGGGAAGTGCCATGGGCGTGCCGGCCGGCCTCCGTCGTACGCCATGACTTCGCCGGTGACGAACGGGTGCGGGCAAGGCAGGAGAACGCGACGACGACGTCTTCGGGGCGGCCGGGCAAGGCCTTCCCCCCACGCGGCTCGGACTCCGCTGGCGTTCGCCGGAGCGAGCCGGGCGGAGTCATGCGCGGATTTCTACCCCCTGAAATGTCCGTCACGATGTCCAGACTCGGACGCCGATCTGTCCCCTGCGCAGGCCATGTCGTCGTGGCCGTAGGATCACGCTGTTACGACCGTGCGTTCTTACGGCAGACCCTACAAATCGCTGGCGTAGTTGTCCTGGCCCAGGAACTTGCTCCGCTGTCCTGGGAATCCACCGTCGGCCGCGTGGGGTTCCGCTGGTTGGGCGGTCGGGGAATCCACCTCTGAGCACCGGCGAGCACGGAGTGCCGGTCTTCACCCTTCAGTTGACCCCCGGCTGGGCCGGGGAATCCACGCCCAACATTCTCTACGGCGGCGCCTTCGCCGGCGGGCTTCAGTTGACCCCCGGCTGGGCGGGGAATCCGCTTCAGTTAACCCCGGCTGGGCCGGGGAATCCACGCGCAGTGCCGAACCCGCAGCGACGCGCTGAGGTCCGCTTCAGTTAACCCCCGGCTGGGCCGGGGAATCCACCGGGAGTGGACCAGTCCGGTCGGAGTCATGAGCTACCCGCTTCAGTTAACCCCCGGCTGGGCCGGGGAATCCACGGACACGGCGGTCTGCGACAATCTCGTCGCGGGCTTGCTTCAGTTAACCCCCGGCTGGGCCGGGGAATCCACGCCATACAACACGTTCGGCGCCGACAGCGAGTGCGCGCTTCAGTTAACCCCCGGCTGGGCCGGGGAATCCACCGGCAAGCTCCCGGCCATGGAAATCCTGGCAATCGAGATGCTTCAGTTAACCCCCGGCTGGGCCGGGGAATCCACGGCGGCAAGGCAGACGGCCGTCGTCCAGGCCAGGCTGCTTCAGTTAACCCCCGGCTGGGCCGGGGAATCCACGCCTGCTTGGCCTTC
This sequence comes from Longimicrobiales bacterium, assembly GCA_965242735.1. Taxonomy (GTDB): domain Bacteria; phylum Gemmatimonadota; class Gemmatimonadetes; order Longimicrobiales; family Gaopeijiaceae. The sequence goes on along the minus strand of OZ251497.1, from coordinate 3,326,968 downwards.
GGGCCGGCCGGCGAGGCGCGGCACGCTTCAGTTAACCCCCGGCTGGGCCGGGGAATCCACTGTTCCCGCCGCGCGCGCACACGATCGTCCGCTACGCGCTTCAGTTAACCCCCGGCTGGGCCGGGGAATCCACACCGGCGGCCTCGCGCGCAGGTCCTCGGACCGGTCGCTTCAGTTAACCCCCGGCTGGGCCGGGGAATCCACCGCCAACACGTCGAAGTTGCCCGCGCTCCGGCGCGCGCTTCAGTTAACCCCCGGCTGGGCCGGGGAATCCACGCCGGTCTGGATCGCGGCCGCGTTGGCTCTGATGCGCTGCTTCAGTTAACCCCCGGCTGGGCCGGGGAATCCACCTTGGCCGCCGCGACGCAGGCGGTCGCGCAGCCCGCGCTTCAGTTAACCCCCGGCTGGGCCGGGGAATCCACGGCCATCACATAAGTCAATATCTCATGCCGACTTATGCGTTGGTTTTCGACCGCTCCGCCTTCGGCGCGGGTGACGGTCTTGGGACGAAACCTTGATTGTCAAATGCCGCGGTACCGGGAAACCAGTCCAGCGAGTCAGGCCAGGCGGGAGTGACTGAAGTACCGATAGTACCCCTTTGGCCGGGCGCGGCGGGCAGCCCATCGTTCGCCGACAAGGCTCTTGATGCACAGCGCGGTGGCGGCGTATGGAAGCACGCCACGCCACAACACCCACTCGAACCACCAATCTCGCTGGTGTCGCGTCCACCCTGCGGGACCGCCGGGCACGTGTATCGGCCAGGTCGGAAGGCCGGCAAAGGCCAGAGCGTCCAACAGCGGACGCCGCCACTTGGCAGAGTCGTTCGTACTGCGGGCACGGGCCAGCGTTTGGCGTTCGTAGTCCCAGATCGCGGCTCCTTTTTTAGGCTGGTCAATGCCGCTTAGGAGCGCCCTAATGCCGTCCGGTGTGGCGGAGGACATGGCGCGTGCGATCGTGGGCAGAAACTCTTGGTTCCCAGCGGTGAACACCCAGTGCGACTGCCGGAGCTTGTCGCTATCGATCCACGACGGATGCTGGAGCGCGATCATCGACGGCGGTGCCGCGTCCAGGAAATGCGCATCCTGTTTGGCTAGCTGCAGCGTCGATCGCGACACGTTGCTTCTCTTCTTTTTCGGGCGGTCCTGGTTCGCGTTCTCCACAGCCTTTCTCCAATCGTCGAGCTGAGTGCCTTCGTTGATCAGCTGCTCAGCCACAGCGTCTTCGATGCCTGCCGAGATGCGCAGTCGCTTGTCTTCTCCCCAAGCACCCCGGCTGTGCGGGGAGGCAAGTCGCAGGAGCCCGGCGGCCGCCATGAAGTGCATGGGGCACGTGCCGTCAAGGCTCGTTCTCGTCATCTCCATCTCTCGTCCTCCTCGGCGGCAATCTGGCGATCGGCCGTGACCAGTATGGCTTCCAGCAGCCGGAGCAACCCGCCGCCGTGGTGCACGAGCAGTTCGGCGAAGCGTTGAGGCTGTTCCGCCTTGACCAGTTCCAAGTCGGCGGCGGAAGCGAACGTGCTTGAAGGGTTGGCCGGTTCCGTGTCCGGCTCGATTGCGCCGGCGCGCGCGTGGCCATGGTGGGCCATGATGAGATGCACGGCGAGCTTGTCGGCCTTGTGCGGCAGCTTTGCGGCCGAAGCGAATTCGTGGCGCTTGCCCGACGGATAGGGACGCCTGACGTTGCGATGCTTGGGCGTGGAGCGTGCGATCGGCGGTCCAACAGCGGCCAGCAGTCGGTCGTCGCCTCTCAACATCGTCTGGAACCGGATGTCGTGCTTTCCGTCGTCGTGGTGGCGCGCGGCGAGACACAACGATCTCGTCAGGTCGTCGGGCATGGCCAACGCACGGCAGATGCGACGCGCTCGGTCTTCCACTGCGGTAGCGTGTTCAATCAAGAGCGGGGGCTCGGCGTCGCCGGACAGTTCGGAGCCGCGAGCAGCCTTGGCCAGCCAGAAGCCCCTATTCGGCTCATCGTTCCCGAGCTCGACGAGCTCGAGACTGCCGGGTTGGAAGCCGTTGTCGCGTTCGACGACTATGCGGCGAATCCTTTGGCGATCCTCTTCTCGCAACCGCCTGCGGATTCTGACGACGGGCCGGCCGATCGCGGCCGAGTAGGCCGTTTCCCACACGTCGTCCACATCGTCGATCTGGCCGCGCGTGCCACGATCGAACGTGCCATCGCGAAGGCCGCCGGCAACGGAGTCGACCAGCACGGTATGCTGTGGCCCTACTTGGTCCCAGGAGACGACGGATACGATGTCGCGGCCCTCGACCGCTGTCCACAGATCGTCCTGCAAGCTCTTCAGCCACGGTCGAACTTCCGAAACCGGGACTTCGGCGCACTCGGCGGCAACAAATGGGCAGGCCTTCAGGTACTGGGCGAGTCCGCCGGCGATCGCGTCTTTGGCGTCTCGGCGCCATGCAACGGCGACGCGCGGCTCTTCCTCGCGCTCTCCGTGGAGATACACTTCCGGCGAGGGGCTCCATTTCGCTTCCGGGTTGGTGAGCTCGAGCGCCTCCCAGTCGGAGGGCAGCATCAGGGGCGCACGCGGCCGAGGCATTCTGGTCTCGGAAGTCCATTGGTCCGATTGCCATGCGGCCGTCGAGACGTCGGCCGCGACGGGCAGCAGCTTGATCGTGGTGGTCGCGGGCTTGTCCTTCGACAACTTGTCGTACCACGTGCCTCCCGTCACGATCACCAGCTTGCCGGGGCCGTCGCCGACCCTGCGAGCGAGCCTGCCGCATCGCTGCGCCATGATGTCGGACGGAGCCGCATACGACACCATGGCGTTGCAGGTGAAGTCGGCTCCGACCTCGATGGCTTGCGTGGCGACGAGAACATGGCGTTCTGTCGGCTCGACGGCACCGAACACGGCTTGCACGTCTTTCAGCTTCTGCGTCTTGTCGATGCCGCGCATGCGCCCGGTCAGCAGGTGCGTCGTGTTCTGCCGTTGTCGGCGCAGCTTGTCGTAGACGGTCAATGCATCGCGCACCGTATTGCAGACCACGATCACCCGGGTCGCCTTGAGCTGGTCGACCACGTGCGCCGGGTCTCGTTCGAACTTGGGTTTGGACACCCTCTTGACCACGGTCTTCTTGACGCTCGCAAGAGACGCCAGCCCTGGACATGTGCCGTCGTCCTCGAAGTCGGAGTCGTCCAGCGTGGCCGACATTTCCAGCATTTCCAGACTCGCCGGCCCTGTCGCGGCTCCCGGCTCGGCGTCCAACCGGGCCTTGGCCGCGCGCAGCGTGGCCGCGTAGACGCTGGATATGTGTGCTTCGTCCAGGATCACGAGCGAATCGCGTTCGGCGAATGCCGTTTCGACTGGACGGCTGCGGGCTCTGGAGCGATAGCCTCGCAGCATGATCCGCGATCCGTGCTGATTCACGGTGGACACGATGATCTGTGGCACCAGCAAGTTCTCACGCCATGCTTGTTCGGGTGGTATGCCGCCGCGCAACTCCGAGACCAGGAACGGTTCGTCCGTGCCACCAATCGCCTTCAGACGATCGCGGAGGTTGGCCAGCGCGCCGCTCTCGGCGTTGTTCAGCAGTTCCAGGAACTTGCGAGCGGACTCGGAGGCTTGGTGCACGACGACTTGGCGGTCCACGACGAACCAGATGCGCCGCGGAAGCGACGGTTCGTAGGCTCTGGCCACCAATGCCAGAATGGCGATGCTGCTCTTGCCCGAGCCTGTCGGAAGGCGAACCCTCTTGGGCAGATCGCGACGTAGCAGCCGCAGAGCCATTCTCTCCTGCCAAGCGTAGGGCGGGGTTCCGTGCATCGCGGCGAAGACGGCGCGGACGACCTCCTGGTAGTCGGATTCGCTGCTCACGATTTCGGTACCGGGGCTAGCACTCCCCAGCCTTGCCATCGTCCGGGGCCGACGAGGAGCGGACCGACAATCGGCTCGTCAAAGACGACCTGCAAGTGGCTCCGCCACGACCATCGGCGATGCTCGGGGGCGGTGAACTCCCGGGACGGAGACAATCCGCACATCACCGGTTCTGGCGACACCTCAAAGCTCCCGCTGGCAGCTGGCGCCGCCTGCCTCAACATCTTCCCGACCTTCTTCGCCACCTTGCCGCTTCCGGAGGGGCGACGGCGGGAGCCGCCCCCACCCGGGAAGCCGTTGTTCACGATCGGGGTCACCGTAGCCCATCGCCGACTGGGACGGGTCCACCTCTCGGGGTTCAGCGCCCATGCGTCGTCCGGCTCTTCAAGCGCGGCCGAGCGCCTCGGCACGCGGATCGGGCGCCCGCGAAGCGCTTCCAGGCCTCGCAGAACGTGGGTGTCGTACTCGAGGGCGGGCGGGAGCACGAAGCCGACGCCGATGACGCGTCCGTCGGACCACTCGTATCCGGCGTCGATCAACGGAATCACGCCGACGCGCGGTTCGTCCTTGGCCGGCCGCCCGTCCGGGCCGTGACCGTGAACGCTTGGGAGCGCACCGCCCGTCGTCTCGTTCAGAGCGACGCGGGCGGCCGTGACGACATGGACGGCGTCGTGCGCGAAGAAGCGGTCGCCGACCAGACGAAAGGTCACGACGGCCCCTTCTCGGCGTTGCGACTCTCGAGCGTGCTTCGCGGGCACGTAAGCAACTTGGCTGGCCCTCATAGGTTCGCGCGCGAGCTCCGCCTGCAGACGGCCCCGTTCGCAACGCTTCCGCCATTCCTGTCGCAGATCGTCGACGATGCCTTCGTAGCCCCAGCGAAGCCAACAGACCTCGGGGTGGTTGTCGGGAACGTGGCGGGGCTTGGGAACCCATGCGGGTCGCGGAATTGTTGGCACGAGGTCCACGACGCAGGGACTGCGATGGGTGCCCAGGCGCCGCACTCTGGCAAGCAGCCGGTCAAGGTCAGCGACCGGAGCTTCCGACCCGTCGAAGCCGAAGACAACATCTTCCTGACCGTTGGGTAACACGACTTCGGGGAATGGCCGATCGTTGGTTAGTGGCGGCTTCAGGCCCTTGAACCGCTTCGGAACGTAGGGCTCCTTGAGCCGCTTCGGAACGTAGGGCATGTAGGGTTTGGGTTCTGCGGCCCGGACGAAGGGTTTGGGGCAGGAGATCGACGGAGCCGGTTGCTTGGCGAGCCATCGCAGCGCGCGGTCCTCCGGTTCGGATGCGTCGGCTCCGGCCGCGTCCACGGCGGCGTACATCAACCGGGCGGGATGCGGCGGCCATTCGGCTCGGCCGGAAGCGTCGGTGGCGGCGAAGACATCCGCCACGAACCGCGTTCTGATGCCGATGGTGATCATGACGGCAGCTCTTCGGTCTTGTCCAACTCGTCGGCCTTGTCCAGAACTTTCTTGAGCCAAGCCGGGTCGGGGTCAAGCACGATGTCGCTTTCGGCCCAGCCGGCGTCCAGCTCGTTGGCGTCCTGGACCGCCTTGGCCAGAAACTTCTCGGCTTCGCCCGAACTCAACGCCAACGGCGACGTGCGCGGTGCCTCGTTGCCCAGCGTCGCCCTGTCGATGCGCTCGACGCCGGACTTGACCACCGTGAGATCGCACGTCGACCGGAGATGGAATCCCTGCTCGAACCGTCGGGCAAGCATCACGAGCGCCAGCCCCAGCAGGGCTCTGCGCGCCGCGTCGGCTTGCTCGTCGGTCCAGTCGCCGAACCGAAGGTCCCGCAACGCCTGCAACGAGAGCGTCCATGTGAAGACTGCGTGGGACATTGTAATCGCCGCGTCCCGAGGTCCGTCTTTTTGAGTGACGCTGCCGTACCCGTAGGTGCTCGGCCTCTTGTCTTTCTTGCCGAATCGGCCCTTGTAGCAAAGGGCGTGCATATCGATCTCCTTGGGTATCCGCAGGGTGTCCGTCTTGACGGGGGCGGCCAAGAAGGGCTCTGCTCCGTGCGCTCGAACCGCTGCGACGATCATGCGACCGAACTTGGGAGCCTTTTCGGAAGACATGTCGGAGTGACTGTTCCAGCCACCACACAGAATCGCGAACGGGTCGTGCCTATAGAGTGCCTGGCAGTCCGACTCCGGTCTGGCCGCCAGGATATCCTTGCCCTTCGCGCTACTTGCGAACTGCTCGCCTTCCAAGAGAGAGTCGCGAACCTCGGCACTGGCGTAGCGGTGGGAGAGCTGTCGGGAACCGAGAGTCTTCAGGCCGAGGCGCGAGGTATACGGGTGGTCCTTGAAGTCCACGACCAGCTGTGGAGCGAACACGTTGGCACCGTCGAGGGCGTCGGCCATTGCATGGGCCTCGGCTCCCCAAGACGACAGCACGACGGTTCGTTTGCCGTCCCGTTCAGCCCAGCAGAAAGGCGTGTTCACCTCCTTCTGGGTATTGGAGTCCCACCTCTTGGCTTCGGGGTACCGCGCGGGGATCACGGGTTCCCCCCTGCCTGCGGCAGGTTGGAGTTCGGCACGCGCCCGAATGAACGCAGCATCGTTCAGTGCGTCGATCAGAAGGTCTTTCATGCTTCGTTCTCCATAGTGGAGGGTGGTTGCACTACGGGCATCCCGTATGGGACGCCTAGTGTATACTCGGCGCGAGAATGGCACCATGGGTAGTCAGTGTATAGCGTCCCCTCACAAATCGATCTCCGGCGGATTGAGCGTCTTCGCGATGACGTCCAGCTTCTCGATCACCTCGGGGTGAATCTCCTCGGGTTTCATGGCGGCGGCCAGCAAAAAGAGGTCGCGCTTGGGAGTCGGCGCACCGACTTCCTCCAGCAACGGCACGAGAAACTCGCTGCTCGCCTTGACCCGCGACAGCGCCGGATGATCGCCGAAGTAGTCGGTGCCGACGGGAACCTGTTTGTCGAAGGCGTTCCGCACGAGCTTGCGGTGCAGAGGAAGATCGACGAAGCGCTCGACGGTCTTCGGCTGGAGCAGGTAGTTCTCGATCTCGTAGCGCCGCCAGCGAAGCGCCTTCATGCCGGCCTGAGTCGTCTCGGCGTCCGGCTTGTTCTTGTTGTCGCCGTCCAGAAGGCACGCTGCCCGGATGTCCGGAAATGCCGCTCGCAGAGCGAAGAAGTGGTCCTTGGCGTCCTTGATGTTGCTGCCCGCCAAGTGGTGGACGAAGGGCCGCGCGAGGAAGCGACGGGCGGGATGGTCCAGGATGTCCGCCCACTCCTTCAAGATGCGTTCGTCCGACTCGTTCTCGACGTACAGGACGGCGCCGACCTCTTGTCCCAGAAGCAGATCGGTGGTCGTCAGTCGCTTGAGGGCTTCGCGAAGTTGGTCGCGTTCCGTGGGCGTCGCCAGGGCGCGATACTGGTCGCCGTAGAAGCTCAACACGCGTTCCGGAGCCGTGGCGTCCAGGACGACTTCGGAGTGCGTGGCCAGGACGACTTGCCCGCCGCGCTCCCGAGCCACTTTGCGGAGCAGGCCGTACACTTGCTTCTGCAGGACGACGTGCTGGTGCGCGTCGGGTTCGTCGAGCAGGATCACCGACGCCGGGCGCGCATGGAGGAATGCGAGCAGGAGGACGACTTGGAGGGTGCCGCTGCCGGCGTTGGCCAAGTCCAAGGGGCGACCGGATCCCTTCGGTTCGTCGTATTCGCACAAGATGTACGGCTGGGCTGGGGAGTAGACGGGCTTCCGCAAGCAGATCCCGAACAGGGCGCGGACATGTTCGACCAGCGCGTCCCAATCGCCGTTCTCCTTCTCGGCCGCTTCCAGCAAGAGGTTGCGCAGGATGCCTCCGGCTTGTCCCTGTCCTACAAGAAGGTCTTGCATCCCCTTGTCCACGCGGGGCTCGTCTCGCTGCACGCCGACCAGCGGCGGGACGTGCACGACTTCCAGATCTGCGGCTTGCTGCGGCGGAAAGTTGCGAATGCTTTCGCTGTCGAGCTGCTTTGCGCCCCGGGGCCGCACGTAGACCATCTCCGGGTTCGCGTACTGGAACTCCAGGCCGCACTTCCAAGGGGCCTCGGCGACGGCCTCGGAAGAGCCGCCGGCGCGGCCGCGACCGCCGGCTCCGCCTCCCTCGATGACGATCTCGATCAGCCTGCGCGTGCCGGGCGGCCTTGCTTCACTTGTCGTGCGCGTGACTCGGCGGTCGCGCCAAAGAAGGTTCATCTCCCGAAGGGGCGTCGCCGTCAGCTCGCCTCGCGTGATCGAGACTCCGGACCGCTTGACCGCGCCGCTGGCGCCGCCCGCTCCGCGTCGGGCGGTCCACCGGGCGATGCCCATCTTCCAGGTCCCAATCGCCTGCAGCAGGGTGGACTTGCCGGCGTTGTTGGGGCCCGCGAGCACCACCGAGTCGGCAAGCTCGAACGTCTGCTCGTCGAAGCGCTTGAAGTTGCGGACGGTGACGCGGCGGATCATCGTGGCGCGCCTTTCATGGACGGTTGGGGCCGGCGAGGGCTTGGGCGAGCGTGTCGACGAGGGCGGCCAGTCCCTTCGGTTCTGCTGTCAAGACGTGCCAGCCCGATCTCTCGTAGTGCATCCTGTGATGTTCCTGGTCCGGGAGCAACAGCGCGACCCGCCGGCCGGGCCAAGCCAGTTCCGCGTGGGCCACGACCTTGCCCGCGGCGTCGGCCAGTTCGTGGCCGGGTTCGGGATCGGGCAGATCGCGGCGGGCGAGCGTTCCTTTCGCAGCGTCGCCGGCGGAGGCGCCTCGCCGAGGAACTGGGCCGGATGGAGCTTGATGGACAGGGGATCGTCGCCCTCCGCGCTCGCGTCGTACGCTTCCAGGACCAGCAGCTGCGGCGCGCCCGCGCTGCTTCGGCCAGCGGCGCACAGGACGGGGATCTCGATGTCGTCGTCGAGCGGCAAGTTGGCCGGGTCCCAGTCGGCTTCGTACCCCAGAGTGCCGAGCAGGCGGCGGAACCACTGGTGCTGGCGTTTGATCTGGTCAGCGTGGATTTGGTGGCTTGTCTGCTGGAGGCCCGTCCGCCGGTCCGCCCGTCGCTCGAATGCGTCGCGAAACCGGCCGTAATCCTTCGCCAATGCGCGGAGAGCCGTGTGGGGCGCGGGCCGCGGCGCGTGAGGCGCGCGGTGCGTTGCGTTGTCCCGCCAGCGCTTGATCGTTTCCTTGATGTCGCCGACGAAGATTTCCGACAGGTAGTGGTGGCTGTAGAACTCGTTCTCGTTGTGGATTCCGGCGAAGGTCGCGGCGGCTTCTAGGGCCATCGATCAGTCTCCCCGGTCCCGAAACGCCTTTATCTGCTCCTTGTGCGCCCGGTAGCCCTCCGGCCCCCTTGCGACGAGGTCGGCGTCAACCAGCCAGTTGAGGTCGCGAGTCAGCGTCTTGTATGTCTTCTCGGCGTACATGCGCGCCACCTCCGGCGTGAGCGACAGCACGCGGCGCTTTCGGACCGGTTCGTCGCGATGGGACAACGCCAGCACGACTTCCCTGCGGCGGCGCGCGGCCGGCGTCTGCCTTTCTTGCCGAAATCGGTAGAACACGAAGTGCTCCCATGCCAACGCCATCTGCACATTTTCGACGTAACGGCACTGTTCGGCGAGCCCGTCCACGAACCCCTGCACGGCGTATTCGACGAACCCGAACACGTCGCCTCGGTCGTTGCCGCCCGCTCGGCCGCCGACCCGGCTGGACCGGTCCAGTTCTCGGTAGTAGCGGTTGCGGGTCAGGTTGAAGTGATCGCTCATCAGATGCGCCGACGGGAACGGAATCCCGGCCCGCGCCAGCAGCATGAACTCGACGAGGCGCGCCGTCCGTCCGTTGCCGTCACCGTACGGATGAATCCACGCAATGTACAGATGGGCGAGCGTCGCCTTCAGGATGCCCTCGGCCATGCGGCGGCGGCGGTCGTCCTGGAAGACGTTGCCAGCAGGCGTTGCGGTGTCCGGTCGGCCGGTCATGTTGGCGGGGGCTCCCTTGTCCGGCGGGCCGGCCACGTCGGCGGGGGTTCCGTCGTCCGGCGCCTTCGACGGTCCCGATCGGGACGCGCCTCTTTCGGCCGCTCTCGTCCAGGGACCCGGCACGTCGTCCTCGTCCAGCCACCGGCAGAGACGGTCCAGCAGGTAGTCGCAGTCCTCCCTCGGCGCGCCCCGATACCGGCCGACCCCGACCACGAAGGTGGGCACCTCCCCCGGAACGACTCCCTCCGGCAGCAGCACGTCCAGCTCCTTGAGCACGGCCCGGTTCGCGTCGGCGACCCATTCTCGCGTGAGCCGCGGCGCGTTCCCGCCCTCAATTTGGTCGCGAATGCCGTTGTAGGCGTCCAAAATGTTGACCACTTCCTGTCCCAAGTACTCCTGCGACGGCGGCAGGTCGAGGGTCCCCTCCAGCGCCCCGCGCACCTGTTCCTCGGTCAGCGTGTTGTTCTCGATGGCGGTGGTCGCTCTGGCCCCCCTGACGAGGTGCGTCCGGTAGAGCTCCTGGGCGGCCGGAGGCGTCAAGACGGCCCCGGAGACTTGCTCGCAGAAGGCCACGGCCTGCCCCAGCAGGGCCCAGAGCCGCGGCGACGCCCGGTCCAGGTTGAGCGAAAAGCTGATCCAGGGGTGGCTGGTTTGGTAGGCGCGTTGGGTCATTTGGCGCGTGGGGGTCATGGGAGAAGCGTCGATTTCGCATGCCCAAAATGTCCGGGCGAATGTCCCGTTTCGCAAGTGGCGATGTCCCGAGGGATGTCCAGACCCGACGGTCAGGATTCCGGTACCTTCCAAGAGCGGGGCTTGACGCCACGGTTCCTGTCATAGACGGTCAGACTTCTTGGATGCCGACTTCCACGCCACCATCTCCGGAAGAGGGACATCATGTCAGCGGCTTGGCGACCTATCGATAACGAGGGTGACGCCTTCCTGCGCCATGTCTGTGGTCGGCTGATTGCCAGTATGCCGCATGAAGGCCTGGAGGAAGTCTTCGCACATCTCGTGGAAGCTCACGACTTTCACACGGAGAACCGGAGGTTGCCGTCGCCGGAGCCTCGGGAACCCGTCGTGACCACGGCGGTTGTATCTGGACGCATCAGTCGCCCGATGCTGGTGCTGGATAGCGAACCTCCGCACGGGCCACAACATCCTGTCTGAAGTACGGACTCAGGTCTTCTGGTGTCCTCAGATCGATCCGGCGTCCACCAAAGATGCGGGCCAAGCCGAACTCCAGCTCGGCGATGCCCAGCAATCCGGGGACGCGATGGGGCTCGAATTCGACGAGCACGTCGATATCGCTGCTCGGCCCGAAGTCGTCCTCGAGGGCCGAGCCGAACACGGCCAGCTTCGCGATTCCGTTCTCCCGGCAAAACGCCGCCAGGGCCGTCTCGGACACGGAGATGCTCATCCCCCGACCATCACGCAGACGACCTTGATGTACGGCTGGCGCTCCAGCGTCATCGTGTCCTCGACCCACTCCAGGTAGTCGTCGAAGATCTGCTCGATCTCCTGCTCGCTGGTGGAACGCTGGTGCGCCTTGAACGCCTCGGCTCTCTGCGACCGCTCCAGCTTGCGGGCGAGCTGTTCGATGCGGCGCGCCTTGAGTTCTTCCAGCGCCGCAAGCTCTCGGTTCAGCTGCTCGTTCATTCGGTCGTCGAACGCCTGCCGTTGCCCGTTCGAGCCATTCCTTCGCCCGCTGGACGGCGCCCGGCAACAGCTTCTGCAGCGCGTCCAAGTCGGTCCTTCTTGAAGCGGCGAATCACGAGTCCCTTTTCGCGAAAGTCCTGGTGGGAATGCGGCGGCGGACGCGCTGAATGCCGATGGAGTCGAGCCGCGTCAGGGGAATGGTGAAGCGGTTCCAGAACTCCTTTTGGAACTGCGTCAGCATGCTCTTGAGCGCCAGCACCAGAATCCGCCGACCCCGTCCGCGCGCTATGAGTTCGCTGACGAGGACGCCCGCTTCGAGCGTCTTGCCGAGCCCCACGGCGTCGGCAATGAGAATGCGCTGGCGGGGCTGGGCAAGGGCTTGGCGGGCAGGAGCTAGCTGGTACTGCACAGGGTCCATGGCGCCCAAGTGGCCCGCGTGGATGCGCCGGTCGCTGGGGACGGCTTGGCGCAGGAGGCTCTCCATGAACAACCGGCTGTCGGCGAACTGCGGCGACTTGTCGGGCACGAGCCGCGTCCGCGCCGGGTCCAGCGTTTCGATCTCGGGCTCCAGCCGCGTCAGGAAAACCGCCTCGCGCTCGCGCACGAGTTCCGAGATGCCGTCGCACGTCAGCTGCTGGCCGCCGTCCGGCGTCGAGTCCACGCGCCGCACGATCCACTCCGCGTCCCGGACCACGACGCGGGCGCCCGGCGCGTAGGACGGGGGCGACGTCGAGCGGCTCCGGGGCGGCGGCGAACTGCGGCGGCGTCGGGGGCTTCGCCCGCCCCCCGGCTTGGCAACTTGCATGGCGTGGCGCATCAAGAGAATTTGCGCCTTCCTGCCGGACGCTGCCACCAGACGTCGTCGTCGCGACCCGCGTCCGGCGCACGACCTTGACGAAAACGGAGGGCGGCCGCATGAGCGAATCGTTCAGAATCGAGCGGGACTCCCTGGGCGAGGTCCGGGTGCCGGCGGACGCGCTGTACGGGGCGCAGACGCAGAGGGCGATCGAGAACTTTCCCATCAGCGGGCGGCGCTTCGGGCGGCGCTTCATCGAAGCGATGGGACGTCTCAAGCAGGCGGCCGCCGAGACGAACGGCGAACTGGGGCTGTTGGCGCCGGAGCGGGCTTCGGCGATTGCGGAGGCGGCCGCCGAGGTCGGGCGCGGGGACTGGGACGCCGAGTTCCCCGTGGACGTCTTCCAGACGGGATCGGGCACGTCCACCAACATGAACGCCAACGAGGTGATCGCGACGCTCGCGAACCGGCGTCTCGGCGACGGCGCGGGGCCGCCCGTCCATCCCAACGACGACGTCAACTGCGGCCAGTCGTCGAACGACACGATTCCGACGGCGATCCACCTCGCCTGCGTCGCGGCCGTCCGGGGCGAGCTGCTGCCCGCCATGGCCCGCCTGCGCGAGGCCCTCGCGAAGAAGGCGCGCGACTTCGACCACGTCGTCAAGTCGGGACGGACGCACCTCATGGACGCCACGCCGGTTCGCCTGGGCCAGGAATTCGGAGGATACGCCCGGCAGCTGGAGAAGGGGACGGGCCGCCTGCACGCCGCGTGCGCCGACTTGGCCGAACTGCCCTTGGGCGGCACCGCCACCGGCACGGGCATCAACACGCATCCGGAGTTTGCCGGGCGCGCGGTCGCCAAGCTGTCGGCGCGCTACGGCTTCGACTTTTGCGAGGCCGAGGACCACTTCGAGGCCCAGGGCGCCAAGGACGCCTGCGTGTCGCTCGCGGGCGCGCTCAACACGGTCGCCACGAGCCTGACCAAGATCGCCAACGACGTGCGCTGGCTGGCGAGCGGCCCGACGTCGGGCATCGCCGAGATTCAGTTGCCGGCGGTTCAGCCGGGCAGCTCGATCATGCCGGGCAAGGTCAACCCGGTGATGGCCGAGGCGTTGATGATGGCGTGCGTGCGCGTGGCGGGCAACGCGGCGACGGTGACGTTCGCGGGGCACCGGAGCAACTTCGAGCTGAACGTGATGATGCCGGTCGTCGCCGACGCGCTGCTGGAGTCGGTGTCGTTGCTGGCCAACGCCTCGACGGCTTTCGCGGAGCGCTGCGTGGAGGGGATTCGAGCGCGGCCGGAGCGGGCCAAGGAGCTTCTCGAGCGCAATCCGGCCATTGCGACGGCGCTCAACTCGGCGCTGGGGTACGACCGCGCCGCCGAGATCGCCAAGAAGGCGGCCCGCGAAGGCCGTTCGGTGCGCGAAGTGGCCGAGGAGACGGGACTGGTCGCGCCCGAGCAGCTCGACGCGGCGCTCGACGTGCGGGGCATGACCGAGCCGGGCATTCCGGGGGGAGAGCGGGCTTCGTAGCGCGGACGCCTTGCGGCGGCGCACGGCTGTCGGCCAGCGCGTTCGCCATTCTTGGGGGACGGCGGACTTCGTAGGGCGGAGGCCTTGCGGCGACGCGGCCCGGCGAGAGCGGAGGCGGACGCCGGCCGGATTCGTCGGACGGCGCCGCCTGCGGGCGTCAACGCCCCAATCGTCGCCCGGGTGTCCAGGGCGCGCCGGCGGCCTCCATGTCCCGCTCCAGCTGGACCAAGTCTTCGTAGAGAAGCGTGGCGAGGGCCGCGGCGGCCTCGGCCAGCTGCGTGTGCGCGATCCGGAGGCTGGTGCGCTGGGTCTGCGTCGGAGGCTGGCGCGTGTTCCAGTGACCGCCGGCGATCTGGCCTGCGCGTCCGGCGATGGAGGGCTCGGCGGGCTCGTTCAGTCGGCGGCGGACGGGGTCGCCCTGCAGATCGGTTGCGATGGCCGTCGCGCCGGCTGTGATTTCCTCCAGGCGGCGGTACAAGGCGGGGCTCGCCGACGGGGTCAGATCGAGGGCGGCCCGCATGTGGCGCAGGCGGTCGCGGGCGCGGGCGATCTCGGCGGACGCCGCGCGGGTTCTGCGCAGCAGCTCGCTGGTTTCCTCCTGGAACGCCGTCGCGGCGAGGAAGTCCGCGTCGGCGGTCGCGCCGGGCACGGGCTTGACGACGAAGGGTTGCGGGCTGCCCAGCGGATGCAGTCCGTCGGCGTCCGCAAACGCCATCTCCACGGTGTAGCGCCCGGGCGGCGCCAGGGCCCCTCGGCGCGGTCCGGCCCACGGAGGCGTGAAGGCGGCCGTGGACAGGTCGACGGGATCGGGCGGCGGGCGGCGGAGATTCCAGCTGGCGCGATGCAGACCCTCGGAGGCGGGCGCGGCGACGCGGCTCACGGGTTCGCCGTCCGAGTCGCGGACGAGGAGCACGACGCGCGCCTCGCGTTCGGCCGCCTCTTCGGCCAAGCGTTCGTAGCCGGGGAAGGGAACGTCTGCGCCTTGCTCCCGGAGTTCGTCCTCTGCGGCGCGGCGTTGGTCGCGCAACGTCTCGGGGGCCTTGTGGACGTAGTAGGTGAACACGGCGCCGAAGTCGGGGTTGGGCGCCACGTAGGCGGTGGAGCCCAGCGTCGGCCGGCCCGGGGCCTGCATCGGCACGTTGGGGACGTACCACCATGCGTCGCGCACCGGCAAGAGAACGCCGCTGCCGCGAGCTTCCGACGGCTGGCCGGCTTCGCTCGCCTCGTTCGTGGGCCGGGGCGTGGCCGCCTCGTCGTTCGCTGTCGCGCCGGCCGCGTCCCATTCGGCCATGGCCTCGTCGCTCAGCGCCCCTTCGGCGATGGCGCGCAGGGGCGCATAGTCGTCCAGCACATAGAAGCCGCGGCCGAACGTCGCGCCCACCAAGTCGTCGTCTCGTCGCTGGATCGCCAAGTCCCTGAACGCGATCGTCGGCGTTCCAGCGTCCAGCGCGATCCAGTCGGCGCCGCCGTTGGGCGTGAACTGAACGCCGAACTCCGTGCCGGCGAACAGCAAGTCCGGATTCGCGTGGTCCTGTTCCACGGACCAGACGATCGCGCCGCTGGGCAGGCCGCCGCCGATCTCCTTCCAGCTGCGGCCGAAGTCGTTGCTCTCGAACAGCAGCGGCCGGTAGTCGCCTTCCTTGTGAACGTCGGCCGCGACGAACACGGTAGCCGCGTCGAACTGCGACGCCTTCACGTCGTTCATGTATGCGCTTTCCGGCACGCCGGGCAGCGGAGCCGCGATTCTCCAAGTCGCGCCTCCGTCTTCGCTGGCTTGAATCAGGCCGTCGTCCGTGCCGGCGTACAAGACGCCTTCGGCCACGGGAGACTCCGCGATCGTCGAGATCGTCGAGTACCACGACATGGCCGTGTTGCCGTAGAGAGCGTCCACGCTGTGCACGCGCCCGGCCATCTCGAGCGCGTAGCGGTTGAGGTTGCGCGTCAGGTCGCCGCTGACGGCGCGCCACGAATTGCCGCGGTCGTCGCTTCGCCACAGACGCTGCGACGCGAAGTAGATTCGGCCCGGCGCATGTGGGCTCGCGACGATGGGCGAGTCCCAGTTCCATCGTTCCGGAGGGTCGCCCGGCGCAGGCAGCGGACGAATGCCGATCAGCTCCATGGTGCGCAAGTCGAGGCGTTGCAGGTTGCCCTGTTGCGATTCGACGTAGGCGACGTTCGGGTCGAACGGATCGAACGCGCTCGCATGGCCGTCCGCGCCCAGGGGAACGGACCAGTCCCGGTTGCGCACGCCCTCGGCGTTGAGCGTGCGCGACGGCCCGAGCAGCGTGCCCAGGTCCTGCGCGCCGCCCAGGATGTTGTAGAAGGGTTCGCTGTTGTCCAGCGCAAGCTTGTAGAACTGCGAGACGGGCATGTTGGGGAAGTGGCGCCACGTCGTGCCCTCGTCGAACGTCTCGTAGAGCCCGGCGTCCGTGCCGGCCAGGATGTGCCGCGGATCGTCGGGGTCGATCCAGAAGGCATGGTTGTCGCTGTGCTTCTCGCGCCCGGTGCCCAGCTCGGAGAACGTCGCGCCGCCGTCGCGCGTGACATGAACGAAGACGTCCATCTGATAGACGACGTCCACGTCGTGCGGCGACGCTTCGATCTCCTGGTAGTAATGTGGACCGGTGCCGCCGGAGATGTAGGAATTGCGGCGCTCCCAGCTCTCGCCCCGGTCGGTGGACCGGTAGAAGCCGTGTTCGTCCGGGCCCGCCTCGATAGTGGCGTACACGACGTTCGGATCCGCTTCCGAGACGTCCAAGCCGATCTTTCCCATGTCGCCCTTGGGCAGCCCTGCCGTCACCTGGCGCCAAGTCTCTCCGCCGTCCTCCGACTTGTGGATGCCCGATCCCGGTCCTCCCGCCAGCAAGGCCCACACGCTGCGCCGCCGCTGGTACGTGGCGGCGTACAGCACGTCGGGGTTCCCGGGATCGAACTCCACGTCGGTGGTGCCCGTGTCGTCGTCCACCTGCAGCACGACCCGCCAGGTGTCGCCGCCGTCGGTCGTCTTGTACAGCCCGCGTTGCCCGCCGGAAGACCACAGCGGCCCTTCGGCGGCCACGAACACCGTGTTTCCGTCCCTCGGATCGACCAGAATCTTCCCGACGTGCTCGGAGCTGGCGAGCCCCCTCGCTTCCCAGGTGTCTCCTCCGTCCCGGCTGCGATGCACGCCGTCGCCCCACGCCACGTGCCGCCCGCTGACGTTCTCGCCGGTTCCCACCCAAACGACATGCGGATTCGAGGGGTCCACGGCGACCGCGCCGATGGAATAGGAAGACTGCCCGTCGAACACCGGCGTCCAGGTCGTTCCCGCGTTCGTGGTCTTCCACACGCCGCCGGACCCGACGCCGACGTACCAAGTGGAGCGGTCGAACGGGTCGACGGCGATGTCCGCGATGCGGCCGCCCATCAGCGCGGGCCCGATCTCGCGCCAACGGAGGCCTTCGGCGGCGCGCCGGACGCGGTCGATGTCGGGGGCTTCCTGCGCGGCCAGCGGCGAGGCGGTCGCTGGAAGCCAACAAGCGCAAGCGGCTGCGGCGAGGAAGAGAGGCCTGATTCGGCGCGATGCGGCCGAGGCGGCGCTCGAGCGCGAAGGGCGGTCCGGAACAGCTTGGGCGGCGAGGGGCTGGTGAATCATCGTGCTTGTCTGGTGAATCATCGCGCTTGTCCGTGGGACTGGAAGGAGGAACGATCCGGCGTCAAAGTAGCGGGCTCATGACGGCGGGCAACAGGAGCGGCGCGGCGGCCCCGGCTCGCGCCTCATGCGCCGTCGGCCGGCCGGGCCCGGACCGCCGTCTCCATCACTAGCACGCTGCGGCGCCGCAACATGCCGTGCAGCCGCTCTCGCCAGGACGACGGCTTGCGCACGAGCACCACCTCGACGAACGGGGGCGGCGGCACGTCGTCCCCGACCGCCAGGAAGTGCACGTCGCCCAGCTCGGCGGGAACGTCGGCCGCATAGCCTTGGCCGGCCCAGGAGAAGCGTATGGACTCGGCGGCGGCGAAGGCCTTGGCCGTCCAGGACTGCTCGATGTACACGTCGTCTTCCACCGCATAGACGCCCGGACCGATGCGGTCGCCGTGCCGGTAGTAGTCCGGCGCGAAGTCCTCCCCTTCGTCGCGGCGAAAGGACTGCTCCATGGCATAGTCCACGCCCTGGAGATCGTCGCGGTCCGCGAGCGATTCGAGGTGATGGCGAAGCTCGTGCGTGAGCGTTTCCCAGATCTGCTCCTGCCAGTCGAAGGAGGGCTCGGCGCGGGCCAGAGCGCTGAAAGAGCCCCAGTGCAGCAGCACGACCGAGCGCACGGTCTCGGGGCCGCTCCAGTCGGAAGGATAGGCTTCCGTGACGCACTCGCCGAGCGTGTAGACGGCCGGGAATCGCGGATGCCGAACGGCGTCGCGCCGCACCACGAGACCGTCCACGCCTTCCCGGTAGCGCGGCGGAATGTCGTCGAAGACCGCGCGGGACGCGCTCTCGAAGGCGGCGAAGTCCACGACGGAAGTCGGCTACGCTGGGCAGGCGGCACCGGACAGACGGTGCAGGGAAAAGACCGAGCCGGAGCACCGCGGGGCCGTCATGCGCGAGGCCGGACAGGCGGCGGGCAGGAACAGCGCCGGGGCCTCGTCGAAGGGCGATAGGGCGGCCATGCGCTATGCGGAATCGGCGGTGGACAGCGACGACAGCAAGTCTCGAAACGCCTCCAAGGTCGGCGCCATGGGCACGGAGCGGCGGGGCTGGTCCAGGAGGCGAGCCATGGCTTCGGGCAAGGGAACGGGGCAGCCCGTCTCGGCTTCCACGACTTCGGGAAACTTGGCCGGGTGCGCGGTGGCGAGCGCGATGCCGGTGGCCTGGGGGCGGCGGCCGAGCTCGCGTTGGAGTCCGAGCAGGCCGACGGCGGTGTGCGGATCGACCGCGATGCCCGTCTCGCGCCAGGTCCGGCGGATGCACGCCCGGGTCTGTTCGTCGCTCCAGGCGGAGCCGGACACGACGGCGCGTAGCGCCCTCGGGTCGCCCGCGAATGCGTGCAGGACGCGGGGGAAGTTGCTGGGGTTCCCGACGTCCATGGCGGTCGAGAGCGTGGGGACGGCCGAACGAGGTTCGTAGACGCCCGACGAGAGGTATTCGGGCAGGACGGCGTTGGCGTTCGCCGCCGCCACGAAGCCGGTTGCGGGAATGCCCATGCGCCGAGCCAGGAGGCCGGCGACCAAGTTGCCGCAGTTGCCGGACGGCACCGAGAAGACGATCCCGCGCTCGCGTTCGGACTCGGGGAGCTCCGCCCAGGCGTGCGCATAGTAGAAGGTCTGCGGGAGAAGGCGTCCGACGTTGATCGAGTTGGCGGACGCGAGCCCGGCGTCCGTGCGCAATTGAGGGTCGGCGAACGCCTCCTTGGCGAGACGCTGGCAGTCGTCGAAGTCGCCTTGCACGGCGGCCGCCGTCACGTTGCCGCCCAAGGCCGCGATCTGCGCTTCCTGGACGGAACTCACCCGGCCCTGCGGGTAGAGGACCACGACGCGCACGCCCGGAGAGCCCAGGAACGCCCTGGCCACGGCGCCGCCGGTGTCGCCCGAAGTGGCGGCCACGATCGTGAAGGGGTCTTGGCCGCCGCCTTGGCCGGCCCGCAACGCGGCCATCGTCTGCGCCATGAACCGGGCGCCGAAGTCCTTGAAGGCGCAGGTCGGTCCGTGAAACAGTTCCAGGACGTGGACGCGCGGCCCGGCCGGAGTCAGCGGGACTGGAAAGTCGAACGCCCGGCCGACCACGCCGGACAGCGCCTCTTCCGCGATTTCGTCGCCGAGCAAATGCGTCGCGAGGATGCGTGCCCGCTCGGCGAACGACGTGCTGCGTCGCAAGCTGGCCAGCTGGTCCTGCGACAGCCTGGGCACGGATTCGGGCACGAAGAGGCCGCCGCCGGGAGGCTGGCCGGCGAACAGCGCCTCGCGGAACGAAGCTCCGCTCCGGCCACCGTGCGGAGGACCCGCCCCCGAAGCTCCACTGGGTGCGCCCGCGGCCACCGCGCCTCCGACGATCGAAAACTTCACAGCGGATCGCCCGTCGACTCCGACACGCGCGCGCCCTGCGAAGCCACGCCGGACAGGAAGACGGTCGCCGACAAGCCCGCCGTCCGCCGAAGCGCGTCCTTCATGGCTTTCGCCGCCTGCTCCGCCGTCTCGCGCCCCCGGCAAAGCGCGAAGACGGAGGGACCCGATCCGGAGAGGCCGGCCCCCGCCGCGCCCGCGTCCATTGCGCTTGTCTTGACCGCTTCGAGCCAGGGCGCCAGCCGGGCGCGCGCGGGCTCGGCCACGGCGTCCACCAAGCAGCGGCCGATCAGCTCCCAGTCCTCGCGGTGGAGCCCGGCAACGAGGCCGGCCGTGCGCGCCCACTGCCGGACCGCGTCGTCGAGCGGGACCGAATCGCCGAGAAGCGCACGGGCGCTCGCGGTCTCCACCTCCGTGTGCGGGTGCACGACCGCGACGGCCAGATCGGCGGGCGTGGGAATCGGCGTCACGCGCGGCGGCGCGCCGGGAAGCACGAGCGTGAAGCCGCCCTCGAGCGCGGGGGCGACGTTGTCGGCGTGGGCGGCGCCGGACCCCTTTTCCTCCCCGGCCAGCGCGCATTCCAGCAGGGCGTCCCTCCCGAGTTCCGCGGCGAGGAGGGCGTCGGCCGCGACCGCTCCGGCGACGGCGCTGGCCGCGCTGCCGCCGAGTCCCGAAGACAAGGGAACGCCCTTGCGCACGGCCAGCGACATGCCCGCGCCGCTGCCGGTCCGGTCCAGCACGGCTTGGGCGGCGATCGCGGCGGCGTTGCGCTTGGGATCCGACGGCACGCGGTCGCCGTCGCCCTTCACCGACACCGAGACGACTCCCCGGCCGGGAACGGCCCGGGCCTCCACCCAGTCGAGCGGCTGCTCCAGCGCCAAGCCGAACACGTCGAAGCCGCAGCCCAGGTTGGACACCGACGCGGGCGCCGCGGCCCGAACGGCGCGGTCCGGCTGGGCTCCGCTGCCCCGCCGCTGGTCGCGTTGATCGCGCCGCCGGCTGGTTGCGACGGCCAGCAGGTTTGCGGCCGCGTCGCGCGTGCCGCGCGGGTCGCGTTGATCGTGCCGCCGGCTGGTTGCGACGGCGTGGGACCCCTTCTCGGCGCGCGTCGGCGAGCTCTCCGTCTCGCCGGGCGATCCGTCCGCCCGCAGCTCGCCGGAGAAGTCGCCGTCCACTTGGCGGCTGCCGGCCGGCCCGAAGGGCATCGCCAGCATTCCCGGCAACGTGGCCCATTCTCGGTCCTGCATTCCGTCCAGGCCCAGCCGGAGCGCTCCCGGACGGCGCGACAGGCGAAAGCTGCCGAAGACGCGATCCCAGAACGAGAAGACGCTGGAATAGTTGGAGTCCGTCTCGGGGCGGTGGCGGGAATGGTGCACCCAGTGCATTCGCGGCGTCACGAGGAGCCAGCAGAGCCGCCGGTCGGCCCCTTCGGGCATGCGGACGTTGGCGTGGTGGAAGAGGATGACGGGAAGCAGCACGGCTTCGTACAGCACGACGTGCCAGATCGAGGCGCCCAGCAAGGGCAGCACCGCCAGGCGGGCCACGGAAGACAGCACGATCTCGCCCGTGTGAAAGCGAAGTCCGGAACTGGCTTCCAAGTCGCGGTCCGCGTGGTGAACCGCGTGGAAGCGCCACAGGAACGGAAGACGGTGATTCAGTCGGTGCCACGCGTACTGCCAAAGGTCGATCAACAGGAAGGCCGCCGCCGCGGCGACCACGCCGTCGAGGCGCGCCCAATGGAGAACGCCGAAGGAATGGTCCCGCGCCCAGGCGGTCGCCGCCAGGGTCGCGCCGGCGAACAACACGGCCGCGACCCCCGCGTTGACCACGCCCAGCAGCACGTTGGACGCGCTGTGCCGCGCCCGGTCCCGGCGGCCCTCGAACATCGGGATCAGCCCCTCGAGGACCCACAGCAGTCCCAAGACGACGGCGGCCACGGCGGGCTTGGCGGAAAGGAGCGATTCGTTCATGGCTGCGGGGAAAGGTATCGCCGCGGCCTAGCCGGCGTCCGCGCGCGGAGTTCGCGCATTGGCCGAGCCCGGCGCCCTTGCGAATCGACGGCGGGGAGTCCGCCGAGATGGGCCGCCCCGGACCCGGCGGCGGGCGAGTTAGGCGCGGGCCGCGCTTACGCCTTCTCCGTCCTCGCTTTCCGGGCGATCAGCTGGCCGCCTTGGACCAGCAAAGCCAAGGCCAGCGCGACGAGCAGCACGTGCGACCACGTGGCTTGACCGTGCCGCGAGGACTCGAGGCGACCGGCCATGCGCTCGTCCAAGCTCTCGTGCATCTCGGCAATGGGCTGCATGACGCCGGCCTTCATGCGGTTGTAGTCCTCGCCGTGCAATGCCTTGACGGCTTCGTGCTGGCGCTCGGCGGCCGCGGCGAGCTCGTCCGGCAGCGCTTCCATGGCGGCCGCCTCGATCTCCGCGAGCTCGTCGGAGCGTGCTTCGGCCAGTCGGAAGAGATCGACTTCGGCCGCCGAGAAGCCTGCGTCGGCAATCAGGTCCGCCAGGGCCACGGACTGGGCGCCTTCTCCTTCTTGGGGGAACTCGTGCGTGTCGGCCACGAAGTCCCAGTACACGTCCCAATACCGCTCTGGACGAGGCGATTCGCCGCGCCGAATGGCCAGCATGCGCTCGAAGTACGCCTTGTACCTCGCGTCTCCGGTCACGGCGTAGAGGCGCGCCATGCGCGTCAGGTCGTCGGAAGATTGACGAAGCGCGTCCGCCAGCTGAAACGTCCGGCTCCGGGCTTCGAAGTCTTCGCCGATGCGTGCTTGGCTGCCGGCCAGCATCCAGGCCGCCAGCAAGGCCACGGCCGTCAGCACGAACGTCGCCGCGGGGAGAACGGCAGGGGCTCTTCTGTTGCTCATGGGATGGCGCTCCTCAAGTGTTGCGGCGCCGGCCTCGGGGGTGCGCCGCACGGGTCATGTCAAGTAGTCGCGCAATGCGGCGACTTGATCTTCGTCGCCGAAGACGACTAGGTCGTCGCCTGCTTCGATGCGCGTGGCCGCGCCGGGGTTGAGCGTGGCGCTGCCGGGCGCCGATCCCGCCTTGCGGAGGGCCACGACGACCATGCCCGTCTTCGCCGGGATCTGCGCTTCGGCCAAGGTCGATCCCGCCGCTTCGGACGCCGGACCCACGGTGACTTGTTCCATGTGACGGGAAAAATGAGGGCCGGGAGTGGGTTCGCCCAAGAGCGACGCCACGGAGGGGCGGGCCAGCACGGACGCGATCCACATGGCCCCGGTCACGTTGGGGCTCACGACGTGATCGGCGCCGGCTCTGCGCATCTTCGCGGTCCCGGATTCGTCGTCCGCGCGCCCGACGACGACAAGATCGGGGTTCAGGTGCCGCGCCGACAGGCACACGAAGAGGTTGTCGGTGTCCAGAGACAGACAGCACACCAGACCGTGCGCGCCGGCGATGCCCGCGTCGGCCAGGACGTCGTCGCGCGTGGCGTCTTCGGTGACGATCAGTCCGTCGGGCCAAGTTCGCCGAAGCGCCTCCACGACCGCGGGGTCGCGCTCGATCAGCGCCCACGGCTTGTCGGCGCCGTCCAGTTCGTACACGACTTGGCGTCCCATGGCGCCGCCGCCGCACACGATGACGTGCTGGTTCAGCCGGTTGGCCCGCTTCACGATTCTCCGCTTTCTGTAGGTGTTGCCGATGTCCATGCGCACGACCAGCGCCGTGACCAGGGCGAACCACATGCCCAGTCCGGTCAAGCCCCCGCCCAGCACGAAGATCGTCCAGTAGCGCCCGGGGCTCGACAGCGGGTGCACTTCGTTGAAGCCCACCGCGGTCTCGGTTGTCACGGTCATGTAGAACGCGTCTTCCCACGACCATCCCTCGATCAACACGTAGCCCACCGTGCCCATCGCCGTCAACACAACGAAGTAGGCGAGGACGAGCAGCCCGCGCGACATGCCGGGGCGCAAGTCGATCATCGAGCCGCGACCTCCGCCCGAGCCGCGCTGGCCGCCGCCGCGTCCGGGGCGCCCGCCAATGCCGCGCTTGCCGCCGCGCCCGCGGGCACTGTCGCGTCTGCCGGCCCTGCCGCCGCTGCCGCCGCGCTTCCCCGTCGGCTTGGACCGCGACGTCGATCCAGGCTCGCCTCCGCGTCCGCCTCCGCCTGCTCCAGCTCCTCCGCCGTGCGCAACGCTCTGCCGGACCACCACTGCGCCACGCGCCGAGGCCGTGCTCCTTCCGTGCGCTCCGCCCAACGGCGCGCGTGCCCGGCCAGCCATCCCACCGTTTCCTGGGGCGCCTGCTGCAAGAGACCCCGCAGCCATGTCCGGCGATCGGTCGCGCGGGCGGCCGCGCCCGTGGTCCGGGCCAACCGGACCAGGTCGTCGCGCAGGACGATCATGCCGGAGCGGGCGGGCGCCAGAACGGCCGACACGATCTCGTCCACGCTGGCTTCGCGCATGTTGGGAAAGCCGGGCGCCGTTCGCAACGCTTCGGGCAGGCGGGCGGGCGGCTCGACTTCGTCGCACAGGGCGTCCAGCGCGCGGCGCAGCAGAACCGCCCACGCTTCGTAGAAGGCCGAACCGCACCGGTCGAACGAAGCCAAGTAAGGCGGGGTCCAGGACAGCACGTATTCCCAGGCCAAGGTGTCGCGGGCCTGCGACAGGAGGGCTTGGCGCGCCGGGTCGGCTTCGCCGCGCCGCCAAGTCTCGAGCAGGGCCAAGTGCGACAGGAGCGCGGCCAAGTGGTCCGTCGCCACCGCCACCCCGGACCCGCCTCGCGATGCCGTTGCAGGACGGTGCGACAGCAACGTAGCCAGGTGGTCCGGCGCCACGCTCGCGCCAGGTGGGCGTCCGGCCCCGGCCGTCTCCGCCTCCGCATGGCCGCCCTCTTCCAACCCCAACGCAAGTCTGAAGCCTTCCACGCGGTCGCGCACTTCGCCGCCGATCATCCCCTCGCCGCCCAAGTGCACGGACGCGTACGCATGGCGTTGAAAGGCCACGACGGCGGCGTGCTCTTCTTCGGCAGGCACGGCGGGCAGGCCCAGCGCCTGCGCCAAGCGCGCGTGCTCGGGAGCCGGGGGCTCGATCAGGGAGCCGAGCGCTCGGTACAGCTCCACGACTCAGCCGCTTCCAGCGTCCCCGGACGCTCGCGGCGGCAACGAGTACGCGGCGCGCTCCGGCCGCACCGGCCTCAGCAGCCAGTAGGGACGGCGCGTGCCGTCGGGCGAATGCCGGGAGGCCGAACGCGCCAGCCCCAGCCACCGCCGAAAGGCGCCCAGCGACTTGTCCGCGTGCACGACCACGTCGCCGTGCCGGTCGCCGTCGCGCGCCGGACGAACGCGCACCGCCTGGTGCCAGCAGTGCGCCCCGGACACGGGATCGGGCTGCACGGGGAACGTCATGTTTTGGTGGACGCCCGCTTCCGTCCACCAGATGCGGCTCGTGTCGGGGTCCGAAGAGCGGTGCCGCCCCGCGCCCTTGAGCCGCCGCATCCGCCACTCGCCGTTCTCGCGCCGCAACGAGACCGCCGCGCCCGCTTGGCCCGGCTCGTCGTTCAGCGTCCAGCGCCCCATGTGGTGCGAGCAGGCGACCACGCCGGGGTGAA
Organism: Longimicrobiales bacterium; assembly: GCA_965242735.1. Taxonomy (GTDB): domain Bacteria; phylum Gemmatimonadota; class Gemmatimonadetes; order Longimicrobiales; family Gaopeijiaceae. Next base: position 3,301,590 of record OZ251497.1, on the reverse strand, counting down.
TCCCCTCGGTGACCCAGGCCTTGGCGACGAAGTGTCCGATCTCGGTCTCGACGCGCGCCAGGTCGCCCGTGCGCAGCCCCATGGCGTCCGCGTCGCGCGGATGGATCCACAGCGGGTTCGCGTGCGCGATCTCGTTGAGCCACTTGGCGTTGGCGCTTCGCGTGTGAATGTGGACCGGCAGGCGAAACGTCGAGACCAAGCACATCTGGTCGCGGTCCATGGTCTGCGGATGCACGTGGCTGCGCGAATAGCCCGGCACGGCCATCTCCGGCCAGCCCCATTCCGCCAACGTGCGCGACCAGAACTCCAAGCGTCCCGACGGCGTGGGAAAGCCCCTTCGAATGACGCCGTCCACCTCGACGCCCACGCGCGCGCGGCCGTCGTCGTCTCCGTCCACGGGCGGGATCGGCACGACGTTGTCCGGGGCCGGGGCCGGGGTCCGCGAGAAGGCGCGCCCCGCCGGGTCCACGCGCACGTCCGCCAGTTCGCCGGGCGGGACCTTCTCCTCGTACAAGGCGCCCACGCCGGCGTCGATCTCGAACGCGCCGTAGCGGCGCATGTACTCCAGCGGCGCCAAGCCCTCGCGCGCCGCCGCCGCCGGCAGTCCCGGCACGGAGTTCTCGAACATCCAAGCGTAGTACTCGTCCACGGTCAGCTTCTCGCCCGGCCTGGCGCGCGACTCGAAGAAGCCTCGAATGCCTCGAGAGCCGTCCGGATCGATGCGCCACGTCAAGTCGATCCAGAACTCGTTCTCCTCCCACACGTCGCCCGGGTTCGCGCCCCGCGTGGAGACGCCGCCCTCGCCCAGGCGTCGCCGGGCCGTCCGCAGCACCGGCTGCCGAAAGCCGATCCAGCGGCCGTCGTACTGCTCGTACGAAGCGACGTCGTGGCGTTCCGCCGAATGGCCCATCGGCAAGACGTAGTCGGCGAACAGCGCCGTTTCGTTCCAGGTCGGCGTCAGGGCCACGTGGAGGCCGATGCGCTCGGGGTCGGTCAGCATCTCGATCCAGGACGCGCCGTCCGGGTTGGTCCAGACAGGGTTGTAGACGCGAGTGAAGTACACGTCCAGGCGGCCGCCCCGCTCCGCCGTCAGATGCGGGAGCAGAAACGACATCTCCATGAGGCTCAGCGGATAGTCGGCCGGCCACGTCAGGTCGTTCCAGCGCTTGGGGTGCTGCGCGGGCATGCGAATCGGCCGGGGGACGTACTTGTTCCAGGCGTTCGGATAGGTGCCGCCGGGCACGGCGATCGCGCCGGCCAGCGCGTTGAGGAGGAAGAGCGCCCGCGCGACTTGCCATCCCCCCAGGTTGCCGGCCGCCGCGCTGCGCCAGTTGTGGGTGGCCAGCCGTGCGCCGGCTTCGGCGACGGTCTCGGCCACTTGGGCGATGGTCTCGGCCGGGACCCCGCTCTCGGCGGCCGCGAACTCGAACGTGTACTCGGCGTATTCCGATTCGAGCGCCCGTTGGAAGGCCGAGAACTCGACGGGCTCGCCGGGCCGCACTTCTTCCAAGTACTCGCGCCAGTTCCACCAGCGCTCGACGAACGTCTTGTTGTAGCGGCCCGTGCGCACCAAGTGGTTGGCTATGGCGAGCAGCACGGCGGCCTCCGACCCCGGATAGGTCGAGAGCCAGTGGTCGGCGTGCGTCGCCGTGTTGGACAGGCGCGTGTCGAAGACGACGAGCTTGGCGCCGCGCTTCTTGCCTTCCATGACGCGCTGGGCGTGCGGATTGAAGTAGTGGCCGGCCTCCAGATGGCTGCTGATCAGCAGGATGACGCGCGCGTTCTCGTGATCCGGGCTGGGCCGGTCGAGGCCCATCCAGAAATGGTAGCCCGCCCGGGCGCCCGAGGAGCAGATGTTGGTGTGCGAGTTGTGGCCGTCCACGCCCCAGGCGGCCAGCATCCTCTCCGTGAACCCGTCTTCGCCCGGTCGCCCGACGTGATACATGATCTGGTTGTGCCGGTCCTCGTCCATCGCGCTTCGGATGCGTTCGGCGATGTCGTCGAGCGCTTCGTCCCACGTGACGCGCCGCCACTGTCCGCCGCCCCGGGCGCCGGTGCGCTTGAGCGGGTGCAGAATGCGGTCGGGATCGGTGAGCTGGGTGACCGTGGCCGGTCCCTTGGCGCAGTTGCGGCCGCGCGAGCCCGGATGCTCGGGATTGCCCTCGAACTTGCGCACTTCGAGCGTGTCGCGGTCCACGTAGGCGAGGAGGCCGCAGGCGGATTCGCAGTTGAAGCACGTCGTGGGCACGAGCACGTAGCGGCGCTCGACGCGCTTGGGCCACGCCTTGGCGTCCAGCTCCACCCAGTCGCTCCAGCGTTCCTTCGGGGGATAGGCGGCCAAGTGGACGCCGCTGGCGCCGGGATAGAAGGTCTCGCCGCGGGCCTCCACCTCGGCCTTGGCCGCCGAGACGCGGGCTTCGAGATCGCGGAGGGTCATTGGGCGGGGGTGGGAGGGGGAGGGCGACGGTTGGGGGAGGGGGTGCGACGGTTGGGCGAGGGGCGGCGTGGGGATTCGGTGGGTGGTTTCGGGGCGGACTCCCGGGGGCGCGTCGGCTCGGCTCGCCGTCGGGCCGGGGCTGTCTGGGGCGCGCCGCGGGTGCGTGACGCCGAGCGAACAAGATCGACCCGTCGGCAAACCCGATCCGCCGGGCGTCGGCCCCGAACCACCAAACTTGCCGCAACGACGCCGTTCTGTCCAATGCGGGAGTGTTGCCGCTCGCGAGACGTCGCGCTATCGTCCGTACACACGCGACTCGTCCGAGCGTCCCTTCTCGGCGGCGCGTGATCCCGGCGCGCGCCAGCGACCGTCCCGAAATGGTGGACTGGCCGCTGTTGCCCTGGCGGGCATTCGGGGTTGCGCGGACACCCCTTCAAGCAAAGAGGACGGGAGCCGACATGCTGAACACGCGGACTATCAACTATCTGGAGCTGATCGGCAACGGAAGAGTCTACTACGTGCCGCAGTACCAGCGCAACTACTCCTGGATGCGCGAGCAGTGGGAGGACCTCTGGAACGACATCGTGGAACTGCGCCGCGCAAGGGGGGATCGGCGTCGCGTGGGGGAGGACCGCCACTACTTGGGGGCGTTGGTCGTTGAGGCGAAGAGCGACCGGGGGTTTCTGGTGATCGACGGCCAGCAGCGTCTGGCGACGCTCAGCGTGCTTTCCCTGGCGATTATCGCCAAGCTCGACGCCTTGGCGGAGGAAGGGCAGGAGCCCGAGGCCAATCGAGAGAGAAGCAAGGAACTGCGAAACCGGTTCGTCGGCGAGAAGGACCCTGCGTCGCTGGCGGAGCGCAGCCGACTGTTTCTCAATCACGCCGATGACGGATTCTACCAGGACTTCCTGGTGCAACTGAGAAAGCCGCCGAATCCGCAGGGGCTTCCTGCTTCCAACGCGCAGTTGTGGAGTGCCTTCAAGTACTTTCGCGAGCGTCTCGACAAGTTGCCGGACGATGAAAGCAAGGACGGACGCGCTCTTGCGGAGATCCTGTCGGAGACGGTCGCCCGAGGTCTGCTGTTTATTCTCATCACGGTGGACGACGACTTGAACGCCTTTACCGTCTTCGAGACGCTGAATGCGCGCGGGTTGGAGTTGACCGCCACGGATTTGCTGAAGAACTATTTGTTCTCGAGAGTGCGCGCGAAGAGCGATCTCGACATGCTGCAACGGCGCTGGTCGAGACTGATCGACGTGGTCGAAGCGCCGCGTTTCCCAGATTTCCTTCGATATCATTTGCTTTGCAGCCGTCCGCAAGTGCGCCGTCGAAGAATGTTCAAGCTTGTGCGAGATGAAATTGCGGCACCGGCGGCGGTATTGACGCTGATGGACGACATCGAGCCACGCGCGGAGGTTTTTTCCGCGTTGCTCGACTCCCGTCATCAATACTGGATTGAGATGCCCGATGCCAAGCAACACGTCAACGAGCTGTCTCTATTCAGGGCGCGCCAGATGATGCCGTTGCTGCTCGCGGCTTGGGAGCCGTTGCGCGACGACTTCGCTCGCTTGTTGAAACTGATTGCAACGATGACCTTGCGATATTCGATCGTCAGCAGACTGCCCGCCCCTCGACTCGAGCGGGCGTATCACAAGGCCGCGAAGGCGGTCGGCGTCGGCGAGGTCCGCACGGTGCGGGGCGTGTTCGAAATTCTGGAGTCGATCTATGTCGACGACGCGCGCGTCGAAGCCGACTTTTCGATGCTCGTCGTCCCTCGGAGTCGCAAGAAGTTGGCCAAGTACCTCCTGGCGCGATTGGAAAGCGACCTGTCGGGACGGCCATGCCATCCGGAATCCGATCCTGGCACGATTGAGCACGTCCTTCCCGAGAGGCCTGTCGCCGACTGGGAGGACAGCTTTCCACGACGGGCACAAGATGCGGCCACGTGGCGGTTGGGAAATCTGACGCTGTTGGAGCAAGGCGCGAACCGAGATGTCGGCAACGCCCCGTATCCGGAAAAGATCCCCGTCTACGGGCAGAGCCGGTACGCCCTCACGAGGGCAATCCCGAAAATCGCGCCGGAGGAATGGACGCCGGAGCTGGTGGACGAGCGTCAGCGCCGCATGGCCAAGAGAGCCGTGCACGTATGGCGGGCGGACTTTGCGTAGACTGCTGCTCGAAGAGATGACCTGGCCCGAGGTGCAAGCGGTGCTTCGGGACGGATTCGACACGGCGGTCGTGGGGGTGGGCGCGGTGGAGCAGCACGGTCCGCACCTTCCGTTGCTCGTGGACGCCGCGCGCGGAGACCGGCTGGCCGTGGAGGTCGCCCGGCGTCTGGGCCGCGCCTTGGTCGCTCCGACGATTCGAGTCGGGTGCTCGGAGCATCACATGGTGTTCGCGGGCACCATTTCGCTGCGCCCGGATACGCTGGAAGCAGTCTGCGCGGACTACGCAGCAAGCTTGGCCCGCCACGGCTTCGCCATGGTGTGCTTCGTGCCGTCGCACGGAGGCAACTTCGCGCCGCTGGCGGCCATGAAGGATCGCCTGCAAGCGGCCGCCGGGCCGCATTGCGAAGTGCGCGCCTACACGGACTTGCAGTCCTTCATGGCCTTGTGGAAGCAGGCCGTCGCGGAGGTCGCGCCCGAACTCGCGCATCGCGTGGGCGGCCACGCGGACGTCGCCGAGAGCTCCGAAATGCTGTGCATCCGCCCGGACTTGGTGCGCCGGGACCACGCCGAGCCCGGCCACGTCGAGGACTTCGGCCCCGGGCTGGCCAAGCGCATCTTCGACGACGGCTTCGCCGCGGTCACGCCCAACGGCGTCCTGGGCGATCCGACGGGAATGAACGCCGAGATCGGCGAACGATGCATCGCGGTCACGGCCGACGGCGTCGCGGCGTCGTTGCGAGAGAGCGGGCGAGGATAGTCGAGGGGCGACCGGAGGAAGATTTGGCGCTTTTTGACTTGGCAGCGGAAAATGTGGAATTCAGGGTGCCTCTTCCTCCTTGAGCGCCCTCTCCTCCGACGGGCGCTCGACGGCCTTGCGTAGCTCGGCGAACGCCAGCTTCTCGGCGTGCGTCTTTGTGCGATGCCCCCGAGCCACTGCCAGCGCGGCATTCGAACGCCCACCGAGACAGGAAGGATTCGATTAGGATGACCGCAGTCGTCATTTTTCTTTCAACGAACGAGCGAAACGATTATAGATGTCCATCATCTTTTCTTGCCAGATACCGCCATCAAGCGTCATCTGTTCTTCGATGTTTTGTTCGTCTTTTTTTATCCTTTTTCGAACGGTCAACAACTGTCGCCATCCGTCCGGTGTCAATTCGCCGGACCGCACCGTTTCTTCAAGAGCTTCATCCACGATCGCCGGATGAAATATATTAACGTCATATGGAAGGTGTGGCAATTTCTTCTTCAGTTCCCGCAGAGCTGTTCGGCATCGTTGCCTGGCCATTTCCCTCGTTAGCGAAGATGATCTTGTCGTCGTGGAGTCATGTGATGTCTCGAATTGGTCATTTTCCACAGAATGAGAATCGATATCATCCGCTATTGCATCACCTTGCAATTCCTCGGGCTTGCCCGATATCGGCGGCGGCGACGTGTATATGTATGAAGCAAGATTGTTGACGGTTTGATTGACCTCTTCAATGCCACCAATGATAGCTGTGCGAGCATCGTCGATTTGTCTTGAAACATTGGGTTCCACATTTAGTCGTGCGAGCTTTGCGTTCAGTTCATTCTTTTCTTCAGTAAGCTGACGAATACTCGCTTCTTTTGTTTCGAGCCGTGCTTGAAGATTGACATCGTTATCGTCGTCGCCATCATGTCTTCGATCGTTCTCTGACAAGATAAATGCCAACCCTGCTCTTGTCCCTTGAAGAATCGCTTCTCGTTCTTGTGGAGTCAACCATTGGTCGTGTGCGAGCTCGACAACAGCAAGCATTGTGCTACAAAGAACGCCAAGCCAGTGTTCGGAGATGTCGACGTTGTGACTGCGCTTGTTTCTACAAATATGTAATATTTCGAACAATTTTGGCAATTCTACACACCGACGAGTATGTATGTTTGCCGTCGGATATCGTAGCTCTGCGGCAATGCTTCGGAAGTAGATATTTGTCGTCGCAATCGTTCTTCTCGCTATTAGATTCAAGACATCATTTATTTCTCTCGGTCGGGTGACTTCTGGCACATCGCCAAACAATCTCTTGTCTCTAGCCAAGGATACCAACGATCTGTATGCCATGTAGCCAATTCTGATTAAGGCTCTTTCGTTCTGGTTAAAGATACGATGGAATAAGTCCCCTACTTGAGTGGACTCATATCGTGAAGAGATCATCATTGTCACCTGTGCTGTGAGTGATTATCAGTGAACGTCGCCTGATGTGACGGGAAAGGGCATGGAATCGGATCGGACGGGAGCCCGGAGGACGGCTGCAACCCCCAACGAACGTCAGGCCAGCGGAGGCGACTGGCCGGCTTGCACATAGGCGTGTTCATAGGCGAGGAGGCCGCCCAGACCCGCCAGGACGCAGGGCCAGCCAATCCACGGCGCGGCCACGCCAGCCGCGGCCCCAAGGACTCCCATCCAGAACCAGCGGCGGAAGCGCCCGCGCACCATCTCGCGTTCGGCGTAGGCCGCGTGGGCGGTGGCCGCGGGCATCAGCGTCTCGCCGGCGACGAGAAGGGCGTGGGCCGCGCTGGCGCCGGCGAAGAGCTGGAGCGCCTTGGCGACGGCGACGGAGGCGGCCGCGGAGACCTGGGCTGGGTCGGCGGCAGCTCCGAACGCGAGCACGTCGCCGACCGCCAGCGACGGGACGAGAAGCAGCGCCAGCGCCGTGGCCCCGCTGCCCGCGAGGAGGGCCTGGACCAGGAAGTGGGCGGGCAGCAAGGGACTCTGCCACATGTCGCGCGCCTTGGCTTGGCCGAAGAGGAAGGCGGTGTAGACGGCGGTCATGACGGCCAGCGCGCCGCCGGTCCAGCCCAGCCAGTTCGGGGGACCCGGGCCCGTCGCCATGACGAGATGAACCGACAGCGCCGCACCGAAGCCGCCGATCACGAAGCCGCCGCGCACGAGCCAGCTTCGCCATTGAGGCCGCCGAAAGATCAAGTGAAACTTGCCGGGCCGTTCCAGGTCCCAGACGAGAAGCCCGCTCGTCAGCGCCAGGAACACTGCGGCGATCAAGGGCGCGGCCGTCCGCCACAGCGTGCTCGTCGCCGACAAGGCGCCCATGGCAATGAGAGCGAGCGGCGCCAGGTACGCTCCCGCGGCCAGCGACTTCGTCCACGTGTACAGGGAGACCCGGTAGTCCCACGGTGCGCGGCGCGGCACGTCGTAGCTCAGCACGGCTGCCGCCGACGAGTTCCACGGCCCCGGCGAGCTGCCGTTCGTCCCCTCCTGCTCGCTCCACATGAGCATGCCAGCCTCGGGCCTGCGCGCCGCCAGCGGATCGAGCGCGGCTTGGTCCGCCCCGACGTAGAACAGCTTGGGCATCGTCTCCTTCTCCGGCCGCCTCGTCGCGACCGGCGAGCGATTGACGATGCGGGCGACTTCCGAGCCGGAGTCGTTCATGTCGCCCACCAGCAGGGCCTGCGTCGGGCAGACCACCACGCACGCGGGCTCCAGCCCGACGTCGATGCGGTGCGCGCAGAAGTTGCACTTCTCGGCCGCCCCGTCCACCGGATTGATGAACACGGCGTCGTAGGGACAGGCGGCGATGCACGCCTTGCAGCCGATGCAGGCGTCCTTGTCGAAGTCCACGATGCCGTCGGGCCGCTTGAACATCGCCGCCGTGGGGCAGGCGTCCACGCAGGGCGGCTCTTCGCACTGGTTGCAGCGCGTCACCTGAAACGACCGCCGCGCCTCGGGGAAGAACCCCGCGTCCACGCTCTTCACGTAGGTGCGCGTCACCGACAGCGGCACTTCGTTCTCGGACTTGCAGGCGGTGGTGCACGCGTGGCAGCCGATGCAGCGCGTCTGGTCGACGACCTTGGCCCAGGACGCGGGGCGGCCATCCGCGCCCGCCTTCGCCGATCCCTTCGGGCTCACGATGCGGGACTCGAAGGCGGCGTCGCGCGCTCGGGCCGGATCGCCGGCGCGTTCGGCTTGCGAGCCACGATCACCGTCCCCGGCCCCTCCCGCCAGACGCACTTGGCGGCGAAGCCCGCCGATTCGAGGCAAGCAAGCTCCTCGGACAGTGAGAAGTAGGTGTCTTCGTCGCTCCACTCGGCGAAATGACGGAACGCGGCGGTCCGGCCGATGCCGTGCCGGGCCATGTGGGCGGCCCAATAGTCGTACACGGCGGCCTGCCGCTCCGGTTCCGGCGGCATCGTCGCGTCCGCGTTGACGAAGACGCCCCCGGGCGCGAGCGCGTCGTGAAGTGCCCGGTAGACTTGCCGCTTCTCGTCCAGGGCCGGCACGTGGTGCAGCGCGTAGGACGACATCACGGCATCGCACGGCGGCAAGGGCCCGGCAAAGGACCGGCGGTGCAGGACGACGCGCTCGCCGAACGGCCCAAGACGGCCCCTCGCTCCTTCGAGCATGGCGGAATCGACGTCGAAGAGCGTCACGCGGCAGGAATCGGTCAAGGCGAGCAGCGCGGCCGAGAGGGCCCCCGTGCCGCCCCCGAGATCGACCACCGTCCGGGCTCCCGACGCCGCGACTTCGCGGGCTGCCAGCTCGACGGTTGCCCGATAGTTGGGGATCAGCGTGCGGACGACCTCGTCGTAGCGCTCCACGTCGAGGCCCAAGTGGTCGGCGGCGGAATGGGCCATGGCATCACGAAGTTAGGCCGAGGCGCCGGGCGGGGCGAGGGGGCGGTGCCGAGGAGGTGTCGCGCCAATTTAGAAATGTCCGGTCTTGCCCGTAGCGGGCAAAGCGCCGGAGCCGGCGTCCTCGGCGCGCGGTGCTGGGCGAGCTGGTGCAGTGGGACAGCTCGGTCCATGCGTGGCTCGAGGACCGGGGACCGGGCGATCTCGTGCTCGTGGCGCTGCACGACGACGCGACGGACCGGATGTTGCACGGGCAGTTCGTCGAGCGCGACACGGGCGCGGCGAACCGTCGCGCGATCATCGCGTGCATGAAGCGCCACGGCCGCCCGCTGGCCGTCTACGCCGACCACGCCGCGCACTTCGGCCAGCGCGCGAGGGACGGCAAGCGCACGAAGTCGGTCATCGCGCGCGGCCTCGAGAAGCTGGGCGTCGAGCTGATCCTGGCGGGCTCTGCGCAGGCGAAGGGGCGGGTCGAGCGCACGTTCGGGACGGCGCAGGACCGGCTGGTCAAGGAGATGCGCGTGGCGGGGGTCGCGACGCTCGAGGCGGCGAACCGGTTCCTGGCGGAGCGCTGGATTCCGTTCTGGAACGCGCGCTTCGCGGTCGCGGCGGCCGAGCCGGGCGACGCGCACCGTCCGCTGCCGCCGGAGGTCGACCTCGAAGCGTTGTTCGCCGAGACGGCGACGCGCACCGTCGCGCGCGACTACACGGTGCGCTGGAAGAACGAGTTCTGGCAGATTCCGGAAGCGGAGGCTCGGGCGGCGGGCGTGCGGCCCGGGCGGCGGGTCGTCGTCGAGCGGCGTCTGTCGGGCGAGCTGCGCTTCCGGCGCGGCGCGCGGTACTTCGCGGCCGAGCCGCTCGGCGCCGCGCGATGGCCAGCTGCCGACCCTTCGGCAGCTTCTACGACACGCGACTTGCCATTCTCTCCGCAAGACCATATAGTGTCGTATGGTCCAGGCAGACATTCGCCGGAGGCGTTGGTCGAGCCGCCCTTCGGCTTCGCAGGAGCGGGATCAGGTGCCATTGGGAAGCGACTCCGGCATGGGGAGGAAGGAATGAGTACCGCCAGCCGCAAGAGAGCTGCGACGTTGGTTCCAATCATGGGCACGCCATCGTTGCACCGCAAAGTCCCCGTCCGCGACATCGCGTCGCGGGGGTTGGGCACGGCCAGATGTCGAAGCAACCTTCGTCGCCGGAGGCCGCGGCACGGGCCTTGCGAAGCGCTGGAGGCATTCTTCCGAAAGGTGGGCCAGCGGCGGCTGGCGGCGCCACCAACGGCCCGGCCGACGCCGTCAACAGCCGCATCCAAGCGATCAGAGCCCGGCGTCGCGACTTCCGCAACCAAGACCGCTTCGCCAACGCCATCCTCTTCCGCCTCGGCGGCCTTGAACTCCGTCCGCACACTGTCCAGCTCTGACCCGCCGTGTCCTGCCCGCCCGCCCAATGCCGCGTCGCTCCACCATATCAGGCGAAGAGCCACCGTGCTACGGCCCTACACCATCATGCGAAGGAACCTCAAATGGAGACAAAGATGCGAAATTCCCTGACACGAATCGCCACGACCGGTGCCATCGCGACGGTCGCGGCAACGTTGAGCCCACAACAACTTCTGGCGACCCCGTACGCTGATGCCGCATTCGGTCACGATGCTGTCGGCGGCCTCGGAATCGCCCATTCCCCACGTTGCGAGGCCTTCACGATTGGAGCAACGGATGCGCCTTTCGCGAGTGTGGATGTGGACCACAGGAGACCACACGGTAGAGACTTGACTAGTGACTTCCCACCTTGTTCTCCGGAAACCATTGCTGATGCTCATGACCGGATCCTTCGCAAGTGTGGGCGCCAAGGTGGCTGGGAATGGCTGTGGTGCGACGAGAACGGCAATCTGGAAGACCGCATGGGTGCATGCGGCCGTCCGCCGGATTCGATTATCACGACGGGGTCGTCATGAAGATACGTGCCGCTGGTCTTGTGCCCAATCGTGCCATTGCCTTAATGGTGTCGTTGCTTGGATGTCCAGTGGCATCCGTCGCTCAATTGGCAGTGCCATCCAGCCCAGACGCGGTGTACATTGGCCTGGGCTGGTCGTTTCCGCTGGCTGTCGAAGAGGACGAGTCGGGCGTGATGCGTGCCACTGGATACTCGGTGGTTGTTCAGGTCGACAAATGTTCACCTGCAGAGCGAGCCGGTTTTCGGGTAGGCGATGTGCTGAAGGTTGTGAGCGGTCGAGATGGTCTTATCGTCCCGCTTTTCCAAGGCATCAATAAACCCGGAACGACGCATGTTGTGACCATCCAGCGTGGCGAAGAAGTACTTGACTTGACGATGACGGTTGAAGAACCATTACGAGAAGACGAAACACCTGCGGACAGATGCGACGACTCCGCGGCGGCGGTGCAAGAAGCAACGTGGCGTCTGTCTCCAATGAGTCGTCGATCTACGCTTCCGATATCTTTCACCATGAGCGAGGAGAGAAACATGACGAACATCCGACCAAAACTAGTGTTAACCCTGTTTGGATCTGTCGCCATGTCGGCTTGGTCAAACAATTCGACATTTGACCAGAACAGATCGCCATTTATTGGCTGGGTTAACGGAGCGGAAGGAATCACGCATCCTCCGAAATCGTTCCGTTCGCATTCGAAACGAAACTGCCACGACCCGTTTGCATGACGATTGCTAGTACCACGGATGCAATGGTCGCTCAAGAGGAACATCGGCGTGTTGTTGACAATTGTTCTGAGGAAACGGAGAGAATAGCTGAATCTATGCTTGAGATCATATGCGGAGAAGGAAATGGCGTGATGGCTCTGTTCTGCAATGCCGACGGTAGCATAGATAAGGAGCGCTCCCAGGCAAGATGTGGACGGCCGCCAGACACGATTACGAAGGTGATGATTAAGACCTGACTTGTCGAGGCTCTACCCATGTGATCGCGATGCGCTTTCGTGTCGGTCAACAGTCGAGCGTCATGAGATTCTCCGCGTTGATCTCGATTTTCGTGTTCTCTTTCGCATGTGGCATGGACTCAGGCCACCCCCCGCCGGACCAAATCCGCTTGGATTCCACGGCTAGCGGCCGGGTGGTGGTTTCGAATCCGGACTTGGGGGTCTACGCGGCCGAGGGCGGCCTGCAACTGGTCGAGGACATGCGTGTGGGAAGCGGGCCGGCCGACGACGATTCGCTTGCTTTCGGGAACGTCGCGGCACTGGCCGTCGGCGGCGATGGGGCGGTGTACGCGGCAGACGACCGACGCGGCGAAGTCCTGGTGTTCGACTCGGCTGGCGTCTTGATGCGGCGCATGGGTCGGCGGGGCGGCGGACCGGGCGAGTTTCGATACGTGTCCATGAGTGTTTCCTGGCAGGCGCCGAATCGCCTTTGGGTCGCCGACGGACCCCTTTTGAATGTCGTCGACGAGTCCGGCCTGCCCGTCGCCACGGCAATTGGGCTCGGGCAGCTGGCAGGGGTGCCGAAGACGGACGCGGCGACCTTTGCCTACGTGCGCCAAAGCCGTGCGCACGACACGGCGACTTTTCCTGCCACGAACGGGACCTACGTCCTGATCAAGTACGGCATCTCGACCGAAGGAGACGTCGCCGTGGTGGACAGCTTGCCGCTCGGATCGTGGACCAGGACGAGCCGCGTGCGAAACCAGAGGGGCGGCGAGGGCGCAATCGTGATGATCATGGAGGCGTTGCCCATGGAGCCGGACTTGGTGTGGGCCATGGGACCAAGCGGCAATGCGTGGATCGCTGCCACGTCCGAGCATGTCATGCATGAAGTGGTCTTCACGGGCGACACCGTGCGCTCCGTGGAGCTTCGGCGCGCGCCCGTGCCGCTGAGAGGTGCCGAGCGCGACAGCCTGGCGGATGCCTCGGGGTTCGGCGCTGGCGAGCTGCCTGCCTTGCGGCCCGCCATGGATCGCTTGGACGTGGCAAGGGACGGGCTGATGTGGGTGCGCAATCGCTTGCCCGACGGGAGCTTCGCGTGGGACGTCTTCGACGCGTGCGGCCGGTACCTGGACAACGTCGCTCCCGGGATGCGGCTCGACGGACGGCCCGTGGCCGTCGGCGAGGGTGGCAGGCTGTTCGGCGTCGTCAAGGACGATCTGGACATCGAGTACGTGGTGCGAATGTCGTTGCGGACCGCCTCGGGCGACCGCGTCGAGGCGTTCCCGTGCTGAGCGTTCCGTCATCGGCGCGTTGCGACCGCGTGGTGTTAGGTTGCTAGCAGGTGCTCGCTGGACCTGCGGGCCCTTCCCTCGCCCCCGACGGGAGCTGAAGATGATCAGAAGGCAGTTTGCTGGAACCGCTCTTGCGCTGGCCCTCGCTGCGTGCGCCGGCCCGCCCCCGGAGCCCCCCGAGCCCCCTGCGCCGCCGCCGCTCGACCCCACCGGCTCGTACGCCTTCGTCGCCGAAGTCGAAGGCATGACGATGACGGGAACGCTGACGATTGAGGGGGCCGAAGACGCCTACGAGGGCTCCCTCGTCGCCGACGACGGCTCGCCTCCCATAGCCATCCACACGGTGGCGATCGCGGACCGGTCGATGACGATCGAGGCCAACGGACCCATGGGGCCGCTCTCGATCGAGGTCGTCGTCTCCGAGGACGGCGTGGCCGCCGGCACGTGGTCCATGGGCGGCATGTCCGGAGGATTCTCGGCGACCAAGAACTGACCGGTCGGCGTGACCGGGCAGAGCGACGGCCCCCGTCCAACGGCATCGTCCGCCAAGCGCGACGCGCCCCTGGCCCCGACAGCTGCGCCCGGCGTCGCCTGCGCCTGCCGCGTCAGCGCGGACGTGCGCGAGGCCCGGACGCTCCCGGGCTCCTTCTATCACTCGGACGCGGTCTACGACGGCCAGCGCGAACGCGTCTTCGCCCGGGCTTGGCACTTCGCGGCGGACCTCAGCCGCTTGAAGGCGCCCGGTCACGTCTTGCCGTCGGAGCTGCTGCCGGGATGCTTGGACGAGCCCGTGGTCGTCGTGCGCGACGGCGACGACCAAGTCCACTGCCTCTCGAACGTGTGCACGCACCGGGGGGCCATCGTGGTGGAGGGCGAGGGGCATCTCCATAGCCTGAAGTGCCGCTATCACGGCCGACGCTTCGAGCTGGACGGCTCGTTTCGTTCGATGCCGGAGTTCGGCGGCGTGACGGGATTCCCGAGTCCGGCCGACGATCTGCCCCGGCTTGCGACCGGCCGCTGGGGACCGTTCCTCTTCGCCAACCTGGACCGCGATCCGCCTTGTTCGTTCGACGAGTGGATCGCGCCGGTGCGCGCCCGTTGCGACTGGATGCCGCTGGACGAGGCGCGCTTCGACGCCGCCGGCGCCCGGGACTACCTCGTCGACGCCAATTGGGCGCTGTACTGCGACAACTACCTCGAAGAGTTCCACATCCCCTACGTGCACGGCGCCAGCTTGTCGGGCCTGGACTACGACGCCTACCGCACCGAGCTCTTCCCCTGGGGCAGCCTTCAGTTCGGGATCGGCAGGGACGGCGACGCGGCGTTCGAGCTGCCCGCCGGACATCCCGACGAGGGCGAGCGAATGGCGGCCTTCTACTTCTGGCTGTTTCCCCACGTGATGCTGAACTTCTATCCATGGGGCATGTCGATGAACGTCGTGACGCCGCTGGGGAGAGATCGCACGCGGGTGGCGTTCCTGCCCTTCGTTTGGGACGAGAGCATGCGCAGGCGGGGCGTCGGCACGGACCTGCACCGCGTGGAGATGGAGGACGAGGAGGTCGTGGAGTCCCAGCACCGCGGACTGGCGTCGCGGCTGTACGGGCGCGGGCGGTTTTCGCCGCGGCGCGAAGTGGGGACGCACCACTTCCACCGCCTCTTGGCCGAGGCAATGGGCGAATAGGACGCCGTTGCCTGGGCGGCCGTCGGTCGCCCGTCGCCGTCGCGGGCCCGGACGGCAATCTCCGTCGCGAAGTCGCTCGAGCGCCGGCCCGTGTCCGCGCCTGACGACCGGAGACCGGCCTACGCCGCGGCCGCCGGCGCAGGTCCCGCTCTCGTGATTCTCGCGGCTGGCCTGTCTTCCCGGTTCGGTCGGCCCAAGCAGCTCGAGCCCGTGGGTCCCGGCGGACACGCGCTCTTGGACTACGCGCTCCACGACGCCTCGCTCGCCGGCTTCGCGCGCTTCGTGATCGTGGTCCAGGAAGCGTTGCGCGGCGACTTCGAGTGCCATCTCGCGCCCGCGACGGCCGCCGGCGTCGACGTCCGGCTCGTGCCGCAGCCGTTGACGCTGTCGGGTTTCGTCGAACAATCCCCGCCGGGACGGCCGGGCGGCGGAAATGCGCTCTCGCCACGGACCAAGCCTTGGGGCACCGGCTTCGCCGTCGTTGCGGCCGCTCGCCACATGGACTCGCCCTTCGGCGTCTGCAATGCGGACGACTTCTACGGCCGGGGGGCCTACGGCGTTCTGTGCCGGGCGCTGCGGGAAATGGAGTTGGCCGAACCTCGAGCGGTCACCGTGACCTATCCTTTGGGCGCCACGTTGTCGCCTCGGGGCGGCGTGTCGCGCGGGATCTGCCAGGTGGATGCCGGCGGGGAGCTCGTCGGGCTCGACGAAGGGCTGGATCTCCGCCTGAAAGGAGACCGCGTCGTCGGGCGGACGGCCGCGGGCGCCCCAGCGAGCGTTTCGGCCGACGCCCCCGCCTGCATGAGCCTTTGGGGCTTTGCGCCTGAAGTCCGCGCCTTCTTGGCGGAGGCCTTCGCGCGCTTCGTCGCGGCCGGTCCCGGCCCCGTCGCCGAGTTCTACTTGACCGAGGCGGTCGGCAAGCTGGTCGCGGCCGGCCGGCTCCGCTGCAAAGCGTTGCCCGCGGCCGAACCCTGGATGGGCGTGACCTTCCCCGGCGACCGCGCCGAAGTGGCCGCCGCGCTGCGGGCCATGGTAGAATCGGGGGCGTATCCGCGCCGTCTCTGGCCGCCTCCGGGGGACCGCTCTTCGCTTCCGTCGCGGCCTTGACCGGCGCCGCGCCGACGTTCGTCCGCCTCCGGCCGCCTTCGAAAGGCCGCCCTTCATGCAGCTAGCTCCGCTCGACTGGATCGTCGTCGCGCTCTACGGCCTCGCGGCCCTGGCCATCGGGCTGGGCTTCGCCCGCCGGGCGGGGAGCGGCGCGCGCGAGTTCTTCCTTTCCGGCCGCAAGCTTCCGTGGTGGCTGCTGGGCACGTCCATGGTGGCGACGACCTTCTCCACCGACACGCCCAACTTGGTCGCCGACTTCGTGCGCGACGGCGGCGTGGCCAGGAACTGGTCCTGGTGGGCCTTCCTGATCACCGGGATGTGCACGGTGTTCTTCTACGCCAAGCTGTGGCGGCGCTCGGGCGCGCTGACCGACATCGAATTCTACGAGCTCCGCTACGCGGGCCGCCCCGCCGCCTTCCTGCGCGGATTTCGGGCGCTCTACCTGGGCGTCTTCTTCAACGTCGTGATCATCGCGACGGTCACGCTGGCGGCGACCAAGATCGGAGGCGTGCTGCTCGGCCTCGACCCGCTCACGACGGTTGTGGTGGCCGGGTCCGCCGCCATGCTCTATTCGGCCACTTCGGGGCTCTGGGGCGTCGTGGCCACGGACTTGATCCTCTTCGTCGTGGCGATGGTGGGGTCGGTGGCGGCCGCGTGGTTCGCGCTGGGGCATCCCGACGTGGGCGGACTCGCCGGTCTGGCCGCCCATCCGGGCGCCCGCGAAGCCATGAGCTTCTTTCCGGACTTCTCCGACTGGACGACGGCGGCCGCGATCTTCGTGGTCCCCGTGGCGGTCCAGTGGTGGAGCGTCTGGTATCCCGGCGCCGAGCCGGGCGGCGGCGGCTACGTGGCCCAGCGCATGCTCGCGGCGCGCAACGAGAAGGACGCCGTCAAGGCGACCCTGTGGTTCAACGTCGCGCACTACGGACTGCGCCCCTGGCCGTGGATCGTCGTGGCGCTCTGCTCCCTGGTCGTCTACCCGGAGCTTTCCGACATCCAAGCGCGCTTTCCGGGGCTCGACCCCGCGCTCGTGGGACACGACTTGGCCTATCCAGCCATGCTCGTGTTCCTCCCCGCCGGGCTGTTGGGCCTGGTGGTCGCCTCGCTGGCGGCGGCCTACATGTCCACCGTCAGCACGCAGCTCAACTGGGGCGCCTCCTACGTCGTCAACGACTTCTACCGCCGCTTCGTCAACCCGCAGGCGAGCGAACGCCGGCTCGTGGCGGCCGGCCGGCTGGCGACCGTGGGCTTGATGGCGGCCGGCGCCTTCGTCGCGCTCCAGCTGGACACGGCCGGCCAAGGCTTCCAGATCCTGCTCAACATCGGCGCCGGCACGGGACTCGTCTTCCTGCTCCGCTGGTTCTGGTACCGCGTCAACGTCTGGAGCGAACTGGCCGCCATGGCCATTTCCGTGCTCGTGGCCGTCTACTTCGCATGGGTCCATCCGGCGCTCGGATTCGATCCGCTGACGCCGTCGGCCCAGATCGTCGCCAGCGTGGCCGTGACGACGGCCGGCTGGCTCGCCGTCACGCTGGCGACGCCCCCCGCCGACCAAGCC
This sequence comes from Longimicrobiales bacterium, assembly GCA_965242735.1. GTDB lineage: Bacteria > Gemmatimonadota > Gemmatimonadetes > Longimicrobiales > Gaopeijiaceae. The sequence continues at coordinate 3,283,854 of OZ251497.1, read as the reverse complement.
ACGCTGCAACGCTTCTACGACAAGATCCGCCCGCTCGGAAGGGGATGGCGGCGGGTCGTGGACGTCGGCGTCGGCCGTGCCCGCGCCGGAACCGTCACCGCCGCCCTCCTCGCCTGGTTCCTGGGTTGCGTGACCGTCTACGGCGTCCTCTTCGGGACGGGCTACGTCCTCTACGGCCGCCCGGCCCCGGCCGTTCTGGCGCTTGGCGCCGCCGCCGGGGCGGGAACATGGCTGATTCGGCTGCTGCCCCGGATCGGCTGGAGCGGCCCGGGCGCGGACTCGGCGGACTCGTAGCGGCGCCGAGGCGGGATTCCGGACTCATGCCTGCGCGACGTCAGCCCGAGGACGACGCCGGAGCCGCGGATGCCGCCGCCGTGGTCGGCACGATGCTCGGACAGACCGCGCAACGCGAGCCCGTGGACGCCGTCGCAGCCGAGATACGGCGCACCCGAGACGCGACGACAAACCCTGTGCCCCCGCGCGCCCCGCCGGCCGACTTGGCCGCGTTTCCCCTTCTGGCCCCCAACCGCGCCCTTCGCCGTGCGGGGTTCCGATTCGGCGACCGGGGGACCCAGTCCAGCCGCAACACGATGCTGGGCGAACTGTCCGAGCTCTTGGGCGCGTTGCCGCCGGATGCCCGGCGCGAGGACTACGCCGACGCCGTCGTCGCCGAAAACGTCCTGGGCAAGCCGACCTTGGCCGCGCGACAGAGCGCCCGCCAGCGGCTCTCGGAGCTGTACGGCCTCGACCCGAGCTTGGCCGTGTTCCGTACGCTGCGCCGCCTCTGGGACGCCGACCCGCCGGGCCGCCCGCTCTTGGCGACGCTGTGCGCCCTGGCCCGCGACCCCCTGCTCCGCTCCACTGCGCCCCCCGTGCTCGCGCTGGCCGAAGGAGAAACGCTGGACCGGGCCGCCTTCGCCGCGCACCTCCGCGACGCGACCGGCGCCCGCTTCAACGACGCCGTGCTGACCAACGTGGCGAGGAATTCGGCCAGCTCCTGGCGGCTGTCCGGGCACTTGGCCGGGAGCGTGGGACGCTGGACTCGACAAGCGGTCAAGCCCACGTTCGGCACCGCGGCGTTCGCCTTGTGGCTGGGGCAGGCAGAAGGACTCGCCGGGCTCCCGTTGCTGGCCTGCCGGTGGGCGCTGGCGCTGGATTCGCCGGGCGGGGCTATGCTTCAATGGGTCAAGGAGGCGGGAAGACGAGGGCTGATTCACGTTCGGGCAGCGGGAGACGTCGTGGAGATCGATACCGCGAAGCTGGATCCGTACGCGCCGTGAGCCAGATCCGCGACCTGGCCGCGGTCTACGAGCGGCACGTGAGCGCGCCTTGGCCCCGCACGCTCGCGGGCGCGCAACGCGTGATGATCATCGTGTACCCCAAGGACCGCGAGCGAACGTTGCGCGCGGCCATCGGCGAGTTCGAGCAGGCCACGGTCGGCGCCGGCCGGAAATGGCGGCTCGTCGATTGCACCCGCTGGTTCGCCGACTGGATGGCGGAGCAGGAGTACCGGGACGCCTACTTCGAGGAACCGGAACTGTTCGACGCCACGCTGCTCGACCAGCAGTTCCGCAAGGAGGCGGCCGCCCGGCTGAAGGGTGCCCTGAAGGACGCAGGCGAATCCACCGTCGTCGGCCTCGTCGGCGTGGCCTCGCTGTACGGCTTCCTGCGCGTGTCGACGCTGATCCACGACGTCGAGCAATCCATCGAAGGACGGCTGGCGATCTTCTTCCCCGGCAGCAAGGACGGCAACAACTACCGCCTCCTGGACGCCCGCGACGGCTGGAACTACCTGGCCCAGCCGATCACGCTGGAGGGATGGCCGTGATGCGCCGGTGGACCGCCGAGGATCGGATGAGTCCACGGGGTTGCCGGGCGACGATTCCATTGTTAGACTCGATGTGCCGTCCAAGGGGTCGCCGAGTCCATGAGGATCAGGCCCGCCGAACCCTCGCAAGCGTCTATCCCCCAGCCAACCTCAACGCCGCGAGCGACCATGGCTGAGTCCAGAACGAACCCATTGCACCTCTCCAGCTTGTTCATAAGCGGCTTCCGGGGAATCAAGAAAGTACGCATTCCTCGTCTTGGGCGAGTCACGTTGCTGGCAGGCAGGAACTCCTCTGGCAAGACGACCGTGCTCGAGGCCGTACGTGCCTTCGCGGCCCGAGGCAGGGAGGCCGCCTTGTCTTCGTTGCTGCTCGAAAGGGAGGAATTTTCGACGGTTGTGGACGACGATGCCAACAAGGTACCCATCCCAGATTATTTGGCTCTGTTTCATGGTCGAGAGGCATCTATAGGGTCCAAGATTGAGATCGGGAAGAAATACAGTAGAGGCAACGACATGTTGTCGATTAATTTGATTCTTCCCAGCGAAGAGCAAGTTGCCTTTCTTGACAAACTTATATCTCAGGAGACGGTCGCGATTTCGCAAGATCTTTTAGAAGCCTTGATGATCCAAATCCAATATCGTGGTGGAAAGAGGGAAATTCCTTTGTCGCTGACTGTTCGTCGCCTAGGTAGTCGTTACGATATGTATCGGCGGTATCAGCGAGTGAACGCCGCCGCCGATTTGCCGAAGGCGCTGGAGTGCCGCCTGCTTGGACCAGGCGTGACGCCTAATCATGAGTTGGCGGAACTGTGGGACGGCGTCGTGCTTACCGACGACGAAAAGCACGCTGTCAATGCGCTTCGACTGGTAGTCGGCCCGGCATTGGAACGCGTGGCATTGCGCTTCGCGGACAATCGCAGACGCCGTGCGGGCCAGCACTTCGTGGCGCGACTTCGCGGGCACCGTGATCCCGTTCCGCTCAAGAGCCTCGGAGACGGGGCGACTCGCCTCTTGGCGGCATCGTTGTCGTTGGCCAATAGCAAGAACGGCTTTCTGCTCATCGACGAGGCCGAGAACGGCCTCCATCATTCGGTGCATCGCGGTTTTTGGCGCATGGTGCTCCAGGCCGCGGAAGAAAACGATGTACAGGTGCTCGCTACGACGCACAGCTTCTCGTGCGTGCGTGGATTCGCCAGAGCGGCCGTCGAATCGGATAGCGACGGAGTCTTGGTTCGCATTGAACGCCACGGCGACCATACGAGAGTTGTCAGCTATGTCGAAGAGGAACTTCAGGTAGCTGCCGATCAAGGCATTGAAGTCAGATAACTACATGGATGAAAACCATCCCCATCTTCTTGTCGTCGAAGGCAATGATGACGAACATGTTGCGCTACATGTCGCCAAGAGTACCGGTTTGCACGGAACGTTTGACGTTGTGGTCAAGAATGGCGTCGATAAAGTCATTGAGTCGATTACGATCGAGATCAAGGTTCCGGAACGGTCGGCCATTGGCTTTGTCTTGGATGCCAACGATGAACCGCACAGGCGTTGGGCATCCATCAGAGACAAGTTCGGCGGAATCCCGCTTGCCTTGCCCGACGCGCCCATATCAGGTGGCACGATAGTAGGAAGGACGCCCCGCGTGGGCGTCTGGTTGATGCCGGACAACAAATCGTCGGGAGAACTTGAGGACTTTGTGGCGCAGATGATTCCCGACGGCGAGCCCGTCTGGCCTTTGGCGCAACAGTACATCGAGGGCATACCGAAAGCCGACCGGCAGTTCACGCGAAAGAAGACGCGAAGGGCGGAGGTGTATGCATGGCTCGCTACCAGGAAGAACCCCGGTCCCATGGGCGCGGCCATCGGGAAACACGACTTGAAGACCGATGGAACGGTCTGCAGAGAGTTCTCGCAATGGCTCCGAAGACTCTTCGGGCCAGGAGGCTGATGGCGCGCCGACCTGCACGGAAGAACCCATGGCCACACCCGCCATGAGCCCGGAAGGACAGCAATGACGCCCCCAAAGATCCACCAACTCCTGCAACGGGACCCGCGCTCCGAGCAACTGGCCAACAGCGGCCAGGCCAGGATCGGAGAGGACGCCGCCGGCGAACGCCGTGAACTCCGCGCCGAACTGGAGTCGTTCGTCTGCCGCGGCAAGTTCGCCGACGCCTTGGAGCGGGTGCTGAGCCAGTATCTCGCCAACCTCGCCTCCGGATCCCGGCAGGACTCGGTCTGGGTGAGCGGCTTCTTCGGCAGCGGCAAGTCCCACTTGCTCAAGATGTTTGCGCACCTCTGGACCAACACTCGGTTTAAGGACGGGGCGACCGCGCGGGCGCTCGTGCCCGGTGGTTTGCCCTCGGCCGTCGAGGAGCAGCTTCGAGAGCTGGACGTGCAGGCGCAGCGAACCAAGACGTCGGCCGTCGCCGCCGCGGGCACGATGCTGAGCGGCAATGTCGAGCACGTCCGCTTGGCGATCCTCGCCATCATCCTGCGAACTCGCGGCTGGCCCGAGGACTACGCCCAGGCCCGGTTCTGCTTCTGGCTGCGCGAAGAGGGACTCCTCGACGCGGTGCGCAGCGCGGTGGAGGACGCGGGCAAGGATTGGCGCCGCGAGCTCGTCAACCTCTACGTGAGCCCGGTCCTGGCGAACGCCTTGATGCAGGCGTCTCCCGAGTTCGCCTCCGACGCCAAGTCCGCCAAGCTGCTGTTGCGCGAACAGTTCGCCCGTCCCAAGACGGACATCAGCACGGCCGAATTCGTCGCCACGGCCGAGAAAGCGCTCGCGGGCGCCGGCGAACCGATCCCGCCGACCATCCTCGTGCTGGACGAAGTGCAGCAGTACATCGGCAAGTCCCCGGACCGCGCCAGCGCCGTCACCGACGTCGCCGAAGCCGTGCAGACGGAGTTCTCCGGGCGCGTGCTGCTCGTCGCCGCCGGCCAGTCCGCGCTCGCGGCGCACGAGGCGCTGCAGTGGCTCCGCGACCGCTTCCGCATCACCGTCCAGCTCTCCGACGCCGAAGTCGAAGAGGTCACGCGCGAAGTGCTGCTGCGGAAGAAGCCCAGCGCCGCCGGCCCGATGCAGCGCCTGTTCGAAGAGCACGCCGGGGAAGTCTCGCGGCACCTGCGCGGCACCAAGCTCGCCGCGCGCGCCGAGGACCGCCGTCACGACGCCGCCGACTATCCTCTGCTGCGGACTCGCCGCCGGTTCTGGGAGGAGTGCTTCAAGGCCGTCGCGGGCGAGCACAGCCAGCTTCGGTCGCAGTTGCGCATCCTTCACGACTCGTTGCAGCGAATCGCCGAGCGCGACGCCGGAGCCGTCGTCCCCGCCAGCGACCTCTTCGCCGCCCTGGCGACCGACTTGGTCAACTCCGGCGTGCTGCTCAACGAAATCAACACGCGCATAGCCAAGCTGGACGACGACACGCGCGAGGGCGCGCTCCGCCGCGATCTGTGCGGCGTTGTCTTCCTGATCGGCAAACTGCCCCGAGAGAGCGCCAGAGACCTCGGCGTCCGAGCCGACGCGCGCACGCTGGCCGATCTGCTCGTCGACGACATCGCGACCGACTCCGGCCTCTTCCGCAAGCGCGTGCAGGACGCCCTGGAAGACATGGCGCGGCAAGGCGCCCTGCTCAAGGTGGGCGACGAGTACCGCATCCAGACCACCGCAGGCGCCGAGTGGGACCGCGCTCTTCGCGAACGCCGAACCGCCCTGGAACGCGACGAAGTGCAAGTGACGGCAACCCGCGAGCGGCTGCTGACCAAGGCCGTGAACGACATCGTCTCGCAGGTGCGCCTGCAACACGGCGACTCCAAGACCAAGCGCGCGCTCGTCCTGCACGTGGGCGCGCTGCGCGAGGACGCGCGGGACGGGGCCGTTCCCGTCCTCCTCCGCGACGAATGGTCGGCCAACCAGCAGGAGGTGGAGAACGACGCGCGGCGCCGCGGCATCGAGGACCCGGTGTGTCACGTCTTCCTCCCCAAGCGGAGCGCCGACGACCTGCGCAGCCAGATCGTCAATGCGGAAGCCGCCCGGCAGGTTCTCGACGAGAAAGGGCACCAGTCCTCCGCCGAAGGCCAGGAGGCGCACCAAGCCATGAAGAGCCGCCGCGCCGCCGCCGAAACGGCCCGCGACCGCATCGTCGAGACAACGCTCTTGGCCGCCCGCGTGCTCCAGGGCGGCGGCAGAGAAGTCTTCGCCAGCGGCGACCTCAAGGACAAGATCGCAGAGGCCGCGAACGCGTCGCTCGCCCGCTTGTTCCCCCGCTTCAAGGAGGCCGACCACCGGGCTTGGGGCGTTGCGCTGAAACGGGCGCAGGAAGGCTCCGACGCGCCGTTCGGAGTCGTGGACTGGGACGGTCCCCTGCCGGATCATCCCGTGGCCAAGGAAGTGATGGCCGTCTCGACAGGCAAGCGAGGGAGCGAAGTCCGCAAGGATCTCGCGGCGCCCCCGTTCGGCTGGCCTCGAGACGCCGTGGACGCGGCCTTGGTGTCGCTGCACGGCCTGGGCTTGTTGGGCGCGACCCGCAACGGAGCGCCCGTCCGAAGGCTGGACCAGACGGCCATCGCGACGGCGGTGTTCCGCCCGGAAACAGTCGTGCTGACCACCGGCGAGCGCATCGCGTTGCGCGGGCTCTTTCAGAGGGCCGGCGTGGCTGCCAAGTCGGGCGAAGAGGCGGCGCGGGCGGGCGAGTTCGTCGAGTCCATGCGCGCGTTGGCCGCGAAGGCGGGAGGCGCCGCGCCGTTGCCCGCCCCGCCCGACACGGCCTTGCTGGACGACGCGAGCCGGCTGGAGGGGAACGAACGGCTGGCGACGCTCTTCGCGGAGCGCGAGCGGCTGGAGAAATGGATCGAGCAGTGGGGGATGTTGGCCGAGCGCGCGGCGACGCGGACGCTCAGCTGGCAGCTCGCCGTCGCGTTGCGCGGGCACGCGGCCGGACTGCCGGTCGCGGAGGCGGTCGGCGCCGAGCTGGACGCCGTTGCCGCGCAGCGGTCGCTGCTGGACGAGATGGATCCGGTGTCGCCCTGCGTCTCGAAGATGGCTGGCCCGCTCCGGGAAGAGTTGGCCCGGATGCGGGCGGGACTGGAGCAAGCCGTGGCCGAGGCCGTGGGGCGGCTGGAGGCCGACGCGGGCTGGGGCGCGCTGGACGAGCGCGACGGTCCGGCTATCTTGGAGGATGTCGGCCTGACGACGCCCGAGTCGCTCGCGGTGGAGACGGACGAAGCTCTGTTGCGGGAGTTGGACGGGCGCAGTTTGGCGGCGTGGCAGGCGGAGACGGCCGCCGTGCCGTCTCGGGAGGCCGAGGCGCTCGAAGCGGCCGTCGCGCGTCTCGCCGAAGGCCGCGAGCCCGTTGCCGTGGCGGTTCGGCGCGCCACGCTGACCGACGAAGCCGACGTGCGGCGATGGCTCGACGAGCACGAGGGGAAGCTGATGGAGGCCGTGAAGAAAGGGACGGTGGTGGTGAGGTAGGATTCCAGCTGGCCTGCTAGGCGCCAAGGGATGGCGTTGCCAGCGTCGCCTTCCCTGATAATGAGTCCCCGAATGGAGACGAATGGAGGGTCGTGCCGCTGCGGCGTGGCCGTGAGGAAGTCACGGGCGTGAAGGCGCCGACCTGGATCGTCCTCATGGCGATTTACCGAGTGGTGGGAAGGCAACGAGTTCGGGGCGAAGAAGTGAGACCAGCGATGAAGAGAATGTGCGTGGCCGTGCTTGTATTTGTGTGCGCGGCATGCGAGCAGCCGCGTCTGTTCTCGTCTCAATACGGCGCCTACCAATGCGCGAAATCGGCAACGGTGGCACAGGGGTACGAGTCCAATGGCACGCCAGAGTTCAGCGGCGACTCCATGTACGGCCTTGCTACCAAGTACCGAGGTCACGCTTTCAGTAAGACTGTCGTGGCAGATGCCCTTTTCGAGGCCTAGCCCAGGGGCGGAGGTTATGCGCTTACATGGACATTTAACGAGTTCAAGAATGCCCCGGCTCTCGCTTTCGGGATGGCGCAATTGCGGCCATATCGAATCTCTGGCCTGTCTGACGCCATAAGACGCGATTCGGCGGCCATTGTGGAGTACTGCGAATGAGCGACGATTGGGCGGAGTCCATCTTGGCGCGGACTTGCGGGATCGCGTTGTGGATCTTCGTGATCTACGCCGTTGCCGCCTTGGGCGTTGCGGCCTCGCTTGAAGCCCAAGGCCCACCCCGCTCCCGCGCGGAGGCGGTCCGCGACGCGATCCGAGCCAAGCAGGAAACCATCGAGCAACTGCGGGCCGGGGATCCCGCCGCGGAACGGACCGTTGTCGGCCTGCTTGCGGCCGAGGACGAAGTCTCGTGGGAAGTCGGAGTGTTTGCGGCTCTGTCGGTGGACCCCGAGCGGCGGTCTCCCGCGTTGCGGGCTGCGATGATCGAGGCGTTGCGGCTCGAGGTGGAACGGACGAGCGCACAGGATGCCTTGAGCCAGGTCGGCGAGTCCGGGGACGCCGGGGAGACGTCGGCCATCCTTGCGCGGCACCTCGCTGCAACAGGGGATCCCGCGGTCTTGCCGTCGCTTGCGTGGCATGCATACAACGCTGGTCCTGTGGCTGCCGTCCTCTACGAGTTCGGCTTGCAGGCTGTGCCGCACTTGCTGAAGGTCGCGTTGTCGCCGAAGGCGGCTGGCGATGTCGCCGGGCCAGCGATCCACGTCCTGGCGAGCATTGTATCTACGCACGGGCCCGGGCCCTACGAGCAGGTGCTGGTCGAAGCGGCGTTGCTTCACATGGCCGGTCCGCCGACTGGCTATCTGTCGGCCGGTCTCGAGAGATCCGGGCGGTATACTAGCGCGCTGACAGACGCCATTACGCTCGCTGGTGCGCTGCGAGGGCCGATCCTGACCGAGCGGCTGGAAGCTATGGCGGCGAGCACGCCCGAAGAGATTTCCGAGACAACGGGGTTCGACTTGGGCATGGCGACCCAAGCACCGGCTTGCGCCCGGGGACAGCTGGACGGAAGCCTGCCAGAGCCTGCCGGTTGCGACCCTCGGACATGGGTGGGCATGTGTGACCGCTTCGTGGAGTGTCGCCAGTTCAAGCTCAACAGACGGATCCGCGACGCCGACTCCGGTCTCTCTGAACGCGCGGTGCGCGTTCGACCCGCCACGCTGACCGACGAAGCCGATGTGCGGACGAGCACGAGGGGAAGCTGATGGAGGCGCGACGATCTTCGACCGCGGCGCTAAAGCCGCTGGGGAGCGTATCCGGTTCCGTCGAGGCATTGAACATTCACAATCAAATGGCCTTTTACGTATATCCAGCTTCGGGGCCACGCGTGAAGTGTGTGTTTTCCGACGATCACCTAGATCGGGTGCGGGATGCCATTGGCTGTCACGTCACGGTTCACGGCACGATCGATTACGACACTGCGGGCATGTTTCCCGTGGTGCTTGCCGTCAAGACGATAGATGTTCACCCGGAGGCAGAGCAGCTGAAACTACGAGATTTCCTCGGCTCGATGCCCAACCTGACCGATGGCGTAGACAGCGCCGCTCTCATCAGGGCGCAACGGGATGCCGACGACTAAGCTCTGCTGGGATTCCTGCATCTTCATCATGTTGCTGTCCAACGAGGTGCGGCCCGGCACTCAGAATTCGGAATTGAGAGATGCTGTCGATGCCGTGGACCGCGAATTTGCACACTTGGCGACCAGTACGTTGGTCGAAGCAGAGCTCCTGGACATTATCGACCACGCGGCACAACGGCGTCGTTTCGATGAATTCATGAGTATTTGGATTCCTCCTAGAGCCTATTCCGGCAGGTGCGAACCCGCTCGACGAGGTCCTTGTACGGAGACAACTCGAGCAAGTCGTGGGCCACGTCAGAGAGGTTGGGAAAGTCGGCGAGTATCGGTTCATACAGGACAGCCACCGGAACGTGCGGGGCATCGACATCTTCCAGGTCGTCCAGAGTCCAGAAGCCGTCTTCGGCGTCCGTTGAGGCGTAGTAGTTGTCCGAGAACAGATCGCGAGATCGCGCCGAAAATCTCTCGATCGCCTCCCTGTGCCCTTGTCTGGGCACCATCGACGCGACCCACACGCACTCCGCCTGCGAGCGAGCCGTCGGCTCCGCCACTCGTGCGGCGCCGAGGCGACGCAAGATTAACTCGGTGCCATGCCAACTGGCCTCGGCGAGTGCGCCGAACAACACGTTCACATGGCAAAGACCTCCGGTCAGCAGTCCGGAATCTTCGTCGATCGTGTTGGAAGTGGACGAGAGTGCCCTCGGTGCGCCGAACGATCTCGCGCTCGTCTTGGCCGTAACGTCCTAGCGAGAGCGTATGGCTCTGTTCTTGAGATGCGATGGCATGAACATGACGATTGAGTTCTTCCAACTTCTGGCCTAGGCCGTCGGCGGCCTCGGCGAAGGCCTGTAGTGCGATCTGTTCGCTCATGGAGCTTCCTTGGCTTGTGGTGATGGCCCCGACGCCCGCTCTTCGCGGACAGCTCGGATACGAGCTTGCGGGGGGTAAGCATAATAAGGCTACCGTCTCCATGCCCCGGTGTCAACCCCTGCCGGCGCGGACTTGCTCCCCACACGACCCCATGTCCGGTTTCCCATTGCCGCCGCTCTCCACAGTCGGCCGGACAAGGCGGCCCGAGGTGCCATCGCATGGACGAGGCCACGATCCAAGACGTCCTGCGCGACACTGGTGGTAGACTGGGGTAGGCCCGCAAGTCGATGTTGCTGGTGGCTACGTGCTGCCGACCAACCGCAACATGCGGGATCTGGACCTCGTCGACCACGGCGACAGGCCTCGGGCGCGTCGGCGGGCTCTACCGGACACGGCGCGATGCTGTCGGATCCTCCTCCGCTGGACGCGGCCGCAGTACGCACGTATCGTAGACACCATGGCCGCTCCCCCCGCCTCCGATCTCCGCAGTCGTCTCGACAAGGCGATCCGCGAAGCGCGGCGTGTGGCCGAGGCCGCGGCCCGGGACGCCCTGGAAGCCCTGGCGGTGGACCGGGGCAGGCCGCACGAGTCCATGTCGCGGGCGGATCGAAGGCTGCGAGACCGCTTGCGGGCCCGGGGGCGGCAGCTCGGTGACCGGCGCGACCCCAGGACGCGCACCCAGGAGATCGGCAGGCTTGGCCACGAGGTGGCCTACGAGCATTGGCACCGGATGCTGTTCGCGCGGTTTCTGGCCGAGAACGGATTGCTCGTGGAGCCGAAGGGTGGCGTTGCCGTCTCGCTCGAGGAGTGCGGGGAGCTGGCGCGGGAAGCGGGGACGGACCGGTGGGCGTTGGCCGGCAGGTTTGCGGCGGGAATGCTGCCGGGCGTCTTTCGGCGGCGCGGTCCGGTGCACGAGGTCGCGTTCTCGCCCGAGGCTCGGCTGGAGCTCGAACGGTTGCTGGAGTCGCTGCCGGAGGCCGTGTTTCTCGCGGGGGACTCGCTTGGCTGGACGTACCAGTTCTGGCAGGCGAGCCGGAAGGACCAGGTCAACAAGAGCGGCGTCAAGATCGGCGCGGACGAGTTGCCCGCCGTCACGCAGTTGTTCACCGAGCGGTACATGGTGCTCTTCTTGTTCCACAACACGATCGGGGCCTGGCGGGCCGCCAAGGTGCTGGACGGCGGCGAGTACGAGACCGAGGAAGACCTCCGGCGGGCTGTGCGGATCAAGGCGGGCGGCGGATACGACTTCTCGTACTTGCGGTTCGTACGCGACGAGGATAATGGCGGCAGGTGGCGCCCGGCGGCGGGATGGTTCGAGAAGTGGCCGCGGACTGCGGCGGAGCTTCGGGTTCTCGATCCATGTTGCGGAAGCGGCCATTTCCTGGTCGAGGGCTTGGAGCTCCTGGCGCGGCTCCGCATGGAAGAAGAGGGACTGTCCGTGGACGAGGCCGCCCGGCGCGTCCTTGCCGAGAACCTGCACGGGCTCGAGATCGATCCGCGTTGCGCCCAGATCGCCGCGTTCAATTTGGCGTTCACGGCTTGGCGGTTGGCGGGCAAACCTTGCGATCTGCCTCGGCTCAAGGTCGCCTGTTGCGGCCTAGCTCCCAACGCCACCGAGCGCGAATGGATGGCGCTCGCGGCGAAAGGCGAAGAAGCGATGGAAATGCAGGGCGAGCGCAACCGTTTCGGCGCCGAACCGACGCGGGCCACGACCCTATTGCAGGAGAGCTTCGCGGCGTTGCACAAGGTTTTTCAGGATGCGCCGGATCTTGGATCGCTGATCGATCCGCACAGGACTCTCCCCACCGGCTTCTTCGAGGTGGCCCCTTCGACGATACGCAAGGTGCTTTCCTCGATCATCGAGCGAGAAAACCGACATGCCGAAGATTTCGAGCGCGCAGTGGCTGCCGAGGGGATAGCGCGCTCGCTCGAATTTCTCTACCGGGACTACACGCTGGTCGTCACCAACGTGCCGTTCTTGGCCCGCGGCAAGCAGTCTGCTGTCCTGAGGCGGTTTGGCGAAGAGAGTCATTCGGCCGCGAAAGGGGACTTGGCGACCATGTTCGTCTCCCGCATCCTGCGATGGTTGGGCAAGTCCGGCACGCAGGCGTTGGTGACGCCGCAGAATTGGCTGTTCTTGACGACGTACCGAAGGCTTCGGGAGGAATTGCTGAAGCAGCGGACTTGGAACATGTTTGCTCGCCTTGGAGAACACGCCTTTGCAGACGCTCAAGCGGCCGGCGGATTCGCCGTCCTCAACACCCTGTCTTCAGACAAGATGGCCAAGGACTGGCGAATGGCCGGGATCGACGTGTCCGCAACCCGAGACCAACGACCGATCCGGGCCGCCGAGAAGGACGAACTGCTCAAAGAGACGACGCGGATCGAGTTGACTCGTCAAGCAAGTCAACTCAAGAATCCCGATGCTGTCGTTCTGATGCGCTCGATCGGCGACCACGCCCTATTGTCGGCGACGGCTCATGGGCATCAAGGCATAGGCACGAGAGACTACTCCTGCTTCGGGAGGAAGTTCTGGGAAATCCATGGACAATCTGTGGTTTCTGGCAGTTGGTCAGTTCAGCAAAGTACGGTAAAGAAGTCAGTTCACTACGGAGGGCGGGAACACGTTTTCCACGATGAAGACAACGAGAGCGGAACTGGAATCTTCGGTGCGGCAAAGTCGTACGTATACGTCGGACGTGGGATTTGGGATGAGAACGGCGTAGCGGTATCGCAGATCGGAACATTGCCAGTCACGCTGTATACCGGTGACAAGTTCGACAGCAACGTAAGCGGGATCGGGCCCTTGGGTGCAGACAAAGTCCCCGCCGTCTGGGCCTTCTGCTCTTCGCCGGAGTACAACAAGGCCGTCCGCGAGATCGATCACGCACTCAAGGTCACCAACGCCACACTCGTCAAGATCCCCTTCGACCTCGACCAATGGAAGAAGATCGCCCAGGAACAATACCCCAACGGCCTGCCCGACCCCTACTCCGACGACCCCACCCAGTGGCTCTTCCACGGCCACCCCTGCGGCAGCGTCGTCTGGGACGAGCATGCCAAGCGGCTGACCCACGGCCCGCTCCGCACCGACTCCACAGTCCTTCAAGTCGCCGTTGCCCGGCTCCTCGGCTACCGCTGGCCGGCGGAGCACGATCTCCGGATCCAAGACACCCTGTCGGCCGAATCCCGTGCCTGGATCGAACGCTCCGCCGGACTCGCCAGCTTCGCGGACAGCGACGGCATCGTCTGCATCCCGCCCGTCGGAGGTGAACGCTCCGCGCAAGACCGCCTGCAGGAGCTGCTCTCCATCGCCTACGGGCAGGAGTGGTCCGTGGCCACCGAGCGCACGCTGCTCGCGTCCACCCACGACATGGGCCGCGCCCCCGTTTCGATCAACGACTGGCTCCGCGACGGCTTTTTCGAACAGCACTGCCGACTCTTCCACAACCGCCCCTTCATCTGGCACATCTGGGACGGGCGGCGGGACGGCTTCCACGCGCTGGTCAGCTACCACCGCTTGGCGGGACCCGACGGCGATGGCCGTCGCACGCTGGAGTCGCTTGCCTACCGCTACTTGGGAGACTGGATCGAGCGGCAACGGGGCGAGCAGCAGGAAGGCAGGGCCGGTGCCGACGCCCGGCTGGCCGCCGCGCAGGACTTGCAACGCCAGCTAGAGCGTACCGCAGAGGGCGAGCCGCCCCTGGACATCTTCGTGCGCTGGCGACCCTTGCACGGCCAACCCGTCGGCTGGGAGCCCCACATCGACGACGGCGTGCGCCTGAACATTCGTCCGTTCATGCGAGCCGAACTACGGTCCGGGGGCCGGAAGGGAGCGGGCATCCTGCGCTGGAAGCCGAACATCAATTGGCGCAAGGACAAGGGCAAAGACCCCGAGTTCAACAAGGACACCGGCAAGCACATCCGCCCACCCGCCGACTTTCCCTGGTTCTGGAGCTGCCCCGGTACCGGCAGCGAAGCCGAGCGAACCGACTTCCAAGCCGACGCAATCTTCGACGGCAACCGCTGGAACGACCTGCACTACACGCGGAGCGCGAAGGCAGCGGCCCGCGCCGAGCAAGCCGCCGCTGCCCGCGTGGAGACCCGCGTCGGCCCCAACGACCGCCACGCAAGTCAATCCTCCTTCGCCGATGTCCCGGCCTCTGCCAAGGCGTCCGCCCCATGAACTGGCCCCACGTCCGTGATCGCATCCGGGATGGCAAGGGTGCCCGGACCGAATTCAAGCAGGGCGCGTCGGCCATGCGCGCCGTCGCCAAGGCCGTCTGCGCGTTCGCCAACGGGACGAGCATGCGAGTTCGTCGACGCCCTTGCGCACGCCCGGCGGCAGAGCAAATGGCCGTTTGGTGGCTTCCCAACTCGCTGCCTAGGCACGCCCGTGTCTACTGCGCGCTGTAGCTGTAGTGCGTACTCTCGACCTCTTCTGCGGTGCGGGAGGCAGCAGCGCCGGTGCCAGAGCGGCTGGTGCAACGCTCGTTGCTGCCATTGATGCCGACCCTGTAGCTACTGCCACGTATGCGGCCAATTTCCCCGACGCGCATGTCCTCACTGCCAAGGTCGAAGATGTAGATGTTCCCGCCCTCCAACGATCCGTCGGACCCATCGATCTTCTGCTGGCGTCCCCTGAATGCAAGAATCACACGTGCGCGAAAGGTCGTGCACCGCGAGACGAGACCAGTCGTGCCACCGCTTTCCATTCCATCGACTATATATCAGCTCTCCGGCCGCGATGGGTCGTCATCGAAAACGTCGTTCACATGCGGCCGTGGAGTCGCTACGAAGAACTCAAGCAGCGCGTTCGCGGCCTGGGTTATCAGCTCCGCGAGCACGTCCTGGACGCATCCTTCTTCGGTGTTCCTCAATCCCGACGCCGCCTGTTCTTGCTTGCTGACCGAGACCGCGTGCCACCGGCACCCATACCCGTCGGTTCGTCTCCTTTAACGGCTAGCTCCATTCTCGATCCGGCCGGGACGTGGAAGACGTCGCCTCTCTTTCATCCTCGGCGGGCCGAATCGACGCTCCAGCGCGCCGCCCGGGCCTTCGCCAGCCTTGGACCCCAGAGCAGTTTTCTTTTGGTCTATTACGGCAGCGACGGTAGCGGCGGCTGGCAACATCTCCGGCGACCCTTGCGCACGATCACAACTGTTGATCGGTTTGCTCTCGTTACCCACGACGGCAACGAGCCCCGTATGCGCATGCTCCAAGTTCCTGAACTCCGCCGAGCCATGGGCGTGGACGCCGCCTTCCTGTTCCCGGTCGGAACCCGCCGAGATCAGGTCCGGCTCTTGGGAAACGGTGTCTGT
The DNA here is from genome assembly GCA_965242735.1 of Longimicrobiales bacterium. Classification (GTDB taxonomy): domain Bacteria; phylum Gemmatimonadota; class Gemmatimonadetes; order Longimicrobiales; family Gaopeijiaceae. The sequence goes on along the minus strand of OZ251497.1, from coordinate 3,268,283 downwards.
CCTCCGGTCATGAAGGCCGTTGTTCGCACCCTGACTGCATGACATCGTTCTACCGGAAATCAATTGTGCCCGGGCGCGCACCGTACGCGTGAATGTGATGACCTAAGCTGCCGATCAGTTGTTCACGGAGCCGGTACCTAGGCTTCGCTTTTTGTATGTTCTCCTTTCGCGCAAACGCCCCAAACCGAACGTTCACATGCAACCGTTTGGCATCGCCATCAGGCAGTCGAAAGACCGGGCTTTGCCAACATGCATTCGGAATCACCTTGCGTTTCTTCGCCTTCTCGACCGGAAGCTCCAAGCCCAAGTGAAACGGCAGGGGCCCCGCCCGCCCCTGGGCTTCGTCGCACGCTGCCTGCGTCTGAATCAAAACCCAGGTGCGACGGTCCGCGTCGATATCCGCGAAACCATTACATCCAAATTCTCTGTCGCCCGCTGTAGCTTCTTCCACATCAAATATTTGTTCAAATGTACCGACGCTCCAGACGTCTTCCAACCCCACGACCATTCCTCTTCGTGTCCCCGTTTCCTGTTTCACCCCAATCGACAGCAATGATACACGATTCAGTGCCGCCGCGATGTCCTGATGCAATGACTCGTTCAGGTCCGCTTCACAAAACGCTTTCTTCCACAGCGTGCGCACCGCGTCGTCGTTCGGCTCTCCGCTCATCGTCTCCAGCACCGACATCCGATCTGCCAGTACAGGCATCAGCGCTCGGTTGACAGCCTGAAATCTATCCAATTCGACGTTGTTCCTTCCGACCGCCGCCTTCGCCAATGCCGCCAGCAGGATTGCGAGACCCTTCGACAGGCCGTCGGTCCGTCCAGTAATCTCCGCCAACCTAGCGATTTCCGCAACGGTGTCACCGGTAGCATCCATTACCGCGTTCTCCCAAGCAAGCAACGCCGCAATCTGGGGCATCTCTGCAATCAAATCGCGAACCTCCTTGATCAATGCTACGGACTTCTCCCCTTTGTGGATCAGATCCAAGTGAGGTCCCTTCGACAATGGCCGTACGGCAAGCGGTCTCGCGCAGTTCTCCAGCCGCTCCGCCAAGTAGTCTGATAGATCCGTCGCCGAGGCTTCGTGTGCCGTCCACAGTACGACAAAATATGGACCCTTCGGCTTGATCCCGCTGATGAGGTTTGCAATGTTGCTGTAATGCCGATTCATGTCATCGCCGAGGTCACCGACTTCGAGATTCAGATCAAAGAACAGAATTCGAACATGTGGATTGGATGTCATCTCATCGATATCGTCGGGATACAAGACCGGTCGACATGCGACCTCGCAATTGACCAACGCATTCACCAGTCCATCCAAATGTCTCTTATCATTGTCTACAACGACGACCTTGGGAGGCGGAGAAATAAACATGTCATCAGTCCTTTCTGAAAAGAAGTGCAACTACAGCGCCATCGTATTCCTGAGGCACAGAAACTTCACCAGGTTGCGGAAATACTAGTTGCCCGCCACACAGTTCCATCGCCAAGTGTGCGAAATAGAGGCCAAGTCCCATGCCGGTTGCTTTCCGAGTATAGAAAGGCCGAGCCATATCAACGGGATCATCACCTTGAAAGCCGATACCATTGTCTGCAACGACCAACGCCGGTCCATAATCGAAACTGTGCGACAAGTCAACATACAGTCGTCGCTGTTTCGATGACTTCTCCGGCCATCGTACGTTGAGCCAATAGAGAGCGTTGTCAATCAAGTTATTCAAGGCCCCTACGGCTAATGCGAAATACAGGACAGCCGCCTCGTCGTTACCATCGGCATCAAGAAGTGGACAGCTGAAGCGAATGCCATGGTGGGAAAACCGCAAAGCATTGACTTGTCTAGCTACGGCAGCTACTTTGCGTACACTGTAGGGGCGCTTTCGGCCTCGACGAAGCAAGCCGGAAAACCCGTCAAGCAGTTTGGTCAATTCGCGAGCCTGGTCAGCCAACGTAGAGCGGTCAGTGCCGGCGACGATCTGTTCATACAAGGCGCGTACACCACGCTCGACTTCATGAAACACCAACGCAAGGTTGAGGCCGGACATACCTGCTCGCGTCAAGACATCTTGCATCGTCTGATAGCCACGCTGAATACTCGTTAACTGGGATCGCACATCGTCAAGATGACCCTTCTGATCAAGAATCGTCCGAAGGTCGGTGAATGCATGGGACATTACTGTTGTCTGCGTGTCCTTTAGTCCCGCGGCTTCCTTGCGAATCCGGTCCTTGTCGGCTCGCCGCTCAACTTCGAAGGCCGATAGAGCGCCCAATACGATGTCGTGCAATCGATCTAGAGCATCGTTTTCTACAAAGCCTTCGCGATTTGTTTTTTCTAATAGAGCTGTGGAAGCCTTCAAAGAAAGATTGATGGCGCCAAGAATTATATTGCGGCTAATTCGCAGCGTCGGAATGTTAACTCTGCGCAAGTCCAGTCCAAGCCAGTTGTCGTCGCGTTCGCCGTAATTGTAAACACGGATACCGTCACGATAAATGCGAATCCCTCCGTTATCGTTAAGGTACCGGGTGACGAATTGAATATCTGGCCAGCGGCGGAGAATATCCTTGTCGCGATCGTAGACGTGGAATTCGCCGCTGACGCGTCCAATGCCACGACTTGTGTCTTCGTTAGCGACGACGCCTTTACCACGACTTTGAGGCAGGAGTAGTTTCGCGTTGACAGGTGCTTCAGAAACTCGACCCGAAACGCCAAAGCCGGGAATCTGCCGGAATTCGTAAATCCAGTCAAACGTACCATCTTCGAAGGTAAAATCGAATGTCCATATGGCCCGACGAAGAACATCAGCAATGTCCAGAAGATTCTCAATGACGTCATTCCGGCCGGGAACGGATAGATGAACGCGGAACCCGGAGGCCTTGTGCTTGAAGGGCGAGGAAATCGACATCAACTGGCGATAGAGATGTCGAATCTCTCCATCGGTCCAGTCGGTGCGGAGATCAGAAATCGTGAGGCGAGTGCCGGTAGCGTCATTTCCGAAGACTTGCGGACTGCGGCTACGGATGGTCACGGGTGCTTCATCGAGGAATCGGTGTTTGGCCAATCGACGCCAGTCGATCGTGACGACGCACTCAGCCGAATCACGAGCTCGCGTAATCAACTCGATCCGATCCCCAAGCTTGTGGGCGGCAAAGCGGCCGAGACCCTTCTCGCCGGTAGGCAGACGTCCATGCGTAGGGGTGCGGGTATGCAGACGACGTTGGCTGTGCCGGTAATCGTCTCCAGGAACCAACCAGACGGATCGAATCGTATCAAGAGTCATGCCGTGGCCATCGTCGGTCACGGTGATCGTCCCCGTACCGCGAGGAGCCGTGGCGATTTCGACGTGGACGTCGCATGCATCAGCGTCGTAGGCGTTCTTGACCAGTTCGAAGACTGCCAAGCGAGCGCTTCCGATCAGTTCATCGCCTAGCAACTGCAACAAACGGGCCCGGGGCCGGAATGGCGCGGAAACCTCCAAGAGCGTGTTGCCTGGCATTGTTCCGCCTCTCAGATTTTCTTGTGGGGCGTGTCTGCCCTCGGGTTGGCCGGCGGGGCTGCACCGCGGAAGGACTGGTCGGTGCCGACACGATGGTGCGACGCCGCATGTCGGCTGCCGAAGTAGAATCCGAGAATAGGCCCGGCGAGAGTGCCCAGAGTCGTGACCACGCGCTGGTAGTGCTCGGGGCTGCTGAAGGCGTTGATGCCGAAGGTCGCCACCACCGCGAGGGTACCGACGCTGACGAGGGCCAACATGCTCCGAACGGAGCCGCGGGGCAAATTGAGGCCGCGAAGAGGGGCGGATCTTTGCCCGCCCTTCCCGGCGATCCACGGAAGCACCCCCAAGACGAGGACCAAGAGGACCGTCTCGGCGATCAAGAGCGGTAGGGTGTTCCAAAGCGAGCGCGCGGATTCTTGGAGCGTCTCGGCGATCGTGAGCGTGGCCATGCAAGGTTCTCCCGAGGCAGGTCAACGGGGCGGATGAGGCCACCAACGCTACCATCTGGAGGTCGCGAAGTCTACCCCGTTCGTTAAGTTGCGGTCTGCTCTGGCCGCCGTCCCTCGTGTTCGAAATCGGCTCTCCACTAGACGCCGACTTGGCAGGCCAATACCGTTGACTCCATGCCCGCCGCCCGTTCTTCCGATCTCCGCAACCGACTGGACCAGGCTTCTGTCCGGGGCCGGAAGGGCGTGGAAGCCAGCCGCGCTAGGGCGGCCATCCCATGAACTGGCGCGTCCTCGACCTCGACCGCGCCGACGAGAGCGCCCGCACCGAGTTCAAGCAGGGCAACTCGGACAAGCGCGCCGTCGCAAAGGTCGTTGGCGCGTTCGCCGACGCGCCGTCCGAGCTCCAGGAGCTCCTCAACGCCTTCGGGCTGGTGCTCACCGAGCAGCAGATCATTCCGTCGGCGACGGTGGACGACCTCGACTTCTCGGCCGTGCGCTCGTTCATGCAGGCGCAGGGCATGGACGTCGAGGCGGCGCCCCAGCCCGCGCGCGAGAAGGACTTGCTCGTGGCCAGCGCGGCGGACGAGGTGGACGGGGTGCTGCGGCCGACGCTGTACGGGATCATGGTGTTCGGGCGGCAGCCGCAGGCGCATCCGCACACGCACAGCCTGTTCGTTCAATGCGTGCGCTACGACGGCCGGGACCGGGCGGGGGACGTGCTCAGCGCCGCAGAGGGCATGGGGCGCCTGGAGGACCAAGTGCGGCATTGCATGGGCTGGTACCGGAGCCTCGGCAGGCGCGAGGAGTACGACGGCATCCGCCGCGCGGACGTCCCCATGGTGCCGGAGGCGGCGTTGCGCGAGGCGCTCGTCAACGCGGTCATTCACCGCGACTACGCCGTCACCGGGTCGCAGACGCTGTTGGAGGTCTTCTCGGACCGCATCGTCGTGACCAGTCCCGGCGCGCTGCCCAACCACATGACCGTGGAGCGCGCAACGGGCGGCGGCGCTCCGAGGTCGCGCAACGAGATGATGGCCAACGCGATGGTCGTGCGTCGGCTGATGGAGAGGCGCGGCCGGGGCTGGCTGGTCATTCGCCACACCATGCGCGAGTTCAACGGAACGGAGCCGACGCTTGAAAACGATCCGGTCGCGCGCATCGTCCGCGTTACGTTTTCGCTCGCGCCCGTCGGCGCATAGGGATGCCGCATTCCGCCCGCGCCGTCGCCGCCGGTCCCCTCTCGCGCCCACCGACGCAGCGAGGTCCCCGTGCCCAAGACCCGCGCTGAAGTCGAGAATCTGCTGGCGCGCTTGGACGAGCGTTCGGCGGACGAACTGGAGTCGCAGGACGTCGACTTCAAGGAGTGGGGCAGGGACGACAGGGCGGCCGTGATCAAGGCGGTCGACTGGGCCGTCTGCATGGCCAACGGAGGCGGGGGAACGATCGTCTTCGGGGTCGCCGACGACTTGGTCGGACGCCGGAACGCCATCGTCGGAGTGCCCGGAAGCCTGGACGCCGACCGCCTTCGCCTCGCGATCCGCGACAAGACCGATCCCGAGCTGGCGCCCGCGTTCGACGAGATCGAAGTCCCCGAAGGGACGGGCCGCGTCCTCGCGATGCACGTGCATCCCGGCGTCCCGCCGTACACGGACACGTCGGGCCGGGGACTGATCCGCGTCGGCAAGGACTGCGTGCCGATGACGGGCACGATGCGCTTCGGCGTCCGCGACGTGGTCCGCGACAAGCTCGCGCGCCCCCAGGACCGCGGGCGAAACCGGGGATTGGCGTGGGACTTGGCCAAGGCCAGGGTCCTCGGCGTCGTCCGGAGCCGAGCGGCAAAGGGGGAAGCGCCGTTGGTGAACGCAGATGTGCGTCGCATCACTGGGTTCGACCGGCACCGCGTCTATCGCCTCGTTCAGCAGCTGGTCGCCGAAGGCGCCGTCCGGATCGACGGGCACGGCCGGGCGGCCACGTACGTCTACTGCGAGAAGCCGGCGACGGATGGCTAGAGCGAAAATCGACTCCGTACGGCTGAAATGCTCGCCGAGCCGGTCGGCGGCAGTGCGGGCCCCCTGAAATGCTCGCAAATGCGCGTTTTTTGGCGCACTTTGCGCGTTTCGGCGCCTGCCCGAGCATTTTCGAGCAAAGACCGCCATGACCCCCACCGTCCTGAACCGCCTTGCCGAGAGCCTCCGCGAACGGAGCGCGTCGCCGGACGGCCAGGCGTCCCCTGTGGCCATTCTTTGGCCCGACCCCAAGGAGGAATGGAGGGGCCTGCTGCCTGCTCTGCGCGAAGAGCTCCCGGAGCTGCTGGCGCTGGGCGACTACGATTCGGAGGCCCGTGCCGGTCCCGCCATCTGGCTGCGTTGCATCGTGGACGGCACGCTGCCCGCGCCGGGGCGACAAGGCGGCGGGGACGGCCCCAGCTCGGGCGGCGAGGCTGTCGTCGACCTGGGCCGCGAGACCGTCGCCGCCGACCTGGGCCGCGAGACCGTCGCTGTCGACCTGGGCCGCGAGACTGTCGCCGCCGGCCGCCCCGTCCCCATCCTCTACCTGCCCGGCGTCGCGCGCGAGGACCTCCGGGCGGGGGACGGCTGCCCGGAAAGCCTCAAGCCGCTGGTGGAGCTCATGTATCGGGGGACGCTGTGGCTCCATCCCAAGGGACGGCCGTGGACGCCAACCGCCTTCTTGGGGTCCGAGAAGGGGCTGGGCTTGGACGTCGCCCGCGACAGCGAGACGCACAGGGCCTTGGCCAGCGCCTTGCCGGAGGTCGCCCAGCTCGGCTTGGCGCGCTTCCAAGGACGTCGCTGGGATGCCGACGACTTCGACCGGTTGCTGACCCCGGACCTCCAGCGCGACGTCCTGCGGTGGATGGTCGGCGCGGCCAGCGCGCGGGAGCACATGGGGACCAGCCGCTGGCAAGCGTTCTGCGCCCGTTGCCGCCAGGAGCTGGGGTTGGACCCGGAGGCCGCCGCGGACGTGGACGCGGCTGGCAAGCTGGGCGAGAGAATGGGCAAATGGGCCGATGTATGGGACCGGTTCGCGGAGGCTCCGGAGAACCACAAGGGCGTCGCGGACGTCCTGCGGCGCGGTCGGCCCTCGGGCAAGATCGCGCTCGACCGGGACCGCTGGCCCGATCTGAACGACGAAGCCGAGGCGGCGGCGCGGAGCAAGCTGGCGGCGACAGCCCAGCTGTCGGCGCAGGAGGCGCGGGCCGTCGTCGCCGAACTGGAAGAAGAGCACGGCCCCCGGCGCGAGTGGCTGTGGGCGCGTCTGGGCGAGTCGCCGGTCGCCCAGGTCTTGGAGCCGTTGGCTCGTCTGGCGGCGGCCACCGAGTCCGCCATCGGCGGGACTGCGCCGGACGAAGCCGCCGACGCCTACGAGCAGAACGGATGGCAGGCCGACGCGGCCGCGCGGGAAGCCGTGGCACGGGCGGCTCCACAGGACGAGGCAATGGTCGCCGGGGTGGTGCGCTCCCTGCTCGAGCGCTGGATGGACGATACGGCCCGCGCGTTCCAGACGGCCGTGGAACGGTCTCCGCTTCCCGGCGCCGATGCGCCGCCGCCGCCCGTCGAAGCCGGCGCGGACGAGTGCGTCGTGTTCGTGGACGGACTGCGCTACGAGCTGGGCCGCCGACTGGCGGAGCGCCTGGAAGAGAAGGGGTGCACGACGCAGTTCGGACGCCGATGGGCCGCGCTTCCCACCGTGACCGCCACCGGCAAGCCCGCCGTCGCGCCCGTGGCGGATCAAGTGGCGGGCCAAGCGCTCGGCCCCGACTTTCGGCCTGGGATCGGCCCGGCCGATTCGTCGGCCCGGCCCGCCGGCATGGCCCGTCCGGCCGAAGGCGCTTCCGCAGCCGGCACGGCCCGCCAACGCGACGCCGGCCAGTCGGCGGACGTCGCCCGCCCAGCAACGGCCGACCGCTTGCGCGAAGCCATGGCCAAGCGGGACTATCAGGTTCTCGCGCCGGGCGCCCCCGAAATGCCCCTCGAGGCCGACGCGCGGGGCTGGATGGAGACCGGACGGATCGACAAGCTGGGCCACGACCTCGACGGCGACGCCTCCGGCTTCGCCAAGGCCCTGGAGACCGAACTCGAACGCATCGTCCGGACCGTCGCCGTGCTTCTCGAAGTCGGATGGCGCTCGGTTCGCATCGTCGCCGACCACGGCTGGCTCTGGTTGCCCGGCGGTCTGCCGATGGTCAGCCTGCCCAAGCATCTGACGGCCTCCAAGTGGGCCCGGTGCGCGGTCGTCGCCGGCGAGTCCCGGCCCGACGACGTCCTGCGCTTCCCCTGGCGATGGAACCCGGACCAGTGGTTCGCCGCGCCGCCGGGGATCGCCTGCTTCAGCAAGCGGGACGAGTACGCGCACGGCGGCGTCAGCATCCAGGAGTGCCTGACCCCGGACATTCGCGTCGAACGGGGCTCCGCGCCGGCCGGCGCTTCGGCGTCGATCCGCTCCGTCGAGTGGCTGCGTCTGCGTTGCGTCGCCCAGGTCGAGGCCATGGGCGGACCGGCCACGGCGGACCTTCGCGTCGGCGGCCCGTCCGGCCCGTCCGCGGCCCACGCGCCCAGGCCCGTTGCCGAAGACGGCTCCGTCAGCCTAGTCCTGGCCGGAGACGAGCACGAGGACGCCGCGCTGACCTTCGTCGTCGTCGCCGAGGACGGGCGCGTGCTCGCCCATCAGTCCACGCGCCCAGGAGGTGCCGCCCCATGACCGACGCAGACTGCTCCGCCGCCGACCCGCGCGTCCCCCTCATGACCGCCGACTCGCACTCCGCCGCCGATCCGCGCGGTCCCCCCATGGACGCTCTCGACCGCAAGGCCGCCGCCGCATTTCCCGGCTACTTGGTGCGCAAGGACCTGGTCCGGCGCTACGCCCGCCAATATCCCGTGCCCACCTATGTCGTGGAGTTCCTGCTGGGCCGCTACTGCGCCAGCGTGAACGAGGAGGAGATCGCCGAAGGACTCGCGATCGTCGAGAAGCAGCTGGAAGGTCGCACGGTGCGGCCGGGCGACCGCGAGCTCTTCCGCTCTCGCGCAAGGGAGGACGGCTCGGTCAAGCTCATCGACGTGGTTCGCGCGCGGCTGGACGCGCGAAACGACTGCTACGTGGCCGAGCTGCCCAGCTTGTCGCTGAAGGATGCGCGCATAGGCGACAACATTGTAAAGCGCAACCAGCGGCTGCTGTCCGACGGCTTCTACGCGGAGGTGTCGCTGGAGTACGACGCGGTGGTCGCCCTGGAGGAGAAGGGACAGCCCTTCGGCGTAGCTTCTCTTCGTCCTGTGCAGATGTCGGACCCGAACGTGCTCGAGGCGCTGGCCAAGGGCCGCGAGGCGTTCAGCACGGAAGAGTGGCTGGACTTCCTGCTTCGCTCGACCGGGCTGGAGCCCGCCGCCATGGACGAGCGGGCCAAGCGCGTGGCGCTGTTGCGTCTGGTGCCGTTCGTGGAGCGCAACTACAACTTGGTAGAGCTGGGTCCGCGGGGCACGGGCAAGAGTCACGTGTACCAGCAGATTTCGCCGTGTTCGCACTTGCTCTCGGGGGGCAAGGCGACGGTGGCGAAGATGTTCGTGAACATGGCCAATGGACAGCGCGGCTTGGTCTGCCAGTACGACGTCGTCTGCTTCGACGAGATCGCCGGCATCTCCTTCGACCAGAAGGACGGCGTCAACATCATGAAGGGGTACATGGCGTCGGGCGAGTTCAGCCGCGGCAAGGAAAGCATCCGTGCCGAGGGGTCGCTGGTCATGGTCGGCAACTTCGACGTCTCGGTGGAGCAGCAGCAGCGCATCGGTCATCTGCTGAGTCCGCTGCCCCCCCAGATGCGTGACGACACGGCCTTCCACGACCGCATCCACGCCTATGCGCCGGGCTGGGATTTCCCCAAGCTGGATCCGCGCAAGCACCTGACCAACCGCTTCGGTCTGGTCAACGACTTCCTGAGCGCGTGCTGGACGCGGTTGCGCGAGGCGACGCGCCTGCCCGTCCTGCAGAACCGCGTGTTTTGGGGCGGCGCCATGTCGGGGAGGGACGTCGAGGCGGCGAACAAGACGGTCTCGGGTCTCGTCAAGCTCCTCTTTCCGGGCCCGGCCATGGCTGTGGGGGACGAGGATCTGGAGTGGATCGCGCGCTTGGCCCTGGAGTCGCGCCGTCGCGTGAAGGAACAGCAGAAGCGCTGCCTGAAGGCCGAGTTCCGCGACACGCACTTCTCGTTCACCTTGGGGGTGGACGGCGCCGAGCAGTTCGTCGCCACGCCGGAACTCCAGAGCGACGAAGCCGTCAGCGCCGATCCCCTGCCCGCCGGCCAGGTCTGGGCCATCGGTCCCGGCACGGAGGGCTCCGGCCCCGGCCTCCACCGCATCGAGGTGGCCGCGGGTCCCGGCAGCGGCACGAAGATCCTCAACCACCCGGTGCCGCCCCCGTTCCGCCAGAGCGTGCGCATCGGCGAGCAGAACTTGTACGCCGGGGCCGCCGAGCTGGTCGGCCACCACGACCCCCGCGCCCACGAGTACGCGATTCAGCTGCGCCCGTTCGACGCGGACCGCTCCGGCGCGGGTCTCGGCTTGGCGGCGCTGGCGGCCATGACCGGGGCGTTGCTGGACCGCCGGACGCGGGGCGGCGCCATAGTCGCAGGTGCCCTGAACCTGGGCGGCTCGCTGGAGCGCGTGGCCGACCCGGTGGCCATCGCCGAGCTGGCGGCCGACAAGCAGGCGTCCGTGCTGCTGATGCCCGTGGGCGCCCGGCGCGAGCTGGCGAACCTGCCCGACGACGTCTGGACCAAGCTCAACATCGAGTTCTACCGCGACGGCCCCGACGCCGTGTTCAAGGTGCTGGAGTAACGGCCCGAGCCCCTCGCGCGTCGGACACGACCTGACCTATCCGGCCATGCTCGTGTTCCTGCCCGCCGGGCTGCTGGCCGGGGCGAGCGCCATCGCGAACTGGCTCGCGCGACCCCTTGGCCCAGCGGCAAGGAGGCTGTAGACTTCTCTGTCCTCGCGGGCGGTGCGGAAACCACGCCCGATCCGGCTGTCGAAGCATCTCGGCTTCGGCTTCTCCTGTCGTCGCGCTCGACAACGCGCGTCCGTCCAGGAAGAAGTCTGCCGGGACGGCAGTCCCGAGGCCGAACGAAGCCGCCGTCGTCCACGGCGGCGTCCTTTCCGGCGGAGCCGTCCGGCCCGCCCCCTCGTCGCGGGACCGTCCGTTCTCGCGCCCCTTTTCGCGGCTTGGCACAGGGCCCGGCCGTGCGTTCACCCCCCGCTGCACCGAAAGAAGAGACCCATGCGAATCGAGACGCAAGCAGTGCACGCCGGCTACGAGCCGGAGCCCACCACCAAGGCCGTGGCGGTGCCGATCTACCAGACCACGGCGTACGCCTTCGACGACACCCAGCACGGAGCCGACCTGTTCGACCTCAAGGTCGAGGGCAACATCTACACGCGGATCATGAATCCGACGCAGGCCGTGCTCGAGCAACGGCTGGCGGCCATGGAAGGCGGCGTGGGCGCGCTCGCGCTCTCTTCCGGCCAAGCCGCCACGACGTACGCGATCCTCACCATCGCCGAAGCGGGCGACAACATCGTCAGCACGTCCACGCTCTACGGAGGCACCTACAACCTCTTCGCCCACACGTTGCCGCAGATCGGCATCGAGACGCGCTTCGTGCCGCCGAACGGTCTCGGCGCCGTCGCGGACCGCATCGACGCCAAGACGAAGGCCGTCTACTGCGAATCGATCGGCAACCCGGCCGGAAACGTGGCCGACATCGCCGGCATCGTCGAAGCGGCCCATGCCCACGGGGTGCCGGTGATCGTCGACAACACCGTGCCCAGTCCCTATCTGTGCCGGCCCTTCGAGCACGGAGCCGACATCGTGGTGCACTCGGTCACGAAGTACATCGGCGGCCACGGCACCATCGTCGGCGGCGCCATCGTCGACTCGGGCAAGTTCGACTGGGCCGCCAACAGCGAGCGCTTCCCCCGGCTGAACGAACCGGACGTGTCGTACCACGGCGTGGTCTACACGGAGGCGGTGGGCGAGCTCGCCTACATCGTGCGCGCCCGGGTCGTGCCCCTTCGCAACACCGGGGCCGCGATTTCGCCGCACACCGCGTTCCTTGCCTTGCAGGGACTCGAGACGTTGCCGCTGCGGATGGACCGCATTTGCGAAAACGCGCTGGCGGTCGCCCGGCGCCTGCGGCGGCATCCCCTGGTCGAGTGGGTGCGCTACGCCGCGCTCGACGACAGTCCCGAGAAGCCGTCGCTGGACAAGTACTGCGGCGGACGGGCGGCGGGCATCTTGAGCTTCGGCATCAAGGGCGGGCGCGAAGCCGGCGCGCGCTTCATCGACGCGCTTCGCCTGGTCACCCGCTTGGTCAACATCGGCGACGCCAAGTCGCTCGCGACCCATCCGGCCACGACGACGCACCGCCAGCTGTCGCCCGAAGAGCTCGAGGCTTCCGGCGTGTCGGAGGACTTGGTGCGCCTGTCCATCGGCATCGAGCACGTGGACGACATCGTCGAGGATCTGGACCAGGCGCTGGCCGCGACGCAGCGGTGACCGCCGCCGGCGGCTCGACGGGTGGTCGACCCGCGTCGTCGTCAGGCCGGGGCGGAGTTCCGGCGGTCGCGTGTGGGAGCCCATGCGAGGCTCGACAGCTCGGGCCGGCGTCGTCGTCAGGCCGGGGGCCGAAGGGACTGGACGCGCGCGCCGCAGGACGGTCGGGCGAAGAAGAGCTCGTCGTCCGTCGGCCCCCGGCCCAGACGGGGACGGTAGAAGCGTTGGCCGAGCGCTTGCTCGACCGCGGACGCGGTTCCGTCGGCGCACAGCACGACGGCGAAGCCCCCGAAGCCCGCCCCGGTCAGGCGAGCGCCGGCCGCACCGGCCTCCAGGGCGATGGAGACGAGGGCGTCCAGGGCGGGCGTGCTCACTTCGTAGTCGTCCCGCAAGCTCTCGTGCGACGCCGTCATCAGTTCGCCGAACGCGGCCGGCCGCGACGCGCGCAAGGCGCCCAGGGCCTGCTCCACGCGCCGGGCCTCCGTGAGCACGTGGCGCGCGCGGCGGAGGAGGACGGAGCCGAGGCTGCGGCTTGCCAGATCCAGCAGCGCGTCCGTGCCAAACGCGGCGACGAGGTGCCCGAAGGTCGGCTCTTCCGCCGCTGGCTCGCCTTCCAGAGCCGCGCGGCCGTGTTCGGATGAGCGACGGTCTTCCGCCAAGCGCCGGGCCGCGTCCCGGCATTCTCGGACCCGTTGGTTGTACGCCTCGCGGGCGCGCCCCGTCTTCTCGGCGACCGCCAGCGACGACGCCAGCAGCCATCGCCATGGCCCGGGCGCCGGGACCGGCGCGACGCGAAGCGGACCGAAGCCGATGTGCAGCGCGTGACCCTCCACCCCGCAGAGCGAGGCCGCTTGATCCATGCCGCCGCCCTCCGCTCCGGCGAATCGCTCGGCCCGGGCCGCGAGCGCCGCCAGCTCCAGCGGCGGCATGGCGCGCCCGTTCGCGTGCAGAAGGGCTTGGGCCGAAGCCACGACCAGCGCCGAGGACGAGGCGAGTCCATTGGCCGGCGGGACGTTGCCCGAAACGCGACCTTCGATGCCCCGGCGCAGGGCGACGCCATGGTCGAGGAGGCCCTTTGCCGCGGCCCGCACGTAGTTCGACCAGTGGCCGGGGGCGGCGGGGCGAACGGGCCGGACGAGGCCGAACGCGAAGTCTCCGAACTCGGCCGGTTCGGCGGCGAGGCGCGCGACGGGCTCTCGCACGGCGCGGAACCGGATGCGGACGTCGCGGTCCAACGCCATCGGCAACACGGGCAGCCCGTTGTAGTCGGTGTGCTCGCCGATCAAGTTGACCCGCCCAGGCGCGATGGAGACGGCCTCGGCCTCCAGGCGCAGGCGCTCGGGCGTCACCGGCTCCGCTCGCGACCCGCGACGGGCTGCTGCGCGTCATCCACGGCGCGAACACGCAGGCGCTCGGGCGTCACCGGCTCACCGGCTCCGCTCGCGACGGCCGCGCCAGCCTCGGCCTCCGGGCGCAGGCGCAAGCGACGGCTTCGCCAAGTCGGCCGGGGCCGCCGGCGAGCCCGTCGTCGCGCCCCGCGCTAGGCCGTCACGAGCCGAAGACGTCCACCTTCACGTACAGGATCCGGCCCGAAATCCCGTAGGGCGACTCCGACGGGTAGTCGAAGGCCCAGAGCTGCGCCACGTGGTCCGCGGGCAGCGGGTCGGGCAGCTTGTCGAACAGGTTGTTCGCGCCCACGGACAGCCGAAGCCGGTTGCCCAGGTCCACGTTCGCTTCCAGGTCCGCGATGGCGGCCGCAGCGATTTCCACGGGTTCCTCGAAGACGAACGGCGAGGTGATCGCGCCGAGGTGGTTCACGCGGAATCGCGTTCCGAACCCGAGCCCCCACCGCACGTCCACGCCGGCGCCGATTCGCTGCTTGGGCTGCGCTTCGGTGATGAGCGTGGTCTGGGTCTCGCGAACGAAGCCGGGATTGTGGTTGTTGGTGATGGCCGTCTCGTTGCGGTGCCAGCTGGCCCAGAGATCGTAGGCGCCGAAGATGGTGCTGACCCTCAGGCTGGCCATCACGTCGACGCCCCACGTGCGCGTGTCGACGCCGTTCGCCCAGAACGCGACGCCGTTGACCGGCCTGCCCTGGAACTGCGCGTTCGCGCGAAGCCCGTGAGCGGGGCCCAGTCCCTGGGTCAGCACGATGGCGTCGGCCACGGTCACGCGGTAGTAGTCCGCTGTCAGCAGGAAGCCCCAGTCGTTGGAATAGACGAAGCCGCCGGTCAGGCTCACGGACGACTCGTGCTTGAGCGAGCACGCGTTGAAGTCCTGGCAGGCGATGGGGTCGCCCTCGGGCAGGAAGCCGGTGCTGGTCAGTCCGCCGCCGCCGCCCTGGAAGATGACCGTGTTGAATCCGCGCTGCGGAAGTCCCGGCGCCCGAAAGCCTGTCGACACGGCCGCCCGCAAGGCCGCGCCGGATTCGCCCAGGTCGAGCCGGCCGGCCACCTTGCCGGTCAGGGCGTTGCCCGCGTCGCTGTAGTTCTCGAAGCGAAGCGCGCCGCCGATCGAGACTGGCGACTCGGGCGAGCGAAACTCCAGGTCGGCGTAGGCGCCGAAGCTGGTGCGGTCGCGTTCGCTGGCCTCGGCGCTCTGCGGACTGTATCCCGGGTATCCTTGGATGCCGCAGCTCGCAAACGCGGAGCCGTCGTTCTGATGGTGCGCGGCCGGAAAGCTGCCCGGGGAATTGCTCGGGCCGCAGGCGTAGGACGCCAGCTCCCCGGCGTCCATCCAAAAGCTCTCCTGCCGAAACGCCGCTCCCAGCGCCAGCACGCCGGACTGGTCTCCCAGCGCCAAGTCCCGCTTCACGTCGGCGTTCGCCTCGATCTGCCGCAGGTTGAGCGCCCCGCTGAACACGTGAGACGGACCGGCCGCGGAAGCGATCGCCGCGGCGTCGGCGCCCGGGTTCCTGAACAGGTACTCGGCCGCGTAGGACGGGTTGATGGAGTTGGCCGCGTTGAACGCGAACCGCCCCTGTCCCAGCCGGAAGCTCACGTCGGCGTTCCAGCTCGACAGATCGCCCCGCAGTCCCGCCACGGCCGACATGTCCGTCAGCGTCGATTCCTCCAGGGGAAAGAAGCCGTCGGGATGCACGTAGGAGACGTTGCGCGGCGTCCAGTCCGCCTTGCGGTACAGTCCGTCGCTGACCGCTTCCCTTTCCGTGTAGCCCCCGAACGCGTAGAACTCGGCCGACTCGCCCGCCGGCACGGCCGCGTTGAACATCACGCCCGCGTTCTCGTAGTCGGGCTCGCCGATCCGCTGCAAGGCGATCTGCTTCCCGCCGTCGTTGCACGGCACGTAGTTCGGGTCCGCCCCGAAGCAGGTCGGCGCCGTGCTCGCGCGCGTGGTCGGCTCCTGCTTGCCGAACTCCACGGTCAGGTTGAGGAAGCCGTCCTCGCCGATCTGGGCGCCCATGTTGCCCGACGCCAGCAGACGGGCGCCGTCGCCCCAGGACGTGCGGCCCAGATAGGTGGAGCTGGTCACGCCGCTGTCGGCGTCCTTGAGCACGATGTTGATCACGCCCGCAATCGCGTCCGAGCCGTACTGCGACGCCGCGCCTTCGCGCAGCACCTCGATCCGCTTGATCGCCTGGATCGGAATGGCTCGCAGGTCCGTGCCCGTCGTGCCGAAGCCGAGCGCCGCGATCACCTTGGGAAACGCCGCGGCGTGGCGGCGCTTGCCGTTGACCAGCACGAGCACTTGGTCCGGGTTCATCCCGCGCAGCGTGGCCACGTGAAGCGCGGCGCCGTCGCCCGCGTTGAGGCGCGTCGAGTTGAAGGACGGCGCGATGCTCCCCAGGACCTCGGCCAAGTCCACTTCTCCCAGCCGCGCGATCTCCTCGGACCCGTAGACGTCGACGGGCACCGAGAGCTCCGCCGGATCCTCCACGCCGGCCCGCGAGCCGACGACGACCACGACTCCTTCGAGCGCCACGGCGGCCGTGTCCGGCTGCTGCGCCGCCGCGGACGCGGGAACGCTCGCCGTCCACGCCAACGCGCCGGCGGCCGTGCTCAGAATGCTGCGAATCACCATCAGTCTCATCTCTCCTCCCCGGGCCCTCAGGCTCCCAATGCTCATGTCTCGTCCTCCGTCCGGTTCCTGTCCAGGAGCGGGAACACCGCCGACTCGGTGTACTTGACCGTGTCTCTCAAGTACTCGCTCGGCGGAGAATCGAACGTCCTGACCTTCTCCGGATTGATCTGAACGGCCTGGCCGGCCGGCGTCGCGATCTGCGGCCACTGCGACATCACCTCCACGTAGACGCAGCGCGTGTCCTCTCGCAGGACCTCCAAGGACACGTCGCGCTTCGGGTTGGCCAGCGGGTCCCCCGGCGTCGCGTCCGCGGCTTCCGTCTCGTACTTCAGCGCGGCGAAAGCCATGCCTTCGTCGGGCAGTCCCAGGACGTCGCGGCTGAGGAACGACACGGCGGAATCGCCCTTCGCGTGGGCCTGTCCCCGAACGCGCGCCTCGGCCAGGATGCGCTGCCAGCCCTCTCCCAGCACTTCGAACACCGCCTCGCTGACCAAGTCGAAGTCCTCGAAGGCCGCTTGGGCCGAACGCGGCCATTCGTAGCCGAAGAAGACGCGCAGCGGCGTGTCGCCCACCGCGCCGTTGATCTCCAGGACGAACTTCTCGCGGCCCTGTTCTCGGCCCAGCTGGATGACGAAGCCCTTGGCGTCCTCTTCGCCCGGCGTGTACCGGAACGAAAGGTCTTCCACGCCGAGCGCGTCGCACACGGACGCGTGGATGTTCATTCCGTCCCGGCGCGTCAGGTCCTGCGGCGGACCGACGAGGAAGGCGAAGTTGGCCCCGCGGGTTCGGTAGGAATGCGCCGTCAGCATGGCGGACAATCTAGCGCCGTGGCGCGAAAGCGCGCTTCGCCGGCGCGGTGCGGTCTCGTGCGCGCCTGGAGCCCTGGGTTGGCGACGCGCCGTCGGCCGCTGCCCCGAGGGCTCATATGCGCGCCTGGAGCGTGTAGAGGTCGTGGTAGCGGCCCCGGCGGGCGATCAGCTGGTCGTGGCGGCCCTGCTCGGCGACGCGGCCGTCTTCGATGACGAGGATGAGGTCGGCGCGCCGGATCGTCGAGAGCCGGTGAGCGATGACGAGCGTCGTCCGCCCATGCAGGAGTTCCGCCAGGCTCTTCTGGACGAGGGCCTCGCTCTCGGTGTCGAGGCTCGAAGTGGCCTCGTCGAGCAAGAGGATGCGCGGCTCGGCCAGGATGGCCCGGGCGATGGCCACGCGCTGCTGCTGTCCGCCCGACAGCTTGACGCCGCGCTCGCCGATGGTCGTGTCCAGACCGTCGGGAAAGCGGTCTGCGAATTCGGTGACGAACGCCTGCTCCGCCGCGCTTCGCACCTGCCGCGGGGTCGCGTCGGCGCGGGCGAAGAGCAGGTTGTCGCGGATCGTGCCGTCGAAGAGGAACGCTTCCTGCGGCACCAGCCCCAGCTGCCGCCGGTACGAGTCCAGCTTGGCGCCGCGCAGGTCCAAGCCGTCCACGAGCACGCGCCCCGAGTCCGGCTCCAGGAACGAGGCGGCCAGGCCGGCGATGGTCGACTTGCCCGACCCCGAGCTGCCGACCAGGGCGACGACCATGCCCGCTTCGGCGCGGAAGCTGATGCCGCGCAGCACCGGCTTTTCCGGTTCGTAGCGGAAGTGGACGTCCTCGAATTCGAGGCGGCCTTCTATCGGAGGAACTTCGGCGACCCGCAAGGGATCGTCCTCCTCGCGGGGACGCGACAGGAGTTCCGCCGTGCGGTCCAGGCCCGCGAAGGCCTCGGTCATCTGGGTGCCGATGTTCGCCAGGCTCAGGACCGGCGAAATCAGGAATCCGAGGAAGATCGTGAACGAGAAGAGCTCCCCGATCGTGATGCTGCCCGAGATGACGAGGCTGCCTCCGTAGCCCATCACCAGCACGCCGGCCAGCCCCATGAAGAACGCGCCGAGGCTGGTCACCATGCTCGAGCGCGTGAGCGTCGTCCTCACGTTCTCGAAGATCCGCAGGACGCCGGCCCGGAAGATGTCGCGCTCCTTGTCCGTCGCGTGAAAGCCCTTGATGACGCGGATGCCTCCGAAGGCTTCCGTCAAGCGGCCGGTCACTTCGGCCCGGATCTCGCCCCGCTTGCGAAACGCGGGCCGGAGCGTCTTGAACGCGCGCGTCGAGACGATGCCGAACCCGGCCAGCGGACCGACGACCATCAGGGTCATGAGCGGACTCGTGCCGATCAGGAATCCCAGCGCCACCGCGGCGGTGATCGCGCCGCCGACCAGCTGCACCAAGCCTGTCCCGACCAGGTTCCGCACGCCTTCGACGTCGTTCATGATGCGCGACACGAGCTCGCCCGACTTCGTGTTGTCGAACACGCGCACCGGCAGCGCGAGCACGTGCTCCTGGACTTGCGAGCGAAGATTGGCGATCAGCCGCTGCGCCTCGACGCTCATCATCATGGTCAGCGCGTAGGACGTCGCCGACTGCAGCACCACCGCGCCGCCCACGGCGGCCAGGAGCCAGTACAGCAGCTCCAAGTTCTGGTTGGCGAGCACGTCGTCGATCAGGTAGCGGCTCGAGGCGGGGAGGACGAGCCCGGCCAGACGGTTGACGAGGACGAGAAGGAGCCCGAAGAGAATCAGCCCGCGCCGGGGCCAAATGATCTCCCGAAACGCGTTCTTGACGCTCGATCCGGAGATCTTCTTGGAACGCTTGGAATTCGCCATGGGCGGAGCCGGAAGGGCGGCGTCTGCGCGGCGCGGCGGCCGGGTCCCAGCCGGGCGCGGCGCGCCCTCGCCGGAAGCCCTCTGCGAATTTAGTGAAAGAAGCGTCCCCGGCCGACGAACGCCTCGCCGCCGCCGGGTTGGGCAGGGCTCAGGCCCGCCAGCCACGCGTTGCGCTCCTCGATCTTCTTCGCGACCACGTGAATCACGCCGTCCTGGGCCTGCACCTTGCCGTGGCAGATCATCAGCCGCGCCGTCAGGAGTTCGCGCCGCCAACGCTCCCGCACCGCCGGCAGGACGACCAAGTTGGCCACGCCGGTCTCGTCCTCCAGAGTGACGAACATGACCTTTCCGGACCCCGGCCGCTGCCGCACCAGCACGAGGCCCGCCACGGCGACCCGGGCGCCGCCCGGCAATCCGCTCAAGTCCGACGCCGGGCGCACGCCCCGCCGGGCCAAGCGCTCCCGCAGAAACGCCACCAGATGCTGCTTGAGCGACAGGCCGGTCGTCCGGTGGTCCGCCACCACGTGCTCGCTCGCCGACATGGCGGGCAGCGCGGGCTCGATCTCGGTTCCGTCGCCGGACTGCGCCCCCGGCCCGCGCCTGTCCGAATTCTCGAACAGCGGCAACGGCCCTCCGGCCTCCAGCGCCTTCGCCGCCCAGGCGGCCTGCCTCCGGTCCAGGCCCATCGACCTCATGGCGTCGGCGTTGGCCAAGCGCACCAGCGCGGCCCGCGAAATCCCCGACCGCCTCCACAGGTCCTCGGGCGACAGGTACGCGCCGCCGGGCGCTTCCTCGCGCGCCGCCACGAGCCGCGCCGCGTCCTCCTCGCGAAGCCCCCGAACCCGGCTCAGCCCCAACCGCAGGGCGAAGCGCTCCTCCTCGGCCGGTTCGCTCCGCGCCGTCCGGCTCGCCGATTCGCCCCGCGCTGTCCTGTCCGCCGATTCGCTCCGCGCCGTCCTGTCCGCCGGTTCCAGCGTGGCGTCCCATTCCGAATGGTTGACGTCCGAGGGACGCACTTCCACCCCGTGCTCCCGGGCGTCGCGCACGATCTGGGCCGGGGCGTAGAATCCCATGGGCTGGCTGTTGATGAGCGCGCAGGCAAAGATCGCCGGGTAGCGGCGCTTGATCCAGGACGAGACGTAGACCAGCAGCGCGAAGCTGGCCGCGTGGCTCTCGGGGAATCCGTAGTCGCCGAAGCCCTCGATCTGGCGAAAGCAGCTTTCCGCGAAGGCTGGGTCGTAGCCTCGCCGCGTCATGCCCCGGACGAACTTGTCGCGAAAGCGATGAACCGTGCCGTAGTTGCGGAAGCTGGCCATGGCCCGGCGCAGCTGGTCCGCCTCGGACGCGGAGAAGCCGGCGGCGACGATGGCGATCTTCATCGCCTGTTCCTGAAACAGCGGCACGCCCAAGGTCTTCTCGAGCGTTTGGCGCAGCTCCTCCGACGGATAGCGCACAGGCTCCAGTCCCTGGCGCCGGCGCAAGTAGGGATGGACCATGTCGCCTTGAATCGGCCCCGGGCGCACGATCGCCACTTCGATCACCAAGTCGTAGAACGTCTTCGGCCTCAGCCGGGGCAGCATCGCCATCTGGGCGCGGCTCTCGATCTGAAAGACGCCCACCGTGTCGGCGCGCTGGATCATCTCGTACACCGCCGGGTCTTCCTGGGGGACGCTCGCCATCGTGTGGCGAACGCCGTGGTGCGCTTCGAGCAGGCCGAACGCGCGGCGAATGCACGACAGCATCCCCAGACCCAGCACGTCCACCTTGATCAGGCCCAGCGCTTCCAGGTCGTCCTTGTTCCACTCGATCACGGTGCGGTCCGGCATGGCCGCGTTCTGAACCGGGACGATTTCGCACAGCGGAGTTCGAGAGATCACGAAGCCGCCCGTGTGCTGGGACAGGTGGCGCGGAAAGCCGCACAGTTCCCTGGCCAGCTCCAGCGCGAGCCTCAAGCGTCGGTCCGCGGGATCGAATCCTTGCTCGCGCGCCTGCTCCTCGCCCGCCGGACCCGACCACCACGAGACCATGGACAGCAGCCGCCCGATCACGTCCTGGCTCAGCCCCATGGCCTTGCCCACGTCTCGCAGCGCGCTTCGAGGCCGGTAGGAGACCACCGTCGCGGCCAGCCCGGCCCTGTCGCGCCCGTGCTTGCGATAGATGTACTGGATGATTTCCTCGCGCCGCTCGTGCTCGAAGTCCACGTCGATGTCGGGCGCCTCGTCCCGCTCCGCCGAGACGAAGCGCTCGAAGAGGAGGTCGATCCGGGTGGGGTCCACGGACGTGATGCCCAGGCAGTAGCACACCACCGAATTGGCGGCCGATCCGCGTCCCTGGCAGAGGATGCCGCGCTCGCGCGCGGTTCGGACGATGTCGTCCACGGTGAGGAAGTACGGCGCGTAGTTCAGCTTGCCGATCAGCGCCAGCTCGTGCTTCAGAGCCGCGCGGACCTTGGCCGGAATTCCCTCCGGCCAGCGGCTCTCGGCGCCCTCCCGCGCCAGCGTCTCGAGGCGTTCCTGGGGCGTGCCGCCGCCGGGCACGACCTCGGCGGGGTACTCGTAGCGGATCTCGTCCAGCGAGAAGCGGCATTGTTCGGCGACGGCCGCGGCGTTGGCCAGCGCTTCGGGATGGCGGCGCAGGAGGCGCGCGACTTCCGAAGGCGGCTTGAGATGGCGTTCGGCGTTGGGGGCCAGGCGACGGCCCGCATCGTCGATGGTGCGGCCCTCGCGGACGCACGCCAGGACGTCGTGAAGGCGGCGGCGGCGAGGATCGTGCATTTCCACGCTCCCCGTTGCGGCCAAGGGAACGCCGAGGGCTTGGGAGAGAGAGGCCAGGCAGGCCAGCCGGCGGTCGTCGTCGCCCCGAAGCAGGTGCGTGGCGGCCAGGTAGAGCGGCGCGTCCAAGCGGTCGCGGCACCATTCGAGATGGCGGGCGAAGGGAGAGCCGGGCGCGAACGCGACTTCCGGCGCGCGTCGGCGGCGGGAAGGCGGCATGGACGACGGCGAAGCGGCGGCGTCCGGCGGGACGGCGGCGTCCGGCGAGGCGGATTCGGACGCGACGGCGACGAAGATCTGTCCCTTGGCGGCGCTGGGCAGGTCGGCGCGCTCGAGTCGGCACTGCCCCTTGGGCGCGCGTCGGCGGCCCAGAGTGAGAAGACGGGCCAAGCGGCCGTACGCGGCGCGCGTGGTGGGCAGGCACAGCAGGCTCGGAGCGTCGATCAGGTCCAGCCGGGCGCCCGGCAGGAAGCGCAGCCCGGCGCGCTTGGCGGCCAGGTGCGCCCGGACGACCCCGGCCAAGGTGTTGCGGTCGGTCAGCGCCAGGGCCTGCCAGCCCAAGGCGGCGGCCCGCTCGACCAGCTCCTCGGGATGCGACGCCCCGCGCAGAAACGAGAAGTTGCTGGTGGCCTGAAGCTCGGCATGGCGCAGGGACGCGTAGACCCTGGGGGGCGGCTTGCGCGCATCGAGGTCTTGATTCAGCCGGCGGGACGGGCCGGGCAGGGACGCGCAGGCCTTGGGGGACGGCTTGCGCGCATCGAGGCTTTGGTTCAGCCGGCGGTCCGGGCAGGGCGCGGACGGGCAGGCCTTGGGGGACGGCTTGCTCGTCGTCAACCGAAGAATCCGTGGAGGAACCAGCGCGGAGGCGGCGCGGGGCGGATGCTGGCGGAGCCGGAGCCGGCGGAACGGGCCGGGTCGCAGAGCTCGCGGTAGAGCCAGTAGCGGCGGCCGTCCTCGGCTTCGAACACGTAGTAGTCCCGGGCCGGGGCGTCCTCCCGCCACCATTCGGCCTCCAGGCGCTCGGGGCCCTCGGCGGCCCGCAGCCAGTGAAGGTCGCCCCCGAGACGGAAGGAGACCGGAACGCCGTCTCCTCGAAATTCGGCCACTTGCACGGCTTGAGGAGGAGATGCCAGGCGGACGGGACGAGGGGCGGCGCCGGGCCAGGCGGCGGCCGCCCAAAGGCCGGACGGGCGACGGAGGTCCGGCGAGCGGAGGATCGTGGACCGGGAACGGCCCGGCGCTCGAGGCTTGCGAGCCTGCGGCGGCCGCCCGTCGAAGGCTTGGAGCCGGACGGCGCGCTCCGGCGTCCAGCTCTGCCGGGGCGCGGGACGGACGATGCGGTCGAACCCGAAGCGGTTGCCCAGACGGTCGACGAGAGCCGCCAGCGCGCGCGAGTTCTCGTGGATGTTTGGGGCAGTCCAGCCGAGCTGCTCCTCCACGACGGGTTCGGCCGCTTCGGCCGTCAGCGTCATCTCTTCGATGCCGAAGCCGGCCGCCACCTGCTTCAGCTTCTCGGCGAAGAGCCGCGCGAGGGGTTCTCGGCGGCGGACCGGGCGGCTGGTCCCGACCTCGAGGGTCTGCGGCCGCCCGTCCACGCGGTGACAGACCAAGCGAACCCGGCGCACCCCCTCTCCCGCTCGCCGAAGGGTTTCGCACAGGTCTTCCAGCAGCGCGTCCACGGCGGCCCGAACGTCCTCGGGGCGCGAGACCGGTTCCGCAAACGCCCGCCTAGCCTCCCGCGGAGGGAGAGGCCGAAGCGGCGCCAGCGGGTCCGCGAGCAGTCCGAGCGCCTGCGCCAGCCGCCGGGACGGCTGGGGACCGAAGCGCTCCGCCAGCTTGACGGGTTCCACGTCGAGCAGCGCATGGATCTTGTCCAGTCCGAAGGAAGCGAGAGCGGCCGCGACGTCTTCGTCCAGCCGAAGAGCGGCGACCGGCAGGCGTCCCAGCGCCTTCTTGCGCTCCGCGAGCCCGGCGCCGTCCGGCACCACGCCCAAGGCGTCCCCTCCGTAGCGGGCCAGCGCCCATGCCGCCCCCGGAGCGCCGGCCAGTCCCCCCCGAGAAGTCAGCCCGAACCCCTTCAGCTTCGCGCGAACCTCCGAGGCCAGGGCTCTCTCGCCGCCAAAGAGGTGCGCGCAACCGCCCACGTCCAGGAAGAAGGCGTCCGGCGCCGCCGGCGCGACCCGGGGCGTGAAGCGGAACGCCCAGCGCGCCAGCGATTCCAGCGCTCGCTCGTCGGCGTTCGGATCTGCAGGCGCAACAAAGACTTGCGGGACGATCGCCCGCGCATCCGCCAACGACGTCCCCGGCGCCAGGCCGGCCTGAACGGCTTGCCGGTTGCCCGCCGCCACCACCTGCCGCCCCCGAACGTCCGAAACGGTGACGAACGGCTGGTCGCGAACCTCCGGCCGCCGCCCGGCCAGACGCTCGACAGGCCACCAGGGCAACCAAACGGCCAAGAAGCGGCGCGACACTCTCCGCGGAGGCGTCCGGGAACGCCCGGCCGCGGCTTTCCCGGCAGGCCGTGACAGATTCTCCGTCAGATTCTGCATGGAATCTGTCCAGATTCGGCGATCCGCCAAGGACGCCAAGGACGCCAAGGGCCGCCGGTGCGATTCTCCGTCAGATTCTGCATGGAATCTGTCCAGGTTCGGCAACCGCCGCTCTTCCGTCTTCCCAGCGCACGATTCGTTCGAACGGCTTGCCGCCCCGGCAGCGCAGCAGCTCGACCCGCCAAGCCGTCCGGCCCGTCCTCCACCGAACGCGCCGGCACTCGAGCCCGCATGCCCGAGCTCGCGAGTCCGGCCCCGGAGCCGCTTCCTCGTCCGACGCCGAGACGATCCGCCACCGGCTTGCCGCCGTCGGAAGCGCTCCCGCGCCGCCGCACGTTCCGAGCGCCAGCATCAAGCCCACCACGTCCGATCCTTCGGCGGCCAGCATCAAGCGCCGTGAAGCCGTCGTCCCCAGCGGCGGGCTCTCCGCCACCACTCCCTTCACCGCCCGGGAGCGCAGGGCCTCCTCGAAGGCCCACGCCACGTCTCCCGGCCGCCGCAGCCCGGTCGCCATCACCAGCCGCTCCGGCTCGATCCCGTAGCGCAGCAAGCCCGGCGGATACAGCCTCCCCAGCCTGCCGTCCCCCGCCAGCCAGAGCAACGGGCCTCCCGCCGCCCCCGCCCGAGCCAGGACGACCGCGCAAAAGGCCGTGGCCGCCGCGTCCCCGCCCACTTCGTGCACACACCCCCTCCGCAGTCCGCCCCCCGGCAGCGCCCCGTCGATCTCGGGAATGCCCAGCGGCAGATGCGCCCGCCCCCCGCCGCTCGCCCTCTCGATTCGCCCCAGCGCGCCCCGCAACGCCGCCTGCCGGTCCTTCGTCGTCAGAGTCATGCCGAACGATACCGAACAAAAACCGTAGATGTCAATCGGACTTGACAGATTGCCTGCTCTGATTACCTTGATGGCCTTGGCCTTCGGGGCCCGCGCGTTCGCCGTCGCCGACTGCGTGCGGGGCGTGCGGAGCGTCCGGGAAGCGTCCCCAAGCCGCTCGCGGCGTCGCTGGCCAACCCGACTGGTTGCTTGTCAACGCCAAAGGTCTTGGAGAATCTGTCGTGCCTGCCAACCTCAATCAGCCCCATCGCTGGAAGGAGGACATCGCCAGGTCCGTAGACGCCTTCAATGCATGGTTTTTGGAGAACGCGCCGTCCGTTTTCCAGGAGCAACGAGCCGCCGCCGCGGCAGATGTGCGCCAAGCCATGCGAGCGACCGCCAACTTTACCAAGATCGGCAGCGACGTCCTCAAGCATCACCCCAACATCCTGCCGACACTTAGGATGGTGACTTGTCCTCCATTGGCCAGAGATCGCGTGGTAGGTCTTGCCAAGGTGAGCAAAAACTTGGTATTGAGAATGGAAAAGCGAGGTTCTGTCCCGCCTCGTTTGCCCTCTCAAAAGCTTTACGACAGCTTGTCGCGGATCGCTAATGTCGTTCGTAACTTAGTTGACAGGGATATTTGTCCATGGCTCGAGAATAGCCGTCACCCCAAGAAGAGTGAACGTCATCGAGCTTCTGTGATAATTGCGGACAGATTATGCGGGGCGGTCGCTAATCCGATGATTCGCAATGCACAAGAAAAAAGACAGCTTGATGTTATTCAGACTTGGTTGATCGAACGAGGATACCGTCCAGTTCAAGCAAAATCAATTGAGAATCCTGAAGATATGTTGCCCGGCACTTTCGCTTATCGCATGTCTGTCACTGGGTGGTTGAATTCATCTGGCGATGATCATGTCAACATTCCGGTAGATGTTGTCATCAAACCACGATTAGCGTCCGCACATGACGCGCTTCTGTTTGTCGAGGCGAAATCCGCAGGTGACTTCACCAATGTCAACAAACGGCGCAAGGAAGAGGCTGCGAAGGCTCGGCATCTTCGGCATCGATTTGGTTCATCGGTGCCTTTCGTATTATTCCTCGGTGGCTATTTTGATTCTGGGTATTTGGGTTATGAAGCCGCAGAGGGCATTGACTGGGTTTGGGAGCATCGGGTGTCTGATTTTTCGAAGCTCGGACTATGACGAAGGCCGAATTGCGGCGGGAGCGTCTCCAGGCAAGGCTGGACGAAGCCAAGACGCAGCATGAGCGGAACGTCCTTGGTCAGTTCGCCACGCCGGGCCCGCTGGCGGCAGAAATCGTGAAATCGGCGCAGGCGATGATCGGTACCCCCAACAGCGGAACATCGTTCTTGGATCCGGCTTTCGGGACCGGGGCGTTCTATTCGGCCCTGCTCCAGGTCTTCCCGCAGGATTCTGGCGACATGGCTCGAGGATTTGAGATCGACCCGCACTACGGCGAGCCGTCGGCAGCTCTCTGGAACACAACGGGACTTCGCTTGGAATTGCGCGACTTCACCGCGCAGAGGCCGTCGGACAGCGGCGACCTCGTGGACCTCTTGATCTGCAATCCCCCATATGTGCGTCATCATCACATCGGGCGCGATATGAAGCATCGACTGGCTGCAGACGTCGAAAGACTGATCCGGTTGCGAGTCTCGGGCCTTGCCGGCTTGTACATCTATTTCATGTTGCTTGGCCATCAATGGCTCAAACCGAACGCCTTGTCGATCTGGTTGATTCCCAGCGAATTCATGGACGTGAACTACGGCTCGACGCTGAAGAGATATTTGCTGGAACGAGTGGAGCTGATCCGGATTCATCGCTTCGATCCGGCGGACGTGCAGTTCGGCGACGCCATGGTGTCTTCCGCCGTGGTGTGGTTTCGCAATCGTCGCTCTGCGGCGACGGCGACGGCGACGACGACGACCCCGGAGTTTACCTTCGGAGGTTCGATTGCCAATCCTAGGGATCGACAACGGGTTGACAGCAGCACGCTGGACGGCGAACGGAAATGGACCCGGTTTCCGAAGACTGACGCGATTGCGAGCAAGGGCGCACCGGCCAAGCGGCGTCGCGAGCTCGTTGCTCGGCACGAAGGCGACATCCAACTGGCCGACCTCTTTTCGATCAAGCGCGGCATCGTCACCGGAGCGAACAGCTTCTTCATCCTGGACGAAGCGCGAGCGGATGCGGCGGGCATGTCGTCTCGATTTCTTCGTCCGGTGCTGCCCAGTCCTCGGCGCTTGCCAACGGATGTTGTAGAGGCGGACGCCAACGGCGTTCCCGACATCAGCAGGCCGCTCTACCTCTTCGATTGCCGCCTGCCGTTGCATGAACTGCGACGTGCCGACCCGAAGGCCGCAAGCTACGTTGGGCGCGGGGAGGCGGCGGAGATCGACAAGGGCTATCTGGCCGTGCGCCGAGATCCTTGGTACGCGCAGGAGCGCCGAGAGCCAGCCCCGTTCCTGTGCACGTACATGGGCCGCTCGCCGCAAGGCCGGACCCCGTTTCGAATCGTCCTCAACAAGTCCGAAGCAATTGCCACGAACGTCTATTTGATGTTGTATCCGAAGGCGGTGCTGGCAAGAGCGACGAGTTGCGCCGCCGGGCGCGAAGCCGTGTGGCGGGCGTTGCGCCGAGCGGTCGAAGCCCAGTGGAGCGAAAGCGGCAGAGTATACGGCGGCGGCCTGCACAAGGTCGAGCCGGGGGAACTTGGCCGCGTCCGAGCCGACACGCTGATCGACGCCTGCCCGGACGTGCGCGGCGAACTCGTTCGGCAGGCGACGTTGCTGTAGAACGCGCCGCGCACTGGCCGGCGACGGCTTGCGCGCGGGGGGGGGGGGGGGCTCAGCCCAGACGCCAGGCCAAGTCGAACTCCGCGCCGGCGTCACCTGCCGCATCACCGCCATGCGGTCCCGCTCCTTCAGGCTCAACTCCATTCGCTCCTCTCCCGGATCGCGTTCGAACTCCCGCCGAACGTCGCCCGAAAGAGGACATTTCTACTTGGGCAAGGGCGGACATTTCTAAACTGGTGCGACATGGCGCGTCTGCTCCTTCCTTGACGCCCTCCCGCTTTGGCGGATATTTCGGAGCTTTTTGCTCGCCTGCGAGCGTCCTCCCCAAGACCACAGCCAGTCCCTCCAGTGCCGAACACGAACCAGCGCCGGACACGAACCGCCCGGTTCTTCCTCGGCGCCTGGCCTTCGCGGCGTCGTGCGCGCAACCGCCCGGCGCCTGCTCGCCCGCGCTTCCTCCTGGCTGTTCTGGGCCCTCTTGCCGCAGCTGGCTGCGCCGTCGTCCCCGCTTCTGCTCCCCTCGCCGAGCCGCCGCCGTCCCCTGCTGTCACCGCCCCCGCTGCCGGCGTGCTCGTCATGGCTCACGGCGCCGGACCGGAGTGGAACGCCGCCGTGGCCGACGCCGTCGCTCCGCTCCGGACGCGCGTCCCCCTCGCGGTCGCCTTCGGGATGGCGGACCCCCGCACGTTGCAGGCCGCGATGGACAGCCTTTCGGCGCAAGGCGTGAACGCCGTGGCCGTCGTCCGTCTTTTTCTGTCCGGCGCCTCGTTTCTCCACCAGACCCAGTACCTCTTCGGCCTGCGCTCCGACGCTCCGCGCTTGGGCATTGTCGGGCACCGGATGGTCCCCGGAACGGACCTCGAGCCGCTGGTCATCGAAGCGAGGGTCCTTCTGGACTCGGACGGCTTGGCGGGCTCCGGTGCCGTCGCAGGCATCTTGGGGGACCGGGCGGCGGCCGCCGCGCCCGACCGCAGGGCCGGGGTGCTTTTGGTGGCGCACGGCATGGGCGCCGAACACGAGAACGCCCAGCTGCTCGCCGCAATGGAGCGCGACGCGGACAAGTTGAGGGCGGCCGGGCACGCGGAGGTGCGGGCGACCGCCCTGCGCGAGGACTGGGCCGAGCCGAGGGCGGTCGCGGAAGACGAGATCCGGACGGCCGTGAAGGAGATGCGAGAGCGGCACGGTCGCGTCGTCGTGCTGCCCTACCGGCTCTACGGCTTCGGCCCCTACGCGGAGGTGCTCGACGGACTCGCGTACGAGAGCGGTCCCGCCCTGCTCCCCCATCCCTTGATCACCGAGTGGATCGCCGAACGGGCCAACGAGCGCTTTTGCTCGGCCGGCTTGCCGTCGCCGCTCGCTCCCTGCGCCCTGGCCGACGCCCGGCACGAGGGCGCAAACCCATATCCATCAAGATGAGCGCACCATGGACATGTACAAGAAAACTCGGTTCCGTCCTGCGGCGGCCTTGGCGGTCGCGGCCGTTGTTCCCTTCCTTTCGTCCGCATGCGAGGACACCGTGGCCCCGTCCGGACGCACCTTCGAGGAAGGCGTGATCACCATCGACGCTTCCTCGTCGGGCGAGGCCGCCTACCTGAATTTGACGGACGGCAGACTGGTGACCGCGCCCGGCGCGGACACCTCCACCGCATGGCACATGAGCTTCCTGCGCTTCAACGTGCGCCTCAACGGCGGCGTCAGCGGCCCGGGATCGGTCATGGGGGCGAACCTCGGCAACCATTCGGCGCTGACCAAGGAACAGGTCGCGGCCCTCGGCGAGGCCGACGGCGACAGCGCCTTTCAGGCCGTCACCGTGGACGACGTGGCCGGCGCCACCTTCGTGGAAGACGACGTGGCGCCCGACGCCGGGGCCAGTTGGTTCCGGTTCGACGGCAGGGCGGGCACGATAGTGGCCAACCCCGGCGCGGCGTGGAAGGTCCGGGAGGGCTCCGGCCGAGGCCATGCGGTCTTCCGGGTGAAGAGCCTGACCATGCAGGGGCGGAGGCCCGTGGGACTCGTCGTGGAGTATCGGCGGCAGGACCCGGAGGGCGTCTTGGGCGAAGCTGACACCGTTGCGGTGGACTTGACGCGAGGGCCGGGATACGTCGACTTCCGCGGCGGCAGGGCGCTCGGGCCCGCAGAGGTGCAGGGACCCGGCGCCTGCGCATGGGACATCGGAACGACGCCGGTGCCGGCCATCGACGTGAATGCGGACTGCAACGCGGGAACCTTCCCGCTCGGCGCCGCCGAGGACTTCACGGCGCTGACGACGGCCGCCGACGCGCCCAAGTACGGAGGCTTTCTGTCGGCGATCGGCGGGGCGTTCCCGGCGACCGTGGACGACGCGAGCGGAACCTTCTGGTACGACATCCAGGGCGGCAGCCGGTTGTGGCCGACCTACAACGTCTTCCTGGTGCGGGCCGGCGAAGAGGTCTGGAAGGTCCAGCTCACCAGCTACTACAAGGAGGACGGCGCGTCGGGCTTCCCCACGGTGAGGTTCCTGCAACTTCGATGAGAGCCGGCGGCGCGCGGGTGCGTTGCGCCGTCCGCCGGGCCGTTTTCGCGGGATGGGGGGCAGCGGTTTGGGCGGGCGCGGTCGTTCCGGCCGACGGCCTGGAGCAACGCCTGAAGTCGGCGGCCGAGGTTCGGGGACGTGTGACGGAGCGGGAGACTGGCGTTGCGGTGCCGGCGGCGGCGGTGACCTGGACGGGGTCCGGCGGAGTTCGTTCGGCCGCGGCGATCGCCGACGCCCGCGGCTGGTTCGAGCCGGAGGCGTCCTGGGGACCGGGCGGAACGGTCGAGGCGACGGCGCTGGGATACCGGACCCGCGCACTGTCCTGGGAAGAGGCGACGGCCGAAGGGTGGCGGATCGTCCTTGCGCGCGATCCGCTGGCGCTCGACGAGATCGTCGTTACCGCCGGCGGGCGGCCGTGGCGGCGGTCCGAGGTCGCGCTCCATGTGGAAAGCGTGGACGCGGCGGAGATCCGCGCGGCCGGGGCCGCTTCCGCCGACCGTCTTCTTGCGCGGCTGGCAGGCGTGCAGGTCGCCCGCGGGACGCCGACGGGGTCGCAGATTTCGATCCGCGGCATCGGCGGGCCGCGGGTGCTGGTCCTGCTGGACGGGCAGCCGACCGGCGGCGCGCTGATCGAGAACCGCGACTTGAGCCGAATGTCGGCGACCGGGATCGACCGAATCGAAGTCGTCAAGGGGCCTCTGTCGTCGCTGTACGGCTCCGACGCGATGGGCGGCGTCGTGAACTTGGTCACCCGCGCGCCGGCGCCGGGCTTTCGGGTGGACGCTCGCGCGTCGTCGGGAGGCGCGGGCAGGCGCGAGGCGGAGGCGGCGGCGAGCGGAGGCGGCAGGCTCACGCCCGGACGCACGATCTCCTACCGGGTGAGCGGAAGCTGGCGGCAGGAGGACCAAGTGGCGGGGGTCGCCGACCGATCAGGCGCGCTTGCCCGAGTGTGGGACCTGCGGTCGAGCCTGCGCTTCGCGAGCGGCGACTGGGCGGTGCGGGGCGACGCGAGCCTCCTGCGCGAACGCCAGCGCTGGCCCGTGGGCGCCGGTTTCTCGGGCTTCAACGACAACACCGGTGCCGCCGCGTGGATCGAGGTTCGGCGCCGTACGGGGCGCGGCGAATGGACCGGGCGCTTCTTTGCC
The DNA here is from genome assembly GCA_965242735.1 of Longimicrobiales bacterium. GTDB lineage: Bacteria > Gemmatimonadota > Gemmatimonadetes > Longimicrobiales > Gaopeijiaceae. The sequence continues at coordinate 3,236,458 of OZ251497.1, read as the reverse complement.
CACGATTACGACCACCTGTACCGAAGCGCCCGGGGAAGCGCGCCCGTCGCCGGGAGCGGCGCCCCCGAGCAGCAGGAACGCTTGGCCAAGGCGGCGGCAGGCTGGTCGGCGACGTGGGGCGGCCACCACTTCGACGTCGGCGCGGAAGGCGCGTGGCGCGGGATTCGCTCGCCGGAGAAGCTGTTGGAAGACAGGGCAGAGGACCGGCAGATCGAACTGTTCGTGCAGGACGCTTGGCATCTGGGCGGCACGGAGCGTTCGGCGGCGACGGGCGCGCCCGGAGGAGCCGGCGCGACGGTCGTGACCGCAGGCGCCCGGATCACCCGCAACAGCCGCTGGGGGTCCACGGCGTCCCCTTCCCTGGGCGCCGTCGTCGCGATCGGGAACGGGGTTCGATTGCGGGGCGCCGTGGCGCGAGGCTTCCGGGCGCCGTCGTTCAAGGAGCTGGCGTGGAACTTCGTGAACCTGGGCGGCGGGTACATGCTGAGGGGCTTCGCCGGTCTGGAGCCCGAGCGGTCGTGGAATCTCTCGGGAGGCGTGGAGTGGCGCCCGTCCGCCAGCGTCGGCGCGCACGTCGAGGTCTTCGCCAACCGAATCGAGAACCTGATCGAGTCCGGACTCGTGGGACACGCGCCCAGCGGGCTGGCGATCTACTCGCCGCGCAACGTCGCGGACGCCGTCACCCGCGGGTTCGAACTCGACTTGCGCATGGTCGCCGGCAAGGGAGAGGTCGCCGTCTCCTACGCGTACTTGGACGCCCGTTCCCGCCAACCCGACGTCCCGCTGGATCGGCAGGCCAAGCACTCGGGGCGCGTTCGGGCGGCCTGGGCGGCCGGCCCGGTGCGGCTCGATGCCACCGCCCATTTCTCGGGCGAGGCGCCGATCGTGGGAATCGGCCCGGCAGGCAGTCTCGCCCGCGTTGGCGCCCAGGGACGGTTCGCGGCCCTGGACCTGGGGGCGGCGCTGGAGGCCGGGCGGCATTTCGCCCTGATCGCTGGAGTCGACAACGTGTTCGACGCGCGGCCCGATGGATGGCAGGGATTCGTCGAGCGCCGGTTCCGCCTCGGGGCCGAAGCGAGAGGGCTCTTCGGCCGAGCCGCGTCCGGGGCGAGCGGAGGCGCCGCGCGCTGACGGCGACGGGCCCCGGACGGCCCGCGCCGCATGTGACGACGGGGACGCGCTGCGCGCCGACGGGCGACGGCCGGCTCGGCCCAGCCGCCCCGCCAAATCCGCCGCTCGGGCCACGGTCAAAAGCGGCAATCCTGATTGTCGATGCACGGGCAGCAGGCGCGCTCGCTGTCGCGCCACTTTAGAAATGTCCGCCCTTACCCAAGTAGAAATGTCCTCTTTCGGGCGACGTTCGGCGGGAGTTCGAACGCGACCGGGAGAGGCGGTGATGCGGCAGGTGAGCGAAGGGGCGCCGCCGTCGAGCGTCTGCCGCCGCCCCCCGGCGTCGCTGTGGTCGGAGTGGCCCCTACGTCTCCTCCGTGGCGTCGGCGCCGGCGACCGCCAGGAGTTGCTCGGCGGTGTCGCACTCGACCACCGCGTCTCCGACCCGAACCAGTTGCTCGGCGCCCATGGAGCGCACGCGCTCTTCCAGCCGTCGCGCCGCGCCCGCACCGAACCGTCGGCGGGCTTGGCGCAACAGCATCGCCCGTCCCTCCGCCCGTCCCCGTTCGATGCCCCGCTGGAGCCCTTGTTCGAGTCCTTGTTCGAGGCCGCGGCGCCTGTGGCCCTCGGCCCACTCCGTGTAGGTCTGGCCCATCTGGTCTTCCTCCTTCGGTTGGATGATCTGCTGCCGCACGTCGTGGCGAATCTCTTCGGGCGCGCCGGCCGCCCGCATCCGCTCGTCCGTCCAGTCCGCGAACGCCTGTCGCTCGGCAAGGCGTTCCGGGCCGTCCCACTGCCGCGCCATGTTGCGGTGCACGGCGGGAAAGTTGGTCCACGGGTCCTGCTCGAGCGCCGCGATCCAGTGCAGCACGCTGTCCTCCGGCAACAAGTCTTGCGCCAGCGCCGAGCGCAAGTCAAGCACCTTGTGGCCGTGCGCGGTGGCGAGTCCGGCGAGCGCGCGCGCCAGGGCCGCGGGGTGCGCTCGCCTGCGCGCCAGTCCGGCCAGCGTGGTCTCGGCGGTCCACGGGCTCGCGCCGGCGTAGACGACGAACGAGAGCACGAGGGGCAGGCTGCCGTCGGGGTTGCGCTGGCGTTCGTGCTCGTGCAGGGCGGCGTGGGCCGCCTCGCTGTAGCGCAGCGTCTTGAGGACCATGGCGGGGTCCTTCGAGGACTGGAATTCGAAGAGGAAGACGACCCACCGGCCGTCGTGGAGCCGGACGCGCCAGGCGCAGTCGCAGAAGCGGCGCTGGAGTTCGGGGCTGACGGTCTCGGTGGGGAAGGGGTCGAGGGTCGAGAAGTCGAGTTCGCGGGCCCAGGCGTCGGCGGCGAAGTCGCGGACGAGGGCGGCGAGGGCGGCTTGCGCGTTGAAGAGACGCTTGTAGGTCTGGTCGTGGCGGCGGCGGTCCCGCGCGGGCGTGCTCGGCGGGTCGGCGGCAGGGTCCATGCGGCGGTCTCTCCGGCGTTGCGGGACGAGCTTGCTTCGGGGTCGTCGGGGACGGGCCTCCCGAAGCCGGCCGGGGCGATCTCCGGCTCCGCCTTAACTCTGTCGTCTTGGCCGGGACACCACCATGGCTGAATGGGACGGTCTCGGCCGCGCCGCCGCCGTCGACACCGCCAGCGCCCTCTCGCTCACCTGCCGCATCACCGCCTCTCCCGGTTCGCGTTCGAACTCCCGCCGAACGTCGCCCGAAAGAGGACATTTCTACTTGGGTAAGGGCGGACATTTCTAAATTGGCGCAAGCAGGCGCGCTCGCGCTTCCTGTGCCGCCCGTCCGGGGCTATCTTCCAAGACTGTCGCGCGACCGAGAACGCAGAAGAACGCAATCGAGAGAAGCAAAGGCGCTAGGAGACTCGCCATGGCGGACATCCTCCACCAACTGGACCTGGAGCACCCACGCAACGAGTTGCCGGACTTCGGGCCCGGCGACACGATCAAGGTCCTCTACCGGGTCCGCGAAGGGCAGAAGGAGCGCATCCAGGTCTTCGAAGGCGTGTGCCTGGGACGGCGGGGCTCGGGAATGGGCGAGACGTTCCGCGTGCGCAAGCTGTCGGGCGGCATCGGAGTGGAACGCATCTTCCCCGTGCACGCGCCGACGATCGGCGGCGTTGAGGTGGTGAGGCGCGGCCGCGTTCGGCGGGCGAAGCTCTACTACTTGCGCGGGCTGCGCGGGAAGGCCGCGCGCATCAAGGAACGGCGGACGCCGCGCCCCAACTGAGCTTGCTCGAGTACGAGCGGCGGTTCTGGGCGCAGGGAGTCTCGCAGGTCGCGGGCGTGGACGAGGTGGGCCGCGGGCCGCTGGCGGGCCCCGTGGTCGCGGCCGCCGTCGTTTTGCAAGAGGGCGTGGCCGTCGAGGGAGCGGCGGATTCCAAGTCGCTGGCGCCGGGCGAGCGGGAAGAGATCGCGAAGGAGGTTCGGCGGTGCGCGCTGGCCTTGGCTATCGGCGCGGCTTCAGCGCGAGAAGTCGACCGCGTCAACATCCTCCGAGCCACGACGCTGGCCATGAGACGCGCCTTGGACCGGCTTCCGGCCCCGCCCGGCCACGTCGTCGTGGACGGCCTCCCGGTCCGGGGGCTGGAATGGGACCACGAAGCAGTGGTCGGCGGCGACGCGCGGGTCCACTCGATCGCCTGCGCTTCGGTGGTGGCCAAGGTCTGCCGCGACCGCCTGATGACCCGCTTGGCCGCGCGCTACCCGGACTACGGATGGGACACGAACAAGGGCTACGCCACCCCGCGCCACCGGCAAGCCGTCCGGCGCAAGGGCCTCACGCCCCACCACCGTCTCAGCTTCGGCCTGCGGCAGATCGCACTTCCGCTGGACGCCGACTCCGTCGCAGGACCACCCAACGGGCCGTGACCGACCAGACCGCGTTGTTCAGCGCGTTCGGGGCCTGGGCGTTGACCGACCACAGGCCCGACTCGTAGCGAATCCCGACGGCGGCGCGGGAGAATTCGACTTCGCCGCCCCAGACGATGGACACGTCGGCGCTCTGGTGTTCGAAGCCGTCCAGATCGCGGCAGTCTCGTTCCGCCAGCGAGCACGCGAGCGCGACGCCGACCGACATGCCGCCGTAGAACAAGGGCCGCACCGTCGAGCCGGGCGGCGTGCCGATCTGTCCGAGCAGCGACGCCTGAGCGTAGACGAGCGAGAAGTTTCCGTATCCTCGGGCGCCCAGCCAGCTGAGGACCCGCGCGCCCTTCATGGACACGTGGAGTTCCGGACGGATCGAGAACGCCTTGGTGACGGACGTCTCGGCGGCGGCGCCGATCAGGAAGCCGCTGCGGGCCGAAGCGCCTGCCGACCCCGGGCCGCTGAAGGACGTCCGGTTCAGGCCGGCCACGGCGCTGAACGACGTTTGCGCGGCGAGCGGTTCCGTCGCCGCGACGACCGCAGTCGCCAGGAGGAGGGTTCGGACGGCGCCTGGGAGCCGGCCGGGGCTGCCGAGGCGTTTCGGCGACGGCGCCGAGACGGCGAGCAGTCTTCGCAACGATGGCATCGAGTCTTGACTCCTGGCACGTCGGAGAAGGGAGCCGGCGCCTCGGGGGCCCCGGCTCGCGGCTGATGGGGCCGCATGCGGAAGCGCGCTGCAATCCCTGGCTTCGGCGTCCGTCGCGGGGTCGCCGGCACACGCGGGAGGCGCACGACGCCCGCCTGCGGTCAATCTAGCCCGGCCCCGGGCGAGCCGCCGCGCTGGCGCCGTCGCGTCGGCGACCGTACGTTGAAGGACGACTCGATTCCTCCGGTCCCCAGCAAGGAGCCCTCCATGCTCGCGCGCCGCCCCCAGCACGCCACCGCCGTGTTGCTCGCCTTCGGTCTCTCCGCCGCGTTGGCGGCCTGCGCCACCGGCGGCAGCGGCGGCTCGTCGGGACCCCGCCGCAACGCCAACCGAATCGCCCTCGAGGAGCTGGCCGACGTCTCGACGCTGTCGGCTCTGGACGCCATCCGCCGCTTGCGGCCCCAGTGGTTGCAGGGCAACCGCGCCCGAGCGGTGGTGGTGCACGACGGCGCGCGGGTCGGCGATCAGTCGTACCTGGAGAACGTTGCCGCGTCCTCGATCGGATCGATGCGCTTCATGACCGCGTCCGACGCCACCATGCAGTACGGAACCGGCTTCCCCAACGGGGCGATCGTCCTCACCAGCCGGTCGCGCTGAGGCGCCGCCCGGAGCGACGCCGGACGAGCCCAGAGAACCGAACGCCGGGACGCTGGGACGGGCGGCCCCGCAAACGCGCCTACGCGCCCGGATCATCCAAGGCGATGCCCTGGGCGTGCTGGTTGCTGGTGGCTCCCCCGGACGCGCCTACGCTCCGTCGGCCTCCGGCTGGGCGAGGACCACGAACGTGCCCGTCGCCACGGCCACCACCTTGCCGTCCGACTTGCGCGTGGCCGTTCCTTCCATCTTCACCAAGTTGCGCTTGAGAACGCTCGGGCGGCCCACGAGACGCAAGACGTCGCCGACGGCAACGGGGCTCTTGTAGCGGATTTCGCACCGGGCCGTGTAGGCGCGGGCGCCGCGCAGATAGAGCCAGTTCGCCATCACGTCGTCCAGCGCGCTGTAGATCATGCCGCCGTGCACCACGTCCGGGTAGCCGACGTGGTCCGGTCCCGGCGTGAACTCGGAGACGCACGTTCCGTCGTCTTCGAGCCGGAACTGGAGATGCAGTCCGATCTGATTGTCCGGCCCGCACACGAAGCAGCGGCGGGCAGGCTCGGGGCGGCCGCCGAACTCGTCGGCCGCCACCGGCGCGCTCAATTCTTCGCGTCGCCGATCCTTGCGGAGACGACGTAGTCCAGATCGGGGAAATTCTCCGCCAGATAGGCGTTGCCCCGAGCCCCGATCTGTCCTTGGCCGGGACCGGTGCCTCTTGGGGGGGCGTCGCCGTAGCCGGAATGCAGCTGGTCCACGACGTCCATGCCCTCGACGACCTGTCCGAACGGCGCGAACCCGTCCGCGTCCAAGCCAGAGTTGTCGCCGAAGTTGATGAAGACGTGCGTCGTGCGCGAGTTCGGGCCTCCCTTCGCGTAGGTGACCATGCCGCGCGTGTTGGAGGCGGCCACGGAATCGTCCTGGATGCGGGCCGCCGACCAGACGCTGTTGATCTCGGGGTCGCCGTGCATGCCGAACTGGGCGATGAATCCCTCGATGACCCGGAAGAACCGGACGCCGTCGTAGTAGCCGTTCTTGACCAAGACGTAGAAGCGGTCGGCGCCGGCCGGCGCCCAGGCCCGGGTCGCTTCGATCACGAAACTGCCCTTGCTGGTCTCGAACTCCGCCAGGAACGTCTCGGGCGCCGTCTCGGCGAGCGCAGCCGGGTCGAGCAGCGGGTCGTCGCCGCATCCCGCCAAGCCGAGCGCGGACAGCGGAACTAGGGCAAGGGCGGGGTTCAGGCGGCTTCTGGACATTCCTGTGTTGCCTTTCGTTTTGGAACAGAGGGACGGAGAGGGACGTGACGGCGCAGGGGGACGCATGACGACGCAGGGCGGAGCATGACGGCGCAGAGCGAGCCAAGAAGATACCGGAGCGCGTCTTCGCGGGACAGGCCCGCCTCGGCCTCCGCGCGAAGGCCCGAGTTGCGCCGCGCGGCCGGGCGTGATCGCGCCGCCGGGATGGGGCTGCGCCGCCGGGACGGGGCTGCGCCGTCTCCCATGGAGCCGTGGCGGCGCGTGCTATAGCGTAGCGTAGCCGCCTCTGAAATAGGGCGCCGTTTCCCGGGACGGATGCGGTCGGCAGGCGGCGCTCCTCGGGGTCCGGCGATTATGCCCCGGCCTCGTCGATCCACGTCCGCCTTCGGGACATTGCCCGTCGGCGACCGTCCGCCCTCAGGGCGCGGCCCGTCGGCCACCGACCGGGATGTTGCCCGCTTCCGCTGCTCGCTCGTCGCCGCGCCGAGGAGGCGGGCGACCAGCGAGGCGGCGGCGCGCAAAGTCCTCCAGGACCTGGGCGGCGACCCGGACTTCGGATTCGGCGACCCATTCTTCGGCGGCGTGGGCCTGCGCGATCGAGCCGGGGCCGAAGCACGCGGCGGGCGTGCCGGTCGCGTTGAGCAGGCCGGCCTCGACCCATGCCGACATGCCCTCGACCCGGTCCGGCAGTCCAGCCCGAACGCACGCCCGGCGAAGCCCCCGAACCAGGCGAGAGTCCACGGCCGTTTCGGTTCCGGCGCGAAACAGGCCCGCTCGGGTCCGCACCTCGAGGCCGGGGCAGGAGCGGCGGGCGGCTTCGACCACGCGGGCCATCTCGGCCATCGCGGACTCGCGCGTCTCGCCGGGCAGCAGGCGCCGTTCGATCACGATCCTGCACGCCTCCGCGTAGACCGACGGCGCCGTGCCGCCGCGAATCGAGCCGGCGTGAATCGAGGCGGGACCGAGGAGGGGATGGCCCGTCTCCGCCTCCAGGCGGCGGGCCTCGTCGCCGAGCGCGACGAGCAGGTACCCGGCGTGCACGACGGCGTCGACGCCCAAGTCGGGCCGCGATCCGTGGGCGGCCCGTCCGGCGACCTCGGCGTCGATCCACAAGAAGCCCTTGTGCGCGGGCATGACGGCCAGGCCGGTCGGCTCGCAGACCACGGCCGCGTCGGCGCGCAACCCGCCGTCCACGAGCGCCTTCATGCCGATCGCGGCGTGCTCCTCGTCGGCCGTCAACGCGACCCAGAGCCGTCCCTCCATCTCTTCGTGCGCCAGCCGGGCAGCCACGGCCAGCACGCACGCCACCCCCGCCTTCATGTCGGCGGCGCCTCGCCCGTGGATCTTGCCGTCGCGCAACGCGCCCGAAAACGGCGCCGCCATGCCCGCCACGCCGACCGTGTCGAGATGTCCGCTCAGCAACAGCGACGGACCGGCTTCCGGGCCCCGCTTCGCCAGGACGTTGCAACGCCCGGGCGCCGCCTCGTCCACGGCGGTCTCGTATCCCCAGTCCGCCAGCCAACCGGCCGCGAGAGCCGCCGCGCGCGCTTCTCCGGCGCCGCCCTCCTCCAGTTCGGGATTGACCGAGGGCGTGCGCACAAGCTGCTGCGCCAGCTTGACGGGATCGGGCGCGTGATGGACGGGAGCGTCCCTTTTTTCGGACATCGTTCAGAAAGGTTGTGGACGGCGCGGGCCCACGCCGGGTCGATGCTCGATCGTGCCAAGAGAACCGAAGAAGGCAACGGGAGCAACGACGTTCGCTTGTCGGACCGACCGACCTGCGAGCGTCCAGGCAGCCGTCAATCGAGTGGCACGGTACTTGCAGTTGGAGGTTGGGCAACAAGCCACGGCGTGCACGCAGGCGCGCCCGAACACCGAAGGGAGGCAACCATTCGCAAGTTCACCGTGAGTCTCGTCGGGGCAGCTGCCCTGGCGGCGGCGGGTTTGGCCCTTCTCCGTCAGAGCGGCAGCCGGACCGAGGCGTCCGAAGCCGTTGCCGACAAGGTCCCTCCGGGCGAGACGGTCGCCGGAGAGATCAGGTTGGAGAAGCTGCGGGAACTGGGCATCTGATTCGGCGCCAGGGGCTGGCCAGCCCCGGAAAGGGGGGACGGTGCGCGGACGCCGTTCCCCCTTTCGTCGTTCTGGAACCAGTCCCGCGCCGGCCGCCGTCCAGGCTCACTGGCCGGGCGACACCGTCGCTTCCAGCTTCGCCGCCGCGAACTGCAGAGAGTCGTAGTCCCAGTACGTCGCCAAGTAGCGGCCGTCGGGCGTCGCGTTCCAGACATGGTATCCCTTCGCGACGGGCGTGCGGGCCAAGATGCGTCCGTCCGGCGAGACGACCAGCCATTCGGTGCTCGTCTTGGCGTCCGTGGGCTCCCGGGGGTACACCATCACGACGTTGAGGATGTTGCCGTCCTCCAGCTCGTGGACGAAGATCGACCGCGTCCAGGCGCTCGTAGTGCGGACGCCGCCGTCGGGCAGGTACGTCACCGCGCGGTCCAGCTCCGAAGCGGACACAACGTCCTCGTCTTCCATCACGAGCTCCGCTCCGGCACCCATCAGGTCCCCGTAGCGCGTGATTCTGAACGGCGCCGCGTCGGACACCAGCAACCCTCCGTCTCCGGCGAGGGCGACCGCGCCGCCCGTGGTCTCGCGAACGGTCTGCCACCGCCGGTGGTCGGCGGCCGCGTGCCAGCTCTTCACGGGCCATCCGCGCCTCCTGTCGATTCGGTGAACGGCGTAGCGTGCCATCTCGTGATCCTCGTAAGCGAAGCCGCCGACGACGATCAGGTCGCCGTCCGGGGCCGCCACCATGCCGCGCGACCAAATCGGGCCGCCCCACTTCATCTGCCGGACGAGCCGTTTGTCCGCGCCGAAGAACAGGAAGCCCCGGTTGTCTTCCACGACCACTCCGCCGTCCCGATACGGCACGATCCGAAACACGCGGGCGAGTTCGCCGGGGCCTTCGCCCTCGCGGAGAACCCGCTTCGACTCCGTTCCGTCGGCCGAAAGCTCCCAGACCTCCGACGCCTGCTCGTCGCCGATCCAGACCGTGCCGTCCGGCCACTGGAACATGCCCTGCGGGTGTCCGAAGCCCGTATCTCCGTACGTGTTCCACACCTCGCGGACGCCAACTTCCAACGGATGCGGCGACGCGGGCTGGACGGCGGCGATGGGTTGCCCGGCCGCAGCCAGACCTGCCACGCAAGAAAACGCCGCCGCGGCGAGCACGCCCCTACTCGAAGTGGACAGCGTTCTTCTCGATGTACTCGGTCCACTCCGGAGGCACGTCCGTGTCCGGGTAGATGGCCTGGACGGGGCACTCCGGCTCGCAGGCGCCGCAGTCGATGCATTCGTCGGGGTGGATGAAGTACTGCTCCTCCGACTCGTAGATGCAGTCGACCGGGCAGACCTCGACGCAACTGGCGTCCTTGGTCGTGATGCAGGGTTCCGCAATGATGTAGGTCATCCGCTTCCTCGTCCGCCGGCCTGCCGGTTCCGCGCCGAAAACGCGCCCAATGATTGCGCAACGGCCATCGTTTGGCAAGCCCGGCCAGGCGTTGTTCGAGGTCGCCGGCCAGCCGCGCTCACGCCGCTCCCACGGCTTCCCGGAAGTGCCGAAGCGTCCGCTCGGCGGCCTCCTGCAGCGCAGGGGGCGGCGGTCCCATCGGGTGGCCCGCCTCGAACGTGTGGCCGGCGCCTTCGACGACTGCCAGCGCCGCTCCGCGGGACTGCGCCTCCAGGAGGCGGGCTTCCTCGACAGGCACGGTCTCGTCTTCGGCGCCGTGCACCAGCAGCCACGGGGTGCGCAGACGTGCTGCGGCGGCCAGGACGTCGAGACGGTCGGCGTTGCTCTCGATGTCGTCGCGCAGCGAGCGGCGGAGCGGCATGTTCTGGCCGGTGCGGGCGTTGAGCACGTAGGTCACGCCGTCGCGGTCCCAGTCCGCGTCCTGCTCGGCGGACCAGCGCCGGAAGGTGGAGATCGGCGCCCACGTCGCCAGCGCGGCGAGGTCGTCCCTCTCCGCCGCCGCCAGGATGCACGAGCCGCCTCCGCGGCTGTGGCCCAGCAGGCAGACGCGCTCCGGAGGCGTTCGCCCGAAGGCTCCGGCCGCCGTCTGGTCGACCACCCAGTGCAGGTCGTCCATTTCTCGGCTGGGCGTGTTGCGCCCGAACGCGTCCAGATCGCTGAAGTCGGCTTGGCCCGCGGCGACGCCGCTGAGCGAGAAGTTGAACGACACCGCCAGGTGGCCCGCCTGCGCCAGCTGCTCGCACGTCCAGGGAAAGAATCCCCAGTCCTTGAAGCCCTTGAACCCGTGCACGACGACCACGGCCGTCTCGGGGTCGCGGCCGCGCGGCCGACGGACGTCCACTTCGAAGACGTCGCCGTGCGGAGGTGTCGTCCGGCGCCGCTCCAGCGAGACGGGCGGCGGCGGGGCGGAGGGCGATCCGCGCGGAACTGGTCCTTCTTGTGCGCCAGCAACGTCCCGCCGCGCGGGAGGGCTCGGCACGGTCGTCCCGCCGGTCAGCGGCCCGCCGCCGGCGTCCGCGCGTTCGGCGCGGAGTCGCGTTCGGGGCGCCAGGTCACGTCGTCGGTTCCCGCATGCTTGTTCTCCAGCCGGGCCGCCGCGAAGAGATAGTCCGCGAGGCGGTTGAGATACTTCAGGACGCCGGCGTCCACGGGAGACGCCTCGGCCAGCGCCGCGACCCGCCGTTCGGCGCGCCGGCATACGGTGCGGGCCCAGTGAAGCGCGCCGGCGCCCGGGCAACCGCCGGGGAGCACAAAATTGCGAAGCGGATCCGTCTCCGCAACGGCTTGGTCGATCCAGTCCTCCATGGCGCCGATTCGTTCGGCGGGCAGCGCGGGCAAGCGCGGGCGGCTCCGGTCCGCCGCCGGCGGCGTCGCCAAGGAGGCGCCGATCGCAAAAAGGTCTTCGGACACCAAGCGCAAGCGCGACAGGGTTTCCGCGCGGGCCGCTTGGTTGCGCGCCCAGCCGAGCACGGCGTTCAGCTCGTCCACGGTTCCGCAGGCTTCCACGCGAGGGTCGTGCTTGGGCACGCGGGCGCCCCCGAACAGCCCGGTCTCGCCGCCGTCGCCGCGGCGCGTGTAGAGCTTCACGCCGTCCCCGCGCCTACCGGGGAACCAGCTTGGTGAGCCTGCGCGCCGTCCGAACCTTGTCGAGCAGGCTCGATTCCTCTCGAGGACGGTCGCCCTCGTCCCCCGACTTCCGCGCGAGCCCGTCCAGCCGTTCCAGTCCGTCGCGCACGTCCAGCAGAACCTCCAGCATCACTTGGTCGCGCCGAAAGCCGAAGTCGAGTTCTTCCATCCGCTTCGGGTCGCCCGCCTTCTCGGCTTCGCCGAACGCCTCGCGATAGACGCCTTCCAAGCTGGCGAGGAGCTTCGATCTGGAGCGCATGGGCCGGGGCTCTCCGTGGGGCGGGAAGACGTGGCGGGCAGGCACCGGCGCACTGACGTCGGCGACCAGCCTCCATTCGAAGCGCGACACGAGGCGGGCGTCCAGGTCCCGATCCTCGACCGAGGACGCGCGCGCCACGCTTCTATTGTACAATGGGAACTGCGGCGGACCGCGACGCCCCGTCTCGCCGAGCGCGCCCCGGGGCCGTCGCGACGCCGTCCGCGAACCGCCGCGCGAAGGTCCCTCCGCGCACCCCAAGCGAAGACAAGGAAACGCCATGACCGCCAGCCCGTCGTCGTCCGTCCGGGACCGCCACGCGAGCCGGCGCGGCGTCTTCGGCCCGCGCGCCAAGACCTCGGGGTCGACGGACGGCCCCGGATCGACAGCACGGATCTTCGGTCCGCGCACCAAGACCCCGAGTCCGTCGCCGTCGCCGTGCGGGCGCCCGGCCGTCGTCCTCGCGTTCGGTCTCGCCTGCCTCGCTCCGGCGGCCTGCGGGGGCCCGGGAGCGCATGCCGAGAAGGCCACGCAGGAACTCGCCCTCGAGGAACTGGGATTCGACTTCGGCGAGGCCGGCGCACCGATCCAGGTCGTGGAGTTCAGCGACTACGGGTGCAGCTATTGCCGGCGCTTCCACCTCGAGACGTTCCCCCTGCTGCGGGAGTTCATCGACTCGGGGACCGTCCGGTGGAAGTACGTGACGTACGCCAGCGGCATGTTTCGCAACGGCCTGCCCGCGGCCTACGCGGCCGAGTGCGCGGGGGAGCAGGGCGTCTTCGAGGAAGTCAGCAAGACGCTCTACGAACGCCAGCGGCAATGGGCCCGGCTGCTCGACGCCTCCCCGGACTTCGAGGAGATCGCCCGCGAGGCGGGGGCCGACGCGGCGGAGTTTCGGACGTGCGTGGCCGAGGCCCGTCCGCGAGAGCGCGTGCAGAGCGCCCAGGCCATCGCCGCGCGGCTGGGCGTCACCGGCACGCCGTTCTTTCTGGTCAACGGGCAACCGCTGATGGGCGCTCAGCCGGTGGAATTCTGGCGCGACGTCATCCGCGCCTTGAGCGGAAGCGGTCCGGCGGGCGACGCCCCCGACGGTTCCTGACCGGCGCGTCGTCCAGCACGATCTCGAAGTCGTCCCGGTAGCCGATCCGGCTCGTCGACGGCAGGTAGCGCGACAGGTCGAGCTCCTTGCTCGCCAGCTCGCGGTCGAACGCGGCGGCGTCCCTGCGGGCGGCTTCCTCGCCCGAATCGGACGTCGAGTACACGATCTCGCCGGGCTTCCAGTCCTCCAGCTTGATCCCCCGGCGAACCAGCTCCGCCTCGGCGAAGGCGGCCCGCAACGACGGAAAGCGGTAGCGATAGCCGTCGTCGTCCGCCTCGACCTCCGCGCCGAACTCGGACGCCAGCGTCTCCAGCTCGCCGGCCACCAGCTTGGCGTCGGCGCCCGAGCCGTCCATCTGCCGAAGCACCCGGCCAACCGCTTCTCGCACCGAGACCCACTGCACCGACCGCAAGCTCTTCTCGCACACCAGGCCGACGAGCACGCGCCGGGCGTTGCGCCTCAGCCGGTTCGCGTTGCGGCGCCGCAGCCCCACCGCCCGACAGGCGGGAATGGCAAAGAACAAGCTGCTGAACGCCACGGGCACCACGCCGAGACCCAGCACCACGCCAGGAGCGAGCGCCAGCGCCTCGACTGCCCCGATCCCCAGCGCCGGTGACAGCCCGATCGCGAATCCGGCCGCCAAGTTGAAGGCGTTCATGCCTCCGATCGCCAGATTCGATCCGCTGCTGTTGCCCGTCAGCTTCTTGGGCTTCTCGAGGCGCAGCCACGCCGGAGCCGGCTCGCGGTCCTTCACGCGGCCGTGGGCGCTCTTCATCAGGTCCGGAAAGGCGTAGACGACCTCGCCCTTCGGCGAAACGCGCGGATCGCCTCCGTACGCGCCCGTCAGGCGGCCCATCTCCTCTTCGGCCTCGGGCATCGGCAGCCCCGCGTGCTCCACCAGCTCGGAAGTGGTCAGCACGCCCCGGCGCGCCCGAATCAGCCGCACCACGCTCCTGTCGCGCTGCTGTTGCGTCGGCCGGGGTTCCTCGGGGCCGAAGACGAAGGCGAAGACCTTCTTGTAGAACGGAGGGCGCGCCTCCTTGGGCAGGCGCCGGGCGTGTTCGTGGCCGTAGTAGAGGCCGCCTCTGCGCCAGCCGCTGCCGCCGAGCAGCCAGTGCATCAGGAACAGGTCGCCGAGTCCGAAGCCGCCCCCGCGCCGTCCGCCGAAGCCGCCGTCCCGGTCGGAACTCTTGCCGGCGGTCATGGCGGCGATCACGAGCACGACGAAGACGACGAAGTAGACGACGAGCATGGCCGCCGTCCAGATCTTGAAGCCGGTCTTGAACGCCGACCACGCCGCCCTTCTGAACCGGACGCCGAAGGACTCGGCGTCTCGAGCGACGAGCCGCGGGTCGAACCTGTAGAGCAACTCGCCCGAGTCGGCCACGTCGAGATGGCCCCGGCACCTCTCCAGCAAGGTCTTGAGGGCCGATTCCGCCTCGTCGGCGGGCATTCCCGTCGCCGCCACGACGTCGCCCAGCGTGGCGCGCCCGCCCATCCGGCGCAACGCCTTTCCCAGGCTGGTTTCGCGTTCGGCCACAGCTGTCGCGGACATCGGCATTCCCAAACCTCTTCAAATCGGGGCGAGCCAGCAAGCCCCCGTCCGCCCGGCGCACGCGGCGCAACAGAGAAGTCCGGCGCGCTTCCGCCCCGTCATGGGCCGAGTCGGCGACCCCCCGCGGCGACGTTCCCGCGTCCTTGCCCGAGAAGTTCACGGCGCTCCCGCCCGTCTCGCGCCCGGAAGGCGCAGCCCGCGCGATCCGTCGCGCCGCAACGACGAGGACGAGAGGCCGCCGGCCGCGTACCGCCTGGTCCGGCCCAGCCGCGCCGCAATGACGAAACGATGACAGCCGCCGAATAGCCTTGGTGCTCCGTCAAGACCCGAGCCCCAGGGGAACTCATGCCTCCGTCTCCCGCCTGCCAACCTGCCGTCGCCCTCTTGGGGCCGCCCTATCGCCATCTAATGCCCGTCAACGTGGACGATCCGGAGCAACCACGCGAGGGGGGATGGGTGATGACTTGGCACTTGGGTGCCGAGGGGTGGGAGGACGTGGATTTTCTCGTGGCCCGGAGGGCTGCGGGGGTGGCGCTGGTGATGATCCTGCCCGACGGAGACAGGCGACTCTCGATCACGCCCGTGCTTCGCGCCATAGAACAGAATCGACCGCAGGCCGTGCTGCCGTTCCACGACTCGCCCCGGCCGACCGAGATCGCGAAGATGGTGCGGCGGCCTCCTTCGTCCTTGCCGTCGAGCGTCACGGAATACCTCGACTGGCGCGGATTCAGCTTGGACCCGGTCGTCCGGAGCATCATTCGGCGGATCGTCGAGCTCAGCGACCGCGCCCAGACCATCGGCGGGCTCGCCACGAGCCTCTACATGTCGCGGCGGGCCATCGGCCGGCGGTTCCTGAAGCACCGGTTGCCGGTGCCCTCGCACTGGCTGCACGTCTCCCGCGTGCTGCGCGCCACCATGCGGCTGCAGAACTCCAGCGCCACTCTCTTCCAGGTGGCGTGCTCGCTGGGCTATCGCGACGGCTTCTCCCTGAGCAACCAGATGCAGCGGCTGTGCGGCCTGCGCCCGCTCGAGGTCCGCGAAAAGGTGGGCTGGGAGTGGGTGTTCGAGAGCTGGCTGGCCCGCGAGGCCGTGCGCGGAAACCTGCCGGACGGCGTGGCCGAGGCGCGACCGTCCATCGCTTCCCCTCTTCGCGAGCCGGCTGCCGAGGCCGGCTCCGCCGTGCGTTCAGCCGTGTCCTTCTGACCGCTGTCGCCGCAGGTGGCGGGGGCCGCGCGCGGACAGGGACTGGGGTTCGAATTCTTTGGAGGCCCGGCGCTGTGGAGAAACGGCCGGCGCGTCGCGATCTCGCCGGCCCAGTCGGGACTGCTGTCGGTGGGATTGGGAGACGGCCGGACGCGCGTGCCGAAGACGCTCGTGCAGCGCGTGCTCTGGGGCGAAGCCAACAGCCGGGCCGTGCGGCATCGCGCCAGCCAGCTCGTCTATCAGACCAACCAGCGTTGCGGCGCTCGCGTGCTCGCCACGGAGGGCGAGTTCGTCCGCGTCCGGTGGGACGTGGTCGCATGCGATCTCGCGGCGTTCTGGGAAATGCTGGCCAAGCAACGATTCGCGGCGGCGTGCGATCTCTTGGAGCGCGGGTTTCTGCCGGCGTTTCCGCGATGGAAGGAAGAGGCGCTGGCCGACTGGATCGAGCGCCGGCGCGTGGGCGTGCGAACTCGCCTGCGGTCGGCGAGCTTGGCCGGCTGGCACGCGGCCGAGGCGGCGCAGGACTGGGCGGCGGCTCGGCGCGCGTCCCAGGTGTTGCTCCGAATCGATCCGCAGGACGAGCTGATGCTCCGCAGGGTCATGCGGGCTCAGGCGATGGGCGGCCGCGTGCGCGAAGCCGAGGCCGTCTACCGGGCCTTCGCCGACCAGACGCGGGACTGGTCTCCGCACCCGGAAACGCGCCGCTTGCTCCGTTCCGTGCAGGCGCGGGGAACCGCAGTTGCGGGCGGCCGCCGGGACGGCCTGTCCGGTCGCGCGGCCAGGGCGGAGTCCAGTCGAGGGACGGGCGAGTTCTGGCCGGAGCGAGGAACCCCGTCCGGCGAACGCGGCGACGCGCGCCGGGGTGCGCCGGACGGTCCTGCGCCGAGGGACGCCGGAACGCCGGAGGACGTGCCGTTTCGGGGACGCGACGATGCGCTGAGGCGCCTCAATCGCGCGCTCTACGGCGCCGGCGGCGGCATCGCGACGATCAGCGGCGAATCGGGGATCGGCAAGACGCGCTTGGCCGAGGTGGCGGTCTTGGGCGCGGGCGTCCTGGGCGTGGGCGTGGTTCGGGCGCGGCCCGAAGAGGCGGACCGGCAGATGAGGCTGAGCACGCTCGCGGCCGCGCTCGGCGAGCCCTGGATCGTCGAGGCCGTTGCGCGAGGCGAGCTGCCGCGCCTTCCGTTCTCGACGGAGAGCTTGCCGTCCGGGGCCGAGCGGACGCCCGGATCGGCTCGGACGATGGCCGGCGTGGCTGCGCGGGAAGCCGTCGAAGGCATTCGGCGCTGGTTCCATGCCCTGGCGCAATCGCGGCGCGTCTTGCTGTTCGTCGACGACTTCCATTGGGCCGACGAGGAGTCCGCGCTGATTCTGCGATCGATTTGCGAGACGCGAGCCGCGCCGGTCGGCTTGCTGCTGACGTACAGGGAGGAAGCGCTTCGCCGTGGATCGGCCGCGGTTCGTTGCCTGCGTTCCCTCGAAGCGGCGGCCCGCGCGACGCGAATTCGTCTTCCGGGGCTGGACGAGCAAGCTTCGCGGCGGGTGGCCGCGGCTGCCCGGCGCACCGCTCGCGGCGCGAACCGGGAAGGCGAAGCGGGTCGGTCGGCGGAGACTGCGCGGGTGGCTGCGGCCGTCCGGCTCGCAGGGGGAAACCCGCGCTTTCTGATTGAACTGGCGCGCCGGCCCGGCGTCGAAGGATGCGAGGGGGAGGCAGGCGAGGAAGGCGCGCGGTTGCGGGCGCCACCGGCGGTGCGGCGCTTCGCGCACGATCGGCTGGACGCGGCGGGAGAGGTCGGTCGCAAGGTCGCGGCGGGACTGGCGGCGTTCGCGGAGCCCGCGAGTCCTGGTCAGGTCGCCCGGTTGGCGGACTGTTCCCTCGGCGAGGGCGTCGAGGCCGTCGAATGCCTCGAAGAAGCGGGGTTGCTCGAGCTCGGCGGCCAACGCGCGGACCTTCGCGTCTCGTTTCGTCACGGCATCGTCCGCCAGGCCGTCTACGAAGCGACGACCGCGGCGAGACGGGTCCTTGCGCACGGCGTGGCGGCCGAGCTGTTGCTGTCGGGACCCCCGGGCGCGATCCGGCGGGACCGCGTGGCGCGTCACCTGCACTTGGCGGGCGACCGGGCCGGGGCCCGCAAGCACGCCCTGCTGGCGGTCCAGGCGGCCCCGGCGACCGACGTCGCCGCGCGTTTGTCCCTGCTCTTCGTCGCGCGCGACGCCAGCGACGGACCCGAGCGGCAAGCGCTCTCGGCGCGGCTCGCTGGCGAACACTGGGCCGCCCTGCGCACGCGCCGAGCGTTGGAGCTTGGCCAGGAGGCCCTGCGCGAGGCGGGTCAAGCGGATGGGCCCGCCCGAGCGGATGGGCCTGCCCAGACGGCTCCGCCGCTCCAGCGGGACGAGGAGGCCCTGCGCGGGGCTGGTCGAGCGGATGGGCCGGCCCAAGGCGATGGGCCCGACCGAGCGGCTGGCCCCGGCCAGGCGGCTCCGCCGCCCCAGCGGCACGAGGAGGCCGCGGGCGAGGTCGGCCAGCCCGCGGAAGCCGCTTCCGGCGAGGTCCTGGAAGTGCAGCTGCTGGTCACGCGGGCCCGCCGCGAACTCGGCTTGCTCTCGGCGGACGCCGCCTTGAAGGCGTTGCGAAGCATCGAGGCGGGCGCCCTCCGGGACGGTCGCGAACATCTTCTCGTCCGGGTTCTGGACGCGCAATTGACGGTTCTCGCCGGTCGCGACGACGGCATGGCCGCCGGGAAGCTGCTGGACCGCTGCGTTGCGCTGGCGCGGAGGCTGCGGAGCGAGCGTGCCCGGCGCCGGTGTCTCGCGACGCTGGCCGCCGGAGGCCCGCACGGCCGGCCTGGCGACCCGTTGCAGGCGGGCCGCGAAGCCTTGAGCCTGGCGCAGTCGAGTCGAGAACCGGACCGTCTCCTTCTGACGACGCGCGGCGTGGCGACGCTGGCCGCATCGAGCTTGCTGGAGACCCCGGAAGGCCGGCGGGCGGTTACGCAGGCGAAGGCCCTGGCGGCCGAGTCGGGCGATCTGCGGTCGCGAGCCGCCTTGGCCCTGGAACTCGCCGAATGGAAGATTCGTTCCGGCGACCACCGTGCCGGCGAGACTGCCCTGAGCGAGGCCCGCGCTCTCATGGCGCCGCCCGCCCATTGTCCTCCGTTCGAGCGCCGCCGGCTGCTCGCCGAGGCCGGGCTCGCGCTGGCCCGCTGCGACCTGGCCAAGACCGGCGAGGCCGTCGCCGAATTGCGCGTTCTGGCTGACGGCCAGCCTGCTGAGGGACGTTGCGAGCGCGCGGTGGCGAGCGCGGAAGGCGACCTGCTTCTCCAACTGGGCAAGGCGGGCCGCGCAGCCGAGCTGGCGGCGCGCCATCCTCCCGTTTCCGCCGCTACGCCGCCGCTTGGCCTGTTCCTCTTGCATGCGCGCCTTCGCGCGCGGGCTCAGCGCGTGCCCGAAGCGGTTTCCCTGCTCGAGCGCGGACTCGAGGAGCTAGGCGAGCAACGTGGTCTCCCGTGGCTGCGCGTCGCCCTGGAGCTGGTCCGCCTGTCCCGCCGCGCGGGCGCGCCGCGCCGAGCGCTCGCCGTCGCCGCCCAAGCTCGAGCGCAGGAACTCGGCCTGGCCGCGCTGGCTCAGGAATTCGGCCCCTTCGCCCGGTGACGCGGCCTAGGCCGACCGGTGCAACGATGCGTTCGTCCCGATCCGCCAACGAGCTCTAGACGGAAGTCCTGGGCGGGGCATCGTTGCAGGTGGACTCGGCTGGCCCGGCCTCTTCGTCCGACGTGATGCGCACGGTGAACGCGTCGGCCTTCAGCGCCAGCGCGCCGGCCTGCTCCGGCGGCCGCAACGCGACGTTTGGGGACGGCAGAGTCGTCTTGGCGGTCACGGATGACCGCCGAAGGGACTCGACGGCCATTTTCGCGGTCGCATGACCAGCGCCGGGTCGTTCTTGCGATCGTTTGCCGGCATTTCGCGACCGTTGCGCCGTCGTTGCCGGACACGCGTGTCCGGCAAGCTGGCGGCGGCCAAGCCGCTGCCGGCGAGAATCCGCTCGGCCGCGGCGCGCGCCCTCGGCCACGCCGGGGCAGGCCGGCCACTGACGCGCCGACGCGCTCGAAGGCCGAGGCGGGCTCAGTCGGAGGTGGCCGGCGCCGCTTCGAAGTCCGCAGGCTGCGCCGGTCTTCCGTCAGACCCGCGCGGCCTTCGCGATCAGCTCTTCGCCCGTCTCGCACTCGACGAGCAACCGCCCGATCCGGGAGACGCGCTCCGCGTCTCCCGCCGCCTCGAGCAGCTCGGCCAGCCGTTGCGCCGTCTCCTCGCCGAACTTCCACCGGGCTATGTCGACGTGGGCCTGCTTGAGGCCCTGGGCCAGCCCCTGTTCGACGCCCTGCGCCAGCCCCTGCTTGACGCCCTGGGCCATGCCTTGCTCCAGTCCTTGCTCGACGCCTTGCGCCAGCCCCTGCTCAACGCCCTGAGCCAGGCCCTGCTCGACGCCTTGGGCCAAGCCGTCGCGGAACGTTTCCTGGAATTGATTCACGTACATCTCGCCCGCCTCCCGTAGGGTGTCCAGGTGCGCGACCTCCGCCTCCGTCGCACCCGAATTTATCATCTGGCTCCGAAGCCACTCCACGAGCGCGTCGCGCGCAACCGACGACGCGTCCAACTGCACGTCCAGATCCCGCACCGCCGCCGCCAGCCGCGTCACGTCGCGCTCGTGGCGCAACACCATGCCCGCGCGCACCGCGCCGCCGCTGGCCCCGGCCTTCTTCGCCTCCGCCGACTCGTCCAGCAGCCCGTAGCGCTGGCCGGTCGCGTACTCCGCCAGCTCTTCCGGCACGCCCGCGCCCAGCCATTCGGCCATGCTCCGCGCCGCCGTCCAATTGCCCTCGAAGCTCTTCACCACCACCGGCACGACCACGTGCTCGCCGACGTCCGGCTTGCGCTTGCGCAGCTCGGCCAGCTCGCGGTAGAACACGCCCGTCTCGACGGCGATCCGCACCGCCATGTTCGGGTCCGGCCCCGACTGGAACTCGAACAGCAGGACCACGTGCAGCGGCCGGTCCCGGAACCGCACCCGCCACATCATGTCGGCGTGCCGCACGACCGGCAGCACGGGGTCGACCATCTCGGCCGGCAGCCGCTCGAGCGTGCCGAAGTCCAGCTCGCGCGTCCACGCGCCTCCGACGAAGTCGCGCACGATCTCCTCGACCACGGCCGGGTCCGCGTAGAACCGCTTGTAGACGCGGTCCGTCTCGCCGTGCTTCGCCTCTTTGCGCAATCGCCGCTCCCAGGGGTTCGTTGGGGAAGCATTCCGACGGCCGGCGCGCTGCCCCGCAACTTGATCTGGAGGGAAGGTCGCCCAGGGGGCGGGACACCTCCATGGCTGAACGGGACGTCTCCGTTCGACGCGGGAGATGCAGGTCGATCCGCGGCGGCGCGCTGTGCCGACGTGGGTTCTGGGACGCGGGCGGGGGTCCGGCGTTCATCGCGCGGGCAGGAGCGCCGCCGCTCGTCGCACGCCGAGAATGAACGAAAGCGGGCCGGCTTGCTCCGCCAAGCCCAATCGGCCGCCGAGACGGCCGATCCACGCTTGCCCGCAACCGCGTCCAGCCTCCCGGCGCCGCCCAGAACTTCCGCCTAGAGATACCGCTCGGTCAGCACCCCTCTGTGATGAACCGAGTGCCCGGCCACGATCCATGCCACGTCTCGCACGGCGAACTCGCAGCCGCTGGCGACGCCTCTGCGTTCCCATGCGTCCTCGTCCAAGCCCTCGAAGAGCAACACGGTCGCTTGGCGCACTGCCCGAAACTCCTCGGCGAGTGCGGCCAGCGGACGCAGGGCGGCCCCGGAATGCGCCGCGTACTCGGCTTCGTCGAACGACGGGTACGGCCCGGCGTCCCCGCGCGCGAACGCCAAGGCCCGCGCCGCGAACATGCGTTCCGCGTCGGTGACGTGTCCCACCACTTCGCGCATCGTCCACTTCCCCTCGGCGTACCGGTATCCCTCCTTGTCCGCCGGGACGCCCGCCAGCAAGCGCGCCCACGCCGCCGCGTCGTCCTTCAGGAGTTGCCCTAGCGGCTCGCCTTCTCGGACCGCGGCCGCCAGATAGGGCCGGTAGAACGACGGGATCTCGTCCGCGTCCGGCGCCGCAGGCCAACGCCCGGCACGCACGCGACCGCCGTGCGAGTTCGGCGCCTGCCGCCTGACGACATGCGCGCGCACGGTCAGGCCACGTCGATCGTCGGGTCCAGAAACACGTCCTGGATCAGGTTGAGCAAAGCGACGCCCTCGGCCATCGGCCTCTGAAACGCCTTGCGTCCCGAGATCAGCCCCATGCCGCCGGCCCGCTTGTTGATCACCGCGGTGCGCGCCGCCTGCGCGAAGTCGTCGGTCCCGCTCGACCCGCCGGAATTGATCAGGCCCGCGCGGCCCATGTAGCAGTTGGCCACTTGGTAGCGCGTCATTTCGATGGGATGCGCGCCGGGCGCCAGGTCCTCGTAGACCTTCGGATGCGTGCGTCCGAAGCCGATCTCTGCGAACCCGCCGTCCAATTCGGGCTGCTTCTGCTTGATGACGTCCGCTTGGATGGTGACGCCCAAATGGTTGGCCTGGCCGGTCATGTCGGCGGACGCGTGGTAGTCCGCGCCGTCCTTCTTGAACGCGCTGTTGCGCAGGTAGCACCACAGCACGGTCGCCATGCCCAGCTCGTGCGCCATCTGGAACGCCTCGGACGTTTCCTGCAACTGGCGCGCGGCCCCGCCGGAGCCGAAGTAGATGGTCGCGCCGACGGCGACGGCCCCGAGCTCCCAGGCCTGCTGGACCGCCCCGAACATCACTTGGTCGTACCGGTTGGGATGCGTGAGCAGCTCGTTGTGGTTCAGCTTGGCCAGGAAGGGAATCTTGTGCGCGAAGGTGCGCGAGCAGGCTCCCAGGACGCCGACGGTGGACGCGACGGCGTTGCATCCGCCCTCGACGGCCAGCTCCACGATCTTCGCCGGATCGAAGTAGATCGGATTCGGGGCGAACGAGGCTCCGGCCGAGTGCTCGACGCCTTGGTCCACCGGCAGAATGGACAGGTATCCCGTGCCGGCCAAGCGTCCATGGCCGAAGAGCTGCTGCATCGACCGCAGCGCTTGAGGACTGCGGTCCGTCTGCGCGACGACGCGGTCGACGAAGTCCGGCCCCGGCAGATGCAGGTCCTCCTTGGCGAAGCCCCTGGCGCGATAGCCGAGCAGATCTTCGCCTTCGCTGCCCAGCAGCTCCTGGACGCGGGCGGCCGTCGCGCTCACCGGTTGCTCCCGATCGGGTCTCCGGACGGCAGCGGCAAGGCGCGGGCCGGCACGGTGTTCTCGATGCGGGCCTGCCAGCGCCGGATGTCCGCGACGACCAGACGCTCGTGAGGCGATCTCGACAATCGATCGCCCGTCAGGCGGCCGCCGATGCGCCCGGCCAGCCGCCCCAGCCCGGAGCTCGTGTTCTCGGTCAGGCCCTCCAGGCTGCCGGCCAGATGGTCCAGCCGGTCCGACAGCACGGCGCGGACTTCCGGGGCGGCGGCCGCGCTGCTCGCCTGCTGCATCATCCGGTCGACCACGGCGCGCTGGACGACGCGAAGCACCTGCAGCTCGTACTCTTCGTCGGGCTTGTCGGCGCCCCAGGTCGCTTCGATCAGCCGGTCCGTCACCTCCTCGAGATTCGGCAGGTCCTCGTCCATGGCGCCGTAGGCGACCAACCTGGCCATGCGGGCCGGATGGAGAATCTCGCCGACGGAGAAGTCCGCCGAGGCGGCCGCCGCGGCCAGCGGATCGAACAGGAGCCCGGTGCGGCCCGGGAACGTCTCGCCTTCCTGATGGCGGAAGGCGGGAGGCGGAATCGCGGCCGCCAAGTCCGGCGAAAGCGCGAGGAAGTCCACGGTCAGCGTGGAGAGGATGGCTTCGAGGGCCTGGCGCTGCTCGTCGCCCGGCACGATCTCGACCGGAACTTGCCCGTCGCCCTTCACGGCATAGCGATAGTTCGCGCCGCCCAGGCTCTGCGCGGCGGCGCGCAGCTGGAAGCGGTGGTGCATGTACAGAGGCAGCAGCACGTATTCCAGGTCGGACAGCGGCCGGCCCTCGCGAATCATGTCCTCGCCGAAGCTCGCCATGCCGATGTCGCGGACGCGGAGTTCGTGCTCCAGATGGTCCACGAGGTTCGCGCCGTTGTCCCACACGCCCGCGTACGGATGGGCCGCGCCGACGAAGTTGTTGTTGTTGTGGGCCATGAACTCCAGGCCGTCGTCCAGGCCGCGCAGTACGATGGCCTCCAGCGCGGCAGGCTCGTCCGTTCCCGCCGGGAATTCCCGGTAGAGCCATTCGACGGACAGCTTGTCGTATGTTCCGATGCGCTGCACGTACGCGTTGGACAGGTCCAAGTCGCCGTCCCTGATCTCGACGAGCGGCGCGGGGTAGTCCATCACGCTCTCGCGCCCGTACGTGCTCGCCATGTAGTTGTGCGGAAAGCCCAGCGTGTGGCCGACTTCGTGGGCGGACAGCTGGCGCACCCGGGCCAGGGCCATCTCGACCGCCTCCTCGTTGCTGGCGGCCGCGGCTTCGGCCAAGTACTCGAAGACGGGCGCGGCCGCGAAGCAAGCGTCGCCGTGATCCCAGGCGGAATGCAGCCCGTGCGCAGCCGAGTGCGGCCCCTCCCACGCCGAATCCATCCCGCCGGACGCCCCCTCGCCCTCGCCCGGGAACGGCGCGGTCATCCCTTGGGCAAGCAGATAGTCCTGGCGCAGCCGCAAGCTGCCCAGGTTCACCACCCCGCGGATGATCTCGCCCGTCCGCGGATCGGTGACGGTGTTGCCGTACGAGTAGCCGCGCGTTCGGCGGTGCGTCCAGTGGATCATGTTGTAGCGGATGTCCTGCGGATCCACGCCCTCCGGCAGGATCTCCACGTGGAAGGCGTTCAGGAACCCCGCGGCTTCGAAGGCCTCGGCCCACCAGCGCGCTCCGTCGACCAGCGCGCTCCTCACCGGCTCCGGCGTGCCGGGGTCCACGTAGTAGACGATGGGCTCGACGGGCTCCGAAGGCGCCGGACCGGGGTTGCGCTTCTGCAGCCGGTGGCGGGCGGCCAAGCGAATTCGCATGTCCTGGTCGATGGGCGTGGCATAGTCGAAGAGGGTCGGGCCGTTGACGCCGATGCGCGGGTCCGCGACGCGGGGCCGGTAGCCGTCGTCGGGCAGGCGGACGAAGGAATGGTGCTGGCGGAGCGTGACCGCCCGTGGGTTGGCGGCGACGCCCCGAACCAGCCCGCCGGGGTCGTCGCTGGTGAAGGTGAGCAGCGCTTCGACTTCGGTGTTCTCCGGGAAGGACTGGGTGGCCGGCATGTGAAGCGCCGACCGGGACGCGTCGAGGCGAAACGTTCCCTGGCCGCGCTGCGCGATCTGGGCGGCGGCGCCCCGCGCGTCGCGAATGAAGAACGGGGTGGCGTCCACCAGCACGCGGCCGCCGGTTTCGGCCACGACGTCGAAGCCCCAGTAGACCGACGGCGCGAACGCGTCTCGGACCGCCTGCACCTCGGTCTCGTTTTCGCTGCGCGCCTGGAACCTGTAGTTGGGCTCCATGAGGAGGACGCGCGGGCCCACACGCTTCGGCTCGAGCACGTGCGTGCCGCGCAACTGGCCGCGGTCGATGCCGATCGGGTTGGAGCCGAGTCCCGACCCCATCGACACTTGGTACAGGAATTCGCCCGCTCCCGTGTCGATTTCCCAGTAGAGGACGCCCTCGGCGTCGTCCCAATAGAGGTTGAAGAAGCCCTCCATGGCGGCGGCGTCCGCCGTCTTGTCCGCGACGGACGGAAGGGGCTCCTGCGCGGCCGCGCCGGGCGGCGTCGCGAGGGCGCAGGCGAGAAGAACGCCGCCGGCCGCGCCGAGAGCCGGCTTGGCGAAGCGGAACAATGTGGGGGTCGGTGGCATCGAGGGCGTCTCGTTTCGGGTGTCTTTGGTTGGCGTGGGCTCGTTGGCGGGTCTGGACGAACGCATCGTTGCGCCGGGCGGCTTGGCGCCGCTGGCGTTGCCGGCGTGGGAGGGCCCGTTGTGTAGAGCGTGGCGCGGCCGGACATGCCGGGCGAAGCGTCGAGGCCCCGACCCGGCGGCGTCCAGTCCACGCCGGGAGGACAAGGTGGAAGCCGGTGCGCGCGGAGGCAAGAGGAGCCCGGCCGGCGCAGGCACTTGCGAGAGCCGAGAATCTCTGGCATATTGCGGGCATCGGTTGACCGAACACGTGGATTCCCGACTGGACGAGGCCAGGTCGCACAGATGAGAACTCCCCCCCCCCCCCCCCCCCCCGATTTTCGGCGCCGGCCTGTGCCTGGCGGTCCTCTCGCAATAGCGGGATCGGTCGCGTGGCGGCTCCGTCCATGACGTTCGGTCGCATCGCGGCTCGGGCCGCTGGAGCCGTGGCCGTCGCGCTGGCGAGCCTCGGCGGGTTCGCGGGGGACCTCGCGGCTCAGGCGCCGACGGTGACGGGGCTGTCGGTGAACTCGCCGGCGACTACGGGCAAGGGCCCTTCCCGTTGGGACAAGTTCTTTTTGACCGAGACGATCCAGGTCTCTGTGACGTTCAGCGCCGCTGTGGACGTGACGGGCACGCCGCGGGTCGTGCTGGGCATTGGAACGTGCACCGCCTGCTTCGCGGACTACGTCTCGGGCTCGGGGTCGACCACGCTGGTGTTCGGGCATGAAGTCGTCTGGGGCAACGACGACTCCGACGGAATCAGCATCGCAGCGGACGCGCTGAAGCTGAACGGCGGCACGATCAACGCGACCACCGGCGGGGCGGCGGCGGCCTTGGACCTGGGGACGCACGCTTTCGACAACGACAGCGCCCGCCAAGTGTACTTGAGTGCAACGGCCGGCATCAACAACATCGGCATCGAAGGTGTGACGCTGAACAACCCGCCCAGCGCCAGCACCTACGGGAACGGCGACACGATCCAAGTCACGGTGAGGTGGAGTTCCAGCTCGGGCCCGGGGACAGAGTCCTGGCACAACTGGAGCGGCACGGGCTTGAGGGTGACGATCGGCGACGCCGTCCGGAATGCGAGCTACGTCAGCGGGGGAGGGAGCCAGAATACCGTCTACCGTTACGTCGTGGGGCCCGGCGACATGGACGCTGACGGGATAAGCGTCGTGGGCCAAGCGGTGACCGGCGGAGCGTGGCAAGATTTCATATCCAGGAACGTGGGCCGCCAAGCGATCGAGAACAGCGCCGGCCACACGGTGGACGGGAGGCAGGGCATGCCGAGTCCGTCGAGCGTGGCGTTGAACGATCCGGTCGTGGGCGACACGTACGAGCCGGGCGACACGATTCTCGCGACGGTGACGTTCACGCAGGCGGTGGACGTGACGGGCGCGCCGCAGCTGGGCTTGCTGATCGGCACGAACACGCGCCAGGCGGCGTACGTGTCAGGCACGGGCACGACGGAGTTGTTGTTCCGCTACGAGGTGGCGTCGGGGGACGTGGACGCGGACGGGCTGAGCGTGCCGGACAGCGCGCTGGGTCTGAACAGCGGGACGATTCGGACGGCGGGATCGACGACGGAGAACGCGACGCTGGACTTGGGCAGCGCGGCGCTGGGCGACCAGATCAGCCACAAGGTGGTGGGCACGCAGACGGCGGCGGCGGTGAGCGGGCTGTCGATATCGAGCGTTCCGGTGGTGGACGAGACGTACGCCGCGACGGACACGATCGAGGTGGACGTGACGTTCAACCGCGCGGTGGACGTGGTGACGACGGGCGGCACGCCGCAGCTGGCGCTGGATATCGGCGGGACCTCGCGTCAGGCGGCGTACGCGAGCGGAACGGGCACGACGGCGCTGAAGTTCCAGTACGTGGTGGTGGCCGCGGACTCGGACGCGGACGGGATCGAGGTGGCGGCGGGCGCGTTGACGCTGAACTCGGGCGCGATCAACGACGGGCGGGCCAGCACGCTGGCGGCGTCGCTGGGGCTGGGCACGCATGCGTTGTCGGCGCAGGGGGGCCACAAGGTGGACGGCACGATTGCGCCGGCGTTGGTGAGCGCGGTGTTGATAACGAGCCAACCGGCGAGCGGGGACACGTACGGTCTAGGCGAGCGGCTCTCCTTCTACGTGCAGTTCGACCGAGCGGTGGCGGTGACAGGCACGCCGGAACTGGCGGTCGACGTGGCGGGCACGGTGCGCCAAGCGAGGTACGCGAGCGGTTCGGGCACGGACCTGCTGACGTTTCACTACTGGGTTCAGGGCGCGGGCTCGGGCGGCGCGGGACCGGGCGGCGTGGACCGGGCGACGGGCGGGATCCAGGTGAGTTCGGGCGCGCTGACGCTCGCCGGCGGGACGATCAAGAACGTGGCGGACCCGGTGCGCGGCTTCGACGCGTCGCTGGACATCACGGGCCATGAGATCGCAGCGGACTCGGACCACAAGGTGGACGGGGCGATCGAGGTGGCGCCGGCGGTGACGGGCGTCGAGGTGACGAGCACGCCGACGGGCCCGACGGGCTACGGCTCGGGCGGCCGGATCGTGCTGCGGGTGTCGTTCAGCCGGGCGGTGGTGGTGACGGGCGCGCCGCGCTTGGCGCTGGTGATCGGCCCGGCGCGCCGCCAGGCGGCGTACGTGTCGGGCAGCGGGACGGATGCGTTGGAGTTCCGGTACCGCGTGACGCCGTCGGACGTGGACCGCGACGGGTTCAGCGTGCCGGCGAACGCCTTGGCGCTCGGGGGCGGCGCGATCGGGCTTTCGGGCGGTTCGGAGGACGCGGAGCTGAGCTTGGGGAGCCACGCGCTGACGAACCAGTCCGGCCACGCGGTGGACGGCGGGACGGGCGCGGACGATCCGAGGTTCGAGCGGCAGGAGTACGTGTTCGAGCTGGCGGAGAACGTGTCCGGCCCGGTCGAGCTGGGCGAGCTGCGGGCGACGGACCCGTATGGCGACGACGTGAGCTATTCGCTGGGCGACGGCGCTCGCGGGTTCGAGGTGAGCGAGCGCGGCGGGGACTTGCGGTACGTGGGGAGCGGCTTGGACGCGGATTCGGAGCCGAAGCGGGTGATGAAGGTGTTGGCGACGGCGGAGGACGGTCGCGAGGGCGAGGCGCTGGTGATCTTGCACGTGTTGAACGAGAACGAGGCGCCGTCGTTCGCGGACGCCGCATATGCGTTCGAGCTGCCGGAGAACGTGGCCGGTCCGTTGGCGCTGGGCGTGGCGGAGGCGACGGACCCGGAAGGCGACGTGTTGTCTTACGGGCTGGCGGCCGGGGACGCGCAGTTGTTCGAGGTGGACGCTGCGAGCGGCGAGGTGCGCTACGTCGGCGAGGGCGAGGACTTCAACGGCGCGGGCCCGAAGTCGTGGGCGCTCGAGGTAGTGGCGACGGACGCGGAGGGCTTGAGTGACGAGGTCGCAGTGACGGTGTCGTTGCTGGACGTCAACGAGGGGCCTGCGTTCGCGGACTCGGCGTATGCGTTCGAGCTGCCGGAGAACGCGGCGGGTCCGGTCGTCGTGGGGACGGTTCGCGCGAGCGACCCGGACGCGAGCGACCGGCTGGTCTACGAGCTGGCGTCGGGCGGCGCGGGCTTGTTCGAGGTGGACGCTGGGAGCGGCGCGGTGCGCTACGTGGGTCCGGGCGAGGACGCGGAGACGGACGAGGGCCCGAAGTCGTGGGCGCTGGTGGTGCGCGTGACGGACGTCGGCGGGCTGACGGCCGAGGCGTCGGTGTCCGTGTCGTTGCTGGACGTGAACGAGGCGCCGGCGTTCGAGGCCGAGCGCTATGACTGGGCGTTCGACGAGAACGTTGCCGGACCGCTGGCGCTGGGCGTCGTTCGGGCGAGCGACCCGGACCGGGCGGACACGACGCTGGCGTACAGCCTGTCGGGCGAGGGCGCGGCGTTGTTCGAGGTGGACGCCTCGAGCGGCGAGGTGCGCTACGTCGGCGACGGCGAGGACTACGAGGCGGGCCCGAGGTCGTGGCAGTTCGAGGTGGTGGTCGCGGACGGCGGCGGCTTGCAGGGCCGCGTGCCGGCGGAGGTGTCGTTGCTGAACGTGAACGAGGCGCCGGCGTTCGCCGATTCGGCGTACGCGTTCGAGCTGGCCGAGAACGCGGCGGGCCCGGTCGAGCTGGGCCGCGTCGAGGCGTCGGACGAGGACGCGGACGACGAACTGGCGTACAGCTTGTCGGGCGGCGGGGGCCGGTTCGAGGTGGACGCTTCGAGCGGCGCGGTGCGCTACGTCGGCTCGGGCGAGGACTACGAGGCCGGACCGCGGTCGCACGAGCTGGCGCTGCGCGTGACGGACGCCGGCGGCCTGTCGGGCGAGGCGCGCGCCGTCGTGGCGCTGCTGGACGTCAACGAGGGCCCGGAGGCCGTGGGCGCGATGGCGCCGAAGACGCTCGAGGCCTACGGCGCGCCGGCCGAGGAGGACCTGGGCCAGTACTTCCGCGACCCGGACGGCGACGCGTTGAGCTACGCGGCCGAGTCATCGGCGCCGAGCGTGGCGGCCGTGTCGGTCGCGGCGGGCCGGCTGTCGGTCTCGCCTCGGGCCATCGGCGCGGCGACGGTGACGGTGACGGCGCGCGACCCGGACGGCCTCGAGGGGACGCAGACGGTGGCGGTGACGGTCGAGGCGTCGCGTTCGGAGCGCGCACGGGCGCTCGAGGCGGCGCTGACGGCGTTCGGGCGTTCGGTGGGCACGGAGGCGGTCGAGGCGATCGGCGGGCGTCTGGGCGTCGAGTCGTCGAGCGTGCTGGGACGTTCGCACGTGCAGCTGGGCAGCCGCTCGGTGGGATGCGGCGCGTTCGGCGGCGGCGGCGGATCGTCGTGCGGCTGGGCGCAGTTGGCGCGCGGCGCGTCGGACCTGCTGGGCGTGCAGCTGAGCGGCTCGGCCGGCGGCGCGAGCGTGTCGCTGGACCCGGCGACGCTGCTGTTCGGCACCCCCGGCGGCCATGGCGGCGGCTTCGGCGGCTTGGCGAGCGCGTTCGGCCACGGCGGCGGTTACGGCGGCGGTCATGGCCACGGCGGCGGCGCGTTCGGCAATGGCCCCGGCGGCGGCAACAGCACGTTCGGCCACGGCGGCGGCGGGCAAGCGAACGGGCCGGCGCCTGCGGGCTTGGCGGCGGCGGACTTGGCGCCGCGCGGCGGCCTGACGCTCGACCCGTTGTCGAGCAACGACCTGCGGTCGCAGAGCTCGTTCCGGCTGTCGTTCGGCGGCGGCGCGGACGCGCCGCAGTCGGCGGTCGGCACGGGCTGGACGGTGTGGGGCCAGGCCAACGCGGGCGCGTTCGAGAGCTCGCCCGACGACGGCCTGACGCTCGAGGGCCGCACGCGCTCGGTCTACGCCGGGCTCGACTACGGATTCGGCTCGGGCCTGCTAGTTGGGCTGGCCGCGTCGCGCAACACGCTCGCGTCCGACTTCGACAGCGAGATCAACGGCGCCGGCACCGTCGACGCGCGCTTGACGAACCTGTACCCCTACGCGCACTGGTCGCCGCGCAAGGGACTGGGGCTGTGGGGGCTCGTGGGCGCGGGCCGCGGCAGCGCCGACCTGGCCGAGACGGCGGGCGGACGGTTCAGCACCGACCTGACGATGCGCATGCTCGCGCTGGGCGGACGCCAGGAGCTGATCGGCGCGCTCGCGCTGAAGGCCGACGCGTTCACCGTGCGCATCACGTCGGAAGACGGCGCCGGACTGGCGGGCGTGACGGCCGTGGCGCATCGCGCGCGCGTGGCGCCCGAGCTGACGGGCCGGTGGGCCGTGGGCGACGGCATGGCGGTGCGCGCGCGCTTCGAGCTGGGCGCGCGCTACGACCGCGGCGACGCCGAGACGGGCCTGGGCGCGGAGGCGGGCGCCGAGTTCGGGTTTGCGCACATCAGCAGCGGCTTGAGCGTCGACGCACGCGGCCGGACGCTGCT
The DNA here is from genome assembly GCA_965242735.1 of Longimicrobiales bacterium. Taxonomy (GTDB): domain Bacteria; phylum Gemmatimonadota; class Gemmatimonadetes; order Longimicrobiales; family Gaopeijiaceae. The sequence continues at coordinate 3,204,774 of OZ251497.1, read as the reverse complement.
GGCGCACCAGAAGGACCAGTTCCGCGAGTGGGGCGCGAGCTTCGCCGTGCGGCTGAAGCCCGGCGGTGGCCAGGAGGGCGGCCTGTCGTTCTCGCTCGAGCCCTCGTGGGGCGAAGCGGCGAGCGGGACGGCGGCGCTGTGGCAGGCGCAGGCTGGCCTGGGCGGCCAGGAGCGAGGCGTCGGCGGCACGGCCGCGACGCTCGCCGACGCGCCCGGCTGGACGCCGGACCGGCTGGCGATGGAGGTGGGCTGGGGCATCGTGCTGCCGAATGGCGCGCAGGTCGCGCCGTTCGGACGCTGGAGCCGCGAAGGCGCCGCAGGCTACCGCCTCAACGCCGGCACCCGGTGGACCGCGCTCGGCGCGCCGGGCGAGAATCCAGGCGAAGACGCGCCGCGCCGCGTGCAGCTGATGGTCGATCTCTTCGGCGAACAGGCCTCCGACGGCGTCCAGCCCGCCCAACGCCGCGTCGGACTGCTCGGGAGAATCGCCTTCCGGTAGCCGTCAAGCGCCGGGCTGCCCTCCACGCGGGCGACGGGCGACACGGCCCGCGCCCGCGTGGAGCGGTTCTCCGCGTGCGGGCGTCGGCGGGTCCGAGTGCACGGTCTGCACCTGCACCGCACTTGGGGTCTCTCGGCATGTGTGCGCTGGCGGGCTGCCCGGCGCGCCTCGTTCTCGGCGCGCGACGAGCGGCAGAACCACGCCGGCACAGCGACAGTCGCCCACCGGAGCAGCACGCCGCCGTGCAGCCGCGGATCGACCTGTCCGCTCCCGCGTCGAACGAAGACGTCCCGTTCAGCCATGGAGGTGTCCCGCCCCCGGCACGACCTTCCCCTCGAATCGAACTGCGGGGGAGCCGCCGGCCGCCGGTGCGCTCCCCCCGGCGGAGCCCCGGGGAGCGGCGATTGCGCGAAGAGAAGAAGCACGGCGAGACGGACCGCGTCTACAAGCGGTTCTACGCGGACCCGGCCGTCGTCGAGGAGATCGTGCGCGACTTCGTCGGGGGCGCGTGGACGCGCGAGCTGGACTTCGCCACGCTCGAGCGGCTGCCGACCGAGATGGTCGACCCCGTGCTGCCGGTCGTGCGGCACGCCGACATGATGTGGCGGGTGCGGTTCCGGGACCGGCCGCTGCACGTCGTCCTGCTGTTCGAGTTCCAGTCGGGGCCGGACCCGAACATGGCGGTGCGGATCGCCGTCGAGACGGGCGTGTTCTACCGCGAGCTGGCGGCGTTGCGCAAGCGCGACCTCGGCGTGGGGGAGCACGTGGTCGTGCCGGTGGTGGTGAAGAGCTTCGAGGGCCAGTGGACGGCGGCGCGGAGCATGGCCGAATGGCTGGGCGCGGGCGTGCCGGAGGAGCTGGCGGAGTACGCGACCGGCCAGCGCTACGGGCTGCTGGACGAGTCGGCGGAGGCGAAGAAGGCCGGGGCCAGCGGCGGCGTGGTGCGGGCAGCCATGGCGTTGCGCCGCGAGCGCGACCCGGCGCGGTTGTCGGCGTTGGTGCGGTCTCTGGACGTGCAGTTGGCCGCGTCGTCGGTTGCGCGCGACGCGCTCGTGGAGTGGCTTCGGAGCCAGATGATAAATTCGGGTGCGACGGAGGCGGAGGTCGCGCACCTGGACACCCTACGGGAGGCGGGCGAGATGTACGTGAATCAATTCCAGGAAACGTTCCGTGACGGGGTCGAGCAGGGGCTGGAGCAGGGCGTCAAGCAGGCGCAGGTCGACATGGCGCGGTGGAAGTTCGGCGAGGAGACGGCGGAGCGCTTGGCCGAGTTGCTCGAATCGGTGGGCGACGCGGACCGAGTCTCTCGGATCGGGCGGTTGATCGTCGAGTGCGAGACGGGCGAAGAGCTGATCGCGAACGCCGCGCGGGCCTGACGGCAGACCCGCGCAACCTGCGGACTTCGAAGCGGCGCCGGCCGCCGCCGACTGAGCCTGCCTCCGCCTTCAAGCGCGTCGGGGCGTCAAGTGGCCGGCCTGCCCCGGCGTGGCCGAGGACGCGTCGGCGGCGAGCGGATTCTCGCCTGCCGCGGCTTGGCCGCCGCCAGCTTGGCGGACACGCGTGTCCGGCAACGACGGTACAACGGCCGCGAAATGCCGGAAACGAATCGCCAGAACGACTCGGCGCCGGTCATGCGACGGCGAAAACGGCCGCCGAGTCCATTTGGCGGACATCCGTGACCGCCAAGAAGACGACTCTGCCGCCACGAAATGCCGCGGTGCGGCCGCCCAACCCGCTTCGCGGACGCGCGTTGTCGGTCAGAAGCGGCCTCGGGACGGCCAGCGACGCCGCTACTCCGCGGAAGCGAGGGCTCGAACGAAGCCGACGCGTTCGCCGTTAGCCCGCGCCGGCTCCCGACCGCTCGTAGACGACTCGTCCCCCGACCATCGCCAGATCCACGGCGATCGAATGGATTTCGTGCGCCGGGGCCGAGAACAGGTCGCGGTCCAGCACGACGAGGTCGGCCTGCATCCCGGGCGCGATGGCGCCGGCTTGGCCGCCCAGGCCGATCTGGCGGGCGGCGTTGGCCGTGTAGCCCTGCAGCATCTCTTCCAGAGTCATTTCCTGCCCCTCGGGCGGATACGCGGCGCCGCCGGCGGCGCCGGGGGCTCGGCGAGTGACGCCGATTTCGATGCCGTGCAGGGGCGACGCCTGCGGGAACGGCAGGCCGGTGGCTGGATAGTCGGCCCCGAACGCCACCAGCGGCACGGAGTCCCAGAGGTCCCGCAGACGCATGACCGAGGCGCCGCGCCGGGGCCCCAGCGCCTGCGAGTACAGATCAAGCGATCCGGCCAGGTCGTGGGCCCAGTGCGGGGTGGTCTGGACCGCCACGCCGAGTTCGCGAAAGCGTCCAAGGTCCTGGGGCGCAACCAGCATGGCATGGGCGATGGTCACGGCGGCTTCGGATTCCGGCACGGCCGCCTGCGCGGATTCCACGGCGTCCAGCGTGGCGCGCACGGTCCGGTCGCCGATGGCGTGCACGTGCGCGTCGACCCCGGCCCTTCGCAGCGCCGACAGCAGTTGGGCAAGCGGATCCCCTTCGAGGAGGACCGATCCGGCGCCGCCGCTCTCGTACGGATCGAGCACGGCCGCCGTCAGCCCTTCGAACGTGCCGTCGTTGGCAATCTTGACGGTGTGAATGTCCACGAGGCCGGACGCGAACTCCCGTCGCAGATCGCCGACCAGCGCTGCGGCCTCGGCGCCGGGCGTCGCCGGGTGATCCACGTACACGCTGGCACGGTACCGGAGCGGCAGCCGCCCCTCGCGTTCGAGGCGGGCCAGGGCCCGGAGCGCGTTGCGAAGCATGGTCTCGCCGCCGGGGATGCCCGCGTCGAACACGCTCGTGATGCCCATCGCGGACATCTGCGGCAGGACGGCGGAGAGCGCGGCGTGGAAGTCGTTCTCCGAACCCACGCCGAACCGGGGCAGCAACGGCCAGAACGCGCTGCTCTCGACAGCCCATCCCGTCGGGTCTCCTTCCGCGTCGCGCTGGTAGTAGTGGACGCCCGGCAACGGATCGGGCGTGTCGCGGCCGATTCCCGCCACCTCCAGCGCCTTCGTGTTGAGCCAAGCGCTGTGCGCGTCGACGGCCAGGATCATCACTGGGCGGTCCGCCACCACCGCGTCCAAGTCCGACCGGTGCGGCCCGGCCGTGCCCGCCGCGTTGATCGTCGTGTTGAGCGCACCGGGGAATCCGAACCCGAACAGCGTCTCCTCGTCGGGGTTGGCGGCGGCGTACTCCGCCAGCGCCGCCTGCACCTCGGCCACGGTCTCGGTCCCGACCACCATCAGCTTCGAGCCCAGCAGGCCGGCCACCGCGGGATGGAAGTGCGTGTCCACGAAGCCCGGAATGAGCGTCCTGCCCGCCAGATCGACGATCCGCGCGCCGTCGCCGGCAACCCCGCCGACTTCTTCGGCGCCGCCCACCGCGGCGATTCGGCCGTCGCGAACCAGCACCGCTTCCGCCCGGGGATTCCTCGGGTCTCCCGTCCAGACCCTGCCGTTCGAGAAGAGCGTCTCGCCCGCTTGCGCCGGAGCCGCCCCGGCGATCGCGGCGTCCTCCGCCTCCGGCGCCGACCGGGCGGGCGTGTCTGGAATGCACGCGGCACCCGCCGCGAGGACCACGGCGACGGCGGGACCGGTCCATCGGGACCCGCGAGGCGCCGGCGAATCCCGCTCCGTGGACGGCCGCGGCCCGTCCGCGCGCACCGCCGACCGCAACCCGGGCCACGAGGATTCCGGCGACGGCCTGCCGAGGTCCGTGCTCCGGCGCGTCACGGGGTCATGCGGGCGGGGGAGTCATGCGGCGACGCAGGCCACGGCGGTCCCAGCCGGAAATCTGCCGGCCGCCCGGCTACCAGGACGACTTGCGAACGCCTGGAATGAGCCCGTGGAGGGACATGTCGCGAAACGCGATCCGCGAAAGGCCGAACTTGCGAAGAAACCCACGCGGGCGTCCCGACATTTGACACCGGTTGCGGTAGCGCACGGCGGCGGAGTCGCGCGGCAGGCCCTGGAGCGCGGCCATGGCTTGCCGCTTCTCGTCGGGCGTCGCGGCCGGGTCGCTCACGACGGCCTTCAATTCCTTGCGCCTCGCGGCGTGCTTCTCGACCAAGCCCGCCCGCCGCTCGTTCTTTTCCAGCTTGCCCTTCTTCGCCATGTCGCTGCCAGATGGGAGTCACGAAGGCGCCTCGCGCCGCGAACCAACTTCCATGAAGTATCGCTTGGACCGGGCTGGAAGTCAACAGACGGCAGGCGGGACCTGCGAGCGGCGTTGAACCGAGGCGATCCCCAGGCGGATGGTGCCCGCCGGTCGCCACCATGGTCTCGGCGTCTCGCAACCGATCGCCTCGTCGGGCGACGGGACGGAGACAAGGGGGGGGGGGGGCGTGGTGGGGCGTAGCCGGGGCCACCGGGTCGAACTGGTCCCCTCGTCGGTGACGGGACGGCGACCGGGGGGCGGCCGGCATTGAGCCAGGGCCGCCGAAGGGATTAGCTTCGACTGGGACGCTCCGGACGCGCGCTCTCGGCCGTCGCGACCCACGTTGTGCGGCGCGGAAGCCTTCGAAAGACGGCGACCGCGACATCTCCAGCAAGTCTGGACGCGCCCGCGACCGCCTGCGCGCTTGGCCGTCGCGTGACCCTCAATTGCCAAAGGAGTCCGTGCTTGCTGGGGTTCGACTTCGCCTGGGCCGACGTGGCCGAGTGGTGGAACGGATTGCTGACCCTGGCCGTGCCCCGCTTGGCGCCGTCCGCGGGCATCCTCGTCCTGGCCGCGGTCGCCTACTTCGTCGTCCGCAAGTTCGTGGTCCGCGCGGGCAAGCGGCTCGTCGCGTGGACGAAGAGCGACCTCGACGACCAGATCCTTCATTCGGTGCGCCGGATGCTGTTGTGGACGGTCGAGGCGGGCGTGTTGTGGAGCCTCGCCCTCATCTGGTTCGCGCCCGGTCCCGAGGGCGCGCCGCCCCGGGCGGCCGAGTGGGTGGCCGCCTTGTGGATCGCCTTCCTCTTCGTTCCCCTGAGCCGCTTGGCCTGCGACGTGGTGCTCGTGGTGGGCACGCAGTTCGCCGCGCGCCGCCGGACCGGTCTGGACGCGACGGCGCTGCCGCTGGCCACCCGCGTGCTGCGCTTCCTGCTCGTCGCCCTCGGCGTGATGATCGCGCTCGACCGGCTGGGCATCAACATCCAGCCGTTCCTTGCCGGATCGGCCGTGGTGGGCTTGGCCATATCGTTCGCCGCCAAGGACACGCTGTCCAACCTCATCGCCGGCATCCTGCTCGTGCTCGACCGTCCCTTTCAGGTGGGAGACCGGATCGAGCTGTGGAGCGCGCCGACGGAAACCGGCACGTGGGGCGACGTGATCGACATCGGGCTGCGCGCCACCAAGATTCGCAATCCGGACAACTTGGTCGTGGTCGTGCCCAACAACGAGATCATGCGGCGAGACATTGTCAACTACACGATGTCGGGCCAGGACATCCGCCTGCGCATCCCGTTCTCGGTGGCCTACGAGTCCAACCTGGAGCGCGCCAAGGCGCTGCTGGTCGCCGCGGCCGCCGAGGTCCAGGGCGTGAAGCTCGAACCGGCGCCCGTCGTCATCGTGCGCGGGTTCGGCCCCTCCGAAGTCAACCTGGAACTGCGCGTATGGGTCGTGGAGGCCCGCAATCGCAGGCGAATCGCGGACGAGATCACCGCCAAGATCCTGGTCGCGTTCGCCGAAGAGGGAGTGGAGATTCCGTATCCCAAGCGCGAATTGTACATCCGCGAGCAGGCCGAGTCGGACGCCGCTCCTGGCTGATCGGCGCGGCGCCGTCGTCCTCCGGGCCTTGCGGGCCCCGGCGCGGGGTCGGCTCCTGCGTCGATCTTGGGACGGCGCGGCGTCTCGCGGCGTACCGCCCGTGAACGTGGCCGTGACGGACAACACCTTGCGCCAGGCCCTGGACGGCGCGGCGTCTCGCGGCGGGGCGGCATGACCGACGCGGGAGCCGCGCGCGACGTGCGCCAAGCGCTGATCAGCGACCACTTCAGGCGGCCCCGCAACCGGGGGCCCCTCGGCGGCGAGGCCGTCACCGGCAGGGCCGACAATCCGGCGTGCGGCGACGTCGTGCAGGTCTGGGCCTGCGTCAGCGACGGAGAGATCGTCCAAGCGACCTTCGACGGGCACGGCTGCCTGCTCTCCCAGGCCGCCGCGTCGATGGTCACGGTCCTCGTGCGCGGCAAGACGCCGGAGGCGGTCGCGAGCCTCCGAAGCGCGTTTGCCGAGGCTCTCCAGCCGGACGGCGAAACGCTTCCGCCGGAATTCGGCGACTTGAGAGCCCTGGAGGGCGTGCGCCGCTTCCCGAGCCGGGCCCGTTGCGCGGTCCTGGCCTTCGACGCGCTGGCCGAGGCGCTTGCCGCCGGGGAGAGCTGACGCGCGCGCGGATGCTCGCGCCCAGTCCTTCACCAGCGCACGCACGCGGGCGGGAGAGCTGACGCGTGCGCGATGCTCGACTTGCCACACTCGCAGCGGGGGACTCGCCGAGGCGCTTGCCTGGACGCTGACCGACTGGGCGCGCCTGATCGCCGACGCGCTGCTCGCAGCGGTGGATTTGCCGAGGCGCTTGCCGCCGGGGACGGCGGACGCTGCGGACGGCGGCGGCCCCGGCCCCAGCCGACGGGCCGGCCGACTTCGAGCAAACGCGACGCGGCCGTCGGTGCGCCCGCCAACGCGGCCCTTCGGCGTCATGGCCTGCCGATTCCTCTCTCGCTACTATGGAAGCGAATGCCGCCATCGCCATCCTCGATCCCTGGAGCTCCGCACCCGTGAGCCGATTCCTCTCCTTTTCCTTCCCGGCCGCCCACCGCCGGCCTAGTCCCGGATTGGCGGCGCCCCCCTCGCGGTCGGGCACCGCCTTCGTCCGCGCTTCGTTCCGCCGGCTTGCCGTCCTCGCGGGCGGGGCGGCGGCGCTCTGGACCTCCGCCGCGGCCGCGCAGCTCACGTCGCCCGAGGAGCAGTTCGGGTTCCGCCTGGGTACCGACTACCAGCTGGTCAACTACCAAGATCTTTCGGACTACTGGCACAAGCTGGCGGAGCAGTCGGATCGCATGACCCTCGAGTCCATCGGCAAGACGTCGGAGGGCCGCGACCAGTGGATGGCGGTGATCACGTCGCCGGCCAATCGTCCGCAGATCGCGCGCTACCAGGAGATCGCGCGCAAGCTCGCCCTGGCCGAGGGCGTGACCGAGGACGAGGCGCGCGCGCTGGCGTCGGAGGGCAAGGCCGTCGTCTGGATCGACGGAGGACTGCACGCCACGGAGGTGCTGGGGGCCCAGCAGCTGATGGAGCTGGTCTGGCAAATGGCGAGCCGCAACGACGAGGAGACGTTGCGTTTCTTGGACGAGGTCGTCCTCCTCGCGGCCCACGCCAACCCGGACGGCCACGACCTGGTGGCCAACTGGTACATGCGCCACGAAGACCCCCTCGAGCGCACGACGCAGGGGGTGCCCGTGCTGTACCAGAAGTACGCCGGCCACGACAACAACCGGGACTTCTTCATGTCCTCGCTGGTCGAGACCGAGAACATGAACCGCGTGCTCTACCGGGAGTGGTTCCCCCAGATCGTCTTCAACCACCATCAGACCGGGCCGTCCGGGACGGTCATGTTCGCCCCGCCGTTTCGCGACCCTCCGAACCACAACCTCGATCCCATCATCGTCACCAGCCTGGACCAAGTGGGCTCGGCGATGCACCACCGAATGGTCGTGGAGGGCAAGGGCGGCACGACGATGCGCAGCGGCGCGGGCTATTCCACCTGGTGGAACGGCGGCCTGCGCACGACGCCGTACTTCCACAACATGATCGGCCTGCTCACCGAGACGATCGGCCATCCCACGCCGATGGAGATCCCGTTCCTGCCCCGCCGCCAGATCATGCACGGCGATCTGCCGCTTCCCGTCGAGCCCGGCGTCTGGCGCTTCAGGGAGTCGGTCGACTACTCGCAGACGGCGAACCGGGCCGTCCTCGACTACGCGGCGCGCAACCGCGAGCACCTGCTGTTCAACATCTGGCGCATGGGCATGAACTCGATCGAGCGGGGCAGCCGCGATTCCTGGACGGTGCTGCCCGAGTGGATCGACCAAGCCGCCGGGGCCGTGGGGCCGCGAGGCTCGCGGGAGGACTACGAGGCCCATCTGCGCGACCCGGCCAAGCGCGACGCGCGGGCCTACGTGCTGCCGTCCGGCCAGCGCGACTTCCCGACCGCCACCAAGTTCGTCAACGCGCTACTCAAGAACGGGGTGACCGTGCACGTCGCGACCGCCGACTTCGCGCTGGGCGGCAAGGACTATCCCGAAGGCTCCTACGTGGTCGTGACCGCCCAGGCGTTTCGCCCGCACGTGATCGACATGTTCGAGCCGCAGAACCATCCCAACGACTTCCAGTATCCGGGCGGGCCGCCCGTCGCGCCCTACGACAACGCGGGGTGGACGCTGGCGCTCCAGATGGGCGTGGAATTCGACCGCGTCCTGGACCCCGTCAGCGGACCCTTCGAGGCCATCGAGTGGATGGCCGAACCTCCGGCGGGGCAGGTGACGGGCCCGGCGTCGGCCGCGGGCTGGGCGACCGCTCACGTGAACGACGCGTTCGTGGCGGCGAACCGCGTCTTGCAGGCGGGCGGCGACGTGTTCTGGCTGGCCGGCGAGCGGCGGGCCGGCGGCGTCCGGCTCGAGGCGGGCGCCTTCTACTTTCCGGCGGACGCGGTCGGCCGGGAGACCGTCGGGCAGTGGGCCGCCGAGCTCGGCATCGACTTTCACGGGCTGGAAGAGGCGCCGACGGACGGCCTGACGGCGCTTTCCGCCGCGCGGGTCGCGCTGTGGGACCGGTACGGCGGTTCGATGCCGTCCGGGTGGACGCGCTACGTGCTGGAGAACTTCGAGTTCGACTTCGAGGTGATCTATCCGCCCGAGGTGGACGCGGGCGGGCTCGCCGACCGGTTCGACGTGATCGTCCTGCCCGACGGCGCGATGAGCGCAGGCGGCGGCCGGGGCTTTCGGCGAGGGCCGAGCGAGGAGTTCCTGGCGAGCCTGCCGGATTCGCTGCGCGGGCGGGTGGGCTCTCTGACGGCCGAAGCGAGCGTGCCCGAGCTGCGGGCGTTCATGGAGCAGGGCGGCGCCGTGGTCGCGATCGGATCGTCCACGGCGCTGGCCGGCCACCTCGGCCTGCCGCTCGACGACCACCTGCGCGACGAGCAGGGCGCTCCGCCGAGCCGCGACGACTACTTCACGCCGGGATCGATCCACGAAGTTCGCGTGGACCACGGCAGCCCGGTCACCTACGGCCTGGGCGAGCGCCTGCACGTGCTGCACAGCCACAGCCCGGTCTTCGAGCTCGGCGCGGACGCGCCGGGCGTGCGCCGCTTGGCGTGGTACGACTCGCCCGAGCCCCTGGTCAGCGGCTGGGCCTGGGGCCAGGAGCGCCTGGAAGGGGGCGCGAGCATGGTCGAAGCGGACGTGGGCGCCGGCAAGCTGTTCCTGTTCGGCCCCAAGATCACCTTCCGCTCGCAGGCGCACGGCACGTTCCCGCTGCTGTTCAACGGCATCCACTACGGCGCCTCGCGGCGGAACCGGCCCGCCAGCTAGGCCGAGGACGCTTGAGCGCACGCCCGTGCAAGCGGACCTGACGAGTCCGCCGCCGCCCGGCCCGCGCGAGGCCAGGTTGCGCGTGGCGGCCATCGACGCTGGCTCGAACGCCATCCGGTTCGTGGCCGCGGACTTCGCGCGGGACGCGGCCTTGGCGGGGGAGCCTTCCATCGTCGCGAGGTTGCGCTTCCCGGTCCGCCTGGGCCACGGAGTGTTCACGCAGGGCTTGCTGGACGAGGACGCCATGGGCGAGGCCGTGAAGGCGTTCCGCGACTTTCGCGCGGAGCTGGACGGGCTGGGGCTGGGCGTGGACCCGCGCCGGCACCGGGCCGTGGCGACGAGCGCGACGCGCGAAGCGGTCAACCGCGACGATTTTTTGGACAGAGTCCAACGAGAGACCGGCATCGTCTTGGAGCCCATTTCCGGTACCGAGGAGGCGCGCCTCGTGCACCTGGCGGCGAGCCGTCGCGTGAGCTTTTCGGGAGGGCGCTGGTGGCTGGTCGACTTGGGGGGCGGCAGCGCCGAAGTCTCCGTGGTGAACGACGAGGGGATCGTCGTCAGCAAGTCGCACCGGCTGGGCACCGTCCGGCTGCTGGAGACGATGACGGCGGCCGGGGGATGCTCGAAGACGGTGCGCGAATGGGTCGCAGGAGCGCTCCAGGACGTCGCCGTGCCGAGTGTGCCGCATTCCGCGCGCGCCCCGGCGGGCGATCGCCGGCCGGTCGGTTTCGCCGCGACCGGCGGCAACGCCGAGGCCGTCGCCAAGTTGGCGCTCGGGCAGGTGGACCCGTCGCGCGCCGCCGTGATTTCCAAGCGCCAGCTGGACGCCGTAGTGCACGTGCTGGCCGCCATGACCGTCCGCGAGCGGATCGAGAAGCTCGGCCTCCGCCCCGACCGCGCCGACGTCGTCCTCCCGGCCGCCCTCGTCTACCAACACTTCGCCGAACTCGCCGGCGTGGACCGCGTCGTGGTTCCCAACGTGGGCCTCAAGGACGGCGTGCTGCTGGAATTGGCCGCGGAGGGCCGTCGGCAGCGCGAACCGGCGTCGGCGGGTCTCGTCTCCTCCGCCTAGTCGGCTCGCCAGGGCGTTCTTCGGCCGCCTGACGGCCGTTCTCGTTTGCGGAGGGGGGCGGCGATCTCAGGCGCCTCGCCGGGGGCGCGTTCTTCCGCCGCCTGACGACGGGCCGGAACTTGGCCGGCCCTCCGGGCGTATCAAGAGCAAGGTGCTCCCGGCTTCCTTCGGCGCGGTCCAGGAGCGCCAGCGGGTCAGCACGGGGAGTCGCGGGCCAGCCCCGGCGCTCCGTGCCCTGGAGAAGGCCTCGTGGTCCGGGGCCTCGGGAGAGATCACCAGACATTCAACGAGAGAGCGAGAGAAAATCCCAAACCCCAGCGTTCATTTCACGTCCATGCGTGCGCGTGTTGCGGCCCACGGCGCCGCGATCGCGAACACGCTCCTGCCCGTGGTCGCGGTGGCGGCGGCCATGTGGGCTACTGCTTGCGGAGACGCGGACCGGCCGACCAGCGTCGGCGACGCAGGAGAAGGGCTGACCGCGGACCTGCCGCCCTACGGCGTCTTTGTCAGGGAGGACTCGGCGGGCGAGCGGGTGGTTCAGTTTGCCATCATACCCCGTATGCAGAATTACGAGGGACCAGCAATTCTGAGGGTCGTGGGCCCGGACGGCGAACTCCGCAAAGAGGTGCGCGGCAAGGATTTCGCGGAGCTCCGCGACAAGCTGGATACCGAATGGGTCGCTAGAGCGAGGCGATTGCTGGTCGCTCCTCCCGAAGAGCGCGCGCGCATGCTCGCAGCGCCAGCGGACAAGCGGTCCCGGTGAAGCGCTCCCGGTAGCGGATGGGGACATCCTGAGGCGCTCCGGACGCCCAACTCGCCCGCGCAACCTGCTCCTGTTCGGGCGATCGTGAGCGGCGTTGGCGCGCCGGCGCGTCTGGGCTTCGAGGGACGCGGCGTTTGAGCGTGAAGGCGACCGGGCGGCGGTCCACGGCCTGCCGGGCCGCCGCTCGAGCCGGCTTGTGCGCCGCGCGCTTCGGGAGTGCGAGACGCCCGCATTTGAAGACGATTCGCCGGAAGCGGCTCGCGGCCGGACTCGGTTTCGTTGACTTGGCGGCGCTGGGATGGTACGCTCCACCGAGGTTGCCCCTGGGCTCGCGTGCGCCGTGGAGACGGGCCGTTGCGGAAGTCCCGGCGGGTGGCAACGGAGCCATGGAGACCGAACGGCTGGCCAAGGAGGAGACTCGATGATCACCGAGACGACGCGAGCGCTGGGCCGCCGCCGACCCGCGGACCCGCTCGCCCGCCCCGGACGCCGCGCAAGACGGAGGTCCCTCGGTTCCGCTTGGCGCGTCCTGGCCGCGTGCGCGGCCGTCCACGGGGCCGGGTGCGCCGCGTACCATCAGGCTGCCATCGACGACCTGTCGCCCCGCGACCGCGTGCGGATCGAGGTGGACGATCGGGAGCTGCCCGCGCTGATCGCGTTCGCCGAAGGCCCTCGGGGCCGCTTGGCGGGCCGCTTCGTCGGGATGGCCGGAGACTCGGCGACCTTTCAGTTGCAGAACGCCGCCGGCTACCGCACGGTGACCCTCGCGCCGGCGTCGGTGGTCTTCTTGGAGCGCCGAGAGCCCGAGCTGGCCAGGAGCCTGCTCCTGTCCGGCGCGATCGTGGGAGGGGTGGGCGTGCTGGCGTACCTGGGGTTCGAGGGCGGCGGGCAGGGCGGCGACCCCGACACGGACGGGTCGGAGGCGTTCGCGCCGCTCTTCTTCATCTCCCTGCCGGTCGGCCGGTGACCGACGGGGCCTTCCGGGCCTTCGGAATTCGCGCTTGCTTGCGCGCACGTCCATCTTCGTAGTATCGTCGTAGTCGCTTCACGCGGCGCACCGCCCGCCCGGGCGACGGCGCCGCCGGACGCGACTCGCGCGTCCAGTTCATCACGCACACGGAGGCAAGATGACCATTAGGAACGTTCGATTTGGACCGTCGTCGCTTGGACGATGGCCGACGATCGCAGTCGCCGCCCTCGCGCTCGCGGCGGGTCCGCCCTTGGCGGCCCAGACGGGCACGATCACCGGTTCCGTTCGGAACGCGGCCAACAATTCTCCTCTCGTCCAGGCCCGGGTCGCCATCCCAGGGCTGGGCATGGGGCAAGTCACCAACAACGTGGGGCGCTACTTGCTGCCGGGCGTTCCGGCGGGGACGCACACGCTCGAGGTGACCTACATCGGCTACGCGAGCCAGACGATGGAGGTCACCGTGGCCGCGGGCGCCGCCGCGACGGCGGACTTCCTCCTGGAGTCCGACGCGATCAGCTTGGAGGGCGTCGTGGTCACCGGGACGGCGGGCGCGGCGCGCAGGCGCGAGGTCGGCAACTCGGTGGCGCAGCTGACGGCAGACGTCTTCGAGTCGCAGCCCATCACGCGCGTGGCGGACGCCCTGCAGGGCCGGACGCTGGGCGTGGTGGCGCTGTCGAACGGCGGGCAGGTCGGCGCCGGCTCGACGATCAAGTTGCGGGGCAACAACTCGGTGTCCTTCAGCAACTCGCCGCTCATCTACGTGGACGGCGTGCGGATGCGCGAGCGCGGACTCATCCACTCGGACGAGGCCAACCAGCAGACGAATCCGTTCGACGACATCAACTGGCACGACGTCGAGCGCATGGAGGTGATCAAGGGAGCGGCGGCCACGACGCTCTACGGCACCGAGGCGTCGGGCGGCGTGATCCAGCTCTTCACGAAGCGCGGCGCGGCCGGCGCCCCGGCTTGGTCCATGGTGGTCGACCAGGGCATCAACAGTCTCGGCCACATCGGGCCGGACGCGTCGGTCAACCCGACCGGTCTCGGACTCAACAACTGCAACTTCACGGGCGACGCCAACTTCCCCGGCGGCGATTCCCAGTTTCCCGCCGATCCGTCCTGCCCGGCCAGCGGCTCATGGCTCAAGAACGGACACCTTCAGAACTACAACCTTTCGGTGCGCGGCGGCACGGAGCGCATGAACTACTACATGTCTGCGCGCTGGGGCTCGGAAGGCGGCGTGTTCGACACGGGGTACTACCCGGAAACCGGGGAGAAGAAGGGCGCGAAGCGGCCCGAGCAAGGCCAGGAGAGCTGGAATCTTCGCGGCAATTTCGCGTTCTCGCCGGCAGAAGGCGTGGACGTTCGCCTCAACAACTACTACGCGCATCGCGACGTGATCTGGGTCCCCGACGGCAACAACGCCGAGGGCTTGCTGCTCAATGTCTTCAGGGGCGGCAACGACTACACGAACGACGAGGACGGCAAGCTCCTCGACATGGACATCACGAACGTCAACGATCACTTCATCACGGGGCTGAACATCCTCTGGAACGCCGACCACGGCATCACCCACCGCCTCAACACGGGCATCGACTGGGTGCGCAACACGTATCTCGAGGAGCGTCCTTGGGGGTACTTCCGCAAGGGGCTAGGGGATCGCGAGTCGAAGGAAGAGACTTTCCGGAAGCTGACGCTGGACTACTCCGGCGCATGGGCGGCGGACTTGTTCGGCGTGCAGTCGGAGTTTTCTTGGGGCGCTCAGCTCTACAACGACTTCGTCACGGGCAACCGCGGCTACGGGGAAAACTTTTCGGGTCCCGGCGCCAAGGTCGTCAACTCCGGCGCCATAACGCAAGCGTTCGAGACCAACCAGCGAGTGACGACCGGCGGCTTCTTCTTCCAGGAGAGGGTGGGCGTCGCCGACCGTTTGTTCGTCACCGTCGGCCTCCGAGTCGACGGGCACTCGGCGTTCGGCTCGGACTTCGGTCTGCAGCCGTATCCGAAGGCGTCGGTTTCCTATGTGATTTCCGACGAGGCCTTCTTCCCCGAATACCTCGGGACGCTCAAGCTCCGCACGGCCCTCGGAGAGTCCGGGAAGGCGCCGGGCCTGTTCGACGCGGTCCGGACATGGGCCTCGGTGGCGGGAGACGACGGGAGGCCCGGCCTTTCGCCGAGCAACTTGGGCAATTCCGAACTCGGCCCCGAGCGCACGCGCGAGTGGGAAGTCGGGTTTGAGGGCTCGATGGTCGATGGCCGCGTCTCTTACGAGTACAACTACTTCAACCAGAACACCTTCGACGCGCTGATTCCGGTGACGCAGCCGGCCAGCCAAGGTTTCGCCAACGCGCAGTTCAGCAACGTCGGCGAAATCCAGACGACCGGCCACGAGATGGGAGTGAACGCGACGTTGCTGGCCACCGACCGGTTCGTCGTGGACGCGGGCGCCAGGCTTTCGACGAACAACTCGAAGGTGCTCGATCTGGGCGGTCTCACCAGGCTCCCCTACGGCTGGCGGAACTACGTGCACGCGCCCCAGGAATGCACCGAGGCGATGTCCACCGCCGTCTCCTTCGACGGAAACGGGTTCATCGGACAAGGCTGCACGGTCGGGGAAATGGTGTACTACCCGCTGCCGGTCTTCTGCGAGGACCGAGTGCAGAATCCGGACGAGGTGGCGGCTCCCGTGTACGCCGACCAGTGCCTGGGCAACACGTCGCCCACGCGGACGATTGGCTGGAACGCCGCCGTCACGTTCGCCGACCGCCTCACGATGGACATGGTGTGGGAGGCCCAGGGCGGTCATTGGCTGTCGTCGGGCACCGCATACCAGAACGCCCGCCGCCGGGTCTGGCCCACGTGCCGCGAGACGGTGGAGCGCATTAGGGCCGGCGAGACCAACCAGCTCACGGCTCGGGAACGTGCGCTGTGCGACCCCGGCCGGACGCGCTACGGCATGTGGACCCAACCTGCGGACTTCGTGAAGCTGCGTTCCGCATCGTTGAGCTTCCGCCTGCCCGAGGACTGGCTGCCGGGACAGCTCCGCGCGGCGACCGTGAGGTTGCAGGGGCGCAACCTGCTGACCTTCACGGACTACGAAGGCGTGGATCCCGAAGCGTTCGAGGACGGTTCCGCCGAAGTGCTGTTCCGCCAGGAATACTACAACCTGCCGCCTTTCCGCAGCGTCCAGCTGTCGGTCAAGGTCGACTTCTAGAGGAAGGGGGCTAGAACGTGAAGAACGTGAAGACGATGAAGATGCGCGTCTCGTCGCTGTGCGCCGTGTCTTTGGCGGCGTTCGGATTGGCGGGATGCGAAGGCGACTTGTTCGAGGTCGAGAACCCGGGCAGGATTCTCGACGCGGACCTGAACATCCCCCGCGCGGTGGCGCCGATGGTCGTCGGCATGTCGTCCGACTTCTCGAACGGATACGACAACCTGACGTTCGCCACTGCGATTCTTTCCGACGAGATCGTGGGCTCGGGAAGCTACTTTTCCACCGGCCGCTACCGGCGCGGGCTCTTCGACTCGGACGATGCCAACGGCTTCTGGGCCGCCGTGCACGAAGCGCGTTGGGTGGCCGAGGCCGGCCTGCTTCGGATGAGGGAAATCGAGGGCTACACCTTCGACGGCAACGCCTTGACGGCGCGGGCGTACCTGTTCGCCGGGCTGTCCAATCGCTGGCTGGGCGAGAACTTCTGCGACGCCGTGTTCACCCAGCCGTACTCGGACGACGTGACCGGCCCGGGCGGCGAGTCCGACACCGGCGACCGGATGGATCACCGAGCTGCGCTGCAACGCGCGATACCCGTGCTCAACGAGGCGGCGCGGCACGGGTCCACGGCGGGCGCGTCCGACATCGTCATGGCGGCCGAGGGCGCGCTGGCCCAGGTGAAGATGGGGCTGGGACAGCTGGCCGAAGCCGTCAGCCACTCGGCGAAGGTGCCGACCGACTTTGTCTACGAGGCCAACTACTCGTCCAATTCAGGCCGCGAGACGAGCCAGTTGTGGAACGAAACGCACAGTCGACAGGAGGTGTCCGCGTACCTGACGCTGGCGGGCACGGTTGGCGAGGGCGACCCCAGGACGCCTTGGACCGACTGCACGAAGTCCGCGACCGGGGTGTGCGCGAACGTCAACGGCGCCGACGGCGTCACGCCGCACTTGAGGCAGGAGAAGTATCCGACGAGAGAAGACGGCATTCCCTTGGTGAAGGGCACGGAGATGCGCCTGATCGAAGCCGAGAAGGCGATGGTCGTCGACAATGACCTGGACGCCGCCATGGCCAAGATCAACGAGGTTCGGGCATTTCACGGCTTGGACGCCTTGGAGGCGGACGGCGTCGGCGAGATCAGCGGCGGCCAAGGCGGCGGTGCCAATCCCACGTCGATGTCTTTCTGGGACATCCTGGATCGCGAACGCCACTTGACGCTCTGGCTCGAGGGCCGGCGCCTGTGGGACCTGCGCCGGTGGGACCATCCCCACTTGGACGGCGGCGGCGTCGGGGGATACGAGGCGACGGTGGCCCGAAGGGCGGCCTGCATGCCCGTCTCGGACCAGGAGTGCCAGGTGAACGAAAAGGTCAAGGACTTCTGCATCACGCGTTGACGCGATTGCAGGCGCGCCTGATCTGTTCGACCGCCCCTCGGCCCGCATGTGGCCGGGGGGCGGTTTCGTTGTGGGCGGACAGCGGCAGTTGAAGCGCCCTGTGCAGGACCTGCCCCGCCCCTGCCAATGGGCAGCTTCGGCTACGTGATGCCCGAGGTGGAGCGCGGAGGCGAGGGACGCGGCGGGCCCCGCCCGTCGGTGTGGCCGCTGGCTCTTCCGGTCGTGCTTGCGGCGGGGCTGGCGGCGTTCGTTGTCCTGCACCCCGTGGTGCGGGGGATCCCGGCCATGTTCTGGACGTTCTCGGTGGCCGCGGGCGGCGTGCTGGCGTGGGCGGTTGCCCTTTGGGCGCGCTGCTTGCGCACCGGGAGCGGCTTGGTCCTCGAGCTGGCCCTTCGCAGACCTCACGGCATACAGATTCTCGCGCAGGGGACGCTGATCGCGTGGTGGGGATGGTGGGTGCGGCCCGTGTACGAGTTCGCTCCGTTCATCGTGGCGCAGCTGCTGTTCGCGTTCGCTCTGGAGGCGCTCTTCGCTCTGACTCGGCGGGGCCGCCACGCGCTGGGCTTGGGTCCCGTGCCGGTCGTCTTCAGCCTCAACTTGTTTCTGTGGTTTCACTTTCCGTGGTTCTTCTTCCAAATGGCCATGGTGCTCCTGGTCTACGCCGGCAAGGAATTCGTTCGCCGGCAAGTGGACGGCGTGTCGAGGCACATCTTCAATCCCTCGGCGTTCGCGCTGGCGATCGCGGCCGTGGCGCTGATTGCGACGGGACAGACGGACATCACCCAAGGCGAGGAAATCGCCCGCAGCCAGTTCGTTCCGCCCCACATCTTCCTGGTGATCTTTCTGGTCGCGCTGCCGGGCCAATTGCTGTTCGGCGTCGCCGCGATGACGATGCCGGCCGTGCTGGTCATCTTCGGCTACAGCGCGGCGTTCTTTGCGCTGACGGGGGAGTACTTCTTCTACGACGCCTATGTGCCTATCGCGGTCTTCCTGGGACTCCATCTGCTCTTCACCGATCCCGCCACGTCGCCGCGCTCGCACGCGGGCCGCGTCTTGTTCGGACTGATCTACGGCTCCGGAGTGCTCGTCAGCGTCTACCTGCTGGAGGCCGTGGGCGCTCCCGTCTTCTACGACAAGATTCTGCCGGTGCCGTTCCTGAACTTGGCGTCCGGCCGCCTGGACCGAGTCGGCGCCGCGCTCGCGGCGAGGCTGGGCGCCGCATGGGCCGGATTGCGGACGATGCCCTCGTTGCGGGCGCGGCTCGGCCTGACGGGCGCGTGGGCCGCCGTCTTCGCCGCGCTGAGCCTGGGCGCCGTCGTCGGCGACGACCACCCCGGCCAGTACTACCCCTTCTGGCGCGACGCGTGCGAGTCGGGAAGCGCCCGCGCCTGCAACTACATGGGCGTCGTGCAGCAGAGCTTCTGCGACCGCGGGTCCGGCTGGGCGTGCAACGAGTTCGGCGCCTTCCTGGCCGAGGCGGACGCCAACTACCGCGGCGCCGCCGAGGAATTCGGCCGGGCATGCGGCATGGGCTTCGGCCCCGGCTGCGACAACTTGGCGGCCCTGGGCCGGATGAGCGCCGGACCCTTTGCGCGAGGCAGCCCTCCGCCGCTGCGCGACCTGCCGATCGTGTTGCGCGGCACCAAGGGGCCCGTCGACGAGCGGGACCCGGACGCCCTCTACGCGCTGGCCTGCGAGCGGGGCTGGCGGGACTGGGACTGCCCCTGAACGGACCGCGCGCGCTAGGCGCCGCAGCCGAGCGTCGCGGCGGCCGCCACGAACGCGGCGGCCATGTCCGGTCCGGGCCATCCCGGGCCGTCGTCGTCCGGGCCCTCCGGCCCGCGGGTGCCCCTGCGCACGGCATCCATGTCCAGCGGTCGGCTCGTCTCTTCGATTTCGGAGCGGCGCAGGAGGTCGATGCCGCGACGGAGCGCCTCGTCGTGGCGGCGGCACGGCTCGCACGCCGCCATGTGCTGCCGCATCGCCTGCTCCATGGCGGCCGAGAGTCGCCGGTCTCGGTAGTCGGAGTGCCGGTCGAGAAAAGTGCGGCAATCGATCAAGGGTCGTTCGTCCTCGCGTTGGGTCCGTCCCGCAGGTGCGCCGGCGGCTCTCGGTTTGCTGAGCCCGCTTGTGTTCCTTACGCCTCGCGGCGCCGGAAAGTTGCCTGCGGCGTCCGCGCGCGTGCGGGTCGCGTTCGGGAGACGGCTCCGCCGCCGCCGAATGGCGCGGGCCGGCCAGCTCGGCGGCCGCCCACGTAGCGCCCGGCGCCGTCCGGGAGACGGCCCGGCGCCGAATCAGGTGACTACAGGGAGTCGAGCATCGGGGCGGCGATCGTCGCGAACTGCGCGCGCGCCCTGTGGATGCGCGCCTTGATCGTGCCCAGCGGGAGTCCTTCGATCTCGGCGATCTCGTTGTACGTCTTGTCGTGCAGCTCCCGCAGCACCAAGACGCTCCGGTACCGCGGTTCCATCTGCCCGATCGCTTCGTGGACCAGCTTCTTGACGGCCCGTCGGCGGAGGAGTTCGTCCGGCGTGTCCGCGTCGTCCGGGAGCGCGGCCACCGGATCGACGCCCTCGTCTCCCGCCACCGCGCTCGCGGGCAGCTCGGGCTTCTTGGCGCGCCTGCGCAGCTCGTCCCTGGCCTCGTTGCCGGCGATCACGTAAATCCACGTCGCGAACTTCCGGCGCGGATCGAAGCGGTCGAGGTGGCGAAAGACCTTCACGAAGACCTGCTGGACCAAGTCTTCCGCCAGCTCTCGGTCGCTGGTCATGCGGTAGACGTAGTTGAGCAGCATCGTGCTGTACCGCCGGTGAAGCTCGCCAAAGGCCGCTTCTTCGCCGCCGAGGAAGCGCCTGACGAGGCCGCTGTCGCTCTCCTTGCGCAGCGAGCGGCGAGAAAGCAAGACCGGCGAGGCGGGGGCCCTGCCGCCGGCTTGAAGCGTTGCGGTGCGTGGCATCGTTGCGGTGCTTGGCATCTTTCTTCCGTCCTGGTTGGGACTTGGGGCCGCCCCATGGCGCGGGACGGCGCTGCCCCTCCGTCCTAGCATGAACCGTGCCACAGCGTTTCGCCCCAGTTTTTCAAGGGTTTTGGAGAAGAGGGCGTCCCATGGATGCGACACCGGGACGCAGCAATGGGACGGTCGCCGCGACGACGGCCCGCGACCTGGGCTTGTCGGCCGACGGCGGGCCGACGCAGACGGGGCCGCGCGATCCGCCCTCGCGCCCTCGACTGCCCGACCATCCCCAGGTTGGCCCGAGATGGCCGTTTCGTTGCACTCGCACCGGCGCGATCCGCCTGAACCGGCGTGGGGGGCGGAGCTTCGGTACACGCGGTTCTCCCGGATCACCTCGCGCCGACGCGATCGGCCTGATGCCGGCGTCGAGTGGTCTTGGCCGATTCTTTGCGGCCTCGTTGCCGGCGCTCCCGCGCTCAGCCGTCCGTCGGCGGCTCGGCGCGGTCGTCGTGCACGGCGATCGGTCCCGCGTCCACGGACTCCAGCGTGGGCAAGACCTTGTCGGCGTCGCCGACGACGACGGTGCGCAAGTCGTCCTCGCGAAGACTAGCTCGGCCGGCCTCGGCGGCGTGTTCCCGCCTGACGGAGCGGACGCGGGCGCGGTACCGGCGGTAGTAGTCCGCGGGCAGGTCGTAGACGAAGAGGCGCGCGACGGCGGCGGCCACCTGGCCCAGTCCTTGGAACCGGGTCGGAAAGACCCCGGCCATGTAGCTGACGGTTGCCGCCACCTCCTCGGCCGTGGGGCCGTCGCGGGCCAAGCCCTCGATCTCGCGGAGGATTTCGGCGAGCGCCACGCCGGTGGCCGACGCGTCCACGGCCGTGGACACGTAGAAGGGGCCCGGACCCCTGCGCGCCGAGAAGGCCGACCGCACGCCGTAGGTGAGCCCCCGCCGCTCGCGCAGATTGAGGTTGAGGCGCGACGAGAAGGAGCCGCCCAGGATCAGGTTGAACACTTGCAAGGGGATGAAGTCGCGGGCCGATCGGGACACGCCGACGTGTCCGGTGCGAATCTCCGACTGCACCGACCCCGGGCGATGCACGACCGTGACGCGGCGTTCGGCCGCGGCCGGACTTGGGCGCCCGTCGGCGGGCGCGCCGAGCTCTGCGCCGCGACCCTGGGCGTCTTTGGCGCCGCGACCCTGGGCGTCCTCTGCGCCGCGACCTTGGGCGTCCTTGGGGCCGCGACCCTGGGCGTCCTTGGGGCCTTGACCCTGGGCGTCCTC
This sequence comes from Longimicrobiales bacterium, assembly GCA_965242735.1. Classification (GTDB taxonomy): domain Bacteria; phylum Gemmatimonadota; class Gemmatimonadetes; order Longimicrobiales; family Gaopeijiaceae. Next base: position 3,183,014 of record OZ251497.1, on the reverse strand, counting down.
TGCGCCGCGACCCTGGGCGTCCTTGGGGCCGCGACCCTGGGCCTCCTCGGGGCCGCGACGACGGGCCTCCTCGACGCCGTGCCGACCGTCGCCGGTCGTGTTCGCCGCAGCCGGTCGCGGGCGCCAGTCGCCCCAGAAGCGCTCCGCCAGCGCCGTCGCCTCCCGGACCTCCACGTCGCCCGCGACGATCAAGGCGGCGTGCTCCGGCGCATGGCATTGGCTGGCGAAGGCAACCGCGTCCGCAGGCTCGAGGCCGGCCAAGCTCTCCGTCGTCCCGGCCAACGGCCGGCCGTACAGCGATCCCTCGCCGAACACCAAGCGGGCGTGCACGTCGGCGGCCAGGGCCCCCGGGCTCATGGATCGCTGGCGGACGGCGGCCAGCTGCCGGGCCTTGCAACGGTCGAACTCCGACGCCGGGAACGCGGGCGCCTGCACGGTCTCGGCGTGCAGCTCCATCGCGCGCGGCAGATGCTCGGCCAGGCAGGACACGGTTGCGGAAGCCGCGTCCCACGTGGTGGCGGTCGCGAAGCCGGCGCCGATGCTCTCGAACGCGAGGGCCAGCTCGGAGGCGCCCCGCGACGCGGTGCCGCCCACCAAGGCGTCGCCGCACAGCGACGGAAGGCCGCCCTTGCCCGCCGGTGCCCAGGCCTCGCCCCCCTTGACGGCCAGCACGACGGTCGCGAGAGGGAACCCGGAGCGCGAAATCACGTGCAGCGGCAGACCGTTCGATAGCCGGCGCTCCGCCGCCTCGGGGAACCGAAACGGCCGAATGGGCTGCGACGACGGCGGCGAGCCGCGGTCCGCCCGCGCCAGGGAAGCGTCCGGCGAGCCCGCGTCCCTCGTCATCCGTCCTCCGCAGGCATGTAGCGCACGACCGCGCGATTGGATTCGTGCAGGTGAGTCTTCGCCCATGCTTCCGCCTCTCTCCTGCCGACGCGCCGCAGGCGGGTCAAGTCTTCTTGCGCTCGCGCGGCGGAGCCGAAGAGGGTGGCGTACATGGACAGCGTGTCCGCCCTCGTGCCCACGCTCTGCAATGCGCGAAGCGTTCGCGTCTCCAGCATGGCCACGGCGCGCGCCACTTCCTCCTCCGCCAGCGACGCGGCGGCCTCCGTCTCGCGCGCGGCCGCCTCCTCCAGCTCGTCGCCCGGCGTGCCGGGCAAGCCGGTGACGACCACCAAGAACATCGTCGCGCCCGCCACCAGCGGCAGGAGATGGCAGGACGCCGACTCGGCGATTCGAGCCCCGCGCACCAAGCGCGCGTGGAGCCTGGAGCAGCGCCCGGCGCCCAGGCAGGCCGCGACGACCTGGCCCGGATAGAACGCCTCGGTCGTGAAGGGCGGGACCCGCGACGCCATGTACACGCGCGGCAACGGCACGCGAGCGGACACTTCTGCGCGCCGAGTCGCTCCGGCGCCGAATTCGGCCTCTCCGTCTCCCGAAGATCGTCCTTCCTCCTCCCCCGGCGGGATCGCGTCGAACCAGCGGCGCACGCGGGCGCGCGCATCGTCGCGGTCGAAGTCCCCGCACAGCGTCAGGACGGCGTTGTTCGGCACGTAGTGCGCGCGGGCGAAGGCCGCCATGTCGTTCAGCGTGGCCGCCTCGATGTCCTCGGCGGCGCCGATGACGGTGTGGTGGTACGGATGCCCCGGTGGGAAGAGCAGGGCCTGAAGCCGTTCGTCCCAGTCGCCGTAGGGCTGGTTCTCGTAGCGCTCGCGCCGCTCGTTGAGCACCACGTCGCGCTGGTTCCCCAGCTTTTCTTCCGTCAGCGCGGGCAGCATCCATCCCATGCGGTCCGACTCCAGCCAAAGGGCCAGGTCCAGGCAGTTGGACGGCAGGGTCTCGAAGTAGTTGGTGCGGTCGAACCAGGTGGTCGCGTTCGCGCTGCCGCCGGCCCGCTCGACGTGCTCGAAGTGGCCGTTCTTGGCGACGTGCGCGGATCCCTGAAACATCATGTGCTCGAACAGATGGGCGAACCCCGTCTGGCCCGGCCGCTCGTCGCGCGAGCCCACCGCGTACCAGAGGTTGACCGCGACGACCGGCACGCTCGAATCCGGCGCGAGCACCAGTCGAAGACCGTTGTCCAGGCGCTCTTGGGACACGCCCGCGAGGGCCGCCGCGAAGTCGGTCAAGGCGTTCCCCCGGCCGACGAAAGCGCGCTCCGGCCGCCAGGGCGGGCTCGCGCTACCGGCGGGCGTTCCATTTCGGCATCTTTAGCGTTGTCCCGGGAGAGTTCTTTTTCAGCGCGACAGGAGGCGGCACGGTGAAGTTCTCGCCGTTTCACATGGAGAGATGGCAGTCCACCTACGAACATAGGGTGGACTTCAATTTGACAGAGAGCGGCGTGCATCCGCTGACGGCGGCGGAGCTGTTCGCGCTGGCCGGGGCGCCGCCCGACCTGGGGGCCGTGCGGCTGGGCTACGGGCAGTCCAACGGTTCGGACGAGCTGCGGGCGCTGATCGCGTCGCAGTACGACGGGGCGACGGACGGGTCGGTCGTGGTCACGACGGGCGGAAGCGAAGCCAACTTCGCGTCGTTCTGGCAGCGGGCGGGAGCGGGCAAGCCGCTTGCGGCGATGGTCCCGAACTACATGCAGGTGCCCGGCCTGGAGTCCACGCTCGGCACCGAGGTTCTGCCGTTCGAGCTGAGGGAAGAGGACGGATGGCGGCCCGATCTCGGACAGTTGGCCGAGGCGCTGGCCGCCGGAGCGCGGACGATCCTGGTCACCAATCCCAACAACCCCACCGGCAAGACGCTGACCGAGGGCGAGATGGCGGAGATCGCGAGGCTCGCGGACCGGCACGGCGCCTGGATTCTCGCCGACGAGGTGTACCGGGGCGCCGAGGTGGGCGCCGATGCGACGCCGAGCTTCTGGGGCCGCTGCGAAAGGGTCTTGGTGACGAATTCCCTCTCGAAGGCGTACGGGCTGCCGGGCGTCCGCATCGGCTGGATCGTGGCGCCGGACGAGGTCGTGGAGGAACTGTGGGCGCGGACCGACTACACCACGATCGCGCCCGCGTCGCTGTCGGACACGTTGGCCTGCGTGGCGCTCTCGCCGGAGGTGCGGCCGCGGGTGCTGGAGCGGACCCGGGGAATCATCCGCAACAACTTGGGCGTGCTGGCCGGCTGGCTGGACGCCCGCAGCGACGTCTTCGCCTACGCGCCCCCCGACGCCGGCGCCATCTGCATGGTCCGCTACCGCCACGGCCCCAGCTCTCTGGAGCTGGCCGAGCAGTTGCGCGCCGAACAGGGCCTGCTGGTCGTGCCGGGCGCCCACTTCGGCGTGGAGTCGTCGATCCGTCTGGGCTTCGGGCTGCCGGAAGAGGAGCTCTTGGGCGCCCTGGAGCGACTGGAGAGGGCGTTCGCGCAAGCGGCGGCCTGAGCGCGGCCGCCCGGGAGCCTTCAAGCCGCGGCAAGCGCGCGGTCGCCGCCGGCGATTTTGCCGACGCAGACGATCAGGGTCGCCGCCGGCGTCGCTGAACCGGAGCGCCTGAGCCGCCGCCTGCGACGTTGCCGACGCGGACGAGCCGGATCGCCGCCGGCGTCACTGAACCGGAGCGGCCTGAGCGAGGCGCCCCCATGGGGTTCAGCCTCGGCCCCTTGCTGGAGCCGCGGGGCGGGCTTCAGAACAGCGAGGGTTGCTCTTGGCGCGCCGGAGCCGCCTCCGCGACGCACTCGGGCCCGTCGAACCGCGCGTTGTTGACCGCCCGCGACACGGCGCGGGCCACGAGTTCCGGGGGCTCCACGGCCGCCAGCGTCGAGAGCAGCAGGCCCTCCGGCGCGTCGGCGGACAGCCACGCGCCCCAGGCTTCCCGGGGGAGGACGACCGGCACGCGGTCGTGCAGCCACGCCAGCGGGGGAGGCGCCGCCTGGGTCAGCACGGCCAAGCCGCGTCCCGGGCCGATGGCTGCCGGTCGCCAAATGCCCGCCATCGCAAACAGACCCCGCTCGGCCGGACGCACCAGATAGGGCTGCCGCGCCGGAGGCCGCCCCGGCAAGACCGCCCATTCGAAGAAGCCGTCGGCGGGAACCAGGCATCGCCTTCGGCGAAACGACTCGCGAAACGCGGGCCGTCCGCCGACCGACTCGCTCCGGGCGTTGATCCACGGTCCCCGGCCGGGGGGTGCGCCGGGCCCGGCCGGAAACCCCCAGCGCAGGAAGCGCCCCTGCCGCTCGACTTCGGCGCCGTCGCCGGTCGCGACGAGCACGTCCTGGCCCGGGGCGACGTTCCACCGAGGCCGGTAGTCCGCCGCCAGCGGCCTGGCGTCCAGCGAGAAGAGGTCCGCCACGGCGTCGAGCTCCGCAGCCAGCGTGTAGCGGCCGCACACGACCGGGTCAGTCCGGCCCGGCCGTCGCCGCGCCGTCCCTCGCGCCGCTGTTCAGGCCGTCGCCCGCGCCGTCCCTCGCGCCGCTGCCTAGGCCGTCGCCCGCGCCGTCGTCCCGCGCGCTCGGCGCGCTGTCCCGGCTTCGGCCTGCGCCGTCCTCCCTCACGCGCACCACGAAGAATCCGTCCTCGCCCTGCTCCTGGTAGAGCGGCATCAGCAGGCGGCCGTCCACCGGCGAAGCCACGTCGCCGCGCTGGTCCCGCCCCAGGACGTCGCCGGCGCGCACCGGCTGAAAGTTGCTGAGGGCCGGGCGCGACCGGTAGCGATCGGCGGGCGTCACGGCGTGGCGGTGGGTCATTTCGAAGACCGGCGGCAGTCCTTTGCAGTCCGCCCGCAGTCTGGCGAAGCCGCGGCGCGCTTCCGGCGCATCCTCGTCGGCCAGGAGCCCGGCCGCTCGCACGGCCAGCCAGATCGCGGCCGCCGCCCTCTCCCGCGCCGCCGCCTCCTCGTGCTGCCCGCACTCGAACACGGCCGTGGTCCATCCCAACGCGTCCAGGTGCGTGATCAGGGTGCCTTCGACGTGGTCGTCCAGCCCCAGGACCAGCGGCGCGGGGATCGCTTGAGCGAACGCGCGGTTCCTCGCCAGCTCGGCCGCCGTCGTGAAGGCGCCGCCGCCGCTCGACGTCGTGTGGATGTCCAGCACGTGCACCGGTCCCCGCCGCCGCCGCGCGATGCGCTGGAACAGCGTTTGCAGCCGGGCCGCCTCGCGGTCCTCGGAAGCCTCGCCGCCTCGCCGCGCCGCCAGCCGGGCGGGCGTCCACGCCCGGTTCAGGTCGTAGGCCAGGAACCGTCGACGGGCGGCCAGGGCGGCGACGTTGCCGGCGGCCGCCACGAAGTCTCCCGCCATCGCGTCGCGGCGCTCCGCCAAGCGCTCGGCCACCTCCTCGAGCGCCCGCACGCCCGCGGGCTCGTTGCCGTGCAGGCCGCCGACGCACGCGAGCAAGGGTCCGTCCGACGCGCCCTCGATCCATCGAACCGCCGACGCGGCCGCCGTCAAGCTGCCCAAAGCCTATTCTTCCTTGAGCCGCTCTTCCAAGAGCTGGTACGCCATCGGCATGAAGTCGGTCTCGCTCACCAGCCCGACGAGCTGGCCGTCCGCCACCACGGGCAGGGCCGACACGCCGTGCTTGCGCATCTTGTCGATGGCCTCGAGCGTGGGCGTCTCCGGCGCCACCGAGACCGGGTCGCGCTCCATCACTTCGCTCACCGGCCGGTTCTCCGCTTCGATCTGCGTGCGGCCTTCGGCGAAGAGCCGGAGGATCGACCGGTACGACACGATGCCGACCAGCCGGTGGCCGCTGTCCTCGATGAGCACGTGGCGGATCTGCCGGACGTTCATCAAGTAGGCGGCCAGCTGGACCAGCTCGTCTTCGGCGACCGTGGTGAGCGACGTCGTCATGTATTGTTCGACGCGCAGGTAGTTGTGCTTCCATCCGCCCGCGTCGTGCAGGTCCGCGAGGTCCCAACGCGCCACGGGAACGCCCCGGCCCTGCTGGCGGGCCGTCGCGGCCGTGAGCGCGGCCAGTTGTTCGCCCCGGGTCCCGGCCCTCTTCAGGTTGCCCAGCGAACGCAACGCCCAGCTGGCCCCCGTCACGCCCGCCTCCACGCGCTCGCGCACGACGCCCAGGTAGCGGCTCGTCTCGCTCTCGGCGACCGGATAGTCGCGCAAGCCCTCTTCGGCGAGCGGCAGCAAGCGTTCGAGGATCAGCCGGTCCGCAGGTCCGGAGTCGCCGTCGAGCCAAGTCAAGCCTGCCCGCAAGCCCAGCCGGGAAGCCGCGAGGAAGTTGCCCTTGGCGTCGTCGAAGTCCAGACGCTCGACGAGGTCCGGCACGGCCTTGGCCACGCCCAGCACGGCGCCGATCCAGAACGCCGCGTTGGCGACCTCGTCTTCGGTCGACGGTCCGGCGGGCAGGGCGCGGCACTCGATGCGCAGATGGGGCTTGCCCTTCGACACGCCGTAGCAGGGCCGGTTCCAGCGGTAGACGGTGCCGTTGTACAGTTGAAGCGCCTGCAGTTCGGGAACGCCGCCCTCGTCCACCACGGCCATCGGGTCTTCGTCGACCTGCCGGGCCAGGAGGATCGGGTAGCGGGCGATGTCGTCCTGGAAGATCTCCGTCACCGAGCGCTTCAGCCAAGCTCCGCCGAAGCGCACGCGCGGGCTCATTTCCCGCATGTGGAGCCCCGACGCGCGCGTGTCCATCGACTGCTGAAAGAGCGCGATTCGGGTCTCGGCCCAGAGCCTTCTTCCGAAGAGCAGCGGCGAATTGACCGACGCGGCCAGCACCGGTCCCGTGACCGCCTGGGCCACGTTGTAGAAATGGGCGAACTCCTCGGCCGACACCTGGAGGTGCACTTGGCAGCTCGTGTTGCACGACTCGAGCATCACGGAATCGTGCTCGATGATGAGTTCGTCGGTGCCCCGCATCCGCAGCTTGAACGCGCCGCCGCTGGCCTTGCGCATCGCCTCGTTGAGGGCGTAGTAGCGGGCCTTGGGCGTGATGTTGTCGAGGGAGAGGTCGGCCTTGGTGAGCGTGGGCAGGATGCCGGTCAGCACGACTTCGCAGTCTCGCCGCCGGGCCACGTCCCGAACGCGGCGGACGAGTCCGTCGATCTCGGCCAGCATGTCGGAGAAGCACGTGCCTTCGAGCACGCGCGGGCTCATGTTGGCTTCGAGGTTGAAGCGCGCCAGCTCGGTGGTGAAGATCTCGTCGCCGAGGTCGTCGAGCACGTCGACGGCGACGGGCGCCGGCCGCCACGCCTCGTCCACGAGGAACATCTCCTGCTCGGCGCCGAAGCGGCGGATGCCGGACTCGATCCGGCCCTCGGCAAGGAGCCGCTCCATCGCATGCAGGTCTCGCAGCAGCGCTCGCGTGAAGGCGCGGATGGCCTCCGGCGATGTTTCAGGTACCAGGTCGACGCCCAAGGGTCTCTTGCCTTTGTTGAGGATCGAAGGCGGGCTCGCAGGGGCCGGTCATACGAAGGACGCGATCGATGCGAGCGGCTTGCGGCCGATGTCGGGCACGCACGCGCCGGGCGCTGGATGGCCGGTCACCAGCAGAAGATAGGGACGCTCGTTGTCGGGCCTGCCAAGAATGTCGTTCAGGAAGGCCATGGGAGACGGCGTGTGGGTCAGCGTGGCCAGGCCCGCGTGGTGCAGCGCGGTGATGAGGATGCCCGTGGCGATGCCGACGCTCTCCTGCACGTAGTAGTTCTTGACCTTGGCGCCGCCCGGAAGCGCTTCGTAGCGCTGCGCGAAGATGGCGATCAGGTAGGGCGCGGTCTCCAGGAACGGCTTGTGCTCGTCCGTCCCCAGCGCGGCCAGGGCGTCCAGCCATTCCTGAGGCGCGCCGCCGTTGTAGAAGGCTCGTTCTTCTTCTTCCGCGGCCCTCCGAATGCGCGCCTTGATCTGCGGATCGGAGACCACCACGAACCGCCAAGGCTGATGGTTGGCGCCGCTGGGCGCTGTGCCGGCCGCCCGCAGGCACTCCTCGACGATGGACCGGGGAACGGGCCGGTCGCTGAAGTCCCTGACGGTGCGGCGGCGCGCCGCTTCCTTGCGGAAGCTGACGGCGCGCCGGGCCATTTCTTCCGGCGCAAGCTCGATCGCTTGAAGCGGAACGAAGCGCGGAGCGGTCAAGAGCGAACCCCGGCGTCGGCCGCGCCGCCGTCGCCCCGGCTCGCGAGGCGGGCAAAGCCGGCCACCATGTCGTTCCCGGCGCCCAGTCCCCTGACGACGTCTGTCGCGGACATTCCGAGAAACCGCGACAGAAAGCGGACGTTGACCAAGCCCACCACTTCGGAATCCGTCAAGCGCACGCCGCTCCAGGCGGACGCCGGCGCTTGGCCGAAGCGCGCGTAGGCGTCGGAGAGAAAGCCGGCCGGTCCGTCCACGCGCACATGGAAGTCGCCCGCATGCACGGACAGCCCGTGCGCGATGTCCATCCAGTCGGAGCCGCGCCGTCGTTGGGCCACCACGACGTCGGGCGAGACCTGGGCCCTGTCGGCTAGGTAGAGGACCACGGGAATCTCGCCCGCCGCGAGTCCCCACTGGGCCAGCACCGACACTTCTCTCTCGGTCGTGCGGAAATGCTCGGCAACGGCCCGAAAGTAGGCGTCCCTCGAATCGCCGCCCGACGGTTGGCCGGCCAGCGGGCGCGGCGAGGCGGCCACGGCGAGGGCCGGGACGAAGAGGGCGGCCAACGCCCAGAATCGTTTGCGAGTTCGCATTGCCGTTGCCTCCTTGGCGCGGCGCCTCCGCGCGGCGGGCGCTCGCCGCCGGGCTTGGTGGGCGCGGGCGGGTCGCGCTCTCTGCGCCGTGGAGCGCGTCCGCCGCCCCGGGCCTGTGCGCACGGTCGGGTCCCTTCGTCAACTTGGCCGCTTCGGCGCGAATCCGCCATGGCCGGGCCTTCTTGCGACGGATGCGCGAATCCGCCATGGCCGTGGCTCTTGCGCCGGCGCCGGCGCGCATCCCGCCCGCCGACGTTACCCGGCGGCTTGGCCGGAGACGCATCGCGAGAGCTTGTGCCGAGCCTCCGCGCGCATCCTGCCCGCCAGGGCCACATGGGGGTCGCGCCTCCATGATAAGTTACTCCTGCCCCCGTCAGGACGCGCCCCGGCTTCCTTCGCCGCCGACCCCGGCTTCCCTTTCCCCGCCGATCCCGCTCCACGGAGCGCCGCCCCATGGAATGGATCTCGAGCCCCGAAGCCTGGATCGCCCTCGCGACGCTGGCGGTCCTCGAGATCGTTCTCGGCATCGACAACATCGTCTTCATCTCGATCCTCGCCGACAAGCTGCCCGAGCGCCAGCAGGCCAAGGCGAGGCAGATCGGGCTGTTGCTGGCGATGGGCACGCGGATCGCGCTGCTCGGCGCGATCTCCGTGATCATGGGGCTCACGGATGCGCTCTTCTCGGTGCTCGGCCACGCCTTTTCGGGCCGCGACCTGATCTTAGTCGGCGGCGGGGTCTTCCTGCTTGCCAAGGCGACGCGGGAGATCCACCACCGGCTCGAAGGCGACGAAGAGAAGGGCAGGAAGGGCGGGGCGGCGAGCTACTGGGCCGTGCTGGTCCAGATCGCGCTCATGGACGTCGTCTTCTCTCTGGACTCGGTGATCACGGCGGTGGGCTTGGCCGACGACCTGATGGTGATGATCATCGCCATCGTGCTCGCCGTGGCCGTGATGATGCTGGCGGCCAATCCGGTCTCCGAGTTCGTGAACCGGCATCCCACCGTGAAGATGCTCGCCTTGAGCTTCTTGCTGCTCCTCGGGATGACCCTGGTCGCGGAAGGCGTGGGCCAGCACATCCCCAAGGGCTACATCTACTTCGCGATGGCCTTCTCGGTGCTCGTCCAGGCGCTGAATCTCAAGGCGAGCAAGACCGGCCGCCGCCCCGTCCAGCTGCGGGATTCGCCCAAGCGGCCGCGCGTCGAGTAGGCGGAAGGAAGTACGCCCGAGAGGATTCGAACCTCTGGCCTCTGCCTCCGGAGGGCAGCGCTCTATCCAGCTGAGCTACGGGCGCGAGCACCGCAAGAATGTGGGCGCCGGGGGCCGGCGGTCAAGGGCGGCTCCGACGCGAAAGCGGCTTGCAGGCGCCGGACGCCGCCGCGGGGGCCCTGCCGGAAGGACGGGCGTCGTAAGCCGAGTTCTGTGCCCCGCCGCGCGCGACGGGGTGGAATCATTTGTCTGGGGCGCGGATCGCTCCGAACCTCTAGCGGCCTACCCGGGACTCGATCGGGGCGGGCCGCCCCTCGTCCCTGCTTGGCCTCGCTCCAGACGGGGTTTGCCATGCGACCTCTGTTGCCAGTGGCCCGGTGCGCTCTTACCGCACCCTTTCACCCTTGCCTGTGCCCCGCGCGGGGCCATCGGCGGTCTGCTCTCTGCGGCACTTTCCGTCGCCTCGCGGCGCCCGGGCGTTACCCGGCGTCCTGCCCTGCGGAGCTCGGACTTTCCTCCACCGGCTAGCCTCTCGGCTCCCGGCGGCGATTCCTCGGCCCGTCCTTCCGGCAAGTCACCAATAGCCGAGCGGCCTGCTTCTCGTCAAGCCTTGGCGCTCGTGGGCCGGCTCTCGCGACGCCCCTCCGTCCGCCTTGGCGCTCCCGGGGGCCGGCTCTCGCGACGCCCTCCGTCCGCTTGGCGCTCGCGCGGTCCGGCCCTGGCCGCGCCCTCCGTCCGCCCCTGGCGCTCGCGTGGCCCGGCTCTCGCGACGCGCTCCGTCCGCCCTTGGCGCCGCCGCTCCGGCTCCCGCCGCCCACGCCCCCGGCTTGCCATGGACAAACAGATGTTTTATCATGAAGGCCCTTTGCTCGTTTTCCTTCGAGCCCCGCCCTCCCCCTTTGCGATTGTCCGCATGACCGCCGCGCAGCAACCGTCCTCCCGATCCGCATCAAGAATTTCCGCGCCCGCCTTCTCCCTGCTGACCGCAGCCCTGTTCCTGGGGCCCGCCGTGGGCGTCCAGGCCTTGCAGACCGCCCAGTCTCCTCCGCGCGACTCGCCCGAGTCCGGCGGCGAACCGGTCGTCGTCTACTTGGTCCGACACGCCGAGAAGGCCGACGACGGCTCGAACGATCCCCCGCTGGCCCTGGCCGGGCAGATCCGAGTCCGCATCCTTCAGGACCTGTTGGCCGACGCCCGCTTGACCCACGTCCACACCACGGACTGGCGGCGCACGCGCGACACGGCCGAGCCCATCGCCCAATCCGCGGGACTGGACCTCGCGGTCTACGACCCGCGCGCGCTGGACAGCTTGGCGCACTTGCTTCGGGCCACGCCCGGCCGGCATCTCGTGGTGGGCCACAGCAACACCACGCCCACGCTCGTCGCCGCCCTCGGCGCCGATCCGTTCGGCGCCATCGACGAGATGGAGTACAACCGGCTCTACATCGTCACGATCCCGCCGGGCGCGTCTCCCGTCGTCTCGCTGCTGCGCTTCGGCGAGCCCTACGTGGAAGGGAGCGACTTCGGCCTTCGCGCTTCGAGCAACCTCCTGCAACCCGAGAATTTGCTGCGTCCGGGCAACTGAGTCGGCACGCGGAGTCCTAGGGGGCGGCGCAATGGCCAAGTACGTCACGGAGTTCCTGGGCGCGTTCTTCCTCGTCCTGACCATCGGCCTCACGGCCGTCCAGGAGGTTCCTTTGGCGCCTCTGGCCATCGGCGCGGCGCTGACGGTGATGGTCTACATGGGCGGCCACGTCTCCGGCGCCCACTACAATCCTGCCGTGAGCACGGCCCTGGCGCTGGCCGGCAAGCTGGACCGGCGGGACTTGCCGCGGTACGTCGCGTCGCAGCTCGCCGGGGCGCTGGCGGCGGCGTTCGCGGTCCGGGCGCTGGCCGGCGACTACTTGGCGGTCGCGCCCGGGGAGGGCGTTTCGGCGGGCGCGGCGCTGCTGGCCGAGGCGCTCTTCGCGTTCGCGCTGGCGTTGGTGGTCCTGAACGTGGCCACGGACGCGCGCACGGAGGGGAACTCGTTCTACGGCTTGGCCATCGGCTTGACCGTGATGGTGGGCGCGTTCGCCGTAGGAGGGATTTCGGGCGGCGTGTTCAATCCGGCCGTGGGGGCGGGACCGATGCTGGCGGCGTTGGCCGACGGCGGCTCGCTGCGCGATCTCTGGCTGTATTGGGCGGGACCGATGGCCGGGGCGGTCGGGGCGGTGGGGGTGTACCGGATGCAGGGGACGAACGCGGACCGTCGTTGACCGGCCAACCGTGGCCGCGGCGGAAGCGCGCCGGTCAGGCCTCCGACGGCGCGAGCGCCGGTGGCCGTTTCACCACGTCACCACCACCGCAATCGTCGTGACGCGGTCCAGCCGGGCCCGCGACACGCGGACCGTGCCGAGGTTCTCGCCCGCCTCGGATCGCAGGGGGACCTCCTGCAGCGACGGCTCGTTGTCGAACGTGAGGCGCAGGGTCGTCTTCAGCGCCAGCCGGCCGCTCAGTGCCACGGCCGCCGAGTTTGTCCAGTCGGCTCGCAGGTCCGACAGCTCCTTGCCGTTCTCGTCGACGACGAGGGCGCTGGTCCACTCCGCCTTGCCGATGCGGCGGCGGTATTCGGCGGACAGCTGAAGGCCGAAGAAGCGGTCGGGGCCGCCGGGAGCGGAGACGACGTCGTACTGGGTCGTGTAGGTGAGGCCGTATCGCGTGTCGAGGCGTTGCCGGTCGTCGTCGATCCAGCGGTTGGAGAGGCCGCCGCCGTTCACGATTCGGCCGTCGATGCCCGAGAAGGTGTTGCGCACCCACTCCGAACGGAAGAAGAGAGCGGTGCGGTCGGACACGGATCGGTCCAGCGTGAGCCGCGCCTGGTAGTTCTCGGCGGACACGCGCGTGTCGGACGTGGCTTCGACGCGGTAGTCGTCCGCGGCGCCGACGGCGGTGCGAGCGCGGCGAGTCGTGCGGGTGCGGATGCTCGCCATCTCGGCCCGAAGCTCGGTGCGCGACCAGGAGCGGGCGAAGGTCCCCGCCAACCCGATGGTGGACGACTCGGCGTTGCCGCCGGTCTGGACGAAGCTGAGCTCTGCCGTAGCCTTCCAGGGCCGCTCCGCGTCCTGGGCGGCGGCCGTTCCCGGCACGATAGCCAGGGTCGCCAGGTATGCCGCCGTCGCGGGGCGTTGACGACGAGCCGCCCGTCGGCGCCCAGCTCCGATAGCCAGGGTCGCCAAGTACGCCGCCGTCGCGGGGGCTAGGGCCAAGGGCAAGGACGGCACGGCGGCCTCGACAGGACGCGGCCGGTGTGCTGGGCAGGTCGTCGCGCGCTCGGGACTGGGGGCCGTCGCGCCTTCCTCACAGCCGCAACAGGTCGTTCACGGCCACGACGCGGAAGCCGGAGCGAGCCAGGAACGACGCAGCGGCGGAAGCGCGCGCGCCGCTCATGCAGTGCACGGCGAGCTCCTTGTCCTTGGGGAGCTCGCCGAGCCGCCGGGGGAGCTGCGTGTGAGCGATGTTGCAGCTGCCCTCGACGGCGCCGAGCGCGTGCTCCGCGGCCCCGCGAACGTCCACCACCTGGGTGTCGGGAGCGCAGCTGCGGCGGAGCAGCTCGGCGAACGCGATCTCTTCCAAGTCGGCCACGGTCCCGCCCGCGTCGGCGTAGCTCCGCAGGCCGCCGGGCGTGCACCAGCCCGACACGCGGTCGAGCCCGATCCGCACCAGCGCCCGGACCGCCCCGTCCAGATCGCCGGGCTCGCAGACCAGCGCGATCTCGCAGTCGGGCTCCACGTAGGAACCGGCGACGGCGGCGAAGGACTTGTCGAGCGGCGCGCAGAGCGAGCCGGGAAGGTGCGCGGCGTAGAAGGAGGACCGGTCTCGTCTCAGGTCGAGCGCCACCGCATCGCGGTCCTCGGCGATCTGCGCCAAGTCGGACGCGCCAAGTCGGCGGGGACGAGGCAGTTCGTCAAGGAGGGCGGGTCCGGCCCGATTTTCGCGCTTCATGCGGCCGAAGTGCCCGGGCGGCTCCGGCTGGCCGTCCAAGATGAACGAGACGAAGGCGTCCTCTCCGCGCCGGGCCGCGACCAGAGCCGCGTTGCCGGACCGTTCGTTCTCGACCGTCGTGGACGGCGCCGACCCCAGCGCCTTGCCGCAGGCGCTCCCGGCCCCGTGGCCCGGCCAGATGCGCAGGCCGCCCGGCATCTCGAGCAAGCCGAGCGCCGAGTCGTGGAGCCGCTTGGCCGACGGCGCCATCGCTCCCGCCACGCCCGCCGCGGACTCGAGGAGGTCCGGGCGTCCCATGTCGCCGACGAAGACGAAGTCTCCCGAAAGCATGTCCGATTCGCCCGCGCCGTCCGAGATCGCGTAGCTGACGTGCTCGGGCGTGTGGCCCGGCGTGTGCATCGCGCGCAGGCGCACGCGCCCTATCGAGAAGGCGTCGCCGTCGCGGAGCAGGGTCACGCCCGGGCGTCCCCGCGCCCATTCGTACTGCCACTCCTCGCCGCCCTCGGCGGACAGGTACGCGGCGCACCCGTGCCGCTCCACCAGCTCCCGGCAACCCGACAGAAAGTCGGCGTGGATGTGGGTCTCCGCCGCGGCCACGATCCGGAGTCCGTCGGCGCTTGCGATCTCCAGGTAGCGGTCCACGTCCCGCTCGGGATCGACGACGACGGCCTCGCCCGTCTCTTCGCATCCCACCAAGTACGCCCGCTGGGCCAGAACGTCGTCCACGACTTGCTTGAAGTACATTGGGCCTCCGTTGCACGAAGTTGCGGCTTGCGGCGTCCATTGAATCACGGGCGGCGTTCGCCACGCCCCAGCGCCCGAGAGGTCTTCTCGCTCGAGCACGGGAGAGACCTGAATGATTACGGCACGACGGAGCACACTTCAAGCTGGGACGCTCGCCGGCGCGTTGCCGGCGACCCTCGCTCTCCTCGCCGTAGCGGTCGCGGCCCCGGCCGGCGCCCAGGAGCCCGCCGCCGTCGGCGCCGCAACCGAATGCGGCCTGGACGCCGGCGAGGCGGTGGCCGGCTCCCGCGCAAGAACGCGCGGCCCCGCCGAACTCGCGGCGCCGGTGGAGGTCTACTGCGCCGAGGAGCTGGCCCGGCTGGGCGAAGCCGACTTGGCCGAGGCTCTGGGCCGGATCGTGCCGTCGTTCAACTCCACGCGCTTCCACGCCGGCGACGGCGCCGCGCTGCACGTCGCCACGCTGCGGGGCATGAGCGCCGACCAGATGTTGGTGCTGGTCAACGGGAAGCGGCGCCACGGGGTCGCGTTCCCCAAGGTCATCGCTCTCCAGGGGCTGGGCGCCGTCGGCACGGACCTTCGTGCCATCCCCGTGCACGCCGTCGAGCGGATCGAAGTGCTGCGGGCGGACGCGACCGCCCAGTACGGCTCCGACGCCCTCGCCGGGGTCGTCAACGTCGTGCTCAAGGACGCCGACGCCGGCATGACCGCCATCACGCAGGTGGGCCGGACGTCTCGGGGCGACGGCGAGCGGGTCGCGGCGGCGGCCAACGCCGGGATCGGCCTCGGCGAAGGCGGCTTTCTCAATCTGACGGTCGAGCACGCGGACCAGGAGCCGACGATCCGGGCGGGCACGGCGCGCACCTGCTTCGCCCCGGACCCCAACTACGCGCCCTGCGCGGACGGCGGCCGGGTCGCCCAGCTGCAACGGATCGGCGAGCCCGACTACCGGAGCACGGCGATCGTCGTGAACGCGGGGGTCCCGGTGGCCGAGTCGGCAGAGTTGTACGCCTTCGCCACCTACTCGGCGCGCGCGGCCGTCGCCGACGGCCCCTACACGAACGCGGATTGGGTGTCCCGAAACGTGTCCTACGTCTACCCCGACGGTTTCTTTCCAACCGAGGCGTCGGAGCTCAACGACGTCTCGTCGGCTCTGGGAGTCCGAACCCGCCTGGGCGGCTGGTCGGCGGACGCGAGCCTCGGGATCGAACAGGGCGAGTTTCGGTTCAGCACGGCCAACTCCATCAACCCCTCCTACGCGGCCGAGTACTTGGCCCGCAACCCCGGCGCCGCGCCGGACTCCATCGCCGCCCACGCCGGGCCGACCGACGTCTTCGGCGGCGCCCTCTCGCTTCGCCAGATCGAGATGAGCGCGGAAGCGGCCCGCGGCCTGTCTCTGATCGGCGCGCCCGCCCACGTGGCGCTGGGGGCCGCCTACCGCCGGGAGACCTTCTGGATGACCGCCGGCGACTTGGCGTCCTACGCTTGCGGTCCCGGCGACTCGCCGGGCGGCTGGCCTGCCGCGCACCACCAGAACGTGGACGGTTCGGCGTACGCGAGCTGCGGCATCCAAGGCTTCCCGGGGTACAGTCCGGCGAGCGCCGACGCTGCCGAGCGGGGCCGCAACAGCATCGGCCTCTACGCTGACCTGGAGGCGGAGCCGGCCGACAACGTGTTCCTCGGCGCGGCGGTGCGCTTGGAGCACTACAGCGACGTCGGCCGCGCGTTCGCCGGCAAGCTGTCCGGCCGAATCGAATTGGGAGAGTCGGGCGCGGCCCTCCGCGCCGCCGCGTCCACCGGCTTCCGGGCGCCGCGGCTGCCCCAGCAGGGCTTCAACACGGTGATCTTCCAAGGCGACGCAGAGGGCTTGGCCAGCACCGGATTCCTGCCCGAAGGCGATCCGGTGGCCTGCGACGACTTCGGCGTCTGCTCCTTGGCCCACGAGACGTCCCGGGCTCTGGCGGGCGGCGTCGTCTACTCCACCGGCTCGGGCTTGGCGCTGGCCGCCGACTACTACAGAGTGTCCGTGGCCGGCGCCGTCGTTCTCAGCGAGGGGCTGGGACCGGACCACGGCCTTCGCCCCGGCGCGCGCTTCCAGGGGCGGCCCGTGGACGGCGTCTCGTTCTGGACCAACGCCGTGGACACGCGCACGCAGGGGTTCGAGATCGTGGCCGCTTGGCGGTTCCGGGAGATGTCGTGGGGCGCGGCCGACCTCACGGCCAGCTTCCACCGCAACGAGACCGAGATCACGAACAACCGCAACCCGGCGTTCGTGCGCGAGACCCAGACGCTGCTGCTCACGAAGAACCAACCCAAGACGCGGCTCGGCGTCGGCGTGGACGTGCGGTCGGCGCGGGGGATCGGTGGCCGCTTCCGGCTGAACCACGTCGGTGCGGTCATGTCGCCGTTCATCTTCGAAGAGCCGGTGGAGATCAGGGCCGCCGCAGTGGCCGACGTCCAGGTCAGCTTCCGAGTCGCCGGCCGGGTCCGGGTGGCCGTGGGCGCCAACAACCTCTTCGACAGACTCCCCGGCAAGCTGCCTGCCGGCCACGTGGCCCAGCTGTGGGCGTTCGACTACCCCGCGGAATCCCCCTACGGGGTGTCCGGGCGGGTCGTCTACGCGAGGGCCGACTTCACCATTCGCCCCCAATCGAGGAATCGAGAAAGGACGGAAACGAGACAATGAGACGCATGCGAAGACATCTCGTGCTCCACCTCGCCGCCGGCGTCGTCGCGTGCGGTGAAAGCGACGTGGGCGTCCAGC
Source organism: Longimicrobiales bacterium (assembly GCA_965242735.1). GTDB lineage: Bacteria > Gemmatimonadota > Gemmatimonadetes > Longimicrobiales > Gaopeijiaceae. The sequence continues at coordinate 3,165,710 of OZ251497.1, read as the reverse complement.
AACCGATGGGTCCGACGTTGCCGGACTCCGTGTTCGAGCCGGTAGCGACGATCTCCTTGGAGGAAGGCGACGACGTCATCAACGTCACCCCGGAGGTCGTCGTTCAAGACGACGGCTCGTTCCTGATCGTGGACGGACGAGAGAAGCCCGCGTGCGAATCTATGACGCCTCGGGCCGACTCCAGACGCAGTTCGGCCGCAAGGGAGAGGGCCCAGGAGAGTTCGGCTTGCCGTTGACGGCCATGCGCAATGCCGACGGAACGATGACGGTCGTCGACTTCTCGCGCGGGCTTCTCGACTTCGACTCTTCCGGCGTTGGCTTCCTAGGCGCGAGCCGGCCGCCCATACGACCAGTCTACACCGCTCGTCGCCTGAGCGACAGTCTCTTCTTGGTGGCCGGCATCGTTGGAGGATCGTCGTGGCCCCGGCGACTGTTGCACGTGTGGAACAGCGCGGCCGACACGATATCGACAAGCTTCTTCCCGACTCCGGGCGATTCCTTGGCGGGCTTGGCATCCAGGAACTTCGGCTGGGTCGACGTTGCGCTTCGAGGCGACACCGTAGCTGCCGTATCTGCGTTTGCCGACACGGTATATCTCTTTGCTCTCACTGGACGGCCACTCGGACGAATACCACTTCCGATACAAGATTTTCGGCGACTTCAGTCCTACAATCCCAATGCCAGCCCGGAGGAGATCGACGAATGGCTCGAAAGCTTGCATCTCCTTGTGGACGTGCATTGGCTGGACGACGGAACCCTCCTTGTGCAGTACCAACGTCCGCGGGGTGCAGACAACGAGTGGAACCTGCTTCGAACGACGACAAGCGGCATGCGCCACTTTGATCTGCGCAACACGCCGAAGTTGCTTGCCGTGGATGGCCGGCGTCTGATCTTCGTCCATCCGGACTCTCCCACGCCCAACCAATGGATCGTCGTCCGTCTGCGCTGAACCGGACGCTTCCCGGCCTCGTCACGGCTCTTGCGGCCCGCGAGTCCGGCAGGTCTACGAGACGGCGCGCGATGGGGCTTGCGCTTCGGGCTAGGCCGCGACAGCTTCCGGTCACCGAGGCGGCGCGGGCAGTGACGCCGCCGGCGCTCGGATCGAGCAGCGGGGACGCGATCAGTGACCAATCTGCCTAAGCTTGATGTCGACATCGCGCTTCTGCGGACCCGAGACGCCCGCCTGCTGGAGAAGATCGTCCGGCTCTACGGCCCCGTGCTCAAGTCCATCTTCGCGTCGATGTCCGTCGATCGGCATCACCTTGACGACCTGGTTCAGGACTTCTGGGTTCACCTGCTGTCCCGGCTCGACCGCTACACCGGCAAGGCCCCTTTCGGACCGTGGCTCGTCCGCGTGGCGAAGAACTACCGCACGTCCTGCGCGCGCCGGGCGCAGAAGGAGGCTGCCCGAACAGCCGACTTCGACGAGGCGCTGGGCGTGGCCGCCGACGGCGACGGCGACGCGTTGGACGACCACGTGCAACGGCGTTTCCTGGAGAAGGCGGTCAGCGAGGCGCTGGACCGGCTGCCGGACGACGAGCGCGAGGCGGTAGTGCTGACGATCTTGCAAGGGAAGACCCAGCCGGAGGCCGCCGACATCATGGGCGTCGGGGTGTCCACGGTCGCCAACTTGGTGCATCGGGCGCTGTTCAGGCTCCAGGGAGAAGAACGGCTGCAGAGATTTCACGAGGACCTTTGAGGTGCGCCCGCCGGTGCTCGCTCTCACCGGAAGCCGGGAGTTCAAGCGGCGCGTCCGGATGATCGCCGGCGCTCGGCCCCTCTCGCAGATCGTCGGACCGGCCGAGTTTGCGGCAAGCTGGAGCGAACTCGCCGAACTCGCCCGGCGCCACCCCGACTCGCCCGCGGTGGTCGATCCTTGCCTTGCGGCCGGCCCTCCGGCAGACGGCCGGCCGGGCGACGATCTGCCGTTCGCCGTCGCGGCGCCGCTTCTCAGCAAGGGCGACTGGGTTGGCGGCATGCGGTCCGCGGTCCTGCGAGCCATCGACCCGGAGCGCCCACTTCGGTTGCAGGCTCGAATCCACGAACGGGCAGCCCCCGAGGCTGGCCGCATCATGGGCCGCGTGCTCGACCGATCCTTCGAAGCGACTGCCGTTCCGGTTCTCGCGAAGGACCTCGGAATGCCCCATTGGGCCTTGATTCGCCGGTGCGCGGCCCTGGCCATTCCGACCCCGAAGAAGCTGATCATCCTAGGCCGAGTCTACACCGTCGAACGGATCGCGGAGTGGAGTCAGAGGCCGTCGGGCGTCGTCGCCGCCGCGCTGGGATTTCTGGACCCTGCCGTCTACCGGCGCATGGTCCGCAGGGCCTTGCAGGCGCCGCCGTCGGAGCTCCGGCAGATGGGAGGCGCGAGCCACGTGGGCCGCGTGATCGTGACGAAGCTGGCCCGCCCGGCGACAGCTGGCCCGCCCGGCGAGAGGGTGCCGTAAAAAACTGCCCTACTTTGTCGCGGGACTCAAAGCGTTCAGGTGGGTATGGGCATTCTCGCATTCCTGATGGCGCTTCCGATGACGACGGGACAGGACGTGCCCGTATTTCGGCCGTCAGCCGATGCTCTCTCTGCCTCGGGATGGAGCGAGCACGCGACGGGCGTTCGCGTCGGCTGGCTGGGGGACGCCATGCTTCTGGACGACGCGAGATACGTGTTCGTGGACGATTCCGCTAGGCGGGCGTACCAATCCGACGAAAACGGAAAGCTCCGGCCCTTGAGCCCCGCGGAGCCCAATCTGCCTTCCACGATTCGGCTGATCGGGCGGCTGTGGCCAGGCGAGATCGCTGCAGCGGACGACCACCGGGGCATCCTCGGCGCGTTGCGGACTGACGGCTTGATCCCCGGTGAAGAATACGGCCCTTCTTGGCGGCCCGTGTGCGTCCTCGACGACGGGACGGCAATCGGTCGTTCCCTTGGCTCGCCCAGGTTTGGCGCGACCTCGACTCTGGCGCCGCGCATTCACCGGGACAGCGTGCACTTCACGGTCATCGGCCCCGATGGCCGTTCTCGCCCAATTGTCGTCGCCGCCGGCAACGAGGCCGTGCGACTGGCGATGCAGAACGGCAGCTGGCGCAGCTATCGCTCCATTCCCGTGATCTTTGGTCACAAGACGTTGGCCGCTTGCTCGCGCAAGTACTTCATCGTTGCTCAAACCGACCATGATGTGGCTCGGCTCCTTACTGCCAACGGCGACACGGCCTTGACGTTTCGTCTGCCTGGCGCGCGCGCGTCTGTTTCCGCCGCCGACGTCGCCGCGCAACGGCTGGCCAATATGTCTGACGATGGTCGTCGCAGTCGAATCGAGCGCCGGCGGTACCAGCATCTCGCTTCCGAGACCGGCATCCAAGTCTCTTTTCCTGATCTCGACCTCACTCAGATGTCGCAAGTTCCGGCCAATTCCGTGGCACCGCCTGTGGACGAACTCTTCGTAGATGCTTCCGATCGCATCTGGTTCAGGTTGTTCCCGATTCCTGCACACGACACCATTTCGTGGACTGTTTGGGATATTAGCCAACGGGCCATCGTTTTCCGTTTTGACATCGACCGACGATTCGATGTTCAAGACGCATATGCAGATCGCGTCTTATTGCGTCGGCGATGTTCCGAAGGACAAGATCACTTAATCGTCGTTTCGATGATCCGAGAAACAGGACCATGGCCAGCTGCCCGCTTTCCAGGTCCCTGCCGAAATTCGAAACAACACGCCAACCAGGACTCAAGGAGGAGACCACGTGAAACCGAAGATTCTCATCATGCGTTTGCTCGGACTGCTGTTGATCGCAGTCCTCGTAAACGACACCGAGGCGACTGCTCAGCCGATCGCCGACAGCCCTTGCCGCTGGGCGGCAGGGTGCATCCTGTGCCAAGTGTCAAATCAGGATTGCGAAATCCTGTTTTGTGGCGACCACATCCACAGCGACTGCGACTTCGGAGTCGAAGCCGACTGAACCGACGGACCGCAAGATTCTCGTAGTGCCGACAGTGTGACCTGACCGAAAGCGGGCAGCTGGCCGTAATCTATCCACCAAATCCATGGCAGCATAACAGGAGCCGTGAAATGAAGAATCGCCTCAACATGATCGTCAATGTCGCGATATTGACGACAATCGCCTTTCTACTGTTGGGCCCTTCCGGTCCTCTCGGACGCCTGATCGGACACGCGTACGCCGATTGGATGGAACGCCGCCAGATCGCAGCCGCCTGGCCTGACCTGGTCAATAGTTCCGCGATCCTGACTCAAACAGCCTACGACGACGATGTTCCCACAATTATCGAATTCGTCGACTATGAATGTCCGTCTTGCAGGCAATTGTCCCCGGCGGTGTCGGCATTCGTAGCTTCCGGTCGTGCAAGGGTGGTTATTCGCCAATTTCCGATGATTGGACTGCATCAGAAGGCTCGTGACGCGGCTGCCGCGGCGCTTTGCGCGGCGGATCAAGGCCAATTCTCGGAAGTTCACAATATATTGCTGACCGATGACGCGTGGACTGACTTGGCCAACTGGGATGGCTTGGCCACGAATGCAGGCGTTGCTGATATTGACGGATTCAGGAAATGTATGAATGACCGTGCAACTGACGCACGGATAGACGCAGATATCAGCATAGGTAAGGCTCTTGGAGTCCGAGGAACGCCGACTTTTGTCTCAAGAAACGGCGTTTTTGCTGGAACCGTTGGCCTCGATGAAGTAATGGCGTCTGCGCTATCGCTTAATCAAGGACAGGAAGAACCTAGCCCGCCGTTGATGCATGTAGGAGAAGCGGATGTCTTCGATTCCTCAGAGCATCCGAATTCGTCGGTGTCCCAGATTGGTGGTCTGGCTACCGCATTCTTCGTCGATGAACATCGGTTGGTGATCGGCGATCGACTCAACGCGGAAATTCATCTGGTCGACTTGCAAGACGGCAGCGTTCGTTCGGTTGGACGCCACGGAGACGGCCCTGGCGAGTTTCGCCTGCTCACGGAAATGCTGCGAACGCCTGACGGGTTTGCGACATGGGACGTGGCACTTGCCCGAATCACGTGGTTTTCGGGAGCAGGGGACGTCATGGACACGTGGGCGTACAACCGGCTGTGGTTCAAGAAGCCGGTCGCTACTCCTGTCGCCGTGCTGGCGGACGGCCTTGTGATTTTTCGGGACGGAGAAGAGCCAACAGACCAACTCGGACGGTACAGAGAAGGGATTCGCTATGTTGCGGTTGCAAGAGACGGCATCGTTGGTGCCATTGCCGATGCCAGAGGTCCAGAATATTGGATGCATGCCAACGGCTTTCACCCGGTGATGCTTGGACATATTCTTCTAGAGGCACAGATCGGCGACCAAGTCGCGATTGCGCAGACGGACCTCAGCGCGATCAAGATCGTGGACCGCTACGGGGAGACCAACGCTGAGCTGCCAATGGCTCAGGGGAGAATGGCGTCCGCGAAGCAAATTGAGATGTTGCGTGAGGGCGCACGCGAGCGGTTGCGCCGTCGCGTGGCGAGACCGAGCGCCGGACTGCTTCGGGAGAGCGCACGGGCGAACCTGGAGAAAGTGGATGATGTCCCAGCCAACGAGACGACGCCGCCCATCGACCATTTGATTGTAGATCGCGACGGGCGGCTTTGGTTGCGTTCCTACGCGATGCCGGACGATGAGGATGTCCGATGGGAGGCGTGGACTCCGACGGACTTGAGCGCGCCCGAGTTTGTTGTGTCGTTCCAGTCGACTTCGGAGCTTCTTGATGCCAGCGGTGCCCATGTCTTGTTGCACGAAAGGGACAGCATGGGCGTCGATCGAGTCTTCGTGGCCACGCTGGCAAGCGAGGACTGACGAGCCGGGCCGAGGCGCCCCCCATTCCTGAGAGGAGCCGCAAATGGAGAACGCCATCCGGAGGATTGGTGGAGTGCCGGGCGAGACGACCGCGTTCCGTCTGGTCGTTCGGCGGCCGTTTCTGCGCCGCCGGTCGGCGGCCATGACGGTGCTCGCTCGCATCTTGGGCGTGGTCTGCGTCCTGGCGGCGGGGGGAGTCGAGGGCCAAGCGCCGCAACGCAAATGGCTTTCGCCGCCAGTGCTTGATTTCTCGGTCGAGGACCCGGACGGGACGGTGCTGGGCAACCCGCGTCGCATCACGGCCAGTCCAGGAGGAGGCTTCGTCGCGGCCGACTGGGCGGACCTCGCGGTCCAAGCGTTTTCGCCGCGGGGCGAGCCGCTCTGGCGGTTCGGACGGGACGGCCGGGGGCCGGGCGAGTTCCTGCAGCTCAGGCACATGGAATACAACGGCGACACGCTGCTCGTTCTCGACAACAAGAACAGGAGGCTGACCGCATTGAGCGCGGACGGCCAGCTCTTGTCCTCCCGACGGCTGCCGGCCACGGAGTTGTCTCAGGTGCTGCCGGCGTTCGGCTCGGGCGGCAGAGTGCTTCGGCCTCACGTGGGCGGCCGCGACACGCTGTGGATGTCGGTGTCCGATTCCGGCGCCGTGGCTTCGGCGGCGCTCATGCCGGGCGAAGTTTCCTTTCATGCCGACTTGGCGGGCGAGTCCTTCACAAGCCGGGCCGGGGCCGGCGCCGTTGTTGCGTTCCGATGGTCGAGCCAACTGGTGCTGTTGGACGAGAACGGCGGCGTCAGAGCGGTTGCCGACGGCATCGAGCGCGTGGCGTTCCCGAAGATGAAGACGTACGAAGTGAACCCCAACATCAAGGGCGTCACGAAGATGGTGGTCCATCGTGTGGACCCGAAGGCAACGCCGGCTGCCCGCTCCGTAGCGGCCGACAGCCGACGGGTGTTCGTCCTCTTTCGGGGCGAGACGGAATACCGAGACAGGATCGTCGACACGTACGACGCCCGTCGCGGAGACTATCAAGGCTCGATTCTGCTGCCGCGCGAAGTCGCCGACATCGCCCTTCTGGCGGACGGCCGCTTGGCGACGCTGGAGACGGACTTCTTCCCCATCGTGCGGGTCTGGCATGTCGCGGACGAAACAGCCGGAGGGCATCCATGAACGGGGCCGCGAATGCCCATCTTGCAAGAGCGAAGACCCCCGGGGCAAATCGCTCCCCATTCGCGACAACGTCGCCCGTCCTTCGCCTCGTGCTCGCGCTGGCGTTGCTGGCCTTGACGGTCCAGGTCGCGTCGATCGCGCGGCCGTCGGGCGCCCTGGCTCGTGGCGGGTCGCCGGCCCGGCTTGCCGTTGGCGACACCGTGCGATTCTTGAACGGAGCGCGAGAGGATGGCGAGCGGACGCAGGTCGAACTGGCCTCGCCGCAACGTGCGGCAACGATCGTGTACGCGTTCATCCCGAATGCTGGCAAGGGGAAGCCGTGGCACCGGAGTGGGCCAAGCGCTTCGACGCTCCGGTGGCCTCGGGAGTGCGGAGGATCGCGGTCAGCCATGCGCGCCCCGCGGCGGCTGCGGCCTACGCCGAGGGAGCCGGATGGGAAGTCGACGTGATCAGCGTGGCGCAGCTGGAACCGACGGCCCAGAGTCGCGTTCTGGCGTCCAGGACGCCCTGGGTGTTCGTGTTCGACTCGGCCGGCGTCTTGCGCCACCATGGCCACGGCAACGACCTCGGTGCCGTCGGACGGGCCTTGCGAGGCCTCGCGCAACGGCGCCCACCCAACTTGGAGCAATGACATGAGACCCATCGGGAAGTGGATCCTGGCCGTCTTGGTCGCCAACGTGCTGCTTCTGCCGGCTACGCTCGCACGGACGCAGAGGGCCGCGATGGCGCCGCAGGCGGCGCCCATATGGCACGACTGTTGCCGCGAAACGGCCGGCCGCGCATCTTTCTGTTGCCATGAGTGTTGCTGGCGGCCGAGCAACTGCTCGAGGTGCCTCGGGGCCGACGCTCGCTGACGCTAGCCCGACGACCTGCCAAGAACGGACAACCAAGACATGTCGTTTGCAAAGCCCGACAACGATTTTGCCCGGCGCGTCGGAGTGCACTTCGCCCGGCTGGCCGGGCTGTACGCCCTGTACTCGGCCTGGTTGTTCTTCGTCGACTACGCGAGCACGCCTTCCTACCTGTTGCGGTTCATTTTCGTCGGCCAGGCTTCCGCGTTCTGGTTGGGCGCGCTGGTCCCGCTCGCCGTTTTTGCCGCCGCCGTCAATCGCTTCGACCTCTTCGGCGATCTGGAGACGCGACGGCAGGACTGGAAGTGGCTGGCGTCGATCGCGGGGGGCATGTGCCTGTACATCTTCTTGGCGACTGTGGCGTGGGAATACGTCCTTCTTCTGGCGGCCCCGGAGCTGGTGCGGACATGGCCGAGCTTCAGCGTGGGCCGCCAGTCGGTCGACATCGCCATCGGAATCTTCGTGCTGATCGCCGGCGTCGCGGGCGCCGCGACAGGCCACGCGACCCAGTCGTGGAGCCCGTTGCGCCGCGTCGCCGGGCGGTGGCTGGTGGCCGTCGCGCTGGTGGTGTCGTTTGCGGCGGCGCTCGACCACTTCGCGTACTTGGCGCGGATGCATGGCTACTCCGCCGGCTGGACCGTGTTGTGCGCGCCGCTCCTGCCGCTGCTGGCGACTTGCGCGCTCGCCTGCCGCTACGGCGTGCTGGAGGTGCTCGGAGTGAACCGCCGCTACGCCAACTGGCTGGACGAGAATGCCGTGGACCGGATCGTGACGGCGGTGGTCCAGGAAGACCAAGAGGGCGGCCCACGCGCCGAGGAGGTTGCGCAGACCGAGGCCGAGCTCGATTTCGCCCGGTTCGTGCGGGGACTGAGGCGCGTGGCCGTGCCCATGGTCGAAGTGACCGAGGCCGAAGCGCGCGAAACGGTGGCGAGGGCCCTGGCTGCCGCGCCCGCACGTCCCGCTCCGCGGTCCCGCCGTCTTCGGTCGAAGTGGCTCGAACCAGAGCGGCTTGGCGAATTCGGGGTAGCGTGGGCGTTCTTGTCGGTGGGACTGACGCTGCCGGGTCTGTTGCAGGAACCCGGCCTGCTGTGGCAAGGCGTCGGCCCGTACTTGGCTCCGGCGGTGACCATCGGGCTGCTGGGCGCGTTTGCCCACACCTATCTGCTGCCCCCTTCGACGGCAGCCCGCCGGCCGGTCGCCGTCCCCCGATAGCGCCCCGAAGGGGCCGCGCCTGTACGTCGTCCACGACCGGCTCAAGGAACGCGATCCTCCGCTTCCGTCAACAAAAGGGCCTTCTCGTCTGTCCTTGGACTACGGCCGCGAGCGTCACGCGCGCTCTCGGCCCGCACGATCCAATCCTTAATCAAGACACGAGGGAGACCGGAATGACTACGATGCTGGGAAGCTCGCTGCAGGCGGGCGCGTTGTTCGGCGCGATGTTGGCGGCCGGACTGGGACTGGCCGGCCAGGAAGCGGCCGCGCAGTCTCGGGGGCAGGCGGGGCAGGCGGTGCGGGACGCCGTCGTCGAGCAGATGGCCGCCTCGGCCCGAGGGACTGCGGCTTCGGCCGTGGAACGGATTCTTCGGATGGGCGAGGAGCTCGGCCTGTCGGCGGAGCAGACGGAGCAGCTGAACGCCATGCGCGCCGAGGCCGTGGAGCGGCAGGCGGCCCGCGCCGCCGAGTGGATGAAGATGACCTCCGAGACGAGGGCGGGCCTCCGCGAGCGATCGGAGTTGCGCGAAGTCGTCCGCGAGCGGGCCGAAGAGGCCGCGTCTCTGCGCCAAGAGCAGCGCCGGCAAATCGAAGCGGTCCTCACGGACGAGCAGATGCAGCGGCTCCGGCGCATGAGGGTGCGCGCGGCGATGCGGCAACGCGAAGAAGCACGCGAGACATGGCGGGACCGGCGCGGAGGCCGCGACGGCCGCGGATGGGGAGACCGCCGCCGTCCGGGCCAACGCGGTGGTTGGCGAGGGCGGTAGCGAGAGTTCGCCTCGGCTTGGCCCGGCGTCCGCTTGGGGGGGGGGCCGGGCCAGGCCGAGGTCAAGCGAGCAGCGTTCTGGGCCGGCGCGACGCCTCGGCCGCTGGGCGCTCCGCCGCGAGGAGGCCGTGCTCCAGGTTGCGACACGGTCCTTGGAGACGCGGGTCGCCCCGGAGTGGCACGTGCCCCGAGAGATCGCTATTTTCTGGAAGACGCACGCCCGGGGCTCCCCCCCTCGGACGCCGCGTCGCAGCCCTGCTAGCTCAACTGGTAGAGCATCCGACTCTTAATCGGCAGGTTCGGGGTTCGAGTCCCTGGCGGGGCACTCCGGCGACGGCACGTAGGCACGAACGGCCACGGCGCCGCCGGCCGTCCGCACCGTGAAGGCGCCCATCGCGGCCGGAAGCAGCGCGAAGCGGACGGCCGGAAGCGTCACGGCGCGCGCGCGGTCGCTTGGCGAGAGGCGCGCGCGTCCCTCCAGGACCCCCCAGACTTCGCACGAGGCCGGGTCGACGCGCCGCTCGAGCTCGACGCCCTCCGGCAGCCGCAGTCTCTCGACGACGAACGCCGGACAGCTCGCGAGCACCTGCCGGTCGACCCCTTCGCTGGTGTCGGCCGCTCCGGCCAGCGGGCGCACTCGAGGGGGCGGGCCCGCGAAGTCGATGGCCTCCATGGCCTCTTCCAGGTGCAACGGCCGAGGCTGGCCGTCGGCGCCGATCCGCCCCCAGTCGTGCAGCCGGTAGGTGACGTCGGAGTCCTGCTGGATTTCGAGCAAGACCGCGCCGCCCAGGATCGCATGCACGGTTCCGGCGGGAACCAAGATCGAATCGCCCGCCTTCACCGCCGCACGGTTCAGGTGTTCCTCGATCCGTCCGTCGGCGCAGGCTCGGCGCAGAGCTCCTTCGTCCGTCCCGTCGCGAAGGCCGAGCACGACCTCGGCGCCGGGATCGGCGTGCAGCACGTGCCACATCTCCGTCTTGCCGAGCTCGCCGTCTCCCCGGAGCGCGGCGCGCGCGTCGTCCGGATGAACCTGCACCGACAGAGGCTGCGCCGCGTCCAAGAGCTTGACCAGCAATGGAAACCGGCCCGGCCCGCACGCCCGCTCCGCGTTTCGGCCCACGAGCGCCGCGCCGTGTTCCGCCGCCAGCTCCCGCAAGGTGCGTCCCCGGAGCGGCCCGCGGTCCGCCATGGTGGGGGCCGTCGGATGGGCCGACACTTCCCAGCTCTCGGCCACGACGCCCGGCGGCAGATCGCGGCCCAGCACGCGCGCCAGATTCCGTCCGCCCCACACGTAGTCTCGGTAGCGCGGCGCGAAGATGAGAGGACCGGCCAGGAGCGCGCCCACGTCTCCGCTACTCGCAGTCGAGGGCATGGCGGGACGGGAGCCGACGGGCGAAGAGCGCGGCGGCCTGTGGCGGAAGACGGGACATTTGCCTTATGCTGAGCCGTTTGGGCGACGAAGGCGCTGGTTTGGGGAAGATGGAAGGCCGACGCCAATCATACCCCAAGAACGGCGCCGAGGGCAGGACGCCTTCGGGCGGCCGGACGACACACGAGGACCCCGGCTCTTCGCCGTTCAGGATCCGGACGACTTTCGGGCGGGCCGGACGACTCCAACGGCGGGGCGGCATGGACAGGGACCCCGGCACGGACCCGGACCCGGGCACGGAGGGCGGAACCGAGCACGGACAAAGGACGCGGCATGGACACGGACCCCGACGCGGACCTGGACCTCGGCATGGACACGGCGCCCGACACGGACCTGGACCCCAGCATGGACGCGGCACCTGGCACGGACACGAAGCCCAGCGGCACGGACACGAAATCCGGCATGGAAGCGGAACCGTTCGACTTCGACGGAGACTACGGCCGGGCCTACGAGGACTTGGCGCATCGAGTCATCCCCGGCTACCGCACGCTGTTTCCGATGGTGGCGGCCTTGGCCGATCCCGCGTTGCCGCCGGGCGGACGCCTGCTCGTCGTGGGCGCGGGGACCGGCATCGAGCTGGCCACGTTCAGGCGCGCGCGGCCCGACCTCCATCTGACCGGCCTCGACCCCTCCGCCCAGATGCTGGCACTGGCCCGTCGCCGCCTGGCCGCGGACGACGACGCGCCGGCCGGACCGGGAAGCGTCGAGCTCCGGCTGGGCTTGGTGCGCGACCTGCCCGTCCGTCCGCGCTTCCATGCCGCCACGATCATCAACGTGCTGCACTTCCTGCCGGACGACGGCGAGAAGGCCGCGTTGCTGAAGGCCGTCGCGGACCGACTGCGTGCCGGCGGCCTGCTGGTCCTCTTCGACCTCCACGGCGAGCCCGGCGCCCCGGAGCACGAGCGTGCGATGGAGGCGTGGCGCCGCTACTGGCGCATCATGAACCTCGCGAAAGAGGAAATCCCCCGCTTCGAGGAACGCATCTCCACCGGAATTCACTTCGCTTCGGCCCAGCGCATCGCCGACCTGGCCGAGCAGGCGGGCTTCGGGCCCCCTCGCCGCTTCTTTCAGGGCCTCCTTTACGGCGGCTGGACGTTCACGCGGGAGTTGTGAGCCCCGTCCTGGCGCGCGCCGGAGGCCCACCACCGGAATCGATGGCGGTCGGCCCCGATGCCCGTCCCGGCGCGCGCCGCAAGCCCGACCAGCGATCGGCGGCGGGTCGGCCCCGATGCCCGTTGTTGGCCCCGATGCCGTCCTGGCGCCCGCGCGCCGCAAGCCCTATGTTGCCACGAGAAGCCGGTCGGCTCTCCGCAGCGATGTCCGGCCCAGCTTCGGCGCCTAGTCGACCCACCCAGCAGACCGGAGGCCCGTCCATGCCGTCCCCGCACTTGCCGCGCTCGTCGCGAGTCTTCTTCTTCGCCCTCTTCTCGGCGGCGACGCTCTTGTTGGGCGCGCCCGCGGCCGTCCAAGCCCAGGACGAACCCGACGGGACGCTCAAGCTCGAGACCTATCTGGACTGGGAGTGGGCGGGCAGCCCGCAGCTGTCGCCCGACGGCGGCCAAGTCGTCTTCACGCGCTCGTGGGTGGACAAGATCAACGACCGCCGCAAGTCGTCCATCTGGATCATGAACGCCGACGGCAGCCGGATGCGCTTCCTGCTCGACGGATCGTCGCCGCGCTGGTCGCCCAGCGGAGACCGCATCGCGTACACGGCGGAGGGGGAGCCCGGCGGCAGCCAAATCCACGTGCGGTGGATGGACGCCGAGGGCGCGACCACGCAGATCACGCACGTCGAGAACGGCCCGTCCAACATCGAGTGGTCGCCCGACGGAATGCAGATCGCGTTCTCGATGACGGTCGATTCGGAGCATCCGTGGCCGATTTCGGTGCCCGGCCGCCCCGACGGCGCCAAGTGGACCGACGCGCCCAAGGTCGTCGACCGGCTCTGGTACCGCAGGGACCGGCGCGGCTACGTGGACGAGGGCTACACGCACCTCTTCGTCGTCCCCGCCGACGGCGGCACCGCCCGCCAGCTCACCGACGGCGACTGGAACCACAACGGCCTCGAGTGGACGCCGGACAGCGAGGAGCTCCTGTTCACGTCGCTGCGCGTGGAGGACGCCGAGCACGAATGGCGGCAGTCGGACGTGTACTCCGTCCGCGTGGCGACGGGCGACGTCACCCGCCTCACCGACCGCCCCGGCCCGCACGGCTCTCCGCTTCCCTCGCCGGACGGCCGCTTGATCGCGTTCACCGGCAACGACTTCACCACCGACACCTACATCACGCGCAAGCTGTACGTGATGAACCGCGACGGCTCCGGCGTCCGCATGATCAGCGACGGATTCGACCGCCAGCCCTCCGGCCTGATCTGGGCCGACGACGGCAGCGGCTTGTACATGACGGTCCGCAGCGAAGGGACCAGCAACGTGCACTTCGCGTCGGTGGACGGCGGCGTGACCGCGCTGACGGAGGGCAACCACATGCTGTCCCTGTCGTCGGTCGAAGCCGGCAGGGCCGTGGGCACGCTGAGCAGCCATCACGAGCCCGGCGACGTCGTCACGTTCTCGTTGCGCGACCCGGCCGAGATCACCCGCCTGACGCAGGTCAACGCCGACGTGCTGGCCGGCGTCCAGCTGGGCGACGTCGAAGAGGTCTGGTACAAGTCCGTCGAGGACTACGACATCCAGGGCTGGATCATCAAGCCCCCGGACTTCGATCCGTCGAAGAAGTACCCCCTCATCCTGGCCATCCACGGCGGCCCCCACGGCATGTACAACGTGGGATTCAACTTCGGCTGGCAGAACCACGCCGCCAACGGCTACGTCGTCTTGTACACCAACCCCCGCGGCTCGTCAGGCTACGGCAGCGCCTTCGGCAACTCGATCAAGAACGCTTACCCCGGCAAGGACTTCGACGACCTCATGGCCGGCGTGGACTTGGTGGTCGAGCGCGGCTACGTGGACGAGAGCAACATGTTCGTCTACGGCTGCTCGGGCGGCGGCGTGCTCACGTCGTGGGTCGTCGGCCACACCGACCGCTTCGCCGCGGCCTCCGCCAACTGCCCCGTCACCAACTGGCTCTCGTTCGTCGGCACCACCGACGGCGCCGGCTGGTACCGCAACTTCAAGGAGTTTCCCTGGGACGACCCCTCCGAGCACCTGCGCCGCTCCCCCCTCATGTACGTCGGCAACGTCAAGACGCCCACCATGCTGATGACGGGCGAAGGCGACCTCCGCACCCCGATGCCCCAGACCGAGGAGTACTACCAGGCCCTGCGCGTCCTGAAGGTCCCCACCGCCATGATCCGCTTCAAGAACGAATGGCACGGCACGAGCTCGACGCCGTCGAACTTCCTGCGCACCCACATCTACCTGCGCGAATGGTTCAAGAAGCACTCGCGGGGAGGGGCGGTGACGGAGTAGGGAGCGAGTACGGCAACGGCGGGTCCGCTGATGGAGTTAACGATTCCAAATGAGCTTCGACGCACTGTTGGTGATGGTCTTTGTAATCCTGCCGGGATACGTCTGCCTACGAGTGCTGAGATTTATGTCTGCCGACGACGACGTCTCGACTTGGGAAACGATAGCGCGTTCTCTGGTTCTCAGCATCGTATCGGCAACATTGCTATGGCCGTTGGCGTGCGTATGGGAACCCGTCGACGATTATTGGACTCACTTTCTTCGACCTGGCAATCTCACGTCCGGTGTTCCGGTAGGACTCGTAGTTCATACGGCTTCGGCCATGCTGGTAGGCATCGTTTTCTCGACGATCATCACGTCAGATTGGATGCGGAGATGGCGGAGGTCGGTTTTCCTTACAGCTTGGGATTGGATGTGGTTTCAGATATCAAAAGAGGATCGCTATCTTGTCATTGAGACGCAAAGGGGTACGTATCACGGCGCCTTGGCATTTGCAGATAATCCACGAAAGGGTAACGATTTGCTGATCAGGAATCCGAATGCATGGCTGGATGATCAGAATAGATGGCAATCAACGGGCATGGAATTTATTCTGTTGAAGGAAAGTCAAATCATCAGTATTCAAGTCAGCAAGGCAGATGCACCGAACCGAAACGATAAGGAGGTCGAATCGTGACGAAAGACTCGAATGGAGATCGGCGGACTCCGATGTTCCAGCAGGTCGAGCGTGGTGGATACGAGGGCCCGAAGAACATTAAACCGCCGACGCCGGAGCAGTTTCCGCGCGTAGTGAATGGTACTCTTGTTGAACCTGCACAGACGCCGAGCGGGGATGTGAAGAAGACCGCCGAATAGGCAAGTGGCTCACCAACAGCGAGCGAGCCGCCGAGCGCAGTTGATCTCGACGTGCTCCGTTCGAGCGCGGCTACGTCGACGAGAGCAACATGTTTGTCTACGGTTGCTCGGGCGGCGGCGTCTTGACGTCGTGGGTCGTCGGCCACACCGACCGCTTCGCCGCGGCCTCCGCCAACTGCCCCGTCCCCAACTGGCTCTCGTTCGTCGGCACCACCGCAAGCGCCGGCTGGTACCGCAACTTCAAGGAGTTCCCCTGGGACGACCCCTTCGAGCACCTGCGCCCCCCAGCCATGCTCCGGCGGCTGTTCCTAGGATTGCTGGAAGTGATTTCTCATTCTCGTTTCCTTTGCTGGATGTTTACGGGCAACGGAAGATTGATAGTCCGCCCATATGCTCATAAGCTATCAAGACTGCGATAGTGATAATCGCCCTGCGTATTCCGGGCGACCAGTTCAGCCAGAATACATGTATGTGCGCTTTGGCCGAAGCCCACCAACGATAGCTGTCATCTTTTCCGTAATTGTATGACGCCATTGTAGATATGTTAGTACCAGTATCTATAACATGGTAAGTCTGTGTTTGTCGTTGACAAACAAATCTCAGCCCGGCCGGAATGATGTTCTTGTCTGCCATGGCCTATTCCTCTTGTCCTTGTGTGGTAAACGGTTCCATTGCTTCCGTTTTCGCGTCTTCTAGATTGTGGTGAATATTGCCTTGTTCGACGATGAATATCGGCCCTATGCTTCTGGACGTTATTTCTCCGTCTGCAACGTCTGCAAAATGCGTTATGCTGTGTCTCGTTCGGCGAACAATTTTCCTCTTGTCCTGACCGAAAAGACCGATAGTTGTATCCATTACAAGCATGTTATTTGCTTGCTCGATACGTTGAGCCATTGATTCCAATAATCTTGTCATGGCTCTATGGTGTTCTGTTAGAAGTTTTTCCAACACTTGGAGTTCGTGCATTATGTTCATCCTTGCCCTGTCGGGCCGTTGTTCCGCCTGCCCCTATGCCTACCGGATTGCACACGCAGGACGGGCGAAGTCATACTTAGTGAATATCTCCGCCGGGATTGATACCAAGCTTGCTCATGATGGACAACATCTTGTCGGAATTGGAACGATAGTCGTCGCCGGTTCTCCGCGCTGTTGAAGTTTGTTGTTCATCGGCAACGCTACGTCAGTGTGGCGTATTGCGTCTTCTCGTGCTTGACTCTGTCCGCTTTGGACTTGCTCTAGCCACTGGGCGACCAGCCGCGACAAGGGTCGACCTCGCTTGGCCATGACGATTTCCGACCTCCCTCGGCTACTTCGTCCATGAGCCTCAGGCATTCGCCTTGAAATTGGACGCCTTGATCGTGCGATGTTCGGACATTTGCGTCCGGCCTTGGCTCGGTGGGTCAACGCGCGACTTTCCATCAGACCATGGTCGTGCATGATCAAACTAGCCGATGTTTAGCCCGGGAGCAACGGTGCCCTCGCCCGGGCGCCCGCTGGTCCCGCGCGTTCATGGTGCGGGTCCTGCCGCCGTGGTTCGAGAACCTGAGAAGCGCCAAGTCAAGTCGCCCAAGGTCTACCTCCGGGACTCCGGGTTCATCCACGCCTTGCCGGGCTTGAGCGCCGCCGCCGCCTTGGCCGGCCACCCCAAGGTCGGCGCGTCGTTCGAGGGGTTCGCTGTCGAGCAGGTCCTGGGCGCCTTCGCCGACGCCGACGCCTACTTCTGGACCACTCACGGCGGCACCGAACTCGCCCTGTTCCTGCGCCGCGGTGGGAAACGGCACGGCTTCGAGTGCAAGCTGGCCGACGCCCCCGGCTCGACTCGCTCCATGCGCACGGCCCCGGCCGACCTGCGGCTCGACCACCTCTGGGTTCTCTACCCCGGAGACGAAACCTACGCGACCACGGCGCGATCACGGTGCTGCCGGTGGCCCAAGGGTCGGACTGCCCGGCGGGGTGGATTAAAGGCGACGTCGCGCTGAGTGCTCGGCCCAGGGAGCACCCGTCCATCCGCATGTCCTGGGGAAAACGGCCCGCTGGGCACCCGCCCTTCACTCCGGCAGCCGGGCCAGCAAGCCCCTCTCGATGAGGCCCCGAAAGTGGCCGGCCACCTTCAGGGCAAGAGGGCGGTCGCGGACGAGCAGGCCCAGTTCGATGTTCCGGTCGAGGGCCGCTTCGGTGAGGTTGGCCGAGGTGACGAAGACGGATTCGTCGTCGGCGACCACGGCCTTGGCGTGGAGGACGCCGGCGGGGCCGTCCGGGTCCAGGGAACGGGCGTCGTAGTAGACGGTCGGCCGGGCGGCGCCGGGCCACTCTGCGCCCCAGAAGCGGTCGGCGAAACGGCGCACCAGGTGGTCGGAACGGGTGGCGTCGCCGCGTCGTCGCTGGATGTTCAGCAACAGCGTCGCCGCCAGCGCGGGCTGTTGTTCCATGCGGCGCGCTAGAACGGCGAACGCTTGGGGGCCGTCGAAGAAGGCGAACGTGCTCGCCCACAGCGATCGCTCGGCGGAGCCCATGAGCTCCTCGTAGACGCGACGGGTGTCTCGGGCGTGCAGGCCGGCGACTTCGGGGCCGGACCACACCAAGTCGGCGGGGCGGGCCGGGCGGGTTGCTTGGGCGGTCGTTCGCAGCCATGCCGCGGCGGCCCGGCCGGTGATCCCCAGCGCTTCCAGTTGGCGGAGGCCGGCGAAAATGTCGTCCGGGCGTTGATCGTGGCCCGAGCCAAGGGCGGCGCGAAGCGCGGACGGGGGCGAAGACGCCGTCACCAAGCCGGACGCGAGCGCGCCCTCCAGCCGTCGGCGGACATGGGCGGGGAGGCTGGCCAGCGCGGATGCGGTCAAGGCGGGGCCGGCGACCCGAAGGCGTTCGATGTCGGTCGGGTCGCACGAAGGGCGGCGCGGCGGGCGCGGCGACGACATCGGCGTCACGACAGCCCCGGGAAGAAGGCCGCGTCCTCGTGGCCGATCACGGGCACGACCAATGCGCGGTCGAGGTAGTCGTTGCGCATTTCGCACGAAGTCTCGGCCACGAGCGCGCAGGCGTGGCAGGCCGCGCCGAGGAGCAGGCGGCCCTCCATGCCGGTCTCGGGGGCGTGCTGGGCGCAGATCGGATCGTTCGAGCACAGGGCGGCGGCGCGGCGAGCGTGGTCCAGGTGGTCCTCGATGCGCCGAGCCTGCTGGACGAGGCCGCCCAGCGTGCCGTCGGCGTCGGGGCTGCCGGTGTAGAGGAGGATGCCGTAGCGGTCTTCTTCGGCGTAGACGCGCTCGCGGATCGAGGTGGCGGGATAGCCGCACCGCATCGCCAGCGACTGGATGAGCAGGTGGGAGAGCGTGTGGAGGAGGACGTAGGCGCCGCCAGGGAAGGCGCGGTTGGACTTGCGGTCTTTGCACCAGGCGTCGTGACCCGCTTGCAGGGCGGCCAGGCGGTCTTGGACGCCGGGGCGTTCCAGCCATTCTTGCACGGCCTCCGTGTCCAGCTGCACGAGGAGGCCCTCGCCACGGTTCTCCACGGCGGGAAACCACTCGGGGACCAGTGCCAAGTCGGCGCACTCCAGCTCCGGGTCGTACTCGCCGTGGATGTCGGGGGCGATCGCCTCCAGCCGCGTGAAGCCGACCAGGGCCAGCACCTCGCGCAGGCGGTGAAGCTGGACGACGGAGGCGATGCGGTCGTCGGGGGAGGCAAGACCGTCGTCGGGGGCAAGACCGTCGGCGGCGGAACTCCCGGGCCGTCCTGCCCGTCGCCACGCCGGCTTCGGAAGCCGCCGGGCGTGGAAGTCGGGATCGATGGGCACGTCGTCTCCGTAGCCCTCGGGGACGCCCAATATGGCGTCGAGTTCCACCCGCTTGACGGGCGGGTCGCTGCCCTCTCCCACTTTCTTTTCCTCGATGGCCTCTAGCACTCGGTCGTCGTCGAAGGGCGCCAGCGCGTCCGCCACGGCGGGCTTCTTCTTGATGAACGCCAAGTCGGCCGCGTCGTCCACGATTTGGAGGTCGTCCCAATGCGCATCGACGGCCCGCCCCACCTCGGAGCCGGGGTCCGGAAGCGACAGCACGCTCACGATCTGCGGGAAGTAGGCGTTGGTCGCGGTGCGGACGAGCAGCCGGGCTGGGTGGCCGCACGGTTCGTTGGCGTTCCTGCCGAGCCAGGGCCGCGCCCCTGTGCACGTTCCCAGCGCTCCGAGCGACAAGTCGGCCGCCTCGTACAGGCGCCGGCGCTTGCCGCATTCGCAACGCACCACAAGCTCTCCCAAGTCGCCCGCGGTGCCAGTCTGGTCCAGCCACAGTTGGCGGTGACAGGAAGCGGCGGAGCTGTGGCCTGGGGCCTTCCCGTCCACGGGCGCCGAGTGCGCGAAGGCCCGCCAATCGAGGTCGTCCAAGTGACCCCGGGGACACGCGCGGACATGGACCGCGGGCACCACCGGGCGGTTGTCGAAGCGGCGCCTCTCGTCCAGCGCCGTGCGGTGGACCAGGCGACGAGAGCCGCCGCGCGCATGTGATTTGCCCGGGCGGGCGCCTGCCGCGGTCGCCTTGCCCGCGTCCTCCTGCACCAGGAACCACTCGGGAAACCGCCACGCGCCGACGCCCAAGGGCGTGTCCCAAGGCTTGGCCGAGTCCGCCGCGGGCGGCGCGTAGAGACGGGGGAAGGGCACCTGCGTCATCGTCTCCAGCTTGCGCGACAGCCGGGGCTCCTCGACTTGCTCGAGCTTGCCCGGGCCGGGCCAAGTCTCCAGCCCGCCCATGACTGCCGCATGATCCGGCATGTCGATGAGAGCGCCGGGGCCCCAGGTCGTGATCACCTGTCCGCGCCGAATCTGGCCGTGGGCCTTGGCGCTCACGGTGCGCGTCCCGCCGGGCGAAGGCCGTCTCGGCTCGCCTGGCCCGGATCCCGCACGTGCACGTTCACTTCCGGCTCCACGTCCCGCAGCGAACGGTTGGCGCGAAACTTGGCGTGATGCTCGGTCTCGAACTCCCGGTCGAGCATCTCGCGCAGCAACGGCCGCAGAGTCGCGCGCTGGTACGCCTCGTGCCTCTGATACTTCATGCCCACGCCCGCCTCGCCGTAGGAAGCCACCACGTGCTGCCACGAGTCCAGGAGGTCCACGATTCGATCGCGCACGCTGCGCACAAGCTCGTCGCGCTCGCCGTCGTCCCGGACGCCCGGCTGATCTTCGACGCGATCGAGAAACACCTCCAGCAGAAACTGCTCGACCTGGGCCCGCGCCTCGGCCAGGCGCTCGATCCCCGTGGGCGGCGCCAGCTCGGCGCTTCCCTGGCGAGCCAGCGCCACCAACGCTCCCGCAAGCCCGCGATCGAGAGCCCGGGCGGCGAACGGCGTGACGCTCGTGACTTCCACGGAACGGTAGAAGGTCTCGTGGTAGCTGCGGAACGTCTCGTAGTGCGACCGGTCGCGGGGCCTGTGGACGTTGAGCAGCGTCACGACCAAGCCGGGCCGATCGCTGTCCCGGCCCACCCGGCTCGTGGCCTGGATGTACTCGGCATGAGTCTTGGGCTGGCCGTGGACGAGCATGAGTCCCAACCGAGAGATGTCGAGACCCACCGAGATCATGTTGGTCGCGATGGCGTAGTCCACCGAGCGCGGCTCGTGCGACGCGAGCCCGAGCCGCTGGCGGGCCTCCGCCACCTTGCCGGTCGAAACCCGCGACGTGAGTTCCACGACGTCGCTGAGGAAGCGACGATCCCGGAACAGCCTGGCGGGTGCGGGCGCTGACAAGTCGCCCACTGCAATCCGGCGACGGCCGCCGATGCGCTGGAGCGTGTTGCGCACCTCTTCCTCCAGGATGCGCCTGGCGCCGCCGAGTTCGCGCAAGCTGTTGAAGTAGCCCAGCAGGGTCATGTAGGGATCGGCGGGGTTGTCCTTGTTGCGGCCGCCGCCGGCTTCCCAGTACGCCTTCTCCGCCGCGCCCATCAGCGCCAGCACGACCCTCCGCATCACGACCTTGGGGTTGCGGCCCTGGGCGGCGATGCCCAGATAGAGGCGCGCGGCCGCCTTGGACGTCGGCACGGTGCGCGCGAAGAACGAATCGTGGCGCGTGGGGCCGGGCGGCGGAAACACCTGCGTCTGGGGGCGGGCGAACAGCGCCTGAATCTGGTCCTGGGCTTGGCGAACGGTGGCCGTGGATGCCACGATCTTGGGCGCCGCGCCGGACTTTTTGCACAGCGCCTCGATGGCGGTCTCGTACAGGCCGGCCATCGTGCCCAGCGGTCCCGAGATCAAGTGCAGCTCGTCCTGGACGATCAGGTCGGGAGGCGACAGAGGCGCGGGCAGAGGCGTTCCCGTGCCGGGCTCCGAAGCCCCGTAGAAGCCGTCGCGGCCCACGCGGTCGGCGCCTCCCAGCAGCACGCCGCACGCGCCCGTCCAGGGGAGCGAGGCGAACTTGTCCACCGTCGCCACCAGAAACGCGGGCAGGCGGCGGTACAGAGGCTCGTCCACGGCGACGATCGGCAACGCGCGGTCGCCGCTGAAGTCGCACGTGAAGTCCGTGCAGCGAACGCGAAGGTTGCGGGGCCGGTCGTTGTCGGGTTCCAGCTGGAAGGAGTCGGCCTCGAACGGCGTGCCGCACCAGGGACAGTCCTCCAAGGGGATGGGGGACGGCTTGCTTCGGGGGTCCTGCTGGTAGTGGATGGTGCGCGTGCGGGCCGTGTCGCGGCGCTTGTCGCCCTTGCGGCCCAGGACGTTGGGCGTGGCGGCCTTGCCGACCCAAAGCCCGATCTCGAAGGGCCACTCGCCGTAGCGCGCAGGGTCGCCCTCCCGCTCCAGCTCCAGGGCGCAGACGAGTCCGGCGGCGCGCGCCAGCTGGTCGAACGTCAGAAGGCGCAACGTGTAGCGCATGACCACCGACACGCCGGCGCCCCGGTGCGCGGGCGGTCCCGGGTCGCGCAGCCGCCGCAGGACCATCGCGGTGGCCGCCAGCCCCAGGTACGCCTCGGTCTTGCCCCCGCCGGTCGGGAAGAACAGAAGGTCCACGACCTTGCGGTCGTCGTGCGCCGGATCGGCTAGGCCGGGCAGGTTGAGCAGGACGAAGGCGAGCTGGAAGGTCCTCCAGCGCGGCGATTCGCCGGAAGGGGGCGCCGCCGGGTCGCCGGACGAGTCCGCAACGTCCCCGCGGAATCCCCGGGCGGAAGCGGTGCTCCCTTCGGCGGCCTCCGGCGACTCCGTCGCGTCGGGGGCCGCGCGACGGCGAAGCGCGGTTCCCACGGCCCGGTTGGCCATGCGGAAAGCGTCCAGGGCGTCGGCGTCTTCGGCCAGCGTCCGGACGCCGCGCTCCATGCGGTCCGCCGCGTGCCCAGCCAAGCGCAAGAGCTCCTCTGCCGTCTCGCGGCGCCGGCCGCCCGGAGAGGTCGGGTCCGCCGAGTTGTTGCCGTCGTCGCCGGTCTCCCGGTCGGCGGGCAGATCGTCCAGTGTGCGGCGACGGTCCTCGATCCACGCCCGATAGCGGTCCACCAACGGCGCCAAGGCCGCCCTCGCGCTGTCCCCGTCCGGCAGCGCGCCCAGTTCGTCCATCGCCAGCACGGCGCCGGGCACGTCGTCCCTCGTCTCGGTCTTCAGCACGTCGGCGCTGGGGATCCAGGCCGTGCGGATCGCCCGGCAGGCCCCGTCCACCACGTCCCAGTCGGCGGACACGCCGTGACCGGCCGCGTACTCGGGCGATTTGGCGTAGTGCAGGTCGGCCACGTGCTCGTCCCAGTCGTCGTCTTGAGATCCCCGAGGGTCCGGGCGAGCCACGAACGGCGCAGCGCACCGCACTTCGACGCACGGCTGAAAGACAAAGGCCGAATCCGGCTCCCCCTGCCCGTCGTCCACCGCTTTCCTGCGATTGACCAGGAACACGGACACTGCCCACGCTCCGGCGGGGAGCCGCCCAGCGAGTCCTCCTCCCGCGGTTGGCCGACAGACGACTTGAAGCTCCAGGCCCCCGGAGTTCGGCACGCCGGCGACGACCGGCTGCGGCCCGGCGCGCAAGGGCGCCGACACCGTCTCGCTCCGAGAGCGCCGCCGCCAGACCGCAATCCGCTCGACGCCTTCCTTGCTCCCCTGCCTCTCGCGTTCGATCTCGTCTCGCTCGTAGTCGCCCCATGAGACCGTCATGTCGAGCCCGCCGGCCTCCGCCGCCGCCAGAAAGCTCAGCCCCATCGACGACGGAAAGAACGCCTTCTTGGCCGCCCTCCGGTCCTCGGTGGACTCCTCGCCGAGGCCCGCCTGTTCGGGCGTCTCGTCCATCTCGTCGTCCTCGCTCGCGTCCACGCGCTGCTCCGCCGGCGCTCCCGAAGGCACCAGGAAGCCGGTCAAGTACCACACCGAGGGGCGTTCCCGGCGCGAGCCCGGCAGCCGCTCTTCCTCGAAGGGGTGCCCGGGCCAAGGGCCCACCAAGTCCAGTCGCAGGGACTCGACCAGCTGGTCGCGGACCTGGGCGGGGGTCATGTGGGTGGGATCGACTTGATGGCGTGCTGCGGGCAGAGCTGCTCGACCGTCACGCCGAGGCGGTCCAGGAATGCCTTGCCCGTTGTCTAGCTACGCGGTCCGTGCGTCGGCCGCCGTAGCGTCGCGTGAATTCTCGTCAGAGAGTCCCGTTGGAGCTTGCGTGCTTTCTCTCTGGGATCCACCTGCGGCGTGTCCCGCAAGTGTTTCAACGTTCTCTGCTGGATGTTCCGGGGGTCCTCCTCGGGGCCCCAAGATCTCCGTGTGATTCTCATGATGTGACGTCTCCTGAGGGGTTGTTCGGTTTTCCGAATTGAGGAATGCTACTAGCTTGTCGGGCAATTCGCAAGGAAACATCGCCGATTTACCAAGTCTCTCGGCCAAAGCTACCTCTTCAACCGAGGGTGCACGAACGTTGTTGAACAGCTTCTCAGCCTGTCTTCTATCAATCACAAATGTATGAACGGGATAATTTCTCGTAAGATTGTCAAGTGTGTCCGGCCGAAGATTACGAGCCCTGTCGTTCAACAAGTCGCCATACTTGTGAGCAATCAACAAAGACCGGCGAGCTTCTCCCAGATGCATCACATCTATATGACCGTAAATGGGTTGCATCAATTGTCCGGTCAGATTGGTGGCTATCTCAGTAGCGGTTCTTGTAGTAATAGATCCGCCGCTCCGAAATTTGATCGACAACATAAAATGCTCAAAAGCCTCGAACGCTTGCTGATGGAGAGACTTCAGTGCCGACAATACGGTAAGGCCAGACCTCCTCTCGGCAATCTCGTCTTCCTTGGAGAGTTGGACATCAAGAGGGCCTAGCTCGCCGAAATCTGCTATCACGAGCTGATGAGCACCGACCGCCACAAGAGTGCCGGCACTCTTGCAGTAGCCGGCAACGTAGCATGTTATTGACTTGTAATTGTTCTGCAGTACGGTTGCAAGATGATACGCTGCATCGGCATCTCCTCCTGTCGTCGTGAGAATGAACAACAAACTGTCATGTCTGGTCCTATCGACGCACAATTCGGCCACTTCGTGGCCAAGCGTCGGGTAAATCGGAGTGTTCAACAGGAGGACATCGCAACCCGAAGAATCAGCCACGGCGTTAGCTTCTGGTAGAATCAGGCTCTCGTGATCGGTCATGGCCCTCGTCCAATGCCGGAGGAAGGGGAGGCAACAGGCTGAAGTATAGGCCAATCGCTCGGCGGGGACAAGCCCCGCTCTTGGACGCCGGGTTCTGGCGCGGCGGATGGCGCGAAACGTCCCATTAGTCGGCCCGCTGGCAGAAGCGGTCGAACTCGGTCGTCACGTCGCGCCACAGCTTGTCGAACGACGGAGCCGACCTTGCCGCCGCCATATCGAACGTGGCAGTGAGGGAGGCTTGATGGACGGCGGGCCGGTACGCACCGGGCTGGGCCCGGTGTCGGGTCAGCCAGCCCTTGGCGTCACGAATGCTCTCCGGGTCGGCAGGGGCCGACAGGTCCGTCCGCAGTCCACGCAGCCCCGCCAACGATTCGGCCGACGCCAGGAACCACGCCTCGTACTCGGCCTTGGCCAGGACGACCCGAGTGGTTCGGTCCGGCCGGGCTCTCGCGGCGCGCCGGACCAGTTGCGGCCCGAGTCCCGCTGGACAATCCTCGTCGGCGTCGAGAAGCACGAGAACCAGCCCCGCAGGCTCAACGAGACGAGCCGCCAAGCTGATGGCGTCTTCGAAGTACGACCCCTTCAACAGCTTCTGCCGTCCTCGGCGTAGCGCGGTGATCCTCAGGTTCAGACCGGGAGCCACCACGCTGGCGATCCGGCGCAACAGCACCGGTACCGCAAGCGTCTCGCCCTTGCCTTCCACGATGACTCCGACGTCGTACTTCAACGCGAAGCCGCCTTGCCGAACAGCCGTATTTGCGACGGACGCAAGCGGGAGGCCGTCTCGTCTGGACGAAGCTGCTCCATTCTCATCAGCTCGCCGATCGAGAACTTGCCCTCGTCGATTACCGACCGGCCCACTTCGTCGATGGGGCCGAATCGTCCGTGGCCGTCGTCCGCCATTACGGCAACGATCGACTCGACTGGAACGTCCGGGTGGTCGAGCAGATCCGCGCTTTGGCTGGTCGCGATCACCTGAGTCCAGTCCGCGCCGTCGGCCAAGATCTCTCGAACGATGTCGAGCGCTCCCGGATGCAGAGCGGTCTCGGGCTCCTCCACGGCGACGAGCCGCCGAGCCCCGTCGTCGATCTCGGCGTTCTGCAGCAACGCCACAAACAGCCCGACGCTGCGCATCGTTCCGTCGGACATGTTGTTTCCGAAGAATTTGTGAAAGCGGTTGCCCTCCCGGACGGCCTGCCGGAACAGGAGCGTCCTGCCCGGCCCGAATGTCTGCTTGTCCACGGAGACGACGCCGGGCACGACGGCCTGGAGGTACCAGTCGAGGCGTTCCTTGGTTTCCGGCGACCGCTTGGCAATCGCCCCCAGGACCTCGGCCACGTTGCTGCCGTCGGGACGAAGAAGGGCGTGGGAGTCGGGGGCGGGCCAGCCGCGCATCGAATCGGGGTTCAGCTTGTAGAAGCTCATCTCCGCGAGAGCCTGGTAGACGGGCATGAACTCCAGGACGGTGGCTGCCCGAACGAGATAGAGCATCGTGTCCGATGCCGGAGGTGGGTAGGTGAAGGTGGCCTCTTTGACCCGGGCGTCCTCGACCGAATAGAAGTGCGATCCCGCCGCGTCTTCGACCAGGCACTCCTCCTTCTTGACGCGGTACGCGCCGTCCGCTCCTCCGGCGATGGTCACGGCGAAGTAGCCCGAAGCTTCCTTGATGCTGTAGTCGAGGCGAATCCCGAACTGCCCCGGCCTGCCCAGCGTTCGACGCGCTACTTCCCGAAACCCTCTGCGACGGAGCAGGGCTTCGTCCAGGGACGGCCGGAGCGACTCGGCCACGAAGCACAGCGCGTCGACGAAGTTGCTTTTGCCCGCGCCGTTGGGACCCACGAGGATCGCCAGCTGGGGCAACTCCACATCGCACGCCGCGATGTTGCGGTAGTTCCTGATCCTGACGCGCCGGATCAGCCGGCCGTCGGCAGTGGACTGGCTCATTGTCGTCCTCCGCGTTTCGGTTGCGACCGGCGCTCCTGGGCGGCTCGCTCGCCGTTGAGTTCCAGCAGGCGTGCGAGCACTTCGTCGCGCACGTCGTCCGGCCAGCGGTAGCGGTAGGGCTTCTTCTTGCGGCCCCACTCCTCCTCGTCGATCTCGTAGTCGAGCAGGAACTTGCAGTCGGTGGGTACGTCGGACCAGCCGTAGGCGTCGAGAACGGCGCGGTCCATGGCGGCGTGGAGAGCGCGGAGGCGGGCAATCTCAGGGTCGTGCTCGTTGGGATCGTGGAAGCGGTTGTAGGTCTTGGTGAGGCCCTCGTCGTTGCGGACCATGAGGTCGGCACGGAACTCGTAGTACTCCTTGCCGGCGACTTCGAGGGCGGGGTGGGTGGTCCAGTTCTTGGGGAAGGGGAAGGTCTCAAAGACGTCCGAGGGCGGATAACGCTGGCCGTCTCCTAGTGATGAACCTACGAGTATCGCCCAGCTCTCATGTAGCCGGCATTGGAGTATACATAGTGCCGTCCATTCTTGCATCGAAAACACGACAAGTGTATGCGAACAGATTATTCTACTGTCAACAAATGCGAATGCGAAATTCGTTCCTACGTCCGATTTGACCAGGACTCGGCGTAGCCCGTCAATAGCCGCACGCATCTGCGGTCGACTGTTGGCAAACTGCCACCAGTGAATCATATGCGAACGGTTGCCTGGCGATGACGGTAGACTCTCCCTGACTGGTCGAACTTTCTGTTGCACAAGTGCCAGAATGTCTGGCCAATCGGCGGCGACCGGCCCCTTATAGTCAGCGGACACTTCCGTCCCGCTGAGCTCAACGTTGTTTCCTTTTTGGGGGCTTCGTCGTAACGGCAGGTCGTAGAAATCAATAATGTATCTGTTGGGCTGATGAGTGGGACTGGAATTGACTTCTCTGCCGCCAATGAATGGAAAAATGACTTGTCTGTTTCGGGAATCAATTTGAATTAGCCTATGCATCTCCGATATTGGTGTAGCAATGTTGGAAGGCTTATCGTCATCAAAGGTGAAGCCCATGCCTCGAACAAAATTGCCCACAAAACTCTTGTTGGCGTTGCTTCGCAGCCTGACGGGGCTGTCATGCCCGCCACGATGGAACAAGAAAGCGGTAATGGATGGCACTGCTCGGCCATCAAGATGCCGCGATCCAGGAAAGACACCTCGCATGACATGTACAATGCTTACCACAACCGACGCCGATCCGGGCCATGCCATTCGCTTCACAGCACTGTAAATGTCGCCGCCATGGTTGCCAATCCACCGAAGGCCACCCTCGCGCGTATCTCCTTGGGCGATTGTATTCGTTGCAACCAGTCCTAATGTGCCGTGGTGTCGGATGAAGTTGAATGATCGTCTGAAGAAATGAGCAACTAGATCAGTGTTGCTACTCGACTGGAGATGGAGATGAGCTAGCCAATCCCGGTAGCGTGGTCCATGGACCGTACTGATCCTCTTGCCTCCCAGAAACGGCGGATTTCCCACAATCGCATCGAACCCGGGGTTCTCCCGGTCGAACACCTCCGGGAACTCGATCTCCCAGTGGAACGGCGCCAACGGCGGGTCTTCATCCCGCATGGCTTCCAAGTCACTCGCGTATTCGTCGCCCCCGCCGTCCGTCACGGCTTGTGCGAAGTGCGCCCGCAGTTCTTCGCGCTGCTTCGGCTTCGCCCCCTCGAAGAACGCCACCATCACCAGGTCGCCGGTCTGCCGGACTGCGGCCGTCGCCGACTCGGCTTCGTCCAGCATGTCGTGCAACGCCCAGTCGGCAGCGCCTTCGCCCGCCTTCCGAATTCGGCGGCGCAACTCCTTAGCGTGCGCCAGCTGCTCCTGCGCCTTCGTCGCCTCGAACCCTGGCTGGAACGAGGGCGCGTCTGCCTTCCAGTGGAACGAGGCGATCTGCTTGTTGGTCAGGCCCACTAGCGAGTCACCGCGGCGTAGTGCGTGGTCGAGGAAGGTGAGGGGGAGGTCCTTGGCCAAGGTCGCGAGCCACAGCGACAGCTTGGCCAAGTCCACGGCGACCGGGTTGCGGTCCACGCCGTAGAGGCACTGTCGGGCGACTTCGCGACGGGCCAGGACCAGTTCGTCCTCGCCCGCTGCTTGGTCCGGCATGGTGCCGTGATGGCGCCACGATTCCACCAAGACAGCGCCAAGCTGGCGGCAGGCTTCGACCAAGAAGGCGCCGGAACCCATTGCGGGATCGCACACTTTGAGGCCGAGAATTTTTTCGGGGGGGGGGGGGGGGGGGGGGGGGGGGGGGGGGGGGGGCAAATATATTGTCCCGCAAGCGATCCAGCAAGGGCTTCAACGTGTCGCGCGCGATGGGCTCGGTCAGCTCGCGCGGCGTGTAGTGCGATCCCGAACGGCGGCGCTCCTCGCTGGGCTGAAGCACCATGGAGCCGGGTGCCACCAAGTCGGGCGTGGCGTCGGCGTCCACGATCGGGGCGAGAGCGGCGTGCAGGGACTCGATCGTGTCCGCTTGGCGAACCGCCTGCGACATCTTGTCGGTGATTGCGCGGTCGGTGCGGTCGCGGATCCACTTGGCGCGCTTCCCCGGCGACACCGCGAGCAGCTCGTCCAAGTCCACCGTGGCCGGAGCGCCGTGGGGCTTGGCCGCCTTGATCGCCACGGACCGGCCCGTCGCCGTCTCCAGCCGGAACCCCATCATCGTCTCGTAGACGGAGCCGATGTGCTCCACGTCCAACGCCCTGTACGAGATGCGCTCGCCCTTCAGGACCAACAGCTTCTCCAGCACCCGGTAGATGACGCCGT
Source organism: Longimicrobiales bacterium (assembly GCA_965242735.1). Classification (GTDB taxonomy): domain Bacteria; phylum Gemmatimonadota; class Gemmatimonadetes; order Longimicrobiales; family Gaopeijiaceae. The sequence continues at coordinate 3,135,861 of OZ251497.1, read as the reverse complement.
CGGACACCCGGGGCGGTTCGATGGCTTGGCCGACCTGGCGTCCGCCGGCGACTTCCGCGCTCCGGCCTTCCAGAAAGCGGTAGCGGTCGGGGTCGAACAGGGCGCCGTGGCGGGGCGGTAGTATCATGATATCACTCCGCGCCCCGTCGTGAATCATACGAGCCAGGAACAGCAGCTGGGCGTAGGCGCCGTAGCGCTGGTCCATGGTGTCGGGATGGAGCGCGGCGTCTTCGCGGAGACGCTTGTGCAGGCCGACTACCGAGTAGGCGTCGAGGAAGACTTCGTCCTCTTGGGGGAGCAAGCCGCGTTCTTCGGCGTAGAGCACGAAGATGAGGCGGAGGACCAGCGTGAGGAGTCCCCTGTACACTTCGTCGGAATCGCCCTGGTCGTCCCGAGGGTGGTCGGGATCAAGGAAGCGTGCCAGCAGCTGCTTGCCGGGCGAGGCGTCGTGAGCGGCCTGGAACCCGCGCAACAGCTCGTACAGGGCGTGCAGTACTTGCTTCGACAGCTCCTGGCTGACCTCGTTCTGGAACTTGCGGCTGTCGTCCATGAGCGCGGCCAAGCGCTTGTCCTTGGGCACCGCCAGCAGTCGCTTCTCGCTCAGGAGAAGGCGCATGGCAGTGCAAATGGGCCGCCCGGCCGTGTCCACCATGTCCTTCACGCGGAAGTCCAGCCAACCCGAACTCTCGCCCTCCGGCGCCGAGACGAGCCGCAAGGCCTCGCCGTTGAAGAGCAGGCCCGCCGGCACGCCCGTGTTACGCAACAGCCGCTCCATGGTTGCGTGGGGTGACGGTCGGTTGCCTTCGGCGCGCTCGAAGTCGCTGCCCGGCTTGCCCACGAGCACGAGCAACTGCCACTCGGACTCGCCCTTGCCCATGCGGACGGCATAGCAGGGTCGCACCGTCTCGCCGCTGTCCACCATGGTCGTTTCCAGCTCCGAGGGAACCGGCGAGTCCTTCGTGCCCGCATAGCCTTTCGGCGAGAAGCTCCAATCCAGCACCGCGCGGGCGAAGTCGCGAAAGCTGGGAAGCGACGGGCTGGAGGAAGGGTCGTCCAAGTCGTGCCCGTCGATGCATGCCCTCAGTCGCTCTTGGCCTTCCGCGTCGCGCCGGTCGAGGATCGCTCCGGCGCGCACCAACGCCGTCGGCGACACGACGAGGCCGATCGGCTTGACGAAGCCGAGCCACTCGAGGTGTGCCGCGACTTGGGGGTTGGGCTTGGCCATGGATGGCGACGTCTAGTCCTGCGGCACGTCGGGCAAGCGTTGCCACCGCCACTCGCCGTTCGGATCGCCCGACACGGGGGCGTAGCGAAAGACGACGCCGTCCTGGCGAGTGGCGAACACGCCACCACCGGACACCACCGTGTTCGTCCCCACGGTAGCATTGGCTTGGGGGGCTGCTGCAGCCGCACCGTTCTCATCTTGATCCGGGATGTAGTACACGCCGCGTCGCTCATTCTTGGAGCGATGGCCGTCCGGCACCTTCGTGGCGACGACACCTGTCTTGAGCAGTGCGAAGAGCAGAGCATAGACCCTGCTGTAGTGCTTGCCGTAGGCGTGCGTTATCCCCCTGGCTGCACTGGGTGGGAGCCCGAGCACGCGACGGGTGATGTCTTTGATCAGGGACGGTCCGTTGGCTTTGATGTCGGCAACGACAGCTTCCCTTGTAATGTCGGCCGGCAGGATCATCGATCCAGTCTCCTTGTTGAGGAATCAGCCCGTCTCGGGCCACAGGTACACGAGGCCCACCGGCTCCACGCGGTGGGCGCGCACCTGGTAGAAGGCGCGGATTCTCGCAGGCTCCCGCTCCATGTCCTGGTCGAACCGTTCCAGCCGTTGCCGCCAGTGTCGCACGTCGGCCTCCAGCTGCCGTCGCTCGCTGGTGGACAGGGCCAGTTCGAGCTGGGTCTGGCTCTCGTGCTTCTCCAGTTCGGCCTCTACCCGATCTCGCTGGCGTTCCAGGGTCTGGCGCAGCGCCCGGCTTTCCTTGTCGCCTCGCTCGGCCAAGCGCTTGGCCGCGTCTGCCGCAAGCTGGTCGGCGCGCTCGTGCAACCGAGGTCGCAGATCGGCAACGTCTCGGGCCGCCGCCCGCAACAGTCGGCGTTGCACGGTCTCCGCGGGCGCTGCCGGCTTGCCGTTGCCGCCGACTTCGGCGCCCAGCACCTGGTCCAGCAACTTGAGCGTCTCCGACTCGGCGGTGCGTCCGTGCGCTCGGAGCGGCCGCCCCTTGCGCTGGGCCGGGTCCAGCCAGCGGGCCGTGACGGGCACCAGCGCTTCGTGCAGACGCTCGGCGCGCTGGCCGTACAGCGACAGGCGGCCCAGAAGCACGACTCGCGGAATCGAGTCTCGCGCCTGGACCAGGCAGGCTCGCGAGAGATCATGCTGCACGAAGCCCTGCGAACGGAAGCGGGCCAGCAGGCGCTGGGCCACGCGCTGCTCCAGGTGCAAGTGCACGACCTCGTCGGTCAAGACGCCCCTGTCCTCGAAGACGACGGGGCGGACCGGTGCGTCGCGCCGCCAGTCGGCGAGCTTCTGGTCGAGCTTTCGGGGCGCGCGCAGCGAATCCAGCGTGGCGGTCCAGCTCGGGTCGGTGGTCGCTCGCCGTTCCATGGGCGGAAGCGTCCACACCGGCCGGCCTTCCGCGTCGGCGCTCTTGTCCAGCGGCGGAAGGTTCAGGAGCTCCAACGAGCACGACAGGGCGTCGCGGAACGGCTCGGCGTCGAAGCGCACCCACTTGCGCGAGCGGTCCAGCAGCGTGCGGCACCGGTTGATCTGGGCGGCGAGCGCGTCGCGCCGGTCGCGGGCGTCCTCCAGCTCCTCCATCGCCGCCTGCTTCTTGGCTTGATTCAGGTCGGCGGCTTCGATGGCCCTCCGCAGCTCCTCGGCTCTGGCGTGACGGATGCCTCGCTTCAACCGCCGCTCCACGTCGTCGTCGATCACCTTGGACAGGCTGCCCAGCTCGCGCTTGATCGTCTCGGTCTTGCGCACCAGCACTTCCAGCACCCGGTCCTCCACTCGCTGCGGCAGCACGAAGTAGTGGCAGTTGACTTGAGGCGCCGGCTGGAGCTTGCGGTCGATGCGGCCGTTTCGCTGCTCGATCCGCCCCGGGTTCCACGGCAGATCGAAGTGGAAGAGATCGGTGCAGTGGGCCTGGAAGTTGAGGCCCTCGCGAGCCGCGTCGGTGGCGACGAGGATGCGCAGGGAATCGCGCTCGGGGCGCGCGTTGAAGCGCCGCTGGACTTCCTTGCGCCTAGGACCGTGCGTCAGGCCGTCGATGACGTCGATGCGGTCGTCGGCTTGGTCGGTGTGCTCGATGGCGCGCTCGAGGACTTGGCGCAGGTAGTACTTGGTGCCCGCCCGGTTCTCGGTGAAGATCAGCACGCGGCGGTCGTTCCATCGGGGCTTGGGCGCGCCGGGAGGCGGCGGACGACCGTAGGGCGGCAGGTCCGGGCACTGATGCTCGCGAATCCAATCGATCAAGCGGCGCGTCTTGGCGTCGGGCAGGTGGCGAGTCTCTTCCGCGATCTGCTCCATGCGGTCCAGCAAGCGCTGTTCGTGCGCCCATTGGGCCGCCGCCGCATCTCCCGCCGTCGGGGCGCCGGTCGCCTCCGCGGCTTGGCCGGCATCCTCTGCGGCCTGGGTCAGGACTTCGACGAGCTGCGACTCCTCGTCCCCGGTCTCGTTGCGAGTCCATTCGTCCTGCTCGTGCTCCTCGTCGGCGCCCGGCGTGGACAGAAACAGAGCGGTGGCCTTGCGGGCGGCAGCCTTGTGGGCGGTGAAGGCGCGCTGGTCAGCGGCATCCCGGCCAGCCAGCCGGATCGTCGCTGCTTGCGTCGCCTGCGGCCCATCTTCGCGCTCCGCCAACTGCCGCGCCCAGTGCCGCTTCACCGTCTCCCGGTGCACGCGCAGACTGCGGGCGAACGCCTCGATCGACGACAACAGCCGCTGCTGCAAGCCGACGACCAGCAAGCCTGCGGCGGCGCGTTGCTTGGCGGTGGACTGGGCGTGGCGCTTGTCGCGCGCCGTCCGGTATTGGTCCAGCAGCTTGGACAGAGCGATCTCGGGCGCGTCCGGCGGCAGCCCGTCCACTTCGATGCGCTCCACGTTGCGCTTGGGGAAGCCGCCCTGCGCTTGGCGCACGTCTTCCTTGAGGCGTCGCACCATCACGTCCTCCAACACGCGCCTGCCCTTGACCTTGACGCCCCGCGTGAAGCGATAGGGGTCCAGCAGCTCGAGCAAGGTGGCGAAGCTGTTCGAGTGCCCGTTGTGGGGCGTCGCGGACAGGAACAGGCGGTGCTCGAAACGCTCCGAGAGGTCGCGCACGGCCCGCGTGAACTTGCTCTCGATGCCGTAGCGGCCGCCGGACGACGGGGCGGCGTGATGGGCCTCGTCCAAGATCAAGAGGCTGCCGGGGAGCAACGATCCCAGCCATTCGCGCATGGGCTCCGCGTACGCCGAGGACACCAGCAGGCGGTGAGACACCAGAAAGCGGCTGTGCGTGCGCCACGGGTTGACGCCGAAGCCCCTCTCTTGGCGCACCCGGGCGACGTAGCTCCGGTCCAGAATTTGGAAGATCAAGCCGAACCGCTCTTCCAGCTCGGTCTTCCATTGCTCCAGCACCGACGGCGGCGACGCCACCACGATTCGGTTCGCCTTCTTGCGAAGCAGCAGCTCGCGGGCGATCAGGCCGGCTTCCACCGTCTTGCCCAGCCCCGTGTCGTCCGCGATGAAGAGGTTGACCCGCGGCAGCCGCAAGGCCTTGCGCAGCGGCTCCATCTGGTAGGCGTCCAGCTTGATGCCCGCGCGAAACGGCGCCTGCACCAAGTTCGGATCGGTCGCCGTCACGCAGTTCCAGCGCCACGTGTGAAAGAAGGCCGCGAAGTGGCGCGGGTCGTCGAAGCCGCGCCGCCCCAGCTCGTCCCAGCCGTCGTCCTTCAGGATGCGCCGGTCCAGCTCGTAGTTCCAGTAGACGCGCAGCTCCTGCCCTTGGGCGTCGTCGTCGGCGCACGCCAGATGGACCACCGCCGAGTTCCCTTCGCTTAACGGCGGGACCACGTCCTCCACCAGCCAGCGCCGCGAGCGCACCTGGACGAGCTCGCCGGGCTTGGGCGGGGCCTCGGGGAGCAACTGGGCTTGGGGCAAGGCGGAGTCTCTCGGGGGGGGGGGGCTGATCGGAGAGCAGGCAACGTAAGGCCAAGCGGGGGATCCGCGCGAAGTCAGCGCCCGGCGTCGATGCGGTTCAGCGGCCCGCGCCAGCAGAGAATTCGTTGGTCTCCCGTGACGAGCGAACGGCCTGCGAGGGCCGATGCAACGATGAGCCGATCCGCCGGGTCGCCGTGAAAGGCTTGGAGGTTGGCGGCGCGGACTCCGGTCTCTCCGTCCACCGCCAGCTCGACGACTCCCTGCGCCAACTGCTCCCGGCGCCAGAGCGCCACGTCCTCAGGGAAGACGATGCGCTTCTTCCGCTTGAGCATCGCCACCTCCCAGAACGAAATCGCGGAGACTGCCACGTTGCCGTCTTGCCACTGCCGGTCGATCTCGTGGCGCGCCGCTGGTCCGAGGCGAGGGTCTCCCAGCCTCAGCCAGAGCATGACGTGCGTGTCGAGGACGATCACCGGCCGCCGACCCCTTCGGTTTCGGGGCCCGCTTCAGCTTCCCACTTCTCGTCGACGGGCCCGACGACGTCTCCGACGAGCCGCATCCTCCCCCGGTCGATGCCGAACAGCGACTCCGGCTTCTCTCGGTAGGCGACCAACCGCGAGACGGGCCGGCCCCGCTTGGTGACGACGATCTCCGGGCCTCCCTCGGCCACTTCGTCCATGAGCCTCAGGCATTTCGCCTTGAACTCGGACGCCTTGATCGTTCGATGTTCCGCCATTCGCGTCCTGCCTCCGCTCTATATCGGTCAACGTGCGCGTTTCGATCCGACCATGGTCATGACCATGGTCGGATATGATCAAGCTAGCCGATGCGTGCCCCCGAGGGCAACCGCGCCTCCGTGCGCCCGCTGGTCTCGCGGCCGAAGAACGGGCCCCGACGATCTCGCAAATGGGCAAACCCGTACCCCCGTGCTCATTGGTCTCGCCCGCGGTCACCGATTATCCTGGAAAAGCCACAGTTGACATGTCGATTTTCAAGGAATATCATTCGTCATGAGCATCATCGACCGCCCCGTTCCTTTAGGGCGCATCCGCGACGCCTTCTCGGTTCACCCCGTTGCCGCGCTGACTGGTCCGCGCCAGTGCGGGAAGACGACCCTCGCTCGCGAGATCGCCGCCGCCGCGCCCGGCAGCACGTACTTCGACCTGGAGTCCGCCGTCGACCGCCGCCGGCTTGCGACGCCGGAGCTCGCGCTGGGATCGTTGAAGGGCCTCGTGACGATCGACGAAGTGCAGCGCGCCCCCGCCCTTTACGAAGCAATCCGGGTGCTGGTGGACCGGCCGGACAACGCCGCCCGGTTCCTCCTGCTCGGGAGCGCGTCGCCGACGCTGGCGAAGGGCGTCTCGGAGTCGCTGGCGGGACGGGTCGGCTTGGTGGACCTGAACGGCTTCGACATCGCCGAAGCGGGTCCGGCGAACTGGCGCGCGCTCTGGACGCGGGGGGGATTTCCGCGCTCCTTCCTGGCCGAGGACGAGTCCGGGTCCGCGCTCTGGCGGCGCAACTTCGTCCGCACGTTCTTGGAGCGGGACCTGCCCCAACTGGGCATCCGCGTCCCAGCGGAGACCTTGCGACGCTTCTGGACGATGATCGCCCACTATCACGGGCAAGTCTGGAACGCGGCGGAGTTCGCGCGCGCCCTTGGGGCCAACGAGGGCACGGCCCGCCGCTACTTGGACATCCTGGCCGGCGCGTTCATGGTGCGGGTCCTGCCGCCGTGGTTCGAGAACCTGAAGAAGCGCCAAGTCAAGTCGCCCAAGGTCTACCTCCGGGACTCCGGGCTCCTCCACAGCTTGCTGGGCTTGAACGACGCCGACGCCTTGGCGGGCCATCCCAAGATCGGCGCGTCGTTCGAGGGGTTCGCCGTCGAGCAGGTCCTGGCCGCCTTCGCCGACGCCGACGCCTACTTCTGGGCCACTCACGGCGGCGCCGAACTCGACCTGTTCCTGCGCCACGGCGGAAAGCGGCACGGCTTCGAGTGCAAGCTGGCCGACGCCCCCGGCTCGACTCGCTCCATGCGCGCGGCCCTGGCCGACCTGCGGCTCGACCACCTCTGGGTGCTCTATCCCGGCGACGAGGCCTACGCCATCGACGACGCGATCACGGCGTTGCCGGTGGCCCAAGTGGCTGGACTGCCTGGCCGGCTGGGATAGGGCGGCGTTCGCGGTGGGACGACTTGGCAACCTCCACCGGTACTGTCCCCTGACCTACCCCGTCCGCTCCAACCGAGCCGGCGCCTGGAACACCCAGTTTCGATGCCAGGCGACGAACGAGGGCAAGGGGGCCAACGCGGGCGTCAGCGGTTGGCGGACTGGGGTTCCCTGCAGGGCCATCAGGCGCGCGGCGGCCGGGCTCGAGCCCGCGACGTCGCGGGAGATGAGGACGCGATAGCCTTCGCCTTCGTGCTGGAGGCCCAGCGCACCGTGGTTGAGGGCCTTGTGGTGAAGCAGGCACAGGGCGAGAGCGTTGGAGACGTCGTTGGGGCCGCCGTGAGAGGGCCACTGGATGCGGGCGGCCTCCAAGGCGAAGACGCGATCGTTCACGCGAGCGTCGAAGTCGCAGATGGAGCAGCGGTTGCGGTATTCGTTCAGCACGCGGGTTCTGAAGGCGGCCTCTTCGGGGTCTTTCGGCTGGGGCTGGACCAGGCTCCAGTCCCAACGGAGGCCGCAGGCGGCGCGGACGGCATCGCGGTCCGAGCTGGGAAAGTGCTCTGCGAGGAGCATTTCGGCGGCGGCTACGACCAACTCCGGGTCCGATGCCAGGAGATCGTGAACCGGCTTGGGGAACCCCCCGACGATGCCCCGGTCGCGCAACTCCTTCGCGTGCAGGTTGCCGCTGGAGGTGGTGGCGAGTTCGGCGTCGTCGGGAATCTCCCACAGCTTGTCTCCGCGTAGCCGCCCGAACGGATAGACCAAGTGCGCCGCCTGCCTGGCCGGCCCGAACTCGTTCAGCAGCCGATGCCACTGCGGCGCGGCGCTCGCGAAAGAGACGAGCCGCCGCCGTCCCTGCGCGACACGGCCCAGCGCCAACAGCAGGAGAAGCGGCTTGTGAAGAGCCGGCCGGCCATCCGACGTTCCCGTCCTCACTCGGGCGAAGCGGTCCAGCAATTCCGCGCGGGTCATGGCTGCGCTGCCCTCCTCATATCTCCTCGTCCACCGCGTACCCCAGCGACCGCAGCTGGCCCGCGATCTGCGCTCCGTGGTCGCGGCCGCGGGTCTCGACCAGCAGCCCGATGTCCACGTCGCCGACGGAGATGTCGCCGAAGCCTCGGGCGTGGTCCACGTCCAGCACGTTCGCTCCGGCCTTGGCGACGACCGCCGTCAGCTTGTTCAGGAAGCCGGGGCGGTCCGGGGCGGCCACGCGGAAGCGGGCGACGCGGCCGTCGGCCCAGAGGCCGCGGTCGATCAAGCGCGAGATGATGTTGACGTCGATGTTGCCGCCGGAGAGGACGCACGCGACGGTCTCGTCCTTCGCCAGGGGCACCTTGCCGGCCAGCAGCGCGGCCACGCCGACGGCCCCGGCGCCTTCGACCACCACCTTCTCGCGCTCCAGGAGGAAGAAGACGGCGGACGCGATCTCGGCCTCGCTGACGAGCGCCACGTCGTCCACCAGCGCTTGGAGCATGGGGAACGTCAAGTCGCCGACGCGCTTGACCGCGATGCCGTCGGCCAGGGTGTCGGCGGACTCCACGTCGGCGGGCTTGCCGGCGCGCAGCGACTCGAACGCCGCGGGGGCCGCCTCCGCCTCCACGCCCACGATCCGGGCCTGCGGCCGAAGCGCCTTGACGGCCGAAGCGACTCCGGCAATCATGCCGCCGCCGCCGACCGGCGCCACGAACACGGTCGCTTCGGGGGCCTGCTCGAGCATCTCCAGCGCCATCGTGCCCTGGCCCGCGATCACGTCGAGGTCGTCGAAGGCATGGACCGGCGTGGACCCGTAGCGATCGGCCAGCCGCTCCACCTCTTCCAGCCCGTCCGACAGCGTGCGGCCCGTCTCCACCACGTGCGCGCCGTGCCGCTTCGTGTTGGCGACCTTGACCAGCGGCGCGCCCTCCGGCATCACGATCGAGCAGGCGGCGCCGAGGCGGGCCGCGTGGAAGGCCAGCGCCTGGGCGTGGTTCCCCGCGCTGGCCGCGACCACCCCGCGTCCGCGCGCGGCCTCGCCCATGACGAGCAGCTTGTGGAGCGCGCCCCGGTCCTTGAACGAGCCCGTCCGTTGCTGGAACTCGGCCTTGAGCGCCACGCGGGCGCCGCCGCCCAGCCGGTCCTCCAAGGCGAACGAGCGGCGGCATCCGGTCTCGACGATGCCGCCCCGGAGCCGTTCCCGGGCGGCCTGGAGTTCGGCGAGCGGAATCATGGGGGGGGGGGGCTGGCGGGGCCGCCGAAGAGCCGCCGAGGCCGGCCTTCAGTCCCTGCGCCGCTCGTAGACGCCCACGCGCAACGGCGGCGCCACGGACCAGTGGAACCTGCCGTGGTCCCCCTCCGCGGCCGCCCGGCGTTGCTCGCGCGTCTTGGGCCAGTCGTCCCGGTCGTTGAGAACGACGAGCGCCTGGCCGTCCGCCAGCTTGCCGGCCTCGCCGATCAGGGCCTGCTCCAGCTGCGCGAGCACCTTGGCCTCGGTCTCGCGCTGGACGCCGCCCTCCGCCTCGGCGGACAACTCGCGCTCCGCGACCGCGGCGTAGGACTCGCCGAACTCGGCGGTCGCCACGGAAAACGCGTGGTTGCGCCGAAAGCCGATCTCGTTGAGGGCGGCGGGGTTGAAGGCGGGATCGACGCTGTGGTAGGCGGATCCGTAGCGACGGAGGATCATCGGAGAATCATGGACGGACTATGGACGGTTCATCGACGGTCACGACGGTTCATGAACGGTTCATGGACGGTTCATGGACGGTTCACGCCCCGTCGCCGGGCTTGTCGTGGCTCAGCAGGGCCGCCAGCTCTTCGGGCGCCAGAACCACGTCCGCCTTGCTTCCCGAGCCGCTCTTTCGCCGCCGCTTGCGGGGAGACGGGTCGCCGCCCTCGCGAACGGCGCCGCCGGCGAAGTCGAATTCGGGATGATGGACGCGCTCGAGCGTGCGTCCCAGCTCGTGCTCCAGCGCGCGGAACGCGCCCAAGTCGGCGGCGGCCACGAAGGTCACGGCCTCGCCGGTGGCGCCCGCCCGTCCCGTCCGTCCGATCCGGTGCACGTAGTCGTCCGGGTCCAGCGGAACGTCGTAGTTGACCACGTGCGAAATGCCGTCGATGTCGAGCCCGCGCTGCGCGATGTCGGTCGCGACGAGGACCCGCACGGCGCCTTCCGTAAAGCGCGCGACGGCCCGCGTTCGTTCGCTCATCTGCCGGTTCGAGTGGATGACGTCGCACGACACGCCCTCGGCCCGGAGCCGGGTCTGCAAGACGTCGGCGCCGACCTTGGTGCGCGTGAAGACGAGCACTTGCTGCCATTCGGGCTGCTCCAGGAGATGAGCGAGCAGGTCGGGCTTCTTCTCGGGGCGCACGGAGTACGCGACTTCGCCGATGCCCTGGGCCTTGGTGCCGGACGGCGTCACCTCGATCCACGCGGGGTCGCGCGTCATGCGGAGCGCCAGGTCGTGGACCGGGTTGGGCATCGTGGCCGAGAACAGCAGCGTCTGCGGCCGGCGTCCCAAGCCCCGGACGACGTCCTCGATCTGGGGACGAAAGCCCATGTCGAGCATCCGGTCCGCCTCGTCGAGGATGAGGATGCGCACGCCCTTGAGCTTGGCGCTGCCGCGCTTCTGCAGGTCGATGAGGCGGCCGGGGGTGGCCACGATCACCTCGTCGCCCCGGGCCAGCGCGTCGGTCTGCGGGCCGTAGGAGACGCCCCCGTGGATCACCGAGCAGCGGACGTGCGACCCCTTGGCGAACGCGACCGTGTCGTCCTGCACTTGGCGGGCGAGCTCGCGCGTGGGGCACAGGACGAGGACCTGGAGTCCCCCGCCCTCCTCGACGGCGTCGAGGGACGGAAGCATGAACGCGCCGGTCTTGCCGGTGCCGGTGCGGGCGATGCCGACGAGGTCGCGGCCCGCCTGCAACGCGGGAATCGCCTGCGCTTGGATGGGCGTGGGCTCGGTCCAGCCCAAGGCGTCCACGGCGGCGAGCCGTTGCGCGGAGAGTCCCAGGCCCGAAAACGTGGTCGCTTCTGGAGACTTGGTCGCTTCTATCAGATGACGTCCTGAGGATGGCGTGGCGGAAATTCGAGGCGGGCGCAGCGCGCCGGCCCGGGCGCGAACGCGTCGCCGAACACAAAGGTGCTCCGCGCGCGCGGCCTTCCGCAGTCGAGCAAATCTATTGGAGAGAAGGTCGTCGTGGAAGGATCGGCGGACCTTGCGACGACGGCGTCCGTCTCGGAGAATCCAGGGCATGACTTCCGGCGCCGCCACGTCCGTGCTCTTCGTCTGCCTCGGCAACATCTGCCGCTCGCCGTTGGCCGAAGGCGTCTTCGCGTCGATGGCGGCGGAGCGGGGCCTTGCCGACCGGTTCGAGGTCGATTCGGCGGGGACGGCAGGCTATCACAGCGGCGAGGCGCCCGACCCGCGTTCCGTGGCGGTCGCGGCGAAGCACGGGATCCGCCTCGAGGGCGCCGCCCGCCAAGTGACGCGCGCCGACTTGGCCCGGCCCGGCTTGGTGGTGGCCATGGACGCGAGCAACCGCCGGTCGCTGGAGCGCCTCCGCGGGGCGCGCGGCCAAGCGGAACTGGTGACCATGCGCGACTTCGACGCCGACGATCCCGGCGGCGACGTGCCGGACCCGTACTACGGCGGCCCCGGCGGCTTCGACGAGGTGTACGAGATTCTGCGCCGCTCCTGCCGCGGTCTTCTGGACGAGCTGGTCCAGCGCGCGCCGGGCGATTGAGCGGCGCCCCGGCCGGGGCCGCGCTCCTGGCTGCCGGCCTGTCGCCAAGCGACCTGCGCGCCGTCTCGCCCGTCGGCGGGGGCTGCATCAACGAGAGCGCCCGTCTGCGGACAAACCGGGGCAGCTTCTTCCTCAAGTGGAATCGCGATGTCGGCGAGGAGTTCTTCCGCGCCGAAGCCGAAGGACTGGACGCGCTGGCGGCGACCGAGATCGTGCGGATCCCGCGCGTCGTGGCCCGGAGCGAGAAGGGCGCCGCCGTCCACTGGTTGCTGCTCGAGTGGATCGAGGGCACGTCGGCGGGCGCGCCGGACTGGGCTCGGCTGGGCCGCGAACTGGCCGCCCTGCATGGGCGCCTGCGTCCGGCGGACCGCCCGGAGCGGCATCGCCGGGACGCGCCCGGCCCGAACCTGTCCTTGCCGAGTCCGCCGCCCGGTCCGCGCTACGGCTGGCCTTCCGCCAACTTCATCGGTCCGTTGCCCCAGCCCAACGCCGAGTCCGGCGACTGGCCCGGCTTCTGGGTCCGCAACCGAATTCTCCCGCTGGCGAGGGAGCTGCGCGACGCCGGCGTTCTCTCCGCCGCCGAAGCGGACGAGATCGACCAGGCCGCCGCCCGCATGGAGGCGCTCCTCGAGCCCGCCTCGGCCGACGGTCCTTCGCTCCTGCATGGCGACCTGTGGTCCGGCAACGTGCTCTTCGGCGCCGATGGCCGTCCGGCGCTGCTCGATCCCGCCGTGTACCACGGCCACCGCGAGACGGACTTGGCGATGGCCGCGCTCTTCGGCGGCTTCGGGCTCGCCTTCCGCGCCGCCTACGAGGATGCATGGCCTCTGCTGCCCGGCCACGAGGGCCGCCGCGTCGCCTACCAACTGTACCCGCTCCTCGTCCACGCTCGCTTGTTCGGCGGCGGCTACGTGGGCCAGGCCGTGGCGGCGGCGCGCCGGACCGGCTAGGCGAGGCAAGCGCCCCGGCCCCCCTCTGGGCGATACTGCCGTCATGGGTGGCGGCGCGTCCCAGCGCGAGGAGCCGGCTCTCGGCGACGCCAACCCTTTCGATCGGCGTCGAATTCGTTGAATCGAGGCCGCGCCTCCACTAGCTTCACGCCGATTCTCTTCATCCCCCGCCCAAAGGAGTCCCCGTGAGCCCCGCAAAGGCCCGTCGCTACCGCGTGTCCGACCTGCCCGAGGAAGCGCTCGGTCCCGGCCTGTCTCGCCGCTTGATCACCGGCGAACGCGCCATGCTGGCCCACGTCTACCTGAAGAAGGGGACCGTGGTCCCGAAGCATTCCCACGACAACGAGCAGATCACCTACATCCTCGAAGGCGCGCTTCGCTTCTGGCTCGGCGACGACGGGGCCGAGCAAGTGGACGTCGGCGCGGGAGAAGCGCTGTTGCTGCCCAGCGGCCTGCCGCACCGGGCCGAGGCGCTGGCCGACACCGTGGACGTCGACATCTTCGCGCCGCCCCGCCAGGACTGGCTCGACGGCACCGACTCGTACTTGCGCGGCGCTCCGGCCGGTTCCGCCGGCGAAGCCGCCTCCCAGGCCGGCCGGGACGCAGGCGGGTCCGAGACGGATCGCCCCCCGGAGGACGCCTGATGGGCGGCGGCGCAGGCGGCACGCTTCAGGGAAGTCCGTGGGTGTGGAAGGACGGCGAGTTCGTGCGCTGGGAGAACGCGACCGTCCACGTGCTCAGCTTGGCCGTTCAGTTCGCCGCCTCGGTGTTCGAGGGGATTCGTTGCTACGAGACGCCCAACGGTCCGGCGGTCTTCCGCTTGCAGGCCCACCTGCGACGGCTTGCGGCGTCGAGCCGGACCTATCGAATGGCGCCCGAGCACTCCGTCGAGGAGCTGACCGCCGCCGTGAAGGCCACGATCGTCAGGAACGAACTCGCATCGTGCTACGTGCGGCCCATGGTGCTGCGCGGCTTCGGGTCGGCGGGGATGAATCCGGAGTTCAGCCCCATCGAGACGTACATCCCCATGTGGTCCTGGGGCGCCTACTTGGGCGAGGAGGCGCTGGAGCAGGGCGTGGACGTCGGGGTGTCTTCCTGGAACCGGCCGGCTCCGAACACGCTGCCGAGCGGCGCCAAGTCGGCGGGCAACTACCTGATCTCGCAGCTCATGGTGCTGGAAGCCATGTCGCACGGGTACGCGGAAGCCATCGGCTTGGGACCGAACGGTCTGGTCAGCGAAGGCAGCGGACAGAACCTCTTCATGGTCGTGGACGGCGAAGTCGTCACGCCGATCCTGGACGGCACGTCGCTGTCCGGCATCACCCGCCATTCCGTCATGAAGATCGCGGCCGACCTGGGCCTGACGGTGCGCGAGCAGCTCGTGACCCGGGAAATGCTCTACGCCGCCGACGAACTCTTCTTCACTGGCACGGCAACGGAAGTCACGCCCATCCGCTCGGTGGACGGCCTGCAGATCGGCGAAGGCCGGCGCGGACCGGTGACCGAGCAGCTCCAGTCCCGCTACCTCGCCGTGGCGACCGGCGCCGCGCCCGACCCCTGGGGCTGGGTGGAATATGTGGATGGGTCTTAGCCGAGGGCGCAGACTGCGCATCTTGCCAGCGGCGTTGTCCGGAGCGCTCGTGCTGGCCCCGTCGCTTCGGGCCAGTCCTCTCTCCGGCCAGACCATGCTGGGCGCGCGCTTGGGAGCGAGCGTCTCCAGTCTTGCGGATGTCGACGACGCCGGGGTCGGCAACCGCACCGGCTTCGCGGCCGGCATTTTCTTTGAGAGGCCTGTTTCCCCCCGCTTCTCCCTTCAAGCGGAAGGAGCCTACGTCCAGAAGGGCGCTTCGTTCGAAGACGCGACCCTCGAACTCGATTACGTCGAGCTCGCCGCCTACCTGAAGACGAGCACGAGCGGCAGGCTCTCGGTCCACGCGTTCGCCGGACCTGCGGTCGGCATCAACACGAGCTGCCAGGTCAGCGCCGATCTCATCGCCGATATCGTGACGACGCTGTTCACGGGCGACGGCGTCGAAGATGGGGCGTGCGACGCGCTCGACAATGAGATTGTCGTCGAGACCTTCGACTTCGGCGCCAAGGGCGGAGTGGGGGTCGCGGTCGGCGAGTCAAGCAGATGGTCGTTGGAGGTGGCGTACACGCTGGGGCTAAGAGACGTCCGCAGGGGCGACAAGAATCGCGCGTTCCTGATCCAGGCCGGAGCGGCGTTCCCCATAGGATGATTCGCAGGACGGGCGCTCCGGTTTCGCGTTGGTGGCCGATCCGTCGGTTGGCTACGACTGGTACGAGCTGGCGCGCTTCCCGGGGCCGCTGCCACAGCCGTACTCGCCTCGATCGCGCTCCCAGGCTCCACCCAGGGCCGCGAGGGCGCGCCCTCATCCCAGCACCGTGAACGACGAATCCGCGTTGGGGTTGCGCAAGCGACTGAAGAAGCCGGCGTCGCACATGCGCCGGATGTACGGGAGCGGCAACTGGACGGGGTCGCGGTCGTGGTCGTGGCCCGCCTCGACGCTTTCGACGATCTCGGCCATCAGGCGGCCCACGACGGGCGCGTTCTTGAACTGGTTGCCCGACGTGCCGACGGCCATGTAGAACCCCGGCAGGCTGGACTTGTCGTAGATGGGAATCCAGTCCTCGACGACGTCGTAGAGGGCCACGACGCCCGCGGGACGGCTCGGGATGCCGAGATTCCTCACGCGCTGGGCGGCCCTCATGACTTGCGTCCGCCACTGGTCGGTGAAGCCGAGGTCGCAGGCGTCGGGGTCTCGGGCCCACTCCAGGGGATCGCAGTCCGGCTGCTCCGATCCGATCAGGACTTGATTGCCGGCGGCAGGCCGCATGTAGCAGCCGGCGTCGCCGTCCGAGACGAGCGGGGCGGTTCCTTCGAAGTCGATGTCCGGCGGGGCCGGCACGTAGCAGACCTCCTGCTTGAGGGGCCGCGTGCCGACCTTCATGTCGTCCAGCACGTCCGCCATGCGGTTCACGGCGCCGGAGTGGGGCCCGGCGGCGTTGATCACCACGCGGGCGGCGACGCGGCTCCCGTCCGAGAGCCGGACGCCAGCGGCGCGCCCCCCATCCCGCAGGATCTCGACGACCCGGGCGCCGTACCGGAACCGTCCGCCGTGCGCTTCGCAGGCGCGTTGCAGGTTGTGGCAGGCCAGCACGGCGTCGTCGACGTAGCCCGACTCCGGCAAGTAGACGGCGCCGGGGAGCCGCCCGCCCGCGGGTTGGCCGAAGCGATCGTCGTCCGGAGTCGCCGGAGGGCCGTACGCGCGCATGTCGAGCCACGGGAACTGGCTCTCGGCCTCGTCGGCGGTCAGATGCTCGTGGGGGACCGCGAGCTTGTCGAAGGCGGCGACGACGGCGCGCAAGTGGTCGTTGCCCCCGTGCTTGAGCACGAGGCAGCCGGTGTTGACGTACTTGGCGTGGCCGAGCTCGTCCCGGGCGCCGAGGAAGCGCGGCCAGTCGAGCCAGTGACAGTAGCTCTCCCGGGCCATCGCGCATCCCTGCACGGTCGAGTAGTGGAAGCGGACGATGGCCGAAGTGCTGCCGCTCGAGCCCGCTCCGGCCGCCGCGGCGCCGTCCACGTTGAGCGTGCGCCATCCCCGCTGGGCAAGCGCAAGCCCAACGGAGGTCCCGATCACGCCCGCGCCGACGATCGCCGCGTCGCAGCTGTGCTTCATCTTCGTCCGCCTCCGCGGGTTGCGAGGACGCACTGGAGGCGCCGGCTCCTGTAGTCGCTCATGTGCTTCATCCTTCGCCGCCTTCGCAGGTTGCGAGCCCTTGCCGCGCCCGCCGCCGCGAGCGCAACTTGACGGCATGACCTTGCGCATCGCGACGTGGAACGTCAACTCGGTGAAGACCCGCCGCGAGCGCGTGGTCGGGTGGATCGGGCGGCACAAGCCCGACGCGCTCTGCCTGCAGGAACTCAAGACCACCGACGAAGCGTATCCCCACGACGCGGTGCGCGAGACCGGCTGCGAGTCCGCCGTCTTCGGGCAAAAGGCCTACAACGGCGTCGCGCTGATCAGTCCGCACCCGATCTCGAACGTGGTGCGGGGCTTCTCGCCGGACGCCGCCGAGCCCGAGGCCCGCCTGATTCGGGCCACGGTCCGCGACGTGACGGTCTTCTCCGCCTACTTCCCCAACGGCCGGTCCGTGGACGCTCCGGCCTACGCGGGCAAGCTGGCGTGGATGGGCCGCCTCCTGGCCCTCCTCGAGTCCAGCTTCGACCCCCGCGACCCGCTCGTGCTGGCCGGCGACTTCAACGTCGCGCCCGACGACTCGGACGCCCAGGACCCCGAGCGGTGGGCCGGCAGCGTCCTGTGCCACGCCGAGGCGCGCCAAGCGCTGGAGCGCATCCGCGAATGGGGCTTCGTCGACGTCGTGCGCAAGCACAATCCCGGCGGCGGCCTCTACAGCTGGTGGGACTACCGCCGCCTCGCCTTCCCCAGGAACGACGGCCTGCGCATCGATCACGTCTTCGCCACGAAGCCCTTGGCCGAGGCGTCGACCGGCGCCTGGGTGGACCGCGACCAGCGCAAGGGCGGCAAGACGGACAAGCCGTCCGACCACGCCCCCGTTGTGGCGGACTTCAGCGTGTGAGGGGGCAGTCCGCCCGCCCTCGCTCCTTTCAGTCCGTTGTCAGTCAACCCCAGCCGTCAATTGGATGATGTCATGTCATTTTAAGTCCCGGCCATTCCAGCACGACGACTTCCTCGCGGAGTTGTTGTCCGGTGGCGGTCGACGGTCTCGTTCTGAACAAATCGATCCCGACAACATCGTATCCAAGAGACGACGCAACTTCAGCTAGGAGCTGGCCAGTGCGGATCATGACTCTAAGGTAAGAGGCTTGATCGCCAACGACGTATGCGAGCTTGGCGCCAGGTTTGAG
The DNA here is from genome assembly GCA_965242735.1 of Longimicrobiales bacterium. Taxonomy (GTDB): domain Bacteria; phylum Gemmatimonadota; class Gemmatimonadetes; order Longimicrobiales; family Gaopeijiaceae. The sequence goes on along the minus strand of OZ251497.1, from coordinate 3,117,972 downwards.
CGCTGATCGGATCGTTCCAAGATGGCGAGTCATCCCTCCGAAGTAAAGTTTCGTGACTCGTGAATACATGCGCTCAAAACCCGATGTCTTCCCCATTTCGATGCGCTTGCGTTCTATGGCATCGGCTATTCGGCCAATGTTTTCGTTGTCTTTAATTTCGCGATCGTCCGTATCGGCTTTGTATACGCCTCGAGTATTCGATCGTATCATGTCTTGCTTCAAAGCCCTCAGATCGGCCTTGCTTCGTATCATTCCGAGCATTACCGACTCGAGGCGAGTCGTTCTCGTATAGTCTTTCTCGTTGGGATAGGGGGGCGACGTGATCACGGCGTCGACGGAATTGGGCTGCAAGACTGTGTCGGCGACCCGCGCGTCGGATTGAGAAACACGCGATTCCACTTCGGCGTGAGCTCTGACGACGTCCAAGTCTTCAGCCATTGCGGTCATGCGGGCAAACCACGACGCCACGACGGCGGCGTCGTCCTTGACGCGCCCGACGCCGACCTCCGGGCCGAACTTCAGATTGCTGATGTCGCGGACTAGAGCCGTGGCCAAGGCCAGCCGGGCGGCGGACTGCAAACGTGAATCGCCGCGGCGGTCGATCTCGGCCAAGAGAACCAACGCCTTGTGGAGAGGAAGGGGACTGATGGAGTTCTTCAAGAGCAACGCCGTTCGCACGGACGAAAGACTCGTCAGGGATATGATGCGGTCGCGGCTGTTGCCAAACAAGGGCAATCCTGATGCATCGTCAAATCCCTGCTGTAGGAGCGTTGCCGTGGTTGCGACGGCGACTTCGTCCGCGTAGTGGAGAAGGTCGTTCCTGGAAATCTGCCAATCCACCTTCACGGCGCTGGCAAAGTGAGCCATTGGACTGGCTTCGATGCCAACGCTGGGAATTCCGAGTTTCTTGGACTCGACCAAGGTTGTGCCTGTCCCGCAGAAGGGATCGAGAACGGTGCCGGATGGACAAACGGCGAAGCGCGAGACGTATTCGCGCACCAAGTGAGGCGGGAACGACAAGACGAAGCGATACCAGTCGTGAACGGCCCTGTCGCCTGGCCGCAGCTTGTTCGGATCAGACGATTGTCGACGGACGGCAACGGGTGCGACTTGCGGTGCCATGGCAATCCTTACCTTGAAGCAGGACGTGCATGCACGCGCGTAATTGCAACCGAATACGGCCGCCATCCGTCCAAGGGACACGCAGGGAGGCGCAGCACGCAAGCTCCAGGCGGACATGACACGCCAACGTCGGGCGACGGCGCGGTGGCGGCGCATGGCGCGCGAGCGGGGAGACGCCTCCTAGGCCGGCTTGAACATGCGCCACGGCGGATGGGGGACGCGTGGGCGATCGGGTGAGGTCCGCGACGGGCCTTGCCGGGCTGGGGGCACGGACGTGCTCGAGGAGACTGCGAGTGGTTCGAGGTCGGTGGCTCGTGGCTCGAAATCGGTGGCAACATGCCGCCAAAGATACGTCCCCAGGGACGCTCGCGCTTGACGCCCGTCGAAGACCCGCTATACTACCAATCCCACCCCAGCCGGAGGCGCCGGACATGACGAGCACCCCTCGCGTCCGCACCGCAAGAGCCCGCAAGCATCGCCGCACCGTGACGGCTGGCTTGGCCGCGTCGATGGTTCTGCACGGCGTCGTTCTTGCTGGGAAGACGCCGGCGCTTCCAGCGCGCCAGGTCGAAGCGGAGCCGGAACGGGCCGAGCCCGTGCGCTTCGCGACGCCGGTGCTGGAGCTGGTCCGCATGGAGGTGGAGACGCCGGTCAAGCCGGTTCGCCAGGAGGTCAAGGCGGTTGCCGAGCCTGCGGCCGAGGAGCCGTCGGCGGAGCCTGCGGGGCGCGCCAAGCCGAGGCAGGTCGCCTTGTCGATGCGCCCGGACTTCACGGCGGTCCATGCCACGACCGCGTTCGCGCTCGCTCCGCTGGTGTTGCCGCAGTCCGTGGCGGAGGCGCCGTCGGACGACGAAGACGAAGGGCGGAGCTTCTGGGCGCGGCTCGGCATTTCGACGGGACGAGGGGGAGGGGCCTGCCCGATTCCGCGTACGCCGGACGGGCGTCGAGCGAACTAGCCCGGCGCGGGCCGTCCGGGCCAGTGGCCTGCGACGCGGGCAGCACGGCGAACCCGGCGCCCTCTCGACAGCCCGGCGCGGGGCCGTCCGGGCCGGTGGCCTGCGACGGCCTCCTCCGCCCGCTGGCTGGCCGCGCCGAGAGGGCCGCCGCGCGTCCAGTATATTCGGGGCGATCATGATCATTCGTCCCAAGGTGCGCGGCTTCCTCTGCGTCACGTCGCATCCGGCGGGATGCGCGGCCAACGTGCGCGCCCAGATGGCTCATGCGCGCGCCCGTCCGCTTGCGGCGCCGCCTTGCTCGGCGCTGGTGGTCGGGGCGTCCGCCAGCTACGGGTTGGCGTCTCGAATCGCGCTGGCGTTCGGCGGGGGCGCGGCCACCTTCGGCGTCTTCCTGGACCGCGCGCCCACGGAGCGGCGTCCGGCCACGGCGGGCTGGTACAACACGGCGGCGTTCGAAGAGGAGGCTCGCCGGGCCGGGCTCCAGTCGGCCTGCCTCGACGGCGACGCGTTCGCCCCGGAGACGAAGCAGCGAACGGCCGCCGCGCTGGCTCGTCTTGGCTTCCCCCCGGTGGACTGCGTCGTCTACTCGGTGGCCGCTCCGCGCCGCGCCGATCCGGAGACGGGGCGCGTCCATGCGTCCGTGCTCAAGCCGATCGGCGAAGCCTACCGCTCCAAGACGCTCAACACGGACACGGGCGAGGTCGTGCCCACGGAGCTGCCGCCCGCCACGCCCGAGGAGGTCGACGCGACCGTGGCCGTCATGGGGGGCGAGGACTGGGCGGCCTGGATGGACGTGCTGGACGGCGCAGGCGTGCTCGCGCCCGGATGCCGCACCTTCGCCTACAGCTACGTGGGGCCGCAGCTCACGTGGCCGATCTACAGGGACGGGGCGATCGGGCAGGCCAAGGCCCACCTCCACGAGACCGCCAAGCGCTTGGACGCGCGGCTCCGCGACGCGGGCGGGGGCGGGGCGCACGTCGCGGTCATGAAGGCCATCGTCACGCAGTCGAGCGCGGCCATTCCGGTCGTGCCCCTCTACATGGCCGTCCTCTACAAGGTCATGAAGGCGGCCGGCGACCACGAAGGCGCCGTCGAGCAGGCGGTGCGGCTGTACGGCTCCAAGGTCTACGGGAACGCCGGCGTCGACGCGGACCCGAAGGGCTTCATTCGCTTGGACGACCTCGAGATGAAGCCCGAGACGCAGGCGGCCGTCCTCTCGACCTGGGAGCGGATCTCGACGGAGACGCTGGCCGGCGAAGCCGACGTGGAGGGGTACCGCCGGGACTTCCTTCGTTTGTTCGGGTTCGAGGCGCCGGGCGTGGACTACGACGAGGACGTCGATCCGATGGTGCCGATCCCCGGCTTGGCGACGGACTGAAGGGCGTTGGCGAAGGCCGTCGAGCCCACCAAGGAAGCTCTGCGGGCGCTGGCGCGGGCCGATCCCGTCTTGGGCGCGGCCATGCGGCGGCTGGACCGGTATCCCGGATTCCCCAGAGGGTACTTGGCGCGCGGATCGCATTTCCAGGCCGTCGCGCGCTCCGTGGTGTACCAGCAGCTCGCCGGGGCCGCGGCCGCCACGATCTACAAGCGCGTGTGCGCGCTGACGCCGGGACGGGCGTTTCCGAGCGCGGAGGAATGCCTGCGGATGCCCGCCGAGGACTTCCGCGGGGCCGGGCTGTCGGCGGCCAAGACCCGGGCCATCGTCGATCTGGCCGCCAAGAGCACGTCGGGCGCCGTCCGTCTGCGCGCCGTGGGCCGGATGAGCGACCGCGAGGTGGTGGCGATGCTGGCGGGCGTCTGGGGCGTGGGCGAATGGACAGCCCAGATGTTTCTGATCTTCCGCCTGGGCCGGCTCGACGTGATGCCGGCCGGCGACCTGGGCGTGCGCGAGGGCGCCCGCCTTCTGGACGGACTGGCCGAACGCCCTGCGCCGAGGGACCTGCTGGCCCGGGCCGAACGATGGCGCCCGTTGCGGTCGGTGGCGACCTGGTACCTGTACCGGCTGGTCGACGAAGCCAAGGGCGGCCGGGCGTGAGAAGCGCACGGGGATCGGGCAGCCGCCGTTGCGACGCGACCCTGCCGCTCGCGACGGCAGCGGGCGCAACCCGTGGGAGCCGGGCGTTCCTTCCCGGGGCCCCCGCGACGCCATGCGCCGCCCGGTGACGGCAACCCAACTGGTGCGCCAGCGCATCGAGACGCCGCTTGGCCCTATGGAGGCGTGCGCGACCGACGAGGGCCTCTGCCTCCTGGAATTCGCGGACCGGCGGATGCTGCCCTTGCAGTGGAAGCGGATCGAGGTGCGCTTCGGACCCGTGCCGAGCGAGGCGAGCCCGCACCCGCGCTTCGAGGCCTTGGCGCGGCAGCTGGGCGAGTACTTCGACGGAGAGCGACGCGACTTCGACCTCCCGCTTGTGCTGGCCGGCACGCCCTTCCAGGAACGCGTCTGGCGCCAGCTGCTCGCGATTCCGTTCGGCGAGACGATCAGCTACGAAGAGCTCTCTCGCCGCGTGGACTGCGAGGGAGGACAACGCGCCGTGGGCCGGGCCAACGGCGACAATCGCCTGGCCGTGGTGGTGCCCTGCCACCGCGTGGTGCGGACCGGCGGCGCGCTGGGCGGCTACGGCGGCGGGTTGGAGCGCAAGCGGCGGTTGCTGGAACTGGAGGGCGGGCCCGCCCAGGGACGATTCTGGTGAGCAAGACGCCGACAGGGTCGGCGGACGCTGTCCCTCTGCTCGATCTTTCCGCCCAGTTCGCTCAAGTCGAGGCCGAGGTTCGCGCGGCGATCGACGCCGTCGTCCGCTCGCAGCGCTTCGTCCTGGGCGAAGTCGTCGAAGAATGCGAGCGCGCGCTGGCCCGGTACTGCGGCTGCGCGCATGCCGTCGGCGTTTCCTCCGGCACGGACGCCCTGCTGGCCGCCTTGATGGCCGAAGGGGTCGGCCCCGGCGACGAAGTCGTCACCACGCCGTACTCGTTCTTCGCCACCGCCGGCGTCGTCGCCCGCTTGGGGGCCACGCCCGTGTTCGCCGACGTCGATCCCGTCACGCTCAACATCGATCCCGCCCAGATCGAGCGGCGCGTCACCCAGCGCACCAAGGCGCTCGTCCCGGTCCACCTCTTCGGTCGCATGGCCGACATGGCGCCGATCATGGACATTGCGGAGCGCCACGGGCTCGTGGTCGTCGAGGACGCCGCGCAGGCCGTCGGCGCCGAGTACCGGGGGCACCGGGCGGGCTCGATCGGCCACTACGGGTGCTTTTCCTTCTTTCCCACCAAGAACCTGGGCGCGTTCGGCGACGGGGGCATGGTGGTCGCCAACGACGCGGAGCGCGCTGGCAGGGTGGCGGCGCTGCGCATGCACGGCCAGACGCGGCAGTACTTCCACGACGTGGTCGGGGGCAACTTCCGTCTGGATGCGCTCCAGGCCGCCGTCGTGCGGGCCAAGCTGCCCCGGCTGGACGGCTGGACGGAGGGCCGACGCGCCAACGCCCGCCGGTACGCGGACCTGCTCGGCCGCGAGGATTTGGGCGACTTGGGCCTGGAGCTCCCCGCGATGGAGGAGCCGCCGGGCGGACGGCAGGTGTTCAATCAGTACGTCGTGCGCGTGCCCAACCGCGACGCGGTGCGCGGTGCGCTGGAGCGGGCGCGGATCGGGACGGCGGTGTATTATCCGCTCCCGCTCCACTTGCAGCCTTGCTTCAGCGGGTTGGGCGGCCGACGCGGCGACTGTCCGGCGAGCGAGCGGGCGGCGGACCGCGCGCTGGCGCTGCCGGTCTATCCGGAGCTGGCGGACGGTGCGATTCAGCGCGTGGCGGAGGCGCTCGAAGGCGCGTTGGCCGGGGCGCGCGCGGCGTGATCTTGTTGTGGGAGGAAAAGGGAGCACTGGAGGGGCAATGGGAAAGCAGCTGATCGTCGTGGGCGACCGCGTGCTCGTGGAGCCCGAAGAGGGGGAGGACCGCACGAAGGTCGGGCTCTACTTGCCGGCTTCGGCGGTGGACCGACAGTCGGTGCAGGGAGGCCGGGTGCTGGGCACGGGGCCGGGCACGCCGATTGGCGCGCCTGCCGATCTGGACGAAGAGCCGTGGAAGATCGCGTCCGGCGAGGCCAAGTACCTGCCGGTGCAGGCTCGCGCGGGCGACTTCGCGATCTTCTTTCGCAAGGCGGCGGTGGAGATCTCCTTTGAGAACAAGCGCTACCTGGTGGTGCCGCAAGCCGCGATTCTGGCGCTGGTGCGGGAGGCGGCGTAGCGGCGCCGGCGGGTAGCGGCCGTTCGTCGCCGTTCTCGCCGTTTCGCGAACGTGTGCGTCGCGCCAGCGCGGCCGCCCGTGTCGGGTAGCGGCCGTTCGTCGCCGTTCTCGCCGTTCCTGGCCGGGGGCGGACCGGTCGTGCTGGACGGAGGACTGGCCACGGAGCTGGAGCGCGTCGGGCACGATCTCGACGATCCGCTGTGGTCGGCGCGGGTCTTGCTGGACGATCCCGGCGCGATCGAAGCCGTGCACCGGGCCTACCTGGCCGCCGGGGCCGACTGCATCCTGACCGCGACCTACCAAGCCACGATTCCCGGCTTGGCGGCGCGCGGCCTGAGCGTCGCCGAGGCTGAAGAAGTCCTGCGGGAGGCCGTGCGGCTGGCGGTGCGCGCGCGCCGGGACTTCTGGGCGGAGCCCGGCGCCCGCCAAGGCCGGCTTCGCCCGATCGTCGGGGCCAGCGTCGGACCCTACGGGGCGTTCCTGGCCGACGGCTCCGAGTACCGCGGCCGCTACGGGGTGGGCCGCCGCGCGCTGGCGCGCTTCCACCGGCGCCGCTGGGAGCTCCTGGCGGCCAGCGACGCCGACCTGCTGGCCTGCGAGACCATTCCCAGCCTCGACGAGGCGGAGGTCCTCGCCGAATTGGCCGGCGCGGCGGACGGCAAGCCCGCTTGGCTGTCGTTCAGCTGCCACGACGAGCGCTCTCTCTGCGACGGAACGCCGGTCGGTGTTGCCGCCGCGCTGGCGGATGCGGCTCCGGGCGTCTTCGCCGTCGGAGTCAACTGCGTGGACCCGGCCTTGGCGCCGGCGCTGGTGGCTGCGATCGCCGCCGAGACCGACAAGCCGGTCGTGGCCTACCCGAACGCGGGCGGGGCCTACGACGCGGCGAGCCGGAGCTGGTCGGATGCGCCGAGGAATGCGGACTCGTTGGCGGGCGCCGGGGCGTCCTTGGGACATGCCGACGCGCCGGCGGGCACCGGGGCGTCCGTTTCCGGCGCCGGTTCGTTGGGAGATGTCGGCTCGCCGGCGGGCGCCGGGACGTCCGCCTCCAGCAGCGGTCCGTCCCTGGGAGGTGCAGGCCCGCCGTTCCATCCGGCGCGCGCTTGGGTCGAAGCGGGTGCGTCGGCGGTCGGGGGATGCTGCCGCACCAGTCCCTCGGACGTGCGCCGCATCCGGGCGGCCCTCGCCGGACCGTGGCCCCGTGGCGTTCCACGAGTCGGCGCGTAGCCAACGCCGTCCCGCGTTGCCGTTTCGGCCGCTCCGGCGTTACCTTGCCTGCGCTTGGGCTCGGGACGTGGCGCAGTCCGGTAGCGCACCTGAATGGGGTTCAGGGGGTCGCCGGTTCAAATCCGGCCGTCCCGACTGAGGGCCGAGAGCTGCTGAGGCGGTGCGCCGGAAGGTTGGAGGCGAGTCAGCGTTGTTGCGTCGGAGCGGGAACCCCGTCGCTCACGACGATGTCCGGCTCCTCCGGAACGAGACGGCTCGTCCACCGGGGCAGGACGCCGGACCAGTCGCGCACGATGGCGCGCAGTTGGCCGGTCGCCCGGTCTCGGACCAATGCGGTGGGCGTCGCGCCGCCACGGCCGAGCCGAAAGTCGCCGTCCGGCCCCGTGAGCACGACCTCGGCCAGCGCGCCGTCCCATGAGGGGTCCACCGGCACCGCAAAGGCGAACGGCGCGCCCCCGAACTCGTCCTCCGCCGCGCCGAAGCTGAGCGTGAACAGTCGTTGTCCTGCCGCGCTCAGGCCGTCCAGGCGATACGGTCCCGGCTCGTCGGGCAAGGACGGATAGGCGTCGGCGGCGAACACCGGCTCGATCCTCGGCTCGGCGTCCGGCCCGAGCCCCGTGTTGCCCCAGAGCAGCAGCGTCGGCGTCGTCTCGGGCGGCCGCCTGGCCCAGGCGGCCTCGTCTTCCACCCGAAACGCCAAGGCGCGCTTGAAGTGGTAGTCGCTTCCCCAAACGGGCTTGCAGTAGCCCATCACGTCCTTGTGCAGCCCCGGGAACACGATCCGGCCGGAACGGAAGTCGTATCCCCACACGCCGATGGCGCCGTCCTCGTACGGAAAATGCTGGTCCGGGAACGCCGCGCCTCCGCACGGCGCGTGCTTCAGGGACATGTTGTGCCCCAGCTCGTGCGCAATCACTTGGGGGTCCAGCAGGCCGGCGGCGATGGACTCTATCGCGACGTAGCCGATGCCGGTGCGGGCGGCGTCGCCCGACGGCGACAGCGCCCCGTAGTAGTACCCGCGAACTCGCTCCGTCTTGTACAACAGCGTGAGCTCCTCCAGAAGCCGCACCCAGCCCGGACTGGTCGTCAGGTCGACGGAAGTCTCGTAGGCTTGGCGCACCGACACGTCGACCTCGTCTATCGGCAAGACCGACCGGGCCAGGCGCAGCGGCTCGCTGTCGGCGTCGAGTCCGCGCGTCGCTTCGACGATCGTGGCGTTGGGGTCCAGCGTGCTCACCACGGGCACGACGGTGAGGTCCAACGGCGGGACTTCCCGGACGTCCAGTGCGATTTCGCCCGTCTTCGGAATGCGGGGGGCGCTGCCCGGCGACAGCTCGATGGTGCGCTCCGGGTCCAGTTCGATGACCATGGTCGTGCCGGGGACGATCATGACGCCTGGCACCAAGCCGTTGAAGGAGAGGTCGAGGGCCCCCTGGTCCACGCCCGTGGGCACCACGCGCGCAACCGAGCGCATCGGCACGGCCAGCTCGAGCCCGCCGGGCCGCTTGAAGGTGGCCCGCACCTTCAAGTCGAAGTAGGCCTCCTGATCGGTCACGGCGAACACGCGCAGCAACGCCTGCTTGCCCGAGACCAGAGGCACGCCGCCGACGCTGTCCTGCACGCCCTGCGTGAGATAGTGGACGGGCGCCGAGAGGCGGGCCCGCCGAGGGTTGGCCCGCAGGGGCGTGCGGCCCACCAGCCCCGCCATTTCGGCGGTGATCTTGGTGTCGGCCGCCTTGAACGCCACCGCCCGGCCGTCGTCCAAGAAGCGTATCGCGGCCGTGTCGTCCGCCGACCATTTCGGCTGGATCCACGTCGGCGGGGTCGGCATCGGACGGCCCGCCTCGTCGAACACCGTGACGGAAAAGCGAACCGTGTCGCCGACGGTGAACAGGGTGTCGGCAGGCGAGACGCCCAGGGAAGCCGGGGACGTCCGCGGGCTGAATGCCAGATCGGCGCAAGCTCCGGCCAAGCCGGCCAGGCCGGCGGCCGCGGCCGTTGCCAGCAGGCGAACGCGGACGGAGTGCACGGACCGGCCGAAGGGGCTCGTTCCCCCGTGGGCTTCTTCGACTCCTCTGCTCATCGCGACTGAAGCGGCCGGTCCGGACCCCGGTGGGCTCAGGCGCCGCCCAGCAAGTAGTCGAGCCCGAATTCCAGCCCGAGGGCGATGGCCTTCGCGTTCGGTTCCGTCTCGGTGGCGGCCTGCATCCAGCGATAGCTGACCCCGGGCTTGAGGCGCAGCTTGCCCGCGTCGACGGTGAATCCACCCGCTCCAAGCACGCCGATGCCGAAGTTGCTGCCCGCGTCGCCGGCCGTCACGACGCCGAACAGCAGACCTGCCCGCATCCAGGCCCGGCGCGGCGCCCATTCCATGCCGACCGCCCCGTGGTTGCCCGTGACCGTGTAGCCGCGGTTGAGACAGTACCCCTCCTCGCAACCAAATGCCGCCCTCTGGTAGGCCGCGAACACGGCGAAGTCGGGCCTCCACACGCTCATGCTCGCGCCCACGCCGAGCGAAACGGACGGCGCCATGTCCAGCGCCGCCGCCGAGGCCGTGTGACTGCCGATCGTCATGCCGCCCAAGAGCTCCACGCGCAGGCCGCCAGCGGCCTGTTGCGCTCCGGAAGCCTCGCCGCCCGTGCTTGCGTCTTGAGCACGCGCCGCCGTGGGCGCCAACCCCCAGGACGCGGCGCTTGCCACGGCCGCCAGTGCCAGTGACCGAACCAACGACCTCGCCCGGCCCCTCATCGTCCCGCGCTCCACGACAGACCTTCGCTGACCACGACCTCGAAGGCGCCGCTCATGGCCGCGGGAAGATCGCCCCGCCAATCGCGCACGAACGAGCGGATCAGCCCCGACTCCGGATAGCGGATCATGGCCATCGGAGCGGCCGTGGACCGTCCGAGCGTGTAGGAGCCTTCGGGACCCGACAGCACCACGCGCTCCAGCGTCCCATCTCGGTCCGGATCGTAGGGAACAGCGAACGCGAATCCCGTGCCGCCCTCGGCGTTCGTCCTCGGAGCGAAGCTGTAGTCAAAAACCAGACTGCCGTCTTCGCCGAACGCGGCCAGCCGGTAGGGACCGTCCCCTTGCGGAAGCGCCGATGGCGCCTCCACGACGAAGGCGGGTTCCAGGCGGAAGGCGCCGGGATCCGTTCGGCCCCAGAGGAGAATCGTGCTCTGGCTCGGACAATGGTCCCTGACTTCGGGATTTCGCTCGATGAATGATTCCCAACAAAAACTGTTGCTGATAGGTTCCGAAGCGAGCCGGTATTCCAAGGCCTTTGCGTAGCTGTAGTCGCTGACCCATTCCGGCCCGCAGTAGGTCATGAGATCCTTGTAGCGCGCCGGTTCCCGTTGTGCCTCCGCCTCGATGTCCCATCCCCATATCCCGATGGAGCCCTCGACGTAGCTGGACGGATAGTTGCTGTCTACGTTGAGGGGATTGCCGCAAGGAGCATGAAGCAACGACATGTTGTGGCCGAGTTCGTGCGCATAGGTAGTGGCCGAAGTGACCCCGACGCTGGCAGGCTGGCCGATCCAGCCAAAGCCAAGAAGAGCACTTCCGCTGAACCGCGTAATCACGCCGTAATAATAGCCGCGACGTCCTTCCAGCATTTGCAGCACAGAAATCTCGTCCAGATAGTTTGGCCAGTGAGGCTCGTACTCGGACAGATCGCCTGTGAACACGTAGGGCTCGCGCACCTCCACTTCGAGGTCGCCGACGGGAAGCGACTTGCGCATGAAGGCGATCTTGTCGCTCTCGGCGGTGAGGTCTCTCGACCACTCCAAGATGCTCTCTTCGCTGTTGCGCGTCGTCAGCAGGGTTGGAACGAAGATCTGACGCAGGGTGCGTGGTTCGCGCACGTCGAAGGAGAAGCGCCCTTCGGCCGGGAAGCGCAACTCGGTGCCCGGCGCGGCCGGGACGACCCCGTCAACGTCCAAGTTCACCACGACCTGAAGTCCAGGGCGCACGACGCTGGCCGGCACCACGGCGTTGTACGACATCTGGAGACCCGCCTCTATGATCCTGTCGGGCGTCGATTCTCCGGCCGCCGTCATGAGCGCCGAAAAGACCTCTTCGTCCTCCACGTAGAACGTCGCGCGCACCTTCGGGTAGTAGTAGCTGATCTCGTCGCCGACCGCGAAGACTCGCAACAGGGCCGCGCGCCCGGCCACGACCGGAACGGTCCCCGCTCGGTTCTGCGCGCCTTGGTTGAGATAGACCCTGGCCGTCGAGAGCCGTACCTGCGAGGGGTTGATCCTCAGCTGAACCGTCGCCTCCAGGTCGGCCAGTCGCGCAAGAATCCTCACGTTGCCCCCCCCGAGCAGGTCGGCCGTGCCGTCCGGATGGACGAAGACCGCCGAAGGGTCCGCCGGGTACCACTGCGCGGGTGCCCAACTGGGCGGACCCGGCATCTCTTCGCCGTCTTGGTCGTAGACCTTGAGCGAGAACTTGAACGGCTCTCCCTGCTGGGCGAGCGCGTTGTCCGGTGTGATCTCGAATCGCTCGGGCGTCTGCGCAGGTTCGAGCGCCAAGTCCGAGCAACCGGCGAGTATGGTCAGGCCTGCTACCAAGAGGCGTGGTCGTATACGATGCTTGGTCGCCATTTCTGTTCCTCCTGTAATGCGGGAGTTGTCGTGCCTCGAGACTATATCCATAGAATGCAAGAAGCTTTGCTTTCAAGCATAATGCAATCTAATGCTACAGAGGTGCCCAAATTGGGTAAATGCATAAGGTCGCATCGGGTCCGACTGGATGACATCCGTAGAAGGTATCTGGAATTGAGACCTCTGTGACATCGAAACGCTCACCTTGATATGGACCCGATGTAGACAACCAAGAGAGTTCAATGCTGGGATATCCGGTGTCTGATAAAGGAACCCACAACAAACATTTCCTGCGCCGAGAATCGCAACCGAGGGACACAACTTGGCGACCAAATGATCTCTGTGCGATTGGCATCCAAGAACTTGTCCCTATACGGTAGTCCAATCTCAGATCTCGACGTGGAGATTCATCGATGAACACATACCAACCACAATCATTAGGCAAATACCTCAGACACCAAGGATCGACTTCATATGTAATCGGAGTAACGCTACGATAGGCTCCGAGCAAAGGACTGAATCCCGCCGAACCTTGTTGATAGGATGCTTGATCGGTTGTCGTCACAGAATCAATATCTGTTGGAGAGGAAGATGTAAGGCCTTCTCCGCAACCGAGCGCACATGAGGTTGCGACGATGATTGCTATCTGCTTTGTCATTTATTCCCCGTTGTTGTGTTGATATTCTTGGCCATCACCCTTCCAAAGGACGGGGATGTAGGAGTGTTCGACGGTTGCTTGTTCGCCGGGTCATCGTGCAGGATGTGCCACGAGGTCGGTGACGTTCGGGACGGCCCGAACGGATTCCGTAGCACACGTTGCATGTGACGGCTAGCGAAACTGCGAAGCATCGGAGGTGTTCCGCTGGAGCGTAGCGAAGCGGCCGCCGGGCCAAGCATTTGGACGAAGCGGTGGACGCGGTGTTGCAGGCCAGGGGAACGGCGTGCCGGGGGCACGCGGTAGCGGTTGCCTTGTGGGCCGTGGCGAGAAGATGCATGCCGACAAGCTGGCGTGGACCGCCGAACGGCGCAAGGACGGCGAGTGGACGGTGGGCAGGCCATGGTGATGACGGAAGCATGCGGCGTCTCCTTCGAGCCTAACGGAGCTCGCGAATCTTGACGTTCCGGTACCAGACCGGATCGCCGTGATCCTGAAGCCCGACGTGGCCCGACCGGGCCATGCCGTACCCCGGCCATTCGGCGAACTTGGTCTCGGCGACGAGGGCCTGCCATTGCTCGGTCCAGAGCTCGTAGGCGACCACGCGCACGCCGTTCAGCCAGTGCTCGACGCGAGGGCCGCGCGCAACGATGCGGGCTTGGTTCCACTCGCCGGCGGGCCTGGCCGCGTCTCGCACGGGGGCGTGGAGGCCGTAGTTGGCGCCGGCGGAGCTCTCGGGCACGCGGCCGTCGGCGTGGCCGGCGTTGTCCAGGATCTGCATCTCCGGACCCGTCCAGTACGGAGCGCGCTCGGCCTCGGTCAGCCGGAAGAAGACGCCGCTGTTGCCGCCCGGGCCGATCTTCCACTCGAAGGCCAGCTCGAAGTCCCCGAACTGGTCCACGGTGATCAGGTCCCCGCCGTCCCGCCCGGGCGTGAACGCAAGAACGCCGTCCTTCGCCGACCATCCCCCCGGGACGTCGTCGCGTTGGTAGCCCCGCCACCCCGCGAACGTGCCGTCGAAGAGGAGCCGCCAGCCCTCGGCCTCTTCCGCGGCCGTCAGGTCGGGCATGGCCGGCTCCTGGGCTTCGGATTCGCCGATGCCCGCCCCGCCGCCGCCGAAGGCCGCCAGGGCCGCAACGAACGCCGTGCTGCGCCAAATGCGCGACCGAGGCAGGGAGCGGCCACGGGTTGCCGCCAAGCCTGCAACGAACGCCGTGCCGCCCCAGACGCGCGGCCGCGGCAGGGCACGGCGAGGGGCTGCCGCCAAGGCCGCAACGAACGCCATGCCGCGCCGGACGCGCAACCGCGCCGCAAGGCCGCTACGGGCTCCGGAACGCCTCGTCGAACGCCGTCGCGGACGGAGGAAAGTCCAACCGGGCGACGAACTCTCGCGCCTCTCGGGCCCCGTGTTCTCGGTCCATTCCTGCATCTTCCCACTCCACGGAAAGGGGACCGTCGTAGCCGATGCGGTTCAAGGCGCGGAAGACGGCCTCGAAGTCGACTTTCCCGCGTCCCGGCGAACGAAAGTCCCAGAAGCGGCGCGGGTCTCCGAACTCCGTGTGCCCGCCGAAGACTCCGGCCGCCGCCGGCTTGTCCGACCACCATACGTCCTTGACGTGCACGTGCGCAATGCGGCTCGCGAACTTCTCGACGAAGGCGACGTAGTCCACGCCTTGGTAGGCCAAGTGGCTCGGATCGTAGTTGAACGCGAACGCGGGATGCCCGTCCAGCGCCGCCAAGGCCCGCTCGGCGCTCGCGATGTCGAACGCGATCTCGGTCGGGTGGACCTCCAGCGCGAACCGGACGCCCTCCGCGTGGAACACGTCCAGGATCGGCGACCAGCGGGCGGCGAAGTCCTTGTAGCCTCGGGCGATGGTCTCGGGCGGGACGGGAGGGAAGGAATAGAGGAGCGGCCAGATCGAGCTTCCCGTGAAGCCGTTGACGACTTGAACGCCCAGACGGGCCCCTGCCCTGGCGGCGTTCTTCATCTCGTCGGCGGCTCGGGCGCGGACGCCCTCGGGGTCGCCGTCGCCCCAGACGCGCCGGGGCAGGACGGCTCTATGGCGGTCGTCGATCCTGTCGCAGACGGCCTGTCCCGCCAGATGGGCGCCGACGGCCCACGTCCTCAGACCGTGGCGGGCCAGCAGGTCCCGGCGGGCGCCGCAATAGGACGGGTCCGAGATGGCCGCCTCGACGTCGAAGTGGTCGCCCCAGCAGGCGAGCTCCAGCCCGTCGTATCCCCACGCGGACGCCTTCTCGGCCAAGGCGGCCAGCGGCAAGTCCGCCCACTGCCCGGTGAACAGCGTGACGGGCCGGCTCATGCGGTTGCGGAGAGCGCGGCCTGGGCGGACACGGTCTGCGGCGTCGCGGCGATCATGACGGACGGCTCATGCGACGCGTGCGCCGACCCGGCTGCGGCGGGCATGGTCGGCGGCGTGCCGCGTCGGGCGCAAGGGCGCAACTCATGCGGTTGCGGCTGCGGGACCGGGCGGGCCTTCGGGCGTCGCGACCCAGCGCTCTTCCTTTGCGGAACGGAGCACGGCGTCGATGAAGCGCATGCCCGCGACGCCGTCGACATGGTCGGGAAAGTCCCGCGTCGGCGCGTCCTGGGCCGAGGCGGCGGCCAGAGCCTCGGCCGCCCCGTTGTTTGTTGAGGCTTCCGCGCCGGTCCGGCCCGGCGGCGCCCCATCGTGCGACGAGACGGCTTCCGCGCTGGTTCGCGTTGCCGAAGTCCCCCCAGCGGCGCCGTGGTTGCGCGCTGGTTTCGCCGAGGTCCCGTCGCCGGCGATTGCGGCGCCGATGGCGCGTCCCGCGTCGCGATAGATGTTGGCGAACGCTTCGACGAAGCCTTCCGGGTGGCCGGGGGGGAGGCGGGCGGCCCGGCGCGCGGGTTCCGAGAGGTAGGCGTTGCCCCGGGTCAGCGTCTGGCGCGGCGCGTCGCGCGGCAGGAGGCGGAGTTCGTTGGGGCGTTCCTGCCGCCAGTCCAGGCCTCCGGCGTCTCCGTAGACGCGCAGCCGAAGGCCGTTCTCTTCGCCCGCCGCGACTTGGCTGACCACGAAGACGCCCCGCGCCCCGCCTTGGAAGCGCAGCAGGACGCCGGCGTCGTCCTCCATGGCGCGTCCTTCGACCAAGCGGGCCACGTCGGCGAACACGGCCTCGATGCGCAGGCCGGCGACGTAGCGCACCAGGTTGTGGACGTGCGATCCGATGTCGCCCATGGCCGAGGACGGTCCGGCGCGAGCCGGGTCGAGCCGCCACTCGGCCTGCTTGTGGCCCGTCCGCTCCAGCGGGGTCGCGAGCCAGCCCTGCTGGTACTCGGCCACGACCTTGCGCACCGTCCCGATCCGTCCCGACCCGACGAGCCGCCGTGCTTCCTTGGCCATCGGGTAGCCCGTGTAGTTGTGCGTCAGGGCGAACACGAGTCCGCGCCGGTCGACGTGGCGGGCCAGCTCCTCGGCTTCCGCCAGCTCGGCGGCCATCGGCTTGTCGCACACGACGTGAACGCCCGCGTCCAGGAACGCCTTCGCGACGCGGCAGTGGAGGTCGTTCGGCGCCACCACCGACACGGCGTCGATGCGCCGGTCCGCGCTCAGCGCTCCTTCCGCCTCGGCCATTTCCTCCCAGCTCCCGTAGACCCGGCGCGGGTCCAGTCCCAGCTGCCGGCCCTGCTCTTGGGAACGCTCGGGCGACGCCGAGAACGCGCCCGCCGCGAGCTCCCACTCCCCGTCGAGCGCCGCCGCCATCCGGTGCACCGCCCCGATGAAGGCGCCGGGACCGCCGCCGACCATCCCGTAGCGCAGCTTGCGCCCGAGAAGCGGGTTCATCGCGCCTGCCGCTTCATGCGCTGCAACGACACTCGAGGGCGCTTCGGTCGAATGCCCCATCGATGCGGCTCATCGCGCTGGCCGCCTTCGTGCGCTTCGGCGACTGCGGGCCGGTCGTGCCCCGGACGGTCCCGCACGGCAGCGTCGCTCGCTCTCGCCCGGACCGGCGGCGCCCGCCGCGACGCGACGCCGGGCGGCTTCTTGGGGCGTGATCTGGTCGGCTCACGCGGCCGGGACGAGCCGTCGGCGGTCGCGCCGCCAAAGGACGCCGAACACCACGGCGAGGACCGCGCACAACGGCGCCAGCCAGCGCAACGACAACAGGCCGCCCTCCAAGTCGGCGGGTCCGAGAAGCTCCTCGGCCCGCGCGGCGGCCGCCGACGGCGCGGCGTCCCGGGCGACCGTCCGCAGCGCGTTGGCGGCGTCGGCCGGCGACGTCTGCGCTCCAGGGCCGCCGCCGGCCAGGACCGCAGTCACCTCCGCCAGGGCTGCCATCGCGTCGTCGCCGCTGCCGGAAACCGGCACCTCGAGAGCGCGAGCTTCCAGCACGCCCTGCGCCTCCTGCAACGTCGCGACCACCGCGTCTTCGTTAAGCGTTTCCGCCACGCGGCGGTCGGCCACCCGCCCCATGAGCGGGGCAGTCGCGAGTCCCACGACCGCCATTCCCACCGTGCCCATCAGCCCGAGTCCCAGCGCGCCGCTCTTCGGCACGCGTTCCGAGACCAGGCCCAGCATGGTGGGCCAGAAGTAGCAGACGCCGACGGCGAACACGGTCGCCGCCGCCAGCGTCGCGCCGGCGCGGACGCCCGCTCCCAGCCAGAGAAGCCCCAGGCCCGACAGCACGGCCGAAGCGGCCAGGACGCCCGTAGGCGAGAAGCGGCGCACGACCGGACCGGCGAAGTAGCGCAGCACGGCCATGATCGCGCCGACGTACGCCAGCACCAGGATGCCGGGCATCCCTGCCGCTTCGAGAATGGCGGGCAGCCAGCGCGTGGGACCGAGCTCCACGGACGCGGTCAGCGCCATGCACGCCAGCAGCAGGAGCATGAGCGGCGTCGTCAGCGCGGCCTTGAACATCTCGCCCATCGACACGCCGGAGCGCACGCCCTCGGTCCGGGGGAAGCGCTGGCTCAGCAGAAGAACGCCGTACGCCAGCGTCGGCAGCAGCACGAGCGCCAGCTTGAGGCGCCAGTCGCCGACCGTTGCCGAGTCGAGCCCGCGGGCCGCCGAGTCCAGCCCGTAGGCCGCCAGTCCCCCCAGCACGATCCCGCCCGGGAACCACACGTGGAACTGGTTCAGCTTGACCGTCTTGTCGCCGGGGTACAGCGCGGCCACCAACGGGTTGCATGCGGCCTCCACCAGTCCGTTGGCCATCGCGATCAACAACGCGCCCGCGAAGAGGCCCGCGAAGCTTCCGCCGAAGATCATGATCAGCGTGCCGGCCACGTGTCCGGCGAAGGCCAGCCGCAGCAGGAAGCGCATCCCCAACGTGTCGCAGAACGGCGAGAACACGAGCTGGGAGACCGCGAATCCCCAGAGCGCCGCGCCGCCGATCCATCCCACCTGGGCGTTGGTGAGCGCGAATTCCGTCTTGAGCGAGAACATGACGGCGCCCACCGTCGCAAACGCCACGGAGGTCGCCACCAGCGCGACGCAGCTGCCCAGGAAGAGACGGCGGGCGTTCGGCGCCTGCGGCGCCTCAGGGAGGAGCCGGTTCAGCAGCCTAACGATCTCGCCCAGCTGGCGGCGGGCGTTCGGCGCCTGCGGCGCCTCAGGAGCCATGGACGTGCTCTTCGCCGGGATATGCGCCCGCCCGGACTTCCTTCGCGTAGCGACCCACGGCTGCCCTCACTTCTTCGCCCAACTGCCCGAAGCGCTTGAGGAAGCGCGGATTGAAGTCCTCGTTGAGCCCCAGCAGATCATGGAGGATCAGCAGCTGGCCGTTGCAGCCGGGACCGGCGCCGATGCCGACCGTCGGCACCGACAGCGCGTTCGTGACCTGCTCGGCCACGTCGCCGACCAGGAGCTCCAGGAGGATGGAGAAGGCGCCGGCGGCTTCCAGGGCCTGCGCGTTGCGGATCAGCGCCTCGGTCGCGCCCTCGTCGCGGCCCTGCACCCGGGCGCCGCCGATGCTGTGCACGGACTGCGGCGTGAAGCCCAGGTGCCCCATCACGGGAATGCCGGCGTCCACGATGCGCTTCACCGCCGGAGCCGCCTCGGCGCCGCCCTCGAGCTTGACGGCCCCGGCCCCGGTCTCCTTCATGATGCGCCCGGCGTTGCGCACGGCTTCCTCGGGCGTCGCCTGATAGCTCATGAACGGCATGTCGACCATGACCAGCGCCCGCCGCGCGCCCCGGCAGACCAGGCGGCCGTGGTAGATCATCTGTTCCATCGTGGCGCCCAGCGTCGTCTCTTCCCCGCACAGCACCGTGGCCAGCGAGTCGCCCACCAAGATGGAATCGACGCCGGCGCGATCCACCAAGGACGCGAAGAGGGCGTCGTAGGCGGTCACCATGGCGATGGGCCGGCCCGCCTCCTTCAAGAGCGCGAAGTCCCGCACTCTGATCCTGCGCTTGCTGTCGATGTCCGTGCTCATTCGGCGCTGTCCATGGGTTGGCCCTTCAAGTAGCGCCAGCTCGCCCGGATGGACGCCAGGGGATCGGCGGGCTGGTCGTGTTCGACGAAGTAGTGGCGCAGTCCGGCTTGGCCGGAAAGGGCGAAGATCGCGTCCCAGTCGATGCGGCCGGACCCGACGGCCGTCATCCGCCCCTCGTCGTCCAAGTCCTTGAGGTGGCAGAGCGCGAAGCGGCCGGGATGCGCCGCGAAGAGGGCGGCCGGATCCACGCCGCCGACCGCAGACCAGTGGAAGTCGATCTCCAGGTCGACGAAGGCCGGATCGAGGCGTTCGAGAAGGATGTCGAAGCCGGTCCGGCCGCCGGGTTCCAGGGCTTCGAACTCGAAGGCGTGATTGTGGTAGCCGGCGCGCAGCCCGGCGGACCGGGCGGTCTCGCCTGCGGCGTTGAGGGCGTCGGCGACGGCGCGGTAGCCGTCGGGCGAGCGCTGGTCGTCGGGAATCCACGGCAGCACCAGCCAGCGCAGCCCGACGACGGACGCGGCCTCGATGGTGTCGGCCAAGCCGGGGCCGAACAGTTCTTCGGCGCCGACGTGCGCGGCCGGGGCGGCCAAGCCGGCTTCGTCCAGCCAGCGTCGCAGCGTCGCCGGGGCGTGGCCGAAGTAGCCGGCGAACTCGACTTCGTCGTAGCCGACGACGCGCACCGCGTCCAGGGTGGCGGCCAAGTCTTCGGCGGCCAGCGAGCGCACGGTGTAGAGTTGCAAGCCGACGCGTTCCGGGCGTGCGCGCGCGGGAGGGCCGCCTTGGAGCGCTTGCCGGGTGCGCCCGCCGTGCGCGCCGGACGCGTCCCGGGCGGACAGCAGGCTGCCGGACCCGGCGGCCGCCACGGCCAAGAATTCGCGCCGCGGCATTGCCCGGCGGCCCCCCTCTTCTTCCAAGAAACCCTTCTCCTGCGGCAAGAGCCGCGCCGCCCGGGGGCGAGAGTCGCCGCCTGCGGAGTCGCGGTTCGGGGGTTCGCTCGGATTGCTCCGTCTGTTCAGTCCGCTCGGTTCGCGCAGTCCGCTCGGTCCGCTCGGTCTGCTCGGCTTGCTCGGTGCGCGCAGTCCGCTCGGCTTGCTCGGTGCGCTCCGTTCGCTCGGTCTGGTCATCGCAAAGAGAACCCCGTGGCCAGAGGGTCGTCCGCCTCGGCGCGGAAGCGGCATTCTCCCGCATAATGTGCTTGGCCGCCCACGCGGACCGTGACCGCCTCGACGTCTCCGACGGTCGTTTCCGCCACGGCTTGGCCGGTGAAGATGGCGCCCGTCAAGCTGGAGAAGCGGCGGGTCTCTCCGACGGCGGCCTGGCCCCGGGCGACCTGCGCGGCGAGCCGGGCGGTGACGCCGCTGCCCGTGGGGCTCCGGTCGACCTGCCGGTCCGCGAAGACGCACACGTTGGTGCTGGGCCGGTCGCAGCCCCGCCCGCCGTCCGTGAGGATGGTCCCGTAGAGGAAGGCCAAGTCCTCGTGCTCGGGGTGCGACAGCTCCAGCTGCTTCCGGGCCGCGCACGTGACCGACCAAGCCGCGTCGGCCAGCGCTCGCACGGACGACTTGCCGAGCTCCAGGCCGAAGCGCGCGGCCGGCGCAATCGCGTAGTAGGCGCCGCCGTAGGCCACGTCGACTTCCAGCTCGCCGGCGCCGTCCACGTGCAGCGGTTCGCCCAGGCGCGCGGCGAACGCTCCGACGCTGTCGAACTCGACCCGCCCGGACTTGCCGCCCTCGCCCATGTGGACGCGGGCCGGAACCAGCCCGCACGGACACTGGACGCGGACGGTCGCGCAGGGCTCCGCCGCCTCGACGACGCCCTGGTCCACCGCCCAGCGCGCCACGGCCATGGTCGCATGGCCGCACATGGTCGAATAGCCTTCGTTGTGACAGAACAGCACGGCGACGTCGGCGCCGGGATGGTCCGGCTCGACGGGAATCACGCCGTACATGTCGTCGTGCCCGCGCGGCTCCAGCATGAGGAAGCGGCGCAAGTGGTCCAGATGCTCGCGGGCGTAGCGGCGCTTGTCGAGGATCGTCTCGCCTGGAATCGGCGGATAGCCGTCCACCACGATGCGCACGGGCTCGCCTCCGGTGTGCATCTCGCAGGTTCGGATTTCGGGCAGGGCAGGCATCGCCAAGGAAGCTAGCTTCGGTCCGTGCGGGGACCGTAAAGGAAGGGGCGCCTACGCTCGCACGCAACCGCGCGTTCTCCCAACGAACGGGCCCTGGAGGCCCAAGGGCGCCTTCGCTTGCACGCAGCCGCTCGTCGCCCGGAAAGCCCCCTCCAGTCGCGCGACCAGGGGCGCCTCCGTTCGCACGCAGCCGCTCGCACACAACCGGAATTGCCATGCCGCTCGCGACCGAAGCGATCAAGCCGTTCAAGCGCCAGCTGGTCTTCACGCTTTCGCTGGTGATTCTGGAGGCGGCGGGATGGGTGCTGTTTCCGCTCGTGATCGGGCGCGCCGTGGACAGCGTGATCGAAGGGGGGCAGCGCGGGCTGTGGGAGCTCGCGGCGCTCGGAATTGCGACGGTGGGGATCTACGTCGCCCGCAGGGTGTACGATTCGCGGGCGTACGCCAAGGTGTACGTGCGGCTCAGCGAAGAGCTGGTGACGCGGCAGCGCAGCGCGTCGGTCTCGGCCAAGACGGCCCGGCTGGGGATGCTTCGCGAGATCGTGGAATTCTTCGAGAACTCGTTGCCGACGCTGGTCTCGAGCGTGCTCGGGATGGCTGGCACGGTGCTGATCCTCTCCGCGCTCAACGTGCCGATCTTCCTGGGCTGTCTGGGCGTCACGGCGGCGACCGCGATCGTCTACGGCGCCACCGGCCGCTTCACCACGCGCTGGAACCAAGCCTTCAACGACGAGTACGAGAGACGGGTCGAGGTCGTGGAGAGCGGCGTCGCCGGCCGCGTCGGACGTCACGTGCGCCGGATGATGCGATGGAACGTCAAGCTGTCGGACTTGGAGGCCGTCAACTTCGGCGTCGTCTGGACGCTGATGGTCGTGCTGCTCGTGTTCTCGGTGAGCGCCGCGGTCCGGGACGGAGGGGAATACGGGCAAGTGTTCGCGGTGGTGATGTACGTGTTCCAGTTCATGGAGTCGGTGATGATGCTGCCCATGCACTACCAGGAATGGCTTCGCCTTCGGGAGATCGCCGGCCGGCTGGCGAAGATCGAGGAATGACGGGGACGGCGGCGCTTGGGGGGGGGGGGGGGGCTGTTCGGGCGCGCGCCGAGTTGGGGTTGGGAACGGCGGCGAGTCTCGGTCGGCGGACCGCCCTGCCTGCCGTCGTGGCGGAGCGGAGTCTTGCGCCGGGTCAGGCGGGCGTCGTGCGGGCGGCCAGTCGGCGGGCGGCGCGCATCCTTCGCACGCCTATCGCGGGACAGGTGGTGGCCGGAGCGGGGCTTGCGCCGGGTCAGGCGGGCGTCGTGCGGGCGGCGGCCAGCCGGCGGGCGGCGTGGACGACTGCAAAGGCCGTCGCGGCGGCGGCCAAGCCCCAGGCGGTGGGCGGCATGGCCCCGCTCGCGCCCGCCATTCGGGAGAGCAGCAGCGCGATGCAGCCGGCCGCGCCGGCGCACAGCGCCTCGGGAACGCCGGGGCGCCGCGAATGCAGGCCGGCCACCAGAGGCACGAACAGGCTGACGCTCAGGAGCGAGTAGAAGATCGTCAGGCTGGCGCCCACCGTCGGCAGCAGCACGGCCAGGCCGACGCCCGCTCCTCCTCCGGCCACCGCCGCCCACCGCGAGACGGCGAGCACTTGGCGGTCGGACGCGTTCGGATTCGCGAAGCGCTTGTAGAGATCCTTCGACAGGGACGTGGACAGCATGAAGAGGATGGCGTCCGCCGAGCTGATCTCGGCGGACAGGACGGCCGCCAAGCCCAGGAGGCCGGCCCAGGCGGGCACGACCTCCACGAGCACGACGGGCAGGGCGGTCTCGCTGTTCGCCAGTTCGGGCGCGGCCACGCGGGCCGCGATTCCCAGGGCCACCGGAAGGCAGGCGAACAGCATCAGCGCGGCGGCGCAGGCGACGAGTCCGACGCGCACGGTGCGTTCGTCGCGCGCGCCGAACGCCTTTTGGAGGATGCCGGGCGAGGCAATGAACGCCGGGGCCAGAAGCGCCAAGTACGGCCATCCCGAGCCCCCGTTGGCCCAGAAGTGGTCGCGGCCGGGTCCGGCCGCGGCGTTGGCGGCCATCATCTCGCCCAGGCCGCCGACCGCCCCGGCGGCCAGCGGAACGGCCGCGACGAAGCCCGCTGCCAGCACGGCGAGCTGGACCAAGTTCACCCAAGCGGAGCTCAGCAGGCCCCCGGCCGCGAAGTAGAGCGTCATCACCGCGCCCCCGGCCACGGCCCCCGCCCAGCGCGGCACGCCCGCCACGACTTCCAGGATCCATGCCATCGCGATCAGCTGGCCCGCCAGGAGGCTCAGGCTGGCCAGCCAGAGCAGCGCGGCCGTCGCTGCGCGGACGGACGGTCCGTAGCGGCGCTCCAAGTAGTCGCCGACGGTGACCAGCGAGTGCGCCTTCGCGATCCGCCAGATTCGAGGCCCCACGGTGAAGGCGAGCAAGAGGGTGCCGAGCCCGGCCGAGCCCACCCACCACCACGCGGCCACGCCGTCCTCGTAGCCCAGGCTGGCGGCGAACACCGTGGAGCCGGCGCCGATGTTGGCGGCCAGCAGGGTGGCGCAAAGCAGGCCGGGTCCCATGCGCCGCCCGGCGACGAAGAAGTCCGCCGCCGCCGCGACCCGTCGGCCCACGACCAAGCCGACGCCCGTGACGATCCCGACGTAGAGCAGCAGGAAGGCCAGCGTCGCGTTCATCGGGCGGCGCGGTTCCTCGGGCCCGGCTCGCCTGCTAGGGCAAGGGGCATGGCCGGTGGCGGCCCCCGGCCGGAGCCGCGGGCGGACCGCTCACTTCGCGGCCAAGTCGGCCGCGGAGGGCACGCCCGGGATGCCGGTGGCCGCCCGAACCGCCCGAAGCACGGCCTCTGCGACGACATCGGCCGCCAGCGCCCCGATGCGGCCCACGCCGGGCGCGGGGCCGATTTCGCCCGTGGCCAGCGCGAAGATGGTGTCGCCGTCGCCCGGCATGTGGGACGGCCAGATCACGCGGGCCAGTCCGTCGTGGGCCATCTGCGCGACCTTGGTGGCCTCCGCCTGGGTCAGTTGCGCATTGGTTGCCACGACGCCGATGGTCGTGTTCCGGCCGGCCGGGACCGCGGCAGCGCCGCCGCGCAGGATCTTGCGTGCGTCGGCGGGCTGGCCGTCCGGGCCTCGCGCGCCCGCCAGGACCTTGGAAGTCGCGGGGTCGATCACGTCGCCGACCGCATTGACCACCACGAGCGCCCCGACCACCAAGCCGTCGGCAAGCACGAGCGCCGCCGTCCCGGCGCCCCCCTTCATGGCCCGATCGGCGCCGAGCAGCTTGCCGACCGTCGCTCCGGCTCCGGCGCCCGCGTTTCCCTCGGCCAGCGGCCCCGTTCGCGCCTCCGCCGCTTCCGCCGCCAAGTAGCCGCACTCCGCTCCCGGCCGCGTCCCGTCGGCCACCCGAAGATCGAAGATGATTGCGCCCGGCACGATCGGCACGACCGTGTCCGGTCCGATCGCATGGCCCTCGCCCCGCTCTTCCAGCCAACGCACCACTCCTTGGCGCGCCGCAAGCCCGAACGCGCTGCCGCCGGCCAGCGCCACGGCGTTGACTTTCTGCACCGTGGCCACGGGGTCGAGCAGGTCCGTCTCCACCGTGCCCGGCGCTCCCCCTCTGACGTCCACGCCCGCCACGGCCCCGCCCGGCACGACCACGACCGTGCAACCGGTGCGCCCGCCGGGATAGGTGTGGTGCCCGGCTCGAACGCCTCGCACGGACGTGATGCCGCCCGTGGGAGGCTCCGCCAGCTCTTCCTGCGCCTTCTGGGGAGCTTCCTGCGCTTTCCGGGGGGCTTCTTGGACTTGCTGGGCTTCGTGGGCGGCCCGCCCTTCCCGCGCTTCCTGGGCGGCGATGCCGGCGGAGCCATCGGCGGCGGCCGCCGGGAGCGCCAAGGCCACCACGAGGCGCAGGGGCTGGGCGAGCGCGGTCGCCGCTGGAGCGAATTGTTCCGGCATTTGGCGTGGGCGTGCCCTGCGGACGGGCGAGTCGAAGTGTCCCGCTGAAGAGACGGCAGCGTCCCATTTGCGACGCCGGGCCGCTCACGAAGCTAACGCGGCGCGCCCTTCCCGGCGAAGGAAGGAGCGACCGGATGCGTAAGGAATTCCATAGGCGTTCGCCCTGCGACGGGTCGGCGAAGACCCCGTTTTCGGCTCGCTCCGGATCGTGGCACGGTTCATGCAAGGGCAAGGGGGCGCGAGGCGTTGCGAGCCAAGAGGGAGGAAACCAATGGTACGAATCCGACGAAGCCCAAGGCGCAAGCTCGAGGCCCTGGCCCTGCTCTTCTGCGTGGCCGTGGTCTTCGTGGCCGAGCGAGCCATCCACGTGGCCGAAGCCGAGCCCGAGCCCACGCCCGACTTGGTCCAGCCGGACAAGAAGACGCGGATGTAGCGCGGCCCGGGCGCGGTTGCCGTTCGGCCGCGCCCACTTGCGGTCGGCTTGCTGCGGCGAACGCGCGTCCGTGCGGGGCCCGGTCGCGCTGGCCGGGTCTGGGCCGCGGCTTGCCCCTACCGTTGCGGCGGCAAGGGCACGGCTTGGCCGGGCGGGATGGGAGACTGGTAGGGCCGTCCGCCCGTTTCGGCGGCGTGGGCCTCCTTGGCGCGGCGGAGCAGGTCGGCGTCGAGAAGGAGTTCCGCGCCCATCAGGGCCAGCGCCTTGGCCGCGACTTGCGCGCCCTTCCACGCGCCGGCCGTGCCGTGGGACGCGGTGATCGCCCACGAGTGCCAGGGGACGTGTTCGGCGGCCGTCGCAACGCTGAACTCGACGGTGGGGGCGATGTAGCTGACTTCCGCCACGTCCGAGGAGCCGCCGCCCGCGGGCAGGGGAGCGGGGGCCAGGGGGAGGATGGTGTCGGCCAGGCCGGACGCCTCGACCTCCAGGAAGCGCTGAAGCTCGCGGGCGAACTCGTGGTCGGCCTCGTCGAAGGGCGGCGGGCCGACGCGCTCGAGGTTGGCCTGCATGGCCTCCTGGAGCGGGCGGACCAGCTTGTAGGTGTGGACGCCGGTGACGAGGAAGACTTCGTGTTCGGTGCGCGTCATCTGGGCGGCGCCGGCGGCGATGTCGAGAATCCACTCGTAGTTCTCCTCGACCGCGATGCGCGTGGTGTCGCGGACGTAGTACCAGGCGCGGGCGTGGGCGGGCACGACGTTCGGGACCTCGCCGGCGTTCGGGATGACGTAGTGGATGCGCGCGCTGGGCTCGATGTGCTCGCGCATCATGTTGACGCCGTGGTTCATGAGTTCGACGGCGTCCAGGGCGCTGCGGCCGTTCCAGGGGTCGGCGGCGCCGTGGGCCGCTTGGCCTCGGAAGGTGACTTCGAAGTTGTTGAGGGCGCGGGCTCGGCTGTTGCTCACGGCGGTCCGCTGCCCCGGATGCCAGACGATGGCGGCGTCCAGATCGTCGAACAGTCCGTCGCGGGCCATGTACACCTTGCCGACGACGGTCTCCTCGGCGGGCGTGCCGTAGAGGCGGACCGTGCCCGGTGCGCCGTGCTCCTCCATCATGCGCTTGACGGCGATCGCGGCGGCCACGGAAGCCGCGCCGAACAGGTTGTGCCCGCACCCATGGCCGTGCGTCGCCCCGTCCTCGCGCGGTTGCAGCCTGGGCACGGCCGCGTTTCCGACTTGCGGCAGGGCGTCGTACTCGGCGAGGACGCCCAGGATCGGACCGTCTTCGCCGCTCTCCCACGAGGCCAGGAAGGCCGTGGGCATCCCGGCGACGCCGCGTTCGACGGCGAACCCCTCGGCTTCCAGGACGTCGGCCAAGTAGGCGGCGGACCGCGTTTCTTCGAGCGCGACTTCGGCAAAGTCCCAGAGCTTCGACGACATCTCGGCGACGAGGGGCGCCAGCGCCGTCGCATGATCGAGGGCCGACTGCTTGCCTTCTTCGACGGACTGCGCAGCGGCGCCGGGGACGAAGTGGTGAAGGGACAGGAAAAGGACCAAGGACAGCTTCGCGGCCGGCGTGCGGGTTGCGGCCGCGCGGATGGGCGCGGCGCGCCAGCCCGAAGCGTGGTTCGCCACTGGATTCGAACGCCGGGCGGGCGATGCGCTCGCCGGACCCCCGCCCAAGGCCGGGCTCACCATTGGAAGCGCGTGGATTGCGTCCGCTCCGAGGCGTCACGTTCGCCGCCGGCCGGAATGGTCGTCGAGGCGGCGGCGCGGTCGTGTGGGGAGTGCGCCCGCCCCGGGGCGTCGCGTTCGCCGTCGGAGCTGTCGCCGGGGGGCGGATCGGCTGGCCGCGCCCCCTCGCCGTGCTCTCGTTCGCCGCCTTCGTGCCCGTCCGGGGCCTCGCCGCGCTCCCCGTTCTCGAGGGCCTCGTGTTCCGAGCCGTGTTCGTCGGCGCCCACTTCCGCGTGCGCGCTCCAGGTCTCGAAGTCCTGGCCGGACGCCGCCAGCCTCACGGCGGCCGACTCGCCCGGCGCCAAGTCCACCGGCGGCGTCGGCCCGAGCTCCGTGCCGTTGGACAGGTGCACCTCCACTCGAACCTGCGACAGCGTGTCGCTGGCGACGTTCGCGACGGCGCCCTTGAACGCTTTCGCTCCCCTGTCGTAGGACAGCGTCAGGAGGGCGCCGGCCCGCTCTTGGTCGAACGCGTCGTCCTTCGCCAGCTGGGCCGCGGATTCCTCCCCTTCCGCCGCCCCGACCGGCTCTTCCGGCGGAGCCTGCTCGGCTTGGCGCCCGTCGCAGGCGGCCACCAGGAACAGGGCCAAGGTCAGGGCAATGGCCCGGGTCGGCCGCCAGACGGTCACCGTGCTGCGCCCGGCGGCCAGCAGGGACAGGGCCGGAGCCGGGGGAAAGTGCTTGCTCACGCGATTTCTCCTTTGTCGTCAGAGAGTGCGACGCTCGCGGCGGTCCGCCCGTCGCTGCCCGACTTGGCAGGAAGATTGACCGGCCGGGCCGGAATTCGCAACATTGGAAGGGATTTCCGCGTAGTGTTCCACGGACGAGGGCAGCGTTCAACGGACGAGGCCCGGAGAAACGGCCGTGGCCGCCTGTCGGCCCAGAGGAGGAGAACGAAATGAACGTCAAGGAGGAATTTCGCAAGTACGTGCCGGACCAAGAACAGCGTTGCGCCGTGATCATTCACGGTGCGGCGACAGCGGCCGGAGGCGCCGCGGCGCTGGCGGTGGCGCCCGGGTCGGACTTCGTGGCGATCGCGCCGATTCAAGTGGGCATGATCGTGGCGCTGGCCGACGAATTCGGAGTGCCCTTTTCGGATTCGGGCGTCAAGTCGGCGCTGTACGCGGGACTGGGAAGGATCATGGGCAAGGGAGGGGCCGCCTTGCTGTTGCGCTGGCTTCCCGGATACGGAAGCGTGGTGCGCGCGGGCATGGCGGCCAGCGTCACGGAGGCGCTTGGCTGGACGGTCGTCAAGAAGCTGAGGACCGAAGGGAAGGTCCTGTAGGCGGGGCCGAGCTCCTGCGAGCCCCGGCCGCTCCGTGACGTATTCGCTGGCGGGCGGCGCGCCGTCGTGGCCGAGCTCCTGCACGCCCCGGCCGCCCCCAGGGACGATTCGCGCGCCTCGGCCGCGCCTCCGGCCTGCGACTTTGGCCGCGTGAGCGGAATCCCGCGCTCTTGGCCGAATGCCCCGCTCGCAGCTGGCGGCCTGCGCCACGCGAGCCGAGACGCTCGCGCATGATCGCGCCCTCTCGGCCGAGCCCCCGCCTCGGGGTGGCCTGCCTTTGTTCGCCGTGGCCGTCGGCGCATCTGCCGATCGCGTGCATGTCCGATTGCCGAGCGAGCCGAGCCGGACCTGCGGTGCGGACCGACTGCCGCCGGGTTCGCGCCCGATGCTCTTGACGAGACGCCTGGGCTCTTTGCACTCGTACCGCTTTCGCCTTGCGCGGGGCCGGCGCGCCTCGGTTCCGCCGCCGCCGGCGCGCCTGCCCTCGTGGCGGCGTCGCGGGAAGGCGAGCACGCAGCGTCAGGACGAAGAGACAAGGAGAGGCCAAATGGAAGACGCGAAACTGGCGGCGCCCCCGACGGAATCGGCCACGAGACTCGCCCGCCTTGCGCTCCCCCCCCCCTTGACAGAACACGCATACATGACAAAATTGTAATCCGCCCTAGGGCTTGATGGCCTGTCTCGTCAGCCGCCTGTCGCCGCGCGCGCGGCCTTCCAGGAGCGCCGGCCTTGTCGCGGCTCTCGTCCTGTTGGCTCTCGTCCTGTTGCTCTGCCAGGGCCGGCCCGCTGCTGCGCAGGACCCGTTGCCCACGCTTTCGATTTCTTCTCCGAGCGTGACGGAGGGCGCGCCGGACTCGACGGCGACGCTGACGTTCCAGGTGACCCTGAGCGCGGCCAGCACGCAAACAGTGTCCGTCGTCTACAGCGACGCGCGGACGGGCACGGCCACGGTCAACCAGGACTACGCCGCGTTCTCCACACAACTCGTGACGTTCGCGGCGGGCGAGACGTCGCAGAGCTTCGAGGTGACGGTCACGGGCGACGCGCTGCACGAGTCCAACGAGACGGTGGTGGTGACGTTGCGCTCGCCAACCAACGCGACGATTGCGACGGGCACGGGCACGGGGACGATCACGGACGACGACGACGCCCCGACGGTGACGCTGACGCTCGGACGCACGTCGATCCGGGAGGGCGGCGGCGGGATCACGTGGGTGCTGGTGCGGGCGCGCCTGAGCGCGGCGTCGGCGGCGGCGACGACGGTCACGGTGTCGGCGGCGGCGGGCACGGACGCGGACTCGAGCGACTTCACGTTGAGCGCGAACAAGACGCTGACGATCGCGGCGGGCCAGACGGCCAGCACGGGCGAGGTGCGGATCGACGCGGTGGACAACGCCGTGCAGGATCCGGACCGGCAGGTCACGGTGTCGGGCACGGCGTCGAACAGCATCGGGGGCTTCGCGAACCCGGCGGACGTGACGTTGACGATCGAGGACGACGAGGCGCCGCCGAAACCGAAGCTCGTGCTGTCGCGCTCGACGATCGGCGAGAGCGGCACGAACAACTCGGCGTCGGTGACGGCGACGATGACTCCGGTGTCGGAGCGGGCGACGACGATCACGGTGTCGGCGGCGCCGGGCGGGGGCGCGGACTCGAGCGACTTCACGTTGAGCGCGAACAAGACGCTGACGATCGCGGCGGGCGACTCGACGAGCACGGGCGCGGTGACGGTGACCGCCGTCGACAACGCGCTGGACGCGCCGAACAAGCAGGTCACGGTGTCGGCGACGGCGTCGAACAGCCTGGGCGCGACCAACCCGGACGACGTGACGCTGACCATCGAGGACGACGACGCGTCGTCGTCGCTGTCGATCTCGTCGCCCAGCGTGGCGGAGGGCGCGCAAGACTCGACGGCCGCGCTGACGTTCGTGGTGAAGCTGAGCCCGGCGAGCGGCCAGCGGGTGAGCGTGAAGTACGGCGACGCGCGAACCGGAACGGCCGCGTACGCGCAGGACTACGTGCCGTTCGGCGAGGCGATCCTGAGGTTCGCGCCGGGCGACACGCTGAAGAGCTTCGACGTGACGGTCAAGGGCGACGGATTGCACGAACCGGACGAGACGGTCGTCGTTCAGTTGAGCCAGCCGGTGCACGCGACGATTGGGACGGCGACGGGCACGGGGACGATCACGGACGACGAGGCGACGCCGACGGTGACGCTGACGCTGGGGCGCGCGTCGATCCGGGAGGGCGGCGGCGGGATCACCTGGACGCAGGTGCGGGCGACGCAGAGCGCGGCGTCGGCCGCGGCGACGACGATTGTGGTGTCGGCGGCGCCGGGGACGGGGGCGGACTCGAGCGACTTCACGTTGAGCGCGAACAAGACGCTGACGATCGCGGCGGGCCAGACGACGAGCACGGGCACGGTGCGGATCGACGCGGTGGACAACGGGCTGGACGAGCCGAACAAGCAAGTCGCGGTGTCGGGCGCCGTAACGAACAGCGTCGGCGGCAACGCCAACCCGGACGACCTGACGCTGACGATCGAGGACGACGAAGCGACGCCGAAGCCGACGCTCGTGCTGTCGCGGTCGACGATCGGCGAGAGCGGAACGACCAGTTCGGCGTCGGTGACGGCGACGATGAGTCCAGCGTCGGTTCAGGCGACGACGATCACGGTGTCGGCGGCGCCGGGCACGGATGCGGACTCGAGCGACTTCAGCTTGAGCGCGAACAAGACGCTGACGATCGCGGCGGGCGACACGACGAGCACCGGCGCCGTGACGGTCAGCGCGGTGGACAACGGGCTGGACGAGCCGGACAAGCAGGTGACGGTGTCGGCGACGGCGTCCAACAGCCAGGGCGCGACCGACCCGGACGACGTGACGCTGACGATCCAGGACGACGACGCGACGCCGTCGCTGTCGATCTCGTCGCCCAGCGTGGCGGAGGGCGCGCCGGACTCGACGGCGACGCTGACGTTCCAGGTGAGGCTGAGCGCGGCCAGCGGCCAGCAGGTGGGCGTCGTCTACGGCGACGCGCGATCCGGCACGGCCACGGTCAACGAGGACTACGCCGCGTTCCCCAACGGCATCTTGAGGTTTGCGGCGGGCGACACGCTGAAGAGCTTCACGGTGACGGTCAAGGGCGACTCGCTGCACGAGTCCGACGAGACGGTGGTGGCGACGCTGCGCTCGCCGACGAACGCGACGATTGCGACGGCGACGGGCACGGGGACGATCACCGACGACGAGGCGACGCCGACGGTGACGCTGGCGCTCGGGCGCGCGTCGATCCGGGAGGGCGGCACGGCGGGGTTCAAGTGGACGGACGTGCGGGCAACGCAGAGCGGGGTGTCGGCCGCGGCGACCACGATCACGGTGTCCGCGGCGCCGGGGACGGGCGCGGACTCGAGCGACTTCAGCTTGAGCGCGAACAAGACGTTGACGATCGCGGCGGGCCAGACGACCAGCACGGGCACCGTGCGGATCGACGCCGTGGACAACGCGGTGGACGATCCGAACCGTCAGGTCACGGTGTCGGGCGCGGCGTCGAACAGCATCGGGGGCGTTGCGGACCCGGCGGACGTCACGTTGACGATCCAGGACGACGAGGCGACGCCCAAGGTGACGCTCGTGCTGTCGCGGTCGACGATCGGCGAGAGCGGGACGACCAGCTCGGCGTCGGTGACGGCAACGATGAGTCCGGCGTCGGTTCAGGCGACGACGATCACGGTGTCGGCGGCGCCGGGGACGGGCGCGGACTCGAGCGACTTCAGCTTGAGCGCGAACAAGACGCTGACGATCGCGGCGGGCGACACGACGAGCACGGGCGCCGTGACGGTCAGCGCGGTGGACGATGCGCTGGATGCGCCGAACAAGCAGGTGACGGTGTCGGCGACGGCGTCGAACAGCCAAGGCGCGACCAACCCGGACGACGTGACGCTGACCATCGAGGACGACGACGCGGCGGCGTCGCTGTCCATCTCGTCGCCCAGCGTGGCGGAGGGCGCGCAGGACTCGACGGCGGCGCTGACGTTCCAGGTGAAGCTGAGCCCGGCGAGCGGCCACCAGGTGAGCGTGAAGTACGGCGACGCGCGGACCGGAACGGCGGCGCACGCGCAGGACTACGTGCCCTTCGGCGAGGCGACGCTGAGGTTCGCGCCGGGCGACACGCTGAAGAGCCTCGACGTGACGATCAAGGGTGACGGATTGCACGAACCGGACGAGACGGTCGTCGTTCAATTGAGCCAGCCGGCGCACGCGACGATTGGAACGGCGACGGGCACGGGGACGATCACGGACGACGAGACGACGCCGACGGTGGCGCTGACGCTGGGGCGCGCGTCGATCCGGGAGGGCGGCGGCGGGATCACGTGGACGCAGGTCCGGGCGACGCAGAGCGGGGTGTCGGCCGAGGCGACGACGGTCGCGGTGTCGGCGGCGCCGGGCACGGACGCCGACTCGAGCGACTTCACGTTGAGCGCGAACAAGACGCTGACGATTGCGGCGGGCCAGACGACGAGCACGGGCACGGTGCGGATCGACGCGGTGGACAACGGACTGGACGAGCCGAACAAGCAAGTCGCGGTGTCGGGCGCCGTCACGAACAGCGTCGGCGGCTACGCGAACCCGGCGGACGCGACGCTGACCATCGAGGACGACGAGGCGACGCCCAAGGTGACGCTCGTGCTGTCGCGCCCGGCGATCGGCGAGAGCGGAACGACCAGCTCGGCGTCGGTGACGGCGACGATGAGTCCGGCGTCGGTTCAGGCGACGACGATCACGGTGTCGGCGGCGCCGGGCACGGACGCGGACTCGAGCGACTTCAGCTTGAGCGCGAACAAGACGCTGACGATCGCGGCGGGCGACACGACGAGCACGGGCGCCGTGACGGTCAGCGCGGTGGACGACGCGCTCGACGGGCCGAACAAGCAGGTGACGGTGTCGGCGACGGCGTCGAACAGCCAGGGCGCGACCAACCCGGACGACGTGACGCTGACGATCCAGGACGACGACGCGACGCCGTCGCTGTCGCTCTCGTCGCCCAGCGTGGCGGAGGGCGCGGCGGGGACGACCGCGACGCTGACGTTCCAGGTGAAGCTGAGCGCGGCGAGCGGCCAGCAGGTGGCCGTCGTCTACGGCGACGCGCGATCCGGCACGGCGGCGGTCAACCAGGACTACGACGCGTTCGCCGACGGGACGGCGACGTTTGCGGCGGGCGACACGCTGAAGAGCTTCGACGTGACGGTCCGGGGCGACGGGCTGGACGAACCCAACGAGACGGTGGTGGCGAAGCTGCGCTCGCCGTCGAACGCGACGATTGCGACGGCGACGGGCACGGGGACGATCACGGACGACGAGGCGGCGCCGACGGTGACGCTGGCGCTCGCGCTCGATTCGATCCGGGAGGGCGGCACCGGGTTCACGTGGACGGAAGTGCGAGCGACGCAGAGCGCGGCGTCGGCCGAGGCGACGACGATTGCGGTGTCGGCGGCGCCGGGGACGGGCGCGGATTCGAGCGACTTCAGGTTGAGCGCGAACAAGACGCTGACGATCGCGGCGGGCCAGACGACGAGCACGGGCATGGTGCGGGTCGACGCGGTGGACAACGGGCTGGACGAACCCAACCGGCAGGTCACGGTGTCGGGCGCGGCTTCGAACAGCATCGGGGGCTACGCGAACCCGGCGGACAAGACGTTGACGATCGAGGACGACGAAGGGACGCCCAAGGCGAGGCTCGTGCTGTCGCGCTCGACGATTGGCGAGAGCGGGACGACCAGCTCGGCCGCGGTGACGGCGACGATGAGCCCGGCGTCGGTTCAGGCGACGACGATCACGGTGTCGGCGGCTCCAGGGACGGGCGCGGACTCGAGCGACTTCAGCGTGAGCGCGAACAAGACGCTGACGATCGCGGCGGGCGACACGACGAGCACGGGCGCCGTGACGGTGAGCGCGGTGGACAACGGGCTGGACGAGCCGAACAAGCAGGTCACGGTGTCGGCGACGGCGTCCAACAGCCAGGGCGCGACCGACCCCGACGACGTGACGCTGACCATCGCGGACGACGACGCGGCGTCGTCGCTGTCGGTCTTCTCGCCCAGCGTGACGGAGGGCGGATCGGGAACCACGACCGTCCTGCGGTTCACGCTGCGGCTGTCGCCGGCCGCGACCGAGCGCGTGACCGTCGACTACGCCGATGCGGGAGACGGCACGGCCACCCCCGGAGCAGACTACGAGCCCTTCGGCGGCGGCACGCTGACGTTCGAGGCGGGCGAGACGCTCCGGACGATCGCCGTGACCGTGCTCGGCGACGACCAGGAAGAAGAAGACGAGACCGTCGTGCTGGCGCTGAGCGGCGCGGTCAACGCGCGGCTTGCGGCGCCGAGGGCCGCTGGCACGATCGCAGACGACGACGCGCCCCCGCCGCCCGCGCTCGTGGCCAACTCGCCGGCGGTCCGGGAGGGCGACGACGGGTTCGCGACGCTGTCGTGGCGCGTCTCGCTCCTTCCCCCGAGCGAGAACGAAGTGCGGCTGGACTATGCCGACGCGGGCACGGGCACGGCGGCATCGGGCGTGGACTACCTGGTCGTGGAGCCGGGCACGCTGGTCTTCGCGCCCGGCGACACGATTCGCACGATCCAAGCGCGCGTCGTCGGCGACCACGCCAACGAGCCCGACGAGACCGTCGTGATCGCGTTGAGCAATGCCCGGGGGGCGCCCCTGCTCAGCGCCGAGGCGACGGGCACGATCGAGGACGACGACCCGTCCGTCCTCTCCGTCGACTCGCCCCAGGTGCAGGAGGGGGACGCCGGGGACGGCCCGGCCGCCCTCGTGTTCGCCGTTGCGCTGACCCCGCCCAGCTACGAAGAAGTTGTCGTCGCATACGCCGACAACGGCGCCGGCACCGCCACGCCGGAGCACGACTACCAGGCGTTGGAGCCCGGGAGGCTGTCCTTCGCTCCCGGCGACACGCTCAAGACCGTGAGAGTGACGGTGGCGGGCGACGACCTCGACGAACCCGACGAGACCGTCGTGCTCCAGCTGGACAGCGCGGCCAACGCGAACATCACGCAAGGGACCGGCACGGGCACGATTGTGGACGACGATGGGCCGCCGACGGTGACGCTCGATTCGCCTTCGGTCGTGGAGGGCGGCCCCGGCGAGCGCGTCGCGATGCGGTTCGCGGTAAGGCTGGACCGGCCCAGCGCCAAGCCGGTCGAGGTGGATCTCGCCGACACGGGAACGGGCACGGCCGAAGCAGGCGCGGACTACGAAGCGGTGACCCCCGCCCGACTGCTGTTCGCGCCGGGGGACACGGTCCATGTCGTCGAAGTGACGGTTCGGGGCGACGCCCTGGACGAGCCGGACGAGACGGTCCTGCTGGCGCTGGCCGACCCGGCCCACGCCGAACTCCCGGCCGACGGCGCGACCGGCGCCGGCACGATCCTGGACGACGACCGCGCGCCGGCCCTGTCCGTCGACTCGCCCGCCGTCGAGGAAGGCGGCCCCGGCGAGGCGGTCGCGCTGGTCTTCGCGGTGTCGCTCAGCGCGCCCACGGGCAAGACGGTGGCGGTGGACTACGCCGACGCCGGCACGGGCACGGCCGAAGCAGGCGCGGACTACGAGGCGGTGACGCCCGCCAGACTGCTGTTCGCGCCGGGGGACACGGTCCATGTCGTCGAAGTGACGGTTCGGGGCGACGCCCTGGACGAGCCGGACGAGACGGTCCTGCTGGCGCTGGCCAACCCGGCCAATGCCGAACTCCCGGCGGAGAGCGCGTCCGGCGCCGGCACGATCCTGGACGACGACGATCCGCCGACGCTCTCGGTCGAATCGCCCTCGGTCAAGGAGGGCGACGACGGCGTCCGGCCCTTGACCTTCCGGTTCAGGCTGGACCGTCCCAGCGGCCGCAGCGTGACGCTCGGCTACGCCGACGAGGGCGCGGGAACCGCCACGCCGGGGGCGGACTACGAGGAAGTTCCCGCCGGGACGCTCGACTTCGAGCCGGGCGAGACCCTCAAGGTCCTCGACGTGCAGGTGCTCGGGGACACGCATCACGAGCCCGACGAGACGGTCGTCCTTCGCCTGTCCACGCCCGATCCGACGATCGCAGCCGCCGTCGCCGAGGTGGTCGCCGGCACCATCGAAAACGACGATCCGGACTTGGTTCCCTCGTTCGGCGACGCCGCGGTCCCGCCCCAGCGCTGGCTGGAAGGCCGCGCGATTCGTCCGTTGTCGCTGCCTCCGGCCCAGGGCGGGAACCGGCCGGTGACGTACGCGCTGAGTCCCGCCTTGCCGCCGGGGCTGGCCTTCGACGCCGAGAGACGCACCATTTCTGGCACGCCCGGCGCCGGCCGGCCCGCCACCACCTATCGCTGGGTGGCCACGGACCAGGACGGGGACTCGGCGGCTCTGACGTTCACGGCCGAAGTCGTGGCGATCCAACAGACCCGGGCGCGGCTGGAGGAGATCAACCAGGCCATCCTGCCCGAGGTCGCGCGCACCTGGGC
Organism: Longimicrobiales bacterium; assembly: GCA_965242735.1. Classification (GTDB taxonomy): domain Bacteria; phylum Gemmatimonadota; class Gemmatimonadetes; order Longimicrobiales; family Gaopeijiaceae. The sequence goes on along the minus strand of OZ251497.1, from coordinate 3,080,684 downwards.
CGACGTCGTCTCGAACGCCGTGGCGGGCCGCGTGGCCCAGGCCGGCCGTGCGGGAGTCGGCGCCGGCGCTTGGGGGCACGGCGAATACCGGCGGCTGGCCTCCGAGGCCGGCCGGGGGAGCCGCGTCGACTGGTCGGGCGACGTCCACGCGCTTGGGGCCGGCGCGGACGTCGGCCTGGGCGCTTCCGTCACGCTCGGCGCCGGCGCCACACGCATGGAAAGCGTCTTGGACTACACGCATCAGGGGGAAGGGCGATCCGTCTCGGGCCGCCACGAGGGCCGCCTCGTCGGCGTCAACCCATACCTGGGCTGGTCGGGGGCCGGAGGCTCGCGTGCGTGGACGACTGCCGGGTACGCCAAAGGCGACGTGGTGATCCGCGACGACGAGGCCGGGACGCAGACGGCCGCCGGACGCGTCCGGATGCTGGCGGCGGGCGCCGCCGTGCGCGTCTTTGCGGGCACGGGGGGCGGGCGCGTGGACGCGAAGGGCGAGGGACACGTTGCGCAGTTCCGCCTCGACGACAACGGCGACCTGCTTGGGGCCGTGGATGTCGGCGTCCACCGGTTGCGCTTCGCGCTCCATGCCGAGCGCTCGTTTCGCGTCGGATCAGGCCGAGCGCTCAAGCCTTCCGTCTCGCTCGGCGTTCGCCAGGACGGCGGCGACGGCCGGACCGGAACCGGCGTCGAGGCCGGCGGGGGCGTGTCCGCTTCCGCGTGGAACTCGCGCTTGCAGGTGGAGGCCGCCGCGCGGACGCTCCTCGTCCACGGGGCGGGGCTGGCCGAATGGGGCGCCGGCGGTTCGTTGCGCATTGCCCCGGGCGCCGACGGCGGCGGCCTCTCCCTGCGCGTCCAGCCGGGCTGGGGCGTTCCGCAAGACGGAATCGGGCAGCTGTGGAGCGAGGGCGTGACGCGCCGGCCCGGCTTGGCGCGACCCCGGCAAGGCGAGAGCCCCGACGACGACGCGCCGTCGCCGCCCCGGCTCGACGCGGAGATGGCTTGGGGCGTGGGAGCCGCGGTCTTCGGCACGGAGTCTTTGCTGACCCCCTACGCTGCCCTCGGCCCCGATCCGAGGGGCCTCGGCAAGGCCTACCGCTTCGGCGTGCGCCTCACGACGGCGGCGGACGGTGGAGGACTGGGCGTCGGCCTGGAAGCTGCCCGCCCGGGAGCCGGCCTGCGGCTGCAAGTCGAGTACAACCGGTAGGACTGCACGAGCCGCAACGGACGCACGGCCTCGGCGGCGGGCCGCCGGCCGGTGCCTACCGGGCGAGGTAGGACAACGCGGTCGTGAAGAAGATCGCTTCGCCGGCGTCCGACCTGCGCCATCCGCCGCCGCCCGACAGCTCCACCGCCCCCAAGGACAGCAGACCCGCGCCGCCGAACTCGAATCCCCCCGTCACGACGCCGGCGCCGAGCGCCACCGCGACGGTCTCCGACGCGCGCCATTCCCCGCCCGCGCCCGCCGTGAGCTTGGGCTCGGCGCGCATGCCGTCGCCGAAGTGCGTGGTCGCCTGGGCCGAAAGGCGCAGCGCGGGCGTCGCTTGGAAGGCGGCTCCGGCCGACAGGCGGGGGCGAAACGTCATGTCTTCCCATCGGCTCGCAAGCGCGGCGGGCGCTTGGGCCACGGATCGGATGGCCAAGTCGGTGTCGAATTCCCCGTCGCGGAGGTTGGCGGCGACGCGGCGGAACCGGGTCTTGGCGTCGTCCCAGGCGAACGTGTTGAAGGCGTTCTGGACGGCCAGTCCGCCGGCGAAGCGGCCGGCGGCGTACTGGAAGCCCACGTCCAGGCCGAATCCGGCGCCTGCGTTGGCGAAGTCGTCGGGACTGGTGTAGACGACGGGCGCATCGACGAGGACGGCAAGGGGCGATGCCGTGGCCGTGGCCCGCCGGCCGTCCAGGACGGCCCCGAGGTGGCCCAGCGAGTACTTGACCGTGACGCCCAACGCCGCCGTTCCTTCGCCCATCGAGAAGGGGACGGCGTAGGCGAGGCCCGCCGTCGAGACCGCCCAGGCGTCCGCGCTGGACGCTCGCGCGTTCAAGTCGGCAGGCGCGCCCGCGCGGCCCGCGTTTCCGTAAAGCCCGAACTCGACCAGGCCCGGCGACAGGTCCATGTTGGACGCCATCTGCGTGGAGAGCTGCAAGCCGAGGCGTCCCGCCGAGAAGGCCGCCCAAGTCACGCCGGCCCTCATCGGCCCGGTCTGCCCGCCGTCCGCCGCGATTCTGTCGAGCCAGTCCTCCTTGGTGGCGCTCGCCAGGACCTGCCCGCCGGCCCGCGCGAAGTCCCGTATCCCCAACGGACCCAGCCCGTTCTCCACTTGGACCGGCGCCACCGCCAGCGACCAGCGAGGCCCGCCCGGCATCGCCAAGCCCGCCGGATTGGCCGCGACGGCCCCGATGCCCCGCACCGTCGCCGTGACGGCGTGCCCGACCACCAGCGTGCTCGGCGCCGCCGACGCCAGCTGCGCTCCCGCCAAGCGGTCCGCCAAGGGTCCGGCCGAAGCCGCCAAGCCCGCCGCCCAAGCGGTCGCGCACCAGCCGACGGACCTGCTCTTGCCGAAGCCCGCCGCCCAAGCGGTCGCCCGCCGAGCACCGGACCTGCTTCCGCCGAAGCCCGCCGCCCAAGCTGTCGCCCGCCGAGCGCCGGACCTGCCGCCGAACCCCCGCACGCGGACAGCATCGCGGCGGCGGCCGTCCGTCCTCCCGAAAATCCGGGACAGGCTGCGGCGCCGCGTCATCCTCCGACCCTCAGCGTCAAGTCGACCTTGCTGGAGATGGCCACCTCCATGTCCGGCGCGACCACGATCCCGCCCGGGGGCGACGACGACACGACGCCCACGCCTCCCAGCGCGACGCCGGCGCGGCCCAGGAAGGTCCGGAACTCCTCCGCCGTCAGAGCCACGGACGCGCTGGAGCGCGCGGAAGGCGTCACCACGAAGTCCTTGGCCACCACGATCTCGCCGTCGCGCGTGATGCGCATCTCGGCGTCGAGGCCCACGCCGAACGGGTTCGCGATGTCCAGCACGATGGCGCCGGACTGGATTCTTTCCACGATGGCGTCGTCGATGCCCTCCACGCCGATGTCGGCGGCCTCGATCGTCGCTTCTCGCCCACGCGCGTCCACGCGGGCGGACGACATCCGGATGTCCTGCGGCGCGGCCGTCGCCCGCACTTGGTCCGCCGCCGCGAACTCGACGAAGTGTCGCGCGTCCGCCGTGTCGCCGATGGGCGAATTCATCACGATCTCCATGGACAGCTCGGCGCCGACCGTCCCCTCCGCCAGCGTGATCTCGTGCTCGACCGCCCTCCCGGAAGGCAACGAGTCGGATGCCCCGTCCAGGCGCAACTGGCCGACCGTTCGGCCGCCGGTTTCCCTCATGGCGACGGTGAGATTGCCGGGACTCCCGCCGGGCGGTCGCAAGGGGTCGAAGCCGAAGTCGTGAAAGAGCGAGAGGATCATGCGCCCCGAGGCCAGCTCGGCCGACGACACGTCGGACGGAAGCGTCGCCGTCCCAGTGAAGCGTCCCGTGAAGGCCGGCTTGGGCACGCGCCGGCCCTCCGCCACGGCGCATTCGGGGCAAAGGGCGCCGAGCGTCGAACTCGAGGTCAAGGGATCGATCTCCACGGCGAACGCGTCGCCGCTCACGGAAACGCCCGACGGCAGGAACCCTTCCACGCCGATCGTGGTGGACTTGGCCTCGAACACCCAGCGGCTGTCGATCACCGGAATGTCGGTGGGGACGCTGCACGCCGCGTGGAAGGTCGTGGCCAGAGCCGCTGCGAGGCGGCATCCTCTCGGCGCTGGTCGGCTCATTGCTGGTCGGCTCGCTGGGCCATTGCAGGGCGGCTGGGCCATTGCAGGGCGGCTCGCGGGCTCACTGCTCGATCGGCTCACTGAAGTTGTTCTCCTGCCGTTCCAACGGCCGCCGGAGTGCGCGGCGTGAGCGGTCATGGCGTGGGCGTCCGGGTCATGGCGTAGGCGACCGGGTCCTCTAGCTGGATCCGTGTTGCAGCTTAAGGTGTTCGACCACCGACGGATCGGCAAGGGTGGTCGTGTCGCCCAAGTCGCGGCCGGCGGCGATGTCGCCCAGCAGCCGGCGCATGATCTTGCCGGACCGGGTCTTGGGCAAGGCGGGCGCGAAGCAGATGGCGTCGGGCCGCGCGATGGCGCCGATGCTGCCCGCCACGTGGGCCTTGAGTTCGGCGGCCAGCGCCGCGTCGGCGGGCCGTCCCTCGTCGCCGCCCATCAACGTCACGAACGCGGCGACGGCTTGGCCCTTGATCGGGTGCTCCTTGCCCACCACCGCCGCTTCGGCCACGGCGGGATGCTCCACGAGCGCGCTCTCGACCTCCATCGTGCCGATTCGGTGTCCGGCGACGTTCAGCACGTCGTCCACCCGGCCCAAGATCCACAAGTAGCCGTCCTCGTCGCGCTTGGCGCCGTCGCCTGCGAAGTAGATGCCGTCCCACTTGGACCAGTACTGGCGCCGGTACCGCTCGTCGTCGCCCCAGATGGTGCGCAGCATCGCGGGCCAGGGTCTCGTGACGGCGAGGAATCCGGCTTCGGCGGGTCGTCCCTCGTCGTCGAGGATCGCCGTCTCGATTCCGGGGAACGGGCGGCAGGCGCTGCCGGGACGGGCGTGCGTGAGGCCCGGAAGCGGCGTGATCATGATCGCGCCGGTCTCGGTCTGCCACCACGTGTCCACGATGGGACAGCGCTCGCCTCCGACGACGCGGCGGTACCATGTCCACGCTTCCGGGTTGATCGGCTCGCCCACGCTGCCGAGCAGGCGCAGGCGGCTCAGGTCGCAGCCGGCCGGCCATTCGTCTCCCCACTGCATGAACGCGCGAATGGCGGTGGGGGCGGTGTAGAGGATGGTGACGCCGTGGCGTTCGCAGATGCGCCAGAAGCGGTCCCGCTCCGGCCAGTCGGGCGCGCCTTCGTACATGACCGTGGTGGCGCCCGCCGCCAGCGGCCCGTAGACGACGTAGCTGTGTCCGGTGACCCATCCGACGTCGGCGGTGCACCAGTAGACGTCGTCCTCCTTGAGGTCGAACACGGCCTTGGTGGTGGCGTGGACCTGCGTCAGATATCCGCCGGTCGTGTGGACGACGCCCTTCGGCTTTCCCGTGGTGCCCGACGTGTAGAGGATGAAGAGGAGGTCCTCCGCGTCCATCGCCTCGGCCTCGCATTCCGTGCCGGCGCCGGCGGCGGCCTCGTGGTACCAGCGGTCGCGTCCGGGCGTCATCTCGACGGGCGGGGCCGACTCGGCGCCCCGTTCCACGACCAGCACGTGCTCGATCGAAGGACACTCGGCCACGGCCCGGTCGGCGTTGCGCTTGAGCGGCACGAGCCCGCCCCGCCGCCATCCCACGTCGGCGGTCACCAGCAGCGTGGCTTCGGCGTCGTTGATCCGGTCCGCCAGCGACTTGGCGCTGAATCCGCCGAACACCACCGAGTGCGGCGCGCCGATCCTCGCGCAGGCCAGCATGGCGAAGGCCGCTTCGGGAGTCATCGGCAGGTAGATGGCCACGCGGTCGCCCTTCTTCACGCCGAGCGACTTGAGGACGTTCGCGAAGCGTCCCACCTCCTCGGCCAGCTGGGCGTACGTGAAGGCGCGGCGGTCTCCGGGCTCGCCCTCCCAGATCAAGGCGGTCTTGTTCGCCCGCGGGCCGTCCAGGTGCCGGTCCACGCAGTTGTGCGCGACGTTGAGCCTGCCGCCGGCGAACCACTTGGCATGGGGCGGGTCCCACTCCAGGACGCGGTCCCAGGGCTGGAACCAGTGGAGCTCGCGGGCTTGCTCGGCCCAGAAGGACTCGGCGGCGCGGCCCTCGGCTTGGTCGTAGATGGACAGGTCGCGCACGGCGGCCTGCGCCGCGAACTCGGGCGGGGGCGGGAACGTGCGCTTCTCGTCCAGCAGGGCCTGCAACCTCGGGTCTTCGTTGGGCGTGCCTTGGCTCGGCATGGCGGGGGTCGCTCTGGCGGGAAGGATGGGCGGGACGCCAGTATGCAAGCATTCCGATGCGGCGTCAAAGGCGGCGCTGGGCGCGTGGGGCTGGCTCGCCCTTCGACTCCGTGCCCTCGGATGGAGAGGATGCGAGCGTTGGGAACGAACCGACGATTGCCGGTCGTGGGCGTGATGGGCTCGGGCGAGAACGAGCATGCCGGTCTCGCCGAGCCGTTGGGCGAAGCCCTGGCCGGGATGGGCGTGCACTTGCTGACCGGCGGCGGAGCCGGGGTGATGGCGGCCGTCTCGCGCGCGTTCGCGTCCGTGGAGGAGCGCGCCGGCTTGGCGATCGGCGTGCTGCCCGGCGTGGCGGGCGGCGAACGGCGGGCGGGCGGTTGCGACGAGACGCCCCCAGGCTATCCCAACCCCTGGGTCGAACTGGAGGTTCGGACGCACCTGGGCGTCCGGGGCGGAAGCGGAGAGGCGTGGGACTCGCGCAATCACGTCAACGTCCTGGCGTCGCACGTGATCGTGGCCCTGCCCGGCGGCCCCGGCACCGCGTCGGAGATCGCGCTGGCGATTCGCTACGGACGGCCGCTCGTGCTCTACGGCCGGGACGATCCGCCCGGGAGCCTGCCTGCGGGGGCCGGGGACGCGCCGGCGGTGGCGTCCTCGCTGGAGGACGTGCTGGCCTTCGTGCGGCGTCGCTTGCCGGAAGGGCGGGGGCGGCCTGCCGGAGACGGCCGCTCGGGCTGGACGGCCAAGGGCGTGTCTGCCAGCCCGGAGTGTGGCCAAGGGGGACCTGCGAGAGACGGAAGATCGCCGGGCGATTCCGGGCCGTCGCCGTCGCCGCTCCCGGCCGCCTTGCCCCGCCCCGTGAAGCCGACCCGCCCCGCCCCGTGAAGCCCCGCCCGCCGACCCCGCCGCTTCCGGCCTTGGTCAAGGCGCCCCAGCTTCGTGGCTGGGTGCGGCTGGCGGTGGAGCTTGGGCCCCTGGCCCGCATTGCCGGGCCTGTCGCGTTTGCGCGTGGAGCTGCGGAGTTGCGGGCTCTCGTGCGGCGTTCCCCCGGCGCGCCTGCCGTCGTGGAGCGCGGCGCGCTGCCGAGCGAACATTGGGCCGATTTCGAAGCGCCGATCGTGCCGGTCCCGGCGACGGGCCGGGCGAGGGACGCCAAGGCGCTCGAGTCGGCCGTGCTCCGGTCCATCGATCCGGTGGCCGTCAAGGCCGTGCTCGACGAGGTGGACCGTCGCGCGGGCTCCGAGACTCGGCGAATCGCGGCGCTCGTCTTGTCGATGGCGCATCGCCCTTGCACGGTGCCCGAGGTGGCGGCCGCCTTGGGGTGGTCGCACGCGACGCTCGCCCGCCGTTGCGTCGCGCTGGGCCTCCCGCGGGCGAAGCGCCTGATTTCTCTCGCCCGCATCTTCACGGTGGAGCGCTTGGCGGAGTGGAGCGGCCAGCCGTCGGGCGTCGTGGCCGTCGCGCTCGGCTTCTCGAACCCGCCGAACTACCGCCGGTTGGTGCGCGGAACGTTCGGCGCGCCGCCGTCCGCGGTGCGCGAGCGGGGCGGCGCGCACCACGTGGCGCGAGTGGTCCTGGACGCGCTCGACGGCACGTCCACGGTACAAGCCGGAACACGTGACGAAAAATGACACTCCCGTTTTCGGCTTCGCTGCGTATCCAGCCTACGGAGCGGCATGTCATCCCTCATACCGCGCTCGCTGCATCCACACGAGACTGGAGAAAAGAATGGGAAACGCATCGAGCGTGAGACATCCAGCTCGTGTCCGCCCGGCCTTCGCGGTCTTCGCCCTGGCCGCGGGATGCGGAGACGCAACAAACCAGGAACGCCTGTGGTTGCCGGAGCCAACGGGCCAGGCCGCGGTCCCGGCCAGCGAGAACGGCATGGTTGCGCTTGTGGACGAGTCCACCGCGTGCGTCGTGGATTCGTACTTCGTCCGGGTCCATTGCGTGACTCGCGACGGACGGACGACCGCCGCGTGGGGACGCGAAGGCGCGGGCCCGGGAGAGTTCGGCAACATTGCCGCGCTGGTGCGCGGGCCCGAGGAGACGGTGGCCGTCGTGGACCACCAACTGAGTCGACTCACCGCGTTTCGGCTTTCCGGCGAGCCCGTGTCCGAGACGCCCTTGCCGTCCCTCTTCGGCACGAAGGGACCCCTGGGCGTCACCTTGCAGGGCCACTACATGCAGATCGGCATCCGCCTGGACATCCGGCAAGTGGAGATCGACGCCGCGTCGGGCGAGCTGGCATGGGAGCGCACCTTTCCCGTTTCCTATCCGCGGTGCGACGATGCGAGCGACGACGCGGAAGCGCGAGGCTCGGCTCTCGGCTCCCCTGCGCCCGGCGGCGGAATGGTTTTTCCGACATGCGACGGCCGGCTGATCCTGTTCCCCGACCGGGACGGCGACGCCACGGTGACGATTGCGCGCCCCGGATTTGCCGCCGAGCTCCCCAACGAGCGAGAAGTCGCCAAGTTCGCCGAGTCCCGGCGGCGGACGAGACGGTGGAGGTCCAATGCCGACGCTGACGTCGAGGCCGACATTGCCGCGTTTCGCCAAGAGCCGAAGCCGTGGCTCCATCTCGGCCCCAAGCTGGACGACGCGGGGCGGCTGTGGGTGTTGACGAGCCGGGATCGCGACCAATTCTCGTACATGGAGCTGTTCGTCGGCGCCGAGTACGCCGGAGCCGTGAGGGTGGCGGACCGCGTGGTCGGCCTCGATGTCCTGGGCGCCGCTCTTGCCGTCGTTGTTGAATACCCCGCGGGCCCCGGCGACGCCGACGGCATGGACGACCGAGCGGTGGTGTGGTACGACATCTCCGAATTGCCTAGCGAGGCCGAACTCGGAGCGGGTGACGAGGAGCGTGACGAAAAATGACACTCCCAGATTCGACAGCCCTGCGTATCCCCCCCTATGCAAGCGGCGGTTCCACCACGACCCGTAAGGAGGTTCCATGAAACGCATCATCCTGAACCTGCTGGCCGGCGCGACGATTCTGGTCGGCGGGTATGCGCTCCTGTCCCCGGCGTCGGCGGCGCCCGAAGAGGCCTGCTGCAAGGTCACGATCACCTTCAGCGACGGCAGCAAGGTCGAACGGGAGTGTTGCGGGGGCCGGTGCCAGACCGAGGCTGACGGGCAATGCAGCACCTGCGCGGGCGCCGAATGATGCCTGCGGCAGCCGCTCGGCCTCGCAGGCCCGCCGATCGCGGGAGGGGGACGCGCCCGCATCTTGCGCTGGCCAGCGCCGTCGTCGCGGCGCAGGTCTTGCTCGCGGCTTGCGCCGATGCTCCGGTGGACGGGCGGCCGTGGGCTTCGGCTTCCGGCGACGCCTGGGTCGACATGCGGCTGGAAGTCGCCTCCGGTGCCGACCTGCACATCGGTGGCGTGGGCAAGGTCGCCTTCGGTCGACTGGGCGCCGTCTACGTTGAAGACTTTAGGGGGCCGGAATTGCTGGTCCTGGACTCCCTGCTGAAGCCGGTGGCAACCGCCGGGCGAAGAGGCGAAGGACCGGGAGAGTTTCTCTCGATGAGCACGCTTCAGATTCTTCCTGGCGACAGCCTCATGGTGTTCGACTCCCGCCTCAGCCGCATGACCGTCTTCTCGACAGAACATCTCGACTCCGGCCAGACCACCGCCGTCCCGCCGTTCCTTTCCGTTTCGAGGCTTTGGCGATTGCCTGGCCCGGAGCGAAGACACATGGCCCTTGATGTCCAGCCGTTCCACGCCGGCGACAGCGGCGAGACGGACGACGAACGCTTCGACGTGCTTTCCATCCTCGACGAATCGGCGCAGGAGACGGTGTTCGGTTCCGTGTTGCTGGTGCCGCAAACCAGGGCCCTAGTCATCAGGTCCGGCGGCAACCTCTTGGTAGATTCTCATCCCTACGCCGCCTACAATTTCTTCAGTATTCTTCCCGGCGGCGGCTTTGCGTATCTGAGCACGCGCGCGTTGGCGGTGACGATCGTCGGTGCAGACGGCCGGCAGACCGAGTTTTCTCATCCGACAATTCCGCTTCCCGTGTCCTCGGAGCACCTCGATTCCATCCTGGCGGAGTCGAATCCCGACCGCGCCCGAGTTCTCCGCGACGGCGCGCCCTACACGTGGCCGCCCGTGCTCGGCATGATCGTCGACGACCGTGACCGGATATGGATCGGACTTCGAGAACAGCCGGGCGAGACGCACCGGGAATGGGCCGCGTTCACGCGCGACGGCCTTCACGTGGCGTCGGTGCGCCTGCCTGTGGCCAAGCTGTATCCTCGTGCGATCAGCGGGGACAAGCTTCTGGCCTTGGCCCTCGACGACCTGGACGTGCCCACGATTCGCATCTACCGCATCTTGTGGGACCGCTGAGTGAAGAAGGTCGTCTCGAACTTCGTGACCGCCGTGCTGGTCGTCTGCGCGTTGCTGGTGACGGTCGCCCTCGCCCGCTGGGAATTCATGGCGTCTTCCCGCCCGCCTGCCTCGGATTATCGTTCAGCCGATCCCCGCCCCATCGCCGGGACGCCCTCCGTCGTCGGCGACCTGCCCTTTCCGGGAACGTCCAGCGTGGCGACGTTGCGCGAGCACATCGACGAGGCTCTGGCAGATCAGAAGCACGTGCTGGCCGGAGGCGCACATATCGTCCCTCCAGCCGCCGTCTTCGACCGGCTTCGACCGTGGGCGTCGGGACCGTGGCTCGAACTCGACGACGAACGGACGATGTCGACTCGACGGGGCTTCTTGACGCGCCTCGGCGTCGTCTCGGTAGGTCCGAGCGGGCGAGTGTACGCGGTGGAGCACGAACGCGACGAGATCCTGGTGTTCGACGCCAATCTGGGGCTTGCGCGTGCCTTGCCCACTTCGACTTTCGGCAGAGTTGTCTCGGCGCGCGAAGCCGCCGACGGCATCGTCGTTTTCGACTCCAATGCACGAACGGCCGTCTCGTGGTCTGGCGACGGCGCCCCGGAACGCCGTGTGGGCATTCCCGCCTTTGGGAGCCGTGACCCGTACGATGTCTGGAAGCTCGGCGTCGCCGCGGATTTCTTGGTCGCCTACCGCCGCCGTTCGTTCTCGCAGGACAACCTGGACGACGAGCGTTCGGACGTCGTCGGCCTTGCCAGGCACGGGGCGCCGGGCGTCGACTCGATGCTCTCGTTTCCGTCCCCAGAGATGTTGATCGCCAAGTCCGAGGGCGGCGGGTTTTCCGTGGAATCGCATCCGTTCGGGCGGCGGCCATACGTTCGGGTGATGGGCGACCGGATTGTCCATGCTCTTTCGGACGAGTTCAAGATTGCGGTCGTGAATGTCGAGGACGGCGCCGAGAGTGGTTTTTCGCATGAGATCGAGGCGATGCAGGTCCAAGACGACGAGATCGAGCTGGCCGCGTCGACGCGATCCGAAGCTGGGGCGGCCGTGTTGCGGGAGGGCGCTCCCTACGATCGCCCGATTCTCGCGGGGGTGGCGGTGGACGACGAATCGAGACTGATCTGGGCAGGGATCAGGACGCATGCGGATTTCGTGGAATGGGCTGCGTTCGATTTGTCGGGCCGTCATCGCGCGTCGCTGCTGTTGCCCGACGGGATTGAAGTAGTCGGCGCGTGGAGAAACAAGTTGTTTGCGATCGAATATTCCAGGAAACCCTTCGACCCGGTTCTCAAGTCGTATCAGTTGCGGGAATCGGTTCCGATGTAGGCGGGCCAGGGCTTGGCATCGGACCGAGGGCGGGCGCGTCACCGTTGCGAAGTCGGCAGCGAAGAATTCTTGCGTGGCCTTCACGCCCGTCGCCCAGAGGCCTTGACCGCTCTGGCGGAGGCGGCGGGGCCACGGATCCTTGGACGCATTCGTGCACTGGTATCCGACGAAGAGGACGCCAAGGATCTATACCAGGACTGCTGGTTGCACCTCATGAAACGGCTGGACAAGTGCACGAAGCCAGATACCGTCTTGGGATGGGCGGTCGTGACGACGGCGAACCACTGCAAGTCGTTGTTGCGCCGCAGAGGCCGCGCGACGGCTCCCGTCTTCGTGGCCTTGGGCGACGCTGGCGATCTCGCCGACGCCGGCCCGGATCCTGCACGGGATCTGGAACGGAGCACCGTGAAGCGGACCGTGTCCGCCGCGTTGGAGCGCTTGCCGGAACGGCAGCGAGAAGCAGTGACCTTGACGTTGATGGAGGGACGAAGCAACGCCGAGGCGGCGATGGCGATGAATGTAAGCCGACGAACGCTCAGTTCGTTGGTGGCCGCTGCCGTTCGGAAGCTTCAGGAGCGGCCCGAACTTCGGCAATGCTTCCAAGACATGTGCCGCTGACAACGACCAAGATCCGACATCCAGGAGGAGAACTCAAGAATGAAGACGACCACGAGATGGATCATGCTTGCGACGTTGATCGGCGTCGCTCTGGCGCCGCCGACGTTCTTGGCGATGCGACAGGCGGCCCTCAGCGCGATTGACGCCTCATGAAGGGCCGTTCGGTGGTGTCGTCGGTGTTCGAGAGCGCCTTTGCGCGCCAAGCGGCCGGGAACGTCGTGAAATTGTCGGGGCTCTATTCGTTGTACGCCCTCTGGTTCACATTCAGCTTCCACTCCGGCATGCCCTACATGCAGCGCCTGATATTGACCGGCGCCGGTGCGGCGTTTCAGATGGCAATTCTGGCGGGCGCGGCGGTCTTTGTGGCGGCGCCGGACCATTTCGACCTGTTCGGCGAAAGGGCGCCGGAGACTCGCAAACGGGATTGGGGGTGCTTGGCGCTCTTCGGCGTCGCCGCCGGTCTGTTGATGGCGTTGGGGCTGCCTCTGGCGGATTGGTTGCTGGACATGGTGGTTGGACCGCGATGGGAGGCGACGGAGGCACCATGGACCAGCACGATGCAGCGCTTGGTCCCCGTGGCGGTGGCGGCGTTCGTCGTCATGTCCGGCGTGGCGGGGGCGGCGGTGGGCCGGATGACCGAATGGTCGTCGCCCGGCCGCCGTCGTTCAGTCCGATGGCTGGGAGCGTTGGGCTTCGCGGCGCTGTTCGCGGGCTCGCTCGTCGTCTGGACCGAAGTGGTGATCGTCAACGGGCTCCCCTTTGTGCTCATTCCCGTCGTGCCGTCGTTGTTGCCGCTCGTGGCCGCTTGTGCGCTGGTCCGGTCTCAACGCTATGGCGTGTTGGAGGTGATGGGCCTGAGGCGCGTCGGCGGCCTCGCTCCCGAGGCGGTCGTCCGGCTTGTGGACGTCGTCATGGACGAAGGCAAGGAAGGCGCTCCGAGCATCGAGGAAGCCGCGCGGACTCCGGAAGAGCTGGAGATGGCTCGCTTCATCAAGTGGTTTCGCCAGGTGGCGGCGCCTGCAGTGGCGAGCGAGACGGAAGTGGAGGAGATGGTCGCCTTTGCGCAGAAGACGGCGCCTGCCCCCGCCCCGCAACGGCTGCCCCGGCGGACCTGGCGGCCAGCGTGGAGCAAGATCGGCGAGTTCGGACTTTCGTGGACGGTCTTGTCGGCCGGCTTGGCGACGACAGGCTTGGTGGGCGGCCTGATGCCCAGTCCGACGCCCGCATTGGTCGTCGGCGGTCTCGGAGCCGCCGCCAGCATGTTCCAACGATTCCGGGGCGCAACCAGCCCGGTGACGGCGTAGGGCCGTGCGCCCGCGCCGAGCGGCGAACCGCACTTCATCGACGGCCTCCGCGTCCAGCGGATCGGCGAGCAGCACTCGCAACCGGCGGCCCTCGACGGACAGCGGCTCCACTCATGCAAGCAATGGTTCCACAACCCGACAAGGAGGTCGCATGAACCGCTTCAGCCACAAGGGGGCCGCGGCCCCCCTCCGTCGAACTTGCCGCGTGCGGATCGCGTTCGCCTTGCTCTTCTCCACGCTTGCGGGGTGTGCCGAGAGCCCGCATCAAGACCAAGGTGCCCGCCCGTGGGCGTCGGACGACTCTTGGATGGACGTGGAGCTAGCCGCCTCCTCGGGTGCGGACGTGCTCTTGGCGATTGTCTTGGGTCTTGAATTTGGGCACGGAGACGCGGTGTACGTCAACGACCCGAGGCAACCGGGCGTGCTCGCGCTGGATTCTCTTCTGCGACTCCGGGCGATCTTCGGCGGCTTCGGCGAGGGACCGGGCGAGTTCGTGGTGAAGGCCAACATCCAAGCGCTCCCCGAGGACAGCCTGCTTGTGTTCGACCCCGACATCAAGCGCGCGACCGTGTTCGCCGCCGACGTGCCCGACTCCAGCCGGATGACCGGAGCTCCCGCGCACGTCGAGAATCTGTGGCGCTTGGCCGGGCCGGCGAGGCGTCACTTGGCTGTGTCCACGCCCGCCTTCCATGCGGACGGCGACGCCAGGGCGGACGCGATCCACCACGACGTGTTCTCCATCCTCGACGCGTCCGGCGAGGCGACGGCGCTGGATTCCGTCTTCGCGGCGCCGTCGGCCGAGCAGTTGGTGGTCAGATCGCCGGGCCGCGTGTCGGTCTCGGACCACCCATACGGACGCGAAGGCTTCGTTCGCGTGCTGCCCGGCGGGGGTTTCGCATACGTGAACTCGGGCGCTCTGTCGGTAACCGTGTTCGATGCCGAGGCGACGGACTCGGCGTCGTTCTTCTATCCGACGCGCCCAATCCCCGTGTCGTCCGAGCACTTCGATTCCGTGGTCGCCAACCGGAGCCCCGCCGCCGCAAGGATGCTGCGGGACGATGCCCCGTACACATGGCCTCCCGTCGTCGGCATGGCCGTCGACGACCGGGACAGAATCTGGATCGGACTGCGAGGCCAGTCCGGCGAGACCCTGTGGGAGTGGGCGGCGTTCACGCGACGAGGCCGCCATGTGGCTTCCGTGCGCCTCCCGTCGAATTTTCGGGTCCTCGACGCAACGGGCGAGAAGCTTCTGGGCTTCGCCACCGACGACCTCGACGTGCCCCAAATCCATGTCTATCGCCTTCTCTGGGAGAACGGCCAAGGATGACGAGAACGCGCTAGGCGCGGCCTCCCAAGCGTCGGCGGAAGCCAACGTCGCGTCGCTCCGGCGGTCGCCGCCGCCGGTTCCGCGCCTAGCGCCGGGCAGCGTAGCCCTGCCGATGCGGACCGCGAAGCCTTGTCGGCCGCCCGGCTACGAAATCCCCTTCTTGCGCGCCTCCTTCAGATCGGTGCCCAACGTCTTGCCCTTGTCCACCGCCGGGATGCCGTCCTCCATCCAGACCGGAGCCGGAGCGTCCTTGAGGTAGTGGTCGAAGAACTGCTGCATCCGCACGGCCCAGTCCTTTCTGTTCGGTTCCCGGCGCAGGCCGTGGGCTTCGCCGTTGTAGTTGAGCATCCACACCGGCTTCTGCAGACGGCGCATGGCGACGAACATCTCGATTCCCTGGTACCACGGCACGGCGCCGTCTTCGTCGTTGTGCATCATGAGGAGAGGCGTCCCGATCTTGTCCGCATAGAACACGGGAGAATTGTGCAGGTACTCGTTCGTGGATTCCCACAGGGTTCCGCCGATGCGGCTCTGGGTGCGCTCGTACTGGAACATGCGGCTCATGCCCGACTGCCATCGAATCCCGCCGTACGCGCTGGTCATGTTGCTCACGGGCGCTCCGGCTTCCGCGGCCGCGAACAAGTTCGTCTTGGTGATCATGTAGGCGATCTGGTAGCCGCCCCAGGAATGCCCCTGCACGCCCACGCGGTCCTTGTCCACGAAGCCGTCGGCCAGCACGCGGAGCACGCCGGGCACCACGGCGTCCAACGCGCTCTCGCCTGGGTAGCCGATCTCGTAGGGGATGTCGGGAACGAACACGACGTATCCTCGGCTCACGTAGAACGGCACCGACACTGACGAGCCGCCGGGGACGGGCGAGCGATGCGCGTGAATGCCGTCCGACATGCGCTCGTAGAAGTAGACCATCATCGGATGCTTGCGACTGGCGTCGAAGCCGTCCGGCTTGAAGAGAATGCCCTGCAGCGGGACGCCGTCGTTCGACGTCCATTCGACGATTTCCGCCGATCCCCAGACGTAGTCCGACTGCTGCGGGTTGGCGTCCGACATCCTGGCCATGTCCGTGATGCTGCCGTCGGTGACCCACAGGTCCGGGTATTCGCGAAAGTCCTCCCGGCTCAGCAGCCATCGGTCGGCGTCTTCGGCCTTGCCGCGCAGACGGAAGCGCTTGTCGGCCATGACGACCTCGGCGGGCTCGGCCGGCCGGTCGGTGCGCCCCCGAAAGAAGCCCGAGCGCTTGTTCTTGTAGTGGAACGCCTCCCAGAGCGCGTCTCCTGCGGGAACGTGATCCAGCTCGGGCTCGGTGCGGGCGTAGCGGAAGCGGAGTCCGGCTTCGCGGCCCGCCCCGCCGGTCAGGTTCGCCAAGTCGCCGGTGGCGGGGGCGAAGGCCCAGACGTCGTGGCGGTCGTAGAAGAGGAGCGCGCCGTCGTCTTCGGTCCAGCCCGCGAGACCGTAGGGGGGAGGCAGGTCGGGGTGGTCGTCCAGCTCGTTCCAGACGGGGTGCGGGACTTCGGCGCTGGCAGCCATGGCGTCGCCGCCGTCCAGCGAAGCCACCTTCCAATGGCGCTCGGCCCCGTCCCACCAAGCCGCATAACGACCGGACGGCGAAATCGAGGCCCCGCCGAATCCCTTGACTTGCTCGGCGATTCGCTGGCGGGCTCCGGTGGCGAGGTCCACCGCGTAGACGTCGTTGTAGCGTCCGTCCCAGGACAGCAATTGGCGGTACGGCACGTCGGTCACGCCGACGGCGTGGTCCGCGTCGCCCTCCGGCGCGAAGCGAATGGTGGGCAGGTCCGGCGATCCAAGCTGGACCACGGGCCCGCCGTCGAGCGGCGCCACGGCCGCGTACGCGCGGTTCCGCTCCTGCTCGGCCTGCACCAGCTGCATGGGCTGGAGGTAGGGATCCTTCCAGTTCCAGACGTCCAGCACGACCTTGTCTTCCTCCAGCGGCTCCTCGTCCTCGTCGGGCTCGGGCTCCGGCCGGGGCGCCGTGCCGAAGCGCAGGCGCGATCCCCCTTCGGAAAAGCGAACCGCGCCGTGCTCGCTGACCCACCAGCCCTCGGGCACGCCCTCCGTCGCCGAGCTGGCGACCGCGGCCGCTCCCCATTGCGGCGCCGAGGCTTGGTAGAGGACGAACTCCGCCTGCTTGGCCTCGTAGTCGTCCCGGTCCGACAGGAACGCCGCCCGGCTGCCGTCCTCGGCCAGCGCCAGGCGCTTGTAGTTGCCCTCGCCCTCCAGGAGCGCGAAGCGGGCGCCGTCGGCCAGGTTCACGACGAACGCGCCGTCGCCCGTTCCGTCTTCGGTCGACGTGGAGAAGACCAGGACGGGCGCGTCTTCCGCGAAGAAATAGTCCACCACGTGCTCGTAGCGGGTCTCCTCTCCCGTGGCCAGATCGACGAGCGCGAGCGGCGAGCCCGCCTTCTTCTCCTTGCGCGGCGCCTCTTCGTCCTCGCCTTCTTCTTCCGGCTCGGTTGCCCCGGGCGTCTCCGGCCCGGGTTCTTCGGCCTCGGTCTCTCCTTCGTCCTCGGCCTCCGTCTCTTCGTCCTCCTCCTCCTCGACGGGCACGAAAGCGACCCAAGCGCCGTCGGAGGCCACCTTGTGGCTCTTGATCGCTCCCAGGGCTCGGATGCCGTCCAGCGCCGGCTCGTCTCCGGCGAAGACGGCCGCCAAGTCGGCCACGACCAAGGAGTCTCCGGGCAAGTCGTCGCCCTTCTTGCCCTCCCGCTTCAGGGAGTCCGTCACGGATTCCATCGGTGGCGCTTCGTAGACCAGGAAGCGCGAATCGGACGTGAACACCGGGTTCGCGCCGCGCACGACGAGGGTTGAACTGCCCTCCCGGGCGGCGCGGACATGCAGAGACGGGTCGCCTTCCATGGCGGCCAGCACGAAAGTCGTCCAGGCGCCGTCGGGCGAGAGGGACGAGCTGGCGATCCTGTTCCAGCGCAGCACGTCGTCGTGGTCCAGAGGCCGAGGCTGGGCGGCGGCGAGGGCGGGGGAAGCGAGGAAGCCGGCGATCGAGGCCGCGGCCGTGGCGAGGGCCAGCAGGAGGCGCGGCGCGCGGGCGCGTTTGGGACGCGAGGCGCACGCGGCGGTCCCGGACGAGGCGGGTGGCGCCGGCAGGAGGCGCGGGGCGCGATCGTGGTGGGCAGAGTCGAGAAAACGCGTCATCGGCAGGGGTCTCCGTCGATCAGGGGCATGCGGCCAACCCAGCGGGAACGGGTCGGCCGACACGAAGGAGGCGGCGCCGAGGGGTCCCGGGGAAGGACTTGGAGCGTTACGGGAAGAATAGGCCGGCCGAGCGAGATTCGCCAAGCGAGGCCGTCCCGCGGGGCCCCAGCCTCTCTGCTTGGCCCGCCCCGGCGGACCCGCGTAGCCCCGGCTACGTCCGCGCCCCAGCACCATCCGCGCACCGGCGGACCACGCTGCCCTGCACCATCCCGCCCGGCTCCATCGGCGCACCGGCGGACGCGTACCGGCGGACCCGCGTTGCCCCGGCTCCATCCGCGCCCCGTCGCCTCGTCAAGACCGGCCGAACAGCGACTCCAGCATCTCTTGGTTCCAGCCCACGGCGACCACGGCGCCCGCGCGCAAGGCCGGCGCCCGCAGCTTGCCCGAACGGCCCAGCATCATGGCGAGCAGCTCGTCGTCGGGAGGGCGGCCCTCGGCGAGGTCGATGCGTTGGACGCGCTTGCCCTTGGCCACGCGCAGCTCGGCGGCCCCCGCCAGCAACGCCAGCGCGTCGGCGCCTTCGACCGGGCGCTTGCCGGCGTGGCGAACCTCGCCGGCGTCGATGCCTCGCTGCGCAAGAAACTCTTGCGTGCGCTTGCAGCTCGTTCAGCCCGGGCGATGGTACCGCCACTCGACCACGTCGTGCATTCGGCCTGCCGGAGTTGCGAGATCGCCTTGCCCCTTGCAAGCGGGCGGCGGAATTCGTACCGTGAAGCTGCTCGCAACGCAACCTCCGCTTCGCACCGCAAGGATCGTCGTCCTCATGAAACTTACCGCTTCAAGCCGCGCGGCTCGTCCTCTCCTCTCGCGGGTCTTCCCCGCGTTGTCGCTGGCCCTCTTGCTCGGGCAGGCGGGTTGCGCGCCGTCTTCGGCCAACGGCGACGACGGCGAGGCCTCGGCCGCGACGGATCAGACGCCCGGCCGCGAGTACGTCGGAGCCCGCTCCGCCGCCGACGGAAACGTGCTCCCCTTCAGCGGCGCGGTGTGGGTCGGCGACGTCCTCTACTTGTCCGGCCAGCTGGGGCTCGAGAACGGCCAGGTGCCGGAGACGGCCGAGGCGGAGGCCGCCAACGCGCTCAACAACATGAAGACGCTGCTCGAGAACGCCGGCTTGACGATGGACGACTTGGTGGCCGTGCAGGTCTTCGCGTCCGACGTGGGCGACTACCAAGTGTTCAACGACGTGTACCGGACGTACTTCACACGGGAATATCCGGCGCGTGCGTTCATCGGGTCGGGCACGTTGCTCTTCGGGGCGCGCTTCGAGGTCCAGGGGGTCGCAGCCCGCCCCTAGGCGGCGCGAAACGCGGCCTGCGAGGCGGGGCGCTGGCGCGCAGGCCAGGGGGCGAACGCCAAGTGGTCGCGTCCCGTCGGCCGTCCTCGGCGCCCTGACGAGGAGGAGTCCGTGCCCGACGAGCCCATGGCGCGCCCATTCCAAGGGTCGCCTTCTCCAGGCCGAGACGCCGTGCCCGACGAGCGCATGGCGCGCCGGATGGCTCTTCTGGGAACCGAGAACGCGTTCAAGCTCGGCGCGCACATCCAGCGTTGCGAAGACCGGGGTCTGGACGTGGTCCGGTTCAACTTGGGCGCGCCCGACTTTCGCTCGGCGCCGCACTTGAACGACGTGGCGTCGCGCGCGCTCGCGGCCGGCAGGTCCGGATACTGCGATCCCGCCGGGATCCAGCCCTTCAGAGAGGCGATCGCCAGGCACGTTTCGGCCACGCGGGGCATCGACGCCGGCCCGGAGCGCGTGGTGGTGACCCCGGGCGCCAAGCCGCCCATCGGCTACACGTTCATGACCTACGTGAACCCCGGCGACGAGGTCGTCTATCCCAGCCCCGGCTTTCCGATCTACGAGTCCTGGGCCCGCTTTCTGCGGGCGACGCCCGTGCCGCTCCAGCTCTCGGAAGAGCGGGGCTTCGCCTTCTCCGCCGACGAGCTCGCGCCGTTGCTGACGGACCGCACCAAGCTGGTCGTGCTCTGCTCGCCCTCCAATCCGACGGGAGGCGTGCTCTCTCGCGACGATCTCGGCGAGATCGCCGCCGTGATCCGCGAGCGGTGCCGGCCGGAAGCGCGCGTCTACTCGGACGAGATCTACGAGCACGTGCTGTTCGACGGCCTCGAGCACGAGAGCATTGCGTCCCATCCAGGCATGGCGGCGCGCACCGTGTTGGCAAGCGGTCATTCCAAGGGCTTCGCCATGACGGGATGGCGGCTCGGCTGGGCGGTCCTGCCGACGGCCCGCGAGGCGGCGTTGTTCACGCAGATCAACATCAACTTGGTGTCGTGCGTGCCGCCGTTCCTGCAGGAAGCCGGGGCGGCCGCCTACGAGGATCCGGCATCGGCGCCCGTCGTGCGCGCCATGGTGGACGAGTTCGAAGAGCGGCGAAACTGGGTCGTGCCCGCGCTGAACGAGGTGCCGGGATGGCGGTGCAACCGGCCCAAAGGCGCCTTCTACGTCTTTCCGAACGTCGAGGGACTGTGCCGGCGGCTGGGGGCGGCCGACGCCTTCGCCGCCTTGTCGCCGAAAGCCCGCAGGAAGACGTCTCCGGCGGGAATGCTTCAGATGTTCCTGCTCTACCGGCACGGAGTGGCGACGATGGACCGGGCGTCGTTCGGAGAGATCGGCGCGGAGGGCCAGCACTTCCTGCGGCTCTCGATTGCCAACAGCATGGAGGACTTGCGGCGGGGCGTCTCGCGCATTGCGGAGGCGGCGGAGGACAGGGCGGGCTTCGAGGCGTTCGCGAGCGGCGAGGGCCGTCGGCTGTGGGCTTGAGAGGGACGGCCGTCGCCGACGCGGACGTCCTGCCGAGAACCGACGAAGAGTTCGGCTTGGGCGGCCCGGCGGGGCCTCCGGGCAGCCAGGCTCCGGGCAGGGGGCCTCCAGGCCGACGGGCTGCCGGCAGCCCAGCCGAGCGCGGCGACGACCGGCTCGGGCTTCCGCATCGGTGCGCCGTCCTCTACCTGACCGCGCCGTTGGCCGTCTGGCTGCTCTCGTGGCTGGATCCGTGGGTGGGCGTGCCGGCGACGGCGTTGCTGGGCGCCGCTCTCTGGCGCGTGCTGTCGGGCTCGTGGCGGCCGGGACGGCCCTCGCGCGCCGCAGTGGCCGCCGCGGCTGTTGCCCTCTTGGCGGTGTTCTTCAGTCCGATCAGCGGGCTCTTCCTGGGACTCTCCGACTGGCACGTCTGGCCGGACTGGGACATCCATCGCTCGGTTCTGCTGGACATGGCTCGCAACGACTGGCCCACGACGCTCCACGGCCATCTCGACGGAGAAGCGCTGTTGCTGCGCTACTACCTGGGATGGCACATGATCCCGGCGGGCGCCGCCCGGCTCTTGGGCGCCGCGGCCTTGAACTGGGCGGTGCCTCTGTGGACTTGGTGCGGGGCCGCCTTGGCCGCGATGCTGTTCGCACAGGGCTTCTCGACGGCGCGGGCCGGGGCCCTGGCCGCCGGAGCGCTGTTCCTGTTCAGCGGCCTGGACGGAGCGGACGTGCTGCTTTCGCGGGGCTTGGAGATCATGGCGGGCCGCTCGTTGAGCGGCATTTTGGAATACCAGCCGCACTTGGAGACGCTTCACGTGACGCCCCAACACTTTCTGCCGGGCGCCTTGGGGGCGCTGCTGCTGGTTCAGCTTCGCGATCAGCGGAGATACCTCTCCGTGGTCGGCGTCGTGCTCGCCGCGTGCTTGTTCTGGTCTTCGCTTCTCACGATTGCATTGGTTGCGATGACGTGCGCCGTGGCCGCCGGCCGGATGCGTTGGACCGCGAGCTGGCAGAACTTGGCGGCGGCGCCGCTGGCGCTCTTGGTGGTCGCATACATGACCAGCGGCACGATGGAATTCTCTCGCGGCTGGATGTGGGACGCGTGGACCGGCTCGGCGTACATGTGGGCGCGCTTGGCCGTCTTGTACGCGTCCGAGTTTCTCGTGCTGGCGCTCCTGCTCTGGCGAATTGCGCCGGGCATGGCGCGCGATCCGCTGTTCTTGGCCGGACTGGCCATCCTGTTCGCCGCTCCGCTGTACTACTACGGTTCGCTGTTCACCAACGAGCCGGGCCTGCGGCTGCCGGTGCCGGCGCTCGTGCTCTTGGCCTATTGGGCGGTGCGGGCGGCGGCGGGGCGGTTGCCGGAAGTCTGGGTGGGCGTTGTCGGCGGAGGGCGCGGCCTAGCGCGGCGCGGCGCTCGGTGGTGCGTGATTGCGGCATTGGTCGCAGGCGCTGTGCCGGTGCTGGCGCACTATGCCGGGTTGCAGGTGAGCGTCTTCGCATACGAGCGCGGCGCCCGGTTCCTGCGCACCGACATCGTTGCGTGGGACGTGCGGCGGATGAGCGCGGTTCTGCCGCTGGGGCCGGTTGCGGACGCGGCGCTTCGCGACGTCGGCGGGGCCAAGCGCGAGGAGCCGCTGGGCGACCAAGTCGTTCGCTCGGCCTGGGACGTCTACGCGGAGCGGGCGAACCGGCTGGTCTACGTCAAGCGAGACTGCGATCCGGAGATGGACATGGCCAGCTGGCTCTTTCTGAAGACCGATCCTCCTGAGGCGCAGCGCCAGCTCGGTCCTCCCTTGAGCCGGCGGGCGCGAGCACGCTGGATCGAGCGCCCCAACGCGGCGGGCGGCACGATGCTGTGGCTGCAGTTGACGCGATTGGATCACTATGTGGAAGACCGGGGCGGATGCCTCGCCGTCGCCGACTTGGCGAACGATTCCGTGAACAGCTTTCGCACAGGCCAGATCGACCGGGCGGGACGGTTGCTGTGGGAAGCTCGCGCGGAGCTTCGCCGATAGACGCCGGATCGCGGCCGGGCTCGGCCGGCGGCGGTGCCGGAGAGACGGCCTTGCCGCTGCCCGTGGACGCCGGAACGCTGTCCTGTTCGGACTCGGAGTCTGTCGCCGGAGGGGCGGCCTTGCCGCTGCCCGAGGGCAACGGGTCCGGCGCCGCGCCGCGTCGTGAGGCCAACGGGGCCGGAGAGACGGCCTTGCCGTTGCCCGACAGGCTCGCGATCGCCTATTTGGCGGTGCCTCTTGCCGTGTGGCTGCTGGGCTGGTTCAAGCCGTGGATCGGCGTGGCGGCGGCGGCCTTGCTCGTCGCCGGGCTCTGGCGGGCGCTGTCGGGGCCTTGGGCGCGCTCCAAGCCTTCTCGCGCCGGGATGCTCTTGGTCCTGGCCTCCGTTGCGATTGTGCTGGCGAGTCCCGCTGGCGGCCTGCTGCTCGTCGAGCGCGACTGGGAGGCTCACCGGGCGATCTTTCTCGAACTGAGCGCGGGCGACTGGCCGACGCGCCTCGTCGGCCATCTGCAGGCGGACCCGCTGCTGCTGCGCTACTACATGGGATGGCACCTAGTCCCGGCCGCCGCGGCTCGGCTTGCGGGCATTGCTTCTCTCGACTGGACGGTGCCCCTCTGGACGTGGTGCGGCACGGCGTTGATCGCGACGCTGTTCGCTGGGCGCCGCCCCACGGCGCGCACGGCGCTGTTGGCCTTGGGCGTCCTGTTCTTGTTCGGCGGCCTGGACATTGCGGACGTCTTCTTGGTGCGGTTGCTCGACTGGATCGGCTGGATTTCGCCCCCGCCAACGTTGCTGGAATACCAGCCGCATCTGGAGACGTTCCGAGTGACGCCCCAGCACTTCGTTCCCGCCGCGCTGGGGTCGCTGTTGCTGATTCGCCTCCGGGAGAATCCTCGCTTCCTTGCCGTGGCGGGCATCGTCTTGGCGGCGTGTTCGTTCTGGTCCGCGCTCGTCGCCGCCGGGCTGGCTCCCCTCGCGCTGGCGGCCGCAATCGGACCAGGGCGGCTTCGCGCGATCTGGAATTGGCGCAATTTGCTGGCAGGACTGCTGCTGGGCGGTCTGGTCGCGCTCTACTTGGCCGGCGGCGAGCTGGACTTCGACCGGGCATGGCTATGGCATCTGTGGGACAATCCGTGGCACATGGCAGCCCGCCTGGCCGTCTTGTACTGCACCGAGTTCCTCTTGCTGGCCTTCCTCCTCACGCGAATCCGTCCGTCGGCCGCTCGCGATCCGCTGCTGCTTGCCGCCGTCGCGTCGCTCGCGTTCGCTCCCCTCTTCCACTACGGCCTTCCCAACTTCAGCGAATGGAGCGCCCGATTCGCCGTGCCGTCGCTGATTGTGCTCGCGTACTATGTTGCCGGCGCCGTTGCCAGCCGATTGCCCGAGACGGCGGGAGCGCCGGCCAGCAAGAGCGCATGGTGGATGCTGGTCGCGGCGCTGGCCGTGGGCGCCGGGCCCGTCGTACGCGACCTTGCAGACACGCACGTCGGCCCGTTCTCCTACGAGCGAACGGGGGAGTCCCTCCTGGCCGACGTCGAATGGCGTTTCGTTCGCCAGCGGATCGCCCCGAGTCCGCCCCGGGCCCTGTCGGCGCTGCTGAAGAGCCGGCGCGACGATTCGGCGAACGGTCCCGCCCCGCTGGCACGATCCAAGTACGACTTGCACGTGGAAGGCGAAGGTCGTCTCGTGTATGCGAAGAAGGACTGCGACTGGGAGAGCGAGCACGGTTCGTGGCTGTTCCTGGAGGTGCGCTACGCAAGGCGGGAAGACGGGCCGGCTCCAAGGATGCGGCGTCCGCCGTGGGACGAATGGGTCGTGCGCAGCACGGGAGACGGACGCGAACGGATGCTGTTGCCGCTCAAGCGGGTCCGCCACCACGCGGAGGACAGGGGCTGCATAGCGGTCGCTCGGTTCTCGCGCACCGGGGCGACGAGCATCCGAGCCGGCCAGATCGCGCCCGGCGGACGCTTGGTCTGGGAAGTCGAGAGGGCCTTGGCGGAAGACTCGGGGGCTGTCGGCGAATCGGCCCGTCTCGGAGTCGCGGCGTCATGAAGGGGCTCCAAGGCGGCAGCGCTGCGGCCAGTTGCCGCGCACTTGCGTGCGAGCTCACGGCATAGCGTAGTGAACGCGTCCAATGCAGTGCCGCGGCCGACCGTCGCCGCGCATCGTGCGCGACCGCGCCGCGCAGCGTCGTGAACGGGGTCCAAGGAGGCCCCGCCGGCAGCACCGGCGCACGGGGCGCGGGCGACAAGGCCGCGGCGCCCTCCGACGCTCCCGCCATTCCCCTCGTGGCCCCGACCGGTGCCTTGCCGCTCCTCCACCGAGCGGCGATCGCGTACTTGGCCCTGCCGCTGGCCGTTTGGTTCGTGGGTTGGTTTCGCGCCTGGATCGGCTTGCCCGCGGCCGTGCTCCTGGTAGTCGCGCTTTGGCGGGCGCTCTCTGGTTCATGGCGGCCACGCGCGCCCTCGCGTGTTGCCGTCGTCCTGCTGGTCGCCGCTCTCGTGCTGGTTGTGCTGGCGCCGGTGAGCGGGGTGTTCGTCGATGACGCGTTCTTCAATTGGCCCGTTCATCGCGCCGTGATGCTCGACTTGGCCCGCAGCAGCTGGCCGGTCTACTTGGCGCAGTACGCGGGCGAAGAGCCGCTGCTGCTCCGCTACTACCTGGGGTGGTATCTGCCGCCCAGCTTGGTGGCGCACGCCGTCGGCGACGCGGCCTTGGATTGGGCCGTGCCGCTGTGGACGTGGATTGGCGTCGCGCTCACCCTGCTGTTGGCGGCGCGTGGCCTGCCGTCTCTGCGCGCGGCGGCGATCGCGGTCGCCGTCGTGCTTTTCTTCAACGGACTGGACCCGGTCGAAGATCGGATTCTGCCCTTTCTGGACGGGGTTGCTCGCGCGCCGGCGTCCGCGCATTCGCCGCATTACGATTCCCTCTTCTGGATGTTCCACGCGGCGCCGCAGCATTTCCTGCCGGCCGGCTTGGGGGCGTTGACGGCGCTTCAGCTCAGGAATCATCCGCGCTTTCTTTCTGCAAGCGGAATCGTCTTGTTGGCGTGCGCCTTCTGGTCGACACTTGTGGCAGTCGGACTCTTGCCCGTGTTCGCCGCCGCGATTGCCGGGCGAGGCCGCCTTCGCGCCGCTTTGAGCTGCCAAAACTTGGCGGCCGCGGTCTTGGCCGGGTTGGTCGCCTTGTACTTGGCGAGCGGCGAGGTGGCATTCCCTTGGGCATGGATTTGGACGTTGTGGGACGGCCCGTGGCTTTGGGGACGCTTGTTCCTCCTCTACGCCGTGGAATTTCTGATCGTCGGCGTTCTGGTCTGGCGCATCATGCCTTCGGCCGTCCGCGATCCCTGTTTCCTTGCGGCGGTCGCTGCGTTGCTCTTGGCGCCGCTGGTGTACTGGCAGGGGCTTGGCAACTTCAGCGAATGGACGGTCAAATTCCCCTTGGCTGGGCAAGTGGTCGTGTCCTACTACGCGGCGTGGGCGCTCGTCGTCGGTCGGGCCGGCTCGACCAAGTTGCGCGGGCCACTCCGCCGCCCCGTTGCGCGGGCATTGCTCGGCGCAGCGCTGTTCGTGGGCGCCGTCCCCATGTGGAGGACCATGGCGCGCGTGCAGTTCGGACCGATTTCCTACGCGTCGACGGAAGAGTCGCACGCGACTGAATTCGCTCCCTACGTCCAGGCGCAACGCACCGCCGCCCATCCACCTCCTTTGCTGTCCGCCCTGCTGAAGGACGCCGGTCCCGCCGACCTCGGCGTCCGGCTCGTCCAGTCGCGCTACGACGTCTACCTCCAGGGCCGAAACCGGCTAGTCTACGTGCGGCGGAACTGCAACGTGGAGGCGGAGATCGGCGGATGGCTGTTTCTCGAGATCCGCCGCGCGGGAAACGCCGACACGCCGCCGGGATCGAGGCGTCCACCATGGGACACATGGATCGCGCGTCCTGGCCCGGAAGGGCAAGAGCGGCTCTTCCTGCCCTTGCGTCGATTGCCGTCGAGGATCGTCGGCATGCCGCTGCTCAAGGACGGCAGCTGCATCCTGGCCGCCCGCCTGCGCGGCGGCGGGCCCTTGCAAATCCGCACCGGGCAAATCGCCTACGGCGGCCGCCTGATGTGGGCGGCGGAGGCCCAAGTCCGCCGGTGACGCGCGGCTCGGAGTTCGGCCGTCGTCATCCATGTCGCGCCGAGGCGGGCGCGGCCCCGTTGCAGGGCCGCGCCCGCTGAAGAACGCCCTGCTAGGAGCAGGGCTCGCCCGACACGGTTCGCACCGGCCGGATGAAAACGTAGGACGGATCCGCGGAGTACGCGGAGACCTGCCGGCCGTTCAACATTCTTGTCGTCGGTTTCCGGCTGGCCTCCAACGTCACGACGCTGTCGGCCAGCATCCCGACATACATCGGATTGCCCGGAACACGGGTTGACGGCAACCGCGCATAGCAACCCGTCTCTGGATTCATCACCACGCCTCCCAGCTTGTCGGAAAATGTCGTGATGACGAGCCTATCATCGTAGGCCAGGAACATGCTGGTG
This sequence comes from Longimicrobiales bacterium, assembly GCA_965242735.1. Lineage (GTDB taxonomy): Bacteria > Gemmatimonadota > Gemmatimonadetes > Longimicrobiales > Gaopeijiaceae. The sequence continues at coordinate 3,053,253 of OZ251497.1, read as the reverse complement.
GCTCCGCCCGCATCTACAAGCTCGACGGGCATCGAGGCCACGCGCGGTTCCGCGTCGATCTTGTACTCCGTAAGCATGTGACTTCCGCCGGCCAGCACAAATGCGGACGAGTCCGCACATGCCAGCAACGTCGAAACGTAAGCCATCGCGACATCATGCGCCGTGGTCGGTGTCGCGTCAAAATCATGTCGGGCTTCTCCGCCCAACGCTACGCTCTCGCCGTTGTCGTCTCGAAACACCACGCCCTTCTGCAATGTGACGACCGGACGACCGTTCAATGCGCAAACGGGATAGGCGCTTGGTGCCTTCGGCGTCCACTGGTGGAGCAGGGTGCCTGACCAACTCCAATGGATCACCCTTCCCGGGCCGGCCACGAAGACCCCGTCCGGCCCCACGGCCGTCCCACCCACCTTTCTGAGTTCGCCGGGACCGTCCCCCGGTCGCTCGCTACCGAAAACGCCCTGCACCGAACCATCGTCGAGCGAAAAGGCGTGCACTCTCGTCGGATCGGCGGCCTCCGATGCCAACAACAGCCGACGGCCATAGTCCACGGCTACTGTCGCGTCGTAGAACAAATATTCCTCGCCTCCAGCGACTTGGCGGCCAGCGTCGAAGTCCACTTCCAGCATCTGTTGCGTCGTCGCGCCCGCCGGGGCTGCCGCCAACAGGACCACCATGATGTTCCACGTGCGCATGTTTGGCTCGTCGTCATTGCGACGAATGGCGCGCTGCAACTTCTTGGTGCGCCTCTGCTTGAGCCAGTAGTCGACAATCCACATGGTCTCGCCGTCTCTCGTCTCCACGTCCAAGATGCCTACCAAGATGAAGGCCAAGCTCAGCATCATCCCTATGACACATATAGCTATTGTCATTTTCCCTTCTTTCTGTTGTCGTTGCCGTCTGCATGATGACCGGAGCTGGAACTCCGAGAGGGCTCGGTAAGCTAAAGCAAAGAACTTTTGTGGCCAGATCGCCTTTCGTGTCTAGAGTCCTCCAGTGGTCGCCAAGACACGGAAAACTCGCCTAGCAAGGTAAGCAAGTCGCCGCAAAATCGCAATTTGAACCGGAAAACCACGCCGGAGGGAGGCCCGCCAATCGCCGATTCTCACCGCGACGCAAGGCGTTTCGGGGAAGGCTCCACCCCGGAACCACTGGTGTTGGTCCGCCAAACGGCCCATCCGGGCCGAGCCCACCGACCTTCCGACACCGGCAACCCCCAAGCTGCCGGGGCAACGTCCCTGTCCGCCGGGGCGGCAACCACGGCAGAAGACGCCGCGCCGACGCTTTCCGAGGCGGGCGGCGACGCACGGCGCGACGGGCCTTCGCGACTACCGCCATCCGGTCGCAGCGGGACGCCGGCGAGTGCGTCGGCCGTCGCCGGGAACGGTCGGAGAGGGCGGAGAGCCTCGGCCGACAACGGCGAGCCCGGAACCATGCCCCTGCAAGCCCTTGGACTATACTTTGACAGGCGCGGCGCGTCCCGTCGACCCTGTCGCGCGCCCAGAAATCCCGCCACCTTCGGAGATCCCCACGTGCCGACGATGCCGACGACCAGACGGGCTCCCCGCGCCCTTGTGGGCTACTCCGCCCCCTTCCGGCCTTCTCGGCCCGCCACAATCGCCGCTCTCGCCGTCCTGGCCGCGGCCGCCACCGTCACGACGCCCCTCTCCGGCGCCCCCGCCCAGACCTTCCCCACGGACGACCCCGTGATCCAGGCCATCTGGCTCGAGGGGATGACCGAACGGAGCCAGGCCGAGAGCCTCGCGCAGGCCCTGGTCGACTCCATCGGGCCGCGGCTGATGGGGTCGCCCGCGTTCGCCCGCTCCGCCGACTGGATCGTGGCCAACTACGAGCGATGGGGCATCGAAGCGGAGCGGCAGGAGTACGGGACGTGGACCGGGTGGGACCGGGGCGTCACGCACGTCGACCTGCTGGAGCCGTGGGTGCGCACGCTCGAAGGCGTGATTCTGGCTTGGAGTCCGGGGACGGGAGGGCGTCCCGTGGAGGGCGAGGTCGTGGTTCTGCCCGCCGAGGCGGACGCGGCGGAGCTGGAGGCGTGGCTGCCGTCGGTCGCGGGCAAGTTCGTCGCCGTCTCGTTCGCGGAGCCCACGTGCAGGGAGGACCGATCCTGGCAAGAACACGCGACGGCGGAGACGTTCGAGCGCATGAACCAGGCGCGCGCGGTGGCCCGGGCGGCGCATCAGCGGGCCTACACGCAATTCGCGAGCGCCGACGGCTTCGCCCGGCTGGAAGAGGCGGGGGCGCTTGGCGCGCTGACCGGGCGCTGGTCGCAGGGGTGGGGCGTGGACAAGATCTTCTCGTCTCCCACCAGCGACATCCCGTCGGTTCATCTGTCGTGCGAGGACTACGGGTTGGTGCACCGGCTGGCGGCCAACGGGCAGGGCCCGAAGGTGCGACTGACCGCGGAGGCCGAGTTCCTGGGCGACGTGCCCGCCTTCAACGTGGTGGGGCGAATGCAGGGCGCCGAGCTGCCGAACGAGTACGTGGTGCTGAGCGCCCACCTGGATTCTTGGGACGGGGCGACCGGGGCGACCGACAACGCGACGGGCACCATCATGATGCACGAGGCCATGCGCATCCTCAAGGCCGTCTATCCCAACCCCCGCCGCACAATTCTCGCCGGCCATTGGGGAGGCGAAGAACAGGGCCTCATCGGCTCGACCGCTTTCGCCGCCGACAACCCGGACGTCGTGGACGGTCTGCAGGTCGCCCTCAACCAAGACAACGGCACGTGGCGCATCGACTACATCCGAATGCAAGGCTTTCTGGGCGCCGGCGAGCGCTTCGCGCGCTGGTTCGAGCGGATCCCGCCCGAGATCACCGGCCACATAGAGCTCGACGTGCCGGGCGTCCCGGAACGCGGCGGCTCGGACCACATGTCGTTCGTCTGCAAGCCGGCCCCGGGCTTCCGTCTCCAGTCCAACTACCCGGACTACCGCCGGTACACGTGGCACACCAACCGCGACACGTTCGACAAGATCGTCTTCGACGACCTGCGCAACAACGCCACCTTGGCCGCCATGCTGGCCTATGCGGCTTCGGAGGACCCGGAACGCATGCAAGTCGAACCTCGCGTCCTGCCCGCCGACCCCCGCACGGGCCGCCCGGGCACGTGGCCCCAGTGCCGCCCGCCGCGCAGGAGCCGGCAGCCGTGACGCCCGATCGCTCTCACTGCCGCCCGCGCACGCGCAATGGCCGAGTGGCCGTCGTCGCCTTCTTGGCATGCGCCGCGTTGGCGCAACCGCCGATGGTGCACGTCTTCGCCGACCGAATCGAGCCCCGGTTGTTCGGGGCGCCCTTCCTGTTCGTCTATCTGTTGGCTGCGTACGTGGCGGCGATCGGCGTGCTGGTCTGGGCTTGGCGAAAGGGGCTCTGATGCAGGCCTGGGTTGTCGTCACGGCGCTGGTCTTCGCCTATCTGATCGCGGTTCTGATCATTGGAGAGATCGCCCGCCGCCGCACGTCCAAGACGATCGAGGACTTTCTGCTCTACGGCCGCAAGGCGGGCATCGTCGTCCTCTATCTGACCGTCGTCGCGACGTACCATTCGGCGTTCGCGTTCCTGGGTTCGGGTGGCTTCTTCTACACGCACGGAATCGGCTTCTGGGCGGCCGGGACGTGGACGGTTCTCGTCGGCGCGATCACCTATGTGCTGGGCACGCGCATCTGGGCGCTGGGCAAGAAGTTCGGGTACGTGACGCCGGCCGACCTGCTCGCCGACTTCTACGAGAGCGAGGTGGTGCGCGTCCTGGTGGCGATCGTGTCGGTGGCGTTCACGATCATCTACATCCAAGTGCAGGCGACGGGGCTGGGCTACATCCTGTCGGTGTCGACCGGCGGCCGCATGTCGTTCGAGCTGGCGGTCGCCATCTTGTTGCTCGTGTCGGCCGCGCACCTCATGGCCGGCGGGCTGCGCGCCGTGTACTGGACCGACGTCATCCAAGGCGTGTGGATGTACGTGGCCGTCTGGGTGGGAGCGCTGGTTCTGACGTACGAGCTCTTCGGCGGGCCCGTCGCGCTCTGGCAGCGCGTGGCGGCGGAACGGCCGGACCTGCTCAGCTTGCCGGGGCCGGAGGGATTCTTCACGCCGGGCATTTGGGCGGGGATGACGATCGCCCTGTCGTTCGGGATCGTCTTTCAGCCGCACATGATGATTCGCTGGTTCACGGCGGAGTCCGGCCGCACGCTCAAGATTCTGGGCGCGACCACGCCCGTCTACCTGATGACGCTGTTCATTCCGATCGCGTTCGTGGGGATCGGCGGGGCCCTCGTGATGCCCGGACTGGAACGGCCCGACCGCATCTTCCCCGAACTCCTGTTCCAACATGCGTCCCCGTGGCTCACCGGGCTCATTCTCGCGGGCGCGGCGGCGGCGGCCATGTCCACGCTGGACTCGATCCTGCACTCCAACATGACCGTGCTGACCCGGGACGTGTACCAGCGCTATCTGGCGCCCCGCCGCAGCCAAGCGCACTACGTCCTGTTCGGGCGCTGCATCGTGGTCGTGCTCCTGGCCGTGGGCTACTTTCTGTCGGTGGAGAGCTTCGACTTCATCGTCAGCTTGGTGACGCTCTCCGCGACGGGCACGTTGCAGCTGATGCCGGCGATCTGCGGCATATGCTTTCCGAGCAGGCGCCTGACGACGCGAGCCGGCGTGCTGGCCGGACTGCTGACCGGATTGGCCACGCTGTACGCGACCAAGTTCGGCTTGCCGTGGACCGACGCGGGCGACTGGCTGGTGCAACCGCTGGGCGTGCACGAGGCGCTGTGGTCGGTGGCGGCCAACTTCCTGGTGACGCTGGTCGTGTCGCGGTTCACGCGGCCCCCGTCGGCGGAGACCGTGGCCCGCATTCACGGAGAAGTCGAGGACTTCGTCTACGGCAAGCGATAGGCGGCGGCCGTCAGTCCAGTCGCTGGTCGATGTCGTAGCCGCCGCCGGTCCAGCTCGCGAAGCGTCCCGATTCGTCGAACGCCGCGTCGATGCGGCCCAGGCGCATGCCTCCCCAGCCCACTTGGTGGATCAAGGCGTTGGGCCTGCCCTGGCGCCCGAACTCCACGGGGCGAGGCATAAACGTGTGCGTGTGTCCGCCCAAGATCAGATCGATCTCGCGCACGTCCGCCGCCACCCTGCGGTCGTGGGGCCTGGATCCGCGGTACCAGTATCCCAGGTGCGACAGGCAAACGACGAGCGAGCATCCCTGATCCCGCAGTTCCCGAGCGGTCGCGCGGGCCCTCTCGACGGGATCGGCGTACCGGACGCCTTCGTGCAGCTTGGCCAGAACCAGCCCCTCGAAGGAGATGCCCAACCCGAAGATGCCGACCTTGACCGGCCCCGCCTCGCGGATCACATAGGGCTGGACATGCTCTTCCAGCGCGGATCCGGTCACGTCGTAGTTGGCCGAGACGAAGTCGAACTTGGCCTCGGGCAACATGCGCACCAAGCCGTCCACGCCATTGTCGAAGTCGTGGTTGCCGAGCGTGGCGGCGTCGTATTCCATCGCCGACATCACTTTGAATTCCGGCTCGCCGTCGTGGTAGTTGAAGTACGGCGTGCCCTGGAAGATGTCGCCCGAATCCAGCAGCAGGACGTGTTCGTTGGCGTCGCGGATGCGTTTGATCAGCGTGTGCCGGCGGGCCGCGCCTCCGAGGCCGGCAAAGCGTCCTTCGTCCATCGGGAAGGGATCGAGGCGGGAATGGGTGTCGTTGGTGTGAAGGACGACCAGCCGCGACGCCCCGTCGAGCAACGGCCCGTAGCGGCCGGGCGCGTGGCCCAGCGGCGCCGGCGCGGCGGCGAGTCCGGGCGAGATCGGCTCGCCGCGCAAACGGGCAGGCGTTCCGGCCCAGGCGAGGCCGCTCGCGCCCGCCAAGCCGGACATGCGCAGGAAGCTCCTGCGGTTCATCGCGGTCCTTCCGTTTCCGGCTTGCAGTCCACGGTCTCGGCTCCGGGCGGCGCCGGCCGCACATCCGGTCGCGATTCGGGGCGGCGTCCCCCAGCGATCGCGGTGTTCTCCTCCGCCGCTTGGTTCGCGGCCGCCCTGTCCGCCGCCCCATCCGGCTCCTCGTCCGCCAGGCGAATCCGGCCGTCCAGCTCCGGCGTCACCTCTCCCACTTGTCGCAAATGGCACGCGAAAGCGTCCCGGATCAAGATGTCCAAGTCCTCGCGCCCGCCGTCCTTCGGCTCCCACAGCACGCTCCAGCTGCCGCCCCCGTCGGCCAGATAGTCGATCGTCGCCAGCCGGTACTCGGCGTCCTGGTCCACGGGTTCGCCGCCGACGCGCACGTCGATTGCCTCGCCGTCGGCCAGCGCCATGGTCCAACCGGCCACCGGCTCGCCCCCTGTCGCCGCGATCTGGTCGGCCAGCCGCTCCATTTGGTCGCCCGCGAGCGTCAGCACGACGACGTAGTTGCGAAACGGGAGGAGCTCGAAGGCGTGATTGACCCGCAGCGGCCCCGGCGCCAGCGGCACGCGCAGGCCGCCGTCGTTGAGCATCGCGACGTGGACGGTGTCCTCGGCCAGCTGGCGCGCCACATGGAGCACGGCGTCCGCGACCAAGTTGTCCAACGTGCCCTCGGGCTCCGCCTTCTCGAACGGACCGCGCGCCTGCGCGAGGACTTCCGCCAGCTCCGCCTCCATTTCGGCGCGGTAGGGCGCGAGAATCCCTTCGATTTCCGCCGACGGCGGGATGGAGTCCCCAATCTCCACGAACAGCGGCCCCGGCGCACGGGCGGACGCAAGCTCGGGCGCGGTCGCGGCCTCCCGCTCGGGCGCGGCCCCCAGATCAGACGCGGGCCCAGGCGCACGCTCGACGCCGCCCGGCTTCGCGCACGCGCCAACGGCCAGCGCCCCGGCCAGCCACGCCGCAAGTTGGATTGGGCAACGCGACGTCCTGTGCATCCCGCCTCCTTCTTTGCCGGCGTCCGTGCCGGCTGTTCTCCCGCACTCTGCGAACTCTGCCGCCTTTCCCGTAATATACGGGTCCGCCCCTCGCCCACGCCAATCCTCCCAAAGGACGCCAGCATCGCCACGATCACCCTGGACGGCCGAAGTCTCGCCCTCGAGCAGATCGAAGCCGTCGCCCAGGACCACGCCCAAGTCGCCCTGGACCCCGCCGCGCTCGCCCGCGTGAAGCGGTCGCGCAAGCAGCTGGAGCAAATGCTCGCGGACGGCCTGCCCATCTACGGGGTGACGACGGGCTTCGGAAGCCTGGCCAGCGTGCCCGTCGACCGCGAGGACCAGCGGGCGTTGCAGACCAACTTGGTGCGGAGCCACGCCGCCGGAGTCGGTCCGCCGCTGCCGGACCCCGAGGTGCGCGCGATGATGCTGCTCCGGGCCAACACGCTGGCACGAGGCCACTCGGGCTGCCGGCCGCGGGTCTTGGAGGGCCTGCTGGCGATGCTGAACCGGCGCGTGCATCCGGTCGTTCCCGAAATCGGATCGCTGGGCGCCAGCGGCGATCTGGTCCCGCTCGCGCATGTGGCCTTGGCCCTGACGGGGGAAGGCACGGCGACGACGGCCGGGGGACCCTCAGGACCGGCCGCCGAGCAGCTCGCCGGGGCGGGTATAGAGCCGGTGCGCCTAGCCGAGAAGGAGGGGATGGCCCTGCTGAACGGCACGCAAGCGACGACGGCGGTGGGCGTTCTGGCACTTCGCCGACTGGAGCGCGCCCTGGACGCGGCGGACGTGGCCGGGGCCGCCACGCTGGAAGGCGTCAAGGGGAGCCCGACGCCCTTCCGGTCCGAAATTCACGAGGCTCGCCCGCACCCGGGGCAGCTGGCGAGCGCCCGGCGGCTGCGCGCGCTGCTGGCCGACTCCGAAATCCGCGAATCGCACCGGGAGGGCGATCCCCGCGTCCAGGACGCCTATTCGATCCGGTGCATGCCGCAAGTCCACGGCGCCGCCCGGGACGCCGCGTCCTACGCGCGCCGCGTGCTGGAGATCGAAGCCAACTCGACGACCGACAACCCCCTGGTCCTGCCCGGCCACCGGACCGTGCTCAGCGGCGGCAACTTCCACGCCCAGATCGTCGCGCAGTGCCTCGACTTGGCCGCCATCGCCGCCACCGACATCGCCGCCGTCTCCGAACGCCGGACGGACCGGCTCCTCAATCCCGCCTTGTCGGGGCTCCCCGCGTTCCTGACCGACCAGCCGGGCGTGCGGTCGGGTTTCATGATGGCCCAGATCGTCGCCGCCGACGCCTTGTCGGAGATGCGCGTCCTTGCCCATCCGGCCAGCACGGACTCGGTGCCGACCAGCGCGAGCCAGGAGGATCACGTCTCGATGGGTCTCGCGGCGGCCCGCAAGTTCAGAAGGAGCGTGGGGTGCTTGGAGACCGTGCTGGCCGTGGAGCTGCTGTGCGCGGCCCAGGCCGTGGAGTACAGACGTCCCTTGCGGGCGGGGCGCGGCGTGGAGCGGGCCGTGGCGAGCGTGCGCAAGGCCGTGCCTCGCCTGGAGGAGGACCGCAGCCTGAGCGAGGACATCGAGGCCCTGGCCCGCCTGGTCCGCGCCGGAACGTTCGCAGGGCCGGCCAACGAGGAAGGACGAGAGCAATGAGCAAGAGCGAGAAGGCGGCAGAGCCGGCGCCCGGCACGGCGGCGGCGGCGGCGACGACGCGAAACGACGGGCCGGACAAGGCGGACGACAGGGCGGCGCCCGCCGCGGGGAAGCAGTCCAGAGCAGCACGCGACTTTCGCGACGCGCCGGAAACGGCGGACGGCCGCGTGGTGCGCGCCCCCCGGGGCGCCCGGCTGCGCTGCAAGGGATGGACCCAGGAGGCGGCCCTCAGGATGCTGATGAACAACCTGGATCCCGACGTCGCCGAGGACCCCGGCCGCCTGATCGTCTACGGAGGCACGGGCAAGGCCGCGCGAAGCTGGGAAGCGTTCGACGCCATCGTCCGCGCGCTGGAGAACCTGGAAGACGACGAGACGCTGATCGTCCAGTCCGGCAAGCCCGTCGGCGTCTTTCGCACGCATCCGGACGCGCCCCGCGTGCTGATCGCCAACGCCAACTTGGTCGGCCGCTGGGCCGACTGGAAGCATTTCCACGAACTGGAGCGCGCCGGGCTGACCATGTACGGCCAGATGACGGCCGGCTCGTGGATCTACATCGGCACGCAGGGCATCCTCCAAGGCACCTACGAGACCTTCGGCGCCATTGCCAAGGCCCACTTCGGCGGCGATCTGGCGGGACGATGGATTCTCACCGGAGGCATGGGCGGGATGGGAGGCGCCCAACCCCTCGCGGCGACCATGCAAGGAGCGGCGGCGCTGATCGTGGAGGCCGACCCCGACCGCATCGAGCGCAGGATCCGGACCCGCTGGTGCGACAAGAAGACGGACGACGTCGCCGAAGCGGTCGCCTGGGTTCGCGAGGCGGCGCGCCGGAGGCAGGCGCTGTCCGTCGGCTTGGCCGGCAACTGCGCCGAAGTCCTTCCGGCCCTGCTGGCCGACGACGTGATCCCCGACGTCGTCACCGACCAGACCTCGGCCCACGATCCGCTGCACGGCTACGTCGCTGCAGGACTGTCGGTCGCCCAGGCCGCCGAAATGCGGGAGGCCGACCCGCGCGAGTACCTGCGACGCTCCATGGCCTCGATCCGGACCCACTGCGAAGCCGTCGTCGAGATGCAGCGGCGCGGTGCGGTGGCCGTGGACTACGGCAACAACTTGCGCGGCCACGCGAAGGACGCCGGCTTCGAGGACGCGTTCGCCTATCCCGGATTCGTTCCGGCCTACGTCCGCCCGCTGTTCTGCCTGGGCCAAGGACCGTTTCGCTGGGTCGCGCTCTCGGGAGACCCCGCCGACATCCACCGCACCGACGACTTGGCGCTCGAGATGTTCCCCGACAACGAGCACCTGTGCCGATGGATTCGCCTCGCCCGCGAGCAGGTCGAGTTCCAGGGCCTGCCCGCCCGCATCTGCTGGCTGGGACAGGGCGACCGCGCCCGCTTCGGCACGGCCATGAACGACTTGGTGGCCCGTGGCGAAGTCGGGGCGCCCATCGTCATCGGACGCGACCACTTGGACACCGGCTCGGTGGCGTCTCCCTACCGCGAGACCGAAGGGATGAAGGACGGCAGCGACGCCGTGGCCGACTGGCCGGTGCTCAACGCCCTGCTCAACACCGCGTCGGGCGCGAGCTGGGTGTCCTTCCACCACGGCGGCGGCGTCGGCATCGGCAATTCGTTGCACGCCGGCCAAGTGCTGGTCGCCGACGGCACGCCGGAGATGCGCGCCCGGATCGAGCGCGTGCTGACCAACGACCCCGGCCTGGGCGTCGCCCGCCACGCCGACGCCGGATACCACGAAGCGGTGCGGACGGCCCGCGCCACCGGCATCCGGATTCCCGAACTCGCCTGACCGCGCCGCCCCTAGGCCGATTCCTCCGACTCCGGCTCCGGCGGCCCGTCCGCCTCCTCCCGCGCGCGCTTCTTGATGCGCCTGTCCTCGGCCCAGAACGAGAGCGCCAGCATGACCGCGCCCGTCGAGATGGCCATGTCGGCGACGTTGAAGACCGGCCAGTGCCTGAAGCCCAGGTCCACCGGCCCGATGAAGTCCACGACGCCCCGGTCCCACCGAACCCGGTCGTACAAGTTGCCGGCCGCCCCCGAAACGACCAAGGCCAGCGCGACGATCCTCGGGTAGTCCCGGGCCCCCGCCTGCACCGCCAGCGCCACCATCAGGCCGAGCGCCGCCACCGTCACCGGAATGAAGAACCAACGCGGATCGTCGCCGATCGTGAGGCCGAACGCCATGCCCCGGTTGAACACCAGGTGCAACGGCACGCGGCCGCCCAGAAAGTCGGGACGGGGCGCGTCGGCAAGCGTCGCCAGCGCCCAACGCTTCGTGACCAAGTCGGCGACGAAGATCGCGGGCAAGCACGCACCGAATATGGCCAGCTTGCGATTCACGCCCGAAAGTCGCTCCGAAGATGCAGGAAGGCGATGCCCGCGATGGGCGAGACCGTCTAGCCTAACGCTCCGCCAACGACCGCGCAATGGCCCGAAAGGCCCCAGCGACCCGCTCCTCGCGCACGTGCCGCCCGCCGGCCACCACCCTCTCGCCCCCGACGTAGACGTCCGCGACCGGACTCTCCATCCCCGAGAACAGCCACGAGTCCAGGACCCCGCGCCCGTCCCGGCCTGCCAACGCGGGATGCTCCGCGTCCAAGACCACGAAGTCCGCCCTCCGACCTTCCTCGATGCGCCCGCCGTTCCAATCCAGCGCCCGCGCGCCGTCCCGCCAAGCGTGGGCGAGCAATGGTCCCGCCGCTCCGTCCAGCGCCGCTTGGGATGGAGGGCGGCCCGTCGCGCGCGCCGTCGCCGGGAAGGGCAGTACCGCCCGCCGCTGGTGGACCAAGCGTTGCCCGTATTCCAGCAGGCGGAGCTCTTCGACCGGCGAGCGCGAGACGTGACTGTCCGTGCCCACCGCGAAACGCCCCCCGCGTTCGGCGAAGTCCGCCAGCGGAAACAGCCCGTCGCCGAGATTGGCCTCCGTCGTCGGGCAGAGTCCGACCGTCGCTCCGCGGCCCACCACGTCCGCCGCTTCCTCGCTCGTCACGTGCGTGGCGTGCACCAGGCACCAGCGGTCGTCCACGGGCGCCTCCGCCAAGAGCCGCGCCACGGGCCGCGCGCCGCAGAAGGCCAAGCATTCCTCGACCTCGCGCTGCTGCTCGGCCACGTGAACGTGGACCGGGGCTGGGGCGACATCCTCCAAGAACTCTGCCGCACGCCGAAGCGACGCGGGCGCGACTGCCCGCAGACTGTGCACGGCCCATCCCAGCTGCGCGCCCGCCTCGGCAAACGCCGGAGCAAGGGAATCGTGCAGCCGAACGGCGTCGTCCAGGCCGAGCCGAAACCGCCGCTGCGCCCCCTCCAAGGGCGTCCCCGCAAATCCGCCGGCGTCGTACATCGCAGGCAGGTGCACGAGCCCGATGCCCGCCGTTCGCGCCGCCGCCAGAATCCGCTTGCTCATCTCGGCGGGATCGTCGTAGGGCCGCCCGTCCGGCGCGTGCTGCAAGTAGTGGAACTCGCCCACGCACGTGAACCCGGCCTTCAGCAGCTCGACGTAGGTTTGCGCGGCAATGGCTTCGACGTCGTCGGGGCCGAGTTTCTCAAGGAACCGGTACATCGTGTCGCGCCACGTCCAAAACGAGTCCTGCCCGCTTGCCTCGGCCAAGCCCGCCATGGCGCGCTGAAAGGCGTGGCTGTGCACGTTGGGGACGCCCGGAATCGTCCAGCCTCGGACGTGCTCGACCTGCAATCGTTCGGCGGCTGCTTGCTCGTTGGCGGTCGGGGCGCTGGCGTCCAGACCGCGCACGTCCTGGACGACCGGCCTGCCTGGCTGCAATCGTTCAGCCTCGGCCTGCTCGTTGCCGCCGTCCCCGCCTGCGCCGTTCACCTCGACGGCCGCGATCAGGCCGTCTTCCCCGACGCGCACCTTCGCGTCCTCGGCCCAGTGGTCCCCCACCAGGAGACGGTCGAACTGGAAGCTGCGCTGTTGCGTCATGGGCGCCGTTCGTCGCCGATTTCTGGTTGCCCCGGACCGCGCGCCGGGGAGACGTACTCCGCCACCGCGAAAGAACCCGAGGTAGCCACAGTTGAACTCTAGCGACGCAGACCGTGCGCCGGCTGGCCGCGGCGATGGCCCCGCCTTTCCCTCCGCCTGGGACCGCATCTGGACGGACGTGAACTTGGCGCGGATGACGGACGCCGGCTTGGGGATCCTGAAGGACGGCGCCATGGCCGTGCGGGAGGGCCGCATCGCGTGGATCGGTCCCGCGGCGGACTTGCGGGACTTGGGGGCGTTGGCAGGGGCGCCGGCGGTAGAGCTGCCGGATGCGGAGGTGTGGGCGCCGCCGGCCGAGCCGCGGGACGCAGGACTTGCGGCCAGGACGCCGTCGGCCGAGTCGCGGGATGCGGCCGCCGTTGCAGTGCCCGTGGCGGCACCGGACGAGCGCGTCGCTGAACGAGCCCCGGTGGTCCGGTGCGGGGGCCGCTGGCTCACGCCGGGCCTGGTCGATTGTCACACGCACCTCGTCTTTGCCGGGAGCCGGGCCGACGAATTCCGGCGGAGGCTGCACGGCGAGTCCTACGAGGAGATCGCGCAGTCGGGAGGAGGCATTCTGTCCACCGTGCGGGCGACTCGGGCCGCGTCGCGCACGGAGTTGGCCGAGAGCGCCGCCGCTCGGCTCCGGGACTTGGCGGCCTGGGGCGTGACGACGGCCGAGATCAAGTCGGGCTACGGACTCGACCTGGAGACGGAACTCAAGATGCTCGCGGCGGCCGCGGAAGCGGGCCAGGGTCTGCCCGTGGACGTCAGGCCGACGTTGCTGGCCGCGCACGCCGTCCCGCCCGAGTACTCCGGCCGCCGTTCGGCCTACGTCGATCTCGTCGTGCGCGAAATCCTCCCCGCGGCCGTGGAGCAGGGCCTTGCGGAGGGCGTGGACGTGTTCTGCGAGACCATCGCGTTCACCGCCGGCGAGGCTCGGCGAGCGCTGGAGGCCGGCATCGCGGCGGGCCTGCGCGGCCACGTCCACGCGGACCAGCTGTCCGACGGCGGCGGCGGCGTGCTCGCGGCGGCGGTCGGGGCCCGCTCCGCCGATCACCTGGAGCATCTTTCGCAACAAGGGGTCGAGGCCATGGCCGAACGGGACGTGTCGGCCGTCCTGCTGCCCGGCGCCGCCTACGCGCTGGGGGCGGATCGCGCCCCGCCGGTGGCGGCCATGCGAGAAGCGGGCGTGTCGATGGCCGTGGCGACCGACGCCAACCCCGGGTCGTCGCCCTTCACCCACGTCGGCGCGATTCTCAACTTGGCCTGCCGACTCTTCGGACTCACGCCGGAGGAAGCCCTGCTCGGCTTCACGGCCGCGGCGGCAAAGGTCCTCGGCCTCTCCGAAGACCGCGGCACCCTTGAAGTCGGCAAGCGCGCCGACTTCGCGCTGTGGCAGGTCCGCGACCTGACCGAACTCTGCTATTGGATCCCCGGCCGAAGCCCGCTGGCGGCCCTGGTGAAGGACGGACAGCCGGTGACGCCTGGGCGACGCGCGGCCGCCGCCTCCGCCGAGGACTCCTAGTCGCGGCTCCCTTCCTGCGGGTGCGGATCGCTGCTCTCCGACGCCCCCGTTGCTCTGCTCTTCGCTTCGTCCGGCGAGTGGAGGCCGGGCGTCTCCCGCACGATGCCCGAAGCCGCGTCCGCTCCCCTGCCGGACAGGCCGGCGCCCACCAGCCGACGAGGGCGCGACCGTTCGTCGAGCCTCGCGCCCAAGGCGCTGACCTCGGCCTTCAGCTCGGCAAGGCCGGCCGTGACCTCCCTGTGGTTGTGGTCAACTCGGTCTTCCAGTCGATCGATCCGCGCGCCAACCTCTTGCTTGTGGACGGCGAACGCGTCGGCAATTTCCTTCTTATGGGCGGAGAAATCCTGCCTCAGGCTGATGATCTGCCCCTCCAGCCGTTGCTCGCCGGCTTCGCGTCGCCGTTCCGTCTCCCGGTGAATCTTGTGCCTGTCGGCCTTTGCCGTTAGGGCCACGCCGAGGGCCGATACCACGATCGCCACAATCATCCAGAAGTCGGGGCTGGACAAAATCTGCATCCTACCGTCCTTTCTCGTCGGCCTCGCGGGGCCGTCCCGGCGGGCCGGCGCCCGACTGGCGTCCATTCTGCCCCGCAATCTACATCGAAAAGGGCTTGGCGGAACCCCGGCGGGCAGAATTCCTTAGATTTGGGACAGTCGGCCGCCATGCGCAACCACGGCCGTTCCCCCTTCCCCGACACCGGATCCGTCTAGCAAGTTGCGCAGCAAGCTGTCCGCACGGCGCGTTCCGGTACCGTCCCATTTTAAGTCTTCGGTCTTCCACGAATGCCCGGCGTTCGGCAACTTGCCTGTCCGTGCGACACCTGCTGTGCTCGCAATGTCTGGTTCACCACGTCTTCCGCTACCTGTGCGAATGCGAAGTCATCCGTCGTATGGCCTAAACAATGTCACTTCATCCAAAGAAACTACTCCCTTCAATGCATCCAGGGCATCTTGGTCAATCATCTTCTTGGGTTCTACCAGCTCTTTCAGTTTCCGTGATGACAACCATTGACTATTCCAAATCGTCTCGTTTGTGTCGCCTTCTACAATTTTGCATATTGGCTCATCGTAATTGATGTCTATCGATATCGCGCGAGTAAGTCTTTGCATCCATATTTGCATATGACCTATGTTCGGCATTTGTTTGAATCTCCTAACAATTTTCTCAGCAATTTCTCGTTTCTTGATGGAATCTCCGATCAGCGACAGTAACTTGCTCAGTATGGCGACACATATAGGGTAAGTTCTCGGATTGCGATACGCAATGTCTACGATTATGCCAATCAACGGCATCGGTTCATCATAGAACGGCCGTTCTGAATCTTGCGTTTTCTCATTTAGTTGTCTATAATACGACGTCAACGCTTTTGTTATGCTTCCCGAATGCGGAAATGCTCTAGCGTGATCATGAATTATTAACAAGTGTTGTTGGAATGTCTTGGTTTCCTTCGCACGAGTGATCCATGAAAGCTTGTCATTCTTTATTGATCTCCGAATAATCTCGTTGCTGATTAGGGATTTGGACGAACTCAACTGCATGCCAAGATCCTGCAGAGAATCCGTAAGGCATTTGACAATCTTTTCTCCCAGAGACTCATTATTCACAAAGATACGATAATCATCTCGATAACGAAGAATTGTGTAATCTTCATCGATTCTTTTGTCAGACATGCGTTCCGCAAGATCACGATCTGCATAAGAAAGAACAATCTCCGCAATGAAATCCATCAGGATAGATCCTTGCGGAATGCCGTTGCTTCTGCCTTGTTGCATGTTCCGGATGGCATCGTCGATGATGATGCCAAGTAGATGCCTATTCCTCTTATTCTGTCTCGCTTCGCGGCGTCCATGTAATGCCCATGCAATCGAAGGAGTGTAAATTGATCTATAGCAATCTGAAATGTCTGTCATAATTACGTACTGATAATCAAGCGACAATTCAAGAGATCTCTTCTCCACGTTTTCCACCCAATGCACAACCATTTCGGCTTGATCGCCGCGCTCGGAACGCGATATAACGGGCATGCCCATATTCTCTAAATTGCATTTCGGAGTGTCCATCAAACAGTTACATAAGCTCTTCCAGTTGTCTTTGTGCGTGAGTTTGTGAACCAAATCTACGTACAGCAGTGGATGTATGAGCTCTTGAGGGCGCCAAGTGTACTTACCGTCTTTGCTAACGTACATTGTATACCCAGTAGTGTATTGTTGTGCACATCCAATATCGCTCTCCGGTGCGTCCTTTAGGAACGCACTAACGCCCCTTAGGATGCTATCGAAGTTTATATACGAAGGGAAATCCAGCCTGCTATAGCTTGCAGATCGCAAAAGAAGTCGCGAGCGGCCCGCCGGTCGACGCTGTGGACTGGCGTCGAAGTCGCCTTGGGGTTCCAGTACGTCATCTATGCGTTCTGGCATCGGATGTGCTCCTTGGAACTATGGAGCGGCATTTCAAAGCGGCGAAAGTGCCCGTCTTGGCGGTGATCGCCGAAGCTAAAACACCGCCGCCGAGATCCAGGTGTCCGCTCTAGCCCACGCTTTCTCGAATTTCGCGTGCGTGCGGGCGGCTTCCTCGTGCTTGCCTTGCGCGTGCAACGAGGCTTCGAGTCCGAACAGCGACCAGCCGTTGTGGGGGTGATCGACTAGCGCGGCGCGGAACACCTCTTCGGCCTCGGCGGGCCGGTCGGCCTCCAGCAGCGCGTGGCCCAGCCAGTGGCGCGCCGAGAAGTTGAGGGGCTCCGGTTCGTCGTAGCGAAGGCCGTCCTCGACGGGCAGGACCGACTGCAGGACCTCGATGGCCTTGTTGTTCTTGTCTTCGGCACGCAGCAGCTCGGCTTCCAGAATCGCGGCCACGATCCCTAGGAGATCGGCTGCTCGATGGCCGCGGAACGTGGCGTCCGGGTCGCTCTCTGCCGCAAGCTGCACCTTCTCCAAGTAGATGGACGCCCGGCCAGGGTTTCCTGTGCGCAGGAACGCGTAGCCCCGGCTGAAGTCCCAGAGGCCGCGCTGGACGGCGCCTTCAGGCGGCACGTCCAACTCCAGGATTTCGTCGAAGCGGCCGAACCGCAACAACGTCATGGCGTGATAGAAGCTTCCGTTCGGGACGATCTTTCCGTAGTCCTTGCCGGCCCGCGTGGCGATGGCTCCCTGGCCGTCCATCGACGCGGCGAAGAGCAGCATATGCAGGTTGTGGGACGGGTAGATGGCCCAGGCCGTGCCCTCGTTGGCGCGCACGTCCGTATGCCACGCGGCCAAGTTGGCCCGCACGGCGTCGCCCCAGCGGCCCACGCGATTGTAGGTGTGGGAGGGCATGTGCTGGATGTGGCTGGCCCCCGGGATCGACTGGCCCAAGTGGTCCGCGCACGGCTCGGCCTTGTCGGGGCGCACGGTGGGCTCGGTGGCGTGCACGTACAGGTGGCATGCGCCTGGATGTTCGATGTCCTGCGCCAGCACGCCTTCCAGGACGCGATGGATTCTCTGGACGGCGGGCTTGTCGATGTCCCAGCGCCCGCGCCGGGGCTCCAGCAGCATCAGCGCCTCGCCGTAGAGGGTGCCCGCCTCCAAGTCGTCGGGGAACTGCTCGTGCACGCCCTTCATGGCGCGGGCGTAGACGGAGTCCAGCGACTTGCGCTGATCGGGATCGTGCTTCTCGACGTACCGCGTGGCCAGCGCCTCGATCAGAGCCTTCTCGACGTCGCTGGCCTGGTCGATTCGCTCCAAGGCCATGTCGATGCGCTCGCGCGCCCGGGGGGCGTCGTCGGCGCCCATCGGACCGTTCAGGTAGGGGCCCCACGCCAAGGCCTCGCCCCAATAGCAGATCGCGCAGTCGGGGTCCTCGCGCTGGGCTTGGCGAAACGAGCGAGCGGCCCGCAGCGGCGTGAAGGCGTACAGCATCTGCATGCCCTGGTCGAAGAACGTCTGCGCCGCGGGCGAAGCGGTCGTGATGGGGCGGTGGAAGGGTCCCACGGCCTCGGCGTAGCGCTTCGCCTCCTCGTCGAACCCGGCGGGGTACTCGACCGGCGAGCCGTTCTGGGCGGCCGCCAAGCCGGGCCACAGTCCGACGGCGAAGGCCGCCAGGAGCCCCGCGGCCCGCCGGCCTCCGCTGGACGCGGCCGACTCGCCTCGCGTGGTCCGGGTGCCGCCGTGGCCGATCTGCCTCCGCTGGCCTCCGTGCCGACATCTTGCCGTCGCCGCCTCCATCGCCGTGCGTCCTTCCGTCATTTGCTCCTCCGTGCCTTCCCTGTGGCCAAGTTCGAACCTCCGCTTGTCGGCAACATGAGGCTTGCGGCGGCTTCGCGCCACCCCCGGCCATTGCGCCGCCCCCGACAATCCGCTAGATGCGTCCGGGCGGCAGGACCGGTGCCGAATCTTCGGATGGTCGGCCGGGTCGGATGCCCGCCCCGTTTCTGAAGGAACGAGCCGGCGTGCGCGTAGATTTCCCCGGAACCGCGCCCCAGCGGCGCAACGCAATTCGAGCAGACGGAGGATGCTTGCTTCCCGACCTGGAACGAGAGCTCGTGCGCAAGTGCCAGGGCGGCGACTCCCGCTTCTTCGAGCCGCTGGTCCGCGCCTACGAGCCTCGCGGCCTGCGCATCGCGCTCGGCATGACCGGCAATCCGGACGACGCCGCCGACGCCGTGCAGGACGCGTTCGTCAAGGCGTGGCAGTCCCTGGGCCGCTTCAACCTGGCGAGGCCCTTTGGACCTTGGTTCTTCCAAATCCTCCGCAACCAGTGCCGCGACCTGCTGCGGCGGCGCCAGGCGCGCTTCCGCGTCGAGGTCCTGGACGACGGCAAGGTGGCCGAGGCGGCCGCCGATCCGGAAGACGGGCCGGAACGGACGCAGGAGCGCAAGGAAGCCAAGGAGATCGTGTGGCGAGCCCTGGAGAAGCTGAACGCGGACCACCGCGAGATTCTCGTGCTCAAGGAGCTGGAGGGGTTTCGCTACGGCGAGATTGCCGCCATCTTGGAGATTCCCGAGGGAACGGTGGCGAGCCGACTCTTTCACGCGCGTCGCGCCCTGGCCGACGAACTTCATGCCGCCGGAGTGACCTATCCATGAATGCCGACAGCAGGCCGAACGCCTCCGTGCCCGGCGACGTCAGCCGCGAAGACCTGATGCGCCTCCTGGACGGCGAGACGGCGCCCGAAGAAAGCAAGGCCATGCGGCGCAAGCTTGAGAAGTCGAGCGAGCTGCGGCGCGAACTCGCCATCTTCAAGGGCATGAAGGCGCAGATGCAGCAACTCTCGTTCGTGCCGCCCCGGGCGCCCGGCTCCTCGTGGACCCACGTTCGCAAGCAGATCACGCAGCCGCTCGGGTGGGCGCTCGTCGGCGCCGGTACCACGGCTTGGCTGGGCTACGGCGCGTGGGTGCTCGCCACGTCGCCGACCGCCGTCGTCGCCAAGCTGGCCACCAGCGCCGTGGCCATCGGGATTCTCGTGCTGCTGGCCGAGGTCGTGCTGGCCCGCGTTCAGGAGTACAAGACCGACCCCTACAAGGACGTGCACCGATGATCGTCGTCACGACGGAGGGCGTCGCGGGACACCGGGTCGTGCGCACGCTCGGGCTGGTGCGGGGCAGCTCGATTCGGGCGCGCCACCTCGGCCGGGACCTCATGGCCTCGTTTCGCAACGTGGCGGGCGGCGAGCTCTACGAGTACACCAAGCTGATGGCCGAAGCGCGCGAGCAGGCCGTCGACCGCATGGTGGAAGAGGCCCGCGCGCTGGGCGCCAACGGCATTCTGGGCGTCCGGTTTCAGTCGGCCCAGATCAGCCGCGGGGCCGCCGAGATGCTCTGCTACGGCACGGCAGTGGAGTTGCGCGCCGGCGGCTGACGGGGCGAGGGGCGAGCTTGGCCCGCTCCTCGCCAGCGGCCCGGAGCCGGCGGTCTGGGGTCGGCAGCCCCGGGTCAGCAACCCGAAGTCAGCGGTCCGAATCGCTCTCGTCCGAAATCGCGGCCTCTTCCTTCGCCTTTCGCACCATCTCGCGCACGTCCGCCAACAGCTGCTTGGCGTCGTAGACGATGCCGTCCTTGATGGTGTACTTGATGCCGCCGATTCGCTCGACCTCGCCGGTCTCGTCGTTCAGCTTCACGGCCCCGTTTCCGTAGAGGACCTTGAGGTTCTGAAGCGGATTCTCGTCCACCACGACCATGTCGGCCTTGAGTCCGGCGCGCAGAATGCCGAAGTCGATGGGCAGGCCCTTGGGATCGTGCAGCTCCTCGGCGCCGTGCAACGTCGCCGACCGAATCACCTCGACCGGGTGGAATCCCGCCTCGCGCAGCAGCTCGAGCTCCCGGATGTAGTCGAAGCCGTAGAGCTTGTAGATGAAGCCCGAGTCGGAGCCCGTCGTCACGCGCCCGCCGGCGTTCTTGTAGTCGTTCAGGAAATGCATCCACTTCTGGTAGAACTTCCTCCAGTGATACTCGTCCTCTGTGGTCCAGTAGAACCAGTACGAGCCGTGCGCCCGCCGCGACGGCTGATAGAACTCCCACTGGCTGGGCAACGTGTACTCGTCGTGGAAGTCGGCCTCGCGGGCCCGCATCACGTCCCGGCTGGCTTCGTAGATCGACATCGTCGGGTCCAGCCCGAAGCCCAGCTCGAGGAAGCGGTCGATGAGGGCGTTCCACTGCTCGGAGCCCGGCTCCGCGGCCTGGTACCACAGACGCGCGACGCTGCCGAAGCGATGCTGTTCGTTCTGGTAGTTGTAGTCCAGCGGCCAGTCCTGGATGCTGTAGTCCGTGAGCATGGATTCCATGAGGCCGTAGTAGTGCGTCATCATGTCCAAGCCGACTTCGGCCGCGTCCAGCGCCGTCATGCGGACCACACCGGTCTGGGCCAGGTGCGCCACCGTGCCCAGCCCGTGCTTGTGCGCCTCGTCGATCACCGCGGCCATGATGTCCGGGTCCATGGCGGTGAGCTTGAGGCCGTCGATCTTGGCGCCGTCCACGTCGACGGCGGCCGCCCAGCGCACCCATTCGCGCGCCTTCTCGGGCGAGTCCGCGGGGCCCTCGCCCCACGCTTCGCCCGGGCGCGCGTACGTGAACATCCGGGGCGCCACGATCTCGTTCCGGGCGGCGGCCGCCTTCTCCTCGAGCGCCCACATCATCGGGCCGTGCCCCACGCCGCGCGACGTGGTGATCCCGTGTCCCATCCACAGCTTGTAGGTGTACTCGGGCTGCGGCGCCTTGCCGGAACCGCCGGTGTGCGCGTGCATGTCCACGAATCCGGGCATGACGAACATGCCGGCCGCGTCGATTTCCTTGGTCGCGCCCGACGGGCGGCGGTCTTCGTCGATCGGCACGCCGGGGTAGCCCACCGTGCGAATCTGGGCGATCCGGTCGCCTTCGATCACGATGTCCACCGGTCCGATGGGAGGCGCCCCCGTCCCGTCGATGACCGTCGCGCCGCGCAGGATGAGGCGCTCGTGCGGGCCGTCCCCCTCGTCGGCGCCGCGCGGGGTCGTGGGCTCCATCTGGGCGGAGGCGGGGGCTGGACCGGCCAGCGCGACGGCCGCGACGGCGGCCAGGGCGGCGAGGAAGCGGGGCGCCAAGCGCCGACGGCCGGGATTGGCCCGGTCCATCCGGTCGGTCGCGAGGACGCGGGAGGCAACGCGGACGCCGAGCTGGGTCCGGCGGAAGAAGGCGAGCGTGCGGTTCATGCGGGCGGACTCCAATCGTTGTGCGGCAGGAGGAGAGGCGTGTCGGACGTCTGGCCAATATATTACGGGAAGCGGCGGGACGGCGCACGCCGAGGCGCGCAAGTCTTCCCGCGCCGCGTCCGTGGGCTGCTGCCGACGCCTGCCGCCCGTGCCTGGATCGCTTGCGAAGCCGCATGAATCCCAAATTCTTCGAGCAGCCCGTCCTCAACTCGCCCTACGAGGCGCCCGGTCGGCACTGGAAGCTGGACGAGTCCGGCCAGCCGACCCACGAAATCGTCGCCCGGCGGCGGTCCGCGGACTTCGTGACGCCGGTGCCCAAGCCGCGCCGGGTCGGCCGGGGCGCGCCGTCGTCGGGCTCGGAGCAGGCCATGATGGTGCTCGACGAGGGACGGGGCCTGTCCACGGACAAGCAGCAGTATCTGAAGGACGTGATCGCCCAGGTCCGGGAGCACGTCACGCGCTGGCGCGCCGTCCCGGACCCGAGCCGCTGGAGCGTCACGCCCGAGACTGCGCGCATCCTGCGCCACTGGCGCTCGCACCGGTTCAGCGGCGTCCGGCCCTTCTTCTGCCAATTGGAAGCCGCCGAGACCGTCGTCTGGCTGACCGAGGTCGCGCGCCGCTCGAAAGCCGGCCGGAGCCTCTTGCAGTACTTGGAGGACGCCAGCCAGGACGCCAACCCCGGCCTCTCCCGCTTGGCCCTCAAGCTGGCGACGGGCGCCGGCAAGACCACGGTCATGGCCATGCTGATCGCTTGGCAGGCCGTCAACGCCGCTCGCCATCCGGGCAGCCCGCGCTTCACCAGGGGGTTCCTGATCGTGGCGCCGGGCATCACCATCCGCGACCGCCTTCGCGTTCTCCTGCCCAACGATCCGAACAGCTACTACAAGTCCCGCGAGCTGCTCCCCGCCGACATGCTGCGCGACCTGGACCGCGCCAAGATCGTGATCACGAACTACCACGCCTTCATCCGCCGCGAGAAGATGAAGCTGTCGAAGGGCGGCCGTAGGCTGCTGGAGGGACGGGCGAACCCGCAGAAGATTCAGACCAAGGAGACGGAAGGCCAGATGCTCCAGCGCGTGTGCCCCGAGCTGATGGGCATGAAGCGCGTCATGGTCTTCAACGACGAGGGGCATCACTGCTACCGGGAGAAGCCGCCGGAGGACAGCGAGGAAGGCAGCGTCGGCATCGACGAACGGCGGGAGGCCAAGAAGAACAAGGATGCCGCCCGCGTGTGGCTGTCCGGCTTGGAGTCCGTGCAGCGCAAGCTGGGCGTGCTGCGCGTCGTGGACCTGTCGGCGACGCCGTTCTTCCTTCGCGGATCGGGCTACGCGGAAGGCACGCTTTTTCCGTGGACGATGAGCGACTTCTCACTGATGGACGCCATCGAGTGCGGCATCGTCAAGCTTCCCCGAGTGCCCGTCGCCGACAACATCCCCGGCGGCGACAGCCCCAAGTTCCGAAACCTGTGGGAGCATATCGGCAAGAAGATGCCCAAGAAGGGCCGAGGCAAGGCCGCGTCCCCCCTGGACCCGCGCAAGCTGCCCGTGGAGCTGCTGACTGCCTTGGACGCCCTGTACGGCAACTACAAGAAAGTCTTCGAGCTGTGGCGCAAGGCCGGGACCGACGTGCCTCCTTGCTTCATCGTCGTCTGCAACAACACGTCCACCTCCAAGCTCGTGTTCGACTACGTGTCTGGGTTCCTCTGGCCGCCCCTGGACAAGTCCGCGGCGCCGGGCAACCAGAGCCTGAACAACGGTCGCCTCCCCCTCTTTCGCAACTTCGACGAGAACGGCGTCCGCCTCGCCCGTCCCCGCACGCTGCTGATCGACAGCGAGCAACTGGAGTCCGGCGAGGCGCTCGACCGCGGTTTCCGCAAGGACGCGGCCGCCCAGATCGAGCAGTTCCGGCGCGAGATCGTCCAGCGCACCGGCGACCGCCGCCAAGCGGAGAACCTGTCCGACGCGGACATCCTGCGCGAAGTCATGAACACCGTCGGCAAGGCGGGCCGCCTGGGCGCCGACGTGCGGTGCGTCGTGTCGGTGTCGATGCTCACCGAGGGATGGGACGCCAACAACGTCACCCATGTCCTGGGCGTGCGCGCCTTCGGCACCCAGCTGCTGTGCGAACAGGTCGTGGGCCGCGCTCTGCGGCGGCAGTCCTACGACCTGAACGACGACGGCCTCTTCAACGTCGAGTACGCCGACGTGCTGGGCATCCCCTTCGACTTCACCGCCGAACCCGTGGCCGCGCCGCCCCAGCCGCCCCGCGAAACAGTGGAGGTGCGTGCCGTCGTTCCCGAGCGCAACGCCTGCGAGATCCGCTTCCCCCGCGTGCAGGGCTACCGCGTGGAACTCCCCGAGGAGCGGCTGCGCGCCGAGTTCGACCACGACGCGACCCTCGAGCTGACGCCCGATCTGGTCGGCCCGACGATCACGCAGAACCAAGGCATCATCGGCAAGCCCGTGGACCTGACGCCGGGGGGCTTGGGGAACGTGCGCCGCAACACGCTCCTCTACGAGCTGACGTGGCGGCTGCTGGAGACCAAATGGCGCGACGCCGGCGAGGAGCCCAAACTGTACCTGTTCGGCCAACTCAAGCAGATTACGAGCCGCTGGCTGGACGAGCATCTCGTGTGCAAGGGCCGCACGTTTCCGGCCCAACTCAAGTACTTGGAGCTGGCGGACATGGCCTGCGAACGCATTCACCGGGGCATCGTGGCGAGCCACGAGGGCGACCGCCCCGTCAAGGCGATCCTCGACCCCTACAGCCCCTGGGGCTCCACCGCCACCGTCCGCTTCACCACGTCCAAGAAGCGCCGTTGGAGGACCGACCCCCGCCAGTGCCACGTCAACCGGACCGTCTGCGACAGCGACTGGGAGATGGAATTCTGCCGCGTCGCCGAAGCCGATTCCCGCGTCCGCGCCTACGTGAAGAACCAGGGCCTGGGCCTGGACGTCCCCTACCGTCACGGCTCCGAGCAGCGCACCTACGTCCCCGACTTTATCTTGAAAGTGGACGACGGCCGCGGAAACGGCGACCTTCTGAACCTCGTGGTCGAGATCAAGGGCTACCGCCGAGAAGACGCCAAGGACAAGAAGCAGACCATGGACGCCTACTGGATCCCCGGCGTGAACAACCTGGGCGGCTTCGGCCGCTGGGCCTTCGCGGAGCTGACGGACAACTGGACGATGGCGGAGGCGCTGGACGCGGCGATTGGGGGAGGGGACGGATGAAATCGAGAATGTCGGACAACGCCGACGGAGCCGTGGAGCCTTCGCGCCGCCAGACCGTCTTGGCCGTCTTGGCCGCTGGTGGCCCGGGGGCCGCGTTCGACGCCGTGCGCCTGCAAAAGCTCTTCTTCCTGGTCGACAGGGAGATACCGCACTTGATCGGCGGCCCGCACTTCGATTACAAGCCGCACGCCCTCGGCCCCTTCGACGAGGCCGTCTACGACGAAGTCCACAGCCTGATCGAGTCCGGCGACGTGTCGGTCGACACGACCTACGCATGTCCGCTCTCCCTCCTCACGGAAGCCGGTGCAGCGAGCGGGACGCGCTTTCTGGAGCAATTGCCCGAAAGTGCTTCGCGATATATGAAGAAGGCTACGAGATGGATATTGACGACCGCCTTCCGACCCATGCTGGCTGGGATTTATCGGCAGTATCCAGACATGGCGGCAAACAGCGCGCTACCCTTTGTGCCCAATCCGGTTGTGCGGGCGACATTTAATTATCCGACACCTTCTTTCGCTTCCGGCATGGGGCGAACGTTAGACCTCTTCGGCACTCTGGGTGCCATCCCGCCGGAAGCCAACGGCAAAACGATCGACGCGCTGGCCACCTACCATGACTGGCGCGCCGTGGGCGAAGACATTGAGGCGGCGATGTCTGCGGTGGGCGCGACAGGCCCAGCATCGCCGTGAGCGAGACTCGACCAGACCAGAAGCATGTCGCCAAGCGGCGAGACGCACCGGTCGTTCAACCGCCGCACCCTAGCGGCCAAGGCATCGGATCCGAACTTTCCGTGGCAGCCGTTTTTCGCTCTGGACCTCTCCCCGCCGCCAACGAGGTGGCGGTATACGAACGGGTAATGCCGGGAGCGTTTGACCGAATCCTCTCAATGGCCGAAGAGCAAGCGAAGCATCGACGGCAACTGGAAGCCGAGACCGTCGACCGTAGCCTCCGCATGGAGTCCAGAGGCCAAGTATTCGGATTCTGCCTTGCTCTGTTGGGTTTCCTGGCTGCTACCGTCCTCATCGCCTTCGACAAATCACTTCCCGGCGCATCTGCGGCGGCCCTGTCGGCGCTGGCCGTTCTCGTCGCGGTCTTCATGCGTCACAAACGACAGCGAAGTCACTCTGATTCCCACTCTGCGCCACCAACCGCCGACTGATATGGATCGTTGGAGAGTTCGTTCGCACTGCCTTATTTCTGTGGTACATTCAGCCTGAGATGAGCAAGCAACGCCGTCCACCGAAGCGAGTGGAGACGCTGATTCACGACGAGGCGTCCCGCAAGAACATCCCGACGGCCGAGTGCCAGCCGGTCATGCCCGAACGCGATCGGACGCCGATCCAGGTCGCCTACGAACGCCGCAACCGCGATCTCGATCCTCAGCTCGTCTGGCGCGGCAAGGACGTGAAGGACTGGTCCGACCTCGTAGCGCCCGCCCCGCCGCTGTTCATCCAGGAAAAGGTTCATCCGAAGGTTCTGATCGACGACCTCGTTCGGCAGACTCGCGAGTCCGGCACGAACGAAAGCGACGAGCAACCCAACCTCTTCGCCGACTTCAACGGCCTTCCCGAGGGCGACGCCAAGACCGAGTTCTACGAGCACGACGCCAACTGGTCCAACCGCATGATTCTGGGCGACAGTCTTCAGGTCATGACCTCACTTGCCGAGCGTGAGGGCCTTCGCGGCAAGGTCCAGTGCATTTATGTCGATCCCCCCTACGGCATCAAGTTCAACTCGAACTTCCAGTGGTCCACCACCAGCCGGGACGTCCGCGACGGCAAGGCGGAGCACATCACGCGGGAGCCGGAGCAGGTGAAGGCGTTTCGGGACACGTGGCGAGACGGCATTCATTCGTATCTGACGTACTTGCGGGACCGGCTGACGGTGGCGCGAGAACTGTTGACCGAGAGCGGCTCGATCTTCGTGCAGATCGGAGACGAGAACGTGCACCGGGTGCGGGCATTGATGGACGAGGTGTTTGGGGAAGAGAATGCTTTTGCCGTCATCGTCTTCAAGAAGAAGAGCTTCACCATTCCTGGGCAAGCAGTCAACGACTACATTCTTCATTATGCTAGAGATCGAGACACGGCCAAGATTCGCAGTCTTTACGGCACAATAACGACAGATGGTCGACGGCCTGACGACAAGTCATACAATAGAATTCTTACAATCTATGGCGAATTGGTGCGGGCACGTAATGATGATGACGAAGCTGATTTACTTGCGGAAGGCGGCAAGTGGTGCACGTCCGCGGATCGTGTCATCAGCCAGCATCTCAGTGAAACGAGAAGTGGAGATATTCGATTGCGAGGTCGGACGATTCGGCCGGGCTCTAATGCCCAATGGGCATTAGACCCCATAGATGGCATCCCGCGATTGGAGAGGGCACAGAGATTGCATTTGCCAGATAGCGGACGGCTCAGGGCATATACCTTTTGGGATGACGTTCCACGTCGTCGGCTGACGAATTTCTGGAATGACACTGCGGGTGAACCTCATCCAAGTTTTGTCGTCCAGACCGCAATTGTCCCGATCCAACGCTGCATTCTCATGACCACCGATCCCGGCGACCTCGTCCTCGACCCTACCTGCGGCTCCGGCACCACGGCCTACGTCGCCGAGCAGTGGGGCCGTCGCTGGATCACCATCGACACGTCTCGGGTTGCCCTTGCACTGGCTCGCGCCCGCGTGATGGGAGCTCGCTATCCGTACTACCTGCTGGCGGATTCAGGGGAAGGCCTGGAGAAGGAAGCGCAACTTGCCCGAAGGCCGCCCGTCGAAGGCCAGGCGACCCACGGGGACATCCGCCAAGGGTTCGTGTACGAGCGCGTGCCTCACATTACGCTCAGGTCAATTGCGAACAACGCGGAGATCGACGAGATTTGGGAGAAGCATCAAACCGAATTGAACGTACTGCGCACGCGCATCAACCAAGCACGAAAAAAGGAATGGGAAGAGTGGGAGATGCCACGGCATGCCGAAGATCCTTGGGCGGAACAGGCTTCCGTCATCTTTAGTCGCTTGCGAAAGAGCGACAACAAAAACGGGGGGGGGGGGCGACCTTCACGCGCCCGGAAACTTCTTGATGAACTGAACGAGATCTTGGGACGAAGCTACGCCCTTGACTCGTTGCCGGAGCGTCCTGCGGACCCGTGGCCGGAAGAACACGCGGTGCTTCATGCGGAATGGTGGAAGATGCGGATCGCTCGGCAGGAGGAGATCGACGCCTCCATCGCCGCGAAGGCCAACTACGAGTACCTGTACGACAAGCCCTACGAGGACAGGCGCAGGGTTCGCGTGTCCGGGCCGTTCACTGTGGAGAGCCTGTCGCCGCACCGAGAGCTGGCCGTCGACGAGAACGACGATTTCTTGGACCAAGTGTCCGAGTCCAAGCTCGGCTACGGTAGCAGCGACCGAGACTTCGCCTCGATCGTCCTCGACAACCTGCGCACGGCCGGCGTTCAGCAGGCGCACAAGGAAGACAAGATCGCGTTTTCTTCGCTAACGGCTTGGCCGGGCAAGCTGGTGTGCGCGGAGGGCCGGTTCGTCAAGGAAGGTGGCAGATCGCGGACCGAGCAGCGAGCGGCGATCTTCGTCGGCCCCGAGTTCGGGACGGTCGTGCGCGCCGACTTGGCGGCGGCCGCACGGGAGGCTGCGGAAGCCGGGTTCGACGTGTTGATTGCCTGCGCCTTCAACTACGGGCCGCACGCGACGGAGTTCAACAAGCTGGGACGCATTTCCGTGCTGAAGGCGCGGATGAACGCCGACCTTCACATGGCCGAGGACCTCAAGAACACGGGCAAGGGGAACCTGTTCGTGGTCTTCGGCGAGCCCGACATCGAAATCATGCCCGTCGGCGACGGCGACCCGGACGACGATCGCATCCGGGTCAAGATTCACGGCGTGGACATCTTCCACCCGGGCAGCGGCGAAGTGCGTAGCGACGGCCCCGACGGGATCGCGTGCTGGTTCATCGACACGGACTACGACGAGGAGAGCTTCTTCGTGCGCCACGCCTACTTCCTCGGCGCCGGCGACCCCTACAAGGCCCTGAAGACGACCCTCAAGGCCGAGATCGACGCCGAAGCGTGGGCCACGCTCAGGAGCGACATGTCCCGGCCCTTCGACCGCCCCAAGTCGGGCCGCATCGCCGTCAAGGTCATCAACCACCTGGGCGACGAAGTCATGAAGGTGTTTCGGGCGTGAGTGCCCCGCCGGCCATCCACGTCGGGACGACCCGGGCTCGAGTCCTGGAGGTGCTGCGCGCCTGCCCGTCAGGCTGGCTGAGTCACCCGGAGACGAGGTCGCGCATGCAGCCTTGCTCGGATCGCCTCGTAAAGACGTGCTGTTCCCGCTTGGCGGTCATCCAAGACCATCGCCAGAGCATATTTTTCTCGCGTTGTTGACAGTCCCTCGCCCCAAGGCGGATCGTTCCGCGTCACGACGACTACCCAGCGACACTTACGCAGTTCGCTTGATGGTTGCCTGAATTCCCAAGTAGAGCCTTGGACGGTGCCGAGTGATCGCCTTTGTAGTGCAATATTCCGTCCCGGACTTCGTTCCCCTATCGATGGTGCGTCGTCAGGATTGATTTCTGCATTGAATGATTGTGCCACTTCCTCAACTGACATGGCCTGAACAAGACGGAAGGTGATCCTGACTGCGCGATAGTCGATGCGGGTTGTTCTCACGGGCGATCGATGGGCCAGTGCTATCGTCATCTTGCGCGACCGCCGTCCGGGTGCCCAGTACTCGGCCGGGATCGGAATCTCGTAGAACTGGTGTTGCTTGTTCTCAATCGAGTCCATGGCCCAAAGCGTTACGCAATCGTCCAGGGAGCGAAACAGCGCATTTCGGTTCACTTTTCCGTAGCCCGCAACATCTCGCACATCGATGTCGGCGTGTGAGCACAGATCCTCGCAACTTGCCGGTACGTCCGCGTGAGCAACGAGCACCGCCCGACACAGATCCACGCTTGCATCTGGCAAATGGGCAAGCAATGTAGCCGCCAAGTTGGATATTCGCGGTGCCGCGTAACTGGTACCACAGTAGATACCAAATGGTGCTCCGGTGGCAAAAGCCTGTGAAGTAGAGATCTCCCCAAGCTCTTCTCGCCACAGTTTTGTCTCCGGCCTATACTCAAGCAGTTCGTTGCCACCGTAGTCGACAAGGTCCGGCTTGATTGCCCCATTCACTGACGGCCCACGTCTCGTAAACGGCGATGGCTGGCCCGGCCGGGCTACAGGGGAAAAACCTGGATCCTCTGGCCAACGGGTGTCGTGATCGTAGCGAGCCAAACTGCCAACCGTCAGCGCATTGAGCGAAGACGCCGGATCAATGATCCGAGCGTCTTTGCCCAAGAAACAGTCCGGATATATGTCGTCTGTGTTATCCAGATTGCCAGTGGGCACGACAAAGAGCACGTCAAGTTCTCGACTGAGCGAATCCAACGTGACGGCCAGACCTCGGACATGTCGGCCGTGGTAGGGCTTTCGTTGGTCACCATAAGAGAGGTTGAACACCTTACAATCATAATGATCTACGAAGTACCTCACTGCGTCTTCAACTTGGTTTTCCACAAGGCGATGATCTCCTCGCCCGTGCTCGTCCAGTATTCGGCCGCTATACAGTCTCAGCTCAGGCGCAAATCGGCGGTTCGCCACGCATTCGGCGACATCGCCATACAGTGCGATCCCAGCAACGCCCGTACCGTGGCCATCAACGTCTGCTGCTGATCGTCCAACCAAAAAACTTTGAGAATCTCCGACGGCCGGAGCCAATACAGGATGGCCAGACGCGATCCCGGAATCGAGAACGACGACACCGGGAGCATCCGGTGGAGGATTGGGCACCGGTTGCAAATCCTGGACACTGCGACCTCGAAGATGTGGATCCAGTGCGACCCGAGGAGGCAAGTCGACAAGGCGGACATCTCGGTGCAACAGAAGATTTTCGATCAGATCGGAAGAGCCTTTGATGCGATAAAGAGACAGATATGGCTTTGTGACTGAATCAATTAGCTCGCCACCGCCCTTTTCCAACCACTGTTCGAACTCCGCTCGAAGTCGATCCAGTTCCTGGGCCACTGCGAGCGGCCATAGTTCTACATCTACAGTGATGCTTGTCTCCGGCGGAATGCCTTCTGTTTTCAATGACCAGCTCATCCTGTCTTCGGCTGTCAGTTGGTCGACATCACGAATAGCATAGATCAGATTGCGATACGATACCTCGGAGCCTTTTGCAATATTGCCAAGCTTCTGTCGAAAGACAATGAGTTGTTCTTCTGTAGCAAATGCCAATACCAATTTCTTGTCTTCTTGACTTACAACAGAAAGACCCTTGCTGATGTTTTTGATTTCTTCTGGCGGAATGCTGACCCCCAAATGCAACCGAACGAGTCTTCGATCATCGTAACCAGCAATGTCGGGATCGGAACTTTGGAGCACGTCAAGTCGATCCAAGAGCCGCTTGCCATGCGCTCGGGGATCATCTGGTTGTATAGACGGCCTATGGCCCCCTGGCGGTCTCCGGACCGTGACGTTCGCCTCCCTCGTGATGCGCAAATGCGGATAACCCGATGCAGTCATGCGTTCAAGAAACTCCGTGCTCTCCGACTTCTTGCCTTCTCATACCGTTGCGCGGCCGTGATGTGACGCTCCGTGAGGTACGAACCGTCGCCCCGCAAGACCATTTCCTTTATTGCCCGTCGCAGGACGCGCTCTACGTCGGCGTGACTCGCACCGTCGAAGATGCCGGAAGCTGCCAATTCGTCAAGGGCGATTCGTCGGCGTACGCCGCGAAGCTTTACCTCGAGAAGTCTGCGCAATTGCGTGCGAGTGGGCGGGGCCAGCACGAGAACCTCCTCAAATCGCCGCCAGATCGCGGTATCGAGCATTCCCTCGTGGTTGGTGGCTGCAATGACGACGCTGCGGCCTTCGTAGGCATCGAGCATTTGAAGAACGGCATTCACGACCCGGCGGAGTTCGCCATGTTCAGTGACGTCGTCGCGCTCCTTGCCAAGAGCGTCGAATTCGTCGAAGAGCGCCACTGTGGGTTGGGCGGCAACAAAGTCGAACACGCGGCGAAGGTTTGCGGCGGTCTCTCCCAGGAACGAGGAAACGACGCTGTCGGTACGAACGACGACGAACGGGCGCCCTAGCTCGTGGGCGATGACTTCGGCGGTGAGCGTCTTGCCGCAGCCGGGTGGGCCACAGAAGAGAACTCTGTCGCTCGGCCGCAGACCGTAGGCCTTCAGGACGTCTTCACGATGGCTTTCCCGAACGATTCGCTTGACAATGGAGAGGTTCATGGGCGACAGGACGACGTCTTCCAGGCGCCGCGACGGCTCCTTCACTGCGAGGAGCGGTATGCCACGCTCATGGTCGTGGGGAGCAGCGGCATTGAGCCTCCTCGATGCGGCGGACCGCGGTTTGGCAGGACGCCCGTAAAGAATGCTCTCCAAGTCGTCCGCCAGGAGGTGGTGTTGCTTCTGCCGCTCCTCGGCAATGACCTTCTTCGCGACACCCCGGAAGGCGTCCAGATCGCCGTCCGCTCCCGAACGCACCAACTGCCGCAACAGATTGCCGTTCGCCACAGCCAAGCTCCTTGGTGGTGCCGTCCCCTGGCGGCGTTCGCGGATGGGCGACACCGTAATCCTACTATGGGCCGTTCCGAGGCGCAACCAGCCAGAGGCACCCACCGCGCCCTGGGCGAGCAGACCGCCCGCTTCACTCCCTCCCCGCCAGCCGCCGTCCTTCCACGACCGCGGTCAAGTCGCCCACGATGAAGACGCGGAAGCCTTGGGCGATCCGCTGTTCGATGTCGTCGGCGCCGGCGGTGATTCCGCAGGCCACGCCATGCTCCTTGCAGGCGGCGAGCACCGCTTGAATGGCGTCTTCGACGGCCGCCATGTCCCCGGCGTAGGCTCGGCGAAGGTCGCCCGGGCCGGCAAAGACCACGCTGACGCCTGCCGTGCTCACGATCTCTCCCACGCGCTCGACACCAGCCCGGTCCTCCACGATCAGCATGTTCACGAGGCCGCCGTCGGGGTTGCCCGGCCACGCCCCCTCTCCCATGGCCGACACCGCAACCGCCGCGTCGGTTGCCGACTCCACGTGCGGGAAGACGATGCCCGCAACG
The DNA here is from genome assembly GCA_965242735.1 of Longimicrobiales bacterium. Taxonomy (GTDB): domain Bacteria; phylum Gemmatimonadota; class Gemmatimonadetes; order Longimicrobiales; family Gaopeijiaceae. The sequence continues at coordinate 3,020,131 of OZ251497.1, read as the reverse complement.
CCCGCCTCCAGCGCCCGGCCCACGTTCTCGCGCGCCTGCTCCGCGCCGTCGCGCACCGGAGGCACGCGTAGCACGAGCGGATGGACGCGGTCTGTTCCGGAGCCCTCGGCGATCCCCTCCATGTATTCGGTCATGGCCGGAATGTCGAAAGGGCCGGACTCCAGCGAGTAAAAGACGAAGTCCAGTTGCCGGTTGCGGCCCATTTCGGCGCCCTGCTCGCGGGTCGTCGGACCGGAGAACATGCCGAAGAGGACTTGGCCTTCGGAGAGCAGCCGCACCAGCGGAGCGGGCGTCTGGGCGTTGGCGAGCGCCGGGGACGGAGGGGGCGTGTCGGTGTCGGAAGCAGAGCGGCTCGAATGGGCAGGGTCGCCGGAGCAGGCGGCCACGACGAGGGGCAGGGCAAGCGTCCAGGTCGGGCGCGTCGTCGCAAGCCGCATGAGAGCCTGACCGGCATCGAGAGCGCGCCGTAGACAGGTTGATGTCTTGGCGGGCATGGCAGATGTCATGTCGAGGAATTCTCGCATTTCAGAAGGTCTTTGTGGAACCAAATCCATCCTTCTCGTCTTGCGATATCGTCTGCACGAAGCTCACGTCCTCCGCCAAGCCCCACCGCCACCCTCGCACTCGTCCACGCAAGCCCACGAAGCGCAACGGAATCCGCCTGGGCCACACGCAAGCAACCTGACCTGTTGCCCCGTCGGAGCGCAAGCCCAGCGACCATCCGCTATTTTCGCAATGGCGACCTGGAACGATCCTCCCGCACTCCGCGAAATGGCCGGAAGCTCTTCAAAGCAGGCGTCTGGCCCCGAACGCCCCGACGGCCGCGAAGGCGGCGACCGGCGCGACGAAGGCCCGAGCATCCCCGACCCCGACTCCGGCGCGAACGCCCCCCGCCCGGACTCCAGCAGCCCAGCCTCGGACTCCGACACCCGCTCCGTCTCCCCCGCCCCCGCCCCGGCTCGCAACGCCCCCCGCCTGGGCTCCGGCAGCCGAGCCCCGGATTCCGACGCCCGCTCCGTCTCCCCCGACCTCGACCCCGTCTCCCCCGACGCCAGCCGCCCGGATCTCGCTCCCCCGTCCTCCGCTTCCGACCCGAACTCCCCCCCCGCCCAGGAGATCGCGCGCCTCTCGGCCGACATCAACCGGCACGACCATCTGTACTTCGTGAAGGACGCGCCGGAGATCTCCGACCGCGAGTACGACGAGCTGTTTCGGCGGCTGGTCGAGCTGGAGGAGGCGCATCCGGACATGCGGGCGTCCGATTCGCCGACGCGGCGGGTGGGGGCGGACCCGGTGAAGGAGCTGCCGAGCGCGGAGCACGTCGCGCCGATGCTGTCGCTGGACTCGTCGTACGAGCTGGGGGACGTGCGGCGGTTCGACGAGCGGGTGCGCAAGGCTCTGGACGCGGAGGTCGTGCAGTACGTGCTGGAGCCGAAGCTGGACGGGGCGTCGCTGGAGCTGGTCTACGAGGACGGGGTGCTGGCGCGGGCGGTCACGCGGGGCAACGGGCGGGTCGGCGAGGTGGTGACCGAGAACGTGCGCACGATTCGTTCGGTGCCGTTGCGCCTCGACGGGGCCGAGCGCGCCGTGCCCTCGTTGCTGGCGATTCGCGGGGAGGCCATCGTTCCGATCAGCGACTTCGAGCTGCTCAATCGCAACCGGCGCCGGAAGGGCAGGCCGGAGTACAAGAATCCGCGCAACGTGGCGGCGGGGGCGCTTCGCAACTTGGATTCGCGCGTCGCCGCTCGTCGTCCCTTGGCCGTGCTGGCGTTCGACGTGCTGGCCATGGAGGGCGCGGACGCGTTTTCCGCCGACCGGCAGGCCCTCAAGGCATTGAAGGAATGGGGCCTTCGAATACCCGAACGGGTCAAGACGGTCGAATCGGTCGAGCAGATCGCGGACTACCATCGCGACTTCGACGACCGGCGCGACGAACTCGACTACGACATCGACGGCATCGTCGTCAAGGTGAACGGGCTGCCGGAGCGCGAGAAGCTGCGCTCCACGTCGCATCATCCGAGGTGGGCCATGGCGCTCAAGTTCGAGCCGCGCCGGGTGGCCATGGGCGTCCGCGCCATCGAGACGCAGATCGGACGCACCGGCGCGATCACGCCCGTGGCCCGGCTCTGGCCTGCGAAGGTGGGCGGCGTCGTCGTCAGCAACGCCACGCTGCACAACCGCGAGGAAGCGGATCGGCTGGGCTTGCGGGTGGGCGATCTGGTCTGGGTGCAGCGGGCGGGCGACGTCATTCCCCAAATCACGGGGCGCGTGGACCGGGGCGAGCGGTTCGTCATGCCGAAGGCGTGCCCGAGCTGCGGCGCGGAGCTCGTGGACCGTGGGCCGCGCACGATGTGCCCGAACGGGGCGCGATGCCCGAAGCAGCTGGAGGGGAGGATCGTCCACTTCGCGTCGCGCGGCGCGTTGGACATCGAAGGGCTCGGCGAGGAGACGGTGTCGCAGCTGGTCCAGCGCGGCCTGGTGAAGGAACTGGGGGACTTGTTCGATCTGACAGTCGAGAGCGTCGACGAGCTGGAACGGCAGGGCTCGACATCGGCCCAGAATCTGATCGAGGCGATCCAGGCGGGTCGAACGACCCAGTTGGCGAGATTCATCGTCGGCCTGGGGATTCCCAGCGTGGGGGCCGCCACGGCGCGAGACCTGGCGGCTCGCTTTCGGGACTTCGCGAAGTTTCGGGAGGCGTCTCCCGAGGACATGGAGGAGGTGGACGGAATCGGCTCCACCACGGCGCTGGCCGTGCGCGCTTTCTTCGACGACCCGGACGAGGCGCCCGCAATTGACAACGTGTTCGGCAAGATGGTCGAGCTCGTGCCGCCCCCGGCGCCGCCGGAAGAGGGCGAACCCGAGGCGTGGGCGGGCAAGACCGTCGTGCTGACCGGCTCGCTGAAGTCGTCTTCCCGCGCAGAGATTAAAGAGCGCCTGGAAGCCCACGGCGTCCGCGTCCTGGGCCAGGTGAGCAAGCGCGCGGACTTCCTGATCGCCGGCGCGAATCCCGGCTCCAAGCTGGCCCGCGCCGAAGAGCTGGGCGTCACCGTCCTGAACGAGGACGAGGCGCGCGAACGCTTTTCCTTTCTGGCGCCCACGCTCTTCAGCGTCGCGGACGAGCCAGCGGCCGAGGCCCTGGCCGATCTGTCCCAAGAGCCGCCCGCTACGCCCGCGCCCGGCGATCCCGGCAACGAGCCCGTGGCGCAGCCCGCCGACCCCGCCGATCCGCCAGCCCCCCCATCCCCCCAGGACCCCAAGCCGTGAGCCCCCTCGCCGCGCACGTTCTGTTGCTGCTGGGCGGGTTCGGCGCGCTCTACTTCGGGGCGGAGTGGCTGGTGCGCGGGGCGGCTCGGGCGGCCGCCACGATGGGGGTCAGTCCGGTCGTCGTCGGGCTGACGATCGTGTCGCTGGGGACGTCCGCGCCGGAGCTGGTGGTGTGCGTGATCGCCAACTTGGAAGGGCGCGGCGACTTGCTGACGGGCAACATTCTGGGCTCGAACCTGGCCAACATCGGGCTGATCCTGGGGGCCACGGCGCTCATTCGGCCGCTGTCGGTGCCGACGCGGGTCGTCAGCCGCGACGTGCCGATCATGATCTTCGTCTCGCTGATCTTCTTGCCGTTGGTGATGGACCAGGCGCTCGACCAGGGCGAAGGGGCGATCCTGCTGGGGCTGCTCGCCGTCTACGTCGCGTTCACGTTCAAGACGCCCGGCGAGGACATGAAGGACGTTCTGCAGGGCGTGGACGGCTTGGCCAAGGAGCGCGAAGAGGGGGACGCCGAAGCCACGCTGGCGCGGGACGTCGCGCTGGTCGTCGCGGGCGCGGTCGGACTTGGCATCGGGGGGCACGCCATCGTCGGCGGGGCGGAGTACTTGGCCGAAGCGATGGGCATCGGCGGCGCCCTGATGGGGTTCACGGTGGTCGCCGTGGGCACGTCGCTGCCGGAGCTGGGCACGTCGCTGGTCGCGGCGGCGCGGCGGCACGGCGACATCGCGGTGGGCAACATCGTGGGCTCCAACATCTTCAACCTGACCGCCGTGGCCGGGGCGACTTCGGCGATCCAGGGCTTCCAGATCGATTCGGGAGAGCTCGGCATGGAACTCACCGCGGTCTTGGTCCTGTCCGTGCTGGCCTGGCCGATCGTGGCGTCGGCGAAGAAGGTGCGAAGGGCGGAGGGGCTCCTGCTGGTCCTGGCCTACTTCGGCTTCATGGCCTGGATCGCGTTCGGGACGTGACGCCGGCCGCCCGTGGGCCAGATCGGCCGTCGCGATTGAGGTTGCCGGTCGTGGCGTTGGGGACGTGACCGGCCGGGTTCGGGCCGATCGGCCGTCGCGATTGAGGTCGCCGGTCGCGGCGTTCGGGACGTGACCCAGGCGCCGGCCGCTTCCGCCCAGGCCGGCTTGGCCAGCCGCCTGGCCGCGGTCGAGTCGCGCGGAGTCACCTTGCTGAACCCCGCTCCGCCGTTCTGGACCGAGGCGGAGGGCGCGGCCGTGGTGGACGCCGATGGACGGCGCTACCTGGACTTCACGGGCGCGTTCGGCGTGGCGCTGGCGGGCCACCGGCACCCTCGCGTCGTCCGGCGCGTGGTCGAGCAGGCGGGGCGCTTGGTCCACGGGATGGGCGACGTGCAGCCGCCCCTGGCGAAGGTGGAGTTTCTCGAGGCGCTCGCCGCGCTGATGCCCTGGCCGGACGCCAAGGCCGTTCTCGGCCTCAGCGGCTCCGACGCCGTCGAAGCGGCCCTCAAGACGGCCCACCTCGCCACCGGCCGCCCCGGCATCGTCGCGTTCGAGGGCGCCTACCACGGCCTGTCGCTCGGCGCGCTGGCGGCGACGCACCGCGACCACTTCCGCCTGCCGTTCACGCAACGCCTCGCCGATCACGTGGCGTTCGCGCCCTTTCCCGAGACGCCGGCCGAAGCGGACGCCAGCCTCAGGGCCGTCGCGCAGGCGGTCGACGACGTCGACGCCGGCGCGGTCCTCGTCGAGCCCGTCCAAGGCCGCGCCGGCGTGCGAATCCCGCCCCCCGGATACCTCGGCGCGCTCGCCGAAGCCGTGCGGGCCCGCGGCGCGCTCCTCGTCGCCGACGAGATCTTCACGGGCCTCGGGCGCACCGGCGCCCTCCTCGCCAGCTCGCATGAAGGTGTGGTCCCCGACCTCGTGTGCCTGGGCAAGGCGTTGGGCGGCGGCATGCCGTTGTCGGCCTGCTGCGGTCCCGCCCGCGTCATGGACGCTTGGCCGCCCTCCTCCGGCGAAGCCGTCCACACCTCCACCTTCCTGGGCCACCCGCTGGCCTGCGCCGCCGGCCTCGGCTTTCTCGAAGCGCTGGAGACCGAGCGGCTGGCCGCCAAGGCCGCCGAGCTGGGCCGCGATGCCTTGTCCTTCTTGGCGAGCGCGTTGCCGGAGGGCGTGTCGGCCCGGGGACGCGGCCTGATGATCGGCCTAGGTCCCGCCCCCGCCGCCGCCGTGACCGCCCGAGCCCTGGACGACGGCGTGATCGCGCTGCCGGCCGGGGCCGCCGGCGACGTCGTTCAGATCACGCCGCCCGCCGTCGTCCCTCCCGACGAACTCCGCCGCGGCTTGGAGATTATCGCCGCCGCCGTCCGTTCAGCGCGCTGAGGTCGCGAGGTCGATCCGCTCGCCCATTGCCGTCGAGACGGCCGACGTGTCCTGTTCCCGTTCAGCGCGCTGAGGTCGCGAAGTCGATCCGCTCCGCCAGGGCCAAGTCCCGTTTCGTCACGCCGCCCGCGTCGTGCGACCACAGCTTGAGCGTCACGCGGTCGTAGCGCACCCGAATGTCCGGATGGTGGTTGAGCTCGTCGGCGATCGTCGCGATCCGGTTGACGAAGACGATCGAGTCGCGAAAGCCGGGAAGATGGTACGTCTTTCGAAGCGAGTCGTCGCGGAACTTCCACCCGGCGTGCGACTCCGCCCAACCGCCGGCTTCCTTGGCGGACAGCTTTGCGGCCATGCTGGCTCTCCTTGCGTCGTAGGTGGCAGGCGTCGGCGCCCGCCCCGATTCAAGGTAACGCGGCGGGCTCGGGCGGACGTGGCTCGGGTTCCGACCCGGCCTCCACCGTGGCTCGGCCGTGGTTCGATTGGCTGGGGTTGCGGCTCGACAGCCTCGGTCCCGGTTCGCCAGCTTCAACCGCGCCTCAACCGGCTTCAAATCCTGCCCCGAACGGCTTCAACCGCGCCTCAACCGGCTTCAAATCCTGCCCCGAACGGCTTCAACCGCGCCTCAACCGGCCTCCGATCCCAGCTCGGCCAGCTCCCGTCCCCGTCCCGCCCGCCCGGCCCGGTTGACGCGCGCCGGATTTGTGTGTTACGATTATTGTCCTTCCTGCGGGGTGGAGCAGTCTGGTAGCTCGTCGGGCTCATAACCCGAAGGTCGCGGGTTCGAATCCCGCCCCCGCTACTCGACAAGCGTCCGGCAGCGCCTGGGTGAATCCGGGGCGCCGCCGGGCAACTGGACCGGCCTGGGTCTCGTCAAACGGGCGCGGCGGGAGCCGTGGCCGCGGCCGAGCCCGGTCGGTTTTTTGTCGGCTGGGAGTTGGGGGCGGGACGGCCAGGTAGCTCAGTTGGTAGAGCACGCGACTGAAAATCGCGGTGTCGGCGGTTCAATTCCGCCCCTGGCCATGGCAAGGCGGCAAACCACAGGTCCGTAGCTCAACTTGGTAGAGCACCGGTCTCCAAAACCGGTGGTTGGGGGTTCGAGTCCCTCCGGGCCTGCCTCGAGCGGCGCCCTCATCGTCTAACGGTTAGGACACCACTCTTTCAAGGTGGAGATCGGGGTTCGATTCCCCGTGAGGGTATCGGGGCTGCCGGGGTTGGGCGGGCTCGGCGTCGCAACGCGGAGCCGGCCGGGCCCGGGCGGTCCTCGGACAAGCGAGAGAACGGGGGGCTGTAGCTCAGTTCGGTTAGAGTGCCGGTCTGTCACACCGGAGGCCGCGGGTTCGAGTCCCGTCAGCCCCGTGAGGGCGGTGTTTGAAAACCAGGGTCGTCGGACGCGGGTCGCTGGCCGGCTCGCGTCGCATCCGGCAAATGCTGGGGCCGTAGCTCAGTTGGGAGAGCGCCTGAATGGCATTCAGGAGGTCAGGGGTTCGACTCCCCTCGGCTCCACTGCCGGTGGCCGAAGCAGGCGGTCGGCCTGAGCTCGGGTGGCGGAATTGGTAGACGCGCAGGATTCAGGATCCTGTGGGGGCTAACCCCGTGAGGGTTCGAATCCCTCCCCGAGCACTCCAAGAGGTCCAGCGGCGGAACGCGCGGGCGGCCAGGCGGTCGCGAAGGCGGTTGCCGGAACGCGCGCGTCGGCCGTCGGACCCGCACCACCCGCCCACGTGCTGGAATTGGTAGACAGGCTGGTTTGAGGGACCAGTGTTCGAAAGGACGTACAGGTTCGAGTCCTGTCGTGGGCATGAAGGGGGCCGGTTCGGCCGGAACGAGAGCGCCCGTAGCTCAATTGGATAGAGTACCTGACTACGGATCAGGGGGTTGGGGGTTCGAGTCCTCCCGGGCGCACTTCGAGGGGCGGCGAGGCTGCGCATTCGCGGACGGACGAGCGGACCGGGGCGTTCGAGTCGTCCGGGCGCACTTCGGAGGGGGTGGCGGGGGTCCGGGCCGACGGCGGCCCGCCCAGCGGACTCCTGGCCAGCCGTCGTCGGGAGAGGGCGCGTAGCTCAGTCGGCTAGAGCGCCACGTTGACATCGTGGAGGTCACAGGTTCAAGTCCTGTCGCGCCCATGCGAGAGCAGGAAAGGGGGCCGTAGCTCAGTTGGGAGAGCGCAGCGTTCGCAATGCTGAGGTCAGGGGTTCGACTCCCCTCGGCTCCACTTCCGTGGCCGTGCCTGCGCTGCCCAGGCGGGACGGCCCCGGCACGCCACCGTAGCTCAGCTGGTAGAGCACGTCACTCGTAATGACGGGGTCGTCGGTTCAAGTCCGACCGGTGGCTCTCGGCGCGCCGCGCGCCGGAACAGCCCCGTGGTGTAATTGGCAACACGTCTGACTCTGGATCAGAAGAGTCCTGGTTCGAGCCCAGGCGGGGCTACTTCGAAAATGGGAGGGATGGCTGAGCGGCTAAAAGCGGCGCCCTGCTAAGGCGTTGGTCCATCGGGCCACGTGGGTTCGAATCCCACTCCCTCCGCTCTTTGTTCCGAAAGGACGCCGAGGTCGCGGCCGCGCGCTTAGGCGGCGCGGCGGGCGGAGGCCGGAGCCGAAGGTCGTGTCGGCCCCTCGGGGCCGCGCGCTCAGGCGGCGTGTCGGCCCCGAAAAGGCGTCCCGAGGACGGGTGGCCGAGTGGCTTAAGGCGCACGACTGGAAATCGTGTGGGCGTCCCGCCCGCGTGGGTTCGAATCCCACCCCGTCCGCTTGCCCGCTTGGAGGAGGACCGAGAACCCAAGCGAGCACCTCACGACGATGGTTCCACGGCAAATCGCGGGGCGTGGCTCAGCCCGGTAGAGCGCTGCGTTCGGGTCGCAGAGGTCCCCGGTTCAAATCCGGGCGCCCCGATTTTCCTGGCCGGCGGACCGCATCCGGCGGATGCGCCCGTCGGCTCCGAGCAAGGACCGAGGCGGCTCGTCCGCGCCGGCCCAAGCAAGATGGAGGCGTAGTCCTAACTGGTAAGGCACCGCACTCGAAATGCGGCGTGCGCAAGCACTTGGGGGTTCGAGTCCCTCCGCCTCCGCTCCATTCGACGACCCAAGGCTCCGGCGTCACGACGCCGGACGCAGACCCGGTTCCAGGTGTGCGCCCGTTTCGGCGGGACGGGGTTGTTGCGGCTCCGGTCCGAGGACCGGCGTCCTCCTCATCCCACGATCGCCCGCGCCCCAATCTGGATGCGCCAGCGAGAGTAGATACTCGGATCGGCGATGAAGGTCTCGGCTGGGCCGACGAAGTCCAGCACGGGTTCGCCGGCGGCGTCGAACTCCACCAGCTGCAACGGCGACGTGGCGCTCGGATTGGCGATCTTTCGGACGCCCCAGGAGCTGTTCAGGAGGTTGCCGACGTTCAGGACGTCCAGGCTGAGCTGGAGCGTCTGGTCGGCGACGACGACGTCCTGGAGCACTCGCAGGTCCAGGCTCGTGAACCAGGGGGCCAGCGCGCCCATGCGTTCCGCGATCTCGCCGCGTCGCCGGCTCAGATAGGAGTCCTGCTGAATGAAGGCGTCCAACGCCGCCCAGTCGGCGGGGTCGGCCAAGGCGATGTCGTTCTGGTCGCGCGGGATGTAGATCAGGTCGTTGCCGGCCTGCCCGTCGCCGTTCACGTCTCCCGCGTAGACGAACGAGAAGCGGTTGCCGCCCGCGGCGGTGAAGCGGCCGCCTTGCGCGACCTCGGCGAACAGGCCGAAGTGCGTGGCGAACCGGTCGGACCAGCCGTGCGTGTAGGTCGCCGACGAGACGAAACGGTGCCTGGGGCCGAACTCGGACCACGACTGCCGCGGATTGTTGGGGTCGCCCTGGACGGGCAGGTTCTGCCACAGAATGGAGTGGATCTCGGTTGACTTGAGCGCGTTCTTGGCCTGCGTGAAAGCATAGGCGAGCGACGTGCTTGCGCCGTTCGAGAACGACTTCCGCAACTGCGCGGTCAGGTTCAGGTTGTAGCCTTCGCTGGTGTTGTCCAGCACGTAGATGCCCGCGCCCCCGTCCGGGTTCAGCTCGTTCGCGCCGGCGCCGCCGTAGTAGGGCCGCCCGTCCTTCAGCGTCCGCACCGGCGGCCCCAAGTCCGCGTTTCTCGCCACGATGGCGTTCACGTCGTTTCCGTACACGAGCTCCACGGTGCCGACGAGACCCTCGGCCAGCGTCTGGTCCACGGCGACGTCCGTCACCCACACTTGCGGCCACTTGAAGTCCGGGTCCAGCGCGTTGAGGTCGAAGGACTGCTGCAGGACGGTGTTTTCCCGCGTGTACACCTTGGGAACGTCCTCGTTCGTTCCCGGCGCCCAGATGTTGGGGTTGGCGCCTGGGTTGGAGATCGTGTTGCCCACCCACACGAAGGGAATCCTGCCGGTGAAGACGCCCGTTCCGCCGCGCAGCCGCGTCGTTCCGTCTCCGGCGGCGTCCCAGTTGAAGCCGATCCTCGGCGAGAACATCGGCGTGGCGCCCGGCAGCGCGCTCTGGTCCACCGTCTCCGGATTGCCGTCCCTGTCTCGTGCCCGCAGGCCGCGCGAAAACGGATTGTCCACCGGATCGTTGAAGTACATGGGAACGTCCACGCGCAAGCCCACCGTCACGTCCAGGCGGTCGCCCAGCGAGAACTTGTCCTGCGCATAGACGGACAGCTGTCCCACGTCGGTGTTCCCGCCCTTGTAGGGGCCGCGTCCGATCATGGCCTCGAAGTCCTTTGCGCCGCCTTCCGTGGCGGCGAAGAATTCCTCCAAGGAGGCGAACGTGGAGCCGATGGGCAACGTGTACGGCAGGAAGAACAGGCCGTGCCGAAAGAGGTTGAAGGAGTTGCCGAAGCGGAACGTCTCGAAATTGGCGCCGGCGGTGAGTTCGTGCCGGCCGACGTACGCCGTGAAGTTGTTGGTCAGCTGCAGCACGTCCTGCTCCACGATGTTGCGGATCGAAAAGGGCTCGTGGCCCAGCGTCGTGTAGCCGATGCCGCCTTCGGCGATTTCGATCGTCGGATAGTCTTCGCTGAAAGGAGCGCGGAGATCGCGGAACCGGTTGTAGCTGGCGAAGAAGCGGTTGGCGTAGGCGTCGCCCCGGCTGTTGAGTTCCAAGGCGAACGAGTTGAGCTGGTTGTTGATCTCGTACCCCGCGTTCCTGAACGGGAGCGAAGCGGCGTTCGGACCCCGGCCCGCGTTGGCGATCGAGATCGCCCATGGATGCGGTCCCTGCTCGCGCCGTCCGTCCAGATGGCTGTAGCGGAACATGAAGTCGTGCCGGTCCGTGATGTTCCAGTTCAGCTTTGCGAGGATCTTGTCGTTGTCGGTCCGGTGGAAGTACCCTTCGTAGGGGCCTGGATCGTAGCCGTACGCGGACATCATTCTCGCGCGAATCGAATCCATGGCCGAGGCCCGCACTCTCGACTCGCCGAACGCCACCACGCCGTCGCGGTCGGCCACGAAGTTGGAGCCGGGATCGCTGCGACGCTCGATCTCTCCGTTCACGAAGAACAGAAGCTTGTCGCGAACCAGCGGGCCGGAGAAGGTCACGCCGGACTGGTTGTAGGAGAGGTCCGGGTGCGCGGACACCAAGTTCCCGTCGATTCGATTGCCCGTCAGGGCCTCGTTGCGCACGAACGTGTAGGCCGACCCCTTGAAGTCGTTGGTGCCGCTCTTGGTCACCGTGTTCACGTTCGCGCCCGTGAAGCCGCCTTCGCGCACGTCGAACGGCGCAATCGACACGTGCACTTGCTCCACCGCGTCGAAGGGCACCGGCTCCGCGTTGGCCTGGCCGCCCGGCGCCGGATCGTCGAGGCCGAACGGGTTGCTGAAGTAGGAGCCGTCGAGCGACACGTTGTTGAAGAGCCAGTTGCGGCCCGCGAAGGCCAAGTTGCCGTCGTTGCGCGGATCGACGCGGACCAGGTCGCGCGTGCTGCGCTTGACCGAGGGCAGGGCGGCCACCTCGTCCGGGCCGATCCACGTCGCCGCGCCGGTGCGGTCGGCGTCGCGCGCGCGCTCGGCCGACGCGACGACATTGACGCCCTCGAGGGCGATGGCTTCCGTCTCCAGGCGAAAGTCCACGCGCACCGTCCGGCCCAGGAGAACGAAGACGCCGTCCTCGGTGCGGGCGGCGCGCCCCAGCATCTCCGCAGTGATCGCGTACGGCCCGCCCACGCGCATGTTCGGCAACGCGAAGACGCCCCCCCGGCGACTGACGGCGGAATAGCGCGCCCCCGACTCGACGTGCACGGCCGTCACGGTCGCGCCCGCCAGCGGTTGCCCCCCGGACTCGGTGACGACGCCCCGCACGGCCCCGGTCGTCACGCCCTGGGCTGCCAAGGGCTGCGCCAAGGCGAAGACGCCGCACGCGGCCGCAATGAATAGGAGTCGGTATTGTCGATATTGATGCATTCGTCTACTTGATGTTGCGAGTGCGCCCTCGGGTCCGCGCCGCTACGTGCGTCCCCATCGTGCTCCACGGCCATGACCCCAGCGCTCGACCAACCGGTAGGCCTGAAGTTCTCGAAGTTCCCTTCGAAGCATTCGGCTCTGTTCCTTCTCGCCAGGTCCGGCGTTCGGGTCGCTCGGCATCGCCTCGGCGATCTTGCCAAGCGAGAGCGGTCCGTCATCGGAGAGAAGCGCCAGGATCTTCCTGTGACGCTGAGACAGCTTGACGTGAACCGATCTCGGAATGTGACCGTTCGGCCGGAAGCGAATCGTCACTGCTCCGCCCGCATCCTCAATCTCCGGTCTTGGCAGGCCGCCGGCGGCCGCCAGCTTGGCAATCGTCAGCGTTCCTTGCCCCCACGCCTCAACGATGCCGCGACGGAAGAAGACGCTCGCGATGAGCGGGTTCCACGGCACGGAGCGATGCGGCACGTACAGGTCCTCCGGCGTGATCTCGGCCGGCAAGGTCCCAGGAGAGGTGATTTCCAGGCGGTCGTCGTACATTGCGACATGCACCGCACCGCCTCCGAAAGAATAGTCCCGATGACAGATCGCATTTGCCAAAGCTTCCCGCACTGCCAGGGGAGGATAAGCCGGTTCGTCAATCCGAACGAAGTTGTCTGGTTCAAAACGGCTGGAGATTCGAAGATGTTCCAGAACAAACCGCTGGCTGCTGTCCAACAATTCGATGGCATTGCCGTGAAACTGTCTGTTGTCCAAAAACTCCGATTTGTCTGTTCCGAGAAAACGAGCGGCCTTCACCGTGCATTGCGTGTAATCCGCCATCAACCGATCTTTCTTTCCGAACAATACAACGGCCGCTCGCAGCGGCGTTTCCTCCGCGGTCAAGCCGAACCCGCGCAACAACGCCAGCGGGTCTCGCGTGTCCGGCTTCGTCAATCGACCGATCTCAACCGCGACATCCACAGTCTTGCGGATTTCGTCCATGTCGAGGTCCGCCACCGTCCAACCGGGCTCGGGCTCGTTCTCCCATCTCCGCGTAGCGTGCACAAACTGCACCACCATCTTGTTGTATTCGTCACGGGAAAGGGAACGATTGGTGTTGCCTACACGCCGCCACGCCTTGCCATTGTAGCTGTATGGAGGGCTGGTGCCCATGGGAACGGCAGCGACGATGACTGCCAATCCATCCCTCAACGGGAAGCGGTCAACGCTGGGGAAAGCCGCGGGGTCGATTTTCGCAAACTGCTGAACGAGACGCTCAATCGTGCGATCGCTCACTTCCTGGCCGACGAGCTCTCCGTTGGGGCTCACCCCAATGATCACGCTGCCGCCTTTGTGGTTCAGCATCGCACACAACGCCTTGGCCGCCTGATCGCGTTCCGCCGTGCTCCGCTTCAGCTCTACCGTCTCCGACTCGCCTCCGGCAACGAGGGCTTCGATCGCGGAGAGCTCCAGCGTCACCGGTTCGCCTCGTCGGAGGACGGCCATGTGGCGTCGCGCGCGGCGTCTTGTCCGGCCCAAGAGCCGTCTCGCCGCAGCGCTTCGGCGATGTGCTCCATGACCTGTCCCTTCTGGGCATTGTCGCGCACTCGCACCTGGAACGTCTGCAACGTGCCCTTTTCGCCGCGGTCGTACAGCTTCCCTTCGATGACGAAGGGCGCGTCGGACTCCATGACGGCGGCGCAGCACGACGGCTTGGACAGCTTGGCGCTGAACGGGCCGAAGACGATTTCGGTCACGTCGGGAACGGACTGAATCGCGCTCACAACGCGGCGCGCGGAGGCCGACGGTATGTCTTCGAAGCGTCGAATGACCTTGCCCCAGATCGTCGTGTGCGTCTTTGGCGACACGACCCTCACCCGAATGTTCTTGCGGTCGCCGGGCTCGGCGACGAACCGATCCGCGCGGCGATGATCGCGGAAGGACTTCCGCCACTGGCTGGACAGGCCGAGGAAGTCGGGGTCCCGCTTGCGCTCCATCCGCTTGAGGACCCGGAGCACGGCGTCGCGAATGTCCTTCGTGGCGATCGTGTTCTCGATGCGGCGGTCGCCCTTGGCGAGAATCTCCATTACCTGCGACAAGACGATGACGGGGACGCCCAGATCGTCGGTGTTGGCTTGGCGGCAGAGCTGCTGCACGGACAGCCTGATCTTTCGGCGCGTGAACGGCTCCGTGCGTCCCCCGGACTTGAGCACGTGCCAGCTCGTTTCGGCGCGCAGGATTTCGCGCAGTCGCTTGGCGGCCCGCAGGGGATTGTCCGCCGTCGCGTCGGCGTAGAACTCGAGCATCCGATGGCGCAATCCGTTCGGGTCGGCGACCACGACCGGACGGTCCTTCCGCGACGCGTGCACGATGCCCAGCGTCGTGCCGATGGACTCGCGCCACATGTTGGCCAGGATGCCGTCGGAGCGCTCGATGTTCCTGACGTCGGCCTCCACCAGCTCGTGCGGGCTGCTGCCGCCGCCGGCCATGTCGTCGGCGCTGGGGTCGATGAAGTCGAAATCGGCGGCGTACTTCTTCTTGACCAGCCGCCGCCAGTTGTGCTTCTGGCCCTCGTTGCAGCCGTTGATCGGGCCGGCGAGGTAGACGGTGAACCTCCGCGAGGTGGCCAAGAGTCCGTGCTCGTGCGCCGTGGTCGTGTGGTCGTGGTGGGTCCAGGCGGGCGACGACCGCGCCGAAAGCGGCGATCGGTCGGGGCGTCGTCGCGCCGCGGGCTCGTTCCCTCCTGCGTCCGGGCTGCCCTCCTTGCCGTCCTCCGCTTCCGGGCCGCCCTCGTCTTCGTCCAAGCGGCGAGGGCGCGCGGACCGGGCTGGCGTCCGGCAACCCGATTAGGATACTACCCGAACGGCTGGAACGCCAGTCCCGCCGTCGGCGAAGCAAGCGAGGCGGCCTCGATATGACCATTATGACCATAAATGCCGACGCCGCGCCCAACTCGCCTGCGGATTGCGGAATCCGAGCCAGGGCCGAACGAGTCCGGGGCGTGTCCCCCTGGCGCGGGGGGCGCAGCTGGACCGGAAGCTGGCGCGGATGCGGGCGCAGGCGTGTCCCCCTGGCGCAGGGGGCGCAGGGGCGGCACAGGGCGACCTGAGCCGGACGCCGTGCGCCTTGGCCTTGCGCGGGCGTGTCCTTGGCGCGGCAGGCGCCGGGCGAATAAGTTGCGGGCAGGAGTGCCCACGCGCCCGCTCGTCTCCATCCACAAGCCAGGATCCGTCATGTCCGTGCCTTCCCTGTTCCTCGTCGCTCTTGCGGCGGCCGCGCCGGTCGCCCACGGGGCCCCGGCCGCCGGCCAGTCGTCCTCCGGGGCCGCCTCCCCTCTCCAAGAAGCCCTCGACGCCATGGAGTTCCGCGAAGTCGGTCCGGCAATCATGGGCGGGCGCGTCTCGGACCTGGCGCCGCTGGAGTCGAATCCGGCCAAGTTCTACGTGGGCTACGCGTCCGCGGGGGTCTGGCTGACGGAGAACAACGGCATGTCGTGGACGCCGCTCTTCGACGACCAGCCGTGCGCGTCGATCGGCGCGGTCGCCGTCTTCCAGGCCAACCCGAACGTGGTGTGGGCCGGGACCGGGGAGCCCCAGAACCGGCAGAGCTCGCCTTACGGTTGCGGCGTGTTCAAGTCCACCGACGGTGGCCGCACGTGGACCGGCGTGGGGCTGGAGGACACCCGCCACGTCGCCCGCATCGCCGTGCATCCCCGCGACCCGGACATCGCCTACGTGGCGGCGGTGGGCCATCTGTTCGGTCCCAACGAGGAGCGCGGCGTCTACCGCACCACCGACGGCGGCGCGACGTGGGAGCGGGCGCTCTACGTGGACGAGAACACCGGCGCCATCGACCTTGTGATGGACCCCTCGGACCCGCGCACGCTGTTTGCGGCCATGTACCAGCGGCGGCGCACGGCGTTCGGGTTCAGCGCGGCGGGGCCGGGCAGCGGCCTGTACCGCACCACGGACGGCGGAGACACATGGAAGGAGCTCGCCGAAGGTCTGCCCAGCGGCGACAAGGGACGCATCGGCGTGGACGTGTACCGGCGCGACGGCGCCCTCGTGTACGCGCTGGTCGAGTCGCGGGGCGACGGGCGCGGCCTCTACCGTTCCGAGGATCGCGGGGAGACGTGGGAGAAGGTGTCCAGCCGGAACCCGCGGCCCATGTACTTCAGCATGGTGCGCATCGATCCCAACAACCCCGAGCGCATCTATCTCGGCGGCGTTCGCTTCTCCGCGTCGGACGACGGGGGCAGGACGTGGTGGGACGGCGACGCGGCCGAGGGCATCCACGTGGATCACCATGCGCTGTGGATCGACCCGGCGAACTCGGACCACTTGGTGCTGGGCAACGACGGCGGCGTGGCCACCAGCTTCGACGGCGCCCGCACTTGGCGGCACCACAACAACATCGCCGTCGGTCAGTTCTACGAGATCGGCGTGGACATGAGCGATCCTTACCGCGTGTGCGGCGGCCTGCAGGACAACAGCTCCTGGTGCGCGCCCAACGAGACCATCACCGGCTACGGGCTGCGCAACAGCGACTGGCGCGACGTCTGGGGCGGCGACGGCTTCTACAACCAGTTCGATCCCGACAACCCCGACATCCTGTACACGGAATCCCAGGGCGGCAACTCGGGGCGCGTCAACTTGGCCACGGGCGAGAGGCTCAACATGCGTCCCTTGCCTCCGCCCGGCGAGACGCAGCGGAGCGAGGCAGGGCTGGAGGACGATCCGGCGGACGATCCGGCGGAAAGACCGGGCGGCGAGGAAGGCGGCGAAGGGGGCGGTGCGGAAGGCGGCCCCGAGAGCGACGAAGAGCGGAGCTACCGGTACAACTGGAACGCGCCCATCGTGGTGTCGGCGCACAACTCGAGCACGGTGTACGTCGGAAACAATCATCTGATGCGATCCCGCGACAAGGGAATGTCCTGGGAGGAGGCGAGCCCCGACCTGACCAAGCAGATGGACCGCGACACGTTGCCGATCATGGGGGCGCTCGTCACCGACTCCACCTTGTCGCGGCACGACGGCATCAGCACGTACGGAAACATCACCACGATAGACGAATCGCCCTTGTCGCCGGACGTCGTCTACGTGGGCACGGACGACGGCAACCTGCAAGTCACGCGCGACGGCGGCGGCTCGTGGACCAACGTGGCGGACAACGTTCCCGGACTGCCCGACCGATCCTACGTGAGCCGCATCGACGCCTCGCATCACGTGGCCGGACGCGTCTATGCGACGTTCGACCGCCACTGGGACGACGACTATGCGCCGTACGTGTACGGCAGCGACGACTACGGCGAATCCTGGCAGCGCATGACGGACGGCCTGCCGAACTGGTCGGTCAACGTGATTCGCGAGCACCCTCGCAGCGAGAACCTGCTTTTCCTGGGCAACGAGATGGGCGTGTTCGTTTCGCTGGACCGCGGCGGCTCCTGGCTCCGGATGAGCGGTCTGCCGACGGTGCCGGTGGACGACATGGTCGTGCACCCCCGCGACAACGACTTGGTCGTGGGCACGCACGGGCGCAGCATCTGGATTCTCGACGACTTGGCGCCGCTGGAGGACATCGCGACCGGCTCGGTGTTCGACAAGAACGCACATCTGTTTCCGGTCGCCGGGGCGACGCAATGGTTCCGCATGGGCGGTTGGCCCTTCCGCGGCGACGTCTACCAGGCCGAGAATCCGCCGGACGGGGCCGTGATCCGCTACTGGCTGGCCGAGGGAGTGGATTCGGCGACGCTGTCGGTGACCACCGAGGACGGTGCGCCCGTGCGGACGCTGGAAGCCACGGCCGAGCCCGGCGTCAACCAAGTGGTCTGGGACCTGCGGGAGGACGCGCCGGTGGACATGCCGGAGGGCGGTGGTGGCGGTCCGGGCGGTGGCGGCGGCTTCGGCTTCGGCGGAGCGCCGCGAGGTCCGTTGGCGCTGCCGGGCGTGTACGTGGTGCAGTTGGAGGCGGGCGGCCAGACGATGCGGGAGAACGTGGCCGTGCGGCTCGATCCGCGGACGAACGCGGACATGGACGCGTTGCGGGCAAGGCAGGCGGCCGCGCGCGACGTGGCCGCGCTGAACGGGACGATTGCCCTGGCCACGCGGGCGCTGCGGCGGTTGTCGGAGCAGCTGGAGGACGCCGAAGAACTGTTGCGGGCTGCCGGGGGCGACGACGGCGTCGGACAGGATGATGTTGGCGCGGCGGGAGGCGCAGACGCCGGAGCGGGCTCGGGCGCCGACGCAGGGGCCGAGGCCGGCGCAGGGACCGAGGCCAGCGCAGGGACCGAGGCCGGTGCAGGGACGGAAGCTGGCGACGGAGCAGAAGCTGGCGCTGAGACCGGCGTGGAGCCGGAGGCCAGCGCAGGCGCGGCGCCAAGCGATGGCGCGCCAGATGCCGACGGGCCTTTCGCCGACCTCAAGGAGCAAGCCGAGACCCTCGCCGCCGAAGTGGACTCGCTCCAGCAGCGACTGCAACGCGCAAGGCCCGGCCGCGCCGTCTCCGGCATCGAGCGCAACGCCGGGCCGCCGTCCAAGGGCCAGCTCCTGGCGATCTCCCACGCGTGGGAGCAGGTCCCGGCGCTCGTCGAGGAAGTCAACGAGTACGTCGAGGAACGCGTCCCCGATTTCCACCGCCGCATGAACGAAGCGGGCGTGCGGCCCAAGACGGGCGAGCCGGTCCCGTTGCCGAGCCGTCGTCCGCCGCCGTCCTGATGGGGAGCGAGTTTCCCTCTCCCTCCGAAGACCCGACCCCGACCCACGAGGCCATTCCAATGCCCCAGAACGCCATGCACATTCGTTTCCGCTCGTTCTTCTCCAATGCTCTTGCCCGCCGGCCGTCCGCCGCCGCGCTGGGGCTTGCGCTCGCATTGATCCTCGTCGCGGCCGCATCCCTCGACGCGCAGCGGGGCGGCGGGTCCGCCCAGGCTCGGGGTGCGTCCGGGTCCGCCGCTTCGGAGGAAGCTCTCGTAGGCCGGATCGCGGCCCGTTCCATCGGGCCCGCGGTCATGAGCGGCCGGGTGGTGGACATCGCGGTTGCCATGCCGCGTTGGCAGGCCTACGGCTTCGGCCATGCACCGGACCTGCCCGAGGAAATCCGGCCTGGGCGGATCGTCTACATCGCGGCCGCGACCGGCGGCGTGTGGAAGTCCACCAGCGGGGGCGTCACCTGGGAGCCGGTCTTCGACGACGCCGGCGTCGGGTCGATTGGCGACGTGACGCTGGCCCCGTCCGATCCGAACATCGTGTGGGTCGGGACGGGCGAGCCGAACAACATGCGCAGCTCGTCCTACGGCGACGGCGTGTACAAGTCGGAGGACGGCGGCGCCACGTTTCGCCACATGGGCCTGCGAACATCGCAGCACGTCGGCCGAATCGTCGTCAGCCCCAGCGATCCGAACACCGTGTACGTCGCGGCCGTCGGCCCTCTTTGGGGCGCAGGCGGCGAGCGCGGCGTCTTCAAGACCACCGACGGCGGCGAGACCTGGGAGGCCGTCCTGACGATTGACGAGCACACCGGCGTCACCGATCTCGTCATGCACCCCCGAAACCCCGACGTGCTCTACGCCTCGGCTCTGCAACGCGAACGCCGTGCCTACAGCTATGTCGGCGGCGGACCCGGGAGCGGCATCTACAAGACCACTGATGCGGGCGCCACGTGGACGAAGCTGTCCAACGGACTGCCCCGGTCCGACATGGGACGCATCGGGCTGGACCTCAGCCGGAACAGGCCGGCCACGCTGTACGCCGTCGTCGAAGGCTCCGAGCAGGGCGTCTACCGCACCGACGACGCCGGCGCGTCCTGGCGCAAGACCAGCGACATCGCGTCGATTCCCTGGTACTTCGGCCAGATTCGCGTCGATCCCAACGATCCCGAAGTCGTGTATCACCTCGGCGTGCCGTTGCAACGCTCCGAGGACGGTGGCGAGACATGGACGCGGATCGCCCGCACCGTGCACGTCGATCATCACTCGATGTGGATCAATCCCGACAACTCCTCGCACATTCTGCTGGGCAACGACGGCGGCTTCTACGTTTCGCACGACCGGGGCGAGACGTGGGACTTCTCGCCCAACCTTCCCATCAGCCAGTTCTACGCGGTCGGCTTGGACATGCAGGAGCCCTTCTTCGGCATCTACGGCGGCTTGCAGGACAACTCGACGTGGGGCGGGCCGAGCCGCACCAGAAACTCCATGGGCATCGGCAACGCGGACTGGTACCGGATGGCGGGCGGGGACGGCTTCTTCGCGGCCATCGATCCCCGCGATCACAATGTGGCTTACGTGGAATCGCAGAACGGCAACCTGCTGCGCTTCAACGGCCGGACGGGCGAGCGCAAGTCGATCCGGCCCCGGCCCACGCCCGGCGAAGAGTCGTACCGCTTCAACTGGAGTTCGCCGATCCAGATTTCGCCTCACGATCCGTCCACCGTGTACTTCGCGGGCAACCACGTCTTCAAGAGCACGGACCAAGGCAACAGCTGGGAAGTCCTGGGCGAGGACCTGACCCGCCGAATCGACCGCGACAGCCTGCCCATGATGGGCTCCGTGCCCGCCGACAACGCAGTGTCTCGCCACCAGGGCACGGCCGTGTTCTCCAACATCTCGACCATGCACGTGTCGAGCCTGCGGCCCGGCGTCATCGCCACCGGTTCCGACGACGGCACGATCGCGGTCAGCACCGACGACGGCCAAACGTGGAGAAAGCAGACCGACTTTCCCGGCGTTCCGGACACGACTTACGTCAGCAAGGTGCGCTGGTCCCTGCACGACGAAGCAACCTTGTACGCCACCTTCGACGGCCACCGCAGCAACGACTTTCTGCCCTATGTGCTGAAGAGCGAAGACGAAGGGCGGACGTGGCGTTCCATCGCGGGGGATCTGCCCGAATTCGGCAACGTGCGCGCGTTCGCCGAGCATCACGAGAACCCCGCCGTGCTCTTCGCGGGCACCGAGATCCGGCCTTTCGTTTCGCTGGACGGCGGCGAGTCCTGGACGCCCTTGAAGAACGGCATTCCGCCGTCGCCCGTGCACGACATCAAGGTCCATCCCCGCGACAACGCCTTGGTCGTGGCCACGCACGGACGCGGTTTCTTCGTGATCGACGACCTGGCGCCGCTCGCCCGGCTTGCCGAAGCGAAGGCCGCGGGCGGTCCCTACGTGTTCCCTGTGCGCGACGCGCTGGCCTACGTCGTCAACACTGCGCCGACGACGGGCACGCACGCCGACCGCAACTATGCGGCGAGCAATCCTCCCTACGGCGCGACGGTATGGTACTACTTGCCGGAGAGACAGGCGGGCGACGCGTCGCTGGAGATCGTGAACGAGCGCGGCGAAGTCGTGCGCGTGCTGTCGGCGGCTTCGGCGGCCGGGCTGCACCGCGCGCAGTGGAACTTGCGTCTCGACGCGCCATGGACTGGCCCGCCCCAGCAGAGCAGCGGAGGGCAGGGCGGAGGCGGCTTCGGCGGAGGATTCGGAGGCGGCGCGGGCGTCCCGGCGTTGCCCGGGCAGTACACGGCGCGGTTGAGGATCGAGACGGCGGACGGAGAGGGCGGCGGGGCTGGCGAGGGCGCGGATCGAGGGGGCGGCGGGGCCAACGAGGGCGCGCGTCGAGGGGGCGACGACGGGGCTGGCGAAGGCGCGGGAGGCGAAAGCGGCGAGAGCTCCTCGACAGTCGTCGCGGAACGTCCCTTTGCCGTGGTCCTGGACGACTTGATTCAGATGACTGCGGCAGACTTGGCGGAGCTGCAACGTTTGCGCAGCGCGCACAGGGAGTTGTCGGCCACCGTGCGGATGGCGGTGCGGCAGGCGGAGGAGATTGAGGACGAATTGGAGGGTGTCGGCCGAGCCCTGGAACAGGCGGCCAGAAGCGGCCGCGGCGCCGGCGGAGATCTGTCCGGCTTGGAAGCCCGCGCCGATTCCTTGTCGGAGCGCGTCGACAGCCTGCTCGAAGGACTGCGAGGCCGCAGCGGACAGGGCGGCTTCGGCGGGGGCAGCGGGACGGACGGCGAACCCGTCCCGTTGCTGCGACAGCTCTCGGAGGCCAACGGACTGCACCAAGCGTTCGCGCCCGCCACGCAACATGAGCGCGCCGTGCTGGACCGCGTGGCGCCTCTCTTGGACGAGCAGCTCGAGACGCTCGAGGCGCTGCTGGCCGCGATGACGGCGTTCCGGCAAGCGTTGGACGAAGCAGGAGCGCCTTGGACGCCGGGCCGGGCGGTGCGGAGAGGCGGCTGACGCGACCCCTTATCTTTTCTGCGTTGCGACCGACGCCCGAGCTCGGAGGAACGGCAGCCATTTCGCCCCAGGGCTTGACCACGGAGCCCTCGTTCAACGAGGCCCTCGGCACGGCGTTGCGCCGGTCCGTTGCGAGGTGGCGCAAGTCGCCGCGCTGCGTTCAGGTGGAACGGACGCGGACGATCGCGGGCGCGCCGGGCAAGCATCCCGACATTCTGATCGAAGACCCGCAAATGTGGCCGGTGGCGATCGAGGCGTCGTTCGACGGCCGGGACGCGGACCGGGACGCGTTGGCCCGTCTCGGCCTGGAGACGACCGGCGGAATGCCGATCGAGACCGCCGTCGCCGTACGCATTCCCGAGTCCTGCCGCCAGTGGCAGAGGCCGCGAATTGCCCAAGAGCTCTCAAGAGGGGCGGAGCTTGCGTACGCCGTGCACCAGCGGACGGGCGAAGGCACGTCGCGACGGTGGCCCAAGAGCGGTTTCGCGACCGGCTCCGCCGTCGATCTCGTCGATCTCTTGCCGTTGATCGCCTTGCCGCGGGAGGTCGTTCAGGAGACGGCCGACTACGTCGCGCAACGAGTGGAGTGGGCCGGGGAGCGCCTCTATCACATGAGCAGCGAGTGGCAAAGAGAAGACCTGGCCGCCGAGGTGCACCAGAGGACGGTGCTGACGGGACTTTCCACCACCATGGTGCTCTGGCTCAACGCGCTGTTGACGCAGGCCAGGATTCACGAGCGCCATGAGGGCCTGCCTGCGCCGGCCGACTGCTGCGACGAACAAGGATATCCTATGCCGTTTCGCTTCCTGCGCGCGTGGCACGAGATACTGAGCGAGAACTGGCGGTCCGTGTTCGAGCCGGCGCAGGACGTCCTGAGAAAAATGGCACGCAATATTGGGGCGACGTCGCAAGCGCTCCGTTGCTTGGTGGAGGCCGTCGAGGAAATCGAGTCTCGCAGACTGGGCGTCCACATCAACGTCGGCGCGGAGCTCTTCCCCAAGCTGAGCGACGACCGCAAGACCGCGGCGGCCTACTACACCCAGCCTCCGGCCGCCGAGTTCCTGGCGGCCATGACCGTCACCCGCGAATCGTTGCCGCCCGGCGCTTCCTGGGCCGACCCGAATCTGTGGGACCGCGCCAAGCTCGCCGACTTGGCCTGCGGCACGGGCACGCTTCTGCGCGCCGGATACCGGCGGATCGCGGCGCTTCACCAGCGATCGGGCGACGCGACGCCCGATTCCTTGGTGCGGCTGCACCAAGCAGCGATGGAAACAGGGATATACGGCACGGACATCAGTCCCATCGCGGCCCACCTCACGGCGTCCTCGCTGGCCGCTCTGGGCGACGGCAATCCCTACGGAGCGACTCACGTCGGATGGGTCAGGGTGGGCGGCACGCCCCCGAAGACCGGAGCGCTCGAGTACTTCGAAGCCGACGAGATGGACGACCTCTTCGGCACGGCGGGAGAGAGGTCGGCCGGAGTCGAGGAAGAGCGTCCGAGTTCGGTCCACGTCGGCGACGCCTCCCTTTGCTGGGCGCTCATGAATCCGCCGTATTCGCGCACTCGAGGCGGCCAGAGCGCCTTCGACGTCGCCGGCTTGAGCGACGAGGAGCGCAAGGCCTGCCAGCGCCGGTGGGGAGACCTGACGCGCGGCAAGTCGAACAAGCAGGCGGGCATGGCCGCTTCGTTCTTGGCTCTGGCCGACCAGAAGCTCCGCTCCGGGGGCCGCCTGGGCTTCGTGCTGCCGCTGACCGCCGCGTTCGCCGACAGCTGGACGATGACGCGCAAGCTTGTGGAGACGAAGTACAGCGACGTCGTGGCGATCGCTTTCTCCGCCGGCCGGGCGCTGGGACGCGACGCCGTCTCGGCGGACACGGGCATGGAGGAGATGATGCTGGTTGCGACGAAGCGAGCGTCTGCAGGCGATCCGGCCGCCGTGCGATGCGTCACCTTGTACGAGCCGCTGCGCGACGGAGGGCAGGCGCACGAGATCGCGCGGGCCGTCGGCCGCGCGCTAGGGCAGATGGGTTCCGGCCACTTCCCCGTCCGCGTGGGCGACGAAGAGATCGGCAGAGTGGTGGCGTTCGAAGCCGACGGATCAGGAAAGCCCTGGACTCCCGTGGCCGTCCAGTCGGCCTTGTTGTCCGAGTTCTCGAGCGCCCTGAGCCAGGGTCGCTTCGGCGAGCTCGTCGGTCCGAAGTCCGTCGAGACCCGCGTGGCCTTTGGACACATGGAGGACTTGTTCGAGGTCGGGCCGACGCACCACTTGATCGGATACCCGGTAGGCGGACAAGGGCAGGGCGCCTTCGAATTCCATCCCCTGCCGCCCGGAGCGTCGCTGGTCGGCGACCGCGCCTTGTGGGTGGCCGATTCGAAGAAGCAGCAGCGGTTGCAAGTGAGGCCGACGCACAAGGGAATCGTCCCCAAGGCGTTGGCAGACAGGGATCAGGACCGCATGCGCGCTCGGGCCGGCACGCTGTTCTACGCCCGCAACCTCAGATGGACGTCGCAGTCTCTGTTGGCGGCCACGACGAAGATGCCGGTCATGGGCGGTCGTTCATGGACAGCGTTGAAGCACGACGACGAACGCGTCCTCAAGGCGTTCGCGCTCTGGGCCAACTCCACGCTGGGCAGCCTGCTCCACTGGTCCGTGGGCCAAAGGACGCACGCAGGCCGATCCACGACCCAAGTCGGCGCGCTGCGGCGGATCCCCGTGCCCATGCTGGACCGCTTGGACGCCCAGTCGCTCGACGGCGCCGCGGGCGAGTTCGACAACATCAAGACGAAGCTGCTGCGGCCCCTGTGCCAAGCCCACGCCGACCCGGTCCGCGAGGAGATCGATCAGGCGGTCGTGCGGATGCTGGCCCTGCCGTCATGGGCCGACGAAGTCGCGGCCAAGCTGCGCGACCTCTGGTGCCGGGAGCCGTCCGTCCACGGCAACAACCGGGCGGCCCTGGCGGCGCTGGGCGGGCAAGACGACGGCGCGGCTTCATGATTTGGCCCTCACTGAGCAGAACACCCAGTTGAGATCCAGCGGTTCCGTCGGCGTGGAGCCCTTCGAAATCGGGCACGGCGCCGGCTTCGAGGTCCAGGAAGACGCGCCCGAGGCCGTCGAGTGCGAGGTGGTGGAGGACGGCGGCGACTTTCGGGCGCACCGTCCGCCCCCGGCGGAGCGGCCCCGGCGGCTTTGCTTCGTCGACGGGGTCATGCGGATCGAGGCGCGGCTGACGCGGACGGCGGTCGACGGCGAGACCCACATGGGCGTGGCGGGGAGCTGGGGAGCGGGGGCGGCGCTGGCGACGGCGGACCGGCCCGTCGAGATCGCGCACGAGAGCACGGGCCGCGCCGTCGTGTTCGCGGGCGGAGAGACGGTGTCGCTTCCCCCGCACGCCAACGGCTGGCGATGGGAGGCGCTCGCCGTCGAGGGCGACGACTTGGACGCGGCCCGCCGGCATCTGCGCGACGCGATGCGGGCGCAGGAAGCCAGAATCGCCGAGCGGCTCGTCGACGCGGATTGGCTGACGGTCTTCGACGGTCCGCTCCATCCGGTGCGGCGCGGGCTGGCCGGCGGAGGCGGCGCCGAGGCTCGCTTGGTCGGGTACGTCAAGACGCACCATCGCAGGATGCTGGCTCCGGAGCACTGGCGCAGGGTGCCCGAGCTGGCGCCCGGCGAGCGCTCCAGCCTGTTCCGGACCAAGGTCGGACTGTACGCCTGCTACCTTCGCGTGGGCGCGGCGGGACCGTGGGCGGGCGCGTGGGCCGGGATCGCGCGGCTGGAGGTTCCCGGCGAGCCGGGCAGGGAAGCGGCGGTCGCCGCCGTGGACGAGGCGGCCGGCTGGCTCCCGCGGTTCGCGCCCGCCCTCCATCGCGACGCCCGCGCGCCCGTCAATCTTCTGCCCGTGGCCGGACTGGAACGCCATCTGCGGCGCCTGCTGGGCAGCCCGCGTCTAGCCTTGCGCGCCGTGCGAGAAGTCGTCCGCGAACACAACCGCCCCGGCCCGGCAACCCGCCCGGCGCAACCGGCGGCCGCCCGTCCCACAACTTCCGGCCCTCCGGCAGCGTCCGGTCCGCCCTCCGGCCGCCCGACAGCTTCCGTCCCTCCAACCCCCATCCCTCCAACCTCCGCCCTTCCATGACCGAGACCCCTAACGCCGAGGCCCAGAGCCGCATCGGCCTCGTCGACGGCTCCACCGACAGCGACTCGCGCACCTTCCAGGTCGTGCTCGACCCGGAGGCCGTCGTGCAGCTGGACGACTTGGTGGCGGTCGAGACCGAGCTGCCCGACGGCAACCGAATCGTCCACTACGGCATCGTGACCGAGCTCACGTCGCGGCTGGAGGGCGCCGAATACCCGTCCGACACCGCTCGCGTCGCGGACCGGACGTTGCCGGCCGAGCACGTGCGCAGGGCCGAAGTGAGCGTTCTGCGCGTGGTCCCGGAGTTCTTCGTGTCGCCTCATGCGGGCTCGGCGGTCGCGCGAGCCGTGGGAGAGGACCGCCGCCGGGCCCTCTTCGAGGACGAGATGAAGCGGGGGAAGCTGCCGCTGGGACTGGACGCCACACGGTCGCCCGTCTACGCCGACATGCGCTTCGTGGACGGGCGCGCCGGGGGGCACGTCTCCATATCGGG
The DNA here is from genome assembly GCA_965242735.1 of Longimicrobiales bacterium. GTDB lineage: Bacteria > Gemmatimonadota > Gemmatimonadetes > Longimicrobiales > Gaopeijiaceae. Next base: position 2,993,271 of record OZ251497.1, on the reverse strand, counting down.
CATATCGGGCGTCGCGACCAAGACTTCGTATGCGCTTTTCCTGCTCTACCAGCTGCTGGAGACGCGCGCGGGAATGGAGCTGCTGGGCGGCCGGGCCAAGCGCGAGGGCGTGCGCGCGCTGGTGTTCAACACGAAGGGCGAGGACCTGCTGCACGTGGACCGGCCCAACTCCGAGTTCGCGAGCAAGCCGGGCGCCGGCCAGGACCCTCGCGCGCAGTGGGAAGCGCTGGGCGTGAGCGAGCCGGGGCCGTTTCGTTCCGTTCGGCTGTACGCGCCCCGGCAGTCCGACTCGAGCGGGACCGCCGTTCCCTGGGTGACGAGCCGCGCCACCGGCGACGTGGCCGCCTACGGGTGGACGCCGGAGCAGTTCGTGCGCGAGCAGTTGCTTCAGTTCTGCTTCACGTCCGAGGACGAGCGCTCGACGCAGGTCGGCTTCGTCGAACAGCAGTTCCGCATACAGTTGCTGCGCAGGCTCCGGCGGCTGGCGGGCGACGAGACGGGCGCCGTGGTCATCGCCCGCGAAATCCCCGGCGACACCATCTACAACCCGGACCGGCTGGCGGCGCGCGAGCCAGCCGAGGCTCCGGCGGGCGAAGGCGACGTGATCCGCGGCTTCGGCGACTTCGTGGACTTGGTGGAGCGGATCGCTTCGGAAGGCGACGAGGCGGCGGCGCAGTGGTTCGGACACACCCAGCAAGGCACGCGCCAGGCGTTCTTCCGCCGCATCCTGCGCCTGCGCAAGCACATCGGCCCCTTGATCGGCTGCGGCCTGACCCCCGTCTCGCACGAGAACGCGCGCCTGCACGTCGTGGACATCTCGCGGCTGCACGACGACGCCCAGCGCTTCGTGGTCGGCGCGCTCCTCGACAGCGTGTGGCGCGAGAAGCAGGGCAGCGGCCGCGAACCGCTCCGCTTCGTGGTCCTCGACGAACTCAACAAGTACGCCCCCGCACAGGGCTACTCGCCCCTCAAGGAGCTGCTGGTCGACATCGCCGAGCGCGGCCGCTCCCTGGGCGTCCTTCTGATCGGTGCCCAGCAGGCGGCGTCCGCGGTGGCCCAGGCCCTGCCCCGCAACGCCTCGCTAAAGGTCGCCGGCCGCCTGGACGCCGGCGAATCCGACGCCTACCGCTTCCTCTCGACGTCCCTGCGGGAGCGCGCGTCGCGCTTCATGCCGGGCACGATGGTGGTGTCCCAGCCCGTCGTGCCGGAACCGATCCCCGTCCGGTTCCCCTTCCCGCCCTTCGCCACCAATCCCGACGAGGCCGAAGGCGACAGGGACGCGGAGGAGCGGCGAGCGGAGGGGATCGAGGCCAATCTGAAGGCGTTCGGGGGGAGGGATCCGGGGCTGTGAGGGGGGCTGGCACTGGCGGCGGCGCGTTCGCCAAGAAGATGTTCGCCGACCCGGCTTGCGCGAAGGCGGCGGGACGATGACCGTAACCAGCTCTCTACTGCTTGGTGGGGCTCTTGCCGCCATGGCGTCCCTGGGATTGGACTTGTATTCTCGCTGGAAGCTGTGGCGGACGAATCGCGCCCATGATCGTTGGCAAAGAAATTTCATGGACAACGTGAGGATGACGCAAACCGCCCCGGAGGGGCAAGGAAAGACGGAATGAAGAAGACGTACCTGACAGGACTGATGTTGCTGGGCGGCTTCGTCGGCGCGACCAACCTGGCGATGTTTGCCATGCTGGTCGGCGGCTTGTTCGCGGCCATTTCGGCGGGCGGCTTCGGCTGGACGGTGGGCGGCTACATCGGCTGGTGTCCCGTACCGAAGAAGCGATGATGGACGCCTGGCGGTTCGTTGTCGGCTGGGTGTCGGCGCATCCGATTTTAGTCTCGGCCCTCGGTTCTTTGCTGACAGCGGCTCTGCTGGGAATGTCGCGGAAGGTGCGACAATGGGCATCCAAGGCCCCCGCCTGGTTAAACGCCATGTTCTGGCTCGTGAAAAACGCACGCAGAGTACGCACGGCCATCGAAGAGGAAGATGGTGCGTTCACGAAACTTCGGCTGGCGCAGGATGAAGCAAACCGCCTGACCCTGGACGTGCTCAACATGAGACACTGGGTAGAGCGTTTCGGCGAAATGACGATCACGCCAGAACAGGCGCAAGAAATAGCCCGCCGCACACTCCGCGAATACAAGCCGCACGAGCTGGCGCAAGAGTTTGGCGTCTCCGCCACGACGATAAGACGCATTGCCAGAGGCAAAAAGTACGGCGGCGGGCGGTTGCCCACGTGACCGCCCTCCTGGAAAGCGCAATCAGCCTGTGGCTCGCCATGGGCGTTCTTGGAGCCGTCTTCGTCGCTTTCGGGCGCGGAGGCGGCTCCGACATCCCGCGTTGCGACGGAGCGCGCCAGCCAGCTTCGAGACGCAGGGTGCCAAATTGCCCGCCATTTGTCGTGATGGGGACTTGAGGGTGGATTTCTGGCTCCAGTCGGCAGATTTGGCTCTCAGAGGCGACCCGTCGTGGACAAATTCGTAGCAGAATTTGTCCGAGAATCTGTCGGAGGCTGCTCGGTGTCCCCCATCCAGCCGGCCCCGTTTCCCAATTCGGCGAGCCCGAGACGCACGGCTGGCCCTTCGTTGCCACCGGCTTGCGCGCGCGGTACCTTCACCTGCGAGATCGGACTTCGACGATCTGTTGGGCAGAACACCGGAGCCTTTGAGGCGGGGAGCCGGCGACCATGGCGAAGGCCAGCAGGGCGGGCGACGATGAGCAGGTCCGGGGCGCCGTGGCAGACTGAATCCCATTCGCGACACCCTCGACCGCCTCTACGTCCACGCCGACAACGTTGCCGTTAACGATTTCGCGAGGTGATCGGCGCGTCCAGCGTGTTCGACTACGCGTTTGCGGCGGAACCGCTTCGCTGATCGCTCGGCTTCCTCTCATGAGGTGCTGACGAGCGGGACATGCCGGCAACCGTCCCGCCGAGTCGCGGCTATTGAGGATCCAACAGATGTCGAAGTTGACTGCGGATTCCGCACTTGTCCTCGAGACAGTGTTGTACAGATCAAAATCGACTGTAAGGAGAGGCGTTTCCGGCGATACAACTTCCAAGAGAACTGCGTCCGATAGACCAAGTCGTTGAAAGTCATTGTTGCGAGTGGCAATTGCACTCTTCACAAAGACTTCGTTTCTATCTGCGATGAGTTGGCCAAGAGTGCCGTAGCATTGTGAGCGTTCCGGATCCTTATGATGACCGATCAAATTGGATGCCTCAGTGAGTGTGTTGGGCGTAACATGAATACGTTTCGCATGACAGACCAATGCTATCAATCTATCGTAATCGTCATTAGCAAAAGCTCTGAGCCTCTTGTGTTTGGCTATCAATGAACGATCCGTGATACCGACTACCAAGAGAACAAGCAAATTGGCATCAATGAACCATTCGCGCTTCATTGTCATGAGACAACCGGATCTCGATTCTCGATAGACAATACCTCGCCATCACCGTCCTTTATGGTGACGAGCTTGTACGTTCGCGGCCTCGGTTGCGGAGACATCATTGACGAAATGGGATTCGTCGGAGAAATGTCCCATGGACGAGAGAAGCCGATCGTGACCCTCCAGATATCGTCATTCAAAACGACTTCTTCAAGCCCCACATGGACGATCTCCTCGTCGGAATACAGATCTTGGATGTGCTTCTTGGCCGTTGTCACTGCGTCTTGTACTTTCACGAGTCGTCTCCCGGATGCTAGTTTGGTTGCTCTTGGCCTGTTGGCGCAAGCGAAGTGGATCCAAGCAGATGGACTGGATGGCCGTCGAGTGGATCGCGGTTCTCGAACGTTCCGAAGATAACGATTCGCCGGCCGAATCGCAATGGCCACGGCCAAGTGCCGGCGGCGGCCAGCAGGCTTGCCGTTGGCAACGAGGGCCAGCCATTTCGATCCGTCGGCACGCACTTTGACGGTCCCCGTTTGGCCAGCGAGTTGCGCCACGGTCTGGAAGAAGTCCACATCGTCTCGGACGCGGAGCGCTTCGTCGTGGGGGACGGCCAGCGCGAACGCCTTGGACAAGGCGTCCACGGCCTTGAAGAGCCGGTCTTTGCCGTTCTCCGGGGCCAGGACATGCTCGTGCGCGGCGCGCAACCGCGCCTGGGCCTTGCCGCCGCCGGTCGCCGGGGGCCGCGGGCTTCGGACCGGTGTCGAGCGCGTGGCGGTCCAGCACTTCCACCAGTTCGGCGACGACGTGGACTTGGCCTTCGTCGTGGGGCGCGAGCACGATGGGCGGGAAGCGCGGATTGCGGGGCGTCTGGGTGACGCGGGCGTGGTGCCAGCCGTCGCCGTCTTCGTTCCGAGCGGCCTTCTTGCTCTGGTACCGCTCGCCGGTGTAGCGCTCGCCGGTTCGGGGTCGCTCTCGTCCCGAAGCTCCACGAGCACGGTCTGCCCTGGCGCGCGCCCGCGGCCGGAGCGGGAGAAGGGCACCAGGCGCCGTCCGGCATCGCCGGTTCCATCGACCGGCCGACGACGTGGGCGACGAACATCCCGCGCCGCAGCGGGTGCTTCGGGCGAATCCTGGCCCCCTCGAAGTCGTCCGCCGGGAAGCGTCGCGGATCGCCGAACGCGCCGGCCGCGGCCTTGAGCGGGACCGGCCGCGCGGTGGCGACGTACCGCGTTCGCGGGTCCGGCTGGACATGAACCGAAGTCGGCCAGGGGGCGGAGGCCTTGACGTGGACGGACTCGATGGCCTTCGTGAGGGGCCCCGCGGGATTCCGCCAGCGAGGAACGCAATTGAGCGTAGCTTACCCGACCGAAGGTCCGAAGGTCGGTTCCACAGGAGGAGGGAGATCGATGACCAAGACGCCGACCGAGCCCATCGCGCGTGAGCATATGCGCGCCATTTTCGCCGATGCATGGCTGACCCGCATCCCGCTCATGGATGTCCAGAAGATGGTCGAGAAGGGTACCGGCCCGGCCGAAGCCATCGCCTATCTTTCAGGGTCCAAGAACGCGTTCGTCGTCGTCGCGAACTTGTCCCGACTGTCCGAGTCGTTGCGACACGTGTCCCAGGACATCGCAGATTGCTATGAACTCGTCATCCGCATGGTGGAGAGGCATGGTCTCGAATCTGCGCAGGCCGAGATCGCGAAGCTCCCTAAGACCAGAGTCGCACCCGTGGTGGTAGAAGCATGAGATCGTCCACAGGAGGAGGAGATCGATGACCAAGACGCCGACCGAGCCCATCGCGCGTGAGTATCTGCGCGGCATTGTCGCCGATGAAGATCTGATGCGCATCCCGCTCATGGATCTCCAGGATATGGCCGAGGAGGGTGTCGACCTGGCCGAAGCCATTGCCTATCTTGCAGGGTCCAAGAGAGTGTTCGTCCTCGTTGCGACGCTGTCCCGAGTGTCCGAGCAGCAGGGACGCGTGTTCCAGGGCATGGCGGACTGCTATGAACTCGTCATGCACATGGTGGAGAAGCATGGTCTCGAGTCCGCGCAGGCCGAGATCGAGAAGCTCCCGAAGACCAAAGTCGTGCCGGTGGTGGTAGAAGCATGACACGGAGACGGGGGAGCCAAGAGGGGCGGGGGGTTGCGTCCGCCCTGCATTCGTGCGATACTGCTGACGCCGACTTGGTACCGTGCACGCCTCGCAAAGACTTGAGGGGACAACCTATGGCAACGTCAAGTGCCTACTCCACACGAGAAGCCGGAGATCGCTTCCCGGCAATCATCCAGAGGGTTCGTAGCGGCGAAACGGTGATCGTCGAGGATCAAGGACATCCCTCCGTCGAGATCCGCTTGATTCGCACACGCGTCGCCGCCACGACCAGAGAGAAGCTACTCGACCTTGAGCGGAAAGGCGTTCTCGTGCGAACTACAATCCGAAATCGGCCTCGGAAGATCGGCAAGGCGGTACCCGGAGCGCTAGATCGCTTCCTGGCTGATCGCCGCGAATGAAGGTCGCATATGTCGATGCATCCGCGCTCGTGACGGTAGCCTTCGGTCAACCACGGGCAGAGGAAGTCATAGCCATTCTGGACGAAAATGGACCAACAAGTGTCCTCGAACCTCCTGGAAGCTGAAGTGCGGGCAGCTTTCTCGAGGGAGAGGCGGCCATACGACGAAGATACCTTGACCGACATAGATTGGGTACACCCCTCGCACCCGCTCTCGTTCGAGATGGCGACCGTATTGAGTCGAGGGCACCTCAGGGCAGCCGATCTCTGGCATGTAGCCACCGCGATGCACGTGGCCCACACGATCGGACGGATGTGTTTCGTCACGCTTGACGCACGTCAAGCAACTGTGGCAGCCTCGCTTGACTTCACCGTCTTGCCGAGACCAGCTCCCAAGTGACGCCAATCGGTGCGCAAGGCCGCCGCCGCAGTCTACCGCCGCTCCCGATCACCGCGTCCCCGACGCCAACCACTCCCCCGTCGCGCCGCAACATGCCCAGCAGGCTGCCGGCGGCTTCGACAACGCCTCCGCCTGTTCCAACACCGTCTTCGTGGCCGCCTCCTGCTTGTCCGGCGGGTAGCCGTGCTTGCTTAGCACGCGCTTGACGTAGACGCGCAGGCGGGCGCGGACGCTGTCTCGGATCGTCCAGTCGATCGTGGTGTTCTTGCGCACGGTCGCGACGAGTTCGCGAGCAATTCCGCGCAATGTCTCGTCGCCGAGGACCTTGACGGCGCTGTCGTTGGTCTCCAGCGCGTCGTAGAACGCCAGTTCGTCTTCGGACAGGCGGTATTGTCCGGGGCAGATGGAGTGCCGTCGAGTGGTCGCCCTTCCCCGGGCACCCCGAAGTTAACGACACACTGGTCGAATCGCCAATGGCCACGGCCAGGATGGAGATGTCGGGCTTCGGCAGCCGACGGCCGCGAAGATGTCGATCATGCCTTCGGGCGCCGCGGCCCCGGCTGGGCCGGGAACGTGCTCTTGCGCGGCGGGCAACAGTGCCACGCGCTCGGCGGGCGTGCCTACGGTCCGGCGCGAGCGGTCGAAGCCGCGGACTTGGCCCTCGTCCTGGGGCGCGAGCACGATGGGCTGGAAGCGCGGGTTGCGGGACCTGAGCGTGACGCGGACGTGGCGCCAGCGGTCGCCGCCTTGAGCGGGACCAGCGGTGCGGTGGTCACGTACCGGGTCCGGGGGGGGTCCGGCGGGACGACGACCCTGAACTCGGCCAGGGAGCGGAAGCCCTTGACGTGGGCGGACTCGATGGCGTTCATAAGGGGCCCGAAGGTCCGAAAGTCCGTTCCACTGGAGGAGGAGCCCCATGACGAAGCCGCTGATCGAGTTCATCGAGCGTGAGGACGAGCACGGCGTGATTGCCGATACAGAGCTGATTCGCATCCCGCTCCTGGATGTCCGGGCGATGGCCGAGAAGGGTGTCGACCGGGCCGAAGCCGTCGCCTATCTTGCAGGGTCCAAGTACGCGTTCAGCCTCGTCGCGAACGTGCCCCGAGTGCCCGAGCTGTTGCGGCTCGGGTTCAAGAACGTCGTAGACTGCTATGAACTCGTCATTTACATGGTGGAGATGCATGGTCTCGAGTCCGCGCAGGCCGAGATCGAGAAGCTCCCGAAGACCAAAGTCGCACAGGTGATGGCAGAAGCATGAACACGGAGACGAGTTCGACGCGGCGACGCAGGGAAGCGCTATCGAGGAGGCGCACGGCCACCTGAGGAATGCCGTCGAGCTGCCCCACGGGCCTACGGCGTGGCGGGCTCCGCGGCAGCGACGGTCGATTCCATGTGCGCGCGGGCTCCGCCGTCACCGACTCCCCGACGCCAGCCACTCCCCCGACAGCATCTCCGCCTGCTGCAACACCGTCTTCGTGGCCGCCTCCTGCTTGTCCGGCGGGTAGCCGTGCTGGTTTAGCACGCGCTTGACGTAGACGCGCAGGCGGGCGCGGACGCTGTCTCGGATCGTCCAGTCGATCGTGGTGTTCTTGCGCACGGTCACGACCAGCTCGCGAGCAATTCCGCGCAATGTCTCGTCGCCGAGCACCTTGACGGCGCTGTCGTTGGTCTCCAGCGCGTCGTAGAACGCCAGCTCGTCGTCGGACAGGCCAAGGTCCTCGCCGCGACGGTCGGCCTCGCGCATCGCCTTGGCCAAGCCGATCAGCTCCTCGATCACCTGCGCGGTCTCGATGGCCCGGTTCCGGTAGCGGGCCAGCGTGCGCTCCAGCATCTCGGCGAAGGACCGGCTCTGCACGACGTTCTTGCGGCGGCGCACGCGCACTTCGCCCTCGAGCAGCTTGCGCAGCAGGTCGACGGCTAGGTTGCGTTGGGGAAGGCCCCGCACGTCGGCCAGGAACTCGTCGGACAGGATGGAGATGTCGGGCTTCGGCAGTCCGGCGGCGGCGAAGATGTCGATCACGCCCTCGGGCGCGACGGCTCCGGCGATGATCTGGCGCACGGCGTGGTCGAGTTCCTCGGCGGGCCGGGCGGCGCCGGGCGCCCGTTTGGCCAGCGAGTTGCGCACGGTCTGGAAGAAGCCGACGTCGTCTCGGACGCGGAGCGCTTCGTCGTGGGGGACGGCCAGCGCGAACGCCTTGGACAGGGCGTCCACGGCCTTGAAGAGCCGGTCCTTGCCGTTCTCCTGGGCCAGGACGTGCTCTTGCGCGGCGGGCAACAGCGCCACGCGCTCGGCGGGCGTGCCGGCGGTCCAGCGCGAGCGGTCGAAGCCGTGGAAGAGATCGCTGCAGATCTCGAAATGCTTGCGAAGCGCCTGCACGGCTTGGTTCTGGTCGACGGTGGGCCTGCCCTTGCCGCCGCTGTCGGTGTAGGTGGTCAGGGCTTCCTTCAGGTCGTTCGCCAGTCCCAGGTAGTCCACGACCAGCCCGCCCGGCTTGTCTCCGAAGACGCGGTTCACGCGGGCGATGGCCTGCATCAGGCCGTGGCCGCGCATAGGCTTGTCCACGTACATGGTGTGCAGCGCCGGCGCGTCGAAGCCGGTCAGCCACATGTCGCGCACGATTGCGATTCGGAACGGGTCGTCCGGGTCGCGGAACCGCTTGGCCAGCGCCTCCCTCTGTCCCTTGCTGCGGATGTGGGGTTGCCATTCGGGCGGATCGGAGGCCGAGCCGGTCATGACGACCTTGATCGCGCCCTGGTCGTCGCCCTCTCCGTGCCAGGCGGAACGCTTCGCCGCGATCTTGTCGTGCAGGGCCACGCAGATGCGGCGGCTCATGCACACGATCATCGCCTTGCCTTTCAGCGTTTCGCACCGCTGCTCGTAGTGGCGCACCAAGTCGTCGGCCACCAGCTCCAGACGCTTGTCGGTCCCGGCCACGGCCTCCAGCTGCGCCCAGCGCGTCTTCAACTGTTCCGCGCGGGCGACCTCTTCGCCCTCCGTGACCTCCTCGAACTGCGGATCGATCCGAGGCCGCTCGTCTTCGTCCAGCGCGAGTTTGGCCAATCGGCCCTCGTAGTAGATCGGCACCGTGGCGCCGTCGTCCACCGCGCGCTGGATGTCGTAGATGCTGATGTGGTCGCCGAAGACGCTGCGCGTGTTGCGGTCGGTCTGCTCGACCGGCGTGCCGGTGAAGCCGATGAACGAGGCGGCGGGCAGGGCGTCGCGCATGTGAGCGGCGAAGCCGTCGATGAAGTCGTACTGGCTGCGGTGCGCCTCGTCGGCGACGACCACGATGTTGCGACGACGCGACAACAGCGGATGCCGGTCGCCCTTCTGGTCGGGAAAGAACTTCTGTATCGTGGTGAAGACGACGCCCCCCGCCTCGCGGTCCAGCCGCCGGCGCAAGTCGGCCCGGTCCTGGGCCTGCTCCGGCGGCTGGCGCAGCAAGTCCCGGCAGCGGGAGAACGTGGCGAAGAGCTGTTCGTCCAGGTCGTTGCGGTCGGTGAGGACCACCAGCGTCGGGTTCGCCATGGCCGGCTCGCGAACGATGCGCCCCGCATAGAACGCCATCGTGAGGCTCTTGCCGGAGCCCTGCGTGTGCCACACCACGCCGACGCGCCGGTCGCCGGGGGCCCCGGGCTTCGGGCCGGTGTCGAGCGCGTGGCCGTCCAGCACTTCCACCAGTTCGGCGACGACGTGGACTTGGCCTTCGTCCTGGGGCGCGAGCACGATGGGCGGGAAGCGCGGATTGCGGGGCTTGAGGGTGACGCGGGCGTGGCGCCAGCCGTCGCCGTCTTCGTCCTGCTCGGCCTTCTCGCTCTCGTACCGCTTGACGGTGTAGCGCTCGCCAGTCTCGGGGTCGCTTTCGTCGCGAAGCTCCACGAGCACTGTCTTGCCTTGCCGCGTGCCTTCGATCGGGGCGGAGAAGAGGCACCAGGCGCCGTCGGGTATCGCCGGTTCCATCGACCGGCCGACGACCTGGGCGACGAACATCCCGCGCCGCAACGGGCGCTTCGGGCGAATCCTGGCCCACTCGAAGTCGTCCGCCGGGAAGCGCCGAGGATCGCCGAACGCGCCGGCCGCGGCCTTGAGCGGAACCAGCGGCGCGGTGGTGACGTACCGTGTTCGCGGGTCCGGCGGGACGACGACCGGCCGAAACGGCCGAACCGGGGTGGCTTCCTGCTCGTCTTGCATCCGGGTGGCCCGCAAGGTCTGGCCCACGGCCGCCCGCACCGCGTGGTACTGGTGGTAGCCCGCCATCTTCTTGGCCAGCTCGCCCCCGCCGTCGTCCTCAAAGACGATGAAGTCGCGAATCATGTCGAGCAGGCGTCGTGGTGCGCACAGTCCCTGGACGGCGACCTGTAACTGGGACGTCGACGCCCCCGCCTTCTCGTCTCCGTCGATGGTGCGCCACGGCTTGAACCACTCCCAGCCGCCGGTGAGCGTGCCGAACCGAGCCTCCACGCCGTCCGAGACGCCCATGATCTCGTTCATGGCGAAGAGCGCGGGCAGCTCCGCCTTGTACGTCTGAAGCTGCCGCCATGCGGCATGGACGGTGGCGTCCGGGTTGCTCGGGTCCTTGAGCTCGACGACGCCCAGCGGAAGCCCGTTGACGAAGAGCACGATGTCCAGGCGTCGCCGGTGCTTGCCCTCGACGACGGTGAGCTGGTTGACGGCCAGCCATTCGTTGGCGTCGGGCTGGTCGAAGTCGAGGACGCGGGCGTGGTCGCCGCGGATGCGCCCGTCGGGCGCCGGGTACTCGACGGGGACGCCGTCCACCAGCATCCGGTGGAAGGAGCGGTTGCGGGCGTCGAGGGTGGAGCCAGTGGGGCGGGTCAGCTCGCGGAGGGCGTCGTCGAGGGCGGAAGCTGGCAGATCGGGGTTGAGACGCGACAGGGCCTCACGGAGGCGGGACGCGAGGGCGATGTCGGAGTAGGCGGAGCGTTCCGAGCCTGAGTCGCCGGGACCGAGGTCAGGGCCGTGCGCGGTGGTCCAGCCGGAATGGTCAAGCCAACCCAATGCAACTTGCTCAACAGCCGATTCGGGGATATGTGACACCACAGGAACCGCCCATGTGACGAAGACGCTGGACTTCTTGGAGTCACAAGATAGTCCGCCAGCCATGGAGACGGCAAGGCGTGGTCAAACCGGCCCTCTACCGCTGGGGTTTTCTACATGCCTGTATCCGGAGAGTAGCTCCATCATGGACCATGCCGCGACCGACTCCCGGATTGCCGAGAAGCTGACGGCGGCTCGCAAGCGCTACGATCGCATCCTGGAACGGATAGAGCCGTTTGTCGTCCAGCCAAGAGCGGAAACGCCCCTCAATGTCGGCACGTGGCGACGCGGAATCGACTTCCCGGACGACCCAAAGAGCGTTACCGGTTCGAATTCTACGGCCCGTAACGTGGATTTCTGGATCCCCGAACCTTATGCCTCCGGTCCATGTCCCGGACTTTGAGGAACAACTGGTCGGACCCATGCATATCTGGTCTGCGCCAAGCACAAAAACAGTGCCTGCACTCTTTGCTTGATCAGGCACGATCACGATCAGTCTACTACAACGAGATTGAGCTTGGCGGATGAGACGAATCGCCGTCTCTCCGTCTCCACCTGGCGTGGCCAGAATGATATGTAGGTCTTCAGCGGAATCTGCGTCGTGCAGTGTTTCTTCTAGGAGCGTCACACTGTGCGAAAACAATGCGTCAATGAGAATCACGAGTCGACACTTGTACTCTTCCTCATACCGACGAATGAGCTTCTGGCGTTCGTAGCGAGGCGAATGCCTTGCTTCATACAACGGGCTTCGATCCGGCATTGTGCGTTCCGCCTACTTGATGTTGTATCTCGTACGGAAGGTCAGCGGCTTTCCTTGTCGTGCCTTTCGACCTTCCTCCCGGGCTTGTTTTGCACGTGCGATCCGTTCGCGCCAATCTTCGTCGGCAACCGGGACGCTCGGCAGTGCATCCGCTTTCCTGGACTCCGTCCCCGATGTTCCTGTCGTTTCCGTGCTGGAAGTGTCCATCGGCATGGCGGTGGCCTTTCGTCGGGGGGCATGCGTCACCAAAGTTCAGAAGGATAACACCTGTCCGGCCAAAAGGGAAGCCTGATGGACCAACGGATCTGATGGACCAACGGACCTGTGGCCACCTCGTCGTGCCACACCACGCCGACGTGGCAGTCGTCGGCGTTCGCGGTCTTCGGGCCGGTGTCGAGGGCATGCCGGTCCAGCACTTCCACCAGTTCGGCGAGCTTCGAGGGCAGGTGGACGGGGCCGCTGAGCCAAGCGAGCGAGCTCGAAGGGCTCGTGCCGGAGGAGCTGAGACCGTTCATGTACGGCCAGCGGGTGTGCTGCTGGACGAGGAGAGGCGGAGGCAGCGAAGGGCCCGTCTCTCGACCTGCGCAAGGCGGGGTGCCTGTGCACGGGCTGGGCGCTGCGCTTCGAGGAGGACCCGGAGCGGATTGCGCAAGCGCTGGCGGTTCTGGAGCGCTTGGTCACGTCGGCGTTGCAGGAGGCGTACGTCGCGTGGATTCGCCTTCAGATGGTAGATTGGCAGGGGTCGGAGGAGACGATCGGACAGCTCAACACGCTAAAGGAGGGGCGGCCAAGGTGTACACGAACCATATCTCGAAAGTGACGCAGGCGGCCCAGGCACGGGGCGAGGCTCAGGCCAAAGGCTCGGCGAAGCTCGCGGGGAGGCCCGGGGGCCGAAAGCTCGGAGAGGCCCGGGGATTGCGTCGGGCCTACGTGGAAGCGACGAAGTGGAAGTTCGGCGCGGATGCGGCGGAGCGGCTGGCCGACGTTGGTTCGGTTATGAACCGTATCTTCGCACCAGAACCATTTGTCGTCCCACCAAGAGCAGAAGCGCCTGTCAAATTCCGCAGGTGGCGACGCGGAATTGATCTGTTCCGATTCGCAAGCTCCTAGACCACGTTAGGTGCGAGCGCGGCTCAGTTGACGGCGTGCGACTTTCTCGGGAATGTGGAGCTTCAACAAGGCGGCCACCCTGTCTTCGTCGCCCGCGTCCGGCATCCGGTCCAGTATCTTCCGCGCCTGGTCCGTTCGCCATCTGGAGATCGCGCCGCGAACAGTCTTGCTATTCCACCCTTTGACTTCCGCGATTTCGTGGATCTCCTCCGGGCGTCGGCCCTCATCGCACAGGTCCCAGATCATGCCAGTCGTGGTCGTCTTGGCGGGTCTCTTCGGAGACCGCTTGGCGTTCTTCGTCTTGTTCGGCGGAAGTGCATCGGCGGCATCGGTGCTGGTCTGTGAGCCCAACCGACGTTCCCACCATACGAGATCGAATTCGTTTACCGTGACCTCTCGCACTCCGAACTTCGGTCCCTTCTCGATCATTTCCTCCGCGATACGCTCGCCGCCGTACAGCTGAACAGTGATCCGTTGCTTCTTTGCCATTTTCGCTTCTTCCTTCGCGTGTAGCGTGTAGCCGCTGGACGTGAAGAAATAACCGTTGGCAAGTCCGCCATTGGTCAGTGCGCCAACGAAGTTGCGGACATCCCTTGGTGGTACGTCGCGGCCCCACTGCTTCGCTTGGAATGCGAACCGAAAGCCGCCAATGTTGCCGACCCCATCGATGCCGCCGTCTCCTGCGCCACCGGTCCGCTCCACCGGTCTTGCTCCTAGGAGCTTCAGAAATTCGACTACGAACCCCTCAAATTTCTGGCCCGACATTTTGCGAAGCCATGCGCGGATCGCGTTCCGCGCCGACTCTCTCGGATCGTGGGAGGGCGCCGCTTGGTAGGCCACTTGCTTGTTCTCCTCTTCAGGGTGGTTTGTAGCACCGTCCTTTAAGGTAGCTCCGTTAGTTCGACGCGGCAAGCATCCGGGGCGGCGGCCTACTCACGATGTCACTTCAAGTACATCGGCGAGCATCGGCCAGCCGTGCCTGCCAACGACTTTGAGACACGATGCGGAGTCAACTAGCGACCTTCGTCCTGGGCGATGGGATCGTGGGCGGCGGGTTGGTCAGACCTCCGAAGGCAAGGCCGACGCTTCCGGAGGCCGAGAGACGAACCGCTCCGGGTTCCTGGCTCATGCGGCGTCCAAGACGCAACGACCGCCTCGGCGCGCCCGGAGTGCACCTTGCGCCGATCAGTGCCTGCACTAGGCCGTGCCGCATCCGCTGAGCGACAGCCTGCCCCGCGAGCCGGACGTTTTCGGCAGACTGCAAGCCCCGGCGCGGTTCGTTCCGTAGGTGCTCGAGCGGGCCCGGAGTCCGGCTTCGCTCACGTCCAGGGCATAGCTGAATATCCCAGTCCGCAAGCCGCTTCCAAGCCGGGCCGATCCAGCCATCCCAACGCCCATAGAGCCGCGCATGCCCGACCAGCCCAAGCACGGCGAGAAGGACCGCGTGTACAAGCAGTTCTACTCGTTCGCGGAGGTCGTGGAGGAGGTCGTCGTCGAGATCGTCGGCGAGTCCGTGGGCGGCGACTGGGTGGACGACCTCGACTTCGGTACCGTCGAGCAGATGCCGACGGAGTTCGTGGACGCGGAGCGGGAGACCGTCCGGCTGGTGGACATGGCGTGGCGGGTGCGGTTCCGGGACCGTCCGCTCTGGCTCGTGCTGCTCTTCGAGTTCCAGTCGAAGGCGGACAAGAGGATGGCGACGCGCGCCTTGCTCGAGACGGCGTTGTGCTACCAGAGCCTAGCAGGAAGCCGGGTCGCCGGGGCAGAGGGGGAAGCGAGCGCGGTGTTGTTCGTGGTGGTCAAGAGCTTCGAGGGCAGGTGGAAGGGGCCGCTGAGCAAGGCAAGCGAGCTGGAGGAGCTCGTGCCCGAGGAGCTGCGGGCGTTCATGTACGGCCAGCGGGTGGTGCTGCTGGACGAGGAAGCGGAGGCGGCGAAGGGCGCGTCTCTCGACCTGCGCAAGGCGGGGTGCCTGCGCGCGGGCTTGGCGCTGCGCTTCGAGGAGGACCCGGAGCGGGTCGCGCAAGCGTTGGCGGTTTTGGCGCGCTTGGCCACGCCGGCGTTGCGGGACGCGTACGCCGCGTGGATTCGCGTTCAGATGATAGATTGGAGGGTCGGGGGAGACGATCGGACAGTTGGACACGCTGAAGGAGGCGACCAAGGTGTACACGAACCATATCTCGAAAGTGGCGCAGGCGGCTGAGGCGCGCGGCGAGGCTCAGGGCCAAAGGCTCGGCGAAGCCCGCGGGGAGGCCCGGGGCCGAAAGCTCGGCGAGGCTCGCGGCCAAAGGCTCGGGGAAGCTCGGGGCTTGCGTCGGGCGCACGTCGAGACGGCGAAGTGGAAATTCGGCGCGGATGCGGCGGAGCGGCTGGCAGACGTGCTTGCGGACGTGACGGACTGCTCACGGCTGGAGCGGCTGGGTCGGCTGTTGGCGGAGTGCGAGACGGGCGACGAGCTGATCGCCAAGGCGTGTGGCGACTAGCGAACGGACGGAAGGTCCGACATCCGGTTCCAAGGAGGAAGAGATCGGTGGCCAAGACGCTGACCGCCCTCAGCGAGCACGGCGTTGCCCGCCGCCTGCAGCTCCTTGTGCTCGGCGCGCCGCACCTTGTCCACCGCGTCGCCCAGATGCTTGGCCACGTGAAGCGGTCGAACGCCGTCTTGCGCCGCGCGCCGGCCACCCACGCCTTCGTCGCCGCCACGTAGGGCCGCCACATGTCCATCGACACGCTCTCGACCGCCGCCAACCGCCGCTTGCCCACCTTGCGGTAGAACGCCTCCAGCGCTTCGCGGCTGCGGCCCGGAGCCACGTGCAGCACGTCCTTCGTCTCCGAGTCCGACACCACCGTCACGTACCGGTGGCCCCGCTTGAACGACGTCTCGTCCACGCTCAGCCGCCGCGAGACCGCCAGCACGCTCGCCTCGCGAAGCCAGCCGATCGCCAGCGACTCGAACGCCGCCGTGTACCTCGACCGCCCCTCCGCCCACGGCACCCGCGTCGTCACCACCCCGTGCACCGGACATTCCACCCGAGGCACGTCGTACACCACGAACGTCTTGTACCCCCACGCGTCCAGCCCCCGCCACTCCCGCCGCCGCGCGTCGTAGCCCAGACACGCCCGCCCGCACCCCGGACACCGCAACGCCGAACCCGCCTTGCGCGCCAGCAACACCCGCGCTTCCTGCCGCTCCGCATCCTCGTCTGTCGGCCGTGCCCGCCGAAACGGACGGACGGGACGTCGCGGCGCCCAGTTCTGGACGCGACAGGGAGCTCGCACGCAGCCGGGAGAGGAGGTGCCGCGCATGCCCGACCAGCCCAAGCACGGCGAGAAGGACCGCGTGTACAAGCAGTTCTACTCGTTCGCGGAGGTCGTGGAGGAGGTCGTCGTCGAGATCGTCGGCGAGTCGGTGGGCGGCGACTGGGTGGGCGAGCTCGACTTCAACGCGCTCGAGCAGATGCCGACGGAGTTCGTGGACGCGGAGCGCGAGACGGTCCGGCTGGGGACGAGGAGGAGTCCACGATGCCGAAGAAACGCAAGCAGTAGCCTGGTTCGCCCGGGAGAGCGGCTCGATCCCCGGAGAGGGTTCGAGTTCGTGAGGAAGCGCCGGGCCGTGTTTCCCGTGCGCGCGATGTGCCGCGTCCTCGGTCTCTCCCCGAGCGGCTTCTACGCGTGGCTGAAGCGTCCGCGTTCGGCAAGCGCTGCGCGACGACGACCTGCGCGTCTTGGTGCGACGCAGCTGGGGAAGCGAGCCGCCGGACGTACGGGCGGCCGCGCATCCACGCCGACCTCAAGGCCTGGGGCGAGCGTCGGTCCGAAGCGGGTCGCCCGCCTCATGCGCGCCCCGGTTCCGGACTTGGTCGAGCGCGACTTCAGCGCCGACGGCCCCGACCATCTCCGGGTCGCCGACATCACGTACGTGCTGGCCGTTCATCTACGGCCAGCGCGTGGTGTTGCTGGACGAGGAGAGGGAGGCCGCGAAAGGAGCATCTCCCCCCTGCGCAAAGACGGGACACCTGCGTGCGTGGCTACACGGCATAGGTACATTTAGTCAGTGTTTGACAATGATGATTCGGACAGACACATTTGTTGGATTAATCAGACCTTGACGAAACTGTAGTTCGTCTTGGATATGACCCATATCATATACGACAAAAATGATTTGCGAATATTTAACAGCATATTTGGTAATGTCTGCGGCAATCTCGTTAATTATCCGATCTATTCGTCTACGTTCTTTGATGAATTTGACTTCGATTGCCAGGGATAAGCTGTATACAACAAAATCAGGAATTGCTTCCTTTAGAGACACACTGACGCGGCCAGTCTCTCGTCCATAATCCACGCCCCTCTGCATACCTCGTCCAACAAAAAGCGTGTCGATTGCATCTTGTATATCCTTCTCACAAGTAGGTTCTGTTTGAATCCCAGATCGCAAGCGAGCATCGATAAAGTTTTCGATTTCAGACATGCTTCCAGTTCGTCGTCCGATTTTGTTTGCCAATCTTGCCTGCAAGAACAAGACTTTTGTATACACCATGTCGAACATCTCTTTGTGTTGAGTAATCACTGCGTCCATTTGTCCCGGAATCTTGGAAAGATCAAATTTGAAAATATCTGGCATGTCAACTTTACCTTCTAATGTCTTGACAATCTCATTGTATTGGATCGCAAATCCTCTGTATGATGCATATTGCCATTGCCTGTTTTGCGGTGCTCCAATCGAAATCTCCATTGCTCTAGTCAAAGCGTCGACCAAATCAAGAGCGACGGAAAGATCTGTCGATAGCGAATTTCTATTCATGGGTCGGCTGCTTCGGAAGAGTCCAATTGGGTGATCTGTGCTTGCGGTCGATCAGATAATGAGACAGACGTTTCTGGACATCATGGAGCACAATTGATTGGGCGATGCGTGAGCGAATGCCGGTGTCCAACGGACGCACGTAGTCATCGAATGCTCTGATGAGCTTGATCGGCGGTTGTGGCATCATGATGTTACGAAAATGATGTCTCGTAATCGCGCCGAACACTGTTCCATCGTCGTTGTATCGACGAAGCTCAGATTGTTTGGCTTTGAGAGAATAATATGTAAAAGACGTACTCATCGATTTTGTATCTCGTACTGCTGCAAGACCGCGTCCTATGCAACATTTTTCCCAGGCCATATTGATGCCGCCAGCAGGTGCACGTAGGCCAACGATTGTATCTTGGTAATTCGCAGTTGCCCTAGGCTGTGTACAGAATCTAATGGACTTCGTGGGATACCGAAATCCAAAGCCGCGGCTACCTTGATGAAATGGCAAGCCGTCCCCTCTTTCATTGAGCGCAGAGGAAGGAGGAGACTGGCCCATCACAATGTCTAGACTATCACTCACTGAGGCCATACGCCACTGAGCGGGAAGCTGTATGCTATTCCATGCCACGAGATTATCAGAAAACAAACGCCATATGTTGTTTGGAAGATACGGTGGCCGTCCAGAGAGCATAGCACGAACAGGACCGAAATCTATAAACCAGTCCTTATAAATAGTTTCAGCGATATATTGCATATTGTCGTTGATACGTCTGTTCAAACAAATTTGATCTTCAAGTATGCCCAGCATATTGGCAATGCGTTTCTGCTCTTGGTCACTAAAGACTGGACATTTAATGTTCGACAATTGTGCTCGTGAAACACTTGAAAACACAGAACCAGTAGCGTGCTGAAGCAGTTGTGGAAGCGTGTAATCTAGGAGTGCACGAACAAAAGGCTGGTGGTCCTGACCGTCGAAATGGCGTATCGCCGCTAAACCTCGGCCTATGGCGTATTCTTGATCTGCCCAGTTCATTCGACCTGTGGAACCACGAACGCAGAACAAGAGATCGCCGGGACTCGCCAGCTTTTTCGGATCACTTGTGTATTGGACAGGCACAGGATGGTGCGCACCAAATTCCCGAGGTCCATTCAACAAAGGTATCCCGCTATTGGCATCAGAAGATACGGTGCTACCGTCGGGGGACTGACCCATAACGACGTCGGCAACGTCTGCAAGCCGCCGCGTGCAGATGCGGTCCTTATGTGACACCGTAGCCAGGGAAGCGTGTTTCGAAGCAATCTGTTGCTGAAAGGACGCTGGCAATTCCTCCCAAACCAGCACATCCACCCGAAACGGCAAGTCACTCTCCTCGAACGCCTCCCGCAAATCCGCCACTTGATCGCGCTGATCAGCACCGGAGAAGACCACCAGATCCAAATCGGACTCCGGCCGCGAAGTCCACTTCACCCTCGACCCATGCGCCCACACATCCGTATCCGGTAGATGCCGCTCGATCAGCTCCACCACGAGCCGCCGCTGGTCTTCCGTCAGATCGATCTCCCCCTTCATTCCCATCGTTCCCCAGTCATCATCTCATAAAGCGTCGTGGCGTCCCCGATGAAGTCGCCCGTCGCCGCCAAGCAGTCCTCGGCCTTCGACATGCTGTAGTCGTGGGCCGTGGCCACGCGGTGTTCGGCATATTTTAGCCAACGGTCCACCGGCCCGTCAAGCAGGTGGTTCTCGAAGGCGAGCCGGAAGATCGGCTTGGGGCTGTTGGGAACGTCGGCGACGCCCAGCTCTTCCGCCAGGTACCGCTTGAGGACCTTCCACAGGGAGTCGTAGCACGTCTCGAAGCGGTGGACGACCGACTCGGCGACGGCCTCCTGCGTGACCTCGGGCAGCGCAAGGTCGGGCTGGCTGTAGTTCGCGTACTGCTCGCGGAGCCGCTCCAGCGAGAGGCGGAACTTGCCGTAGTCGATCATTCCGATGGACGCTCTTCCAGAGGGGGGAAGCCGAGAGACGTCAGGTTCTTCTCGATCTCCGCGTCCAGCCGCCGCGCCTCCGCCACTTGCTCGCGCCACTCGGCCGCCAGGCGCCGCATCTTGTCCTCGAAGGGCTCGTCGTCTTCCTCCTGGGGCTCGACGCCGACGTAGCGGCCGGGCGTGAGCACGTAGTCATACCGGCGGACCTCTTCCAGCGGGGCGCTCTTGCAGAAGCCGGGGACGTCCTGATAGGCGTCGGAGGCCTCGTGGCTGCGCCAGGCGTGGTAGGTGTCGGCGATGCGGGCGACGTCTTCGTAGGTGAGTTCGCGGTGGGTGCGGTCCGCCATGCGCCCCATCTGGCGGGCGTCGACGAAGAGGACTTCGCCTCGGCGGTCGCGGTACGGGCCGTTGCTTCGGTCGCGGGCGAGGAACCAGAGGCAAGCGGGAATCTGGGTCGAGTAGAAAAGCTGGCCGGGCAGGGCGACCATGCAGTCCAGCATCTCGGCGTCCACGAGCCCTTGGCGGACGGCGGCTTCGGCCTTCTGGCGGGAGCTCATCGAGCCGTTGGCGAGCACGAAGCCGGCGACTCCGGTGGGCGACAGGTGGTGCACCATGTGCTGGACCCAGGCGAAGTTTGCGTTGCCCTTGGGCGGCGTGCCGAAGCGCCAGCGTTGGTCGTCCTTCAGCCGCTCCGCGCCCCAGTCGCTCACGTTGAAGGGCGGGTTGGCGAGGATGTAGTCGGCCTTGAGGGCGGGATGGCGGTCGTTGTGGAAGGTGTCTCCGTGGGCGATCTGGCCTTCGATTCCTCGAATGGCGAGGTTCATCTTGGCGAGCCGCCAAGTCGTGTAGTTGGACTCTTGGCCGTAGACGGAGATCGGGTCCGGGGCGGTCGTCGGCAGGGCGTCACGGCCAGGCTCCGCGTCTCCGGCGCCGTTGGACTTTCTGTGTGCCCGGATGAACTCCATCGACTGCACGAACATGCCCGACGATCCGCAGCACGGGTCGTAGACGCGCCCCTTGAACGGTTCGATCATCTCCACCAGCAGCTTGACCACGCAGTTGGGAGTGTAGAACTCGCCGCCCCGCTTGCCTTCGGCGTCCGCGAACCGCTGCAGGAAGTATTCGTAGACCCTGCCGAGCACGTCCTTCGAGCGGGCCGCCTCGTCGCCGACCTTGATGTTGCTCACCATGTCGATGAGCTGTCCCAGGCGCGTCTGGTCGAGGGACTGGCGGGCGTAGTCCTTCGGCAGGACGTCCTTCAGCATGGGGTTGTCGCGCTCGACGGCGGTCATCGAGTCGTCCACGCGCCGGCCGATTCCGGGCTGCTTGGCGGCGGCCTTGAGCCGTCCCCAGCGGGCCTCGGGCGGCACCCAGAAGATGCTCTCGGCCAAGTACTCGTCCGTGTCCTCCGGGTCGGCGTGCTCGTCCTCGCCGAGCCTGGCGTGCATCTCCTCGAAGGCGTCGGAGACGTACTTGAGGAAGATCAGCCCCAGGACGACGTGCTTGTACTCGGCGGCGTCCATGGAGCCGCGAAGCGCGTCCGCCATCTTCCACAGCTCGGCCTCGTAGCCGGTCGTGGCGGCGGAAGCGGGGGGCTTGGCCGGCACGGTCAGGCGGCGACGGTGCGGGGAGGGTCGCTTTTGCAGGCGGGTGGGTTCACGGGCGTGGCTTGCTGGACGCGGGCGGTTGGTCGAGGGACGGGTCGGCTCGGCGGACGGATGGGGCCGCTGGCGAAATATGCCGCACGAGCGCGGTCCGCGCAAGTCGGCGCGCGCGAGTCCGTCGCGCCAATTTGGAAATGTCCGCCCTTACCGAATTAGAAATGTCCGGTTTCGGCGGATGTTCGGTGGGCGAAGGACCGGAGTCGGCGGCTCTGTCTGATCCTCCACGACCAGGGCCAGCCGAATCAAGGATACCCTCCCAAGAGGTTCTTTTCCCAGAGTTGGCCCGTGGAGTACTCCTCCAGCCACTCCCGGTAATCGTCGGACTTCATCCTCTGCACCGTCGTCGCATCCCCGTCGAGGTCGAGCACGAACAGCTGATCGAGCTCGAAGACGTCGACGAGCAAAGACGACTGGGTAGCGACGATGATCTGTCTCCGGGCGGCCAGGGAGCGGATCATGCCACCGACCAGCGAGATCGCGGCTGGATGAAGCCCCAGCGCGGGCTCGTCGAGCAGAATGACGTGAGGCAACAGGTCCAAGGGAAGGTTGAGAAGCGTCACAAGGGCGAAGATCCGCAATGAACCGTCCGACGCGAGATGCGCGCCGCAGTTCTTGTTGGAGTTCTTGGCCTTCCAGCGCAGGATTAGGCCGTCATGGCTCTCGTCCAAGACAAACCGGTCGAATACGGGCAGGACTCGGCCTACATGATAGCAGATCGATTCATACCGCCGGACGTCGTTCTGCTCCAGGAAGTGCAGCACCGCGGCCAAGTTGCCGCCGTCGCCGCGAAGGCGTCCGCAGTCGCTCGCGTCCCAGGCCTTCTTGATGGGGGAACGATCCGATGTGTCGTGAAACTGGTAACAGGAGCAGCTGCGAAGGGTCTCGACGATCGCCGTTGCGCCCGCCCCAAAGACATTGGTGTTGTCCGTCGACCGAGCTTCGAGTATCTTGGCTTCGGGGTGTCCTGAACCCAGCTCTTGCCATGGCAGGTCGTTCGGCGGGTCGCCGCCGCGGAGTCGAAAGCGTTCGTCGTCGAACTCCAGGCAGTCCGGGTTCGTGTGCGCCAGGGAGAAGCGATAGTCGGCCCGGCCCGCTGACGTACGCAGCGCCACGTCGGCCTCTATGCGCTTCGTGCGCGCATGTCCCCCGAACAGCTGGTCGTCCGCGCCACCCTGCCATCGCACGAACCTTGCCAGCCTGCGCGGCGCCGTCAGCATCCAGCCCATCATTTCGAAGAAGCGGAGGAAGTTGGACTTGCCGGCGCCGTTCGGGCCGATCATCACCGTGACGCCGGGCAAGTCGTCGACCCGAAAGTCCGCCAGGGAGCGGAATCCCTTGACGTGGACGAACTCGATGGCGTTCATCGTGGCGAATCTCCACCTCGGGCAGTGCGCCTCGTTGCCGGGATGGGGATGCCCGCGCTTGGCTGACGGCAGGCTATCGAGGCGCCGGGAGCGTGTCCGAGCGGTCAACTGTGGCGTTGCTCACCGCTCGGGGCAAGCCCTGGTTGGGTGCGGTCGCCGCCACGGCGCGCGGGGCGCCGCTCGTTGGCGGTCCACCAGATGGGCGTCGCCCACGGCTCGGCGGGCTCCGTGACCGGCTTCGGAGGGCGCGGACGCGGACGAGGCGGAGGGGCGGCGCGACCGCGACGCAGGATGCCGCTTCCCGCCGGCCCGTCCGATTGCTATCCTTCGGCCATGTACCACGTGAAGCTGACCGACGAAGAGTGGGAACGCGTCCGCCGCCACTTTCCCGAGGAAGGGAAGGCGAAGAACCGGCGAGGACGGCCGCCCGCGCCGACGCGGAACGTTCTGGAGGCGGCGCTGTGGATCTTGCGCACGGGCGCGGAGTGGCCCTGGCTGCCCCAATGCTACCCGCGCCACGAGACGGTGCGCGAGCGACTTGAGGGCTGGGTCTCGGCGGGCGTGCTGGAGAAGGTGCTGGAGGACTTGGCGGAGCCTCGCGACCTCTTCGACCCCTCCAGCAGCGCGGGGTGACCGGTGGACGAAGCGCCCGATCCGTTGGCGCCGCTGGAGACGATCGTGCCCTGGGAGTCGTTTCGTCCGCGGCTGGAGAGGCATTGGCCGAAGCGGGGACGGCGCGCGCACCGGAGGCGCTGGGACGCGGTCTTCATGTTCAAGACGCTCGTCTTTGGGACGCTTCACGACTTGCCGGACGAAGCGGTCGCCTACTTGGCCAGGGACAGCATGAGCCTCATGCGCTTCCTGGGGCTGCGCCCCGGCGGTCCCGCTCCCGACGCCCCGGCGATTCGTCTGCACAGAAGCGACCTCGCGAAGGCCGGGGTCCTGAACGACCTGCTGGCGGAAGTGCGGCGGCTTCTGGACGATCACGGATACCGGGCGCGCAAGGACCTTTACCGCCCGCCGCTCGTCCCAAGAAGGCCCCTGGGCGTGCGTTAGCGGGCGCGGTTGCGCCTCGCAAGCGCGGCGTCCTGACAGATTCTAGGCACAATTTGTCACGGAATCTGTCGAAGGGCGTGGCGCCGCCCCGTTGAACATCGCTCCGGGGGACTCACGGGGGCAGGCTTGGCCCGCCTTCCGCGTGTTTCTGACAAATTCTCGACGAATTTGTCACGGAATCTGTCGGAGCCTGCGCCCGCCGCCCCTCCGATTGTGCTCCTTGCCGTCCAAACGCGACGTCCTTGACGCCGCCGCGACGTCGGCGGCAGCTTGTTGATGTGGGTGGGGCGCCGTCGGTCCAGAAGCCGCCACGACCGTTCAGGCAACGCCGACGGAGGAAGAAGATGACCATGATCGATGGAACCAAGCGGGCCGCCGAGACACTACTGGATCTACGAGGGCCACGTGAAGGCCGAGCCGCAATGGGGCGTGCGTGAAGATGTCCGAGTCGGAGTTGAAGGTCGCGATGCAGGACGACGTCGTCATCTGGCGCTGACGGATGACGGTGCGCTCTCCGTTCTTCCGGCCCGCCCGCCATGCAACCGCGGCGCTGGCCTGCGCTCTCGCCGTGACCGCGCCGCTCTCCGGCCAGGAGCGCATCGAACTTCCCGCCGCCGACAAGTCTCTCGACGCCGCCTTCGAAGAGGTCTACCGCGTGGGCGGAGTGGACGGCGAGGGCTGGGAGGCGTTCGGGTTCGTGTCCGAAGCCGGGTTCGACGGGGCCGGCAACTTGCACGTCCTCGACGGTGCGAACGCGCGGGTCGTCGTGGTCGCTCCGGACGGCGGCTTGGTTCGCGAGTTCGGGCGGCGCGGCGACGGACCGGGCGAATTCGGAGCGGCCGGGGCCCTCGCCGTGACTCGCGCCGGGAGTGCCGTCGTCTTCGATCCGTCCAAGCTGGGCTTCCAGATATTCGGCCCCGACGGCGAGTTCGCGCGGGCCAGCAGCATGAGGAGCAACGCGGAGGGCCCCTTGTCGCTGATTCGGATCACCGGCGGGATGCGGATCGCGGGCTCCGGCGACAGGGTGATCGCGAGGGGCTTTCGGAAGATCGACGTGACGCCGTCCCAGGCGCCGCCGGCCGAGCGCCGCCACGTCGTGCGGTTCCATGTCGGCGCCGCCCAGGTCCGGATGGACACGCTGGCGGCGGCGTGGATGCCCAAGAAGGACGATTCCGGCGTCCGCGTCGGCGGCTCGGCCGACAGCCCCACGGTCGAGGTCAGAAGGAACCTGCGCGCGTTCGAGCCCGGTCTGCTCGTCGGCGTGATGGCCGACGGCGGCTTCGCGTTCGCCGATTCCACCACCTATGCGGTCCGCGTCGCGAACGCTTCCGGCGTCGTCTTGCGCGTCCTGACGCGACCGTTCCAGCCGCGGCCCGTCACCGACCGAATCCGGGACGCGGAGCGCGAGCGCCGGATGGCGTTGGTCCCGGCGGGCGGCGGCCTGTCGAGCAGCCAGTTGGACGAGATAAGGCAGGGCATGGTCGCCAACCTGGAGTTCTATCCCGAAGTGCCCGTGCTGTCGGACGTGCGGGCGTCGTGGGAAGGACGCCTCTGGGTCCAGCGCCGAGCCGCCGACGCGGGCCCCCACGGACCGATTGACGTGCTGTCCGCCGACGGAAACTACGCCGGCACCTTCGCCGAGGGCGCGACAGCGATGCCCATCGCGTTCGGCCCCGACGGTCTGGCCGCCTTCGCGGAGACGGACGATTTGGACGTGCAGACGATCGTGGTCAAGCGGTTGCCGCGGGGGGTGAGGTAGGGAGCTGAGCCTTTCGTGCTCCGGGGCGATGTCCCAGGCGCGGGAGAATCGTCTCCGGGAGCGCGAGCCTTTTTAGGACCATCACACTATGTCGTATTTTGTACGGAAGGTCAGCGGCTTTCCTTGTCGTGCCTTTCGACCTTCCTCTCGAGCTTGCTTTGCACGTGCGATCCGCTCGCGCCAATCTTCGTCGGGAAACGGAGTGCTCGGCAGTGCATCCGCCTTCTCGGATTCTGTCGTCGGCGACGCCTTCGACGAGCAGCGCTGCGGCCTTGGGGCTTTGACGATGTTGTGGCGAGCGGCGGAGCAGTACAGGGAGACGCCGTCGGTCATGTCACTGCCCATGAATCTATCCTTCGTCTTCCCTCGTTGCCACTACCAGCCCGACGACTGCGCCGAGAAGGCCGCCAAGACCAGCAAACAGAATCGTGTCTGCGGCGGCGGCCGATGCGCCGGAAAGCGAAGCCATCCCTTGGGCAAGCGGATCAAGGCTTGAAAGCCGCGCCTGCAGGATGAAGAATCCTACGAGGTAGCCTGCCGGTCCGCCAATCCATGACCGCCGGTGTTTCTGTATTAGAAGTCGCCAGCGGCATGGCGGTGGCCCTTCTCGCGCAGGGGCATGTGTCACCGGGGGCTAGAAGGATAACGCCCGTCCGGCCCCCAAAGCAAAGACCTGACGGAGCGAAGCGTCCTGGCCCCTGGCAGGCGGGCCATGCCGACGGCGATCCGCGTCGTGGAGAATCGTACGCGAGACCTTGGAGCGCGTTGCGCCGGCTGCTGCGCAAGGCCTCCGCCTCGCCGGCAGCAGATTTGCTGACAGCAAGACCGTTGACAGCGAGCCTGCTGACCGCTACTCTTCAGGACGAGCTGGACTCGGGGCCTTCCCCCCGAGGCCCGGTTCGCCCCCGAATCCAGAAAGGAGGCCGCCGTGAAGTCATCGACGGGTCGCTGGGTGAGCGGCGACGACTTCTTCAATCGAACCGACGAGCTGGAGCAGCTGGAGCGACTCGTGCGCGACGGCAATCACGTCCTCCTCACGGGCCAGAGACGCATGGGGAAGACCAGCTTGGCCAGAGCGCTTGGGGGGCGGTTGAGGCGGCAAGAATGGACCTGCCTGTTCGCCGATGTCGAGGGAGCGGTCTCCGAGGAAGACGCGATCGCCGAAATGGCGAAGGCCGTCTATCCGGTCCAGCCCATCCGCAAGCGGCTCGTCGGTTCGCTGGGGCGACGCCTCGACCGGACGTTCGGGAAGCTCGAAGAGGTCGGAGCGCGCGAGTTTCGGCTGAAGTTCCGCGCCGTGCTGAACCAGGGGACTTGGAGGCGGCGAGGCGACGACCTGATCGAGTTCTGCGCCCGTCACGACGAACGGGTCCTGCTGGTCGTCGACGAACTGCCCATCTTCTTGACCCGACTTCTTCGTGGCGAGCAGGACGACGGCCGACTCAGGATAGACGTGTTCCTGAGCTGGTTGCGCAAAGCCTTCCAGGCGTCCGAGGGCCCCTCGCCGGTCCTGCTGGCGACCGGGAGCATTGGCCTCGTCCCCCTTGTGCGACGCCTCGGACTGCCGGACAGGATCAACTACCTTCACGACTTCCGCCTGGGGCCATGGGGCCGCGCCGACAGCGAGGAATGCTTGCGGCGCCTTGCCGGTCACTATCGCCTCTCCCTGGGGAAGGGCGCGGCCGACGCCGTCTACGACCGGCTCGGAATCGGCGTGCCGCAGCACATACAGTCATTCTTCGCGCGTTTGCGCGCCTCGCCTGAAGTGCGAAGCACAAGCGAAATCAGCGTCGCAGACGTGGAACGCGTCTACAGGAACGAAATGCTCGGGCCCGTCGGCCAGGGCGACCTCCTGCACTACGACACCCGATTGCACGACGCTCTCGGAGATGACCTCGACTATGAGATCGCGCGTCGGATCCTCGGCGAGGCGGCCACTCAAGGCAAACTCTCGCCCGCCGCCCGCAGTGCGTTGGTACGCGCATACGCCGGTTCTCTTAAGCAAGCGACGGAACATGTCGAAATGATCATCGACATCCTGGTTCATGACGGCTACTTGGAGCCTCACGGCAACGACTACCGCTTCTGCTCGCGATGGCTGAAGGACTGGTGGTCGTTGCGAGCTAAAGGTCATGCCGTGCCGTTGGAGAGCTTGTCGCCTGACGTGCCCGGCGATCGGCGGATCGGCTTCTGAAAATGAGGATGCCGCCTCGTCCCACGGTTCGGAAGTTCAATCCGGGGGTGCTTCAGTCCGACGAAGAGCTGATCCGTCAATTTGTCGTGCGACAAGGCGAACTCGCCACGGTGCTGGAAGCGTTGCGCGACAACATCGACGCCGATTCCTGTCAGCACCTCCTCGTAGTTGCGCCCCGCGGCCAGGGCAAGACCATGCTCTTGGCCAGGGCGGCCGCGGAGTTGCGGACCAAAGATGATTTCTCTGAGAAACTCATGCCGGTTCGCTTCATGGAAGAGAGTCACGAAGTCTCGAGCATCGGCGATTTTTGGCTGGAGACGTTGTTCTATCTTGCCAACGAGTGCGCGTCCACGGCGCCCGATCTGGCCAAGGAACTGCAAGCGGCGCATGCCGATCTGGCAAGCACCTGGCAAGATCGTGACTACTCCGACCGGGCTCGTGCCACGGTGCTGGCGGCAGCCGACCAGCTCGGCAAGCAACTCGTGCTCATGGTCGAGAACCTTCAGGATCTTTGCGATGACGTTGACGCAGACTTCGGATGGCAACTCCGCGAATCCTTGCAAATGGAGCCGGCCGTCATGCTTCTGGCTACTGCGACGAGCCGCTTCAAGGCGCTGGACGACGCGAGAGAGCCGTTCTTTGAACTCTTCATGACGATCGCTCTGGAGCCGCTTGACACGGAGGAATGCACCCGTCTGTGGCAAGTCGCGTCCGGCGAGCCGGTTGAGCCCCGGGACGTGCGGCCGTTGGAGATCTTGACTGGAGGGAGTCCCCGGCTGTTGACGATCGTGGCGGCCCTGGCGCAACATCACTCCGTTCGCCGTTTGATGGAGGACCTGGTGACGCTCGTCGACGAGCACACCGATTATTTCCGGAGTCACCTGGAAGCGCTCCCCAAGACCGAACGCCGGATCTATGTTGCCGCGATCAGTCTTTGGCGGCCCTCGAGCACGTCCGAGATTGCGGCGCGGGCACGCGTAGATGTCCGGCTTGCGTCGTCGATGCTCGGACGCCTTGCTGCACGAGGCGCGCTGATGGTGACAGGAAAAGCTAGAAGGAGGCGATATGCCGCCGCGGAACGTCTCTACTGTTTGTATTATAAGATTCGCCGTGAACGCGACGAAACCGGCGTGGTGCAGATGTTGATGCGGTTCATGGCCGCCTTTTACGGCGAAGCAGACCGCTCTGACATGCGCGTCAAGCTTATCGAAGAGATTCGCCACGATCCGTTGATTCGCAGGAGCGTGATTGACGCGGCCATGGATGACGCCGATGTTCGAGAATTTGCGCCAGAAGCTGCCATCGCCGCACTCGATCAGGAGATACGCGATCCCAACATTGATTCCATGGCTATGATTGATCGAATGACACAGAAGGGATCGATTCTCTATCGCCTGCGACGATATGAAGATATGCAAGCAAATTGCGAAGCCATTGTAAATCGCTTCGACAAGAATACGAATCGACGGTTTCGACGTGCGGTGGCAAGAGCCAGATTCAACAAAGGAGTCGCGATGCAAAAAATGAATGATACGGAAAGCGCAATCGCCATTTACGATGAAATTGCTACCACGTACAGATATGAGAAAGAAGAAATGTTGGATGTCGTCCTGGCAGCGAAGGTCAATCGAGCTTCGTTACATATAGTCTTGGGGCATCGCCAAGAAGGGCTTGATTGCCTAACGGACATCATCAACCGTTATGGTCACGACGATCGACCGTTTCTGGCCCCACATCTGGCGCGTGCGTTGGTCGATATGGGCTCGTCTCAGTCAGAAATGCCAGACACGCGGAAAGCCGGCCTCGAGACATGGCGAGCCGTGATTGACCGATTCTCTGGTTCCGACCTTCCTTCGGTCCGGAAACATGTAGCCAATGCCTACATCAAAATAGTGGCGTTCTTGGCATATCACAACTTTGCAGAAGACGCAATAGCGACATGCGAAAAGGCAGTTGAGTACATTGAGAATGGTGACGAATTGGAGATCCGGAGGCACGGTGCACAGATGCTTCTTGTCAAGGGTTGGGCTGAGCGAAATCATGGAAGCATCAATCGGGCTCTGGCAACCCACCGGGAGTTGGATCGTCGCTTCGGGGACATTATCGGCCTCGGCGGACTTCCATGGCGTTGGCATGTAGGAAGGGAAAGAGTGCTCACCTACTATAAAGCGGGAACGGTCGACCACTGGAGGCAGATGTTTCGAAAGCTGTATGCGACGCTCGACTCTGAACATGAAACAATGCTTTTTGACCTGCATGAGACGGTCGTTCAAATAGCGTCTGTTGGCGGTCCATCGAACGTTCTCGCGCACGAATTGCTTGCTGACCAAGAAAAGGCGCAGGCACTGTGGCCCCTGATAGTGGCGTTGCTAAGACATGCCGGGGAGTCGGTGCGTGCCCCTGCGGAGGTGATGGAGGTTGCGGACGACATCCTAAAGGACATTGAGGAGCGACGGCGGCGAAACGCTTCGCAACCTATGGCACCGAGGCCCGAAGCAGGCAACCAGCAAGGGGAGGGCCCGTGAGCCGTTTTATGCCAACTAGCGGCCACCCTTGCGGCTGGCGGTGCTTAAGGAGTCGGACGGCGGGAGTTCCTTGTTGGGCCGTCATCCACTCCATGTCCATCACGTCCGCGTTGCGCATGGAGAGGGCGTCCAAGATCTATTCCGAGGCCCGGCGGGTCTCTGCCTGCTGGCCCACCTGACGGTGGGGGAGAAGGTGACCTTGCCCGCCCGGATCGCCGGCGACCTGGGGCGACTCCGGCCACGGGCGCGGGAGTTGCTGGAGCGGGTGGGACAGGACGGGCGCGCCGGCGACCGGATCGCCGGACTCAGCGGCGGCGAACAGCAGGCAGGGCGCCGTCTGTCGCGCCCTCCTTCCCAGCCCGTCGCTGATCTTGGGGGACGAGCCCACGGGCGCGCTGGACGACGAATCAGCGGCGGTGGTCATGGACCTCATGCCGGGAATCACGTCCGAGGAAGGGCAGGCGCAGGCTCGACGAGTCCCTCTACCCGGTGGTTCTGAGCACGGAGCGGGTCGCTTCGGCTTCGCCCCTGCTGGAGCGTGGGTGCTCGTGCGGCGTCCGGGCGCGTGTTATCTTTCGTAGGGTCCGGATGGCTAGACGGCACGGCAACTTCGTTGTCGTGCGCCTGCCCGCTTCCAGGGAACCGGCTTTCTACGGAGGACGTGATGGCCAGTGGCGATCAGCTGAAGGCCCTGCTTCGATCGTACATCGATGGAGACGACGATCGGTTCCTCTCCGTCGCCGTCCAGGTGGCAGCCCACAAGGCGCGCATGGGCCACACCAAGCTAGCCCGGGAGCTGCGGGACATCGTCGACCAAGCCAAGGCGCGCGCCGGCCTTGCGCCGCCAGTGGCGATCACGCGTCCCCGAGGCGAGCTTGCCGGACTCCTTGAAGTCGCGTATCCCCGAGAGCGCCTGCGCGACTTGGTCGTTCACGACGATCTCTCGGGCCAGCTTAGGCGGATCGTGCGCGAGCAACGCAACGCCGCCAGAATCCTCGCGCAAGGCCTCTCGCCGAGACGAAAGCTGTTCCTGTCCGGAAGGCCGGGCACCGGCAAGACCTTGACGGCGTCGGCTCTGGCCGGAGAGCTCGGCCTTCCCCTCTTCCAAGTCCGCCTCGACGGCCTCATTACGAAGTTCATGGGCGAGACGGCTTCGAAATTGCGCCTGATCTTCGACATTACCGGCCGAACCAGCGGTATCTACTTCTTCGACGAGTTCGATGCCATCGGCACGAAGCGTGGCCTACCGGGCGATGTCGGCGAAATCCGCCGGATCGTGAACAGCTTCCTTCAAATGATCGAGCAAGATTGTTCCCACAGCCTCATCGTCTCCGCCACGAACTGCGCCGACATCGTCGACGATGCCTTCCTTCGCCGCTTCGACGATGTCCTGACCTACCGGATGCCGAATCCTCGGCAGATCGCCACCTTGCTTCGGCGCCGTCTTCGCGACATCGCCGCTCCAGATATTGCCTGGACGACATTGGCTGACGAAGCTCTGAGTCTAAGTCACGCTGAAGTTGCCCGAGCCGCAGACGACGCACGTAAGGATATTCTTATCCGCAACGCTGAGTTTGCGACGACTTCGGACGTCCGGGCCACGTTGCAAGAACGCTTGCGGGTCGCGAATCGGATGGAGAAGCCGTATGTCGATTGACAATTCCAAGCGACATCGCCATTTCTTCCTGACTGACATAACGGTCGCCGAGCGGTTCAGCCGACCGGCCGGTGGTGGCCCGAAGACCGTCATCCCTGAGCAAAATCGCGATGAACACGCATCGCGACTCTTCTCCCAGCTTTCTGAGGTTCGCAAGATCGCAAATCTCGCTCGGCCAATTCAAGAAGACGCTGGCGTCCAATCTGATCGCATTGGTATTCAAGTGGAATTTCAAAGCTTTCGAGATATTTCTCTTGTTTCTGACAGATTGGCACGAGAACACATGGGAATTGAACTATGCAATGTCCGAAAATCTGACGGTCATGTCTTTGCAACGGTCTTCGTTCCAACTGATAAGATAAGTCATTTCGAAAAACTATTCGAGGACTACTTGAGCAGAAAAACCGACAAGAATGATCGGCCCATCGACAATCGTCAACTTGTCGATTCGATCAAGCGCCTTCGCGTCGCCACCTTGCAGGCGCTTTGGACCGACAAACCGGAACTCTTTCCCGTCGGCGGTCAACCCGTTTGGTGGGAAGTTTGGTTGTCGGCCCGTCATGATCAAGACGCCGCAGAAACATTCCGCCGACTTGTCGAAGTCGCCTCCCGTACTGATACCACGGGATCACCATCATTGATGCGACTGGCTAGAGGAGAACTGCGATTTCCTGAGAGAACCGTGGTAATGCTGAATGCATCGGTTGACCAGCTACAAGAGTCATTCATTATTTTTAGTAATGTGACCGAATTGCGTAAACCCAAGAGAATATCCGATTTTGATTCTTTATCTGAATCCAAACAGCAGGAGCTACTGACGAATCTTCTGAATCGTACCCTCTTTCCGCCTGTTTCTGATGATGTGCCATACATCTGTCTTCTGGATACTGGCGTCAATCGTGCTCATCCGCTTATTGCACCCGCTCTTGCCGACACAGATCTCCATTCAATTGAACCGGGATGGAGTACTGCGGACGACGGTGGCCACGGCACCGAGATGGCAGGCTTGGCATTATTTGGCAATCTGGCCGATGTTCTCCATAGCAATGATCACGTCAAAATCGCTCATCGATTGGAATCTGTAAAGATATTGCCTCCCAGCGCAAGGGATGCCAATGATCCTCGACATTACGGCTATGTAACCCAGGAAGCTGTTGCGCGGCCTGATGTGACTGCACCCGGACGCTTACGTCTCTTTAGTATGTCGGTCACAGCTTGCGACGATCGTGATGCTGGCCGACCATCGGCATGGTCCGCAGCAGTAGACAAAATTGCGGTCGGTGTTGATTCGGACAGTGCTCCTCGACGCCTTTTCGTGGTATCGGCAGGAAACGCGGAAAACGATCGGTTGCATGACTATCCAGACAGCAACGATACGGATGGTATACATGATCCTGCTCAAGCATGGAATGTATTGACTGTTGGCGCGTATACTGATCTTGTCTTCGTCACAGAATCTGATGTACAAGATGAACCAATAGCACAGAAAGGGGCACTGAGTCCATTTAGCACGACGTCATTGCCTTGGGAATCGCATTGGCCACTAAAACCTGACATCGTGTTCGAAGGCGGCAATCTAATAGATAGTCCAGGTCTTCCAGTGAACATAGGAAGCCTTAGTTTGTTGACAACATCTCATCAATTCAGCAAGGGATCGACATCTTTGACTTGGGCAACGAGTGCGGCCACTGCACTCGCATCACGATTCGTTGCGAGAATCATGGCTGTGTACCCCGATCTTTGGCCGGAAACCGTTCGAGGTTTAGTCGTTCATTCGGCAAGCTGGACGAAGGTGATGAAAGAAATGTACTTGGCCAAACAGACGAAATCGTCGTATGTGGACTTGTTACGTCGATGTGGCTTTGGTGTTCCCGATCTGGAGAGTGCTCTTTGGTCTGTAGCAGATTCGTTGACAATGGTAGTACAAGAACATCTTCAACCTTTCACAAGAAACAAGCAATCTCATGAAATCACATTGCGAGATATGCATATTCATTACTTGCCCTGGCCCAAGAAGGCATTGGAGGAAATGGGCGATTCCGAAGTCGAAATGCGAATAACATTATCCTATTTCGTAGAACCGAATCCATCGTCACGAGGCGTTCGCTCGCGATATCGATACGAATCTTGTGGGCTCCGGTTCGACGTCCAACGGCCTCTGGAAAGCGAAGACGATTTCAGAAAGCGAATAAATGCGCGTGCGCGAAGCAAGGATGAAGACACTCGCCAGGCCACCGAGACGGATTCTGGCTGGCTCATCGGATCAAACGGCCGACACAGAGGATCACTTCACGGCGACATTTGGCAAGGCACGGCTGCGACTTTGGCACAACGGGGAAGAATTGCCATATACCCTACGACTGGTTGGTGGAAGACACGTAAGAAATTGTCGCGGCATGAAGATCAAATTCGTTACGCGTTAATCGTGAGCATAAAGACAACTGACGACGATGTGGATCTGTATTCGGAAGTAAGCAATCTGATAGCACAGCCGACCGCAGTGGAAACAAGTGCATTAGCGACATGACACGACGGAAGATGCTGGTGACACAGACGCGTTGTTGCTCTTGCGGGCAACGACTCTGGTCGGTGGCGGCACGTGCAACCAGCGCGACGGAAGACGAGGATTGCGAATGATTGATGACGCCAATCGGGCCGCCAAGGCCCTTGCCGTCTTGCTGTTTGCGACGGCGGCGGCATGCGACGACGCAAGCGTCGACGTGGCCCACGACGGCGAGCCCGGCATCGGCGACATGGACCCGAACGCGCCGCCGGGCTGGCCCTTGGCCATCGGCGACCCCGATTTCGTGGAGATTCCGAAGCTTGGAGGGGTCAGGTACATGTACGACGACTGGTTGGGCAACTGTTGCCACCACGAAGTGGACAGCGTCCACTACACGGCCAAGTTCAGCATCGGCGCCAGGAACGGGAAGTACTACTGGATATACGAAGGCCACGTGAAGGCCGAGCCGCAGTGGGACCTGCTCTCTGGAGGGTACCCGGAGTGGATATCGGAGGAAGTGGGAGGACATCAAGACGTATCGCGGTTCGGAGGAACTGATGAAGCCGCCAGAAAGGCTGTCCGACTTGGCGGACAAGATCTCCCACGAATTCCCCGTGCAACGCCGATGAAACCGCTCAAGAATCCCCGCTGGGCCAGCGACGTGCCGATGCAGAACGACGTCGTCATCTGACGCCGACTGTCCGAGAATATGTCAGACGCGGGAGCTGACAACAGGAGGCGCGGCGCCCCGCCGGTCGCCCTCCTATCCCAGAATCACGTCCCGAAGGGCCTTGGCTCCGTCGGCCGCGCGCTGGACGTGGGCCATGGTGTTGTAGACGTGCGGACAGAGGCGCAGGCCGCCCGCGGCGGCGCCGGCGATGCCGTGTTCCTCGTACAGTCGGTCGGCGGCGGTGCGGCCGTCGCCGGGCGCTTCGGCAATGCAGACGCCGGCGGACAGCTCGGGCGCCGTCGGCGTGACGAGGGTCAGCCCGGCTTCCACTAGATGCTCCTTGAGGACGGCGGCCAAATGGGCAATTCGGGCGGCGACGGCGGGCGGCGCAATGGCGGAATGGAACGCGGCGGCGGTTGCGACGGCGGCCAGGCAAGCGTCGTCGCGCTGGCCCAGGGACTCGAACTTGCGGGCGCCCTTCACGTCGGGTTCGGCGTCGGCGCCCCAGCCCGGGGCCACGCCGGCGGGCCACAGCTTCCCGATGCGTGCTTCGCGCACGTAGAGAAGCCCGGCCTCCTTGGGGCCCATGAACCACTTGTGGGCGGAGGCGGAGTACGAATCGCAGCCCATCTCCCGGAGGTTCACGTCCAGCGCGCCCCAGGTCTGCGCGCCGTCCACGTGGAAGTGGACGCCCCGGCGCCGGGCCTCGGCGGCCAGCTCGCGCACGGGCAGGCGGAGGCCGCTGACGTTGGACACGTGCGTGACCGCGAGGACCCGTGTCCGGTCGGAGAGGGCCTCCACGAACGGGGCCGCGAGCTCGCCGGGGCCGGACGGGCGCGCGGGGA
This sequence comes from Longimicrobiales bacterium, assembly GCA_965242735.1. Taxonomy (GTDB): domain Bacteria; phylum Gemmatimonadota; class Gemmatimonadetes; order Longimicrobiales; family Gaopeijiaceae. The sequence continues at coordinate 2,957,030 of OZ251497.1, read as the reverse complement.
CCGACACGCGCTTGACCGAGTAGCCGAAGCGGGCGGCCCTCACGTCCCACGCGACGTTGTTGGTCGGATGGTTTTGGTCCCACAGGACGATTTCGTCGCCCGGCGAAAGGGGCACGCCGGCGTTGACCGTGTTGTTGGCCTCGCTCGTGTTGCGCACCAGCGCGATCTCGTCGGCGTCGGCCCCCAACTGCGCCGCGACCTGCGCCCTGGACTCCTCCAGCATCGCGCGGAATTTGGCCCGGTTGTGGAACGAGCAGTCCCGGTCGATGTCCCGCGTGAGTGCCTCCACCCTGTCCGCGACCGCCCGCGGCGACGGACACAGGTTGGCCGCGTTCATCGGAACCCGCTCCTCCCGAAACGCGAACTGCGCCCGCACCTGCTCCCAATACGACTCGTCTTCGGGCGAGGCCGGGCCGTCCGGCGCAGGCAGGCCGACCCTGTGCTCCAGCAGGTCCTGCCGTCCCGAGACGGCCTTGGGCAACGCGGCGACGGCCGTCATCTTCGCCAGAAACGATCGGCGCGTGGGAACGGTCATGTCTGTGGCTGCGCCCGTGGCGAATCGCGTCTGTAGACGACGATGCCCACGTTGTCGACGTGCTCTCGGAAGGGGGCGTGCCTGATCTCCTCGTAGGCGACCACGTAGCATCTTTGCGGTATGTTTGTCTCTTCGAGATCGAGATCCAGCCGTCCGAGACGATGGCGGTGGCCGATGCCGTGCGTGGCCAAGTCGATGTCCGACCAAGGACGGGCGCGGCCAGTGGCGCGCGATCCGAACAAGACGACCTTCTCTAGTTCCGGATACGAAGAAAATACCTGCGCCAAGGTGCGCAACGTGGCAACATCCAAGTCGGGCACGCTCACTGCGGATCGTCTCGGAGCGCTTGATCGTGCAGACGGCCGAACAGCGTCATGTAGCGATCCTTGATGCTCTCGACTACTTCCGAGACCACGTCTTCGTCGTACATGTGCGACGTCCGGTTGCGATCTGTCAGCATGTCCATCCACGCTTCGCCGTCTTCGATGAGCCGGGCCTCGTAGGCGGCTCGAACCACAGCCCGCGGGGTAACGGTGGGAAGCAACGCTCCATCGTGCTCCAGGCGGTCCTTGAGAAGCTTCCAGCCCAGCTCGAACGTGTACTCGAAGCGCTGCACCAGTCCCTCCAGTTCCAGGGGGCTTAGAGCCTCCACATCGCCCTCCAGCGCTTCGCGCAACCGGCTGTACGCCCGCGAGAAACTGGCAAGCCGGTAGCGCCAGCGGGCCTCGCCGGGTGCGCTTCCGTTGTCGGCTTCGCTTCGCATGCCTAGCTGGCCGGTCGGCGTACCGGCCCGCGAATCCAGCGGCCGGGCTTTTCTCCCGTGAGGCCGCCGCGCAGAATCACGGGCACGCCGTTGACGAGCAGGTCGGTGATGCCGACGCTGTACTGGTGCGGGTCGGCGTAGGTGGCGCGGTCGGCGACGGTCTCGGGATCGAATACGGCCACGTCGGCGCGCATTCCTTCGGCGAGAACGCCCATGTCGGTGCGGCCGAGCCATTGGGCGGGCATGGACGTCATCTTTCGAACGGCCTCTTCCAGGGTCAGCACGCCGAGTTCGCGCACATAGCGAGCGAGCACGCGCGGGAAGGCGCCGTAGCTGCGCGGATGCGGATAGCCTATTCCGTAGCCCACGGCGTCGCCGTCGGTCTCGATCATGGCCAGGGGGTGCTGCATGATGCGGACGACGTCGGCTTCGTCCATCGCGTGGTAGATGGCGCTGAAGCCGCCTGCCAGCTGAAGCTCGATGGCCAACTGGATGCCCGTGTCGAGATCGTTGGGGAGGCCGCGGTCGGCGGCGTAGTCGGCCAGGGTCTTGCCGTTGTAGGTCTCGTCGGAGCGCAGCACGCGGAACTGAATGCGGGAGATGTCGCCGCCGGTGCGGTCGGTGGTGAATATCCGGCGCATGTCCGCTTCCATGCGGGCGCGCGTCTCGGGGTCGGCGACGCGCTCGGCGAACGCTTCCGGGCCGCCCGCCAGCGCCCACTGCGGGAACAGGATCGACGAGCCGGTGCTGGACGCCGCGTAGGGATAGAGGTCGTGCACGACGGAGAGGCCGGCCGCGTTGGCCGAATCGATCATGGCTAGTGTGTGCTCGCTCCAGCCCCACTGGGCTGCGCCCGCCGCCTTGTGATGGTTGATCTGCGCGGGAATGCCGGCTTCGTCCGCGATGCGAATCACCTCCGCCACGGACTCCAAGAGGCCGCTGGCTTCGTTGCGCATGTGGCTCACGTAGATGCCGCCGTGGGCCGCCGCGACCTTGGCCAGCTCGACGATCTCCTCGGTCTCAGCGAAGTTGGCGGGCACGTACAGCAAGCCGGTCGAGAGCCCGAGGGCGCCTTCGCGCATCGACTGGTCGACCAGCGCCTTCATTTGCTCCATCTCGGCCGGAGTCGGCGCCCGGTCGTCCATTCCCATGACCCGCTTGCGCGTCCATGAATGGCCGGCGAAGAAGCCGACGTTGGGCGCCGTCTCCAGCCCCGAGGCGAACTCCTCCAGCGGCCAGGGCTGGTCGCCCGAATGCAAGGAAGCGATCAGGGTCGTGATCCCCTGCCGAAGGAAGTTCTCGGCCAGCGGGTACTGGGCGATGGTCTGCTGAACGTGGGCGTGGTTGTCGATGAATCCCGGCGACACGATCCGCCCGGCGGCGTCCACCACGAGCTGGGCCCGCGACGGGTCGATGGGCTCCCGCGACACGGCGGCGATCCGCCCGTCGGCGACGGCCACGTCGGCCCGGAAGCGCGCGGCGCCGGTCCCGTCCACGACCGTCCCCCCGGCGATGAGGACGTCGTACTCCTGGACGGCCATGGCCGGGACCGCCCCGGAGAACGCGCGGGCCGGGACGGGCACCGCTCCGGAGCGTCCGTGGGCCAGTGGCGCCGACGCCGACGCGGGCTGCGTCGCCGGAGCCAGCAGAACGAACGCCATGGGCAAGAAGCGGACGAATCGCGTCACGGAGGGCATCTCCTGTGTCCGGGCGAAGAAATGGGCGGATGGGAAGGGGTTGGCCGACGGCACGGAGTCGCGGGGCCGACTCGCAGCCACGGTTGAACGCCCTGCCGACGCCCTGGCGGAGGCTCGGCCCCGGCGGAACGAAGTCGTGTCCTCATTCAATGGACCGGCCCCCACGCCAATCCGCAACCCTCGCGACACCTTGACGCTCGCGGCGCCTTGACGCCGACATCTGCGGTGCGCAGATTGTCGGTGCCATGCCTGCCCACTCCGCGCCGCTCTCGCTTCCGTCGCGTCGGTCGCCCGGCGCGCCTTCCGATCGCCAGCGTCGCTTCGCCCAGCGCGCCGGCTCGACCGTCTTTCTCGGGGACGCGCTCGGCTTTTATGGCGACTGGCCCCCGCCCACCGTCATCGTCTCGGACGGTGCCTACGGCGTCTCGGGCTTTCCCGGCGACACGCCCACGCCGGACGGCTTGGTCGAGTGGTACCGGCCGCATGTGGAGCAGTGGACCAGAGCTGCCACGGGCGAGACCACGCTCTGGTTCTGGAACACGGAAGTCGGATGGGCCACGGTGCATCCGTTGCTGTTGGACCACGGATGGGAATACGTCGGCTGCAACATCTGGGACAAGGGCATCGCGCACGTCTCGGGGAACACCAACTCGAAGACTCTCCGCCGTTTCCCCGTCGTCACGGAAGTATGCGCGCAATACGTCAAGAAGCCGGTTTTTAGCGTCGGCGGGCGAGAGTTGAGCATCAAGGACTGGCTGCGGTGGGAATGGGAACGGTCTGGCCTTCCGCTCAGCAAGTCCAACGAGGCCTGTGGCGTCAGAAACGCCGCCACGCGCAAGTACCTGACCAAGGATCACATGTGGTATTTTCCGCCGCCGGACGCATTCGAGCGCCTGGCCAGTTTCGCCAATGCGTACGGGCATCCCGACGGCCGGCCCTACTTTTCGTTGGACGGGCAACGTTCTTTGACGGCCCCAGCCTGGTCGCGCATGAGGTCGAAGTTCAGGCTCCGACTTGGAGTCACGAACGTGTGGTCCTGCCCTGCCGTGCGAGGAGACGAGCGCGTTCGGCGGGCCGACGGCTCGGGCAAGTTCATTCACGCCAACCAGAAGCCCAAGCAACTGACGTGGAGCATCATTGACGCCACGTCGGAGGCCGGCGACGTGGTTTGGGAGCCGTTCGGCGGACTCTGCACGGCTGCGGTGGTCTGCGCGGACATTGACAGGAAATGCTACTCGGCCGAGTTGTTGCCCGAATACTACGCTGCGGCTGTCCAGCGCCTTCGCCAACAGAAGCTTCGCCTCCTTTGAGCCGCGTCGCATGACCGTCGCTCCATCCAGGAAGCAACCTTCGGAGTCTTGGGAGCATTACAAGCTCTACGAACGAGTACGAGAAGTGGTCTTCGCCGTGCCAGGTACATTCAGGTCCGACGTGGTCATTCGGGGCGTCCAGACCACCGACTTGTTCAGCTTGAACGCATTGCTTGGAGCAGCAATAGAAGAGGGCGTCGTCAATACGCTCAACAGATTGCGACGACTTTGGGATCCCGACGATCACTACTTCAAGTATTCGTTCGTGCGACAGCCACAGACGTTTCCGGACGTCCGGCTTCAGAGTTCCGCAGACGCCATGGACGTGCTTCTCGGCATTGAACTCAAGGGCTGGTACTTGCTCGCCAAGGAAGAAGAACCGAGTTTCCGGTTCTTGACTACGCCCCAGGCTTGTGCCGATGCCGATCTTTTTGTCGTCTATCCGTGGTTTCTCAGTGAAGTCATCTCGGGCGTGCCTCGCTTGAGTGATCCCTTTGTGGAGCTTGCCCGGTACGTGGCCGCATATCGCAATCATCATTGGCAACATGAGATGACGCACCGAGGATCGGCGTCGATCAAGTTGGCGGATGGGGTCGCTCCTTATCCCTCCAAGGCTGACGAGATAACTGATCAGGCGACGGACGACTCTGGTCGGAACTTCGGGCGCATCGCTCGATCCGGCCTCATGGACGGCTTCATTTGCGCCGCCGGCAACCGGCTCTTGTCTGGAATTCCCGCTCGGCATTGGCGTCAATTCTTCAAGCTTTTTACCGAATCGGCTGCGGAGGCGGACATTGACCGCGCACTGGAGAAGCTGTCACGGGACCTCGTGCAGGCGTGGGGGGATTCCGGCCAGCGCGTGGAACAGGCGGTGCAGCACGCCAGGGAGATTGCCCACCTCGCCGTGACGCCGGCGGAGTAGAATCGGCGAGATGTCATGCAAGGAGGCCCCGCGTTGAACAACATCCCGCCGGTCTTGGTGCTGAGCACGGGGCGATGCGGCTCCACCATGCTTTCCGACATCTTCAGCACGCATCCGCGCGTGCTCAGCTTGTCGGAGACGTTCACGACCGTGGGACAGGGGCCGTTTCGCCGCCGACGGTGCAGCGGCATGCACATGTGGCGGGCCTTCAGCCGACAGTCGAAGTGGCTCCACGAGGGCTTGCAGGTCGGCTACAAGGAAGTGCTGTATCCCTTCGGATCGCCCGGGGCGCGCTGGACGCGCAGCGACGTGCCGCCGCTGGCCGTCACCACTTTGCCTCACCTGACGGACGAGTGCGACGCGCTCTTCGACGAATTGGCGCGGGTCGTGCCGGCATGGCCTCGGCGGCGTCCCAGCGAGCACTTCCGCGAACTCTTCGAATGGCTGTGCCGACGATTCGAGCGCGACGTGTGGGTGGAGCGGTCCGGGGCGTCGCTGCTGCTGGCGTCGCGGCTCTTGCGCGACTATCCGGACGCTCGCGTCGTCCACATCTACCGGGACGGGCGCGACACGGCGCTTTCGATGCGCAACCACTACGTCTTCTCCACGCTGGTGGCCACGACTCGCGCAGTGCGGGCGACGGGGATCGACGCCGCGCGCTTGATCGCGACGAGCCGCCAGTGGAACCGCGTCAGCCCTTGGATGGAGTGGCTCGGCGGCACGTTCGTCCCGCCCAAGCGGCTGCCCTACGGCAAGCTGACGCTCGGCGACTACGGCCGCTTCTGGAGCGCGATGGTCGAGCGCAGCCGCTGGGCGCTGGCGGACGTGCCCTCCGAAATGCTGCTGAACGTCAAGATGGAGGACGTGCAGGCGGAGCCGGAGGCGCAGATCCGCCGGCTGATCCGCTTCGTGGCCCCGGAGCTGGAGGACGACGAATGGGTGCGCGCCGCGTCCGCGATTCCCCGGCCCACGGTCTCCCGGTTCGGCGATCTGGACCCGGCGGAGCAGGCGGAGCTGGTCCAAGCCTGCCGTCCAGGACTGCAGATCCTGGGTTATCCGCTGTGAGCTCGGAGGGGCCAACCATGCGCATGCCTGCGGCCTACGAGCCGGGATACCGCAAGGCCCGCGTCCTGAACGGGCCGTTGGCCGACAACTATGTCCGTCACGCCTTCATGGACGATCCCTTGGCCGACGCCGCCGTGGAGGCGCTGGCCCCCTTCGGCCAACAAGAGGCGCACCGCGTGATCGCGGCGGGCATGGAGCAACGCGACGACGTGCTCTCCGGCGCTCCGGCCGAGGTCCAGGAGTTCTTCGCCAAGACGTCGGCGCCGCCGCCGTGGCTGGACTTGCCGTCCTTGGCGCCCGGAATGCGCGCCTATCATCAGAACTCGGACTTGTTCATCGCCGTGCACGTCACGGGCGTGCTGGTCAGCGGATTCTCCACGCTGATCAGCAAGTCCTTCTTCAGGACGGGCAGACTCACCGACTACGGCGTGCGGCGCCTTCAGCAGAACAACCGTCACCTGATCGAGATCTGCTTGCCGGGCGGCCTGGAGCGGCGCGGCGACGGCTGGAAGCTCTCCGTTCGCATTCGGCTCGTGCATGCTCAGATTCGGCGGTTGCTGCGCCAGCCGGGCGAATGGGACGAAGACCGCGACGGCGCGCCCCTCAGCGCGGCTCACATGGCGTTCGCGTCCGCCGCCTTCTCCGCGTTGCTCGTCGAGCAGGTTCGCCGCGTCGGCGCCCGCGTCAGCGACGAGGAAGCGGAGAGCTTCGTTCAAATATGGCGCTACGTGGCTTGGCTGTTCGGCGTGCCCGAGACGATCCTGTTTCGCAACTTCGACGAAGGAATGGAGCTCTGCCGCATCGGGTTCCTGTGCGAACCGGAGCCCGACGACGAAGCTGTTCTCATGGCGAACGCTCTGATCAACTCGGCGCCGCTGATCACGGGCGCGACGGAGCCGGAGAAGCGGCAGGCGATGGCGAAGTTCGTGTATCGCGTTTCGCGCGCGCTCGTGGGCGACGAGATGGCGGACCAGCTCCGCTTTCCGCCGCAGCGAACCACGGGAGTTCTCTTCATGCTGAAGTGGCAACATCGCCTCGGGGCGTTCATGAGCCGCTTGCTGCCCGGCGGCTCGGCTCGCCGCCGCAACAGAAACTTCGTTACGCTGCTGGAGCGCTCGATGTACGAGAAGGCGGGCATTCCCTACAAACTGCCGGACGCGCTCGACGCCGATCGCGCCACGAAATGGTAGACCGAGCAGAAGCGCAGCGGCTTGCCGTCCCCTGGATTGGCGTGCGAGCGCGGGTGCGGCCGGTCTCCCTCTTCCTGCGGCTCGCGGCCCTGGCGTCCTGCGTGCTGGCCGCCGTGCCGGCCGCGGCCGAGGGCCAGCTCGGGCGTCTCTTGCAGGCCGTCAAGGAGGGCGGTGGCTGGGCGCGCTTCAGCGTCGAGGAGGGGCGGGGCGGCTATCGGAGCGCCGCAGTGCCCGTGGCGGGCCTGTCGCTCGACGGATGCTTCCAGGTCGTGCAGCCCGCGACGGGCACCTGGACGTTGACGGCGCGCGACCTGCTCGGGGACGGGAGGATCGAGGCGACAGTCGGGGCGGGCGAGCCGGTGCGCTTCAGCTACGAGGCGGGGTTCCGCACGCAGTTGGACGTCGTCGTCGAGTGGAGCGAGCCGCGCGACACGACGCTGGTCGTCTGGATCGGGCTGGAGACGCTCGCGCAAGAGGGACGGGACGTCTGCCAGCCGCCGGGCGGGCAACGTCTGCAGGCCGGGGCGGGCGGGCGCGGGCGCCGCTTGATCGCCGTGGGCGCCGGTCGGTCCATGGTCGTGCGGCCGGCGAGCCATGCGGTCGCGAGCGCGGCGACGCGGAGGGGACGCGGGGGCCGCTGGACACCCGCCGCTGCGAGCGCCGGTCAGTCCGTAGTCGCGCCTGGCTCCCGGCCCGGGTGCCTTGCGCGGCGGTCCCTCCACGCCAAGCAGGCCGAAAGGCCCAAGGCGACCGCGGCCGCCGCGACGACGATGGCGTCCACGACGGCCGGGTCCCAGGCCCGTCCGGTGATCCGGTCCAGGTAGTACTTCATCCAAGAAGCCGGCAATGCGGTCTCGCCCAGCGCGCGCTTCACGCGCCAGTGCCAGTCGGTCAGCGGGCAGTATCCCCAGCCGTGGACGAGACCGAGGACGAACCAGGACGCCAGGGTCGCCGTGATCGTGCACAGATGCAGCCGCCTCGTCCGTCGCCATGCCCAGCCGCACACGTTGAAGGCGACGAGCGAGCCGTGGAGGACGAGAAGCGCGGCGTCGGCCAGGCGGTGGAGCGCGTGCGACGTCACGAGACCGTGCTCTCGCCCGGCGGCTCGGTCCGTCGCAGGGGCAACCCCTGGGCGACGGCGAACGTCAGTTGTCTTGCGACGGCCAAGGGGAAAGTTTTCATGCGGCCGGCGACGGCGGCGCAACCCAGCCTGCCGGACCGGTCGAGGCGCGGGGCGGCTCTGGGCGCGGCGCGGGCGGTTGCGGCATTGCCCGGCGGCCAACCCTCTTTCCCAAGAAAACCGCACAAGGCGAACAGAAGAGACGTGGAAGCCATGGATCGAGACATAGAAGTCATCCAAGCGAGAATCAAGGAAGCCAGCGCCTTCCTGGACCGGCTGTTCGAGGAGGTCGGGCGCGTCGTCGTCGGGCAGAAGGCGATGGTCGAGCGGCTGCTGATCGGGCTGATCTCGGACGGGCACGTGCTGATGGAGGGCGTGCCGGGGCTGGCCAAGACGCTGACCGTGCGGACGCTGGCGGACGCGATTCGGACATCGTTTCAGCGGATTCAGTTCACGCCCGACCTGCTGCCGGCGGACTTGGTCGGGACGCTGGTGTACGATCCGCGCGAGACGGAGTTCAAGACGAAGAAGGGGCCTCTCTTCGCCAATCTGGTGCTGGCCGACGAGATCAATCGGTCGCCGGCCAAGGTGCAGTCGGCGCTGCTCGAGGCGATGCAGGAGCGCCAGGTCACCATCGGCGAGAACACGTTCGCGCTGCCGTCCCCGTTCCTGGTGCTCGCGACCCAGAATCCCATCGACCAGGAGGGCACCTATCCGCTGCCCGAGGCGCAGGTGGACCGGTTCATGCTGAAGCTGTCCGTCGGGTATCCGTCCAAGGACGAGGAGCTGGAGGTGCTGCGCAGGATGAGCGGGTCGGACCTGCCGAAGGCCGAAGCGGTGGTGACGCCCGACGAGATCGTGGCGGCCCGGCGGGCGGCGGAGTCGATCTACATGGACGCTCAGGTCGAGCGGTACATCGTCGAGCTGGTGTTCGCGACCCGCGAGCCGAAGGAGCACGGGCTCCGCGACCTGGAGCCGCTGGTGTCCTTCGGGGCGTCGCCTCGCGCCACCATCTACTTGGCCAAGACGGCGAGGGCGCGGGCCTTCCTGCGGGCGCGAGGGTACGTGACGCCGGAGGACGTGCGGTCGGTCGCCATGGACGTGCTGAGGCACCGGGTCCTGGTGACCTACGAGGCGGAGGCGGAGGAAGTGACCTCGGAGGACGTGGTGACCCGGGTCCTGGACACGGTGGAGGTGCCCTGACCGCCGCCGGGCGCCTCGGACCGGACGCCGGCCGCGCGCGGCACGGGCAGGAGGCGGGCAAGGCCGTGATCCCCCGCGACGTGCTCAAGCAGGTGCGGCGGATCGAGATCACGACGCGCGGCTTGGTCAACGAGGTGTTCTCGGGCGAGTACCATTCCGTCTTCAAGGGACGGGGGATGAGCTTCGCCGAAGTGCGCGAGTACCAATACGGGGACGACATCCGGGGCATCGACTGGAACGTGACGGCGCGCACGGGCTCGCCGCACGTGAAGGTGTACGAGGAAGAGCGCGAGCTGTCGGTGGTGCTGGTGGCGGACGCGAGCGCGTCGGCGGCGTTCGGGACGCGGGAGCGCAGGAAGTCGGAGCTGGCGGCGGAGCTGTGCGGCGTCGTGGCGTTCAGCGCGATCAAGAACAACGACAAGGTCGGCCTGATTCTGTTCTCGGACCGGATCGAGCGGTTCGTGCCGCCGCGCAAGGGACGCCGCCACGGCCTGCGCGTGCTGCGCGAGCTGCTGTACCACAGGCCCGAGGGCAAGGGCACGGACATCGCGGGCGCGCTGGAGTACCTGGCGCGGGTGGCGAAGCGGCGGTCGGTCGTGTTCCTGGTGTCGGACTTCATGGCCGCCGGGTACGATCGGGCGCTGGGCGTGGCGGCGAGGCGGCACGACCTGGTGGCCGTGCGGGTTGGCGACGTGCGCGAGCAGGAGCTGCCGCCGGCGGGGCTGATGGACCTGGAAGACCCGGAGACGGGGCGGCGCGTGCTGGTGCGCACGTCGGGGCGGGAGTTCCGGCAACGGTTCCGCGAGGCGGCTGCGCGAGAGCGGGAAGCGCAGAACGAGCTTTTTCGGCGCTCGGGGGTGGACGCGATCGACGTGACGACGGGCGAGCCCTACGAGCGGTCGTTGCGCAGGTTCTTCGAGGAACGGGCGCGGAGGGCGCGGTGAGGGGGCGCTGGGGGTGCGTGGGGTGGGCCGCGTCGGGCGGCCCAAGCGCGGTGGCAGTGGCCGGGTTGTGCCTGGGGGCGGCGGGATGGCTGGCCCCGGCGGGGTGGCTGAGCGCGGCGGGATGGTCGAGCTCGACGGGATTGCCCGGCGCGGCGGGATGGTCGGCCTCGGCGGACGCGGTGGAGGCTGGGGCGGGGCCGTTGGGGCGGGTCGCCGCGCAGGACTTCGCGGCCGAGGCGGTCGCCGACACCACCGAGATGCACGTCGGCGACCCGGTGACGGTGCGGCTGTCGGTGACGCATCCGCCCGGCTGGTCCGTGCAGTGGCCGGATTCGTTCGACTTGGGCGCGTTCGAGGTCCTGGATTTCGAGGCGTTCCGGGCGACCGCCGACGCTCGCGGGGCCGGGGACGAGGACGAGGACGCCATGGCGATGCGCTCGGAGGCCCGCCTAGTCGTCACCAGCTTCGAGCTCGGCGAGCAGGAGATTCCTTCGTTGCCGCTCGTGGCGGCAGGTCCCGAGGGCGCGCGCGACACGCTGCGCACCGATCCGTTCGGCATCGGTGTGGTGACGGTCGGCCTGGACGAGGGGGGCCAGGCGCGGGACATCAAGGGGCCGCTCTCGGTGCCCCGCAGCTGGTGGGGCCCCGTGCTCTTCGGGCTGGCCGCGGCGGCCGTAGGGGCCGCGATCACCCTCCTCGTGCGCCGTCGGCGAAGGCGTTCAGCGGCGACCGCGCCGGCCAAGCCGGGTCCGCCGCCTCGTCCGCATCACCTCGTGGCGCTGGAGGCCCTGGCCGCGCTCGAGGCGTCGCCGTTGCTGGAGCAGGGCCGCGTCAAGGAGTACCACGTCCGCGCTTCCGACATCGTGCGGACCTACCTGGAGGGCAAGCTCGAAGTGCCGGCCCTGGAGCTCACCACCGGCGAGGTGGCGGCCGAGATGCGCCGCGCCGCGCTGGACGCCGGCCTCTGCGAGCAGGTGCGCGAGTTCCTGGAAGCGTGCGACTTGGTGAAGTTCGCCAAGCTGCGGCCGTCGGCGGAGGCGTCGAAGGCGTTGCTGGGCGATGCAAGAGCGATCGTGGACGCCACGAGCGGCGGCGCGGCGCCAGGGGCCCCGGAAGAGCGCGGCGAGGGGCGGCCGGGCGACGCCAGCCCCGACGACGCGGCCGAACCGGACCTCCAGGATGCCCGCGACGGGCCAGGGGGCGCGGCAAGGGTCGGCCGATGATCTTCCGCTTCGAGAGCCCTTGGCTGCTCCTCCTCCTGGCGCTCGTCCCCCTGCTGGCGTGGTGGAGCTGGGCGCGCCGGCGCCGTTCGCGCCCCAGCCTGGTCTATCCGGGCGCCGGGCGGGCGGCGCGGGCGGGCGGCGGCGAAGCGGCGTGGCTCGCGGCGGCTCCCCTGGCGCTGCGGGCGCTGTCGCTGGCCTGTCTCGTCGTCGCGCTCGCGCGTCCGCAGACCGGCGTCACCAGCGAGACGGCGCGGGCGCAGGGCATCGACATCGTCCTCGTGCAGGACGTCTCGACGTCGATGCTGGCGGAGGACATCGCGCCCAACCGGCTCGAGGCGGCGAAGGCGGTGGCGGCGGACTTCGTGGCGGGACGGCCGAACGACCGGATCGGCTTGGTCGCGTTCGCGGGACGGGCGTTCACTCAGGCGCCGCTGACGCTGGACCACTCGGTGGTCGCGTCGGTCGCCTCGGACTTGGAAGCGGGGATGCTCGGCGACGGAACGGCGGTGGGCATGGGCTTGGCGACGGCGGTCAAGCGGCTCCACGGCAGCGAGGCGTCCTCCAAGGTCGTCGTCCTGCTCACCGACGGGCGCAACAACTCGGGCGAGATCGATCCGCTCACGGCGGCCCAGATGGCCCAGGCACTGGGGATTCGCGTCTACACGATCGGCGCGGGGTCGCAGCAGGGACCCAGCCTCTTCGGCAATGTCCTGCAACGGCGCATGGCCGAAGGCGACATGGACGAGGAGAGCCTGCGCGCCATCGCGGAGACGACGGGCGGCCGGTACTACCGCGCCACCGACCGCCGGAGCCTGGCCGCCGTCTACGAGGAGATCGACGCCTTGGAAACGACGGAGCTGCTCGTGGAGAACTTCACGCGCTACGGCGAGCGCTTCCAAGGGTTTCTGATCGCGGGGCTGGCGCTCCTGCTGGCCGAAGTCGCGTTGCGCCGCACGTGGCTGAGGACGCTGCCCTGATGTTTCGCTTCGCGGACCCGGTGGCGTTCTGGAGCTTGGCGCTCGTCCCGGTGCTGCTGGCGCTCTACTGGCACGGCGCCAAGCGGAGGCGCGTCCTGCTGGAGCGGTTCGGCGATCGGCGGCTCGTGCGGCGGCTGCACCCGGCCGTGAACGTCGCGGCGAGGCGCTGGAAGGGCGCGCTGGTCGCCTTGGCGGTCGCGGCGCTCGGGCTGGCCTTGGCGCGCCCGCAGTTCGGAACCCGCGTGGAGACGGTGCGGCGCGAGGGCCAGGACATCGTCGTGGCGCTGGACCTGTCGCGGTCCATGCAGGCCGACGACGTGCGGCCCAGCCGCTTGGAGCGGGCCAAGCTGGAAGTGGCGCGCATGATCGGCCGCCTGGAGGGCGACCGCGTGGGGCTCGTGGCCTTTGCCGGCGACGCCTTCGTGCAGAGCCCGCTGACCACGGACTACGGGGCCGCCACGATGTTCCTGAACGCCATGGCGCCCGAGATCATGCCGGTGCAGGGAACCGACCTGGGCCGCGCGTTGCAGGTGGCGGTCGAAGCGCTGGAGGAGACGCCGCCCGAGCACCGGATCGTGGTCGTGATCAGCGACGGAGAGGATCACGAGGGCGGACTGGCCGACGCCCTGCAGCTGGCCGTGGAAGCGGAAGCGACGGTTCACGCGGTGGGCGTCGGATCGCCCGGCGGCGTGCCGCTTCCCGACATCGACGAGCAGGGCCGGCGACAGGGCTGGCGGCGCGACGAGAGCGGCCAGGTGGTCACGACCACGCTGAACGAGAGCGCGCTGCAGGACGTCGCGCTGCAGACGGGCGGCGAGTACTACCGCGCCGGACCGGGCGAGGACGGCATGCGCCGGTTGCTGGAGCGCGTCGGCGAAGGAGGCCGCGAAATCGAGTCGAGAGAGACGACGCAGTACGAGGAGCAGTTTCGCATATTTCTGGGAGCGGCGCTGATGCTGCTGATCCTGGACGGCGTGTTGCCCGAGAGGCGGGGCGGGAGCGCCCCGAGGCGAAAGGACGGATCATGAGGAAGACGTGTTGCGCGGCCCTCCTTGTCGCGGCCGTCGTCGGAGCGCCGCGAGCCGGGGCGGCCCAGGACGGGCGCCGCGAAGTCGAGGAGGGGAACCGGCTCTACGAGGAAGGCCGGTACCAGGAAGCGCATGCCCGCTACTTGGACGCGCTGCGCAGGGCGCCGGGAATGCCGCGGGCCCGGTTCAACGAGGGCAACGCGCTCTACCAGAGCCAAGAATTTCAGCGCGCCGCCGAAGCGTACCGCGAAGCGTTGCGGACGGGCGATCGGGAGTGGGCGGCGCGCGCGTGGTACAATCTGGGCAACGCCCTGCTCGGCGAGCAGCAGGTGCAGGACGCCGCCGCAGCCTACAAGGAAGCGTTGCGGCTGGACCCGGCCGACGGCGACGCCAAGCACAACCTGGAGCTGGTCATGCAGATGCTCGAGCCGCCCGAGGACGGCGAACAGCAGGGCGGCGACTCGGAGCAGGAGTCCGGCGGCGAGCCCGGCCAAGGCCAATCGGCCTCGGCGGGCGACCGGGGCGAGGACGAGGGCGACGAACAGGGTCCGCAGTCGCAGGAGGACGGGCAGGAACAGCAGGACGGCGAGCCCCAGCCGGGCGCGGGCGAACAAGACGAAGCCGGCGAGGGTCAGGGCGGCGGCCAAGGCGAAGCCGAGCAGGAGTCCGGCCAGGGGTCGGCCGACGCGGGGCCCGCAATGACGCCCGAGCAAGCCGAGCGGCTGCTTCAGGCCGTTCGGGAGGATCCCGGCGACGTTGCCCGCAAGGCAGGCCAAGCTCGCGGCAGGCGTCCCCGAAAGGACTGGTAGGTCCGTCGGCTCTTCGCCGAGCGGCTGGGCCTTGCGCGACAAGGCCTCGGGAAGCGCTGGTCCTCAGTGCCGTGGCGGACAGGGTTCGCCCGACACGGGCCGGACGGGCCGCACGAAGATGTGGGTCTCTTCCGTGCTGTACACGGCACGCCGCTGGCCGTCGACCATTCCCGTCGTCGGCTGGCGGCTGCCCTCCAATGTGACGACGCTGTCGCCGAACATCCCGGCATAGCTCCAGCCCACCGGGGCGTTCCTGTTCCTCATCAACGCGTAGCAGCCCGTCGCCGGATCGACCACCACGCCCGCCCAGTGCCCGAACGTGGTGATGACGAGCCGGCCGTCCTCGGCAAGAAACAGATCTCGGTACCCGGGAAAGAAGTGAGATTCGCTGGAGCGGTTCATTCTCATGCGTGCCGCCTCCACCAATTCCGGGGGCATCGGGACCCAACGCGGCTCCGCCCCGACCTTGTGTTCCGTCAGGGCGTGACTTGCGCCGGCCAGCACATAGGCCGCCGAGTCGTTGCATGCCATCATGTTTGAATGGTATGCATGTATGACCCGGAAGGCCTCCTCGTTTGTCCTGACGCCGGTCCAGTCCATTTCAGTTCTGGCCTCGCCGTCCAACACGACGCTTTCGCCGTCGTCGTCGCGGAACACCAAGCCCCCATGCTGCAACGGAACGGCCGGACGACCGCGCAGCGCGCAGAGGTCGATCGTCAGCGGCGTGGACGGCTTCCATTGGTGGAGAAGCGCGCCTTGCCAGCTCCAATAGAGCACCCGGCCCCCGCCCGCGACGTACACGCCCTCCGGTCCCACGGCCGTCGCGTCCACCTGCGTGAGTTCGCCTGGCCCGTCGCCCGCCCTTCCTCCCCCGAAGACCGCCCGCACAGAACCGTCTTCCAGCGAGTAGGCCGTCACGGCCAGCGGATCGGCGGCCTCCGAGACCAACACCAGCCGACGGCCGTAGTCCATGATCGGGTCGCCCCGAAACGAATACTCGGCGCCGCCCGCGAGTTCTCGGCCGGCATCCATGTCCACGTCCAGAACCTGTTGCGCCGCCGTCGCCGCCGCGCCGACCGCCAACGCGACGGCAACGGCAATGCCGCGCCCAATGCGCATTTTCGTCATGGCCGGCTACCGAGGAGGACCGTGAACGCGTTGCCCCCCACATTTGCCGTAATCGCACATGTGGAGATGGGTGCCTGGCGGCCATGAAGGGTCGTATGAAGCCGAACTTTCAAGTTTGCACGTGATTGGTCGGAGGGTACAGTGGCTCCCGAACGGAGGAGCGGCGCCCTGCACTCTTCCGGCAATGCAATGTCGTCTGACGCGGCACCCAAGGGCCCGACTGGCACTGCCTCTCCGCCGCGATCCGCTTCCGGCAGGCCGACGAGCGAGAACGAGGTGGGGAAGGAGAGTTGGCTAGCATTAGTCGGCGTCGGGGCGACGCCCGCGTGGAAGGCCGCCGAGACGCCGAGACGCGGAGACTCGTCAAGCAACTTAAGGAGGTCGACGCGGAATAGCAAATTCGACGGGACGGTGTCCGTGGCGTGCGTGTGGGCGGGTTGGATGGCAAGGAGGAACGTAGGTGTGGGCTGCAATTGGGCGGGGCCGGCGCAGAAGCCGGGTGGCCTGACGGCGAGCCAAACGTCCGGGCGAGCGTGCCGGGTCGCGGCGCATGGAGCCGAGAGCGGGCGCGGGCGAGGCCAGTCGTGTTTCTGGGGCAACCTGCCGGCCAGCTTCCCGCGTCAAATTAGGTTGCCATGCGACGGGCTCGGGAGGGCGCGCCGGTCGCCGCGGCCAGCTAGGTTTGCGCGAACGCCGGGCCGCTGCGGCATTGCCCGGCGGCCATCCCTCAGTCCACCAACGAACAACCCAGCGAGCACGGCCAGGACATGATGGACCGAGACATCGAAATCGCCCGGGACAGACGGCGCGGGTGGCGCGACACGGGTTTGCTTCGCCCTGCGACTCGGCGAGACATCGAAATCGCCCAGGACAGATGCGGGCGGCGCGGCGCGGGTCTCCCTCGCCCTGCGACTCCGCGAGACATCGAAGTCGGCCGGAGCCGCCGTCGCGGGAGCGGGTAGGCCGGCTCGTGCGGACGGAGCGTGCGGGTGCGAGGGGATTCGGGAGGACGACGGCGTTGGCGGCAGCGGCTCTTTCGGCGGTTCTCTTGCCGGCGGCGTTCGGGTTCGCGCTTTTGCCGGCGGCGTTCGAGGGCGGGCGGGCGCTCGCGCAGCAGCCCTCGGTTCGCGCGCACCTCAGTGCCGGGCAAGTGGCGGTGGGGGAGCGGTTCGCGCTCAACGTGGAGATCTCGGACGCCCAGCGGACGGACGCGGATCCCGTCCCGCCCGACTTGGCCGGCCACGCTCGCTTTCTCACGGCGGGCACCGAGACGTCGTTCACCATGTCCGGGGGCCGGACCACTTCGTCGCTCACCTACCGGTTCTGGTACCAAGCCACGGCGGAAGGCACGGTGGAAATCCCGCCGGTTCCGGTCTCCGTCGGCGGCGCGACTCTGCGGACGGAGCCCTTGACGCTGGTCGTCTCCTCCGCGCCGGCGGGGGCGCAGGGCGGAGGCGCTTCGGGGGGTGGAGGCGCGGCGGGCGGCGTCGAGAGCGTGGCCGCCGAGGACTTCGTCGTCGAGGCCAGTCCGGACGCAGCGCGGGTCTACGAGAACCAAGCCGTGGTCGTCGAGTATCGTCTGTTCACGCGCTTGGACGTGCCGTTCGCCGATGTGACGGAACACCCCAGCACCGAGGGCTTCTGGGTGGAGGAGCTCGCGAGGGGCGGCCCGTCGACCGTGGTGCGCAACGGGCTCCAGTACCGCAGCCTGGCCGTGCGGCGCGTCGCGCTGTTCCCGGCCGGACCCGGGCAGCGAACGCTGGCGCCGCTTCGCGTCGAGGGGACGGCGCGCTTGCCCCGGCAGAGGCCGCGGAGCCTCTTCGATCAGCTTCTGGGCGACATGGACGCCGGCCTGTTCGCCCAGGGCGTGCCGGTGGCGGCGGTCTCCAACCCGGTGAAGATCGAGGTGCTGCCCCTGCCGCGGGAGGGACGCCCGGCGACGTTCCTCGGACACGTGGGGACGCTTGGCGCGGTCGCCTCCGTGGACAAGACTTCGGTGGAGACCGGAGAGGCCGTGACCTTCCGGCTCGTGCTGTCGGGGACGGGCAACATGCGCTCGCTGGCCTCGCCCGAGATCGCGTTTCCGCCGGAGCTGGAGGCGTTTCCGCCGGAAGTGGGGGACGACATCGCTTCGGGGCCGGACGGTTTGCGCGGCTCGCGCACCTACGAGTACGTGCTCGTGCCGAGGACGCCGGGGCTAGTGACGCTGCCCGCCGTGGAGGTCGCGTACTTCGATCCCGAGAGCGGGACCTACCGGCGGGCTCGCACTTCGCCGTTGGAGATCGAGGTCGCCGCCGCGCCGGGGGCGGCAGGGGCGGGGGTACTGTCGGCCGGGTCGGCGCCGGTCGAGTCCCTGCGCGACGACATCCGCTTCATCCACACGGGCGAGCCCGGTCTGCGCCGCGCGGACCGGTCGTTGTTCGCCGCGCCGCCGTTCTGGATCGTGGCGCTCCTGCCGGTGGCCGCCCTGGCCGCCGCGGCGACCGTGCGCCGTCGCAGCGACCGGATCGCCGCCGACGTGTCGTACGCCCGGGCGCGCCGGGCGCGGCGGATCGCGAAGAAGCGCTTGGCCCGGGCGCGGTCCTTGGTCCGCGGCGACGCACGGAGCTTCCATGCGGCGCTGGCGGGCGCGTTGCAGGGCTTTGTTGCGGACAAGCTCAACCTTGCGGAGGCCGGCTTCGAGCGCGAAGAAGTCCGGCGCGTCGCCGAAGCGCGGGGCGCGGCCGCGGAAACGCTCGACCGGCTCTTCGCGTGCCTCGACCGATGCGACCGCGAACGCTTCGCCCCGTCCCCGGAGGGCGCGCGCTCCCAGGCCGAGGCGTTGGCGGAGGCCGCGGCCTTGATGGACGCCTTCTCGCGCGAGGTGGGGTCTTGAGGGGTCGGGCGGCAGACGGCGTTGCGCGGAAGGGCTTCGGGCGCGCGTCCGCTGTTGGTCGCCGACTCGCGCGGCGCGGGCAGATGGCGGCCGCCGTGCTCTTGGCGCTCGTGACGTTCGAGCCCTCCGGCGCGCTCGTTGCGGCGGCGCCTGGATGGCCAGCCGGCCCGTCCCTGCGCTGGGTCCTCGAGTTCGCCGCCGCGCCCGGGCCGGCAACGCCTGGACGCTGGGTCGGCCCGCCTCCGCCCACCGCCTTCGCCTCCGCCGCCCAGGAGGACGGCTTCCGTCAGGGCAACGCGTTCTACGAGGCGGGCGACTTTGAAGCCGCCGCCGCCGCCTATTCCGCCGTGCTCGCGACCGGGCTGGAATCGGCGGCCCTGCACTACAACCTCGGCAACGCTCACTACCGGCTGGGCCGCTTGGGCCCTGCGGTGCTGGCCTACGAGCGGGCGGCCCGGCTGGACCCCGGCCGCGACGACGTGCGCGCCAACTTGGCGCTGGTCAACGAGAGGCTACGCGACCGCTTCGAGCCGCTGCCGCGCTTCTGGCTTTCGGCCGCGGCGCAGTGGTGGATGGCCGTCTGGCCGCGCCACGCAGCCGGACTGGCAACCGCGTGCGCCTACTTGGCGCTGGGCGCCGTGCTGGCGATGCTGGTCCTGGGGCGGCCGCGCGGCGCCGGGCGTGCGTTGCGGGCCGCGGCGTGGACGGCCGGCACGGCGGCGGTCGTCCTGGGGACCACGCTGGCGGCCAAGGAGGCGGGCTGGGCCCATCCGGAGGAAGCGGTGGTGATGGCCGGCGAAGCGCAGGCCGTCAGCGCGCCCTCGGCCGACGGCTTGGCGCTCTTCACGATCCACGAAGGGACGAAGGTGCGCATCGACCGCCGCGACGGAGACTGGGCCGAGATCGTGCTGGCCGACGGCAGGGTGGGATGGCTGGACGCCCAATTCCTGGAAGTCATCTGACGGGGCTTCCCGCCGCCGAAAGCCGTCGCCCTCCCGCCCCTGTCCGGCCCGCCGTCGGCGGCCGAGGCGCTGCCGAAATCAGCGCAGGCTGAACTGAATCCTGACGGTGCGCCCCGGCCTTGGCAGTCCGCACTGATCCAGGACCATCGCATCGCCGGCGTTGGCCACTGCGACGACGGCGGCGAGCGCCCGGCCTCCGCTCGTCAGGAAGATGCGCCGCGCTTCGACGTCGATCATCCGGCTGGAGGGCACCGGCTCCATGCCCGGCGCGTCCACGCTCCGGCAGTACTGGGCGCCGCGGTAGCGAAGGCTGCCGCTCAACGCCAAGCCCCACGGTCCCAGTGCGCCCAGCGTCGCCATCGCCGAGACGGCGGGCTGGTACTCGGCCCGGTCGTCTCCGTCCGCCACGGTCGGATCCAGGACCCGCACGCGTTGCAGCGTCAGGTCTCCGCCGTACGAGAACGGACCCGAGTCGCCTCCGGCCACGAGTTCGACCCCTGTCGACCTCACTTCGTCGCGGTTGACGCGAATGAACCTCGTGCCCGCCGGTCCCGGCACCGTCGTGCGCACGATGGCGCCGCCGAGCCGATGATGGAAGGCGGTCAGCTGAAATTCGCCCACCTCCAAGCTGGCGGTCACGCCGGCCTCGGCGGCCACCAAGGCTTCCGGCCTCAGGAAGGGATTGGGCTCGAAGCGGCCGAGCGCGCCCGAATAGAGTTCCCGGAGCGACGGGAACCGGTCACGGCGGCTGACCGAGGCGTGGTACAGGAGGAGACCATTGCCTCCCACGCGCGTGATGCCGGTCCGGAAGGCCCAGCCCGTCAAGCCCCCGAACTGCGGCTTGTCGCCGGACTCCGGGGTGTCGGCGCCGTCGAGGGCCACGCCGGCCGTCCAGAGCATCCCCGACCCGTCCTGCCGGTTGCCGATGCGAAGCTCCCCGCCCAAGCTCCAGAGGCGTTGCAGGTAGTCCAGAGGCGGGCCGCCCTGCGGGGCCTCGCGGTGGCTTACGCTGGCAAGCGTCGTCGCGAAGCCGATCTCCACGATTTCCGAGCCGAAGACGTGCTCGCCGGCGAGGCGGCCGGTGAGCGTCGTCGTCGTGCCGGTCTCGCCCCCGGTCACGGACTGGTACGCAGGTGTTCCGTATTCGTCGATGCTCGTCTCGGACCGGTCGAGGCCGAAGCTCGTCTCGACTTGCGTTCCGCCCAGGCGCGTGCGCCGCCGGCCGGAGCCCCCGGAGACGGCCAAGAACAACCGGTTCTGGCTGGGGTAGCGCCACAAACGGGGTTCGGCGACGTGAGCCTCGGGCGGCACGCCCCGGTCGGCTTCGAACGCCGTCGCGAGGCTGGACAGCCACGCTCCCCCCTGCGTCTGATAGCGGGCCGCCACGAACCCGTCCATCTGCTTGCGGTCCGAGTTGAGCCGCAGGCCTTCGTCGTTCGCGAGCAGCGCCGGGCGGAGCATCGATTCGCTCGACGCCGCGCCGGGCACCGGCACGCCCGGGCGCTGGCGAAAGCCGCCGCCCGTCCGCAGCGTCCAGGACGACCGGGCGCGTTCGAACGTCATGTCGGCCGTGGCGCCTGCGCTGACGCTGCCCGCGTGATCGATCGACAGCGCCCCGGCGAGCGGCGGCCCGGCGCCGCCGGGCCGGGCGCCGGCGACCACGTCGAATTCGACCGCGCCGCCCAGCACGTTGGGCCCGTGCAAGATCGAGGACAGCTCGCGCACCAGCGTGACGCGTCGCACGGCGGTGAGCGGGATGACGGACAGGTCGGTGCGATGATCCCATCCCAGCGTGAGCGGAATGCCGTCCAAGAGCACCGCGATCTGGCGGTCCTCCGCGCCGCGCAGGTTGGGCTGGACTTCGCCGCGCGAGTTGGTCCGGAGCTGAATGACCGGGATGCGGCGCAGCAGCTCTTCGGCCGTCGGAGCGGCCACGATGCTCGCCGAGTCCACCGAGACGGTGATCGCGCTGGCCCCGCCGGCCGTCGCCGTGGGACGAGGCACGACCACCCGCAGGCCCGGGATGGGGATCGCGTTGAGCGTGTCCTCCTGGGCCTGGACGGCCGCCGGCAGCAGAGCGGCGGCCAGCGCCGCGCGGCTGGCGCGGCCAAGAAGACGGTGCCACGCCCGACTCGTCACGGCCGCCCGCGTCATCTGCCCGGCGCCCCGTCGGCCGTCGCCGCCGTGGGTCGTTCCGTCGCCTGCCGTGCCGCCGCAGTCCCGGACCCGGCCGGGACGGACGCTCGGCGCCTCCCCATCGCGCGACGAACCGCGTCCGCCACGGCCTCCGCGGTCAAGCCGTACTGCCGGTAGAGCTCCTCGAAGGGCGCGGACGCTCCGAACCTGTCGATCCCCACGGCCACCCCGTCCGCGCCGATCCACCGCTCCCATCCCATCGTGCTGCCGGCCTCCACGGACACCTTGGCCGCGTCCGGGGGAACGACGGCCGCCCGGTATTCGGCGTCCTGCTTCGAGAACAAGAACCAGCTGGGCAGGCTGACGACCCGCGTGCGCACCCCGTCGCGTGCCAGCCGCTCCTGCGCGTCCAGGGCCAGCGCCACTTCCGAGCCCGAGGCGATCACGACCGCGTCCGGGGGTTCGCCGCCCGCCGCGTCGCGCAGAACGTATCCGCCGCGATGGAGCCCGTCGGCCGAGGCCGCCGGTCCCAGGGCTCCCGCGTCCGGCTCTTCGGCCGCGTCCGGCTCGTCGGCCCCGCCCGGCACGGATCGCTCGATGACGGCCACCCCCTGCCGGCTCAGCGAGAGAAACGCAGGGCCGCCGCGCCGCGCCAGCCTCTCCCGGACAGACCCCCACGCGACCTGTGTCGCGCCGAAGATCGAGGCGCCGCCGGGCGCAGGAGAACCCCCGCCTTGGCCGTGCCGCACGGCCGCCCGCCAGGCTTCCACGGTTTCGGCCCCGTCCGCCGGGCGCAGATCCAAGAGCCCCGGAATGGCCCGCAAGGCCGCCAGGTGCTCCACGGGCTGGTGGGTCGGGCCGTCCTCGCCCAGCCCGATGCTGTCGTGCGAGAAGACGTAGGTGACCGGCAGCCTCATCAGCGCGGCCAGCCGAATCGCGGGACGCATGTAGTCCGAGAACACCAGGAACGTCCCGCCGAACGGCCGCACTCCGCCGTGCAGCGCCATGCCGTTCATGACCGCGCCCATCGCGTGCTCGCGCACCCCGAAGTGCACGACGCGCCCGCCCGGACGCTCGGCCAGCAGGTCTCCGCCCCCGGCGATGTCCGTCTTGTTGGAGCCGCCCAGGTCGGCCGATCCCCCGACGAGAAACGGAATCCCGCCCGCCACCGCCTGCAACGCCTTGCCCGAATGCCCGCGCGTCGCCGCGGCCACGTTCTCCAAAGCCGGCAACGCGTCGTCCCAGCCGTCCGGCAACCCGCCCGACAACGAAGCCGCCAGGGCATCCGCCAGCTCCGGGAGCTCCCTCCGGTAATTCGCAAAGCGTTCCACCCACGCGGCGTTCCGCTCGCGCGCCCCCTCCATCGCCTCCCGCCAGTGGTCGCGCGCCTCCACGGGCACGTGGAACGGCTCGAGCGACGGATAGCCGAGGTGGCGCTTGGTCGCGGCCACTTCGTCCTCTCCCAGGGGCGCGCCGTGCGTGGACGCCAGCCCCGCCATGTTGGGGCTCCCGTCGGCGATCGTCGTGCGAATCGAAATCAGGCTGGGCCGCTCCCCGTCGGCCTTCGCGGCTCGAAGCGCGGCGTCGATCTCCGCCGTGTCGGCGCCGTCCTCCACCTGGAGCGTCTGCCAGCCGTAGCTCTCGAACCGGCGGGCTTGGTCGGTGGAGGTCGCCAGCGACGTCGCGCCCTCGATGGTGATCCGGTTGTCGTCGAAGAGCCAGATCAGCTTGCCCAGCTTCTGGTGGCCGGCCAGCTCGGCGGCCTCGTGCGAGACGCCCTCCATCAGATCGCCGTCCGAGCACAGCGCGAACGTGCGGTGGTCGACGATCTCGTGCCCGGGCCGGTTGAAGCGCGCCGCCAGCCATCGCTCCGCCAGTGCCATGCCGACCGAGTTGGCCACGCCCTGGCCCAGCGGGCCCGTGGTCGTCTCGACGCCCGGCGCGTGCCCGAGCTCGGGGTGTCCCGGCGTCATGCTGTCCCACTGGCGGAACCGGCGGATTTCGTCGAGCGAGAGCTCGTAGCCGCTCAAGTGGAGGAGGGCGTAGAGCAGCATGGACGCATGTCCCGCCGACAGGACGAAGCGGTCGCGGCCGGGCCACGCCGGATTCGCAGGATTGTGACGCAGGTGTCGCGTCCATAGGACATATGCCAGCGGCGCCAGCGCCATCGGCGTCCCCGGGTGGCCCGAGCGCGCCGCCTGCACGGCGTCCATCGCGAGGACCTTCACGGCGTCGATTGCCAGCTTTTTCCCGTCGGGCACTGCCTCTTCGCCTCGTCTAGCGAGTGTCGTCCACAACGAAGTTGACCAAGCGGCCCTGCACGAAGACCACCTTGCTCACCGACTGCCCTTGCAAGTATCGGGCCACGTTGTCGGCGCGCTCGGCGAGCGACACCACGAGGTCCCGCTCCGCCTCGGCCGCGACCGACACGTGCCCGCGCACCTTGCCGTTGACCTGGACGGCCAAGCGGACTTCTTCCTCGCGCGCCTTGACCGGATCGAACGACGGCCAGCGCGCGCCGTCGAAGATGCTCCCTCGGCGGCCCAGGCGGCGCCAGAGTTCCTCGGCCAAGTGGGGCGCGAAGGGCGCGACCATCCGCACCAGCGGCTCCACTTCGCCCCGGCGAGGCGTCCGTCCTCCGGCCCGCGCCGCGTTCAGGTACTCCATCATCGCGGCGACGGCGGTGTTGTAGCGCAGCTCCGCCAGCTGCTCCGTGACCTGCGCGATGGTCTGGTGCAGCTGCCGCTCGACGGCCGCGTCGGGGGGATCGTCCGGCAGCTCCCCGTCCGCCGGCACGACCGATTCCCACAACCGGTGCAGGAACCCGCGCGGCCCGGCGATGCCCTTGTCCTGGTAGTCGCCGCCGACCATGAACGGCCCCAGGAACATCAGGTACAGCCGGAACGTGTCGGCGCCGTACTTCTCGATGATGGCGTCCGGGACGATCACGTTCCCGCGGCTCTTCGACATCTTCGCGCCCTCGCGAATGATGAGGCCGTGGGCGCGGAACTGGACGTAGGGCTCCTCGAAGTCCAGGAGGCCCATGTCGTGCAGCGCCATGACCACGAAGCGCGAGTACAGCAGATGCAGCACCGCGTGCTCGTTGCCGCCGATGTAGGCGTGGACGGGCAGCCAGCGCCGGGTGACCTCGGGGTCGAACGCGCGGTCCTCGAAGTCGGTGGACGGATAGCGCAGAAAGTACCAGGCGCTGTCGAGGAACGTGTCGGACACGTCCGTCTCGCGCGTGGCCGCCCCGCCGCACTGCGGACAGGGCGCTTCGTGCCAGTCGCGAACCCGCGCCAGCGGACTCGTGCCGGAATCGTCGGGCCGAAAGTCGCCGACGTGAGGCAGCTCGACGGGCAGGTCCTCTTCCGGGACGCCGACGGGGCCGCAATCCGGACAGTGAACCACGGGGATGGGGGGACCCCAGTATCGCTGCCGGGAAATGCACCAGTCGTGCAGGCGGTAGCTGACGCGGGGCTCGGCGAGTCCGCGCGCGCTCAAGTCCTCCACGACGGCGCGCTTGGCGGCGTCCGGCGCGAGTCCGTCGTAGGCGCCCGAGTTGACCAGCACGCCGTCGTGCCCGTCGTAGGCCTCGTCGACGGGCGCGGACGCGTCGCTGCCGGGGGGCGCCACGACGCGGCGAATCTCCAGGCCGAAGGTCGTCGCGAATTCGAAGTCGCGCGGGTCGTGTCCAGGCACGGCCATGATCGCGCCCGTCCCGTACCCCATCAGCACGTAGTCGGCGACCCAGACCGGCACGCGCTCGCCCGTGCCCGGATTCACGCAGGCGCCGCCCGTGAAGACGCCGGTCTTCTGAGCGCCCGCCTTCTGGCGCGCCACCAAGTCCCGCGCCCGGCTCGCCGCGACGTACTCTTCGACGGCCGCCCGCTGGGCGTCGCTCGTGAACGCCTCCACGAAGGGATGCTCGGGCGCCAGCACCACGTAGGTGGCGCCGCACAGCGTGTCCGGTCTCGTCGTGAACACTTCGACGGTCGTGGGGGCTTCGTCCTGGGCCAGCCCCGCGCCGCCGTCGTCCGCCTTCGGAAAGCGAATCAGCGCGCCGCGCGACCGGCCGATCCAGTTGCGCTGCGCCTTGAGCGTGGACTCGGACCAGTCGATGCGGTCCAGGTTGTCCAGGAGCCGCTCGGCGTAGTCGGTGATCTTGAAGAACCACTGCCGCACCCGCCGCTGCCCCACCGGCGTCGTGCAGCGCTCGCAGGCGCCGGCGATCACCTGCTCGTTCGCCAGCACGGTCATGCAGGACGGACACCAGTTGACCGGCGCTTCCTTGTGCTCCGCCAAGCCCCGCTTGAAGAACTGGAGGAAGAGCCACTGCGTCCACTTGTAGTAGCCCGGATCGGTCGTGTCGACGGCGTGGCTCCAGTCGAACATGCCGCCGATGCGCCGCAGCTGCCGCCGGAAGTTCGCGATGTTGGCGGGGATCAGCTCCATCGGGTGGGCGCCGGTCTTCAGCGCGAAGTTCTCGGAGTGGATGCCGAAGGCGTCGAACCCGATCGGCTCGAAGACGTCGTAGCCCTGCATCCGCTTGAAGCGTCCGTGCACATCCGCGCCCGTGAACGCGTAGATGTTGCCGACGTGCAGCCCCTCCGCCGAGGGATACGGGAACATCATCAGGTTGAAGAAGGGACGCTCGGCGGTGCGCAGCTGGTCGAGCGTCAGCGCGTTGGTCCCGTCGCGCTCCCAGGCGTCCTGCCATTCGCGCTCCACGGCCACCGGATCGTAGCTCCGCGACGAGGGACGCGACGACTGGGCAGCGGGGGAAGACATGACGGAGGCGGCGTTTGCGGCGGACGGATCGGGGGCGCGGGGAAGACGCGGGAACGGAAGAAAAGCTAAAGCCGCGTTCGGATTCAGCGCTCGTGGGCCGGCGCCCCAAGCAGGTCGAAGGGATCGGCGGCCGCCTTCGCCTCTTCCGCCATCGCCGCCACGGCCGCCGCCACGTTGCCGCCCCGCTGATCGAGGAACGTCTGGAAGTCGGGGAGCCGGTGGTAGTAGCGCATGCGGCTCAACAGCGTGGCGTTGTTGAGAGGGAGCGCCAGAAAGCCGGCGAAGCTCAGCGAGCGCAGCTGGGGTTGCACGTCGTCCCGAAACTGGGCCTTGCGTCTTGCCAGCACGGCGTCGCGACGAGCCAGCTTGCTGGACCTGGACGCGGCCGAGTCCCCGTAGACCCGTTGGAGGTCGTCCACGAGTTCGTCGAGAAAGACCGAGAAGCGCATCGCGTCCTGCCAGCGGTCGCGCGCCCTGCCGCACCACACCGTGTCGTCGCCCCCGCCGTCGCGCGTGCAGAAGAACTCGATGGCGCCGGTGCGGCCGACCCACGTGGCGAAGCTCTCGTTGAATCGCGTCCGGCCGGGCAAGTACAGGTGATTGTGGGACAGCTCGTGGAGGATGGTCGCCACCAGCTCGACCTCGTCGTACCTCACCACCGTCGAGAGTAGCGGGTCCGAGAACCAGCCCAGCGTGCTGAACGCCGCCGTCGGCCTCAGGTACGTGTCGAAGCCGTCGCCCTCCAGCTCCCGTTGCGCTCGCAGCGCGTCGTCCAGGTCGAAGTAGCCGCGGTAGGGAACCCGGCCGACGATGGGATACCACCAAGTGCGGGGCTCCAGCCGGTCGCGGTGGGCGGCCGACAGCACCATCGCCAGCGTATCGCGGTCGAGCTGGACGAACGTCGTGTAGCTGTCGCCGACGTCCAGCTCCAGGACCGCGCGGGCGAATTCGCGGGCCTCCCGGGCGAGGACCAGCTTGCCCCGCGTCCGCTCGTCCGTGTCCGGCGCCAGGACGACGTCCGGAATCGGCTGGCGGGCGCGCAGGATCTTCGCTTCGGCCCAGCCCGCGCGAAGCACGTACACCGGCGAGCACCCGACGCCGAGCCAGAGCACGGCCAGGACGACGACCCCGGCCAGCGAGGCCGAGGCCGTCCAGCGACGGAGCCGCGAACTCGCCCGCCCGCCTCCCGCGCCCGGGTCGTCTTTCGGCGAGTCGCCGTCCCTAGTTCCCGCCACCCAGGCTGCGGATCAGAGGAATGCCGGCCTCCGTCGGAACGTAGATGACCGATCCTGCGGGCATCTCCGAGAGCTGCTGGATGTAGTAGAACGTCAGGTACTCCGGCGACAGGCCCTCGGTGATGATGCGCTGGGCCTCCGCGATGCCCTTCGCCTCCTCGGCCTGCTGGCGCGCGCGCTCCTGAATGATCTGCGTCTGGAACTCCTCGGCCGCGACCTGCTGCTCGCGCTCCAGCTTCTGCTCGATGGCGTCGCGCACCCGTTCCGGCGCCTGGATGTCGCGCACGAACACGTCCTCGACGACGATGGTTTCTCCGGCCTTGATCTGAATCTCCGCCATCATGTTGCCGGCCAGCTCCCGCCGGTCCGGCGAGAAGATCTCGTTGATGGACTTGGTGGCCACCGCGTCGCGCACGCCGTTGCGAACTGCGTTGAGCACGTAGATCTCCTTGATGCGGCGCTCCGAGCCGATCTCGCGAAACAGGCTCGGCGCGTTGTCGCCGTCGATCTTGAACACGACGGACACGTCGAGCGTCACGTTGAGCTGCTCGGACGTCTGCGCCTCGATCTTCTCGACGCCCGCGGTCGGAAACGACTGCTGGCGAATCGACATCGTCTCGATGGACGCAAGCGGGTTCACCAGCCGCACCCCTTCGCGCAGCGGCGTCGGGCTGACGTTGCCGAGAAACCGCTGGACGCCGACCTCGCCGACGCCAATCACGACGACGGCGTTCATGACCATCAGCACGAGCCCCAAGGCCATGACTCCGTATCCCGCCGGCTTGGTCGGGAGCTTCCCCGGGCCCGCCGGCAACGAGCGAATGACGAAGCCCGCGACGACCACCACGAGCGAAAGCGCTGCAAACCCCATTCTGATTCTCCTTGTGCAGTCCGAAGAGCCACGAGCCGCTCGCGACCGCCGGCCGTTTGTGCCGCCGCTGCCCGCGTTCAAGCCTTCCCAAGTGTAGCCGAGTCCGCCGCCTTCGGCAACCGCACGGGGGGCGGCGCGCGGCTGGGGCTTGACGCCGCTACCGGGCCAGCGGATGCTGGGTGGGGCCGTGCGCGACAAACCAGCGGGCGATCAGCGGCGCCCCGAACGCCACGGTTGGCCGCTGGTGGTGTCGGCCCCGGCACAGCGGCCCGGCGCCGATCCCGACGGTGCCGACCCCGAGGCGAAGCTCGCGGGCTGGCCGAACGCTTCCGGCGCCGCGCCCGCCTGGGTCGGCCACGCTGGCGAGCGCACCGAGCGCGCGAACACGTGGGGTGTCCTCATTCAACGAGACAACGCCCGTATATTGAAGGGATCGCTTCCGTCCGCCAAGGAGACCTGCCAAGTGGACCTGCGGTTTGCGGTGATCCCCCGACCCGAGACCGAGGACTTCGTGAACGCGCTGACCCCCCCGGCCGGCGCCGGTTGCACCTTCGGCGCCGCGTTGGACGTGGGCACGGGCTCGCGCGCCATCGCACTGGGGCTGGCCGACGAGGGGCGGGCCCGCACGGTCGTCGTCACCGACGTCTCCCCCAAGGTCCAGACGGCGGCTTGGCGGAACGCGCGGCCGGCGGGGCGCACAAGGGGTCGACTTTCGGTCGGGCCACCTGCTGGAGCCCGTCGTCGGGGAGACGTTCGGCCTGCAGAACACGACGCGTCCGGGCGAGCGCGCGGAGGGCCGGCTGGCGCCGATCGACGATCTGGTTGCCGTGGCGGGAGTGGATCAACTGCGCTTCGGCGCGTGGGACCCGATCGCCGCCGACGCCCGGACGCCCTGGCCGACCGAGCCCGGCAAGTTGCGGAAGGCCGGTCGGTACGAGGCCGGGAGACGCCATGAGCCAGATTATTGCCGCCACACCAGGGGCAGTGTACCATCGCTGTGCGTTGCAGGTCAACCCCTACGACTACGAGGCGAGGTTCCGCGGCAAACCAGGCGGCCTGGACGAAGAGTCGTATGCCGAAGCCCTCGTCGCCACGGCTCTCGACCTTGGCGTCACCATCTTGGCCATCACCGACCACAACAGCGCCCGGGGCTTCCCCGCAATTCGAAAGGTCGCCTCCGATCGCGGCATTATCGTGTTTCCTGGCTTCGAGCTCAAGTCGGCCGAAGGCATACATGTGCTGTGCATCTACGCTCCCGATACGTCGATTGATCAGCTCAACGTCTATCTTGGTGACGCCGGTGTCCGGTCGCCCGGCCCATCCTCGAATGCATCCACAAAGTCTTTTGGTGCCATCGTCGACACTGTCGATCGACAGAACGGCATCGCTGTAGCTGCACATGTCACCACAAGCGGAGGATTGCTTGCCACTCTCAAGGGTGATGCGCGAATATCCGCTTGGCGCACGCCCAATCTGATGGCTGTACAGATTCCCGGAGCGGTTTCCGACGTGCCCCTCCAGTACAGACCCATTCTCTTGAACCAAGATCCGGCTCATCGCCGGTCTCCAGCCGCGGGCGACAGCCTCGCCGTAGCCGTCGTCAACGCCAAAGATGTAGCCGAACCCGACGACCTGCGACACAGTTCGGCAACCTGCTACATCAAGATGTCCAACGTGT
Organism: Longimicrobiales bacterium; assembly: GCA_965242735.1. Lineage (GTDB taxonomy): Bacteria > Gemmatimonadota > Gemmatimonadetes > Longimicrobiales > Gaopeijiaceae. Next base: position 2,926,568 of record OZ251497.1, on the reverse strand, counting down.
CGATAGAAGGATTGCGACAAGCTTTTCTGGATCCGGAGTCTCGAATACGCCTGGCCAGCGATCCGATCCCAGAGGACCACAACAAAATCTTGTCGTTGTCGTGGTCCGGCGGCTTTCTGGACGATGTCGTGCTCACGTTCAATCCCAACCTCAATGTACTCATCGGCGGACGTGGCGCAGGAAAATCGACGATCATCGAGAGCATTCGCTATGTGCTGGGCTTGACACCGTCCACCCCGCAGGCCCGTTTGGCACACGATGACATCGTCAAGCATGTCGTTCGCAGCGGCACGAAGATTGTACTGCGCATCCAATCTCTCCATCCATCCAAGCGACAATATACGATCGAGAGAATTGCCCCAAATCCTCCGATTGTTCGAGATCATGACGGTCAGATATCGTCACTCCTGCCTCGCGATCTTCTGCCTGGAATCAGTATTTGGGGACAGCATGAAATCTTGGAACTCGCACAAGACAGAAACAAGATCACGGAGTTGTTGGCCAGCTTCAAGGATAGGGATAGCGATCTGGATGAGCGCAAGGCAACAACGTCGGAACAACTGGAGCACAATAGACATGCCATCGTAAGCGCCCAACAAGATATTGACAATGCAGATGACAAATTGGCAGCCTTGCCCGGGCTGCAAGAGACGATTCAGCGCTTCAAGGACGTCGGATTGGAAGATCGACTGCGCAAACAGCGACTGCTAGTGCGCGAGGAACGAATCATCGCGAGGATAGTAGAATGTATCGGATCGTTTCGCGATGTTGCTGAAGGAATCAAAGAAGACTTGCCAGTGGATCGGGCCTTTCTTTCCGCCAAAGCCTTGAACGATCTGCCGGGTAGAGACATCTTGTCCAAGGGTAACGCGTTGCTCGAGCAATTGAGCAACGAACTCCAAACGATCGCCGCACAGATGAACCGGTTGCTGGATGGCGCCCAAGAAGACGGCTCCGTCATCGCCGACGAATGGCAAGCACACAAGACAAAGATCGAAACGCAATACCATGAAATACTCCGCGAATTGAAGCAAGGTGCGGTGGATGGAGAAGAATACATTCAGCTTCAACGCAAGATCGAACAGCTGACGCCATTGCGAGAGCAACGTAAAGCGCTGGCGACGCTACGACAGAACCTCAGTGAACGTAGGCAAATGCTCTTGGCGGAATGGGCGGATGTGACAGCGGCCGAATACCATCGCTTGAATCGAGCCGCAGATGACGTTAACAGCAAATTGGCCAAACACATCAGAATGGAAGCAACTTTTCAGGGAAACAGAAGACCACTTTTTGATCTATTGCGCGAGTCCGTAAAGGGACGAATACAAGAGACGATTGAACGACTGGATGCAGCATCGTCTTTTTCTCTCCAGGAATTCGCAAGCACTTGTCGTCGCGGACAGAAGGCGCTGGAGAAAGAATATCTGCTGACGCCCGCTCAGGCGCGCTCGTTAAGCCAAATGGATTTGGACACGTTGATGCGGATCGAAGAACTCGACCTCCCTGCAAGGACCGACATTCGATTCAACACTGCACCGAAGGGCCACGATGCCGTTTGGCGGAACATTGCGACGCTTTCAACTGGACAAAAATCGACGGCGGTTTTGTTGCTTCTGTTCTTGGATTCGGATGCCCCGTTAGTCGTCGATCAACCAGAAGACGATCTGGACAATCGTTTCGTGACGGAAGGCGTGGTGCCACGGCTCCGTCGGGCGAAGCAGCGCCGTCAGTTCTTGCTATCGACCCACAACGCGAACATTCCAGTGCTTGGAGATGCAGAATTGATCTTTGGCGTAACGACGACGAGCAACGGACATGAGAATAGTGCGGAAGTGCGATCTGAACATGTAGGGTCGATCGACGTCTCGTCGGTTCGCGAAATCGTAGAAGAGATCTTGGAAGGCGGCAGAGAAGCGTTCGAGCACCGACGTCGAAAGTATGGATTTTAGGAATCAGTATAGAATGAACCGGACGATACTTCGCGACCTAGTCATAAATGGCGAAAATTCGCTTGTCGAGTTTAAGCGCGACGACGTGCGCAAAGATGACTTGGCCAAGGAGATGGTGGCGTTGCTCAATCTGGAAGGTGGACACATCTTGCTGGGGGTGGAAGACGACGGCAGCATAAGCGGGTTGGCAAGAAGCCCCGGCGAGACGGAAGAATGGGTAATGAACATTGCACGGGATTTGGTTCAACCAGGTTTTGTCCCAACTTGGCAGTGTATCAAAATGGACGATGAGGTGCTTGTTGGAGTGATAGGTCTCTCGGCGGACAGCCCGGACAAGCCTTACAGAGCTCGGCGGCGTGGGGCGTGGACCACATTTCTGCGAGTAGGAACGACCGCCAGGATGGCCAGCAGGGAAGAGGATGGTAGACTTTATCAATCGTCTCACGTGATGCGCTACGACACAAGACCCGTTCTAGGTACGTCTCTGGAGGACATTGACGCCGGCCGCATTCGGAACTACCTCGGAGACATCCAGGGAAGGAAGCTGATTCCCTCGTCGAAAGAGGATCGAGCTTGGCGACGACTACTCGCCAACATTGACGTTCTAGATGGGACCAAGACGACATCGGCGGTAACTGTGGCGGGCTTGTTGCTGTTCGGTCTCAACCCGGCTCGACGCCTTCCGCAGTCCGGCATTTCGACTTGGTCCTTTCCGGGCACAGAAAAGGACTACAATACGACCGATGAAGAGGTGATTCGCGGACCGTTGGTTTCGCTTAGAGGTGCTGGCGACCTGGTTGCCAAGGGCGTAATCGATCGGGCAGTGGATTTTGTCAAGCGCAACATGGGGACGACGGCTTGGCTTGAAGGAGCTCGCCGGCGGCGGAAGCCTGCGTTCCCGGTGGAGACGATTCGGGAAGCGATCGTCAATGCGGTAACGCATCGCGACTACACGCTGGCCCACACGGATGTCGAGGTGTCGATGTACGAAGACCGAATTGAGGTGATCTCGCCGGGACGGTTGCCGAACGGAGTAACCGTGCAGAAGATGGCGGACGGTTTGCGGGCGGCGAGGAACGAGATGTTGAAGGATGTGCTGCGCGATTACGGGTATGTGGAGCATATGGGCTTGGGCGTGCGCAATCGCATTATCGGGGCGATGCGGAAACACAACGGGACGGAGCCGGACCTGGTCGAAGAAGAGAGCCGCTTTATTGTTCGGCTCTGGAAGCAAGGCTAGGCTAGAGTCTAGAGGACGAGCTTGCTTTCGGCGCCGCGAGTGGAATTCGGCTGCCGAGCCGCTTGGTGCCGATCGTCCTGCGTTGCGACAAGCTCTCATGGGCGCTTGCCGCCGGCTTCAGCGCCTCGAGAACTGGAACTCGTGCAGCTTGGAGTAGAGGCCGCCGGCCGCCAGCAGCTCCGCGTGGGTGCCTTCTTCGGCCAGCCCGCCCTTGTGCATCACGAGAATCCGGTCGGCGTTGCGGATCGTGGACAGCCGGTGGGCGACGACGAGGCAAGTGCGCCCTTCCGTCAGCCGGTCCGTGGCTTCGGCGATGCGCGCCTCGAGCTGGGAATCCACCGAGCTCGTCGCTTCGTCCAGGATCAGGATGTCCGGGTCGAAGGCCAGGGCGCGGGCGAAGGACAGCAGTTGCCGCTCGCCCACCGACAAGTTGGCTCCTCGTTCGGTCAGCGGCTGGGCGGCGCCGTCCGTCAGCCGGTCCACGAAGGACTTGGCGCCCACCGCGGCCAGCGCCGTCTCCACCGCGTCGCCGTTCGCCTCGGAGTCCAGGCGCACGTTGTAGTCCACCGAGCGGCTGAACAGAAAGACGTCCTGCAGCACCAGACCGATCCGGGCGCGCAGGTCGCGGACGCGAACGCGGTCGATGGGCGTGCGGTCCACGCTGATGACGCCTCTCTGCGGCTCGTAGAACCGGGTCAGCAGGTTGACGATGGTGGTCTTGCCCGCGCCCGTGTGGCCGACAATCGCCAGCTTCTCGCCCGGCGCCACCGAAAAGGAGAGGTCGCGAAGCGCCCAGGCGGGCTCCGCGCCGCCGCCGCCATCGCGGCCATTGCCGCCGCGGTCGCCATTGCCGCCGTCGCTGAGATCGCCGTCGCCGTCACTGCCGCTGTCGCCGTCGTACGCGAACCAGACGCCCTCGAAGCGGATCTCGCCGGGCGCCTTGGCCGGGAACTCCACCGGCGAGGGATGATCCCGAATCGCGGGCTCTCGGTCCAATATCCCGAAGATGCGCTCGGACGACGCCATCGCGCCTTGCAGCAGGTTGTACTTGTCCGAGAGGTCCTGGATTGGGCGGAAGAAACGCCGCGCATAGTCCAGGAAGGCCGCCAGCACGCCCAGCGTGACCGCGCCCTGAACGACTTCGCCTCCCCCGTGCCAGACGATGAGCGCCAGGGCCACCGCCGTGAACAGCTGCACGACGGGGAAGAACAGCGCGTAGTACGTGATCGAGCGCAGATGGGCGGCGAGATAGTCGTCGTTGAGCTTGGCGAACTGCCGGTGGTCGGCGTCCTCGCGGTTGAACAGCTGCACGACGCGGATTCCGGTCAGTCGTTCCTGCAAGAACGCGTTCATGCGCGCCAGCCTGACCCGAATCTCCCGGTAGGCGCTGCGGATCCGCGAGCGGAAGACGAAGGCGGACCATGCCAGGAACGGCAGCACGCTGAACGCCACGAGCGCGAGCTCCGCGTCCATGTGGAGCATCGCGGCCACGATGAAGAACAGGATGAACAAGTCGCCGAACACCGTGACGATGCCGGAGCTGAAGAGCTCGTTGAGCGTCTCCACGTCCGACGTGATGCGCGTCATCAGCCGGCCCACCGGATTGCGGTCGTAGAAGCGCAGGTCGAGCTGCTGCAGCTTGCGGAACACCTGGGTGCGCAGGTCGTACATGACGCGCTGGCCCAGCCAGGTCGTGACCAGCGCCTGCGCGTACTGGGCGGCGAAGATCAGGAGCAGCGTGACCGCGTAGACGACCGCGAGGCGAAGCAGATGGCTCGCGTCGCCCGCCGGAATCGCTTCGTCGAGCGCGATCTTGGTCAGGTAGGGTCCCACCACGGCCAGCCCCGACGCCAGCATCAGCAGGAGCACCGCCCCCGCCACGGGAAGCGCGTACGGGCGCAAGTGCCGCAGCAAGCGGGCCATCAGCCGGGCGTCGTAGGCCTTGCCGAGAACCTCTTCCTCGTAGGCTGGGGTGCCTTCGCTCACGCGGTTCGGGCCCGAAGAGGCGGCCGGCGCCGCGCCACGGCTTGGCTCGCGCAAGCGTCCTCCCGCGCCACGCTGTCCAACGCGTCCAGAAACCGTTGCATCGCTTCCCACGGCGCCACCGTCACCCGGAGGCCGGCCCCTCTGCCCGCGCTGGGGAACGGGCGCACTCTCGCCCCGCCCTCCTCGAGCTCGCGAACCACGCTCTCCAGTCCCGCTTCCGGCCACGGCACGAACACGAAGTTGGCCTGGGACGGCGGCACGTCGAAGCCGCGCTGGCCGAGGAGCTTGCGCAATCGCGCGCGCGAAAGCCGGGCACCGGCCAGCGTCTCCGCGAGCCAGGGGGAATCGCTGGACAGGGCGGCCGCGCCCGCGACTCCCGCCAGACCGGACAGCGCGAACGGCCCCCGCGCCTTGTCGGCCTCCAGCGCGAGCGAAGGGTTGCCCACGCCGTACCCCGATCGCAGCCCCGCCAGCCCGTAGGCCTTCGACATCGTCCTGACCCACAGCGTGCGCTCCCCCGCCACGGCAAGATCGAGCCCTTGGCGGCCGCCCCCGTCGTCCCCGTACTCCGCGTAGGCCTCGTCGACGATCGTGACGCTTCCCGCCCGTTCCGCGGCCTCCTGCACCGCGGCCACCCAGGCGTCCGGCATCCGCTCGCCCGTCGGGTTGGCCGGGTTCACCACGTAGACGATGCACCGCGTCCGCCCGGCGAAGCGCTCCGGGTCGGCCAGTCCCTCGTCCCAATCGACCGCGACCGGTTCGTGACCGTTCATGCGCGCCAGCATCGCCGCCGCGGGCCAGCCCGGCGCCAGGTACCGCAACTGCGAAGGCGCGACCGCCCGCATCGCCATGTCCAGCACGCCCGTTCCGCCGACCCCCGTCACGACGGCCTCCCGAGGGATGTTCCACTTGGCGGCGGCGGCTTCGGCCAGCTCGTCCCCGTAGGACGAGGGATACTCCGACAGCAGACTCGGCCGGGCCGTGGCCACCGCCTCCAGCGCGGCCGGATGCGCGCCCCAGTGATTGCGGTTGTCGCTGAGGTCGGCGAACACGGGCGACCGGTCCGGCAGGTAGCGGCGGAGCGGCGCGAAGTCAGAGCGCGGATGGAATTCCATTGGGCGGAGGCGGGTGGAGAGCTCGGACGGGCGTGGAAGAGGTGCGGCGGTGTGTGGGACGCGCCCTCAATCTTGCGAATTCTGAAGGAGTCGGCGCTCGGGGGGACGGCGCCGGGGGGCGGCGGCACGCGGGACGCGCCCTGCAATCTTGCGAATTCTTGAGGAGTCGGGGCTCGGAGGCGACGCCGCGCAAATGCGAGTCGCTGACAATCGTCACGATTGGCCGGGCAGGCAACGGTCCCGCTTCATGTCCAGCAGCCTCGGCTGGGCCGCGGCCGCCCGCGGACACTGCTTCGGATGGAGCCCTTTCGCGCCCCGGCAAGTCCCATTTTCGATTTCGATGCCCTGAAATGTCCCATCGAATGTCCCATTTTGCCGGCCTGGACAAGCCACCGTCGGAGGACTCATCTTGGAAGCCCATCCCCCGCGCCCCGCCTCGCACCCAACGAACCACTCCCGAGCTTGGACGTTCATCTGGTAGACGGGACCTACGAACTGTTCCGCCACTTCTACGGTGCGCCGCGCCGCGCCAGCGAGAGCGGGACCGAACGCGGCGCCGTGCGGTCCGCGCTGGCGTCCCTGCTCGGGATGCTGGAACGGGGCGCCACCCACGCCGCCGTCGCCACCGACCATGTCGTCGAGTCGTTCCGCAACGACCTCTGGCCGGACTACAAGACGGGCGACGGCATCGATCCGGCGCTCCACGCGCAGTTCGGTCCCCTGGAGGACGCGCTGCGCGCGCTGGGGTTCGTCGTCTGGCCCATGGAGGACCTGGAGGCGGACGACGGCATGGCTTCGGGCGCCGCGCTGGCCGCCCGCGACCCCCGCGTGGACACGGTGTACCTCTGCACGCCCGACAAGGACTTGGCCCAATGCGTCGCCGGCGACCGCGTCGTGCAGCTGGACCGGCGGAGCGGCGCCGTCAGGAACGAGCAGGCCGTGCTGGACAAGTTCGGCGTGCCTCCCTCCAGCATCCCCGACTATCTCGCCCTGGTGGGCGACGCCGCGGACGGCTTCCCTGGCCTGCCCGCATGGGGTCCCAAGTCGGCCTCGGCCGTGCTCTTCCGCTACAAGACCATCGAGCACGTCCCCGGCCGCGCCCGCGACTGGGACGTGCCGGTGCGCGGCGCCCGGCGCTTGGCGGCCGCCTTGCGGGACGGACGAGACCGCGCGCTCCTCTTCCGCGACTTGGCCACCCTGCGCGACGGCGTGGCCTTGTTCGACGACGTGGACGAACTCCGCTGGACCGGCCCAACCCCGCAGTTCCGCGCCGTCGCGGCCGAACTGGGTGCTCCGAGGCTGTGGGACCGGGCCGAGCGGGTCGCGGGTCGATGAGTTCGAGGAGTTGCGTGCGGGAGCGCCGACAGGTCTGCTCGCGCCGGCCCCGGGGGCGGATGTGGAGCCCCGCGCGCTGCATCGCATCCCACCGGTTCCCGACTTCGCGCTGCCGCTCGGCCAAGTCCGCGGCTCTCTTGCTGGCCGGGACGGCGGCGACAGGACTGGACGCCTGGCGCGTGGCCCCGTCCGCGGCGCACGCCCAGGTCGCGCCGGTCGTTGCCGAGCAGTCGTCGGGAGTAGACGCGGTCTTGCAGGCCGTCAGCCCCGTGTCGGAGCAGGTCGCGTGGATCGGCGGCCATGAAGGAGTCGTGCTCCGCACGGACGACGGCGGCGAGCGATGGCAGCGGGTTCCCGCGCCGGCGGGCGATTCGCTCCAGTACCGCGACGTACACGCCTTCGCGTGGAATTCCGCCGTGCTGCTGAGCGCAGGCTCCGGGCCGGCGTCCCGCATCTACCGAACCGACGACGGGGGCGGGTCGTGGACCCTGGGCTTCTTGATGGACCATGCCGAAGGCTTCCTGGACTGCCTGGACTTCTGGGACGAGTCGCGCGGATTCGCCTACGGGGACTCCTTCGACGGGACGCCGTACATCCTGTTGACGGAGGACGGAGGGACCATGTGGAGCCGGGCGGGTCCGGAAGGGCTGCCTGCGGCCGGACAAGGCGAGGGCGGATTCGCGGCCAGCGGGACCTGCGCGCGGGCGGGAGAGGCCGGGCAGGGTTGGATCGGCACCGGCGCCGGAGGCTCGGCGCGCGTGCTCGAGACCCTGGACCACGGACGAACTTGGACGGCCGCCGAAGTCCCCGTCGCCACAGGGCCGGCCGCCGGCGTGTTCACCTTGGCGGCCGCGGACGGACGCATCGCGATGGCTCTCGGCGGCGATCTCGACGCACGCGAGTCGGTGAGCGCCAACGCTGCGGTGCCGACGGCCGACGGCCAGTGGGAGCGGACGAGTTCGGCGCCGGTGCTGGGGGCGGTCTATGGAAGCGCCGTTGCGGCGAACGGCGTGGTGGCGGTCGGTCCGCCCGGAGCGGCCTACACCACGGACGGAGGAGCTTCGTGGCACGCGCTGGAAGGCGTGAGCGCGTGGGCGGTCGAGTTCGCTCCTGGAGGCCGCGTGGGCTGGGCGGCGGGCGCGGACGGACGTGTCTGGAGGATTGAATGGCCGGAACCTGACGGACCGCCGCGCGCCCGGCCCGCATCGCCGGTGACGGATTGGCAGATGGGCCGGGCTTCGCCGCCGTAGACCTTGCCCCGGACGTCGCCATGTCCCCCGCCGGGCAACGCCGGGTCGTATATCGGTTTGTGCATGGGGCGAGTCCGCAGCAGGCCGGCGTCCAAGTCGCGCACGCGTTGGCGAGCGATCTCGACGTATTCGGCGACGATGTCGCAGCCGAAGGCGGCGCGCCCGTGCTTTCGCGCGGCCACGACTGACGATCCGACGCCCATGTAGGGGTCCAAGACGGAGCCGCTCCGCTCGGTCATGGACAAGACCAAGCGCTCCACGAGCTCGACGGGGAACTGACACGGATGCGCGGTCTTCTCGACGTGGTTGGCCTTCACGTTTGGGATGTCCCATACGTCCGAGGGATTCTTCCCCAACGGATTGCCCGATGTCTTTCCCCTGTTTGGTCCCTTGAAGTACTTCTTGCCGGGATACTTCGAGGGAACGCGAACTGGATCGACATTGAAATAGTAGTCGTCCGACTTCGTGAACCACATGACGGTCTCGTATCGTCCGGAAAATCGCTTTGTGCAGTGCAGCCGGTGGCCGAAGCGCCAAACGATTCGGTTGCGCAGCTTCAATCCATGAGACTTGAACATGTCGTACAGGACAATGTCCAAGGGAACGACTTCTCGATTGCGCACGTGATTGCCCACTTGCCAACAAAGCGATCCCTTGGCGTCAAGCGCCCTCACGCACTCGGCTACGACGGCTTCTTGCTCCTCCAAGTACCGCTCCAGGCTTGTGCGCTTCTCGTAGGACTTTCCGATGTTGTAGGGAGGGGAAGTGACGATCAGCTGGACCGATCCGCTGGGCGGCGTCGCGAGAAAGTCCAGGTTGTCGGCGCATTCGATCCGGACGGGGAGGCCGGGGTCCGGTCCGTTGGCCAATTCGGCGCCGAGCAGGTGTTGGGTCAATCGTCTCTTGGGGGTCGAGAGTCGTCCGACGCCGGGGGTCACGAGCGAACGGTACCGAACGGGCGGGAGGCGTCAAGACGGGCGGGGGCGGCGCCCAAGAGCCAGCCAGCCGCCGCGCCGACGCCTGAACGAGCCCCCCTACGCTTGGACCAGCGTCGCCCTTCCCTCGCCCAGAATCTCGTTGAGCGCTTGAACGGTCTCGGCCGAGCCGCTCACCCGCAGAGAGCGCGATCGCAGCCGCGTCGCGGGGCCGCCGTTGGCGCCGAGGACGGACACTTCCAAGCTGTCGCGGCCCGGCGAGGACTCCAGCAGCGCGCGGGCCTTCGCGAAGGCTTCCCCTGGAATCCCGGATTCGGGAGACAGGTCGATGCGCACGGCCAGCCGGCCGGTGCCGGGCACGTCCGAGAGCGGTTCGGCCGAGTCGAGGAACACCGGGGGGTCGCCTTCGTCGCGTTCGCGGTCGCTGACCTTGCCGCGAAGCAGGAGCACGGCGTCCGGCTTGACCACGTCCCGGTGCCGGCTCCACACGTCGCCGAACGCCAGCACCGCGGCGGCTCCGTTGAAGGTCTCGACGGCCACCTTGGCCCAGGCCGATCCGTCTCGGCGCGAGACCTGCGGCGCCACGGCCGTCACCACGCACGCGATCTGCACCGTGGCACCGGTCCGTTCCTTGAGCGGCTTCCTGCCCAGGTCGTCGAAGACGCGGGCCACGATTCCGTGCCGGTCCAGCGGGTGGCCCGAGATGAAGAAGCCCAGCACTTCCTTCTCTCGCGCCAAGCGGGTCCGTTCGTCCCAGTCGGGAACCGTCGGCAACGCGACGGGCGTCGTCGCCGCGCCCATGTCGTCGCCGCCGAAGAGCATTCCCTGTCCCAGCTCTGCCGCCCGCGCCTTCGCCTGGGCGTCTGCAAGCGCCGCCTCGAGGGCGCCGTCCAGCCGCGCCCGGCTGCCCAACGAATCCAGCGCTCCCGACGCGATCAGCGCTTCGCACGCGCGCTTGTTGAGCGCCTGCGGATCCACCCGCTCCAGCAGGTCGTAGAGGCTGCGGAACGGCTCGTCCCCGTCGCGCGCCTTCAAGATGGACTCGACGGCCGCCGCGCCCAGGCCCTTGACCGCGCCCAGCCCGAAGCGAATCGCGTCGTCCCGCACCGCCGTGAACTTCCATCCGCACTCGTTCACGTCCGGCGGGAGCACGTCGATGCCCGCTTCCTTGCATTCGCCGATGTACTTGACGACGTCGTCCGTCTTGTCCAGAACCGACGACAGCAGCGCCGCCATGAAGTCCGCCGGATAGTGCCGCTTCAGCCAGGCCGTCTGGTACGACAGCAGGGAATAGGCGACCGAATGCGCCTTGTTGAATCCATAGCGTCCGAACGTCTCGATCTGCTTCGCTAGCGCATTCGCGACGCGCTTTCCGAGCCCCCGTTCCACAATCCGCTCTCGCAGGCGCGCCAGGTCGGCGCGAATCAGTGCAGCGTCCTTCTTGCCCATCGCCTTTCTCAGCACGTCCGCTTCGCCGAGCGTGTAGCCGGCCAGTTCGCTGGCGATGCGCATCACCTGCTCCTGGTAGACGATGATGCCGTAGGTGGGCTTGAGCACGCCCTCCAGGCCGGGCGCGGGATACTCCACGGGCTCGTCGCCGAGCTTGCGCCGGATGTAGCGGTCGGTCATGCCCGAGTCCAGCGGCCCGGGGCGGATGAGCGCGTTGGTGGCCACCAGGTCGTCGAAGCGGTCGCACTGCATGGCGCGCAGCTTGTCCGCCGCCAAGTTGGACTCGAACTGGAAGACGCCCGAAGTGCGCCCCTGCGCGAGCATCTCGTAGACGGCGGCATCGTCCAAGGGCACGTCCTCCATGGCGTAGGACTCGTACGCCGTGCCCGTGCCGGGGTGCCGAAACTCGCCCAGGCGACTCCGGACGCTGCGCACCGCGTCGCAAACGACGGTCAGCGTCTTGAGTCCGAGGAAGTCCATCTTGAGCATCCCGGCGTCTTCCAGGCAGTCCATGTCGTACTGTGTGACGACGTCCTGGCTCCTGCGTCCTTCGCCCGCCGAAGCCCCGTTGCGCACGCCGCGTGCTTGGGTGCAGACGGGCACGTAGTCCTGTAGCGGTCCCGGCGCGATCACGACGCCTGCCGCATGAACGGAAGCGTGGCGAGACAGTCCCTCCAGCGTCGTCGCATAGTCGAACAGGTTGCGGTGCCGGTCGTCCGATTCGTACAAGCGCTTGACGTTCTGAATCCTTGCCACGGCTTCCTTCACCGTGTAGCTGTTGCCCGGCTGGTTCGGAATCATCTTGGCGATGCGGTCGGTCTCTCCCGCGTCGAATCCCAGCACGCGCCCGACGTCCTTGATCGCCGCCCGGCTCTTCAGCGTCCCGAACGTGACGATCTGCCCCACTGCGTCGCTCCCGTACTTCTCGCGCACGTACTGAATCACTTCGCCCCGGCGCTCGTAGCAGAAGTCGATGTCGATGTCCGGCATCGAAATCCGCTCCGGATTGAGGAAGCGCTCGAACAGCAGGTCGTGCTCGAGCGGATCGATGTCGGTGATGCGAAGGCAATAGGAGACGATCGAACCCGCCGCAGAGCCCCGGCCGGGGCCCACCGGTATCCCTTCCTCGCGAGCCCACCGAATGAAGTCCCAGGTGATGAGGAAGTAGCCGGCGTAACCCGTCTTCGCGATGACGCCGAGTTCGTATTCCAATCGCTCCGCGACGACCTTGGAGGGTTCGTCGCCGTAGCGTTCGCGCGCGCCTTGTTCGGCCAAGTGGACCAAGTACGCGCCGGCGTCCTCGAAGCGGCCGGGAATCGGAAACGTGGGCAGGCGCGTCCGCTTCTCGAGCGACAGGTCGACTTCGTCCGCGATCTTGAGCGTGTTGGCCAGCACGTCGGCTCGTCCCTCGAACGCCGCCGCCATGTCGTCCGGAGACTTGAAGTAGAGACCGTCGTCGTAGACGAGCCGGTCGGCGTCGTCCCGGCTCTTGGCCGTGCCTATGCACACGAGGACGTCGTGCGCTCCATGATGGTGCGGCTCCAGAAAGTGCGAATCGTTCGTCGCCACCACCGGAAGGCCCAGCTCCTCGGCCAGCTCGAACACTTGCTTGTTGAGCTGCGCCTGGCCTTCGGTGTCGTGCGCCTGAACCTCCAAGTAGTAACGATCGCCGAAGACGTTGGCATACCACTCGGCGGCCTCCTTCGCCGCGTCCCGGTTGCCCTCTGCGAGACGCCTGCATACCTCGCCCGCCATGCACGCGGAAGTGACGATGATGCCTTCCGAATGGCGCGCCAGCGTCTCTCTGTCCACGCGCGGCTTGTAGTAGAAGCCCTCCGTGAACCCGATCGAAGAGAGCTTGACCAAATTCTTGTATCCCACGCGGTCTCGCGCCAGGAGAACCAGGTGATAGGGACGCGGCGGCCCCGAAGGCTCGGGCGTCTTCTTTCGGCGATCGCCGGGAGCGACGTAAGCTTCCATGCCGATCACCGGCTTGACGCCTTCGCGGCGCGCCGCCCTGTGAAACGCCCATGCCCCGTACAGGCACCCGTGGTCGGTCAGCGCCACCCCTGGCATTTCGAACTGCTTGGTCTTGCGAATCAGGTCGGCGATGCGGTTCGCGCCGTCGAGCAGAGAATACTCGGAATGCGTATGGAGGTGAACGAACGACAAGAAGCAGTCCTCTAGGGAAGCGCCTCGGCGCAAACGAAGGAATCCATGATCTTCTCCAGCTGAATCATGTAGGCGTACTTCTCCTTGCCTGGAGCGTACAGCCAAGCGTCCACCAAGAAGAGACGGTTGTTGACGCGGTTCGTGCCGAAGCAAGCGACGGCCCGCAAGACGAACGGTCCGCCGGCCGGCGAGGGATCGTCGGGCGGATCCTCCCACACGCCTTGGATCTTGTACGCCGGCCTCCCTCCAAAGCTCTCGGGCCCGGCGTCGTCCGCGTCCACGCGCACGATCTGCGGATAGCTGTAGTGGTCTTCGACGATTTGGGCCCGCCAAGCGAGCAGGTCCTCGCCCCGCACGTCCTTTGGGATTTCGTCGCGCCACGTGACCGCAATCTGCCTGATCAGCTCGGACGGATCGGGATTGTCGTTTCTAAAGATGTGCACCGAATCGCCGGCGCGGTGCTCGTACACGGCGGGCAAGAGCAACGAGAAGCCTGCGACTTGCATCAGCGAGTCCTGCAGTTCCGTGTTGGCGCCGGAGACGAACATGCGCTCCTCCACCCACGAGCGGTAGGATCGGTCGTACATGTCGGCCAGATCCGGCAGCAGGCCCGCCAGCGCGTCCACGCTCGGCTCTTCCAGAACGACGACGGTCACGGCCTGTTGCCGCGCCCAGACGTTGGATGCTTGGACGATCTGCGGCAACGAGTCGAACTCGGTCCGTCCGGGAAGCGCCGCCTGCACCCAGGGGTCGTCAGGGACGCCGATCACCAGCTGCTGCTTGAGCAGCCCGAGGTCCCGGGCGACGGAATCGGCGGGGTCGCGATGCGTCACCGTGAAGGTCTTCTCGTCGCGCACCGTGAACGTGGTGCGTTCCAGCGCGGCGGTGACGGACGGCTCCGCGTCCGCCCAGAAGTCCGCGGACGTGGTGACGATGATGCTGGTGTAGTCGCCGAGCGCGACCATCTTGGATTCGCACGCTTGGCCCGCCAGGGCGGCCAGGACCAGCGGCACGGGGATTCGCCTGCGCATGACGCGGACTCCATCTATATTGGAACCGAGGCCCGGTTGCGGGCCGACGGCGGCCATAATACACGATTTCGGCGGAAAAGGAAAACGCCATGAGAGCGGCGAGACTCCGGGGCGCGCGGCGGGGTGCGGTCGTTTGCTGCTGCGCGGCCAGCTTGGCGTGGACGGCGGCGTGCGCGTCCACCGGGCCGGCCGCCACGAGCCCTGGGCGGAGCGTAGCGGCCGGGGAAGGCGCGTCCGCTGGCGCGGAAGGTCCGTCCGCTGAAGGCCAGTCCGCCGCCGCTGAAGGCGCGTCCGTTGCCGCTGAGGGCGCGTCCGCCACTGGACCGTCCGCCGCCGGGGAAGGCGCGGCGTCCTCGGGGCGGGCCGATCCCGGGTCCCCGCCCGCGCCAGCCAACGCGCCCGGCCCGGCCCGGTCGGCGGCCGTGGGCGGCATCTACTCCGAGTCGCAGGCGGAACGCGGGCGCGCGGCCTTCGAGAGGGACTGCTCGGCGTGCCACGTGACGGGCGAGTTTCGAGGGACGGCGTTCCAGGCCAACTGGGGGCGGCGCACCGTCTATTCGCTCTACCGCACCGTGCGCTCGACCATGCCCGACGACAATCCGGGCGGGCTGGCCGAGCCGGTGTACCTCGACGTCGTGGCGTACGTCCTGAGGATGAACGGCCATCCCGCCGGCGAGACCGACTTGACGGCCGACTCGCCGATGCGCGACGTGCGGATCGCCACCCCCGAGCCCGGACGGTGAGCGAGCCGAAGCGCGAAGCCGTTGGCCGGCGCGGCTTCCTGCAGATTGCCGCCGCCGGTGCGGGCGTCGCGCTGGCGGGCAAGGCGCATGCGGCTTCGCCCGACCGGGCTACCCCTGCCGTCGTGTCGCGTCAGCGTCCCGACGTCGCCGTGGTCGGCGCGGGCGCGTTCGGGGCCTGGACCGCCTTGCACCTCCAACGGTCGGGCGCGCAAGTCGCTCTGATCGACCAGTACGGCCCCGCCAACTCGCGGGCCACGTCGGGCGGTGAGACCCGGGGCGTGCGCACCGGCTACGGCGGGCGGCCCCACGGCCTGCTCTGGACGCGCTGGGCCAAGCGGTCCATCGAGAAGTGGAACGCTTGGGACGAGCAGTGGCAGGACATGATGCTGCCCCGCGTCTTCTTCACGACGTCCGACCTCATCCTGCGCGACGAATGGACGGACTTCATGGAGGAGACGCGCGCCCACTGGGACGAGGCGGGCGTTCGCTACGAAGTCTTGGACGCGGACGAAGTCGGACGGCGCTGGCCGGTGATCGATCTCTCCGGAATCGCCGTGGCCCTCCACGAGCTGGACGCCGGCGTCGTGCGCGCCCGCCGGGCCATCGAGTCCGTCGCCCGCGTCTTCCGCCATGAGGGCGGGCAGGTGAGGATCGCCCACGCCGAGCCGGGCGAGAGTTCCGGGCGCGCGCTGGACGCCCTGCGCCTGCGGCCCGGCGAGTCCTTGTCCGCAGGCGCCTACGTCTTTGCGCTCGGCCCGTGGCATCCGAAGGCGTTCCCGGCGGTGATGGGCAAGCGCCTGCGCATCCCCATCGGCAACGTCGTCTATCTTCGCACGCCCCCGGGCGACAATCGCTACAGCTTCCCCAACCTGCCCAGCTACAACTTCCCCGGCGTCACGGGCTGGCCCGCCCTGGGACCGGACAACCGAGGATTTCGCGTCCGCACCGGAGGCCGTCCGCCCGACGACCCCGACACCAGCCGCCGCTGGCTCACCGAAGAAGACATGGAGCGCCCGCTGAACTTCGTCAAGGAGCGGTTCCCCGGCTTGGCGGACGCCCCGGTCAGCGAGACGCGCGCCTGCCACTACGAGGTCTCGGTGACGCGCAACTTCTTCTTCGACCACCACCCCGACTTCGACAACGTCTGGCTGGCGGGCGGAGGTTCGGCCGAGGGCTTCAAGTTCGGCCCCGTGGTCGGCGAGTACTTGGCCGGGCGGGTCTCGGGCGCCGAGACCGATCCCGAGCTGATCGAGGCGTTTCGACTCTCCAACGAGGAGTTCGAGGAAGGGTAGGGATTGCGCGCGTGGACTTGGCTTCGTGATCAAGGGACCCAGCACCGTGAACAAGCTTCAGAACGCCGTTCGCGACGCCCTGTGCGCGCTTTCGGACGGCTCGCTCTCGAAGTGCGCCAAGGGCCTTCTGGGGGTGCTCGGCTACCGTAGCGACCGTACGATCGACTTCGAGTCCGTGGCGGAGTTCCTTTCCATGGTGGGCGCGAAGGATAGGCTGTCCGCCGGCCAGCTCGCGACATTCGACCGCTGGCAGGCCATGGACGTGATCTTCCAGGTCACCGACGACGAGGTGAGCGGGCAGGGCGGTCTCTCTGGCGTGGGCCCGACCGGAGCCCGGAAGTTCGACGACGGCGTTGCGAAGTCGTTCCTCTTCCTCGCGGCCGATCTAGAGCCGGGCCGGTTTTCCCGGTCGGACCTCACGGCGTCCACTCGGTCGGTGAACCGAATCTTCCCGATGCCGACGGTGGTCTTGTTTCGGCACCGGACCGAGGACGGCCAGCCCCTTTTCACGATCGGAGTGGTCCACCGCCGCGTGCACGAGTTCGATCCTGACCGGGACGTCCTGGAGCGCGTGACGCTGGTCAAGGACGTGAACTTGGCCGCACCGCACCGCGCGCACATCGAGCTGATCTCGGAGCTTGCACTGGGAACACTAGTGAAGCAACGCGGGGCGTCGAACTTCGACACGCTTCTCGAGGCGTGGGAAGCCGTACTGGAAACCGGCCAGCTGAACCGGCGCTTCTACCGCGAGCTGTTCGCTTGGTTCCAGCGGGCCACGGCGGAGTGCCGCTTCCCGGACGACGGCGTCGGCGCCGGCAACGAGGAACGCCATGTGATCCGGCTGATCACCCGGTTGCTGTTCGTCTGGTTCCTCAAGGAGAAGCGTTTGGTGCCCGGGGAGCTGTTCACGGAGAAATTTGCCGAAGGCGAGCTGGTCGGATACTCGTCGGCCAGCACGGACTACTATCGTGCGGTGTTGCAAAATCTGTTCTTCGCCACGTTGAACACCGAGATACACCGCCGAGCGTTCAGCAAGCGAGATCAGAGCACGCACCGGGATTTCACCCGGTACCGCTACCGCACGCTTCTTCGCGACGCGGATGCGTTCTTCGAGACGTTGAAGTCGGTCCCTTTCGTGGACGGTGGCCTCTTCGACTGCCTTGACGACTTCGAGAACGTGCGCCGCGGCGGGCGTAGGGTCGATGCATTCACGGACAACGTCGACGACCCGAGGCACGGCGGTGGGCTGTCGGTCCCCGCCCGCCTCTTCTTCGACGCTGACGGCCTTTTCCCGCTGTTCCGCCGGTACAAGTTCACGATCGAGGAAAACACGCCGCTGGAGGAGGATGTGGCGCTTGATCCAGAGCTTCTGGGACGTGCCTTCGAGAATCTGCTCGCCTCGTACAACCCGGAGACGCGGGACACGGCCCGCAAGGCCACAGGGTCGTACTACACGCCGCGCCGCGTCGTGGAATACATGGTGGATGAAGCGCTGGTGGCCTACTTGCGCGAGCGAGTGCATGCGCACGACGGAAATTCTGCCGAACTGGAAGCGAGATTGCGCAACCTTGTCGCGCTTCGGCACTCGAACGACGACGGACCAGGCCATCCCATGCACTGCGACGAGGTCGATTCCGTCATCGAAGCGATCGACAGCATGACGATCCTCGACCCTGCTTGCGGGTCCGGTGCCTTTCCCATGGGCATCCTCCAGAAGCTCGTTTTGATGCTGTCCAAGGTTGATCCGGGCAATCAACGATGGAAGGCTCGACAGCTTGCCAGAGCACGCGGCATTCTGGATCCCGTGACTCGCAGCGACGCGGTGGCGGCCGTGGAGAAGAACTTTTCTCCCGCGCGGGGGCGCGGCGACTTCGGACGCAAGTTGTACCTGATCCAGAACGTGATCCACGGGGTGGACGTCCAGCCCGTCGCTTGCCAGATCGCGAAGTTGCGCTTCTTCATCTCCCTCGTGATCGAACAGAAGTCCAACGACGACCCTGCAGACAACTACGGCATTCAGGCATTGCCGAATCTGGAGACGCGCTTCGTTGCGGCCGATTCTCTGATCGAGCTGAACGGCTCTCCGCAACCCAGTCTGCCAAATGTTGCTGTCAAGAGTCTCGAGGCGGAGCTGGCGCAAATTCGACTTGATTGGTTCGACGCGCGCACTAGAAATGAGAAATGGGAACTGAAGAAAAAGGACAGGCACATCCGCGACCGACTCAAGCAAGCCCTGATGGACAATCATTGGAACAGGGAGACGGCTGGCCGGATCGCCGATTGGGACCCGTACGACCAAAATGCGTGCGCCACGTGGTTCGACCCCGAATGGATGTTCGGCGTGCGCGACGGCTTCGACGTCGTCATCGGCAATCCGCCGTACGTACAGCTTCAGAAAAGCCGCGGCGCGATGGCACACCTTTACGAAGATGCTGGATTTGGCACCTTTGCACGCCGGGGAGACGTCTATCAGCTGTTTCAAGAGAAAGGTTGCGGTCTGCTCAAGCCTGGCAAAGGATTGCTGATGTTAATCACTTCGAACAGCTGGTTGCGCGCCGACTACGGCAAGTCGACTCGGCAATTCTTCGTCGAGTCGCACACTCCCTTGAGGCTCGTGGAACTGGGCAAGAACATCTTCGAGAATGCAATTGTGGACTCTAGCATTCTGCTCTTGCGCGAAGGCAGACACGACGACTCGTGCATGACCGTTGACATGGACCAGGTCAACGTGGAAGATTTTCCGCCGGAAGATCGACATTGGGGCCGTCTTCGGCCATGCGGAACGCAACCGTGGGTAGTGCTGTCTGCGACCGAACAGCGGATCATGGACAGGATGGCCGATGTTGGTGTGCCTCTGGGGATGTGGGACTTGGCGATGAACCGAGGAGTTGTAACGGGCTGCAACGCTGCCTTTATTGTCGACGATCAGATCCGACGACGTCTGGTAGCAGACCACCCCACCGCGGCGGAACTTCTCAAGCCGATGCTGCAAGGCAGGGATCTTCGACCGTGGCATGCGTCGTTCAGCGACCGGTGGCTGATTTACGCACGGCGCGGAACGCGCATTGAAGGATACCCGAGCGTACTCAAATGGATGCAACAGCATGAACGTCAGCTCTGTCGCAAGTCCGGAGCGAACGCGTGGTACGAACTCCAGGCTAGCCCGGGCGATGAGGCCCACCGCCGGTTCAGAGGAGAGAAGCTCTTCTGGATGGACATGACGGATCGAGGTAGATTTGCGTACTCGAAAGACGAGATGTACTGCGGGGACACGGTCTTTTTGATGTCCGGCGGGTCGCTCAAGTATCTTTGCGGAGTCTTGAACAGCCGCCTGATTGCCTGGCTGATGGGCCGAACGGCCGCGACGACCGGCATGGGCGTTCCTCGGTGGAAAAAGTACACGGTGGAGACGATTCCCGTCCCTCGGCCGGGTGACGAAGAGGAACGGAGCATCGTGGGCTTGGTGGATCGCTTGATCGAAGTCGTGCGCGACAGGGACGGCAACAGTGACGAGGAGAGGTGTCGTCTCGAGCACGCGCTGGACCAAACGGTGTTTCGACTCTACGGGCTCGACAAGGACGAAATCGCGGCAGTGGGGCGCCGCTTGGCCTGAAGGCGACCGTCGCGGCGGCTCCGGCCCCGAATCGCGCTATCTTTGACCGGCAAGACACGCGAAACCGTGAAATCACAGAGGACCGCAAGCCGATGACGAACACGATCTCCATGACCTCGCCCCCCGCGACGACCTCCTCCCGGCCTACGTCCACCCTAGATGCGCCTCCGCCGCTCGCGTCGGTTGCCCCGCGTGCCGGACTCGTCGCCGAAAACGGCGCGCGCCCCGGGAGCGTCGCCCGTCCGCCCTTTCGCGTCGCCGACCTCTCGCTGGCCGAGTGGGGACGCGACGAGATTCGCTTGGCCGAGCACGAGATGCCGGGCTTGATGGCTCTGCGCCAGGAATACGCGGGCGCGCGGCCGCTCGAAGGCGCCCGCATCACGGGATCGTTGCATATGACCGTGCAGACCGCCGTGCTCATCGAGACGCTCATCGAACTCGGCGCCGAGGTGCGCTGGGCGTCGTGCAACATCTTTTCCACGCAGGACCATGCGGCGGCGGCCGTGGTCGTCGGGCCGGAAGGGACGCCGGACCAGCCTCGCGGGCCGGCCGTGTTCGCCTGGAAGGGCGAGACGCTCGAAGAGTACTGGTGGTGCACTGAACAGGCCCTGGCCTGGCCGGGCGAGACCGGGCCCAACCTTCTCTTGGACGACGGGGGCGACGCGACCCTGCTCGTCCACGACGGTGCCGAGTACGAGCGGGCCGGAGCCGTGCCGGCGTTCGACGCGGCGTCGGAACCGGATGAGCGGGGCGTCATACTAGAGTTGCTGCGCCGCGAGCAGGCACGAGACGATTCTCGCTGGCAACGAACCGCGGCGGGCATTCGGGGCGTGTCGGAGGAGACGACGACGGGCGTCCATCGCCTCTACGAAATGGCGGAGAAGGGGACGCTTCTGTTCCCGGCCGTCAACGTCAACGATTCCGTCACGAAGTCGAAGTTCGACAACATCTACGGGTGCAGGCACTCGGTGATCGACGGCCTCAACCGGGCGTCCGACGTGATGCTTTCGGCCAAGGTCGTGGTCGTGCTGGGATACGGCGAGGTCGGCAAGGGTTGCGCACAGGCGCTGCGGGGGCAGGGAGCGCGGGTCGTGGTGACGGAGATCGACCCGATCTGCGCGCTGCAGGCGGCGATGGAGGGCTTTCAGGTTGCGACGATGGAGGACGTGGTGGAGACGGCCGACGTGTTCATCACGGCCACCGGCAACCGCGACGTCGTGACGGCGGACCACATGCGCCGCATGAAGGACAAGGCCATCGTCGGCAACATCGGCCACTTCGACAACGAGATCGACATGGCGGGCCTCGAGTCTTCCGGCGCCGTCAAGAGGACGATCAAGCCGCAGTTCGACGAATGGACGTTTCCCGGCGGGCGCTCCATCCTCGTGCTCGCAGAAGGCCGCCTGATGAACCTGGGATGCGCCACGGGGCACCCGAGCTTCGTGATGTCGGCCAGCTTCACCAACCAGGTCATGGCGCAGATCGAGCTGCACCGGCGCGCCGCCGACTATTCCTTGGGCGTCCACATGCTGCCCAAGAGGTTGGACGAGAGGGTGGCCCGCCTGCACCTGCCCAAGCTGGGCGCGCGTCTGACGGAACTGACGCCGCAGCAGGCCGACTACCTGAACGTGCCCGCGGAAGGCCCGTACAAGCCGGACCACTACCGGTACTGATTAGGTCGCCCGGCAGCGGCCCGCCGAAGCGTCGCCTTGCCGGAAGGTTCTGGTGCTAGCCGCTAGGCGGAGCGGCCCCGCCGAGGCGTTCCGCCTTGCCGAGAGGTCCTGGCGCGAGCCGCTAGGCCGATGTACTCGAAGCTGCGCAACAGCATGTAGGGGTCGACGGCCGACTGGAACTGAGAGGACATCGCCGGAGAGGCTTCGATGCCCCGCGCCGTTGTCAGTTCGCCGAGCCCCGCTGCACGGCCCGCGCCAGCAGCTCGTCCGCCGTCTCGCAATCGATGACGGCGTCCGCCATGTCCTGTGCAGCTTCCGGCCCTGCCGTCGCCAGCGCGACGCGGAGCTCGTCCGCAACATCCGCGCCAAACTTTCGCGCGGCGAAGCGCACCGCGAAGTCGGCCCGTCCTTCGTGGCGTCCTTCCGCCCGTCCTTCGTGGCGTCCTTCCGCCCGCCCCTCTTGGCGGACCTTCTCGAATTCTTCAGCGATTTGCCAGGACATGCGTGTTCCTCCGTTGGGCTTCTTGATTTGTTCGACGACGTTGCGGACGGTTTCCAGGCCTGCGCCGCCCGCGAGCAGCGCCTCTTCCGCGACCATGGCGAAGCCCTCCCGCAAGTCGGCGTGCTCGGGGCCGCTGTAGTCTTCGGCCAGGGCATCGACCAGCCGGGGCAGGACGCGCCAGTCGCGGAGCAGCTCGGCCAGCCATCGCAGGACGGAGCCGCCGCAGGGCAAGTCTCGCGTGGCGGCGGAGCGGATGTCAAGGACGGCGTAGCGGTGGCGCGTCTGGAGCCGGGCCAGCGTCGGCGACCCGGGCGGGGCCAGCTGGTCGGTCGCGGTGGGCGCGTCCCACGGCTTGGTGCCGATGTAGAGTACGCCCGACAGCACGACGGGCACGGCGCCTTCGGTGCGCGCGCCGTCCTTGCTCAGGAACTTGTAAAGATGGCCGACGTACTCGAAGCTGCGCAACAGCATGTTCCAGTCGACGGCCGACTGGAATTCGACGTGGAAGACGACGGCGCGGGCGCTGTCGCGGAGCCGGACGCGCCAAGCGGCGTCGGAGCGGCGGGCTTGGCCGCCCAGGCCGATGTGCTCGGTGGGGACATCCTCCATGGACGAGAGGTCGAGTTCGTCGGCCCATCCGCCGGCCATGAACTCCTGCACCAGAGAGCGGGCGGCGGCCTTGGCCGAGAAGAATCCCTTGAGGACTTCGTCGTGCTTGCGACGGGGCTTCTTCTTGGATTTGTTGGACTGGGCCACGGTCTCTTCTTCTTCGGTTCGCCCCGCAAACCAACGGGGCCGACATCAGCGCCTGCGCCGCACAAGGAGCGACGCGCTCCATGAGAAGAAGATGTGCGGAGCGGCGGGACGCGAACATGGCCGAATGGGACCAATTTCGGCTTGTGCCCGCAATCCGCGGCCGACCGCCGGCCAAGTGCACGGCGGACCGGCTGCGGACGGGCGCAAAGACCGCATGTTGACATCGGCCACGCGTACCGCGGACCGACTGCGGACGAGCGCGGAAGACCGCATGTTCGACGCTGGCCACGCGCACGGCGTACCGGCTGTGAACGAGCGCGGAAGACCGCGCTAGGCGGAGCGGCCCCGCCGAGGCGTTCCGCCTTGCCGAGAAGTCCTGGCGCTGGCCGCTAAGCGGAGCCTTGCTCGGTAGGTTCGCCGGACTCGTCCCAATCCATGTCCGCCGACCAAGTCACCTTCACGGCGCCCTCGAGACTGCGCGCCGTCGGGCACTTGCGCACATGCGTCTCCAAGGCGCGGTCCACCTTCTCGCGGGACGCGCCAGCGGGCACACGGATTTCGTAATGCACATGGATGCCGGTCAGCGTGATCACCCGGTCCACGACTTCGTTGCTGCCTTCGGCCCGTGCGCTCAGCGCGTCGGGGGCCATCGGGATCCCGCGCACCTCCAGTGCGCCGTTGAGCGTCCCGAGCAGTCAGGCGGCGGCCGCCGCCACCAAGTAGTCGACCGGTAGCGCCATGTCGGGCTCGGCGTCGAGCCGGTAATGCTCCTTGACGGGACCGTGCACGCCGAATTCCACCGCGCCGCCTCCGGGCAGCGTTGCGCGGCGGCGCACGCCTCGGCTCTTGGAGACGACGACTTGGGACGTGTAGAAGGGCTTGCTCATGGGGTGTCCTCCGACGGGGAAGGGAAGGGGAAGCGTTCGGGATTGGCGGGCTCGATGAACACGTTCATGACGCCTCCGCAGACGGCGGGGCTCCAGGACGTGAAGTCGTCGGTGAGGTCGACGCGGACCACTGCCGGCGGGGCGCCGGCGAACAGCTCTTGGGCGGCGGCAAGGACTTCGCCTTCGCCGCAACCGCCGCCGATGGTGCCGGCGATCACGCCGCGCCTGCCCACCAGCATGGCGGCGCCGGTCTTTCGCGGGGTCGAGCCGCGCGTCGAGATGACGGTCGCCAGCACGGCGGGCTCGGTCAAGTCGGCCAGCAGGGCCAACACGCGCCTGTCGCTCACCGGGCAGGACCTGCCGGTTTTGCTCGGCTGCTTGGCCTCACGAACGGCCCTCCAGCGCACCGGGAACGTTGCTCACCGGGCGCGACCCCGTCGGTTTTGCTTCGCCGTTCTCGCCTTCGAAGTAGCGTTCCACCACGCGTTCCTTTTGCGAGAGGGGTGCCCCGGTGCCGTTGTGCCGGCACATGACGATCTCCGCGGCCACGGCCACGGCGATCTCCGCGGGCGTCTGGCCGCCGAGGTCGAGGCCCACGGGCGCGCGCACCCGGCGAAGGTCGCGGGGCTCGAAGCCGTCGCGGACCAACTGCTCGTGCGTGGCGCGGACGCGGCGGCGGCTGCCGATCATCCCGATGTACGCGGGTGCGTCCGGCATGCGCAAGAGGCGGATCAAGCACTCGTAGTCGAAGCGGTGGCCGCGCGTTACCAGGACGACATGGTCTGCCGGGACGAGGGGCGTGTCGGCGAAGGGATCGCGGAAGTCGACGACTCGCACGGCGGACGCTTCCGGAAACCGCTCCGGGCTGGCGAACTCCGGACGGTCGTCGAGCACTTCGACTTGCAGGCCCAGCATGGCGCCGCACCGGCTCAGCGGGCGCGCCACGTGGCCGGCACCCACGATGACCATGCGCGGCGGCGGGCCGTGGACTTCCAAGTACACGAGCGCCTTGGCGGGTCCGCTTGCGGCGGCGAACTCGAACTCCTTGGCCGCGGCGCCCGACGCGACGTGGCCGGGAAAGAGCTCGGGAAGGGCCTGCTCGACGGCGGCGTCGAGAGCCGGGTGCCCCAGCGTGCCCTGGGCGCGGTCGCCGGAGCGCCACGACCGCAGGCCGGTGCGTCTCCCTTCGTCGCACCGGGCGACCACGGCGGTGAAGATGCGCCGGCGCTGCGCTACGGCCTCCAGCACGGCCGTTGCGGCTTGGGCGGCCGAGGGCTGCCCGCCCAGCGGTTCGCCGTCGCCGGGCCAGCCGCACGGCTCGGGGGCCGTCGTCGGCTCAGCGCTCGCGCTCGTCGTGGACGCACCCCCCGCCGTCGCCTTCGGCCGCATCGGCTCGCCCGGCGTCCGCGCTTGCCCGGGTCGGCCGGTCGTCCGCCCTGCGTCGTTGGATTCCGAGTCGTTCACGAGGGCGGGTCGGTCCCCGCCCGGGGCGGCCGGAAACGGCGGCGGTACTCGTCCGGCGTGTCGATGTCGTCCAGCACGGCGTCGTCGTCCACGCCCACTTCGAGCACGCGGCCGGGGTCGCGCCGAATCACGCCCCTCGCGCCTTCGGCCAGTCCCTCTTCGAAGAACTCGCCGGCGATCCGCATGTCGGCCAGGACCGGATGTCCGCGCTTGGCCCCGCGGCGCGGCACGACGACCGCCGCGCCCGAACGCCGCCACGCCTTCATCAGCGTCCGAACCGTCGCCGCGGCCACGGCAGGATTGTCCACCGGCGAGAAGACCACCGCCGACGGCGGCTCCCGCGATTCGCGCAGACGGGCCAGTCCCGCTCGCAGCGATCCGATCTGCCCGCCCCTCCCTTCTCGGTTGACGACGACGACGCCTCCCTCCGCCGTCGCCGCCCGCGCCGCCTCTCCGGCCGCTTCGCGCAGCACGACCAGGACCGGCGCGCATCCGGCGCTCGCCAGCATGCGGACCATCCGGGCCGCGAAGGGCACGCCCCCAGCATCCAGGGCCGCCTTGGCGGCGCCCATGCGCTCCGAGCGTCCCGCCGCCAACACCAAGCCCGCCACGTCGGCGTCCGTCCTGTCCGCGGCCAAGCCCGTTGCGCCCTCTCCTTTTGGTCGGGCGGGGCTCGCTTCTGCCCCGGCGTCCGTCCTGTCCGCGGCCAAGCCCGGTGCGCCTGCTGCGCTGGCCTGGGCCGTCGCGCTGGCTGTGCCCGCCGTGTGGGCGTCGTCCGCCGTGCCTGCTGGGCCTGTCTCGTCCGCGTGGGCCTTCGTGCCGGCCATGTCCCCCGTGTCCGGCAAGTCCGTCGCTCGTGCCGCGTCCGCCGTCATCGTTTCGGGAAGGCCGCGTGGAATCTCTCGCCCTTCTCTCCCAGGCGTCGCAACGCGCGGCTCGGCGCCCAGCGCTCGCCCAGCGGAGCCTGAAGAGCGGCCGTGGCCGCGAGCACGTCTGCCGTGCCGCGGTCGTCGGCGTACTTGAGCAGTCCTCCTCGGAAGGGCGGAAAGCCGGCTCCCATCACCATGGCCAGGTCCACGTCCGCCGCCGCGGCCACGATGCCGTCGTCCAGAATCCGCGCCGCTTCGTTGATCATCGCGAGGACCAGCCGTTCCTGCACAGCCTCGGGCTCCGGCCGGCGGCGCTCCCGCCGGAGACCCAGGTCCTCGTACACCGAAGCGTCGAACGCGGGGCGCTTGCCCTTGCGGTGCATGTAGAAGCCGCGGCCTCCCTTGCGCCCGGTCCGGTTCGTCCGGCCCAGCGAGGCCAATGCGGGCGCCGGCGCCAATCGATCGCCCAGCGCCTGCGCCATCGCGTCTCCGGCATGGCGCACCACGTCGAGACCCACCTCGTCCATCAAGCGAAACGGACCCATCGGCGCGCCGAACGCCTTCCACGCCGCGTCGACGGCCAAGGCGTCCCAGCCCTCGTCCAGCAGGTGGCCCGCCTCGTTGAGGCACGGGGCCAGAATCCGGTTCACGACGAAGCCCGGTCCGTCCCTGGTCACGACCGGCGTCTTCCCCAGTTGGGCCGCCAGGGCCGCGATCGTCTCCACGGCGTCGGCGGACGTGCGCGTGCCCCGGACGACTTCGACGAGCGGCATTCGGTGGACGGGATTGAAGAAGTGCATCCCGGCGAACCGCTCGGGACGCTTCAGCGCGGCGGCGATCTGGTCCACCGAGAGCGACGAGGTGTTGGTGGCCAGCACCGCGTCCTCGCGCACGACCTCCTCCAATTCGCGGCACACGGCCTGCTTGACGTCCATCCGTTCCACGACCGCTTCGACGACCAGGTCCGCCTGCGCCACGCCGGCGTAGTCCAGTCCGCCCGCCACGAGTCCCATCTTGCGCTTCGCGTCCCGGCGAGAGAGTCGGCGGCGGCTCACGGCCGCGTCGAAGACGGACCGGGCGGACGCCAGCCCCGTGGTCACCGCCTCGTGAGCGACGTCGTTCAGGCGCACGGGGATGTCTCGGTAGGCGAACGCCTGCGCAATCGCGCCGCCCATCACTCCCGCGCCGATCACCGCCGCCTGGTCCACCTGCTTGGCGGCGCCGCCCTCGGCCCAGGGCCCCTTGCGCGCGCGCTCCCGGAGCTGAAACAGGAAGAGCAGGTTCTTGCAGACCGCCGACACGGCCAGTTCGCCGACGGCTTCGACCTCCAGCTGGAAGCGGCGTCGGCGCGACCGGCCCAGGCCGCGACGGGCGACTTCCAGAATCTTGAGCGGCGCCGGATAGCGGCCGCCCGTGCGCCGGGCCACTTGCTTGCGCGCCGCGCGAAGGACCAGGGCGCGTCCAGGCGGAGTTCCGTCGAGCAAGCGCGTGCCCAGCCCGCGGCGCCGGCGCGACGGGCGGGAAGCGCGTCGGCGCCGCCCGGTCCGGGTCCGGCGCTCGCCTGCTCCCTTGGCGGCGACGAGACCCTGGGCGAATTCCATCGTCCTCTCTTCGAACTGCGAGGCGGGCAGCGCCAAGTCGACCAAGCCGATCCGGAGCGCCTTCCTCGCGCCCACCGGCTTGCCCGACAGGACGAGCTCCAGGGCCGCGCGCAGACCGACCAGTTCCGGCAGCCGGGTCATGCCGCCCCACGCGGGGAGGATGCCCAGCGACACTTCCGGGAAGCCGATGCGCGTCGCCTCGTCGTCGGCCGCCACGCGATGGCTGCACGCCAGCGCCAGCTCCGCGCCGCCTCCGAGACAGACGCCGCGGATCGCCGACACGACCGGCACCGGCAACGCGGCCAAGCGGGCGAACAGCTCCTGTCCGCGGCGCGAAGCGTCGCGCGCGGTCTCCGCGTCTTGCACGTCGGCGAGGGCGGCCACGTCGGCCCCCGCGACGAACGACCCCGGCTTGGCCGACGACACCACGAGTCCCCGCAGGGCGCCCTTGGCGGCTTCGGCCGTCGCGGCCGCGAGCGCCTCGTCAAGCCGGTCGAGCGCCTGCGCGTCGAAGACGTTGTGCGCTCGACCCTCGTCGTCGAAGACGAGCCGTCCCAAGCCGTCCGCCCCGACATGGAGGCGGGGGCTCACTCCGCCGCTCCCGCGCGGGCGCGCGGCTAGTAGATCGGCCTGACCTCGGCGTTTTCGCGCGAAAGGAGCCTTTGCTGGGGGGCGCCCCGCGGGAGGGGGAGCGAGTGGTTCCAGTACCATTCTTCGTTGGCCACTTCGTGGCGCGCGTAGACCCAGTAGTCGCCGGCCGGCACGCGGAAGTTCACCCACCCGTCGGCGTTGGTGGTGTCCACATGCACTTCCAGCCCGGACGCCTCCAACTTGGCCGCGATCACCTCGTTGACGTCCTGAAAGGCTTCGTCGGCCCAGTTGCTCCTCGCCACGCTCATGCTGTCCAGCCGGTCGATGACTGCGGCCTGCAAGGACTGGAACTGGTTGAAGAGCGACGCCACGCGCGCATCGAGGCCTTCGTACTCCCGAAACTTCTGCTGGCTCTCGCTGAAGAGCGAGCGGTACTCGCGCGTGCCGCGGTTGAGGCCCTCCATGCGGTCGTTCAACTTCTGAAGATCGTCGCGCAGGACGTTCCACCGCGTCTCGGCGTCGGCCCATGCTTGGCGCGCGGCTGCGATTTCCTCCTGGGCCGCGGCCAGATCGGGGGGCATCTCCGGCTCCGGCGTGGGGAAGGCCTGCGAGAGCGAATCGAACACCTGGTCTCGGTCGTACGGCAGTAGCGAGACCTCGACGTCGGCAACCCCTATGGCTTCGGTGCCGCTTGGCTCGGGCACCTCGATGCGCACGGCGCCCTCTCCGGGCGCGCAAGCGACCATCGCCGTCGACAGGACAAACAGGCCCGCCATCGAGCCTACATCGCTTCGCTTCATCTGACTCCTCCCCTGTGGGGCTGGTGCTGGAGGGACCGAGGCCGGCTTCCGGCGGAGCCGCGCCGGCAAGCGCCTCGGCAATCCTTAAACATAGGAATGGAACATAGGGACGCCTGCCATGCCGATCAAGGCACGCCAAGCTCCACGCGGACGACCAGACGGGCAGCCCGCGCGATGGCCGCGAGCCGCTCGGCGCTGGGGACCGGCCGCGGGCGCAGGAAGGCCAAGGCTTGGCCGGGCGCGGCCCCGCGGAGCAACGCTTCGGCGGCGGTCCGAGCCATGTCTTGCGGACTGGCGAGCCGCTGGCTTCGCCTGCTCCTCGCGGCCCGCAGCAGACCCGCCAGATCGGAACCGGCGCCCTCGGCGGACGCGGTCGCCAAGACTTCGGCGATTCCGGCCTTCACGGACCGCACCGTGTCGGGGGCGGCGGAGAACTGCAGCAGCAAGCGTCCTCGCGGTCCCACTTCCGCCGAGAATCCGTAGATGTCGCCGGCAAGGCGGCGCTCCGCATGGAGCTCGAGGACGGTTCGCAGGAACTCGGCCTCTCGAAGCGTCGTGCCGGGCGGGAGCTGGTAGGCCAAGCCCACCCATGTGGTCACGACTTCCGCCGTCTCCTGCACGCTGACGAGCGGGGGCGGTTCGGCCGGCAGGTCCGAGTTCGCCGCCATGAGAACGGCGTCTCGAGCATCCCGCACCCCTCGCGGTGGCGGAGCGGGTCGCGCCCACGGCTCGGCAGGTCCGCCGGCTCGGCGCGGAAGCCCAGGCCGGTCGCGGTCGGAGACCACCACCCAAGCCCGCCGTGGCCACGCCTCGTCGGGTGCCCGGGACGCGCGGGCGAAGAGCGCCGAGAGAGCGGAGTCCTCTTGCGCGGCGCTCGGCGGCCCGGACTCCTCTGCAAGCCGGGGGACGGCGGGCTCCGCAGAAGGAAGCAAGCCGAGTCGGGCCGCGAAGAGCCGCGCGTGGCGGTCCTCGGGCGAGCCGTCGCGAAAGCTGCGGTCTCGGCTCGCCCGGGCCCAGGCCGCTTCGACGTGCCGCCGCGGCAACGGTCGCGCCGCCGCCCGCCGCATCGCCCCGTACAGCTCCGGAAGGTCCTCGGGCGCAGCCGTCGCGACGAAGAAGCGTCCGGTCCGCGTGCGCGCGGCGCCGATCCGGGCGGCCAGTCCGGCGGCGGCTTCCCGCAACGTGGCGGCCAAGGCCAAGTCGGCCACTTGGACGACGGCCTCGTCGGCCGGTTGCGCCGCGAGGGGCGCGGGCAACGCCAATGCGACGACGCCGGCCGGGAGCCAGTCGCGCACGACCAGCAAGGAGGACTGCGCCGCGGCAACGGGTGGCGCCGCCGCCGACGCGCGCGCAGAGGACGTTCCCAGCGTCGGCATCAGCCAGCCTCCTCGCGTGGTCGCCGACTCGCGTGCGTGGGACTTTCCTCCGACGGTCGGCGCGGGAGACGCGGCCGCCGGGACGGGTTGCGCTCCCCAAGCCAGCGCCGCGAGCGCCCCCAGCGTCCCCAGGGCGCGCACCGCCCCGAACGCCCCGAGCACCCCCAGGGCCCGCACCGCTCCCAGGGCCCGCACCGCTCCCAGGGCCCGCACCGCTCCCAGGGCCCGCACCGCTCCCAGGGCCCGCACCGCTCCCAGGGCCCGCACCGCTCCCAGGGCCCGCACCGCTCCCAGGGCCCGCACCGCTCCCAGGGCCCGCACCGCTCCCAGGGCCCGCACCGCTCCGAGCGCTCGCAGCGCCCTCGAACCCGTCACCGGCGTCCGTCCATCCGCACCAACGAGGACTCGAAGTCCGCGGCGACCGCTTGCAGCGCGGCCGGTCCCGCAAGGCGAATCTCGGAGAGCATGCCGCGAAGGAAGCCGTCCCGCCCGTAGCCGGCGTCGGCGAGCGAGAGCCAGCCCGTCGGCGTCGCCGCCTCTGCGAGGAGGTCGCGCCGGAGGGCAGCCGCCGCCCGGCTCCAACGCGCCTCGAGTTCCGGCTCCGACAGGAGCGCGAGGGCTTCGGCCAGAGCGGCGTCCGCGGCCGGCTGGGTCATGGCCGTGGCCGTGACGGCCAGCCGTCTCCCGCCGTCGCCCAACCCGTGCTCCAAACGCACCGCGACGCCGGGCAGCGGCAACTCGGCGAGCCCCGCCGACAAGGCTTCGCGCGCGACCCAGCTTCGCGCGCTGTCCGGCGGCCCCAAGCGGAAGTGGGCGCCGGCCCAGGCCTGCATGGACGGCGCCGGGGCCGCGCTAGCTGGCGCTGTGGCCGCGCCGGCCGGCTCCGTGGTCGCGGGTTCCGCCGAACGGTCCGCGGGCGGTCTCTGTTGCCGCCCCGCCCCCGGCGCGCCGAGCTGCGAGAGCTCCGACAGCGCGACCGGCACGGGCACGGCCCCCAAGACGAAGACGCGCAGGCGGTCGCGGGCGTGGCTGCCGGCCCACAGACGCTCGATGCGGCGAAATTGCGCTTCCTCGTCGTAGTCCGGGTCGCCCGGCCTCGGCGGTGAAGCGACCGTCCCGGTGCCCGGCGGTTCGCCCGGCGGCTCGCCCGTCGCGGCCGCTCCCGTCCCAGCCGCTTCGACCCGGCGGGCTTCGGCGGCGGCGACTGCCCGGCCGTGCGGCGTCTCGGCCAAGCGGTCGGCGCGCGCCCGCTCCCGCTCGGCGGCTCGCCGCAGTCCGCGTCGGCCCGGCCTGCCGGCAAGGACGCGCGCCGTCCACGCCAGCTCTTCCAGGTCGGCGCGGTCGCCCATCACTTGGTACGCCATTCGTCCGCGTTCGACCCCGGCCCAAAGCGACGCGCCCACCAAGTCCGCCAGCGGCCGCGCCCGCTCGAGCGCCAGGGCCACGAGCACGCGAGCGTCGTCCGGGCGGCCCGTCCCGAGCGGCGCCGACACCCGAATCGCGGCGACGGGCAGTCCGGCCGCCTCCTCGAAGACGAGCGTCGGCCCTCCCGGCACGGCCAGCACGCTGTCCGGCGCCAGGGGGTCGCCGCGAACATCCGCCCCGGTCTCCTGTCCCCGCGCGCCGTGCGCGACGCCGGCCGCCAAGGCCGCGGCCAGGCACGCCCCCCGCAGCCTCACGAATGCCACCTTCGACGATGCCGCCGCCGCGACCGCAAGCCGCCGCCTCCTGCCGGCCGCGTCCTGGAGCCGGGACGACCGCTAGGGGATGGCCGCCCCAATGACGTAGTTGAGCGGGTCGACCGGGACCCCGTCCACGTGGACTTCGTAGTGCAGATGGGGCGCGGTCGAAATGCCGGTGCTTCCCACCCGCGCCACCACGTCGCCCCGGCGCACCGTCTTCCCCCGGCTGACGAGCAGCTCGGAGGCGTGGGCGTAGAGCGTGGACACGCCGAATCCGTGATCGATGACGACGGCGTACCCGTAGCCGCCCTTCCGGCCCGCCGAACGCACGACGCCGTTGGCGGCCGCGACGATCGGCGTCCCCCTGGGAGCGTGAATGTCGATCCCCTCGTGGGGTTGCCACCGGCCGTGCACCTGGTGGTACCGGCTGCGGCTGAAGCGGCTCGACAGCAATCCCTGAACCGGCATGATCGACGGCGTGGCCTCGAGCCGCAGGCGCTGCGATCCGAAGCTGGCCTCCACCTCGTCGAAGCTGGCCGCCAGCAACTCCGTCTTGCGCTCGATGAGCTCCAAGTCGTAGTGAATCGCGTAGGCCGTCTCCGACGCTTCCGGATCAAGGCCCCACAGCTCGCCGTCCTCTGGCAACGCCAGCCCCGGGCCGCCGACGCCCACTTCGAGCACTTCCTGGTCGATGCCCGCCAGCCCGGCGAGCAGGCGAGCGCGCCGGTTCCGTTCCACCAAGTCGGCGACTTGGCCGCCCACGTCCTCCAAGCGGGCTTGCGCGGCCGCCAGCTCGTCCTCCAGGAGCCGGTTCTCGCGCGCCAGCTGCATCACGCGCAACGGATTCTCGCCCCCGGCGGCGACGACGGCCACGCCCGCGGCAACCAGCAAGACGCCGCAGAGCGCCCAAGCGGAGATGCGCAGGAGCCCCTGGCGCACCGACCACTGCCTGACGCCCTCGGAGCCGCCGCGGAGCAGCACGAGAGTCCATCGGTTGGTGTTCATCGACGAAGACAAGTTAGAAACGGTCGTTGGGCGCGTCAAGCCGTCCTCGGGAACAAGGGCGGGCCCTGCGCCACGGCCAGGCCGGCCACGTCCATCGCCACGGCCTCTTCGAGAAGCGGGACGCCGTCCAGCCCCAGCCGCGCCGCCAGCTCGGTCGCCTTCGCGGGCGTCACCGGCTCGAACAGGCAGGCCAGGACCACCAGCGCGCGCACCAGCGACGCCAGGGTCTCGTCGAGCTCGGCGGCGCGTTCGGGATCGCGGGCCAGCGCCCAGGGCTCGCGCTCTTCGACGAACCCGTTGGCCCGCCGCGCGAGTTCCATCGCGGCCGCCAGTCCCTCGTGCAACCGGTACTCCTCGAAGGCCGCCCGGCAGGCCGCGACCGCTTGGTCCGTCTCGGCGCGCAGGCCGCCGGCCGGTCCCGCCGGCGTGGCGCCGCCGCGGTATCGGCCGACCATGGACGCGACGCGGTGGACCAAGTTGCCCAGGACGTTGGACAGCTCGTCGCAGCGCACCTGGAACCGGTCCGGCGCGTACGAAGCGTCCTGGCCCGTGGGCATCTCGCGCATCAGGTACCAGCGCAGCGCGTCCGCCCCGAACTGGCGGCGAAGCTCCAGCGGATCGACCACGTTGCCCAGCGACTTGGACATCTTGGCGTTGCCCGCGACCCACCATCCGTGCGCCAGGATCTTGCGCGGAAGCGGCAGGTCCGCCCCCATCAGCAGGGTGGGCCAGTAGACGGCGTGCGTGGTCAGGATGTCCTTGCCGACGAGGTGCAGGTCGGCGGGCCAGCGCGATTCCGGGCGGGCGGCGCCGAAGCCTTGCTCGGACTCGGGGGCCTCGGGAGCGACGGCGCCCGACGCCGTGACGTAGTTGGTGAGCGCGTCCACCCACACGTACGTGACCTGCTCGGCGTCCCAAGGCAGCGGGATGCCCCAGTGGATGCGGCTCCGCGGCCGGGAGATCGACAGGTCCTCCAGCGGACGCCTGAGGAATCCCAGCACTTCGTTGCGCCGGGCCGGGGGCGCGATCCAGCCGGGATTGTCCTCGACGTGGCGCACCAGCCGTTCCTGGAAGCGGCTCATGCGGAAGAAGTAGTTCTTCTCGCGAATGCGCTCCAGCGGCCCGCCCGTCACCGGGTCCACGCGCTCGGGGCCGACT
Source organism: Longimicrobiales bacterium (assembly GCA_965242735.1). Classification (GTDB taxonomy): domain Bacteria; phylum Gemmatimonadota; class Gemmatimonadetes; order Longimicrobiales; family Gaopeijiaceae. The sequence continues at coordinate 2,892,094 of OZ251497.1, read as the reverse complement.
TCCCTTTCCGTGAAGTAGCGCTCCTGGCTCACCGAGTACCACCCGGCGTACTCGCCCTCGTAGACCAGCCCGTTGGCGCGCAGCCGCTCCAGCAGGGCGCCGACCACGGCGACGTGCGCGGCCTCGGTGGTGCGGATGAAGCGGTCGTGCGAGATGCCCAGCGTTTCCCAAGCCGCCCGAAACCGCCCGGCCATCAAGTCGCACAGCGCCGCCGGGGCCATCCCTTGGGCCGCCGCCGCCTCCTGGATCTTCTGGCCGTGCTCGTCGGTGCCCGTCAGGAAGAGGACGTCCTGCCCCGCGCGCCGCCGCCAGCGGGCCAGCACGTCGGCCAGGATCGTGGTGTAGGCGTGGCCCAGGTGCGGCTCGCCCGACGCGTAATAGATGGGAGTGGTCAGATAGAAGGAGGACACGGCTCGCTACTTGGCCGCCCGGATCGCCCGCGCGTGCCACGCCAGCGCGTCGCAGAACCGGGCGAACGACGTCTCGTAGTGCACCTCCTTCGGTTCGCCGTCCTCCGCGAACGACTGGCCCACGTGGGAGACCGGCATCACCGCCACGGGCAGCGCCTTCAGACGCAGGAACAGCAGCTGCAGCTGCGACTGCGCGTGGACGCCCCCGAATCCGCCCGCCGACGTCGTGACGATGCCGACCGGCTTGCGCGCCCACTCGCCGTGGAGGTAGTCGAGCGCGTTCTTGAGCGCTCCCGGAACGGCGCCGTTGTACTCCGGGCTCACCACCACGACCGCGTCGGCCTCGGCCACCGCGCCGGCGAACTCGACCAGTCCAGGCGGCGGATCGTCCCGCTTCGAGAGCCGTTCCTCCATGACCGGAAGGCCAATCTCGGCCAAGTCCAGCAACGGCGCCTCGGCCCCGGTCCGCCGAAGGCGTCCGCAGGCGAAACGGGCCACGCGGCCGGACTGCCGGCCCCGGCGCACCGATCCCAGGATGACGGGTATCTTTAGCATGGTGCAGAAACTAAAGCGCGGAGGGCCGGTCCGACATGATGATGACGCCATGGGTCCAGAGGCTCCTGATCGCCAACGTCCTCGTGTACGCGCTGTCGAACAGCGGCTTGCCGATCCACGAGCACTTCGCCCTGGTCCCCTCGCTGGTCGTGCAGCGCCCCTGGACGATCGCGACCTACATGTTCCTCCACGCCAGCGTCCCCCATCTCCTCTTCAACATGCTGGGCTTGTTCTTCTTCGGTCCGCGCCTGGAAGAGCGGTTCGGCAGCCAGGTCTTTCTCCGGTTCTACTTGGCCAGCGGCATCGGCGGCGCCCTGCTCTCGTTCGCGTTCACGCCCACCGCGATGATCGTCGGCGCCTCCGCCGCCGTCTACGGCGTCGTCGTCGGGTTCGCGCGCTACTGGCCGCGCGAGTCCATCTACATCTGGGGCTTGGTGCCCGTGCAGGCGCGCTTCCTCGCGCTGTTCATGATCGGCTCGAGCCTCTTCTTCGGATTCGCCGGCGGCCGCGACGGCATCGCCCACTTCGCGCACCTGGGCGGCATCGTCGCCGGCTGGCTCTTTCTCCGGCTTTGGGAACGCCGCCAGGCGCTGGCCCGCGTGCGCCGGCAGCCCGAGGCGCCCAAGGTCCCGGAGGCCGGCGCGCTGGAGCGATGGCAGGCGATTCCCAAGGACCGCCTTCACGAGATCAACCGCCAGGAGCTGGACGCTCTGCTGGAGAAGGCGGGCGAGCACGGCGTTCGCGCGCTGACCCGCGACGAGCTCGCATTTCTGGAGAGGATGGCCAAGTCGGCCCAAGCGTGAAGCCGTCAGCCCGGCTCTCCGTCCCCCGCCAGCAACGCCGCTGCTTCCGCCATGCCGGCAACCTCCGCGGTCGGTTCGGCGGCGGACGGAGGCGTCGCGCCCGCGACGGCGCCCAGGCTCGGGCGGTTCACCCAGAGCGTGGCGTAGCCCAGCGCGGCGGCGGGCGCGATGTCGTGGAAGCGGCTCTGCGCGACGTGCAGCGTGCGGTCGCGGGGGATGCCGGAGCGCCGCGCCATTTCGTGGAAGTGGGCCGGGGCCGGCTTGTAGCCGCGGACCTGCTCGGCGGTGACGACCCAGTCGAAGCGCACACCCAGCCGCTCGGCCGTGGCGGCGAACAGGTCGTCGTCCACGTTCGAGACGATGCCGAGGCGGTAGCGGGCGCCGAGTCGGCGCAGGGCGTCCGCCGTGTCCGGAAACGGCGGCCATTCGCCCACCGAGGCGCCGAAGGCCGCCCGCTCCGCCGCCGTGGGACGCAAGCCCAGGCTCGCGCCCATGCGGCCCCAGACGAGGCCGAGCACGTCCCGGTAGAGGCGGTAGCGCTCGGCCTGCACGGCGTGCTCGTGCTCCGCGAAGCTGCCAAGCGTTTCGGCGGCGGCGGGAGCGACGCCGTGGGCCGCGCAAAGAGCCTCGGCCGCGGCGAGAATCCCGCGCTCCCAGTCGATGAGCGTGCCGTAGCAGTCGAAGGTGAGGAGCTCGAACCGGGCGGGATCGAGCGTGGGCGCCGGCGCCACCGCTACATCGCCGGGAAGTCGGCCGTCGGACCGAACGTCTGCGGAACGGGTGCCCCGGCCAGCCGCAGGTAGACGCCGAGCTGGGCGCGGTGATGGATCATGTGGTCCAGGACGAACGTGCGAAACACCACGCCCTTGGGCAGCGTGAACCGGGCTTCGCCGCCGACCAGCATCGTCCAGGGGCTCTGCAGGTCCGCGTCGCTGGCGTTCTCCAGCACGCTCCGCGCCTGGGCGGCGTTGTCCTCCAGCGCTTGGCAGATCTCCGGGATGGACTGGTAGTCCGGCCGGGGAGGCGGAGCCCCGTCCTTGGGCGAGATGTCGAACTCGGACAGCGTGAGCGTGGGCGCGGTCCAACTGGGAATCTGGGCGACGTGGGCGGCCAAGTCCTTCATCGTCCAGGACTTCTCGTGCGGACGCCAGTCCAGCCGGTCGGCGGGCATGGCCTCCAGCACGGACTTGGAGCCCGCCACGATCGGGTCGAGCGCGGCGATGGCTTGTCGGGTCGTCATGGTGCGGTTTCCGGTTGCTTGCGTTTGTGGGGCTGCCGCAGACGAACGGCCCTCGCTGGCCGGCGTCGGTGGGCGGGGCGGAACAAGCTACCGCCGCGCCCCGCCGGTCGGCGAATCTCGGACGCTCGCGACGCCGCGACGCCGGGCCGCGTTCCCCGGCGGCGCTATCTTGCTTGACACGTGGAAGGATTCCCCGCTTGCAAGGAGAAGCATGAAGACCCGAGACGACCTCGAGAGCTACTTGATCCGCATGGACGCGGACTTCAAGGAAGTGGACGACGGCATGTTCCTGATTCACACCGACGCCGCCGGGGCGCCGATCGTCGTCCATCATTCGGATCCCCTGCTCCTCATTCGCATGAAGGTGATGGACCTGCCGGAGAACGGCGGGCGCCTGTGCGACCTCTACGAGGCGTTGCTGGGGCTCAACGCCAGCGACGTGATCCACGGGGCCTACGGCATCGAAGAGAACGAGCTCATCCTCAGCGACACGCTTCAGCTCGCCACGCTGGACTTCGAGGAGCTCCGCGCCTCCCTGGACAGCCTTCAGCTGGCCGCGTCGTCTCACATGGCGAGCATTCGCGATCTCGTGGAAGGAGGGCAGGACGCGTGAGCATCTTCAGCCGCTTCTCGACCATGATCAAGTCCAACATCAACGACCTGATCTCCCGGGCGGAGAACCCGGAGAAGATGCTCAACCAGGTCATCGTGGACATGCGGGACCAGCTGGCGAAGGCGAAGCGCGAGGTGGCGGGCGCCATCGCCGACGAACGCAAGCTGAAGGGCCAGCTCGAAGCCGAGGCCAAGCAGACGCGGGACTGGGAGCAGCGAGCGATGCTGGCCGTCCGCGAAGGACGCGACGGCTTGGCCAAGCAGGCGCTGATGCGGCAGCAGGAGCACGCGGAGCGCGCCGCGTCGCTGGACAACGCCTGGCGGGCGCAGGCGGGCGAGACCGAGAAGCTCAAGACCGCGCTCCGGCAGCTGAACGACAAGATCGAAGAGGCCAAGCGCAAGCGGAACCTGCTGCTGGCCAAGCAGAAGCGCGCGCAGGCGCAGCGGCGCATTCACCAGACCATGTCGGGGCTCTCCGACACGTCCGCGCTCGACGCGTTCAACCGCATGGCCGAGAAGATCGAGGCGCAGGAACGACGCAGCCTGGCCGAGGCCGAGCTGGCCGAATCGCTGTCCGGCGACACGCTCGAGTCCGAGTTCGTGCGGCTGGAGGCCGGCGCGGGCGGCGCCGACGTCCAGAGCCGGCTGGAAGCGCTCAAGACCGAGATGGGCATGATCGCGGCGCCGGAGGCCGAAGAGCCGAAGCAGCTCAAGGCGGGATCGAGTTCCGCCGAGGCGGAGGAAGACGGGGAAGCCGAGGAAGAGGAGGCGCCGATCCACGAAGCCGACTTGCTGGCGGAGTTCAGCAAGCTGGGCGGCAAGAACGGCGACGGTCGTTGAGCGTCGTCTACCTGAACGGCGCGTACCTGCCCGAGTCCGAGGCCAGGGTTTCGGTCAACGACCGGGGATTCGTGCTGTCGGACGGCGTCTACGAGGTCACGCCGGCCTACGGCGGCCGCCTGTTCCGCTTGGACCGGCACGTGGCCCGCATGAGGCACGGCCTGGACGTGCTGCGCATCGACTTCGACGCAGCGGCGATCGAAGACGTGAAGGCCGGCCTCCTGGACCGAAACGGACTGCGCGACGAGCCCGTGTCCTACGTCTACGTGCAGGTGACCCGGGGCGCGGCGCCGAGGACCCACGGATTCCCCGATCCCCCGGTGGCGCCCGGCGTCTACGGCTTCGCGAGACCCTACCGTCGGCCCGCCAAGGAGCGCTGGCTCGAGGGCTTCAAGGCCGTCACGGTCCCCGATCAGCGCTGGGCGCGGGTGGACGTGAAGGCCATCGCCCTGCTCCCCAACGTGCTGGCCCAGCAGATCGCCGGGGACGCGGGCGCCAGCGACGCCATCTTCGTGCGCGACGGCATGGCCATGGAAGGCGCCCACAACAACCTGTTCGCCGTGTTCGGCGGCACCCTGGCCACGCCGCCCAAGTCCAACTACATCCTGCACGGCGTCACGCGCGACTTCGTGATCGGCTTGGCCGCCGACCTGGGCGTCCCGGTCGAAGAACGCGCCGTCCCCGCCGCCGAGCTCCACCAAGCGGACGAAGTCTTCCTGACCGGCACCACCACCGAGATTCGCCCCATCGCCGAGATTGACGGCCGCCCCATCGGACAGGGCGCCGCGGGTCCTGTAGCCCGCCGCCTGTTCCGGGAGTTCCTGCGGAGGGTCGCTGCCGCGGAGAGTTGATGGGGCAGGGGACGAGCCTCGAGCGGTCGGGGCAAAGCGGCGAGGGTGTCGCGGCCTGCCGAGGGATTTCTAACTTAGCGAGCGGCCGAAGCTGACGCTCCTTCTTCGGCTTCCGCTTCGCCGTTCAGCCAACGACCGCAGTGGAAATGAGTCGTTCCGTCCGGCAGCTCGTGAATCTCTCCTTCCATGCATCCGTCCTCCATCGCGTAGCCGAGGCACGCCGCAAAATCGTTCCAGTCGTCCCATGTTTGCGGTATTTCCGAAGAAGGCCTGCTCGTCATGGTCCAACAATCCGCCGGCGGCTTGGCACAAGACAATCCAACCAGCACTGCGACGGTCGGGGCCACCAAGGTGCGCGTCCTTAGGCACAGACGGACCCAAAGATGAGCATACACGTCTACCTACAAATGCCTTTCGCAGTGGAAATGAGTCGACCCGTCCGGCATCTCATGGATCTCTCCTGCTAGGCACCCATCTATGAATTCTTCAAGTAGACATTCTTGAAAGTCATCCCAATTGTCATACGTCCACGGTTTCCACCATGTTGGTTTGTCTTCGGTTGTTACGCAGTCAGGTGGAGGATGATCATCCTGGCCCGCGATCGCCGTCGCTACGAGCGCCACAAAGAGCGCACTGACCAAGAATCCTCATCGTTCTGTGTCTCCGAAGGCGACTACCGCGTCTCGGCCATTGGGAAGGGAGATGCGCCGAACCACCCCCGCATCATCCACGAAAGAACCAGCCGGACCGAACTTCAGCACTTGGCCGTCGTCCAGTCGAATTGCCTCGCGCATCAGCTTGGCCACCATGATCGTCGAGCCTTTGGAAAGGAGATGCGCCTCGTAGGCATCTAAGGCCACTTCCTCTGTCATATCCTCGGTCTCCATAGACCGTGCCCAGTCTTGGCACGCCAAGGCGAACAGCAACATCGTCATCAAGGCCGTCGTACCGAACTTCCTGTTTTGTTTTCTCATGCTCTCTCCTCCAGTTTTCTCATGCTCTCTCTTCCAAGAGAAGGACTTAGTGCGGCATTGTCCCGCAATCCTCAGGCATGGAGACGATCAGATCGACATGGTCGCTGCCGTGGTCTTCGCGTCGAATCTTGACCCTGCGGTCGCACCTATCGTAGAGGTCATCCGCGCAACGAAAGAAGTCTTTCAATTCGTCCTCAGTTGTCTCGTTGGTCCAATGAAGGACACATTCGTCACGATCGTCTTGGGCTGACGCGATGATCGGAAGACACGCAATGAGCAACCCCGTCCGCAAGGCTCTCATCGCCCGTTCTCCCAAACCACGACAGCCTCCTGGCCATCGGGAAGAGGAATGCGGCGCAACACCGCCGAATCGCCCTTGAAAGAATCGGCGGGGCCCACTATCAGCACTTGGCCGTTCTTCAGCCGACTCGCCTCCCGCATCATCTTCGCCACGACGGGCGTCGCCCCCTTTGAGAGGAGATCTGCCTCGAAAGCATCCAAAGCTTCCTCCTGGTCCAGCTCCTCAGGCAACGAGGTTCGTGCCCCGTCATGGCACGCCAAGCCAAGCAACGAAGCCATCAAGAGGGTCTTCGTACTCGTCCATTTTTGGCTTTCTCTCATGCGCTGTCCTCCCGAAAGATGTTATTGCCCACTTATCGACGCGGCTCCAGTATCGCGCGGCGACTGGCAATTTGGCCCGATACTGATGAAGATGCACGATCAGGCGAAATCATGATGTCAAAACCGATCGCGGGGCAACGCCCACCGCTCGGCGAAGCCGATCTGCGACGTACGCCGGGCCACCGAGGCGGCAGAGTTCCGATGGTCGGCATCCCAGTTCGTGGCGCGTCGAGCGGGCGTAGTTGGCGTAGTCGGACCAGCCCAGCGCCGACGCGACGGTCCGCAGAGGCCTGCCGCTCCACTCGGCCAGCCGTTGCGTGTGGAACAGGCGCGCAAGGACAACGAGTCTTCGTGGAGACGGCAGTCTCCAGGCCGTGCATCGGCGGCGGAGCGTGGGGGCGCTGACGCGAAGGGAAGCTGCCAAGTCGGCGACCCGGCAACGCTGGACCGTGGCGTCCAAGAGACGGGCGATCAGGGCATGGGCCGCAACGGGCGCGGCCCGCTCCAAGGCTCTGGCCACTGCGTCGGTTTGGTGCTGGGCAACCGTCTGGAGCACCGTCCAGCCGATAGCGTTCAGCGAGTCCGTGAGGCCGGGAATCAAGCGAGCCGCGAACGCCACGCCGCCGTCGTCGTCAAGATCGTGGGGCAAGTCCAGACCAAAGTTGCCGCAGAGGATCAACGGGGATGCAGGCCGCACATTCTGGAACGCGGTCGCGTCTTCCAGCATGTCCTCGTCGTCTCCCAAGGCGTCTACGAAGACCGGCGACCCCGGCCGGGACTCGGCAAGCTCCGCGAGCTCACGCCAGCCGACAGCGAACCGAACCCCGTCCACTAGATCAAAGGCGTTGCCAGCGCGCACGCCTGCCCGAATGCGGCTCCGAAGTCGCGGCTGTTCCACCAAGGCAAGCACGGACGGCACGGCTCAGCCCAGCTCCAGTTCAAGCAGGTCTTCCATGCTCTGGAGCTTGCGGCAAGCACGGTGGATCACCCTGTCCGCAGTCTTCGTGGACATCTCCATCCTCCGGGCCACCTCCGCCAAAGATAGCCCGTCGACGTGATGTGCAAGCAACGCATCGCGCTCCGTCCGGCTGAGCCGCTTCAAGGCCACGCGCACCACGTGCGCCCGATGGTCGGACAGGCGCTGGGCCTCCAAGTCGCCCCGCGGGTCCACGACTTCTCCGACCTCGTCCAGCGCCACCTCGACGTTGCCCCGCGAGCGTCTCAACTCCATCTTCCAGACGTTGCGCATGATCGCCACAGCCCAAGCCCGGTACGATCCCTTGCCCGACCAGCTGTCCCGCCGCTCCCACATGCGGATCAGCGTGTCCTGCACCAGTTCATCGGCTTGAACCGACGTTCTGGCCAGCGACATCGCAAGCTTGCGAAGCGACCCCTCCAGGCCGCGGACGCGACGATCGAAGCAGGCCCGTTCGGAATCGGTCCGGCGGCCTTTCTGAATCTTGACAGCGTCGGGTCCCATGTCGCCTCGCGTTGTTGTTGCGGCACCGTCCAATCTTGGGCGATCGAGCCGATGTCCGCAAACGCATTGCCGAACCGAGGTCGGCTACCCCAGCCACGCCAACCCCAGCTCAGTCGCCGCCGCTCGCTTCCCGCCTTGGTCCCGACGGGCCGCCGGGGCCGTGGCTGGGCGTGGGGCGCGGCACCAGCATTTGGCGGACGTCGGACTCGTAGAGGTCGATGATGTCGTCGGCGAGCTGGGAGAGTTCGCGGGCGACGCTGGCGCGGTAGGGCGTGGCGATGAGCACGCGGCTGCCGAAGTCCTGGGCGGCTCGCACGGCCTCCGCCAGGTCGCGGTCGCCGGCGACCAGCACCGCCGTGGTGAACAGCGACCTGCCGGCGAGGCGCACCATGTCGAGGGCGATGAGCGTGTCGACGCCCTTTTGCTCGCGCTCCAGGCGGAACTTCCAGTTTTGGTCGAACTCGGCCAGCAGCTTCTCGGGCTCGATGCCCAGGCCGTGGGCCGTGTTCTCCAGGGCGCGGCGAATGGGCTGCTCCAGGCGAGGCGGACGCTCGGCGATGTGCCCCAGCCGAAGCTGGATGCCGGGCGTCATGCCGATGGCGTCGAAGAAGGAGCGCTGGCCGGAGTACTGCGGGTGCGCGGGGTCGAACGCGCTGTCGTACCAGTACGCCCGCAGGAAGCTCTGGCCGGGCAGCTGGCCCGCGACGGACCGGAACCAAGCCACGATCGCGGCGGCGTCCGGGCGGACGTTGTTGCGGTGCTCGCGCATCGCGCGCGCGCCTTCGGCTCTGAGGAAGCCGACATCGACGAATCCCACGTAGGCCCCGGTCATCGTGATCCTTTCTGCAAGCGGAGGAAGTGCAAGGGCGGCCCTTGGAAGACGGGAAGCCTAACGAGCGCGCGCGCCGGAGGCTAGCGCCTCAGTAGAGGAGGTAGGGCCGGCGCCGTTCCAAGAAGCCGCCGATCTCGGCCCCCCAGCTGGCCGAGAGCCGGTCGTAGGGCGTCCCCGCTTCGACGGCCAGGCGAAGCTGATCGGCGCCGGCCAGCCGGTCGAAGTGGCTGGGGAACCACTGCCAGCGGTCCCCCGACATGGCGCGTGTTTCGGCCAGGAGCGCGAGGGCGGCCAGGGTGGGATCGTAGGCCGGACCGGCGGCGACCAGACGCACGCCCTGGACCTCCGCGTCGCCGAATTTCCCGTCGCCCGGCGACACGGGCGTGAAGCGCGCGGGGACGAACTCGGCGTCGGGCACGCCAAGCGACGAGAGCCGCTCGGCAAGGACTTCGGCGTCCAGCCAGGGCGCCCCGACTTGCTGGAAGGCGCGCGAGGTGCCGCGTCCCACCGACAGGTTCGTCCCCTCGAACAGGCACGTGCCCGGATAGTGAAGGGCGCTCTCGACGGAGGGCATGTTCGGGGAAGGCGCGACCCACGGGATGGCGGTGTCCTCGTAGCGCATCGAGCGCCGCCATCCGTCCGCCACCGCCACGCTCAGCGCGACGCGCACGCCGAATTCGCCGACCGCCATTCGGGCGAACTCCCCCGCCGTCAGCCCGTGGCGCATCGGCACCGGGTACGGGCCGACGAAGCTGGAGAACCTCGGGTCCAGGACGTTGCCCTGCACGTGCTCGCCCCCGATGGGATTGGGCCGGTCCAGCACCACGAAGCGCGCGCCCGCTTCGCCCGCCGCCTCCATCGCCAGCGCCATGGTGGAGAGATACGTGTAGTACCGGGCGCCCACGTCCTGAATGTCGAAGAGGAGGACCTCGACGCCCTCCAGCATCTGCGGCGTCGGCTTGGTCGTCTCTCCGTAGAGGGAATGGACGGGCAGGCCGGTGGCCTCGTCCACGCTCCCGGCCACGCGCTCGCCCGCCTCCGCGCGGCCCCGAATTCCGTGCTCCGGTGAGAACAGCGCGACCAGCTCCACGGCGGGGTGCCGGGCCAGCAGGTCGATCGTCGACACGCCCTGCCGATCTCGCCCGGTGTGGTTGGTGATCAGCCCCACGCGGCGGCCCTCCACGAGCGAGAGCGAATCGGCCAGGAGCACTTCCGCGCCGGGGCGCACGGCTCGCGGCTCTTGCGACGCTTGGGGCGGCGCGCACGCCAGGGCGGCCAGCCCGGCAAGGAGCGTTGCGACCTCGCGCCCGCGCACCCGCCGAAGCCCGGCCAGGAGCACCGTCGGCTTGTGCCCGCTTACCGGCCGAAGCCCGGCAAGCAACGTAGTCGACCCGCGCCCGTCCCCCGGCCGAAGTCCGGCTATGAGCGCCGTCGCCCCGCCGCGCCCGCGCACTGGCCGCAGCCCGCCTGCCCGGCGCAAATTGGTTCGCCGAGCGGTTGCGTTTGTCATGTCCGAATGCCGTCCTTCAAGCGTCCCTCCCCGACCCGCCTCCGAGATCGTTGCCGAAACCTATGGCCGCTTTCTTCCCCCGCCCAGCCACGCCCGTCCCTCCGCCCGTCCCGAAGGTCCGCCGCGCCCGCCCGCGACGCCGGCGCGCCGAAGCGAGCGTGCAACGTCCAAGCGCGCCCATCCGAAATTCGCGCCGCGCCGGCTCACTCGCCCCGCTCGCCCGCGTCCCGCTCCCCCGCGTCCTGCTCCTCCTCGCGCCCCTCGCCGCCGCCGCATGCGCGTCGACCGCCCGCGAAACGACCCCGTCGGAGCACCCGCCCGGAACCGTCATCTCCGCTCCCGGCCAACCGATAATCCCCGGCGAAACCGCCGCGGCGCTCGCTCCGGCCAAGTGGTACGACAACCGCGGCTGGGCCGAACGCACGCTCGCGTCGCTCTCCCTGGAAGACAAGGCCAGCCAGATGATGATGCCGATTCTCCTCGGCGGATTCGCGCCGGTCGGCTCCCGGGCGCACGCGCGCGCCAAGGAAATCGTGGAGGACCACGCGGTCGGCGGCGTCATCATTTCTGTGGGATCGCCGACGGAGGTCGCGGCCAAGCTGAACTGGATGCAGTCGATGGCCGATCTTCCCCTGCTGATCGCCTCGGACCTGGAAGGCGGCGCGGGCTTCCGCTTCGGCGGCGTCCTGCACGCCCCGACCAACATCGGCCTGGGCGGCGCCACGCGCTTTCCGTCTCTCATGGCCCTCGGCGCCGCGGGCGAACCCGGCCTCGCCTACGAGATGGGCCGCGTCACGGCGCTCGAGGCGCGCGCCATCGGCGTGCACGTGGCCTTCGCGCCCGTCCTGGACGTCAACAACAATCCCGACAATCCTGTCATCAACGTGCGTTCGCTGGGCGAAGACCCGGAGCGCGTCGCCGAGCTCGGCGCGGCGTTCGTGCGCGGCGTGCAGGACCACGGCGCCGTCGCCACCGCCAAGCACTTTCCCGGCCACGGCGACACCGGGATCGACTCGCATCTCGCGCTGCCGGTCATTCGCGTCACCCGCGAGCGCATGGACTCGGTGGAGCTGCCGCCGTTCCAGCGCGCCATCGACGCCGGCGTGGGCGGCGTCATGACCGCGCACGTGGCGGTGCCCGAGATCACGGGCGCGCGCACGCCCGCGACGCTGGAACGCTCGGTGCTCACCGACATGCTGCGCGCGCAGATGGGCTTTCGCGGCCTCGTCTTCACCGACGCGATGGACATGTCGGCGGTGGACGCCGGCTTCGAGCGCGGAGAGGCGGCCGTGCGCGCCGTGGAGGCCGGGGCCGACGTGATCCTCATGCCGCCCGACATCGCCGCCGCGCGCGCCGGGATCGTGGGGGCCGTGCGCTCCGGCCGGCTCTCCGAGGACCGCGTCGACGCGTCCGTGCTGCGCATCCTGCGGTCCAAGGAGCGTCTCGGGCTGGACCGCGCCCGCACCGTGGACGTCGCCGCCGTGCCCGAGGTCGTCGGCATCCGCCCGCACCTGTCGATTGCGCGCGAGGTGGCCGGCCGCTCCGTGACGGCGCTCAAGGACGAGCGCGGCCTGCTGCCCTTGCACGGCACGCCGGGCGCCAGGGTCTACTCGGTCGTCTACCGGCGCCCCAACGACATTCGCGCCGGCCGGGCCTTCAACGCGCGGCTCGGCCAGACCTACCGCCGCCTCCGCACCGCCTTCGTGGACGCCGGCACGAGCGAGGACGAGTTCGCCCGCGTGCTGGCCCGGGCGCGCAGCATGCAGCTGACCGTCGTGTCGCTCCACGTCGCGGTCCGCACCGCGTCGGGCACGGTCGCGCTGCCGGACGACGCCGTGGACTTCGTGGCCGGACTGGCGCGTTCGGGAGCGCCCCACATCGTCGTCGCCTTCGGCAACCCCTACCTGCTGGACGAGTTTCCGGAGGTGCAGACCTACGTGGCGGCCTGGAGCGGCGTGCCAGTCTCGGAGACGGCGGTCGCGGAAGCGATCCTGGGCGAGTTCCCCGTGACGGGACGGACGCCCGCTCGCATCTCGGGAATGGAGATCGGCAGCGGCCTCCAGATCCCGGCGCGGCCAGGGCGATGAGGTGCCGGCGGAGAGCCGACGCGCCGCGTTGCGCAAAACGCAGTCCCGCTGAGGCGCGTCCGGCCTGTCCGGGGCACGACCGAGGCAACAACGGCGCGCCAGCATCCGTGGTCGGCGTGCGACGGAGAGCAAGGCCGGCGCGCACCCTCGGGCAAGCGGCGTGGGGCGCGCTGGCGTGCTTGGTCGCCTGGAGTTGCACCGGCGGCGGCGGAGGACGCGGCGCCGACCAGCCGGACGCCCCGGCCGTTCGCCCCGCGCTGGACGGCGAGAGCCGCCGCTGGGTCGAGGAGACCCTGGCCGGACTGACGCTGCGCGAAGCCGCGGCCCAGCTGGTGATCCCGTGGATTCCGGGCGGATACGAGGCCGAGGGCGACCCCGGGTTCCAGGAGCTCCTGGGCTGGGTGGACCAGGGCCTGGGCGGCGTCTCCATCTCGATCGGCGGGCCGGACGCCTACGCGGCCAAGCTGAACCGGCTTCAGGCGCGCGCCCGCGTCCCGCTGCTGGTCACGTCGGACTTCGAGAGCGGCGGCCCGGGGATGCGCATCAACCACAGCTACGCGCTTCCGTCGCTGCTCGCCCAGGGCGGAGGGACCAGCTTCCCGCCGACCATGGCGTTCGGCGCGGCCGGCGACGAGCAGCTGGTGTTCGAGTTCGCGCGCGCCACGGCCGAGGAGGCGAGGGCCGTCGGCGTGCACTGGCTGTTCGCTCCGGTGCTTGACGTGAACAGCAATCCGGCCAATCCCGTCATCAACACGCGTTCGTTTGGGGAAGAGGGCGGCCTGGTGGGACGCATGGGAGCGGCGTTTGTCCGTGGAGCGCGCCGGGGCGGAGCCCTCTCGACGGCCAAGCACTTCCCGGGCCACGGCGACACGCACGCCGACTCGCACGTGGAGCTGCCCGTCGTGGCCGCCGACCGCGCGCGCCTGGACCGGGTCGAGCTGGCGCCGTTTCGCGCGGCCCTGGACGCGGGGGTGGACGCCGTGATGACCGCCCACGTCGCCGTGCCGAACGTGCTGGGCGACGCCCGCCCGGCCACGATGGCGCGCGAGTTCATGACGGACCTCCTGCGAGACGAGATGGGGTTCCGCGGCATCCTCTTCACCGACGCGCTGCGCATGGCCGCGATCACGGACGCCTACGGCGACGCCGAAGCCAGCGTCGCGGCCCTAGAAGCGGGCTCCGACGTCGTGCTCGCGCCCGCCGACCCGGCCGCGGCCGTCGAAGCCGTGGCGCAAGCCGTGGAGAGCGGCCGGCTGTCTCGCGACCGGCTGGACCGCTCGGTGCGCCTCCTGCTCGAAGCGAAGGCCAAGCTGGGACTGCACCGCAACCGCTTCGTCGATCCCGCCGCCGTCGCCGAACGGGTGGGCGCCCCGGCCCACAGGGCCCTGGCCCAGCGCGCCGCCGCGGCGTCCATGACCTTGGTGCGCGACCGCGATGGCTTGGTGCCGTTGCGGGCAGCGCGGCGCGTCCTCAGCCTGACCTACGCCCGTCCCGGCGCGCTGCTCGCCGGCCGGGCCTTCGACACGGAGCTCGGACGCGCCGGTCACCAAGTGGCCGCCGCCCGCGTGAGTCCCGGCACGTCGTGGCCCGCGTACGACTCGCTGCTCCACGAGGCCCGGTCGAGCGACGCGGTGATCGTGGGCGCCTACGTGCCGCCGCGCTCCGGAGCCAGTGCGCCGGCGCTGTCCGCCGAACTGCGGGCGTTCGTGGAGGGCGTGCAGGACATGGAGGACGGGAAGCTCGCGCTGGTCTCGTTCGGGAGCCCCTACGTGCTGTCCGCCGTGCCCCGCGTCGGCGCCTACTTGGCGGCTTGGGGCGACCGCGAGGTCTCGCAGACGGCGGCGGCGCGGGCGCTGGCCGGCAGCGCCGCAATCGGCGGCCGGATGCCGGTGACGATTCCGGGGCTTCACCAGGTCGGCGAGGGGCTGGACCGCGAGGCGCGCCCGGCGGCGGTCGCCGACCGGCAAGTCGCGCCCGACCCGTTGCAGGAAGCCGGATTCGTGCCCGCGCCGTCGAGCGCCGAAGCCGTCGGCCCGCCGGCCCAGGCCGCCACGGGAGGACCGGGCCGCTGGGCCGCAACGGCCGCCTCGTCGCCGCCCTTCCCGCCTTGCGACGCGCCCGACGCGCCCTCCCCCGGTTCTTCCGCCCAGACCGCGCGCCCGCAAGACCTAGCCGACTTTTTCTGCACCATCGGCGAAATGGTCGTCTCCCCACGGGAAAGCGACCCCGCCCTTGCCGGCATGAGCGCCGACTCCCTGGCCGCGTTGGACCAGGTCGTCCTGGCCGCGCTGGCCGACTCCGCCGCTTCCGGCGCCGCGCTGGCCGTCGTGCGCCGGGGGCGGCTGGTGCGCCTGCGCGGCTACGGCCGCCTCGACTGGGACCCCGGGGCGCCCCGCGTCACCCCCGCTTCCATCTTCGACTTGGCATCGCTCACCAAGGTGGTGGGGACCACGACCGCCGTGCTCGTGCTGGCCGAGGGCGGACTCCTCGACCTCGACGACCCGGTCGTGCGGCACGTGCCCTGGTGGGCCGGCGGCGACCCGGCCAAGGCCCGCGTCACGCTGCGCGACCTTCTCCTCCACAAGGCCGGCCTGCCCCCCTTCCGCCGCTTCTTCCTGGAGATGGAGGGACGCCGGGCCTACGAGGACGCCATCGCCCGCACGCCGCTGGATCATCCGCCCGGCGAGCGGACCGTCTACTCGGACATCGGCCTCATGACCGCGGCCTTCGTCGTCGAGGCCGTCTCCGGCGCGGCGCTGGACGACTTCCTCCAAGCCGAAGCGTGGCGTCCCCTGGGCATGGCCGACACCGGCTTTCGGCCCGCGCCCGCGCTCTGGGACCGGGTCGCCACGACCGAGCTGGACGAATCCTACCGCGGCGTGCACGTCCACGGCGTCGTCCACGACGAGAACGCGTACGCCGTCGGCGGGGTCGCCGGCCACGCCGGCCTCTTCAGCTCGGCGCGCGACCTGGCCGTGTTCGCCCAGATGATGCTCGACCGCGGCGTCGCCGGTCCGTGCCGCGCCGACGCCGAGTCCTCCGTTCCCTGCAACCGTCCGCGCTTCCGTCCCGTCGCCGTCTTCGGCCCCGGCTGGGTGGACCGGGCCACGCGCCCGCCGTCGCCCGGCGAGTCGAGCCGCGCCCTCGGCTGGGACACGCCCTCCGACCGCTCTTCCGCCGGCGACTACTTCACCCGCGACGCCTTCGGCCACACCGGCTACACCGGCACGTCGATCTGGATGGACCCCGTGCTCGACCTGGCCGTCGTCCTGCTGACCAACCGCGTCAATCCCACCCGCGACAACGTCAAGCACGTGCCCTTGCGCCGACGCGTGCACGACCTGGCCGCCACCGCGGTCGCCGACGTTCCGCCCGTCCGCCGCGAGAACCGGCCGTGACCCGCTTCGGCGCGTTGGACGTCGCGGTCGTCGCGCTCTACATGGGCGGGGTCGTCGCCTGGGGCGCGTGGCTCGGCCGGAACAGCCGAGGCGGCAGCGACTACTTCCTGGGCAGCCGCAACCTGCCTTGGTGGGCCGTCATGTTCTCCGTCGTGGCGACGGAGACGAGCACGCTCACGTTCTTGTCCGTCCCCGGCATCGCGTATCTGGGCACGCTCGCCTTCCTGCAGCTCGCGCTGGGTTACTTGGCCGGCCGCGTCGTGGTCGCGCAGATCCTGCTGCCCGCGTACTACCGAGGCCGCCTCTCCACCGCCTACGAGCTGCTCGGCCAGCGGTTCGGCGACGGCGCGCGGCGGTGCGCGTCGGGCGTCTTCATGGTGGCGCGGCTGCTCGCCGACTCCGTGCGCTTGTTCGTGACCGCCGTCCCGCTCGCGCTGATCACCGGCTGGCCCTACTGGCTGTCGATCCTGGTGATCGGACTGGCCACGCTCGTCTACACGTACTTCGGCGGCATTCGGGCCGTGGTCTGGGTGGACGCGCTGCAGATGACGCTCTACGCGGTCGGCGGCCTCGTGGCGCTGTGGGTCCTTCACGGCGCCGTGACCGGCGGCTGGCCTGCCATCCTGTCCAGCGCGCAGGCGGCCGGAAAGTTGCAGGTCCTGGACTTCACGGCGTCGTGGTCGGCGCCCTACACGTTCTGGGCCGGCCTCGTCGGCGGGGCCTTTCTGTCCATGGCGTCGCACGGCGCCGACCAGCTCATCGTGCAGCGCCTCCTCGCGTGCCGGGACGTGCGGCAGAGCCGGCGGGCGCTGGTCGGCAGCGGCGTCGCCGTGGCCGCCCAGTTCGCGCTCTTCCTCATGGTCGGCGTCGGGCTCTGGGCGTTCTACGAGGGCCGCGCCTTCGACCGCGCGGACGAAATCTTCGCGGGCTTCATCGTCCAGGAGCTTCCCGTCGGAATTCGGGGCCTGCTCGTCGCGGGCGTGTTCGCCGCCGCCATGTCGTCGCTGTCCTCGTCCATCAACGCGCTGGCGTCGGCGAGCACCTACGACTTCTGGGCGCCGCTGTCCGGCCGTCGCGACGAGCGCTCGGCGCTGGCGGCCGGGCGCGCGTTCACGCTGGTCTGGGCCGGGATCCTGATTCTGGGCGCGGTGGCGTTCGTCAGGCTGTCGGAAGGGAACACCGCCGTCGAGGTGGCGCTGGCCGCGGCCTCGATGGTCTACGGCGGCCTCCTGGGCGTCTTCGCGCTGGGCGTGCTGGCGCCGCGCGTGGGGCAGCGCGAGGCGGTCGCCGGCCTGCTGTGCGGCGTGGCCGCGGTGGCGGCCGTCTGGCACTGGGGGAGCGAGGCCGTGGCGTGGCCGTGGTTCACGCCGCTGGGCTTGGCGACGGCGCTCGCGGTTGGAGCGGGCGGCTTGCTGGCGCGGCGGTCCTGAAGGGGTGCGGGGTCCTGAGGGCGTGCGGGGCTCGGCGCAGGCCGGTCCGCGGGCGGCTGCCTCCGCGGGCG
The DNA here is from genome assembly GCA_965242735.1 of Longimicrobiales bacterium. GTDB lineage: Bacteria > Gemmatimonadota > Gemmatimonadetes > Longimicrobiales > Gaopeijiaceae. Next base: position 2,874,380 of record OZ251497.1, on the reverse strand, counting down.
GGGACGGGGAGCGGGAGCGTTGGATCGGCGTGGACGGGGGCGGCAGCGGCAGCCGGGCCGTGGTGGTGGACGCCGCCGGGCGCGCGTTGGGCCGCGCGGAGGGCGGATCCGCGCTGATCGATCCGCTTCGCCCCCTGGAGGCGGCCCGCGTGGTGGCCGAGCTTGCTGGCGCGGCGGCGAAGGCGGCGGGCGCGGAGCTTCCGGTGCGGGGCCTGTGGGCGGGATTGGCCGGCGCGGGTCCCCCGGGGCCGCGTGGCGCGGTGCGGGACTTCCTGGCCGAAGAGGGACTGGCCGCCGGGGTGGCCGTCGGCGGAGACGTCGAGGCGGCACGGGCGGACGCGTTCGGAGACGGCCCCGGCATCCTGTTGGTGGCCGGGACGGGATCGGTGGCGGTCGCGCGCGATCCGAACGGCGGCAAGGCGATGGCGGGCGGCTGGGGCGCGGCGCTGGACGACGAGGGGAGCGGCTACCGCATCGGCATGGACGGCCTTCGCGCCGTCATGCGCAGCGCCGACGGCCGGGCGCCCGCCACGTCCCTGACCGGCGCGCTGCTGCGGGAGACGGGCGTGGCGGAGCCGCGCGACTTGGTCGAGTGGGTGGCCAGCGCGAGCAAGCGAGACGTGGCCGCGCTGTGCGTCGCCGTGGGGCAGGCCTGCCAGGAAGGCGACGCGGCCGCCGCGCAGATCGTCGAGAAGGCCCTGGCCGGCATTCGTTCGCTGGTCGAGGCCGTGCTGGCCCGCACGTCGGGTTGGCCGGGCAAGCCGCCGCTGGCGATGATCGGCGGCGTCGTGCGCGAAGGCAGCGAGCTGCGCGCTCCCGTGATGCGCCTCGCCGCGGAACAGGGCTGCGCCGTGCGCCGCGCCCCCGTGGTGGCCGAACGCGGCGCGGCCCGCAAGGCGATTCGGGAGTTCCCGCCGCCGTCGTAGGCGACCTGCCATTTTGGCAGTCCCTCCTGCCATTTTGGCAGGAATTGTCGGCGGCGCCACGGCCCGACCTGCCATTTTGGCAGGAATTCGGCCCGGCACGGACCTTGCTTCTCGGTCGTCGCAGGACGCACGTGCATGGGGCATGTGCGGGTCAACTCCGAGACAAGGAGCAATGCAGATGTACCTGATCAAGGACTTCTTCGGCGAAGCCGCGCTGCGGCGCGCGTTCGGCCCCGGCTGCGCCGACGGCTTCGGCGCGGACTGCGCCGGCTGGGCGCCCGCGTTCGGCGTCGAAGAGAGGGACCACGAGATCGAACTGACGGGCGAGCTGCCCGGCGTGGCCCTCGAGGACGTCGAGATCAACCTCGAGCACAACGTCCTCACCGTTTCCGGCGAGAAGCGCGACGCGCGGGGCGCGGGCGGCGAGGAGACCGAGAGCAAGCGCCATCTGATGGAGCGCAGCTTCGGCCGCTTCAGCCGTTCGTTCACGTTGCCGCGGACCGTGCAGGCCGAGGCCATCACGGCCGACTTGGAGAACGGCGTGCTGAAGGTCCGCCTGCCGAAGGCGGAGGAGGCGCGCACCCGCAAGATCGAAGTGCGGGCCAGCGCCTGACTGGAACCCAAGGGGGCGTCCGCGGGGCCGGTTCGGTTCGCGGGCGCCTCTCTTGGATCAGCGGCCGGCAGACGGCTCCGGCAAGGCGATGGACCGGGTGCGGTAGAGGGCGGACCCGACGACGCCGAAGCCGCCCTCCACGTTCATTGCGGGCGGAACGCTCAACAACTGGTCGCCCAGCCCGGACGTGACGAAGGCATGGAGGTGCTTGTCGGCGGCCATGACCATCACGGTGGGCGTCGGCCCCAGGCTGTCCGCGGCCGCTTGAGGCAACGGACCCGTGAAGCGGGTGCTGTCCACGTCGACGTTCCACGCTCGACTGCAATTGCCGCATGTGGTCGCGAACCGCCTCACGCCGAGCAGGTAGCGGTGGACATGTTCGCTGGCCGTCCACTCCGCGCTGACGACGTGCGAGCCGTCGCGACGAGACAGCGTCGCGGACTCGACCTCGAAGTCGCCGGGGACGCGCGTGACGCCCCGCGCTCCCGCATAGCCCTCGGCCGTCGCTTCGACCCTGTAGACCGCGCCCGGTTCGAGACGGGCGTGCAACGCCAAGCAATGGGCGTTGGCGTAGACGTGGTCGCATCCCGGGACGTGCTCGTGATCCTTGGGCCCCGCCGTGCTGTCGCGCGCGACCAGCGTCCATTCGGAGCCGGCTTGGCCGGCCGGCCTCGTGTGGATGGCCACGCTGACCACGGGTTGGCGCCGCGCGTCCAGTGGGGCCGCTACGATCCACTGGTGGCCCTGATCGGCGTCGAGGGCCGCGTAGAGGAAGAGTCGATCGCTGAGAGATTCGCTGGGCAGCTTCGGATCGACGATGTCGCCGCAAGCGACAAGTCCGATTGCCGCTGCGACGGCCAGTGCAGTTCGATTAGGCATGACGTTATGTCCTTGTCATTGGAAGCGAAAATCGATCCCGACGAAGGGGAACAACGGCAGTTGAGTCTGCGCCGTCAACTGCTCCCTGCCGTAGTAGGCGTAGGAGAGCACGTTGGACCGGTTGGCGACGTTGACGACCGACGCGTACGGGATCACGTGCCACGAGCCCCAGCGCAGCGCGTACCGCAGGGAGACGTCGTAGCGAGCGTACAGCGGTATCCGGCCCTGGATGGAGGACCAGATCGTGACGTTGCCCGCTTGCGTCTCGGAGAGCCGTTTGAAGTTCGAGACGCCGAAGTTCATGGAGTGGGTTGGGTCGTACCGAAGGAGGTTGTAGGAGCCCGCCGGGAACAAGAACGGCGCACCCGTTCCCACCGTTGCCCTGACGGACACGTCGAGTCCGCCCGCGACCCGCGTCGTCACCGTGCCATCGACCTCGTGCCTGCGGTCCCATCCCGGAAAGTATTCCGCGTCTTCTCCGTCCTGGAACGCGACGCGCGCCCACTGGTACGACAGCCATCCTCGCACGCGGCCCGAGTGCTTGCGCAACGTCGCTTCGAAGCCGTGTCCGGTCCCGTCGTGAAACTCCAGCGCCGACAAAGTCCTCTGTCCGTCGGGGCGCCAGTACGGCTTGTTGCGGAAGCGCCGCGTCCATGCGGCGGCCGACGCCGTCCAGTCGTCGCCGCGCCAAGCGTCGGCCGAAATGCTCAGGCCGTCGGCCAAGGACGCCGGATGTTCATCGGGGTGCACGAACCACATGGGCGCCCCCGGCGGATCGACGCGAGCGTCGGCGAGCTGCGACATGAACTGGTACGTTCGGTCGAGGCTGAGGCTGAGCGCGAACGCATCGGTGCGCCAGCGGATGGAGAAGCGCGGCTCGAGGAACCGGCGCGACGCCCGGCGCTCGGCGCCCACGCGAATTCCCGGGGCCAGCCGCAACGGCCCGATCGAGCGTTCGGCCTCGGCGAACGCCGACATGTGCAGGTAGGACCGAGAAGCGTCGCCTTCCAGGTAGGCGCCCGGACGGAAGCCGCGGAGGTCCGCCGGGCCTCCCTCTGCCGCGACGCCCGCCCTGAAGCCGGTGTTCTCGCCCCGAAACAAGACGTTGGCTCCAAGTCCCGCCACGGCGACGCGATTTTCCGTGACCGGCCCGGCGCCGCCCGTGTCGTCGACTCCGATGTCGCCCCGGTATCGGCTGTAGTACGCCGTCACGTCGCTGGCGAGCCGGTCGTCGCGAACCCACGACCACGACAGCGAAGAAGTCAAGTTCTCCCATGTCGAGCGCAGAGAACTCGCGGCATCGTCCCCAAACCGCCAAGCGAAGTCGTCGTCCGACGCCATCAGCGACACGCGCAAGCGGTGCCGCTCCGCCGGATGGGCTTCCAAGCCCAGGTTCACGTCTTGGAACGAATAGGGAATCTGGATCCTTGCGATGTCCACCGAAGCCCGGCGCGCGGCCGCCGTCCATCGGACGCCTCCCCACGGCGCCGCGCCGCTCGCCGCGACGCGCACGCCCAGGAGGCTGATTCCGCCGCTGGCGCTGGTCTTCCGGGCGCTGCCTGTCCGGCTGCGCGCCGACACGACGCCCGACAGCGCGCCGCCGTAGCGGGCGGGTATGGAACCCCGGTAGAACTCCGTCGACTCGATGGCGCCCGAGTTGAACACGCCGAACAGCCCAAACATGTGATAGGGCGCGAACACGGGCGCGCCGTCCAGCAGGACCCGCGTCTGATCTCCGGCTCCGCCTCTCACGAACAGCTGTCCGCTGTAGTCGTTGAGGCTCGACACGCCCGCGAACGCCTGCAGACTGCGAAACACGTCCGGCTCGCCGATCGGCGGCACCGCTTCGATCTCGGCCTGCGTCATGCTGAACGCGCCGATGGCGACCTCGCGGTCGAACAGCAGGCGGTGAAGTTCGCGAGATGTCAGGCGACGGTCCACCTCGACCGTAAGCGGTTGCAACGCCAGGGGCGCGCGCGCCATCCGCAGTTCGACGACGACGCGCGGTCCCGAAAGGTTGACGAGCGTGTCCATGTCCGCGTACCCGATTCGAGACGCAGAGAGCCGGACCGAATCGTTCACCGCCGGCAGCTCCGCCAATCCCCCGCTGTCGGTGATCCGGGTCTCGGACAGCGCAGGAAAGAAGAGCACGACGCCGGGAACCGGATTGCCGGACTGATCGTCCACCGTGCGCACCGCCCAGGCCCCCGAATCGGGGACCTGGGCGCCGCGCGCTTCCTCGCCGGACGCCAGCCAGAGGCCGAACACGACAACTGCGACCCACCGTGCTAGCATGTCACGAAGCATCGTTTTTCTCCTACCAACTGAGCCAGATGTTGATCTTCCGGAGGTACAAATCGATTCCTTCTTCGGAGTACTGGAAGCCTGAGTAACCGAGATCATCATTACCGCCAGCCCACCAGGGATCGGTCTCTACTGCGCTCGCATAGAACATAGGTCCGCCGCGCCGGGGAGCGACAGGGAGAATCGGCAATTGCACAATGCGCCGGATTCCTTTGCTCACCCCGGTCTCGCGATGCGTTCCGCGTACGTGGACTCTGAAAGGCGTACGATAGCCGACGGTGACCTCGACTTCTGCTGTTCCAACCGCGTCACCTCGAACCTTTAGCAAGAGGCTGTCCAGAAACGTGCCCGTCAGTGGATCGGTGCTGCCACCACCCCCGGTGCAACCGCCCGCGACAGCTGGGTTGTGGCCGTCGCAAGCCGCCACCGTTGGAAGGCCCATAGCTGTCGCCACAGCCGTGACCAACGCTTCGTCCGAGTCGTACAGCCCGTAGTCCACCGACACCGGTGGTTTCCCCTCCTCCTCGTAGGTCCACACCACCGCGCGCTCGCCGTCGTTGGGATCCTGTATGACCGGCCCGGGCCCTTCCGGCTGGCGGTCGATCCGCGTGCCCCAGCTCTCCTGCGGCCGAAGGAGGAAGAAGGCGTCGTAGCCTCCGAGCTCTTCCACCGTCCTGGTTTGCTTCCTGTGGCCGTTGGGCTCGTAGACGACGAATGCCAGCGCGTCCGAATTCCACGTGCCGGCAACGCCCACGTCTGCGGAGCCGCGCCAGTTGAGCCGATGCTCCCGCAACGGCACGGCGATGACCACTTCGGCCACCTGCCGTAGCCTGTCCACATGCGCCAGCACCTCGTCGGTGCCCAGGCCGAATGTTTGCGAGGCTCCTTCCAGCAAGCCGGCGCCTTGCGGGCTACGCAGATAATCGGCCAGGATCAACCGGTGTTCCACAGCGTGGGATGCCCGCATCGCCGCCAGGATGTTCCGGCGGGCGGCGGGATCCGCCAAGCCCCGGGCCACGGCTTGGGCCAGTTCGGGCAGGTCGGCGTCTGCCAGGACCGGCTTGGCAGAGTCGTAGGGTGCGACGGGGCGCGTGGCCTCGTCGCAGGCCGCCAACAGCAGGGCGGCCATGAGAATGCTCGTCCTTGCGTACTTCATCTTGTGTTTCTCCTGTGCGCTTGAGCACGGGCGGAGCCGAGCGAATCCCGGCGGAATCTGCGCCCGTGCCCCTAGGTACGCCAGAGGCCCCTAGAAAGTTCCCGAGGGAGCTGGACGAGCCCAGGGCAGGCCATCGCTGGACTCGTGCAGCGTGGCTTGAAGCCGCCTGGGAGGGAAGCGACCGGGCTCAACCCCCGGGCGGCCCCTTCGGAGGCGGAGAGTCCTTGGCTACGGACGATCCAGATGCCGACCGCCCATCTCGCAAACCTGGCGCGGCACGGCACCAGGACGTCATTGAGCGCCGTGCCCGCGAAGACCCGTCAGTTCACCTTGCGCACGAAGACGACTGTCGCGGGTCGGGCCGTGGCGCCGGCGGCGTCGGGCTCTTCGGCCGCGTCCAGCTCGAACCGGAACCGGTCCGGTCCGTGCCGCTCCACGCGGCCTTCGACGGCGCGGTCCAGCGTTGCGCGCCATGGTCCTGCGGCCAACCTGGGGCCGCCGTCCGCGCCGGGCGCCAGCAGCCGGTAGGGCACATCTCCGTCGAAGCGGCAGTCCTCTCCTGACACGGAAGCGGCGACCGTGTCGGGAGGCGGCGTGGTCCACCGCGCCCGGCCCTCGGCCGCTTCGCCGAAGACCACGGTGGTGCGTTGCGACAGGACGCAGGGGGCCTCGCCGCGGACGGCCACGACCGTCCATGTTCCGGCCAGCGGGTTCTCGGCCGCGGGCTCGCACGAGGCCAGCGCGACCGCCCCGGCCGCCAGTCCCAGCGCCCGGCGCAGTCTCGGCCTCGGCGGCCCGCCCACCTTCGGCGACCTGCTCCTAGAAGACTCTGGGCAACCCGGGGGAGGCGGCCTGTTCGTCGGCGGGGGTCAGCACTTCGGCGCGGCGGTCCACGATGTCGGCGGCGGATCGCAGGGCGGCCAGCCAGAGGTTGGGCCGGGAAGCTCGCTGGTCGGCCACCGCCTGGGTCCTCTGAATGTCGATCTGCGCTTGCCAGGCCGTGCTGTCGGCCGCTTCCGAGCCGATTCGCTCCAGCAAGTACACGTTCTGGTTGGACTCGACGGGCGCGGAGACCTGGTCGATGCCGATGCCGAAGGCCGCGCCCAGCGCCGGGGACCGAAATCCCAGGCCCGGCACGAAGTCGCTGCGCGTGAACGGGCCCGCTTCGCGGACTTCCAGCCCCGCTTCGGCGGCGATCTCCGACAGCGAACGCCCGGCCTCGACGTCTTCCGCCAGCGCCTGCGCTTCCGCCATGGCGGCCGCCAGCCGCTTCCGCAGCTCGAGCGTCTGACGCACGGCGGGCTCGGCCTCCTCGGCGGAGACGTAGCCCGCGGGGTCCAGCGAGATCAGCTCGACCGCATAGAACGCGGCGCGGCTCTCGAAGACGGGACTGACGTCCCCGGGCGCCGTCTCCTCCTCGAACGCCCATTCGCCCCCCTCGGCGATTCTCCCCGCGCCGGGCGCCAGCGGCTGCGATTCCAAGATTTCCACCGTGTCCGCCTCGAGCTCGAGCAGCGCGGCCGCCTCTCCCAGGGACATCGTCTCTCCCAGCTCTTCCAAGGAGTCCGCCGCGGCCAGCAGGGCGATCTCCGATTCGTCCGTGCGCTCGAAGGGCACCAGCACGTGGCGCGCCTGGGCGGAGTCCTGCCCCCAGCGCTCGGTCGCTTCCAGGACGTGAAGCCCGAACTCCGTCTCCACCGGCCCGGCCACCCGGTTCAGGCGGGCGGCGAAGACGACCGAGTCGAAGGCGGGGACCATGCGGCCCTTCGGAAACACGCCCAGGTCGCCTCCGGCCTCCGCCGACCCGGGATCGGCCGATTCCCGCTGGGCGACCTCGGCGAAGTCGGCGCCTCCGCGCAACTCCTCCATGATCGCTTCGGCGCGCTCGAACGTCGCGGCCGTGTCCTCGGCGGTGGGCGTCTTCGGCAACGCGACCGACACGATCCGGGCCGTGGCCGGGACGGCGTAGTCCTCCCGGTTGTCCTCGTAGTGGCGCGAGACTTCTTCGGCGGAGACCTCGATCTGGTCGTCCGCGATCCGCGTCAACGGGTCGAACGACACGTAGCGGACGGTCGACGTCTCGTGCGCGTCCCGGTAGTCGCGCCAGAGGGCCGCGTCCGGCACGTGCAGTCCCAGGGCGACTTGGCGAAAGAGCTTGCTCTGCGGGATGACCTCGCGGTAGTACGCCTCGAACTGCATCAGCAGCTCGGCGTCGGCTTCGTCCAGGAAGCGCAGGTACTTGGTCCGGTCGAACTGGCCGTCGGTCATGAACGCCGGGTTGGACCCCAGGCCCGCCGGGGGGAACGCCCGGGCCGCCGCGATCACCTCGCCGTCGGTCACGAGAACGCCGCGCCGCTCCATCGCCTGCTGGATGAGGATGGCGTCGACGATCTGGTCCCAGGCCTGGTCTTCCAGCTCCTTGTTCTGGGCGTTGGTGACGGCCTCTTCCTGGGTGGCCTGGACCTGGTCGTAGATGGTCCGGTACGCGGCCATGTACTGGTCGTAGGTGACGGGCGTGCCGTTGACGCGCCCGATCTCGCCGAAGCCTCCGGCCGTCTGCCCGGTGATGTCCATGCCCCATTCGAAGAACATCAGGCCCCCGAAGGCGAGGATCGCCAGGAGCATGATCCACTTCGTGTTCTCCCGCATTTGCCGCATCATCGTCGAATCGTCCCTCGCTGGCGCTCTTGGGTCCCGCTCGCTCTCGGCGCTTGCCGTCCCGGCGGCGGCCACGGGCCGGCGCGTGCGACAAGCCACAACGGGAAGCTAACGTTGCCGGAGACCGCGCTTCAAGTTGACCCGCGGCGATCCGAGGCCGCGCGGCCCCATACGACTTCCTGGGCGCCCGCCCGTCCGGGTGCCCGCCTCCACTTCCTGGGCGCCCGTCCGTCCGCGCGTCCCTCGTGCCGCCTTGACGCGGCGCCTCCGGGAAACATATGTTGTCGCTCCGCTGTTGCCGCTCCGCACCGCGTCTCGCCGCCTCGCGGCCGCTTCCTCCAACGTCCCGCCGCCATGTCCGGCACGCCCGCTCCCCGGCCCCTGCGCATCGCCGTCGTCCACGGGCCCAACCTCAACCTGCTGGGCGTTCGCGAGCCCGACGTCTACGGCTCCGATTCGCTGGCCGACGTCAACGAAGCGCTCGCGGACCTGGCGGCCGAGCTCGGGTGCGCGCTCGAAGTCTACCAGTCCAACTCGGAGGGCGAGATCCTGGACTTTCTGGCCACGTGTCTCGGCCGGGCGGACGGGCTGGTGGTCAACCCCGCCGGGCTGGGGCACACGTCGGTGGCGCTGCTCGACGGGCTGCGCGCCGTGGCCCTGCCGTTCGTCGAAGTGCACTTGAGCAACCCGGCCGCGCGCGAGCCGTTTCGCCGCAAGTCGCTGCTGGCGCCGGCGGCCGTGGGCGTGGTCGCGGGGTTCGGGATGGACAGCTATCTTTCCGGGTTCCGTTGTCTCCGCAACCACCTGCTCCGCGGGCCGGACCGGCCGGGGCCGGAGGCGGCGGACACCATCCTCCGGGACGCGGAAGGGAACTGAAGCGAGGGCATGGCGACCACTGCGGACTTCCGCAACGGAATGGTCCTGGACGTCGGCGGCGCGCTCTGGACCATCACCTACTTTCAGCACGTGAAGCCCGGCAAGGGCGGCGCGTTCGTGCGCACCAAGCTCAAGAACGTCCTTTCGGGCGCGGTGGTGGACCGCACGTTCCGCGCCGGCGAACGGGTCGTCCCGGTCCGCCTGGAGCGCCGTCCCGTCAACTACTCCTACGCCGACGGCGACCTCCACTACTTCATGGACCAGGAGACCTACGACATGATCCCGATCAGCGGCGAAATGCTGGGCGGCGACCAGCTCAAGTATCTCAAGGAGAACATGGAGTGCGAGGGGCTGGTGCACGACGGAAGCGTGATCAGCGTGGAGCTGCCCGCGTTCGTGGAGCTGGCCGTGGCGGAGACCGACCCCGGCTTCAAGGGCGACACCGCGCAGGGCGCCACCAAGTCGGCTACGCTCGAGACGGGGGCCGTCGTGCAGGTGCCCCTCTTCGTGGAGGCCGGCGACGTGCTGAAGATCGACCGGCGGGAGGACAAGTACTTGACGAGAGTGAGCGGATGACGGGGGCGAGCGGACGCCGAGGTCTCATCCTCGATGGATCGCGCGACTCCGCTTCAAGCGAGGCGAGCCGATGACCAGAGCGAGCGCATGATCGATCCGAAGGTCGTCGAGCAGTTGGTCCGGCTCCTGGACGAGTCCTCCCTGGACAGCTTGGAAGTCGAGCGCGCCGGGACGCGCATTCGGCTGGCCAAGTCGCCGTCCGCGATTCCGGCGGCCCCGCCCGCCGCGGTCGGCAACCCGGGCTCGGCGCCGGGGTCCCACGCGGGTCCGCCGGCCGACGTTGCGGCCGCGGAGTCCGCAGGGCCGGCCGTCGAGGCGGGCGATCCGGGATCGTCGGCCAACCTGGTCGACGTGACGTCGCCGATGGTCGGCACCTTCTACCGCGCGCCTTCTCCGGAAGCGGACCCGTACGTGGCCGACGGCGACGCGGTGGCGCAGGGCGACGTGCTTTGCGTGATCGAGGCCATGAAGCTCATGAACGAGCTGGAGTGCGAGACGGCGGGGCGCGTCGTGGAGATTTGCGTGCGCAACGCCGAGCCGGTGGAATTCGGACAGGTTCTGTTTCGGATCGATCCCGCCTGACCAGGGCAACGCCCCTGCGCGCGCCATGTTCAAGAAGCTCCTGATCGCCAACCGGGGCGAGATCGCCCTGCGCGTGGTGCGCGCCTGCCGCGAGCTGGGCGTGTCCACGGTGGCGGTGTACTCGGAGGCGGACCGCGACTCCTTGCACGTGCGCTACGCGGACGAGGCCGTGTGCATCGGCCCGGCGCGCGCGTCCCGGTCGTACCTGAACCTGTCGCGCATCTTCGCCGCGGCCGAGATCACGGGGGCGGAGGCCGTGCATCCGGGCTACGGCTTCCTGGCGGAGAACGCGGAGTTCGCCGAGGTGTGCCAGCGTGCCGGACTGGCCTTCGTGGGGCCGTCGCCGGACCAGATCCGCGCCATGGGCGACAAGGCCGCCGCGCGCGAAGCCATGAAGGCGGCGGGCGTGCCGGTCGTGCCCGGCTCCGACGGCTTGGTCGAGGACGAGGCGGCGGCGGTGGGACTGGCCGCGGAGATCGGGTACCCGGTGATGATCAAGGCGGCGGCCGGCGGCGGCGGGACGGGCATCCGCGTCGCCGAGGACGAGGACGCGTTCCGCCGGGGCTTCGCGGCGGCCCGCGCCGAGGCGGAGGCCGCGTTCGGGGACCCCGGCATCTATCTGGAGCGCTACTTGGAGCGCCCGCGGCACGTGGAATTCCAGGTGTTCGGCGACGCGCACGGGCGGGTCATGCACCTGGGCGAGCGCGACTGCTCCGTTCAGCGGCGCCATCAGAAGCTGGTCGAGGAGGCGCCGTCCGTCGCGCTGACGCCGGAGCTGCGGCGCCGGATGGGCGAGGCGGCGGTCCGGGCCGCCGAGGCGATCGGCTACGTGGGCGCCGGGACCGTCGAATTCCTGCTGGCCGCCTCGGGCGAATTCTTCTTCATCGAGATGAACACGCGCATCCAGGTCGAGCATCCCGTCACCGAAGTCACCACCGGGCTGGACTTGGTCAAGGAGCAGGTGCGCGTGGCGGCCGGCGAGCGGCTGTCGTTCCCCGAGGCGCCCGAGCACCGCGGCCACGGCATCGAGTTTCGGATCAACGCCGAGGACCCGGACCGAGGCTTCGCGCCTTCGCCGGGCACGATCGCCACGCTGCACCAGCCGGGCGGTCCCGGCGTGCGGGTGGACACGCACGCGTACCCCGGCTACGTCGTGCCGCCGTTCTACGACTCGCTGCTGGCCAAGCTGGTCGTGTGGGGCGCGACGCGGGACGAAGCGGTGGTCCGGGGCCGCGAGGCGCTGGAGTCGTTCGTGGTCGAGGGGATATCGACGACGATCGGCTATCTAGCCCGCCTGACGCGCGACGAGGCGTTCGTGGCAGGCGAGGTGGACACGGGGTTCGTGGCGAGGATGGCGGCGGCCAAGGATGAGTGAGGCGCGGGCCCGGGTGTCCGTGGCGTTCACGGGCGAGGCGGCCCGTCGCGCCGGCCCCGAGGGCAGGACCGCCGTGGTGATCGACGTGGTGCGGGCGACGACCTGCATCGTGGAAGCGCTGGCCAACGGGGCGCGCTCGGTGCGGCCGTTCGGGTCCGCGCGCGGGGCGAAGGCGGCGGCGGCTTCGACTTCGGCTGTCGGCTCGGGCGAGGGTGCCGGCTCCGGGGCGGACTCGGACTCGGCGGACGTCGGCTCCGGCGCGGGTTCGGCTGTCGGCTCGGGCTCGCTGGCGGGTGCCAGCTCCGGCGCGGACGGCGTCCTCCTCTGCGGGGAGCGGGGCGGCCTGCCGATCGACGGATTCGACTTGGGGAACTCGCCGCGCGAGTTCGTCGCGGACACGGTCGCCGGCAAGCGCCTCCTCATGAAGACCACCAACGGGACGGCCGCATTCTTGGCGGTCGCCGGGGCGAAGCGCGTGCTGGCGGCGGCGTTCGTCAACTTGGGGGCCGTGGCGGACCGGCTCGTGGACGACGAGGACGACGTGCTGATCGTCTGCGCAGGCAAGGAGGGCGCGTTCGCGCTGGACGACGCCGTGTGCGCCGGCCATCTGGCGCTGGCGATCGAGGCGCGCGCGCCCGGCACCGCGGAGCTGGACGACGCTGCCCATGCCGCGACGGACTTGGCGCGCGCCCGGAAGCCGTCGGCCGAGATGCTGGCCGCCACGTCCGCCGGGCGGGCGCTGGCCGAGGTGGGACTGGCAGGCGACTTGGTTGCGTGCGCGGACATGGACCGCCGCTCGGCCGTGCCCGAGATGCGCGAGGGCGTCCTCGCCCTGTGGGAAGGGTAGGCCGCCTCTCGGCATCCACGTGCCTCGGGCCGGGCCGGTGGTCGGCCAGGCGGGTCGTCGCCTGGGAGAATGTCGCGGAGATGTTCCCGAGAGGGCCTGATGGACTTCCGTTGCGCCGCCAATTGGGCTATCCTTTGACCCTGCCCAGCTTCCTGATGCGAGCGGTCGCCCGCTTCCCCGGTGCTCCATCCGATTGGTCCTCGCGATTCGACGGAGGTGCCCGCGTGAATCGTTGCAACGCAGATGGGCGCTCCGCCAGTGGTGTGGGCAGGTATTGTTGGAGAATTGACGCCAGAGAGATATCGGACGCAAGGCGATGACAACGAAGATCTCGCAGGCCACGACGACGGAAATTGCTGTCGATGACCTCCACAGTGCGACGGCGCAACGACGCGATGAGCTAGAATCGCCGGAATCGGGATCGGATTTTGAGGGAAATGATGAAGGAGTCCTGAATGCCTCTAGTTCACGTATTTCCTTGGAGAAGAATGACAGGAGCCTTTGGGAGTTCAAGCGTTGGCATGACGATAACGACCTAGTGCTCGATCCAGAATGGCAGAGAAACTATGTATGGAGCAACCCACAGGCATCGAAGCTTATTGAGTCTTTCTTGTTGAATATTCCCGTACCAGTTGTATATCTTTCCCGAACTCAAGATCAGAGATACACAGTAATCGACGGGCTTCAGCGCTTAACGTCTGTTTTCAATTTCTTTGCCGACAAATATAAATTGACTGGATTGAACATAAGGCGAGAACTTAATGGAAAGAAATTTAGCGATCTAGACAAGGCAAGTCAAAGAGAGCTCAAAAATGCTACACTCAGATCATTTGAACTATCTAGCAACACAGATTCGGATATTCATTTTATCGTTTTTGAGCGACTCAATACCGGTGGTACAAAACTCAATGAAACAGAAATTCGAAATTGCATTTTCAAGGGAAGTACAAACACTTTGCTCAAGGAGTTGTCGAGTAACAAAGATTTCGTGAAATGCGTAAACCAGAGCACGCTTCAGAAAAGAATGAACGACAGAAATCTTGTCCTCAGGTTCTTGGCGTTCTATGAGCGTACTCATCTCAAGTGCGGTCACGGCTTGAAGAAATTCTTGAACGAGTTTTTGGAGACACACCGTAATCCGTCAGACAAGAAGTTGGCGGAATTCAAGAATGTCTTTGAGCGTTGCATGAAAGCATCCCTTACTGTGTTCGGGGACAATGGTTTCCGTTTGAGAAATGACCCCAAGAAGGGTTCCCAGTCCACCGAGTGGGCTACAAGAGTCAATTCATCTGTGTTCCAATGTGTATCTACATCGTTTGCGGATTACAGCTTAAGTCAAATTACTGGCATGGCAGATCGAATCTATGAAGAATATTTGGATTTGATTACACATGATAAACACTGGATTGATTACGTCCGTCGTGCAACCGGAGAAAAGGCCAGATTGACATATGTGTTCGAAACTTGGCGTGATCGACTTAAGAAATTGCTATCGAATGACTTGCAATCCGATACGGATAAGCGGATATTTTCCCGACAATTGAAAAAAGAAATGTTTGAACAGAATGCTGTATGTAAAATTTGCGGAAACGAAATACGACTTATGGAAGATGCTGCGCTTGATCACGATGAGCATTATTGGCGAGGAGGTGCTACTATTCCTGAGAATGCAAGATTAGTGCACAGATATTGTAATTTGTCCAGAGGAGGCAAGAATTAGTACTTGGCGTTGATCTGACGGATTACCTTAATCTCTACAAGAAAGGTGAACGATGCCGGCCAACAGCGAAGCGACTATCAACGTGCAGCTCGGCGATCTCCTGCGCACCAAGCACCCGGCTTGGCGAGACGGGATCGGCGTGGAGCAGTCGCAGGTTCTCCGGAATGCGGCGAGACGCCCCGATATCATGGTCAGTCATCCCGGTGGCCAAGTCGTCGTCCTCGAGACGGAGTTCGCGCCCGGCGCGACCGTCGAACGGGACGCCTGCGCTCGGCTGGGGCAAGTCGTGGAAGGTCCCGGCGAGATCGTGGAACAAGCCATCGCCGTTCTGTTGCCGCGCGACCTTCGGACCGGCCAGGGCGAACTCGCGAACCGCATCGCGGAAGCTCGGTACCGCTATGCCGTTCTGGCGGGCGAGCCCGGAGCGCCTGTCCGCTGGCCGGAGGCGGGATGGCTGGACGGAGACGCGAACGACTTGGCGGCGTGCATCGAACACGCGGCGCTGTCGGAACGGAAGGTGGCGGAGGGTACCGAGATCCTCGAGACGGCGGTCAAGCAAGCGGCGGTCCGGCTGGAAGACCTCGTGCGGTACCAGCAGAAGAATACGCTGGACCGCATCTCCGACGTGCTTCACCAGGAGAAGAGCAAACAAACGACGCGGATGGCGATGGCGATCGTCGCCAACGCACTGACCTTTCACGCGACGATCGCGGGCTCGCACGACATACAGGTGCTAGACGACTTGCGCTTCAAGAGCGACGACCCGCTCGACAAGATGCAGCTCTTGCAGTGCTGGCGCCGCATCCTGCGAATCAACTACTGGCCGATCTTCGAAGTCGCGATCGACCTGCTGCACCCGTTTCCCGATTATCTCGCTGACGAAGTCCTGAAGCGGCTGGAGCCCGCGGCCCGGAGCTTGGCCAAGATGGGCGCGGCGGGAACGCACGACTTGTCGGGCCAGATGTTCCAGCGCCTGATCGTGGATCGGAAGTTCCTGGCCACCTTCTACACGTTGCCGGCGTCGGCCGTGCTGTTGTCGGAGCTGGCGGTTCCGCGTCTGGACGTGCAGTGGGGCAGCCAAGAAGAAGTGTGCGGGCTTCGGATCGCCGACTTGGCGTGCGGGACCGGCACGCTGTTGAACGCCGCCTACCAGTCGGTCCGGGCCCGTCACCGCCGCGCCGGGGGGGACGACCAGCACATCCATGCCGGGATGATGGAGCAGGCGCTGATTGCCGCGGACATCATGCCCGCCGCGACACACCTGACGACCTCGATCCTGTCGGGCGCCCATCCGACCCGCCCCTTCGGCAACACGCGAGTCTGGACGATGCCCTATGGGGAGCAGCCGTCGGAGACCGGTCGTCCGCTCTCGATCGGATCGCTGGACCTCCTGGGCGAGGAGTCGGCGCGGTCCCTGATGGGCACGGGGCCCAGCCTGCAGATCGACGCCTTCGGCACGAGCCGCAAGCAAGTTCGCGGGACGGGCGAGCCGGAAGAGGCCGCTGATCCGCACGTGGTGGACCTTTCCGACGAGAGCGGCGACCTGCTCATCATGAACCCGCCGTTCACGCGTCCGACCAACCACGAGTCCACGACGATCCCGGTGCCGTCGTTCGCCGGCTTCGAGACCTCCCAGGCCGAGCAGAAGGCCATGTCGGGCAAGCTCGCCCGGTTGCGGAAGCGACTGGATGCGCCGGCCGGAGCGGGAAATGCCGGACTGGCGTCTTACTTTGTGGACTTGGCCCACGTGAAGACCAAGCCCGGCGGCGTGGTGGCCCTGGTGCTGCCCGCCGCCTTCGTGCAGGGCGGTTCGTGGAAGGCGGCCCGCGTCCTGCTGGACCGCTGCTACGAGGACGTGTTGGTGGTGTCGATCGCGGCCAGCGGCAAGACCGAGCGGGCGTTCTCGGCGGACACGGGGATGGCCGAAGCGCTGGTCGTCGGCACGAGGAAGAGTAGCGTGAATTCGGAGTCGGGGGCGAAGGACGCGCTCTTCGTCAACCTGCTGCGGCGTCCGCGCACGCTGGGGGAGGCGGCGGCGCTGGCGGGCGTGGTGCGACGGATCGGCCCGCGGCGCCGCAGCGGACGGTTGTTGCTGGGCGACGCCTCCGACGCCGGTAGCTTCGTTCGCGCGCCGCTGGCGGAGGGCGGGTGCGCGGCGTTGCGGGAGCCGGCTCTGGCGGAGGCCATGCTGTCGCTTCGGGCGGGCACGCTCGCGCTTCCTCGAACGAACGCCCGTCCTGCAGTTCCGGTGGCGCCCCTGGACCGGCTCGGACGGCGAGGGCTGCTTCACCGGGACATCTCGGGCAAGCATCCCGGCGGCGCGCCGAGGGGTCCGTTCGACATTTTGGTTGCGCGCGACCGGCCGCTCTATCCGGTCCTGTGGGCGCACAACGCCGAACGCGAACGAAGCATGGTGGTGGCTCCCGACAGAGAAGGCGTCGTCCGAGAGGGCAAGGAGGTTCAGGCCGTGGAGGTGTGGAAGAACACGGCCTCCCAGCTCCACTTCAACTTGGACTTCCAGCTCAATTCCCAGAGCTTGGCCGCCTGCTTGACGCCGGAGAAGAGCATCGGCGGCGTCGCGTGGCCGAACTTCGTCGCGGAGCGCGAATCCTGGGAACAGCCGTTGACCTTGTGGGCGAACAGCACCTTGGGACTGATGTGCTTCTGGTGGATGGGGTCCAGGCAGCAGCAGGGAAGGGCCAGAGTGACCATCAGCCGCCTGCCCGACCTGCTCGCGCTCGACGCGCGGGCGCTGTCGGAAGAGCAGTCGGCCCGTGCCCAATCCGTGTTCGCCGACCTTCGGGACCGCAAGATGCTGCCCGCCAACGAGGCGTACCGCGACCCCGTGCGCCGGGAGCTGGACCGAGCGGTTCTGGTGGACGTTCTCGGCCTGCCCGAGGAGATCCTGGACGGCTTGGCGGCGTTGCGGGACAGCTGGTGCGCCGAGCCCACCGTTCACGGCGGAAAGTCCACGCGCGCTTGACGGTGGCGGAGGGGGCTGTATAGCTTCGATTGCCAAACGCCGCCCCCGAAAGACGGTAACGCCGCACCGGGGAAGATGCTCGGTGCGAACCGACTTGCAGGCGGCGTTCGGCACCGGCAAGACGTCGAGTGGGTGGCCGGCCTGCGATGCCACATTGGGGACACGTTGATGGAGACACGTCGGATGTCAAGCAGCCTTCGCAACGCCGCAGGTAGCGTGACGGCGGTCACGGTGCTCATGGGGATGACCGTGACGGCCGAGTTCAAGGCCCGGTATGCGGGAGTCTTGCTTGCCATGGCGGCCCTTGCGTGGCTTGCGGTCACTCGAGAGCGCACGGACCGGCCGCAGGAGCTTCGAAGGACCGTGCACGTGCCGGGGACGGGATGGCCGCTCTGCTCGCGCAAGACGCTGGACGTCGTTGGCACGGCATTGACCTTCTGCTTGTTCGCGACGGCCCTTCTTTCTAGAAATGTCGAGGTTCGGGTCGCGGCGGCGGTTCTGGTTGGATGCATGGTGTTGGCGGGCGTCGCAACCGGATGGAACGGCAATCGCGTCAACGACCTCGCGTCGAAGGTCGTCGGTCCCGGACTCGTTGCCATGCTCGCAAGCCTCGTCTTGACCCTTGGACTGCTGGCGTACCACGCATTGGGAGGCGGCGTCGCCACCGTTTGGATCGCCGTCTTCGGTCTCCCATTGCCGGCGATCGGCGTCACCCTCGCGATGTTGATGATGTCCTGCGTGCTGGTGCGGGACGCTCGCGCATTCCGGGACGGCCGCCAGGAGAACGAATCCGGCAAGGCGATTGGCTCCGCCTCCCCCGAGAAGACGGTCGGCGCGGACGGACTGACAGGCGGCGTCTAGCGGTCCAGCCGGCCTGCGACGCCATAACAATTTGGAGACACGTCAAATGGAGACACGTCGGATGTCCAGCAGCCTTCGCAGCGCCGCAGGTAGCGTGACGGCGGTCACGGTGCTCATGGGGCTGACCGTGACGGCCGATGGCAAGGCTGGGTTCGCGGGAGCATACCTTGCTGTGATGGCTTTCGCGTGGCTTGCGGTCACTCGAGAGCGCGAGGACCGGCCGCAGGAGCTTCGAAGGACCGTGCATGTGCCGGGGACGGGGTGGCCAGTCTGCTCGCGCAAGACGCTGGACGTCGTTGGCACGGCATTGACCTTCTGCTTGTTTGCGACGGCCGTTCTTTCCAGGCATGTCGAAGTTCGGGTCGCGGCGGCGGTCCTCGCCGGAGGCATGGTGTTGGCAGGTGTTGCAACCGGGTGGAACGCCAATCGCATCGACGACATCACCTCGTCGAAGGTCTTTCTCCCCGGTCTCGGCGCCGCGCTCGCAAGCGGCCTCCTGGGCATTGGACTGGCGGCGTTCAACTGGATGGGGGGTGGCGTCGACTTCGCTTGGGTTGCTGCCTTGTTTCTCCCGATGGCGGCGACCGGCGCCACCCTCGGGCTGTGGATGGTGTTCTGCTTGGTGGCAGGACACGCTCGCGACTTCCGAGACGGCCGCCAGCAGAACGAATCCGGCAAGGCGATTGGCTCCGCCTCCCCCGTCGAAGGAGTCGACCAGCCGGTCTAGCGACCGTCCCCAAGAGCGTCCTCGTTATTGTTGGTCGTCAGGCGCCGCCGAGCCGCGGCGAAGCCTCCTCGCAAACCGGGCCCCGATGACGCCGACTACCCAACTCTGCCATGGTGCCGCAAGGGAGGACGCGGTCCGCCTAGCGACGCGAGCCCGCATCCGCGACGGGCGAAGCAGGGGGCTTGATTCGGAAGGGGCGGCCAGAGGTGGCAGCTAGGACAGGCGGGAAGAAGGCGAAGTCGGCCCGTGGGGGGGCGCGCCGGACGAAGAAGCCGCGGTCCTCCGGGCGGAGCCGGACGGCCGGGCGAAGCGGGGCGGCGAAGGAACGCGATCTGGGGCGCACGGCCGCTTGGCCGATTGCGCTGGTCGCCTTGCTGTCGTTGACCGCCATGCTGCCGTTGGGCGGCTACTTCCCGTCGGGCAACCCGATGGGATCGGTGGGCGAGAACCTGGACGCGTGGCTGTCGGGGGCGTTGGGCGCGGGCCGCTTCGCCGTGCCGTTCGTGCTGTTGACGGCGGGGGCGACGGCGGGCCGCTGGTGGCAGCGCGGCACGCTCCAGCGCATGTGGATCGTCTCGGCGGCGGCCTTGGCGCTCGTGCCGGTGGCGGCCTTCTTGGCCGAGACGGCGGGCAACGGAGCCGCGGCGGCTGGGTCCGAGGGCGCGGCCGACGGCCAAGAGCTCGGGCCGGGAGGCTGGGTCGGGGCGGCGCTGGGCGGTCCTCTTTGGGAGCGCGTGGGATGGTTGGGCGCCTGGGTCGTGGTCGGCGGCGGTGCGGTGGGAACTTGGGTGGCCGCGTTCGGCTTCAATCCGTTGCGCGTGGTCGCGTCGGGCGTCTCGGGCGCCTGGTCGGTTGCGGCGCGGGCTTGGAGCGCGGTCGCCGGGGCGTTCGGCAGGGCGTGGGAGCGTCGGCGGCGCGAGCGGCGGGTCCCGGTGGGACCGTCGGCCGCGGAGGTGGCTCGGGCCGAGGTCTTGCGGGCCGAATTGCCTCCCGAAATCGCCGAGGACGCCTTGGCTCCGGACGAACTGCTGGGCGCGGCCGCGGCCGCCGATCCCGATGCGCCTGCCGACGTCCACGGGACCGCGCATCCGCCCGACGCGCTGGGCGGGGCCTTGGACGCTCCGCCCGACGCCGCCGATCTCCCGGACCCCTTGGCCGCTTCCGGCCAAGCGCATCAGGAGCACGAGCTGCCGGGCATGGAACTGCTGGCCGAGTCCGAGCGCCAGGACCAAGCGGGCATGTTGCGCGAGCTCGACCGTTTGGGCGAAGTCCTTCTCAAGACGCTGGAGACCTTCAAGATCCGTTGCGAGATCGTCGGCCGGACGACGGGGCCGGCCGTCACCCAGTACGAAGTCGTGCCGGCGGCGGGGATCAAGGTCAACCGAATCGCCAACCTGGACGCGGACTTGGCGCTGGCGATGAAGGCGCGCAGCGTCCGCATCGTGGCGCCCATCCCCGGCAAGGGCGCCGTGGGCGTGGAGATCCCGAATCCGAGCAAGGAGATGGTGCGGCTGCGGGAGATTCTGGAGTCCCCGTCCTTCTTCCAGTCGAAGGGGACGCTGCCGCTGGCGCTGGGCAAGGACCTCGCCGGGGACCCCTTCGTCTCGGACTTGGCCAAGATGCCGCACGCGCTCATCGCGGGCGCGACCGGCTCCGGCAAGTCCGTGTGCCTCAACACCATCATCACGAGCTTGGTGTACCGGGCCGGACCGAGCCGCATGCGCCTGTTGCTCGTCGATCCCAAGATGGTGGAGCTGTCGGCCTACGCGGACCTGCCGCACTTGCGCCATCCGGTCGTCACCGATCCGAAAGACGCGGCGGGCGTGCTCAAGTGGGCCGTGATGGAGATGGAGCGCCGCTACGCCCTGCTGAGCGTCAACGGCGTCCGGTCTCTCCAGGAGTTCAACGACCGCGTCGAGCGGGGCGTGACGCTCAAGCGCCCCGGCGGCGGAGGCGGAGGAGGAGGCCAGGGGAGCGAGGACGGCGAGGCCGAGGCGGCCGCGGGCGACGACTTCTGGATCTACACGGACGGCCCCCTGCCCTACGTCGTCGTCGTCGTCGACGAGCTGGCCGACCTGATGATGACGGTCCAAGCCGAGGTCGAGAAGCCCCTCACGCAGCTGGCCCAGAAGGCGCGCGCCATCGGCATCCACCTGCTGGTGGCGACGCAGCGGCCCAGCGTCAACGTCATCACCGGCCTCATCAAGGCCAATTTCCCCTGCCGCATCGCGTTTCGCGTCGCGTCGAAGACGGACTCGCGCACCATCCTCGACCAGAACGGCGCCGACGCGCTGCTGGGTCACGGCGACATGCTCTTCCTCCCGCCCGGCCAGAGCGAGCCCGTGCGGATGCAGGGCGCCTTCATTTCCACCGAGGAAACCGAGGCGCTGATGAACTGGTACCGCGAGCGTGAAGACGCGCTGGACGGCGCGGAGGCCCGCGCTCAGGAGGGCGAAGACGACATCTTGGAGACCGTGCGCGCGCAGGAGGGCGCCGGCGACGACGGCCCGGAACCCGTGCAGGGCGACTGGGATCCGCTGTTTCGCAAGGCCGCGGAGGCGTGCGTGCAGCAGGGCACGGGCTCCACGTCGCTCCTCCAGCGGCGCCTGAGCATCGGCTACGGACGAGCGGCCCGCATCGTGGACCAGCTCCACGACGCCGGCGTGCTGGGCCCGCCCGACGGCTCCAAGCCCAGAGAAGTGACGGCCAGCGCCGACGCCCTTGACCAGATCTGCCCCAGCTGACCCGCCCGGGAGCGGCTGGGCCGAGCGCCGTGGCGCGTCCCGTCCTCGCCGCTGGGCACGGGTCCGGTCCGCCCCAGCCTGCTCGGCCTGGGTGCGCTGGACCTCGGTCCGCTTATCCGCGATTCGCTGGGCGCATGCCCGATCGGCCTCCGTCTGGTGGGCGCCGATCCGTTCAGCACGAGGCCGCTCACCAGTCCGCCCAGCCCCGGTCCGCTCAGCCCCAGTCCGCCCGGCCTGGGCCCTCTTGGCGCTCGCCGCGTGGCCCGTCGCCCCGGCCCCGGCGGCCGCCCAATCGCCCCGCGAGGCGTTCGAGGGCGCGGTCCGGCGCTACGAGGACGTGCGCGCCATGTGCGCCGACTTCGAACAGCGGATCGAGGTGCGCCTGCTCGGCCGCGTCGTGGACAGCGAGGGCCGCGTCTGCCAGCAGCGCCCCAATCTCTTCTCCATGCGCTTCAGCGACCCCGAGGGCGACGTGGTGGTGTCCGACGGCGAGAGCCTGTGGGTGTACTACCGCAGCTTGGACAGCGCCCAGGTCGTGCGGCATTCGCTGGCGGAGCAGCCCGGCGGGCTGGACTTCTTTCGGGAATTCCTGGCCGACCCCGGCGTCCGCTACGATGTCGAGGAGGCGGGCGAGGAGGCCGTGCGGGGGGTGCGCTGCCTCGTCGTGGAGCTGCGCCCGCGAGGACCGGCGGCGTACCGGCGCGCGAAGCTCTGGATCGATCCGGGAGCGCGCGTGCTCCGGCGCGTGGAGGTGCACCAGCCCAACAGCGCCGTGCGGACCCTGAACCTGTCCAACGTCGTCTTGGGTCCTGCGGCCGATCCGGACACGTTTATCTTCCAGGCGCCCGCCGGCGCGCGCGTCGTGACCCCTGGGCGAGGAATCGGATCGTCTTGACACGGGCGGAGGAACCAAGCCCCAAGAGAGCCATGCGCAACAAGACCGAGCGGATTGCGGCGGCCGGAGCGCTGGCCGGACTGGGCGCGCTCTTGGCGATCCAGCCGGCCCGGGCGCAGGACCTGTCCGACTACGACTACGAGAACCTGTCGTTTCGCGGCGTCGGCGTGTCGGTCGGCGCCGTCCGTCCCAACAAGCTCGAGCCGTCGGTCTCGTACACCGTGCAGGTGGACATGGGATTCCTGGGACCGCGCTTTCGCTTGGCGCCGTACCTGTCCTACTGGCGGTCGGACTTCACCCGGAGCGAGCTGTCGGACCTGGAATTGCGCTTGCGCGACCTGATTCGCCGCAGCCAGGCCGGCCCGCCGCCCGAAGTGAGCCTGGGCGCCGTGCGATGGAGCGACTTGGCGTTGGGGGTGGACGCGCAGTACGTGGCGCCCCTGGGCTCCCGCTTCGAATCGTTCGCCGGGCCGGGCGCCGGCCTGCACCTGATGCGCGGCTCCGGCGAGGCGATCCGCGACACGTTCGTCGAGGACCTGCTCAACCGTCTGACGCCGGGCGTCAACGTGCATGCGGGACTGGCGGCGATCGTGGCCGGGGTCCGGGCGTCCGTGCAAGCCAGGTGGGAGATCATGGACGATCTCTCGTACTTCGACTTGCGCGCGGGTCTCGCCTACGCGTTCGGCGGCGCGGGCGGGTGAGGGCGGGCGCGGGCCGTGCCGAGACCAGGGCGGGAGCGGCGGCGAGAGCGCGTGGGACTGGGGATCGCCGGCGCGGGCGCGATCACGCAGGTGATGCACTTGCCGATTCTGGCGGAGCGCGCCGATGTGGAGCTCGTGGCGTTGGCGGACACGGACCCCCACAAGGCGGCCGCCGTGGCGAAGCGCTTCGGCATTGGGCGAGTGGTGGACGATGCCGCCCTGCTGGACGACGACCGCGTCACCGCTGTGTTGATCGGCGCGCCGGAAGCCCTCTGCGAGCCCATGGCGTTGGCTGCCTTGGAGGCGGGGAAGCACGTGCTGGCGGAGCGCTCGCTGGCGGAGTCGGCGCGGGGGGCGAGGCGCGTGACGGCGGCGGCGGAGTCGGCGGGACGCGCGCTCGTGGTCGGCATGTCGCACCGGTTCCGTCCCGATTCGGCGGCGCTTCGGTCGTTCGTGGCGAGCGGGCAGATCGGCGACGCGAGCGCCGTGCGGGCGGTCTGGCTGGATCGCGAGGCGCGCCGGCCGGGGAGCCCCGGACGGTTGCGGCCGGCGGGCGGGGGGCGAGGCGTGCTTGCGAGCCTAGGCGTGCCTGTTCTGGACCTGCTGTTGTGGACGCTGGGCTGTCCCCAGGTGGAGCGCGTCGCGGCCGCCTTCTACGGCGAGCGCGAGGCGGACGAGGACGAGGCGCATCTGCAAGCGGCGCTCGCGGGCGGCGTCACGCTGTCGCTGGCGGTCAGCCGCCGCTTCCAGGCGGCGCGAGACAGGCGCGAAGTCTGGGTGACGGGGTCGGACGGGGCGGCGCGTCTGTGGCCTCTGTCGGTGTACCGCCAGGTCGGAGGACGGCCGATGGAGATCACGCCGAAGCAGCCGATTCCGCGGGGAGGGGAGGACCTCTTCACCAGCGGGTGGCGCCGCTTGATCGACCACTTCGTGCGGGTGGCGTCCGGGGAGGCCGCGGCGGAGCTCCCGCGCGAACAGGCGACGCTCGCGGCCCTCGTGGAGGCGGCCCGCCGGTCGGCGCGCGAGGGCCGCGAGGTGGCGTTGGACTGAAGCGTTCGAATGGATGCCCGGCTCGCTGACCGGCTGGCGGCCGCCGAAGCGCGGCTGAGCGCCGTCGAAGCGCAGCTGGCGCGCCCGGACACCCTGCGCGACGCCCGCCTCCTGCGAGAGCTGGGACGCGAGCGGGCCGCGCTGGCCGTGGTCGCGGCCGCGGCTGCCGAAGCGCGCCGCGTCGAGACCGAGCTCGAGGACGCCCGGGACCTGGCCGGCTCGTCCGACCCCGAGATGCGGGCGATGGCCGAAGAAGAGGCGGAGTCGCTCTCGGGGCGCCTCGAAGACGCGATCCTGAGGCTCCGCGCGGCGCTGGCGCCCGCCGATCCCATGGACGACCGTCCCGCCGTCGTGGAAGTGCGCGCGGGCGCCGGCGGCGACGAGGCCGCGCTGTTCTGCGCTGCGCTGGTGCGCATGTACCGGCTGCTGGCGGATCGCAAGGGCTGGCAGATCGAGGTGGCCAGCCTCTCGGAAGGGATTCCCGGGTCCTTCAAGGAGGCCGTGTTCACGGTGCGGGGCAAGGGCGCGTACGGCCAGCTGCGCTACGAGTCCGGCGTCCACCGCGTGCAGAGGGTGCCCGACACCGAGAGCCAAGGCCGCGTGCACACCTCGGCCGCCACCGTGGCGGTGCTCCCCGAAGCGGAGGACGTCGAAGTGGACATCGACCCGGCCGACCTGCGCGTCGACGTCTTCCGCTCGTCGGGCCCCGGCGGCCAGTCCGTCAACACGACCGACTCCGCGGTGCGCGTCACGCATCTGCCGACCGGCGTGGTGGTCAGCTGCCAGGACGAGAAGTCCCAGCACAAGAACAAGGCTAGGGCGCTCAAGGTCCTGCGGTCGCGTCTCCTGGAGCGCCGGACCGCCGAACGCGACGCCGAACGCGCGGCCGAACGGCGCAGCCAAGTGGGCACCGGCGACCGCTCCGCCAAGATCCGCACCTACAACTTCCCTCAGAACCGGGTCACGGATCACCGCGTCGGCCTCTCCGTGCACCGCTTGGCCGACGTCATGAACGGCGAGCTCGACGAATTCGTGGCGGCGCTGCGGCTCGCCCGCGAAGAAGAGCGGGGGGAACTGGGCGCCCCGGCCTGCCCGCCCGTCCGCCCGTCCGCCGCCAAGCGCCGGGCGGGAGGGAAGCGGTGAGCCGCCCGTCCGCGCCCGCCGGTCCTCCGCCTCCCCGTCTCTGGACCATCGGCGACATGGTGGCGTGGAGCGGCCAGTACTTGGAGGACAAGGGAGTGCCTCGGGGCCGCCTGGACGCCGAGCATCTCCTGGCGAGCGTGTTCGGCATCAAGCGCCTGGAGCTCTACTTGCGCTTCGACCAGCCGATGGACGCCCGGGAGCGCGCGGCCTACAAGCCGTTGCTGCTGCGGCGCGGCGCCCGCGAGCCGCTCCAGTACGTGCTGGGCTCGGCCCCGTTCCGCACGCTGGAGCTGGCCGTGGACCGTCGCGTGGCGATTCCCAGGCCCGAAACGGAGCAGCTCGTCGAGGAGCTCGTCGAAGTGGCGGGCTGGGACGTTCCCTTCGAGTCGGCGCTGGACTTGGGGACGGGCTCCGGCGCCATCGCGATTTCCCTCGCCGCCGAGGGGCTGGCCGAGCGCGTCACCGCGACCGACGCGTCGGAAGGCGCCCTTGCCGTGGCGCGTCTCAACGCGGCGGCTTGCGGGCAGCCCGGCATCCGGTTCAGACAAGGCGACGGGGCGCAAGCCGTGGCCGGCGCGACGTTCGACGTCGTCCTGTCGAACCCGCCCTACCTCACCGAGGAGCAGTGGGCCGGCGCGGCTCCGGAGGTGCGCGACTGGGAGCCCCGCCGGGCCATGGTCGCGGGCGCGGACGGGCTGGCGGTCATGAAGTCGTTCGCGGACGGGCTGCGCCGTTGCCTGATGCCGGGCGGCTGGGCGGGCTTCGAAATTGGGGACGGACAGGCGGAGGCGGCGTCCCGCGTGCTTCGGGCGGCGGTGTCGCCGGAAGACGGGCGGCTGCACGTGCGCCGCGACCTCAGCGGGAGACCTCGCTATGTTTTCGCGCGGCGCGACGGCGCTCCTCGTGCTGTCCGCCGGCGCGGCGACGTTCCTCGCGCCCGTCCACCCGCCCCGCAGGCCGAGACGACCGAGCAAGAATGACCGAGATTCTCGAAATGGCCGAGACGCTGGGCCGGTCGATCGGACGCACCACCGAGCGCCGTGTCCTCTCGCGGGCCCTCGAGGCCGCCAACGACGACCGGGAGTTCGTCAAGCTCAACAACGAGATGGAGGGCCTGTTCGAGGCGATGCGCGCGGAAGTCCTCCAAGGCCGCGACCCGTCCCCGGAGGACCGGCGCCGCCACGAGCAACTCCTGGGACAGCTGGAAGCGCTCCCGGCCTACCAGAGCTTGGTGGCCGCCCAGTCCAACTTCGAGAAGTTGATGGCCAAGGTGGACGACGCCATGCAGGAAGGCGTCCGCAAGGGCGCGACGTCTCCGATTCTCGTCGTCTCCTAGGATTCCCGGCGCCGCCTGCGTGTCCGTCCCGGAGAACGCCCCGAGGGAACCCGGCCTCAAGGCGTTGCGCTGGCCCGTCTACAACATCATCGAGCCCGTCACGCAATGGCTGGTGCGGCGCGGCGTGCACCCCAACTTCATCACCGTCATGGGGTTTGCGGCGACCGTCGTCGCGGGCGGTCTCTATTCGCAGGACCACGTGCGGACGGCCGGGTTCTTCGTGCTGCTCGGCGGACTGCTCGACATCTTCGACGGCCGCGTCGCCCGCGTGTCCGGGCTGGCCTCCAAGTTCGGCAATTTCTTCGACTCGACGCTGGACCGGATTTCGGAAATCGCCATGTACTTGGGCTTGATGACGCTGTACAACAACTACGGCGCCGCGATGGCCGACCGCTGGATGATCTACGTCATCACGCTGGCCCTTGGCGGCTCGCTGATGGTAAGCTACACGCGAGCCAAGGCCGAGGCCCTCGGCTTCGACTGCTCCGTGGGCCTCATGCAGCGAGCCGAACGCATCTTGCTGCTCGGCCTGGCTTCGCTCGCGTTCGGCTTGGCGTGGAACGGGACGATCCTCAGCGTGCTGATCGTCGTCGTGGCCGCCCTGACGAACTTCACCGCTGTCCACCGCATCGTCTGGGTCTTCCGCCGCGGCACGGGCGTGCCCTTGGACGACGCGGCGGACGCCAAAGGAAAGGAAACCGAGGGTGGCGCCACCTGAGACCCAATCGGCCGCCGGACGCCTGGGCGTGCTGCTGCCGGGGCTAGGCGCGGTCGCGACGACGGTCGTCGCGGGCGTGGAGGCCGTGAGACAAGGACTGGCTTTGCCGGTGGGAAGCATCAGCCAGATGAACACCATCCGCCTGGGCAAGCGCACGGACGCACGGACGCCCTTGGTCCGCGAGCTCGTCGACTTGGCCGACTTGGACCAGCTCGTCTTCGGCGCGTGGGACCCCATCCCGGACAACGCCTTCGAGAGCGCCGTGACGGCCGGCGTGCTCGACCGCCCCCGCCATCTCGACCCGATCCAGGGCTTCCTGGAGTCCGTCGTGCCCATGCCCGCCGTCTTCGACACCCGCTACGTCAAGCGGCTGGACGGCCCCAACAAGAAGCGCGGCAAGACCAAGATGGACTTGGCCGAGCAGTTGCGCGAGGACATCCGCCGCTTCAAGGAGGCGCACGACTGCAGCCGGGCCGTGATGATCTGGTGCGGCTCCACCGAAGTGTTCCTTCGCGCCGGCCCCGCTCACGCCTCTCCCGAAGCCTTCGAACAGGCGCTGCGCGAATCCGATCCTGCCATTGCGCCCAGCATGATCTACGCCTATGCGGCGATCATGGAGGGCGTGCCCTACGCCAACGGCGCCCCCAACCTGTCCGTCGACCTGCCCGCGCTGGAGCAGCTGGCGCGCGACCGGGGCGTGCCGATCTCGGGCAAGGACTTCAAGACCGGCCAGACTCTCATGAAGACCATCCTCGCGCCCGGGCTCAAGGCGAGGATGCTCGGCGTGCGGGGCTGGTTCAGCACCAACATCCTCGGCAACCGCGACGGCGAAGTGCTCGACGACCCCGAGTCGTTTCGCACCAAGGAGGAGTCGAAGCTCGGCGTGCTCGACTACATCCTGCAGCCCGAGATGTATCCCGACCTCTACGGAGACATCTATCACAAGGTCCGCATCAACTACTATCCGCCCCGGGGCGACGACAAGGAGGGATGGGACAACCTGGACCTGTACGGCTGGCTGAGCTATCCGATGCAGATCAAGGTGGACTTCCTCTGCAAGGACTCGATCTTGGCCGCGCCCATCGTCCTGGACCTCGCCTTGTTCCTGGACTTGGCCGGACGCGCCGGCCTGGGCGGCATTCAGGAATGGCTGTCGTTCTACTTCAAGAGCCCGCATTGTCCCGAAGGGCTGTATCCCGAACACGACCTCTTCATCCAGCACTGGAAGCTCAAGAACACGTTGCGCTGGCTGGCCGGCGAAGAGCAGGTGACGCATCTGGGCCGCGAGTACTACGACTAGACCGGGCGAGCGGCCAAGCGCGCGCGTCGCGCAGGCACCCAGCGCTGATCCGCGTCTGCGGCTGGACGGGTCGGCCGCGTGACCGCGCGCCCTGTCCGCGCAGGTTCCGGCCCGCGGCTGGACGGGTCGGCGGCGGCCGCGTGACCGCGCGGGGCCGGTTCATCGTCCTCGAGGGCACGGAGGGCGCGGGGAAGTCCACCCAGGCGGCCCGGTTGGCGACGTGGCTGCGCGTGCGGGGCCGGGACGTGATCGAGGCGCGCGAGCCCGGAGGCACCGGCGTGGGCGAGCGCATCCGCGACCTCCTGCTGCACGCACGGGATTCCAAGATCGGGGCACCCGCCGAGCTGCTGCTGGTCCTGGCGGCGCGGGCGGCGTTCGTGCGCGAGCTCGTCGGGCCCGCCCTCGAGCAGGGCCGGTGGGTCGTCTCGGACCGCTTCGCGATGAGCACGTTCGCGTACCAGGGCTTCGGACGGGGCATCGCGCGCGGCGACATCGAGAGGCTCAACCGGTGGGCGGCGGACGGCTTGGAGCCGGACCTGTGCGTCGTGCTGGACTTGGCCGTGGAGGAGGGGTTGGCGCGCAAGGCGAGCGACGGCGAGCCCCGCGACCGCATCGAGTCGGAGGGCGCCGAGTTCCTCCGGCGCGTGCAACGGGGGTATGTTGAAATGGCGGAGTCGGACGATCGTGCCGTGCTCGTGAGCGCGGCGGGCTCGCCGGACGAAGTGGAGCGCCGGGTGCGCCGCGTGGTGCGGGCGCGGCTGGCCGACGTGGGCGAGGAGGCCCCATGACCCAGACGACGCTGGCCGGCGGCCGGAGCCGCGCGATGCTCCTTCTGATCGGGGCGCTTTGCGCTGGATGGCTGGCGCACCGCGAGTTCGGACCGTCGGCGCGCTTGCCCGCCCGCGCGACGGTGCTGGCCGAAGTTCTCGACCGCGTGGAGCGCGCGTACGTGGAGGACGTGGAGCTCGATCCGCTCTACGGGGCGCTCGCCGACGAGGTGGTCCGGCAGCTGGGCGACCCCTACTCGCGCTTCATCGAGAAGTCCGACTGGGAAGACCAGCGCATCGACGTCGAAGGCGACTACGGTGGCGTCGGGCTGGAAGTCGTCGACCGCGACGGCGACGTGGCCGTCCTGGCTCCGATCCCCGGAACGCCCGCGGCCAAGGCCGGCGTGCTGCCCGGAGACCGCATCGTGGAAGTGGACGGCGAGTCGGTGGAAGGATGGGGGACGGACCGGACCGTGCCGTTGCTCCGGGGGAAGCCGGGCACTCCGGTGACGATGGGCGTGCGGCGGTGGGGCGTCGAGCCGGTCTTGTCGTTCGACATCGTGCGCGAGCGCGTCCGGGTGCCGCAGGTGCCCTTCGCCGCGTTGTTGGACGACGGCGTCGGCTACGTGCCGCTGACGGCCTTCGCCGGCACGGCGTCGTCGGCGGTGCGCGCCGCGGTCGATTCGCTCGTCGGCGAAGGCATGAGAGCGCTCGTGCTCGATCTGCGCGGCAACCGAGGCGGCCTGCTGGAGGAAGGGCTGGCCCTGGCCGACCTGTTCCTCGACCCGGGACGGAAAGTGGTCGAGATTCGGGGGCGCGGCGCCGATCCCGACGTCTACAGCGCCGAGACCGGCCAGCCGCACCCGGATCTGCCCGTGGCCGTGCTCGTGGGGCCGGTCACCGCGTCGGCCGCCGAGATCGTGGCGGGCGCCCTGCAGGACCACGACCGCGCCCTGCTGATCGGTTCCGGCACCTTCGGCAAGGGGCTCGTGCAGAGCCTGTTCCCGCTCTCGGGCGGCGCCGTGCTGCGCCTCACCACCGCTCGCTGGTACACGCCGCTGGGCCGGCGCATTCACGTCGGCGGCGCGGACGATGCGGACGGCGCGGACCAGGCCGATCCCGTGCCTGCGATCCTGGGCGGCTGGGCCAGCCGGCCTCCGGACTTCGCGTCGCTGCCCCGGTTCCGCTCGCCCGGCGGCCGCACCCTCTACGGGGGCGGCGGCGTCGCGCCCGATCTCTGGGTCGTCGCCGACACGCTCACCGAGCGCGAGGCGGCCGCCGTGACCGCCGTGTTCAACGCCGTGGGGACCGTCTTCACGGACGAGCTCCAGGAGTGGGCGGTCCGGTACCGTCACGACCGGCCCGCCCTGACCCCCGGCTTCTCGCTCTCCGACCGCGACCTGGCGGACCTTCACGCCGCCGTGTCCGCTCGAGGCGAGGGCGTCTCTCTCGACGACTTCACGGCCGCGCGCCGCTACCTGCTCCTGCGCATGGCCGGCGAAGTGGCCCACCAAGCCTGGGGCGACCGCGGCCGCTTCGAACGCCAAGCCGCCCACGACGCCCCGTTGCGACGCGCGAGAGAGCTGCTGGCCGGGGCGAGCTCGCCGGAGGAGCTGTTCGCAGCCGCGGGGGCGCCGCTCGCCGAAGGGGGATAGGCGGCGCGCCGGAGCGGAAGACTACCCAAGAAAACGGCGCCCGCTACCCAAGAAACGGTGCCCGCTACCCAAGAAACGGTGCCCGCTACCCAAGAACGAGCGGATCCTACCCAAGAAACGCCACATCGGAAGTGCCACGGCCCGGACTTGGAGCCGCCGCTGTTGAGTGCCGCCGGACACTACCCAAGAAACGCCACCCCCGAAGCGCCTGCTACCCAAGAAAACGCGTCTCGAGCCTCCTTCGAACCGTCGGCCGCAATTGCCCGGCGCCGGTTGGCGGTCCTAGGGGCCGGAACGATGGCCACGGGATCGCCCGCGCGGCGGCCCGAGCCGTCGGGGAATCGCGCCGGCGGGCCGATCCAGCCATGGCGGCGGCCCGCGCGCTTGAACAGCTTTCGGGGGCGGGCCGCGGGTGCGGGGCGCGCGGCAAGCGCGAGAAGTCCAGCGCGTGGCAGGTGCGGGGCGGGCCGCGGGGCGGGGCGTGCGGCCCCGTGAAGACCGGCTGTTGCGGCGCGGTCTTGGTCTTGGGTTCGGGGAGGGCGGAATGTTCGTCGATTCTGCGACAATCGAGGTGCGGGCGGGGGACGGCGGCGCGGGGGCGGAGGCGTTCCGGCGCGAGAAGGGCGTGCCGCGGGGCGGGCCTTCGGGCGGCGACGGGGGGCGGGGCGGCGACATCGTCTTCGTTGGCGACGGCGCGCTCTCGACGCTGAGCGACTTTCGGTACCGCAGTCATCACAAGGCCGAGCGGGGGCGTCACGGCGAGGGGTCGAACCGCACGGGGCGGAGCGGGAAGGACCTGGAACTGCGCGCGCCACCGGGCACCGAGGTGTTCGACGACGGGACGGCGGCCAAGCTGGGCGCGCTGATGGCGGCCGGGGAGCGCCTGGTCGTGGCGCGTGGCGGGCGCGGCGGGCGGGGCAACGCGCGCTTCGCGTCGCCGACGCGGCAGGCTCCCCGCCGCTGGGAGCCGGGCCAGGAGGGCGAGCGGCGGCGGCTGCGGCTGGAGCTCAAGCTGCTCGCGGACATCGGCCTGGTCGGCGAGCCCAACGCGGGGAAGTCCACCTTGCTTTCGCGCATCAGCGACGCGCGCCCCAAGGTGGCGGACTATCCCTTCACGACGCTGTCGCCGGCGCTGGGCGTGGTCGATCTGCCCGGCTTCCGGTCGTTCGTGGCGGCGGACATCCCCGGCATCATCGAGGGCGCGCACCGGGGCAAGGGACTGGGCCACCGCTTCCTGCGCCACGTCGAGCGCACGCGTGCCCTCTTGCTGCTGGTGCCGGCGGACGCGCCCGATCCGGAAGCGACGCTGGCCGGTCTGCGCGCCGAACTCCAGCAGTACTCGGGCGATCTGGCGCGGCTGCCCTTCGCCGTGGTGATCTCGAAGATGGACCTGCGGGGCGGGGCGCCCCCGCCGAGCGTGGACGCGCCGGACGCTTGGGCCGTCTACGCGGCAAGCGCGGCGACCGGCCAGGGCGTCGCCGAGATGCTGGAGGGGTGCTGGCGGCAAGTGGAGGCCGCGCGCGAAGGCGCGGAAGAGTCGGCGTGACGGACGATCTCGCCGTCGGCCGCCGCGGTCCCGAGCCCGTTGCGCCGTCGGCCGCCGAGCGATCTGGGGGAGCCCTGGATGGCGGCGGCGCCGGTCCTGTCGGCCGGGCGGACGGCCCCAAGCAGGGCGGGGGAGCTCCGTTGGGGGAAGACGCTCGCGAGACTCTTCATGCCTTGCGGCTTTGGAGCCTGCCGGGCGTCGGCGCCGTGCGGTTCCGCCGGCTGGTCGACCGGTTCGGAAGTCCGGGCGAGGCGTTGGCCGCGCCCGCGGCGGCGTTCGCGTCGATTGCGGGCGAGGAAGCCGCGTCGGCGCGCGCGGAGGCGGGCCGAGAAGACGGCGATGCGCATCGGGTCGCCGCGCAGTGCCGGCAGCTGGACGTTCGCGTGCTGGCGTACGGAGGACCAGGGTATCCGGCGCGGCTGGGGGACCTGCCCGACCCGCCCGCCCTTCTCTTCGTGCGGGGCCGCGCCGACTTGCTGGCCGGGCCGTGCGCCGCCGTCGTGGGCTCGCGCCGGGCCACCGCCTACGGGCGCCGAACCGCTCGCGCGATCGGGGCGGCCCTGGCGGCGCAGGGCCGGTGTGTGGTCTCGGGCATGGCGTTGGGCATCGACGGCGAAGCGCACCGGGGCGCGTTGCCCGGCCCCACCGTGGCCGTACTGGGCTCCGGCGTGGACGTCGCGGCGCCTCCCCGCCACGCGCGGCTGCACGAACGCATCCTCCAGGCCGGGGCCGTGGTGTCGGAGCATCCGCCCGGCACGCCGGCGGCGCCCGGCCATTTTCCCGCGCGCAACCGGATCATCGCCGCGCTGGCGCAGGACGTGGTGGTCGTCGAGGCGTCGTTGCGCAGCGGGGCGCTGATCACCGCCGAGTTCGCCTTGGACTTGGGGCGCGAGGTGCATGCCGTGCCGGGCCCCATCGACCGGCCCACCAGCCAAGGCGCCAACCAGCTGATCGCCGAGGGCGCGAACGTGGTGCTGGACGCGACCCTGGGAGCCGCCGACGAGCCACCGGAGCCCGCGCCGCGAGACCCCGAGCTCAGGGCGCTGCTAGCGGTCGTTCCGTCCCGTCCCTTCACGCTGGACGAGCTCTCCGTCCTCTCGGACCAGCCCATCGAAGAGGTGTCTGCGGCGGCCACGGCCTTGCAGCTGCAGGGCTTCCTCGTGATTGCCCGCGACGGCCGCTTCGTCAAGACGCCGGGCCGGCCCGCCGGCATCCTGCGCGAGCGGCCCGGCGCGAGGGCCGCCGTCCGTCCGTCGCGCACCGCCAGGCGTCCGTCGTGCGCCACCGGCCGTCCGTCGCGCGCCACCAGTCGTCCGTCGCGCAGCGCCGTCCGTCCGTCGTGCACCACCAGTCGTCCGTCGCGCACCGCCGAAGCGGCCACGCCGTGAAGACCCAAGCGGCCACGCGGGACGTAGCATCCGTCCGCGCGACGGCCGCCGAGGGTGCGCAGGAGGTCCGCAACGTGTACGTGCACGTCCCCTTCTGCGCCCGCCGCTGCGTGTACTGCGACTTCGCCGTCCACGTCGACCGGTCGCCCGACGACCGATCCTGGCTGGCCGCAATCGGGCGAGAGCTGAAGGGCCTTCGGCAAGCCGGCGCTGCGCCGCTCGCTGCCGAGCTCGACACGCTCTACGTCGGCGGCGGGACGCCGTCCCTCCTAGGCCCTCGCGCCCCGGGCGAGCTCGCGCGGCGCCTGGGGCCATCCCGCATGACCGCTCCGGGCCTGGAGTGGACCATGGAGGCCAACCCCGAGTCGTTCACGCCCGCGCTGGCGGAAGCGTGGGCCGGGCACGGCGTCAATCGAATCTCCTTCGGCGTCCAGAGCTTCGACCGTTCGGCGCTCGCGTGGATGGGCCGGCTCCACGAACCGGCGGCGGCCGAGGCGGCCGTCTCGGCGGCTCGGTCGGCCGGCGTGTCCAACCTCTCCGTGGACCTGCTCTTCGGGCTGCCCGCCGAGGTGCGCCGCTGCTGGCGAACCGACCTCGAACGCGCGCTCGCGCTGGGCGTGCCTCACGTCTCCCTGTACGGCTTGACGGTGGAGCCGGGCACGGCCCTGGCCCGGCAGATTCGCGAGGGGCGAACCGCCCGGCCCGGCGACCGGCGCTACCGAGACGAGTACCTCGCGGCCGCCGAGACGCTCGCCGCGGCCGGATACGAGCACTACGAAGTCTCCAACTTCGCCCTCCCGGGCTTTCGGTCCCGGCACAACCAAGCCTATTGGGACGGCTCTCCCTACCTCGGCTTGGGCAACGGCGCGCACAGCCACCTGGGCGGGCGCCGTCTCTGGAACGAGCGCGACTGGCAAGCCTACGCCGGCCAAGTGGCGCACGCGGGAGGCGGGAGAGCCGGAGAGGAACGCCTCGACGAAGACCAGCGGCGGCTGGAGGCGGTGTGGCTGAGCCTTCGGACCCGGGCGGGCCTCGACGTCGCCGCGCTCGGTCCCGCCGCCCTGGAGACGGCGCGCGGCTGGGTCTCCAGAGGGCTGGGCCAGGTCGAGAACGGCATGGCGCGGCTGACGCCCGAGGGATGGCTTCAGCTGGACGGGCTGGCGGTGGAGCTCGACGCGGCCGCGGCCCGCGCAAGGCCCGCCCGCCGCAGCGCCGCCCGCCCGCCTTCGCCCAGACCGGTTGACGCGCCCGCCCGGCAAGCGATTTTTTAGGCCCGGCGTCCTTCGCGCCCGTACGTCCGGCCCATCGTCATGGAACTACTTCAACAGACCGCGGACCCGTCTCTTTCGGAGAGGGAAAGGCACGTGCTCGAGGCCGTCATCCGCACGCACGTGGAGACCGCCGAGCCCGCCGGCAGCCGCACGCTCGCCCGGCGGTACGCGTTCGGCGTCTCGGCCGCCACGATCCGCAACACCATGGCCGACCTGGAAGCGAAGGGCTACCTGACCCACCCCCATCCTTCCGCGGGGCGCGTGCCGACCGACTTGGCCTATCGCTTCTTCGTGGACCGCATCATGCAGCCGGACATGCTGACGCCGTCGGAGCAGGCGCACATCGACGACGAGCTGCGGGCCGGAGACTCCACGGTCGAGCGCGTCGTGCGCAACGCCACGCGCGCGCTGGGCGTGCTCGTCAGCGGCCTGGGCATCGGCTCCGTGCCCCCGCTCGAGGACGCGCGGCTCCAGAAGATCGACTTGGTGGCCGTCTCGGCGCAGAAGGTGCTGATGGTGGTGACGGTGCTGAGCGGCATGGCCCGCACGGTCTACGTCGACCTGCCCGGCGCCGCGCCGGAGAACATGCTCGCCGAGCTGGCGCGCGTGCTGAACGAACGCTTGGCCGGCCTGTCCTTCAAGGAAATCCGGCGTTCGTTCGGCGAACGGCTCCGCGACGCCGTGGAAGACCGCGCCATGCAGGACGCCCTCAACATCTTCATCCAGTCGGGCGACGAGGTCTTCGGCTCCACGGCCGGCAACCCCGGCGACGTGCTGCTGGGGCGCACGTCTCCCATCGCCGCGCAGCCGGAGTTCGCCAGCAGCGAGCGTCTCAAGGACTTGATCGAGCTGACCGAGCGCAAGGAAACGCTGGCGGCCATCCTCGGCGACCGCGCGACCACGAGCGGGCCCTGCGTGACCATCGGCGCGGAACACGGTCCCGAGCTGGCCGGATTCACGCTGGTCACGTCCGGCTACCGGCTGGGAAGCCTGCACGGGATGGTGGGCGTGATCGGCCCCACCCGGATGTCCTACGAGAAGGTCGTGGCGATCGTCGACTACACGTCCTCGCTCGTCACGCGCATGCTGGAGCCCTGAACGACCGGACCATGGCCGACTACTATGGCCTCCTGGGCGTCTCCCGAGACGCCAGCCCGGCGGAGATCAAGAAGGCGTACCGGAAGGTTGCGCTGGAGCATCATCCGGACCGAAACGCCGGTTCGAAGGAGGCGGAGGAGCGCTTCAAGCTGGCCACGGAAGCCTACGAAGTGCTGCGCGACCCCGAGAAGCGGGCGCGCTACGATCGCTACGGCAAGGAAGGACTGAAGGCGGCGGGAGGCTTTTCGGGCGGCTTCGACTTCGGCGACGCGCTCGAGGTCTTCATGCGGGACTTCGGCGGCTTCGGGGGACTGGGCGGCATCGAGGAGGTCTTCGGCGGCAGGCGCGGACGGGGACACGGGCCTGCGCGGGGCCAGTCGCTGCGGGTCAAGATTCCGGTGACGCTCAAGGAAGTGTGCTCGGGCACGACGAGATCGGTGCGCATCGCCGTGCTCGACTCGTGCCCGGACTGCGGGGGAACGGGATCGACGGGCGGCGCCCAGCCGGCGCGCTGCCGGGACTGCGGCGGTTCGGGGCAGCAGCGGCGCGTCCAGAGATCGGTGTTCGGCGAGATGATGACGGTGGTCACGTGCGGCCGTTGCCGGGGCGAGGGCGTGGCCGTCGTGGACGAGTGCCGCGAGTGCCGGGGCGACGGACGGGTGCGCGTGCGGCGGCAAGTGCGGGTCGAAGTGCCGCCGGGCGTGTCCTCGCAGAACTACATCACGCTGCGCGGCGAGGGCAGCGTGGGCGCGCGCAACGGCCCGCGGGGCGACATCGTGGTGCTTCTGGACGTGCAGGAGGACGAACGCTTCCTGAGGGACGGGGTCGATCTGACGACCGACGTGGCCGTCACGTTCGGCACGGCGGCGCTGGGCGGCCGCGTGGACGTTCCGACCGTCGAGGGCGAGACCTCGGTGGACGTGCCGGCGGGGACGCAGAGCGGCGCCGTCGTGCGAATCCGCGGCGAGGGCGTGCCCGGACTGAACGGACGCGGCAGGGGCGATCTCCTCTGTCGCATCCGGGTGTGGGTGCCGGACCGGCTGACGCCCGAGCAGGAAGAGGCCGTCCGGGCGCTGGCCGCGTTGGAGGACGAGCCGCCCGGGGACGAGCGCCGGGACGGCCGGCGGGGATTCTGGTCCAAGGTGAAGGAAGCGCTGGGCTGACCGGTCGGACTCGCGAGGCGCCGCGGGCTCGCGGACCTGGCCGGGCCTACGGACGTCGCCGCGGCTGCCCGAGTTCGCCTTGGCGAGCGGCGACGAAAGCCTTGCGCAAGGCGAGGCTGGCTTGGCGGGCCTGCAGCGCCCAGCGGCAGACTTCGGCGCGGCAGGCCGGGTCTACGGTGGCGGCCAGGGCGGCCAAGCTTCGCCAGAGCTGGCCCGCCAGTTCGCTCTGGTCGGGCTCGTCGTCGGGCCACATGAGAACCATCCAAGCGACGAACACGTCGCGGTCGGATCGTCGGCCGGACAGCCGGTCCACGCGCGCCTCCAGCCACAGGATCCGACCGTCGGAATTCGCCGCGAGCGCGCGCAGCGCCGTCGTGGTGGCCCGAGGCGGGGCATGGCGGCGGCGCAGCTCGCGGCGGATCCGGGTTGCGGGGAGCGCGCCGGGGCCGGCGCGGCGCAAGAGGTCCACGACGTCGTCGATCGTGCGGGTCATAGGGAGCGTCCATGAGGAGAGAGCGGCCGGCAAGACCGGGGCGGCGGCGGGGCCCGGAACGCGGCGGAAGGCCGCACCCTTAAGCGTATCGTCTTGGGCGGGCCTTTCCTATGGCTGGATGGGACGTCTCGTTTGCCGCGAGGCCCCGGCGGCGGCGATATTGGGAGCCTTCGCGGCCAGCCCGCAGCCAAGCCCGCCGACCCCGCGCGCTCGGAGTCTTCGCCGCTCGACGTGGTAGGAGGAGGAGAGGATGAACGCGCCTTCGACGGAGCCGTCCCTGGAAGAGAGAATGCGCGCCGACATGGCCGAGGCGCGGCGAGCCGGGGACCGCGCGCGCACGCTGGTGTTGTCCACGATGCTGGCGGACGTTCGAAACCTGGAGATCGAGAAGGGGCGCGGACTGGATCCCGGCGACGTGGCGGCCGTGGTGGCCAAGGCGGTCAAGCAGCGCCTCGACGCCGCCGGGCAGATGCGCGCGGCGGGCCGCGAAGAGCTGGCTCGCAAGGAAGAAGAGCAAGCGTCCGTCCTGCGGGCGTACCTGCCCGAGGAGCTGACGCCCGGAGAAGTGCGCGCCATCGTGCAGGAGATCGTCGCCGGGGGCGCGACCCACCTGGGCGCCGTCATGGGCCGCTTGATGCCGCGCGTGCGCGGCCGCTTCGACGGCAAGGCCGCCGCCGGCATCGCGAAGGAGGAGCTTGGCCAGAACTGACGAACCGCGCCGGTCCACGGATGCCGCGCGCGCCCTGGCGGCGATCGAGTTCCATCGCGTGCTGGAGCACGTGGCCTCGTTCGCCGCGACGGACCGGGGGCGCGACGCCGTGCTCGCCATGGCGCCGGCCGGCGAGGCCCGCGAGGCGAAGCTCCGGCTGGACGCCGTCGCCGAAACGCGGGACTTCCTGAGCCGCAAGCCGGCCTGGGACGTGCCGCCGTTCGCGGACCCCGGCGACGCCTTGAAGCGCTTGGCGCTCGAGGGCTCGGCGTTGTCCGGCGCCGACTTGGCCCGGATCTCCGGGCTCTTGAACGCCTCCGGCGAGTTGCGGCGGGCGCTGTCCGAGGAAGCGCGGCAACTCCCCGGTTTGGACGCGCTGCGCCAGGATCTGTTCGTCGACGACGGCTTGCGCAGGGAGCTGGCCCGGGCGATCGGCGAGGACGGCCGCGTGCTCGACGCCGCCAGCAAGCCCCTGGCTCGTCTCCGGTCGCGGCTGGTCGGAGCCCACAAGCGTGTGGTCGCGCACCTGGAATCCGTGCTGGCGGGCCTCCCCGAACGCCACAGGGTGCCCGACGCGTCCGTGTCGGTGCGCGACGGCCGCTTCGTGATTCCGGTGCGGCGAGAGGGCAAGCGGACCGTCGGCGGCTACGTGCACGACGAGTCCGCCTCGGGCGCGACCGTGTTCGTGGAGCCGCCGTCGGCCATCGCCATGACGAACGCGGTGCGGGAGACGG
Source organism: Longimicrobiales bacterium (assembly GCA_965242735.1). Lineage (GTDB taxonomy): Bacteria > Gemmatimonadota > Gemmatimonadetes > Longimicrobiales > Gaopeijiaceae. Next base: position 2,834,586 of record OZ251497.1, on the reverse strand, counting down.
AGCGGGCCGAGCGCCGCGAGGTGGAGCGCATTCTGCGGGCGCTGGCGGAGCGGTGCCGCCCGTGCTGCCGCGCGCTCGGCGCGTCCCTGGCCGCGTTGGTGGAGATGGACCGCCGCGTCGCGCTGGCGCGGGCCGCCGACGCATGGAATGGACATGTCCCCGAAGTCGCCTCGGGGTCGCCGCTGACGATTCGGCAGGGACGCCATCCGCTGCTCGCCGCGGCCGGCGCCGGCCCGGTGCCGTTCGACGTGGACCTGCCGGCCGAAGGCGCCGTGGTCGTGGTCACCGGCCCCAACGCCGGCGGCAAGACCGTCTTTCTCAAGTCCGTGGGCCTGATCGCGTCTCTGGCGCAGTCGGGCGTCGTGCCGCCGGTCGGTCCGGGCACGCGCCTGCCGGCGTTTCGCTCGTTCTTCGCCGACATCGGCGACCAGCAGTCCATTTCCGACCACCTTTCCACGTTCTCCGCCCACTTGGCCAACCTGCGCGGGGTGCTGGAGGGCGCGGACGGCCATGCGCTGGTGCTGGTGGACGAGCCGGGCGCGGGCACCGATCCCGGAGAGGGCGAGGCTTTGGCGCGCGCCGTCGTCGAAACGCTGGCGGAGCGCGGCTGCATGGCCGTGGTCACGTCGCACATGAGCGGGCTCAAGCGGTTGGCCGCGCCCGGAAACCGGATCGCCAACGCCTCGATGGAGTTCGACGCCGAGCGGCTGGAGCCCACGTTTCGGTTCCTCTGGGGACGCCCGGGCCGAAGCTTCGGGCTGGCCATGGCGCGGGGCCTGGGTTTCCCCGCGGCCGTGCTCGACCGCGCCGCGCGTTGCCGGGACGAGACCGAGGCCGGCTTGGACGACCTGTTGTCCAGCCTTGAGCGCAAGGAACGGCGGGCGGCGCGGAAGGCGGAGCAGCTCGAAGCCGAGCGCGAGCGCGTCCATGCGTTGCGTGGCGAGCTGGAGCGCCGGGAGGCGGCCTTGGCGGAGGCGACGGAGACGCGGTTGGCGGAGGCGCGCGCCCAGGCGCGGGGCCTGTTGCTCGACGCGCGGCGCGAGGTGGAGGACGCCATCGCGGCCCTGCAGGACCGGGTCGGCCGCAGCCGGGCCTTGGACGCGGCGGCTCGAGAGGCTCGGCAAGCCGTCGAGCGCGCGGCGGCCCGGACCCAGGACGACGGGAAGCGGGCCGCCCCTGCTCCAGCCCCGAGTCGCGGCGGCGGCCACCCGGAGCCCGGCCAGTGGGTGGCCGTGGCGGGGTCGTCGGCGCGGGGCCGAGTCTTGGCCGTCGAGGGCGGTCGCGCCGTAGTGGACGCGGCCGGTCTGCGCATGACCGTGCCTCTCGATCGGCTGCGCGCTTCCGAGGCAGGACCCGGCGGCCCTGCCGAGCGGCCGGCGGCACCGGGCCGGACGACGACGCGCCGCGACGACAAGGGTTGGCGCATCGGGGCGGCCAGCGAGGAGCCGCCCGTGCCCAGCCGGACGAGGACGCGTCCTGCGTTCGGCCGCCGTTTCCCAGGCGGCGACATCGACGGGACCTTCCGGTCGGCCCCCTCGCCCGAGATCGACCTTCGCGGCCGGCGCGCCGACGAGGCCGAGGCCGCGCTGGTCAAGGCGCTCGACGACGCGTCCGCCGCCGACCTGAGGCTCCTGCGCGTGATTCACGGCAAGGGGACCGGAGCGTTGCGCGAGCGCGTGGCGGAGGTGCTGGACGGGGGCCCCCGAGTCGAGGAATTCCGCTTGGGGCAGCCCGGCGAAGGCGGCGGCGGCGTGACCGTCGCCCGGGTGGGCTGACGTGATCCCCGACCGGATCGTGGAGGAGGTGCGCGCCCGCGCGGACATCGTGGACGTCATCGGGCAGTTCGTGGAGCTCAAGAGAGCGGGCAGCGAATGGAAGGGCCTCAGCCCGTTCAAGCAGGAGCGCACGCCTTCGTTCTGCGTGATTCCGGCCAAGGCGTTCTTCCACGACTTCTCGTCGGGCGAGTCGGGCGACGTCTTCAAGTTCCTGATGAAGCACCAAGGCATGTCGTTCGTGGACGCCGTCAAGTACGTGGGCGCCCGCTGCGGCGTGGACGTCGTCGAGAGCCGGCGGAGGCCGGACGCCGAGAACGTCTTGCGCCCGTACTTCGAGGCGCTGGCCTTCGCGGCCGACTTCTTTCGGGAGCAGCTGCTCGCCGACGGCGGCAAGAAGGCGCGGGACTACTTGGAAGGACGCGGGATCGACGCCGGCGTCGCGGAGCGCCACGAGATCGGATTCGCTCCCGACGGCTGGCATCAGTTCCGCGAGTCGGCCGGCGTGCACGGCTTGGCCGAAGACCTGCTGCTCGAGCTGGGCCTCCTCAAGAAGAGCGAGACCCGCGACGAGGCCTACGACGCGTTTCGGGACCGCGTCGTCTTCCCGATCAAGACGGCGAGCGGCCGCGTGGCCGGCTTCGGGGGCCGCCTCTTGGGAAAGGAAGGCAAGGGGGCGCCCAAGTACCTCAATTCCTCCGAGAGTCCCGTCTTCCACAAGGGCGAGGTCCTGTACGGACTCGACCTGGCCCGAAACCACGTCCGCCTGGAAGGGTGCGCCCTGCTCGTCGAGGGCTTCATGGACGTCGTCGCCTTGAGCGCGGTGGGCGTGCGAAATGCGGTGGCGCCCCTGGGCACGGCGCTGACCGAAGCGCACGCGTCGCTGCTGTCTCGCTACACGAAGGAAGCGCGCATCCTCTTCGACAGCGACCCGGCGGGGCTTCGGGCCACGTTCAGAGCGGCCGACGTGCTTCTGGCCCACGGCGTCCACGCCTCGGTCGCGACGCTGCCCGACGGCGAGGACCCCGACTCGGTGGCCCGGTCCGGCGGCGCGGCCGCGATCAAGGAATTCGCGGGCCAAGCCGTGGACGTGCTGGACAGGAAGGCCGCCATCCTTCAGGAACGCGACTACTTCTCGTCGATTGAAAAGAAGCGCAGCGCGCTGGACCGGCTCTTGCCGACGGTGCGCGCCGCGAAGGACCCGGCGCTGCGCGACATGTACTTGGCCAAGGTCTCCGAACTGACCGGCGTCGCCCTGGCCACCCTGAAGGCGGAGGCCGGACGCCCGCGCCAAGCCCCGCCCGTCGCCGCTCGTGCGCAGACTCGGCGCGCGCGTCGCCCGCCCGGCCGGCTCGAGGAGCGCGGACCCGACCGCCTGCTCGTCCTGCTGCTGCTGCGAGACCGCGCGTGGATCGACAGGGCGGCCGAGCAGGTCGCGCCCGGAGACTTGGAAGATCGCGCTTGCCGTGCGATTTTCGAGAAGCTGGTCGACGAACCGGATCTCCAGACGTGGCCCGAGGACGGCGACCCGGAAGCGGCCCGGCGGTTCGAGGAACTGATGGGAGACCCGGAGGAGCTCGCCCGCGCGAGCCAAGTCTTCGACGACGTGGTCCGGGCGATTCTTTCGCGGGGAATCGAGCGGGACAACATCAACGTGCCGAGCGACGCCGACGAAGCCGAGAAGGCGAGGCTCGCCAAGGAAAAGGAGGAGCGGGTGAAGCAAAAGAACGCCTATCGCCCCGACTGGAAGAAGGCGGCCCGCTGGCCAGGGGGCGCGCGGCCGGAGAGGCCGGACGCGAGGTGACGGCCGTGGCCGTGGCCATGTCGGCCGTCCTGCGGCGGCTGCACGGGGTCGACATGAAAATTCGCGACGTTCGAGGCCGCGTCGATTCCTGCGGTCCGCAGCTCTCGGAGGTCGGCGCGGTCGTCAAGCAGCTGGAGGAACAGGCCGAGACCACGTCCGGCCGCGTCGGGGACCTCCGAGCCGAGGAGCGCCGTCTGCAACGGTCCTTGGACGACAAGCGCCTTCGGGTCGCGAAGCTCGAGGATCGCCTGCGCGGCGTCCGGACCCCGCGCGAAGAGGCCGCCGTGCAGGCCGAGCTCGGCCTCGTGCGACGCCTGGTGGACTCCGAGGAGCAGGAAGCGATGAACCTGCTGGACCAGATCGAGCGCCTCGAAGCTCGGTTGAGCGACCAGCAGGCCGAGCTGGCGGAGGCGCGAGAGGCCGCCGAGCCGCGCCGGCAGCAGATCCTCGCGGACAAGGAAGCGGCGGAGCGCGAATTCGCGGCGCTGGAGGCAGAGCGGCGGACCGTCGCGGAGACCGTCGACACGGATTGGCTGAAGGTCTACGACAGCCTCGTCAAGAGCGGCCGCAAGTCCGCCGTGGCGCTCATGCTGGACGACGGCGCGTGCGGCGCGTGCTACTCGGTGATTCCGCTTCAGCGACAGCACGAGATCCGCGCGGCCGCCGACATGGCCGAAGACCCGGGCGGTCACGATGCCGGGCCCGTGACGTGCGAAGCGTGCGGCGTCATCGTCACGGCGCCGGAGAGCGACGCCTCCGGCCAAGACGGAGGGGCGAGCCTCACCCGCAACACGAGTTGAAGCCGCACGATCCGCAGGCCGTCTCGTCCTTGCCGCCGTGACGCAGACGGACCGGCCCGCGCCTGAGCCCGCCGGCCTTCCTGTCCCGGTCCCTCGCTGGAACTTGGTTCGCGCGCCCGAGCCCGCCGATGTTCAGCGGCTGGAAGCCGGCCTGCGCCTGCCGAAGGTCTTCTGCCGTCTGCTGGCGGCCCGCGGACTGACTTCGCCCGGCGAGGCCAAGCGCTTTCTTCGCCCGAGGCTGTCCCACCTGCTCGATCCGGCAGGTCTGCTCGGCGCGTCCGAGGCCGCGGGCAGGCTGGCGCGCGCGGTCGAGCGCGGCCAGTGCGTCTTCGTCCATGGCGACTACGACGTGGACGGCATTGCGGGGACGGCGCTGGCCGTGGGCTGGCTTCGCGGCCTGGGGTGCCCTGCGCAAGGCTTCGTGCCCGCCCGAAGCGACGGCTACGACCTTTCGGCGCCCGGCGTGGAGCAGGCCGCGGCCGCCGGAGCGCGCGTGCTGATGACGGTCGATTGCGGAATGCGCGCTCACGCCTGGGTCCAGCGCGCGACGGAGCGGGGGATGGACGTGATCGTGACCGACCATCACGTGCCCGGCGCCTCTCTGCCGCCCGCGCACGCCGTCGTCAATCCCAACCAGCGCGGCTGCACCTATGCGAACAAGGGCCTCTGCGGCGCGGCGGTGGCCTTCAAGGTGCTTCAGCTCGCCGCCCGAATGCTCGGCCGGCCCGCCGCCGAGGCGTGGCGGCACCTGGACTTGGTGGGACTCGCCACGTTGGCCGACCAAGTGCCGCTCGTGGGCGAGAACCGCGCCTTGGCCAGGCTGGGCCTCCACGCCGTCGGCCAGACCGCGCGCCCCGGCCTGCGCCGTCTGGCGCTCAAGGCGTGCGGCGCCGTGGGCGAAGGAAGACCGGATTGGGAAGACGCCGTGTTTCGGCTTGCCCCGCGCATCAACGCGGCGGGCCGAGTGGGCGATCCGGCAACGGCGCTCGGCCTCTTGCTCGCCGAGGACGCCGAGGAAGCGCGCGGCTTGGCGGAGACGCTGGAGCGCGACAACGCGACGCGAAAGGCGTTGCAGCGCCGGACCTTGGACGAAGCGTTGGAGGCGCTGGCGGGCGCCTATGATCCGGAGCGTGACCGCGCCGTCGTGCTGGCTCGGGAAGGATGGTCCGCGGGCGTCGTCGGCATCGTGGCGTCGCAGCTGGTCGAGCGACTGGGCCGGCCCGTCGTGCTGTTCGCCTTGGACGGCGAGGCCGGGCGGGGAAGCGCACGGTCCGTGGCGGGCTTCGACGTGCACGCGGCGCTGGCGGACTGCGCCGAGCACCTGGGCCGCTGGGGCGGACATCCGATGGCGGCGGGCATGGACGTTCGGGCCGATCGCCTCCCGGCGTTCCGAGAGGCGTTTCGGAACGTGGCGCGGCGCCGGCTGGCCGATTCCGACCTGCGTCCGTCCATCGACGTGGACCTGGAAGTCGGCATCGAGGACCTGCGGGGACAGCTTCCGCGCTGGTGCCGGTACTTGGCTCCGTTCGGTCCGCGCAACCGGGAGCCCGTCTTCCTGGTCAGAGGAGTGCGCGCCGAGAGGCCGCGCCGCATCGGCGACGGATCGCACCTTGGGTTTCGCATGAGCGCCGGCCGGGCCGGACTGCCCGCGGTCGGCTTCGGGCTGGGGCGACGGCACGCGCCCGAGGACGTCGCTTCCGGCCCGATGGACGTGGCCTTCGCATTGGCCGAGGATCGCCTTGGGCCGTACCCTACGGTCAAGGCGAGAGCGCTCGACATCCGCCGCTCGGACCAACCCCTCGAGGCGACGCGACGGGCCGCCGCGCTGCGAGACGACGTCCGCGCGCGTGCCGCGGCGCCCGCCCCCGCCGCCTGACAGGAGCACGCTGGTGCGCATCATTGCCGGAAAATGGAAGGGACGGAGGATTTCGACGGTGCCGGGCGCGCGGACGCGTCCCACCGGCAGTCGCGTGCGGGAGGCTTGGATGTCCATCCTGGAGCCGCGCCTGGAGGGAGCGGTCGTGGCCGACGTGTTCGCCGGATCGGGCGCGCTGGGGCTGGAGGCCCTGAGCCGGGGCGCCGCCCACGTGACGTTCGTGGAGCGCAGCGGCCCTGCCGTCGGCGTGCTGGAGCGCAACATCGAGACCCTGAAGGCCGGCAGCGACAGCGCCGTGGTCCGCGCCCACGCTCTTGCCCACCTGCGCGGCTCGGGGGCCCGCTACGACTTGGTCCTCGCCGATCCGCCCTACGGACGCGGCTTCGCGGAGCGGCTGCTGGCGCTCTACCGTCGTTCGCCGTTCGGGTCCGAGTTCTGGGTGGAGCACGGAGCCGACGAGCCCATGCCGAGCGGCTTGAAGTGCGACCAGCGGCGCTACGGCGGCACGATGCTGACGCGCGCGAGCGCCCGGCCGGCGGGAGTCCCCGGCTCGGATGGAGTCGCCCGCCCGGATGGAGTCCCCCGCTCGGCGGGAGTCGCCTGCCCGGACGGAGTCTCCGACCCGGATGGAGTCCCTGGCCCAGACGGAGTCCCGTGCCCGGACGGAGTCCGATGACCGTCCGGCCGGTCGTGGCGGTCTATCCCGGTTCCTTCGATCCGGTGACGCTCGGACACGAGGACGTGGCCCGCCGCACGCTGCGGTTCTGCGACCGCCTGATCGTGGCGGTGGCCGAGTCCTCCTCGCAGGCCAAGCAGCCGTTGTTCTCCGTGGCCGATCGGCTGGAGCTCATGGCCGCCGTCTTCGGCGCGGAGCCGCGCATCACGTGCGTCTCGTTCTCCGGCCTCCTCGTCGACTTCGCCCAGCAGGCCGGAGCTCGCTTCATCATCCGGGGACTCCGGGCCGTCTCCGACTTCGAGTACGAATTCCAGATGGCCCAGATGAACCGCGAGCTGCGCGGCGACATGGAGACGCTGTTCCTGGCCCCCGAGGTGGAGCACTCGTTCCTCTCGGCGTCGCTGGTTCGCGAGGTGGCGTCGCTCGGGGGCGACGTCGGCCGCTTCGTCTCCCCGCCGGTGCTCGAGCGGCTGCAACGGGCGTCGGAGCGCCGGGACGGACGGAGCCCGGACGCGCCGACTGGCACGGGTGGCCGGCCTTCCTAGCGGACGGACGGCGCCGTCTCCCCTCGACCGGTGACTTTCGCCGACTTGCTGGCCCGGCGCGCGACCCCTTTGCGGCGCCGGATCGCGCTGCCCGAAGCAAGCGACCCGCGAGTTCGGGAAGCGGCCGGCGTTCTCGAGCGGCGCGGCATCGCCGAACCGGTGCTCGACTTCGCCTCGGGGCCCGACGGCGTCGCGCGCGACGAGAACTGCAAGGAGGGCGGCGACGGCAGGCTCGCGGCGGCGATGCGAATGCTGGCCGCCGGTTCCGTGGACGGCGTCGTGGCCGGGGCGGCGTGCCCGACGGCCGACGTGGTGCGGGCCGCGTTGCGGCACGTCGGGCTCCGAGACGGCGTGCGGACGTTGTCGTCCTCGTTCTTCCTCGAGGTGCGCGAGTTCCGGGGAGCGGGAGACGAAGTGCTGTCGTTTGCCGATCCGGGTGTCGTGCTGGATCCGAGCGCGGAGCAGGTGTCCGAGATCGCGGCCGAGGCCGTGGACCTTCGAAGGCGCGTGGTCGGAGACGAGCCCCGCGTGGCCTTCCTGTCGTACTCGACCGCCGGGAGCGCGGCCGGGCCTTCCGCGGAGAAGATGCGCGAGGCCGCCCGCCGTTTCCGCAAGTCGCGCCCGGACACGCCGTGCGAGGGCGAGATGCAGGCCGACGTGGCGTTGGTCCCGGCCGTGGCTCGCGCGAAGTGGCCCGGCTCGGCGGTGCAGGGCCGCGCGAACGTGCTCGTCTTTCCCAGCCTAGACGCCGCCAACATTGGCTACAAGCTGACCCAGCGCTTGGCCGGCGCGCCGGCGTGGGGACCGATCCTGCAGGGCTTGGCGGCGCCGGCCGCCGATCTGTCGCGGGGCGCGTCCGCGGCCGAGATCGTCACCGTGGCGGCAATCACGGCGTTGACGGGAGGCGACTGACGCCCGCCCCCGAGCGTGGACGCCCGGATCCGATGACCGGCAGCCGCGCGCTCGACGACGTGACGCCCACCCCCGAGCGTGGACGCCCGAAGACCTGCGTCGACCGCGGCGATCACGGCGTTGACGGGAAGCGACCGATGCCCGCGCCGCGCGCGTGGGTGCCCAGGGCCGCCGCGCCGGCCGCCTTCCCGCTTGACGGGTCTTCGGTTTCGGCGGACCTTTCGTTACCAGGGACTTCTCGGGCCAAGGGGGCGGCAGGATCATGACGTTCAGCGTGCAAAGGCGCGGCCGCGTCGCGGTCGTGCAGATCGAAGACAAGCTCATCGTCGCCAACCGGCAGCAGCTCAAGGACATGGTCCTGGCCGAGCTCGAAGGCGGCGCGCGCCAGTTCGCCCTGGACTTCGCCGGCGCGACCTACGTCGATTCTTCCGGCTTGGGCGTGCTTGTCAGCCTGTCGAAGAAGATTCGCTTCGAAGGCGGAGAACTCCGCCTGTGCGGGCTCGACGCCGATCTTCGCTCCCTGTTCGAGCTGACGAAGCTGGACACGCTCTTTCGCATCGACGCCACGCTGGAGGACTCGCTGGCGGCGTTCTGACCGACCGGCGCGCACGGCGACCCCGCGGAGCGCAAGCATGACCTGCGACGACGACGCCACGGCGGAGCCGCTTCCGGCGCCCGTGGTCGAGCGCCTGGACGGCATCGACGGCGTCGACGGCATCGAGCCCGCGGTGGACCGATTGGTGAACTGTTGCGCCGGCATGTGCGCCGATCCCAAGCGACTGCGCTTCAACTTGCGCATCGGCGTGACCGAGGCCATCGCCAACGCCGTGCTCTACGGCGGCGAGGACGGCAACAGGCGCGTTCGCGTCGAACTCCGGGCCCAGCCCGGCGAGATTCGGGTGCGGGTCAGCGACGCCGGAGCGGGATTCGACCCGGCCGCCGTGCCCGACCCCCGCCTGCCGGCCAACATCTCCAAATCCACCGGGCGCGGCATCTTCATCATGCGCGCGCTGATGGACGAAGTCTCCTACGGCCCCGACGGCAGCTCGGTGACGCTCGTGCTGCGCGACCCGTCGACGCCGTGACGGAGCGGGCGGCGTTGCCCAGCGCGCTGGAGGAAGCGGCGGGGGCCATCGAGGACTTTCGTGCGCGGCTCGGGCTGGACGTTCGCGCTTGGCACGTGTCGGAATCCGGCCGCGAGCCCGTGGCGGTCACTGCGGACGGCGGCCGTCCCCTTCAGGTCGGCGGGCCGCAGCCGCAAGCCGAGCCCGTTCGGTCGTTTCGGGTTGGACTGGGAGCGCGGTCCCTTCTGGAAGTCGAAGTGGCCTGCCCGGACGGGCGAGGCGCGACGGCGGGGGCGCTGGAGGCCACGCTGCGCCGCACTTGCCGGCTGGCCCGCGTGGCGGGCGAGCACGTGTCGCGCGAAATGGAGCTGGCCCACGAACTGCAACAGAAGCTCATTCCGCCCATTCCGCGCATCGACGGCGTGGAAGCCTGTGCCCGCGTGGTTCCGGCGGCCTCGGTGGGCGGCGACTTCTATCAAGTGGTGGCGGTGTCTCGGGAACGAGTCGGCGTCATGATCGGCGACGTGTCCGGGCACGGACTGCCGGCCGCTCTGATCATGGCCCACGCCATCAGCGCGGCGGTCATCTCCGCCGAGGGCGGCTCCAGCCCCGCCGCCGTGCTGGAGCGCATCCACCACGCCATCGGCGACGAGCTCGAGTCCACGGAGATGTTCGTCACGCTCTTCTACGGAGTGCTGTCGCTCGACGAACCCAAGCTCGTCTATTCCAACGCCGGCCACGCCCACGCCTTCCTGGTTCCCGCGAGCGGAGACCCGCACAGGCTGCCGGCCACGGAGCCTCCGATGGGCATCGCGCCGCCTCCCTTCGCCGAGGCCGCCGTCCCTTGGCGCTCCGGCGAGGACCTGCTGCTTCTCTTCACCGACGGCCTCTCCGACACGCTCGCCTCCCGCCACCGCTCGAACGGCGAGACGCGCGTGGTGTCGACCGTGGCCCGCCGCCGAAGCGATCCCCCCGCCGCCGTCCTCGACCGGCTCTTCGCGTTGCGCGGCCCGGCCCGGTCCCTGCTGGCCGACGACCGCACGGCGGTGCTGGTGCGCACGACGCGACGCTCTTCCGTCGGCCCGCCCGCGACGAACCCGGCCCCGCCGCCGCCAGACGCGGCCCCGTCTCGGCCGCCCTCCTGAACCTGAGTCCGCACCGGCCCCCGCACCGGGCGAAGCGCTCGCTGGGACAGCGCTTCCTCGTCTCCGCGCCGGTTCAGAAACGCATCGTCGCCGCTTGCGGGGCGGCCGAAGGCGACGAAGTGCTGGAGATCGGTCCCGGACGCGGAGCGCTCACCCGCCACTTGGTCCAAACCGGGGCGCGCGTCGTCGCGGTGGAGCTCGACGACCAGCTCGCCGAGCGGCTGCGGGCCGACTACCGGGACCATTCGGCCGTGACGATCGTGCACGGCAACGTGCTCGACGAGGACCTGGCCGGGCTGGTGCGCTGCTGGACGCGGACGCGCGTCGTCGGCAACATCCCCTACAACATCACCACGCCCATCGTGTTTCGGCTCCTCCAGCCCCCGTGCCCCGCCGACATCCTGCTGATGGTGCAGGCCGAAGTGGCCCGCCGAATGACGGCGCCGCCGGGCGCCAAGCCGTACGGGGCCCTTTCGGTCGGCGTCTCCCTTCATGCGCGCGCCGAACGCATCTTCGACGTGTCCAGCCGAGCGTTTCGACCCCAGCCCCGCGTGGACTCGACGGTCGTCCGCCTGGTTCCCCGATCCCCCCCGGCGCTGACGCCCGCCGAGGCCGCCCGCGTCCGAAGGCTGGTGCGAGCCGCCTTCTCGTGGAGGCGCAAGCAGCTCGGCACGATCCTGCGCGCTCACCCGGATCTGAACCACGCGCGAGACGCGGCCGCGGCCGTCGCGCAGGCCCGGTCCTTGGATCTCGCCCTGCGCCCCGAGAAGCTCGCGCCCGAGGACTTTCTGGCCCTCAGCGCGGCCCTCGAGGCCGGGCGGCCACGGGGCAAGCCTTGACCGGGGCAAGGCGTGACGCTCACGTTTGGGTCCTGATTCTGTGCGGCAGTCGCCACGGTCGCAATGCGTCTCTCACGTGGTGGAGACAACATGAAGAAGGTGTCCAAGTCCATGTCGTTCCGAACCGGCTGGTTTGCCTTGGCGGCTGCTAGGGTTGGACGACGCAACGAGTGTCGCAACTCAGTGATCAGGAGCAGCTTCCGCGCAGCGGCCGTCGTCAGCATCGGGTGGGCGCTCTTCCAAGCTCGCCCGATGCTGGCGGCCGGCCAGTCCGACGAGTCCTTCGAGGTTGTGTTGACGGAGGTGTGGACGACGCCAGGCGATCCCGGCTTCGGTCGTCCGCTTGGCGTTGCCCAATGGCCGGACGGTTCGGTTTGGGTCGGGGACTCGCGAATCTCCGAGGTGTTTGAAGTCTCGCCTGACGGGAGCCGGACCCGAACGGCGCTTCGCGACGGCGACGGGCCGCGTGAAGTGCGGTTCGCTACCGTGATCGTGCCGCGCCCGGGCGGGGGCATGGTGGTCTGGGACAGCAGGCGCGTCGGGTTCTTCAAGGAGGACAAGAGCTTGGACCGTTACCGGTCGCGGCCTTCGGCCAGAGGACACGTCGTGGCGACTCCCGACGGCGGCCTTGTGGTGAGCGGCTACTTCGGCGACGATCCCGAGCACGGCAAGGCGGCGCATGCCGTCCATCGCTACGACCGGCGGTTGCGGGTCCAGAAGAGCTGGCATCCGGTCGTCGACCACCAGCAGTGGGAAACCGTGCGCTACACGTCCGGGGGACCGGTTGCCCTGACGCGGGACGGAGGGTTGCTCGTGTCCGACCGCGCGCCGTTCAGGATCACGCGGTACGCCGACCTGGAGGGCGCCGATCCCCGGGTGATCGTGGAAGACGAAAGCATCGTCTCGTCGGCCGAGCTGGACCGAGCCGTGACGTACGGGCCCGGCTCCAGAAGAAGGTTCACCACCGCATGGACCCAGTCGAAGTTCGTGCACGAGTTGCCGGACGGGAACATCCTGAACGTCGTGTTCGTCGATCCCGAGGAGGGCGGCCAGCACTCTGTCTGGGTCGTCGTGGCTCCGGACGGCGCCATCCTGGCTCGGACCAAGGTGGCCGAGGACTACACCGTTTGGAACGCGACGCCCGACGGCGCTTTCCTCGCGACGTACTGGCACGGGGCTTCCCAACAGCACTTCGTGGCCAAGCTGAAGGTCCGTGTCGTCCCAGCCAACAACCGGGTGGGGAGCGGCTGACCGCGCAACGCCTTGCGAGCAGGTCGAGGCGGCGAAAGCGTGGTCGCGCATTGAGCTCGGTGACCGCCGGCCGAAGCGGACGCCGCCGCGTTAGCTTCCCCATATGAGCAAGTTCACGAGCCGCCTTCCGGACGCTGCCGCGTTAGCTTCCCCACGTGAGCAAGTTCACGAACCGCATTCCGGACGCCACGGTGCGCCGTTTCTCCTTGTATCTGCGGTTGCTGGAAGAATTTGGGCGCGAAGGCCGGACGACGACCGCCAGCAGGGCGCTCGCGGAACACACGGGGACCACCGCCGCCCAGGTGCGCAAGGACCTTCAGCACCTCGGTTCCCTGGGACAGCGCGGGCTGGGATACGCGGTGCCCGAGCTTGTTCAGGAGCTCCGCCGGACGCTGGGCTTGGACAGGGCGTGGCGGGTGGCGCTGGTCGGCGCCGGGCGGATTGGGACGGCGCTGTTCGAGTACAAGCCCTTCCGGCAGCGGGGCTTCGTCGTCACGTCGGTGATCGACGCCGATCCGGCGAAAGTGAACGCGCGCCTGGGCGACGTTCGCATCCGAAGCGCGCGAGAACTGGAGAACGTCGTCAGGGAGGACGGGACGGACTTGGTCATCGTGGCGGTTCCGGCGGCGGCGGCCCAGGAGGTGGCGGACCGCGTGGTCGCCGCGGGCGTCAAGGCCATGCTCAACTACGCGCCGGTGCAGCTTCGCGTGCCCGGCGACGTGGCCCTGCGCAACGTCAGCATGCTCGTCGAGCTGGAGAGCCTCTCTCACGCCCTCGCGCGAACGCGGGGGGCGCCCGCGGGAGGGACGGCGGCCGCATTGGCCGCACAGCGCCGACCTGCGCTTCCGGGTCTCGCTTGAGGCCGCCGGCGCCCCGCGACTCCTTGCTGCAAGCGGCGTGGGCCGCGTTGCAGGACGGACCGGTCTCCACTCCGGAGCTGGCGGCAAAGGCGTTGCGGCTTCGCGGCGGGCCGGGAGCGGCGGCAGCCGCCGTGTTCGCGTTGCTCGGCCGAGACGACCGGTTCGTGGTGGACGGCGACGGGCTCTGGAGCACGCGGCCGGGGGCGCGCCGGCCGGGCACGCCCCTGACCAAGCTGGCCTACGCGGTGGTGGACGTGGAGACGACGGGCGGAACGCACGCGCGCGGTCACCGCATCACGGAGATCGCCATCGTGGACGTGGACGCCGGCGCCGTTCAGAGCGTCTTCGAGACCTTGGTGCACCCGGGCCGAAGAATCCCCAGGCCGGTTGCGCGCCTGACGGGAATCAGCGACCGCATGGTGGCGGGCGCGCCCGCGTTCGACGAGATCGCCGACGAAGTGGCCCGGCGCATCGAGGGGCGCGTCTTCGTCGCGCACAACGTCGGCTTCGACTGGGGTTGGGTGCGCGCGCAGCTCCACGACGCCGTGGGCGACGCGCCGGCAGCGCCGCGGATATGCACGATGAGCTTGGCGCGACGCTTTGCGCCGGAGCTTCGGCGGCGCGACCTCGGCACGCTGGCGGAGCATTTCGGCATCGCAGTCCACGGGAGGCACCGAGCCGCAGGCGACGCCGTGGCGACCGCGCGCGTGCTGCTGCGTCTGCTGGACCGCGCCGAGTCCCGGGGCGTGGGCGACCTCCGCGCGCTCAAGAGGCGCCGGCCGCCGCGCCGGTCCCGCCGGCAACACGACCTCTTCACGTCGCCTCGGTAGCGGCGGCGATGCGCGCCCGGCGCCGGGGCGGCTGTTGAGCGAGGTCAGCTGGACTCGATTCCGGGCGAACCTCGTCGGGGTCTTGCACCGCGTGCCGGGCCTGTCCGCGCTGGTGGGCCGGATCAGGCGCGGCAGGCGCAGAGATTGTCCCAAGGCTTCTGCGCGCTATTGCTACATGGTCTGGCTGCGCCATCTGGTGTCGCTCCGGAGGGCGACCGGCGTCGAGCCCAGGGGAGTCGTGATGGAAATCGGTCCGGGGGACACCATCGGGGTGGGGTTGGCGGCCATGCTGTCGGGCATGGACGGCTACGTCGGCGTCGACGCCGTCCGCGCACGCGGACTCGCCAACGATCTCGACGTGTTCGACGAACTCGTCGCGCTGTTCGCCGTCCGCGCGGAGATACCGGGCGACGAGGGGTTCTCCGACCCTGTGGCCGCGACTCGTCGCGCTGTTTCGCCGGAGCGGGTGCGCAAGATCCGGAAGTCCGTCTTGGCCCTTGCCGAAGGCGCGGCAAGCGACTTGATGACCTACGCCGCGCCGTATCGCGTTGCCGACTTCCCCGACGAGGGGTGGGCCAACGTCGTCGTCTCGCAGGCGACGATGGAGCATGTGGACGAACCAGAATCGTTGTATGCGGCCATCTTCAGGTGGTTGGCTCCCGGCGGGTCGGCGTCCTTCGTCATCGACTACCGGAGCCATTGCTTGTCCTCTCGCTGGAACGGACACTGGACTTGGTCCGATCGCGAGTTTCGGCGGATTTGCGCTGCCAGGCCTACTCGCATAAACAGGCTTCCCCATTCGGCGCACGTGCGCATGCTGGCGAAATGCGGCTACAGGATCGACCGGCAAACGCGTCGGCGAGCTCCTTCGGAGATCGACCGGCGCGAACTTTCGCCACGTTTCCGAGACCTGACGGCGGACGATCTCGAGACCTCCGAGGCGCGCATCGTGGTTTGCAAGCCGAGCGTGGCTGAAGCCGGGCCGCGGGGGAGCCCGTAGGCCGAATCGCGAGGCCGCCGGTTCTTCGCCGGCTCCTGCCGCCACGCAAGCCGCGCCCCTGGTATATTCAAGGTCCTGCGGTCAGTTCTTGCGTGCAACGAGGAGCACGGCGTGAATCCAGCCAAGACGCCCGTCGTTCTGGAGGGCGTGCGGACCCCCATCGGGCGCTTCCTGGGCGGGCTCGCCCCGTTGCCGGGGCCGAAGCTGGGGGCGGTGGCCGTGAAGGCGGCCGTCGACAGGTCGGGGGCCGATCCGAAGGACATCGACGAGGTCATCCTGGGCAACGTCGCCAGCGCGGGCGCGGGCCAGGCGCCGGCCCGGCAGGCCGCGGTGCATGCCGGCGTGCCGGCCGACGTGCCCTCCGTCACGGTCAACAAGGTTTGCGGATCGGGGCTCAAGGCCGTCATGCTGGCCGCCCAGGCCGTTCGCGCCGGCGACGCGCGCTTGCTGGTGGCCGGCGGCTTCGAGTCCATGTCCAACGCTCCGTACTATCTGCGGGGGCTGCGGTCGGGCGTCAAGTTCGGCAACCAGACGGTGGAGGACGGCCTCGTGCACGACGGCCTTTGGTGCGCGTTCGAGGACCGCCACATGGGCGGGCACGCGGAATACACGGCGTCGAAGGCGGGGGTCTCTCGCGCCGACGCCGACGCGTTCGCCGCGGAGTCGCACCGCCGGGCGGTGGCGGCCCAGGACGCGGGCGAGTTCGTGGGCGAGACCGTTCCCGTGGCCATCGAGACGCGCAAGGGCGCCGTCATGGTGGACGTCGACGAGTGCCCGCGCAGGGACACGTCGCCCGAGGCGCTGGCGCGCTTGCGCCCGGCGTTCCGCAAAGACGCGCCTCCAGGCGTCGACGACCTGGTGGTGACCGCTGGCAACGCTCCCGGCCTCAACGACGGAGCCGCCGCGTTGGTCGTGGCCAGCCAGGAGTACGCTCAGGCCCACGGACTGCGCGTCCGGGCCGTCGTCACGGGCTACGCGGCCGCAGGCACCGAACCCCGCGACCTGTTCTTCGCGCCCGTCCGCGCCGTACGTGAGCTGGCGAGGCGCGATCGGTCCGAGGTGCGCGACTATGGACTGGCCGAGCTCAACGAGGCGTTCGCCGTGCAGGCCGTGGCCAACGCGCGAGAGCTCGAGCTCGACCCCGAGCGCATGAACGTGCGCGGCGGCGCGGTGGCGCTGGGCCATCCCATCGGGGCTTCCGGCGCGAGGATCTTGGTGACGCTGCTTCACGCCATGGCCGACAAGGACGAAGAGCGCGGGTTGGCCGCTCTCTGCCTGGGGGGCGGCGCAGCGGTCGCCATGTCGGTCCGCAGGACGCCGTAAGGCGGCACAGACGCAAGCTGACGAGGAGAAACGCACGCAAATGATCGAACCGAAGGCGGGCGGCGTGGCCGCACCGCGTCCGATGGCATGGGAAGCCGCGAATGCGCTCTCGCCCAGCCGCCCGCTGGGAATTGCCGTCTGGACGCTTTGCTTCTCGTTGCTGACCGCGGCCGGCGCCTACGTTGCCGTGCCCCTGGGCTTCACGCCGGTGCCGATCACGTTGCAGACGTTGTTCGTGCTGCTGTCGGGCGGCGTGCTGGGTCCGGTCGCCGGCGCAGCTTCCCAGTTGCTGTACTTGGGGATGGGCGTGTCCGGCGTTCCGGTGTTCGCGCTGGGCGGCGGCGGATGGCCGTGGCTGCTGGGACCCACCGGCGGCTACCTGCTGGCGTTCCCGCTGGCGGCGGCGCTGGTGGGGTGGATTTCCCGGGACTCGAAGGAGTTCCTGCTTCCCGCGTTGGGACTGGCGGCGGGAACCGCGGTCATCTTCGCGTTGGGCGCGTCCTGGGTCGCTGCGATCAGCGACCGCGGCCCGGCCGAGATATTCGCGATTGCCGTGCAGCCGTTCTTGCTGGGAGCGGCGCTCAAGGCCGCCATCGCCTTGGCGGTGATCCGGGCGGCGCGAGGACGGGCCCGCTGAGCAACAGCGGGCGGGCGAGCAGGCGGACGCGCCGGTGAAGATCGGCCGGGTCGCCGTCGTCGGCGCGGGCACGATGGGCCACGGCATCGCCCATGTCTGCGCGCTGGCGGGGGCGCGCGTCGCGCTCATCGACGTGTCCGACCACGCGGTGGCCCGCGGCGTCGACGCCATTGCCCGCAACCTCTCCCGGCAGCTCGCCAAGGAAAAGATCACCCGCGACCAGAGCGCCTCGGCCCTGGAGCGCATCTCTCCGGCCACCGACATGAGCGCCGCGTCCGACGCCGACTGGGCGGTCGAGGCCGTCCCGGAATCGGCCGAACTCAAGTTCGACGCCTTCGCGGCCCTCGACCGCATCACGCCCCCGCACGCGATCCTGGCCTCCAACACGTCCTCCATCTCCATCACCGCCATCGCGGCCCGCACGCGCCGCCCCGGCCAGGTGATCGGAATGCACTTCATGAATCCGGCGCCGGTCATGAAGCTGGTCGAAGTGATCCGGGGGCTGGCCACCAGCGACGAGACCGCGCGCGCCACGACGGACTTCGCCCGCGCCCTGGGCAAGACGCCCGTGGAGGCTCGGGACTTCCCCGGCTTCGTCTCCAATCGCGTCCTGGCCCCGATGATCAACGAGGCCGTCTTCGCGCTCATGGAAGGCGTCGCCGAGGCCGAAGCCATCGACCAGGTGATGACCCTGGGCATGAACCACCCCATGGGACCGCTCGCCTTGGCCGACCTCATCGGTCTCGACACCTGCCTGTCCATCCTGGAGGTGCTGCACCGCGAGCTGGGCGACGACCGCTACCGGCCCTGCCCCCTGCTGCGCCAGCACGTCGCGGCGGGCTGGCTGGGCCGCAAGACGGGCCGAGGCTTCTTCGTCTACGGCGACGCGGCTTGAGCGCGCTGCCCGCCTGATGCTGACCAGGGAACGGCGCGGCGCGCGGCGGATGGGTCGAATTTGCGTCCAGTGCGAGAGCCGCGTCGTGTCATGCTGACCGAGGAACAGCGCGACGTCCAGCGGCTCGCCCGCGACGTGGCCGAGCGGGAGATCGCTCCGCGCGCCGCCGACTGGGACCGCGCCCGCGCCTTCGACAGGGCCGTGCTGGACGAGCTCGCCGCGCTCGGCTTCCTGGGAATGCGCGTGCCCGAGCAGCACGGCGGCCTCGGCTTCGACGCCCCGACCTGCTTGATCGCGCTCGAGGAGATCGCGAAGGCCGACGCCTCCCTCGGGCTGGCCTTGGCGGTGCAGAACGCGCCGCTGCCGCAGCTCCTCCTGGATCTGGGAACGGAAGCGCAGCAGCGGCGCTGGCTGCCCGCGCTGGCCGCCGGCGAGGTGGCAGCCGGACTCGCGGTCTCGGAAGCCTTGGCCGCGCTGGACGCCGCCAGCCTGCCGACGACCGCGCAACAGGAGCCGAACGGCGGCTGGACGCTCGTGGGCGAGGAGCCGTGGGTGGCGGGCGTCGCCGATGCGGACGTGGTGACCGTCTTCGCCCGGGTGGAAGAAGCCGGCGGCGCCGCCCGGGTGGGCGCCTTCATGGTGGACCCGGCGGCGCCGGGTTGCCGGGTCGAGAGCCCGCCGCCGACCATGGGCTGCCGCGCGGCGGGCGTTGCCGCTTTGCGCCTGGACGGGGTGCGCCTGGACGCCGGCAGGTCGCTGGGGCGCCCGGCGCCCGGTTTCGCCCACGTGCAGGGCGCGCTCGACTTGGGACGGCTGGCCGTCGCGGCGCGGGCGGTGGGAATCGCCCAGGCGGCCATGGAGCAAGCGCGCGGGTACGCCCTCCAGCGGCAGCAGTTCGGCCGCGCCTTGGCCCAGTTCGGGGCGATCCGGGGCAAGCTCGCTTCGATGGCGGCTCGGATCGAGGCGGCGCGCGCGTTGGTCTTGGACGGGGCTCGCCTTTGGGAAGTCGGCGGCGAGGACGGCCAAGCCGGCCAGGACCGGCTGGCTCGCGCGGCGATGGCCAAGCTGGTGGCCAGCGAGACGGCGGCGTGGGTCGCGAGCCAAGCGGTGAACGTTCTGGGAGGGAACGGCTACATGAAGGACTTTCCAGCGGAGCGGCTCATGCGAGACGCCCATGGAACGGAGATCTTTGAAGGAACCAACGAGACGATGAGACTTGTCGTGGGGCGGTGCGTCACCGAACCGCGCGACGGCGAGACGACTTGAGAGGCCCGCTGTTCGTGGGCAAGGGAGAAGCGGCATGGACATCGCAGTGACTTCGGCGGCCGAGGCCGCCGCCGAGACGGGCATCTTCGCGCTCATGGCGCAGCGCCGCCACGAGCAGCTGGCGCTGTGGAGCGAGCCGGAGCTCGGCTACCGCGGCATCATCGCCATCCACGACACCACGCTCGGCCCCGCGCTGGGCGGCACGCGATTCTGGGACTACCGGGCCGACGCCGACGCCATCGTCGACGCGTTGCGTCTCTCGCGCGGCATGACGTACAAGGCGGCGGTCAGCGGCGTCAGTCTGGGAGGCGGCAAGTCCGTCATCATCGGCGACAACCGCACGGCGGACCGCAGAGACATCTTTCGGGCGCACGGTCGCGCGGTCGAGTCCCTCGGCGGCCGCTACATCACGGCGGAGGACGTCGGCACGTCGGTGCACGACATGGAGTTCGTCCGCGAAGAGACGGAACACGTCGTCGGGCTGCTGGGACGCTCGGGCGACCCCTCTCCCGTCACCGCCTACGGCGTCTTCGTGGGCATGAAGGCGTGCGCGAAGGAACGCTACGGCAGCGACTCGCTGGCGGACAAGCGGGTCGCGGTCCAGGGACTGGGCAACGTCGGCCGGCACCTCTGCCAGTACTTGACCGAGGCCGGCGCCCGGCTCGTCGTCACCGACATTCGGCCGGACAGGATTGGCGAGGTGGCGCGACAGCTGCCGGACGCCGAGACCGTCGCTCCCGACGACATCTACGCCGCCCGGGCGCACATCTTCGCGCCGTGCGCGCTGGGCGCGGTCGTCAACGACAAGACGCTGCAAGTGCTCGCCGCCGACATCATTGCCGGAGCAGCCAACAACCAGCTGGCTGAGAGCCGCCACGGCGAGCTGCTTCACGCCCGCGACGTTCTCTATGCTCCCGACTACGTCATCAACGCCGGCGGCTTGGTCAACGTGTACGGCGAGCTTCAGGGATGGGACACGGACCAAGGCAAGCGCAAGGCCGGCGAGATATACGACGCCCTTCTTCGTATCTTCAAGTTGTCCAGCAACCAAGACGTGGCCACGAGCGTCGCCGCCGACCGCTTCGCGCGAGCGAGGATACTGGAGGCTCGCCGCCTTCGGTCGCAGCGGCCGGGAGGCGGCCGCGCCGGCGCCAACGGGAGCGGGAAATCGAATGGACCAGCTCAGGACGGCGGACCCGCGGGTGTACGAGGCGGCGTGCGAGGAGGATCGGCGGCAGCGCGGGGGCTTAACGATGATCGCCAGCGAGAACTTCACGTCCCCGGCAGTGAGGGAGGCGCTGGGAACGGTCTTCACGCATAAGTATGCGGAGGGCGTGCCGGGCCGCCGCTACTACGGCGGCTGCGCGGTCGTCGACGCCGTAGAGGACACGGCCCGCGACCGCGCCAAGGAACTCTTCGGGGCGGAGCACGCCAACGTCCAGCCGCATTCGGGCACGCAGGCCAACATGGCCGCCTACTTCGCGTTGCTGAAGCCGGGAGAGCGCTTGCTCGGAATGGGCCTGAGCCACGGCGGGCACTTGACGCACGGCTCGTCGGCCAACTTCAGCGGCCGGCTCTACGAAGTGGCCGCCTACGGCGTGCGCGAGGAAGACGGGCTCGTGGACTACGACGCGTTGCGGGAACAGGCGTTGCGGGAGCGGCCCAAGGTGATCGTTGCCGGGACGAGCGCCTACCCGCGCGTGCTCGACTTCGAGGTCTTGGGCGGCATCGCCGTGGAGGCGGGCGCCGTGCTGGTCGCCGACATCGCTCACGTTGCGGGACTCGTGGCCGGCCGACAGCATCCCAGTCCCTTTCCGCACGCCCCTGTCGTCACGACCACGACGCACAAGACCTTGCGCGGACCTCGCGGAGGCCTGGTCATGTGCACCGAAGAATTCTCCTCGGCCATCGACCGCGCGGTCTTTCCCTGCGTGCAAGGGGGCCCGCTCATGCATGTCGTTGCGGCCAAGGCGGTGGCGTTCGGCGAGGCGTTGCGGCCGTCGTTCGGCGCCTATGCCGCGCGCATCGTGACCAACGCCCGAACGCTGGCGCGCGTGCTGCTGGAGCGAGGCGTGACGTTGGTGTCCGGAGGAACCGACACGCACTTGGTGCTGGTGGACCTGCGGGACACGGATCTCACGGGCAAGGACGCCGAAGCGCGGCTGGAGCGGGCCGGCATCACGGTCAACAAGAACACGGTGCCGGGCGAGACGCGGTCGCCGTTCGTCACGTCGGGACTGCGCATCGGCACCCCGGCCCTGGCCACGCGGGGCATGGGGCCGGCCGAGATGGAACTCGTCGGAACGTGGATCGCCGATCTCCTGCTGGAACCGGCCGACGAAGACCAGATCTCGCGCGTGCGCGATCAAGTCGCCGATCTCTGCGCGGCCTTTCCGCTGTACCAGGAAGTCCTGCCGCCCGACCAAGCCCCCCCGCTCGCGCAAGCGTTGGCGCCCGACCATGCCCAAGCCTTGGCGCCCGGCCAAGCCCCGTCGCCTGCGCAAGTCCTGCCGCCCGCACAGGCCCCGTCGCCCGACCAAGCCTTGCCGCCCGCGCAAGCGCTGGCGCCGGCGTCCGCCTCGCACAAGATTGTCGCTTCATGAGCCCGCTCCGGAACCTCGAGGACATGCTCGTGCAGTTGCGGCGATGCCATCCCCGCTTTCACGGCGACGCCTACATGTTCGTGCTCGAGGCGCTGACGGAGGTCCGCGCGGAACTGGGGGCTAGGCGCCACGTGTCCGGCCAGGAGCTGGCGCACGGAGCGCGCGGCTTGGCCATGGACCGCTATGGTCCGCTGGCCCGGGCCGTGCTGGAGCACTGGGGCATTCATTCCACCGACGACTTGGGCCGTCTGGTCTTCGCCTTGGTGGAGGCAGGCGTGCTCGTGAAGCAGGACGAAGACCGCCAGGAGGACTTCAACGACCTGTTCGACTTCGAAGAGGTCTTCGACCGGAACTACCCATGGAACGCGGCGAATTGACGAGGGCATCCGAATGAGCATGGGCGAAGCCGTCCCGACGACCTGCAAGAAGTGCAATCAAGGCGTGTTGCTCCCGCTTTCCGACTACGGGCGGCAAGGCGCCGCGATTCGCTACAAGGCCTGGGTGTGCTCGCACCCGGACTGCGGATTCAACATCCGCATCGACAACGGCGAGGTCACCTTCGGCCGTTCGATCGGGCAGAGCAGCAAGTAGCCATGGGCCCGGATCGCCCCGGGCGGGCGTTCGGGAAGTCCGAAGCGGCGGCGCCCACCGCCGCCCAGGCCGCGCGCTTCGACGACGCGGCGATTCGCACGCTCGGCGTGCCGGGCGCGGCGCTGATGGAGAACGCGGGACGCCAAGCGGCGCTCTTGATCCAGCATCTCTACCCGCGGGGCCAGGTGACGGCCTTAGCGGGGGCCGGCAACAACGGCGGCGACGCGCTCGTCTGCCTGCGCGCGCTGGCGGCGTGGGGACGGGACGTCTCGGCGGTGACCGTCGGCCGCCGGCCGGATCCGGAGACGGTCCTTCACGGGTGGGACGTGCCCCGGCTGCGGATCGAGTCCGGGTCTTCGCAGGCAGGCGGCGACTTGGCCCGCGCGCTCGCCGGCGCGTCGGTGATCGTGGACGGACTGCTGGGCACGGGCCTCCGCGGCGCGCCCCGCCCGGCGTTCGCCCAGGCGATCGAGGCTGCCAACCGGGCGCCGGCGCCCGTGGTGGCGCTGGACGCGCCCTCCGGAGCCGATGGGACGACCGGGGACGTGCCCGGGGCGAGCATCGAGGCCGCGGTCACGGTGGCGTTCGGGGCGCCGAAGCTGGGGACGTTGCTGCATCCGGCGCGCAGCCGGTGCGGGCGCATCGTGGCCGTCGAGATCGGGTTGCCGCCGGAGGACGAGGAATGGGCGCGCCTGGTGACGCCGGAGTGGGTCTCGCGACGATTGCCGGGCCGCGCGCCGGCCACGCACAAGAACGCCGTGGGCGCGCTGGCCGTCGTGGCCGGTTCGGCGATGCCGGGCGCGGCCATGCTGGTTGCGCGGGCGGCGTTTCGGTGCGGTGCGGGACTGGTGCGCGTTTGTTCGGCGCCGCCGGGCACGGAGCTGCTCGCGGGCCTGCCGGAGGCGATCTTCGTCCCGGCGAACGAGGAGGCGAAGGTTCGGGCGGCGGTGGAGTCCAGCGCGGCGGTGGCGGCGGGACCGGGCTTGGGCGTCGGGCGGGAGGCGGCGCGTGCGCTGGCGTGGGCGCTGGCGGCGCGCGGAGACCGGGCGGCCGTGCTGGACGCGGACGCCCTCACGTTGCTGGCGGGCGGCGCGGCGGGAGGACTGGCGGGCCTGGGCGCCGCCGGCCAAGTCGTGCTGACGCCTCATCCCGGCGAGATGGCCCGGCTGACGGGCGCGAGCGTCCAGGACGTGCAGGGCGACCGCATCGGCGCCGCGCGCGCTCTGGCGAAGGAGGGCGGCGTGGTCGTCGTGCTCAAGGGGGCGCCCACGGTGGTTGCCGCGCCGGACGGGGACCTGCTGGTCTCCACCTGCGAGACGCCGTCGGACTTTGCGGTGGCGGGGACGGGCGACGTGCTGGCGGGGGCCTTGGGCGGCTTCCTCGCCCAGGGCGCTTCGGCGTTCGAGGGGGCCGGCCTGGCGCTGGGCGCGACCAACCGCGCCGCCGCCATGCTCGACCTGGGCCGGTCGCTGTCGCCTTCCGACGTCGTCGGCGCGTTGCCGAGGGCCCTGGCCGAGCCTGCGCCGAGCGCGCCCCGCCTGCCGTTTCCCTTCGTGGTCTTCGACCAGTTGCCGCCGCGGTAGGATGGACCCGGCGACGACGCGACGCGCTTCCGGGCCCGACAAGACCGGCCCGTCCTCTTCCCCTCCGGCCAGCGAACGGGAACTGCTTCGCCGCTTGGCCGAGATCGGCTGGAAGGGCCATCGCGGCGTGCTCGTCGGCCCGGGCGACGACGCGGCCGTGTTGCGGGGCGGCCTCGTCGCCAGCACCGACTTGAGCGTCGAAGGCGTTCACTTTCGGTTCGACTGGCTCTCGGCGGAGGAAGTGGGATTTCGCGCGGCCGCCGCCGCGCTCAGCGACATGGCCGCCATGGGGGCGGCGCCCGCGTGCCTTCTGGTGTCGCTCGCGCTGCCCGTTCGGCCTTCGGGCGACCGGCGGCCCCATCGCGGCGACGCGGCCCCTCCCGAGGAGAGCGCGGTCGCGACGCTTGCCCAGGCGCTGCAACGGGGCGCCGCCGCCGCAGGAGACCGGGTGGGCGTTCCCATAGCGGGAGGCGACCTCTCGCGATCGCCGGGCCCGGTCGTGGTCGACGTGGCGGTTCTGGGCAGGGCGGCCCGTCCGCTGGCGCGCAGCGGGGCCAAGCCGGGCGATGCGGTGTGGGTCTCGGGCGCGCTCGGCGGCGCCGCCGCCGCGGTCGCGGCTTGGGGCCAGGGCCGCGAACCGCCGTCGGCCGCCCGGGCGCGCTTCGCCGTTCCGCCCGACCGCGTGCCGCTCGGGCGCGCGCTGGCCGCGGACGGCCTGGCCAGCGCGCTCATCGACGTCTCGGACGGCCTTCTGGCCGACGCGCGCAACTTGGCGGCCCGCTCCGGCGTGCGCCTCTGCATCGACGAGGCGCGGGTGCCCGTGGACGCGCCGGCGGGGGCGGACTTGAATTTGGCGTTGCGAGGGGGCGAAGATTATGAACTAATGTTTACGGTGCCCGCGGGCGCGGAACCGCGCCTTCCGCCGCTGGCGCGGGCGTTGCCGGCGCCGCTGAGCCGGATCGGCCTCGTGGAGCGCGGAGAGGGCATCGTCATGGAGCGCAACGGAAAGCGGCGACGGAGCGACGGACCCGGCGGGCACGATCACTTCGCCTCGCCGCCGGCCACGCCCGGCTCCGGCGGGGCGGACTTGGGCGCGCCGGTCGCGGCCCGCCGGACGCGCTCGTGACGCCGGCCGGCCCCCTGCCGAACCGGGCCTTGCGGACGCGCTCGCGCTCGCGGCGACGGACCCGGCGCCGAAGGCGCAGCGTGCGCACCTACGTGGTGGGCAGCTTCTGGACGATGCGCGTCAGCTCCATGGTGCTGCTGCGCGCCGTGTTCCGCCCGAGAACGCTGGAGTCGTACTCGCAAGAGGGACCGACCCGCTGGGGCGCGGCCATCTTGCGCGCCGCGGGCGTGCGCGTGCAGTGGAGGGACGCCGACCGGCTTCGCCCGCGTGCGCAGATCTTGGTCGCCAATCACGTGAGCTTGTTCGACATCTTCGTCTTGGCGGCGACGCTGCCGGTCAAGTACAGCATCGTCGGCAAGCAGGAGCTCACGCGCTTTCCGATCTTCGGAGCCGCCTGGCAGAAGATCGGTCACTACGCCGTGGACCGCACCGACGGGAAGGCCGCCGTGGCCGCGCTGAGCGAGGCGGCCAAGCGCATCGCCACCGACGCGGCGACCATCGTCGTCTTCCCGGAAGGCACGCGTTCCGACTCCGACCGCATGGGCGACTTCAAGGCGGGCGCGTTCGTGCTCGCGATCAAGGCCCAGGTCCCGATCGTGCCGGTCGCCCTGCTTGGAACCCGCCCCATCATGCCGAAGGGGAGCTGGGTGATCCGGCCGGGAAGCGTGCAAGTTCGCGTGGGCGAGCCCATCGAGACCGCGGGCATGCGGCGGGCGGACCGGCACGCCCTGGCGCGGCGTGCGAGAGAGGCGGTCGCGGAACTGTTGCGCGAGGAAGACGAGCACGAGACCGCGAGCGCACGGGCCGGGTCGACGGCGATGAGGGCGTTGCGCAAAGAAGACGAGCGCGAAGCCGCGGCCGGGGATGGCCAGATGGGCGGCCCTGCGCCGGAACGCCCGAGCGGCGGTCCGGCGCCGGCCGGCGTTCGACGCCCTCCGCCGAACCCTTCCTGACTCTCTGGACATGCCCGCCGTCGCCGACATGACCGCGTTCGAGATTCTCGACTCGCGAGGCAATCCCACGGTCGAGGCGCGCGTCGTGCTCGACACGGGCGCGCAGGGCGTGGCGTCCGTCCCCAGCGGCGCGTCCACGGGGGCGCACGAGGCCGTGGAGCTGCGCGACGGAGACCCCGGCCGCTACGGCGGGCGCGGCGTGTCCCGCGCGGTCGCCCACGTCCGCGACGAGATCTTGCCCGCGCTGCGCGGCATGGACGCTCGCGAACAGGCCGAAATCGACGCCGCGATGATCGAGCTGGATGCTTCGGACGGAAAGCGGCGCCTGGGCGCGAACGCGCTCCTGGCCGTCTCGGTGGCGGTTGCGCGCGCCGCGGCCGAGAACGCCGGAGTCCCCCTGCACGAGCACATCGGGGGACGCGAGGCCTGCACGCTTCCCGTGCCGATGATGAACGTCGTCAACGGCGGCGCCCACGCCTCCAACAACCTCGACATCCAAGAATTCATGATCATGCCCCTGGGCGCCGAGACGTTTCGCGACGGATTGCGCATGGGCGCCGAGATCTTTCACGCCCTCAAGCGCCTCTTGGCGCGGACCGGCAAGAGCACGGCGGTGGGCGACGAAGGCGGCTTTGCGCCCGACCTGGGTTCCGACGCCGAAGCCGTCGAAGTCCTGCTCGCCGCCACCGAAGAGGCGGGCTACCGTCCCGGCGACGACGTGGCGATCGCGATCGACGCCGCCGCGACTGAGCTTCTGAACGGCGAGCGGTACGAATTTCGCAAGTCGGGCGCGCCGGCCATGGACCGCGAGCAGATGATCGGCTATTGGGAAGACTTGGTGGGCCGCTACCCCGTCGCCAGCGTCGAAGATCCCTTGGGCGAGGACGACTGGGACGGATGGACCGCGCTGACCGCGAAGCTGGGCGGCCAGTGCCAGATCGTGGGCGACGACCTCCTGGCGACCAACCTGAAACGGTTGCGAAGGAGCATCCGCGAGGGCGCCGGCAACGCGCTCTTGGTCAAGGTCAACCAGGCTGGCACGCTCACGGAGGCGGTCGAGGCCGCGCGCGCCGCCCGGGAGGCGGGGTTCGAAGTCGTCGTCTCTCACCGTTCGGGCGAGACGGAAGACACCTTGATCGCCGACTTGGCCGTGGCGCTGGGCAGCGGGCAGATCAAGGCGGGCGCGCCCAGCCGCACGGACCGCGTCGCCAAGTACAACCAGCTCTTGCGAATCGAAGCGGGACTGGGCCGCCGCGCGCGCTATCCGGGAAGGAGCCTGTGGGCATGAAGCGATTGTTCTTCCCCTGCGCGCTGGTCCTGGCGCTCTACATCGCCGTCGCCGGCGGCGAGTACTCGGAACTCGACGCCCGCCGCGCGCGCGCCGAACTGGAGTCCCACCGAACCCGTCTGCCGCTGGCCCGCCTAGAAATCGACTCCCTGCGCGCCCGCATCGATTCCCTCCAGAACCACGACGAAGCCCTGGAGCGCTTCGCCCGCGAGCGGTACGGCTTCATCCGCGACGGCGAGCTGCTGTACCGCCTCTCCGAACCCCGGCCGGAGCCCGATTCCAGCGACCGCCGCCCCCAATCGCCGGTGGCAGCCGCGAGCCGGCGGTGACCGGGGCCTCGCGCCCCTCTTGACGCGGCCCGTCTTCTCTGGAATTTTCAAGATCCTTGCCGGAGTAGCTCAGTCGGTTAGAGCAGCGGAATCATAATCCGCGTGTCGGGGGTTCGAGTCCCTCCTCCGGCACTTGTCTCGTCTGCGACCCGGCGGACTTGGGTCGCGCTTGGCCGCGTTCTCGGGGGCGCAGGCGTCCCAAGCCGGCGTGGCGGCGGAAATGCATCCAGCCATGAGTCCAAGCGGCGACGACGACGGAACCGTGCCGGCGGCCGACCATCTGGTGGCGTTCGTCACGGGCGCGTCGTCGGGGATCGGAAGGGCGGTCGCGGTGCGGCTTGCGCAGGAGGGATACGCCGTCGGGCTGGCGGCGCGGCGGGAGGAGCGACTGCGCGAGGTGGCGGGCGACGTGGACGACTACCATGGCACGGCCTCCGTGCACCCGTGCGACGTCTCCGATCCGGAGCAGGTGAGCGCGGCCGTCGCGGCTTGCCGACTCCAGCTGGGATCGATCGATCTGGTCGTCTGCAACGCGGGAATCGGCGCGCGCTCGCCGCCGGCGGGGCTGGACGCGGGCCAAGTCGAGCGCGTGTTCGCCGTCAACTTCATGGGCGCCGTGCACGTCGTGGAGCGCGTGCTGCCCGAGATGCTCCGCCGGGGCTCCGGACACGTGGTGGCGATCGCGAGCTTGGCCGGTCTCAACGGGATTCCTTCGCGCGCCGCCTACTCGGCTTCGAAGGCCGCGATGATCGCGTTCTTCGAGAGCTTGCGCATGGATCTTCGCGGGTCCGGCGTTGCGGTCACGGTAGTCAATCCGGGCTTCGTGCGCACGGAGATGACCGAGGCGGACGATCAGCCCCGGCCCTTCATCATGGAGGTGGACCCGGCCGCCGATCGAATCATGCGGTCGATTCTGGCCAAGCGGCCTTCGGCGTCGTTCCCCTGGCCGCTCGCGCCGGCCTGCATGATGGCCCGCGCCCTTCCGAGGCGATGCTACGACCGGCTCGTGGGGGCCACGTTCTCGCGCCGGGCGCGGACCGGCTGACCATCGCCATGGCCGTCAGCGACGCCGACGCGTTCGAGGCGGACTTTCGCCGCCATGCGAGGGCGATCGAAGCCTTCGCCGGCGCTCGGGCCGTCGTCGTCGCCGCGTCGGGCGGGCTGGACTCCATGACGCTTCTGCACCTGCTCCGCCACTGCGGCGCGGCCCCCGAGGGCGCTCAGCTGCACGCGGCGCACTTCGACCACGCCATGCGGCCGGAAAGCGACGCCGACGCTGGTTGGGTCGCCGGCGTCTGCCGAGAATGGGGCGTGCCCGTGCACTTGGGCCGGGCGGCCGAGCCCGTGCGAACCGAAGCGGAAGGACGCGCGCTGCGCTACCGGTTTCTGGAAGAGACGCGGCGGTCGCTGGCCGTGGCGAAGGCCGTCGTCGCGACGGCGCACACCGCCGACGACCAGGCCGAGACCGTGCTGTTCCGAATTGCCCGCGGGAGTGGTCCCGGCGGACTCGCCGGAGTTCGGCCGTGGCGGGCGCCCGGCGTGGCGCGGCCGTTGTTGCCGTTCTGGCGGAAGCAGCTCCGCGCCTTCGCTCGAAGCCGAAGCGTGCCGTCTCGCGACGATCCCTCCAACCACGATCCCCGCTGGGTGCGCAACCGCCTGCGCCGAACGGTCTTGCCGGCCTTGGAAGAAGCGGTTCCCGGGGCCTCGGCGGCCCTCGCGGCCCATGCGGAGATCAGCCGGCTCCAGTCCCGCGCGCTGAACGAGCTCTTGGACGAGCGCATCGCCCGCCTCACCGTGCCCGCCGGCCCCGGCCCGCTCCCGAGGCCTGCGCTGTCCCTGGACCGCGACGCGCTGCTGCTCCTCTCGAACGCGCTGCTCCCGCATGTCCTGCGCCGCGCCTCCGCCCGCGCCGGCAGCGACTTGGGACGGAACGCCACGGCCGCCCTGGTTCGCTTCGCGCGCCAGTCCCAGAGCGGCAAGCGCATGGACCTGCCCGGCGGCGTGGTCGCCGAAGTCTCGCTCGGCCGGCTCCACTTCCTGGCCGCCCGTCCGCCCGCGCCCTGCGCGCCGTCTCCGCCCGCCGTCTCCCCCGTCCGCCGCGTCGACGTCGCCTCGCCCGCAGGAGAGGCCGGCTACGCGCATGCCGGACTTCAGGTGCGCGTCGCCTGGGGGCCGTCCCGGCTGCCGGCGTTTCCGCATGTCGCGAGCTTTGGGGTTGCGGGCCCATCTTTGCAGCTTGTGGTTCGCCCCTGGAAGCCCGGAGACCGCGTGGCCATGCCCTACGGACGGAAGAAGGTCAAGAAGCTGCTCTTGGAGGCCCGCGTGCCGCGTCCGGCCCGTGCCGCGGCTCCCGTGGTGGCCGTGCCCGGCGGCCCCGTCCTGTGGGTGCCGGGCGCGATGGCCGCTCCCAAAGTCGAAGATCCGCTCCCCCGCCGGGTTCTCTATGTCCACGTGAGCGCGCCCGCTCTCCCCGCCCCTCCCCTGCCAGCATGACCACCGCCGACCCCTCGCCCGCCTCGGCTGCCGGCCTGTCGCCCGCCACCGCCGACCCCTCGTCCGCGGCTGCCGGCCCGTCGTCCACCACCGGCCCATCACCTGCCTCGTCCGCCGACCCCTCGCCCGCCACGGCCGCCGACCCCTCCCCCCCCGCCGCGCCCCGTCCCCAGCCTCCGCAGCCCGATTCCGTCGCGCGCAAGCAGCTCGCGGGCCGCCCGTTGCTGCGCGTCATCTACTCGGCCAAGGACATCGAGCGCCGGGTGAGCGAGCTGGGCCGCGAGATCGCCTCCGCCTACCCGCCCGAGGCGGACATCCTCGTGCTGGCCCTGATGAAGGGCTCCTTCATCTTCGTCGCCGACCTGGTGCGGCGCATTCCCCGGCCCATCCAGTTCGACTTCGTCGCGGCGGGGAGCTACGGAGACCAGCGCACCAGCAGCGGGCGCCTCAATCTCCTCTACATGCCCGAGAAGTCTCTGGAAGGCCGCAACGTCGTGCTGGTGGAGGACATCGTCGACAGCGGCCTGACCATGGAACGCCTGGCGCCCCTCCTGCGCGGGCGGCGGCCCGCCAGCTTGGACATCTGCGCCCTGCTCCACAAGCGCCGAAAGGGCGTCTCGGTGGAGCCCCGCTGGGTGGGATTCGACGCGCCGGACGAGTACTTGGTGGGCTACGGATTGGATTATGCCGAGGAATTTCGTCATCTTTCCTGCATCGGATCGATTTGACGAAGAACGGGCAGGCATGACCGAACCCACGAAGAAGCCGGAGAAGCCCAAGAAGGCGGAGAAGAAGAAGCCGGAGAAGAAGGACGGCGAGCAGACGCTGGCCAAGATGCCGCGCAGCGCGTCGTTCTGGATATTGACGGGCGTCATGGCGCTGCTGGCGGCGAATCTTTTCCGAAGCGCGGACAACGCCGCGGGCGAGATCAGCCTCTCCGAGCTCTACCGGCAAGTCGAAGCCGGCAACGTGCTGGACGTCGTGTTCCACGGCGAGGAACGGATCGAGGGCGAATTCCGAAACACGGTCTCGCTGACCGAGGAAGAGGCCGTCAACCGGTTCTCGGCCAAGCTGCCTCCGGGCCTCTCGGTGGACCTGGTCTCGCTCCTGAGGGAGCACGGCGTCGAGACGGCGGCCCGGCCCTCGAGTTCGGGATGGGGCCAGCGCGTGTTCTTCTTCCTGCCTTGGATCATCCTCATCGTCTTCTGGATTTGGATCCTGCGCACCATGCAGGCGGGCGGGAACAAGGCCTTCCAGTTCGGGCGCTCCCGGGCCAAGCTGATCAGCCCGGACACCTCGCAGGTGCAGTTCTCCGACGTGGCGGGCGCGGACGAGGCCAAGGAGGAGCTCGAAGAGATCGTCGAGTTCCTGAAGGACCCTCCGCGCTTCTCGCGCCTGGGCGGCCGCCTGCCGAAGGGGGTCCTCCTGGTGGGTCCGCCGGGGACGGGCAAGACGTTGCTGGCGCGGGCGGTGGCCGGCGAGGCGGGACGCCCGTTCTTCCAGATGTCGGGCTCCGACTTCGTCGAGATGTTCGTCGGCGTGGGCGCGTCGCGGGTGCGCGATCTCTTCGAGCAAGGAAAGACGCACGCCCCGTGCATCATCTTCGTGGACGAGATCGACGCCGTCGGGCGGCACCGGGGAGCGGGGCTGGGCGGCGGCCACGACGAGCGCGAGCAGACGCTCAACGCCCTGCTGGTCGAGATGGACGGCTTCGACTCGAACGAGGGCGTCATCCTGCTGGCCGCCACCAACCGGCCCGACGTGCTGGACCCGGCGCTGCTGCGCCCCGGCAGGTTCGACCGCCAAGTCGTCGTGGACTTGCCCGACGTGAAGGGGCGAGAGGGCATCCTGCGGGTCCACGCCAAGAAGCTGCCCCTGAACGAGGACGTGGAGCTGTCGATCGTGGCGCGCGGGACGCCGGGCCTGAGCGGGGCGGACCTGTCGAACATCTGCAACGAAGCGGCCCTGTTCGCCGCCCGCCGGGGCCTGGACAAGGTGGCCATGGAGGACTTCGAGCAGGCCAAGGACAAGGTGATGCTGGGCACCGAGCGCCGCAGCATGGCGTTGACCGAGTCGGAGCGCGAGCTCACCGCCTGCCACGAGGCCGGACACGCGGTCATCGCCGTCAAGATTCCCAAGCTGGACCCCGTCCACAAGGTGACGATCGTGCCGCGCGGCCGGGCCCTGGGCCTGACGGCTTCCCTGCCGGAAGAGGACCGCCGCGCCTACACGCGCGAATGGATGACCGGCCAGCTGGCCATGCTGTTCGGCGGCCGCGTGGCCGAAGAGATGACGTTCGGCCCCGGCAAGATCACCACGGGCGCCAGCAACGACATTGAGCGAGCCACGTCCATGGCGCGCCGCATGGTCACGCGCTTCGGGATGTCGGACCGGATCGGTCTCATGGCGGTGGGCGACTCGGAGCAGGAAGTGTTCCTGGGGCGCGAGCTCGTCCAGCGGCGCGAGGTGTCCGAACACACGGCGCAGCAGGTGGACGAGGAGGTGAAACGCATCCTGAACGACGCGCACGACCGGGCCCGGCGCGTCCTGGAGGAGAACCAGGACCTGCTCGACCGGATCGCCAAGGCGCTCCTGGAACGGGAGACGCTGGACGCCGACGAGCTGGCCCTCCTCGTGGACGGCAAGACGCTGCCGCCCCTGGGAGGCGACTGGGAATCGGAGACCCGGCAGCTGCCGCTTCCGGGCGCGGAGCAGGCGGCGCCCAAGAAGCCCCGAGCCGGCCTGGGCGGAGTGGAGCCGCTTCCTTCGCCGGGCTAGTCGCAGGCGCGAAGTGCCATCGCGGCGGCCGCATTCGCAATCCTGACAAGGCCGAGCTCCCTATCAGGTGGCGTTCACACACCTCCGAAATGTCGCCGTCCGTAATCCAGATCGACCCGTCTGGCCATTGGCCGGCAAGTTCGTCGACGTCAGCGAGACGGGCGCGAGGTTCCGTCTCATGCACGGCGCCGTGGGGTCGGGACACGGCCGACGTTTGAAGACGACGCCGGTGACCTCCACGGTGACTGGCATGACGTGACGCGAAACGCGCGTCGGCCGATGCCTCGTTGGGCACCGGGCGAGGCCCGGGCAACCTCGGTCGGTCGGGCGTTCGCATCGGATGCCGTGTCGTCCTCTCCCGTTCCCGTCCACCGGAAGGATGCCGTCGGCCACTCGGTCACGCCATTCCTCGGTCCAAGCTTGATTGACTGGATGTGTCGTGTTAGGATTCAGATGCAACGCCGTTCCCAAGCCCAGTCACCACCAAGGAGGCACGGACGAGCGGGTATGCTGGTTGCCGTGGCGAGCATCGTCTCGGCAAGCGTGGCCCTCATGGTCGCGCCTGTTGTGACGAGTTTGGTTGGCTCCCCAGAGGCAGCCCAGCCGATGCTCTTCGAGGCCCGGGCGCAGGATTGTACCGACTCGGAGGGAGGTCCGCGAGAGTGCACAGACTCCGAGGACTACGAAATTTGTCTGGCCAACGTCGCGGACGCATTGGCCCAATGCTTGGAAGACAACGCTGGAGGGGGCTTCGTAAGGTGGTGGAACCGGCAGAGTTGCAGAATCTTTGGCGTCATCGACGCCTTGGGCTGCGCGGTCCAATACGGGCACGACGTTCTTGGCCCCAGCGAATAGGCGACAGGTCGGCCCGTTGACTGGAACCGCCCCAGTTCGGGGAATGATCTGGGCCGCGTTTGGTGCCGTCCTTGCTCTGTCGGCGTGGAGCGCGGTGGCGATTGCGTCCCACAGGAGTGGACGCTCGGCGCCGTCCGAAGCCGGTGGCGACGCCAAAGTGGCTCCTCGCAGTGCTTCGGCGTCGCCGGGGCAGGCCAAGCTCTACCCGCAGATCGCGACCGTGAGCGACGTGGCCGGCGGAAACGGCGTCTGGTACGTGTTGGACGCGACGACTCCGACAGTGCACATGCTGGACGGCGACGGCGCGCGGCTGGGCGCCTTCGGGCGAAAAGGGGAAGGTCCCGGCGAGCTCCTTGGCCCCGTGGCCGTGGCGGTCGGCAGCGATGCCGTGGCCGTGGCCGACGGACGCAGGCACCGGGTTCACTTCTATGCTCTGGACGGCATGTACCGCAACAGTCGGCGAATCGAAGCCCCCGATTGCGCGGTGGCCCGGCCCATGGACATCGCGACTTGGGAGACGACGTTCCTTATCCTTATGGAATGCATGTCCGTCGAGCGCCCGGCGGCAAGTCTTTCCGTCGAGCGCCAAGTGGCCGCCCTGGACGACGGAGCCCTCCGGCCGTTGGTTCATCGGCGCCAAGATGCGGGAACCATGGACTTCGGAGCGACCTGGGTGCTGAGCGAGCACCCGAGCGGCTTCGTCTTCGGCGACGCGCAGGACGACTGCTTGGGCATCTACGACCTGGACGGCGTGCAGCTGGACCGCGCCTGTCACGACTGGCTCGCGCGGACGCCGTGGCCGCCCGGCAAGAAGCGAGAGCTGGAGGCGGCCCTCGAGCGTCGCGGCTCGCTCGTGAGCGTGCGCATGCCCGACAGCTTTCCGCCGTTCGACCGCGTTTTCTGGGACGACGAACGGCTCGTGTATCGGGTCCTCGAGGGGGAAGGGTCGCACTTGGCGGCGCGAGGCGGAGAAGGCGGGGCTGAGACCCTCGGCGTGCCTGCGGCTCCCTGGCTCTTCGTTGCCGACGGCACGGCCCTGGCCGCCTGGGACGAGGTCGAGGGCCCTCGAATCGCCTTGTACCCTCTGCGCTGACCGTCATGTCCTCCGGCGTCTCGCCCGGCGTGCGGGCGGACGGGCTCGTCGTCTCCTACCGCGCGTTCTTTCGTCGCGCCGCCGTGTTGCGCGGCGCCGGCATGACGGCGAAGCCGGGCGAGATCACGGCCGTCGTGGGCCGCAACGGGGCCGGCAAGACGACGCTGTTCCTGTCGCTGCTGGGGTTCCTGCGCCCGGACGCGGGCGCGTGCGTAGTGGGCGGCTTGTCTCCGGGCGCCTATCGTCGCGCGCACGGGGCCGGGTATCTGCCGGAAACGGCTTCCTTGCCGCGGGGTTGGACGGGACGCGACCTGCTGGCGCGGAGCGTGGACTTGGCGGTCGCTCCGGAGGAACGAGAAGCGGAATTCCGACGCGCCGTGCTCCGGACGGGCCTCGACGGAGTCTCTCTGGCGAAGCGCGAAAGCAAGTGCTCGATGGGCACGCGGCGGCGCATCGCGTTCGGGTGCGCGCTGGTGGGCGATCCGAAGCTGTTGGTGCTGGACGAGCCCTTCGCCGGCCTGGATCTTCCGGCCTGCAAGGCCGTGCGGCAGGAAATGCGGGCGGCGCGAGACCGGGGCGCGACGGTGCTGTTCGCCAGCCACCGCGTAGCCGAGGTGGAACGGCTGGCGGACTGCGTCTTCGTGCTGGCGGGCGGCGTCACGGAACGGCTGGACGCGCTTGATTCCGACGGGTCTGTCGGCTGGCGAGACTTGGAAGCCGAATTGGAGCGCAGGATTTGAGCCGCCAACTGGTCCCTGTCGCGGCCCGGATGGCGTTGGCGTTGTCGCCGCACCGCCGGACGCTGTGGACGTTCTTCGCCGTCATGGGGGCGTTGCTCTGCCTGTTCTGGTACGGGGGGCGCGTAGAAGAGGTCTTCACGGTCTTGGCGCCCGTCGGAACGGTTGTTCTGGCTGTCTTGCTTGCCGACGTGTGCGCGGACTTTCGCCGGGGACATGCGGTCTTCTGGATGCAGCGCGCCGTCAGTCCGGTGACGTTCTACTTGGCGAGGTTCGCGGAAACCGCGGCGGTCGGCGCCGGCCTCGCGATGCTCTGGATCGGCGCGTTGTCCGGCGTGGCCGTGCTCGCAGACTGGGGCCTGGAGTCGCATCCCATGCTGGAGGCGCCGTGGATGGTGGCTGTGGTCCTGACGATCGTCGCGGTCGGATTCGGACTGTCGGCTTGGCTGCCCGGAGGGGCTCGGATGGCCTTGATCGCCTTCGGCGCGATCAGTGTCGCTGGTGCTATCCTGGCCGAACTCCGGCCGGGCCTCGAGGAGCGGTTCGCGACGCGGGTCGTGTTGGAGATGTTATTTCCCCTTGAAGACGTGAACGCCACGGCCCGCTGGGTCCGCGGCGGCGACGGCGGGTCGCCGCCCGGAGCGCTGCTCCGCACTGCGATCTACGCCGGAGCATGGACGGCGCTGGGAGCGCTGGGGGTCCGCAGGGCCGCATCGAGCGGAAGGATGGCCGGAGCCGGACGTTAGCCCTCGCCGCCCCGAGGACCGCCGGACCACTGCTTCGGCGGCCACGAGACTACGCGGAATTGCTTGCCGGCCCGGGGGTGCCGCCCGAAGACGTCGCGGGCGTTCCCCGAGCGGCGCAGGAAGACCGTGCTAGCGCACTTTTCGGCCGTACTGGACGCCGCCCGAGACAGGACGCCCGGCAAGTGCTCGTCGGCCCTGAGGGCCGAACGAATTCTCTCGGTCAGAACGCTTTCAGGTACGTCAGCTTGACCACGCCGGTGCGCCAGCGCCACCGGTCCGATCGCGGGTCCAGCGGGTCGCCCGCGAAGTAGCCCGTGTCGAAGACCACGAAGAGGTCGCTGCCCGGCGTGTGGATCCAGTTGACGCGAACGTTGGCTCGGACGACGTCCGACACGTCGTCCCACTGGACCAGGGCGTTGGCGAAGAGCGACCGGCTGACGGCCCCCAGGACGGTCAGGCTCGCCAGGCGGGTGGAGAAGTCGCCGTCCGCGACGGGCAAGCTGACGTCGTTCCAGGTGAAGTCGCCGCCCAGCGTGAGATGGGGACCGGTCTTCCATGCCCCTCCGAACGAAACGCCGGTTCGTTCGCCGCTCCAGAAGCCGCCGGCCGACAGCGCGCCGCGGGCCGAGAAGCGACGGCTCTCGTTGGTGCGAAAGCGCACGTCCACAGTCGAGAATCCGTAGTCGGCGGCGGCCAGTTCGCGCCCCTGGATTCGGACGGGCGTCCGCAGGGCCTCGCCGCGACGGCGCAGGTTCACCATGACCCAGTCGCCGGACTCGAACGTCAGCATGGTGTGCGAGAGGACGCTCGCGCTCTGCTTGTCGCCGGCGAGCCCCTCGACGTACTCGCCGTTGAGCGCGGCGACCAATTGCCGTGCCCATCCGCTCTTCTCGAATCGCGGGAAGGCCGCTGCGGACGCCGTGTAGCGCCGCATGTCGCGACGGCGGACGAACCCCAGCGCGGGCTCGAAGTCCCGCGGCACCTGCGTGTATCCGGCGCTCGCCGAGAGCGTGCGGCTGGCGAGCTCGATGTTCAGCGCGCCTGCGGTGGCCGCGGGGCCGTCCTCTCGGAAGGAGCGCGCGGCCCAGCCGACCACCGAGCTGGAGCCCGCGAAGCGCAGTTGGGCGTCCAGGCCCGCCACGCGATTGGTGGCGGCGTCCGTGTCCAGGGACGTGAAGATTCCGCCCACCGTCGTCCGGGGCGCCGGGTCGGCGCGCAGCCGCAGGACCGAGTTGAGCCCGCCCGGCGCCGTTCGCCCGCGCTCGTCCTGCGCGTCTCGCGTGAACAGGCTCAAGGCCCCGATCGACACCGGCCCCGCCTGTCCCGTGAGCCGGGCTCCGCCGGCGATGTCGTTGACGATGCCCACGCGCCGGCTGAAGAAGACTTCGGTCTCGCGCGAGTCGCCGAAGTCGAAGAGCCCCGCGCGCTCCAGGAAGAACTCGCGCTTTTCGGGGAAGAAGAGGCCGAACCGCGTCAGGTTGATCTGGACGTTGTCGGCCTCCACCTGGGCGAAGTCGGGGTTGACGGTCGCGTCCAGCGTCAGGTTGGACGTGACGGCGTACTTGAAGTCGAGGCCGAGCTCGCGCAGCGTGCGCCCCTCTCCTTCGTCGCCGCCGCCGGCGCCCAGCTCCGTCCGTCCGGCAACGGCGAAGGGCTTGGCCTCCATGTAGCGGCCCCGGCGCAGGTCTTCCAAGCCCGTCAGCGTGGCGTACTGCGACACTTGGGTCAATCCGGAACGGAATTCCTGGCCCACGTGCGGCCAATAGACGAATTCGTTCTTTCGCCGGATCGTGCGCTCGACGAGGATGCCCATGGTGGGCTCGGGCTCGTCGGCGAACCGGATGGTCGTGAAGGGAACGGCCGCCTCGACGACCCACCCCGCTTCGGTGATGCGCGCCTCGCTCTCGTAGACGCCTTCCCAGTTCCAGTCGGCGAGCGTCATGGACTCGTCGGTGATGAGCGCGTCGCCCTGCGTGCCGAAGGGATTGATCTCGAAGATGTACGCGTTGCGGCGGTCGAGGTACGTGTCGAGGCCGATGCGGATGTTGTCGTCCTGGTCGATGCGGCCTTCTCGATGGAGGATGCTCCGGCGGATGGCGTCCGGATCGGAGTCGTGCAGCACGAGCGCGAAGTAGAGATTGTCCTCGTCGAAGGCGACGCGCAGTTCGGTGCGCTCCGACGCGACGGCCCCATCGACGGGCACGCGCTGGCGGAAGTCGGCGACCGTCTCGGCCAAGGCCCAGAACGGCTCGTCCAAAACCGCGTCGATGGCCGGAGGCGACGGCGCCCGGACCGCCCGGATTGCCGCGGCGGAGCCGGTTGGAGGCGGCGGCAGCTCGGCGGGCGGCGCCTGCCCGGCCCCGACCTGCGGCGCGACGGCGAGCAGCAACGCCGCCTTGAGGACGCCGCGCGGGCTGCCGACGGTCACGCGGGCTTGACGGCTTGGATCGCTCCGCCGTGGATGGACTGCGCGAACTCGCGGGCTTCCGCCCCGCGGGCCGGATCGTCGCTCACGACCGCCTGGACCTGGGGATCGCCCAGGACGTGCTCCGCCGGGTAGGCGCCGCCCATGTCGATCGAGACCTCGGCGAAGCCGGCGGCCGCCAAGTCGCGCTCGTACTCGGACACGGCCACGGGCAGGCACCCGACCATCGCGCCCTTGGAAGCGGCCACGAAGTCGGGCGGAGGCCGCTCCGAGATCAAGTCGGAGATCATCAGCCTGCCGCCGGGCTTGAGCACCCGCAACGCCTCGGACAGCACCTTGGGACGGTCGGCCGACAGGTTGAGCACGCAGTTGGAGATGACGACGTCGGCCACGTCGTCGCCCACCGGCAGCGCTTCGATCTCGCCCAGCCGAAACTCGACGTTCCCGGCGCCGGCCTTGGCCGCGTTGGCGCGCGCCCGCTCGACCATCTCGGGCGTCATGTCCACGCCGACGACCCTTCCCTCCTCGCCCACCCTGCGCGCCGCCAGGAAGCAGTCGAAGCCCGCGCCCGACCCGAGATCGACGACCGTCTCCCCCGGCGACAACGAAGCCAGCGCGACGGGGTTCCCGCATCCCAGTCCCAGGTTGGCTCCCTCCGGCGCGTCCGCCAAGTCCTTCTCGTCGTACCCCACCGCCAAGCCCATCTCCGACGCCGAGGCCTCGCCGCAACATCCGGCCGGCCCGCAGCATCCGTCCCCCTCTGTCGCGCTTTGCGCATACCTCTCGCGGACGGCCTGGCGCACTTCGCTTGCAACGATTCCCATGCTTGGAACTCCTTGGTTCTTGCCGACGCCGGGCGCGACGTCGAAGCCGCGCCCGAGCGTCGGCGTTCGTTTCTTGAGCCTTGATGAGGCGAGATTCGACGATAACGTTGAGAGGGGGCGCGACCAAGACCGAGCGACGGCGCGCGTCCGGCGGAAACGACCAAGCACACCAACCAGGGAGACTCGGGATGGACTGGAACGAATACATCGACAAGATCAAGGCGCGGCTGGAGCGGGAGCGCGACGAGCTGCGGGAGCGGGCCCGGCGCGCCAAGGCGGGAGCGGGCGACGAGCTCGACAAGATGGAGGAGAAGTGGAAGGCGTTCGTGTCGCGCGTCGCCGACGTCGAGCTGAGCGACGTGACCGACGAAGTGCGCGAGACGGCGGAGAAGCTGGCGACGGAGCTGCGCGACGGCTATTCGCGGCTGCGGGAGGCGTTCGGCGAGGCGGGCGGAAAGCGCGACGCGGAGGACCCGCCGAGGAGCGGCGAGGGCGGCGAGGGCGGGACCGGCGGGACATACACGATGGGGTACGGCGACGAGTTTCGCCGCGTCCTCGAGCGGCGGAGCGCCCAAAGCCATGCCGCCGATCTCTTGCCGCTGCTGCGGCGAGGCATGCGCGTCTTGGACTTCGGGTGCGGCACGGGGTCGATTTCGGTGGGACTGGCCGAGGCGGTGGCGCCGGGCGAGCTGCACGGGATCGACATGGAAGAATCGCAGATCGCCATCGCCACGGCGGCGGCGAAGGCGGGCGGGCACGACAACGCCTTCTTCCAGCAGGGCGACGCGGCGGCGTTGCCGTTCGAAGACGACGAGTTCGACGCGGCCCACTGCAACGCGGTCCTGATGCACGTCCCCGGCACGCAGGCCGTGCTGGCCGAAGTGAAGCGCGTGCTCAAGCCGGGCGGGCTGCTGTCGGTGCGCGAGCTCAACACGCCCTCCTCGTTCATC
Source organism: Longimicrobiales bacterium (assembly GCA_965242735.1). Lineage (GTDB taxonomy): Bacteria > Gemmatimonadota > Gemmatimonadetes > Longimicrobiales > Gaopeijiaceae. Next base: position 2,793,717 of record OZ251497.1, on the reverse strand, counting down.
GAGCCGGACTTCGGACAGCTCGCCGCCGCTTGGACCACGTTTTCAGGCCTCCTGTCGGCCAACGGCGGGCATCCCGGGATGGGACGAGAGATCGCCGGCTTGCTCCGGGAAGACGGTTGGGAGAACGTGCGGGCGAACGGATCCTTCGAGCTGTTCCGCACGGCGGACGACCGTGCGTTCTTCCATCGCTTCGTGAGCGAATGGTTCTTCTCGGAAGAGACGGTGGAGGCGGTGACCAAGCACGGCCTCGTGCCGCCCGAACAGCTCGACGCTTGGCGCGACGCCCTGGACCGCTGGAGAGACCATCCGGGCGGGCTGGCGGGCTTCGCCTGGGGAGGCGCCGTCGCAAGCAAGCCTGGCTGATCGCGGCGGCGTCCCGCCCGGCAAGAGCGGCGTCCCCTCGGGGCCTTGCAGCCCCCCCCCTGCCTTGCGGGCCTGGGGACGGGGATGCATTACAGTTCGGATACGCGGCCTTGATGCGCTCCTCCCTCGGCGGCCGTTTCACTCCCGACGGAGAAGGATGTCCACGATGCCCAAGTCCATTTCCCTGACTCGCAGAGCGGGGAGCGTGATCGCGGTTTCGCCGGGTCGACACTTTGCCGCGTTGGCGTGCGGATTCCGATCGATGGGTCGTGCTTGCCAGAGGGTTGCCAAACGGCGAGCTAGGGCGGCCGCCGGGGCCTTCTTGGCCCTGTCGGTCGCTTGGCCGGGTCCGGCGGCCGCCTCGTTCCAAGGCGGCGATTCGCTCGAGGTGTCGGTGACCGAGGTGTGGAGGACGCCGGGCGATCCGGGCTTCACCTTCCCGAGAGGGATGGCGCAGTGGCCGGACGGGACGGTGTGGATAGGGGACTCGCAGACTCAGGAGGTCTACCAGATTTCTGCTGGCGGGGACGGGGCCGGCTTGGCGCTGCGAAGCGGCGAAGGTCCCGGCGAGGTAGTCGGCAGCATCAGTCGAATCCTCGGACTGCCTGGGGGCGGCATGATAGTCTGGGAGAGCCGGGTGGGCTTCTTCGGCGCCGACAAGAGCTTGGACAGATACGAGCGCAGGCCGGAGGCGCAGGGCGTCCCGGTAGCGCTGCCGGGCGGGGGATTCGTCGTGGCCGGCCACTTTGGGACCTCCCCAGGCCACCGGCTGGCCCGATACGTGATTCACCGCTACGACAACCGGCTTCGACACCAGAAGAGCTGGCACGACGCCGCCGGCCACAAGCAATGGGAAACGGCCTACTACACGGCGGGCGGGCCGGTCGCTCCGACGCGGGACGGAGGCCTTCTCTTTTCGGCCCGGGCGCCGTTCAGAATCACGCGGTACGCGGATCTCGACGGCAACGGGGCCCGGTTGCTCGTGGAAGACGAGCGCATCGTGTCGTCGTCGGAGCGGGACCGAGCCGTGACGTACGGCCCAGGGACGAAAAGGACGTTCAGGCAGACGTGGAACCGGTCCTCGTTCGTTCACGAGCTGGAGGACGGCGCCATCCTCAATGTGGTGGAGCTGTTCCCCGAGAAGGGCAGCTCGTCCAGCTTGTGGGTCGTCCTGTCTCCCGACGGCGCCATCTTGGCGCGCACGCCCGTGGCCAAGCAGTACACGGTTTGGAACGCGACCCCGGACGGCCACTTCCTCGCGACCTACTGGGACAAGGCGTCGCTCCAGCAGTTCGCGGCCAAGCTGAAGGTGGAGGTCTTGCGGTCGCGGTGACCAAGGCTTGGCCTTCAGCCGTTTGAGGCGTGACCGGTCGCGTCGCCTTCAGCAGGGCGCTGGCGCGACGGGCGACCCGTCCCGCGAACGCAACGCGAGCCGCACCAGTCCCACGCGAGAACCGCCGTCTTTGCGTCGGAGCAAGTCAGTCGGCCGCTCGACGTCCGGCGCGGCCGGGCCGCCTGCCGATCATCCGCCCGCCAGCGGATCGCGCGTGGGCAGTTCCGGAAAGGCTCGGAAATCGCGGTCGCGAGTCAGCAGAGCTTCGACCCCGTGGGCCAAGCAGAGGGCGGCCACGCGAGCGTCATGGACGACGGGTCCCCGCACTTTGGGACGCCGGCACAGCTCGCCGACGATCTCGAGGAATCCGTCCGTCTCGCCGAGCAGGCGGTTTGAGGGCGAATCCGTCCATGCCCGAAGCTGGCGCCACGCGCGCTCGGGCGGCGTGGCCGCGTCCTTCCAGATGCGCCGGTTGGTGACGATCGACAGGAACTCGTAGCAGCACGGCCACGGAATCGCCCACGGGCGGGGTCCCTCGGCCAGGCCCCGCACGAGTCGGCGGGCCGCGCCGTGGGCGGCCGATTCCCGCCGGTGAGCATACACGAGAAGGTTCGTGTCGACGGCGATCAAGAGGGGTCTCCGGCTGTGGGCGCCGACCGGTGGTGCGCGTTCCGGATCGTTGCGTCGGCGCCCTCTGCGCGCTTCGCGGGGACTCCGGCTTCGAGCGCCGACCGGAGATTGTCGTGCGTGGCGGGGGTCACTGGGCGTCGGGGTCTTGGTGGACGACTTCGCGGCCTGCGCCTGCACCGCCGCCGTCGTCGTGCGTGGCGGGGTTCACCGGGCGTCGGGGTCTCCGTAGACGACTTCGCTCAGGTCTTGCCAGGAATAGGCCGCGAGGGGATCGCGGCCGCACGGGTCGCCCGCGCTCAGATCGGGGAGGCGGTAGGGCGGGGGAGGCTCGCGGGAGGCGTCGAGAGCCATCCGCAGTCCGTCCTCCACGACGGCCCGGAGCGGACGACCCGTCTTCTTGGCGTGTCGCTTGGCCCGGGCCAGCAGGTGGTCCTGAACGTCGATGGTGGTCTTCATGCTCCCATATTCACCATACTTGGTAATATGGGCAAGCCATATGGGGTCGCACGTCGGCTCGGAGCGCAACTTCGACTTGCCGGGCTGGGGGCGTCTCCCAGGCACGGACCAAGCGCCGCCCGACAGAATCGCGACCGCACGCCAGGAAGCCGTGCTAGGGCCGGGCGGCGTCCCCCGCCAGCTTGCCCCGGCCGAGCCCGCCGACCCGCTGGAGCAACGCCAGACCGATCACGAAGAGGGCGGTCAGGACGAGAAAGGCCGGGCGCTGGTTGCCGCCGGCCAGCAGGGTGGCGTAGCCGAACAGGAGGGGTCCGATGACGGACGAGGACTTCCCGCACAGGGCGTAGAATCCGAACATCACGGCCTCCTTGCCCTTTGGAATCAGCGCGGACAGCGCGACGCGGCTCGCCGACTGCACGACGCCCAATCCCAGTCCTGCAATCACCGCCAGGACGTAGAACGTCGTTTTTTCCTGGATGAAGTAGGCCGAGACGCCCGCGACGATCCACAACAGCAAGACGCCGTTCAGCACGGCCTTGGGGCCGAACACGTCCGTGGGCTTGGCCAACGCGAACGCGCCAGCCAAGGCCGAGAACTGGACGATCAGGAACAAGACGATGGTCTCGGCCTGATCGAATCCGAACGTGCCCGCCGCCACGACGGCCGCCATCGCGATGATGGTCACGACTCCGTCGACGTAGAAGAAGTAGGCGAGCAGGAAGTTGCGAAGGTCCTTCAAGCCCCAGATCTCGCGGATGGTTCCTGCCAAGTCGACCAGTCCCGAGCGGGCGGCTTCGGCGATCGTCTCGTCGCCTCCGCCGCCGCTGGGCAGCCAGTGCAGCGCCGGCAGGGAGAAGACGAGAAAGAAGCCGGCGACGACGAGCCAAACGAGTTCGATGCGCGTCTGAGCGAACGGCAGGACCAGGAGCAGGCCGAGCGCCGAACCCAGGTACCCGAGGCCGAAGCCCAGGCCGGAGACCCAGCCCCGCTTCTCCGGCGGCGCGATCTCGGGCAGGTAGGCGTTGTAGAACACCAAGGCGCTCTCGAAGCCCACGTTCGCCACGACGAAGAGGACGAAGCCCCGAAGCGCCATGCCCGCGTCCAGCGTGACCATGCCGAGCACGCCGGCAATGCACAGTCCCACGTAGAAGGTCAGGAAGCGCTTTCGCGCGCCCGTGCGGTCCGCCACCGCGCCCAGGAACGGCGACGAAAGGGCGACCACCAGCGCGGACACCGACACCGCCCGGCCCCACCACCACTCTCCTTCCCCGCCCTCCCCGCCGACCACCACGTTGACGTAGTAGATGGCAAAGACGGTCGTGACCATGACCGCCGGAAAGATCGAATTGGCGAAGTCGAAGAGCGCCCACGACCATGTCGTCCGATTGGCGCGGAAGCGGCCGGGCGGGTCGGCGCGGCCGACGTGGTTGGTGTGGTCCAGGGTCAGTCGTCCATCCTCGGCAACGCCTTGTTCCCTTGCACGTCTCGAGCGCCCAAGCCCGTTCCGGCGCCGACGGCGAATCCGAGAAAGATCGCGGTTCCCGCGCCCACGGCAGGCAACAGGGCCACCGCGGGCACGGCCACCGCCAGCGTCGCCAAGCCCGCCCCGACGCCCAGGCGCATGGGCTTCTTCACGAACTTGGTGAAGCGAAGCCGTCTGCGCACGAAGTCCCTGGCTTTGACGTGCCCGAACACGCCCACGCCCGCGACCAAGCCCGTCACGATCATCTCTATCATCTCTCGCATCTCCTGTCTTGTCGAGTGAAACCTCGTAGGAGGGCTACGAGGCGCGCCGGCCGGCGGTTTCCCCCGGTAGTGCGCGGCGCCCTCCGCGCCCCCACCACGGCATGGCGATCCAGTTTGGCCGGTCCTCCTCCGGCGACGGCGGCCCGGCTCAGCTCGGCTGTCCCATCTCCATCCAGACGCGCGTGACCAGGGTCGAGACGTCCTGCAGGGCATACAGCGACGTCGAGTCCAGCTTGCGGCTGATGTCGGGACCCACCAAGCGGCGCAGGAAGCGCAGCGGCTCGTCGAATTCGGCGTCGAACAAGGCGTGCGGGCCCCGGTTGAGGTTCTCCAGGATGCGCAGGGCCAAGTACGTGTCGTCCAGCAGGCCGGCCATGCCTTGCGTCATCTCCGGGATCAGGTCGGCCGGGTCCACGAAGTAGCGGGCGGCGTGCTCGAGGAGCGGCATGACGACCAGCCCCAGGTGGCGCTCTTCCGCGGCTTGCTCCGCCCGCGCCAGCAGCACCGGCACCGTCTCGACCACTTCAACGGCGAGATCGACCGCCTCGGCCACTTCCGCGTTGGTGGCCGTGGGCGCCATCGCGCGCACGAACGCCTCGAGCTGGCCGCTGTCTCGCGCCTTGGCGCTCTCGATCACCGCCCGGACGTCGTCGAGGTTCACCGGCCGCTCCCGGGGGCTTCCCCGCCGGTTCCGAGGTAGAGAAAGAGACCGCCGCCGACCGATCCGGCCGCCAGGTCCGCGTCTCCGTCGGCATCCAAGTCGCCGAACGCGGGCGCGGCGAAGCCGGGCGTGGCGGGGCCGAGCAGCCCTCCGGCCACGAACGCCGGCGCCGAGCGCGAACCCTCGTTCACGTACACGTGCAGCCCGCCGGACTCGGCCCCGACGACCAGGTCCAGGTCTCCGTCCACGTCCAGGTCGAGCAAGGCGGGGACGCTGCGCCTGCCCGGATCGATGTCCTGGAACTCGTCGGAGACCAGTGCGAAGACCGGTGCGCGGGGGCCGCCTTCGTTGCGGTAGTAGTTGAGCGTGCCCGACGCCTCGCCGATCAGCAGGTCCAGGTCGCCGTCGGCGTCCAGGTCGGCCAGCGTCGGCGTGGCGTTGCGTCCTCTCGTGAGCGTGACGATCGCCGAGTCGGCCAGCACGAGGCCGGCCAGCGCAGCTTCGGCGCCGCTGCCGGGACGCGCCGCTGCGTCGTTGCGGAAGTACGCGATGCGGTCCTGCCAAGTGCCGAGAAGCATGTCGAGGTCGCCGTCGGCGTCCAGGTCTCCGAACGCCGGCGCGTAGTGGTAGCCGGAAGGCAGTCCGGGCACGGGGCCGCGCGCCGCGAACGCGGGGGCCGAGGGGCGGCCCGTGTTCTCGAAGAGGAAGAGGCGGCCCGTGGCGGCGTCGCCCGGCTCGATCTTGTTGGACACGAGCATGTCGAGGTCGCCGTCGCCGTCCACATCCGCGAGCGCGGGCCAGGACTCGCTGCCGACGTCGAGCGTTCGGATCAGCCGGGACGTGGCGTGGGCGAAGCCGCCGTCCTGCTGGGTGAACAGGTGGAGGTTCTCGACCGACGTGGCGTTCGGGTTGAAGGCGCCGCCCAGCACGCCCATGACCAAGTCGAGGTCGCCGTCCATGTCCACGTCTCCGAGGGCGGGCGCGTTGTAGCCGGACGTGCGGACGGGATCGCCGTGGGGGAACGGCCGGGGCGCGCCCCGGAGAGACGGATGGGCGCAGGTGCCCGTGTTCTCGATGAAGAGGAGCCCGGCCTCGAAGAAGTCGCCCCAGAAGAGGTCCGGGTCGCCGTCCGCGTCCACGTCTCCCAGGGCCATGGTATTGGCGCCGTGCTTGCTGTCGTCGCCTTGGAGGGCAGCCACGATCTCGATGTCTTGGAAGGAGTCGGTGACGTGGGCGAAGCGCGGGACGTCGCCCGGCGCGGTCTCGACGGCTTCGTAGCGCGTGATCGTGCCTGTCAGACGCCCGATGAGCAGGTCGACGCGGTCGTTGCAGTCGATGTCGGCCGCGTTGGGGATGTTCTGCCGGTCGGAGAAGATCGGCTGCCCGTTCACGTCGCGAAGCGTGTCCGCGGCGAGCACGAACGCGGACTCGGGCGGGCCGCCGTCGTTGCGGTAGTAGCGGATGTAGCTGAAGGGAGACTCGGCCAGGAGGTCCAAGTCGCCGTCCAGGTCCAAGTCGGCCAGACGGTACCATTCGCCGACGGAGCGCCGGCCGAGCCAGTCCGTCACCCAGCGGAAGCGGCCGCCCTCCGCGCCGCCCGTGTTCTCGAAGTACATCACGCGATCGGACGCTTCCTGAAGGAACAGGTCCGCGTCGCCGTCCCCGTCGGCGTCGGCGAGCTGCGGACGCGGCAAGTTGAAGCCGCCGAGGAAGGGATGGTCGAACGGCCGGCCGTCCTCGCCGGTCACCGGGATCTGGTGCACGACGCGCTCCCATCCGGGCTCGGCCGGGGGCGAGGGCGCCGGCGGCAAGGAGGGACCGCAGGCGGCGCAGAGGGCAAGTCCCAAGGTTGCGAAGATGGCTCGGCGAGGCGCGGCCGGCGCCGTTTCCGCGGCGCGCGCGTCGGCGTCGGCGGGAGCCGGGAGCACGAAGCGGCCCCGTGTCTTGGGCGACGGTCGCATCTTGGAAGAGCCGCGTTCGGGCTGTGCAGGCCGGCGCACGCGCCTAGCGCGCCGGACCGATGGAGATGCCCGCGGGATAGGCGCCGACTTCGATGGTCTGCACGACCTCGAGCGAGCGCGTGTCGATCTTCACCAGCGTGCCCACGTCGGAATTCCGTTCCACCGGACCGCGGGGCTCGTAGGTTCCCTTCACGTTGCGGTTGGACACGAAGAGCCAGCGCCCGTCGGCCGTGACGGCGCTGCCGTGCGGTTCCGCGATGCCGGGCGCCGTGATGCGCTTCTCCACTTGCCACGTGCGGGCGTTCACCACCACCACCGCGTCGTCGTCCTTCGCGCCGAAGTAGACGCGCTCGCCGTCCGCGGAGAAGACGGGATGCCACGGCTGCGTCCCCACGTCCAGCTCGGCCGTCAGCCGGCCTTGCGCGGCGTCGAAGACGAGCAGCTTGCCGGTCAGCTGCGCGGTGGCGACGAAGCGGGATCCGTCGGGCGACAACGCGAACTGCACGAGCGTGTGCTGCTGCGGGCCCGGGACGTCCACCAAGTCCACTTGACCGGAACCGGCGTCCACCAGGGCCATCCGGTTCTCGACGAGCGAAGCCGAGAACACGCGCGCCCGGCCCGGGTCCACGGCCAGCGCATGGGGCCGCGGAAAGAACACGTCGACTTCTTCGATGGTCATCCGGCGCCGGTCGATGGCGCCGATCCTTTGCGGCGGATTGACCGCCATCATCGAGCGGCCGACGTAGAGGAGGTCGGACGCCGCGTCGACGGCGAGCAGCCCGGGCGTCTCGAAGGCCACCCGGCCGGCGGGCTCGTTGCGGGACGTGAAGCGCAGCACGTGGCCGCCTCCGATCAGCGACACGTACCAGTGGCTGCCGTCCGGTTCCACGGCCGTGTCGTGCGGCCGCGAGTTGGCGTCGAACCCGAGTTCCGCGAGCTCCACGGTCTCGACGACGGCGCCGGACTCGGCGTCCACGACCGACACGCTGGCGCTGGCTTGGTTCGCGACGTAGACGCGCTCCGCGGCGCCGGCCTGCCACGCCGTCGCGTCCTGCGCGGCGGCCCCCGCCACGAGGACCAGGGCCGCGCCGGAGGCCGCCAGCCGTCGGCCGTGGGGTCGGGGCCGGTTCGCCGGACCTCGCTCTCCGTCCGTCATTTTGGGCGCCTCACGTCCTCGTCCGCGGCTTGGCGCGCCTGGGCCACCAAGTGCGCCACCTTGTTCGCTTGGCGTTGCAGCTCGCAGAGCAGGAACGGCACGCGCTCCGGGTCGGATTCCTCCATCGCCGCCACCTCGCGGGCCCGGGCCAGCTTGGGCAGCGGCGCCAAGGGCAACGCCGGGTCGTGCTCGAAGCGGTCGCCAATCGAATAGTTCAAGGGAACGAGCGCGCGCCCGAGCCGCAACAGAGCGGCGTTCGCGCGCGCCGGATCGGCGTCGCTCTTCCTGATGCGCTGGTAGAGGGCATCGACCCGCTGGGCCATTCCGTTGAAGGTCAAGCGCAACGGCTTGAGGTTCAGCCGCTTGCCGAGCGCGGCTTCGTACTCGGCGAGCGCCTCGTCGATTTCCCTGACGGTCGCCCGGAAGTCGAGCGGCAGGACTTCGTCGGTGAGAAAGCGTCCGATCGCGTGCGAATACACCTTGAGGTCGCGAATCAAGTTGTCGCGGTCGGCGATGCCGATGCGGTCTCGCTCCGTGTGCCAGGCGATGTTGCCGCCGCATCCGTCGACGGGATAGAAGCCGAGCCGCGCCCGCTCCGGCTCCGGGATGTTGGAAAGGAGCATGAAGAAGGACGACAGGCCGAGCTGGTTGAACGAATAGTCCCCGGCTCTCGGCGGCCTCTGCCGGACGGCCTTCTTCCGGGTCACGGCCTTGATGGCGCTCTTGCAGACCTCCTCCGTCTCGGCCATCCAAGCCACTTGGTCGTACTCGGTGGCCCCCCAGCAACCGGGCGAGTCGACGTTGACCGTCGCCACGCAATAGCGCGACAGGTCGATCGCGAAACGGTCCGCGTACCAAGCCGAGCCCGCGCAAAGGCCGGTGGCGTGGCCGGGCCACCATGCCACCTTGAGCGAACGGCGGAGCCGTCCGCGGTTTTCGTGGAACACGCGGGCGAGCTCGAGCAGCGTGGCGTTTCCGACGGCGTTGTCGCCGATGCCGACGTCCCACGAATCGTAGTGGCCGTGCGCGAGGACGTATTCCTCTTCCTTGCCGTGGATATGGGCGACGGGAAGCAGGCACGGGTACCACGCCTCGTCCAGCCGGGTGCGCAACGTGATCTGCTCCAGGCCGTCGTCCAGGGCCGCGAGAAGGGCGTCGCCGTCGGGGCGGCTGATCGCCGCTGTCGGCGTCTTGGGCGTGGCCTTCCGCTGGGAATCGCCGGGCGTGCCCCAGAGGGTCGTGCAGATGCCCCAATGGACCCGGCTCCCTGGATTGACGTAGATCTGGGCGGCGGCGCCGGCCTCCTCCAGCCGGGCGACCGACTCGGCCGAGGCGAAGCCCTCCGTCACGACGATCTTGCCCCTTACGTCCGGGAACTCCTCCGGAGCGCGATCGTCGGGGAGGCCGTCCGGGCCCTCGGCCGGGGCGGACGGCACGTGCACGGCGGCGGCCGACAGCCCGTCCGGATGCGTGGAGCGGGAGAACGACGAGGGCTTGGCCTCGAAGCGCGCGTCGCCTGCTTCCACCGAGCCCTCGCGCGGAATCGACAGGTAGAGTTCCGGCTCGTGCACCTCGTGGGGGATGCCCAGCGTCTCCAAGCGCGAAGTGATGAAGCGCGCGGCGGTGCGCTCGTCGAGAGACCCGGACTCGCGGACCAGGATGGAGAACCGCTCCAGCAGGCTCCATCCCAGGTCGAAAGACGCTACGGCCTCGAACGCGGGGATCGGGTCCTCCGCCGCGGCCTTGGTCTTCGTGGCGGGCATCAGCGCCCTCCGGCGAGATCGGACAGGTGATATTGGACGATCTTCCATCCGTCGTCGCGCCGGACGCGCGTGTCCGAGTACCGCCATGTGCCGCCGACGGCGCCCGCCCCGCCGGGCAAGTTGATCGTTCCGTCGAGATAGGCGACCGTCACGGCCGTGCCGTCCAGCACGCGAACGTCCGCCTCGCGAATCGAGACGGTGGCGGTCAGGCCCGCGTCGTGGGCCACGCGCAGCGCCGCCACGTCGAAGCCGCGCGTCAGGGGCGCGCCGTCCAGGAAGAAGCCGCGCACGCCCTCGTCGTACTGGCTCGCGAAGGTCTCGAAGTCGCCCGCCGACCAAGCGGCCACGGCGGCTTCGAGAGCTGCGCGCACTTCGGCCTCGGCGTCCTGGGGCTCGGCTGCGCGCGGCAACGCGGCGCCTTCCCCCGCCAAGCTTGCGCCGCCGCCGGTTGCCAGCGCCGCCGCCAAGCCGACCGGCAGGGTCGCCGTCGCCCCGATCGCGCGAAGCGCCCGTCGCCCGCGGACCGAAAATCCCCATGTTGAACCAGCCACGTCGCCCCCTCGTGGTCGCGTCGTTGGCGTCGCGCGGCCGCGGGACGGCAGGCCCCGGCGTCGCTCCGCGCATCGCGATAGCATAAGATAAGCCACCGACTTGGCCCCTGAAGGAGGCGAAGGCCCCTTGGCCCTTGCTCGGACTCGCTCCAGGCTGGCGCAGAATCGTGTGATGCCCGTCGTCGCGTCCTTGGTTGTCGCCGCGGTCTTGGTCGCCGGGGTGGCGCTGCGCGTCGACTTGGCCCCCCGTGTGGAGGCGGATTTCTTCTTCGCGCCGGGCGACCCCCAGCTGGAGGCCTCCCGAGAGCTGGCCGAACGGTATCCGGCGGGCGAGACCTTGATCGTCAGGGCCGCGGCGTCGGACACCGAGTCGCCCGCCTACGTGGCGCGCGTGGAGGCGCTGGGCAGGGCGTTGGACTCGGTGCCCGGCGTGGAAGGCGTGTTCTCGGTCGCCAACCAGAACCGAACGAGTCCGTTGTGGCGCCGGGCGCTGGAGCCGGCGGGCGCGGGCGCCACGAACGTCTTGGCGCAGCTTGGAGAGCACGACGCCCGCGCGTTGGCGAACGGGATCGAGACGGCCCTGGAGACGCACGAGGGCGCGGACTTCGGGCTGGCCGCGTCGGGAACGCCGTTGATCGTGGAGAGGATTCGGCGGGGCTTGACGCGGGACTTGGCCGTGTTCAGCGCTGTGGCGTTCGCGGCCTTCGGATTGATGGCTTGGCTGGTCTACCGGGACGCGCGCGTGGTGGCCGGCACGCTGCTCGCCTGCGTGTCGGCCAGCGCGGCCACGTTGCTGGCCGCTGCCGCGGCGGGCATCGGCATCGGGCTTCTGACGGCCAACATCGCGACAATCGTGTTCGTGCTGACGCTGTCGCATGCGGTCTTTCTGGCGGCCAACTGGCGCGACGCGGCCGGCGTCGGCACGGCGCGCGCCGGTCCGCCGAGCAGAAGCCCGGTCGCCGAAGCGGTCGCCCGTACGGCGCCGCCTTCGGCGTGGTGCATGGTCACGACGGCGCTCGGATTCTCGAGTCTCCTGCTGGCCCCGGCGCGGCCGCTGCGGGAGCTGGGGGCGGCGGGAGCCATCGGCGCCGCCGTCGCGTTCGCCTGCGCGTTCACGATCTTGCCGGCGTGGTTGCGGATCGCGCGCCCCGGCCGCCGCGAGAAGAGGGGCTCGCGTCGGAGCGCCGGGCCGCTGCGCCGCGCACGCGAGGCGTACACGCACCGCGTGCTAGGCGGCGGCTCGCGGACTCCCGGCAATGCCGGCTCGCCGCGCCGCGTTCCGGCGTTGGGCATGCTCTCGTTGGCGGCGCTGGGCCTCGGCGTCGCGGCGGCCGGCACGGGCATCGCGCGGCTGGACACCGACCCCACGCTGCTCAGCTACTTCGATCCGGCTGGGCCGGTTCGTCCCGGTCTGGAAGCCATCGACCGCGAAGGGGGCAGCAGTCCGCTTCTCCTGGCCGTGGGCGGCGCGGACGGCGAACGCCTGGACAACCTGTCCGCCTACGCGCGCCTCTGGGATCTCCAGGACTCGCTGGAGGCCGACCCCGCCACTGGCATCGTGCTGTCGCCCGCGCCGTTGCTGGCGCACGCGCGAGAGCAGCCCTTGGCGCGCTTTCTGCCCGTGCCGCTGCTGCTTGGCCTGCTCGACCGGCCCGAGATGGGCGGCATCGGGCGCGGCTTCTTCCGCGAGGACCGGCGCGAAGTCCTGTATTCGATCCGCATGAGAGAAGGCGAAAGGACCGAGAAGCGTCGAGAGGCCGTCGCCCGGCTCGCGGGGCACGCCGAGACGGCCGGCCTGCGGGTCCTGGCGACCGGAGGCCTCTACGAACTACAGGACCGCTTGGGGCAGCTGATCGCCACGAGCCTCAAGACGGGCGTCGGCGGGCTGCTTGCGCTGTTCGTCCTTGTCGGGTTGCGGGTTGCGGGAAGCGCGCGCGGGACTGCGTCCATGCTGGCCTGCTTGGCCGCGATCCCGTGCGTCGTGCTCGGATCGTTCGGCCACTTGGGGATAGCCGTCGACATCGTCGCGTCTCCGGCGGCCAACGTCGCGCTCGCCATGGGCGTGGACTCGATGATCCACTTGGCGATGCGCGCTCGGCTCGAAGGCCGGCGCCGCGGCGTCTCGGGCGCGTGGTCCGCCGCGGCCGACTCGCTGGCGCGACCTGTGACCGCCGCATGCGCCATCGTCTGCGTCGGCTTCGGCATCTTCGTTCTCTCGGACTTCCCGCCGACGCGCCGGTTCGGCTTGGCCGTCCTGCTCGGAGCGGCGACGGCTTGCTTCGCCACGCTCCTGGCGCTTCCGGCGCTGATGCGGGGGCGCGCCGGGCCAGCCGAGGCGCGCGAGCCGGAGCCCGGCTAGATCACGGCGTGGTCTTCTCGGCGGTATCCTTCGATCCCCGCCCGCAGCCAGCGCATCGAGAGCGCGAGCACGGCGGCGCCCAACGCGCCGACGACCAGGATGGCCACGGCCGTGCCCACCGGGGTTAGCACCCAGGCGATTGCCCGATGGACCTGTTCCAGACCCAAAAGGGGCGCCAAGCGGGGCCAAGCGAACCGATCGAAGGCCGCGCCGAAGCCCAACATCCCGAGGAGCGCCCAGCCGAACGCCCGTTCCATGGGGAATCTCAGCGTCGCCGCGGCAAGCAGCGCCGTTGCCGCCCAGCTCGCCCAACCGAGGGCCAGCGCCGCGGCGACGAAGAGCCCGGCGCCCCCAAGTCCGAGCGCCAAGTACGGCTGCCACGCGTAGGGGAGCACGAATCCGATGGCCATCGCGCCCTGGATCGCCAGCACGGCAAGCAACGACGCGCCGTAGAGATGCCCGCTCACGGGCAGTCCCTGGAAGAACTGCGCATCGCCCACAAGCTTGTCCCTCAGGCTCATGGCGCCTCCGGTCGACACGGGCAGCAGCATCACGACCGCCAGCGCAAAGAGCGGACTCCTGTCCAGCATGACGAAGGCCAGCGGCGCGAGGGAGCCCAGCACGACCAGCATGACGAAGGACTTCGCGTTGCGCCGAAGCTCCATTCCGAAGAGCCGGCGAAACGCAAGCCTATTGTCCGGCTTGCAGTATCTCATAGAGGAGCGCGTGAAGGGGGCGGGACTGATCGCTGTTTTCGATCTCGGCTACGCTTCGGTCGGCGATCAGGCGACCGTTCTTGAGAAACACCACGCGATCGGCAATCTTTTCTATGTCTTCGAGAAGGTGGCTGGAAAACACGACGAGACGGTCGCCGCCCGCCGGTGCGCATTCGCCGATGACGTTCAAGAGTTCCCCGCGCATCAAGGGATCGATCGCGCTGGTGGGCTCGTCGAGAAGCAGCAACGGGGGGCGGTGCGCTTCCGCGGCCACGAGCGAGAGCTTCACCTTCATGCCCTTGGAGAGCGTCGCCACCTTGGCCTTGCGCGGCAACGCCAGCCGATCCAAGAGTTCCGCGGCGTACTGCTCGTCCCACGTGGGAAAGAAGCCGGACAGGAAGCGCAGATGGCCGGCCACGGTCATCCAGCCCAGCGCGGCGAGCGTCTCGGGCAAGAAGCCGATCGAGGCGCGCACGCCAGGAGTCATCTCGCGAACTTCGCGCCCGTCGATCTCGATTCGGCCGTCGTAGCGGGCCATTTGACCCGCCATCGCCTTCAGGGTCGTGCTCTTCCCCGCGCCGTTCGCGCCGACGACGGCCACGCGCTCCCCGGCCGAGAATTCCAAGTCGAGAGGCAGGAGCGTGAACCCCGGATAGCGAACGCCGAATTCTCGCAACGCGACGGAATGCATGCGCCTCTCCAATCTCTGTCAGGTCGCCAGGAAGACCCGCAACGCGGCCGCTCCCACGACCGCGGCCCAGAGTCCCGCCGCCATCGCCGCGGACCGGCGCAACGGCATCGCCAGCGTCTCGCGCAACGCGAGCGCCAGGAACGCCGTCCACGCCACATGGGCGATGGAGACGCTTTGCAGTGCGGCGACGAGCGCCGGGTTGTCCGCCGGAGCCAACGCGGAGAGCCCGAGCGTCGTCCCGGGCGCTTCGTCGGGCGACTGTCTGGCCATGGTCCAGTGAAGGTACAGAGCCCCGGCCACGCCCCGCAACGCCATCAGCGCTTCGCCGTAGAGAAAGACCGAAAGGAGAGCCCGAAACCGCGCCTCGGCGCTGCCGAGCGCCAGGACCGCCCAGGTGGCCGCCGCCAAGAGTCCTGCCTTGAACAGCGCGCCGACCGGGCCAAGGACAACGATCCAGAAGACCAGGACCGCGGCCGATTCGCCGAAGGGAAGCTGCGAAGCCGCGAAAGGCCGCAGCGACAACATGGCCGCCGCCGAGACGATCCATATCGCCGCAATCGGCGGCGCCAGCGGCTCGCGCAGCCGAATGTCGCGCAGACTGGGGATCAGCAGTCTGAAGAAGCGCCGGTCTTGCGATTCGTCCCGGGGCGCGGACGCGAAGCCGCGGATCGTCATCGGGGCATCCCCACGGCGTCCATGGCGTCCATCAGTTGCGTTCGCGTCGATCGTCCGACGCGAACGACCCGGACCGTGTCCGCCGCGTCGGTCCAATACGTGACCGGCACGTAGCGCACGGACAGGCTCCTGGCGATGCTGTCGTCCACGTCCGCAATCGTTCGGCTGCGCAGGGCCGGAGGCACCCACGACAGGTCGCCCTCGGCGCCGGCGTCCGCAATGATCCAAAGGTTCGGGCGCGCGCCCTCCTCGACCAACGCGCTCCAGCTCTGCAGTTCGTCCTTGCAGAACGGACAGGTCGGCGTCGCGTACATCAGCGCCGCAGGCCCGCCCAGTCCTGCTTCCGAGCTCCATTCCGCGCCCTCCGTCGTTTCGCCCACCAGGCTCGGCAACGGCCATGGCGTCTCCGGCGCCGCAGGAGAACCGTAGCGGCCGGACCACGCCGCCGGGACCACGAGGCATGCCGCTACCGTTGCGCCAACGGCCACGGCGGCCAGCTTTCTTCTTCTTCCTTCGTTTCTGTTTTTCATTTCCTTTTCGCTCCTGACGATGCGGCCCGGGAGGCACGGACGCGCCTCCCGGGCCGAGGCTCAGAGTCTAGCCTACCCCAGCGGCGCGTACGGCTTCGTGCAACCGGCGCAACGCCACGGATTGAACAGACGGTACCAGAAAGACGTCTCGCACATGAGGCAGGTGAGGCTCGACTTGGTGTCGTCGTCGATCACCTTGCACACGATGGTGCCGTTCGAGTCCTGAGCCTGGACCGACACGGGCGAGAGCACGCCCGAGGCGGACGCGGTCGCGATCAAGGCGAGCAACAGATGAGAGATGGTTCTTGTGCGCTTGATTTTCATGATGATTCTCCTTTGGAATGACGTTCTTGTAATGCAGACGTGAGGCGACGTTCTACGAGAACGCCTTGATGCACCCCGCCACGCAGAGGGGAATGGCGGTTCCGACGGGCGACGCGGCCAGGATGAACAGACCGAGAATGGTGGCGCCGCCGGAGGCCAAGATGGCCGCCGTGCACCCGATGCATAGGATTTTACCGAACATGACATGTTCCTTTCCGAGTTGAGTTCGCATCAGCCTAGAAGAGACTGACGCACACGCCCACGCACGCGGCGACGGCCATGGTCGAGCCAGGCGCCGCGGCAGCCGCTAGCCAGGCGCCGGGACCACCGAGAGCGATGCCGATCCCGGCGACTACGCATCCTGCGCAGCCCAATACCTTCAAGAAAGTCCCCATCAGACCACCCCCGCCGCAGCTTTGCAGGCGGACGTGCAAGCGGCGACAAGCTTCTTCGCCGTGCTCGGCCTGCTGGAAACGAACCACCGCCAGACGGGAATGTCGACGACGGTCTCCACCGTCGCGACCGCAACCGCGGCCCCGATGCAAGCGCGGCAGGGTCCCCCCTCGTGGGGCGCGTCCTGCAAATGGGCCGGCGGCAACCCGGACGCGAACGCCGGCATGGTGCCGAGCGCGCCTGTGGTTGCGGTCGCCAGCAGGAAAGCGAGCGCAACGATGCGATGCTTCCTCATGGTGCCACCTCCTTAGTGGAACGAACGAACGTCCCGCGGCGAAACGCCGCGGAGGCGACCCGGAAGTCCGGCGGGCAGAAGCGCTCGCCGGGCCAAGCCGCCCTGGACCCCCAACGGGTCGTGAGCGACGCAGACGACGACGCCTTGCCCGCGGGGGCAGCGTCGGCAGGCGCGAATCGGGGGCCGGCGGGTCGTCTGCGAAGTCATGGCGCAGACGCTAACCAACGGGGTGGGACACCTACATGGCTGAATGGGACCAGTTTTTGAGCGCTCGCAGGCGGCCCCAAGACGGGCGGGACCACCGGAAACGCAAGGCCCAGCAACGCCGGAGCACGCCCTCGCTCCGGTCCCGTCCGGCCTACATCTCGGCCAGGACCTTCAGGATGTCCTCGTTGGAGGGTCGCACTCGGTAGTCCGTCTCGACGAACTTCCAGCGCACCACGCCCTCCTTGTCCAGGACGAACGTGGCGGGGTGCGGGACGGGGCGCCGCGGCGGAGCGTCAGCGTTGAAGAGCCCGTAGCGGTCGATGACCCGGTGGCCGGGGTCCGACAGCATCACGAAGTCGGGCCGGCTGCCGCCGTCGGCCACGATCCGGTCGATCATTCTCTGCTGCCTCTCGCGGTCGTCAACGGAGACGGTCACGATCGCGGTCTCGTCGCGGAGCGCCGCCGGCAACAGGTCTCTCAGCTCGCCGAGCTGACGGGCGCAATGGGGTCACCAGTGTCCCCGGTAGAAGACCAGGACGACGTTCTTCTCTCCCCTGAAGCCGGCCAGCTCGATCGTGGTTCCGTCGAACGATTCCAGCGCGAAGAGGGGCGCCTCGTCTCCGACCGAGACGCGTTCGAGGTCGGCGCCCGGCAGGTCGTGGCCGTCGGCGGGCCCGAGGGCCGGCTGCTGCGCCGACAAGCGCGAAGTCGGCGCGGAAGCGGCGGCCGCCCACAGGCCGGCCAAGGCGAGGACGGATGCGGCTCGGATCATCGATCTGCCTCTTTCTGTTCGCGTAGGAAGGTCGGGCGCGACAGACGCGCGGTCGCCAATTGTCGCGCATTGGCCGAAGGCGGACAAGCAAGCGCGCGAGACCCGCGCGAGCGGCCCTCGCCCTTGACGCCTGCTTCGTGCTCCCCCAAGCTCCTCGTTTTCCGCCTCGTCTTCCTCCGCCGCTCCCGCCTCGTGCTTCTGCCCAAGTCCATCGCCGACGCTTCGCAGAGCGGCGTCTACTTCCTCCACGGCAACGACCAGTTCCGCAAGGAGCAGGCGGCGCGGCGCCTCGTGGACCGCTTCACCGATCCCGCCACGCGCGACTTCAACCTGGACCGGCTCGACGGTTCGGAGGTGTCGGTGGAACGGCTCGCCACCATCGTCGCCACGCCGCCGATGATGGCCGAGCGGCGCGTGGCGCTCCTCACCTCCGCCGAGGCGCTGGCGGCCCGTCCGAAGGGGCGCGCCGTCATTCTGGAGACGGCGAAGCGGCCTCCCCCCGGACTCGTCCTGATCGTGCAGGCCACCGTCCCTGCGCGCTCGAAGGCCCGCTTCTACAAGGACTTGGCCGCCGTCGCGACGACCGCGGAGTTCAAGACGGTCCCCGAGAACGAGGCGCCGGCATGGCTGGTCACCTGGGCGAGAGATGAACTGGGGACCGTGGTCGAGCTGGAGGCCGCCCGGGCGCTGGTCAGGTCGCTGGGAGCCAACTTGGGGATCCTGACCACCGAGGCGACGAAGCTGGCGGCGCTGGTCGCCGAAGGCGCTCCGGTCGACATGGACGCCGTCCGCAAGGGAGGTTTCGAAATCCCCCAACAGGACCGGTGGGCTTGGTTCGACTTGGTTGGGCACCGGCGCATCCCCGAAGCGTTGAAGGCCGTGCCGGCGCTGGCGCGGCAGGGAGAGACGCCGATCGGGCTGGTCAACGGCTTGGCGGTGCACCTCCTGCGACTCGGAGCGGCGGTGGAAGGCGGCCCGGGCGCGCTGAGCGCCGCGCTGCCTCCGTATCAGAAGTTTCTCCAGCGCCGCCTGGCGAGCCAAGCCAGACACTGGAATCCGGCGACCTTGGCCGCCGCGATCCGGGGACTGAGGCGGCTCGACCAACTGCTGAAGGCGAGTTCGCTGCCCGGCGAAGGACTGCTGGAGGAGTGGTTGCACACGGTGGCGGCCCGGGCGCCCGCGCGCGCCCAGGAACGGCGGACGGCCGCGCCCGGAGCCCGACGGCGCTGATCGCCGGATGAACGCCCGGCTCGCAGTCGGCCGCGACGCCCGCCCGAGCGCCGGAACGCTGGCGGACCCGAGGCAGGACCCGGGAACGGAGGCTCCGGAAACGGAAGTCGTGCTTCGGATATCGGGGATGCATTGCGCGTCCTGCGTGACCTCGGTGGAGCGCGCCTTGAAGGGCGTCCCTTCGGTGATCCACGCGGAAGTCAACTTGGTCGACGAGACCGCGCGGGTCCGGGTCGCCGGCGGAAGCACACAGCCGGAGGCCGGCGCGCCGGCGGTGGAAGCGATGGCCGGCGCAGTGGCGGACGCCGGGTACGAAGCGGCGGCGCTGGGCGGCGCGGAGGACCAAGAGGCGGCGGCCCGGGAGGGAGACGCGGCCCGGGAAGCCGAGGTCGGCGCTCTGCTTCGGCGGTTCAAGGTCGGGGCGGCGTTCGGCCTGCCGGTCTTCGTTCTCGGTCACTGGCACATGATTCCAGGACTGCCGGCCATGGGCGAGGCGGCGCAAGCGTGGGGATGGCGCGCGTCGGCGCTGCTCGTGCTTCCGGTGCTGCTGTACGCCGGGAGGGGATTCTTCGCGCGGGCTTGGGCCGCGGGGCGTCGCGGGCGCTGCACCATGGACACGCTCGTCGCTCTGGGCACGGGCGCGGCTTGGGCGCAGTCGATGACCGTCGTCCTGGCGCCCCAGTTCCTTCCGGGGCAGTTGGGCCGGCCGTTCTTCGAGGCCGTCGCCGCCGTGATCGTCCTCGTCCTCCTCGGCCAAGCCCTGGAGGCCCGTGCCAAGGGCCGCACCGCCCGCGCGCTGCGAGAGCTGTTCGCGCTGGCGCCGGAGACGGCCGACAGGCTGCGGGAGGACGGCCGCGCCGAGACCGTTCCCGTCTCCGAGGTCCGGCAGGGCGACCTCCTGCGCGTGCGGCCGGGCGCCCGCGTGCCCTTGGACGGCGTGGTTCGATCCGGCGCCAGCGAAGTGGACGAGTCCATGCTTACGGGCGAGAGTCTGCCGGTGGCGAAGGCGGCGGGCGACGAAGTGACGGGAGGGTCCGTCAACGGCATGGGCGCCCTGGACATGGAAGTGGTGCGCGTGGGCGCCCAGACCGTCCTGGCTCGCATCGTGGACATGGTGCAGCGCGCTCAGGCCGCCAAGCCGCCCGTCCAGCGCGCCGTGGACGCGGTGGCGGCCTGGTTCGTGCCCGCGGTCGTCGTGGGGGCCCTGGCCACGTTTGCCGCGTGGGCCGCCTGGGGCCCGGAGCCTCGCCTGAACTACGCCGTCGCCACGGCGGTCTCGGTCCTGGTCGTCGCTTGTCCGTGCGCGATGGGGCTCGCGACGCCCTTGTCGGTCATGCTCGCGATCGGCCAAGCGGCGCGGCGCGGCGTCTTGATTCGCGACGGCGCGGCCTTGCAGCGCGCTCGCCGCGTGAACGCCGTCGTGCTGGACAAGACGGGCACGCTGACCGAGGGCCGCCCCGCCGCGGCCACCGTGCATCCGGCGGCGGGAGTCCGAGAGGCGGACCTGCTGGCTTGGGCCGCGAGCGTCGAAGCGGCGTCGGAGCACCCCATGGCCAAGGCGGTCGTGCAGCGCGCGTCCGAGCATGGAGTGCGCCTGCGCGAAGCCGAACGCTTTGCCGCCCATCCCGGGCTGGGAGCTTCGGCGGTGGTCGAAGGCCGTCGCGTGCTGGTGGGATCGGCCGCGTTCCTGGAAGGGGCGGGCGTGAAGCTGGACGGACTGCGCGACGCGCTGGCCGGCATCGCGGACGCGGGGAGGACGCCCGTGCTCGCGGCCGTCGACGGGTCGCTCGCCGGGGCGCTGGGCATGGAGGACGTCGTGCGGACCGAGGCTCGTCCGACCGTCGAGCGCCTTCGCAAGAGCGGCATCGAGGTCTGGATGGCCACCGGCGACGAGGAGGGCGCGGCCAAGCGCGTGGCGCAAGCCGTGGGCATCGCGCGCGTGTCGGCGCGGGCCTCGCCGGCGGACAAGGCGGACTTGGTGGCGGAGCTGCGGGCGCGCGGGCGCGTCGTGGCGATGATCGGCGACGGCATCAACGACGGCCCGGCGCTCGCCAGAGCCGACGTCGGCGTCGCGATGGGCGGGGGAACCGACGTGGCTCGCGAAGCCGGCGACGTCGTGCTGCTGGGCGGCTCCTTGCGCGGGGCCGAGTCGCTGCTGTCCCTGTCGCGCGCCACGAGCCGCAACATCGCCCAGAACCTGGTCGGCGCCTTCGCCTACAACGTCGTGGCCATCCCTGTCGCCGCCGGGCTGCTCTACCCCTGGACGGGCCTGCTGCTCTCTCCCGCCGTCGCCGGCGCGGCCATGGCGCTCAGCTCCGTCACGGTCGTGGCCAACGCCAACCGCCTGCGCCGCTGGCGGCCTGGCGACCCGCGCCTGCGGGCGAAACCGAGACGGCGCTCGTGAACTCCGGATTCGCCGGGAGGGGACGCCCACGGCCCCGGCCGTCCGGCTCGGAACGGCCCCCGCGCAACGGTACCCCCGAGAACGGTGCCCCTGCAACGGCGCCCCAAGAACGGCGGCGTCCCAGGCCGGCCATCACCCTCCGGGCAGGTACTCCGCCGGAATCTCGTCGCCCGACCCGCGCTCGCCCTGCCAGAAGATCGTCACGATCCACCACCGCGATCCGTCGTGAAACGCCTGGATGGAGTTGATGCCCCGGTCGAACGGCTCCTCGTCGGGCGTCCAGCGCGACTCGTAGGTGGAGAACAAGTGCGCCACGGCCCCGTACCGCTCGGTCGTCCGGTGGATTTCCGTCTCGAAGAAGCCCCGCTCCTCCAGGAACGGGCCTGAGCGAGCCACGTAGTCGTCGGGAGAAATCACGTCCAGATCGGCGCCTCCCGTCGGAATCAGGCGCGCTCCGTCCCTGAAGAGCGACCTGAAGCGGTCCCAGTCCCGAGGTTGCCCGGCCGGGCCCGAGATCACGTCGTACAACGCCGCGACGATGGCGTCCAGAGACTCCACGTCGTCCGGGGCCGCCCGCGGTGCGCTCTGAGCGGACGCGACGCTCGGGGCGACGGCCAAGCCCGCCCCAAGGGCCAGCCCGACCAGAATCCACGAAGGCGCCACCCGGCGAAGGAAAAACACGGCAGTATGGGACACGGCGGAACTCCTCTGCGTCGGTCATGGTTGAAGCGCGCCGTCGGCGAACGGTCCGGCCGCGAGCGCGATGCTGAAGCGACGCGCCGTCGAACGAGCGGCGACGCGGCCGGGCCAAGCCCGACGAGCAAGGAATATGGCCCGGGCGGCCCGCGCCTTCAAGTCCTGCCGTCCGCCGCCGCGCCGCCGGGCCCGTCGGCGTCCGAGCCCTCTTTGCGGGCCGGTACTCTGGGCAGGCGCCGCCCCAGCCCGTACTTTGGCTGCAAGTTCGCCGCTCCAAGTCCCAATCCCATGGAGAACAATCTCGTGCGCACGCACAATGACGCTCGTCGACCCTTCCCAGCCTCGCTAGCCCGCGCAGC
This sequence comes from Longimicrobiales bacterium, assembly GCA_965242735.1. Classification (GTDB taxonomy): domain Bacteria; phylum Gemmatimonadota; class Gemmatimonadetes; order Longimicrobiales; family Gaopeijiaceae. The sequence goes on along the minus strand of OZ251497.1, from coordinate 2,771,446 downwards.
AGCCCTCTTCGCCGCTGTTTTCCTTGCTGCCTTCGTTGCGTCCGCGCCGCGCCAAGCCCAGGCCCAAGCGCAGGACGACGACGACCCGCTCGCGATGGCCACCGCGGCCCTCGAGTTCCGCCCGGTCGGCCCCACCATCATGGGCGGCCGGGGCAGCGAGCCGCAGATGTCGCGCAACGACGGCCGGTCCACGTACGGCAACTTGACCGCCATCGCCGAGTCGCCCGTCGACCCCGCCGTCCTCTACGCGGGCAGCGACGACGGACGCCTGCACGGCACCCGGGACGGAGGCGCCACGTGGCAGGACCTCACGCCGAACCTGGACGGCCTGCCGCCCTTCACCTACGTCACGCGCATCGTGGCGTCGCACGGAGCGGCGGGCACGGTCTTCGCCGCCTTCGACGGGCACCGCAACGACGACTTCAGCGCCTACGTCTATGCCAGCGAGGACTTCGGAGAGAACTGGGAGAGGACGACGGACGGGCTGCCGCAGACGTCCCTGAACGCCTTGGCCCAGCACCCCGCCGCTCCGAATCTGCTGTTCGCGGGCAGCGAGATCGGCGTCCACTTCTCCATCGACGGCGGCGAGCGGTGGTCGCGCTTGGACGGCGGCCTGCCCACGGTGCCGGTGGACGACATCGTCGTGCATCCTCGGGACAACGACTTGGTCGTCGGCACGCACGGATTGGGCATTTGGATCATGGACGACATCGCGCCGCTGGCGGAGTTGTCGGAAGAGGTGCTGGCGTCGGACGCGCACTTGTTCTCGGTGCGCCGGGCCACGTCGCTCAACCTGTACCGGCCGCAGGGGTGGACGCCGGGCGTCTACGCCGCGCCGAACCCCGACGCGGGCGCGCGGATCCGGTATTGGCTGGGCGAACGCGTGGCCGGCGGCGTCGCGCTGGAGGTGAGCGACGAGAGCGGGACCGTGGTGCGCGAGCTGCGGGGCAGGGGACGAGCGGGGCTCACCGAAGTCGTGTGGGACTTGAGGTTGGCCGAGCGGGCCCCGGCGGAGGAGGAAGGAGATGTGGTCGTGGTGGAGGCGGAGGGAGGCGGTCCGACCCGACCCGCGCCGACCCGCGTCTCGACGCAAGGCGGGCAGGTGGTCGTGGCAGGTCCGCGAACTCCGGCGGCTGGCAGCGGCTCGTCTCCGCGAACGAGTCCCGCGATTCCCGGCCCCCGCGTGTTGCCCGGCCGCTATTCGGTGACGTTGCGCGCGGGCGCCGACACGCTGGAGACGTCCTTCGACGTGCGGCTCGACCCGCGCGCGTCCATCTCGCGGGCCGACCTGGAGGCTCGCCACGCCGCGATGCTGGATTCCTACCGCCTCGCGAGCCCCGTGCGCGACGCCCGCCGCCGCCTCCAGTCGATGGACGACCAGCTGGAAGCCGCCCAGGAACGGGTGGACGCCGCGGCGGACAGCGTGCCGGAAGAGGTCACCGCCGAGCTTGAAGCCTTCGGAGAGGCGCTGGAAGAGGCTCGCGATGCCCTCCAGGAGGCCGGAAGCGGCGCCAACACCTGGCGCGCCATCGAAGGCTCGACCTCCCTGCCGACCGCCGACCAGCTCTGGACCATCGACCGTGCCTGGAACGACGTGCCGCCCGCGATCGAATCCGTCAACGAGTTGCTGGAACGGCTCTCGGCCCTCCACGACATGCTGGCCGAGGCGGGCGTGCGGCCGGAGGCGGGCGAGCCTGTGCCGGTGCCCAAGCGGGGGAACTGAGCGAGGCTTCATGATCACGAAGGCCCTGCACTTCCAGCGACGCCGATGCTCAAGAAGCTGACGGCCAAACAGTTCAAGTCGCTCGCCGACGTCACTGTTGAGGTGCCCCGGTTTGCCGTCTTCTTCGGCCCCAACGCTGCGGGCAAGAGCAACCTGTTGGACGCCATGCAGACGCTCTCATGGATGTCCGTCGCGCCCACGCTGCCCGACGTGCTTGGCGGGCCATTCCCCATCCGCGGCCGCGCCTTTGAGGCGTTTTCCTTCGGGGAGGGAGGGTTGCCGGCCCTGTTGAGCCAACCCTCCGCTCACTTTACGCTCGAAGCCGACGTCGGCGTGGACGACAAGTTGTATCGATACCGCATTCAGCCGTCGATGAGCTTCAACTCCGGCGAACTGATCGTCAAGGACGAATACTTGGCGCGCCTGCGGCCCTCGGGCTCGGTGATCGGCAAGCCGGTCATCGAATTGACGGACGAGCATTTCGCCATTCGTCGCGGCACGCGAGGACGCCCGCGCCAAGAGTCCCGCAACCGCAATCGTTCTCTCCTTTCCGATCGAAGCCTGAGCGGCAACGGATATTCCAAGATTGACGACGTGCGCAATGAACTTGGCGCTTGGCAGACCTATTACTTCGAACCGCGTCTTCTCATGCGGCAGGACGAATCGCCCATGGACGTCGGCGACATCGGCGTTCATGGCCAGCGTCTTGCCGCGTTTCTGTACAAGCTCCAGGCCGCCGAGCCCAAGCGGTTTTCCGATGTCGTGCGAGCGTTGCGGACGATCGTGCCAAGCGTGGAAGCGCTGGACATCACCTTGGACGAACGCAGGGGCGTTCTCGACTTGATGATCCGGCAGGGAGGCATCTTCTACTCCGCCCGGGTTCTGTCCGAAGGCACGTTGCGCATGCTTGCTCTTTGCGCCGTGGCCGCCAATCCCTGGAGGGGATCGTTGGTCGCCCTGGAGGAACCCGAAAACGGTGTTCACCCCCGGCGCCTGGACCTCATCGCCCGTCTGCTGGTGTCGCTGTCCCAGCAGGGGTGCCAGGTGATCGTCACAAGCCATTCGCCGCTGTTTGTCGATGCGATTCTGGCGATTCAACGAGAGGAATCGGTTGAAGGAATCGGACTTTTCAAAGTTCATTCCTCGAATGGCCGGACGCAGGTCGAGCCGTTTCACGCCACGCAGCTCTTTGAGAAATCGGAAATCGTTGACGCGCTGTCGTCTTCCGGCGAAGATGGGATGTTTCAGGGACTTGTGCTCCGCGGCTTCTTGGATGAGCAGTCTTGACGGCGCGAATGGTTATTGATCTCTTTTGCGAAGATCGTGCACATGAAGCGTTCTTGAAGCCGCTGATCTCACGCGTCTGCAAGGATGAAGAGCGTGATTCGTTGGTGCGCGTCCGCAATGCTCAGGGCGGACGTCCTCGCGTCATGCAGGAATTCAAGAACTATCAGCGGCTAGCACCGGCGGTGAGCATTCCGGACGCCGACGTGGTGGTGGTCGCGATCGACGGCAACTGCTCGTCCTTTGCGAAGGCCCGAGCTCAGGTGCAGAAATCCGCAGACCCGATCGTTTCGGACAGACTTGTCGTTGCGTCGCCTGATCCGCACATTGAACGCTGGTACCTGGCCGATCCGCAGGCAGTGTCCTCGGTACTGGGTTGCGAGACGCCCGGTCTGGAACCGAAATGCGAGCGCGATTACTACAAGAATGCATTGCGGGACACCATTGCAAGAGGCGGATACATGGCTCTCCTGGGCGGCACGGAAATGGCGGCCGATTTGATCAGCAACATGAATTTCTACCGCGCCGGAAGGAACGATTCGTCCTTCAAGGCGTTTCTGGGCGATCTGAGGACGAAGTTGCGCTCTTGACCTGCGTGCTCACGATGAGTGGCCGTTTGGACCGTCTCGGCAGGGCATTTCGGCGAACGCAATGGTTGCGTCGCGCAGTTGCCGCCGTCGCGATGGCCGGGGCGTTCTCCGCGTGCGGCGGCGAGCCGACGCGGCCGTCCGAAGCGTTGCTGGAGGCAGTGGACTGGTATACGGGCGTGGCCGGAACCGTGGACGACGAGCGAGCGGGAGAGCTGCTGGGCGTCGCTGTCCGCGACGGCAATCCGCTGGCCGTGATGTGGATGGCGCGCGTGCACTCTCGCGGACGAATGGGCTTCGAGCGGGACGAGCGACGCGCACGGGCGCTGGCGAGCGGCGTGATCGGGGAGATCGAGCGCGCCGCGGACGCCGAGGTGTTGGAGGCGGTCTTCCTGATGGGCACGGCATACGACGAAGGCCTGGGCAAGCCGGTCGACGCGGAAGCGGCGGCGCGGTGGCATCGCCGGGCTGCGGAGGAGGGGCATGTGCTGGCGGCGCACAACTTGGGCAATGCCTACGCGGCGGGCCGGGGCGTGCCGCGCGATCCGCAGGAGGCCGTGAAGTGGTGGACGCTCGCGGCGGAGGCGGGGGACGCCATCCCGCAACTGCGCCTCGGCGAGGCGTACGAGACGGGCGCGGGCGTGGAACGCGACGCCGGGCGGGCGGCCGAGTGGTACCGCCGGGCGGCGGCCGCCGGAAACGACGCGGCGCAAGCGGTGCTGGACAGACTGGAAGCGGAGTCCTCGAACCGACCGTTTGCCTAGGATGTCGGATAGCCTTGGCCGTCGATCTCGATGAGTTTAACATGTTCATCTTCTCCGTCCCATATAAGGATACGTCTCGGGTTGCGTGGATCGAATGTTCCGCGGACGCCGGCCAACGGCAATGTCCATGCCCGCAACAGCGTACCGTTACGGTCGTACATTTCGATCGATTGATGTTTGTCCGCGTTGACCTCCAGGGCGCCAAGAGCCAGCGTGTGCCCCGTGGGCAACACCAGGAAATCGATCGTCGTGGTCGTGGAAAACCTCATCCCGTCGACTATTCCACCTTGTAATCTTGGTGCATCCGTGAAGACGTTCATCAAGCCCTCTGGAAGGCATCTTTGCACCACCTTTCTCGGCGATGGACCGTCGTCGAGAGCCCAAATATACGACTGGTTGCTTGCACCGGCGTACAGCTTTCCGTCGAGGCCGTGGCGCAACAAAAACTTGGGACCCTGCCCGTGCTCTGAAACGACAATATCCATATCTTCAAGATCCCATCGAGCTGCAAACGATCTCTTGCCTAGAGTGCTTTCAAGGATACCTTTGCGCGTAGCCATAAAGATGCGATTGTCCACATTGATCGCGTCGTCGATGAAGATTGCCTCGCCCCTGCCACGTCTTAGCTGGTATTCATTGCGATGAAGACCCAGCGTCATGATGGACGGAGGCGCGTCGTCGACGACGAAGGTCTCGCCGCCTTCGGTCCTTCCAAACCCAGAAGGCCCTCTACGTGTAGCACGGTACTCCATGGGACCCTCGCCGATCCTTCCCCACCTAGCGACTAGGCGGAGGTCGGAAGACAGCTCGATCACTTGCCGATCGTACCTATCGTAGACGAGCCATCCGTCCTCCACCTGCCTAGCCTTAAGCGGGCTGTGCTCCCGATTACTGGCCAATTCTTTGACGGAAAGGGGCGTTCTCTCCAGAGGGCAGGCATTGACGAGACCCTCCGGAAAGGACACGTCTCCCAAGGAAAAGCGGAGACGTGTCTCTGTCTGTTGCCCGTGTAGCCTTCCGTCGCAGGCCAGCACGGCCACGGCGATGAAGCTGCTCAACATGGCTCTGACGAAGATGGCCGTGGGCCTTGCGAGCGAACTAACGCAGAAAGTTCGTTGACGTTGGTCGTGACGCATCGTAATCTTATCTCTGTTCACTGTCGAAATCCCTTCTGGCGAGCGGCGCTATTGAGATCAGCAAGCGTCAGCGCAAGCGCACGATCCAAAGCAATGACGCGATTAATCCGCCGGCCAATGCAGAAATGATCGCCGGTTCGGGACCGACTAGGACGAACGTCGGTGCCGATACCAGCAGTAGCCAACCTGCACAGAAAAGGCCTGGCATCTTGAGCACCGCCTTTTGGCTGGCCGTGAAACCGCCGGGGCTCCTCCAAAGAAAGATCAGCAAGGCAATCACGGCGCCCGTCGTTCCCACGCCGAGCACTAGTGACTCAACATCCCAGGCTTGAGGCAACAGTTGACTCAGTGTGATGCTTGCCGCTACGATTAGAAAGACGATCAATCCTATTCGCTTAAGCGATGGCTTGGCAGTCATAGTTGTCCGTTCCTGTTGATGTTTGACTTGCGAAGTCGCAGCTCCGCTTGGGCGAGGCGTACGAATCGGGCGTCGGCGCGGTCCGCCCTGGCGTCTTCCTTTGGGGCAGGAGAAGGCGTGGCACGAACTTCATCAATAATATCGCCATGAGGACGCGAAAAGGGCCAAACGCGACGCGGAGGAGTCGAGCTTCGGCTCTCGTCGCGTCGCGGGCTGGCCCACCCGCCCTGAAGGATGTGGGCTGGTTCACCGCTGGCCGACCAGTGCGCGGCGGAGTTCGGCCACGGCGGAGGCGTAGCGGCGCTTGGCCGTTCGTTCCGAGACTTGGAGCTCTTCGGCGATCTGGGCGTGCGTCATCTCTCGCAGCTTCATGCGGACGACGATCCGGAGGGAATCGGGGAGAGCGGAGATCGCCTCGTCCAGCCATCGGGACTTGGCGGTTTGCTCCAGCTCCAGGTCGCCCTCTGCCGGCGAGCAGCGGTCTTGGCGAAGCTCGTCGAGCCGAGAGGACAGCAGTTCTTGCCGCCGCGTGCGCTTGCGCACGGCCCGCAGGCCGATGCGGCGGACGAAGCCCTCGAGCCAGCGTCCGGTCGCCGCGGGATCGGTCAGTCGTTCGCGCTTGCACCAGGCGGTCCAGATGGCGTCCTGCACGATGTCCTGGGCGCCGGTGCCCGGACCTGCGTAGGGGCGAGCAACGTGCACGAGTCGGTCCCAGTGCTCGTCGATCCAAGTCCCCAGCAACGCGTCGTCGTGGGCATCTCGCCCGCGCTTGTCGTGGTCCCTCGTCGTCTCGTCCATGGTGCTCCGTGCCCGCGTCCGTTGAGGCTCCGGCGCCGGTTGTCCGGCTCATGAGTCCAAGTACGACGGGCCGGACCGGAATGTTGCCGGAGGCGGTTGCTGGCGAGACGGCCGGTGCTCGGCTTCGTGGTTCCTTTGGGGTTGGCCGGGTCCATGGCCGCGATCGCGGGCTCCGACGGTCTCGGCCGGGCGGGAGCGAGGGCGGGAGGTCGCTCGTTTGCCTGGCCGACGGCCCGTTCAGCCATGTACCTGACCCACCAGGCAGACCATCGTATTGGGGCGAAGCCGACGCACGCGGTCGGCTGCTCCATTGACCATCCGGCTCGGGGGCCCCACGTTGTCGTTACGTTACCTGTCATCCCGCGACGTCCTGGGACGCGACGAGACGCATCGGCGGCGGCAACGCCATGGCCGACGTGCTGGAGGCGACCGGAATCTTCCGACAGACCCTCGATCGGCGGCGAGAGGAAGGACGCGTCCTTCGGAGTCATCGCCTGCGGGGCCAGCTCGGTCCGCCGTTTGGGCGGAGGAACGGGGCCGCTTCATGACGCCTCGCCGCGAAGTCTACCTGGACAACAACGCCACGACCCGCCTCCTGCCGGAGGTCGCCGAGACCGTGGCCCGAGTCATGCGCGACGGTTGCGGGAATCCGTCGAGCCTCCACGCCGGCGGCACGCGGGCCAGGGGGCGGTTGCGGCTGGCCAGGGAGCAGGTCGCGAGCCTCGTGTCGGCCGATCCGGCCGCCGTGGTGTTCACGGGAGGCGCCACCGAAGCCAACAATCTCGTGTTGCAGAGCCTGCTTGGGGGCGCCATGGCCGGAGACCGGCTGGTCACGACGGTCGTGGAGCACTCGTCGGTGCTCGCCGTCGCGGAAGCGCTCGAACGGCTGGGCCGCGAGGTCGTGGCGCTTCCGGTCGATTCGAACGGCCTCGTTCGGGAAGACGAGATGGCCGGAGCCGTCGCGCCGGGACGAACGCTGGTGTCCGTTCAGTGGGCGAACAACGAAACGGGCGTGATCCAGCCCGTCGCCAAGTTGGCCCAGCGCGCGCGAGCGCTTGGGGCGCGCTTTCACACCGACGCCGTCCAAGCAGTCGGCAAGATTCCGGTGGACTTCGGCGCCGTCCCGGTCGACTTCCTCTCTTTGTCCGGCCACAAGTTGCACGGCCCTCTGGGGACCGGCGCCGTGGTGGCGCGAGACCGAAGCCTGCTGAAGCCGTTGATGTTCGGGGGCGAGCAAGAGGCGGCCTTGCGACCGGGCACCGAGAACGTTCCGGCCCTCGTCGGACTCGGCGTCGCCATGGCCCTCCGGGCGGACCGCTTCGAGACCGCGGAGTCGGCCACCCGCGAGATGCGGGACGCCTTCGAAGCCGGCCTTGCCAGACGAGGACTGGTGCGGGCGGTGAACGGCTCGGACGCCCCCCGCGTGCCCAACACGTCCAACGTCCGCTTTCTGGACCTCGACGGCGAGGCGCTCGTCGTCCAGGTGGACCGCATGGGCGTGCGGTGCTCCCAGAACTCGGCCTGCACCAACCAGCGGCCCGAGCCGTCCTACGTGCTCCGCGCCATGGGCCTCTCCGAACCCGAGGCGTACGCCAGCGTGCGGTTCGCCTTCTCCGAGCTCAACGGCATGGCCGACGTGAACGCCGCCGTCGAGGCGGTTGCCGCCGTGCACGCCAAGCTGCTTCCCTTCGCCGTCGCCTGAAGGAGGACCCGTGCGCTTCGGAGGACACCAGACCTTTGCGATTCGCGGCGGCTGGCTCTACAAGGGCCTGCGCATGGTCGTGGAGGATCCGCAGCGCATGGACGACCCGGACGTGGCCGACTGGCTGGGCGTGGGACGCAACATGGCCAAGTCCATACACCATTGGCTCCAGGCCACGGGCTTGGCCGAAAGGGAACTGGGCGGCGGCCGCCGCACCAAGGCGCTTCGCCCGACCCGCCTCGGCGAGACCATCTGGAAGCGCGACCCCTACTTCCTGCTTCCGGGGACGTGGTGGGCCGTCCACGTCCAGCTGGTCAACCGGCCCGCGCTCGCGTTCACGTGGAACTGGTTCTTCAACGTGTTCAGCTCCGTTCGGTTCGAGCGCCCGGTCTGCGTGGAGAGCTTGCGCCGCCATTTGGCTGCCGACGGCGGCCGCATGGCGAGTCCCCGAACGCTCGACCGAGACGTCGCCTGCCTGCTCCGCTCCTATTCAGTCAGCGTGCCGCGCCCGGAAGAAGAGGACCCGGAAGACGTGATGGAGTGCCCGCTGAGCGAGCTGGGCATCATGCTCCATTCCCGCCAGACCGGGTTCTACCACGTCGAGCGCGGGCTCAAGCCCATTCCGTTCGAGCTCTTCGCGTACGCGCTCTCGGTCGGTCGGCAGCGGCGGCTCGGCCGACAGGCCGCCGGTCGAGAGGCCAAAGGCAGACAGGCCGGCGGACGCCGCAGCGGTCGGCAGCCGGCGAACCGGGACCGGTCGCTCACGGAGCTCGTCCATGAAGCCGGCGCTCCCGGACGTGTCTTCGCGATGACAGCCGAGGCGCTCTACGAACTGGTGGCCGGCTACGAAGCGGAGGGACGGGTCCGGCTGGACGGCCAAGCCGGAGAAAGGATCGTCCGCCTTGCCGCGGGCGAGCCGGCGACGCAAGAGGAGTGCATCGCGCGCTACTACGATACGGCCGCGGACCGAGTCGGCGAGCAGGCGGCCTAGCCATGGTCCACGCCGCCTTCCTGCGCTCCGTCAACATTCAGCTTGACGCCGGGCATCCCGAACGCTTCGAGCATTTTCGACCGACTTCGAAGTCCGTTCGACTGGTCTCGTCGCTGCTTCAAGGCCAGAAGGGAAGCGCAGTCTTCGTCGTCGCGCCGTACGGGTCCGGCAAGTCCATGACGGCAGGGTATCTCGGGCACTTGGTCGACAACCGCCCCGAGAGCGCGGCCATGTTGCGCTTGGTCGAGGCCCGGCTCGACGGCGTCAGCCCGGACTTGCGCGAGCAGGCGGCGACGAGGAGGACGGAACGGCAGAGGGGGCTGTTCGTCCCCCTCTACGGGCACGCCGACTCCGCCCCGGCCGCCCTGCGACAGGGACTGCTGGACGCGATGCGCAGAACGGGGCTGGGCAGGGAAGCGCGAGCCGTCGCTCGGCTGGACGCAAATGGGGCCGACGACGTCGCCGGCCTGATGGACGCCGGCCTCGACAAGCTCGAGCGGCGCGGGCGCGACCGCTTGGTGATCGTTTGGGACGAATTCGGGCGCCACCTCCAGGGATTGGTTTCGGAGGGCAGGCCGGAGGAGCTGGACGTGTTGCAGGTGCTGGCCGAGGTCGCCAGCCGGAGCGCCGGGATTCCCGTGTCTCTGGTGTTGCTCTTGCACCGGTCCCTCCTGGGGTACGCCACCGGACTGCCGCCGGGGCTCCGGCGGGAGTGGGCCAAGATCGAAGGCCGGTTCGAAACCCTGCAGTACCTCGACGATTCCGCCGAGCTGTACGAGTTGGTGAGCTCGCTCGTCGCGGAGGATCGAAGCGCCGAGGTCCCGAAAGCCGGCTTCGCGCGCTTGGCGACCGACGCGCGGGACGTGGGGATGTTTCCGGACGTCGCCGAGGACCGCCTGGCGGGCATTCTGGCGGCGGCCCACCCGATGTCTCCCGCAACCGTCTTCTTGCTGCCTCGCGTGGCGGCCCGCGTCGCCCAGAACGAGCGCACGCTGTTCTCGTTCCTGCAGTGGGCGTCGTTGGACGCGCCGGTCTCGCCCGGAGCGCTGTACGACTACTTCCGAGGCGACTTCCGCACGGACGGCGGCGCCGGAGGGACGCAGCGCCCGTGGCTGGAGACCGAGAGCGCCTTGGGCAAGGTGGCGGACGACTCGCTGGAAGCGGAAGCGCTCAAGTGCGCCTTCCTCCTGGGCCTGGGCCTGAGCGGGGAACGCGGCCACGCCACCCGGCGCCAGCTGGCCTTCGCGTTGCGAGTCGCCGGCGAAGCGCGCGAGGCCGGCCGCGCCATCGACGAGCTCGTGACCCGCAACCTTCTTGTGCACCGGCGCCACTCGGACCAAGTCGTGGTTTGGCACGGCACGGACGTGGACCTGCGCGGCCGCCTGGAGGACGAGAAGAAGCGCCACGCGGGCGACTTCGATCTGGTCTCCTTCTTGGGGCGCGAGTTGCCTCCGCCGGTTTGGAGGCCCGTGGGGTACAACGCGAAGCACGCAGTCAGGCGCTACTTGGAGGCGGAGTACGTCACCGTCGCCGGTCTGGAGGCGTTCTGGGCCCGGCTTCGGCTGGAGGGCTGGAAGCCCGGCACGGACGGCCGCGTGCTGCACGTCCTGCCGAAGGACGCCGGCGAACGCGCCCGTGCCGAGGACTTGGCCGCCGGCATCGACGATCCGCGTTTGTTCGTCGCGGTGGCGCATGAAGTCTCGGCCCTCCGCAACGCCGCCGTCGATCTGTGGTGCCTGCTGCGAATGCACGCCGACCAGGACATGATCGGCAGCGACCCCATGATCGGCGCCGAACTCGAACACCTCACCGACGACGCCCGGGCCGGGCTCCAACCCCTCGTGGACCGCGTGCTGCGCCCCCAGCCCAACGGCAGCCGCTGGTTCCACAAGGGCCGTCCGGTCGAGGCGGCCGACCTGCCGCAACTTCGCCGGGCGCTGTCGCAGGCCATGGAGGAGGTGTTCACGCACACGCCCGAGATCGACTCGGAAATGGTGGTCCGGCGCTCCCCGTCTTCCGTGATCGTGAACGCCCGCAAGAAGGTCGAACTCGGTCTGTTGGAGCGCTACGGTCAGGAAGACCTCGGCATCGAGGGCAACTTCGCCGACAAGGCCATCTTCAGGTGCGTGTTCCTGCGGACGGGGCTGTACTGCCAAAATGGCAGTCCCTCCGGTTCCCGGCCCGGCGAGACCTGCCAAAATGGCAGTGTTCCGAGGTCTGGAGGCGAGAAAACCTGCCAAAATGGCAGTGTTTTGGGCTCGGAGGACAAAGAAACCTGCCAAAATGGCAGAACTTGGATGCTGGCGGCTCCCGAGGACCTAGAGGGCCGTCCCGGCATCCAGGCGGTTTGGGCGCGCTTCCGCGACTTCTTCACGGAGCCCGGCAAGGCCAAGAGCTTCCAGGCGCTGCTCGACGAGGTGGTGGAGCCGCCGTTCGGGACGCGGGAGGGTCTCCTGCCGCTGTTGCTGGCCGCGGGCTTCCGGGCGTTCCCGACAGCCACGACGGTTCGTGGCCGCGGAGGCTTGGTGGACGATCTGCTTCCTTCGGCCATCGAGGACATTGCGAAGCATCCGGGTCGATACGTTTTGGATGTGGTCGGCATCAGCGCCAAGGAAAGGACCTACTTGGAGGGGATTCGCGATCTCTTCGCGGGCGTCGGCGACGCGGCCGTGTCCGAGAACGATCTGCTCCGAGCTTGCATGGAAGCCGTCGTCGCGTGGCGGCAGACGTTGCCCGCCGCTGTCGGCAGCTCCCGGCACGTGTCGGCGGAGGCCCGCTCGTTCGCGAAGGAGATGGAGACGCCGAACCCGGTGGGGCTGTTCATGGAGCGGTTGCCCGAATGGGTGGGCACGACCGTCGCCAAGCCGCGCCAGTTGTTGAAAGGGGTCGCGAAGCTCAAGAGGGAGCTCGACGACGTGGGGAAGTTCTTCCGCCAGGAGGCCGTTCTGGCGTTGAGCGACGCCCTCGCCGCGCGAGGCGTGCCCAACGGTGCCGGCAACGGTGTCGCCGCCGAGACCGGACTGGCCTCGAGGACGAACGACGCGCCCGGCGACAACGGCGTCCTGCGGGCTGCCACCGGGACAACGGGGCACGATGGCGCAACGGGCACCGATGGGGCTGCGCTCACCAATGGGATTGCGCCCGACGGCGTGCGGGGCCAAGCTGTCGCATGGGCATCGTATTTTCCCAAGGCCTTCGCCAGCCGCTTGCCGGACCAAGTCACCAAGGGCGTGCTCAGCCGCTTGAGGGCTCGGTACAACGACGACGACGCGTTGGTGAACGCCCTCTCCACCTTGCTTCTCGGTCTCCCCGTCCAACAATGGGACGACGCGATGGTCTCGAAGTTCCGCCGCCAGTTGCGAAACGCCTTCGAGGTCATCGAGACCACGGCGGTGACCCTGGCCCGGGAGTCCGACTTGGACCCGACCATCCGAAGCGGCCTCGCCCGCTTGGCCGACACCCGCACCCGACAGGTCGCCGAGCAGCTCGCGGAAATGCTCGGCACGGACGAGGCCGCCCGCCGCCTGGAAGCCTTGGCCGGGACCTTGCGGGCGCGGTCGTCGCCGGCCGTCTCCGAGGCCGCGCAATGACGACCGTTGCCGAGGCTGTCGCGGTCGGAAACGGCAACGGACACCGGCACGTCGTGAACGTCTCCGGGGGCAAGGACTCCGCGGCCCTCGCCCTCTTCCTGCGGGACCAATACCCCGGCCTGGAGGTCGAGTACGTCTTCTGCGACACCGGTTGCGAGCTGCCGGAGACCTACCAATACCTCGCCCGTCTCGAAGCCGTCCTGGGGCAGGACATCGTCCACCTCAACGCGCTCGACCTGATCGGCGTCGCCAAGAAGCCCGGCCGCAACCCCTTCGACATTTGGCTCAACGAGGTCTACGGCGGCTTTCTCCCTAGTCCGCGCGCCCGCTGGTGCACGCGCGTCCTCAAGATCAAGCCATTCGAGCGCCACGTCGGCGACGACCCGGCCTTCAGCTACATCGGCATTCGGGGCGACGAGAGCCGGGAAGGCTACCAGTCCGCCAAGCCCCCGGTCATTTCCGAGCAGCCGAACATCGTCCCTGTCTACCCGTTCAGGGACCACGACCTGGGCCTCCACGACATCCGCATGATCCTGGAGGAGTCCGGCCTCGGCCTGCCGAGCTACTACGAGTGGCGCTCCCGCTCCGGCTGCTACTTCTGCTTCTACCAGCAGATCGGCGAGTGGCAGGGCCTGAAGGAGCGCCATCCCGAGTGGTTCGAGCGAGCCAAGGAGTACGAGATGGGCGGCTTCACGTGGGTGGACGGCCGGACTTTGGAGGAGATCGCGGCCCAGCCCCGGCGGGAGGCCATTCCAGCGCCGGACCTTGCGGGCGGGTGCGCGGTATGCCATCTTTGAGTGGTTCACACACGACCTCTTGCTGGCCTCTGGCCCAAACTGGCCAATGCCACCAACGGAGCCCAGGACACGGATGACTTCCCGGTTGTCGCGCGTGAGTTGGTCTGCCGACGCCACGATATGGCGAGCATTGGCGTCTGACACAAAGGCCTTGTCGTGGACAAAAGTGACCTTGACTGATAGCCGATCTCATCTTGTTCCTGTCGCTACTGGCGTTTACTTGATAGCAACTCGTCCTCCCTTCGGTGCCATCAACGCTCTGAAGCCTTACAATGTGCTCTACGTGGGAAAGGTGACCAGTCAAGATCGGGGCTTACGCACTCGCTTTCGTGACCATGCAACACGCCCGACTGCAAAGCTCAAGTTGTTTCTTCATTCTTGTTATCCCAATGTAGACTTTTGGTTTGCGCCGATAGATTCTTCATCCACGATTAACCGGATAGAGTCTTTGCTTGATGAAGCCTTCAAGCCTCCATGCAACTCGATAAGGCCGCCTGGCACTAACGCAGTGCTCGCCGGTCTTGGCCAACCAAAGCGGTTGTTCGACTAACCACACAATCCTAACTCCATCAAGGGGATCGACATCATGCGCATGTATCCTGCAATTCGGGCACAAATGGGCGATTGGCATTACTATATCGTCCGCATGAAGATGAGTGAAGTCGCTAAGGAAATCAAATTGGCGCATGATATCTACGACGAGCACACACTCAGTGATGCTATCCAGCGCACACTAAAAACAAGCCGTGTGAAGAAACAAATTGTGGGGTATTTGACTCGACAGCCGGAGCGTTTTTTTTCGTCAATTGTTGTTGCCGCAATGGAAGGAAGTCCGAAATGGTATCCTGTTGAGGTGAACAAAGAGGTCGTTCCAGAAGTATTTGCCGACACTGCAACCCTGCGGGATAGTTTTGGCGTGCTGTTTTTCGGTGATGAGCCGAAATACTATGCACTTGATGGTCAACATCGCGTAGCGGCCATAAAACTTCTTATCGATGGCGATGCAGGCGCAGAACCCCCTTCTGGTTTTCACGATGATCTTCTGTCCGTAATTGTCGTTATCCGCGAAGAGCACGAATTGTCAGAAAAAGACTGGCTGAAACGATATCGCAGGTTGTTTTCGAGTTTGAACCGATATGCCAAGCCTACGGACCGAGACACGAATATTGTGATGGACGAAGATGATGTTTTCGCTATCTTGACTAGGCGTCTAATTTCAACGCACAAATTCTTTAGGGCGCCTGGACCGGAACGAGAATCGTTTATAGTACAGACCCGGGGAAAAGCGTTGAAGAAAAACGCACCGCAGTTTACGACGCTGCAAACGCTCTATGCCATGACGGAGATACTCCTGACTACAAGAAAACGACGTGATTTGGGTTGGAGTCAGGGAGAGAAGACCATCGACCGGCAAGTCCGACCTGACGATAGCGTTATCGATGCCATGTATGAAGAAATATCGACATGTTGGGATGCTATGTTGAAGGCGATTCCAGATTTGCAAGAAGAACCTACGCAAATGAGACATCATGATATTGATCCAAACCGACCTGCATATCGAGATCATCTCTTATTTTGGCCTATTGGTCAAGAGATATTGGCAAAAGCGGTTCGCGCTTTGCTCGACGATAGATTCCATGATCGAGGATTTGCGGAAACCAAGGAAATGGTAATTGCACTTCAAGTTCTGGCTCGCATGCCGTGGGAATTGCACGATGCACCATGGTGCCATCTATTGCTCGTCAGAGACGAGGCGAAGGACACATGGAGAATCCGGGATGAGGGTAGAACGAAGGCTGTCGATTGCGCCAACAAGATATTACGTTGGATGCTAGCTTTGGATCCGGACGATGACGATGAAAACTATGATGAACAGCTTCGTCGGGAATGGAAGAGCTTGCTGTATATAGGCGCGGATGAAGACGATACCGACGCGATGTGGACGCAGACCGAGGCTGTCCGATCTGAAATCATGGCATTGCGGAAGTCATGACGTCGATCGCTTGAAGGGGCCCCTGACGCCTGGCGGCTTGGTCTAGGAATTCGCGTGCGGTAGCGCAGTCGACGAGAAGGTCGACAATCTCGGCCACGCGCTCCGCATCGGCGATGTCGTCCACGCGGCAGGGTGGTCCGCCGTCGCTGGACCGAACTTCCTGGCCGTGACGGGGAGAAGAATAGCGCGTTGACCTTCCCGCCCGTCGCTTGACCTTCGGCACGGCTCTCCGCAAGGCCTTCCTCGAAGCCTCTTGGCGTGGGCCTCTCGGCGCTCTCTTGCCCACCACGTGTCGTAGACCGGGTTCTCGAGGTCTTCCAGTTCGTTCAGTCGCGACATCGTTCCTCCGTGGCTCCTTTTGTTGATCATGGTACCGCGCACCCAATCCAACGACGGTCGCCTTGCCGTGATGTCGGGGGCAACCGGGTCTTGAGCATCGGCAAGCACCGGTCGAAACTCGTTGCGGTCCTGGGCGTAGCGCAACTGCAACCCTGTCGGCCGGGCGTGTCGGCCCGATCCAGTGACCGCGCCTCCGTTGCGGCCGAGACCAGCAGGGACCAATGCCCGAGAAGGAACGGCAGGAAGGCCGTGGATCCGATGGTCCTTGCCCGCACGCCGGCCGTGCTTCACTTTGCCCGCTGCTCGCCGAGCAGGCCGTCGCGCGGCGTCCTGCCCGCAAGAAGTCGCACCCAGAACCCCCGGACCATCATGAAGCCCAACCTCCTCCCGATCCTTCCCCCGTCCGCGGTCGCCGTCGCGCTCGCCCTCCTCGCGCCCGCGCCGACTGCCGCCCAGACCGGCTACCGCGAGCCCCCGCCCGCCGTCGTTGAAATCCTCGACGCGCCGGCCGCGCCCTTGGTCTCGACCAGCCCGGACCGGCGATGGCTGGCCCTTGCACACCGGAAGAACATGCCGAGCATCGAGCAGCAGTCGCAGCCGATGTTGCGGCTGGCCGGCCGGAGGCTCAATCCGGCGACCAACGGGCCGTTCGGGGCGTCGCTGGTGACCGGCATCGGGTTGCTGGAGGTGGAGAGCGGGACGGAGTGGACGGTGGACTTGCCCGGCGACGAGGGGTGGTCGACGCCGAGGTTCTCGGACGACGGCGGGCGGCTGGCGTTGGAGCGGGCCACGTCCCAGGGCACGGAGCTGTGGGTCGTGGACGTCGCGACGCGGGAGGCTGCTCGTCTCGTCGGGCCGCGGCTCAACGGAGCGATGGGACGGCCGTGCCAGTGGATGCCTTCGGGCGACGAGTTGCTCTGCCGGCTGGTGCCGGAGGGCCGGGGCGGCGTGCCGCAGAAGCCGATGACGCCCGAAGAGCCGGTGATCCAGGAGTCGGAAGGCCGGAGCGCGCCGGTGCGGACGTACCAGGACCTGCTTGGGGGGCCGCATGACGTGGCGCTCTACGAGCACTACGCGACGGCGCAGCTGGCTCTCGTGGACGCGGAGGACGGATCGGCGATGCCGTTGGGAGAGCCGGCCGTGTACGGTTCGGTGCAGGTCTCGCCCAGCGGGGAGATGATCCTCGTCGAGCGCATCGAGCGGCCGTTTTCCTACTTGGTGCCGGACCGGCTGTTCCCCCGGTCGGTGGAGGTCTGGGATCGGACGGGCGCCCGGGTCGGCGGGGCGCACCAGATTCCGTTGGGCGAGAGGATTCCCATCGGCGGCGTTCGGGACGGCCCGCGGAGCCACCGCTGGATGGACGGCGCCGACCACGTCCTGCTCTACACCGAGGCGCTGGACGGGGGCGATCCGCGCGCGGAGGCGACCCACCGGGACCGCCTCATGGCGTTGCGCGCGCCCTTCGACGGGGAGCCCGAGGAGCTGGCGCGCACGGAATTCCGCTTCGCGGGGCTCGTTCGCGGAGCTGGCGACTTTGCTTTCCTCTCCGAGTACGACCGGCCCACGCGCACGCGGCGCACGTGGAAGGCCGACACGAGCGAGCGGCCCTTTGCCGTCGAGCTGGTCTGGGAGCTGAACTCCGAGGACCGCTATTCCGATCCGGGCTCGCCGGTCATGGACGCGACGGGCGAGCGCATGGTCCAGAACGGCGACTGGATCTTCCTGCGCGGCAGCGGGGCTTCCGACGAGGGCGACCGTCCCTTCCTGGACCGCATGAACGTCGAGAGCGGCGAGACGGAGCGGTTGTTCCAGTCGGGGCCCGCGTCCTACGAGGCGGTGGTGGCCTTGCTGGACGACGAGGGCCGGCGCGTGCTGACGCGCCACGAGTCCAAGACGGAGCCGCCGAACTACTTCGTGCGCGACCTGCGCGGCGACGACCGGCGCGCGCTCACCGAATTCGCCGATCCGGCGCCGCAGCTGGCCGGAGTCACGCGCGAGTTCCTGGTCTACGAGCGCGAGGACGGAGTGCAGTTGTCGGGCACGCTCTACTTGCCGGCGGACCACGACGGCGGCCCGCTCCCGGCGATCGTATGGGCCTATCCTCGCGAGTACGCCAACGCGCGGACGGCCGGTCAGGTGAGAGGATCGCCCCATCGCTTCAACCGCATCGGCGGCGCGTCGCACATGTTCTTCCTCACGCAGGGCTACGCGGTGTTCGACGGGCCCACCATGCCCATCGTCGGCGGCGACGTCGCCAACGACCGCTACGTGGAGCAGCTGGTGTCGTCGGCCCAGGCGGCGGTGGACGTGCTGGTGGAGAAGGGCGTGGCGGACCGCGACAGGATCGGAATCGGCGGCCATTCCTACGGCGCCTTCATGACGGCGAACCTGCTGGCGCATTCCGATCTCTTCCAGGCGGGCATCGCGCGCAGCGGCGCTTACAACCGCACGCTGACGCCCTTCGGCTTCCAGTCGGAGCGCCGGACCTTCTGGGAAGCGCCGGACCTCTACTTCGCCATGTCGCCCTTCATGCACGCCGACGACATCGACGAGCCGATGCTGATGATCCACGGCGACGCCGACAACAATTCGGGCACGTTCCCCGTGCAGTCGGAGCGCATGTACCACGCGATGAAGGGATTGGGCGGCAAGGCGCGGCTCGTCATGCTCCCCAACGAGAGCCACGGATACCGGGCCCGCGAGTCCGTGCTGCACGCCTTGGCCGAGATGATCGAGTGGTTCGACCGCTACGTGAAGAAGGAGAAGAGCAAGGCCTGATCCGCCTCCGTGGGGATCGGGCGCCGGGGGACGCGACCCGCACGATCGTCCTCAGGCGAACAGCGCGGGATGGCCGCCGGTGTGGAGGAACACCCAGCGCTGGTCGGCGGAGGGGACTTCGTCGGCCAGCGCGGCGATCATGGCCGCCGCGGCCTTCGCCGTGTAGACCGGATCGAGGATGACGCCGGCGCCCTGGGCGAAGGCGGCCAGCGCGGCTTCGCTCTCGGGCGTCGGCGCACCGTAGCCCGGACCGACGAAGGCGTCGGTGGCCTCCATGGCCGCGAGCGTCGCGTCGACTCTGCCCCTCACGCGCTCCAGGCCCTCGCGCCCGCCCGCCACGAGTTCGGCCGCCCCGTGGGCCAGCGCCGCCACCCTTTCGCGCAGGCGCGCGGCGGGTTCGTCCGCGCTGACCGCCGTGAAGCGCGCCGGCCAGCCGGCCAACGCGGCGCCGAGGACCAATCCAGCCATTGTGCCGCCCGACGAAGCCGAGCAGAACACGCGCGCCTCCGCGCCCCCGAGCTGCGATTCCATCTCCAGCGCGGCGTGCGCGTATCCCGCCGCCCCGAGCGGCGTGGACGCGCCTGCCGGGACCACCAGCGCCTTCCCCCCGGCGGCGGCGATCCGCTTCGCCTCCTCCGCCATCCTGGGACCGCGCCCCTCGCGCCCGTCCACGACCACGACGCGGGCCCCCAGCAACCGATGCAGCAACGCGTTGCCCCGCGCGGCCGCTCCGGCTTGGCGCGGAGCGCCGTGCGCGGTTCGCGGAGTGCCGTGCGCGGTGCCCGGATCCAGTTCGTCCCCCGCGTCTGCTCCGGCCTCCCCCGGGTCCGCTTGGCCCACGACGCCCGCCCCGCCCCGGCCGTTCACCACCAGCGTGCACGAAAGGCCCAGTCGCGCCGCCGCCGCGGCGGCCACCCGGCAGTGATTGGACTGCGGCCCGCCTTCGGTCACCAGGTGCGTGATCCCGGCCAGCCTGTGCGGCGCCAGCTCGTACTCCAGCTTGCGCACCTTGTTGCCGCCGAGCCCGAACCCGGTCCACGCGTCCGCCTTGATCCATAGGCACGCCCGCGTGCCGAGGCGCTCGGCCAAGCGCGGCGCCGGCAGCAGGGGCGTCGGGGTCGCGGCCAGCGGCGTGCGTGGCAGGCCGTGGAGCGCGGCGAGGGCCGCGGTCAAGGGCTTGCCGGGCGCCATGACGGACCGGGCGATCGCCCTGCGGGAACATTCTGGCTACACACGTCGTAAGTGTACGCATGTTCCTCGTCCCGCGTCCAATCCGTCGCCCGTCGTCCGTCGCCGGCCCGCACGGGGCGGCGTCCCACGGACCCGTTTCGGAGGCGTCGAAGCCGATCATGAGACTTTCCTTCCCTTGGGCGCCCGTCGCAATCGCATCGGCGCTCTGCTCGCTTCCGGCCGCGGCCGCGGCCCAGAACGCCGTCGTGTCGGGGCGGGTCTGGTCCGCCGAAGGCACGCCGCTCGAAGACGTGACGGTCGAGCTGGTTGCCGCCGGCGACTCGGTCGCGCAGTCCGTCGCGCACACGGACGAGCTGGGCTACTTCGCGTTCCGGGCCGTCCCGCCGGGCGCCTACGTGACCCGCTTCGTGCTGCTGGGCTACGCCGACGTCGCCGAGGAAGTGGTCGCGGCCGCAGGCCGCCGGGCGGAGATCGAGGCCGTGCTGTCGCCCGCGCCCATTGCCTTGGAGGGCATCGTCGTGGAGGCGGAGAGGAGCCGCGTGCGCATGCGCTTCGAGGACAACGCGGGCACCACCGTGCAGGACATCAGCCGCCAGAGCATCAAGTCGGTGCCGGGCGTGGCGGAATCCGATCCGCTGCGGGCCGTGGAGGTCCTGCCCGGCGTCACCACCGTGTCCGACATCTCCTCCTCCTTCAACGTGCGCGGGGGCTCGGCGGACCAGAACCTGATTCTCTTGGACGGCGTGCCGATCCTCAGTCCCTTTCACCTGGGCGGGTTCTTCTCGGTCTTCAACGCCGACATGATTCGCCGGGCGGAACTGCGTTCCGGGGGCTTCCCGGCGGAGTACGGGGGCCGCGTCTCGTCGGTGCTGCTCCTGGATTCCGACGTGGGAGACGGGGAGCTGGGCGTCGACGCCGGCGTCAGCCTGCTGGCGTCGCGCGTGGCGGTCAACGGGTCGTTGCCCGGCGGGATGTCGGACCGCTTGGGGCTGGCCAGCGCGCGCTGGCGCGTGTCGGGCCGCCGGTCCTACGTCGACGTTGTGCTGCGGCCTTGGACGAACGTCCCCTATTCCTTGCAAGACCTGCAAAGCGTCTTCGAGGGTTGGACGAAGGGCGGCAATCGCTTTCGCTTCACGGCGTATCTCGGCGGCGACCGCCTGGACGGCCAGGACGGACTGGGCAACGCCTCCGATCCCGGCGACGGCGGAAGCGATCCGTTCAAGATCGTGTGGAGCTGGGGGAACAAGGCGATCGGCGGATCCTGGACGCGGCCCATGACGGGCGGGGGCGCGCTGGAGCTGCGGACTTCCTTTTCTCAATACGCCTCCGATCTCTCCTTCCCGGACTTCGAGGACGCCGAGTTCACGACGAGCATCAGCGAGACGATCTTCGGCGCCGACCTGGAACGCCGGCCCACGCCGCGAACGCGATGGAAGTCCGGACTGGCGGCCAAGCGGGCATGGTACGACAACCGCATCCAGGACAGGGCAACCGGGATCGGTGGCCCCAGCGGCGCCCAGGGCGAGGGATGGGAGCTTTCCGGCTACAGCCAGCTTCATTGGGAGCCGAACCCAGGGTGGCTGCTCGAGGCCGGCGCGCGGGTCGATCACTGGCGGCCCGGACAGGGACCGGACGAGACGACCACCTCGCCCCGCTTGGCCGCGAAACGCTTCCTGGAGGGCCGGAGATCGGCGGTGCGCCTCTCGCTGGGCCGCTATACGCAGTTCCTGCACTCGCGCCGCAACGAGGAGCTGCCGCTGGGCTTGGACGTGTGGCTGCTGGCCGGGAATCGCGCGCCCCGGACGGTGTCCGACCAGGTGCAGGTCGGGTTCGAGCGCTTCTTCGGCGAAGACGAGGCGTGGTTCGGGTCGGCCGAAGGCTACTACCGGACGTTCGACGGCGTGATCACCCGGAACTTCGCGGACGACCCCAACGATCCCAAGGACGACCTGCTGGCCGGGCGGGGCCGCGCATATGGGCTGGACTTGTTCGTCAAGCGCGACCAGGGCGCGACGACGGGATGGCTCTCGCTGTCCCTCATGCGCACGAACCGGACGTTTCGGGACACGAGGTCCGGGCTGGATCCCCAGCCCGAAATCACCTTTCCGCCCGTGTTCGCGCAGGAGATCGACCTCGACTTGGTGCTGCAGCGCAGCTTGGGATGGGAACTGGAGGCCGGCCTCCGGTTCAACTTCTCCGTGGGAAGGCCGTACACGCGCCCGCGGGGGGCGTACGCGGGCAACAACTTCCGGGCGCTGGACGGGCGGTGGGACTACGACGACTTCTCCGGCCTGTTGCTGGGGCCGCGCAACGGCGACCGCTATCCGTCGCGGCACCGGCTGGACGTGAGCCTGAGGAAGGCGATGCGGTGGGAGTGGGGTCGCGTGACGCCCTACGTCAGCGTGCTGAACCTCTACAACAGGAAGAATCCCTTGTTCTACTTCTTCGAGTACAACCGGAACCCGCCCACGAGGCAGGGGCTCTCCATGACGCCGCTCCTGCCGACGATCGGCGTGGAGATGTCCTTCCGATGAGCGGCGCGAGGTTTGGGCGCGCGGCGGCGCCGGGCTCGTCGGCCCCGCGGGGCGAGGTGCGCTTGCGGGAACCGGCCCGACAGCGGATCGAGCGCGGCGGACCGGGTGCGCCGACCCGGCGGGGCAAGGTGCGCTCGCGAGGTGCCAGGCGCGCGGCCGCGGCGTTGTCGGTCGCGACCTTGGCGGCGGCCTGGGGATGCGAACTCGTCGAGGTGGAGGTGGCAGCGCCCGACGACACGGTGGTCGCCGAAGTGATGGTTCTTCTGACGAGCGGAGAGGCCGAAGGAGACGGGTTCGGCCTGTCGGCGTCGGCGCTGTTGCAGCGGACGCGGCGGGGGAGCGGCGTGCAGCCGGTGGACGGGGCGACGGTGCGCATCGCCAACCAGGACGGGCGCGAGGTGGTGCTCTTGCCGGAGCCGAGGGGCTGGTTGTGCATCGGGGTGGACAGCTTGCAATGGGGATGGAGGCAGGACGAGACGGGCGCTTTCTGCTACCGCTCCGAGCGGACCGAGGCGCCCTTCCAGCCCGGCGACCAGCTGGCGCTGAACGTCGGTCTCCCGGACGGAAGCGAGCTGACGGGCGCCTCGCAGGCGCCATCGGCGTTCTCGATGCCCGAACTGCGCTTGGCGAACGGCGTTTGCGCGATGCTTCCGGAGACGCAGCAACGCATCGACTGGACGCCGTCGCAAGGGGCTTGGGCCTACAAGAGCGAAGTCCGCATCGACGGACTCGACGCCGACGACGCCGACGGCGTGCGCGCGGACTCCGTGCATCTGGAGCTGCTGGCGCTCGGCCGCGAGAAGACGGGGCTCGTGTTCCCCAGGGCTTTCGGGCTGGCCGAATACCTGGACGGACCCTACAGCCGCGAACTCATCCTGAGTCTGCGCGACGGCTTGCCGGCGGGCGCCTCCGCCGTCTTCGCCGTGACGGCCATCGACCGCAACTGGTTCAACTGGACCCGCAATTCGAGCTTCACGTTTTCCGGCGTCGTCCGCATTCCCTCGGTGTTCGGCGACGGCAGCGGCGTGTTCGCAACGGGGATTCGCCGCCGGTTTGATGTGATGGTGGGAGACGCCGTCGAAGCGCCGGCGTGCGGGCCCGAAGCGCCCTCGGCCAGCGCAGGCTAGCCCGCGCCGTTGGGCCGGTCCCGGGCCCAGCGATCGGCGGCAGGCGAGACCGCCCCGGTCCGCTCGACCGCAATGGCGGCGCTATGTCCGCTGGGCAACCGGGTCGGGGATGGGCCGGCCGTGGGGGTCTTCGCGGGGATGTCCCAGCGCCGCGGCCATGCGCTCGACCAATCGGTCGGAGGCCGCGTGCTCCAGTCGTTCCGCCTCCTCGTGCACTTCGTTTGAAGGGAAGTCCAGCTCTTGCACGAGGTATGCTTCGATGACGCGGTGGCGGCGAACGACTCCGCGGGCGACTTGGCCGCCGCGTTCGGTCAGCCGGACGCCGCGGTAGGGCTCGCGCTCGACCAAGCCGTCCTGGGTCAGCCGGCGGATCATGCCGCTGACCGAGGCCGGCTGGATGCCCAGCGCTTGCGCCAGCTTGGTCGTCCCGGCGGACTGGCCTGTCTCGCCGAAGCCGTAGATCGCCTTGAGGTAGTCCTCGACCGAGCGCGAGTGGGCGGGAGCCGTCAAGGGGCCGGCGCCGCCGCGGCTGCCTGGGTGTCCAAGCGCGTTCCTTGGTTGCGGAAGGGAGGGCCGCTCGACGGCGTGCGGCGAGAGCGCGAGGGCGGACGCGGGTCCAAGCGCGTTCCTTGGTTGGGGGAAGGGGGACCGCGTGCACGGGTTGCAATGCACGCGGAGAAGGAATCAGGCGAATCGGTGGTCGCTTGGCAAGTTGGACGCGCTTCGTCCGCCCCTCCGTGGTGGACATCCCGCTCTCGTTTTGCGATGTTCCGTTCCACAAGGAGCGCCGCCCTTCTCAAAGGAGAGAGCCCTTGGCAGACTCGGTCGTCGTCGACGCCAAACGCATACTGCTCCGCTACGGGGCGCCGATCACGGTCTTGGACTCCGTGCCCAAGGACGCGCAGATCAAGTTTGCGCGCATGATCACGCGCACGCCCTTGGCGCAACGAGAAGTCGCGTTGCGCGGGCTCCTGGAGAAGGGCGGCTACTTGGCGCCGAAGGAGTAGGACCGCCCTGGACCGCCGCGCCGATTGCCCTCCGCCTCGTTGGCGGGCCCGGTCACGCGCAGCGTCCGCAGGCGGTTGAGGGCTGCCGCCACCTCCTGCATCCTCGGTTCGGCGAGATCGCCCCGGCGCTCGCCGGCCAGCCCATCCAGTCCTCCCGACTGCAGCGACTCGCCCAGGGCGGCCAGCGCCGCTTCCACCGTGCGGCGCCCGTCCATCCAGTCCCGCGCTCGGGCCAGGCCGAATCCGATGCCCCGCAGTTGCGCCGCCGACGCGATCTGGGCTACGCCGCCGAGCGAAATGCGCTCCCGTCCGAACTCGAGCTGGTCCGTGCCGAAAGCCTTCACCGCAACGCGGCGGCGGCCCGCCTCCGGGCGGACCGACTGCGGATCGGGAACTCGATGCCGCACCGGCCACTGCGCCGCCGCCGCTTCCGCCAGCCGCCCCGTCGGCAGCTCGCACGCGACCTCGCGGGCCCGGCGGGTCAAGTCGCGCGGCAGGTAGCCGGCCATGCCGATCACCCGGTCGGCGACGTCCAGGTAGTCGCCGGAGCCGCCGATCACGATCAGCACGCTGGCGCCGACGTCCTCGAAGAGACTGCGCGCGCGGTCCACGAACGGCGTGATGGGCTCGTCGTCCCGCGCCACCAGCGCCTGCATGCGACGGTCGCGGATCATGAAGTTGGTCGCCGACGTGTCCTCGTCGATCAGCAAGAGACGCGCGCCGGCCTCCAGGGCTTCGACGACGGCGGCCGCCTGGCTGGTCGAGCCCGAGGCGTTTTCCGTCGAGAAGCGCCGGGAGCCGGCTCCGCCGGGCAGCGTGCCGATGAAGGCCGAGATGTCGACCCCGGCGACCGCGCGTCCGTCTTCCGCCTGGACCCGCGTGGCCGTGGCGTCGGCGACGACGTGCTCCCGCCCGTCGCCGGGCCGGTGGTTGTAGACGCCGCGAGCCACGGCGTCCAGCACCGTGGACTTTCCGTGATAGCCGCCTCCCGCGAGCAGCGTGACGCCGGTCGGCAGTCCCATGCCGCGCACCGGGGGGCCGTTCGGGCGTTCCAGCTCCACTTCGAACTCCGGCGGCGACCGGAAGGGAACGGCGTCCTTGCGGGCCATCGGCCGGTCGTCGCTGCCGCTGCGCCGGGGCAGCACGGCGCCGTTGGCCACGAAGGCGGCCAGCTCGCGCCCGGCCAGCTGGGACCGCAGGAATTCCGCGTCCTCGTTGGTCTCGGCGTGGAGCGCCACGTCGGCCGGGTCGTGCGCGCCCGCGGTCAGAGACGAAGCCACCAGCGACGAGACGGCGTCCAGCAGGAGCCGCGCCGCCTCTCGGCCGCGGACCCGCCGTACCTTGGCGGGCAGGCCGACCGTGAACCGCGCCTCCACGCCGCCGTCCGCGGCGACCTGCACGGCCGTTTGCCGCAACACCACTTGGCCTGGGTCCGTCATGGCGATCTCGCCGCTCCTGCCGTGGCCCGCCTCCCGCGCCCGGCGGTGCCGCCGCCGGGCCCGAGCGGCGAACGTGCGCGCGAGCAAGCACGAGAGGCCTGTCCGGCGGGCTTGCGTCGCCGTCGCGGAGGCGGGAAACCCGGCGTCGGCGGCCTCCAAGAGGACTGCGACGGAACTCGGCGCCGCGAACGGATCTCCTTGGACGCGACGCACCGCCAGCACGAATCCGGGCAGGGTCCAGGCGCCCCGGATGTCGCGGTAGGCGGGATACCCCCGCCCGTCGATGCGCTCGAGCAGGGCGCGCAACGCCGCGGCGTCGCCGCGCGGCGGGCCGTCGTCGTTGGGACCGGAACGGCTCGCGCGGCCTGGAGTCTTCCGCACGCTGGAGGCGCGACTTGGTGGCGGGCGGCGCATGGCGAAAGAAAACAGCACCCGTCGCGGCGGTGGTTGCCGGAGCCCTCGCAAATTCGCTACTCTGCGGACCATGGCTCGATGTCGTCCCTTCCTTCTCCTGTGCCGCAGCAGGCAACCCAGCAGCGTTTGGGCGGCGCTGGCCTTGGCATGGACGCTGGCAACGCTGGCGGTGGCATGCGCGGCCCCGATGCCGCAAGAAATGGCGGGCGCGCCGCAAGTGGCGGCGTCGGTCCAGGGCGTCGTGTCGGCGGCGCAGCCGCTGGCGGCCGAGGCGGGCGCGCGGATGCTCCGGGCGGGCGGCAACGCGGCGGACGCGGCGGTGGCGGCGGCCTTCGCGGTTTCGGTGGTGGAACCGTCGATGAACAGCATCGGAGGCCGCACGCAGATCCTCGTCCGCGCGCCGAACGGCGAATTCGCGGGCATCGACGCGACGACCCAGGCGCCTGCCGACTACGATCCGGAGACGGCGCCCCAAGCCTCCTACGGGTACGCCACGGTCGGAGTCCCCGGCGCCGTCGCGGGACTGGTTCGGTTGCTTGAAGAGCACGGCACGATGTCGCTGGCCGAGGTCATGGCGCCGGCGATCTACTTGGCGGAACACGGCTTCCGTCTCCTGCCGGGCGAAGCCGCGCGCCACGCGGCGGGCGCCGCGCAACTGAACGAATTCCCAGGATCGCGCGCCCACTTCCTCGACTCGGCCGGCCAAGCTCATCCGCCGGGGAGCCTCTTCGTGCAGCCGGACTTGGCGGCGACGTTGCGGGCCGTCGCGGCGGGCGGCGCCGAGGCCTTCTACGAGGGCGAGATCGCGCAGGCCATCGCGAGCGACGTGACCGGCGCCGGCGGCGCCGTGACGACCGGCGCCCTGGCGGACTATCGCGCCGAAGCGTCTCGGATCGTGCGCGGGAGCTACCGCGGCCACGAACTCGTCGGGACCGGCATGCCGGCCTCCGGCGCGATCACAATCGGCGTCCTGCATGTGCTCGAGCGCTTCGACATGGCCGCCTTGGAGGAGCCCGAGTGGGCGGCTCTGGTGGCGACCGCGGTGGGCCGAGTGTTTGCCGAGGCGCGCGAGGACGGCGCCGGCGAGGCGACCCGCAAGGCCTGGGCTGCCGAGATCGCCGCCGGCATCGATCTGCCCGGCGTCGAAACGGCGCCTCGGGCGGTCGCGTCGGCGAGTTCGGCGCCGCCTGGGCGTTGGGCGCCGGTGCGCGGGACCCCGGCCGCCGTGGCCGAGGACGCGCGGACCGGCATCGTCGGCGCCGGCGCGGCCCAGCCACGTGCCCGCGCGACCTTGCCGCCCGCTGGTCTCCCGCTCGCTTGGGCCTCGGCCAACGCGCACACGACGCATCTGTCGGCCGGCGACTCGGCCGGCATGTACGTGTCGCTGACGCAGACCATCGGACCCAACCTCGGCTCGAAGGTCGCGACGCCGGGCCTCGGCTTCTTGTACGCCGCCACGCTCGGAGGCTACCTGGGCCGGATGGAGCCGGGCGAGCGGGCCAGCTCGAGCATCTCGCCGCTCATGGTCTTGCGAGACGGGGAGCCCGTCCTGGTGCTCGGCGCGGCGGGCGGCAGTCGCATCGTCTCTGCGGTGGCGCAGGCCGTCCTTCGCGTGGTCGACCACGGCATGACGCTGGCGGAAGCGTTGGCGGCCGCTCGCGTGCACCCGGTCTCGGGCGGCCTCGCGATGGAGACGTCGCCGGTGATCGGCTGGAGCGAGGCCGACGTGGAGACGGTCGAGTCGTGGGGACTGGAGGTGCAGGCGGTTCCCCGCGCAGGCGCGTTCGGTCGCGTCCACGGCATCCAAATCGATCCCGCCACGGGCGAGATGACCGGGGTCGCCGATCCGGACTGGGAAGGGGCGGCCATCGTGCCGGACAACAGGTGAGGAAGAGAGCGGGCTTGGTCGCGGCGCTGGCGCTGGCGCTGACGGGTTGCGAGACGGCGGAACCGCCCTACGACGTCGTGCTGAGGGGCGGCCAGGTCCTCGACGGCGACGGTTCTCCTGCGCGGGTGGCGGACGTGGCCGTCCGCGACGGGCGCATTGCGGCCGTGGGCGACCTGGGGCCAGTGCAGGCGAACCGCGATCTGGACGTGGCCGGCCTCTACGTGGCGCCTGGATTCATCGACTCCCACTCCCACGCGGGGCCGGCGCTGGCGACGCCCGAGCGCAGCCACGCCGAAGCGCTCCTGGCCCAGGGCATCGCCACGATCCTGGCGAACCCCGACGGCGGGGGTCCCGTCGACTTGGCCGAGCAGCGCCGGGCCCTGGAAGCGGACGGCCTGGGCGTGAACGTGGGGCTCATGGTCCCTCACGGCTCCGTGCGGCGAGCGGTGATGGGCATGGAGGACCGCGCCCCGTCCGCGGACGAACTGGAGCGAATGCGGGAGCTGGTGCGCCAAGGCATGGAAGAAGGCGCCTGGGGGCTCTCGTCCGGCCCGTTCTACGCGCCCGGCAGCTACGCGGACAACGCCGAGCTGATCGAACTGGCGCGCGTGGCGGCCGAGCACGGGGGCGTCTATTCCAGCCACATCCGCGACGAGTCGGACTACACGATCGGCCTGGAGGCGGCGGTGGAGGAGGTCGTGGACCTCAGCCGCCAAACCGGGATCACGGCGGTGGTGACGCACGTCAAGGCACTCGGCCCGCCCGTGTGGGGCGCCTCGGCCGCCGTCGTGGCGCGCATCGAAGCGGCGAGGGCCGCCGGACTTCCCGTCTACGCCGACCAGTACCCCTATCTCGCGTCGGCGACGGGTCTCTCCGCCGCCTTGCTGCCGCGCTGGTCGCAGGCGGGCGGCTCGGACGCCTTGGAGGAGCGTTTGGCCGATCCGGAGACCCGCGCGCGCATCCGCGACGCCATGGTGGAGAACTTGGCGCGCCGGGGCGGGGCGGACCGCATCCAGTTCCGCAGCTTCGCCCCGGACCCGTCCATCGAAGGCCGCCGCCTCTCGGACATTGCGGCGGAGCGCGGCCGCCATCCCGTCGACGCGGCGCTCGATCTCGTGCTCGCGGGCGGAGCTTCCATCGTCTCCTTCAACATGCACGAGGAAGACGTCGCCCGGTTCATGACGCAGGACTGGACGATGACTTCCTCCGACGGCTCGCTGCCGGTGTTCGGGGAGGGCGTGCCTCACCCCCGGGCCTACGGGGCGTTCGCGCGCAAGATCGGCAAGTACGTGTTCGCCGACCGGGTCATGCCGCTCGAAGCGGCCGTGCGCAGCATGACGGGCCTGCCCGCCGACGTGTTGGGGATGACCGGCCGCGGCCGAATCGCGGTGGGACTGGCGGCCGACATCGTGGTCTTCTCCGAGTACTTCACGGACCACGCCACGTTCGCCGACCCCCACCAGCTGTCGTCGGGCGTGGTGCACCTGTTCGTCGCCGGCGAGGCCGCCATTCTGAATTCGTCCTTCACGGGCGCTCGCCCCGGAACCGTGCTGTTGCGAGGCGCGGGCGTCCGGCCCAACCCGTAGGCGTTCGGGCCTCCGGCTCGCAAGGCCGGCCTGGGCCGCTCACGGCGGGACGATCCGTCGGTGGCCGGTCCGCTTGGCCACCGCCGCCGCCCGGACGGCGCAATGCCCGGCCCGCGCCGCCTACGACGGGACGGTGCGTCGCGAGGGGCGTCGGTTGGTCGGCGAACGGCCGCGCCGTTACGGCGGGACGATGCCGTGGCGGCGGAGGACCTCGGCCACTTCGGCGATCGGCAACGCTTCTCGGGTGCCGTGCCGGCTGCTGACGGTCGTTGCCTTGAACAGCGAGTTGTAGATGGCCTCTTCGGTGGCTTCCACGGTGGCCTGGAACAGCCCCGACGTCGCGGCGTTGGCCAAGTCCTCGACCGACGCGACGGGGTCGGCGCCTCTCGAACGGCGCACCGAGGCGGCCGTCGAGAACGCAATGACGTAGTCGCCCGATCCGTTGCTGGCGAACGAGCCGGTGCGCGAGAGTCCCATGACGGCCCGGCGGGCCACGCGCTCCAGGTTGCGGGCGGAAAGCGGCGCGTCGGTCGCGACCACGATCATGACGGACCCCTGCGACTCGCCGTCGCGTTCCTCGGCGCGCCCTCCGCCCGGCGACGGCCGTCCCGCGCCCTCCGCCACCTGCCGCATGAAGGAGTACCGGCCCAGCGCCCGGCCCACCGGCGCGCCCCCGATGCGCAGAATTCCCCCGAAGTTGGACTGGACCAGCACGCCGACCGCATAGCCGCCCAACGCCTCCGGAAGCACGCGCGAGCTGGTGCCGATCCCGCCCTTCCAGCCGAACGCGGCCGTGCCGGTTCCCGCCCCGACCGACCCCTCGGCCACTGCCCCGTCCGCCGCGCCCTCCAGCGCTGTCCTGACGTGCTCCGGCCGGATCGGACGGTCGCGAACGGCGTTGAGCCCGCCGTCGTTCGTCTCGCCCACCACGGGATTGATGGAGCGCACGCCCTCCATCCCGTCCTGCGCCAGCGCCCATGCGACCATGGCGTCGGCGGCCTTCCACACGCACAGGGTGCACGTCAGCAGAATCGGCGTCTCCAGCTCGCCCAGCTCGGCCACCTGGGTCGCGCCCACCAGCTTGCCGAAGCCGTTGCCGACGTGAACGGCCGCCGGCACGCGCTCGAAGTACAGGTTGCCCCCGTGCGGCAGAACGGCGGTGACGCCGGTGCGCACGCTGTCGCCCTCCGCCACCGTCGCGTGCCCGACCCGCACGCCCGCCACGTCCGTGATCGCGTTGAAGCGGCCGGGCTCGAAGACGCCGGGCCGGACGCCCAGGTCGCGCGCCCGAGGGCGAACCGCATCGGCGCCGGCCTCCTGGGCGCGAGCGGACGAAGCCGCGCCTCCGGCAACGGCCAGTCCACCGGCCAGCAGCAGGCAGGCCGCGCCTTGGACTCGGCCGAGCGAGCCGGTCATCGAAGCGCGCCGAAGGCCATCAGGCCCAGCAGCAAGGGGTGGTACAGCAGCGATCCCACGAAGACGCGCCGGCAGCGCTGCCGGGTGGGCTTGACCAGAAACGCGGCGCTCGCGGCCATCATCGCCGCTCCCAAGGCCAGCGTCCCCGGCAGGTAGGGGCCGCCGGTCATTCCGAGAACGGCCGGAACCGTGCTGACGGCCAGGAGCGCGGCGGCGTATCCCAGCAGGAACACCGCGAGCAGCCGGGGCGACACCGAGGGGATCAGCTGAAATCCGGCGCGCTCGTAGTCCTCGCGAAGGGTCCACCCCAGGGCCAGGACGTGAATCAGCTGCCAGAAGAAGAGGATGCCGAACAGCGCCATGCCGCGCGCGTCCACCCCGCCCGCCGCCGCCGTCCATCCGATGAGCGCGGGCAGCGCGCCGGGCACCGCGCCCACGGGCGTGGCCAAGGGCGACTGCAGCTTCATCCGCGTGTAGACGCCGTCGTACAGGCCCGCGGCCGCGAGGGCGACCAGCGCGGGCGCCCAGCCCAGCCAGAACGCCAGGTGCCCCGCGCCGCAGGCCAGCAGCACGACGCCGAACAGCCGCGCGCGTCTCGGCGAGACTCGGCCCGACGGCACCGGCCGGTCTCGCGTCCGCAGCATCAAGGCGTCCGGCCCGCGCTCCAGGTACTGGTTCAGTGCCAGCGCGCCCCCCGTGCTCAGCGCCGTGCCCAGGACGACGTGCGCGAGGGCCAGCCACTGCACGGCCCCCGCCGCCACCACGTGGCCGGCGGCCGCGGTGACCGCCACGTAGACGGTGATGCCGGGCTTGGCCAGCTCCAGGTACGCGCCCGGCCCGCCGCTCCAAGCCTGCCGCCGAACGCGCTCCTCAAGGCTCACAGAAGCCCTTGAACCAGCCCGCCGTCGACTTGAATCGTGTGCCCCGTGACGTAGGACGCCGCTTCCGAAGCGAGAAAGGCCACCACCGCCGCCAGCTCCGCCGGCTGCCCCAACCGGCCGACGGGAACGCCCGCCGCCACCTGCTCGCGCACCGACTTCCAGTCCGTCCCCTGCTTCTCGGCGCGCGCGTCGAAGAGCTCGCGCAGGCGGTCCGTCTGAATGAAGCCCGGCGCCACGGCGTTGCAGAGGATGCCGTCGCGCGCCAAGTCCCGCGAAAGGCTCTTGACGAAGCCGATCACGCCCGGCCGGGCCGTGTTGGACAGAATCAGGCCTTCGATCGGCTGCTTGACCGAGACCGACGTGATGGCGATCACGCGGCCCCAACGGTTCTTGCGCATCTCCGGGACCGCGGCCAGCGCCAGCTGAACCGTGGACATGAGGTTGAGGTCGAGCGCCTTGCGGTAGGCGTCGGGCCCGAACGCGTCCGCGCCCCCGGGCGGCGGACCGCCCGCGTTGGCCACCAAGACGTCCAAGCGGCCGAACGCGCCGACGGCCGTCTTGACCAGCTCGGCGCAGAACTGCTCGTCGGTCACGTCGCCGGCGGCGGGCACCACCTTGCGGCCCGTGTCGCGCGCGATCTGGGCGGCGGTCGCCTCCAGCGTCGCGGCGCTTCGCGCGTTGATCACCAAGTCCGCGCCCTCGCGCGCCAAGCGTTCGGCCACCGCCTTGCCGAGTCCGGTCGAAGCGCCGGCCACCACGGCGGCCCTCCCGCCAAGTCCGAGGTCCACTGCAATCCTCCTTGAAGACGCGGGCGAGAAGCAGGGCAGGGGCCACGCCCGGAAGCTCCGCGGCCAGCCCGCCGCGCCGGGGCTGGACGCGCCTCTCCGGCCGACCGGATGCGGACGCGCCGAAACATCGAAGACGCCTCTATGGTAATATTGAAGACGACGAGGCAAGGCGGCGCCATGAAATCCGAGCAAGCGACCGGCGAAGGAATCCGACGACGGCGGCGACACGAGCGCCGGACGTGGCGGGGCGCCATGGCCGCGTCGCTCTTGCTCCACCTGCTGTTCCTGTTCGCCCGGGAGGCGCGCCCCGTGCCGGAGTCCGTGCGTGCGGCCGCCGGGCCCGACGCCAACGACGACCGCGCCGCCCGGGGCGGCATGCAGGCCGTCAGCATCGCGGCGCCGCCTTCGCGGCCCGTCGTGGTTCCCCAGATTCCCTTGCCCGTGGACATCGACATCGAGCCCGCCGAGATCGACATCGAGCCGGTCTTCGACCTGGCGGCGCTTTTGGGCGATCCCGGCCCTCTGGGACCGCCGGGGCTGGACGACGGCGACGGCGAGGGCGACGGAGGAGACGCCGAGACCGGCCTGCTGCGCGTCCTGCCGCCAAGGCCCCAGATGATGATCGTCCCGCCCGCCCACGACGACCTGCGGGGCTCGCGCTTCGAAGTCTGGGTGTTCGTGGACGAACAGGGGGCCGTCGTCGCCGATTCCACGCGGCTGAACCCGCCGACCAAGGACCGCGGATTCAACCGCCAGGTCGTCCGCGAGGCCGCGGGATGGATGTTCCATCCGGGCACGCGCGACGGGCAGCCCGTCGCCGCCTGGTTTCCCTACGTGGTGGAGATCGGCGGCGTCGCGCGCAGTCCGTCGCCGCCCGGCTCCCCTGCACGGTGATCGTGTGAAGAGCCGGCTCGGCGGCCCACCGCCGCCCCAGGCGCCGTGACGGCCGGGATGCGCGCGGCCAAGCGAATCCTGTGGGTGGACGACGAGATCGACCTCCTGCGTCCGCATCTCCTCTTCCTGCAGCAGCGCGGGTACCACGTGGACGCGATCCCCAACGGCGACGACGCGCTGGCGCTCCTGCGGCGCCGGGCCTACGACCTGGTGCTGCTGGACGAGCAGATGCCGGGCCGCCGCGGCATCGACGTGCTGAAACTCATCCGGCGCGACGATCCCCACGCCTGCGTCGTCATGATCACCAAGTCCGAAGACGACCGCACGATGACCGAGGCGATCGGCCGCTACGCGGAGGACTACCTGGTCAAGCCCACGAGTCCGCGCCAAGTCCTCTCCGTGGTGACGCGGATTCTGGAGGGCCCGTCGATTCGCCAGCAGCACGCCGCGCAGGACTTCGCCGCCCGCTGGCCCGCGTTGGCCCGGCGGCGCGAGGAGCCCCCCACCGCCAAGGGATTCGAGCGCGCCTACCAGGAGCTCGTCGACTGGCACATCCGGCTGGACGAGTCGGGCGAGACGGGCCTGCTGGACACGGTCGAGTCTCTGCAAGCGGAGCTGCGGCACGACTTCGGGCGGTGGGTGAGCCGGCAATATCCGCTGTGGACGCGCGGGGAGGGGGACCGCCCGGAGCTGTCGGTGGACGTGGCGGAGCGTCGCCTGGCGCCGCTGCTGGGCTCCGACCCGATCTTCTTCGTCGTGCTGGACTGCATGAGGCTGGACCAGTGGCGCGTCATGTCGAGCCTGCTGGGCGAGAGCTTCGAAGTCGAGGAGCGCGTGCACTGGTCGATCCTGCCCACGGCGACCCCGTACGCCCGCAACGCGCTGTTCTCGGGACTCTTTCCGGACGAGATCGCCAAGCGTCGTCCGGGATGGTGGGAGGGCGCGGGCGACGAGGGATCGATGAACGCCTTCGAGGACGACCTGCTGCGGGCGCTGCTCCGCCGGCTGACGGAGCGCGACGTGCCCGTCCACTACGAGAAGGTCTTCACCGACCGCAACTCGGAAGCCGTGCTGGCCCGGGTGCGCTCGGCCGCCTCCGTGCCCGGCTCCGTGACGGCCCTGGTGTTCAACTTCGTGGACCTCATGACGCACGGCCGTTCCGAGTCGCCCATCCTGATGGAAGTGGCGAAGGACCAGGCGGCCCTGCGCCAGCTGACGCGGTCCTGGTTCGAGCGCTCGACCGCCTTTTCCGTGCTCATGGAGGCCGCCAAGCGCGGGTGCCGGGTGCTGCTCACCACCGATCACGGCTCGATTCACTGCCGCCGGCCCGCCACCGTGCGCGCCGCCAGGGGCACGAGCGCCAACCTGCGGTACAAGACGGGCCCCAACCTGCGCGCGCAGACGCCCGGATCGGCCTTCTCGACCAGCCGCGCCGCCGATCTCCGCTTTCCTCCGGCGCCTGCCGGCACGAACTGCCTCGTGGCCTTGGAGGACTTCTACTTCGTCTATCCGACCCGCCTCAGGGAATACCGTCGCCGATACGCGAATTCCTTTCTCCACGGCGGCGCGTCGCCCGAAGAGATGATCGTCCCGCTGGCCGTGCTGAAGCCCCGTCCCCGCTGACGCGGCGGGTCCCGCGCCCCGAACCTTGACCCCTTCTCCATCCCGATCCGGCTCGCCGTCGGCCGAGCGCCGCCAGGACGCGCCCCGCCCTTGACCCGTTCTCCGTCTCCCCCCGGCGCGCCGTCCGCCGTCCGCCCCTCGGCCGCGCCCCGCCCGTCCGGCGCCGCGCCGCGCCCCAAGGTCCGCTGGTCCCGAATCCTCTCCTACCTTCGTCCGCACCGGGCGAATCTGTTGCTGGCCGGCTTGGCGGGCGCAGCGTACGCCGCCCTGGACGCCTTCTCGTTCGTGGCCCTGTTGCCGTTTCTCGCCACGGTGTTCGGCGGCAACGCGGCCTTGGGCCTGCAGGAGGAGGCCCCGCGCATTCGGGCCGCCTTGGAAGCGACCGCCGGCCGCTTCGTCGATCTCGACGGCGACCCCCAGACGGTCGTGGGCGGCGTCATCCTGTTCGTCCTGCTGCTGGTGGCCGGCAAGAACGTGATGGACTTCCTGCGGGCGTACCTGTCCGCCAGGGTGGAGCAGGGCGTGGCCCGAGACCTGCGCAACGACGTGTACGATCACGTCCTGAGGCTCGACTTGGCCTTCTTCGGGCGCACGCGCACGGGGCAAGTCGTTTCTCGCCTGACGCACGACGTGGAGCAGCTGCGGGCGCTGATCGCCAAGGAATTCGTGCAGACCGCGTCGCATTTGCTGGGCCTCGCTGCGGTCTTGTTCTGGATGACCCAGATGTCGCTGCGGCTCACCGGCGCGGCGTTCGTGGTGGTGCCCGCCACCATGATCGTCTGGGGCCCCTTGGTGCGGCGGCTGCGCCAACGGGACCGCAGGGCGCTGGACTTGGCGGGCGACTTGGGATCGCGCATTCAAGAGACCGTCTCGGCGATCCGCATGGTGAAGGCGGCGGCGGCGGAGGCGATCGAGCGGGAGCGGTTTCGCGGCGTCACCGGCGCCTACTTCGCCGCGGTCATCCGCACGGTGAAGCTGCGGGCGCTGGCGGGTCCCATCACCGAATTCTTCGTGGCCGTCGGGACGTCGATCCTGCTGTGGTACGGAGCGAGGATGGTGGTCGTGGACAACTCGCTGAGCGGCGAAGCCTTCCTGACCTTCATCATCCTGAGCACGCGCCTGTACGCGCCCGTCAAGTACCTGAGCAAGCTGCCCGCCATGGTGCAGCCGGGCTTGGCGGGCGCCGAGCGGCTCTTCGAGTTCATGGACGCGCCGGCGCGCATCCGGGACGCGCCGGGCGCCAAGCCGTTCGCCGGCGTGGGCGAGGGCATCCGCTACCGGGGCGTCGGTCTGGCCTACCGGGAGGGCGATCCGGTGTTGCAAGGCGTGGACTTCTGGGCGCCCCGGGGCTCCGTGGTCGCGCTGGTCGGGCCGAGCGGGGCGGGCAAGACAAGCATCGTCGACCTGCTGGGCCGGTTCTACGACGTCACCGAGGGCTCGGTGGAGATCGGCGGCCGGGACGTGAGGAGCTACGACCTGCGAAGCCTGCGGGCGGGCCTCGGCATCGTGTCTCAGGACACGGTCCTCTTTCACGACACGGTCCGGGCCAACATTGCCTACGGCGCCCCGGACGCCACGCCCGAGAGAGTCGAGCAGGCGGCGCGGGCGGCCCATGCGCACGAGTTCGTGACGAAGCTGCCCCGAGGCTACCACACGCTGGTGGGCGAACGCGGCGCCGCGCTCTCGGGAGGACAGCGGCAGCGCATCGCCATCGCCCGCGCCGTGCTGCGCGATCCTCCCATCCTGGTGCTGGACGAAGCCACGAGCGCGCTGGACGCCGAGTCGGAGCGCTTGGTGCAGCGGGCCGTGGATCGTCTCTTGGAGGGAAGGACGGTCTTCGTGATCGCCCACCGCCTGTCGACGATTCAGCGGGCCGATCTGATCGTGGCGGTCGAGAAGGGGCGCGTCGTGCAGCAGGGAACGCATGCCGAGCTCGTCGCCCAGGGCGGACTCTACCGCCGTCTGCGCGATCTGCAGTTCCGGTGGCCCGGGCGCGGCGAGACGGAGGTGGACATGGCGGGGCGAAAGGCGGTCGAGCGGGGATGAGCGGCCGCAAGGATCGGCGGCACCGGCTCGAGTACGCGGCCGTGCGGTTGTTCGGCGCGGGCTGCAACGCTGTGCCCGAGCGGCTGGCCCAGAGCGGAGGGGCCCTGCTCGGCTGGCTGCTGGCGCGGGCGGGCCGCCCCCGGTGGGGCGTGGTGACCGAGCAGCTCCGCTTGGCCTTCCCCGAGGCCGACGAGGCGTGGCGCCGCGACGTGGCCCTGCGCTGCTACTCGCACTTCGGCGCCGAGGCCATGGCCATGCTTCGATTGTCCCGCCTGGGCCTGGAAGGGGTGCGCGCGCGAACGGAGGTCGTGGGACGCGAGGTGCTGGAGGCGGCCGCCGCGCATCCGACCGGGGCCGTGCTGGTGACCGGCCACGTGGGCAACTGGGAGATCTGCGGCGCCGCGATCGTGGCCGCCGGACTGCCCTTGGACGTGATCGCCGCCCGGCAGCGCAACCCCTACTTCGACCGCTACATCACGCGCTGCCGCGCCAATCTGGGCATGAAGGCGATTCCGCGCGACCAAGCCCGCCGTCGGGTCGTGGAGGCGCTGAGGACGGGCAAGTCCGTGGGCGTGGTCGGCGACCAGGACGCCCGGGACGCCGGCATCTTCGTGGACTTCTTCGGTCGCCCGGCCGCAACGGCGCGAGGTCCCGCCGTCCTGGCCCGGAGGGCGCGCTCCCTGATGGGCACGGCCTTTCTCGTTCGCCTGCCCGGGCGTCGGCTTCGCTATCGCCTCGAGCTGGAGATGCTGGACCCCGGGGCGGGAGCGGACGCCATCACCCAAGCCTGCGCCTCCCGCCTGGAGGCCCAGATCCGCAAGCATCCGGAACAGTACTTCTGGATGCACCGCCGCTGGAAGACCGCGCCTCCTCCGTCTGCGGGCTAGGCTAGGGGGGCTTGCGAGAGCCGGAGACTCCATCGTATCTTGTCGAGCATCGGTTGGCCGAACGTTGGTTCCTGACTGGACGAGACGAGGACTGCACAAGGTGAGAATCCCCCCCCCCCCCCGATTTTCGGAATCGGCCTGCGCTTGGCGGTTCCCTCGCGCTAGCGCTAGCCCTAGCGCAATCGGCCGCGCGGCGGCTCCGTCCATGACCTTCGGTCGCGTGGCGGCTCGGGCCGCCGGAGTCGTCGGAATCGTGCTGGCGGGCCTCGTCGGGCTCGCTGGCGACTTGGCGGCCCAGGCCCCGACGGTGACGGGGTTGTCGGTCAACACGCCGGACGGCAACGGAAAAACCGTAGCCGACGCCGCCATCTTTTACCCCACCGAGAGGATCCGAGTCACAGTGGTGTTCAGCGATTCGGTGGACGTGACGGGCACGCCGCACGTCGAGCTGGGGATCGCGACATGCCCGGGCGGCGGCTGCATCGCGACGTTCGTCCCGGACACGACAGGCACGGGCTCGGAGACGCTGGTGTTCGAGTACAGGGTCCGGGGGGGCGACGTCGACAACGACGGGATCAGCATCGCGGCGGACGCGCTGAAGCTGAACGGCGGCGGGATCAACGCGACCAGCGGCGGCGCTGCTGCGAACTTGGACTTGGGGACGCTTGCGTTCTCGGACGACGCGAGCCGCAAAGTGGGCACCGGAACCGACTCCGACTCTTCAACACGCGGGAAGTACATAACCAGCATCTCGCTGAACAGTCCACCGAGCGGCGACACCTTCATTGTCGGCGATACGATCGTGCTCACGTTGGTATACAACTTTGTAATACGTTGGAGCTTTCAGTCATGGGCCAATGACATTAAGGGATTGCTGACGATCGGCGACAGCATCGCGGAGGCGGACTACGTCCAAGGTGCTGGCAGGGGAGACAGAACCTGGATTTACCGTTACGTCGTGCAGGCGGGCGACATGGACGCCGACGGGATAAGCGTCGTGGGCAAGGTGATGGAGTACGGAGTCGTTGAGTTCGGGGTTGACCGGTACGCGAACCGCCAGGCGATCGTGAACAGCGTGAACCACAAGGTGGACGGCACCCGGCCGCGGTCGGTGACCGGCTTGACGCTGAACTCGCCGGCGGACTCGACGTTCGTGCCGGGCGA
The DNA here is from genome assembly GCA_965242735.1 of Longimicrobiales bacterium. Taxonomy (GTDB): domain Bacteria; phylum Gemmatimonadota; class Gemmatimonadetes; order Longimicrobiales; family Gaopeijiaceae. The sequence continues at coordinate 2,731,661 of OZ251497.1, read as the reverse complement.
CTGGATCGAAGCGACGGTGGAGTTCATTGGGGCGGTGGACGTGACGGGCACGCCGCAGCTGGCGCTGGGGCTGAGCACGGGGACGGTGCAGGCGGACTACGCTTCGGGATCGGGCTCGTCGTCGGTGGTGTTCCGCTACCAGGTGGCGGCGGGGAACGAAGACTTGGACGGGATCAGCGTCGCGGCGGGCGCGCTGGATTTGAACGGGGGCACGATCACGACGGCGGGCTCGACGACGGAGAACGCTTTGCTGCCGTTGGGGAGCGCGGCGATTGCGAACAGTCCGGCTCACCGGGTGGCGGCGAGCCGGGCGTGGCCGGCCGAGTTGTCGTTCAACACGCCGATTGCGGCGAGCACGTACGAGCTGGACGACACGATCGTGGCGACGGTGCGGTTCGCCGAGACGGTGAACGTGGACGTGACGGGCGGCACGCCGCAGCTGGGCTTGGGGATCGGATCGAACACGCGACAGGCGGAGTACGCGTCGGGCTCGGGCACGTCGTCGCTGGCGTTCCGGTACGTGGTGCAGTCGAGCGACACGGACGCGGACGGGATCAGCGTCGCGGACAGCGCGCTGGCGGCGAACGGCGGGACGATCACGACGACGTCGGGGGCGGCGGCGGTGCTGTGGATGGCCGCGCACGCGTTCGCGGACGACGCGAACTACAAGACGTCGGGCACGCGGACGGCGGCGGCGGTGAGCGGCGCGTCGGTCGCGAGCGCTCCGGTGGTGGACGAGACGTACGCCGCGACCGACACGATCGAGGTGGACGTGACGTTCAACCGTCCGGTGGACGTGGTGACGACGGGCGGCACGCCGCAGCTGGCGCTGGATGTCGGCGGGACCGCGCGGCAGGCGGCGTACGCGAGCGGAACGGGCACGAAGGTGTTGAAGTTCCAGTACGTGGTCGTGGCTGCGGACTCGGACCCGGACGGGATCGAGGTGGCGGCGGGCGCGTTGACGCTGAACAGCGGCGCGATCAACGACGGGCGCGACGCTTCGCTGGCGGCTTCGCTGGGGCTGGGGACGCACGCGCTGTCGGCGCAGGCGGGGCACAAGGTGGACGGCACGATTGCGCCGGCGTTGGTGAGCGCGCTGCTGATCCGGAGCAGTCCGGCGAGCGGGGACACGTACGGGTTGGGCGAGCGGATCGTGGTCACGGTGCAGTACGACCGAGAGGTGGCGGTGACGGGCACGCCGCAACTGGAGATCAACATGGCGGGCACGTTGCGCCAGGCGAGGTACGCGAGCGGTTCGGGCACGGAGCTGCTGGACTTCCACTACTGGGTCCAGGGCGCGGGCTCGGGCGGCGCGGGCTCGGGCGGCGTGGACTGGACGACGGCCGGGATCGCGGTGAACTCGGGCGCGCTGACGCTCAACGGCGGGACGATCGAGAACGTGGCGGACCCGGTGCGCGGCTTCGAGGCGTCGGTGGACATCGCGGGCCGCGAGCTTGCAGAGGACTCGGACCACAAGGTGGACGGCAGCATCCAGGTGGCGCCGGCGGTGACGGGCGTCGAGGTGACGAGCACGCCGACGGGTCCGACGGGCTACGGGTCGGGGGGCCGGATCGTGCTGCGGGTGTCGTTCAGCCGTGCGGTCGTGGTGACGGGCGCGCCGCGTCTGGCGCTGGTGATCGGCCCGGCGCGCCGGCAGGCGGCGTACGTGTCGGGCAGCGGGACGGACGCGTTGGAGTTCCGGTACCGCGTGACGCCGTCGGACGTGGACCGCGACGGGTTCAGCGTGCCGGCGAACGGGCTGGCGCTCGGGGGCGGCGCGATCGGGCTGTCGGGCGGCGGGATGGCGGCGGAGCTGGGCTTGGGGAGACACGCGCTGATGAACGTGTCGGGCCACGCGGTGGACGGCGGGACGGGCGCGGACGATCCGAGGTTCGAGCGGCAGGAGTACGTGTTCGAGCTGGCGGAGAACGTGTCCGGCCCGGTCGAGCTGGGCGAGGTGCGGGCGTCGGACCCGTATGGCGAGGCCTTGAGCTACGCGCTGGGCGACGGCTCGGAGGGCTTCGAGGTGAGCGAGCGCGGCGGCGACTTGCGGTACGTGGGGAGCGGCTTGGACGCGGATTCGGAGCCGAAGCGGGTGATGAAGGTGTTGGCGGCGGCGGAGGACGGACGCGAGGGCGAGGCGCTGGTGATCGTGCACGTGTTGGACGAGAACGAGGCGCCGTCGTTCGCGGACGCCGCATATGCGTTCGAGCTGCCGGAGAACGTGGCCGGTCCGTTGGCGCTGGGCGTGGCGTCGGCGACGGACCCGGAAGGCGACGTGCTGTCCTACGGGCTGGCGTCCGGCGACGCGCAGTTGTTCGAGGTGGACGCTGCGAGCGGCGAGGTGCGCTACGTCGGCGACGGCGAGGACTACGACGGCGCGGGCCCGAAGTCGTGGGCGCTCGAGGTGGTTGCGACGGACGCGGAGGGCTTGAGCGCGGCGGCGGCGGTGTCGGTGTCGTTGCTGGACGTCAACGAGGGACCGGTGTTCGCGGACTCGGCGTATGCGTTCGAGCTGCCGGAGAACGCGGCGGGGCCGGTGGTCGTGGGGACGGTTCGCGCGATTGACCCGGACGCGAGCGACCGGCTGGCGTACGAGCTGGCGTCGGGCGGCGCGGCATTGTTCGAGGTGGACGCTGGGAGCGGCGCGGTGCGCTACGTGGGACCGGGCGAGGACGCGGAGACGGACGAGGGGCCGAAGTCGTGGGCGCTGGTGGTTCGCGCGACGGACGCCGGCGGGCTGACGGCCGAGGCGCGCGTGTCCGTGTCGTTGCTGGACGTGAACGAGGCGCCGGCGTTCGAGGCCGAGCGCTATGAATGGGCGTTCGACGAGAACGTTGCCGGACCGCTGGCGCTGGGCGTGGTTCAGGCGAGCGATCCCGACCGGGCGGACACGGCGCTGGCGTACAGCTTGTCGGGCGAAGGCGCGGCGTTGTTCGAGGTGGACGCCTCGAGCGGCGAGGTGCGCTACGCGGGCGACGGCGAGGACTACGAGGCGGGCCCGACGTCGTGGCAGTTCGAGGTGGTCGTTGCGGACGGCGGCGGCTTGCAGGGCCGCGTGCCGGCGGAGGTGACGCTGGTCGACGTGAACGAGGCGCCGGCGTTCGCCGATTCGGCGTACGCGTTCGAGCTGGCCGAGAACGCGGCGGGCCCGGTCGAGCTGGGCCGCGTCGAGGCGTCGGACGAGGACGCGGACGACGAACTGGCGTACAGCTTGTCGGGCGGCGGGGGCCGGTTCGAGGTGGACGCTTCGAGCGGCGCGGTGCGCTACGTCGGCTCGGGCGAGGACTACGAGGCCGGACCGCGGTCGCACGAGCTGGCGCTGCGCGTGACGGACGCGGGCGGCCTGTCGGGCGAGGCGCGCGCCGTCGTGGCGCTGCTGGACGTCAACGAGGGTCCGGAGGCGGTGGGCGCGATGGCGCCGAAGACGCTCGAGGCCTACGGCGCGCCGGCCGAGGAGGACCTGGGCCAGTACTTCCGCGATCCGGACGGCGACGCGTTGAGCTACGCGGCGGTGTCGTCGGCGCCGAGCGTGGCGGCGGTGACGGTGACGGGCGGTCGGCTGTCGGTCTCGCCTCGGGCCATCGGCGCGGCGACGGTGACGGTGACGGCGCGCGACCCGGACGGCCTCGAGGGGACGCAGACGGTGGCGGTGACGGTCGAGGCGTCGCGTTCGGAGCGCGCACGGGCGCTCGAGGCGGCGCTGACGGCGTTCGGGCGTTCGGTGGGCACGGAGGCGGTCGAGGCGATCGGCGGGCGTCTGGGGGTCGAGTCGTCGAGCGTGCTGGCGCGTTCGCACGTGCAGCTGGGCAGCCGCTCGGTGGGCTGCGGCGCGTTCGGCGGCGGATCGTCGTGCGGCTGGGCGCAGTTGGCGCGCGGCGCGTCGGACCTGCTGGGCGTGCAGCTGAGCGGCTCGGTCGGCGGCGCGAGCGTGTCGCTGGACCCGGCGACGCTGCTGTTCGGCACCCCCGGCACCCCCGGCGGCCATGGCGGCGGCTTCGGCGGCCTGGCGAGCGCGTTCGGCAACGCGTTCGGCCACGGCGGCGTTTACGGCGGCGGTCATGGCAACGGCGGCGGCGGCCACGGCGGTGGTTACGGCGGCGGTCATGGCAACGGCGGCGGTCATGGCAACGGCGGCGGCGGGTCGGCGCCTGCGGGCTTGGCGGCGGAGGACTTGGCGCCGCGCGGCGGCCTGACGCTCGACCCGTTGTCGAGCAGCGACCTGCGGTCGCAGAGTTCGTTCCGGCTGTCGTTCGGCGGAGCCGAAGGCGCGCCGCAGTCGGCGGTCGGCTCGGGCTGGACGGTGTGGGGCCAGGCCAACGCGGGCGCGTTCGAGAGTTCGCCCGACGACGGGCTGACGCTCGAGGGCCGCACGCGCTCGGTCTACGCCGGGCTCGACTACGGATTCGGCTCGGGCCTGCTGGTCGGGCTGGCCGCGTCGCGCAACACGCTCGCGTCCGACTTCGACAGCGAGATCAACGGCGCCGGCGCCGTCGACGCGCGCTTGACGAACCTGTACCCCTACGCGCACTGGTCGCCGCGCGATGGGCTCGGGCTGTGGGGGCTCGTGGGCGCGGGCCGCGGCAGCGCCGACCTGGCCGAGACGGCGGGCGGACGCTTCAGCACCGACCTGGCGATGCGCATGCTCGCGCTCGGCGGACGCCAGGAGCTGATCGGCGCGCTGGCGCTGAAGGCCGACGCGTTCACCGTGCGCATCACGTCGGAAGACGGCGCCGGACTGGCGGGCGTGACGGCGGTGGCGCACCGGGCACGCGTGGCGCCCGAGCTGACGGGCCGGTGGGCCGTGGGCGACGGCATGGCCGTGCGCGCGCGCGTCGAGCTGGGCGCGCGCTACGACCGCGGCGACGCCGAGACGGGCCTGGGCGCGGAGGCGGGCGCCGAGTTCGGGTTCGCGCACCTGAGCAGCGGCTTGAGCGTGGACGCTCGGGGCCGGACTTTGCTGGCGCACCAGAAGGACCAGTTCCGCGAGTGGGGCGCCAGCTTTGCGGTGCGGCTGAAGCCCGGCGGCGAGGAGGGCGGGCTGTCGTTCTCGCTCGAGCCGTCGTGGGGCGAAGCGGCCAGCGGGACGGCGGCGCTGTGGCAGGCGCAGGCCGGCCTGGGCAGCCAGGAGCGGGGCGTCGGCGGCACGGGCGCGGCGCTTGCCGACGCGCCCGGCTGGACGCCGGACCGGCTGGCGATGGAGGTGGGCTGGGGCATCGTGTTGCCGAATGGCGCGCAGGTCGCGCCGTTCGGGCGCTGGAGCCGCGAAGGCGCCGCAGGCTACCGCCTCAACGCCGGCACCCGGTGGACCGCGCTCGGCGCGCCCGGCCAGGACGAAGACAACGGCGCCCCGCGCGGCCCGCGGCTGACGGTCGACCTCTTCGGCGAACAGGCGTCCGACGGCGCCCAGCCCGCGCAACGCCGCATCGGACTGCTCGGGAGCATCGCCTTCCGGTAGCAGGCCAAGCATTCGGCTGCCCTCCACGCGGGGCGACGGGCGACGCGCGCCCGCCGCCCCGCGTGGAGCGGCTGTCCGCGTGCGTGCGTCGGCGGATCCGAGCGCACGGTCTGCGCCGTGCTCGTGGGTCTCTCCGCGCGCTGGCGGGCGCTGATGCCCAAGACACGTCCCGCCCGCTCGCGAGTCTCTCCGCGTGCGCGCGCTGGCGGACCCGAGTGCACAGAATCTGCACAGGCACCGTGCTCGTGGATCTCTCCGCGCGCGCTGGCGGGCGCTGACGCCCAAGACACGTCCCGCGTGCTCGTGGCCTTCCGCGTGCGCACGCCGGTGGCCGGGCGGCGATGCGGCGGCGGCTCTCCGCGTTCGTGCGTTCGGCTCAGCTTGGCAGGCACGCTGACGCTGAGCGACCCCGGCCGTGTCCGCCTTCCTTCGGCGTGCCCAGGCCTGTCCGCCTCCGCCGCCAGCTCGCCCGTCTCGGCGGCCGGCGGCTCTTGGCGGAACAGCCGGGCCCGCTTTCGTTCTCGGCGCGACGACCGGCGGCGCCCTGCCCGCGCGACGAACGCCGGCTCCCCCCCGTCCGCGCCCCAGGGCACAGCGCGCCGCCGCGGATCGGCCTGCCTCTCCCGCGTCGAACGAAGACGTCCCGTTCAGCCATGGAGGCGTCCCGCCCCCTGGGCGACCTTCCCCCAGATCAAGTTGCGGGGCAGCGCGCCGGCCTTCGGCATGCTTCCCCGGCGGAGCCCCCGGGAGCGGCGATTGCGCAAAGAGGCGAAGCACGGCGAGACGGACCGCGTCTACAAGCGGTTCTACGCGGACCCGGCCGTGGTCGAGGAGATCGTGCGCGACTTCGTCGGGGGCGCGTGGACGCGCGAGCTGGACTTCAGCACGCTCGAGCGGCTGCCGACCGAGATGGTCGACCCCGTGCTGCCGGTCGTGCGGCACGCCGACATGATGTGGCGGGTGCGGTTCCGGGACCGCCCGCTGCACGTCGTCCTGCTGTTCGAGTTCCAGTCGGGGCCGGACCCGAACATGGCGGTGCGGATCGCCGTCGAGACGGGCGTGTTCTACCGCGCGCTCGCGGAACTGCGCAAGCGCGACCCCGGCGTGGGCGAGCATGTGGTCGTGCCAGTGGTGGTGAAGAGCTTCGAGGGCAATTGGACGGCGGCGCGGAGCATGGCCGACTGGCTGGGCGCGGGCGTGCCGGAGGAGCTGGCGGAGTATGCGACCGGCCAGCGCTACGGGCTGCTGGACGAGTCGGCGGAGGCGAAGAAGGCCGGGGCCAGCGGCGGCGTGGTGCGCGCGGGCATGGTGTTGCGCCACGAGCGCGACGTGACGCGGCTGTCGGCGGCGTTGCGGTCTCTGGACGTGCAGTTGGACGCGTCGTCGGTTGCGCGCGGCGCGCTCGTGGAGTGGCTTCGGAGCCAGATGATAAATTCGGGTGCGACGGAGGCGGAGGTCGCGCACCTGGACACCCTACGGGAGGCGGGCGAGATGTACGTGAATCAATTCCAGGAAACGTTCCGCGACGGTGTCAAGCAGGGGCTGGCCCAAGGCATCGAGCAAGGGCGGGCCCAAGGCGTGGAACAGGGACTGGCTCGGGGTGTCAAGCAAGGGCGGGCCCAGGGCGTCAAGCAGGCGCAGGTCGACATGGCTCGGTGGAAGTTCGGCGAGGAGACGGCGCAGCGGCTGGCCGAGCTGCTCGAGGCGGCGGGAGACGCGGAGCAGGTCTCTCGCATCGGGCGGTTGCTCGTCGAGTGCGAGACGGGTGAAGAGCTGATCGCGAACGCCGCGCGGGCCTGACGGAAGACCCCGCGCAGCCTGCGGGACTTCGAAGCGGCGCCGGCCCCGTCGCCGACTGAGCCCGGCGTCGAGCCACGCGCGTCGGCCTTCAAGCGTGGCGGCGTGCCAGTGGTCGCCCTGCCCCCGAAGGACGCGCCGGCGCCAAGCGGATTCTCGTCGGCCGCGGCTTGGCCGCGCCAACTTGGCGGACACGCGTGTCCGCCAACGACGGCGCAACGGCCGCGAAATGCCGGAAAACGAATCGCAAGAAGCGACCTGCCGCCGGTCACGCGACGGCGAAAATGGCTGCCGAGTCCATTTGCCGGACATCCGTGACCGGCAAGGAGACACGAAACGTTGCGTTGCAGCCGCCCCACCGCCTTGCGGGCGTGACGGTTGTGGCGCACCGGACGCACGTGGCCCCGCGCTGACGGGGCGGTGGGCATGGACAACGGCATGGCGGTGCGCGCGCGCTTCGAGCTGGGCGCGCGCTACGACCGCGGCGACGCCGTTCGGCCCCGTCGCGCGCCTGCACGGCCTCCTCCGCGCGCCTGGTACGGCCTCCTCCGCGCGCCGACTAAGCGGGACGCAGAAAACGAGTGCGCCCGCCCTGCCGCGGCGCCTCGTCCGCCTCGCGCGGGCCAGCCCCCGCGGAACTTTCCGGCCTCTGCGCCGGTATAATACGACTGCGGGCCGAAACGCATCCCAAGGAGACCGCCGCCGTGCTCTACATCTGCATTCCCGCCCACGACGACAGCCGCACCGTCGGCGTCCTGCTGTGGAAGATTCGGGAGACCATGGCCCAACTGGGGCGCGACTACCACGTGCTGGTCCTGGACGACGGTTCGCGCGACGAGACGGCCGACTTGTTGCAGAAGTACAAGCAAGTCCTGCCTCTGGCCGTGCTCTCCAACGACCGGCGCCAAGGCCACGGGCGGGCCGTCGAGCGGCTCCTGAGGGAAGCGGCGGGCCGGGCCCGCTACCCCAAGCGAGACGCGGTGGTCGTCATGCAGCCCGACTTCGCCGACCCGCCGGAGCACCTGGCCGCGCTGGTCAAGATGCTCGAGGGCGGCGCGGACATCGTGGCGAGCGTTCCGTCGGGCGGCAGCCCGGCGCCTTGGCCGGTTCGCGTGGCCCGGCGGCTCGCGTCGCTCTTGGCGGGACGGCGGGGTGCCCCGGCGCCCGGCGGCGGCGCGTGGGGCTTCCGCCTTTACCGGGCCAAGGTGGTGAAGGCCGCGATCGAGGCTTCGGCGGGATCGGCTCTGCTCTCGCGAAGGGGCCGGGCCGCCGACGCCGAGCTCTTCGACAAGCTGGCGCCCTTCGCGCGAAGGGTGGCCGAAGCGCCCGTAGAGCGCCGATGCGAATTGCGGCGCCGCCGCCAGTCTCGGACACGGCCCTTCGAGATCGCGCGCGAGGCGCTGCGGCTTGGGAAGGCCGGAGCCGGCGTCGTCCTTTGGGCGTGTTGCGCTGCGCTGGGAGCGACGGTCGCGCCGGCCCCCGTCCAAGGCCAAGAGTTCGTTCGCGACACGTTGCGGGCCACCGTCCCGGCGCCGTCGAACATCCCCTTCTCGGTGGGCGAAGAGCTGCGCTACAAGGTCAAGGCCGGGGTGTTCAACGTGGGCGAGGGCTCGATGTCCATTCCGAGGATCGACACCGTCGCGGGCTTCCCCACCTACGCCGCGGAGTGGCGCATCAAGGGCGGCTGGCTCTTCTACAAGATCGACTCCAAGTTCTACAGCTGGATGGACGAGAAGACGCTGGTCTCGCGCCGCTTCATCCGGGATCAGGACGAGGGAGGACGCGAGACGTACAAGGAGTTCCTCTTCTTTCCCGAAGACCGGCGGTTCCAGCGCGTCGACTACGACACCACCGGCATCATGCCGACCTCGCTTCCGCTGGACGACGTCGCGTTCGTGTACTTCGCGCGGACCCTGCCGCTCGTGGTCGGCGAAACGCTGGCGTTCAACCGGTTCTACAAGGAAGAGGGGAATCCGGTCGTCATTCGCGTCTTGCGAAAGGACCGGCGCAAGGTCAAGGCAGGAACGTTCAACACCATCGTCCTGCAACCGATCATCCGGACCGACGGCCTGTTCGCGGAGGGCGGCAAGGCCGAGATCCACCTCTCCGACGACGATCGGCGCCTCTTGGTGTACATGCAGGTTCACCTCGGCATGGGCATCAACCTGTCGCTGCATCTCGAAGAAATCGTGTCCACGACCTCGGCCGGCCTTCCCGGCGAGGACGGATCGCCGGGCGCGCGGCGGCCCGCGGACGGACGGCAGGGGACTGGCGATGGGCCGCCGACCGGCCCCGTCCCCGCTTCGGAGGCACGGCGCTGATCGCGGGCAGCACCGCGTGGCGGCTCCGCGCCGCATGGGCGCTGGCCGCGGTCTTCCTCTTGTTTGCGCGCCCCACGCCCGCGTCTCTCGGGTTGGGCGCCGCCGTGGTGCTCGCGGGCCTCCTCGTGCGAGCGTGGGCCGCCGGCACCCTCGAGAAGAACTGGCGCCTCACGGTCACGGGTCCGTACGCCTTCACGCGCAATCCGCTGTACCTGGGCAGCCTGATCATTGGATTGGGCGCCGCAGCGGCCTCCGCCCAGCTCTGGTTCGCCGTCGTCTTCGTGGCCTTCTTCGCGTGGATGTATGGAGCGACGATGCGCGCCGAGGCCGAACGTCTACGGGAGGAATTCGGCGAAGCCTACGTCCGCTACAGCGAACGCGTGCCGCTCTTGCTGCCGCGCCGCCCGCCGTATCGCGTCGCTCCGCCCGGCGGGGAAGACGCCTCCTTCTCGCTCCGCCGCTACTGCCGCAACAAGGAGTACGAGGCGCTGCTCGGCGCGGTCGGCGGCTTCGCGCTCCTCGTCGTCAAGACCGTCTGGTAGGCGCGTGCTCCTCCGCATCGGGTCCGCCGTCTTCGCCGGCGCGCGCCTCGAGCACGTACAGCGCCGGTCCTCCCAGCTCGACGCCCTTGGCCTGGACGTCGAACTGGTAGCGGCCCGGAACCGGAAACACCACGTCCTGCAACGGCATCGCGAGCCGGGTTCTAGGCGGCGGGCGGTCCGCAGGCCGGGGCGACACGTCGGAATGGCCTTCCACGGTGAGCGTCGGCCGCCCGTCCGGCGCCTTCAGGTGCACGCGGAAGGAGTAGCGGCCCTCGTCTTCGGGGTCCCACTCCAGCGACAGCACCAGCATCAGACGGTCTTGCTTGGCCGGGAAGCCCGGCGCGTACAGGTCGTGGAAGACGCCGGCCAAGTCCAGCTTTCCGTCGGGCGAGACGGACGCCCGGTCGCAGACGGCCGCCGCGAGGAGCCTCACGGTCTCGCGTCCACAGTCGCGCCAGCCGGCGAAGCCGGGGCCGTTCGGGTCGCGGCCCGCCCCGTCTCGCCCTCCTCCGCCGATTGCCCAGGGAGCGCGGCCGCCCCCCAACCTCCACCGCCGGGCGAGCGAATGCTCACGACGTCGCCCGCTCTCGCGCGCACGGTGTCCTTGCCGCGCAGGCGCGTTTCCTTTCCGTCTCGCAGCAACGCGTTGACCCCCGGCGCTCCGGCCTCCCCGCCTTGCGCCCCGGCGGGCCCGCTCAACCGCCGTTCGCAGAGCAGGGTCACATGGGCGTCGGCCAGCAGCATGAGGTCGCGGCGCAGCCCGTCGCCCCCCCGGTGCAGTCCCTTGCCGCCGCTGCCGCGACGAATGCCGTAGCGCGTCACCCGGAGCGGATAGGAGTGCTCCAGGGCTTCGACCGGCGTGTTGAGCGAATTGGACATGTGGCAGTGGACGCCGGCCAAGCCGCCGGCGGCGGGTCCCGCGCCCATTCCGCCGCCCACGGTCTCGTAGTAGGCGAACGGACGTCCGGTCCGCGGGTCGGCGCCGCCCATGGCCGTGTTGTTCATGGTGCCCTGAGACAACGCGGGCATGAGGTCCGGCAAGGCGCGCGCGAACGCCAGCATCAGCACGTCGGTGATCCGCTGGCTCGTCTCGACGTTGCCGGCGGCCACGGACGCGGGCGGACCGGCGTTGACCAGCGATCCCTCGGGCAGCCGCAGCTCGACGGCGCTCATGGAGCCGCCGCCCGCGGGCAGCGTCTCGCCCAAGAGCGCCTCCACGACGCAACGCACCACGTACCGGACGGCCGACGACGTGATGGCCGCCACCGCGTTGACGCCGCCGGCCGCTTGCGGCGCAGTGCCGCCGAAGTCCACGATCAGCCGGGAGCCCTGCAGCGACAAGGCGGCCTCGATGCGGAGCGGACCCGAGCCGAAGCCGTCGTCGTCGAGATGGTCGGCCGCCCGGTACTCGCCGTCGGGAATGCGCGCCAATCCGGCCTCGACCAAGCGGTCCGCGTACGCGACCAGCGCTTCCATGGCGTCCAGCGTCTGGGCGAGTCCGCGCGACTCCACGATCTCCAGGAGGCGGCGCCGGCCGGCGTGCAGGGCCGCCAGCTGGGCGTCCAAGTCGCCGGCCCGCTCTTCCGGCGTGCGCACGTTGGCCAGCAGCATGCGCCGCAAGTCCTCGTTGCGGACGCCCCGCGCGTACAGTCGCACGGGCGGAATTCGAAGTCCTTCCTGAAAGATCTCCTGGGCCAGCGGCATGGAGCCGGGGGACATGCCGCCCACGTCGGAGTGGTGGGCTCGCGAGGCGACGAACCCGACGAGCCTGCCGGCGGAGGGCCGACGGGATGCCGCGTCGGCGTCCGGGCTTGCCGGCCAGTGGACGGGCGCCACCAACGTGATGTCCGGCAAGTGCGTGCCGCCTTCGAACGGATCGTTCAGGCACGCCACGTCGCCGGGATGCAGCGTCCCCAGCGCCTCCAGCGCGGCCGAAACGCTCATCGGCATGGCGCCCAGGTGGACCGGCATGTGATCCCCCAGCGCGACGGCCGTGCCCGCCGCGTCGAACAGCGCGCACGAGTAGTCCCGCCGCTCCTTGATGTTGGGCGAAAAGGACGTCCGTTTGAGGGCCGCGCCCATTTCCTCCGCCAGCGCCGTGAACAGATGGCGGAAGACTTCAAGGGTCACAGGATCGGCGCCGCCGGACTCGGCGGGGCGGCTCGGGGCGGCGCCATGGCCGCGTGGGGCGGTGCCATGGCCGCATGGGTCGCGTGCGGGATCGCGCATCTCCAAATAACGCCCGCCCCCGAGCGGCGGCGCAAGGTGGGACGGCACGGTTGCGCGCGGCGAGCCCGAGCGGCGGCAGAGCCCACGGCGCACCCCGCCGAGGTTGCGCGATGCCTCCGCCGGACCACATGCCGAAACAGTACCAGATGCCCGTTCGGAGACGCCCAGCCAACGCTCCGCGCGATCCGTGCGGGAACGCCCAGCCACGCCCTGCGCCATGCCTCCGCCGAATGAAACGCCAGGGGCGTTGCAATGGCTGTTTGCGCCAGGGCGGCGTCCGTGCGTATCTTCCACCGTTGCTGGGCGACCGGGCGGAAGGCCGCGGATCGCCCGCGAAACTCACCCAAGACAGGAAAGACGGCGGTGCCGAAGCAAGAACCGATGGACCGGGCGCGCGACGAGCTGTTCAGCCACATTCATCGTTGCGGCGTCCTGGAAGCGAATGTGGACGACCAGGATTCATGGATGGACGAGACCATGCAGTTCTTGGCCGAGCGGTACCCGGACCTGGGCGAGCAGGACTTGTTGCAGCTCAAGACCGTGGGCATGCGATTCTGCCAGCCCGTCATTTCCAGATTGACGAACGACGACGCGCCCGAGCACCCGGTGCTGGGGCCGTCGAAGGAAGCCTAGGAAGACGATTCCCCAAACAGCGGAGCGGGCGATGAGGACGCGGCGAGACTTTCTGAAGGCGTCGGCGGGCGCGGGCGTGGGCATGGCGGCCGTCGCCGCGGAGCCGCTGGCGGGCGCCCCTGCGATCCTGAAGCGCCGCAACGCGCCCGTGGCCGTCGCCAGCAGCAACGGGTTGGGATCGGTCGCCACGGCCGTGGACGTCGTCGCGCAAGGCGGCGACACGCTGGACGCCGTCGTGCGAGGCGTGAACCCGGTCGAGGTCGATCCCGACGACACGTCGGTCGGCTACGGCGGCCTTCCCAACGCGGACGGCGTCGTGCAGCTCGACTCGTCCGTCATGCACGGCCCCAGCCGCGGCGCCGGAGCCGTGGCCGCGCTGGAGGGCGTGAAGATGCCGTCGCGGGTCGCGCTCGACGTGCTGCGGCACACGGACCACGTGCTGCTCGTGGGCAAGGGCGCCCAGCGGTTTGCGGTGTCGATGGGGCACCCGATCGAGAACCTGCTGACCGAACGCGCGCGGCTCCGCTGGATCGAGTGGCGTGCCCGGATGAGCGACCGCGACGACTACCTCACCGCCGAGGAATCCAGCTACCCGCCTCCGCCCGCCCCGCCTCCGGGAGACGACGGCGATCCCTTCGATCCCTTCGATTCGCACGACGGCGTTCGGCCGCACGGCACCATCAACTGCAACGTCGTGAACCAGGACGGCGACCTGTCCGGCGTCACCACCACGTCCGGCTTGGCGTGGAAGATTCCAGGGCGCGTCGGAGACTCCCCGATCGTCGGCGCCGGCCTCTACGTGGACAACGACGTGGGCGCGTGCGGCTCGACCGGGCGGGGCGAGGCCGTCATCAAGACCTGCGGCTCGCATTCGGTGGTGGAGCTGATGCGCTCGGGCCTCTCGCCCCAGGACGCCTGCTTGGAGGGGTTGCGCCGCATCGTCCGCTTCACCGTCGAGCCGCGCCTCCAGGACGAGCAGGGCCGCCCGGGTTTCAACGTCAACTACTACGCGGTGAACAAGGACGGCGAGTACGGCGGGGCCGCGATCTGGTCGGGCGCCCGGTTCGCCGTCTGCGTGGACGGCAACGCCCGCTGGGAAGATTCGGCCTACCTCTTCCAGCGAGACTGAGGGGCGAAGCCAGCCTTCTCGGATGACCAAGCTCGCCGTCGTCGGCGGGGACGGCATCGGCCCGGAAGTCACGGACGCCGCGGTTCTCGTCCTGAGAGCCGCGTCGGCGCGCTTCGGCCTGGAGCTGGTCCTGGAGTCCTGGGACCTGAGCGCGGACCGATTCCTGCGCGAGGGCGTGACGATCACCGCCGAAGAGATGGATCGCCTCGTCGGCGAGCACGACGCCGCCCTGCTGGGCGCCTTGGGGGACCCCCGCGTTCCCGGAAACGAGCACGCGCGCGACGTGCTGCTGGGACTGCGCCGCGCGGCCGACCTGTACGTCAACCTCCGGCCCTGCCGGCTGCGCTTGCCGTCGCTTTGCCCGCTCAAGGATCCCGGCGGCCCCGTCGACATCGTCATCTTTCGCGAGAACACCGAGGAGCTCTACGCGGGCCTGGGCGGGCGCTTCAAGCCCGGCACCCAAGACGAGATCGCCACGCAGGAGAGCGTCAACACCTACAAGGGCGTCGAGCGCATCGTGCGGGCCGCCTTCGAGCACGCCGATTCGGTCGGCCGCGCCCGCGTGACCTTGGTGGACAAGGCCAACGCGCTGGTGCACGCCGGACGGCTCTGGCGACGCGTGTTCGAGGAAGTGGGGCGGGGCTTTCCCGCCGTCGAACGGGACGCCCAGTACGTGGACGCGACGGCCATGGACCTCGTGCGCCGGCCCGCTCGGTACGACGTCGTCGTAACCTCCAACCTGTTCGGCGACATCGTGAGCGACCTCGCGGCGCAGGTCACTGGGGGCATCGGCCTCGCGCCCTCCGCCAACCTTCATCCCGGACGCTGGGCGCTCTTCGAGCCCGTGCACGGTTCCGCGCCGGACATCGCCGGCACGGGCCGGGCCAATCCGGTCGGCGCCATTGCCTGCGGCGGGCTTATTTTCGAACATCTCAACCAGCCCGAAGCGGCGGCGGCGGTGGAGGACGCGCTCCAGGCGTCGCTCCGGGCGGGCGTCGTCACGCCGGACTTGAACGGACGCGCCACGACCCGCGAAGTCGGCGAATGGGTCGCGGCCCGAATTCTCGAGGAGAAGCGCGCGTGAGCACGCAAGCGGCAACGAAGGACATCGTATTCCTGTCGGGCAAGCGGACCCCGTTCGGCACGTTCGGCGGAGCGCTGAAGGACATGACGGCCACCGACCTGGCGGCCCACTCCGCCAAGGCGGCCCTCGAGGCGGCGGACGTCGAGCCGGCGCACGTGGACTGCGTCGTCTACGGCAACGCGCTTCAGACGTCGGCGGACGCGCTGTATCTGGCGCGCCACGTCGGCCTGCGCGCGGGCGTTCCCCAAGAAGCGGGGGCGCTCACCGTCAACCGTCTCTGCGGCTCCGGCTTCCAGGCCGTCGTCTCGGGCGCGCACGCGATGCTCGTCGACGGAGCGCAGGTGGCGCTGTGCGGCGGCGCCGAGTCCATGAGCCAGGCGCCCCACGTGATTCGAGGCGCGCGCTGGGGAGCGCTTCGGTTGGGACCGGCGGCGGGGGCGTTGCAGGACGTGCTCTGGGAGTCGCTGCTGGACACGAACTGCGGCCTGACCATGGCCGAGACGGCGGAGCGCTTGGCGGAGCAGTACGGCGTGACCCGCGAGGAGGCCGACCAGGTGGCCCTCGCCAGCCACCAGCGGGCCCGGGACGCGACGGCGGCCGGCCGCTTCGCCGCCGAACTCGCGCCGGTCGAGGTCAAGACGCGCCGGGGCAAGCGCGAGGACTTCCGGCGCGACGAGCACGTCCGTCCCGACGCCGCCATGGAGGGCTTGGCCAAGCTGCGGCCCTACTTCAAGAAGGACGGGCTGGTGACCGCGGGCAACGCCAGCGGCATCGGCGACGGCGCGGCCTCCCTGGTGCTGGCCACGCGCGCCTGGGCGGAGGCCAACGGCAAGACGCCCCTCGGCCGCTTGGTCTCGTGGGGGTTCGCCGGCGTCGATCCGTCGATCATGGGGATCGGCCCCGCGCCGGCCGGCCGGTTGGCGCTCGAACGGGCCGGCCTCTCGCTCGCCGACATGGATCTCGTCGAGGTCAACGAGGCGTTCGCGCCGCAGTACAAGGCCGTGGAGAAGGAGCTGGGCTTGGACCCGGCGAAGACGAACGTCAACGGGGGCGCGATCGCGCTGTCGCATCCCTTGGGCGCGTCCGGCGCGCGCATCACCGTCCACTTGCTCCACGAGCTGCGCCGCCGCGGCGCGCGCTACGGGCTCGGGTCCGCGTGCATCGGCGGCGGACAGGGCGGGGCGGTGATCGTCGAAGCGTGCTGAGGCTCCCGCCATTCGGGCGGCCGATCGCGATTGCCGCCGACGCTGGACGGAACAGAGCGGCGCGCGACCGGCTGACGGGCAGGCGCGCTATGCGCAACAGGCTCTCGCCATTCGGGCGGAGCCGACCAGATCACTCGAGGAGACAAGGGCTTTGAGCATAGAGACGGTGGGGGTGGCGGGCTGCGGACTCATGGGCAGCGGGATCGCCGAGATCGCGGCCAAGGCGGGGTGCGGCGTGGTCGTGCGCGAGGTGGACGACGCGGCCTTGCAGGCGGGTCGCGCCCGCGTGGAGAAGTCTCTGGCGCGGGCGGTGGCCAAGAACAAGCTCGGCGAGGCGGAGAAGGACGCGGCCTTGGCGCGAACGACGTTCACGACCGAACTGGCCGGCTTGGCCGGGTGCGACCTGGTCGTCGAGGCCATCGTCGAGTCGCTGGACGCCAAGAACGCCCTGTTCGCGGAGCTGGACGAGGCGTGCGGGCCGAAGACGATCTTCGCGTCCAACACCAGCTCGCTGCCCATCACGGACATGGCCGCGGCCACGTCGCGGGCCGACCGGTTCGTCGGCCTCCATTTCTTCAATCCCGTGCCGGTGATGAAGCTCGTCGAGGTCGTGCGGACCATCGCCACGAGCCCCGAGACCTTCGACGCGGCGTTCGCGTTCGCCGAGAAGGTGGGCAAGGCGCCCGTGGCCGCTCGCGACAACTCCGGCTTCGTCGTCAACTTGCTGCTGGTCCCCTACATGCTGGACGCCATTCGCCAGCTGGAGCGCGGCATGGCCAGCATGGAAGACATCGACAAGGCGATGACGCTGGGATGCGGCTACCCGATGGGACCCTTCACGCTGTGCGACTTCGTGGGGATCGACACGCTCCACCGGATCGCCGAGATCATGTTCGACGAATACCGGGAAGAGCGATACGCGCCGCCCCCCCTGCTCAAGCGCTTGGTGGCCATGGGCCGCTTCGGCCGCAAGACCGGGGCCGGCTTCTACGACTGGACCCCGGAAGGCCCCGTGGCCTTGGAGCTCTAGGATGACGGACGGAGATCGACTTCGAGCGCTCCGGCGAGGGCGCCCTGCGGCCTTGGGCGCTCCGGGCACGTCCCGAGAAGCCCCGCTTGGACGGCGCCGCGTCCGCACGGGGCTGATTGCCGCCGCTGCGTTGTGGGCGGCCCTGCCCGTTCTCGGCTGGCTTGGCCTTCTTGCCGCCGGCGTGCCCGCGCAGGATCACGGCGCTCGGGTCGACGAAGCCGTGGCCCAGGTCGAGGACACCATCGTGCGGCTGCGGGAGATCATCCACCAGAACCCGGAACTGGGCAACCGCGAATTCAAGACGGCGGAGCTGGTCGCCGACCACCTGCGAGCGCTGGGCTTCGACGATGTGCGCACGGGCGTGGCGCATACGGGCGTCGTGGGCATTCTGCGCGGCGGCCGGCCCGGTCCGGTGGTGGCGGTGCGCGCAGACATGGACGCGCTGCCCGTCACCGAGGACACGCCGTTTCCCTTCAAGTCCACCGTGCGCACCACGTACCTGGGCCAGGAAGTGGGCGTCAGCCACGCCTGCGGGCACGACATCCACGTGGCGGTGCAGCTGGGCGTGGCGTCCGTGCTGGCTTCCATGCGCGACGAGCTGCCCGGGACGGTCAAGTTCATCTTCCAGCCCGCCGAAGAGGGGCCGCCGCCGGGCGAGGACGGCGGGGCGCGGATGATGGTGGCGGAGGGCGTGCTCGAGGACCCGGCCCCGAGCGCGATTTTCGGGCTGCACAGCTTCTCCGACATGGAGGTCGGCCAAGTGGGATTCTCGGTGGGGCCCGCGCTGGCCGCGGTGGACCACTTCAAGATTCGCGTGAAGGGCAAGCAGGCCCACGGCGCCGCGCCCCATCTGAGCGTCGATCCCGTGGTGATGGCGTCCCAGGCCGTGACCGCGTTCCAGACGATCCGCTCGCGCAACCTGAGCCCGCTGGAGCCCAGCGTGGTGACCGTGGGCATCATCCGAGGCGGCACGCGCTTCAACATCATCCCGGACGTGGTGGAGCTGGAGGGGACCGTGCGCACCTACGATCCCGGCGTGCGGGACGCCGTGGAGCGCCGCATGGGCGAGATCCTCGCGGGCGTGACGGCGGCCGGCGGCGGCGACTACGAGCTGGACTACGACCGGGGCACGCCCGCCACCATCAACGATCCCGAGCTGGCGGCCCGGATGCTCCCCACCCTGGCGCGCGTCCTCGGCCCCGAGAACGTCGTGGACCTGGAACCGACCATGGGCGGCGAAGACTTCGCCTACTTCGCCAACGAGGTGCCCGGCTTCTTCTTCCGCTTGGGCCAAGTCAAGCCGGGCGGCACGTCCGGCGGCCACCACACGCCCGACTTCCAAGCCGACAACTCCGCCGTGCCCGTGGGCATCCGGGCCATGACGAACCTGCTCCTGGACTACCTGAAAGGCGCCCGCCCCGCCAGCTGAGCTTCCGCGGCGGACTGGAGCGCTGGCCCGTTCTGCATCCCCGGTCGCGCCCGACGACGCGCCGAGGGCTTCTCGGGTCGGCGGCTAGCGCCAGCGCCGGCCGCGTGTTGCGAACGTGGCCGAAGAACTCGCGTTGTCGGCCAAGGCTCGGCTTGGGCGGCTAGCGGCGGGTCCTGCGTTGCCGGCGACGCTCGCGCCGGATGGCCGCCTCGCGCCTCCGCTTGCGTCGGGCGCTGGGCTTTTCGTAGAAGCGGCGCTTGCGAAGCTCCGAATAGAGCCCCGAGCGCTGCACCTTCCGCTTGAACCTCCGAAGCGCGCGCTCCAGGTTCTCGTTGTCCTGCACCATGACTTCCAACTTGACGTGGCCTTCCGTGTCTTGGCGTCGATTGACCGCCCCTCTGGCACGGGCGGCGGGCAGGAGAAGGTAACGGATGCGCCGTCGCGCGCAACCCTGAACGCCCGCGAAGATGTCAAGCCGCAATAGATAATGTCCGCCCTTATCCAAGTAGAAATGTCCTCTTTCGGGCGACGTTCGAGCGCGCCGGACGGGCCAGCGGATCGCTCGTGTCGCCCCCGGGTTGCGGCGAGCTTCGTGTCGGCGGAGCAGGCCGGCGGAGGAGTGGGGTCAGCGGATCGCTCGTGTCGCTCCCGGTTGCGGCCCTCGTGCTAGCGTGCGCCGCCGCTGATCGAGCGCGTCGGGCGGATCGCTCATGGCGTGGCTCCGGTTGCGGCCGTCTCGGGCGCCGCCGCGCAAGCGTTCTCTGCCCGGCGCAACGCATGCCGCACGTCCGTCTCCAGGTCGTCGGCGGCTTCGATCCCCACGGAAATCCGCAGCAGGCCTTCGCCGATGCCGGCCGCCCTTCGCGCCGCCGCGTCCATCGACGCGTGGGTCATCGTCCAGGGATGGGCCACCAAGCTCTCCACGCCACCGAGCGACTCGGCCAGCACGAACTGGCGCAGACCCGCCGCGAACGCTTCCGCGGCCGGACGGCCTCCCCACAGCTCGAAGGACAACAAGCTGCCCCAGCCCAGCTGCTGGCGGGCCGCGACCTCGTGCCCCGGGTGGCCGGCCAGACTCGGATGATGGACGCGGGCGACCGCGTCGCTTCCCGCCAAAGCGGCCACGACCCTCAGCGCGTTCTCCGCGTGCACCCGGTTGCGGGCATGCAACGTGCGGATGCCTCGCAGCGTCAGGTAGGAATCGAACGGAGCGCCGGACGCGCCGAGCGCGTTGGTCCACCACGACAGTTCCTCCAGGACGGCCGCGTCGGCCGCCACCGCCGCGCCGCCGACCACGTCGCTGTGGCCGTTCAGGAACTTCGTCGTGGAATGGACGACCATGTCCGCGCCCAGCTCGAGCGGGCGCTGGTTGACGGGCGACAGGAAGGTGTTGTCCACCACGCAGAGCGCGCCCGCCTGCCGCGCCAGACGCGCCCAGCGGACGATGTCGGCGATGCGCATCAGCGGATTGCTGGGCGTCTCGATCCAGATCATGCGCGGCCGCAGCCGCCGGACCTGCTCCAGCGCGTCCGGATCGGTCTGGTCGACGAAGCGCACCCGGTAGGCCCCGCGCCTCGCGTCGGCCGTGAAGAGGCGATGACATCCGCCGTAGCAGTCGTGCGGAGCCACCAGCACGTCGCCCGCCGAGAGCAGCCGCGTGACGACGGCCACGGCCGCCATCCCCGAAGACGTGATCACGGCTCCCGCGCCCCCCTCCAGCTCGGCGACCGCCCCGGCAGCCAAGTCGCGCGTCGGGTTGCCGGTGCGCGTGTAGTCGTAGCGGCCGAAGACGCCCGGCGAGTCGAACACGAAGTTTGACGAAAGGTGAATGGGGGGCATCACCGCCCGATGCGCCGCGTCGGAGCCGATGCCTGCGCGCACGGCTGCCGTGACCGGCGAACAGCCTCCGTCGCCCGCGCGGTCGGCGGCCGCCCGTTCCTCCATGTCGCGAACGCCTGTCCGGAGAGGGGCCCCGTCGCCTTGCGCGGCGGCTTGGCTCCCTGCGCCGGCCCGGTCCTCCGGGCCGGGCTTGGTTCCTCGCGTCGGCCCGGTCCTCCGCGCCTGGTCGCCGGTGCCGTCCGCCCCGTTCCGTCCTGGCAGGCCGATCATCGCCGCGCCTCCTTTTCTCGCGTCTTCGGTTCCGGGTCTCTTGCCGCTTCGTTGGCCACCCCTTCCTTCGGGTTGCCACGGGCCAGCGCTCGCGTTGTGGGTTCCGTCTCCTTCTCCCCGTCGTCGGCCCGCGCGCCGGCCCGCGCCGTTTCCGCCTCGGCCGCCTCCGCGTCCGTGTCTTCGTCTCCCAGCCCTCGCCGCACCATCGCCGACACCAGGCCGGTCTCCTTCAGGAAGGCGTCGTGCCCGAACCGAGACGTCAGGGTTGCGTGGGCCGCCCGTCCTTGCGCCTTCGCCGCCAACCGGTCCACGAGCCACGGCGGCGCCAGCGAGTCGCTGTCCACCGAGACGAGGAGCGTGGAGGCCGGCAGCGATTCGGGGCGCGTGCGGTGCAGGTCGATCGACTCCGACAGGGCGAGAAAGCGCTCGGGGTCGAAGTCGCGCGCGAACGCCGCCCCTCGCGCCTCCAAGTAGTTCTCGACCGGAAAGCGCTGGGCGGCCCGGCGGCCCCTGGCCAGCGGGCGCGCGACAGTCGGCGTCTCTCCCTCGCCGTCTTGCCCAAGCGGAACCGACGAAAAGCGGCCTTCGAATTCGCGGGCGCTCCGGTACGTGGTCATGGCCAAGGCCCTGGCCAGCGCGAGCCCCTCTCCGTCGCGTCCCGCGCAAGCCCCCAGCCGCACGACCGCCCGCTGAAGCGAACGCAACGCCGTTGCCATGGGATGGGTGCGATGGGCGGCGCACACCACGACCAGCCGCGACACACGCTCCGGGAACAGTTCGGCGAACGCGAGCGCGACCATGCCCCCGTAGGACGCGCCCACGACGTCGGCCCGTCGGCCGCCGAGTTCGTCCAGCACGGCGGCCACCGCGCGCGCTTGGTCGCGGGTGGTGACCGGCCGAAGCAGCCCGGCCCCCGACGGCCCGCCGAGAAAGTCCATTCCCACGAGCCTGCGCCGATCCGGATCGAGCGCGCGGCCGTGGCCCACCAGGCCGGGCCACCAGCCCGGACGCGGATCGGAGGCGGTCGGCGCCAGATGCTTGCCCGCCGAGATGCCCCCGAGCACGACCGTCGGCCGCGCGTCGGCCGGACCGTGCGCCTCGAAGAAGACGGGCGTCCTGCGACGCCCCAAATGGTCGAAGCGGAGGCGCGGGCGAATCGCGCCCGGTGCGCCCGGAGGCGGGCCGAGCGGACCGGGATCGCCCTGACGGGCGCGGACGGGCCGACTTGCGGCCTTGGAGGCGCGTCCGGAGAAGTCCCGCGCCCTGGCGGGGCACTGCTGCTGGGCATGATGCCGCGCGGCGGCGGCGGCATTGAGCGTCATGAGGCGTGTTCTCCGCGAGTTGGAGTGGCCTCATCGGACTCCCGGAGAATCGACGCCCTGGGTGCTTCTGGCTGCCGCGCCGTCGGCGCGACGGGCGCTCATCTTCGCCAGCGAACCGTTTCGGGTTCGTTGCAGGAGTTGGCACATCAGTGGAAGAGCCACCTTCCACAGGTTGCCCCGGCGTCGTCGGGCCTGTCCCTCGACCGGTCTCGATGAGTTGTCGCAGGCAGAACGGTAAGCGCGGATACCGGGCGCGTCAACCCCGTTGAATTGGCGCGACGACGGCGACAGGCCAGAGCGGGCCGCGCCGGAGCGGGAGCGCCCGTCGCAGAACTCGTTCCCATCCAGCCATGGTGCAGTCCCATTCTGCCATTTGAGCGCCGGCCCGGCGCTGCGACGATTGGAGGTGCGCACCCCGGCGAGCCCCTGGAGGGCCGGCCGTGGTCATTCTGCGATGCCGCGCGAGCGGGGCGCCGGATACCCCCGATCACGAACGTCCGAGTCCATGGCCGACGACAACCCCAAAGACCGCATCCCGGCCGCGAGACGGGCCGGCCCCCGCGGGCCGCCGCCGCTCCACCAGCCGAAGGACAAGAGCGCGAAGCTGGTCTACCGCGACAAGCAGATCGTCTCGGAGTTTCTGACCAAGCACGTCCTCGGCAAGATCGTGCCGGACGAGATCGCGGCCCGCATCGACCTCGACGGGCTGCAGCCCGGGCCGACGGAGCACGTCGATCCGAAGCGGCGAACGGTTCGTCACGCCGATCTCGTGTGGCGCGCGCCGTTTCGGGACTCGTGGTTCTACGTGGTGTTCCTGTTCGAGTTCCAGGCGGCGCCGGACTGGCGGATGCCGGTGCGCATCCTGCTGGAGACGGCGCTGGCGTACGACTACCTGAGCAAGGGCGAAGAGGCGAGCAAGGAACGCAAGCTGCCGCCGGCGCTGCCGATCGTGGTGCACGTGGGGACGGGGCCGTGGCCGGGGTCGACGCGGCTGGCGGACCTGCTGGCGGACGAGGCGCGGGCGTTCCTGCCGTTTGCGCTGGGGCAGGAGTCGTTGCTGGTGCGGGAGGCGGAGGAAGCGCGGGAGCTGGGCCGCCCGGAGACGGCGCGCGAGGCGGCGCTGAAGTTGCGCTACGCGGCGGACGAAGGCGAATATAGGGAGGCGCTGGCGGTGCTGGAGCAGTTGTTGCCGCCTGACGCGGCGGCGCGGGAGGGGCTGGTGGCGTGGGTGCGCAGCTCGATGATCGAAGCCGGAGCCAAGGAGGAAGACGTGGCGAGAGTGCAGCAGTTGCAGGACCTGGCAGAGCCGGTCGTGGACTCGTGGTTCGCGAAGAAGTTTCGCGAGGCGTCCCGCAAGGGGTGGGAGACGGGGCTGGAAGCCGGACGCGAAGCCGGACGCGAAGCCGGACGCGCAGAAGGACGCGCAGAAGGACGTGAAGAAGGACGTGAAGAAGGACGGCGGGAAGCCGAGGCGCGTGCGCGGCAGAACCTGCGGGCGACGATCGAGGGTCTGGCGCGTCGGAAGTTCGGTGGGGAGACGGCGAAGGCGCTGGCCAGTTTGCTGGAGGGAGTCTCCGGTCCGGGGCGGCTCGCCGAGGTGGCCGACCTGATCATCGACTGCCGGAGCGGCCCGGAACTGCTGGCGCGGGCGGCGAAGGCTTCCTGACCCGAAAGCGGCGAGCCGGGCCACGTCCGCGCACTGCTCTCGGTCGTAGTCGCTGGGGTGGGCGGCGCGCCCGCCCGGATCGCTGGCGAGCCCGTCATGGGCTGCCGACTCCACCTTCCGCCGGCCAGACACGGTGCCCAAATCCGGCCTCCGGCGGCCGGATGGCGCGGTTTCGGCCAGCGAGATTTTTGGGAAAAATATGTTTCCCTCGCTTGACGTGGAGAAGCCGGGCCAGGAGTGACTTCAGCCCATCCAATCGGCGATTTCGTGGATCGGCGGAGGCCAGCTTGGCCGTGGACCTTCCAGGGGAAAACAACTGATTACGGATGAACGCTGAATTTGTTGTAAGTTGTTTATTTACAATGACTTGCGATGATCCACGAAGGCAGCACGACCGCCGCCGCCGATTTGCGGAAGGCGGCTCGTTCGCCTATGATTGGAGTCCACCGCACCCGCAGGACGCTGGCCCCGCGGCGGGCCGTCGGTCCTGCCCCCAAGGCACCCTCCGGCTTGAGAGCGAATTTGCGCATGTGGAGAACGCGATCCGTCCGTTTGAACGTCCGTTTGCCTGACGACGTCTCCGTTTTGGCGGAAGAGCTTCAGCAGTCCGATCCCGACTTCATGAACTGGATCGTCCAGTACGGACTCACGCGCCGTTCCATCTACGACCAGATGCGCGACGCGGATCGGGAGTCCACAGGCCCGTCTCCGGCCCTCACGTAGGTCATTGGCGGCGCGGGCGCGTCGCAACTAGATTTATTGTTCGACAACGGCGCGACCCGCGCCGAATCACCGGCGGTCTTCCTTCATGCGCCAGGCGCCGGCCTGGCCGGAGGGCGCAATGGTGGACGAAAACGAAGAATCGGTCCTGCGCGCCAAGTACCGGGACTATTGTTCCGCCAAGGTGGCCGAAGCGTTGTTGTCCCTTTCGCCGGACGACATCTACTCGCTGGCCGAGACCGAGGCGCGGGCGGCGGGCCAGGGGGCCCCGGCGTCGTACAACGAAGCCATCCGCTTTGCCACGCGCAGCATCCGTGATCGGTTGGAGCTGCCCGGCTTCCGTGCCTGGGCCGAGGAGTACAAGAGCGACCCTGGCCGCTTCGACCCGCACTTGATGGGCTTGTGGAAGTCGGAGGTGGACGACGCCGCTCGCTGACCCGCGTCCGTGCGCACCCAGGGGCGACCTTCGACGATGACGGCGTAGGGTACGATCTTGGCCCGCGTCCGTGCGCGCCCAGGGGCGCGCTCCGGCCGCTCTCGCGGCATGTTCGTCCTTGCCGTGCGCACCCAGGGGCGGCTCCAGCCGCTCTCGCGGCATGTCGTCCTTGCCGCCCGCGCCCGGAGGCGCGCCCGCCCAGCGAATTCGCGGTCCGCGCCGCTGACCCGCGCCCTCGCGTGCCCTACTTGTAGCGGTAGGTCACCCGGCCGCGCGTCAGATCGTAGGGGGACATCTCCACCTTCACGCGGTCGCCGGCCAGCACGCGGATGTAGAACTTTCTCATCTTGCCGGACAGGTAGGCCAGAATCTCGTGGCCGTTCTCCAGCTTCACCCGAAAGTTGGTGTTGGGGAGCACCTCGGTGACGGTGCCCTCCATCTCGATCGCGTCGTTGGCCATGCTGCGCTAGAACGGCAGGTCGTCTTCGGGCTCGGGACCGCCCCCGGACTCGGGCGCCGCCCCGGCAGGCGCCGCCGGCCGAGACTCGGACTCTCGCGACCATTCGCCGCTCGTCCCGCCCGCCTGTCCCCCGTACGCGTCCCCGCCGTCGCGGCCGCCGCGCGCCCCCAGCATGATCATTTCCCGCACTTGGATGTCGGTCCAGTACCGCGTGCCGCCCCGGTCGTCCTCGGTCTGGGAGTACTCGATCCGCCCTTCGACGTACAGGCGGTCGCCCTTGCCGACGTACTGCTCGACCACGTCGGCCAGCTTTCCCCAAAACGAGAGACGGTGCCACTCGGTGCGCTCCTGGCGCTGTCCCGAGCGGTCCTGAAACGACCGGGACGTGGCCAGCGAAACCTTGGCGACACGGGCCCCCGACGCGGTCGAGCGGACGTCGGGGTCGCCGCCGACGTTGCCGATCAAGGTGACCTTGTTGAGCGAGCGCGACACGTTGCCGGCGCCTCCCCTTCTCCAAACGAAGCCCGCGGACCGCCGAGAGCGGCCGTCCTTGAGGAGCAAGTATAAGCCCGTCCGCGACAGCGCGCCACTCTTCGGCCCTGCGCCGCCCGCCGGGGCCGCGGCGAAGGTGCCCGGCTCGCCTCAAGCGCCGGTGCTCGTCCGTCAATGCCCGCGCGCCGACGCCCGCGCTGGAGACCTTGCCCGGCTCGCCTCGCGGCGCCTGCCCCGCCCGCGATTGCCCAGCGCGTCGCCTCCGTCGCTAGATTCGCAAACGACGACGACCACGGAACTGCGCGTCCGGCCTGCGCCGTCGGCCGGGTGTCGGCGGTCGCCGCCCGCCGCTCGTCGGCGGCCAGCGTTCGCCCGCCGCTCGCCGGCCTTCGGTCGCCGCCCGCCGATCTTGACCGCCGCTCGTCCCAGAGCCCTCCCAGTCTTTCCCCAATCCCCCAGCCCCGCGCCTTCCCATGCCCTCCCCATCGTACGTCAAGACCGAGACGCGCGACGCGATCGCCACGGTCACCATCGACCGCCAAGAGAGGCTCAACGCGCTCAATCCCGACGTGATCGACGGACTGGAGGGCGCGTTCGAGGACCTGCGCCGCGACGATTCCCTGCGCGGAGTCGTCCTGACGGGCGCGGGCGGCAAGGCGTTCGTGGCCGGAGCGGACATCGGCGAGCTGGCCCGGATGACGCCGCGCACGGGGACCGCCGTCAGCGAGCGGGGGCAGGCCGTGCTGCGCGCCATCGAAACGTTCCCGAGGCCGGTCGTCGCCGCGGTCGGCGGGTACGCGCTGGGCGGCGGATGCGAGCTGGCGCTGGCCTGTCATCTGCGCGTGGCGAGCGACCGCGCCCAGTTCGGGCTGCCGGAAGTGGGGCTGGGCATCCTCCCCGGATACGGCGGCACGGTGCGCCTGGCACGGCTGGTGGGACTCGGCCGCGCCCTGGAGATGGTCTTGACGGGCGATCCGGTCGGGGCCGAACGCGCGCTGGCCATCGGCTTGGCCAACGTGGTGGCGCCTCACGACGAATTGCTGGAGTGCGCGCGGGCGTACGCGGGCAAGATCGCCAGGAAGGGACCGGTGGCGGTCGAAATGGCGCTCAAGTCGGTCTACGGGGCGCTGGAGTGCTCGACGCCGGCGGCGCTTCGGTTCGAGGCGGCCGCCTTCGGGCTGCTGGCGTCCACCGACGACATGAGGGAGGGCATGTCGGCCTTCCTGGAGAAGCGAAAGCCGCAGTTCCAAGGGCGTTAGCCGACGCCGGTCCGCGGCCTGCCTCAGCCCGTTTTCCGTTACATTTCACGATGCGATGCATGGGGTCCCTCGATGCGCGCGCCGTCGGCGTGAGCGCGTGGCCGCGCCGGGCGCCGCGCCCCAGCCCCGCGTCCGCCGAATCGGAGGCCGTCCGTGGTCCTGAGGGCCCTTGAATTGCGGCACTTCCGCAACTTGGGAGTCCAAACGTTGCGCTTTCCCCCCGAGGGAGTGGCCTTGATCGGCGACAACGCGCAGGGGAAGACCAACCTGCTCGAGGCGATCTACTACCTCGAGTGCTTCCGGTCGTTCCGGGGCGCCCGGGACGCCGAGCTGGCGGCCTTCTCGGAAGAGGCCTTCCACGTGCGCGGATTCCTCGAGGGCGAGGGCTCGGCAACCGTGTCGGCCGGATTCGAACGGCAGAGCAAGGCCAAGAAGGTCGTGCTGGACGGCAAGGAGGCCCTTCGCTTCTCGGCCGCGTTGGGACGGCTGGGCGCCATGATCTTCGCGCCTGCCGACGTGGACCTCGTGCGGGCGGGCCCGGCGCGCCGCCGTCAATTCCTGAACGTCGTCCTCTCGCTCAACCTGGCCGGCTACGTCCAAGCGCTCCGGGCGTTCAAGAAGGCGCTGGCGCAACGAAACGCGGCGCTCCGGGCGGGAGAGGGCGGCGACGCGGCCCGGGCCTGGGACGGCGTGCTGGCGGAGCAAGGGGCCCGGGTGACCGTCATGCGCGCCGAATGGGCAGCCGCGTGGGCGGGGCCGTTCCGGTCGTACTACACGGCGATTTCGGGCGGCGACGGCGCCGGGCTGGCGTACGGCCCCGACCTCGCGCCGGGCGGGAACGGAAGCCAGACGGTCGGCTGGGAAGGCAGAGAGCGCGACGAGGCCGTGGCGGAAGCGGCGGCGGCGTACCGGAGGCGTCTGGACGAGAGCTGGCCGCGCGACGTTCAGCAGCGTCGCACGTCGGCGGGGCCGCATCGCGACGAACTGCACGTGACGATGGCGTCGGGGGGGCGGCAAGTCCCGGTTCGGACGTTCGGGTCGGGCGGACAGTCGCGGACGGCCGCGCTGGCGCTTCGGCTCGTCGAGGCCGCGACGATCCGCGAGCACCGCGGCGCCGAGCCCATTCTCCTGCTGGACGACGCGTTCGCCGAGCTCGACGAAGGCCGTTCGGAGCGGGTCGTGGCGCTGGTGGAGAAAGAGTCGACCGGACAAGTCGTCCTGACCGCGCCCAGCGAGTCGGACGTCCGCTTGCGCAAGCCGTCGCTGGCGCGCTGGCGGATTCGCGGCGGAGTCGTCGAAGCGTGACGGGCTCTTCGTCGTCGGCCTCGGCCGCGCGAGACCGCCAAGAGCGAAGCTTGGCGCGCGAACCCGGCTGGACGCCGCTGGCCGACGCGGTGGCGGGGTTCCTGGCCGCGTCCGGGCTGTCCGAGACGCTGGAGCGCCTGGACGCCTTGAAGCACTGGGCCGTCGCGGTCGGCCCGGCCGTCGCGCGAGTCAGCCGGGCCGTGGAGGTGCAGGGCGACGCGCTGGTGGTGGAAGTGGCCACCAGCGAATGGGCCAATGAGCTGTCGATGATGAAGCCGGCCATCCTGGAACGCCTCAACGGGCGCCTCGAGGCTGCGCCGGTTCGAGACATTCGCTTCCGTCTTCGGAACGGCGAAGGCGCGGGGCGCGGGCACGGGCAGGGACGCGGGCGCGGACGCGGCAGGCGGGCGGACGGGAACCGCCGCTTCGCCGCCGCCGCTCGCCATCACGCGGAGGAGGGGGCGCTTGGCCGAGAATAGGAGCGGGGAAGACTACACGTCCAGGCAGATCCAGGTGCTCAAGGGCCTGGAAGCCGTGCGGAAGCGGCCGGGCATGTACATCGGCTCCACGTCGTCGCGCGGGCTGCACCACTTGGTGTACGAAGTCGTCGACAACAGCATCGACGAAGCGATGGCCGGCCACTGCAAGTCGGTCAGCGTCACGCTCCATCCGGACGACGTGGCCAGCGTCGTGGACGACGGGCGCGGCATTCCCGTGGACGTCCATCCGGAGGAAGGCGTCCCCGGCGTGGAAGTGGCCATGACGACGCTCCACGCGGGCGGCAAGTTCGACAAGAGCTCCTACAAGGTGTCCGGCGGCTTGCACGGCGTCGGGGTCAGCGTGGTCAACGCGCTCTCGGAGTGGCTGGAGGTCGAGGTCGTCCGCGACGGGCGGCGGTACCACCAGCGGTTCGAGCGCGGGGTCAAGACGAAGGAGCTGGAAGACGTGGGCGCCGCCGGGGGCAGCGGCACGAAGGTGGCGTTCAAGTCCGATCCGGAGGTCTTCACGGAACTGGCCTTCGACCTGGGCATCCTGTCCGCCCGGCTGCGCGAACTGGCCTTCCTCAACAAGGGGCTGGAAATCCTGTTGCGCGACGAGCGCTCCGAAGACGAGATCGAAGAGCGGTTCTGCTACGACGACGGCTTGGTGGGATTCGTGTCCTACCTGCGCGGCTCGCGAACGCCGGTGCACGAGGACGTGATCAGCTTCGAGGCCAGCAAGCCCGAAGCGGAGATCGAGCTGGCCATGCAGTACGACGAGGGCTTTTCCGAGAACACGCACACCTTCGTCAACAACATCGGCACGCACGAGGGAGGCACGCACCTGACGGGCTTCAAGGCTGCCCTGACCCGCACGGTCAACGACTACGCGCGCAAGAACAACATCTTCAAGAAGGACGAGAGCCTGTCGGGCGACGACGTTCGGGAAGGGCTCACGTGCGTGCTGAGCGTCAAGGTCATGGAGCCGCAGTTCGAGGGCCAGACCAAGACGAAGCTGGGCAACTCGGAGGTGCGCGGCGCCGTGGAGACGCTGGTCAACGAGCACCTTTCCGTCTTTCTGGACGAGAACCCGCGCGCGGCCAAGGCGATCATCGAGAAGTCGCTGCAGGCCGCCCGGGCGCGCGAAGCGGCGCGCAAGGCCAGGGACTTGGCGCGCAAGAAGAGCGGCCTGGAAGGCGGCGTGTTGCCGGGGAAGCTGGCGGACTGCTCGATCGCCGATCCCGCCCTGTCGGAGATCTACCTGGTCGAGGGCGACAGCGCGGGCGGCTCGGCCAAGCAGGGCCGGGATCGGTCCTTTCAGGCCATCTTGCCGCTCAAGGGCAAGATCCTCAACGTCGAGAAGGCGCGCATCGACAAGATCCTGTCCAACGACGAGATCCGGGCCATGGTGACCGCCATCGGCGCCGGAATCCGCGACGACTTCGACATCGAGAAGGCGCGCTACCACAAGATCATCATCATGACGGACGCCGACGTGGACGGCGCGCACATCCGCACCCTGCTGCTCACGTTCTTCTACCGCCAGATGCGCGATCTGATCGACAGCGGCTACGTCTACATCGCCCAGCCGCCGCTCTATCGCGTCCGCAAGGGAAAGACCGAGCGATACGCGTACTCGGACGCCGAGAGAGACCGCGAAATCGCCAAGCTTTCCAACGGCAAGGAGGCCAAGGGCATCTCGATCCAGCGGTACAAGGGGCTGGGAGAGATGAACCCCGAGCAGCTCTGGAAGACGACCATGGATCCCGACGCCCGAACCATTCTGCGCGTCACCGTCGACAGCGCGTCCGAGGCGGACCGCATCTTCTCGCGGCTCATGGGCGACGAGGTCGCGCCGCGCCGAGAGTTCATCGAGAGAAATGCACGGTACGTGCGGAATCTGGACGTCTAGCCCGGCGCCAAGCTCGGACCGCCAGACCCGCCCGCCGGGGCGTCCGGGGCCGCCGCCCGCGTTCGCCATCCGCGCCTTGCGGCGCCGCCGGGCAACATTCGGCGCCGCATCGGAGTACTAGCCGGTGAATGTCGTCCCTTTGGACGACGATCGGCTCTGCCCCGGCAGACTGGACTCAGGAGAACGAAGATGGCGCAACGCATGGCAGTGGGGAATCTCTCGGCACGGCGCTCGCGACGGCTCGCATGCCGCCGCTTGGCCGCGGCGCTTGCGGTGATCTTGGCGGGCTCGGGCTGCGACGACGCCACCGAGCCGCCGCGCGCCACGCAGTTGACCATCAGCCCGGCCAGCGTTTCGCTGTCCTACCTGCGCGAGACGGTCACGGTCGCGGCGTCCATCACCGATCAGCGGGGCCGGGCGTTCGAGGGCGCCGTCTCGTGGTCGAGCAGCGCGCCGGACGTGTTCAGCGTGAGCGCCGCGGGCGTCGTCGCCGCGATCGCCAATGGCACGGGGACGCTGCAGGCGTCGCACGGCGACCTGGTGGTCCAGGCCGCCGTGACGGTGCGGCAGGAGGCGGACACGGTGCGGATCGTCTCGGGGAGCGGCCAGCGCGGACTTCAGGGCGGCAGGCTTCGCGACTCCGTGGTCGTGCGCGTGCTCGACGCGGGGGGCGCGGCGGCGCCGGAGATCGCCGTGACCTTCACGCCCAGCGCCGGAGGCGTCGCGGACCCGGCCAGCGCCCGCACGGACGCGGACGGCCGGGCCGTCACGTCGTGGACGCTGGGCTCGGAGGCCGGCGCGCAGTCGCTGGTCGCGCGCGCGGAGAACGGCCGGTCCGCCGAGGCCGGCGCGGAAGCCCTCAGGCCCGCCGAGATCGCGGACGCGATTCTGGTCTTGTCGGGAGGCCGGCGCCGCACGTCGGCCGGGCACGCGTTGCCGGTGAAGGTGCGCGTCGTGGACGACGACGGCGCCCCCGTTCAGGGCGTGCCGGTGACCTTCGCGCCCGGCGAGGGGCACGGCGCCGTGTCGGCGGCGTCCGCGACCTCGGACGAGGACGGGCTTGCCGTCACGGACTGGACGTTGGGCGACGGCACGGCGCCGCAGACGCTCACGGCGTCCGTCGCGGACGGCCCGTCGTCCGACATGACGGCGGTGGTGGCCGTGCCCGCCGACGTGCGCCCCTTGTCGGACGACCCGGCCGGAGCGACGGGACGCCCCGTCGCTTTCTCGGCGGTCCTGGTCGATGCCGGCGGCGTGCCCTTGGAGGGGTCGCTCCGCTTCGAGCCCGCCCAGGGTCACGGGACGGTCGACGCCGGCGACGGCCCGGTTCCGTTCGCGGTCGTGCGAACGGACACCAGCGGCACCGGCACCGTCACGTGGACGCCCCGAGGCGACGTGGCCGCCCATCCCACGCAGTCGATGTCCGTATCGAGTGCGGGCGTTGCCCGGGACCTCGAGCTTCGCATCGCCAGCGGAATCTGCCATCGCACGCCGCAGGTCAGGGACGCGCTGGTCGACGCGGCCAACTGGGAGCAAGCGTCCAAGGACTGCAGCGAGATCACCGCGGAGGATCTCGTTGGGGGACCGTGGAGCGGCTTCATCTTCCTGAGCGAGTCGGGGATCGCCTCGCTCCAGTCCTGGGACTTCGCGGGCACGGACCCCGCGCTCATCGACTTGACGGGCAACGAACTCCAAGAGCTCCCCGCCGACGTGTTCTCCGGACTCCCCAGCCTGGGCTCCTTGGGGCTGGCGGGCAATCAGCTGACGACGGCGGCGTTCGCGGCCTTTCGCGACGTCGGCAGCCTCGTGCAGCTGGACTTGAACTCCAACCCGCTGGGGGACGTGCCCGAGGACGCGTTCGCCAAGCTCGACCAACTGGCGATCCTGAGCTTGGCCAACGTGGGGCTTCGGTCGTTGACCGCCGAGACGTTCAGCGGCCTCGAGGCGCTGAAGAGCCTGTTCTTGACGGGGAACGCCGAGCTGGCCGCGTTGCCCGAGAACGCGTTCCGGGAACTCTCCGCCCTGACGAACTTGGACCTGTCCAGAACGGGCGTTGCCACGATCGAGCCGGGAGCGTTCAACGGGCTCTCCGCCGTGGCGGTCTTCGACATCGGCAACTCGCCCCGCCTGGAGACGTTGCCGAGGGGGGCGTTCCGGGGTCTGTCCGGTCTTTCCGTGCTGATGCTGGACAGCACGGCCGTCCGTGCGATCGAGCCGGGCGCGTTTGAGGGCCTGGACGCTCTGAAATGGCTGATCGTCGAGCGCAGCCGGCTCGCGGAGTGGCCGGCGGGCGCGTTTCGGGGCATGCCCGGCCTGGAAGGACTGTGGCTGCGCGACAACCCCCTGCTGACGACCTTGCCGGAAAAGGCTTTCGCCGGCGTGCCCGCTGGGCTTCAGAGGCTGTTGGTCTCGCACGGGCCCTTGGCCGCGATCGAACCCGGGGCGCTGGACGGGCTGGCGGGACTGCAAGGTCTGCACATCGAGGACGCCGACTTGACCCGCTGGCCGGAAGGCGCCTTTCGCGGCCCGTCGGCGTTGGCGACCCTGTCGTTGTCGGGCAACGGGATCCGCGAGCTTCCCGCAACGGCGTTTGCCGGCCAGGCGGGACTGCGCCAGCTGGCGCTGAGTCGAAACGCCCTCGCGGCTTGGCCCAAGGCGGCGTTGGCGGCGTTGCCGAGCCTTCAGGCGCTCGACATGAGCGGCAACGCCTTGAGCGAATTGCCGGGCGACGCGCTCTCGGGGCTCCCGGCCGCGTTGCGGCACCTGGACCTGCGCGACAACCCGGGGGCGCCCTTCGTCCTGGGGGTCCGGCTAGGCCGGGTCGGCAGCGACGCGCTCGAGGAAGGCGACGGCGCGCACGTCCGCGCGACGATGTCGGACGACGCGCCGACTCCCTTCGCCGCGCAGGTGGGCTGGACCGCCGCCGGCGACGTGATCGGGCTGCGCACGGGAACGGCGACGCTGGCGGCGGGAGAGGTCCAAAGCGAGGCCTGGGAATTGTCCGGCGACAACAACGGGGCGGCAGGCGGAGCGCAAGTCGTCGTGACGGCCGCGGTGGAACTAGGACTGGACAGCTTGTTCGGCCTGGAAGCGCGCGTCTTGGACACCCTCGTCATCGACTTCGCCGCGGACTCGTCGCGCACGAACCGCAGGCCCGTTGCCGCCGACTCGCTTCCGGCTCTGACGTTGGACGCGCCCGGCGAGGGAGCGAGCACGGCCAGCGTGGACTTGGCCGCCTACTTCAGCGATCCCGACGGCGACTCGCTCGTCTTCGAGGTCGTGCCGGCTCGAGAGGGCATCGTCTCGGCCTCCGTGGCGGCCGATTCCCTGGCTCTGGCGGCGGCGAGACCGGGCCGGACGACCCTGGAGGTCCGGGCGTTCGACCCCGGCGGCTTCCTGGCCGTCCAGGACATGCAAGTGGTGGTCTCGGGCGCGTTCGACATCGAAATTGCGTACTTGGGCGAGATTTCCGACGAGCACAAGCAGATCTTCGAGGAGGCGGCCGAACGATGGGAATCCATCCTGGCCGAGGGACTGCCGGACGTCGACTTCTCCGAGGAGAACTATCCGGCCGGCCGGTGCGGAACCGAAAGCCCCGCCATTGCCGACACGGTCTCGGAGCTGCGGATCTTCGCCTCGATCGGACCCATCGACGGCTCCCTCAACATCCTCGCTCAAGCGGGACCCTGCGCGCTGCGCAGCGACACCTACTTGCCCGTCGTCGGCATCATGTCCTTCGACGAGGCCGACATCCCGTTGCTGGAAGCGGAAGCGGGCGGCCTGAGGGGCGTCATCCTCCACGAAATGGCGCATGTTCTCGGGTTCGGAACCATTTGGGGCGACGAGCACGCGAACTTGCTCCGCGAGCCCTCGCTCCACAATGCCGGCGCGGACAGCCACTTCGTCGGCGAGCTGGCGATCGCGGCGTTCGACGCGGCCGGCGGCCGGTCCTACAGTGGAGCGAAGGTTCCCGTGGAGAACAGCGGCATCCCAGGTTCGACCGACGGGCACTGGCGCGAGTCTCTGTTGTTCAACGAACTCATGACGCCGAACTACAATTCCGGCAGCGACCCCCTGAGCGCAATCACGATCCAGGCAATGGAAGACATGGGATACGTCGTCAGCGCCGGAGAAGCCGACAACTACCGTTTGCCCAGTGCGGACGCCTCGAGGAGGCTCGCCGAGAGCCCTGTCGTGGCGGACCTCCGCCACGACATCCGCAAGGGCCCGATCGTCTTGGTCGACGACAATGGGCGGGTGTCGGGCGTGATTCGCCGATGAGGCTGGGCGCCGTCGCTCCGGGGCTGCTGGCGGGGGCGCTGGTCGCCGCCGCCCTGGCGGTGCCCGGAGCGGCCGGCGCCCAGACGGGGGCGATTCGAGGGCGCGTCGAGGACGCGAGGACGGGGCGCGGACTCGGCCATGCGTACGTGTCGGTGCCGGCGGCGGGCCTGGGACAGCAGAGCGCCGCCGCCGGCCAGTTTCTGCTGACCGGCGTGCCTGCCGGCCGGCAGCGCGTGCGGATCGAGCTCGTCGGCTTCGAGGCGGCGGGGCGGACCGTGGAGGTCGCGGCGGGCGACACGGTCGTCGCGGACTTCTTCTTGGAGCCGGCCCCGTTGGCCCTGAGCGAGGTCGTGGTCACGGGGGTCGGCGCGGAGACGGAGCGGCGAGCGCTGGGCGCCGCGGTGCACGTGCTGTCGGGGGAGACCGTGGAGCAAGCGGCCGTGCAGTCGGTGGACCAGCTGGTGCAGGGGCGGGTTCCGGGGGCGGTGGTCAACGCCGTCTCGGCGCAGCCGGGCACCGGGTCGCTCGTCAGCTTTCGCGGCGTCTCTTCGGTGTTCGGGGCGCAGACGCCGGTGATCATGGTGGACGGCGTGCGCGTCGACAACGATCAGGCGACCGCGGCCAACACGGGCGGCGAGCAGTCGTCCGCGCTGGCCGACCTGCTCGTCAGCGACGTCGAGCGCGTCGAAGTGACGCGGGGCGGCGCGGCCTCGACGCTGTTCGGATCGGACGCGGCGACGGGCGTCGTCCAGATCTTCACCAAGAAGGGAAGGCCGGGGCCCACGCGCATCACGGCAAGAATCGAGCAAGGCGTCGACGTGCCCGTGCTCGACTACGTGCTGGACGCGGGCATCGTCTTCCCCGAACGGGTCGAAGCGGGAGAGGCGCCTCCCACGTTCCTGCGCGATTCCTACTTCCAGCGCGGACATGCGCAGAGCTACTACCTGGGCGCGTCGGGCGGGAGCGCCGACGTCACCTACAGCGTGAGCGGGCGGCTGGCCGACAGGGCGGGAACGCAACCCAAGGACGGCAGCGCCAGCTACAACCTGCGCGGGGGGCTGCAAGCTACCGTCGGCCAAGACTTCACGCTCGACTTTTCGGGCAGCTACGTCCGCCACAACTTCGAGCGCCACTACAACGGAGCGGCAGTGGCCGATCCCCTCACCACCTTCGAGGTCGGCGACGCGCTCAAGCTCTCGGGCCGCGACGACCTGCGCGAGGCGCTGGACGTGTTCCTCATGCCGGACATCACGGAGTCCGTCAGCCGCTTCATCTTCTCGGCGGGCGCGCGTTGGCAGATCCGCGACGGCTTGACCGCCCGGGCCACGCTGGGCACCGACAACCGAAACAGCCAACAGCGCATACACACGCCCATCGGCTTCACGCCCGGCGAGGACGACGGCCTGATCAACCGGCGCGACCGCACGTTCGTGTCCCTTTCCGTGGACGCGGGCGCCACCTACGAGTGGGCGCCGGGGGCTGGCTGGCTCGTCTCGACGCTGACGGCGGGCGTGCAGGCCTTTCGCGACGACGAGACCGCGTTCGCCGCCAACGGCCGCCGCTTCGCCCTGCCCGGATCGCTCCAGTTCGACGACGCGGCCCGCATCGTCGCGGCCGAAGCGACGGCGGAAGTCTTCAACGGAGGCGTCTACGTCGAAGAGCGCGTCTCGCTGTGGGACAAGCTCTATCTGAGCGGGGGCTTTCGCGTCGACGCGGGGTCCAGCTTCGGCGACGAGATCCAGTCCGAGTTCTATCCCAAGGCCACGGCTTCCTACGTGCTGTCGGAGGACTGGGCCGCCGGCTTCGCGGACGCGATCAAGCTGCGCGCGGCGTTCGGGCAGACGGGCAAGTTTCCCGCCGCCTACGTCAAGGACCGCACGTTCTCGTCCATTTCGTTTCGGGGCGAGTCGGCGCCTCGGTTCGCGAGTCCGGGCAATCCCGGCCTGCGGCCCGAGAAGACGTCCACGCTCGAGGCGGGCTTCGACGCGGCCCTCCTCGGCAATCGCGCCAGCGTCGACTTCACCGTCTACCACGCGCTGACCAGCGACGCGCTGTTCCTGGTTCCCGGCCAGCCCGTGAGCGGTGAAGGCATCCGCCAGGAGAACGTCGGCCAGATTCTCAACCGAGGCGTCGAAGTCGCCGTCGAGGTCGATCTGCTCGCCCGGCGTTCGTTTTCCTGGTCCGCGGGAGCGTCGTTCCACTACAACGACAACCGCGTCGCCGACATGGGCGGAGTGGCCGACTTCTCCGTGGACGAGTCCCAGAAGCGCGTGACGCTGGACCTGCCCGTCGGGGCGTGGCAGGTGAGCACGCCGGTCGACACGAACGGCGACACGCTGTACGACGCCTCGCGGCTCGAGTACACGGGGGGTTCGCCCGTGCCGGACAAGACCGGCAGCTTGACGATGACGCTGTCGGTGGGGAGCGGGCTGTCGGCAAGCGTGCTGGGGGACTGGGCCGCCGGACACCAGGTGTTCGACTGGGGATCGGTCTGGGCCACGTCCAACGGCGTCTACCGCCGCGAGCTGGTGCGGTGCGGCCGGGGAGCGGACGCGGCCGGGTGCCCGTACGCGTTTCCGCTGGAGTACCGCACGGACGGAACGGTGCGCGGCAAGTACGGCCAGAGGTCCGCGCGAAACGCCTTCCTGTACGACGGCGACTACTTCAAGCTGCGCGAGGTGTCGGTCCGGTACCCGTTGCCGGAGCCCCTCGCCGCGCGGTTGGGCGCGCGCCGGGCCACGGTCTACGCCAGCGGCAGGAACTTGTGGACGTGGTCGCGCAACAAGATGGTCGATCCCGAACTGGCGGGGCTGAGCGGCGGCGGACTCCGGCTGGGCGGCAGCAGCAGCATCACGCTCCCGCCCAACCGGGAGTTCAGGATCGGCGTGGAGGCGGTGTTCTGAAGCCGGCGGCGGAGCGGGGGCCCGCGCGGCAGCTCGCGCTGGGGCTGGACGAGCCCCTGAGGCGCGAACACGGGGCCGGCGCGACGGGCGTCGTCGGCGACGCTTCGGAGGCCTGCGCGCTCGTCAGGGACCTCGAAGGACTGGCGCGACAGGGACTGCGCCGCCGCGTGCTTGTGGCGCGGACGCACGGAGAAGGACGCGAGATCTTGGGGCAGCTGGCGAGGCGGGGCTGCTCCTGGGTGGGCTTCGAGGTGACGACGCCGCTGCTGTTGGCGCGGCAGGTCTTGGACCGGGCGGGTCTGTCGGAAGCCGAGCGGGGAATCGACGAGTTCGAGGAACAGCGGTTGCTGGAGCAGGCCCTCGACGCCGTGGTGGACGGCGGGGAGACGGGCGGCCTGGGCGAGCTCGCCGGAGAGGTCGGGGCGCTCCAGGGCGACTTGCCCGCGTTTGTGCCCGTGACGGGCGGCCTGGGCGAGCTCGTCGGCAAGGTCGGGTTCAGAAGCGCCGTGCGCGACGCGGTCAAGGAGCTTCGGCTCGCGGGGATTTCGGGAAGCGAATGCGCGAAGCGGGCCGGCGCCTCCGCCCAGATGCAGCTCGTGGTGGCAGCGCTGGCACGCTTCGAGGCATTTCTCGAGGACGAGAGACGGACCGACGAGGCGTGGGCGCTGCGCCGCGCCGCCGAGGCGCTGGAGGACGGGACCTTGGACGCGGACGGCACGTTGCGCGGCGAGAGTCCGCTCGACTGGGACTGCGGCGCCGCGTACCTGCTCCCCGGACACGCCGACGGAGGTCTGCGCGGCCGGTTCCTGCGCGCTCTGCTGCGCCGGGGCGCCGTGCTGCTGCGCACTGATCCGGTGGCGGGCCTCCGCGTGCCCGACCGGCGGCGGGCGTTGTGGCACGCGGCCATGGAGGCGGCGCCGGGCAGCCCTCTTCACGACGTGGACGCCCTTGGCGGCGGGCGCGCCGAGCACGTGGAGGCGTACCGGGCCGCGTCGATGTACGACGAGCTTCGGGGCGTGCTTCGGCGCGCCTTGTCCTGCGGCGCCCGCTGGGACGAAGTGGAGATCGTCGCGTCCGACCCGATGGCCTACGGCTCCGCTCTTCACGCCCTCGCCGAATCCTTGGGCGTCCCGGTCACGTTCGCCGCCGGCTTGCCGGTGGAGCGGACCCGCCCCGGCCGGGTGGTCGCGGCCTACTTCCGCTGGATCGAGGAAAGATTCGCCGAGCCCGTCTTCCGCAGCCTCCTGGAAGCGGGCGACCTGCGCGCCCGGGGGAAGGGGCGCGACGTGCTTCCGCGCCGCCTCGCCGAGGCGTTGCGCCGCCTGCGCATCGGCTACCGGCGGGACCGCTACATGCCCGCCGTTCGCCGGGCCCAGGCGAGCCTCCAGCGCATGACGCCCCGCCGGTACGACAGCGCGGAGAGCTTCGAGAGGCGAAAGGAGCACCGCGCGCGCGAACTCTCGGCCCTCGGGGACGTCCTGGGCGCCGTCCTCCGGGCCATGCCTCCGGAGGACGGCTCGCGCGTGTCGCCGGCCGACGTGGCGAAGGGCGTGCGAAGCCTCCTCGATCGCGTCGCCGACGGAACCGCCGCCGACGACGCTGCCCTGCAGGAACTGCTCCGCCGCTTGGACCGCATCGAGGCCGAACTGGACCGCGCCATGGACTTCGCTTCGGCCGCGGCCGTCGTGCGGGGCTTCCTGGCCGTTCGCGTCGCCCCTCCCTTGGCCGGAGACCAGGCCGATCCTCTGTCGTCCGGCGCCGCCGGCTCGCCCGCCCGCCCGCTTCCGGTCGCCGGCCAAGCCCCGTGGACCTCGGCCCCTGGACACCTCCACCTGTCGAGCTTGGAGCACGGCGGCCTCTCCGGCCGCCCGTTCACGTTCGTTGTGGGCATGGACGCGGGCAGCTTCCCCGGCCCGTCCTACGAGGATCCGCTCCTCTCGGACACTGACCGCCGGCGCCTCGGGGCGGCGGCTTCGTCCGACGGCCGCTTGGACCTTCGTTTGGCCGCGGACACAGTCCAGGAACGCCGCTTCCTCTTCGCGGAACTCTTTGCGCGCCTGCGCGGCCGCGTCTGGGTCAGCTACGCCTCGTGGGAGCCTGCCCAAGCGCGCGAGCTTGCCCCCGCCGCCGAAGTCCTGCAGGTCTTCCGGCTCGCGGCCGGCGACCCCGGACGTTCGTTCTCGGACTTGGCCGAGCATCTCTCGGAACCCGAGTCGCGGGTCCCGGCCGCCGCCGATCTGCGGTTGGACCCCGAGGACGCTTGGTTTCACGCCATCGCGCAGGCGGACGGCAGCTTTCGGCGCGCCCGGGACGCCGTCGGACGCGCCTACCCCCGTTTGGGCGACGGGATGGCCGTGGCCGAGGCGCTGTCGTCGCCGGCGCCTTCCGTCCACGCCGGGATGCTCGGCGGGCGCCGGCGCCCCTTCGAGTTCCAGGACCTGTCCGGCCGGCGCCTCTCGGCCGGAGCCCTCGAGGGCTTGGGCGCTTGCCCTCGGCGCTTTCTGTTCAGGACGGCGCTGCGCATCTACCCGCCGGACGACCCGGAGTTCGATCCGCACTGCTGGCTGAACCCGTTGAGTCGGGGGAATCTCCTCCACCGCGTCTTCAAGCGGACGCTGTGCCAAGCGCGCGACCAAGGCGTGCCGCCCGAGGACGACGCGTTTCTCGAGCTGGCGTTGCGGCTGGTGGACGAAGAGAGCCGTTGCGCCCTCGCCGAGACGCCGTCGCCCAGCGACGCCGTGCGCCGGTGGGAGCAGGAGGCGATGCGCGCCGACGCCAAGCTGTTCGTCGACATGATTCGCGACCGCCGCCCCGTGTGGCGGGAAGCGGAGCTGCCCTTCGGCGACGACGGGGAAGGCCTGGAGATCGACTTCGGGGGCCGGGTGGTTCGGATGCGCGGCGCAATCGACCGCGTGGACGACTTGGGCGGGTCGGCGGCAGGCGGCCCGGTGGTCGGCGCGCTGGTGGCGGGCGAATCCATGGCGGGCGAGTCCATGGCCGAAGGGTCCGTCGCCGCCGAGTCCGCGGCTGCCGCCGGCGTCCCGGAGCCGCGGTCGCTTCGCGTCGTCGACTACAAGACGGGGACGGTGCACGCCCGTTGGGCCAGGGATCACGGCGTCTACGACGGCGGAAGGCGGTTGCAGCATGTGGTGTACGCAGCCGTCGCCGAGGCGCTCCTGGGACGCCCGGTGGAGCAGGTCGAGTATCAGTTCCCCACGCGGCGCGGCGGGAACGAGGTCAGGGCGTACGGCGCCGAAGAGATCGAGGACGGTGGCCAGCTCGTCGCCGCGTTGCTCGATGGCGCGGAAGCCGGCTGGTTCCCGGCGACGGACGACCCCGGAGATTGCCGCTTCTGCGACTACAAGCCGGCTTGCGGCGTCCGGGAGCACGACGGCGGGCCCTGCAAGCCGGTGGAATGGACGAAGTCGCGCATGAGGGACGACGCCCCGTCCGTCGACGACGGGCTGGCGGCGCTTCGGGTGGTCCGGAGCACGTCCGGCAAGTCGCCGCTCGCCGCCAGGACCACGGCGACCGGTCCCTTCGCCACGGGGGCGTCTTGAGCGCGTGCTCTTCGCCGTCGGGCGGGCGCGGGTCCGAGGCCGGCGGGTTCGTCGCCGCGGGCGACCCGAGGGACCAGCCGGCCCGCGACCGCATCGCCAGAGAACTCGACGCGAACCTGATGGTGGAAGCCGGGGCCGGTTCGGGGAAGACGACCGAGCTCGTCCGCCGCATGACGGCCTTGATCAAGGACGGCGTCCCCGCGGACCAGATCGCGGCCGTCACGTTCACGCGCAAGGCGGCGGCGGAGTTGCGCCAGCGATTTCAGGAGGAGCTGGAGAGAGAGGCGGCCACGGCCGTGACGGCCAACGCCGGGGCGGCCAACGCCGTCCCGAGCCCGGCGGGAGCGGAGAGCCCGCGCCGCGGCCGTCTCCCCGCGCCTCCGGAAGCGGCCGAGGGAGCCCCCGGCCCCGGCGGCGCACCGGAGGCTGCCCGCCGCGCGCTCCAGGAGCTGGACCGAACGTTCGTGGGAACCATCCATTCGTTTTGCGCGCGCCTCCTGCGCCAGCGCCCCATCGCCGCCCAACTTGATCCGGGGTTTCGCGAAGTCCACGAGTCCGAGAGCCACCGAATGGAGGAGCACGCCTGGGCCGGCTTCCTGGAGCGGCTGGCCAAGGACGGCGACCCGCGCCTCGCGCGCCTCGAACGGCTCGGCATTCCGCCCGCGCGGCTCAAGAACGCGTTTCGCCGCATGGTCGAGCACCCCGACGTGGACTTCGGCGTGCCGGGCGCCTCGGGCTCTGCGGAAGCCGAGAGCGCCGCGTCGCCCCTGGAAACGTGGTTCGAAGACGGAAGGCGGCCGCTGCCTCCCGAGGTCGAGCAGGTGCGGGGGGCGCTCGACGCGCTGCTGGACCGGGCCGAGAAGCTCCTGCCGTCGTCCGAGCCCGAGAAGGGGTGGGACCCTCTCGCGAAGAAGGCGCGAACGCTGCTGTCCTTGCGGCGGTGGCGGGATTGGGACCGGCCGGCCGACTTCTTCGACGCCCTTTCGGAGGTGCACGGCCGAAAGCCCAAGCCCGTCCAGAAGAGATGGCCGGATCCCAGCGCGGCCAAGCGCCTGGGAGAAGACTTCGCGGACTTCGCGGCCTCGCGGCCGGAGGGCGGCTCGGAGTCGTCGGCGCCGGGCGGTTCCCGGGTCGGCGGAGAGGCGGCCGGCCTGCTGGCCTCCTGGTGGGCCCATCGCTATCGCCCGGCCCTCGAGGTGGCCGAGGCCGCGGCCGACGAATTCGCGGCATCGCGGATGCGGGAAGGCGCCCTGACGTTCCCCGATCTCCTCGTCCTCGCGGCTCGCATGCTCCGCCGCCGCCCGGACGTGCGACGAGAACTGGGACGCCGGTATCGCCACATCCTGGTGGACGAGTTTCAAGACACGGATCCGCTTCAGGCGGAAATCTTGTTTCTCTTGGCCAGCGAGCCCGGCGAGCCGGCGGCGCGGAGCCCGGGCGGAGTCGGCGCCGAGGCCGAAGAGTGGGCGAATGCGGAGCCCAGGCCGGGGGCGTTGTTCGTGGTCGGCGATCCCAAGCAGAGCATCTACAGATTCCGGCGAGCCGACATCTCCCTATACCAATTTGTCAAAAAGCGGTTCCAGAGCTTCGGAGACGTACTGCATTTGGAGGCAAACTTCCGTTCTGTTGACAAAATAGGGGTACTATCTGACGGAGTATTTGACCACGACGACGCCTTTCCCCAGGTCGACACCCGCCGGCAGGCCGCCTTCGCGCCCCTCGTGCCGCACCGGCCGGGCCGGCCGCCGGGCGTGCTGGCGACCTACGAAGTCGCCTTGAGCACGCAAGCGGAAACGGCGGTCGACGACGCGGCGCGCATCGCCGCCGAGATCGAGCGCCGGGTCCGCTCCGGCGACCGCAAGCCCGAGGACTTCTTGGTGCTCGCTCGCGAGCGCAAGCATCTGGCCGTCTACGCCCGCGCCCTGGAGGACCGCAACGTCCCGGTGGACATGTCGGGCGGGGACGCCGGCGCGTCCGCCTCCGACGAGCTCCTGGCGTTCGTCCTCCTGTTCAAGTGCTTGGCCGACCCGTCGAACCCCGTGCTCGTCCTGGGCGTGCTGGCCGGCCCTCTCTTCGGAGTCGGGCTGGACCAGATCGCGCGCTTCCGAGAGACAAGGGGCCGGCTCGCGATCAACCGGCTGCCGGACGTGGCGGGCGTCCGAGGCCAGCCGTCAGCCGGCGACGACGCCCCGCAGACGGATGCCGCCGACGCCGACGTGGAGCCGTCCCACAGCTGCGCGGCCGGCCCGCCGAGCGGCGCGGCCCCTCAGGCGGACGCCGCACCCGGCGCGGAGCCGCCCCACGGTCGTGCCCCCGGCCTTCCGGGCGTCAAGGCCCCGCAGGTGGGCGTCGCCGACGTGGAGCCCGCTTGCGATTCGGAGGACGGCGAGAAGGCGCGCTCGGCGCTCCGGACGCTTCATGGCTGGTGGTTGCAGGCCCGAAAGGAGCCGGCCGACATCGTCGCGGAGCGCCTGGTGCGCAAGACCGGCCTGTTTCCCGCGTCCGCCGCGAGTCCGCTCGGACAGTTGCAGGCCGGGACGGTGGCCTACGTGCTCGACGCGGTGCGCGCGGCCGCGCTGGCCGGCGACGCGTCCCTGACCGGCGCCGCGAGGGCCATGGAAGCGGCCTTGGGCTGGAAGGAGGCCGAGCCGCTGCTGGCGCCCGGGGCGAAGGCCGTGCGGGTCATGAACCTGCATCGCGCCAAGGGGCTCGAGGCCGACGTCGTGTTCCTCGCGGC
The DNA here is from genome assembly GCA_965242735.1 of Longimicrobiales bacterium. Lineage (GTDB taxonomy): Bacteria > Gemmatimonadota > Gemmatimonadetes > Longimicrobiales > Gaopeijiaceae. The sequence continues at coordinate 2,687,163 of OZ251497.1, read as the reverse complement.
GCCCTTCGGGGAGCGGGACCGCCCTCCGAGCCTGCATGTGGCGCGAGGGGAGGGCGGCCAAGCTCGGGGCGCCTTGGAGATTTGCGAACCCAAGGTGGGATGGAGTCCGGCGAAGGTGATTGCGCGGCCGCTCTCCTGGGAGGAGGACTGCAAGACCGAAGCCTCGTTCGAGGCGGCCGAACGGGTGCGCCTCCTGTACGTGGCGGCGACGCGGGCGCGCGACGAGCTGTGGGTCGCCAAGGCGGTGAAGAAGGAGAGCAAGACGGCGCGCAAGCCGAATCCCAAGCCCAAGAACCCGTGGGCGCCCGGGTTCAAGAGTCCTTGGGCGCCGCTCGAGATCTGGCTGGAGGCCGCGGCGCAGGCGGAGCGGGACAGCGGGGGCCGCCAAGACGCCGGCCTCGTCGCCGAGGCGCGCGATCTGCCTGTTGGCGACCAGCGAGAGCCCGCGCGGCTGGACCCCGAGACGGACTTGGCGCCGGTCCTGGCGCGCCTCGCTCGCCGTCGCGCCCGGGCAGGCCGAGAGTCTCATCGCGGCGAGTCCGTGTCGCAGCTTGTCAAGAGGGCCGCCGATCAGGACGGCCAGGAGCCTGCCGCCGCCCGCCTGTCTGCCGTCGCTCGCCCGTCTGCCGCCCGCCCGCCTGCCGTCGCCGCGAGGGTCCCGTCGACGTCGCGCTTCGAGCCCCCCGCCCTGGGTCCGGGCCCAGGCGGACGGGAATGGGGCGAGATCGCGCACGCCGTGCTGGCGGCGGCGGCTTCGGGAACCGGCGGCGACGCGCTGGCGGCCGTGGCCAGGCGCGAACTCGGGGCTAGGCGCCGCAAGCTGGACCCCAGCGGCGAACCCGCCGAACTGCCCGTCCTGATGTCCTTGGTGGACGCGGTGGTCGCTTCGTCCGTGTGGCGCCGGGCGCTGGACAGCCCGGAGCGCTACGCCGAAGCGCCCTTCGCGTTGCACGAGGCGTCGCCCGACGGCGTCCCGGTGGTCGTGACCGGCACGATCGACTTGGTCTTCCGAGACCCGGACGCCGGCGGGTGGGTCGTCGTGGACTACAAGACCGACGGCCGCGCCGACTCGGAGTTCCGCAAGAGAGTCGTCCAGTACCGCGCTCAGGTGGAGCGGTACGCCGAGTGCTGGGAGGCGCTCGCCGGCGGCTCGGTGCAGGAGCGCGTCCTGCTGTTCGCAGCCCAGGGCAGTGCCGAGTCCTGGTGACGTGCCGACAGTCGGCGGGGCGGGCAGGGGCGGAGGCGGTGCGTGTGCGCACGCCACGGTTGTGTTAAGTTCACCGGCGTCCGGCAAGAATGTCCGCACTGTCGTTCGAGCGCCGATTGTTCAAGCGCCGATCAAGTGCCGATCAGGCGTGCAAGCGCCGAAAGGAAGGAATCTCATGTCCAAGCAGTCCTCGCGCCCCGCGCCGCGCTTCCCGCGCGTTCGCGGCTTTCTCGCCGCCGTCGGCGTCGCCGCCGCGGTTTCGTTCGTAGCCTTCCCCGCCGGAACGGCGGCGGGACAGGAAATGGGGGCTCCGCTCGGATTCCCGGAGGGCTGGGAAGTGCGGTTCGACGACGAAGACGCCAGCATCGACGACTTGTACTTGGTCTCGATGCCGCCCGGTCTCCACTTCAGCACCGGACCCGCCGTCATCGCTTGGCATCCTGATTCCACGGCCTCGGGCGACTTCCGAATCGAGGCCGAGGCGCACCTGTTCGATCCGGAGGGGCGCCGCGAGGCGTTCGGCTTCTTCGTCGGAGGCTCGGACCTGCACGGCCCCGACCAAGCCTACACCTACTTCATGTTGCGCGACGGCGGCGAATTCCTGGTGAAGCGGCGCCACGGAGCGGAGATGTCCGTCGTGGAGAACTGGACCGCGCATTCAGCCATCGAGTCGTGGGCTTCCAAGACGGGCAGCTCGGCGGGAAACACGTTGGTCCTGGAGGCCGACGGCGGGGAGTTGCGCTTCTTCGTCAACGGCGAGCAAGTCTGGTCGGGCGCGCGCGGCGACCTCGCGATCGACGGTCATTTCGGACTCCGCGTCAACCACGGGCTCAACCTCCACGTGACGACGATCGGCAGGACGGAAGCGGGCTCCTAGGCACCGGCGCCTCCCCAACGCCGCGAGGACTTCGGCTTCTTCGTCGGCAGCTCGGATCTGGACGCCCCGAATCCGACGTGCACGCACTTCTGGCTTCGTGCGATGCGGTAACTGAGCCTATTTGCTAACTTCTTGCAATGAAGTTCGTCGAATTGCTCGATGCCGTGGGAGACGAGCCCGTCTTCGAGACGGGGTTGCTGTTGGCCGGGAGGGGGGAAAGTCGCACGCTCGCCGGCCAGCTCGCTCGTTGGCGCCGCGCGGGGCGGCTGCATCAGTTGCGCCGGGGGCTCTACGCGCTGGCGCCTCCGTTCCAGAAGACGATTCCCCACCCGTTCCTGGTGGCCAACCGGCTGGCGCCGGGCTCCTACGTGAGCGGGCTGTCCGCGCTGGCGTTCGCGGGAGCGGTGCCGGAACACGTGCCCGAAGTCACGAGCGTGGGCCCTGCGCGGCCGGGACTCCGCGAGACTCCGCTCGGCCGCTTTTCGTTTCGCCGCGTGAAGCCGGAGATGCTCTTCGGCTACCGGAGGATCGAAGTGGGCGACGGCATGCACGCGTTCGTCGCAGACGCCGAGAAGGCGTTTCTCGACTTGGCCTACCTGCAACCGGGGGGCGACGATCCGGCGTGGATCGACGAGCTGCGCCTGAACACGGCGGCGTTTTCGATGCCGGCGTTGGCGGCGGCCGCAACCCGAGCCGCCAGCCCCAAGTTGGAGCGCGCCGCGCGCCACGTGCGGGCCTTGGGCGAGGACCCGGCCCTGGCCTACCGCGCACTCGACGCGTGAAGGACCACCTCCGGCACCTGGTCAGAACGGCCGATCCGCTGGCCGGCCGCAACGTCGCGCGCGAGTACCTCCAAGCTCGCATCTTGGAGGCCATGCAACACGCCGGAGCGTTTGCCTGCTTGGCCTTCCAAGGCGGCACCGCCGTCCGCTTCCTGTACAATCTCCCCCGTTACTCGGAAGACTTGGACTTCGCCCTGGAAGGCGACCGGGCCGAATACGATCTCCGCGGATGGCTGCATGCCGTCCAGCGAGGGCTTCGACGGGAGAACTACGACGTCCGAACGGCGATCCGAGACGGAAGTGCCGTCCATGCGGCTTGGTTGCGGTTCCCCGGCATTTTGCATCACGCAGGCCTGTCGCCGCACCGGGATCAGGTGCTGGCTGTCAAGGTCGAGGTGGACACCAACCCTCCGGCGGGCGCCGTCGCTCGAACGCGCTTGGTCCGCCGCCACGTCTCGCTTCGGCTGTGGCACCACGACCAGGCGTCTTTGCTGGCGGGCAAGATTCACGCCATCCTGCGGCGGCCGTTCGCCAAAGGCCGGGACGTGTACGACTTGGCGTGGTACTTGAGCGATCCTGCTTGGCCGGCGCCGAACTTGGAGCTGCTGGCCGCAGCGCTGCGCCAAGGCGCCGAACCGGGGGGCCACGGGCGTCCATCGGCGCCCGGCGCATGGCGGGAAGGGGTCGCTGGCCGCCTGTCGGCCGTGCCATGGGACCGCCTCGCGGGGGACGTGCGGCCGTTCTTGGAGGGGCGGGAGCGATTGCCGTCTCGGGAAGAGTTTCTGGAACTGCTGCGCGCCGCTTCCTAAACAGCCGTGGAGGAGGCGCCCGCGAGGCCCGCGTCGGCGAGGAAGCGGTCGGGCGAGTACCTCGGACGGACGCCGACTGGACAGGAGGCGTTGCCGCGGTGCATTGTTCGGGCGTCGAGGCCGTTCCGGGCGGAACGGCCCGCGTCGGCCCTCTCGCAGTTTGGCGCGACCCCCGTCACCCGACCCCACGAATTCGAGAGGTATTCCCCCATGCCGAAGCTCTTTGCCGGCAGCCGGCTCTTCCGCGCCGTTCGCCCGGGCGCAGGTTCCGCAGCGATCCTCTTCGCCGTCTCGGACGCTGCCCGTGCCCGGCGCTCGCTCCTGTCGGCCGTCGGCCCGCGGCCTCGTCCCGTTGCCGTGCCGCCTTGGGTTCTCGCGGCCCTGGCGACGGCGCCGTTGCTCGCTGGAGCCCTGCCGTCGCTTGCCGCCGGCCAACAAGCGAACGCGCCGCCGGCCTCGGCCTACGCCGCTCTCGAATGGCGCCACATCGGCCCCGAGGGCAACCGCTTCAGCGCGGCCGCGGGCGTGCCCGGACAACCCCATGTCTACTACGTGGGCGCCGCGTCCGGCGGCATCTACAAGACGACCGACGGCGGCGTCCACTGGGACGCGATCTTCGACGACCAGCCGGTGCAGTCCATCGGCGCCTTGGCGGTGGCGGCGACAGATCCCAACGTGATCTGGGCCGGCACCGGCGAAGGCAAGATTCGCAGCCACGTGTCGATCGGCGAGGGCGTGTACAAGTCGGTGGACGCGGGACGGACGTGGACGCTCGCGGGCCTGGCAGAGACCGGGCGGATTCCGCGTCTCGTGGTGCATCCCGCCGACCCGGACGTCGCGTTCGTTTGCGCGCTGGGCCACGCCTACGGGCCGCAACCCGAGCGCGGCGTCTTTCGCACTACGGACGGCGGCGCGACTTGGGAGCACGTCCTCTTCGCGGACGAGGACACCGGATGTTCCGATCTGGCCATGGACCCGTCCAACCCGCGCGTGCTGTTTGCGGGCACTTGGCAGCTCGAAATCCGCACGTGGGGCCGGACGAGCGGCGGGCCGGGCGGCGGGCTGCACGTTTCGCGCGACGGCGGGGACACGTGGCGCAAGTTGTCGGGGCCGGACAACGGCATCGGACTGCCCGAGAAGCCGGTCGGCAAGGTGGCGGTCGCCGTGTCGCCGTCGAATCCCCAGCGCGTCTACGCTCTGCTGGAGACCGGGGACGGCATCCCCTGGGAAGGGCGCGAGACCGAAGACGGGCAGCTCTGGCGCTCCGAGGACGGCGGCGCGACTTGGGCGCTGGTGACGCGCAACCGCAACGCGATGGGCCGCCCGCACTACTACTCGCGGGTGGTGGTGTCGCCCGACGACGAGGACGAGGCCTACTTCTTGACGGCGTCGTTCTCGGTGTCGACCGACGGCGGCCGCACGCTCGCCGTCGTGCCGCGGCCCCAAGCGCCGGGCGGCGACCACCACGACATGTGGATCGACCCCGGCGACGGGAACCGCATGATCGTCGCGCACGACCAAGGGCTTTCCATCTCCGTCAACCGTGGCAAGACATGGTTCCGCCAGCGCCTCACCAACGCGCAGATGTACCACGTCACCGTGGACGACGCGATTCCGTACAACGTCCTCGGCAACAAGCAGGACGAGCCCACCTACAGAGGCCCCAGCAACAGCCGCATCATGGGACAGCGGCGCATCACCGGCATTCCGCGCGGCATGTGGCACCATGTGGGCGGCGGCGAGAGCGGCTGGGCGACGCCCGATCCGACCGATCCCAACATCGTGTGGTCCTCCGCGTCGGGATCGGGCATGGTGGGCGGCATCGTCGTGCGCTACGAAGAAAGCCGTCGCCAGTTCCGCACGGTCGAAGTGTGGCCGGAGCAGAGCCGGGGGGCCGCGTCCGGCGTGCGGTACCGCTTCATATGGGACGCGCCGATCCACATCTCTCCTCACGACAACAACACTGTCTACGTCGGCAGCCAGCACGTGCACCGGACGCGCAACCGAGGCCAGAGCTGGGACGTGATCAGCCCCGACCTGACGCTGAACGACCGAAGCCGCATGGGTCTGTCGGGCGGCTTGACCGGCGACAACATCGGCGTGGAGTACGCCGGCACGGTCTTCGGGATTGCGGAGTCGCCCGTGGAGCCGGGCTTGATCTGGGCGGGCACGAACGACGGGCTGCTTCACGTCACCCGCGACGGCGGCGCGACCTGGACCAACGTGACGGACAACGTGCGCGGCCTGCCCGAATGGATCGCCGTGCGCAGCGTCGCCCCGTCCCGCCACGACGCCGCGACCGCCTACGTCGCCGCGGACGGGCATCAGGTCAACATCCGCGACCCGCACGTCTACCGCACGCGGGACTACGGCGAATCGTGGGACAAGATCACCGACGGCATCCCGGCCAGCGCGCTCAGCTACACCAAAGTGATCGCCGAGGACCCGAAGCGTCCTGGCCTCTTGTACCTGGGCACCGAGAACGCCATCTACGTCTCCTTCGACGCGGGCGGCCTTTGGCAACCGCTCCAGAACAACCTGCCGCACGCGCCGGTGTCGGGCATCGTGATCCAGGAGCGCTTCAACGATCTGGTCGTGGGGACCTACGGCCGCGGCTTCTGGATCCTCGACGACTTGGGGCCGCTCCAGCAACTGGGCCCGGACGTCGCGGCGTCGGCGTCCCATCTGTTCGCGCCTCGCGACGCCTACCGCTTTCGCCCCATCACGCCGCCTTCCGTCCCCTACAGCGATCCCACCGAAGGCCGCGACCCGGAGTACGGGGCGTCGATCAACTACTGGCTCGCGGCGGCGACGGACGAGAACCCCGAGATCGAGATCGTGGACGGAGCGGGCGGCGTCGTGCGGACGCTGCGCGGCACGAACCGGGCGGGCGTGAACCGCGTCCACTGGAACCTGCGCGACGAGCCGAACAAGCCCATTCGGCTGCTCACGAGTCCCATGTACGCCCCGCACGTCGCGGTAGGCGAAGCAGGGCGGCCGGCGCCGGGCGGCGCCCAGATCAGCGTTCTGATGCCCCCCGGGCGCTACACGGTCCGCTTGAAGGCGGCCGGCCAAGTCCACGAGCAGCCTCTCGTCGTGCTCAAGGACCCGCATTCGGCCGGCAGCGAGGCCGACATCGCGGTCCAGGTGGCGTTCTTGCGCGAGGTGCGCGAGGATGTCGTCGCCGCGGGCGAAGCGGTGCACCGGGTCGAGGCCATGCGGGTGCAATTGGCGACGGTGGCGCGCTTTGCCGAGGACGAGGAGCTGGCGGCCGCCGTGGCGGCTCTGGCGGAGAAGCTGGCGGCCTTGCAGATGGAGATGGTCGACCTGCGTCTCACCGGCCAGGGCCAGGACGGCGTGCGCTTCGAGGCGAAGCTGTTGCAGAAGCTGTCGTACCTGACGCGCGGCATCTCGGTGGCGGACTTCCCGCCGACGGATCAGGAGATGGAGGTGAAGGCTCGCTTGCGGGAAATGCTGCGGGCCCACCAGTCGGCGTTGGACGCCTTGATGGCCGGCGACGTGGCCGAACTCAACCGGATGTTGCGGGCGCGGGGGATGCTGATCATCGCGGACGGGTGAGGCGGCGCGGACCTCGACGCCGGGCACGAGGGCCTAGAAGCCTCCCTCGCCATCGAACGATGGGCAGTCCTGCGGCGTCGGCGGCGACCGGCCCGTCTCACGACTGGTCCCGGCGGCGAGCGACGATCCAACGGCTTGGCTCCATTCGGTCCGGGTTCTGGAAGTAGAACAGATCGTCCACGACGGCGTACAGCTTCGGCGCGGTGGACAACAGGGCCTTGGGGGCTCCCTCGCTATCGACGATGGCCAGCGTCTGCGTGAACGTTCTCGTTTCCGGCTCCGCCTTCCAAAGCCTTACCGCGATGTCTCCGTTGCCCAGGAAATGGAACCGGCCGATGGCCCACGGCATTTCATTAGGTTGCACCTTCCGGTTCAGCGGCGGCAAAGGGATCGACCGCACCGGAGACCCGTCCATGCCGAAAGCGTACAGCGTGTCCAACAGCGGGTGCGCAACCCAGATGGTGTCCGCCAAGACCGTCGTTGGCCTGACCGATGTGCTTCTACTTGCCTTGGCCAGGTGTGATGGGACCGGAGGGCTGAAGAACGAAGACTCGACAGCTGCCGTAGTTTCGTTCCACAAGTGCAATGCCGGCATCTCGCCGTCCATTACCGGAGGACCTCCGGCCACGAACAGCCGCCGTTCATCACTGATGCTGATCATGTCTTGGACGAAGAACGGAAGCATCTCGACGATTGGGTCAATGCTTGGATTCGGATCGAAGTAAGTGACCCGGGCCAATGTGAGGTCGATCACGGCGATTCTGCCGTCTTCCATCACTTGAGCGGCGTGGGGGCTCATGAACTCGCCGGGCCCCTGTCCCTGCTTCCCTCGTGCCCACAGCAGTTCGCCGCGTGTCGTGTAGATGCGGACCTGGTATGCGTAGGGGTCGGTCACAACAAAGCGCTGGCCGTCGGAATTGACCACCGGAAGAGCGTTCAAGATGCTGTCGTTCTCTTCGAGGACCACCGTGTCCACGACTTCGAACACGTCGGAGAACTCCGCGACATCGCCAGACGCAGCGTCGAACGGCGAGTCTGCGACTGGCGTGTGGTTGCCGCATGCCACGATGACAACGAGGACGGCCCATGCCGGCCACGGCGGCGTGCAAGTCCGCGCATGCGTCTTTGTTGCACTGTCTTGCTCATTCATGATTTCCTCCCACATGAGGGATTGTGCGATGGGTGTCTGGAGGGCAGCAGCTTTGAACGAGGCTCGCGCTTGTCGGGCAAGCCTCGTCCAAAGCCACTGCCGTAGGGCCTACGCCGCTCCGGGCCGGAAGAGAATGCAGCACGGTTCGAACGGGCGGCACGGTTGCAGCCAGCAGACCGCGTGGTGGTCGAACACGTCCGTGCGCAACCTGTCGATGATCAGCTCCTGGGCCTCCAGCTCGGTCTCGCGCAGCGGCTCGAAGGCCGGCACGGCGGGCGCGGCGAGGATGCACGGCGCGATCAGCGCCAGCGCGATCCCCAGCTTCTTGATGGATTTCATGCAACGCTCCTCTCGGGGCTGTGGGATTGGACCGCAGCGGGAACCATCGCGTCCTTGCCGCGGCGTCGCTGGAACGAACGGAGTCGAGCTGTCGGGGCACGAGCGTCCGTCGTTCACTTTCCTGGTTGCCGCGAGAGCCGCCATTCGTTGCAGCCTGGTGGTGGCTCAAGCGCGTTGTCGGTACGAGGTCGAGATTCCGCGGGAGGCCGCCGGCTTTCCCGGCTGTGCTGGGCTGAGGACGCCGCGGCATCCGGATCTTGGGGCCGCTTGCCTCTCGGACGGGTGAGGCGACGCGGACCTCGGCACCGGGCGTCGTCGCGTCTAGCCTAGGCTAGCTGGAGAAACCGCGGGTTGATGTGGCCAGCAGCTCGTCGAGACGGCGGCCAATGGCGGCGAGGCGGTCGTTCGCCGACTTGCCGTCGTCGGGGCCGAGAGCCATGAGGACGACCCCTTGGTGAGCCAAGTAGAGCGACGGGAGCGGCGCTGCACCGAACATGCGGGCATGTCCTTGGGGGCTGGCTAGAACGACAATCGCTTGCATTCGCCGCTGCCGGAGGAAGTTCTCGACCAAGTGCCGGTCTGCGTCCGTGTCGCCCCCGACGGCAACGGCGACGATCTCGATGCGGTCTCCATGCCGGTGTCCGAGCGATGCCAGTCCTGCGGCGTCGGGAGCGAGACCGCACCCCAGGCAGGATTCCTGCCGAAAGACCCAAATCACCGCAGGGCCGGATGGTGGCGGGCCGACGGACGGGACAGCGTCGCCGACGTCCAGCGGCTCCCGCGGATCAAGGGCGCAGGCGGCGACGGCCCCCAGAAGCAACGGCGCTAGCGTGGCCGTTGCGGTCACGCGCCGACCCGACCTCACGACGGGCTCCGGCGGCGAGCGACGATCCAGTGGCTTGGCTCCATTCGGTCCGGGTTCTGGAAGTAGAACAGATCGTCCACGACGGCGTACAGTTCCGGTGCGCTGGACAACAGGGCCCTGGGGTCTCCCTCGTCATCGACGATGGCCAGCGTCCGTGTGAACGTTCTCGTTTCCGGCTCCGCCTTCCACAGCCTTACCGCGATGTCTCCGTTGCTCAGAAAATGGAACGAGCCGATGGCCCACGGCATTTCGTCAGGTTGCACCTGCCGGTTCAGCGGCGGCAAAGGGATCGACCGAATCGGAGACCCGTCCATGCCGAAAGCGTACAGCGTGTCCAACAGCGGGTGCGCGACCCAGATGGTGTCTCCCAAAACCGTCGTTGGCCTGACCGATGTGCGTCTGTTTGCGTTGGCCAAGTGTGATGGAACCGGAGGGCTGAAGAACGAAGACTCGACAGCTGCCGTTGCTTCGTTCCACAAGTGCAATGCCGGCATCTCGCCGTCCATTACCGGAGGACCTGCGGCCACGAACAGCCGCCGTTCATCGCTGATGCTGATCATGTCTTGGACGAAGAACGGAACCGTCTCGACGACCGGGTCGACGCTTGCGTTCGGATCGAAGTAGGTGATCCGGGCCGTTGTGAGGTCGATCACGGCGATTCTGCCGTCTTCGATCACTTGAGCGGCGTGGGGGCTCATGAACTCGCCGGGCCCCTGTCCCTGCTTCCCTCGTGCCCACAGCAGTTCGCCGCGTGTCGTGTAGATGCGGACCTGGTATGCGTAGGGGTCGGTCACAACAAAGCGCTGGCCGTCGGAATTGACCACCGGAAGAGCGTTCAAGACGCTGTCGTTCTCTTCGAGGACCACCGTGTCCACGACTTCGAACACGTCGGAGAACTCCGCGACATCGCCAGACGCAGCGTCGAACGGCGAGTCTGCGACTGGCGTGTGGTTGCCGCATGCCACGATGACAACGAGGACGGCCCATGCCGGCCACGGCGGCGTGCAAGTCCGCGCATGCGTCTTTGTTGCACTGTCTTGCTCATTCATGATTTCCTCCCACATGAGGGATTGTGCGATGGGGTGTCCGGAGGGCAGCAGCTTTGAACGAGGCTCGCGCTTGTCGGGCAAGCCTCGCCCAAAGCCACTGCCGTAGGGCCTACGCCGCTCCGGGCCAGATGATGGCGCAACACCATTCGGACGGCGGGCACGGGTCCGGCCAGCAGGCCACCTTCTTGTCGGACCATTCCGTGCGCCACCCGCCCGTGATCAGCTCCTGGGCCTCCAGCTCGGTCTCGCGCAGCGGCTCGAAGGCCGGCACGGCGGGCGCGGCGAGGATGCACGGCGCGATCAGCGCCAGCGCGATCCCCAGCTTCTTGATGGATTTCATGCAACGCTCCTCTCGGGGCTGTGGGATTGGACCGCGGCGGGCACCATCGCGTCCTTGCCGCGGCGTCGCCGAACGAACGGAGTCGAGCCGTCGGGGCACGAGCGTCCGTCGTTCGCTTCCGTGGTTGCCACGAGAGCGGCCATTTGTTGCAGCCGCCGCGAGGAGCGCGAGGGCCCGCACCGCCACCGTGCTGACGCTTTCGGCACTCGCCCGGCGGCGCGTGGCCAACGGTGCTCGAGCCCGGAGGAGCGCGGCGTCACGGTGGTTTTGCACGATTTCGATCTGGATTGCGTCAGCAGTATTGAACGGGTCGTTGCGCCGACGGCGGCCAGACCCCCTTGCCAGGAGGAACGCATGGAGACGGAACGCTCCACCACGACGGCGGCAACGCCTCCCCCGCCGGATCAAGTTGCCCGGGGCGAACGCGCCTTCAAGAACTGGATCGACGACCACCGGTCTCGCATGCTCGCCGTCGCGGCGCGGTACGCTCATGAGGCCGTGGGAGCGGAGGACATCGTGCAGGAGGCGTCGTTGATCGCTTACGAGAGACGCCACACGCTGCGCGACCCCGAGGCGGCGGGGACATGGTTGGTCGGCATCGTGCGCAACGTCGGCCGCCAGGAGGCTCGGAAGCATGCCCGGCAGACCGGCTTGCTGAACGGGTACGGCGAGAAGCTGGCGGCCGACGTCTCTCCGCAGACCGAGGACGGGATCCTGACGAAGGTGCAGGTCCGCCGGGCCATCGACGAGTTGCCGGACATCCAGCGGCAAGTGGTGATCTGCTGGTATTTCCGGGAAATGTCCCACAAGGAGATCGCCGCGTCCCTCGGCCGGGCGGAGGGCACGGTGAGGTCCGACCTGTGCCGGGCGCACCGGGCGTTGCAGGAGATTCTGGGCTGACGGACGCCGAAGCGGGCGGTCTCGCGACGACCGGGGAGGGCCGCGTGCAACGAATCTGCTCTTTGGCGGCAACCTTCATCCTGGAGGCCCCGGGCGGTGCGCCAAGCGCATGCCGATGGGGGCGAACGGATCCCAAGCGCGCGGCCACGTCGGGCGACGGCCGGGCGATCCTGTCGGGCGGAGGCAAGAGATGAAAGCGAAGCCCTGCATGCTGGTGGTCGGCTTGACTGGGCTGGCGGTGGCTCAAGCGCTCGCGTTGTCGGCGCGGGGCCGAGACTTCGGGGCAGCCCGTCGGCCACCGCCGGATTTCTCGGCTTTCTTGGCCGAGGACGCCGCGGGCAGGAAGCGGCCCTTGGCGAACGACGGACCCGTGCTGGTGCTCGTGTTCGACCCCGAATGCGCGCACACGCAACGGATGGCCCCTGCCTGGAGCGAGTGGCTGAGGACGGCCGGTGCGGGTCTCCGCGTCGTGGCCTTGTCGGGGGCGCCTCGCGCCGCCGCGTCCGCCTACGCCGCCCGGGCCGGATGGCGGGTCCCGGTCCTGACGGCGCCTGCGGGGCTCCGGGGCAGTCCCGAGCATGCCGCCGTCAGCCGCGCTCCGTGGGTCTTCGCCCTCGACGCCGACGGCAACGTCGTCGCCGAGGGGCATGGCAGCCGGTTGTCCCAGGTCGCCGGTGCGCTTGGCGGGACGCGCCGCGTTGTCCGGAGGTCCTCTTCTCTCGCCGCTCTCGACGCCAGGAGGAATCATGCGTAGAATCTTGATCGCTGGACTGATCGCCCTGAACGTGACGCTGGCCACCGCGGTTCTCGCGTCGGCAGGACCGCGCGCGGCGCCCATGTCTTGGTTCGGGGATTGCTGCAAGGGCAACGGACCGGAGGTGTATTGTTGCCGCGACTGCTGCCTCTTCGAAGCCGGTTGCCGCGGATGCGAGCCGTAGGCGTCAGGTGAACGGAGGAGCCCGGGAGTCCCCTGGCTCCGGGGACGGTCCGTTCGGCGCCCTGAAGTCCGCGTTGGCGTGGACTGCCGTTGCCGCGGCGGGCTTGTTGCTGATTCAGCGCTTCGCCGGCGCTGCGCCCGGCCCCGGGGCGACGTGGTTCTGGCTCGAGCTTGTCTCGCAGGACGTCGCGAGGACCATCCCCTTCGCCGCCGTGGCGGCCGGCCTGCGACTCGCGGCCTGCCGAGGTCGCCGAATTCGCGCGGCGACGGTCGCTGGTCTGGTCCTAGGGGCCGCCGCCTTCGTCATGGCGGGCTTGGTCACGCCCCTGCTCGAGTACGCGGGGTTCGTCCACGGGAGCCGGTACGGGGCCGACATCGGGATGTTCGGCATCCAGACGCCCGGCGGGATCCTGCGCAACCTGGAGTACGTTCGCGCGAATCCGCCCGCCGAGTACAGCCTGTCCGTCGCGCATCCCGACAGAGCGTATCCGAGCCGGCTGGAAGTCGCCTTCCACTACCCGTTCGTCGCAGCGGCCGTGGCGCTGCTTCACACCTTCGTGGGCTTGCTCTTGGGCAAGGCGACGCTCGGCATGAGGAGCCGCGCTCGGCGCCTGACGCGGTGGTCCGCCGCCTTGACGGCGACGCTGGCGCTGACGATGGCCGTCTGGGTTGCGCAGGGGCCGGATCGAGACTGGGAGAACGTCTCCGGCGTCGTCGCCGCGTGGACGCCGGTCTCGGTGCCGGCCGGCACGCTGCTCATGCTCGTTCTGTTGGCGGCGGGCCGCCGGCAAGCTGTCGCGGGGCCGTTGGCAGAGAGGGAGGGCAAGCGGTATCCTTTGGAGGATGGACGGCTTTGACCTGCGACGGTTTCGCGCTGGCGACACGGCCTTCTATCGCGACTTGCACGACAGGTGCCAAGGGTATCTGATGTCGATCGCGCTCTCGTTTGGCCAAGACGCCCCCTGGGCCGAGGACCGCTACCAGGAGACGTGGTTGGCGATCTGGGAGAAGCGCCGGACGCTTCGCCGGGGCCGCAGCTTCACGGCGTGGGCCGGGCGCATCGCTCGCAACGTCTGTCTGTCGGCGCTTCGCGCGCAGCGGCGGGAAGCCGAGCGAACGACCGGCCTCGAGGACATGCCGCCCGACGCGGAGCCCGCGGCGGACGAGGAAGATCTCTTGGCCCGTGCGGAGAAGCGCCAATTTCGCGAGCGCGTGCTGGAAGAGCTCGAGCGATTGCCCAGGGCGCAGCGGGAGGCGTTCCATCTGGTCCACCTGGAGGAACATTCGGCGCAGGAGGCCGCGGAGATTCTGGGCACGCAGGCGTCCACCGTGAGGTCCAACGTCCGTCACGCCGCCCGGCGCTTGGCGAGCCGGTTGGAGGAGTTCAAGCCGTGAGCTGTCCGCGCCTGGACGAAGTCGTCGACCACGCCCACGACCTCGACGCGGTCCCGGGGCTCTCCGGCCACGCGGCGCAGTGCGGCGAATGCGGTCTCGTGCTGCGCGTGCTCGCCGAGGCCGAGGACATGCGCAACACCCCCGTGCCCCGCTACTTGGCCGAGCGAGCCATGGCCGGGATTGCGGATCGCCGGGCGAAGGGCGTCCGGACACGACCTTGGGAGCTCGCCTGGGCGGCCCTGCTCGGCGGGCTGACCGTGGTGACGGCGGCCGCGGTCGCCGGCCGGCTGGGAACGGACGGGACGGCGTTGCCGCTGGCGGTGGCTTCGACATTGGCGGCGGTGGCGGCCGCTTGGCGGGAGCACCGCACGGTGGAGGTGCAGTAGCCGCCGGAGCGCGCGGGGGCCAAGCGGGGCGAAGGGCGTCCGGCGCACTGCGTGCACGTCTTGGCCTCCCCTCCGTCAGGCGCCGGCGGGCTCCTTCGCTGCGCCCGGCCTCCCCAATTTCGGCCGCGGCCGCCGCCGCGAGATCAGCAAGCCCGACAGAATGACGGCGGCTCCCGCCACCTGCACGAGCGCAGGCGTCTCGCCCAGCCAGATCCAGGCCGACGCCAGCGCCACCACCGGCACCAGGTTGACGTAGACGGCGGCGCGGCTCTGGCCGATGAGAGCGACGGCGCGGTACCAGAGGAAATAGGCGACCGCGATGGTGAACACGCTGGCATACGCGACGGACGCCCACGCGGCGAGCGACACGGCTCCCCAGTCCATGCGCGCCAAGTCCCGGGCGCCCATGAGGACGATGAGCGGCGTGCCGGCCCAGAGCGTCCATGCCGTCATCTCCAGCGCTCCGTGGCGTTGCGTCGCGGGGCGGCTCAGCACCAGGTACAGCGCCCAGAGAATGGCCGAAACGACCATCAGCAGGTCCCCCTCGAGGCTGAAGCCGAGCGCCGCAGGCCCGCCGACGATCACCAGCGTCATGCCGGCGAGGGTCGCCCCGCCGCCCGCCAGGACCATCGGGTTCGCCTTCTCGTAGCGCAGCAGCGCCGACAGGAGCACGACCCAGAGCGGCGCCGTCGCCAGCACCAGGGCGGCGTTGCCCGCCAGGGTCATGTCCAGCGCCGACACGAAGCACGCCTGATAGAGGACGTGGCCCAGGACGCCCAGCGGCGCCACGACGCGCCAGTCTCTCGGACGAGGCAGCATCGTCCGTCCTTGGGCGCGCAGCATCAGCGCCGCCGCGACGGCCGCGAGCGGGAACCTCAGCGCGTTGAAGGCCATCGGCGCGATCTCGCGCAGCCCGATCTTCATCACCGAGAAGTTGAGGCCCCAGATGACCGCGACCAGCACCAAGCCGGCCTCCATGGCCAACTCCGTGCGTCCGCTGCGCCAGCGTGGGCGAAACCGCGCAGGAAACCGGGGAACGAACCCGCGAACGCGGGTCCCCGGCGCACCCGCGCGGGCCAGCCGTGGGAGTCGGATGAACACAATATCCCCCTCGTTCGAAGTGGTGCGTGGGACAGCCTTCGGCAGGCTGAAGAGGATGCTCGAGACCCGCGTCCGTCACCGCATCGCGCGAACCGGCCGGCGCAAAGCGGGCGAGAAGAACGCACCGGCCGGGCGCGTTGTCAATGGGGGGACGGGAAGCGGATTTTGGGGCGGCTTAAGCGCGGGGGGACGAGGCCTGCCTCGCCCGGCGCCGCAAGGGGACGGCGGACCCGGTGCCCGGCCTCCGCCAAGCTAGGCGCGGCGGTGACATTCCCAGGCGGGACTGTTCCGAGCCCAAGAGGCCGTGGCGCCTCCGCCAGTTCTCGTGTCGACAACCGGCTCTGACGCTATTTCCGGTTGGGCATCGCGCACATGCGGGGTTCGCCCGAAACTCCAGCCTTGGTGGCCCGGCAGCGCAGGTGCCTCCGGAGTCAATCGCCACGCCCTTGCGCGAGAAGCGGTCGTTGGGCTACTCTCATCTGGAACTCGCGAAGCGGTCGACGAATTGAAGAACGCCCAAGGAGCCCCACCGTGATCAACCGGTTTCCGTCCGTCTTGGCGATATTGGTCCTCATGGGATGCGCGCCTGCAGACGAGACCGGCGTAGCCACCGCCGACGTCGCAATGGACCCCGCGCCCTTCGACGTCGTCACGGCCATCGGTGCTGGTGATGGTGGTCTGCCTTTGCCTCCCGTCGAGACGGTCGCCTCGTACGCGCCGAGCTCGCCGCTCTACCACAGCACGGAACTCGCGGCGGCCGCCGACGGAACCGTAGCGATTGGCGTGCCGCGCTCGTGCTCCATCGTCCTTCTCGACGGCGAGACGGGGAGAGGGGAGGGACGAATCGACGCTTGCGGCGACACCGGGAGAGGGATCGACGACCTCTTTTGGGTGGCCCGGGACCTCATTGGCGTCTTCGACATGAGTTCTCGGGAGGTGCGGTTGTTCCGCCGCTCCGGGGCGTACTCGGGCCGCATTCCGGTCAAGGCACCTGCGCAGGGCGGAACGGTCACGGCCGCGTTTCCCCTTGCCGGCGCTTCGGTCCTGGCGACGATCTCCTACTTCCATGCATCCGGGGACGAGCGGCTGGTTCAATGGATGGACTCGAATGGCGCGCCCAAGGCAGCATTCCTCGCCAGCCCGGCCGTCGCGTTGCGGTCTGATCTCCGGTTCTCATTCGGCGTCGATATGTGCGTGCAGCAGTCGCCGGGTACGGCCCCTGCCCGGTTCCTAGCGGTGAACCGCTGGGCGCACGACGTCTTCATGGCGGCACCCGACGATTCGACCGTCGCTTGGCGGAGCATCGTGCCGAGGGCGACGTACATGTATCGAGACGACGACGGTCTGCTCATGCCTATGCCGGGCCGGTTCGCCGTGGCCTGCGGCGAGGATGCGGGCCTGGCTCACCGGATGGTTCTTGGCAGGGAGCCGGGCGGCGAAACGAAAACCGAAGGGGTGCTGGACTGGTTGTCGTTCACCGGCGAATTGATTGCACGGTTCGACCTTGGTTCCGCTTCTTTGTTCGCCCTGTCCAGGGAGATCGGACTCGATAGCGCGGACCGGGCCTACGCCCTCGTTCGGGATTCGGCCGCGTTGCGTGTGCTTCGACAACCGCTGGTGCGCCCGGCGACGAACCGTGGAGTGGAGTGAGGATGGTGCGATGAGGACTTGGGCCTGGATGGTCGCCGCGACAGTCGCCTTGTCGGTGGCCGCGATTCAGACGGTGCGGCTTCGGCATCATGCCACGAACGCCCTGGATCTGGCCCGTGAGCACCGTGCGCTCGATGCTGTCGAATCGGCGTATCGGAATGCGGCGTTGCGAGCGATCCGCTCTGAGTTCGCTGCGGACTCGCTGGCCTTGGGTCGGTATCCCAACGGCGCGGTGTACATGATCGTGGACACTCAATGCAGACCTTCTGCGGAAGCTGTCGTGGCGTTGAGCCGCGGTGCGATTGCGCCGGTGGTCGTCGCTTCCTACGTCGACGCGGCAGGTCGGCTTCAGGAATGGTTGCGCGACTTGGGTGTTGATCTTGCAACAGTTCCGGTAGGTGCCGCGGCAACTTCGCTTCGACACCTTCCTCGTGGAATCACGCCCATCTACCTGGAAGTCGACGAGACGGGTCCCATCGACATTCACGCTGGAGCGCCCAAGGGCGAATGGTTGCGCCAGGCCCCTGATGCCCCGGTCAGGCGGGTCCGAGAGGTCCTTCGGCACGGGGACGGTGTGGACGTGCCCGACTGGGCCGCCTTCGTTCGCTCGCCCGCCCTCAAGCTGGACGCGAGCGGCCAGCTCTACGTGTTGCCGAGGGGGGGCGACGACCCGCGCGTGCGCCTGCTTGACGAAGACGGCAACTTCGTTCGGTACGTCGCGCGGCGCGGCGACGGCCCCGGCGAATTCCCCTACATCGACGCGATGGGCTTTGCGGACGACACGTTGTGGCTGTTGGGCGGAGAACGCACGTCGTTCTTCGATGTCGAGGGCGCGCATCTGAAGACCGAGCCCGTCGTTCCCCCTTATCCTGGGCGGCAGAGAACATATGGCTTCGGGGACGGATGGACGACGCCGCTCGCCGGCGGGCGGGCGCTGTACATGGCGCCGGAACCCGTTGTCGACGAAGACACCTACCAGCGATGGAACGTGCCGTTGATGGTGGGAGAGCGTACGGCAACAGGCCAACGCGATACGGTGGCGTTCGTGCTCAGTCCGAGCGGAATGTACGTGCGACGCGTGGCGAAGTCCCGCTGGGCGCCCGTCAAGATGTCGCCGCTCCATTCGACGATCGCCGGCGGCCAGGGCGTGGCGACGGCCAGCTGGACGACGGACAGGCCCGGCGAAGTCGTGTTGCGCCGCTTCAGCCTCGAAGGAGAGGTTTCGCACGAACACGTCCTGCGTTTTCCCGTCCGCGAGCTTTCGGCAGAAGCGCGAGAACGATTCATCGACGAGGGCGTCGAGAACGTCAGAGACATGTGGGAATTTCACCGGGAGCACTTCGCCGGCGTTCCGAGCGACCTTCGCGCCGCGGTCGTCGAGGGGCTGTTGCTTCCCGACCACTACTCGCCCGTCGACGACATGTTTTCTGCACAGGACGCCCGAGTCTGGCTGCGTGCGACCATGGCCGAAGGAGAGGGCGGCGATTGGCACGTCGTGGATCCCGACGGCCGCGTCGAGTTTCGTGTGCACCCTCCCCCCGGCGTGTCCTTCGAGACGGCGCGCGGAAACCGCGTCTGGGGCGTCGGCAAAGATCGCTTGGACACGCCGTACATCGTCATGTACGAGCTGCATCAACTCCAATAGGGAAAGGAAGAAAAAAGGATGAAATGGAAGAAACTGATCAACTGGCTCGGACCGGCCATGTTCGTCGCAACCGCCGTGGTGCTCTTGGCTGCTCGTCCCGCTCCTCCTAGCGCGTTTGCCGCCTGCGAATTCAGTGTGGGCCCGAACCATGCGACGTGTTGCGAGTGTGCCGACAAGCCCAACGAGGGGGATTCTTGTCGGCCCGTTGAGAACAATGGCGTTGCAAGTTGCACGTTCGAGTACTGCTCCCAGACGCGGTGCCTTATGCTAGCGGGGGAACGTAGGTGATGTGGCCAGAAGTTCGTCGAGACGGCGGCCATTAGCGGCTAGGCGGGCTACCGCCTAGGTGACCCGGCGGGAGTGGTGCTGCACCGAACATGCAGACACGTCCCTGGGGCCATCCCCGTCCCCGCCGGGCCTGCGGCTCGCGGCTTGGAGGTTGCCCAGCTTGCGGGCGACGGTCGCGGGCTTGGTCTTTGGGGCCGCCGCCTTCGTCATGGCTCGACTAGCCACTCCTCTACTCAACCCGCAGGCCCCTCCAATGCGCAGCGGTCGCGTCCGCCTTATGTTGGCCAGGCGGTGCGCACACCATGCAGGCTCGCCGTCCGGTTCCAAGCAGTCGTCCCAACGCAATGGAGGCATCATGGCGCCCACGCGCATCACCAAGCTCTGCACCAACCTGACCCTCTCTGCCGCTTGGCTGGCGGTCGCGCTTCCGGCCGCCGCCGAAGTCGAGGTTGCCCGACCGGTCATCGGCCCCCAGTCCGCCCAACAGGACGATCCCTACATCTGGCTCGAAGAGGTCGAAGGCGAGCGCGCCCTGGCGTGGGCCGTCGAGCGCACCGACGCGACGCTGCAAGAATTCGAGGCGCTCCCGGTCTTCGGCGAGCTGGAAGCGGCGGTGCTGTCGGTGCTGACGGCTTCGGATCGAATCGTCTATCCGAGCGTCGAGGGCGAGCACGTCTACAACTATTGGACGGACGCGAGCCGCCCACGGGGCGTCTACAGGCGGACGTCGTGGGAGTCGTACTTGTCGGGCGACCCGGCGTGGGAGACTGTGCTGGACATCGACGCGCTCGCCGAGGAAGAAGGCGTGCCTTGGGCCTATCGCGGCATGTCGTGCTTGGCGCCCGAGCATCGCCGGTGCTTGGCCGCCCTCTCGAGGGGCGGCGCGGACGCCGTCGAGACGCGGGAGTTCGACATGCAGGCCCTGGCCTTCGCGGAGGGCGGGTTCTTTCTGCCGGAAGCCAAGGGCGGCGCGTCGTTCGTGGACGCGGAGACCGTCGTGGTCGCGACCGACTTCGGTCCCGGCACGCTGACCGAGTCGGGCTACCCGAGACAGGCCCGGCTCTGGAAGCGCGGCACGCCGCTCGCGGACGCGCCCGTGATCTTCGAGGCCGCCGACGCCGACATGGCGGTCTTCGTGGACAGCAGGGAGATCGGCGGAACCACCTACGGCGCCGTCACGCACCTGCACACGATCTTCGAGCGCACGACCCACTTGGTGATGAACGGCGAGCTTGTGCGCATCGACACGCCGCCGGACGCCACCACCTTGATCGCCGGCGGCCACTTGGTCGTGCGCACGGTGTCCGAATGGACCGTCGGCGGCCGGACCTTCGCGCCCGCCACCGTCGTCGCCGCCGACGTGCACGGCTTCCTGGCCGGGGAGCGCGACTTCCAGGTCGTCGCCGAGTCCGGAGGCAAGCGCGTCGTGCAGTCGGTCTCGGCGACGAAGGATCACCTGCTCGTCGGCCTTCTGGACAACGTGCAAGGCGAGCTCTGGCGCTATGCGTGGAGAGACGGAGAATGGTCGGGCGAGAGGCTTCCCGCGCCGCCGATGGGTTCCGTGCGCGTGGCGGCGACCGACGAACGCTCCAACCGCTTCTTCTTCACGTACAGCGGATTCACGCAGCCCACGACCTTGTACATGGCCGAAGAAGACGGCTCCGTTCGGATGGTCCAGCAGCTGCCCGCCATGTTCGACGCCGAGGGACTGGTCGTGGAACAGCATCACGCCGCGTCGGCCGACGGCGCCGAGGTACCCTTCTTCGTCGTGCACAAGGAAGGCGTCGCCCACGACGGCGGCAACCCGACGCTGCTGACGGCGTACGGCGGCTTCCAGATTCCGCGCACGGCGAGCTACGACGCTTTGGCGGGCAAGGCGTGGATGGAGCGCGGCGGCGTGTACGTGCTGGCGAACATCCGGGGCGGCGGCGAGTTCGGCCCGTCGTGGTGGACCGCGGCGCTCAGGGAGAACCGGCAGCGCGCCTACGACGACTTCCTGGCCGTGGCGCAGTGGCTGATCGACCACGGCCTCACGTCGCCGGACCACTTGGGCATACAGGGCGGCTCCAACGGCGGCCTGCTCGTGGGCGCCGCCATGACGCAGCGACCGGACCTGTTCAACGCGGTGGTCGCCCAGGTGCCGTTGCTGGACATGCGGAGGTACCACAAGCTGCTCGCGGGCGCCAGCTGGACGGCCGAATACGGCAACCCCGACGACCCGGACGACTGGGCCTTCATCGGCAAGTATTCTCCCTACCAGAACGTGCGCCCGGGCGTGCAGTATCCTCGCGCTTTGTTCACGACCACGACACGAGACGACCGGGTCCACCCTGGACACGCCCGCAAGATGGCGGCGAAGATGACGGACATCGGCCACGACGTCCTGTACTTCGAGAACACGGAAGGCGGCCACGGCGCCGGAGTCACGCCGGCCCAGCGCGCCAAGTTGTACGCGCTCGTGTACGCCTATCTGTGGACGCAGCTGGGGGACCGCGGGGTGTCCTGAGGCGTGCGCGGCCGAAGCGGCGGTGGCGCGGCTCTCGTCGATGGATGTCCTTCCCGCAACGCGGGCTGCTTGCCCGGACGCAAGGGGGCGGCGGCGGCCGTCATCTTGGCTCTTAGCTGCGAAGTGCGTTAAAATCGACGAAAAATCCATTTTGCGTTAAGTTAAATCGTCATGTCCAAGCGAAGCCCACTCACCACGGATCCCCCGGCGGCCGTCGAAGAGGCCCTCCGCGCCTTGGGCGGCAACATCCGCGTGGCCCGCCTCCGGCGCCGCCTCCGGCTGGAGGACGTGGCCGAGCGCATGGGCGTCTCCCGTCAGACGCTCGCCGACGTGGAGCGCGGCAAGCCGGGCGCCTCCGCCGCCGCCTACTTCGCAGCGCTGTGGGCGGTGGGGTTGCTCGACCAAGCAACGCAGCTGGCGTCTCCCGAACGCGACGAAGCCGGCAAGGCGCTCGAGAGAACAGCCCTCCCGCGCCGGGTTCGCCCTCCCGCCCGGCTGGACAACGACTTCTGAGCCGTCGTGCCGACGTCCGCACTGGCCGGCGGGGACTCGGGAACGCCGCGCGCGCCTGACGACCTTGGATGACTGCCGACCGGAGCTGCTACGTCTACGTCGTCCTGCCGGGGGAAACGAAGTTCACGACCGCGGCCCGGTTTCGGCTCCGGCGCAGTCCGGGCGACGCGTCGAGCGGCGAGTTCGTCTACGGTCGTAGCTATCTCGAAAGGCCCGAGGCCGTCGAACTCGATCCGGTGGAGCTCCGCCTTGCGGACCGGCTGTACCGCACCGGACGCATGGACGGCTTCTTCGGTGCCGTGCGCGACTCGATGCCCGACTACTGGGGACGACTGCTGATCGAACGACGCTTGGGCCGGTCGCGGCTGAGCGAATTCGACTACCTGATGGAAGGCACCGACGACCGCGCGGGTGCGCTCGGGTTCGGCATGGACATGGACCCGCCCGCGCCGCGGTTGCGTTTTCCGGGCGCGGTCGAGCTGTCGGCGCTCCAGGACGCCGCGGACTCCGTGGTTGCGGGCGAGTCCTCCGGGTCGGCGGCGAGCGCGTGTCCGGCGGTCCGGCTGGCCCAAGCGATCTTCGACGAAGGGACTTCCATGGGCGGCGCCCGTCCCAAGGCGGTCGTGCAGGACGAAGGCGCTCTCTGGCTCGCCAAGTTTGGGCGGCCGCAGGACCGGTGGAACGAACCGAGGGCCGAGCACGCGCTGCTTCTTCTGGCCGGAGAATGTGGCGTGCGAGCGGCCGAGAGCCGGATCGGGCGCGCCGGAGACCGCGACGTGCTTCTGGTGCGCCGGTTCGATCGGGACCGCTCCGGCGACGGCCGGGGTTGGCTCCGCCATCGCATGGCCAGCGCGCTGACGCTGTTGCGCAGCGACGACTCGCCCTTGAGCCGCGAACGCTGGTCGTACCTAGCGCTCGCCGACGAAGTTCGGCGAGCCAGCGCCCGGCCGCGAGAGGACCTTCGGGAACTCTTTGCCCGCATGTGCTTCAATGCGGCCGTCTCCAACCTGGATGACCACCCTCGCAACCACGCGTTGCTGGCCCGCGGCACGTCCTGGCGGCTGGCTCCCGCCTACGACCTCACTCCATTTCCCGCGCACTCCATGGAGCGCGATCTGTCCATGGTCTGCGGACCCGAGGGCCGAAGGGCCCGCAAGGCGAACGTGGTCGCCGGCGCGGGCCGGTTCCTGATGGATCGGGAGGAAGCGGAGGCGGTCTTCGACAGGGTGGCTGGGATCGTGCGCGGCCGATGGCAAGAGGCGATGCGGCAGGCGGGCGTGTCCGCCGAGGACCGGGACGTGTTGCGCAGCGCCTTCGTTCCCGAAGGCCTGTTCTTCGGGTCGGCCCCCTGAGCCCGAAGTGCGAGCTCGCTGTTCGGCATTGCGGCCCGTGGGATCGCCGCGAGCTTGTCTCCGCGCCCGAAAGCGGCGCGCCGCCGACCGTGATCAGTCGCTTCCTGTCCGCAACGCCACTAGGCGGAGCACTCGAACGACCGTGGCGCCCTGGTCGTCTTTCTCGACGTACGCCGCCAAGCCGCCGGGACCGAACGCATACGGCATTGGCATGTCTCCGGTGGCCAGCGTGCCCAAGTAGTTGCCGTCGGCCGTGAAGACGTCGGTGGGTCCGCGAGAAAATCCGTTGGCCGCGTTGCGGGAAATCCAAATGCGATCTTCCGAGTCCACGGCAATGGCGGCAATCACCGGAATCTGGCTGGCGAAGGTCATCCGCCGCGCGTGAGCCCGGATCTGACGCTCGACTGCCATGCGCACCTGCGGGGTCATTCCCGAGCCGCGAATGGTCACGGGACCTCTTGCTTCCGCGTCGCGGACCCTTGCTTCAAGCTGGGACGTCACGTCGAAAGGCCGAATCGGCCTCTCCAATGCACTTTCCACAACCCCGGCGCCTGAAACAAGCTTGACGCGATACCCTATGGAATCGACTACGGCCACGCGGCCGTCGGACGCAACGGACGCCAGCAGCTTCGGCGCGAATCGAGGTGGAGCCACCAAAGTGATCAAGGCGGCACCGCGCGAGTCTCCGTCGGCCTGCGCATCGTCTGATCTCGTGTATGGGGCCTCATGGGGCATTTCCCATGCGTCGTAGAAGATCTCTCTGGCGCCGTTCGAGCGAAAAACGTCAATGGAACGCCCCGAGCCGTCGTCTGATGTCGCGGTTGCAAGAAGCCGTCCATCGGGATTGGGCAAGGCACCGAGCACATGGCCGATGGAACGAGCCGGCTGACCGTCGCCGGTCTCGATGCCGACTTGGTTGAGAAACTCGCCGTCCAGTCCGAATTCGAGAACGACTCGTGCCCGGAGTCGTACACGACCAGCCGATCGTTCCCAAGCGCCGCGAGGGAGAGGGGTCTCCGCAAGTCGCCCGGATTCTTTCCCGGGCCGGCGACTTCGCGACGGAGATTGCCGTCCGGGCCCACGACGACCAGGCGCCGTTGGTCGCTGTCCAACAACGCCAGGTCTCCAGTCCCGGCGAAGGCGGCCGCACGGACCCTGGAAAACGACGCCCACCCTGGCGCAACCGCGCCTCCGACGACGAACACGTCCTCCGTCACGGCGCCGATGGGCACGTCCGAACCGGCAAGCGCCCCGGCCTTGCGAGAGCCATCGCTTCCTGTTGCGCCGCACCCTGCCGCCAACAACAGGGAAAAGGAGATCACGGTCCGATTCACGGCTCGCCGCCGGTGCCTCGTGTGCATTGCGCAGTCCCGGTCAGGTGCCGGGTGCACCGTCGGGCGCGAGCCGTAGCAGGCGAATCACGCGGACCACCGCCGCATCGAACTCGTCCTTTTCCACGTACGCCATCAGGCCTCCGGGCCCGAACGCCGTTGGAATTCGAAGATCGGCCGCCGCCAGGGTGCCCACGTATTCGCCTTCGGAAGAAAAGATGTCCGT
The DNA here is from genome assembly GCA_965242735.1 of Longimicrobiales bacterium. Taxonomy (GTDB): domain Bacteria; phylum Gemmatimonadota; class Gemmatimonadetes; order Longimicrobiales; family Gaopeijiaceae. The sequence continues at coordinate 2,661,936 of OZ251497.1, read as the reverse complement.
GGGTCCGTCGGCGATGCCGTCGTCTCCCGTGCGGGCGACCCAAATGCGGTCTTCGGAATCGACCGCCATGGCCGCGATGACGGGAACGTGCGCGGCAAAGGTCAACTCTTGAAGATCGCTTTCCAGCGACTGGCGCAACAACGCTTCGACAGTCTCCGGGGAAACGCCGGAAGCCACGACGGTCGTTCCTTCCGATGCCACGTCGGCGTCTTCCGCCAGCCCCTGCTCTTTGGCGTTGCGTACGGACTGCTTGATTGCCGGCGTGACGTCGCGAGGGCGAAGCGATCTCTCGAGCACGCTCACGGCCGTCCCTCGAGTTGAGAGCATTTTGACCTGATAGCCGATGGAATCGACTACCGCCACTCTCCCGTCGGACAGGACATCGACCAACAACGGTGGGGCAAAATGCGGGCGTCTCATGCCGTGTGCCACAATCATGTCGGTAGATGATGTCGGGACTGCTCGCTTTTCCGGTTCGGGGGGCGTCGCCATGTCCCAAGCAACGACCAGAGTGTCCCTTCCAGCTCCCAAGTCGATGACCTCGATCGGTCGGCCCGGGCCAGCGCTAATGCCTCCAAAAGCTAGAAGTCGGCCATCGGGCAATGCTCTCAGCTTCTTTCCGACCAAACTGGTGGGGGGAGGTGGTTGGCATATGGCCGGGTCCTCTTGACCTACGCGAAACTGCTCGGTGAAGCCGCCATCTGAACCAAAGACCAGAAACGACCTGTGTCCGTGGTCGTATACTACCAACCGACCGTCTTGCATCGCCCTCAATGCAGTTGGAAGTTGAGTTCGCCCGGTCCTTCGCCGGCTCGCGACACTTCACGGTGCGTGTTGCCGTCTTGCGCCACGACCACGACGCGACGCGAAAGGTTGTCCAGAACGACCAAGTTCCTCGCCGCGTCGAACACGGCGTCCGTGACTGCGACGAACGATTCCCAAGCTTCGCCGTCGGCGCCGCCGATCGAGTAGACGTCTTCGGTCGTCGCCTTGATGACGATGTCGCCGTCGGCGCTTGGATTGCTGTCAGTCTCTCGCGATCCCGCTTCGCCGTTGTGGTTGCCGCAACCGATCGCAGAGAACGTGAACAACAATCCGGCGAAATACATCTTGATCCTGCTTGCCATAATCATCGCCGATGGTTTTCTCACTCCGGTTCTGGCGCGTCACTGGTGCGCGCACGTGCCGCATCTCTCCTGGGGCGGCTCCACGGAGACTCCAAGCTGGCGAATCGCACGGAAGTCCAAGGGCACGGAAGTCCAAAGAGGATGACGAAGCCCAGCTCGCCCGTCAAGACCTCGGCCGCTCGCTCCACCGGGCAGCGACGGCCGCGCTCCGAACGGGCAGGCGGCCAAGCCCTCGAGCCCGAACGGCAGCCGGTCGCGCGCTTGAGCCCCGAATGGCCGCCGGTCACGCACGCGAGCCTGAACGGCAGCCGCTCGTGCACTCGAGCCGGCGTTGGACTGCCCGAGGCTCACGTTGCGAAGACGGCAGCCGTGCAGAGCGGCCTGGACAAATTGTAGGTAGAATCTGTCAGAGAAGCTGTCGGAGAGCGCGGATGCGACTCAATTTCGGCCCCTTGCGTGGTCGCTCGGCCCCCGCCGGCGGACTCGTTTGGACAAATTGTAGGTAGAATCTGTCAAGCAATCTGTCGCGAGCGTGCTGGATCTGTCGCGAGCGTGCCGGGCGTGCGACCCTCGACATTGCCGGACGGTCTGGCGTTTGCCGACCGGCCAAGCCATTTTCGATTGCGCTCCCGAAGCCAAACGACGAACCCGATGCTCCCCGGAGCCCCGTCCATGAACCCGCACTTCTCCCGAACCGCCTTGGCCGCCCTGCTGGCCGTCATGCCCGTTCGCCCCGCCTCGGCGCAGACGCCTCGGCCGCTTCAGCCGGGCGAACCGGCCCGCGCCGCCTTCGCCGGCGACTCCCTCCACGCCTACGCCGTCGAGCTGGGCGAGGGAATGTTCGTGTACGGCGAAGTCCGCCAAGCGGTGGACGTGGTGGTTACCGTGAAGGACCCCTCCGGAGCGGCGCTGGGCGTGTTCGACGGGCCCGGGCGCGGCGGCGCGGAGCCCTTCCAGTTCGAGACGGAGGCGGCGGGCCTGCACGTGATCGAAGTGGCTCCGTTCGAGGGCGCGCGCGGCCGCTACGGGATCGAAGTGCGGGTCGCCGAGCCGGTGGCCGCCGACCCGGAAGCGCGCGCGGCCCAGCTGACGCGCATGTACGACGGCGACGACCGCCCCGGCGGCGTGGTCGCCGTGGTCAGGGACGGACGGCTCTCGTTCGTGCACGCCTTCGGCATGGCGAACTTGGTCCACGGCGTCCCGTGGGAGGCGGGGACCGTGTCCAACATCGGTTCCGTCACCAAGCAGTTCACGGCCATGGCCCTGCTTCTCCTGGAAGCCGACGGCATGCTTGCGCTCGACGACGACGTGCGGCTGCACGTCCCCGAGCTTCCCGACTTCGGCGCGCCCGTCACGCTGCGCCACTTCCTCAACCACACCAGCGGCTACCGCGAGATCTACAACCTCCTGTCGCTTGGGGGCTTTCGCGGCGAAGACTCGTTCGAACGCGAGAGGGCGATTCAGATCGTCCAGCGCCAACCGGAGCTCCAGACGCCCCCGAACACCGAGTGGAACTACAACAACACGGGCTTCATCCTGCTGTCCTTGATCGTGGAGCGGGTTTCCGGCCAGCCGTTCGCGGAGTTCATGCGCGAGCGCGTGTTCGAGCCGCTGGGAATGCGGGACACGCGGGTCAAGATGGTGCAGGGAGAGGTGATTCCGGGCAGCGCGCAGGGGTACGTGCCCGTCAAGACGGGGACGGGCTGGCGGACGGCGCGGGACCTGCCGGCCTCGGCGGGCGCGGGCGGCATCTACACGACGGCGGAAGACTTGGCGCGCTGGACGCTCAACTACCGCGACGCTTCGCTGGGCGGGCCGGAAGCGGTGCAGGAGATGGCGACCCGCGCCGTGCTGGAGAACGGCGACACGACCACCTACGGCCTTGGCCTGGGCATAGGCGAACTCTCCGGCCGCACAGTGTACGCGCACACCGGCGGCGACGTGGCCCACCGCGCCTACCTGTCCTACTTCCCGGAGCTGGAGGCCGGCGTGGTGGCGATGAGCAACAACGCGTCGTTCGACTTGACGCTGGGCGTGCGGATCGCCCGAGCGTTCTTCGCGGACGAGCTGGAGTCCGAAGAGGACGAAGCGGAAGAGGACCAGGGCGACCCGAGCGACGAGGAGACCGAGGAGGGGGATGCCGCCGGCGAGAGCGAGACCATGCCGCCCGAACGCGTCGAAGCCATCGTCGGCGCATGGGTGATCAGCGCGCCGGGCACGGAGCTCGACGCCGACATCACGACCGAGGACGGCAGGATCTTCTTCCAGGCGGTCGGCCAGCCCCGCGTCGCGGCTGCCCCCACGTCCGATTCCACCGTGACCATCGCCGTCGCGCAAGCCGCCTTCACCTTCCACTTCGACGCCGACGGCGCCGCCAACACGGCCACCTTGCACCAAGGCGGGCTCGACATGCCCATGCGCCGCACCGAAGCGGAGCCGCTGGCCGAGGCCGCCCTGGCGGAGTTCGCGGGCCGCTATCTCTCCGAGGAACTCGAGGCGTTCTACGAGATCGAAGCGGAAGACGGCGGCTTGGTCCTGCGCCACGTCGACATGGAGCCGGTCGCGCTGCGCCACCGCGAGGGCGACGACTTCACGACCGAGGTGATCTTCCTGGCCACGATCGAGTTCGAGAGGGACGCCGACGGGCAGGTCACGGGCTTGAGGGTGTCGAACGGGCGGACGCGGGGGGTGTGGTTTGGGAAGAGGGAGGGAGGCCGATGATGGCCGACCCGTCGCGTGTCGTTTCTTCCGGGCGTCCCTGGAACGTCTTCCGAGACGCCGGCGGGACAGGGCTGGAGAGTCCGCGCCGTCCGCAGTCGGCGCATCGTGCCGCGACGTTGGCGGCGTTGCTCTTGGCGGCTTGCAGCGACTCGACGGAGCCGCCGCGGGCGACGGACATCTCGCTTCGTCCGGCGAGCGTCTCGCTGTCGTATCTGGGCGAGACGGTCGCGGTCGCGGCCGTCGTGACCGATCAGCGCCGGCAGCCTTTCGAGGGAACGGTGAGCTGGGCGAGCAGCGACCCTGCCGTGTTCACGGTCGACGCGGGCGGGGTGGTGACCGCGGTGGCCAACGGAACGGGGACGCTGCGGGCTTCGATTGCGGGGTTGTCGGCCGAAGCGCCGGTGACGGTGCGGCAGGCGGCGGACACGGTGGCCGTGCTGTCCGGGGCCGGCCAACGCGCGGTGCAGGGCAGCACGCTTCCCGACACGGTGGTCGTGCGGGTGCTGGACGCGGGCGGGGCGCCGTTGGCGGGAGCGGCGGTGACTTTCGAGCCCGGGGGAGGCGGAAGCGCGAGCCCGCCTGCGGCGCAGACGGACGCAGACGGGCGGGCGGCCACATCGTGGACGTTGGGCCCGTCGGCCGGATCGCAGTCGCTGGCGGCGCGGGTGGCGGACGGGCCGTCGGCCGAGGTGAGCGCGACGGCGCTGACGCCCGCCGAGGCGGCCGATTCCATTGTCTTGCTTTGGGGCGAGAGCCGCCGCGCGGCGCCGGGCCACACGTTGCCGGTCGTGGTGCGCGTGGTGGACGAGGCGGGACGGCCGGTGCCGGGCGCGACGGTCGACTTCGTTCCAGGGGAAGGGAACGGCGTCGCGTCGCCGGGGTCGGCGGCCACGGGCGAAGACGGATTGGCGGCGGCGGACTGGAGGCTGGGCGAGGGCGACGCCGTTCAGACCTTGGCGGTCTCGATGGAGGATGGGCCGTCGTCGGCGACGACGGCGGCGATCGTGGCTCCCGCGGCGGTCCGCGCCACGGAGGCGGATCTGGAAGGGGCCGCGGGGCGGGAGATGGCCGTGTCGGCGCAGCTGGTCGGCGGCGACGGGGCTCCGCTGGAGGGTTCGCTTCGCTTCGAGCCGGCGGAGGGCCACGGGACGGTCGACATCGGGGAAGGACCGGCGGCGGGCGCGACCGCGCGTTCCGACACCAGCGGGACGGCGTCGGTCGCCTGGACGCCAATGGGCGACGTGGCGGGGCAGCCCGAGCAGACGATTGCGGTGTCGGTCCCCGGCTTCCCGGGCGTGCCGGCGCTGGACGTCGACCTTCGCGTCACGAGCGGCATATGCTACCGGACGCCGCAGGTGGTGGACGACCTCTTGTTCAAGCTCACGCCCGTGACGCCCGATCCCGTCCCGCCGAAGCAGTGCGCCGATGTGACGTTGGACGATCTGTCCTCCAACCCCTTCGTGGGCTGGTTCGAATTGTCCGGCTTGGGCATCGCGTCGCTCAAGCCGTGGGACTTCGCCGGCATCGACCTGGTCATCTTGCTCTTGGCGGACAACGAGCTGGCGGAGCTCCCGGCTGGCGTGTTCTCCGGGGCGCCCCACTTTCCCGGGCTCCCCAACCTCCGCACGCTCTCGCTGGCCGGCAACCGCTTGGACTTTTCGGCGCTGGCCGAGGTCTACCGACTGAGCAATCTGCAGGCGTTGAACTTGAGCGCGAACCCCATGGGAGACATTCCGGACGGAGCGTTCGAGAAGCTCCCCACACTCGAGACGCTGCGACTGGAGGCCGTGGAGTTGCAAACGGTGCGGCCCGGCGCCTTCCGCGGCTTGTCGTCGCTCTGGGGCCTTTCGCTTGCGGGCAACGAGGCATGGCGCACCATCGAGACGGACGCCTTCCGCGGACTGTCCGCGCTGCTGGTCTTGGACCTGTCGCGCGCGGGCATCGAGACGATTGAACCGGGCGCGTTCCGCGGGCTGGCGGCGTTGCGGACCTTGGAAGCCAGCCACACCTCCCGACTGACGACGTTGCCCACGGGCGCTTTTCAGGGCCTGTCGGGCATGCGGACGCTGCTGTTGGACAGCATGGCCGTGAGCGCCATCGAGCCGGACGCGTTCGATGGCCTGGACTCGCTCAAGAGCTTGACTCTCCAAACGACCGAGCTTGCCGGATGGTCCGCAGGAGCGTTTCGCGGCATGCCGAAGCTGGAGTTGCTGCGGCTGAGCGACAACGCCAGACTGACGACGCTGCCCGCCAACGCGTTCAGCGGCCTCTCGGCGCCGGCGCTCGCGATCACGGACGGCGCCGTGAGCGCCATCGAGCCGGGCGCCTTCGAGGGCTCGGCCGGACTGGAGACTTTGGTGCTGGACGGCAACGGGCTGGCCAGCTGGCCTGCGGGCGCCTGGCGCGGCCCCTCGGCGTTGATCGCATTGTCGCTGGCGCGCAACGGCATCGGCACGCTGCCCGCCGACGCGTTTGCCGACCAGCCGGAGCTTTCGGTCTTGCGCCTTGCCGACAATGCCATTTCCGATTGGCCCGCGGCCGCCCTCGCGCCCCTGACGGAACTTCGCAGCTTGGACCTGAGCGACAACGAGTTGCCGGACATGTCGCCCGACGCCTTCCAAGGCATCGCGGCCTCGCTTCGGCTTCTCGACTTGCGCGGCAACCCCGGGGCCCCGTTCCTCCTGGAACTCGAGCTCGGCCGGGCCGGGAGCGGGGACCTCAAGGAGGGGGAAGAGGCGCGTGTGCGGGCCACGACCGTCCAAGACGGGCTCGCGCCCTTGGCCGTCGACTTGGGATGGAAGGCGACCGGCGACGTCGTGGGACTGCGGAAGGGCGCCGCGCGCTTGGCCGCGGGCGCCGCCGCCACCGAGCCCTGGGTCCTGTCCGGCGACAACAACGGGGCCGCGGGGGGCGCGCAAGTCGCCGTCTCTGCGACCGTCGGCTTCGAGTCCGACAGCATCTTCGGCTTCGAAGTGCGGCTTGCCGACACGTTGGTCCTGGACTTCGCCGCCGACTCGACGCGCACCAACCGCAGGCCCATGCCGGCCGATTCGATCCCCTCGGTCTTCTTGGAGCCGTCGCCCGACGGGGACCCGGACACGGCGTTCGTGAGCTTGGCCGACTACTTCACGGACCCCGACGGCGACTCTCTGGCGTACGAGGTCGTGGTGGAGCGCGACGTCGTCGCCGCGAGCGTGGCCGGCGATTCCCTGACGCTGCTGTCGCGTTCCCCGGGCCGAACGTCGGTCGAGATCAGGGCGTTCGATCCCGGCGGCTTCGCGGCCGTCTTGGAGTTCGACGCGGTCGTGCGCGGACAGTTCGACGTGGACATCGCGTACGTGGGCGACGTCAGCGACGCGCACAAGGCGATCTTCGAGAGGGCGGCGGAGCGTTGGGAGTCCATCTTCGTCGAGGGCTTGCCGAACGTGGACTTCTCCGAGGAGAACTACACCTGCGGCGATGGATTCCCGGTGGTTGCGGACACCGTGCGGGATGTGCGGATATTCGCCGCGATCCTGCCCATCGACGGAGACCGCCAGATATTGGCACGGGCTTCTCCATGCGCGGTGCGAGCGGACGGCTTCCTCCCGGTGCTCGGCTTCATGGAGTTCGACGAAGCCGACATTCCGTTGCTCGAGAGCGAGCCGGGCGGACTCGAAGCCGTCGTTCTCCACGAGATGGCCCACGTGCTTGGCCTGGGAACCATCTGGCACCAAGACTTCGCCAACCTCATCCGCGAACCGTCGATCGGCAACCCGGGCGTGGACACGCACTTTGTTGGCGAGCGGGCGATCGCCGCCTTCGACGCGGCCGGCGGCTCCGGCTACACGGCCGCCAAGGTGCCCGTGGAAAACAACGGAGAACCCGGGTCGGCCGACGCCCACTGGCGCGAATCCGTGCTCCTGAACGAACTGATGACGTCGATCTACAACACCGGCAACGCTCCCATCAGCGCCATCACCATTCAGTCCATGGCCGATCTCGGCTACGCCGTGGACCTCCGGCAAGCCGACGCATACAGCCTGCCCACCCCTGGAGGACGAGCCCTTGCGGCCCGGCGTTGCGCCGAGGGACGTTGCTTCGACCTATCTGGCGATGTGCGGTCCGGGCCGATCGCCGTGGTGGATCCGAACGGCCGGGTCGCGGGGGTGATTCGGAGGTAAGATCAACGACAAGGAGAAAGACCGATGAGAATCTCGACGCGCCTGACGCGCTTCGCTTGCTTGGCCGCGACGGTTGCGTGCGTCTCGTCGTGCGACGTGGCGGAGCGGAGTTCCGTCCAGAATGCCATTTTCGACACGTTGCCCGGCGGGCGCGTGCTGGTCTCGAGCGCAGATCGGGCGATGCACGGGGAGGGCGGCTTGCGTCTCGTCGAAGATCTGCGCATAGGAGACGTGTTGGGGGAGGGCCCGGGCGCCTTGGGCAATGTCGTCGCTCTTGCTGTCGACGGCTCGGGCGCCTTCTACGTCGCAGACCGGACGGCGAAACAGGTGCTCGTGTTCGATGCCGAGGGGACGTTCACGCGCAGCCTGGGCCGGGCGGGCGACGGACCCGGCGAGCTCCGTTGGGCGTTGGGCGGAGTGGGCATTGCCTGGCAGGCGCCGGACCGCCTATGGGTCTCCGATCCCTCCTCGCTGTCCGTGTTGGGCACAAGCGGACAGATCCTTGCGGCGCCAATTGGGGGACTGGGCCTCAGCACCGCTGTGCCGCCGCGGGTGGATCAGGCCGGTTTCGCATACTATGGTCGCCGGTCGCCGTGGACTCCCGGAGAAGCCCTCAATTTGGCGGCGCTGGGAATCGCCTCCGTGGAGAAGTACGCCGTTTCGGACGCGGGCGAAGTGGTTCATGTCGGAAGCCTGAAATTGGATCCGCCGCCCACCGTCATCCGGCAGGGACCCGTGGATGCGGGCGAGACCACTGTGCTCTTCCAAATGTCGATGCTGCCGATGCAACCCGAACTCCTGTGGACGATAGGTCCGGACGGCCACGCGTGGGTCGCCAACACGTCGGAGTACCGCGTGCACGAAGTGGCGTTTTCGGGCGACACGTTGCGCACCGTCGAACTGCGCCGAGAGCCCGATCCGTTGGTCGGAGCCGAGCGGGACAGCTTGGCGGAAGCGGAGGGGTTCGAACCGGACGAGCTGCCGGAGTTTCGGCGGATGTTCGACCGAATCGACGTAGCGCCGGACGGATACCTGTGGGTGCAGAGACGACTGAGCAACCGTACCTTCGCGTGGGACGTCTTCGACCCGTGCGGCAGGTTTGAAGGAACGGTGGTCCCGGAGACGCCGCTCGGCTGGCGGGACCCCTTCGTCGTGGCCGCGGACGGCGTGCTTGTCGCAGTGACCAAGGACGAACTGGACTTGGAGTACGTGGTGCGGATGCAGCTGCAACGGCCCGAAGGGTCGTCCGCGCCGCCCCCGTGCTGATCGCCTGCCGTGCGCGTGGCGTCGTATTGAGCCTCGGGCGGCGCCTGACTCGGGGAGCGCGCGACCGGCGTTTGAGGCAACCGGTGGGTCGCGGGACGCCGGAGTTCGGCAGGCTCGCACTTGGGTGCTCGGACACCCCTCGTCGGCCGAGGGCCTTCGCCGGCGTCGCCGCGATCGGGCACGACATCGCGGCCGCCCACGCCCGCTTGGCGAAACGCGCCGATGCGTTAGATTGCTCCCATGAAGCTCGTTCTTGCCGGCGCGGCCGTCTTGGCGATGGTCGCGTCCGGGTGCTCCTCCAGCGGTCCTTCGCGGGCCGGCGCCGTGCCGGGTCCGTCCGGTCCGAGCGTCGCGGATCCGGCCCCGGTCCGCCCCAGCGCGGAGCGGGCGGCGGCTCTCGAGGCGCTCTACGAGGCGCGTGCCGACAGCCTGCGCGGCGTCTTCCACGACGCCGACGTGCACTTCATGACCGGCATGATCAGCCATCACGCGCAGGCCCTGCTGATGGCGGGGTTCGCGCCTGGCAACGGGGCCAGCCGGACGATTCAGACCCTTTGCGCGCGGATCATCAACGCGCAGCGGGACGAGATCGCGCTCATGCGGCGCTGGCTGGAGGAGCGCGGGCTGCCGGCGCCGGAGTTCCAGATCGAGGACGGCGAGCTGACGATCCGAGGCCCAGCGCACGCCATGCACATGCCCGGCATGCTGAGCCCGGATCAGATCGACCAGCTGCGCCGGGCCACCGGAGAAGCGTTCGACCGCCTCTTCCTCGAGTACATGATCATCCACCACAAAGGCGCCGTCTCCATGGTCCTGGACCTCTTCGCGACCGACGGCGCGGCCCAGACCGACTTCGTGTTCAAGGTCGCGTCGGACATTCGCGTGGACCAGGCCACCGAGATCGCGCGCATGGAGTCGATGCTCGCCGAGATGGCTTCCAATACCGCGGGTCGTCCCGACGCCGCATCCCCCCAAGGAGTTCTGCAATGACCCCGAGTTCGATTTTGCCGACGTTGCGCCTGCGTGCAGGCGCTTTCCTCTTCACCGCCTTTGCGTGCGCGTTCTTGGCCGCCTGCGCGTCGGGTTCCGGGGGCGGCGCGCCCGTGCCGGCGACCCCGCTCCAGCCTGCCGCCGCGGCCGAGCCGATGGCCGCGCCAGCAGCTCCGGAAATGCCGCCACCCCCGCCAGCGCCCGGCCACGACAGGACCGCGACCGGCGACGCGCGCGAGGGCTTGGCGCCCGGCATGTTCGACGCGGGCGAGGCGATCTGGAACCTCCGCTTGGTGTCCGCCACGCCGCCCGAAGAGCCGTTCGTCGGCAGCACCAACTCGGACTTGGCGTTCACCGGCAACTACGCCATTCAGGGCAACTACGACGGCGTCCAGGTGTGGGACATTTCCGATCCGGCGCGCCCGGCGTCGGTCGTCACCTACGTGTGCCCGGCGTCCCAGAGCGACGTCTCGGTGTACGAGAACCTGCTGTTCGTCTCGGGCGAAGGCTTGAGCGGCAGGCTGGACTGCGGCGTCGGGAACGTCCGCGAGGCTGTCAGCCACCACCGCTTGCGCGGCATCCGCATCTTCGACATCTCCAACATCGCCGAGCCCGAGTACGTCGCGAACGTCCAGACGTGCCGGGGCTCCCACACGCACACGGTGCTCAAGCATCCGGGCGACGACGACAACGTGTACATCTACGTGTCGGGCTCGGCTCCGGTGCGTCCTGCCGAAGAGCTGGCGGGCTGCTCGGAGGCCATGCCGTTCGAGGATCCCAACTCCGCGCTCTTCCGGATCGAGGTGATCCGCGTGCCGCTGGCCAACCCGGCGGAGGCGGCCATCGTGAGTTCGCCGCGCATCTTCGAGGACCTGGTCGCGCCGCCCAGGCACGGTTCCTCGGCGGCCGACATGAGGGAGGTGGAGGAAGCGCGCGAGCGAGGCGCATTCGTCGTCGAATTCGGCGGCGAGACGGCTGTGGTGCCCGACAGGTACGTCGCGGACGCGCTGGACGACATCGTCGCGCAACGAGGAGGCGAAGGCGCGCCGACGGCGGCCGACAGCGCGGCCCTGCGCCAGCGCTTCGAGGCCATGGCCGCGATGCAGGCGGCCTCTTCGGACGAGGCCGCCGACGTTCCCGCTCCGGGGCCCACGCAGTGCCACGACATCACGGTCTATCCGGCGATCGGCTTGGCGGGCGGGGCCTGCGAGGGCTACGGCCTGCTCTTGGACATTGCCGACCCGGCCAACCCGCAGCGGCTGGCGGCGGTGGCCGACTCCAACTTCTCGTACTGGCACTCGGCCACCTTCAACAACGACGGCACCGCCATTCTCTTCACCGACGAGTGGGGCGGCGGCGGAGGCCCGAAGTGCAGGGCGGGCGATCCCATGGAGTGGGGCGCCAACGCCATCTTCACCATCGAAGACGGCGAGATGGACTTCCAGAGCTACTACAAGCTGCCGGCCGTCCAGACCAGCCAGGAAAACTGCGTCGCGCACAACGGCTCGCTCATTCCGGTGCCCGGCCGCGACATCATGATCCAGGCTTGGTACCAGGGCGGACTCTCCATGCTGGACTGGACCGATCCCGCCAACCCGGTGGAGATCGGGTACTTCGACCGCGGGCCGGTGAGCGGCGAAGAGATGCTGTCCGGCGGCAGCTGGTCCGTCTACTGGTACAACGGCTTTCTGGTGAGTTCCGAGATCGCCCGCGGCCTCGACGTCCTGGCCCTGAAGCCGAGCGCCTTTCTGACGCAGAACGAGATCGACGCCGCCAATTCGGTGCGCCTCGACCAGCTGAATTCGCAGGGCCAGCCCATCTTCGAATGGCCTGCGACCTTCGCGCTCGCTCGGGCCTACCTGGACCAGCTGGAGCGTTCGGAGGGACTGGCGCCGGAGCGGATCGCCCGCCTGCGCCGGGCGCTGAACGATGCGGAGGCGCAGTCGGGTTCGGAGCGGGCGTCGGCGTTGCGGACGCTCGCGGACCGGCTGGCCGCCGCCGGGGCCGCATCGAGCGATCCGGACAAGCTGGCCAAGCTGGCGGACGCGATTCGGCGGCTGGCGGACGAATAGGCGAGGGCCCCCGAGTCCCGTGGCCTTGAACCGGCCCCGCCGTTTGGGTAGGTTCGGGGCCTGGGACGAGGGGCCTGTAGCTCAGCCGGTTAGAGCGCACGCCTGATAAGCGTGAGGTCGGTAGTTCAAGTCTACCCAGGCCCATGGCCGGGTCGCGGCGGGTGTGCGCGGCTTCGGCCGAGCTGTCCGGTCGGAGCGGTTGGCGTTCGGGTGGTTGCCGGGCGCCGGAGTTCGGCGGTGCGCGGGCTGGACGGATCGCAACGAGCGTCGCCGCCCGGCGCGTGCGTTCGCGTTGTCCGGGCACGTCGCAGCCGAGCCGACGGAGGTGGGACGTGGCAGGTCCAGGGTTGAGGCGGTTCTCGGCGGCGGCTGTTGCGGGCGCGGCCCTGGCCGGGTTGGCCGCACTGTTCTTCGCGCAAGCCGGTGAAGAGGCGGATCGCTCCAGCAGTGCGGCCCGCGTCGTTGCCAGCCGAACGGGTGCCGACGCCGTGTGGATGGCACCCGATCGCGAATCGCTGGAGCGGGGACTGGCTCGGCTGGACCGGCCGTCCCTCGTCGCTCCGCCCGCTGGTTCCCGGCCGCCTGCCGCGTCCGCCGTCCTTCGTTCGAATCCGCCGCTCGCCGCCCGCCCGCCCGACGCGCCCCTGATCTCCCCCCAGCGGCCGCCTCCCGAGTGGCACGAGTTCTACTTCACGCGGGCCGCCTACTCGTCGTTTCGCGGATACGGGCGGCGGGGCGCGTGGGCGACCGACTATCCCAAGGCCGACCGGCAGTTCCTCACCGTGTTGCGCCGGCTCACCAACCTGGACGCCTTCGCGTACGAGAACGCCGTGCTGCTCACCGACGAGCGACTGCGCCGCTATCCCTTCCTGTACGCGCTGGAGGTCGGCTACATGGCGCTTTCGCCGCCCGAGATCGAAGGACTGCGCACGTACCTGCGCGCCGGCGGCTTTCTCGTCATCGACGACTTCTGGGGCACGAACCAGTGGTTGCAGTTCGAGCACGAGATGCGCAAAGTCTTCCCGCTCCTGCCCATCGTCGACCTGGACCTCGACCACCCCGTCTTCAGCACCTTCTACGACATCGACGAGATCCTTCAGGTGCCCGCCTACGGACGCTATTGGGGCGGCCGCACCAGCGAGCGCGACGGCTACGTGCCGTACGTGCGCGGCATCCTGGACGAGGAGGGGCGGCTGATGGTCATCATCAACTGGAACACCGACCTGGGCGACGCCTGGGAGTGGGCGGAACAGCCGGACTATCCGCTGCAGTACTCGACCTTCGCGTACCAGATGGGCGTCAACATGATCGTGTACGCCATGAGCCACTGAGCCGTTGACCGGGCTCTTCGAGTTCCTGTTCAAGCACCGGCCCGTCCTGTTCGAAGAGGGCGAGTTCGCCTTTCTTTCGCCGTGGCCCGCCGGGGCGGTGGTCTTGGCGGCAAGCGTGCTGGCGGCCGCCGCCCTGTTCACCTATGGGCGCGCCCAGGCTCGGATCGGTCCCGCTCGGCGAGGCGTCTTGGTGGGACTTCGGGCGGCGGCCCTGCTGTTGGTGGCGCTGGCCGTCATGCAGCCGGCCCTGGTGCTGACCACCGTGGTGCCGCAGCGCAACTTCGTCGCCGTGCTGGTGGACGACTCCCGGAGCATGAACATCGAGGACGCCGACGGCGAGTCCCGCGCCGAGCAGGCCCGCCGCCTGCTGGACCCCGAAGGCGCGCTGGCGACCGAGCTGGCCGATCGCTTCGCCGTCCGCTGGTTCCGGTTCTCCGACGCGGTTCAGCGCGCGGACGGGGGCCTGGAAGCGTTCGACTTCTCGGGCAGCCGCACGCGCATCGGCGCCGCGCTGCAACATGCGGCGCAGCAGATGCAGGGCGTGCCGCTGTCGGGACTGGTGGTGGTCTCGGACGGCGGAGACAACGGCGAAGACCGGCTGGGCGAAGCGCTGCTGCCCCTGAGGGCCGCTTCGGTGCCGGTCTTTGCGGTCGGCCTGGGCGACGAGCAGGTCGAAGCGGACGTGCAGATCGAGCGGGCCGACGTGCCGGATCGAGCGATGGCCGGGTCGTCGCTGCTGGTCAGCGTGCAGCTTTCCGGGCCTGGGTTCGGGGGCCGAACCGTGTCGGTGGTGGCCGAGGACATGGGCCGCATCGTCGCCAGCGAGGACGTCACCTTGCCGGACGACGGCCGGCCCGTCTCGGCGCCGCTTGCCATGAAGCTGGAGACTCCGGGCGCCCGCGAACTCGCGTTCCGGGTCGCTTCGCTGCCGGGCGAGCGCGTGCTGGAGAACAACGAGGTGCGGGCCATGGTGCAAGTCCGCGAACGCACGGAGAAGATCCTCTACTTCGAGGGCGAGCCGCGTCATGAAGTCGCCTTCATGCTCCGCGCCGTGCGCCACGACGAGCAGCTTCAGGTCGTCCTCCTTCAGCGCACGGCGGAGAACAAGTTCTTTCGGCGCAACCTGGACGACGCGCTAGAGCTGCTGGGCGGGTTCCCCTCCGAACGCGAAGAGCTCTACAAGTACCGGGCGCTCGTTCTCGGCTCGGTCGAGGCGGGTTTCTTCACGCACGACCAGCTGGAGATGATCGCCGACTTCGTGAGCGTGCGGGGCGGCATGTTGCTCATGCTGGGCGGGCGGCGCTCGTTCGCCGAGGGCGGCTACGACGGCACGCCGTTGGAAGACGTGCTGCCCGTGACGCTCGACGAGCCAGTCGGCGCGTCGCCCACGGAGCGCCTCGTCTTCGTCAAAGTCGCTCCGACGCCGGCGGGAGCGCGCCATCCGGCCACGCGCATCGAGGACAGCGCGGAGGCGTCGGCGGCCCGCTGGGACTCTCTGCCTGCGGTGTCCACCACCAACTTGCTGACGCGGCTCAAGCCCGGCGCGACCGAACTCTTGCAGGGCAGCGTGGTCGACGGGCCCGGCGATCCGGCGGACCGCATCGTCATGGCCTACCAGCGCTACGGCAGGGGCCGCTCCGCCGTCCTGGGCGTGCAGGACACGTGGCTCTGGCAGATGGACCATACGGTCTCGCTGGAGGACCAGAGCCACGAGACCTTTTGGAGCCAGTTGCTTCGGTGGCTGGTCTCCGAGACGCCCGACGCAGTGGAGGCGTCGCCAAGCAGCGCAAGCGTGGAGCCCGGCGAGGCCGTGACGATCGAAGCGGCGGTTGCCGACGAAGGATTCGGGGCCGTCAACGGGGCCCGCGTGACGGCTCGCGTGACGACGCCCGCCGGCGACCTGCGGACATGGCCGATGGAATGGCAGCTGGACGAGGACGGCAAGTATGCGGCGACGTTCGTGCCGGAGGCTGCGGGCGTCTACGAAGTGGCCGTCGAGGCGGCTCGGGACTCCGTGATTCTCGGCGCAAGCTCGACGAGCGTGCGCGTGGCGCCCGGCACGGTCGAGTTTCGCGATCCCCGCCAGCGCCGGACTCTCTTGGAGCGGTTGGCCGACGAGACGGGCGGGCGCTACTACGGCAAGGACACCGCAGACCGGCTCCCCGGCGATCTGGCGGTGGTCGGCGGCGGGGTCACCGTGCGGGAAGAACGCGACCTGTGGGACATGCCGGCGCTGTTCCTGCTTCTGGCGGGACTCTTGGCCGCCGAGTGGGCGTTTCGCCGCAAGTGGGGTTGGGCGTGAAGGGGCGGCGGTGGCGGGGTCGCCGTCGCGCTGCCCGGGCGGGGGCGCACTCCGGGGGCGAGCGGTCGGGGCATTCTCGCCGGCGGGGCGGCCGTCGCGCCGTCTGGCCGCTGGCGGTTGTGCTTGCGCATGGCGCGGCCTCGGCTCCGGCGTACGCGCAGGACACCCATCTTCTGCTGATCGCCGGCCTCGGCGGCGAGCCGCAGTACGCCGACGCGTTTCACGCTTGGCTCAGCCGATTCGCCGACGCGGCGACCGAAGAATACGGCATCCCGCCCGAACGGATCGCGTACTTGAGCGCATCGCCCGATCTGGACCCGACGCGCATTGCCGCGCGCTCCACGGCGGACAACATCCAGGCCGCGCTGGCACAAGTCGCTTTGGTCACGACGCCGGCGGACCAAGTGATCGTCTTCCTGGCTGGCCACGGGACGTTTCGGGGCGGCGAGGCCCGGTTCAATCTCCCGGGGCCCGATCTGTCTCCCGACGACTTTGCCATGCTCTTGGAGCCGCTGAGCGACAGGACCGTCGTCTTCGTCAATTCCGCCAGCGCGTCCGGCCCCTTCCTGCAGGCGCTCTCCGCCCCCAACCGCGCCGTCATCACAGCGACGCGCACGGGGAGAGAGCGCAACTTCACGCGCTTTGGTCTCCACTTTGCCGATGCGTTCGCCGGCACGGGCGCCGACGCCGACAAGGACGGGCGCGTCTCGATTCTCGAGGCGTTCGGCTACGCCGCCCGGGAAGTCGCGCGCGAATACGAAGGCGACAATCAGCTCTTGACCGAACATGCCGTCTTGGACGACAACGGCGACGCCCAAGGCAGCCGAGAACCGGGAGCGGACGCCGAAGACGGACAGCTGGCCCGGCGCATCTTTCTGGCGGGCAGCGCAAGCGGCGTGCCGGCAGGAACGGACATGACCCCCTTGCTTCGCCAGCTTCTCGGCGAAAAGGCGGATATCGAAGCGCGCATCGAAGCGTTGCGGCGCGCGAAGGATCAGATGGATCTGCGGGAATACGAAGACCGCCTGGAGGCCCTGTTGGTCGAACTTGCTCTCAAGAACCGCCAGATCAGGGGCGATGGAGGCGGATAAGCGGCCTGCCCGCCCCGGATCGCCTCCGGCGGCCGACCGTCCGCCGAGTCCCGAGCGAAGCGACGGAGCCCAGACCACGACGGGCCGCGCCGACCCTCGGCCGAGTCCCGAGCGGAGCGACGGAGAGCCTGACCCTGGCGACGCCCGAAGCCGGCCGGCGGCCGACCCTCCGCCGAGCCCCGAGCGAAGCGCCCTGATGGCGCGCATCTCGTCGAAGGACACGAAGCCGGAAATGGCCGTGCGCAGATTGCTCCACGCGCTGGGCTATCGATACCGGTTGCACCGCCGCGACCTTCCCGGTTCTCCGGACATTTCCTTCCCCGGCCGCAACAAGGCGATCTTCGTGCACGGTTGCTTCTGGCATCGGCACGAAGGCTGCCGGCGCACCACGACGCCGGCCACCCGCAAGTCGTACTGGGAGGACAAGTTCCAGCGCAATGTGCTTCGAGACCGGAAGAACTTGACCGACCTGCGCGACATGAAGTGGGACTGCCTCGTCGTCTGGGAATGCGAGACGACCGATGCGCCTGCGCTCGCCCGGCGGCTGGTGTCCTTCCTGTCCGGACCGGAGGGCGCGGCACGGCTTCGTCGCCTGGAGGGCGTGGACGCGTCTCCGCCGGAGCAAGAAGCGCCCACGTGACGGGGAAGACGGGGTGGCCGGGAGGACGAGAACTCCCGGCCTCGTTGCGCGCCGTCCTCCTCGGGACCTTCTTGCTCTTCGCCGCCGTCGGCGCGCTGGTGGTGGACGACTACGGTGCCAGCGGAGACAACGAGCTCTTGTGGCAGCTCGCCGCCAAGACGACGGCCTACGTGCTGGAGGGCGACGACGCGCTTCTCAAGGACCACTTCAGGAACGACGGCGCCGTGTTCACCGTGGCCGCCGTGGGACTGCAAGGGTTGCTCGGCCTGGAGGACAGCCGGGATCGACGTCTTGGCCTCTACATGACGTCGCATTTGTTTTTCCTGTTCGCCGGCGTGATGTGCGCGATTCTGTCGTATCGCGTAACGGGAAGCAGGGCAGCGGCGTGCGTGGCGTTGTTGATCTTCGTGTTGCATCCAAGATTGTATGCGCATTCGTTCTTCAACGCCAGAGACATTCCGTTTCTGGTGATGTTCATGATGTCGCTGCTTCTGATCCACAGAGCGTTCGCAAAGGACACGGCGGGAGCGTTCGCGATTTGCGGAGCGTGCCTGGCGCTGGCGTTCAACATGCGAGTCATGGGCTTCGTGCTGGTCCTGGCGGTGTTGGGGATGCGCGGGCTGGACTGGCGGTTTGCCGCCAGCCGGGCGGAGCGGAAGCGCTTGCTGGCGACGGCGGGCGTGTTCTTGGCGACGGCGGCGGTCGTGGTGTACGCGACGCGGCCGTACTTGTGGACGCAACCCATGGCTGGGATGTTCCAGGCGTTGCGCTGGGTGATTCGGACGATAAACGTGTTTGTTCTGTTCGACGGTGAGGCGCGGTGGATTGGCGATCTTCCGTGGCGCTACATTCCGACATGGATCGGACAGACGTCTCCGCCGTTCACGCTGCTGTTGGGACTGGCTGGCACGGCGGTGGCCTTGGGGCGGTTGTCGCGGAAGCCGGGCGAAGCGTTGAGGAATACGCCGGTACGTTTCCTTTGCTTGTGTCTGGTGGCGTCATGGGGCGCCGTTGCCGCCTTGGCCCTGGGGGGAGCGAACCTGCACCACGGTTGGCGGCCGCTGTACTTCCTGTTTGCGCCGTTCTCGGTGCTGGCGGCTTTGGGCATGGGGACAATGCTGGCATGGGCTCGCGGCCCGATGGCTCGGCGGGCGGTCGGCGGACTGGCGTTGGCGGCAGCCGGTAGCACGGGAGCGGCGATGGCCGAGATTCATCCGTATCAGAACGTCTACTTCAACGCCTTCGTGGATCGGGAGACGCCGGAGCACCTTCGAAAGCGATACGAAATGGACTTTTGGGCGACGTCCTACCGCGAAGCGCTGGAATACTTGCTGAACCGGCATCCAGGAGCCAAAGTGGACGCGAATGCGGTCGACGGCTTCAATTTGGCCGTCACCCGTCTGTTGTTCCCGCCAACGGCTCGCGCGCGGCTGACGACTGGAGTCGAGAGCACCGGCGACTACCACATCACGCACCATGCGGAGTACGCCGTCGAGACTCTGTCGTGGCCGGATCGGCCTTTCGCGCCCCTGGTGTACACGCGCCAGGTGAGCAACAACACGATCATGTCGATCGTTGCCTTGGACGTCTCCAGGGTGGACGAACACGTTGCACAGAAGTATCGGGAAGCGTACAACACGGCGACGGCGGGGAGGCCGATCGCGGACGGCGACGTCCGTTTCTTCCTCGACGGACGCCGGCTCAGCGTCGTCCAGGAGGCGTGCCCCCGGCGGTCGTTGTCGTCGGACGTCCGGTTGGCTTTGTGGCGCGAAGGCGCGCAAGAGGACGATTTCGTCGTCCTGCGGACCGATTTCGGCACGTACGGCGTGCTGGTGGACGGCGACTGCTGGATGAAGATCGATCTGCCGTGGCGCCCTTCGAGGCTGGCGGGGTACGGGAGAATCGAGAAGCAGGTTCTGTGGAGAGCGGACTTCGACTTGGAGGACCCGTAGCGTGGCGAGCACGGGGAAGACGCCGTCGTCCTTGCGGGTCGGGCTCTTGGCCGGGTTCGTGCTCTTCGCGGCGATCGGGGCGCGGGTCGTGGACGACTACGGGGTCTCGCTGGACGAGCCGCTGAAGCACAATCTGGCGGTTCAGACGGCGGCTTACGTGCTGGACGGCGACCAAGCGTTGCTTCACAACTGGATAAGAAGCGACGGCATCGTGTTCGAGTTGGGCCTCCTGGCGATGACGCGGTTGTTGGGCTTGGAGGACAGCCGGGACGTGTATCTGGGGTTTCACATGATGTCGCATTTGTTCTTTCTGCTGTCCGGCGTCGCGTGCGCGGTCTTGTCGTTTCGCGTGACGGGCAGCCGGGCGGCCGCGTGCGTCGCGTTCCTGGTGTTCGTTCTGCATCCGCGGTTGTACGCGCATTCCTTCTTCAACTACAAGGACGTGCCCTTTCTTGGATTCTTCATGATCTCCTTGTTGTCGATTCAAAGGGCGTTCCACAAGGACACGCTGGCGGCGTTCGCGCTCTGCGGAGCGTGCTTGGCGCTGGCGTTCAACGTGCGGATCATGGCGTTCGTGCTGGTCTTCGCCGTCGTGGGGATGCGCGGCCTGGACTGGTGGTTCGCGGAGAGCCGCCGGGAGCGCAGGCACGTGCTGGCCACGGTCGCCATGTTCCTGGCGGTGGCGGCGGCGTTGGCGTACGCGACGTGGCCGCAGATGTGGACCGATCCCATGGCGGGGCTGGTCGCGGCGTTGCGCTGGATGTTGAAGACGTTCCGGGTCTACGCGTTGTTCGAAGGCGGCGTGGTGTGGATGGGCGACGTGCCGCGCTGGTACTTGCCGAAGTGGTTCGCAATGACGACGCCGCTGACCACGTTGCTCTTGGGGCTGGCGGGAACCGCCGCGGTGCTGTTGCGGCTGCGCAAGCGACCCGCCGAGGCCTTGCGAAACACGCCGGTGCGCTTCGAGTGCCTGTGCCTGCTGGCGCCTTGGGGCGCCGTCGCCTTCTTGGTCGCCACGGAGGCCAACGTCTACCATGCCTGGCGGCCCGTCTACTTCTTGTTCGCTCCGTTCGCGGTCTTGGCGGCTCTTGGGACGAAGGCGATGCTGGCTAGGTTTCGCGGCCGCGCGGTGCGGGCGGCTGCGGGCGTGGGCGCGGTGGCGGCAACCGCCAGCACGGCCATGGCGATGGCCGAGACGCACCCGTACCAAAACGTCTACTTCAACGCCTTCGTGGATCGCGAAACGCCGGAGCAGCTGGGACGACGGTACGACATGGACTATTGGGCGACGTCCTTCCGCGAAGGCATGGAGCGCCTGTCTGCGCGCCACGCCGGCAGCCCCGTGCACCTGTCGTCGTGGACCAAGTGGCACGTGACGGCAACGGCGAACATCCTTCCGGCGGCCGTTCGCGAACGCCTCGTCATCGGGCCGGAGGGCGTGATCGATTACTACGTGACGAACCACAGAGAATATCACACAGGGATCAATCTCGCGCGTTCGACGTTCGCGCCCGTCGTGTATTCGCGCCAAGTCTACGGGAGCACGATCATGTCCGTGGTCGCGTTGAACGTCGAGATGGCGGGCGAGGACGTGGCCGAGCGCTACCGGCGTGCGTTGCGGGCCGCGGTTTCTGGAACGCTCGTCGCGGACGGGCCGGTGCAGGTCTTTCTTGACGATCTGCAGCTTCACGTCGTCCAGCGGCGTTGCGCGCGGCGTACCTTGGCGGGCCGGGTCGATCTGCGGATTCAGGGCGAAGGCCGGCCGGCCGGGGACGGTTCGGCGGCCAGAGGCGGCCGGGGCGGCGGCGAATGGCTTCGCATGGAGCCCGACTTCGGCACGAACGGGGCGCTGGTCGACGGGACCTGCTGGATCACGACCCGCCTGCCTTGGCGTCCGGACCGTCTGCGTCTGCGGGGCTACATGCTGGAAGGAAGCGAATTGTGGCGGCTGGACGTCGTCCTCGGACGCACTGACTGATGAAGACGAACGGGCCCGATGGGACGGTTCTGTCGAAAGCAGGTTCGTCGGGACCCGTTCGCGGTCCGCGCTTGGCCGGAGCGACTGTCGATACCGGCTTCGTGGCGGCGAGGCCGAACGCGCGTGCGGCGACCAGGACGCCGCCGGAGCTTCTGGGGCTGTTGGCGGCGGGCTTCGTCCTCTTTGCGGCGGTCGGCGCTTGGATCGTGGACGACTATGGCGTGAACTTGGACGAAGTGATGAAGCGGAACTTGGCGGAGCAAACGGTTGCGTACGTGCTGGCCGGAGATCGCGCGTTGTTTTCCAATTGGATCAGAAGCGACGGCGTCGTGTTCGAGCTGGGTCAATGGGTCGTGGCGCGCTTGCTGGGCTTGGAGGACAGCAGGGACGTGTACTTGAGTTACCACATGACGTCGCATCTCTTCTTCTTGTTTTCGGGCGCGATCTGCGCAGTCCTGTCGTACCGAATGACGGGAAGCCGGGTCACTGCGGTGGTGGCGTTCTTGCTGTTCGTGTTGCAGCCCCGATTGTACGCGCATTCGTTCTTCAACGCGAAGGACGTTCCATTTCTCGGACTGTTCATGATTTCTCTGTGGTCGATTCACAGAGCGTTCCGCAGGGACACGCTGGGGGCGTTTGCGTTGTGCGGGGCGTGCGTGGGGTTGGCGTTCAACGTACGCGTCATGGCGTTCGTGCTGGTCCTGGGGGCGCTGGCGATGCGAGGGCTGGACTTGTGCTTCGCGGGCAGCCGGGAGGCGCGCAAGCACGTGCTGGCGACGGTCGGCGTCTTCCTGGCGGTGGTGGTGGCGACGGTCTACGCGACCTGGCCGCGGCTGTGGGCGGAGCCCTTGTCGGGCATGTTCGAAGCGATTCGCTGGGTCCTGAAGACGTTTCGGGTGCTGGTCGTCTTCGACGGCGAGGCTCTGTCGACGGGCGACGTGCCTCGAAGCTACATCCCGACGTGGTTGGGACTGACGACGCCGCCCTTCACCCTGCTCTTGGGGCTGGCGGGGACGGCGGTGGCGTTGCGGCGACTGGCGAAGCGCCCGCGCGAGGCGTTGAGGAACACGCCGGTGCGGTTCGAATGCCTGTGCCTGACGGCTTCATGGGGCGCCGTCGCCGCCCTGGTCGCGGGGGGCGCGAATCTCTACAACGGCTGGCGTCCGCTGTATTTTCTCTTTGCCCCGTTCTCCGTGCTGGCGGCACTGGGACTGGCGGCGACGCTCGCGAGGTTTCGGCCGCGGGCGGCGCGCTTGGCCGTGGGCGGGCTGGCGGCGGCGGCGGCGGGGAGCACCGCGGCGGCGATGGCCGACATTCATCCGTACCAGAACGTCTACTTCAACCGCTTGGCAGACCGGGACGCGCCGGAGGAGTTGCGGCAGCAGTACGACTTGGACTACTGGGCGACATCGTACCGAGAAGCTCTGGAATACATGCTGAGGCGACATCCGTCGTCAAGGATTCACGTGCATTCCTTCGACGACCAAGCGCTGGTCAGCAACCGCTTGGCGCTGCCGGCGGAAGATCGAAGACGAATCGTCGTCGGGACGGCCGGAACCGCCGACTACTACATAACGAACCACAGAGAACATTCGGAAGGCGGCATTGCTCCCAACACGTTCGCGCCCGTCGTCTATTCGAGGAAAGTGTACAACAGCACGATAATGTCGGTGGCGGCAACCAACCTGGCGATGGTGGACGACGAGATTGGCGAGAGGTATCGGCACGCGTACGAAGACATGGCCATGCGGACGCCCGTGGCCGAAGACCAAGCGCGCTTCTTTCTTGACGGCCTCCAGCTGGGATTCGCCCAGGAACGATGCGCCCGTAGCGCAATGACGGGGCACATCGACTTGCGCCTCTGGTCCCGCTCGACGGACGATCTCTCGCGCCGAAGGGATCTTCGCCTGAGACCGCCCGTCGGGCTGCACGGCGTCCTCTTGGACGGCGCTTGCTGGGTCGTGTTCGCGTTGCCCTGGCGTCCTGCTCGGCTGGACGTTCGGCTGATGCTTCCACATCACGACATCCGACTGTGGCGCACCGAGATTCGGCTTGAAGACCGGCAAGAGCCGCGACCTTGAGCCAGCGTTCCGGCGCGGCGCTACCTTGAAGCTCGGGGCGTGCTCCTCGGCGGCGCAGGTTGGGTCGGTCGCCATGGCCGGCATTCGCCGGCGCGATTGGGCGTGACGATGGGCACGGACTCGGAGGCGCCGACGGGGCGGAGGAGCATGAAGAGAGAGGGTCGCAGGGGCATGCCGGGCGCGGCTGGGCGGTTCGCGCGGTGGACTGTCGGCGTGGGTGCGACGGCGGCCGTCGCGGGCGTCGGCGGGTGGGCGCCGGGCTCGCTCGAGTCGGGCGGCGGCCGTGCCCCTGACGGAGAGCGCTGCATGGCAAGCTTGGCCGGGTGGGTGCCGGGCCCGCTCGAGTCGTGCAGTGGCCGGGACCGCGCGCCGCCGGAGGCCGAGGCCGGCCTCCTGGCCGAGAGGGCGGCGGGCCCGGCCGCGACCGGCGAGGGGCAAGACGGGCTCGCGGCGTTGCGGGCGGGCGAATACGCGCAAGCCGTGCGTCTCCTGCGGCCGCTGGCGTTGCAAGGAGATGCGAATGCCCTCGCGGGCTGGGTGCGCGCGCTTCGGGAGACGGGCGACTACGCGGGGGCGGCCCAGGCAGGGCGCCAGGGGCTCCAAGCGGGAGTCGAGGGGGCCCGTGCGCTGCTCGGTGCCGCATTGCTGGCAACCGGCCGCGTGGCGGAGGCCCGGGCGGCGCTTGAAGCCGGCGCCGCCGACCCCGGAGCCGGCCGGCGGCTCGCCGAAGTCGAACTCGGCGTTCTCGAATACCGCCACGGAGACCGCGACCGGGCCCGTGCGCTGTTCGCGGGCTTGGTCGACCACTACAACGCGGCGCCGAGCGGCGCGCTCTCGCCAGCGGAGCTGGTGGCCGTCGGCCGGGCGCTCGTCCACCTGTCTCGTTGGCGTTTCGAGTACGCCCACGACGCGCTGGACGTGCTTGACGAGGCGCAGGCGGCCGGTGCTCGGGACCATTCGCCGCAAATCGCCGTCGGCGAACTCTTCCTGGAGCGCTACGACGCCGCCCAGGCCGCCGAGGCCTTCAGGCAGGTCGTGGCGGAGAACCCCTCCCACGCGCAGGCGCGCTTCGGCTTGGCGCGGGTCGCCCGTCTGGAGAGCCGCCCCGGCGCCGAGGAGCACTTGGAAGCCGCGCTGGCCACCAACCCGAACCTGCCGGGCGCCCGGAGCCTGCTGGCCCGCATTCACTTGGCCGCCGGCGAACGAGACTTGGCCGAGCGAGAGGTGGAGCAGGCGTTGCGGGCCAACGCGCTGAATCTCGACGCCTTGGGCGCCCGGGCGGCGATCTTCCTCCTCGCCGGGGACGACGACGCCCTTGCCGGAGCGCTCGCGGCCGCGCGCCGGGCGTCGCCCGCGCCGACCCGGGTCTTGGTCGTCTTGGCCGAGCTGGCGGCCGACCATCGCCGCTACGAAGACGCCGTGACCTTCGCCCGGGCCGCAACGGCCGCCGACTCGAACAGCTGGACGGGCTGGGGCTTGGCGGGACTCAATTTGATCCGGCTGGGACGCGTCGCCGAGGGCCGCCCTCTCCTGGAGCGCGCGTTTGCCGGCGATCCCTTCAATCTCTGGTTCAAGAACACGCTGGACCTGCTGGACGCGCTGGCCGAGTACGAGGTCGTCGAGACGGAGAACTTCCGCTTGGTCCTGCACGAGTCCGAAGCGGCGCTGCTCGCCCCCTACATGACGCGAGTCGCGGAACGGGCCTACCGGGACATGGCCGAACGATACGGACAGGCGCTCCCGCCGATTCGCGTGGAGGTCTTTCGGCGCCACGCGGACTTCTCGGTGCGCACCGTCGGCCTGACCGGCTTGGGCGCGCTCGGCGTGAGCTTCGGGCCCGCCCTGGCCATGGACTCGCCCGCCGCACGACGACCGGGAGAGTTCAACTGGGCGTCCACCCTCTGGCACGAGATCGCGCACTCGTTCCACATGGCCGCGTCCGACAACCGCGTGCCCCGCTGGTTCTCCGAGGGCTTGGCCGTGCACGAGCAGGGCAAGGGGCACGCGACTTGGGGACGGCGTCCCAGCGTTACGTTCGCCCGCTCGCTGGCAGCGGGCGCCCTGCGCGAGGTCGCCGAGCTCGACCGCGGCTTCTCGAATCCGCGCCACCCCGCCGAGGTGTCCGACACGTACTTTCAGGCGTCCCTGGTGTTCGAGTTCCTCGAGGCGAGGCACGGATTTCCGCCCATCGTGGACATGTTGCATGCCTACCGGGACGGCGCGGACGACGAGGGGGCGTTCGACGCCGCGTTGGGCGTGCGCCTGGAGGACTTCCAGCGGGAGTTCGACGCGCATCTGGCGGACCGGTTCGGCGCGGCGGCGGCGGCCGTGGGCAAGGAAGCCGTGGCGGCGCCGGGCGACTTGGCCTCGGCCAGGGCCGCCGTGGCGCGCCAGCCGGGCCGCTTCGAGCCCAGAATGATCCTCGGCCGCGCGCTTTTCGACGAGGGCCGCCTGGACGAAGCGTTCCGCCACTTCTCCAGGGCGCTCGAGCTCTTCCCGCGCTACGGGGGCGCCGACGGGCCGCACTGGTACTTGGGACGCATCCGCGAGGAACAGGGCGACGTCGCCGCCGCCGTCCGGCATTACCGCGCCTTCGCGCGGCTCAACGAGAGCCACTACGAAGCCCGAACGGCGCTGGCCCGCCTTCTGGCCCAGGCCGGAGACGCCGAAGAGGCCGGGGCCGTCCTCCACGACCTCGCCCACGTCCATCCGTACGCGATGGAAGACCGGGAGCGCGCCGCCGCGCTCTTGGAGGCGTCGCACCGGCTGGCCGAAGCGGAGATGGAGAGGAGGGCGGTGTTGGCGCTGGACCCGGTGGACATGGCCGCGGCCCACTTCGGGCTCGCCCGCCTGCTGCACAAGAAAGGAGACCGCTCCGGCGCGCGCAGCGCGGTGCTCGCGGCGCTCGAACTGGCCCCCAACTACGGAGAGGCGCTGGACTTGCTGCTGGCGCTCCAGGGCGGGCAGGCGCGCCGGTGAGTCTCCGCCGCACTTGGACGGCCGGGCGCGCACGGCGGACGCGCAGGGCGCGAATCGCACGTGGCGCGGCGGCGAGTCCCCGTCGCATCTGGACTGGCCGTTCCCTGCCGGCGGGACTGGCGGCGGTCGCCTTGGGCGCGGCGGTCGCGGCAACGGCGCTGGGAAATGTGCGCGACGGAGTCGCTCTGGACCCCCAACGCCCCCGAAAGGCCGGCGACCAGGGGCGCACGGGACTTCGCGCCGCCGCGCCCCAGGACTTCCAAAATCTCCCCTACGACGGGGACTACACCTTCGTGAGGGTGCGCTTCAACGTCGCCGGGGGGAGCCGGGGCGGCCGCTTCGGCCGAGAGCCGCCCTGGGCGCACGACTTCCCGTACGCCGACAACAACTTCGCCAAGATTCTGGACGAGGTGACGCTGGTTTCCACTCACACGGAGGGGACCAACGTCGTCGGTGCCGACAGCCCGGATCTGCACCGTTATCCCATCGCCTACATGGCCGAGCCGGGGCGTTGGCGGGCGACACGCGCGGAAGTGGACAATCTGGCGGCCTACCTGCAGAAGGGCGGCTTCCTGATCCTGGACGACTTCCGTGGCTCCCGGGAGTGGCAGGTGGTGGAGGCGATCTTCGCCGAGATGCTGCCCGGGCGCCGCTTTCGGATGCTGGAACTGGAGGAACCGGTCTTCAACGCGTTCTTCCGGATCGAGACGCTGGACTTCTCGCCCCCCACGTTCCGGCAGTACAAGCCTTATTTTCTGGGCATCCACGAGAACGACGACCCGCAGGAGCGGCTCATGGTCGTCGCCAACTTCAACAACGACATCGGCGACTACTGGGAATACTCGGACACGGGCTGGTTCCCGATCAATCTGTCCAACGAAGCCTACAAGGTCGGTGTCAACTACGTGATCTACGCTCTCACGAGGTGACTCTGTTGTCCAATGACCCCGTTGCCGACGTCGCGCTTGCCGAGCGCATTCAAGAAGGACGCGAGAAGATCCTTTCGGAACTCCGCAAGATCATCGTCGGCCAGGACGAGGCCGTCGATCATGTGCTCCTCACGCTCTTCGTCGGCGGCAACAGCCTGCTGGTGGGCGTGCCCGGCTTGGCGAAGACGTTGCTGGTGCGCGCGATCTCGCAGGTGCTGGACCTGGACTTCTCGCGCATCCAGTTCACGCCCGACCTGATGCCGTCGGACATCACCGGAACGGACATCATTCAACAGCGCGAAGACGGCACGCGCGGGCTGGTGTTCGCGCCGGGGCCCGTCTTCGCCAACGTCGTGCTTGCCGACGAGATCAACCGCACGCCGCCGAAGACCCAGGCGGCTCTGCTGGAGGCCATGGAGGAAAAGCGCGTCACCGTGCAGGCCAAGACCTACGACCTGTCTCCTCCCTTCTTCGTCTTCGCCACGCAGAACCCGATCGAGCTGGAGGGCACCTATCCGTTGCCCGAGGCCCAGCTGGACCGCTTCATGTTCCACATTCGCATGGAGCACTTGGAGGAAGACGAAGAGCTGGACGTGGTGCGCTCCACGACCGGAGAGACCACGCCGGAACTCGACCGCGTGATCTCGCGCGACGACCTCCTCGCCTTTCAGCGCTTGGTGCGGCGCGTGCCTGCAGCGGAGCCGGTGCTGCGCTACGCGGTGAGCCTGGCGAGGGCCAGTCGTCCGTCGCGGGAGGGCGGCCTCGGGTTCGTGAACGACTGGGTCTCCTACGGCGCCAGCGTGCGGGCGGCGCAGCACCTTGTGCTGGGAGGCAAGGCCCGGGCGCTCTCGCAGGGGCGGCTCACGGTCAGCTTCGACGACGTGAAGGCCCTGGCGTTGCCGGTGTTGCGGCATCGCATCCTGGTCAACTTCCGGGCCGAGTCGGAGGGCCGCACGACGGACGAGCTGATCGCCATGCTCCTGGACGCCGTGCCTGTGCCCGCGTCCGGGATGTAGGCTCGCGGCGATGGCGACCGGCGCCGGCCCCCGGCGGTCCTTCCTCGACCCGGCCGTCCTGGCTCGGATCGACAACCTCGAGCTGCTGGCCAAGACGGTGGTGGACGGATTCATGCAGGGCGTCCACCGCTCGCCTCACTTGGGCTTGAGCATGGACTTCGCGGAGCACCGCGCCTACATGCCCGGCGACGACATCCGGCGCATCGACTGGCGCGTCTACGCCCGGACCGACCGCTTCTACATCAAGCAGTTCGAAGCCGAGACCAACGCCGACGTGGGCTTCCTGCTGGACGTGTCCGCGTCGATGGACTATCGCTCGGGGAGCGAAGAAACCGCCGGATCCGGCCCTGCGCGACCGGGAGCCAAGGCGGCGGGCCGGGGCTCGGCGGCGGCGGACGGGGGCTCCAAGGCGGCGGGCCGGGGCTCCAAGGCGGACCGGGGCTCGGCGGCGGCCGGCGGCTTCGTCTCGAAGTTGGACTATGCGCGGTTTCTCGTCGCCAGCCTGGCGTGGTTCTCGGCCGGCCAAAGGGACCGCGTGGGCATCTACGCCTTCGACGACGACGTGGTGGAGCACGTGCGCCCCGCCGTCGCGCATCTGGACAAGGTCCTTCACGTCGTGTCGCGCGTGGCGGCCGGCGGCGCGGGTGCTTGGGACCGGCCGCTCGCCCGCGTCGGCGCCACCTTCCGGCGCCGCGGAATTCTGGTGGTCGCGTCGGACTTCTACGACGATCCCGCCCACCTGGCCTCGGCCCTGGGCACCTTTCGCGCCCAGGGACACGACGTGGTGGCCTTTCACGTGCTGGACCCCGCGGAGGTCCGTTTCCCTTTCGACCAGCCGGCCAACTTCCGCGACGCGGAGACGGCGAGCGTCCTCCCCGTGTCGCCCGAGAAGCACGCGGCGGCCTACCGAGAGCGCGTTGCGGCCCACTTGGCGGCGCTGAAGGAGCGCTTCGGCAAGCAACGGGTGGACTACGTGCCGCTCGACACGTCCCAACCGCTGGACCAGGCGCTGTGGGCCTACTTGGCTTTTCGCCGCAAGGCCGGCAAGGCGCGCTAGCAAGGACGCGGTTCGGCCACCGGACAGTTCGAGCCAAAAATTGGGACATCGGATGGGACACTTCAGAGCATCGAAATCCTGGACGGGCGATCGGACGACGTTCACGAAGCTGTCCCGTTCAGCCATGTACGTGTCCTGCCGGAGTCGCCACTGTTGGGGGGTGCACGTCCCGCGGCCCGCCGCCGGCGGTCCTGCGGTCTTTGTTCAGGACCGCGCCGGCCCGGACCACGGGAACCCGGACCCCGCCTCGGCGCGGGAGGTCCACCCCGTTCTTGCCGGCCACCAGCAGGCCCCACCGGACCGCCGGGAGACCCGACCCCTTGCGAAGCGCGCGGAGACGCCCATGGCCCCCGCAGACACCCGAGACGGCGAGCCTGACGCCGCCGGCGCGGCGCCTCGAGACGGCAAGCCGGGCGACGCCTCCGGATCGACCCCCTCCGGCCGAGAGCATCCGCCGTCTGGCGCGCCCACCCGTCCCCGCCGTCGGGACGAGCTGCGGCGCAAGACGGTACACCAGCCGAAGGACAAGATCGCCAAGGCGTTCTACGGCGACGAGCGGATGGCCGCCGAGCTGCTGGCCACGCTGGTGCTCGGCAAGATCGTGCCCGGCGCGCTGGCCGAGCGCGTCGACCTCGACAAGCTCTCGAAGACGCAGACCGAGTACGTCGATCCCAAGTCCCGCACGGTGCGCCACGCCGACTTGGTGTGGCGGGCGCCGCTACGCGACTCGTGGCTCTACGTCGTCTTCCTGTTCGAGGCGCAGTCCACGCCCGACCGCGACATGGCGGCGCGCATCCTGCTCGAGACGGCGCTCGTCTACTGCGAGCTGCTCGCCCGCGACCCCGACGTGCGCAAGCGGGGCAAGCTGCCGCCCGTGCTGCCGATCGTCGTGTACGCGGGCGAGGAGCCGTGGCGGGGGCCCACCAACCTGGAAGCCCTGCTGGTGGACGAGGCGCAGGCGTTCCTGCCGTACGCGCTGGGCCACGAGTTCGTGCTGGTTGAGGAGGCCAAGGTAGCGCAGGCGCTGGAGACGGCGGACACGGCCTGGACGGCGGCGCTGCGGTTGCGCTACACGCTCAGTCGTGCCGAGTTTAAGGAGGCGCTGGCGAAGCTGCGCAAGCTGATGCCGGAGGGACTGGCGAGCCGCGCGCTGGCGGCCTGGGTGCGCCGTGCGCTGATCGACGACGGAGCCAAGGAGGAGGACATGGAGAACGTGCAGGAGCTGCGCGACCTCGAGCCGGTCGTGCATAGCTTTTGGGGCGCCGAGCGCTTGGCGGCGCGCCGCGAAGGCCGCGAGGAAGGCCGGGCGGAGGGCCGGGCGAAGGGCCGCGAGGAGGGCCGCGCAGCCACGCTGGTCCGTCAAGCGCGGCGGAAGTTCGGTGCGGAGACGGCGGACGGCCTGGCCTCGTTGCTGACGGACGTTTCGGACCCGGAGCGCGTCGGCGAGATCGCCGATCTGATCATCGACTGCGCGAGCGGCGCCGACTTCTTGGCGCAGGCGGCCCGCAATGGGCAGCCGGAAGCCGGCGCCGCGCCCGGTTGCATCGGTCCGTAGCGGTTCCCCGCGCGCGGCCGACTGGCCGGGCAGAGATGAGCCAAGCGCGCAGATGCCGGCGCATCGAACGACAGGCACCTTCCTAGGATGGGTTTGCTGACGCCCTTGTTCCTGGCGGGCCTGGCCGGCTTGGCCGTGCCCGTGCTGGTCCATCTGACGCGCCGGGAACGGGGCAGCCCGGTCCGGTTCCCGTCCCTCATGTTCGTGGAGCAGGTCCCTTTCGAGGCGCGCTCGCGACGGCGCATTCGGCGTTGGGTCCTCCTCTTGCTCCGCCTCGCGGTCCTGGCGTTGCTGGTGGCGGCCTTCGCACGCCCGTTCGCGCGGGGCGGCCGGCTGGCCGTCGGCGGTGCGGGTCCCGAGGAAGTCGTCGTCCTGCTCGACCAGTCGTACTCGATGGCGCTGAACGACCACTGGGTCCAGGCGGTGGCGCGAGCCAAGGAAGCGCTGAACGGAATGGGACCGCAGGACCGGGCGTCGCTGGTCGCCTTCTCGGAGTCGCCGCATCTGCTGGTGCGTTCGAGCCCGGCGGCCGCGCCGCTGCTGCGGGCCCTGGACACGTTGGAGACCACGTCGCTGGGCACGCGCATCGCCCCCGCCCTCAAGCTGGCGGGCTCGACGCTGGCCGCCTCTCCGCTGGCACGACGGCGCGTGGTGCTGATCAGCGACTTCCAGCGGGCGGGTTGGCAGCCGGACCGGGACGCGGCGTTGGCGGAAGGCGTCGAGCTGGAGACGGTGGTCGTGGGCGGCGACGGCGCTGGGGCGGGCAACTTGGCCCTGGGCGGCTTGGAGCTGGAGCGGACGACGGGCCAGGGGCGGGACCGGGTGACGGTGAGGGCGCGGGTCGCCTCGTCGGGCGGAGGCGGGAGCGCGACGGACGTCGGCGAGCGGGAGGCGCGCGTCACGTTGTCCGTGGACGGAACCGAGGTGGACGCCCGGGTCGTCTCGGTGCCCGCGGGCGGCTCGGCGCCGGTGTCGCTGGGGCCGTTCACCCTGGCTCGCGACTTCACGAGAGGCGAAGTGCGCGTCTCCGACGAGGTCCTGGCGGCCGACAACGTCGCGCACTTCACGGCTTCGCCCGGCGCGGGCGTGGATGTGCTGGTCTGGGACCCGCGCGGCCGCGGACCTTCCAACCTGCATCTTCGGGGCGCGCTGGAAGCCGGAGACGAAGCCGGGTTCTTGGCGCGCGTGATCGCGAGCGCGCCCTCCGCCGCGCAGCTGGCGGTGACGGACGTCCTGGTGGTGAACGGCGCGGCCATGCCGGCGGGCGCCGCAGGACGAATTCGGGACTTCGTGACGGACGGGGGAGGCTTGCTCGTCGTGCTCGGCGAGCGCGGACCCCTGGCGGGCGGGGCGGCCCGGGCGGGGCAAGCGGACTTCCTGCCCGTCGTTGCGGGGCCGGTGGCGGACGCGCCGGGCGAGCCCCATCGGCTGGGCTTCGTGGATTACGATCATCCCGTCTTCGAGCCCTTCCGGGGCCCCCGATCCGGCGACTTCACGCGCACGGCCTTCTACCGCACGCGCCGCGTCGAGGCCGCGGCAAGCGCAAGGACGCTGGCCCGGTTCGACGACGGGTCGCCCGCGTTGGTCGAGACGCGCCGAGGCCGGGGCCGCATCTTGGTTTGGGCAGGCGGCATGGACAGGCTGTGGACGGATTTTCCGTTGCAGTCCCTCTACTTGCCCTTCGTCCGAAGGGTTGCGAGCCATTTGGCGTCCCGTGGCGATCCCGCGCTGTGGCACGCCGTGGGCACTACCGTGGACTTGGCCGCGCTCGCCGAGACCGCCGGCACGCAGGAGCTGCCCGCCGAGGCCGTGGCCATGGCGCCGGGCGGCGGGTCGGCGCCGATCGGCCGGGACGCGCCGCTGCTGTTTCTCGGAGAGCAGGGGATTTGGGAGATTCGGTCTCCTGGACGGCGCGCGGACCCCGATCTCGTGCTCGCCGCCAACGTGGACCTGCGCGAATCCGATCTGACCCGACTGGACATGGAAGAGTTCGTCGCGGCCGCCGGCGGCGGGACGGTCCAGGGCGGCTCCCCGGCGTCGCAGGGGCCGGCGGAGGAACCGCCGTCCGAAGAGGATTTGGAGGCGCGGCAGGGCTTTTGGCGCTACTTGCTGGCGGGAGCCTTCCTGCTGCTGGTCTCCGAGTCGGCGCTGGCCAACCGGTCGCGAAGCCGCGCGGCGGCGTAGCATCCTCGTGTCGCACCGCCGCGCCGTTGCCGTTGCATTGGCCGCCGGTGCGACCGGCTGCGGCGGCGACGGCGGCACGGGACTGCCGCCGGGCGGCACCCCCAACGAGCCGCCGGTGGCCGCCTTCGCCGTGGACGTCTCCGAAGGGGCCGCTCCCCTCGAAGTGCGGTTCGACGGAAGCGCGTCCAGCGACCCCGACGGAACGGTGGCCTCTTGGGCCTGGGAATTCGGCGACGGGACGCGGGGGACGGGGCGCGTGACGATGCACGTCTACGAGGAGCCGGGCGCCTATACGCCCGCGTTGACGGTGACGGATCAGCGGGGCGCGACGAACCGGCGAGTCGGCGACGCGATCACCGTCAACAGTCCGCCGGGCAGTGGCGACGCGGAAATCGTGGGCGTGGTGTGGCACGACGCGAACGCCGACGGGCTGCGCGACGCCGAGGAAGACGTCGTTCCCCGGATGCTCGTGTTTCTCGACGCGAACGCCGACGGCCGGCGCGATTCCACCGAGTCGGCGGCGTTGACCGACTCCGCGGGCCGTTACGCGTTTCGCGGACTGGACAGCGACCGCTCCTACACGGTCACCCAGGAGCTCGCGCTGGGCTGGACCAACACGGCGCCCGGGCCGGCGTCGGCGGACTTCCAGGCCGGGGCCGGCGGATCGCCCGTCGTCGCCGCCCTGCTTGCGGTGCCGCGGCCCGCGCCGGGAGCCTTCGAGCTTGCAGCCGACCGCCTGCCCATCATCGGCGGCGGGTTGGCCGAGGCGGGAGAGTTCCCGTTCCAGGTGGCGTTGCTCGAGGCGGACTCGCGGGACCTGCTCTGCGGCGGCACGTTCGTCGCCGCGAGCTGGATCATGACCGCGGCCCACTGCGTGGACGGCCTCGAGCCCGATTCGGTCGTGGTCCTCGCAGGAACCCACGACTTGGCCGGAGACGGCGAGGCGCTGGACGTGACCCGCATCGTCGTCCATCCGGGCTATTCCGCCGAGCCGTCCTTCGAGAACGACCTCGCGCTTCTCGAACTCGAGGGCCGCCACATGTACTCGCGGATCGAGCTGCTGGCGCCTGCGGCGGCGGAGCTGGCCGCGCCCGGCACGCGGGCGACGGTGACGGGGTGGGGCTACACGGCCGCCGGCGGCGTTCCCTCGCTGTTGCTCAAGAAGCTGGAGGCGCAGATCGTGTCCAACGACGAATGCCGGACGCAGCTGGGCAGCCACGTTCGCGAGACCAACATCTGCGCGGGCACGGCGGGCGCGCCCGGAGCGACCTGCCACGGCGACTCGGGCGGCCCCCTGATGGTGCCGTTTCGCCGCCGCTGGATGCAGGCGGGCGTCGTCAGCTTCGGAGCGACCATATGCAACCAGCCGTCCGCGTTCGCGCGCGTCTCGGCGCTTCTGGACTTCCCGGCCGGGGTCGTCCCCCGGGAGCGTTCGGGCGCCGTCCTGGTGGACTGGGCGGCGGGAACGAAGGCAGAAGTCGACTTCGGCAACTTCCGATGACGGCGCCGCCGCGCCGGTTCGTCGTTGCCGCCGCGCTGTGCCTGGCCTCGGCGCTCTGGAGCTGCGACGCCGTCGATCCCACCCAGGTGACCAACCCCAGGACGACGGACGAGGACTTGGCGCGCTCGCCGGAGCCGACCAAGGCTCTCCTGCCCGGGCTTCGGGCGCAGTTCGCCCGCATGATCAACGCCTACGTCGTCGCCACCGCGGTCGTCAGCGACGACTACTCCGTCCAAGGCACCGGCCTGCCCGCCGTCCTGGACGATCCCACGGCCGTGACGCCGGACCTGCTCAACGGCACGGGCACCAGCGCCAGCGGCGTCTACTGGAACGTCCAGGAGCTGCGGGCGCTGGGGGACTTCGTCGTCGACGAGATCGCCCCCGCCGACACGGCCGCGACGCCCGCGCTCGTCGCCGAGGCGCGCTACTACCGCGGCATGGCCTACCTGACCCTGGGCGAAGTCTTCTCGTTCGCGCCCCACGAGAAGGACGGGCTGCCCCAGTCGTCCTCCGTCTCGCTCGCCCGCGCCGTCGCCGACCTCGAAGCGGCCCGCGCCGTCGGCCTGCGGAGCCCAGCCGCGCTGGCTCGCGCATTCCGCCTCCTGGGCGACGCGCAAGCCGCCGAGGCCGAGGCAGCCGCCGTGTTGCAGTCCTCCGCCGACTATCTCTTCGCGCAGCCCTACGACCCGGCCTCGATCGCCAACACGCCCGTGTCTTTCCTGACGTTGCGCTCGTTGCAGGAAATGCAGCCGCTTCCCCGGCTCGACTTCCTGGACCCCAAGTACACCGAGCGGAGCTCGGCCATTCCCGTCGCCAAGGCCGAGGAGATGCACTTGATCCTGGCGGAGATCGACTTGGCCGCCGGCGCGGCTGCCGCGGCCCGAGCCCACTTGGCCGACGCCGTTCGGCTTGCCGCGCGGAGAGGCAAGGTCGCCTTCGACGAGAAGGACGAGCGGCGCAACGCCGACCGCAGTCTCCGGCCCCGCAGCGCCGAGATCGTCGTGCGCGCCGACGACCGCAGCCCCTACCGGGCGGGACTGGTCGTCGGCCGTCCGGCGCAGGACTTGCAAGTCCCCAACGTCTCGGCCACTTCGCTGGACGCCGACAGCATCGCCCGCCTGTCCTCCGCCCCCGATCTGTGGCACGCATTGTGGCTGGCCCGCCAGGAGGTCCTCTTCTTGGAAGGCCGGCGGTTGGCCGACCTGCGGATCAAGTTGCCGATGATGCGCCGGGAGATCGACCAGAACGCCCGGATCGAGCCCGGCGGACCGGGAACGACGGCGACGATTCCCCCGTGGCTTCCCACCAGCCCGCGCCACGCCATGGACGCGTACCTGCCGAAGATCCTCTACGACGGCAACGGACGCGACGCCGGCCTGCTGGAGACCGACGTGACCATCCTGTTCGACATGAACCGGCTGCTGGCCGAAAACGCCGCCTCGTTCTTCCGGTAGGCGAGCCGTCGTCCCTGCGCTCCTTGACCCGGGCGCGCCGGCTTCCGATTTTCCAGGCACGATGAAAGAGCAACGGCAGGCGACGACGACCGGCCGCCAGCTCCGGGCCGCCGAGGCCGTCCGGCGGGCCGTGCGCGACGTGCGGCGGCGCTGGCGGCTCAAGCTGATTCTGCGGGGCGCGACCGTGGTGGCCGCGGCGAGCCTGCTCCTCTTCGTCGTGTCCGCGACCAGCTTGGAGCTGCTCCGCTTCCATCCGCAAGCGGTCAACGCGCTTCGGGTCGTCCTCTGGCTGGCGACGGCCGGCTTGCTGGCTCGCTTCGTCCTCTGGCCGCTCCTTCGGCGAGTCTCCGACGAACGGGTCGCGCTGTACTTGGAAGAGCACGAGCCCGCGCTTCAGTCCCGCGTGCTCGCCGCCGTGGAGTCGTCGGCCAAGGGAAAGCTCGCGAGTTCCGAGCTCGACCACGCCATCGTGGATCGGGCGGCCCGGGAATGCCGCAGGCTTCGGTTCGGCGCAGGAATCGAGCGCTCGGCGATCCGGCGGGCCGGAGGCGCGCTGGCGGGCGTGCTCGCCGTGGCCGCCGTCCTGTTTCTCGCGGGACCGGGCTTCTTCCGCCACGGCGCCCCGGCCCTTTTCTTCCCGGCGCGCGCCGCCGAGTCCGTCAATCCCTACCGTGTCGCGGTCCAGCCCGGCGACACGACGATCTCGCGCAACTCCGACCTCCGCGTCTCGGCGGTTCTCCACGGCTTCGACGCGGGCGACGTGGTCCTCTACACGGAGGGCGAAGGCGGCGGCGGCTTCTCGGCGATGCCGATGATCGGCGACGGCGCGGGCGCGTTCGACGGCCTGCTGCTCAACGTCGCCGAGCCCACGCGCTACTACGTGGAGGCCAACGGCGTGCGTTCGGCGACCTTCGTCCTGGACGTGGCCGACCTGCCCGCGATCGACCGGCTCCAGATGGAGTACCACTTCCCCGCGTACACGGGCTTGGCGCCCCGGCGCTTCGAGCACGGAGGCGACGTGGCCGCGCTGGCCGGCACCACGGTGAAGCTGGTGGCCACGTCCACCCTCCCGTCGCCCGGCGCCGTCCTCTCCGCCGACTGGGGCGACACGATTCCGATGACGCCCCGTCCGGCCCCGGCCGCCGAGGGCGCACCGGCTCCTGCCGGATCCAGCGGCCTTGGCCCGGCCACTGCGGCCAACCCCCATTCCGGCGTCCCGTCCGCCGCCTCCGCCTTCGAGGCGTCCTTCGTGGTCCGCCGGGACGGCTTCTACGGCATCCAGCTCCAGACTGCGCAGGGCGCCTGGGTGGCCGGCGCGCCCGACTACCGCGTGGACGTGCTGGACGACCAAGGTCCTTCCATCTCCTTCAGCAAGCCGGGGCGAGACGCGGAAGCGAGTTCGATCGAGGAGGTCTTCGTGGAGGCGCGCGCCGACGACGACATCGGCGTGGCGGAAATCTTGTGGGTGTACTCGGTCAACGGAGGCGCTCCCGACACGGTCCGCATCTTCTCCGCGACCGGACCGCCCTTGGCGGAAGTGACCGCCGGCCACACGGTCTTCATGGAGGAACTCGGTCTCGAAGTCGGCGACCTGGTCGCGTATCACGGCGTCGCCCGCGACAACGCGCCCGTCGCCAACGAGGCCCTCACCGACATCTACTTCCTCCAGGTCCGTCCCTTCCGGCGCGACTTCCGGGAGTCCCAGGGCGGCGGGGGCGGGGGTTCGGCCGACGGCGGCGAAGGTTCCATGGAGGACGACTTGTCCGGGCTGCAGCGCCAGATCATCGCGGCGAGCTTCAACCTGGTTCGCGACCGCGACACGTACGACGCCGACGCGTGGGAGGAGAACGTGGTCAGCGTCGCGCTGAGCCAGCAGCGCCTGCGGGAGCAGGCGGCGACGCTCGCCCAAAGGATCGTGAACCGGGGGATTTCGGGCGCGGACGAGTCCTTCCGCCGGATCGCCGAGGCGTTGCCCCGCG
Source organism: Longimicrobiales bacterium (assembly GCA_965242735.1). Classification (GTDB taxonomy): domain Bacteria; phylum Gemmatimonadota; class Gemmatimonadetes; order Longimicrobiales; family Gaopeijiaceae. The sequence continues at coordinate 2,623,568 of OZ251497.1, read as the reverse complement.
CGGTCGAAGCGATGCGAGAGGCCGAGGACTCGCTTCGTGCGCTGAGTCCCGGCGGTGCCATCGGTCCGGAGCAGCGGTCCTTGCGCGAGCTGCAGAGGGCCGAGGAGACGTACGAGCGCTTCGTGTCGCTGGACGGGAGCCCGCAGGGCGGGGGCGGCGGCCGCGGCGGCGGACCGAGCGCCGAGGACTTGGCCGACCTGTTCGAGCTGGAGACGGACAAGCTCCGCAACCAGTACGAGGCCGTGCAGCGAAGCCGCCGGCAGACGGCGGACCAGGGGGTCGACGAGTCCTTGGAGAAGCTCAGGGAGCTCGCGCGCCGGCAGGAGCAGGAACTGGAGCGCCAGCGACGGCGCGCGGCGGCGCAGCAGGGCGGGACCGGCGCGGGCGGAGGGGACGCCGCCCGGGACTTGGCCGAGCAGGCCGAGGAGGCGGCCCGGCAGTTGGAGCGGCTGTCGCGCGAGACGGGCGACCCGAGCCTGGAAGACGTGTCGCGCCAGCTGGAGCAGGCGGCCAACGCCATGCGCCGGGCCGCGGCAAGCCGGGGCGCGGAGGGCGTGGCCGAAGCCCAGTCCGCCTTGCGGAGGCTCCGCGACGCTCGCGAGCGGCTGGAAGGCGTGCAGGACGAGCGCGTGGAGAGGCAGGTGGACGAGGCGCGCAGGCGCGCGGCGGACTTGGCCGAGCGGCAGCGCGACGTCGAGAACCGGTTGGAGGCGATGCGGCGCGCGGGACGTTCCTCAGCCGATCAGATCGGTCGCATTCGCCGGACGAAGGAGGAAATGGCCGAAGAGGTCGGCGAGATCCTCAGCGGCCTGGAACGGGCGGCCAACGACGCGCGGCGCGAAGGCCGGCAAGGCGCCTCCGAGCTGGAGGAAGCCGTCGAGACCATCCGCGACACGCAGCTTCGCGAGCGGTTGCGCTATTCGCGCGGACTCGTGGGCAGGCCCGGCCAGGAGGACTACGCGGAAGCGTTCGAGAACCAGACCGCGCAGGCCATCCAGTCGCTCCGCAACCGGCTGGACGAAGCCGCCGAGGCGGTGCGCGCCGGCGCCCAGCGCGCCCCCGAAGCCGAAGCGCTGGAGGCGGCGCGCGATCTGGTGCGCAGCCTGGAGTCCATGGAGCGCCGGACGGGCCGCGGCGACGGCGAGCGAGCCGGGGAGGGCGCGGATCCCCAGAGCCGCTCCGGGGAGGCGGGGGCGGCGGAAGGCGGGAACCGAAGCGGCGGCGCTCCGGGCGGCGGAGGCGCCGCGAACGACGGCCGCGACGCGACGCAAGGACGCCTCGTCCCGCCGCGCGCCACTGGTCCTGGGCGGCCGTTCACGGGCGAGGAAGTCCGCCAGATGCGCCGGGAAGTCCGCGAGCGCGCGGGCGAGCTGCGCGGACTCGGCGAATTGATCGAACGCGCGGGCGCGTCCGCCGAAGAGCTGGCCGGCATGATCGCGGCCATGCGTGCGCTGGACCGCGACGGCGCCTACGACGACCCCGCGGAAGCGCTTCGCCTGAGGGCCGAGCTGCTGGAGAGCATGAAGCAGCTCGAGTTCCGTCTGCGCCGAGAATTCGCGGCGGACGGCGAGGAGCAGCTCCTCCTTCAGCGCTCCGGCGACGTCCCCGCCGAGTACCGCGCGCTCGTGGAAGAGTACTACCGCGCGCTGTCGCGCAGCGGCGCCCGCAACCGCTAGCTGGCGCCCAGCCGCGCGGCGAGGCGCGCCCCGGCGTCCACGACGGTGACGAACGCACCCGGCCGGTCCCGATCGAGCGCCCCCGGGCGTCCCGCCCCGCGCGGGTCGCGCAAGCCCCTCGTCTCCACGGGCCCGGAAGAGCTTGGCCGCCGTCGCCCGGCTGGTGCGCCATCGCGCAAGCCCCTCGTCTCCACGGGCCTGGAAGAGCTGGTGGCCGGCCGGGCCGGCGCGCTCGGCCTGAAGGGCGCCAAGCTCGGAATGGTGGTGCACCCGGCGTCGGTCACGGGCTGGCTCCAGTTCGCCGTGGAGGCCGTTCGCCAAGCCGGCTTCGACGTGCGCGCGCTGTTCGGGCCGCAGCACGGGGCGCGAGGCGAGAAGCAGGACAACATGATCGAGTCGGACGACTACGCCGACCCGGTCACGGGCCTGCCCGTCCATTCGCTCTACGGGCGGGTGCGCAAGCCGACTGCGGACATGCTCGCGGGGCTCGACGCCCTCCTGTTCGACCTCCAGGACGTGGGCGTGCGCGTCTACACGTTCGTCTGGACCATGGCCCTGGCCATGGAGGCGTGCGCCGAGGCGGGCGTCCGGTTCGTCGTCCTGGACCGGCCCAATCCCATCGGCGGCGTCCGCCGGGAAGGACCCGTTCTCCGTCCGGGATTCGAGTCCTTCGTCGGGCTGCATCCCGTCCCCCTCCGCCACGGCCTGACGTGCGGCGAAATGGCCGGATGGCTGAACGTGGAGCGCGGCATCGGATGCGACCTTGCGGTGGCGCCCTGCCGGGGCTGGCGGCGGCCCATGCGATGGGAAGACACCGGGCGGCCCTGGGTCATGCCCAGCCCCAATCTGCCCACGACGGCGTCCTGCGACGCGTACCCAGGCATGGTTCTGCTCGAAGGCGCCAACCTGTCGGAGGGCCGAGGCGCCACGCGACCGTTCGAGCTCTTCGGGGCGCCGTGGCTGGACCCCGTCGCCCTCGTTCGCCGGCTCGACGCGGCGGGCCTTCCGGGCGTCGCGTTTCGGCCCTGCCACTTCGAGCCGACGTTCCAGAAGCACGCCGGCGTCCTCTGCGGCGGCGCGCAGTTGCACGTGTCGGACCCGGCCGTCTTCGAGCCCGTGCGCTGCGCGGTGGAAGTCCTGAGCGCGGCCCGCGCCTTGGCGCCCGACGACTTCGCCTGGCGCCCGCCGCCCTACGAGTACGAGGAGCGTCTTCCCCCGATCGACATCCTGTGGGGCCACGACGGACTGCGCACCGGCATCGACGCGGGAGCCGGCGCCGCCGAGATCCTCGAAGGCACGCGGGAGGAGCACGCGGCCTTCGAGGCCGAGGTGGCGCCGCGGCTTCTGTACTGACTCGGCGGCGGGCCCGGCCTGGCTGGCGCAGGCGAGGCGATGGAGTCGCAAGCGCAAGCGTGCGAAGCACCGCCACCGGCGCCCGCGTTCTCCGCGTGCGGCGCGGGAGCGCTTGACCCCAGGCCGGCGCGCACGCCAACTTTCGGCCGGAAAGAACCCATAACGCGCCAAGCGCGACCGCTTCCGTAGGGAGGATTCCGCCATGAACCGCATCCTGGCTCTGTGCGCCCTTTGGGCCGGGTTCGCCGGCGCCGCAACCGCGGCCGCCGCCCAGACCTGGGCCGTCACCGGCGTTCGCGTCTTCGACGGCGAGACCGTCGTGGAACGCGCCACCGTCGTCGTTCGCGACGGCCGAATTGCCGCCGTCGGTCCCTCCGTCCAAGTCCCGCCGGGGGCCGAGACCATCGACGGGACCGGCCGCACCCTGCTGCCCGGCTTCATCGACGCCCACGGCCATTCTCGGGAAGACATGCTCCACCGCGCCGCCGTCTTCGGCACGACCACGGTCTTGGACATGTTCACCGAAGTGGACTTTGCCGCCGAGCAGCGCCGCCAGCAGGAGGCCGGGGAGGCCGCGGACCGGGCCGACCTCATTTCGGCGGGCACCGCGGCCACCGCGCCCGGCGGTCACGGCACCCAGTACGGGATCCCCATCCCCACGCTGACGACCCCCGAGGAAGCCGCCCCTTGGATCGCCGCCCGCGTCGCCGAGGGCTCCGACTTCATCAAGATCATCGTCGAAGACGGCACGATGATGGCCAGGCCGATTCCCACCTTGGACCCGCCCACGGTCCGGGCCCTCGTCGAGGCCGCCCGCGACCACGACAGGATGGCGGTCGCCCACGTCACGACCGTGGCTGCCACGCGGACGGCGCTGGCCGCGGAGGTCGACGGGTTGGTCCATATCTTCGCAGACTTGCCGCCGCCGCCGGATCTGGTGGCGCAGGCGGCCGCCCAAGGCATCTTCGTGGTTCCGACGATGACCGTTCTGGAGAGCGTGACCGGAAGAGGCGTCGGAGCCAGCTTTGCGGACGATCCCGACATCGGTCCGCTTCTCGGGACCGGCGAACGCTCTCAGCTCGCCGCGTCGTTCGGGGCGTCCCCGGGCGCGGACTTCGACAACGTCGTGCTGGCCGTGCGGGCTCTCCACGAGGCGGGCGTTCCCATCCTGGCAGGCACGGACGCGCCCAATCCGGGCACGGCGCACGGCGTCACCATGCACCGCGAATTGGAGCTGCTGGAGATGGCCGGCCTGTCTCCCGAAGCGATCCTGGCCGCGGCCACGTCGGCGCCGGCCGACGCCTTCGGGTTGGCCGACAGAGGCCGCATCGCTCCCGGATTGCGCGCGGACCTGATGCTGGTCGAAGGCGACCCGCTGGAAGACCTTCGAGCCACGCGCGCCATCGTGGCCGTGTGGAAGGAAGGCCGCGCCATCGAGCGCTCCCGGCCGCCCGAGACGGACCACGCCGCCGCGCCGCTCGGCCCCGTGGACGACTTCGACGACGGAGAGACCTCGGCCGCCTACGGCATGGGCTGGCAGAACTCCGTCGACGACTTCGCGGGCGGCAACTCGACCGTCGAGACCGCGGTGGGCGACGGAGGCGCGCAGGAGACGCCTCATCACTTGGCGATATCGGGCGAGATCGGGGACGCCTTCCCCTTCCCCTGGGCCGGGGCCATGTTCTTCCCGGGTCCGGCCGCCTTTGCGCCCGTGGACCTCTCGGCGGCCACCGAGCTTGTCTTTTGGACGCGGGGCGAGCCCGGCGTCTACCGCGCCATCATGTTCTGCGAGAGCCTGGGACAGGTGCCCTCGACGGTTACATTTGAGGCGACGGAGCAGTGGCAGGAAGTCGTGTTGCCCCTGTCGTCGTTCCCGGGGCTCGACGCGTCCGGCCTGACCGGCGTCCTTTGGGCCGGCGGACCGAGTCTGGGCGCGTTCCGCTTCGCCATCGATCAAGTCGAATTCCGCTGACTTGGCCGGACTGGCCTCGACCGGCCGGAGGTTCGCGCCGACGCGCGGCCGGCCAGCACGCAAGATCAACCAGCACGCAAGATCAACTAAAGGAGTCTCCCGTGAAGAAGTCTCTCCCGCTCGTTGCCCGAGCCCGCCTCGCGCACGGGTCCCCCTGCGCCGCCCGCCCGCTCGCCGCCAGGCCGCTCAAGACCGGACTGGCCGTGGCGGCCGTGCTGGCGGTCTCGGCCCTTGCCGCGTCGTGGCTCGGCGTTCGCCCGGCGGCGGCCCAGGGCTACGCCAGCGTGGTGGCCGTCGGCGACCGCGACGTGTTCGTGGGCGAGTCGCTCAACGAGCGCAGCCCGGGGTACGTGTACGTGTACCGCAAGAACGACGCCGGCGCGTGGACCGAGATGCAGCGTCTGGAAGCGTCGGACGCCGCGGTGGGCGACCACTTCGGCCGGACGCTCTCCGTCAGCGGCGGCGACCTGCTCGTCGGCGCGACGGTGGCGGGCGCGAGCAGTTCCGAGGACACGCCCGGCGCCGTCTACGTCTTTCGCGAGAACGACGCCGGCGCGTGGACGGAAGTGCAACGGATTGTGGCCAGCGACGGCGCGGCGGGCGACGCCTGGGGCCGCGTGATGGCGAAGGCGGGCTCCAACGTGCTGGTTTCGGCATGGGGCCACGCCGACGGGCGAGGGGCGGTCTACGTTCTGTCGAAGAACGAGGGCGGCGAATGGGCGGAGACGGCCAAGCTGATGACGGAAGACGGCGATCCGGCCCAGCCCTTCGGCGGCGTCTTGGCGGGCGACGCCGACTGGATCCTGGTCGGCGCTCCGGGGGCCGGCGAGGGGCGCGGCGAGGTCTACGCGTTTCGGCGCCAGGACGACGGATGGGCGCAGGTCCAGAAGATCGACCCGGACGCAATGGGCGCAGGGGCCCGTCTTCCCCCCGGGCAGGCCGCGTCCCCAGGCCCAGCAAGCGCGTTCGGCGCATCCTTGGCCGTTGGGCACGGCATGGCGCTGATCGGTGCACCGAGAGCGAACGAATGGGTGGGGGCGGTCTACGGCTTCGCCTTGAACGAAGACACGGGGCAATGGGACTGGCAGGCGGTCCATGCTCCCTTCGATGGACAAATACTCTCGCTCTTCGGCTCGTCGATTGTGCCCGTCGACTTCGGCGCTCTGATCGGAGCTGGGGTCACCGGCAGCGGGGAACCAGTCCTGGGCTACATGCTCTCGTGGGACTCCGAGCGCGGGGGCTGGAGTTCGCTCTCCAAGGTGGCGATCGACGGCGTCTTGCAGAGCAGGCCGGGCGCCGGCGTGGCGTTGTCCGAGGACGGGGATTGGGGCGTCGTCGCCTTGCCCGGCGCCGACCACGGCCTGGGCCGGGCCGCCATCGTCGAGACGAACGGCGAGGGCGGATGGACGCTCGCGGCTTCCGTGGCGAGCGAGGTCGTCGCCTTGGACGCGATCACGGGCGGCGACGTGGCCTGCGAGGACGGCCAGGCGCAAGAGTTCACCTGCACGGACGTCGACATCGTGTCCTTCTTGCCGGTGCAGGAGATCGGCGGCACGCGCGGCGTCGAAGTCAACGACGTCTGGGGCTGGACCGACCCGGAGACAGGAACGGAGTGGGCCCTCGTGGGCCGCTACGACGGCACGGCCTTCATCGACCTCGGCGATCCTGCCCACCCCGTGTACGCCGGCAACCTGCCCTTGACCGAGGGCGCCCGGCCCAACGTGTGGCGCGACATCAAGGTGTACGCCGACCACGCCTTCATCGTCTCCGACGGCGCCGGCGAGCACGGCATGCAGGTCTTCGATCTTCGCCAGTTGCGCGAGCCCCGCGACGGACCCGTCACCTTCGAAGCGACCGCGCACTACGACGGCATCCACAGCGCTCACAACATCGTCGTCAACGAGGAGACGGGCTTCGCCTACGCAGTGGGCAGCAGCGGCGGCGGCAACACCTGCGGCGGGGGACTGCACATGATCGACATCCGCACGCCGACGGCGCCCGAGTTCGCCGGATGCTTCGCCGACGCCACGACGGGCCGCCGGGGAACGGGCTACAGCCACGACGCGATGTGCATCAACTACCATGGTCCGGACACCGAGCACCAGGGCAAGGAAGTGTGCTTCGGCTCCAACGAGACGGCGCTCAGCATCGCCGACGTCACCGACAAGGACAACCCGGTCGCGTTGGCCATGTCGTCTTACCCCAACGCCGGCTACTCGCACCAGGGCTGGATCGACGAGCAGCACGAGTACTTCTACATGAACGACGAACTCGACGAGCTGGGCGGCAGCGTCGCTTCCACGCGCACGCTGGTGTGGGACGTGAAGGACTTGGACGATCCCCTGCTGGTCAAGGAGCACTTCTCGGAGAACAAGTCGTCCGACCACAACCTCTACGTGCTGGGCAATCTCATGTACCAGTCCAACTACGTGAGCGGACTGCGCATCCTCGACATCTCCGATCGCGTGGCGCCCAGGGAGGTGGCCTTCTTCGACACCGTGCCCTGGACGGAGGACGCGCCCGGCTTCGACGGTTCCTGGAGCAACTACCCGTACTTCAAGAGCGGCGTGATCGTGGTGACGTCCGGCAAGGAGGGCGTGTTCGTCCTCAGGAAGGCCAACCGCAATTTGATTCCATAGGCCAAGCGCGCGGGCGCGGTCCGGGCGCGGGGGAGGGGGCCCGTCCCGCCACCGCGGGGGTGCCACGCCTCCGCGCCCCGTCCCGCCGCCGCGGGGTGCCACGCCTCCGTGCAGACGGCCTCGCCTCCGCGCGGGCGTCCCGTCCCTCGAGGACAAAGAAAGCCGCAGATGATCATCAAGACCAGCCGAACAAGCCAAGTCCCCTCGTCGGAGATCACCTCCGAGTCGGACTACGTCGACCGTCGCAAGTTCCTGGGCGCCGGCGCCGTCGGCGCCGCCTTCCTGTTCGGCCCGGCGGGAGCGGTTGCGCGTCGGTTGGACGGCGTCGCGACGCCGCCGGCGAGCTCCACCGACGGTTTAGGCCGGGCGGACGGGAGCACCGCCAGGGCGGGCCTTGAAGGGCCGCGCGCGCGCCGCCAGGACCTTGAACCGACGCCGGAACGGCTGGCCACGCGCTACAACAACTTCTACGAGTTCGGCACGGGCAAGGAAGACCCGGCGCGCAACGCGCACTCGTTGCGCACGAGTCCGTGGACCGTCAAGGTGGACGGGCTGTGCAACAAGCCGGCGGAGTACCAGTTGGAAGACTTCGTCAAGCCCTCCGTCGTCGAGGACCGCGTCTACCGGTTCCGGTGCGTCGAGGCGTGGTCGATGGTGGTGCCGTGGCGGGGATTCCCGCTCGCGGACGTGATCAAGCGGGCCGAGCCCACCGGAGACGCCAAGTACGTGGCGTTCGAGACCCTGTGGGATCCCGAACAGATGCCCGAGCGCCGCTGGCGGCCCCGGATCGGCTGGCCCTACCGCGAGGGACTGCGGATGGACGAAGCCATGCACCCGCTCGCGTTCCTGGCCACGGGCATGTACGGCAAGACCCTGCCGAACCAGAACGGCGCGCCCATCCGCTTGGTCGTTCCCTGGAAGTACGGCTTCAAGAGCATCAAGTCCATCGTCCGCATCACGTTCACGGAAACCGAGCCTCCGACGACCTGGGCCACGCAGACCCCCGGCGAGTACGGCTTCTATTCCAACGTGAATCCCGACGTGTCCCATCCGCGCTGGAGCCAAGCCCGCGAGCGCCCCCTGGGCAAGTTCCGCCGCGTGCCGACCCAGTTCCTCAACGGCTACGCGGACGAAGTCGGCCACCTGTACGAGGGCATGGACCTGAAGAGGTTCTTCTAGGTCTAGGTCTAGTCTAGTCTAGTCTAGGCCCGTCAGCGTGGGCGCGGGAAGCCGGCCGGGCTCGCCCCTGTGACTTCCCGGCAGCAAGTCCTCCTTCTCAAGGGAGCCGTGTGGCTGGCCGGGCTGGCCCCCACCGCATGGCTGGCCGCCGGCTTCTTCGGCGGCTGGCTGGGCGCCAATCCCATCGAGAAGGCGATCCTCGTGGAGGGCCGCTGGACCCTCGGCTTCTTGCTCGCGACCCTGGCCGTCACCCCCGTTCGCCGCCTCGCGAAGTGGAACCAGGCCGTCAAGCTCCGGCGCCTCCTGGGCCTCTTCGCCTTCTTTCACGCCTGCGTCCACTTCATGGCCTACGCGGGCCTGGACCAGTTCTTCGCCCTTCGCTACATCGTCGAAGACGTGCTGGATCGGCGCTACATCACGGCAGGCTTCGCCGGTCTCGTGTTGCTCGTGCCCCTGGCCGTCACCTCCACCAAGGGCTGGATTCGGCGCCTGGGCAGGCGTTGGCGCAGCCTTCACCGTCTCGCCTACGCCGCCGCCGCGCTGGGCGTCCTTCATTTCTTCTGGAAGGTCAGGGCCGACACCTTCTGGCCCCTCTTGTCGGCCGTCCTTCTGGCCGCGCTTCTGGGAGTGCGCTTCTACTACCGCGTGACGCGCTAGCTAGCAGGCCAGCTACCGCCCGGTCCCTACAGAATCGAGTCCAGGTGGAAGTGCGTGCGCCACCGCGGGCTGGAGCCGTGGAGGCCTCGGGCCAAGTCCACGCGAATCAGACCGTCGAGCAGGGTCAGGCCCACTCCAGCGCCGTAGGTCGGCCGGGCGGCGCGGAAGGCGCCGGGTTCTCCGGCCCAGCCGCCGTCGAGGAACACGCCCAGTCCCGCGAACTCGACCGACCAAGACGCTTCGACGCGGCCGCGGGCGAAGGCCGGCCCGGCGAGCACGGCGTCCGAATGGCCCCGGAGCGTGCGTGCGCCGCCCAGGTGCCACGCCCGTTGCGTCAATGCGCGGCCCCAGGTCGTTCCGGCGCCGGCTTCCGCGCCGAGCCGCCACCGGCCCATTCCCGTCGCAAAGAGGGGCAACGCCCCGCGCAGAGTCGCCGAGGCCGTCGCGTAGTTTTCTCGGGGGCCTCCATCGCTAGGCCGCCAGCGGGCCGCTCGCGCCGTCACGTCCAGCCCGAACTGGACGCCTGACGCCTCGGCGCCCCACCACGGCGAGACGCGCATTTCGACGCCGAATTCCGTGCCTTCGTCCACGGCTGGATTGGGAGGGAAGCCCCACTCTTCCGCGCGCGCCTTGAACAGGGCGAAGCCGGCTTCGGTGCGCAGCGAGCGATGGCGTTCGGCGTAGCCTCGCAGCAGGACGGACTCGCGGTCGGCGGCGGGCGGACGCCAGACCAGACCGAGCCCTGTGGAACGGTAGTAGCGGCCCCGGTCGCGTCCCGCGAAGAAGGCGGAGGCCGAGTTGCCCGTTCCCAGGTAGCTCCCGGCTGGATCGGTGGCCTGCGTCTCGTCGAACGCCTCAATGGCAAGGCGGCGCAGCACGGTCTGACGTTCGAGCTCGACTCGCACTTGGGGGCGCAGGTCCGACAGCCCCAGCCTCGCGGCGACGGACACGGCATGCCTTCCGTCGAGCTGCCAAGCGGCGCGCAGCCCGGGGGCCAATCCTTCGACGCGGTTGTAGCGCAACAGGCCGCGGCCGTTCCAAGGCCAGCCCATCGACCAAGCCAGCGCAGGCCGGCGCGCTCGCGGCAGCTGGGCCAAGCTCTCCGCGAAGGCGTCGAGCTGCGCCTCGGACAGGAAGGCGGGGGCGTCCTCCCAGATCGGAGGCGGCAGATGCGGGCTGTCCGTCAAGTCGGCGAGGTCCTGCGAAACGATGAAGAACGACTCCCGCCCGCCGGGAGGGGCGCTGTCCGAGGCGAGCTGTGCCGCGAACGCGCTCGCTTCGGCCTCGGTGTCCAGCGAGACGTCCGGGAAGTCCGCGTTGCCCCCTGCGGCCACGTCGGCTGCCGTCGTCACGGACTCGATCCGGTAGGTCTGCTCGAACGAAGCGGGGAATCGAAACAAGCCTGCGCGGATCTCCGCCTCGAGCCGCATCGTGCGGGGCAGCCACGCCTTGAAGTCCCAGAGCGCGTAGTCGACGGCGAGCAGGCTCAAGTCCATCGTCAACGGTCTCGCGAAGGGCATGAACCGCAGCGGGCTGTCGCCGAAGCCTTCCTCGGTGTCCCGGGTCACGTCGAGTTCCCGGCTCAAGCGGTAGACGGCGCGCACCAGGGCTCCCGATTCCGGCTCGATCCACAACGTGCCGGCGATCCGGTGCGGGTCCGCCCGCAGAGGCAGGACGTGCAGCTGCACGGTCCGGAGCTCGCGTCCGTCCGGGAAACGAAGCACAACCGTGTCGCCGCTCTGATAGCGGTACGATTCGTGGGCGTCGGCTGCCAGCGGATGCGCGAACCAGAAGTCGTCCGCAACCCCGATGGGACCCATGTCGCGAAGCTCCGTGCGCTCGCGGTCTTCGGTCTTGGCCAGCCCGAACAAGAGCCGGTCGGCGCCGGGATCGAACGGGCGGCTGAAGGGAAGGTCGTTCAGCCAGCCGCGGTCCTCGGCGGGTTGCGTGGTTCCGGTCGGGTCGCGCGAGCGCATGCCGAGGACCTGGACGATGGGATGCTTGTCCCGCCTCCAGAAGACGCGCAACGCGGTCTCGCCGGCGTACACGGTGCGGTCCTTGAGCGGCAGGCGGACGGCGGCGGCGAGCCGTTGCTGGACCCGCGCGGCGTAGCTGACGATGGACTCGTCCAACCGGCGCCACTGGGCCGCGGCGGCCTCGTAGAGGTCTTGGGCTGCAGGGTCCAGAAAGACTTCGGCGGGCGGCGGCGTTGCGGGGTTCCGCGCGGCGTCCGCTTGCTGGCTTCCTGCGACGGCTGCGGGCGTGGGCGTCGGCAGGATGGCGGAAAGCGCCAGCAGGCTGACGGCCGCAACCGTCAACGCCGAGTTCGCGAACCGCCAGCCGGAGAACTTCAGGACGCCCGCTCTCCGCCGCCTGAACCGGTCCGATCCGTCACGGTCAAGGTTCCCGTGTCAGCCGGTGCATCCGAGGATGTTCGACGCCGAGCGAATCCGTCCAGACGCCCAGGACCCAGTCCCTTCCCACGCTCGCGAGCCGCCCCTCCATCACGTCCACGCCTCCCAGCCACGTCCCGGCGGAATCCAGCACCTGCCACGTCTCGGGGCCGCCCCGTTCGCTTCGGCCCAAGAACGGACGCAGCCAGATGGCGGCCTCCGCGTCCACCAGCACTTGGCTGTACGCCGGCCGCACGTCGGGATTCGGCAGCTGCTCTTCCATCGGGTGCGGATTGGGACCCAGCCAAGCCCTGCGCTCCGCCGCCACGGCCTCGGCGTCCAGGTCAAGCGGCCAATCGGCGATGCGGAGGATGCGCAGCAACTCGCCCGACGAAGAAAGCTGCTCGACCTGCATCCTGTCGGCATCGCCGCGCACGATCGCGTCGCCGCCGACGACGACATGCGAGCGCTTGGCGAACAGCGGCACCAGAGAACCGGCGACGCGCCCGTCCTCGATGGCCACGTACTCTTCCCATCCGGCCGTCGAGCCGATGCTGTCGATCTGCGTGCCGTCGGAGCCGTAGCGCCAAAGGATCTGCGGCTGGCGAACCAACCCGCCGGCGCCCTCGTAGCCCGACATCGTCGGCGCGCCGGAGACGACCACGATCTCGTCCGTCCCCAAGGGGTGAATCTCCACTGCGTAGCGGGGCACTCGAAAGACCCGTGCGAAGGCCCCGTCAGGTCCGACGACCGTCACGCGCGCTGCGTAGTCGAGCACGAGCAACGTGTCGGCCGGCGTCCGGGCGAAGCCACGGATGCCTGTGAACTCGCCAGGTCCTTCCCCCTCGCGGCCCATCTTTGCGCGAAAGCGGCCCTCGGGCGAGAAGAAGCGGATCTCGTGCGATCCCCCGTCGGCCACCGCCAGGGATCCGTCCGAGAACCGCACGACGTCGGCCCGGTAGAACACATGCTCGAGTCCGCTGCCCGTCGCGGCGAGGTCGACCAGCGGCTCGGGGTCGATGTGCCACCGGCTCGAGTCGCCCCAGGCGGGACGGTGCGCTTCCACGATTCGAACCCCTGCGCTGTCGCGCGCTTCCACGGCCGGAGAGGGCCGCGCGTCCATGGAACAAGCGGAGAGCAGGCCGCCGACAAGGAACGCACAGCAAGAGCGGAGGACGCGTTCGCTGGTCTCGGTGGGCATGGGGCGCGGGTTGTGGGTGTACCGGACGACGGCTCGCTCCCGGACTTGGAAGGTCACGGATGCCGCCCCGCGGCGCAAGGACGGCGACGGGCTAGAGCGGCCGCGCCGGAGCGGGGAGCGCCCGTCGCAGAACTCGTTCCCATCCAGCCATGGTGCAGTCCCATTCTGCCATTTGAGCGCCGGCCCGGCGCTGCGACGATTGGAGGTGCGCCCCCCGGCGAGCCCCCTGGAGGGCCGGCCGTGGTCATTCTGCGATGCCGCGCGAGCGGGGCGCCGGATACCCCCGATCACGAACGTCCGAGTCCATGGCCGACGACAACCCCAAAGACCGCATCCCGGCCGCGAGACGGGCCGGCCCCCGCGGGCCGCCGCTCCACCAGCCGAAGGACAAGAGCGCGAAGCTGGTCTACCGCGACAAGCAGATCGTCTCGGAGTTTCTGACCAAGCACGTCCTCGGCAAGATCGTGCCGGACGAGATCGCGGCCTGCATCGACCTCGACGGGCTGCAGCCCGGGCCGACGGAGCACGTCGATCCGAAGCGGCGAACGGTTCGCCACGCCGATCTCGTGTGGCGCGCGCCGTTTCGGGACTCGTGGTTCTACGTGGTGTTCCTGTTCGAGTTCCAGGCGGCGCCGGACTGGCGGATGCCGGTGCGCATCCTGCTGGAGACGGCGCTGGCGTACGACTACCTGAGCAAGGGCGAAGAGGCGAGCAAGGAACGCAAGCTGCCGCCGGCGCTGCCGATCGTGGTGCACGTGGGGACGAGGCCGTGGCCGGGGTCGACGCGGCTGGCGGACCTGCTGGCGGACGAGGCGCGGGCGTTCCTGCCGTTTGCGCTGGGGCAGGAGTCGTTGCTGGTGCGGGAGGCGGAGGAAGCGCGGGAGCTGGGCCGCCCGGAGACGGCGCGCGAGGCGGCGCTGAAGTTGCGCTACGCGGCGGACGAAGGCGAATATAGGGAGGCGCTGGCGGTGCTGGAGCAGTTGTTGCCGCCTGACGCGGCGGCGCGGGAGGGGCTGGTGGCGTGGGTGCGCAGCTCGATGATCGAAGCCGGAGCCAAGGAGGAAGACGTGGCGAGAGTGCAGCAGTTGCAGGACCTGGCAGAGCCGGTCGTGGACTCGTGGTTCGCGAAGAAGTTTCGCGAGGCGTCCCGCAAGGGGTGGGAGACGGGGCTGGAAGCCGGACGCGAAGCCGGACGTGAAGAGGGACGTGAAGAGGGACGGCGGGAAGCCGAGGCGCGTGCGCGGCGGGACCTGCGGGCGACGATCGAGGGTCTGGCGCGTCGGAAGTTCGGTGGGGAGACGGCGAAGGCGCTGGCCAGTTTGCTGGAGGGAGTCTCCGGTCCGGGGCGGCTCGCCGAGGTGGCCGACCTGATCATCGACTGCCGGAGCGGCCCGGAACTGTTGGCGCGGGCGGCGAAGACTGCCTGACCGCTTCGCCACGATCTCCGGGTCCGGCCTTCAAACGCCCCGTCGCGTTGCGCGGCCTCGAGCCCTTGGACGTTCGCGCGGCGCGGCGGCGTCCAATCCTCCCGAAGACACCAGCTGGAAGATGCTCTCCTCCACCCAGCGCTTGAAGTACGGCTCGTCCGAGTAGCGCTGGAAGAACTGCATGTCGTCTTCGATGGTGCCGTTGACGGCGCGCTCCAGCGCTTTGTCGTGCTCGATCCGCACGTTCTGCCGGTCCGATTGCTCCTGCGCGTTGCGAAAGGACTCGTCGGCCTGGACCGCCGTCGGCAGGTCCTCGGTGATCAGACGGCGAACGCGGTCTTCGTCGCGCCATTTGCCGTCTCCGCCCCACCGGTCGTTGAACTGCGCGATGATGGCGGACAGTGGATCCAGCTCCGGCTCTCGTATACCGCTCGCTCCGCCGATCGGCACCGGGTCGATCTCTTCTTCTTCGTCGCTCATGGCGACCGCCCGCACTGCCTGCTTTTCGAGCCGGTAGCTGTCCATGTCGATGGCTTCCAGCACGCCCCGCGACAAGTCCTCTTCCTTGGGCGCCGGCAGCCTGGGCACGAGGAAGTGAAGGAAGATCGACCGCTTCTCCCAGGGCGGGTACGTCCAAGGCAGGATCGCCGAGAGGAAGCCGTAGGTGCGCAGGAACGTCTTGGCCTTGCTCTTGAACTCCACTTGACCGTCTTCGTCCAGCTCGTTCACGTAGACCTCCACGCAGTCGTCGAGGATCGGGTCCAGGCGCTCCCGACCCTCCTCGTCCAAGTACAGCTTCGCGAACTCGTCCACCTTGTCCGGGTCGTAGACTTGATGGCCGTCCAGGACGCTCTGCAGGTCGTGGAGCTTGTTCGGATCGGTCTCGCCCGACAGGATCGTCGTCTGGTAGTACGGCTCGAACGCCTCCTTGATCGCGTCCTCGTCGTTCATGAAGTCCAGCACGGCCACGTCGTGCTTGGTGGGACAGGCGCGATTGAGGCGCGACAGGGTCTGCACCGCCCGCACTCCTGACAGCGTCTTGTCCACGTACATGGTGTGCAGCAAGGGCTCGTCGTAGCCGGTCTGGAACTTGTCGGCGCACACCAGGATGCGGTACCGGTCTTCGCGGAACTTGTCCGCGGTCTGGGATTCGGGGAATCCGTTCAGCGACGCCTCGGACACCATAGCGCCGCCGTGCTCGCGTTCGCCGGAGAACGCAACCAGAGCCTGGTACCCTCGCTTTCGCTCCGCCAGGTACGCTTGGATCGCGTGGTAGTACTGAATGGCCCGCTCCACGCCGTCCGTTACCACCATTGCCCGGCCCCGGCCGCCGATCTTCCGCTGGGTCAGCACTTGGTTGTGGAAGTGATCCGCCATGATCTCGGCCTTGAGGCGAATCGCGTGGCCGTGGCCCTCCACGTACCGCCGCAGCTTCTTGGCCGCCCGCTTGGCGTCGAAGAGGGGATCGCCCTCCACCTTCTTGACCAGCCGGTAGTAGCTCTGTATGGGCGTGTAGTGTTGCAGCACGTCCAGGATGAACCCCTCCTGCACCGCCTGCTTCATCGAATAGGAGTGGAAGGGCCGACGCTTGGTGTCGGCACCGCCGTGGCCGTGGCTGGCGGTGTCGCCCGCTCGCCCGTCGGGCTGCCGCACCGGGGTGCCGAAGAGCTCCAGCGTCTTGTTCTTGGGCGTGGCCGTGAACGCGAAGTAGCTGGCGTTGGGCAGCATCCGGCGGGACTCGACGATGCGGTTGATCCGGTCTTCGATCGCATCTCTCTCGTCGTCGGCGTCGTCGATGTCGATGCCGCCGTCCCCGGCGTAGCCAGAAGTCCCGTCGCCCGCGGGCTCCCCAGTGCCAGCATCGTCGCCCGCTCTCCCCGAGAGGGCCTGCGACATGGCGCCCGACTGGCGTCCTCCCTGACTGGAGTGCGCCTCGTCGATCACGATGGCAAAGGTGCGGTCGGCCGGCTGGTCCCGAATCTCGTCGAGGATGAACGGAAACTTCTGCACCGTCGAGACGACGATCTTCTTCCCGCCTTCGATGAACCGCCGCAGGTCGCCGGAGCGCGTGGCGTGCCCGACGGTCGCGCCCACCTGCGCGAACTGCTTGATCGTGTCGCGGATCTGCCGGTCCAGAAGGCGCCGGTCCGTGACGACCACGACCGAATCGAAGACCGGCTTGCCGTCCTTGGCCAGCCCGATCAGCTGGTGGGCCAGCCAAGCGATGGAGTTGGACTTGCCGCTGCCCGCCGAGTGCTGGATCAGGTAGCGCCGCCCCGCGCCGTGACGGAGCGCGTCTTCCAGCAGCTTGCGCACCACGTCCAGCTGGTGGTACCGAGGCCAAATCTGCGTCTTGCGGCGGCGCCCCGTCTTCGAGTCCTTCTCGACCAGCGCCTGCGCATAGTTCTCCAGGATGCCGGCCAAGCTGTCGCGGGACAGCACCTCCTCCCACAGGTACGCGGTGCGAGGGCCGTCCGGGTTCGGCGGATTGCCCGCGCCTCCACCGTGCCCCCGGTCGAACGGCAGGAACCACGACTCCTTGCCGCGAAGATGCGTGCAGAACCGCACGCGCTGCTCGTCCAAGGCGAAGTGCGCCACGCACCGCCCCAGCTCGAACAGTTTCTCCTTCGGGTTGCGGTCGCGCTTGTACTGCCGCACCGCGTCGTCCACCGTCTGCTTGGTCAGCTGGTTTTTGAGCTCGAAGGTGGCCACCGGCAACCCGTTGACGAACAACGCCAAGTCCAGCGCCAGCCCCGCTTGGTCCCGGCTGTAGCGCAATTGCCGCGTGACGGTGAAGCGGTTGGCCTCGTAGCGCGCCCTGGCAGCTTTGTTGCCCGGAGACGGCGTGCCGTAGAAGAGGCTGACTTCGCGCGGGCCGTGCTTGACGCCGTGACGGAGCACCTCGACGGTGCCGCGCTTGCTGATCTGGCCTTGAAGGCGGGCCAGAAACTTGCGGCGGGCGGGGCCGTTCTGGTGCAACGCCAGAGCCTCGGCCGTCTCCGGTTGGGTGTCCGACAGGAAGGCGGCGAGCTGGGCGACGTCCACGCAGTGCTCGCGGTCGTAGTCGCGAGGGTCGCCGCAGAGCCAGCCGGAGCCGCGGGACTCGCCGGCGGGATCGCCAGCAGGGTAGGGGGGCCGCGGCTCGCGGGCTTCTGAGGGGAGCGTGGTCGGGTGCCCGCCTGCGTCGGTGTCGCCAACGCCGCGCCCGTCCGGGTCGCAGGGCGCACCCGTCATAGCCGCGCAGATCAGGCGTTCAAGGCCGCGTTCGCTGGTGTCGGTGGTCATGAGGAATGGGTTGTGAGTTTCCGGACCATGGTTTGCTCCAGACGTTGAAGCTCAAGAATGTTTGCCTACGGAGCAAGGACAACGAAACGCACGCGGCTGCTTACCCGCTCAGTTCGAGTGCTAGCACGGGGCATAGCGGGCTACCTGTGGCGTCTGCCATAAACATCGCTGGAAATCCCGGGATCACTTTGAGCCAGCGCGTTCGCTAGCCAGCCGGAGTAGCGGGCTAAAGGCTTATCGATTTCTTCTCCGCACACCGACTTTTCAGCATCGAAAAGGTCAGTTACCTCGTCTTGCAATTCCTCAGTTTTTTCCATCACGGCAGAAGTAAATCTGCTCAAATCGAATACGTCCATTTCTCTAAGCTCACTCAGACTTGCCCTATACGCGAAGAAAGCTGCATTAAACTCTTTCAAGAAACGTCGAATCTTCTCATCCTCAGAAATACCAGTGGCTCCTTCTATGCTTCTTGTTACCGCTTCTCTGACACATGCAAAGAATAAACCCTTGCTCGCGATGACGGGCTCCCTTACGACGGCTCGATAGACTTCCGCGTGACGCTCCGATCTCCAGAAGTGCCGGTTCTCCTGGCTCTGCTTCTTCACCTGCCGAACGGCCAGCCATGAAAAAATAGCTGCCGCAGCAGAAGATGCAACGGCAATGACGTCAATCATCTTCGACATCCAAGTCGCCATTGGTTCAAACGCTGACTATCATATTTGGAGAGGGCTATCGTCACGAAGTGCCTCTCGAATGCCGTCGGCTATAGTAACGCTGGCGTCCCATCCAGTAAAACTATATTGTCTTCGAAATGTTTCTTCTCCGAGATGACGAATTGATGGTCCAAACATGGCTAGGAAAAAAGAGGAATTTACCGAGTATGTATCTTCTGGAATATGAATGCATACATTTTCCCTTCTCTCATCTATGCCGTCTAGATCAGTCTTTTTTCGACACCATGCCCCTCTTTCGCGGCCGACAAACACCCTTCCGCCATGTGACCGAAACCGCCCAAGGTCAATCGTCGGTGTGTTAGGCGATGTCACGTAAATGCTCCTCGTCAAGCGTGAATCTTAGGGAAACTAATGTTCCAGGAAAAGATCGTTCCAAATGTCTTACGTACTCCTTATCGGGTCTCTGCGCTAAGTCGTTAGCTTGATTGAACGCAATGATTCTGACTGAATCTTTCCTGGTCATCCTATACTTCTTGTCAAACAATATGTGCGTATGTCCTGACAACACGCACATTTTCGTGTCGCCAATACGATCAGTACTTAGCGCCTGAAATTCTTGAATCATATCGGCGGTGCCTTGACCATTATCAGAGATGTTGTAAGCATCTGTGTTGCGACATGAAACTCTGCCTTGTAGTGCATAGAGCGTCCAGAGATCATCCGGTTGCCACTGCCGGACAAGCCACTGCGTTTCATGCTTCCTGATCAATTTCTCTATGTCTGCACGCAAACGAGCGTCGTCCGGAAGGGTCTGTAAACTAGTGGCAAGTGTGTCACCCAAATTGAAGATCGCAATATGACAATCGCCAGAGGATGTGTCCTTGTGCTTTCGTAGATATCCTGCTATCCACCATTCTCTGCGTCCACTATGTTCTTCAGCATTTGCTATCACCTCGCCAACGAGATCTGCGAAACGCTTCTTTCCAGGTATTGTGAGACAATGATGATACACTTGCAAGCAATCATCGAGGTATTCGACCATCTGAGTCGTTGCACTTTCAGCCCTGGTACTACTACCTGATGGCGTATCAGCTCTAAGGCCACGAAGTAAATCGAAGACCTTCATATTGGACGATGGCTCGGAAAGACCAAGTGCTCGAGGCATGCCTGCAGACAAGACGATGGCTTGTTGACCGGGGTCGTCCGGCAAGAAGCCTCTGAGTCTCTTGCGATGCAAGGCAGTACGAGCAAGTACTGATGCAACTGCTTCGGCTCCGAGGTCAAGGAACTTGCAGTTGCGTTGGTCTATAGAAATATCGTGCACATTGTTACTGCTAGCTGCGAGAGCAAGTTCATCGATGACCTTCAATGTGTCATCGGGGTTGTCGATAAAGGAAAAGATAGATGGACAGGTAATTGTCATGTGCCGAGTAAGCCGTCTCTTGTCGTTCCTATTCGTAGAAGCGATATAGTACTGAAGGAGGTTGTCCTGTCGAGCAATCTCAATGGAACTGGCACGTGTTCGGCGGCGGGCCTTAAGACGTGCTAGGTGCCGGGCTTGGCGTCTGCGGGCAAGTCGTTGTTGGGCTAGGGGATCGCGAGGGTTTCGGGTAGAGGTCATCAGACCTTCTCGTTGTCGTCGTGGCTGGTTCTGGACGGCGTGTGACATAGGTGTTGGAAAGATGGGGACGAATGCTCGCAGTGTCAAGGGCAAGTGTTGATCAGCAAATATGAGGCGGCAACGACGGGTGTGCCGAAGCCGGGGTCCGGTTACGAAAGCGGAAGCGACCGAAGAGTTGGCGGCCCGACCCGGTCAGGCTGGCTGTGCGGGTGTCGGTATGGCTTGTGTTTTGGACATCACGACCATGGAGTCGGACCTCAAAGTCCGGTAGGGGCCTCGTGGTTTTGGGAAAGAGGGTTGGGACCTGCTCGAGAAGACCAGGATCCGCGGAAAGCCGCGGCAACAGCGTGGAAGAAGTAGCGATCGACGCTGGGGCGTCGAAGATCCGCGCCAGGACCATGGCGGCGGCCAGCGACCGGTTCTTCGAGGGCTTGCGGTCCAGCATGCGCTCGAAGGCCAGTCTGCGGGCCGTACCCATAATGGCGGCGATGTGACCGGGCGGTCGAGAGGACGCGATGCGGAAGGCGTCGTCGAGGGGAGGCGACGCCACGCCGTCCTCGGGCAGGACGCGAAAGGCCTCGACCAGTTCGTCGATCCACTTCGACAGGTTGGCGAGCGTATGCTTGCGGACCTTGCCGCCCTGGCAGTAGGAGGATCGCAGCAGGACGGCGGGCGACGAGCTCCGGTTGGGTACGGGTGCAACGTACATGGGCGTGATCGTAAGCGGTCATCAGGATCATGTCAAGAGGTGCGGGAACGATGACTGTCGTCACCCCTGTCTGCCAAATGGCCCCGCGACAGCGGTGGCGAGAGAGATTAGAGTAGGGCGAGAAGCGAGCGTCGAATGCAGGATTCCAGAGGAGAAGCGATGGCTCGGAAGACGTCCTCCGCCCGACGGCTGCAGGCACCGGAAGACGCCGGGACGACAGCGGGCTGGCCGCCGCCGCCGCCGCCGCCGGACCCGGAGGTCGTGGCGAAGGCGACGAGGCGTCGGTTCACGGCGGCGTACAAGCTGCGCATCCTCGAGGAGGCGGAGCGGCGCGCGGGCGGGGGGGGGGCGGTCGGCAGGCGGCGCGGGACGGCTTGCTGCCCCGCTGTCGCAGAAAGCGGGGACCGAAGTCGAGGTCCACGGGCGAGAAGCGGCCGGCGCGGGCGCTGGCGGAGTGGCGACTGAGCTTCGACGGCGAGAAGAGGTCTTGAGCCCTCGGAGGTCTGGATCAACCCGCCGCCCGCGATCCCCGTCGCCCAGGACGAAGGTCACTAATGACTCCGCTTCGCGTCTCAAGTCGTTGGCAGACTCCGCCTCTTCAAGCCCTTCTCGCGGTTGCCGACATCTTCCGGGACAGCTTCTAGTAAAGGCTAGTAAAACGCAAGTCATTTACTGACAACGATTTACGAATGACGACGCTCCTCCCGGGAGGTCGTTTCGGACAATCCGCTAGTAAAGGACCGCATCCGTGGTCTGGCTTCGGCCCGCGTGCACCCAGGCTGGCCGGGAACGACTTCCTGCGTTGACGATTCGGCCCGCCTGTCGGGCCATCTGAAGGAGATTGCGAACTCTCGTGCGTTTTTGCTCGTCCGTCAGCTCGTTGGGGAGTTCCGGCAACAGGACCTCCTCAATCTCCGACCTACCGACCGGGCCATGCTCGACCACCACGCCGACAACCATGTCCACGTAGTGCTGATGGGTCAGTGCTGACTGTGTACCCTCCGGGTTCGGAGCGGTCACGTCCAGAATCGGGTCCGCGACGACGTGATGCGGATGCGCCCCGTGGAGCAGCCCTTCGGCTTCTAGGCGCAGATGGGCGTCAGAGCTGATGGGCAGTCCCTTCTGTACCCGGTCCAGGAGCATGACTTTCTCCAAGTCCATGTCCGGTCGCTCCAAAAGCAAGCGGGGGTACGCCTCGCCGAACAGGCGGCCATGGATCGTCACCTCGACGTAGCCGTACTCGGCCAAGTCGTAGTCCGGTAGAGGAAAGAAGCGTCGCCGCTGCGTCTCGAACATCTTCCGAATCCCGCCTCCCTGGGAGTCGATGATGCCGAGTGCATACATGGCACCCGCCAACAACGGGTTTCGATACCGAGGTCCGGGAGCGTCCCGGCGAACGACGGTCTCGACACTTCCGGGCAGAAACGCTCCGGCATTGTTCACGATGATGCGGTCGGGAAACTCCACTGCCGATATGCGACCGCGCATGTAGTAGTCCTGATGCGCAATGGCGTTGTGGACGACTTCCCGAACGACCCACGGGTCGTACTGGTGGACCTGCTTCGGCAACAGGGTTCCCTTGGGCATGAACCGAACGGGAAGGTTGCGCACGTGCTGCAGCACTCGATTTCCCGCGTCGAAAAAGGGCAAGTCGATCTGGACGATGTCCAATGGATTGTTGTCCGCGTCCTTGAGTATCCAGACGAGCCACGCGATCCCGTCCGTGAGCAGGCTCGCAGACTCGGGCCGGCCCAGCAGGAGCAGTGCCGCGTTCGTCGCCGTTCCGTCCCTGAAGAGTCGCGTCTTATGCAGAAATGTCAGATCGTCCCATGCGTGGATGTCGCCCTCCTGGGCCGAATGCCGCTCGATGAACTGGATCCGCGCCTTTATCAGAGCCGCCGGATCTAGGTCATCAACCGTTGCACTCTCGCAAAGCTGCCCCGACCAATCAAGTTCCCGAGTCCAAATGGCGCGCGCCCTGGTAGGGTGCTTCGCCAGCTCCGTCTTGCTCGCGCCCACGCGGACGTATGCCGTCCCAAGAAAGCTGACGGGCTGGTCCTTGGCCGATGCCACCTCAAAGACGACCACCCGGCCGTCGGGATGATCCACCACCCGCGCCTCAAAACCCGTCTGGGGGCGAAGCCTGGCCTCCAGCCAGGGCAGGAGGTCTTGGTTGCCCCTCCCCTTGGCTCTGTACGGGTCGAAGTCCGTTCCCGCGACTTTATGGGTCCCGTCCTCGATGCCGAGAATGAGGTAGCCCTCGGGCCGATCGACCAAGCAGGCTGAGTTCGCAAGCGCCGACAAGTATTGGCCGATCTGCTCCGGCGCGCACCGCTTCTGCTTGAACTCCAGCCATTCGGTTTCGGACGACTGCATCCGCAACCGGTCCACGAGTGCCATGTCCTCGGCTCGGCTCATTCGACGGCCTCCACGCCCGCGCCAGCAAGGCAGCGTACGTCCATCTGCCCGGTGACCACATTGGAGATTAGGCGCGCGCGGTACTCGCGGAGCAGGTCAGCTTCCTGACGGGCCAGAGCGGTTGCCTTGTCGATCTTGGCGGTTTCGCGGTCGAGATAGGCGACAAGGACGCTCACTTCGTCTGGGCGAGGCATGGGAATCATCAGCGCATTGAATTTGTCGGCAGTAAAGTGTGCAATGGTTGCCTTGCTGTTAATTGCCTCTAGCAAGCCGGCAGATGCTGCAACGCTCATCACGTACTGTAGCCAGAGATTGGACGATCTACCGCGAGGTCGCACTCGATGAAGTGCGTTCTGGATGATGTGCCGACCGGCGATCCCCTGCACAACCGCCGATCGTCCACCCTCGCCGCCTTCGCATACGAGCAGATCGCCATTGCGAATGGCGAAATGTTCCAATTCGTGGGGGCTCGCCCACATCCGTGGCAGATCAGTAGCGTGAATCGAGAACCACTGGACATGCTTGGCCTTCAAGTAGGCCACCTGCCGATCCGATGGCGTGCTCGGTCCGGTCTGCAACATCTTGCCCAATACCACATCATAGTGTCGTTTGACGGGTGCTACGACCCAATGTTCCGGCACATTCCCCAACCATTCCACTCCGCTCGGCTTGAGCTTCGGATGCGGGTCGATGCCAGCCTTCCGACTCTCATTTGGCGGCAGTCCGCGCGTGACCGTCCGGGTGATGAGAGCGGCCCGCTGCTCCTTGAGGCGCTCGATCAGGACCTCGTTCCGGGCGATCAGCGCGTCGATCTTGGCGGTTTCGCGGTCGAGATAGGCGACAAGGACGCTCACTTCGTCTGGGCGAGGCATGGGAATCATCAGCGCATTGAATTTGTCGGCAGTAAAGTGTGCAATGGTTGCCTTGCTGTTAATTGCCTCTAGCAAGCCGGCAGATGCTGCAACGCTCATCACGTACTGTAGCCAGAGATTGGACGATCTACCGCGAGGTCGCACTCGATGAAGTGCGTTCTGGATGATGTGCCGACCGGCGATCCCCTGCACAACCGCCGATCGTCCACCCTCGCCGCCTTCGCATACGAGCAGATCGCCAT
The DNA here is from genome assembly GCA_965242735.1 of Longimicrobiales bacterium. Classification (GTDB taxonomy): domain Bacteria; phylum Gemmatimonadota; class Gemmatimonadetes; order Longimicrobiales; family Gaopeijiaceae. The sequence goes on along the minus strand of OZ251497.1, from coordinate 2,599,250 downwards.
TGCGAATGGCGAAATGTTCCAATTCGTGGGGGCTCGCCCACATCCGTGGCAGATCAGTAGCGTGAATCGAGAACCACTGGACATGCTTGGCCTTCAAGTAGGCCACCTGCCGATCCGATGGCGTGCTCGGTCCGGTCTGCAACATCTTGCCCAATAGCACGTCATAGTGTCGCTTGACGGGTGCTACTACCCAGTGTTCCGGCACGTCCCCCAACCACTCCACACCGCTCGGCTTGTACTTCGGGTAGGGCGAGAAGCCTTGACGACGGCCAACGTGGCGAATGCGGCCGTTCCGGGCATCGACTTCGACGGTTGCTGGACTCGTCGTGGAGTCACTCATCCTGGTCCACCGGTTGTCTTGAGCGGGGAGGCCCTGGGGGCATCGCCCTCGCGAACAGCTTCTCCAGCTCTGGGTCGAGCTCTTGGGATTCGTGCCAGCGGAGGCGTTCTTCGATGGTCATGTCCGCGATCTCCTCGTTGATGCGGTCCCTGATTTCGCGGAGGAGCTTGATGTAGCTGACTGGCTCGGGGGGTTCGGGGCTATTCATCGGCCTTGGTGTCGGTCTCCCGTCTTTCAGATGGTGGCGACTTGCCTCTCGACATCAGGGCCCGCAACGTTGGGTCCTTGTATTTTCGGGACTTGTGCCAACGATAGGCTTCCTCGGCCGTCATGTGTTCCAACTCGTCGTTGATGCGGTCTCGGATCTCGCGCAGGTGTTTGACGTGGCTGAAGGGCTGGTCGCCCGTAGGGTCATTCATCGTGGTCCACCGGTCGTCTTGAGCGGGGAGGCTTCGGGGGCTTGGCGCTAGCGAACAGGGTTTCCAGTTCTGGATCGAGTTCTTGGGACTCGTGCCATTGGAGGCGTTCTTCAATCGTCATGTCCGCGATCTCTTCACCGATGCGATCCCTGATCTCGCGGAGAAGCTGGATGTAGCTGACTGGCTCGGGGGGTCCGGGGCTGCTCATCGGCCTTGGTGTCCGTCTTCTTTCTCTGCAGGCAGTGGCGTCTTGGCTCTCGACATCAGTGCCCGCAACTTGGGGTTCTTGTATTCGCGAGACAGGTACCACCGGTAGGCTTCTCCGGGTGTCATGTGCTCCAGTTCCTTTCCGATGCGGTCTCGTATCTCACGAAGGTGCTTGACGTGGCTGAAGGGCTTCTTCTCCGTAGGTTCAGTCATGGTACTCGATCTCCCATGGTGAGCAGATGTTGATGGACTGGTATTCTCGAACGATGTTGACGGAGTTGCATATCCGAATCCGGCGGACATTCACGATGTGTTTGAAGTTCCAGCTGACCAAGACGTCGGCCTCGGCCAACGTGGCTAGCGCGATGTGCTGGGCGTCGGGCTTCATCGACGGTGCCAAGGCTCCCTCTTCAATATAGGCGAGCGCGAGACGTGCGGCGTCCATCGACGGGTCGATCCGTTCGATGTGCGCGTCGGGCACCTCCGACAACACGTCATGCACCTCCTGTCTTGCGCCTTCCAGCTCAGCGGCGGTGACGTGCGACAGGAGCAGAGTGTGCTCCCCTCGGACGAACGCGTCGAACAGCCGACGGGAAGGCTCCCGGAACTCTTCGTCGCAGCAACCGCCGACCACGCTCGTATCAACGTACACGCGCAGGGGCGCACCGTACAGAGGGGGCGGAGGCTCAGCCACGAGCGATGCCAGCAGAGCGTCGGCCTCGCGCCGCACGCCGAGAATATCCCGCCGAATCTCGGCCAGCGGCCGCATCGGCTTGGGCTTGTAGAAGTGCCGCGTGAAGTTGATCTCGTATCCCGTCTTCACCGAGTCGGGGCGATACCAGGCGTCCGGCGCGTAGGGCAACACCTCCCGGCGCACGAAGCCATCCACGCCGCCGTCCTCGGTCAAGGCGACCTGCTCGGTGTCCCGGAGGTCCGGGTCCGGCCAGTACTCCACGACGGCGGGCGCGCCGTCCACCACCACCTCGAAGCGACCCGCCAGCGGATCGGCCTCCGCGCCCTTCTTCCACGCCCGCCGAATCACCGGGGCCGCCTCCGGGGCGCGCTCGCCGTCCTCCTTCAGCCGCTTGATCTCCGCCTCCTTGTAGACGCGCTCCGCCTCCGCGCCCGCGATCCGCAACGGCCGCTCCACGATCACCTTCTCGTACCCGAAGTCGTCGTTGGAGAAGATCTTCGACTCCTCGGTCTCCTCGAAGGCGAGGAACACGTCGCACACGCGCTGGATGTCGGTTTCCGACAGCTTGCAGTTCTTCTTTCCCAGGTTTTTTCGCAGGGGCGTGAACCACTTGGAGGCGTCAATGAGCTGCACCTTTCCGACGCGATGCTCGGGCTTGCGGTTGGTGAGGACCCAGACGTACGTGGCGATCCCCGTGTTGTAGAACATGTTCAGCGGCAGCGCCACGATCGCTTCCAACCAGTCGTTTTCGATGATCCACTGGCGGATGTTGCTTTCGCCTTGGCCCGCGCCTCCCGTGAACAGCGAGCTGCCGTTGTGGACTTCGGCGATGCGGCTGCCCAGCGCCGTGCCCTGCTTCATCTTGCTCAGCATGTTGGCTAGGAACAGCATCTGGCCATCGCTGACCTTGGTTGCGAGCCGGAAGTCGGGGTCGGTGCCGTGCTCAATCACGAAGCGCGGATCGTGCATGTCGCGCTTGCCGCCCATGCGCTGGAGGTCGCTCTTCCAGCTCTTGCCGTAGGGCGGGTTCGACAGCATGAAGTCGAACTCCTTGTCCGGGAAGGCGTCGTTGGACAGAGTGGAGTGCTCGGGGCCGCCCACGATGTTGTCCGCCGCCTCGCCTTCGCCCTTCAGGAGCAGATCGGCCTTGCAGATGGCGTAGGTCTCGGCGTTGATCTCCTGGCCGTAGAGGTGCGTGCTCACCTTCTTGTCGCGCTCCTGGGCCAGCGCCTGCAATGTCTCTTCGGCGACGGTCAGCATTCCGCCGGTCCCGCAGGCGCCGTCGTAGAGCAGGTAGGTGCCGGGCGCGATGTCGTCCGCCACGGGCAGGAAGACGAGCTTGGCCATGAGCTTCACGGCGTCGCGCGGCGTCCAGTGCTCGCCGGCCTCTTCGTTGTTCTCCTCGTTGAAGCGGCGAACCAGCTCCTCGAAGATCGTGCCCATGCCGTGGTTGTCGAGGCCCGGATGCTTGACCGTCCCGTCGGGCTTGAGCACGGGCGCTGGCCCCAGGTTCACGTCGGGCGAGGTCAGCTTCTCGATCAGCGAGCCCAGCGCGTCGGCCTTCGACAGCCGGGGGACTTGGTTGCGAAACTCGAAGTTGTCGATGATCTCCTGAACGTTCGGCGAGAATCCGTCTAGGTACGCCTCGAAGTCGGCCCGAAGCTGCTGCTGGCTCGCCCGCGCCTTGAGGGCCTGCATCGTGAAGGGCGACGCGTTCCAGAACGCCTGGCCCGCCGCTTCGCGCAGTCCGGCGTCTTGGTTCGCGACGCCGGCCTTGTCCAGCATGGCCTTCCGGTCCAGCACGTCCTGCTTCTTCGGCTCGAGCACCGCGTCCAGACGGCGGAGCACGGTCATGGGCAGGATCACGTCCCGGTACTTGCCGCGCACGTACAGGTCGCGCAGCACGTCGTCCGCGATGCCCCAGATGTAGTTGGCGATCCAGCCGAGCTGATCGTGGGTCATGGCTGTTCGGCCCTTCTCGGCTGGGGGACGCGACTCATCGAGGACGCGGAATCTACGTCGGCGCGCCCTTGCGGCCAACCCGGCCCACGACGGCCGGCCGGACTTGCTTCACGGACGAATCGACCTTGCTGGGATGCTCTGTCGAGCTTCAGGCGAGCCGTTCGACGGTCTCGGCATGAGGGCGTTCGAACCTAGCTGCGGAGACAAATAAGCCATTGAGTAAAAATACTCAACGGCTTGGCGCCCGACGCTCCTGCCCGCTCTTCTCCCGCCCGCCAGCGTGGCGCCGCCGGTCCTGCCCGGTGTCGAGCCCCGCGCTCAGTCGCCGCGCTCGCCCGCCAGCATCCATTCGTAGGCCGGGCTGACGTCGACGTCGGCGGGTGCTTCGGCGGGAAGGCCGTCCCGAGTCAGCGTCAGCAGGGTCTGCCGCGCTTGCGGAAACTGGACTCCGGCGGCTTCGAGGGCCCGGAACTCTCGCGTCGCCGTCGCTGGATCGGACATGTCGGCGCAGACCTGAATCAGATCGGTGCGGCCGCACGGGCTTCGAGCGAAGAAGTCGACCTCGTAGTCCTCGGGTGTGCGGACGTAGGAGACTTGGTGCCGCCGTCGTTGCAATTCGATCAAGACGGCGGTCTCGAGCGCGTGCCCCGTGTTCGCCTTGTCGGCGGGGTTGAACACTCGGATGAGGCCGGTGTCGGCCGGGTAGGCCTTTCGCGGGTTGACCATGCGCTGGCGTTCCGACGCCGACTCCATTTCGACGATGCGCACGAGAAAGCAGTCCTCCAAGTGGGCCAGGAATTCATGGAGCGTGTCCTTGGCCACGGCCACGCCCTGGGACTTCAGGGAGCGGTAGAACTTCTGGATGCTGAAGCGTCCGGCCGCATTGCCCAGCAAGTGGCGCACGAGCAGGCGCAGAGCGGAGACGTTGCGTACTCGGTGGCGCTCGACCACGTCTCGGAGCATCGCGACGTCCACGTAGTCTCCGAGAAGCTGGCGCCGCGCCGCGCGGTCGAGGCCTTGCGCCTCGGGGAAGCCTCCTCGAGCGAGCCAGTCGAGGAAGCGGCGCTCCGTCCGCCCCCGCTCGGCCGCCGTCATGGGCTCGTCCGGCCGCGGGGCCGGGTGTCCCATGTGTTCCAGACATTCCGCGAAGCTGAAGGGATGGAGCGGCGCCTGCCAGGCGCGGCCGCGCAACGCCGTCGCGATTTCGCGGGACAGCATCGCCGCCGAGGATCCGGAGATCACGACTTCCGCGTCTCCGGCGTCGAGAACCCGCCGGACGAACCTCTCCCAGCCGGGCACGATCTGGATCTCGTCGAAATGCCACGTGACGACGGGATGGCCGCAGGCTCCGGACCCATCCTCGTCGTCCTCCGGCAACGGGAATTGCCGGTAGTACTCGTCGAGCAGAAGATGGAGGCGCGAGGCGTTCAGACCGGCTAGCCGCTCGTCTTCGAAGGAGACGTACGGCAACCGCTCCTTGGCGATGCCGCGGGCGAGGCGCTCGGCGCGAAGTTGGTGCAGGAACGTGGTCTTGCCGACCCGGCGCATTCCCGCCACAGCCGTGATCTTGCCCGGCATCCGCACGCGCCCGTGGACTCGGCGGCGGGTGAATTGAGGCAACGGACGCCGCGCGGAGTCAGCGAGCAGCTCCCGAAAAACCTGCTTGAAGCCTCTATTCATTGGATAATCTCCTTTCTAAAAGGACAATATAAACGAAAATCGTCAGCTTAAAAAGGACAATAAAGCAAGAACTCGTGGACGAAGTTGCTGCGCCGCGGCTGGGCTTGGCTGGGCGCGGCAGATCGGTCCAGGACCCGGTCGCCCAGGACCGGCGCGAGGAAGAGTGCGCTGCGGCTGGGGGTGGTTGGGCGCGGCAGATTGAGCCATTGCCGCGCCCCGAAGATTCAGTCGTCCCGGCCTTCGCGGTCCCGAGAACCGTCGCGAGAACCGCCCCCAGAACCGCCCCGCGAAGTGCCCACCTCCGTTTCCTCCCCCTCCGGCCCATCCTCCCAGAACGCCGCGTTGTCCGGCGCCGCTCCGGCGAGGGCCACCCCGTACAGCGCCGCGTTGAAGAGGATGCGGAAGTTGCCGAAGGGCTGCCCGCGCCATTGCGGGCGCATTCCCAGCAGCACCACGCGCCCCTCTCCCAAGGAGACGTCGAGCGCGGCGGCCTTGCCGTGAAGACGCTGGGCGCCCAGCAGGTAGCCGGACAGCAGGGGCGACCCCTCGGCCGCGTACTTCGCCAGCACCGAGCCTTCGAAGTCCTCCTTGGTCGCGAACACGGGACTCCGTTCGACGACGATCTTCGCGCGCCTGGGCATCCCCGACATCACCGGGTGGGACGGGTCGACCTCCATCTCCACGATCGATCCGCTCATGAAGTACTCGGACGGCGAGAGTCCGGCCACCACGTTTTCCACAGGCAGATGGAGGTGGTCGACGGCGAAGAGGGCGGCGTTGTTGATGGCCACCAGCGTCCCCCCGGCGCGCACGAAGCCGGCCAGCTCTCGGACGCCGCGCGGGCCGATCCCGCCGGCGTACCGGGGCGGCACCGAGCCCTTCGCGAAGCCCTCGACGATCTGGTTCGCGCTCATGTCGGCCAGCACGATCACGTCGTAGCGCTCGCGCAGCCGGCCGGCCAGCACGTCGGCGTTTCGCAGGCTGGCGAAGCCGAAGTCGTAGGCTTCGAGCAGCCACCGCGTCCAGCCTTCGTCCATGGACGGACGCCAGGGGCGGTAGAGGCCGATCTTGGGACGCTCCAACGGAACTGGATCGCCACCGCCCCGCGCCGCGTCGCCGGCACGGCCCCGGCCTCCGCCCAAGCCGCCAGCGCCGCCCAAGCCGCCGCCGGACCCGCCGACGCGCAAATGCAGATCGCGAGCCAGCGCCGCCCGCGCGCTCCCCGGCAAGCCGCGGATCTCGTAGCGCCCCAAAGTCCCTCCTTCGCCCCCCTCGCCCGCAGCGCCCGGCACGAACCGCACCTGCCCGCCCGCGTCCCACGCTCGGTTGATCGCCTTGAACGCGTTGTTCTGGGCGGGGTCCGCCACGAGCATTCCGCCGCCCCCCGCGTTGCTCTCCGGGGGCAGGATCGCCGCCGCCACAGGATGGCTGTTGAAGCCCACGCCCCGCGGCGAGTCGAACGGCGCCGCGTCCGTCTGGTGCGCCGCGTCCTCTGCCCCCTCCGCGCCCTCCGCTCCGCCGTCCCACGGAACCGTCTCCGCCTCCAGCCGCCGCATCGCCCCCCGCACCTCGTCCGTCAGCGGCGACGTCGCCTCCACCACGCGCACGCCCATCAAGTACGGCAGCGTCCAGCCCGCGACGTCGTAGGGCTGGTCCGGCGGCCCCTCGGGATACTGGCGCAGGTCCGGATACTCCTGCACCGCGAACAGCTGGCGCACGAAGTTGGCGAACTCCTGGTCCATCGGGATCGCCCACGTGCCCGCCGGATGCGAGACCCCTTCGAACGTCACGGCCTCGCCGAGCTGGCGCACGTCCACGCCGTTGAACGCCAGGCGCCGCAGCATCTCGACCGCCGCGACCGGGTCGCGCTGGTCCTGGGGCACGAAGTAGGCGTACGGCGGCTCGCTCTCGTACTGGGCGATCACGTCGCGCCCCGCTTGGTAGCGGTTGTACAGCAGGTCCGTCTTGTACTTGGCCGCGAAGTCCAGCACCGAAATCGACGCCGTGAGCATGTAGTCCACCGCGTCGCGCAGCCGCCACCATCCCCCCTCCCAGGGACTGCTGTAGAGCGACTGGGGCCGCAGGTCGCGCGCCGTGCGGGGGAAGTCGGCGATGGTGTAGAAGTGGGGCGTGGCGTACCGGTACAGCGCGGTCTCGGTCAGGAACGACGCCACGTTGTGGAAGTTGTTGGCGTGGTCCATGAAGCCCGGATACCAGTTGTCGAATCCGGTTCCCATGTGCGTGGCGCCCCGCTGTCCGCGTTCCTCCAGCGCCTGCGCCATGGCCATGCCGATCATGTTGACCGTGCGCCACATGAGCGGATGGACGTGCGGCGAAATGGGCTCGGCGAAGGGCGGAATCCAGATTCGCGTGGGGAAGGGCGAGCTCTGGTGGTGATTGTAGAGGATCTGCGGTTCCCACTCCCGCGCCACGCGCGTCGCCATCCGGGACTCGATCTGGTTGATCATGTACCCGTCGCGGTTGTTGTCGTGCCCGATGTACTTCTGGTAGAGGAAGGGGATGGGCGCGACCTCGTAGGGCGTGCCCAGGTTGGCGCGGTACCAGTCGGCCACCATGGTCTGGCCGTCGGGGTTGAGGGAGGGCCACAGCAGCAGGATCACGTTGTCCAGGATGGCCCGGACTTCGGGATCGTCGTCGCCGGTCGCCAAGTCGTAGGCGAGCTGAATGGTGTGCTGGGCGTGCGCGACTTCGGTGGAGTGAAGGCCGCCGTCTACGTGGACGACGGCCCGGCCTTCGCGGGCCAGGGCGCGCGCTTCGGCGTCCGACAGTCCCCGGGGATGCGCCAGCCGGAGCGCGATTTCCCGATGGCGGGCGACGTTGCGCAGGTTCTCCGCGCTCGACACCAGGGCCAGGTGCACCGGCCTGCCGAAGGACGTGCGCCCGACTTCGCGCAGTTCCACCCGGTCGCTGGCGGCGTCGAGCCGCTGGAAGTACTCGAGCGACTCCTCGTAGGTGGCGAGGAAGAAGTCGTCGCCCACTCGGTGGCCCAGCACCGACTCGGGCGAAGGGACCTGCGCGCCGGCGGGCGCGGCAACGACGGGCGCGGCCAGGCCGAGGACGAGGAGGGTGGTTCGCATGGGAGTTCCGGAGCGACCGGGCTGTGGCTTGGCGGCGAGACGCGGCCGGCGACGGGCTCCGCCGCCGCCGGCCGCCTGCTCCGGAATCGAGTCGATCCGCCGCCGCGGGACCGAACGCCCTCGGGCGTCCGCCGCGCGGGCCTAGCCCGTTCCGATGCTCAGCCCCACCCGGTACGTCATCAAGTTGGTGTCGCTCACCACCGGGCTGAAGATCGGGCGGCCGCCGGGGCCGTCCCTCACGTCGCCCTTGGTGAGGTATTCGGTCGTTCCATTGTGCTGGTACGAGGCCGAAAAGTCCAGCGACACCGGGTGGTTTCCGCGCGAGAGCTGCAACATCAGCCCGCCTCCCGCGCGCATGGAGAACTTGAGATCGTCCAAGTTGGTCGTCGCCGCGAAGTCGTCCGAGGCGAACTGCGTGCCGCTCACCGAGGATTCGGTGGCGAAGTACGAGATGCCGACGGTGCCGAACGCGTACGGCCGCACCGGGCCGCTCCCCAACATCAGCTGGGGCCCGGCGCCGGCCGAGGCGATGTAGTTGGTCGTGCGCACCTGCACGTTGACGCGCTGGACGGTCGTGCTCAGCGGCGTCGTGAAGGACTCCGTGCCGTAGACGACGAAGCTGCCCTCCAGCCGGAGCGCCGCGTTGTGGCCTTCGTCCAAGTAGAGGAGGAAGCCGGCGCCTCCGCCGCCTCCCAGATCCACGTAGTCCTTGAAGGCGCCGACCGGCGTGGCGAGACTGCCGTGCAAGAAGAATTCGCCCTGGACCGTCCGGCCCGGGTCGTCGTCCCAGTTCTCGCGTTGGCCGGCTTCCTGGGCTGCCGCGCCGAAGGCGAGCGAGATCGTCGCCAGCGCGGCGAGCAATCCATGGTTGAGCAAGCGTTTCATGTCGTGCTCCTGTAGGTCTCCGAGAATGTGACTCCAAGGGCCAGGCAAGTTCCTGTCCCGCCTACTGTACGTTCCGCTCCCCCGCTTTGTTGCCGGGAGCGGCCGGGCGGACTGCCCCCGGGCCGGCAGGCGATGGGGAGAGCGGAGGGGGCCAGACTCGCGGGACGGACCGGCGCCCGCGCCCCGCTCGCGCGGAGGACGGCCGGGCTGGGCGAGCGCGGCGGCCAAGGCGGGTGCCCCGCGCGCGCTTCGCGCGGAAGACGGCGCCGGTTCACTTCGCCGCCGCCAGCTCGTCCAAGACGGCGGCGTCCGTTTCCGTTGCCACTCTCGCCTGCAACCCCTGCCTCGCTTCCGGCGTGCCGATCCGGCCCAAGGCCCAGGCGGCGTGGCCTCGAACCAGCGGGGCCCGGTCGTCCAGCGCCGCGAGCAGCACGGGCACGGCGTCGGCGGCGCCCCAGTTGCCCAAGGCGACGCACACGTTTCGCAGGAGCCCGTGGCGTCCCGCGCGAGTGGCCGGCGATCCCGCGAACTCCCTTTGGAACTGCTTTCCCGACATCCGCAACAGCCGCTCCGCCAGCCGCGCCAGGGGCTCCCGGTCGAAGCCCGCCCGGGGCGCGTAGGCCGGGTCGGCAGGGGCCGACAGCTTGGCGTTCCACGGGCAGACCGCCTGGCACACGTCGCAGCCGAAGACCCAGTTGCCGATGGCGGGCCGAAGGTCGCGCGGCACGAAGCCCTTGAGTTCGATCGTCAAGTACGAGATGCAGCGCGTGGCGTCCATGACCGGCGCGCCGGACGCGTCGCGGCCCAGCAGCGCGCCCGTCGGGCAGGCGTCCAGGCAGCGGCGGCACGTGCCGCAGTGGTCGCCGGGGAAGGGCGCCGAGGGGGACAGCGGCAGATCGGTCAGCAGGGCGCCCAGGAAGAAGTAGGAGCCCTTGCGGGGATGGATGAGCATGGTGTTCTTGCCGAACCAGCCGAGCCCGGCTCGCTGCGCCAGCTCCCGCTCCAGCAACGGGCCCGTGTCGACGTAGGCGCGCCACTCGAAGGGTTGCCCGGTCTTGGCGCCGAGTCGGCCGGCGAGCGCCCGAAGCCGCTCCGTCACGACGCCGTGGTAGTCGAGGCCGCGCGCGTAGCGAGCGACCAAGGCCTCGCCCGCCGACCGACGGTGGCGCGGCGCCCGCCCTTCGCCCGCTGGACCGCGGGCTTCCGGCTCCGGCGGTCCCTTCGTGCGCGTGAAGGACGGCGCTGTCGGGCGGTCGCGAGCCCCTGCACGTGTCGGCCCTTCCGTGCGCTTGAACGACGGGGGAGCCGCGTCGCCAACGCCCTCTCGAGCCTCGGGCGCTCCCGCGCAGGCGTAGGACTGCGCCACAACGATCGCGCTGCGAAACGCCGGCAGCGTTCGCGCCAGGTCCGCCCGCCGCGCCAAGGCGTCCGGCCGCGACAGGTAGGACATTCGGCCGTGCCGGCCGGCCCCGATCCAGCGGCGCAGATGGGCCATGTGCCGGCTCTTGGGGTCGGTGACCACCCCGGCCAGGTCGAAGCCCACGGCGCGCGCTTCGGCGAGCGCCGCGTCGGCCGCAAAAGCCGTCGGGCCGTCGGAACGGGCGAGCTCCTCCAACGTCCCGCCGCCGTAGCCGTCGTCCTCGCCCACCGCGCGCTCGCCCTCGCCGTTCGCCTGCTTGGCCGCGATCGTCCGCGTGCCCCGGCTCGCCCGCTCGTCCAAGAAGCCTGCCGCCTCGTCGTTGCAGGGCTACGTCGGCGCCTGCGCCTGGAAGTCCCGTCCCTTCCAGGTGACGCGCGAGCGGCGCAGCGCGCTGCGGGCCACCACGCCCCAAACGACGGCCGCGGCGACGGGATAGAGCAGGCCAAGCCCAAGCCGCGGCCGCCGTTGCAAGGCCCACTCGACGCCGCTCCACAGCACGGCGCTGGCCCCGTACGCGATCGCGGCCCACGCCACCGCGGGGCCGGCTGCGTACCCGGCCGCGCCGGCCAGCAACACCGCGCCCGGCAGCATCCAGAACAGCGGATAGCCGGCCAGCACGCTCGCCAGCAGCAACTGCCCGCGGGCCGGTCCGAAGGTCTGCCGGGCGCCGATGCTCAAGTTCTTCGTCCATCCCTCGACGATCTCGCCGAACGACTGGTACATCCGCGCCGACAGCCCGTCCCAGTCCTCGCGCACCGAGACGACGCGCCCCTCGCGAGCGAACGTCTGGGCGAGCTTCAGGTCTTCGACGACCGCGTCCCGGACCGCTTCGTGCCCGCCGGCCGCCTCGTACGCCGGCCGCCTGACCAGCACGTAGTGCCCAACGGCGACCGCCCGGCGCCACTTCCGCCGCGGCAGGGGTCGGTCCAGCCGGGGCAGCGCCTGCATCAGCATGAAGAACACGTGGGGTTGGACGAGCCGCTCCCAGAATCCCTCCATTTCCTGGCGCCCCACGATCGACACCATGTCCGCGGCGTCCTCTTCCAAGGCGGCCCCGGCTCTGGCCAGCGCGCCCGCCTCGTGCCACGTGTCGGCGTCGGCGAACAGCAGCCATTCCCCTCGCGCGGCGGCGACTCCTTGATGGCATGCCCACGGCTTGCCCACCCAACCAGGCGGCAACGGGCGGCCGTCCACGACCCGGACGTCCTTGGCCCGCCCCCGGTCCATCGCCCGGACGAGGTCGCCCGTGCCGTCGTCCGACTGGTCGTCCACGACGATCACTTCGAACTCGTTCCAGCGAGACTGGGCCAGCGAACCGACGCACCGCTCGATGTTCCGCGCTTCGTTGCGAGCGGGCACGATCACCGATACGAACGGGCCCCGCGCTTCCCGCCTGGGGACGGGCCGGGGCCGCTTCAAGCGAAGCGCCTGCGCGGCCAAGCCCGCGACCCAAGCTCCCGCGAGCGCCATGGCGACCGGCCAAGTCATGGGCACGCCTTGCGTTCGTCCATTTCGTTGCCCCCGGCGAAGGCGGCGACTCCTGCGACAGGACTCGAACCTGCGACCCGACGCGTGCCCGCGCCGTCCGTCACGCACGCGACCACCGCATGCGACTCCCGCGGCAGGACTCGAACCTGCGACCCGACGGTTAACAGCCGTCTGCTCTACCAGCTGAGCTACGCGGGATTCCCTTGCGCCCAAGCGCAGAGGTCAAACGATCGCGATTCTTCCGCCGGGCGTCAATCCCGCGCCGGGACGGTGGTCGCGCGAGCCCGTCGCCTCCCGAGGGGGCGCCGGTCCGCCCCCGGACGGCCAGGCCGCCGAGGCAACGGCGCCTTGCCCCCACGCGCGCACCGCCCACTCGCGGGCGGCCGAAGAGATCGACGCCTTGGACCGCTTGCCCCCCCCCCCCCCGCGCCGCCCATGCGTCTGGATGGCGGCGGGCGTTCGCGCGGATCCTTTCCCCCACGCGCGCGCGCCGCCCATAGATTATAAGGAGTCGGGCGACGGCAGTCCGGCGACGGCCGGCGGGACTGGCGGCGAGCGCCATCACGACGCCGGCCGGCCGCTTCTCTCGCGAAGGCGCGTGTTCGGATGATGAATCGCTTCAAGCAGACGGCCGCACCGGCGATCGTTGCGGTTGCCGCCTTGGCGGCGGCGTGCGGCATCCGCACGCGCTCGGCCCTGCCTGATCCCAACGCGGGCACCATCGTCACGGCCGCCGAGATCGCGCGCAGCGAGGCGAAGACCATGTGGGAGGCGCTCCAGCGGACCGTCCGCCACGTCCGCTTCGAAGAGGCGGGCAGCGGCAAGCCCGCCCGCGCGCACCGGCGGGGCGCCTCCAGCATCGTCGTGATCGAGCAAGTCCCCGTCTTCATCGACCGCGTGCGCGTTCCCAACCTCTCCGTGCTCGCGTCGCTCCCGGCCACGAGCATCTCGCGGATCCAGGTCCTCACCGGCATCCACGCGACCACCCTCTACGGCACCAACGCCGGCGACGGGGTCATTCTGATCCACACGCGCGAAGGCGCCGATCCCCCCGGCGCGGGCTAGGCTGGGGGGCGCCCCGCCGTCGCGGCGAGACGCCCCCCTCGGGGAAAACGTGCCGGCGCGGAGCCGTTCCGGCCTCCGCGTCGTCCCCGGCTTCTCTTCCTACGCTCCCCGGCTGAGGCAGATGTCGCCGGTGGCCTGCAGCTCGGCGAGCGCTTCGTTCTCGTGTTCCTCGAACGGGATCGGGAAGTTCACGTCCGTGCCGTAGACGCCGCCTTTGAAGAAGGGGCCCGTGGGGAACACGTCCTCCGGCGAGAATGCATGCTGCCGGACCATCCGGCGCAGGTCGCCGACCCGATGGCCCGTGGCGAACAGCCAGCGCGCCCGCTCCTCGAAGAGCAGCTGCAACCGGGCGTCCCGCTCGTCTTCCACGCCCGGATCCGTCAGCGCGGGCAGCGAAACCGTCTGCCGCAACGCGTTCAGCGTCTCGAGCCAAGGACCCGTCGGCCCTTGGGAGAACAGCTCGTGCTCGGCCTGGATCAGCCGCGCCTCGATGCCGCCGGCGAGCGTCACGTCCGACTCCCAGGAACCGTACTTGAGCTGATGGTACAGCCGGGTGTTCTCGTCGAAGCCGTTCCTCCCCGTGTCCTGCCAGGGCACGCGCGCGTCTTCCTCGGAACGGAAGGGCACGCCGTTGCCGCCTTCGCCGTCCGAGATCGACCAGCGCCGCTGGCTGACGTTGAGTTCGTAGATCGCGTTGCGCTGGCCGAACTCGCCGCCCTCCTTGCTCCGAATCATGTAGGTCCAGTCCGTCGGGACGTTCGCCGCCGCGGCGGCCGCGCCGGCGAGGTCTCCCAACGAAAGCCGGGCTCGCGCCAGCCCCAACGCCGCCAAATTTCTCTGGTCGGCGTTGCCGGCCGCGGCCGCGTCGGCGCTGCCGAAGCTTGTGGCCGCCGCCTGGAAGATCTGCTCCGTGGTCTGGCGGTCGCCGTAGACGATGTCCCCTTCGTTCGGCGTCTCGCTGAACGGCACGCCCGAGCAGTAGTTCTCGCCGAAGAAGATGTTCGCGAAGCCGTTCAGGTTCCACATCTCGGCGATCCGGGCGTCGCCCGGCAGCAAGTCCGCCATCCGGTCGGCGGCGTTCCGCGTGGCCACGCGCGCCCGGTGCAGCTGGCGGTATTGCCCCAGCAGCGTGCCGTTGCGGTCGCCCATCTCCCGCCGGTCCACTTGGTTGCGGGTCGGGAACGTGCCCGACAGATGGAACTCGTCGGACAGCATCCCCACGTACACCACCTGCCCCCCCCCGCCGCTCGAGAACGCCGAGGCGAATTGGCCGATGGCGCCGGCCCAGTACAGCTCCGCCCCCTTCGCGCCCACGACGTCGCCCGGGGTCACGATGTCGGGGTCGACGACCTCCAGGAGGTCGCTGCACGCGGACGCCGAGACGACCAGCGCCGCCAACGCGCCCCACGCCTGCTTCTTGATGCTCTTCATTGATCGTCTCCTAGAACGTGAAGTTCACGCGCAGCGTGTAGTAGCGAACGGGCGGCTGCGTCAGGAACTCGGACACGCCGAAGTTGTCGTCGGAACCGTTCCAGTTGATCTCGGGATCCATGCCCGTGTAGTCCGTCCACACGCCCAGGTTGCGCCCGGTCAGCACGACCTGCGCGCGAGACGCGCCCATGCGGCCGGCGATCGACTCGGGGAGCGACCAGCTCAGCGAGACTTCCCGGAGCTTCACGAAGTCGCCCTTCTCCATGTACCCCGCCACGGTCTGGATGGGGTGCAGCACGGCCGCGACGGCCCGCGCCTGCTCGTCGAGCGGCGCCGACGGATCGATGAGGCCCTGGCAAATCCGGAACCGGCAGCGGAACCGCTCCGTGTTGTTGTAGGCGATGTAGTCGCCGCGGTAGTCGAGCAGCCCGTAGACGCGGAAGTCGCCGAGCTGGACGCTGGTCGAGAACGTCAGCTGGTTCTCGGGCTGGCCCGGCCCCAGGTACACGATCGTGTCGCCGACGACCAGCTCGTCCGGCGTGATGATCCCGTTGCCGTCGGCGTCGCTCCAGCTCTCGATCGGCCGGCTCCACTGGCTGCCCAGGGGGAAGCCGGGCACGAACCGCGTCTGCGATCCGATCGGCTCGGTCCCCTCGCCCAGCGACACCAGCTCGTTCTGGTTGATCGAGCCGGCCAGCGTCACGTCCCAAGCCACGTTGTCGGTTTCCACGACGGTGCTGCTGACCGACAGCTCGAATCCGCTGTTGGACACGTCGCCGATGTTGATCCACCGGCTCGCGCTCGCGCCCAGCGACGGCGCCAGCGGCACCGTGATCAGCGCCCCGCTGGTGGCCTTGTCGTAGTAGGTGAACTCGACGGCCGCCCGTCCGCCGAAAATCTCGGCGTCGAAGCCCGCCTCGATCTCGCTGGACTCCTCCGGCTCCAGCGTGCTGTTGCCGATGTTGCCGATCGACACGCCCGATCCCGTCTGGTCGGCCGGCGTCGTGATGGCGCTCGCCGCCAGCGTCCGAATCGCGTCGTCGGATCCGGGCTGGACGCCCGACTTGCCCCACGCGACGCGGAACCTCAGCTGGTCCAGGAACCCGATCTCGGGGAAGAACGTCTCCTCCGAGGCGATCCACGAGAAGCCCGCCTTCGGGTAGTAGATCAGGTCGAAGTCCTGGCCGAACGCGCTGTTGTCGTCGGCCCGGATCGCGCCCGTCGCGAACAGGCGGTCGTTGAGGCCGAACGTCTGCTCCACGAAGATGCCCGCCGTCTTCGAGAACGTGTGGAACTCGCTGGAGAACGTCTCGGCGGCCGCCCCGATCGAAGACGCGCCGTTGACGATGTCGATCCCCCAGGCGTTCGTGCCGGCGTACTGGTTCTCGAAGTACTGAATGCCGACCGAAGTCTGCGACGAGACGGCGTCCGTGAGGTCGAAGGACGCCTTGCCGCTGGCGTCCAGCGTGTACTGGTACTGGTTGATTCTGTCCGTGTCCTTGCGGCCGAGGTTGCTCTGGCCGGGCACGCCGATGTCGCGTCCGAAGAAGGAGATGTCCTTGCGGCTGTAGAAGTCCACTCCGGCCGTCGCCCGGGCCTGGAGCCACTCGAACGGATCCCATCCCACCGTTCCGCTCGCCGTCATCCGCTGGATGTCCTGGTACAACGTCCGCCCGAACAGCTGGGCGGGCGCCTGGAAGCCCCAGGGCCGCTCCCGGGTCGAGCTCCCCAGGAACGCGCTGGGCAGCAGCCCGAACGAGTTGTTGTCGTTGCCCATGTAGGCGAAGTGGCTGTCCAGGTAGGCCGTGCGCACCGAGAGCGTCACGTCGTCGGCGATCTGGCTGTTGAGGTTGACGCGCAGGTTGCGCCTCTTGAGCTGGTTCGGGCGCTCGACCTCGCTCGTGATCGGGATGCCCCGCTCCTGGAGGTCGAGACGGTCCGGCTCGGGCAGCTTGTACGGGCCGACCTCGGTTTCCAGCTCGCCGGCCACGTAGTAGTTCATCCGCTCGTTCCCGCCCGACAGCGACAGGCCCATCTGGCCGCGCCCGCCGCGGTCGATCGGCGAGTACTCGGGATCGTGGAGCACCTGGAAGGTGTCCAGCCCGCTCTGGACGCATTGCCCGGCGGCGACGTTGTTGAGCAGGCACCGGCGGGCGTAGGGCGTGCCCGCGGCGCCCAGTCCGGCGTAGTTGAGCGGATAGGTGTTGGGCTCTTGGATGAGTCCGCCCTCCGCCCAGACGTTCCAGCGCGTGTCGCCGGGCTGGCCGCGCTTGGTCGTGATGCGGATCACGCCGTTCGCGGCCTCGGTGCCGTAGAGCGTCGCCGCCGACGGCCCCTTGACGATCTCGATGTCCTCGATGTCCTCCAGGTTGAAGTCGTCGAGCCTGGACGATTCCTGGCCGCCCGCGCCCAGCCCGCTGTTGCGCGAGTCCACGCGGATGCCGTCCACGTACACCAGCGGGTCGTTCGAGAGCGAGATGGAGCTGGCGCCTCGAATGCGGATGCGCGAGCCCACGCCCGACGTTCCCGCCGAGCTGAGCACCTGAACGCCGGCCGACCGCCCCTGCAGCAGGTCCGCCAAGTTGTTGGCCGGAATTTCCGGGACCAAGTCCCCGGCGTCGATGGCGGCGACCGAGTTGGGCAGCTCCCGCCTCCGCTGCTCGCCCGTCGCCGTGACGACGATGCCGTCGAGCTGGAGCGTGGACACGTTCAGGTCGAAGTTGACTTGGGCCGTCCCGCCGGGCGCGACCGTGAACTCCAGCGCCACCGGCCCGTAGCCGACGTACGACGCCCGCAGCGAGTGCGTGCCCGGTGGGATGTTGGGAAGAAGGAATCGGCCCTCGGCGTTCGAGAGCGTCGAGTAGTTCGTTCCCTCGACGAAGACCGCCGCGCCTGCGAGAGGCTGGCCGGAGTCCCCGTCGCGAACGATGCCGGTCGCTGTGCCGCGGTCTTGCGCGGCCAGCCCCGCCGGCAGGAGCGCCGCCGCGATCGCGGCAACGCCGATCTGACGAAGTAGCGTCATTTCGTCTCTCCAAGAAGAGTGTGGATGGATCGCGCCCGCCCCGGGCTCGCGACGCCGCCCCTCGGGGAGCGCAGCGGCCGTTTGCAATCCGGCGGACGAGTGCACTAAGGATAAGGCGCGCAACGCTGCTTGGCCAGAAGGCGGTCCGCTGCGGTTGGCCAGGCGGCGGCCCGCTGCGGCGCCGGGGAAGCATCCTCTTGGATCCGCCGCCCGGGGCCGGCGGGTTGCACCCTCACACGTTGAACAGGACGTGCACGACGTCGCCGTCCGCGACGACGTAGTCCTTTCCCTCCACTCGCATCTTGCCCGCCGCCTTGGCCGCCGCCTCCGACCCGTGCTCGGCCAACGCCTCCCACGACGTGACCTCCGCCCGGATGAATCCCCGTTCCAGGTCGCTGTGAATGCGTCCCGCCGCCCGCTTGGCCCTTGTTCCCCGGCGAATCGTCCATGCCCGCACTTCGTCCTCGCCCACCGTGAAGAACGCGATCAAGCCCATCAGCCGGTGCGCGGTGCGCGCGAACCGGGCCAGCGCGGGCTCTTCGATGCCGATGTCCTCCAGGAAGACCTGCTGGTCCTCGGGCTCCAGCGTCGCGATCTCGGCCTCGGCGCGCGCCGAGAGCGCCATCGCGGCGCCGCCCGCCGCCTCGACCCGGGCCGCCAGCGTCTCGTCCAGCGGCTCCGCCGCCCGGTCCTCGTCCTTGTTCACGACCACGAGCAACGGCAGGTCCGTCAGCAGTCCGTAGCCCTTCAGGAACCGACGGTCGAGCTCGGTCGCCGGCGCCAGCCGCAGCGGCGACTCCCCGGCCAGCGCCGCCGTCATCGTCTCGAAGGCGGCGATCTCGCGCTCGTCCGCACGCTCCTTGCGCGCCCGGTCCAGCCGCCGCTCCACGACGGCGAGGTCGGCCAGCACGCACTCCTCCAGGAACGCGGCCAGGGCGCGCTCCGGTCCGGCGTCCCCGGCGCCCCCGCCCACGAAGTCGGCGAGCACCAAGCAGATGGCGTCCTGCTCCCGCAGGCGCTGCAACGTGCGCGGTGCCAGCGCGGCGCCGACGCCGTGGTCGCCCGGCACGTCGCAAAAGTCGACGGTCGCGCGGGTCGTCTTGCGCGGCGAGTACAGGCGGGACAGGAGGTCGATCCGGGGATCGCTCACGGGCACGGCCGCCAGCCGGACCTCGCCGCCCTGCCCGGCCGGCGCCTCCAGGCCGGTGAGCGCGTTGAAGAGCGTCGTCTTGCCCGATCCGGCGAAGCCCGCCAGTCCGAATTTCATGAAGCCTCCCCTCGTCGGCCGCCGCCCGCCCCGGCAAGGAGCCCTCGCGGGCGCGCATGGACGATAACGAGTCTGGCGACGCGGAGCCTCCGCGGCGCGTCCCGGGATCCTCCCGCGCGCGACCGCCGCGTCCCGGCGCCGGAGAACGGCCCGGAGCCCCCCGTCCGCTGGCCGCCGACGACCCCGGACCGGTCCCGAGCGACGGCGCGCTCCTGGGCGCGAGCCCCCTCCTTTTGGGCCTGGGCTCCCCCCTTGGCGCCGCGCGATTCTTTGGTTAACTTCCTGTGCTGGACTTCGACCGGGGGCGCGCTCCCGGCGGAATCCGGGACTGGTGGGGTACCGAAGCGGCCAACCGGGGCAGACTGTAAATCTGCTGGCTCATGCCTACGTAGGTTCGAATCCTACCCCCACCATGGACATCGAGGGCGGGCTCGGCGAGTCCGTCCGCGTCGCGGGAGTAGCTCAGTTGGCTAGAGCGTCAGCCTTCCAAGCTGAGGGTCGCCGGTTCGAGTCCGGTCTCCCGCTCTGTCGTGGGGACGGCGGGTTCGCCCGGAGCGGGTCGCGGGCGGCCGGCCGGCGGGGAAGGGCTGCTCTGGTAGCTCAGGGGTAGAGCGCTTCCTTGGTAAGGAAGAGGTCGCGGGTTCGAACCCCGCCCAGAGCTTGGCGGGGACGGGGCCGGGCCCCGGACGGCAGGCGGCAGGGCCGGAAAGAAGACGAGGCGCCCCGAGACGGAGCGCTACAGCACCACTGACGAGGGGAGACGGATGGCGAAGGAGACGTTCGAGCGGACGAAGCCTCACGTGAACGTGGGGACGATTGGTCACGTGGATCACGGGAAGACGACGTTGACGGCGGCGATCACGGTGGCGCAGGCGAAGGCGCACGGGGGGGACGCGGTGGCGTTCGACGAGATCGACAAGGCGCCGGAGGAGCGGGAGCGGGGGATCACGATAGCGACGGCGCACGTGGAGTACGAGACGGAGGCGCGTCACTACGCGCACGTGGATTGTCCTGGACACGCGGACTACGTGAAGAACATGATCACGGGCGCGGCGCAGATGGACGGGGCGATCTTGGTGGTGAGCGCGGCGGACGGGCCGATGCCTCAGACGCGGGAGCACATCTTGCTGGCGCGGCAGGTGAACGTTCCTTACGTGGTGGTGTTCTTGAACAAGGTGGACATGGTGGACGACGAGGAGTTGCTGGAGCTGGTGGAGCTGGAGGTTCGGGAGTTGTTGAGCGAGTACGATTTTCCTGGGGACGACTTGCCGGTGGTTCGCGGGAGCGCGCTGGGGGCGTTGGAGAGCGGAGGCGAGGGGGAGGCTGCGGGGTGCATCGGGGAGTTGATGGACGCGATCGACGGGTACATACCGGAGCCGGAGCGGGACGTGGACAAGCCGTTCTTGATGCCCGTGGAGGACGTGTTTTCGATCACGGGTCGTGGGACGGTGGCGACGGGGCGTGTGGAGCGCGGGATGGTTCGCAAGGGGGAGGAAGTGGAGATTGTGGGGATGGGGGAGGACCGCAAGACGGTGGTGACGGGTGTGGAGATGTTCCGCAAGATCTTGGACGAGGGGCAGGCGGGGGACAACGCGGGTTTGTTGTTGCGGGGCGTGGGCAAGACGGAGATACAGCGTGGGCAGGTGCTGGCGGCTCCGGGGTCGATCACGCCTCACACGAAGTTCAACGCGGAGGTGTACGTTCTGACGAAGGAGGAGGGGGGTCGTCACACGCCGTTCTTCGACGGGTACCGGCCGCAGTTCTATTTTCGGACGACGGACGTGACGGGGACGGCGCGGTTGGCGGAGGGCGTGGAGATGGTGATGCCGGGGGACAACGTGCAGATGGAGGTGGAGCTGATCACGCCGATCGCGATGGACGAGGAGCTGCGCTTCGCGATCCGCGAGGGCGGCCGCACCGTCGGCGCCGGCGTCGTCACCTCCATCGTCGAGTAACGGCCAAGCAGACGCCCGCGTCCCAGCGAACGACGACCGATCATGTCCCGCCTGTCCAACGCCCGGCTCTTCGTCGAAGAGTGCGTGTCGGAAATGCAGAAGGTCACGTGGCCCGACCGCGCGCAGCTTCGAAACGCGACCTGGGTGGTCATCGCGTTCACGATTCTCATCTCGATCGTCATCTGGATCATGGACGTCGTCTCGCGACTGGTGCTGGTCGACTTCGTCATGGGGCTGTTCCGGTGAGCGCGGGAGTTCGCGAGGCGCCTCGCCGCGACCGTTGGTACGCGGTGCAGACCCAGGCCCGGCACGAAAACCGGATCCGCCAGCTCATCCAGCAGGAGATCGACAAGGAGCGCCAAGAAATCGAAGGCGATCCCGATCGCGGCGACGGCGACCGCGCGCTCATCGAAGTCATGGTGCCCACGCACGAGGTGGTCGAGATCCGCAAGGGCAAGCGCGTGCCCGCCGTCCGGCCCCTCTATCCCGGCTACCTGCTCGTGCGCATGATCCTCGACCAGCAGACCGAGCACCGCCTCTCGGCGCTCAAGGGCGTGCGCCTGGTGCGCCAGGACGGCCAGCCGCAGGCGCTCCGGGAAGACGAAGTCAACCGGATCATGGGCATCGAGACGGAAGAGGAACAGCCCGCCCGCGAGGAGATTCCCTTCCGCGCCGGCCAGATCGTGGAGATCGTCCAAGGACCGTTCGCCGACTTCTCCGGCTCGGTCCAGGAAGTCTACTCGGACAAGGGCAAGGTCAAGGTCGAGGTCTCCCTCTTCGGACGCCCGACGTCGGTCGAGCTCGACTTCACTCAGCTGAAGGGCCTGTAGAGGGTCCGGGGGAGGCGCAAGCGAATGGCCAGGAAGACCAAGAAGGTGCTCGGCTTCGCCAAGCTGCAGATCCAAGCGGGCCAAGCCAACCCGGCGCCCCCGGTGGGCCCGGCGCTCGGCCAGCACGGCGTCAACATCATGGACTTCTGCAAGCAGTTCAACTCGCGCACGCAGAAGCAGGCCGGCACGCTCGTGCCCGTCGAGATCACCATCTACGCCGACCGCACGTTCTCGTTCGTCACCAAGACGGCGCCGGCCTCCTTCCTCGTGAAGAAGGCCGCGGGCCTCGAGAAGGCGTCCGGCGAGCCTCACGCCCAGAAGGTGGCGACGCTCACGGCGGCGCAGGTGCGCGAGATCGCCGAGGCCAAGATGGACGACCTCAACACGACCGACCTGGCCGCCGCCATGCGCATGATCAAGGGAACCGCGCGCTCGATGGGCGTCGAAGTGGCCGGCGAAATCGCCTGACGGAGAACGGAATGCCAAGACGAGGCAAGAAGATCGCAGGCGCCAGGGCCGCCTTCGACCGGCAGGTTCGCTACGCCCCCGGCGAGGCGCTCGACAAGGTCAAGGAGTTCGCCTCGGCAGGGTTCGACGAGAGCGTCGACGTGGCGGCCCACCTGGGCGTCGATCCCCGAAAGGCCGACCAGATGGTGCGCGGCACCGTCGTCCTGCCGCACGGCACCGGCAAGACGGTTCGCGTGCTGGTCGTCTGCCAGGGCGACAAGGAGGCCGAGGCCGAGAAGGCGGGCGCCGACTACGTGGGCGTCGAGTACGCGGACCGCATCAAGGAAGGCTGGCTGGACTTCGACGTGTGCATCGCCACGCCCGACCTCATGCGCCAGGTCGGGCCGCTGGGGCGGATCTTGGGTCCCCGGGGTCTCATGCCCACGCCCAAGGCCGGCACGGTCACCTTCGACGTCGGACAAGCGGTCGCCGACGTGAAGGGCGGCAAGATCGAGTACCGGGTGGACCGCACCGGCAACCTGCACGCGGCGATCGGCAGGGCGTCGTTTGCGCTGGCCGCGCTGGAAGAGAACCTGGACGCCTTCATGTCGTCCGTCCTGCGGGCCAAGCCGCCGGCGGCCAAGGGCGCCTACGTCAAGAGCGTCACGGTGTCGAGCACCATGGGACCGGGCGTCTCCGTGGACCCCAACAGCTTCACGAGGTCCTGACCGTTGAACAGGGAGGACAAGACGACGTTCGTCGCCGAATTCCGCGACAAGGCGGCGCGGTCGAGCGCCATGTACCTGACGGACTTCACCGGCCTGGACGTCAAGGCGATGACCGACCTGCGGTCCCGGCTGAGGGCGGCGGGGTGCGAATACGTCGTCGTGAAGAACCGGCTGGTGAAGCGCGCGCTCGACGATCCGGGGATGGAGAGCCTCGTGGAGGCGCTGGCCGGGCCGACGGGCGTGATCTTCACGTCCAACGGCGTGGCCGAGGCCGCCCGGACCGTGTCGGACTTCGCCAAGGAACACGACGGCAAGCCGTCGCTGAAGGCGGGCTGGCTGGAAGGCAAGGCCCTGGAAGCCGCCGACGTGGCGCGGATCGCCGATCTGCCGTCGCGCGAAGCGCTGCTGTCCATGCTGGCGGGCGCGCTGGAGGGTCCGATGGCGGCGCTGGCGAGCGCGCTGGAGGCCAAGACGAGAGAAGCCGCAGGGCTGCTGGAAGCGTTGCGCGACAAGAGGAACCAGGAAGATTGACCAACCCAAGGGCGAAGGCCCAGGAGGAAGCGACAAGATGGCTGTGAACCAAGAGGAACTGCTCGAGACCATCGGCGGCATGACCGTCCTCGAGCTCTCCGAATTCGTGGAGGCGTTCAAGGACAAGTTCAACGTCTCTGCCGTGGCGGCGCCCGTGGCCGTCGCCGCGGCGGCGGGTCCTGCCGAGGCGGCCGAGGAGGAAAAGGACGAGTTCGAAGTCGTCCTGGAGAGCTTCGGCGACAAGAAGATTCAGGTCATCAAGGTCATCCGGGAGATCACCGGGCTTGGCCTGAAGGAGGCCAAGAGCCTGGTCGACGGCGCGCCGAGTCCGATCAAGGACGCCGTTTCGAAGGCGGAAGCCGACGAGATCAAGTCGAAGCTGGAGGCCGTCGGGGCCACCGTTGCCGCCAAGTAGTTGGCCCGCCGCGGAGGCTCCGCGTCTCCGCCGGCCGTCGGTCCCGGCCGACGATCCCGTGCAGGCGGTTGGCCCGTTCCGCGCCGCCGCCGTCGCGTTGCCCGACGCGCGGGGCTTCGCGCGCTCGTTCCTCAACGACTGAAGGTGCATCGCATTGCCTGAATCCAACGGCGTTCGCCCCGCACTGAGCTTCGCCAAGCTCGGTTCGGTCATGGAAATGCCCCGCCTGCTGGGCGTCCAGATCGATTCCTTCCAGAAACTGCTCGAGGGACTGGACGACGGCCAGCCTTCCGACGACGCCTGGGTCTTCGGGCTCGACCAAGTCTTCCGCGCGGTGTTCCCCATCGAGAGTCCCGCGCGCGACATGGAGCTCGAGTACGTGTCCGCCTCGCTGGGGCAGGCCAAGTACACGGTCGAGGAATGCCTCGAGCGCGGCATGACGTACTCCGCGCCTCTGACCGCCAACTTGCGCCTGGCCCGCTACTCCAAGCCCGGCCGCCGCCGGTCCAGGAAGTTCAAGAACGCGACGGACAAGGAAGTCTACCTGGGCGACCTCCCGTTGCTCACGCCCTTGGGGACCTTCGTCGTCCACGGCGCCGAGCGCGTGGTCGTCAGCCAGCTGCACCGCTCCCCCGGCGTCTACTTCGAAGAGGAGCGCCACTCCAACGGATCGCGCCTTCACAAGGCCCGCATCATTCCCTTCCGGGGCTCTTGGGTCGACTTCACCGTCGACATCAACAACGTCGCCTGGGTCCACATCGACAAGAAGAAGAAGTTCACGGCGACCACGTTGCTGCGGGCGCTCTGGCACAAGATCAAGCCCGACGGCGGCACCGACGCCGACATATGCGCGTGCTTCTTGGAGAAAAAGCGCGTCGAGAAGAAGCGCTTGGACGAACTGAAGGCCGGCCAGTTTCTGGCCGAAGACATCGCTGACCCCGACACAGGCGAAGTCCTGTTCGAAAGCGGACAGAGGATCGAAGACGCGGAGGCGCTCGCGCGCGCCACAGCCGGTCCCGTGCAGGTCTATCGCTCCCCCGACGGCCTGCCTTCCAGAGAGGCGATCGTCAAGAACACGCTTCAGAAGGATCCGACCGCAAACGCCGAGGAGGCGTTGCGTGACATCTACCGCCTCCTGCGGCCCGGCGACGCGTCCAGCGCCAAGGTTGCGTGGACCGCTCTGGAACGCGTGTTCTTCGATCCGAAGCGCTACGATCTGGGGCGCGTGGGCCGCTACAAGATCAACCAGCGCTTGGGGCTGGACGTCGCCGGCGAGGTGCTGGCCAAAGAGGACTTCGAGGCCATCCTGCGCTACTTGTTCGACCGCTTGGACGGACGCGGGCGCACCGACGACATCGACCATCTGGGAAACCGTCGCGTGCGCACGGCGGGCGAGCTCATCGCCAGCCACGTTTCCTTGGGGCTGTCGCGCATGTCGCGGCTCGTGCGCGAACGCATGTCCAGCAGCGCGGACCCCGACGAAGTGACGATCGACCATCTGGTCAACGCCCGCACGGTTTCTGCGGTGATCCAGCAGTTCTTCGGCTCCTCGCAGCTGAGCCAGTACATGGACCAGACCAACCCGCTGGCCGAACTCACGCACAAGCGCCGCCTGTCGGCGCTGGGCCCGGGGGGGCTCACGCGGGAGCGCGCCGGGTTCGAGGTTCGCGACGTGCATTATTCCCAATACGGGCGCGTTTGTCCGATCGAGACGCCAGAAGGCGCGAACATCGGGCTCATCACGTCGCTGGCGACGCATGCGCGCATCAACGAGCTCGGCTTCGTCGAGACGCCGTACCGAAAAGTGCACCGGGGCCGCGTCACGCAGAAGATCGAGTGGCTGTCGGCCAACGAGGAGCAGGAGAAGAGGATCGCGCAGGCCAACGCGCCGCTCAAGGACGACGGCCATTTCCACAACGAATACGTTCTTTGCCGTCACCGGGGCGACTTTCCGCAGGTCCGGCCGCAGGACATCGACTACATCGACGTGGCGCCGATCCAGCTCGTCTCCGTCGCCGCGGCCCTGATTCCCTTCCTGGAGCACGACGACGCCAATCGCGCGCTGATGGGCTCGAACATGCAGCGCCAAGCCGTGCCTCTGCTGCATACCGAGGCGCCGGTCGTGGGCACCGGGCTGGAGGGCAAGGTGGCGCGGGACTCCGGCGCCGCCGTGACGGCGAACCGAGGGGGGCGCGTGCGCAGCGTCAGCGCCGACGAGATCGTCATCGACACCGGCCCAAGGAGGGCCAAGGCTCGAGGGCCGCTGGCGAAGTTGTCGCAGCTGGAACGCTATCGCCTGAAGAAGTTCGCGCGCACGAACCAGGACACGGCCGTCAACGAGCGCCCGCTGGTCGACGTGGGCGACCGCGTCAAGGCGGGCGCCGTCATCGCCGACGGGCCGTGCACCGACCGCGGCCGGCTGGCGCTGGGACGCAACGTGCAGGTCGCCTTCATGCCGTGGTACGGATACAACTTCGAGGACGCGATCGTGATATCGGAGCGCCTGGTGCGCGACGACGTCTTCACGTCGGTGCACATTCAGGAACTGGATCTGCACGTCCGCGACACCAAGCTGGGCCCGGAAGAAATCACGCGCGAAATCCCGAACGTGACCGACGACGCGCTCCTGGACTTGGACGAGCACGGCATCGTGCGCGTGGGCGCCCATGTGCGAAGCGGCGACGTCCTGTGCGGCAAGATCACGCCCAAGGGCGAGAAGGAGCTGTCGCCCGAAGAGAAGCTGCTGACGGCGATCTTCGGGGACAAGGCGAAGGACGTGAAGGACTCGTCGTTGCGCGTCCCGCCCGGCATGACCGGCACCGTCATCGACGTGCGCGTGTTCTCGCGCCAGCCCAACGACCGGCTGCTCGAAGTGGAGCAGGGCAGGCGGATCGGCGAGCTCAGGACCCAGGAGCGCGACATGATCCGTCGCATCCATGCGGCCCGCGACGCCGAGCTGAAGAAGCTCCTCAAGGACCAGGCCGTCGCCTTGTGCTTGAAGCGGGGCACGGTCGATCCCTTCTTGGAGGAGAACGACGTCTTCACGCCCGCCGTGCTCAAGAAGCTCGACTTCAGGGAACTGGACCTGGGACATCTCAAGGTCCAGAACCAAGAGACCACCAAGGCCATCAGCGATCTCATCCAAGCGGCGCAGGACCGCATCGCGCTCGAGCGCGAGCGAACGGAGGAGCAGATCGACCGCGCCTACAAGCCCGACGAGCTGTCGCCGGGCGTGATTCAGCTGGTGAGGGTCTACGTCGCCGCCAAGCGCAAGCTCTCGGTCGGCGACAAGATGGCCGGACGGCACGGCAACAAGGGCATCGTCGCGCGGATCGCGCCGGTGGAGGACATGCCCTTCCTGCCCGACGGCGCGTCGGTCGACATCGTGCTGAATCCGCTGGGCGTGCCTTCGCGAATGAACGTCGGCCAGATCCTGGAGACGCATTTGGGCTGGGCCTCCGACAACCTGGGGATTGCCGCGCAGACGCCGGTGTTTCATGGAGCGGTCGAGGACGAAATCGCGTTCCTCCTCAAGCTGGCGGGCGTGAAGTGGGCCTCCGAGGCGTTGGGCGCCGGCGTTGCTTGGCCATTGGGCTCGGACGACTACCTGACCTTGCTCGAGACCGTGCGCGCTCACTCGGACTTCCAGAGCGGCAAGGTCGGCGAAGATCGCGCCAACGGGACCGATCCGACGGCGGCCTTGGGCGTGGGCAAGAGCTTGGACGAGTACGTCGAGAACGCGGGCGACGAATCTCGGGCGTTGCTCGAGACCGTGGCCGAATTCGTGGTGGCGTCCGCCGAGGCGGCCGCGACGCGGCGCGGCTCGGACGTGGCGGCCGCGTTTCCTGCGGCGGCGGCCCTCAAGGGACGCCAGAGCCTTGAGAAAGGACTCGGCGCCGCCGTCCAGGAGCTGATGACCGACGTCGGCGTGCTGGCCAACGGCAAGGTTTGGCTGCGGGACGGCCGGAGCGGCCAACGCTTCGACTTCCCCGTGACCGTCGGCGAGATCTACATGCTGAAGCTGTCGCACTTGGTGGACGACAAGATCCATGCCCGAAGCATCGGGCCCTATTCGCTGGTGACGCAGCAGCCTCTC
This sequence comes from Longimicrobiales bacterium, assembly GCA_965242735.1. Taxonomy (GTDB): domain Bacteria; phylum Gemmatimonadota; class Gemmatimonadetes; order Longimicrobiales; family Gaopeijiaceae. The sequence continues at coordinate 2,571,270 of OZ251497.1, read as the reverse complement.
GCGGGCAAGGCCCAGTTCGGCGGCCAGCGCTTCGGCGAAATGGAGGTCTGGGCGCTCGAGGCGTACGGCGCCGCGCACACGCTGCAGGAAATCCTGACCGTCAAGTCGGACGACGTCGTGGGCCGTACAAGGACCTACGAGGCGATGGTGAAGGGCGAGAACCTTCCCAAGCCGGGCATTCCCGAGTCGTTCAACGTCTTGGTCAAGGAAATGCAGGCGTTGGGCCTGGCCGTGGAGCTTGGCCAGGAGGGACGGCCGCGCGGGAACGAGACAGAGCCCGTCAGGCAGCTTGTCGGGGACGCGGGCGTGGCGGCCGAAGACAGATGACGCGACTGGAGACCAGGAATGATTGACTTTGCGCGCAGGGAAGAACGCCGGACCGACTTCGACTCGATTGCCGTCCGGATGGCGTCGCCCGAGGAGATTCGCGGATGGTCTCGGGGAGAGGTGACCAAGCCGGAGACGATCAACTACCGATCGTACAAGCCGGAGCCCATGGGCCTGTTCTGCCAGCGGATTTTCGGTCCGGAAAAGGACTGGCGGTGCGGATGCGGGAAGTACGACCGCATCCGCTTCCGCGGCATGATCTGCGACAAGTGCGGCGTCGAGGTCACGGTGGCCCGGGTCCGCCGCGAACGCATGGGCCACATCGAACTGGCCGTGCCGATTTGCCACATGTGGTTCTACAAGACGTTGCCCAGCCAAATCGGCTACTTGCTCTTCGAGGACGCGACGGAGGCCGAGAAGAAGAGCCGCGCCAACGGCGTCGTCCTTTCCTTGGGCAGCCAGACGCTGGACGACTTCGGCGGAGCGTACGAGGAAATCAGCCTGACGGCCATGTTCGACGGCTACAAGGCCATGCTGATCGAGCTCATTGGCGCCAAGGAGTTCGGCGACAAGTCCAAGGAGTTGAAGTCCAACGTCGGCAAGATTTGGACGAGAATCGAGAGCGGCCTCGCCGAAGTCGGCAGGGCCGCGGACAAGGTTGCCAAGCTTGAAGACTCTTTGCGCTCGATTGCCGAAGCTGGAGATTCGGTTGCGGACGCCGTCCATGCCATTGCGGACAGGCGCCGGGACTTCGAATCGATTGGCCAGGACGTCGACCGCGACATCGAGAAGTCCGGGAAGAGCCTGGCGGCGCAGTTGTCCGAAGTTTCGGACGTTGCCTCCAAGTTGATTGTCGACTTCAGGGACCGTGACGATGGCTTTTCGACAGCGAGCCGAGCCTTGGTGTCGCAGAAGCTCGCCGACGAGATCGCCAAAGAGCAAGGTCGCAAGGCAGCGCCCGCGCGGCAGGCCCACGCGACGTCGAAGGACCAGCCCTCCGCCATCGGAGACATGTTGGAGTCGCTCAAGGAAAGGGAGCTGGACGAATACGACCGCGAGGGCCACGACGACAAGTCGCGCGCCATTGACGGCGCCATTGCGGCGCTCGAGGAAAAGCTGCTGGACATGGCTCGGTTCGCCGAGGAGATGGAAAGCGAGATCGGCGCTCTCGACGCGCGAGCGACCAAGGAGATTCCGGCGCTGGAAGCAACGTTGACGGAGAAGATCTCCGGTCTCCGGGATGCGGTGAACGATGCCGTCGCAAACCCGGGCGACGCAGAGGAAGAGCTGCCCGAGAAGACCGCCGGTCTCGAAGACCCGGCGAATGACGATTCCGCGAGACCGGCTGAACCGGAGGCGGAGTCGCCCGAGCCGCCGACCGGCGACGCTGCGGAGTCCGAGGCCGCCGAAGCCCGCGAGGATTCGGAAACGGGCGTCGCTGGGTCCTCGTCCGGACTGGGCGAGTTCATCGAGGATCAGGCCTCTGCGCTTGAGAAAGCGATCGAGGATGCCCGCGCCCAACGGACCGAGCTGGCGAAGACGAAGCGCCGGCTCTTGGCGACCGTGGTCGCGTGCGAGAAGGCGCGGGCGCGAGTCGCGGATCTTCGAAAGATGCATCTGTTGAAGGACGTGGCCGCGTTGAAGCGCCTGCAGAGCATGGCAAGGTCGGCCAAGGACAAGGAATTCTTTTCCTTCGACGTGCCGCTGATCGCGCCGAGGAGGCTGGATACGCTGAGGAGCCTCGAGCGCGTCATCTACTATGCCGATTTCGTGGTCACGAATCCGGCCGGACAGGAAAGGGAATTCGGCCCGTTCGGACGGAAAGTGGAATACTTGGAGCTCCTCAAGGAAGACGACGAGTACGACCTGCGCGTCAAGGCCGCGCATGGCGGGGAGGAGCGGTTCAAGGCTGAAATCGGCGCCGAGGGAGTGCGAACTCTGCTCCGGCAGCTGGATTCCTCGGAAACGCCCGTGGGCGAGAGGAACAAGGACGGGAAAGGCCTGGACCGCTTGGCGGCTTGGTTGCGCGAGGAAGTCGGAAGCGAGACCTCGCAACAGCGCAAGCGCAAGAAGCTCAAGCGGCTCAAGATCGTCGAAGGGCTTCGCAGTTCGGGGAGCACGCCGGACAAGCGCAACAAGCCGGAATGGATGGTGCTCGAAGTCATTCCGGTTCTGCCGCCCGACATTCGTCCGTTGGTGCCCTTGGACGGCGGCCGCTTTGCGACCTCGGACATGAACGACCTCTACCGGCGCGTCATCAACCGGAACAACCGGCTGAAGAAGCTGATCGACCTGGGCTCGCCGGAGGTGATTCTGCGCAACGAGAAGCGCATGTTGCAGGAATCGGTGGACGCGCTGTTCGACAACGGCCGCAGGAGCAAGCCGATTCGGGGCCGGGGGAAGCGTCCGCTCAAGTCGCTGACCGACAACCTCAAGGGCAAGCAGGGGCGCTTTCGGCAGAATCTGCTGGGCAAGCGCGTCGACTACTCCGGACGTTCCGTGATCGTCGTGGGCCCGGAACTTCGGCTGGATCAGTGCGGGCTGCCGAAGGCCATGGCGGTGGAGCTGTTCAAGCCGTTCATCATCCACGAGCTGGAGAAGCGCGGCGAGGCCGAAACCGTCAAGCAAGCCAAGGCGCTGGTGGAGGCGGGCCATCCCTCCGTGTACGAAGTGCTCGAGGACATCATTCGCGACCATCCGGTGCTGCTCAACCGCGCTCCGACGCTCCACCGGCTGGGCATTCAGGCGTTCGAGCCGGTTCTGGTGGAGGGCAAGGCCATACGCATTCATCCGTTGGTGTGCGCGGCCTTCAACGCGGACTTCGACGGCGACGCGATGGCCGTGCACGTGCCGTTGTCGTTCGAGGCTCAGATGGAGGCGCGGGTGCTCATGCTGTCGAGCAACAACTTGCTGCTTCCGTCCAATGGGCGGCCGGTGACGGCACCGACGCAGGACATCGTGATTGGTTGCTACTATCTGACGAAGCCCTCGCGCGAAATTGCGTTGTTGGAGCAGCGCATTCGCAATCCCAACACGCCGGAAGGGGTGCGAGCCAAGGCGGAAGAAGAATTTGCCGAGCGCTACGAGAACGCCCGCCGGTTCTCTTCGTTCGGGGAGCTCGAGATGGAGCTCGAGCACGGGCTCCTCAACTTCCGCGATCCGTGCTGGTTCTGGTCCCGCGACAAAGATGCGGACGGAAGCGGCGAGGCTTCTGGATCCCCGTGGGTGCCGACGACGGTGGGCCGGGTGCTGTTCAATTCCATCATTCCGGCCCCGGTGGCCTTTCTCAACAGGGTGTTCGACAAGGCCGAGCTGGCCGAGCTCGTGTTCCGGTGCTTCAGGGAAGCCGGCTGGGCCGATACGACGCGCTTCCTGGACGATCTCAAGGACTTCGGATTCCGCTACGCCACGATGGGCGGCATCTCGGTCGGCGTGGACGATCTCGAAGTTCCCAGAGAAAAGCCGGACATCCTGGAAAAGGCCGAGGCGGAGACGGCCCGCTTCTGGGGCGCGTACCGCGAGGGCGTCATCTCGGAGGGAGAACGCTACAACAAGATCGTCGACACGTGGACCCACGCGAACAACGACTTGGCGGACGCCATGGTGGGGCAGTTGGAACGATCCAAGGGGGGCTTCAACCCCGTGTTCATGATGATGGACTCGGGCGCGCGCGGCAACCGCGATCAAATGCGCCAGCTGGCGGGCATGCGCGGCATCATGGCTAGGCCGCAGCAGAAGTTTACGGGCGCCCGAGGCGATCTCATCGAGAGCCCGATCCGATCGAACTTCCGGGAAGGACTGACGGTCGGCGAGTACTTCATTTCGACGCACGGCGGGCGCAAGGGACTGGCCGACACGGCGCTGAAGACGGCGGACGCGGGCTACCTGACGCGGCGGCTGGTCGACGTGGCCCAGGACGTGACCATCGCCGAGGCCGACTGCGGCACGGGCGAGGGACTGGACGTGCGCGCGCTCAAGGAAGGCGACGACGTCATCGAGCCGCTCAAGGAACGGATCGAGGGCAACGTCGCGGCGCAGGAAGTGTGCCATCCTCCGACCGGCGACGTCCTGGTCGAGGCCAACAAGATGATCACCGAGGAGGATGCTCAGAGGATCGAAGACGCGGGCATCGACAAGGTCAAGATCCGCTCGGTGCTCACGTGCGAGAGCCCCAAGGGTCTCTGCAGGCAGTGCTACGGAAGCAACTTGGCCACGATGGACATCGTGGACATTGGCGAAGCGGTCGGCATCTTGGCGGCGCAGTCCATCGGCGAGCCGGGAACGCAGCTGACCCTGCGCACGTTCCACTTCGGCGGATCGGTGGCGCGCACGGTGGCCCAGGAACAGCGCAAGTCTCGTCTCAAGGGCGTGGTGGCGCTCGAGCGCCTTTCGACGGTGGAAGACCGCAACGGGCAACGGGTCGTGACCTCCAAGGAGGGTCAAATCGTCCTCAAGAGCGGCCACGGCCAAGTGCTCAGCCAAGTCGCCGTCCCCTACGGCGCCGTCATCTTCGCGCAAGAGGGCGCGACGGTCGAGGTCGGAGAACTGCTCTTCAGCCGGGACCCTTACTTGGACCCGATCGTCAACGACGTGATCGGCTTCGCGCACTTCGAGGACATTCAGAAGGAAACGATGCGCGAGGAGCGCGACGCCACGACGGGTCGGCGGCAGCGCACCATCATCGAGGATCGCGAGAAGAAGCTCCACCCGGTCGTGCAGGTTCGCGAGGGCGCGTCGCGCGACAGCAAGCTGCTCAAGGAATTCATCGTGCCGGTCGGCGCGCAGCTGCGTTGTTCGGAGGGCGAGGAGGTGCGCCCAGGAGATCCCATCGCCAAGATTCCGCGCGCCGTCTTCGAAATGCACGACATCACGGGCGGACTGCCGAGGGTCACGGAGCTGTTCGAAGCGCGGAGGCCCAAGGATCCGGCGGTCATCACGGAAATCGACGGCGGGGTCTCGTTCGGCCACGTCAAGCGCGGGAAGCGCGAGGTGTCCGTGACGCCGGACCGGGGAGGGGAAGGCCGCAAGTACGAAATTCCCGTGGGCAAGCACTTGCGCGTGCACGAGGGCGACCACGTGCGTGCGGGCGACCGCTTGTCGGAAGGGTCCGTCGATCCGCACGACATCCTGCGAATCAAGGGCCCGCGCGAGGTGCAGGAGCACCTGCTCAACGAAATCCAGGGCGTGTACCGCCTGCAGGGCGTCAAGATCAACGACAAGCACATCGGCGTCATCGTCCGCCAGATGTTGCGCAAGGTCAAGGTCGTGAAGTCCGGAGAGACGGACATGCTTGAAGGCGAAGCGGTGGATTGGGGCGAGTTTCGCCGGATCAACGAAGAGGCCGTGGCGGACGGCCGAGAGCCGGCCCGCTCCGAGCCGTTGCTGCTGGGCGTCACCAAGGCCAGCCTGCAGACGCGTTCGTTCATTTCGGCGGCGTCGTTTCAGGAGACGACCAAGGTGCTCACCGACGCCGCCGTGCGTGGCGCCAAGGACGCGCTGAAGGGCCTGAAGGAGAACATCGTCATCGGCCACCTGATCCCGGCGGGGACCGGCATTCACCGCTGGAACGACGTCGAATTCGAGATGGAACGCGAGTTCTACGAAGACGAGATCCTGCCGTTGACGGCTTTCGAGCAAGAGCCGTCCCAGCCCGTCTTCTCCGCGCAGGACTCGTTGCCCGAGAGCGAGACCGACCTTATTGAACGGCTGTCCCAGCAGCCGGGCGTCATGCCGGGGGACGAGCGGGAGCCCGAGGAGGCCGGCGAGCCGAGCGGGCTGGAGTCCGAACCGGCGGCGGCCGCGCAAGCCGCGGCCTCGCCGGAGTAGGAGCGCCGGACGCGCATGGCCGCCGCTTCCGCCGGAGTTTGACAAACCCGTGCCCAATGCCCATTATTGACGGCCTGTTCCCGCCGCCCACGCCCTCGCCTAGGCCGAGAGGCTTAAGGATTCAGTCGCGATGCCCACGGTAAACCAGCTCCTTCGGAAGGGCCGCAAGCGCCATTCCAAGAAGACGAAGTCGCCCGCGCTCCAGCGCAACCCGCAGAAGCGGGGCGTGTGCACGCGCGTGTACACGACGACGCCCAAGAAGCCCAACTCCGCGCTTCGCAAGGTGGCGCGCGTTCGGCTGACGAACGGCTACGAGGTGACGGCCTACATCGGCGGCGAGGGGCACAACCTGCAGGAGCACTCGATCGTGCTCGTCCGAGGCGGGCGGGTGCGCGATCTGCCCGGCGTGCGCTACCACGTCGTGCGGGGCACGTTGGACGCGTCCGGCGTGGGCGAGCGCAAGCAGGGACGCTCCAAGTACGGGGCCAAGCGGCCCAAGTAGGCCGGCCTGGAATGCGAGAGGCAAGCGAATGAGCCGCCGAACCAGCGCGGTGCGCCGCGAGATTCCCCAGGATCCGCGCTACGGGTCGGAAGTGGTCCAGAAGTTCATCAACGGCCTGATGATGAACGGCAACAAGTCCCTGGCCGAGCGCATCTTCTACGACGCCATGGCCATGGTCGAGGAAAAGTCGGGGCAGCCCGCGATCGGCGTCTTCAACCAGGCGCTGACCAACGTGAAGCCCGCCTTGGAGGTCAAGAGCCGGCGCGTGGGCGGCGCCACCTACCAGGTGCCGATCGAGGTGCGTCCCGAGCGCCGCCAGGCTCTGGCCATCAAGTGGCTGATCGGATTCGCCCGGAGCCGCGGCGAGCGCACGATGGCCGAGCGCTTGGCGGGCGAAGTCCTGGCGGCGGGCCGCGGCGAAGGCGCCACGGTGAAGAAGAAGGACGACACGCACCGCATGGCCGAGGCCAACAAGGCGTTCGCCCACTACCGCTGGTAGGTTCCTCCCGCTCCGGCGCAGCCCGGCGCGTTTACCCGTGCCGCTGGCGCGGTCCCGCTACCTCCTCGTAGCGGCCCTCCGGTCGGCCTGGCGCCATTTGCGTCGCGCCCCAGGCTGGCGTCGCGCCCGCCAGCGCAGGTCGCCCAGCCTAGCCTAGCGGCTCCCCGGCTCGCCCGGCTCCAGCTGCCACCGCTCCGCCGCTACGGCGTCGACGCGCTCCCGGGAAATACGCCACGGGAAAGTACTGGTCGGCGGCCCAGAGCTCGAAGAGGCTGTCGTAGTAGGGCGAGTCGGGGTCGCCGGACTGGCCGGGCGCGTTGGCGCCGAGGGTCCGGTCCCAGTCGCCGGTGTCGACGACGATCCGAAACGAAGCGCCCGACGCCTGGTTGTCGCCGCGTCCGGTGTTGTTGAGCGTGTAGCTGTTGCCGCCTCGAGGGGCCGGACCGACGGTGAGGCGGCTCGCCGTCTCGGCCGCCACGGCTCTCGAAAGCGGATGGAAGAGGGTGGCGTGCTTGTAGGCGGCTTGCCCGTAGCGCCACCGCTCCATCCCCGCCCCCAGCTTCGCTTCCAAGTCACGGACGGCTTCCTCCAGGCTGCGAACGAGCACGGCGTCGCGCCCGGCCGCGGGATCGGCGCCGAACTCGGCTCCGGGCGCCTCGAGATGGCCCACGACCTTGGACATGGCCATCCCCCGCAGAAAGCGCCGAACGCTTCGGGGGGTCACGGCCTCGTGCACGTTGCGCAGCACGCGCGCCTCGAAGGCCGCGTAGACGCCCGCCGCCACCGACTCGGGCCCGAGCACGAAGTCCCATTCCAGCAGCCGCCGGCGGGCTTCCTCTGCGCTCGGGCTGCCCGCCGCGACGTCGCGCAGCATGGGAACGAGCGTCCGGGCCGGGATCGACAGGTAGTCGGTCTGCAACGCCGCCATGTCGTCCACGGAGAACCGGCGGCCCGAGCCCAGCGCTTCCGCCGCGCGGAGCCACCGGTAGGGGTCCGACCACTCCCAGCCGATCGCGTCGCGGTGCGGGTAGTCCGCCGGCGTCAGATGGTTGTTCGCGGTGGCGAAGAAGCCTTCGGGAGGGTTCAGCACGCTGGGCTTGTCCCGAATCGGCAGGTATCCGTCCCATTCGTAGCGTCCGTCGCCGGGCACGGGCACCAGTCCCGACCAGTTCCTGCGCACGGGCGCGATCCCCACGGCCTGCCAGCCGATGTTCCCCTCCCTGTCCGCCCACACCATGTTCTCGCCGGGGATGTTGGAGTAGGTGCAGGCTTCGACGAACTCTTCCCACGTCTCGGCTTGGTCCATGCGCAAGCTGGCCAAGTAGGGAGCGCCGCCCGGCTCGAGCCACGCCGCCCGAACGGCGTAGGCGACGCGGTTGTCCGGGTCCTCGTGCACCACGGGGCCGTGCCGCGTGTACTTGAACTCGGCCCGGTGCGGCGCCTGGCCCTTCACGGGGATGTTCTCGGCCAAGACCGTCATCTCCTCCCACCCGTCCCCGTAGCGGTACCGGTTCGGATCGGCGGGGTCCGTCTCGTACACGTACAGGTCCTCGCCGTCCGTCCGGAAGACCGTGAGGCCCCAGGCCCCGTGTCCGTTGTGGCCGATGCTCACGCCGGGGATCTCCGGCTCGCCGCCTCCGATCACGTTCCAGCCCGGGCCGACCAGGTGCACCCAGTACCGCAGCGAGGGCGCCGCCTGGGCGCGGTGCGGGTCGTTGGCCATCAGGGGAAAGCCGCTCTCGGAGAGCCGCCCGCTCACGACCCAATTGTTGGAGCCCGTGCTCTCGTCGTCCGCCGCGCGGTCCGGCGCCCGGGGCCCGGGCGACGCTTCCAGGAGCGCTTGGACCGCGCCGTCGCCCCGGTGTTCGGGCACGACGTGCTCGGGCCGAAAGCGAACCGGCGCGCGGAAGGCGTTGTAGAGCCTCAGGATGTCGGCTTCCAGCAGGCTTCCGTCGATCGCGGCGTCCAGGCCGATCTCCGGTTCCCCCGGGTGGAAGTTGGCCACGCGCTTGACCGCTTCGGCGCCGCCGGCGGCCACGGCCCGTCCGTAGTTGAGTTCCGCTCCGATGTTGCCCAGCAGGCCCTGGTGGCGCGACACCACCACTTCCGGCGTCCACCGCTTGGGCCGGATGCCGAGCAGCTCGAACTCGACGGGCAAGAGCGACGGGTCGGCCTCGGTGCGCGCGATCCAGGCGTTCACGCCGTCCACGTACGCGGGGACGATGGCCGATCCCCGGTCGTGGTAGTGGTTCATTTCGCGGGTCATGTCGCCCCGAAACTTGAAGAGCCGCACGCCGGCGTCGCGGTCGAGCTCGGCCGGCCCCAGCATCTCGGCCACGGTTCCGGTGGCTTGGGCCCGCCACACCTCGAACTGAAAGAGGCGGTCCCGGGCGGCGGCGTAGCCCTGCGCGAAGAACAGGTCGTGCTCGGTCTGGGCGTAGATGTGGTTGACGCCCCACCGGTCGCGCACGATCTCGACGGACGCCTCGAGCCCCGGCACGACGACTCGGCGGACGGCCGGCGAGGCCTCCTGGGGCGCGCTCTGCGCCGCAGCGACCGCCCGCGCCCCCAGGTTCGCCGGCGCGGGCATGCCCACCGGTTCGGCCCGCGCGCCGGGTTGTGGCAATCAACGCGGACCCGGCGAGCGTCGCCAACGCGGCGGAAAGGCGCAACAAGAGCGTCCGCCGAGCGGCCGTCACGGGCGAGGAGCCCGCCAAGCGGCTGGGCCGACGTGGGGGGTCGCGGAAAGGCGCCGCAGGACGGCCGTCATGGGCGAAAGCTCCAATTCATGGGGTTCGGGACGCATGATATCATGATATCACGCCACGCGCATCCAGGCCAGTCCGCCGCCTTCGACAATCCAGGGGCGCCCCAGGTTGACGTGCCCCTCCGCAGTCGCTACCTTCAACGGCTGTCCCGAAAATTCTCGGACGACCCTTCGGCATCCATGGAAGACCCTCAAGATGGCCAGGACCACGCCGCTCGCGCGGCTGCGAAACATCGGCATCATGGCGCACATCGACGCCGGGAAGACCACCACCACGGAGCGGATCCTGTTCTACACGGGCAGGCTCCACCGCATGGGCGAGGTCCACGAAGGGGCCGCCGCCATGGACTGGATGGAGCAGGAGCAGGAGCGCGGCATCACCATCACGTCCGCCGCGACGACGGCCTACTGGCGCCGCAACGAGGATCAGTTCCGGGTCAACATCATCGACACGCCGGGCCACGTCGACTTCACGGCCGAGGTGGAGCGCTCGCTCCGCGTGCTCGACGGCGCGGTGGCGGTCTTCTGCGCCGTGGGCGGCGTGGAGCCCCAGTCCGAGACCGTCTGGCGGCAAGCGGATCGGTACGGGGTGCCCCGGATCGCGTTCGTCAACAAGATGGACCGGACCGGGGCCGACTTCGAGAAGGTTGTCGAGACGATGCGCGACCGTCTGGGCGCCAACGCCTTCGCCGTCCAGTATCCCATGGGCGAGGCCGACCTGTTCACCGGGGTCATCGACGTCGTGGGCATGCGCGCGGTGGTGTGGGACGACGATCTGGGCTCCACGTTCACCGAGGTCGACGTGCCCGATTCGTTGCGCGCGCCGGTCGAGAAGCTGCGCCACGAGCTGGTCGAGGCCGCCGTCGAGCATCACGACGATCTCCTGGAGAAGTATCTGTCCGGCGAGGAGCTCTCCGACGACGAAGTGCGCCTGGCCATCCGCTCCGCCACGATCACCGGCACGCTTTTCCCGGTCTTCTGCGGCTCGGCGTTCAAGAACAAGGGGGTCCAGCGGCTCCTGGACGGCGTGGTGGACTACCTGCCTTCGCCCGCCGACGTGCCCGCGATCACCGGCCGCATGCCGCATGGCGACGTGGGAGTCGAGACCCGAGAGGCTTCGGACGACGCGCCCTTCTCGGCGCTCGCGTTCAAGATCATGACGGATCCCTTCGTCGGGAAGCTGACCTACCTGCGCGTCTACTCGGGCTCGCTTCCCAAGGGGAGCCGGCTCTTCAACGCCACGCGCGACCGCAAGGAGCGGGCGGGGCGGCTGCTTCAGATGCATGCCAACAAGCGCGAGGAGAGGGACGAGGTGTACGCGGGCGACATCGTCGCCGTCGTGGGCTTCAAGGACGTCCGGACGGGCGACACCCTCTGCCACCCGGCGCGCCCCGTCATCCTGGAGGCCATGGACTTTCCGGAGCCCGTCATCTCCGTGGCCATCGAGCCGCGCACCAAGGCCGACCAGGACAAGCTGGGCAAGGGCTTGGCCAAGCTCGCCGAGGAGGACCCGACGTTCCGCGTGTCCACCGACGAGGAGACGGGCCAGACGCTCATCAGCGGCATGGGCGAGCTGCACTTGGAGATCATCGTGGACCGGTTGCGCCGCGAGTTCTCGGTGGGCGCCAACATCGGCCGTCCGCAGGTGGCCTACCGGGAGACGGTTCGCCGCCCGGCCGCCAAGGTCGAAGGCCGCTTCGTGCGCCAGACGGGCGGGCGCGGGCAGTACGGCCACGTGGTCATCGACGTCGAGCCCGGGAAGGCCGGGTCCGGCTTCGTCTTCGAGGACCGGATCAAGAACGGGGTCGTTCCGCGCGAGTACATTCCGTCGGTGGAGCGGGGCGTCGAAGCCGCCTTGGACTCCGGCGTCGTGGCCGGATACCCGGTCGTGGACCTCAAGGTCGCCTTGGTGGACGGATCCTGCCACGACGTGGACTCCAGCGAAATGGCCTTCCGCGTCGCCGGGTCCATGGCGATCAAGGCCGCGGTGCGCAAGGCGAGCCCGGTTTTGCTGGAGCCCGTGATGGACGTTGAAGTGGTGACGCCCCACGAGTACATGGGCGACCTGATCGGCGATCTTTCCTCGCGGCGCGGCAAGGTGGGCGGCATGACGGACCGGGGCGACGCCCAGGTGATCGGCGCCAGCGTCCCGCTCGGGGAGATGTTCGGATACTCGACGGCGTTGCGGTCGCTCAGCCAGGGCCGCGCGGTGTTCACCATGCAGTTCTCGCACTACCAGGAAGTGGCCCAAGCGCGGGCCGAGGAAATCGTTCAGGCCGGCGCGTAGGGAGCCGGACGAAAGGGAGACGGATGGCGAAGGAGACGTTCGAGCGGACGAAGCCTCACGTGAACGTGGGGACGATTGGTCACGTGGATCACGGGAAGACGACGTTGACGGCGGCGATCACGGTGGCGCAGGCGAAGGCGCACGGGGGGGACGCGGTGGCGTTCGACGAGATCGACAAGGCGCCGGAGGAGCGGGAGCGGGGGATCACGATAGCGACGGCGCACGTGGAGTACGAGACGGAGGCGCGTCACTACGCGCACGTGGATTGTCCTGGACATGCGGACTACGTGAAGAACATGATCACGGGCGCGGCGCAGATGGACGGGGCGATCTTGGTGGTGAGCGCGGCGGACGGGCCGATGCCTCAGACGCGGGAGCACATCTTGCTGGCGCGGCAGGTGAACGTTCCTTACGTGGTGGTGTTCTTGAACAAGGTGGACATGGTGGACGACGAGGAGTTGCTGGAGCTGGTGGAGCTGGAGGTTCGGGAGTTGTTGAGCGAGTACGATTTTCCTGGGGACGACTTGCCGGTGGTTCGCGGGAGCGCGCTGGGGGCGTTGGAGAGCGGTGGGGAGGGGGAGGCTGCGGGGTGCATCGGGGAGCTGATGGACGCGATTGACGGGTACATACCGGAGCCGGAGCGGGACGTGGACAAGCCGTTCTTGATGCCCGTGGAGGACGTGTTTTCGATCACGGGTCGTGGGACGGTGGCGACGGGGCGTGTGGAGCGCGGGATGGTTCGCAAGGGGGAGGAAGTGGAGATCGTGGGGATGGGGGAGGACCGCAAGACGGTGGTGACGGGGGTGGAGATGTTCCGCAAGATCTTGGACGAGGGGCAGGCGGGGGACAACGCGGGTTTGTTGTTGCGGGGCGTGGGCAAGACGGAGATACAGCGGGGGCAGGTGCTGGCGGCTCCGGGGTCGATCACGCCTCACACGAAGTTCAACGCGGAGGTGTACGTTCTGACGAAGGAGGAGGGGGGTCGTCACACGCCGTTCTTCGACGGGTACCGGCCGCAGTTCTATTTTCGGACGACGGACGTGACGGGGACGGCGCGGTTGGCGGAGGGCGTGGAGATGGTGATGCCGGGGGACAACGTGCAGATGGAGGTGGAGCTGATCACGCCGATCGCGATGGACGAGGAGCTGCGCTTCGCGATCCGCGAGGGCGGCCGCACCGTCGGCGCCGGCGTCGTCACCTCCATCGTCGAATAACGGCGAACGGCGCGGAGAACGCAGGCGAATCGGACCATGGCCAAGAAGACCGACGGCAAGCAGAAGGTGATGGCGGACCGGATCCGCATTCGGCTCAAGGCGTTCGACCATTGGGTCGTGGACCAGACCGCCGCCGACATCGTGCGCACGGCGCAGAAGACCGGCGCGGCGATTCGCGGCCCCGTCCCCCTGCCGACGCGCCGCCAGCGCTGGACCGTGCTGCGCTCTCCCCACATCGACAAGAAGAGCCGCGAGCAGTTCGAGCTGCGCACCCACAAACGCCTCATCGACATCGTCGAGAGCCGGCCGCAGACCATCGAAGCCCTGACGACGCTGGACCTTCCGGCGGGCGTGGACGTCGAGATCAAGGTGGGATGAGACCGTGCCTGGACTGATCGGCAAGAAGATCGGGATGACCCGCGTCTACACCGAGGAAGGCCGGGTGGTGCCGGTGACCGTCGTGGAGGCGGGACCGTGCCGCGTGCTTCAGGTCCGGTCGGCCGGCGACGGCGAAGCCGCCGTGCAGGTGGGGTACGGCGCCAAGAAGGCCAAGCGCGCGAGCAAGGCCGAACGGGGCCATGCCGCGAAGGCCGGCGTCGACGCGGCGCCGCGGCTGATTCGCGAGTTCCGCTCCCGTGGCGAAGAGGAGTACGGACCGGGCCAGACGCTCACGGTGAGCCTCTTCGAGGCAGGCCAGCGGGTGCGCGTCACCGGGGTCACGAAAGGCCGGGGATTCCAAGGCGTCGTGAAGCGCCACGGCTTCAGCGGGCGGCCCGCCTCGCACGGACACCCCATGTCGCGCAACCCCGGATCGATGGGTCCGGGAACCGACCCGTCGCGCGTGATCAAGGGCAAGAAGCTGCCGGGACGCATGGGCGGCGCGCGCAAGACCATTCGCGGCATGCCGGTCGTTCGCGTGGACCCGGACCGCAACCTGCTGTTTCTCCGGGGCGCCGTCCCCGGCGGCCGCAACAGCTACGTGCTCGTCCAAGGCTAGCGCGCCCATGGAAGCTCCGTATCTCAAGGCGGCCGGGACGGCGGCAGGCGCCGTCGCGTTGCCCGAAGCGTACTTCGACGGCCACGTCAACGAGGCCGCGCTGCACCAAGCGATCAAGGCGCACCTGGCGAACAATCGCCGGGGAACGGCCGCGAAGAAGAACCGGAGCGCCGTGGCGGGCGGAAGCCGCAAGCCCTGGAGGCAAAAGGGCACGGGGCGAGCGCGCCAAGGGACGATCCGGGCGGTGCAGTGGCGGGGCGGCGGGCGCGCGTTTCCTCCCCGCCCGCAGTCGTGGGCCCAGCGCGTGCCCAAGCGCGTGAAGGCCCTGGCCAAGCGATCGGCCTTCAACAGCCGGGCCGCGGACGGCAGGCTGATGGTCATCGAGCGGTGGGACTTCGAGACGCCCAAGACGCGCGCTCTGGTTGCGTTGCTGGCCAAGGCGGAGCTCGCCGGCCGCGTCCTGCTTCTCACGAAGGGCGTCAACCGCGCCCTGCACCTGTCCAGCCGCAACCTCCCAGGGGTGCGCGTGCTGCCCTGCGGCACGGAATCGGCCTACGACGTGGTGCGCGCCGCCGTCGTGGTCGTCGAAGAGAGCGCCTTGTCCGGCTTCGGCGAGCCCAGCCCGGACGGCGCGGACGCCCCGGCTGCGGCAGATGCTCTGGACGGCGCGGACGCCCCGGCTGCGGCAGGGGCTCTGGACGGCGCGGATGCTCCAGCGGCGGCAGATGCTTCGGACGGCGCCGACGCTCCGGACGCGGCAGATGCTTCGCCCGGCGCCGACGGCCCGGTTGCGGCGGACGCCCCAGCCGCCTCGGATGCTCCGGACGCAGCGGGCGCTTCGGACGGAGCCGGCGACTGATGCGCGAAGCCTACGACGTCGTCGTCGCGCCGGTCGTGACCGAGAAGACCACCGCCCAGATGGAGCGGAGCCTGTACACTTTCGTCGTCAACGTGAAGTCGAACAAGCACGAGATCGTGCGCGCCGTCGAAGCGCTCTGGGACGTCACGGTGAAGGACGTGCGGACGATGCGCTACGCGGGAAGGGCCAAGCGGGCCCTGCTGGGACGCATGGCCAAGAACCCGCAAGCGGGGCGCGTCGCGTCCTACAAGAAGGCCGTCGTGCAGCTCGCCGACGGCGACGAGATCGACTTCTACGAGACGGGGTGAGGACGCCGTGGCGCTCAAGAAATTCAAGCCCGTCACGCCGGGCAGCCGCTTTCGCCTGGTGACGCGCAACGAGGCCGTCACCCGGACCGAGCCGGAGAAGTCGCTGGTCGAGCCGCTGAAGAAGTCCGGCGGACGCAACCACCACGGACGCGTGACGGTGCGGCGGCGCGGCGGCGGCGCCAAGCGCAGGTATCGCCGGATCGACTTCAAGCGCGACAAGCACGGCGTCCCGGGGCGCATCGCGGAGATCGAATACGATCCCAATCGCTCTGCCCGCATCGCGTTGGTGCACTACGAGGACGGCGAGAAGCGTTACATGCTGCACGTCCGCGGCACGTCCGTGGGCGACGCGGTGATCTCCGGCCCCGGGTCCGACATCCGGCCCGGCAACGCGGCGCCCCTCGACGAAATTCCGTCGGGAACCACGGTGCACAACGTCGAGATGAAGCCGGGCAAGGGCGGGCAGATCGCGCGCTCCGCGGGAGCGTCCGTCCAGGTCGTGGCCCGCGAAGGCGACTACGTGAGCTTGCGGATGCCCTCCTCGGAAGTGCGCCGCATCCACAAGAGGTGCTTGGCCACGATCGGACAGGTCGGCAACGTGGACCACAACCTGCAGTCGCTGGGCAAGGCGGGCGCATCGCGCCACCGCGGCCGGCGTCCGAAGGTCCGCGGCGTCGCCATGAACCCGGTGGACCACCCGCTGGGCGGCGGCGAAGGCAAGGCGTCGGGCGGCCGCCCGCCCGTCACGCCTTGGGGCAAGCCCGAAGGGGCCAAGACCCGCAAGAAGAAGAAGCCGTCGAACAAGTTCATCGTTCGCGGGCGCAAGCGCGGCAAGGCGACGCGCTGACCGCCCTGGATGCCTGCCTGAAGGGAGCCTAGACCGAACATCATGCCGCGAAGCGTCAAGAAAGGCCCGTTCGTCGACGAGAAGCTCCTCCGAAAGGTGGAGGCGATGGACGCGCGCAACGAACGGAGCGTCATCCGCACATGGGCGCGCGCGAGCACGATTCCACCGGCGTTCGTGGGCCACACGTTCGGCGTGCACAACGGCAAGACGTTCATACCGGTCTACGTGACCGAGAACATGGTGGGCCACAAATTGGGCGAGTTCTCGCCGACGCGGCTGTTTCGCGGCCACGGCGGCAAGCTGGCCGACAAGCGATCGAGGGTGTAGGGAGTCCGTCATGGTCGGAAAGGCAACGGCGAAGCACGTGAGAATGAGTCCCCGCAAGGTGCGACTGGTCGTCGACCAGATCCGCGGGCGGCGGGTGAGCGACGCCGTCGCCGTCCTGGACTTCTCCACGAAGGCGGCGGCGATTCCGGTCGGCAAGACGTTGCGCTCCGCCGTGGCCAACGCGCAGGATCTGGCGGATCGGGACGGCGAGCACGTCGACGTGGACGCGCTGGTCGTGAGCCGCGCCTTCGTCGACGAGGGCCCGATGCTCAAGCGTTGGAAGGCGGCCGCCATGGGCCGCGCCGCGCCGCGCCGCCGCCGCACCAGCCACGTCACCCTCGTGGTGACCGACGGAGAGGACTGAAGCCATGGGCCAGAAGACCCACCCGCACGGATTCCGGCTCGGGGTCGTCGCGGACTGGGAGTCGCAGTGGTACGCCGAGCGCGACTTCCCCCGGCTGCTCAAGGAGGACCACACGATCCGCTCCTACGTCTGGCGCAGGCTTCACCACGCCGCCGTGGCCCGCGTCAAGATCGCGCGCAAGCCTTCGAAGATCGTGGTGACCGTCCACACGGCCCGCCCGGGCGTGGTGATCGGAAAGCGGGGCGCCGAAGTGGACAAGCTGCGCGACGAGCTGGCCGTGCTGACGTCCAGCGACGTGTCCGTGAACGTCGAGGAGATCAAGCGGCCCGAGCTCAACCCGCGGCTGGTCGCGGACAACGTCGCCCGGCAGATCATCCAGCGCGTGTCGTTCAGGCGGGCCATGAAGCGCGCGGTGCAGTCGGCCATGCGGGCGGGCGCGGAGGGCATCCGCATTCAGTGCGCGGGCCGGCTGGGAGGCGCGGAAATCGCGCGCACGGAACGCTACAACGAGGGGCGCGTGCCGTTGCACACGCTCCGCGCCGAAATCGACTACTCTCACGTCGACGCGCGGACGACCTACGGCACCATCGGCGTGAAGTGCTGGATATTCAGGGGCGAAGTGATCGAGGACCGCTTCGGGCGGACGTACTCGGCCGGCCCGGCGTGACCGGGAAGGGAGCAACGACATGCTGGCGCCGAAACGGGTAAGACGCAGGAAGACCCACAAGGGCAAGATGCGCGGCAAGGCGTACCGAGGAAGCCGGGTTTCCTTCGGCGAGTACGGGTTGCAGTCGCTCGAGGCCTCGTGGATCACGAATCGGCAGATCGAAGCGGCCCGCGTGGCGATCACGCGTCACGTCAAGCGGGGCGGGAAGGTCTGGATCCGCATCTTTCCCGACAAGCCGGTCACGAAGAAGCCGGCCGAGACGCGCATGGGCAAGGGGAAGGGCAACCCCGAGGACTGGGTGGCCGTCGTCAAGCCGGGCCGCGTCATGTTCGAGCTCGAGGGCGTGCCGG
The DNA here is from genome assembly GCA_965242735.1 of Longimicrobiales bacterium. GTDB lineage: Bacteria > Gemmatimonadota > Gemmatimonadetes > Longimicrobiales > Gaopeijiaceae. Next base: position 2,553,129 of record OZ251497.1, on the reverse strand, counting down.
CGGAGACCGCGCGCCGGGCGATGCAGCTGGCGTCGTTCAAGCTGCCGGTCAAGACGCGGTTCGTGGTTCGCGAGACGCAGCTCTAGCGCGGCCGCCCTGGGACGACGGAGAAGAGGACGAGATGAAGGCAGACGAAATGCGGGACTTGAGCGACGCCGAGCTCGGCCACGAGCTGGCGGACCGGAGGCTGGAGTTGTTCAGGTTGCGCTTCCGCCGGGCGACGATGGAGCTGGAAAACCCCAAGTTGCTTGGGCGGCTTCGGCGCGAGATCGCCCGCATCAAGACCGTCCTGCACGAGCGCCGGCTGGCGCGCGGCGAAGGAGATTCCCGATGACGGCCGTGGCCGAGCCCGGAGCGCCGGTCCCGGCGGCCCGCGGGAAGCGCAAGATGCGGACCGGCAGGATCGTGGCGGACGCCGCCGACAAGACCGTCACCGTCATGGTGTCGCGCCGCTTCGCGCATCCGCTGTACGGCAAGCAGATGACGCGTTCCAAGAAATACCACGCTCACGACGAGGCCAACGAGTACCGAGTCGGCGACACGGTGCGGATCATGGAGACCCGCCCGCTGTCCAAGACCAAGCGCTGGCGCGTCGTGGAACTGCTCGACCGGCCCGCCTGACGAGCCGGCGTGGAGAGATTGGACACGTTCGATGATTCAACAGGAGTCGATGCTCAAGATTGCCGACAACACGGGCGCCAAGCGGGCCTTGTGCATCCGCGTGCTCGGCGGATCCGGGCGGCGCTACGCGCACATCGGGGACCGCGTGATCGTGACGATCAAGGACGCCGTGCCCAACGCGTCGGTGAAGAAGGGCGAAGTGACCGAAGCCGTCGTGGTGCGCACCGCCAAGGAGACGTCGCGCCGCGACGGCAGCTACATCTGCTTTGACGACAATGCGGCCGTCCTCATCAACGCTCAGAAGGAGCCCCGCGGCACCCGCATCTTCGGTCCGGTCGGGCGCGAGCTGCGCGAGAAGCGCTACATGAGGATCGTGTCGCTGGCGCCCGAGGTGCTCTGACCATGGCCCGCTCGAAGTCCAAGTCCCGCGGCCGCGCGCCGGCCCGGCCCAAGCTCAGAATCACGAGGGGCGACCGGGTCAAGGTCATCCGGGGCAATCACCGCGAGGCCGAGGGCACGGTTCTTCGCGTCCTGCCGGACTCCAACCGGGTGGTCGTGCAGGGCGTCAACATGCGCAAGCGCCACACGCGGCCGTCGCAAGCCAACCCCGAGGGCGGCGTCGTCACGTCCGAAGCGCCGATTCACGTCTCCAACGTCATGCTCCTCGACGGCGCCGGCGGCCAAGCCAGCCGCGTGCGGATGTCCGTGGCCGAGGACGGCGCCAAGGAACGCGTCGCCGTCAAGAGCGGCAACCCCGTTCCGGCCCCGGAACGGCCGGGCGCCTAGAGCGACGCGAGGAGAATCGTCATGGAACCACGCCTGTTGACGCACTATCGGGAGGTGGCCCGGCCGGCCTTGCAGGAGCAGTTCGGCTTCGCCAACCCGCACGAGGTGCCCACGCTCGTGAAGGTGACGCTCAACGTGGGCGTGGGCGAGGCGAGCCGCGACCGAAAGCTGGTCGAGTCGGTCGTCGGCGAGCTGGCGGCCATCACGGGCCAGAAGGCCGTGATCACGCGGGCGCGCAAGTCGATTGCCAACTTCAAGCTGCGCGAGGGCATGCCGGTGGGCGCGTCGGTCACCCTGCGCCGGCAGAGGATGTGGGAATTCCTGGACCGGCTGGTCTCCGCCGCCGCTCCTCGGATCCGCGACTTTCGCGGCCTCAGCAGCCGGTCGTTCGACGGGCGGGGCAACTACACCATCGGCATTCGCGAGCAAATCATCTTTCCCGAGGTGGACTACGACAAGGTCAGCCGCATCCACGGCCTGGACGTGTCGGTCGTCACCTCGACCCACAAGGACGACGAAGCGTACGCGCTGCTGCGGCAGCTCGGGTTCCCCTTCCGGGGCCAGACGCCCGTGGTCATCGGGGCAAAGGCGTGACGCGCCTCCCCGCGCCGCCTCTTCCGGCGCACGGCGCCCAGGAGCATCCGAACCGATCATGATGACCGACCCCGTCGCGGACATGCTGACCCGCATCCGAAACGCCGGCTCGGCCGGGCTGAAGTGGGCCGACGTTCCGCTGTCGAAGCTGAAGGTGGAAGTGGCCCGCCTGCTGAAGGAAAACGCGTTCGTGCACGACTACAAGGTCCTCAACGACGGCCGCCACGGACTCCTGCGCGTGTACCTCAAGTACTACGAAGGCAGCCCGGTGATCCGGCGCATCCAGAGGGTTTCCAAGCCGGGGCGCCGCCGGTACGTGGGCGTGGACGAGATTCCCAGAGTGCGAAACGGACTGGGCATCGCCATCCTCTCGACGTCGCGAGGGCTGCTCTCCGACAGGGCGGCGCGCGCGGCCCGCGTGGGCGGCGAAGTCCTCGCGGTGGTCTGGTAGAGGAAGAGCCGATGTCGCGCATTGGCAAGATGCCGATTCGGGTGCCGGCCGGCGTCGAGGTGAAGCTCGACGGGCGGCGGCTGGCGGCCAAGGGCCCGCGGGGCGAGTTGCAGATGGAAGTGGCGCAGCCCATCACCGTGGCGTGGCGCAAGGACGGCGCGAAGCCGAACGACGTGCTGGTCGTCACGCGGCCTTCGGACGAGAAGAAGCACCGGGCCCTGCACGGCCTGACGCGCTCGTTGGTCGCCAATCTGATTCAGGGCGTGACCGAGGGCTTCTCCAAGACGCTCGAGATCGTCGGCGTCGGATACCGGGCCGAGGCGAAGGGCGCGCAGCTCCACCTGCGGCTGGGGTTTTCTCATCCGATCGACTTTCCGGCCCCGCCGGGCATCGCCTTCGAGACTCCGAATCCGACCACGATCGTGGTCGCCGGTCCGGACAAGCAGCAGGTCGGCCACGTCGCCGCGGTGATCCGGGCCCTCCGCCCTCCCGAACCGTACAAGGGCAAGGGCGTGCGCTATCGCGGAGAGCAAGTCCGGCGCAAGGCCGGCAAGACCGCCGGAACGTGACGACGGGACCGCGCTTCGGCCAAGGAATCGACTGGCAATGATCAAGCAAAGCAAGCTGAGAAAGAGCCGCAGGCTTCAGCGGCAAAGGCGCCACCGGCGCATCCGCAAGAAGATTCACGGCACGCGAAGCCGCCCCCGGCTCGTCGTGTCGCGCTCGTTGCGCCACATGGAGGGCCAAGTGGTCGACGACGACGCGCAGCACACGATTGCTGGATTGTCGACGCTGGCGCCCCAACTGCGGAGCTTCGAGGCGGCAGAGGGCGCGCGGCCCAAGGTCGAGGCGGCCCGGGCGGCTGGGAAACTGCTGGCCGAAAAGGCGAAGGCGCAGGGAGTCGAGACCGTCGTGTTCGACCGGGGCGGCTTCAAGTACCACGGCCGCGTCAAGGCGTTTGCCGAAGGCGCGCGCGAAGGAGGGCTGGCGTTCTGATGGCCAGGGACAAGAAGCCGCCGCGGGAAGGATCGGAGCAGGTCGAGAACGTGATTTACGTGAACCGGGTCGCCAAGGTGGTGAAGGGCGGCCGCAGGTTCTCGTTCAGCGCCTTGGTGGCGGCGGGCGACCAGGCGGGCCGCGTGGGCATTGCCCAGGCGAAGGCGAGCGAGGTGGCCGAGGCGATCCGCAAGGCGTTCGAGCAGGCGCGCCGCAACATGGTGGAGGTGCCGGTGGTCAACGGGACCATTCCGCACGAAATCGTCGGGCGGTGCGGCGCGGGCCGCGTGCTGTTGCGCCCGGCCGCGCCCGGCACGGGGGTCATCGCGGGCGGCCCGGTGCGGGCGGTGCTGGAAGCCGCCGGCGTGACCGACGTGCTGACCAAGAGCCTGGGGACCAACAACCCGGTCAACGTGGCGCGCGCGACGTTCGACGGCTTGGAGAACTTGGTCACCGCGTACGAGGTCGCCGCCGAGCGGGGAATCACCCTGGAAGCTCTGGGTCTCGGCGGCCATGGCTAAGCGGCTGCGCATCACGCAGGTGCGAAGCGCGGTCGGCCGCCAGAAGGCGCAGCGGCGCGTGCTGGAGGCGCTGGGCGTCAAGGGCCACCAGAGGTCCGTGATCCAGGACGACACGCCCGCCGTCCGCGGCATGATCGCCAAGGTGGACTACTTGGTCGAAGTGACGGAGGTCGAGGGAAAATGATCGAATTGCACAATCTGGGCCGCCCGGAGGGCTCGCATCGCGAGCGCAAGCGCGTGGGCCGAGGTCCGGGGTCCGGCAAGGGCAAGACGTCGGGCCGAGGCGAGAAGGGACAGAATTCGCGCTCGGGCGGCGGCGTGCCCGCGTGGTTCGAGGGCGGACAGATGCCCTTGCAGCGGCGCATCCCCAAGCGCGGCTTCAAGAACCGCAACCGGATCGAGTACCAGGTCGTCCGCGTCGGCGACCTGGGCAAGGTTGAAGGCGACGTCACCCCCGAGTCGCTCCGAGCGGCGGGGCTCGTCCGCTCTCTGCGAAGGCCGGTCAAGCTCCTGGGCGCGGGCGACGCTCCCCCCGGCGCGCGTTGCCGCGTGCACTGGGCCAGCGCGAGCGCCCGCCGAAAGATCGAAGAGGCCGGCGGCTCGGTGGAGATCGTCGGCGCCAGGGCCGAACCGGAGCCCGCGGAGTCTCTGGAGCCCGTGGAGTCCGCGGAGCCGGCGGAAGGCGGCCCGGCATGAAGCGGCTTCTTCTGGACGCGTCTCCGGGCCGTGGCCCGCGGCCGGTCGCGCGGACGCTCCCTGAGGCCTGTTGCCCGCGCCGCCCGCGTTTGGGCGCCAGAGAAGCCGGCTGATGGCCAATCCCATTCCGAACCTGTTCCGGGCGCCGGAGCTGAAGAAGAAGATCCTCTTCACGCTCTTCATCATGCTCGTGTACCGCCTGGGATCGCACATCACGGTGCCGGGCCTCGACGTGGTCGCCCTGCAACGCCAGTTCCAGCAGGTCGCCGAGACCTTCCTGGGCGTGTTCGACATGTTCGTCGGCGGCGGCTTGAGCCGCGCCACGATCTTCGCCCTGGGCATCATGCCGTACATCTCCGCGAGCATCATGTTCCAGTTGCTCGCGGCCGTCGTGCCCAAGGTCGAGAAGCTGCAGAAGGAGGGCGAGGAAGGACGCAAGAAGCTGACGCAATGGACGCGCTACACCACGGTGCTGCTCTGCGTCGTCCAGTCCTACGCCTACGCGTCGTTCCTGCAGGGCATGGCGGGCGCCGTGCGGGAGCCGGGCGCGGGCTTCATGCTCACCACCGTCATCGTGCTCACGGTCGGAGGGATCTTCGTGATGTGGCTGGGCGAGCAGATCACGGAACGTGGGATCGGCAACGGAATGTCGCTGCTGATCTTCTTCTCCATCATCCAGGGCTTCCCGCAGGCCGTGGCCAACGTGTGGGAGTCCGTGCGGCTGGAAGAGGTCGGCTTGGTGGAAGTCGTGGCCCTGCTGGCCATCGTCGTGGGGATCACGGCCGGCGTGGTGGCCATGACGATGGCCGCGCGCAAGATTCCCATTCAGATTCCGCGCAAGGTCGTCGGACGAGGGCGCATCCAGGAGGGGCAGAAGAGCTTCATTCCGTTGCGCGTGAACTCCGCCGGGGTGATGCCGATCATCTTCGCGCAGTCCTTCATCGTCGTTCCGGGCACGATCGCCGCCTTCAGCTCCATCGCGGTCTTCCAGGACGTGGCCGACGTCTTTCAGCCGGGCAACTGGGCCTACTACTTGGCCTACGGCCTGCTCATCCTCTTCTTCACCTACTTCTACACGGCCATCATCTTCAACCCGGCGGACTTGGCCGAGAATCTGAAGAAGCAGGGAGCGTTCATTCCCGGCGTGAAGCCCGGATCGCGCACGGCCGAGTACATCGACCGCGTGCTGACGCGGGTCACGTTGCCGGGCTCCCTCTACTTGGCCCTGATCGCTCTGCTGCCGTACTGGATTCTGGACGTGTTCAACGTCCCGACGTTCTTTTTCGGCGGCACCAGCCTTCTGATCGTCGTGGGCGTCGGGCTCGACACCGTCCAGCAGGCTCAGCAGCACCTCCTGCTTCGCCACTACGACGGCTTCATGAAGAAGGGCCGGGTCAAGATGCGCGGCCGCCAGCGCTACATGTAGGGAGGCCGCCGTGGAGCCGCACAGCAACGGACCCGGCCCGGTCGTCGTGTTTCTGGGCCTGCCCGGCGTGGGCAAGGGCACGCAGGGCGCGCGCCTGAGCAAGGAGCTCGGCTGGGCGCACGTCTCCACGGGCGACCTCTTGCGCGCCGCGCGAGCGGCCGGAACGGCGCTGGGGCGGGCGGCGCAGGAGCACATGGACGCGGGTCGCTTGGTTCCCGACGACCTGATGGTCGAGCTTGTGGGCGAGCGCATGGCCGCCATGCCGCCCAGCCAAGGACTGATCCTGGACGGCTTTCCGCGGACGAGCGTGCAGGCGGCCGCCCTTGACGAGGCGCTCGAGTCCGCAGGGCGCCGGGTAGGCCGGGCCGTGTTCTTGGACGCGCCGGAGGCCGTGCTGGTCCAGCGGATATCGGGTCGCCGCCTGTCGCCCGGCGGGCGCGTGTACAACGTGCACTTCGATCCGCCGCGCCGCGAAGGCGTCTGCGACGACACGGGCGAGCCCCTCGAGCACCGCCCCGACGACCGCCCCGAGGCCGTGCGGAAGCGGTTGGCGGTCTACCGCGAGGCGACGGCGCCGCTGGTCGACCACTACGACCGGCGCGGACTGCTGGCGCGCGTGGACGGGCAGGGCGGCATGGAAGAGGTGCGGCGCGCCCTGCGGGAAGCCGTGGGCGTCTGAGCACCGATGGCGACCGAGTTCACGACCAAGTCCTCGGAGGACGTCGCCGCCATGGGGCGCGCCGGCGCCGTCATCGGGACGCTGTTCTCCGAGATCGAGGAAGCGATCGTGCCGGGCGTCGCCACGGCGGATCTCGACCGGTTCGTGGACGACTTCGTGCGCGCTCACGAAGGCGCCGTGCCGGCCTTCAAGGGGCTCTACGGCTTCCCCGGCAGCGCGTGCATCAGCGTCAACAGCGAAATCGTGCACGGCATCCCCGGGCCGCGACAGCTTCGCGACGGCGACCTCGTGACGATCGACGTGGGCGTGCGCCGCGACGGATGGTGCGCGGATTCGGCGTTCACGTACCCCGTCGGCGCGGTCAGCGACGAGGCTGCCCGCCTGCTCGAAGTGACGCGCGCGGCCCTGGACGCGGCCGTGGCGGCGGCCCGCGCCGGTGCCCGAACCGGCGACGTCGGAGCGGCCGTGGAAGCGGTCGTGGCCGGCAAGGGGATGGAAATCGCCCGCGACTTGGTGGGCCACGGCATCGGCCGGGAAGTGCACGAGGAGCCGCAGGTTCCGAACCAGGGCCGCCCGGGCCGCGGCCCGCTCCTGCGCGCCGGCGCGACGTTGGCGATCGAGCCGATGGTGGCGCTGGGAAGCGGGCGCATTCGCACGCTCGAGGACGGCTGGACGACGGCCACGGCCGACGGATCGTTGTCGGCGCACTTCGAGCACACGGTGGCGGTGACGTCCGGCGGGCCTCGAATCCTGACCGGCGGCGCCATCTGGAGCTCGGCGGCGCGGCCGCGCGCGGCCCTGGCGAGTCCGGACGCGGTCTCGGCGGCCCCGGCCGGGTTCGTCCACGAGGGCCGGCACGCCGAGAATGCGCCGACCGTGCTCGGGAACCGCGCGGGCGGCTCGGGCGCCCGGGCGAGCGCGTCGGCCCGGACCGTTCCGGCCCGGCCTACCGCAAACGCGCTTGGATGGCTAACTTGAGTGGCTGTCCGTCGAACGAGAGAGAGGAGGCGAGCCCCGGATGAAGGTGCGAACCAGCGTGAAGCCCATGTGCGAGTACTGTCGCGTGGTGCGCCGCAAGGGCGTCGTGCGCGTCATCTGCAGCCGAAACCCTCGCCACAAGCAGCGGCAGGGCTGACGGAGGACGAGTCGAGATGGCGCGGATAGCCGGAGTGGACCTCCCGAGGGGCAAGCGAATCGAAGTCGCCCTCACGTACGTGTACGGCGTCGGCAGGACGAGGGCCCGGCGCATTCTGGAGGCCACGGGGATCGATCCCAACGAGCGCACGCACGACCTCAGCGACGAGGACGCCAGCCTGCTTCGCCGGGAGATCGAGCAGCACCACAAGGTGGAGGGCGCGTTGCGCACGGAAGTGTCCATGAACATCAAGCGGCTCATGGACATCGGGTGCTACCGAGGCTTGCGGCACCGGCGCGGCTTGCCCGTGCGCGGCCAGCGGACGCACACGAACGCGCGCACCAAGAAGGGGCCCCGCCGCGCCATCGCCGGCAAGAAGAAGGCGCCGAAGAAGTAGACCCTGTCGCGGGCTTGCCCGCGAGCGTTGCGAACGCAAGGCGGGGAGAGCCCCGCAAGGACCGACCAGTTTGGCCAAGCCCAGATCGACACGATCCAAGAAGTCCAAGAAAGTCGTGGAGTCCGAGGGCGTCGCCCACATCAAGGCGACGTTCAACAACACGCTGATCACGATTTCCGACAAGGCCGGCAACGTGCTGGTGTGGGCGTCGGCGGGCACGGCGGGCTTCAAGGGATCCAAGAAGTCGACGCCGTTCGCCGCGACGATGGCCGCCGAGAAGGCGGGCCGGGACGCGGTGGCCCTGGGCGTGCGGACCGTCGTCGTGCGCGTTCGGGGGCCGGGGTCGGGCCGCGAGTCGGCCATCCAGGCCATCGCGGCGGCGGGGCTGGAGGTCAAGTCGATCCACGACGTGACGCCTTTGCCGCACAACGGTTGCCGCCCCCCCAAGAAACGCCGCGTCTGACGGAGGACCAGCCGAGCCATGTCGCGATACACGGGACCCGCGTGCAAGCGTTGCCGCCGCGAGGGACAGAAGTTGTTTCTCAAGGGCGCCAAGTGCTACACGGAGAAATGCCCGGTCGAAAGGCGCCAGTACCCGCCGGGCCAGCACGGCCCCGCCTCCGTTCGCCGCCGCAAGCAGTCGGCCTACGCCGTCCAGTTGCGCGAGAAGCAGAAGGTCAAGCGCATCTACGGACTTCACGAGAGGCAGTTTCGCAACCTGTTCGAGCACGCGGCCGCGAGGCCGGGCGTGACCGGAGAGAACTTGGTGCTGGCGTTGGAGACGCGGCTGGACAACGTGATCTTCCGCTTGGGACTGGCATCCAGCAGGCGCCAGGCTAGGCAGCTGGTCAGGCACCGCCATGTTCAGGTCAACGGCGCGCTGGTCGACATCCCGAGCTATCGCGTCGGCGGGGGCGACGAGGTTGCCTTGCGCGAAGGGTCGCGCGAGCTGGACTTGGTGGCGGCGAGCCTGGGCGCGCGCACCCGGCCGCGCCTGATGGAATGGCTGGCCCTCGACGAGAAGAACCGCGTGGGCCGGGTCGTGCGGGAACCCGAGCGGGGCGAGATTCCCTTGCCCGCTCAGGAACAGCTCATCGTCGAACTCTATTCCAAGTGACGATCCTGCGAAATGTCCGAGCCCGGACACTTCCCGTCGGGGTTTTCGAGCCCTGCGTCACTGGTTCACCGAATATGAAGCGGAGAGGCATTCTTGGAGATTGACAAGGCGGGGCTCGTCGAGCCGGACCGCATCGAGGTGGCTGGAACCTCGGAGGACGGCAAGTCGGCGGAATTCGTTATGGAGCCGCTGGAACGGGGCTTCGGTCACACGCTGGGCAATGCGATGCGCAGGGTGCTGCTCTCGTCGTTGCGCGGCTCGGCGGTGTGGGGACTTCGCAGCAACGGCGTGCTTCACGAACACGCGACGATCCAGTCGGTCGTCGAGGACGTGCATCAAGTCGTCCACAACCTCAAGGCGCTCGTCCTGACTCTCGACGAGGGCGTCGAGGACGCCGTGCTGAGGATCGACGCGCGAAAGGCCGGGCAAGTCACGGCGGGCGCCATCCAGGCGCCGCCCTCGGTGACCATCCATGACCCCGAGCAGCACATCCTCACCTTGCAGGACGACCACGAACTCGAAATCGAGCTCTACGTCAGGAAAGGGCGCGGCTTCGAACTGGCAGACCAGATGGCCACCAGCGACGACGACCCGGTGGGCTTGATCCGCATCGACGCGATCTACAATCCGGTGCTGCGGGCCAACTTCACGGTCCAGGACACGCGCGTGGGCCAGCGCACGGACTACGACAAGCTCACCGTGCGGGTCGAGACCAACGGCGCTCTGGATCCAAGGGAGGCGATTTTCTCGGCGGCGGCTCTCGTTCAGCACTACCTGGGCTTCATGCTGAGATTCGAAGAAGGCTTGCCGCCGGCGCCGGCTGTGCCGGCCATGGTTCCCGCGCACATCGCGGAGGTGATCGACCGTCCGATCAGCGACGTGGCCGAACTCAAGGTGCGCTGGCGCAACTTGTTGCTGAACGTGTCGATCTCCACGTTGCGCGAGTTGGTCGCGCGCAGCCGCGAAGAGGTGCTGGACGTCGAGGGGCTCGGCGAGAAGTCGGTGGACGAGATCGTCGACGTGCTGGCCGGGATGGGCTTGCGGCTGGGCATGAACATTCCGCCGTCGGCGGACGACTAGGCAAGGCCGGAGGAGGAATCGCCATGCGTCACAGAAAGAAGGGAAGGGGGCTCTCGCGCTCTCCGAGCCACCGCAAGGCCCTCTTGAGGAACATGGCGGCATCGCTGTTCCTGCACGAACGGATCACCACGACCACCGCGAGGGCCAAGGAGCTGAGGCCGTACGCCGAACGGCTGGTCACGATGGCGAAGCGAGGCGACCTTCACGCTCGGAGACTGGCGGCGCGCCGCATATCCGACCGCGCCGTGCTGGGAAAGCTGTTCGACGAAATTGGACCGCGGTACGCCGAGCGGCCGGGCGGCTACGTGCGGATCCTGAAGCTCGGCAACCGCAAGGGCGACGCCGCCGAAATGGCGCGCATCGAACTGGTATGAGAGCCTTGAAGCGCCGGCGCGGTTTCCGGGCCGCGTCCGCAAGGCGGAGCAAACGTGAGAGAGGAGGAGGAGAGATGGCGACGCTGTTCAAGTCTCGTGCGGGTGGTGGAAACGTCAGTGTGCTGTTGATGATTGGCACGGTTCTGGCGGTGGGGGGATTCTTCTACTGGCTTTCCCAGAACGCCGTGCCGACGGAAGGCCCGCCGGAAGAATCCGCGGCCGATCCCGGCATGGACAGCGGTGCCGTCGTGGCCCTGGAGGATTTCGCGTCCGGAACGTCGGACTACGTTGGCCAGGCGGTGACGCTCCAAGGCGTTCGCGTCCTCCAGCCCTTCGGCCCGCGCGCCTTTTGGTTTCCTTTGGCGGACTCGCTCAGCACGCCCTACTTGGTCCATCTGTCCGAACAAGCCGTCGCGGACTCGGCGCCGATGGCGGCGGGCTCGGTCTTCGACGTGTCTGGAACCGTGACGTCGATGACCGACTCCGTGCTGAACGCCTGGGATGCGGCCGGCTACTTCGTGCAGGAGAACGACCGGTTTCTGGCCGAGTACGCCATCGATTTCTTCGAGGCGGGCAGCGTTGTCGAGTCGGAAGGGAGCGGGCCGGCAGGCTGATGCGCCGGCATTCCTCTCCACTCCGGCGCGAGCTGGGTTCATGACGGTCTCGCCCAGCCCGTTCGGAGTCCTGGGGGTGGGGTACGTTGGGCTCCCGCTGGCGGTCGAAGCGGGCAAGGCCGGCGTCCCGGTAGTCGCGTACGACGTCGACGCCGGCGTGGCGGCGACCCTCAACGACGGGCGCAGCCACATCGACGACGTCCCGTCCGAGGAAGTCGCTTCGCTGCGCGAACGCGGACTGCTTCGCGCCACCACCGACCCGGGAGAGTTGGGTGGTTGCGGGACGATGGCCATCTGCGTGCCCACGCCGCTCTCCGCGTCGGGAGAGCCGGACGTCGGCCATGTCGTCGAGGCGGCCGAGACGCTGGCGCCGGCGCTCGAGCGGGGGCGGCTGGTGACGCTGGAGTCGACCGTCTACCCCGGGTGCACGCGCGAGGTTCTCCTGCCCGTGCTTGCCCGGGGCGGCCTGCGCCCCGGCGAGGACTTCCACGTCTGCTTTTCGCCGGAGCGCGTCGATCCCGCCAGCGACCGCTGGGGCATCCGCAACACGCCCAAGCTGATCGGCGGCGTGACGGCGGCATGCATGCAGGCGGGCGTCGCGTTCTATTCGCGCTTCGTGGAGCGCATGGTTCCGGTCTCCTCGCTGGAGGTCGCGGAGTTCGCCAAGATCCTCGAGAACGCGTTTCGGGCGGTGAACATCGGGTTCGCGAACGAGATGGCGTTGATCGCCGACAAGCTGGGGCTCGACATCTGGGAGACCATCGACGCGGCCGCCTCCAAGCCGTTCGGCTTCGAGAAGTTCCTGCCGGGTCCCGGAATCGGCGGGCACTGCATCCCCGTCGATCCCCAGTACCTCGCCTGGAAGATGCGCTCCATGCGCGGCGAGACTAGGCTCATCGACCTCGCCACCGAGATCAACGCCGAGATGCCCGCCTTCGTGGCGGGCAAGGTTCGCGAGGCCTTGGACCGAGGCGGCCGGTCCGTGAGCAGCGCCCGGGTCCTGCTGGTCGGCGTCGCCTTCAAGCGCGACGTGCCGGATGTGCGCGAGTCGCCGGCCTTCGGCGTGCTCGAGCGGCTGGAGCGCCAAGGCGCTGAAGTGATCTACCACGATCCGCACGTGCCTTCCTTGACCCTGAAGGACGGGCGCCGGTTGCTGTCGGTTCCGCTGACGGACTCCGTCTTGCGCGGTTGCGATGCCGCAGTGGTCGTCACGGACCATGCGTGCATCGACTACGCGCGTTTGCGACGGCTTGCGCCGGCGCTGGTCGACGCGCGAAACGCCACGAGAGAGAGAGCGGGAGAGCGGGAGGAAGGGGCGGACGGGCCGTGGATCGTCAAGCATGCCGAGAGCGGCCCGCCGGAGCTGGAGCGGGAGTACAGCGAGACCACGGAGAAGCAGCGACTCGTGCCTGCATGACGGTCGTCGGCCGAGCACGGTGAACATTTCGGTCGTCGGGACCGGATATGTCGGACTGACGACGGGCGCCTGCTTCGCAGAGGCCGGATACCATGTCAGGTGCTGCGACGTGGACGAATCCGTGATCGCGTCGTTGCGCAAGGGGGAGCTTCACTTCTTCGAGCCGGGGTTGTCCGAACTGGTCCAGGGAAATCTGGAGAAGGGCAGACTGGAGTTCACCACGGACATTGAAGAAGCCGTGCGAGCTTCGTCCGTCGTGTTCGTGACTGTGGGGACGCCCAGCCGAGACGACGGATCAGCGGACGTCGAACCGGTGCTCTCGGCGACGGCGACCATTGCGCGCGCCATGGACGGCGAGCGCATCGTGGTCATCAAGAGCACCAGCCCGGTTGGCACGGCTGCCCGCGTGCGCGACTTGCTGGCGAGGGCGACTCCGCACCGCGTGGAAGTCTGCGTGAACCCCGAGTTCCTTCGCGAGGGGACGGCCGTTGCCGACTTCATGCGGCCGGAGCGCGTGGTCCTCGGCACGGAGAGCCGGCTGGCCGAGCGGGAGTTGCGCGCCCTCTACGAGCCCTTCATGCCCCCGAACGGGAGAATCGTCACGATGAGCACGACTTCCGCCGAAGTGCTCAAGTACGCGGCGAACGCGATGCTGGCCAGCCGGGTCAGTCTCATGAACCTCGTGGCGCAATTGTGCGCCAAGGTCGGGGCGAACATTGACGACGTGCAGCTCGGCGTCGGCCTGGACTCGCGGATCGGCCCGCGGTTCCTTCAGGCCGGAGCGGGCTACGGGGGGTCGTGCCTGCCCAAGGACGTCGGCGCGCTTGCCCGCATGATGCGCGCCCGCGGCGTCGAAGCCTCCCTGGTGGAGGCCATCGGCAGCGTCAACGAGCGCCAGAAGCGGGTGCTCTTGACGATGATTGCGGAGCGCTTCGACGGGGAGTTGTTGGGGAGGGCGTTTGCCGTTTGGGGGCTAGCGTTCAAGCCCGGGACGGACGACATGAGAGCGGCGCCGAGCCTTGTGACGATTCGCGGGCTGATGGAGCGAGGCGCGAGCGTGGCGGCTCACGACCCGGCTGCGATGGGCCGGGCCGCCGAAGCCCTGGGCCCCGCCGTGCAGTGCAGGGCCAAGCCCTACGACGTGCTGGCCGGCGCCGACGCTCTGGTGATTCATTCGGGATGGTCCGTCTACCGAAACCCCGACTTCTCGAAGATGCACGGCCTGATGAGACGGCCGCTCGTGTTCGACGGCCGCAATCTCTACGAGCCCGCCGACATGGCGCGTCGCGGCTTTGAATACCATTCCATCGGACGGCCCCACGTCGCGGCCGGGGAGGTTGCTTGAAGATGCACGCCGTAGTGCTGGGAGCCGCGGGCTTCCTGGGGTCTCACCTCGTCGATCGGTTGATCGGCGAAAGCTGGCGGGTGACGGGCGTAGACAATCTGATCACGGGCGTGGCGCGAAACCTGAGCCACCTTCGCGACGAGCCGAGGTTCGACTTCGTCGAACACGACGTGAGCCGCCCGTTCGTGGTGGACGGGAACGTCGACGGCGTTCTGCACTTGGCCTCGCCTGCCAGCCCGTCGGCCTATTTGGAGACGCCGGTCGAGACGTTGCTCGCCGGAGGCTTGGGCACGTACCACACGTTGGGGCTGGCCAGGCGCCACGGCGCCCGGTACCTGTTGGCTTCGACGTCGGAGGTGTACGGCGATCCGCTGGTGCACCCCCAGCACGAAGAGTACTGGGGCAACGTCAATCCAATCGGCTTGCGGAGTTCGTACGACGAGGCCAAGCGGTATGCGGAGGCGCTGGCGTTCGCCTACCGGCGCAAGCACGGGACCGACGCCGGCGTCGCCCGCATCTTCAACACGTATGGGCCGCGCATGAGGATCGACGACGGGCGGGTCGTGTCCAACCTCGTGGTGCAGGCGTTGCGAGGAGAGCCGCTGACGATCTATGGGGACGGGACGCAGACGCGGTCGTTCTGCTACGTGGACGACCTGGTGGATGGGCTCTACAGGCTCTTTCGGTCGGACCTGGCGGGACCGGTCAACGTGGGCAATCCCCGCGAGATCACCATCCTCGAGCTGGCGACGGCGATCCAAGCGGAGACCGGCTCCAGCCTTCCGCTCGTCAACGAGCCGCTGCCCGAGGACGATCCCACGCGAAGATGCCCCGACATCTCGCTGGCGGAGCGTGCCCTGAACTGGCGTCCTCAGATCGACTTGCGCGAGGGAATTCGCAGGACGGTGGCGCACTTCCGGGAGCAGTTGGGCGGCGAGTAGTCGGCGGCGGCGCCTCGCCGTCGGGACGACCCGGGTTGACGGCGCGCGGGTCGGGCGTTGGGCGGCAGGCAGCGGGTGGCGGCGCTTTCGCCGAGGCGCTCGGCGGTGGCCGGGCTGGGCGGCAGTTAAGTTTTGCGGGAAGCCCGTTCTCGGCTTCTTGGGATGGCCGGGCCGGCCGAGGTCGAGCAGGCGCGATGCCGGCGGTCCAGCCGGCGGGCGGAGCGGATTCGATTTCGAGCATGGCGAATGTCTAGACGCATGAAGCCGGGAAGGACTTTGGGCGCGCGAGTCGGGGCGCGGCTCGCCGCGTCGCCGGCCTTGGCGGCCGCGGTGGGCCTTGCGGCGGGGTGCGGGACCGATCCGGGCGAGGAAACCGCGCGCGCCAGGGGCGACCACGCGTTCGCCCGGGGCAACTTCGAGGAAGCGCTGGCGGAGTACCGCCTGTCGCTGAAGCAGGTCGGCGCGACCACCGGCGACACCGTGCGGGCCGCGCATGCCTATGCCGGGCTGGGGCGCGTGGACGACGCCCGGTCGCTGTACGAGGCGGCGGTCGCTTCCGACGCCTCGCATGCGTTCCAGGCGGTGGCCGACTTCGTGGCGGCGGCGAGGCGGGCCGACGAAGACGGCGACTCCTACGCCATGGCCTCCGCGCTGGAGGCCGCGTGGAGCATCGGACCCGGCGCCATGCCGGCGGACTTGGCCCTCCCGCTGGCGCGGCACTACACGACCGTCGGCGAGTCCGTCCGCGCGCTTCCCCTCTATCTGATGCTTCTCGACGCCGAGCGCGACGACCCCGGCCTGGTGCTGGAGACGGCTCGCGCCCACCACGAGATCGGCGATTGCGAGCGGGCGTTGGCGCTCTTCGAGGAATTCGCCGCGCTGGAACGCCGCCGCGAGCGCGAGACGCGTTGGCACGTGGGCTCGTGCGCCTATCAGCTGGCCGAGGAATGGACGGCCGAGGGGCGCGTCGAGGAGGCGTTGGAGCGCCTGGATCTGGTGTTGCGGGTGGCGGAACCGCGGCCGCTGGTGCCAAGAGCGCACTACGCGAGAGCCCGCCTGCTGGAACGATTGGGTCGTTGCGCCGACGCGCTGGAGGCCTACCGGCAGGTCGCGCGCGCCGGGACGGGAGCGTCGGCCGTGCTGGCGGATTCCGCGCGTTCGCGGGTCGACGAGATCCGCTTTGGAGAGACGGCCGCGACGGAAGACGGATCGTGTTGAGCGGCCGGACGCCGACGGCGCATGGGCGGCGAACGCAAGCCGCCGAGGGCGATGGCGCCTGGGGACGCCGACGGCGCGCCGGACGATTCCCGCGCGCCGGGCTCGCGCTCTGGCTGGCGACGAGCATCGCGTCCTTGGCGGCCTGTTCTTCGACGCCCGCGTTCGCCGGGTGGACGGCGGAGCAGCTCTACGCGCACGGCGAGCAGGCGTTCGCGGAGGAAGACTGGGGAGACGCGCGAGAGGCGTTCGAGCACGTCCTGCTGACGTTCCCAGGGTTCTCCGGGGCCGTGGACGCGAGGTTCTTCCTGGCGCGCGCGTTCTTCGAGGACGAGCAATACGTCAGCGCCGTGTCGGAATTCACGCGCATCGTGCAGACGTATCCGGACCACGAACGAGTCGGCGAGGCGTGGATGGGGCTGTGCCGCTCCTACGCGGCCATGTCCCCGAATCCCCAGCGCGACCAGGGGTACACGCAACAGGCGCGCACGACGTGCGACAACGTGGCGGTCGACTATCGCGGCACGCCGGCAGGAGATTCGGCGGCGATCGTCGCGGCCCAGATGCTGGACAAGCTCGCTGCCCGGGCGTTCGGCGAGGCGCAGTTCTACTTCAGGCGAGGCCTCTCCATTGCGGCGGAGCGCGGCTTCCTTCAGGTGCTGGAAGCGTTCCCGGCCACGACGTCGGCGCCCCTGGCCCTGGCCCGGCTGATCGAGATCTACGAAGAATTGGGCTGGGACGAAGAGCGCGAGGAGTCCGAGACGCGCCTGCTGGAGGACTATCCCGACTCCGCGGAGGCCCAAGCGCTGGCCGCGAAGGGCGAGCCCGGCGCGCCCCGGGACGCGGCCGCCGCCGGGCGGCCGTGGAGCCCGCCCCCGGCGACCTCTCTTCCACCGAAGCAGCCGGGCGTGGCGGGCGGGAAGTCGCTCTCCGAGCCGTGGAGCCCCTCCCCGGCGACCTCTCTTCCACCGAGGTTCGCCCTTGGCCCGGAGGGGAGCGTCCCGTTCAGCCATGTTCATGTCCAGCCCGATGGCCCTTATTGATGGCGAGGGGCTTTGCCGCCGTCCATCGCCCGGCTCGGAGCCGGGCCGCTAGGGCCACGAGGGCGGCGGCGCGCCGCGCGCGGACTGCAAGCCGAGGCAAGGAATGATCAAGGGCATCGTCAAGAAAGTCGTGGGATCGCGCCACGCGCGCGAAGTGAA
This sequence comes from Longimicrobiales bacterium, assembly GCA_965242735.1. GTDB lineage: Bacteria > Gemmatimonadota > Gemmatimonadetes > Longimicrobiales > Gaopeijiaceae. The sequence goes on along the minus strand of OZ251497.1, from coordinate 2,535,522 downwards.
GCGTCTGCGGCCGATGGTCGCCCAAGTCAACGAGCGCTTCGAGGCGCTCGCGGGCCTGTCGGACGACGCCCTGCGCGCGAAGACGTCCGAGTTCAGGGACCGCATCGGCGTGGAGACGGCGGAGGTGGCCGCGCACATCGAGTCCCTTCGGCAAGACAAGCGGGTTGCGACCGATCCGGACCGGCGAGAGGCCATCGGCCTGGAGATCGGAAAGCTCGAAGCGCGCTCGACGGAGCAGCTGGGCCGCGCGCTGGACGCGCTCCTGCCCGAGGCGTTCGCGGTGGTCAAGGAAGCGTGCCGGCGGCTGATGGGCCAACGGGTCGCCGTCACCGGTCACGAACTCGTCTGGGACATGGTGCCCTACGACGTGCAGCTCGTCGGCGCCATTCAGCTGCACCGCGGCCAAGTGGCCGAGATGGCCACGGGCGAAGGCAAGACGCTGGTCGCCACGATGCCGCTCTACCTCAACGCGCTTGCGGGCCGGGGCGCGCACTTGGTGACGGTCAACTCCTACCTGGCGCAGCGCGACGCGGAGTGGATGGGCTCGATCTACCGGATGCTGGACCTGACGGTGGACTGCATCGACCTCTACCAGCCGGGTTCGCCGGAGCGCCGGGCGGCCTACCACGCCGACATCACGTACGGCACCAACAACGAGTTCGGCTTCGACTACCTGCGCGACAACATGGTCCACTCGCTGGAGCAGCGCGTGCAGCGAGGCCACGCGTACGCGATCATCGACGAGGTCGATTCGATTCTCATCGACGAGGCCCGCACGCCGCTCATCATCTCCGGCCCCGTCAGCCGCGACACGTCGACCCCCTTCAAGCGGATGGCGCCGGTGGTCGGCGCCCTCTACCGCAAGCAGTCGCGCCGGCTGGGCGAGATGGTCGCCAGGGCGGAACGGTTGCTGGAAGCCGGCGGAGAAGACGAGTACGAAGCGGGCGAACTGTTGCTGGCGGCCAAGCGGGGCGGCCCCAAGAACAAGCGTCTGATGAAGCTCTTCGCGGACCAGCCCGCCGTGGTGAAGCTGGTCGAGAAGGTGGAAGCGGACTACATGCGCGAGAAGCGCCTGCACGAGGTGGACGAACGGCTCCTGTTCGCGATGGACGAGAAGGGCCACAACGTGCACCTGTCGGACCAGGGACTCGACGAACTGTCGCCGGGCGAGCCCGAGGCGTTCGTCGTCCCCGACCTCTCGGAGGCGATGGGAGGGATCGAGGACGACGAGGACATGTCCGTCGAAGCCAAGCGCGCGCGCATGTCGGAGCTGGAGGCGGAGTACGCCGACAAGTCGCAGAAGATCCACGTCATCCACCAGCTCCTCAAGGCGTACACGCTCTTCCGCCGAGACGAGCGCTACATCGTGGGCGAAGACGGCTCGATCGTCATCGTGGACGAGTTCACGGGACGCCAGATGCCCGGGCGCCGGTGGAGCGACGGCCTCCATCAGGCCGTGGAGGCCAAGGAGGGCGTCGAAATACGGGGCGAGACGCAGACGCTGGCCACGATCACCATCCAGAACTACTTCCGGATGTACGACAAGCTCGCCGGCATGACGGGGACGGCCGAGACCGAGGAGACCGAGTTTCACCAGATCTACAATCTGGACGTCGCGGTCATTCCGACGAACCGTCCCGTGGCCCGCGACGACCGCGACGACTTGATCTTCCGCACCAAGCGCGAGAAGTACGCAGCGATCATGGACGAGATCGAGCGCCTGAACCGCTTGGACCTGCCCGTGCTCGTGGGCACCACCAACGTCGAAGTGTCGGAGACCTTGTCGCGCATGCTCAAGCGGCGCGGCCTCAAGCACAACGTGCTGAACGCGAAGCAGCACAAGCGGGAGTCGGAGATCGTGGCCGAGGCCGGGCGCCCCGGGGCCGTCACGATCGCGACCAACATGGCCGGGCGCGGCACCGACATCAAGCTGGGCGAAGGCGTGACGCGCGCGCGCACGGTGGGTTGGGCGAAGGAGCAGGGACTGGATCCGCAGTCGGTGGGCCCCACCGATCCGGTGCGCTACGAGGACTTGGCCGACAAGCTGGACGACCACGTCGTCGAGGAAGGCGGGCTGCACATCGTGGGTTCGGAGCGTCACGAGGCCCGCCGGATCGATCGCCAGCTGCGGGGACGGGCGGGTCGCCAAGGAGATCCGGGCGCGACACAGTTCTTCCTGTCGCTCGAGGACGACCTCATGCGCCTGTTCGGGGGCATGGAGCGGATCGCGGGCGCGATGGACCGCATGGGCGCCGAAGAAGGGGAAGTCATCACGCATCCGCTGGTGACCCGGTCCATCGGCCGGGCCCAGAAGCGCGTCGAGGGCAACAACTTCGAAGCGCGCAAGCGCTTGCTGGACTACGACGACGTCATGAACCAGCAGCGCGAGGTGGTCTACGACCTGCGCCTGTTCGCGCTGGAAGGGGGCGAAGATCTCAAGGGCGAGGTCCGGGACATGATTCGCCACGCCATGGAGGCGGTCCTGGACGACGGCCTTCCGGAGGCGGACGGCCCCGGCGAGATCGACGTGTCCGGCCTTCGCCAACGAATGCTCCTGGACCTGCACACGGCCTTGCCGCGCCTGGAGGGCGAAGCCGATCCCGAGGAGCTGGAGCTCGACGAAGTGCGGGGAGCCGCCGAGGAGGCCGTCCGCCGTTCGTTCGACCGCCAGATGGAAGCCTTCGGCGAGCATGCCGAGCGCGTCCTGAGCTTCGTGCTGCTCTCCACGATCGACGGGAAGTGGAAGGACCACCTCTACGACCTGGACCACCTCAAGGCGTCCATCGGGTTTCGCGGCTGGGGACAGAAGGATCCCCTGATCGAGTACAAGAAGGAAGCGTACGAGATGTTCGTCGGGCTGATGGAGGACATCCGCCGCACGGTGACGCAGCAGTTCTTCCGCCTGCGCCTGGAACAACGTCCTCCGGCGATGCGCCACCCGGCCGAATCGCAAGGACGCTTCGTGTACACGGGGCCGTCGGCGGGGGCGCGCGCCGTTGCGGCGTCGGGCGGCGCGCGCTTGCCTGGGAGGGCGGAGGTCGACGCGCTGGGGATGGCGGTTCCCGGGCGCAGAGCGGACGGGGGCGGGGCGGGGGCCGCGGCCCCGCAGCCCGGTCCCGGACAGCTGGCGACCAACCGCGGAGGTCCGCAGACGAAGACCCCCGTGACGGTGAAGAAGGCGCCCGGACGCAACGCGCCCTGTCCCTGCGGCAGCGGACGCAAGTACAAGAAGTGTTGCGGCGCGGCAACCTAGAGCGGGCGCATCCGCCCGAGGCGCGCCCGAGGGAGCGGCTGAAGCGCTACGGTCCCGGGCTGCTCTCGGAGCGCGAACTTCTCGCCTTGGTGATCGGCGCGGGTGCGGCGTCGGCTCCGGCGGGCGCGATCGCGGAGCACGTGCTGTCGCTTGCCAACGGCCGGCTGGCGGAGCTGGGCCGCATCGACCAGGACCGGTTGGTGGCCATTTCCGGCCTCGGCTTGGCCGGGGCCGCGCGCATCGTCGCCGCCATCGAGCTGGGCAAGAGGGTGGCCGCGGCCCGAACCACGCGCGAGAAGCCGATTACCGGTCCCGACGACGTGCACGCCCTCCTTGCGCCCAGCCTGGCGCATCTGCCGCACGAGGAGTTTCACGTGCTGCTGCTCGACGCGCAGAACGCGCCCATCTGCCACCGCCAGGTCACGCGGGGAATCCTGGACGCTTCCCTCATCCATCCGCGCGAGGTCTTTCGCGACGCCATCGTCCTGCGCGCGGCGGCGCTCGTCTTGGTTCACAACCACCCGTCGGGCAACCCGGAACCGTCCGCCGAGGACCTCCGCGTCACGCGGCAGCTGTCCGCGGCCGGCGAGCAGCTGGGCATCCCGGTGCTCGATCACATCATCGTGGCGGGCAAGGAGTTCTCGTCGCTGGCAGGCCGGGTTGACCTCGGAGGCGGAGACGCCCCGGCCTAGGTTTGACGATGACGTTGCGATGACGGGCCGGGCGCTTCGTGCCCCTGGTTCGTCGCGCTGGATCGAGAACGCCGCGCCCAGTCTCCCCGCTTCCTGAAGGGATCCCTCATGAGCCCATTCTCTCTTTTCTCTCGCCTTGCGCATTTCGGCCGGCGCGCAAGCGGCCGGGGCGCCGTCTTCGCCGTCGGCGGCGTTCTGGCGGCCGTGGCTTTCGGCGCGGCCCCGCCGCGGGCGTCCGCCCAACAGATCGCGGATCTGCCCGCCGAAGACGTGGCGCTTCAAGCGGACTTCGAGGAGGTGCGGCGCATCGGCGAGCCCCGCGCGCTGTTCACGCTGATCATGAGCGCCGCCTTCACCGACGACGGCCAACTGCACGTGGCCGACATTGCGGGAGACGGAGCGCGCCTTCTTCGCATCGAGGAGGACGGAACGACCCGCGAGATCGGAAGGCCGGGCCAGGGTCCAGGGGAGTTCACGACGCTGACGCACTTCGCTACGCTGGCCGGCGGGCGATTGGCGGCGTTCGACATGTTCCACAACGGCTATCTCGTGTTCGGGAGCGACGGCCGCTTCGAGCGCACGGTCAAGATGCCCAGTTCCCTTGGCGGAGGAATGGACGCGTTCTCGAACATGGGGCGGGTTGCGATCTCCGGGCGCGACGGCGACGTGCTGATTTCGCAGCAGGGGATGTCGATGGACGTTTCGGCCGTGGACGAGGGCCGCGTCCACGCGGGAATGTCCGGCGCCCGCGTGTTGGAACGGATCGGGCTGGACGGGGACACGGCGGAGCTGGACACCTTGATGCGGCTGTGGAGCCCCCCGGCCGCGGAGCCGATCGAACAGAACGTGGGTGGGCTGGCGCTGTCGCTCGCCATGCGCCTGTTCGATCCCGAAGTTCACTTCGACGTCTTGTCCGACGGAACGCTGATCGTGGCCGACTCGACCACGTACGCCGTCAAGCTTGCGGGGCGCGACGGTTCGGTCGAGAAGGTGTTGCGCCGGCCCTTGTCGCCGGTGAAAGTGACGAGGCGGATTCTCGACCGCGCCAAGGTGGCCATGGTCGAGGCCGCGGGAGACATGGCAAGCGTGGGCAGCGACGAGCTCGAGAGCATAGGCTTCTACGACGAGATATCCGTGATCATCGAGCTGAAGGCCGGGTGGGAAGAGACCATTTGGGTGCGCCGCATCGATCCCGACCGGTCCTGGGACGAGTTGGCGGGTCCCGTCGACGTGCTGAGGCGCGACGGGCGCTACCTGGGGACCTTTGCCGCGGAGGCGGCCGCGATGCCGCTGGCCTTCGGGCCTGACGGGCTGGTGGCGTACGTCGAGACGGACGCGCTCGACTTGCAGACGCTGGTGGTCAAGAGGTTGCCTGCCGAGTTGCGGTAACCGCCGGGCGGCGTCCGTCCGCGGGCGGGCCCGCCCGCACGGGCTGCTGGGACGCTCGCCAAGAGGGCCATGGCGCGTCCGTCCGCGGGCGCCGGGGGCGTCGTGAGGCGCCCGGCCATGGCGGCGCCCGCCGGAGGTGGCGGGGCGTCGGCGACGGGGGGCGAAGCCGGGCTTGGCCTGGGCCTTCAGTCGTGCCGGGGCGCCTGAAATCGGTAGCCGAACCCGCGGATCGTCTTGATCCAGTCCCCGGCCGCGTCCAGCTTGAGCCGCAAGCGCCGGACGTGCATGTCGACCGTGCGCGTGTGCATTCGGTCGGCGATGCCTGCTTCGGCCCACGCCTCGAGGAGGAGCTGGTGACGGCTGAGCGTGCGGCCATGCCGCTCCATGAGGGCGCGCAACAGCCGAAACTCGGTGGGCGTGAGCGGTATTTCTCGGTCTCGGAAGGTCACGCGCAACGCCCCCAGGTCAGCGCGCAGGTCCCCAGCGCGCAGGACCCGGCCGTTGCCCGAAGGGCTCTGCCTCTCGCCGCGCGCCCTTCGCAGAACGGCGTCGATGCGCAGAGTCAGCTCCCTTGGGCTGAACGGCTTGGTCACGTAGTCGTCGGCGCCCATTTCCAAGCCGCTGATGCGGTCTTCCTGCTCGCGCTTGGCGGTGAGCATCACCACCGGCAACATGCGCGTCGCCGGGTCGGAGCGAATGGCCTTCAGCACGTCGTCGCCGGACAGGCCGGGCAACATGCGGTCCAGCACCACCAAGTCCGGAGGATTGCGGTTCATGACGTCCAGCGCCGCCGTTCCCGTGAGCACGGTTTCCCCGCGGTATCCGTCTCGGGTCAGCTGGTAGGCGATCAGCGCCGCGATCTCGGCTTCGTCCTCGACGACCAGCACGCGAGGGGCAGGGGCCGTCGGCCGGGCGCTCACGATCCTGCCGCCGCCACGGACGCGGGTTCGTCGTCGTAGTAGCGAACGATCTTGTACCCCCCTCGCCGAACGAGGACATGCTTGAACAACTGCATCGCGTAGGGCCTTCCCGCAACCGCAAATCGAACATAACAGTCGGTGAGAACCGAGAACGTGGCGTACGAGTCGACGTCGCCCTGGCACTCGGCGCCCCGATACTCGACCGGTCCCGCGCGACGGGCCGTCGCCAGCGCCGCAGTGGTCCGGCGAACCGCGCGTTGGTTGCGCAGCTGGATGTTGCGCCAAGCCAAGTCGACGGGAAACGGCGGCTCGGCCTGCGCGGCGGGGAATTCCGGCCAAATCTCTTCGTTGTGCTCGGCTTCCGTGAGCCGGTAGCGCTCCAGGGCCTCTGGGTCCTCGCGCTCGAAGGCGTCCATCACGCCGCGCCCCAGGTCGTCCAGGCTGGTGGCCGAGCCGGGGAAGGGGGGCTGGCCGCCGCACCCGCCCGCGAGCACGGCGGCACAGCCCAAGAGAAGGACCCGAATACGTTGCGCGTCGGGCAAGACGTGCGAGGCGTCCGGGCCGTTCCTCGGCCGCCTCCGCCGAGCCGGGCCTGCCCCAGTGGCGCAGCCCAAGAGAAGGACCCCAAAACATTGCGCGTCGGGCCAGACGCGTGAAGCGTCCGGGCCGTTCCTCGGCCGCCTCCGCCGAGCCGGGTCTGCCCCGGTGGCGCAGCCCAAGAAGAGGGCCCGAATGCGTTGCACGGGGAGGCCCAGGGCGCCGCCGAGACGGCCGAGGGCGATCGTCGCCGCGCGCGCGGCCATGGGCTTCCCGACGCGCATCGTCTCGGTCCGGCGGCTTAGTTGCGCACGAAGGATGTCCAGCCGGTCCACCACTTCGGACCGTCCGGATCCACCGCGCCGACGAAGTCCGTCGCCGTGAAGAAACCGTCGCTGGGCGGCTGGGCCGCACCGGCGAGCAGCGGCGAACCCGCCTGCGGCGTGAAGTCCGGCGCGTCGCGGTTGTACGGGTCGGCCAGCATGGCGTCGTCCACCACGCGGTTGGCCCAGCCCTCCGTGCTGAAGAAGGCTTCCTCGTCGATGCCGTCGTCGTCGGTCGCGAACGCGGCCTTGTTGCCGGCGAGGACGGAATTGCGCACCTCGAGCCCGTTGCCGACGGTCTCCTGGTTGTCGATGTCCAGACCGACTCCGCCAAACCCGAGCACGACCGCATTGTAGATGGCGCCTGCCGTGCCGCGCCGGAGACGGAGGCCGTCCACCGACTCCCCGTCCGCGCCGCCCGTCCCGCCATGGCCCTTGCCCACCAGCGTGACGTTGTAGATGACCGGGTCGGTGTGCGGCGTGGCGTCGTAGTCGTCTTCGTTCCCGTCCACTTCGAAGCCGTTGTCCGCGTCGCCTGGGTCTTGCTGCGCGATCCAGAACTGCCCCCGGCCTTGCCATCCGGTCGAGTAGTCGAAGCTGTCGTCCGAGGCGTTGGTGACGAGCGCGTACTTGAGATCGACCGTGCCGCCGAAGAACTCGATGCCGTCGTCCAGGCCGACGTTGGTCTGCACGTAGCGGATCTGGGTGCCCGCCCCGACGCCGTTCAACGTGAGCGCGTTGAGCTCGTTGCCCAACGAGATCTCGTAGCCGGCGAACTCGACGCGCGTGTACGCGAGGACGCCGCTGTTGTCGTCGCGGTCGTCGCCGCCGTAGCTCCCCGACGATCCTTCGCCCACGCACTGGCCGGCCGGGAAGTTGCAGAGCGACTTGCCGTTGATCACCACGCCGCCCCAGTCGCCCGCCCGCCGCTCGCCGGCCGGGGAGCTGCTGGTGAACACGACGGGCGCGTCGGCCGTGCCTTCCGAGAAGATCTTTCCGTCCTGCCGCACGATCAAGGCGGTGGGCTGCACGGTGACGTCGCCCTTGATCGTCGTGCCCGCCGGGATCCGCAACGTGCCGCCGGCGTCCACCGTCACGATGCCCTTGAGCATGTACGTCGTGTCGGCGTGAAGCGTGCGCGTTCCCGTGATCGTGCCGGCGAGGTCCGCTTCGAGGACTTGTTCCCGAGGGTCCGGGGGGACCACGGGACTGTCGGTGTTCCCGCAAGCCGCCATGGACGCGATGCCCACGGCGGCGCATATGCCCATGAGGGCCCGTGCCTTGCGATTCATCTCAGTAAGATCTCCTGTGCTTCGTGTGAATCGGGCTCTCTTGCCCGAGGGAGCCCGCCCCGCCGGCTCGGCGAGGCGGGAAACTGCGCGAGCGCCGCGCCGGATCACCTCTCGGTGTTCCAGCTGACGGACAACGAGACGGTGCGACCGGAGTTCCACCGTCGGAGCACCCCGCCGCCCTGGGTGAATTCGACGATGTTTCCGACGATGCGGCTGGCCGAAAGCTTGAAGCTCACGCCGTTCAGCAGGGCGCGCTCGAGCACGAAGTCGAGCTGCGTCCGGGGCTCTTCGAAGATGTCGGGCGTGGCTTGGCCGCCCACCGCGTCGATCCGGCGGCCGAAGCGGTTGAACAGCACCGTCGCGCGGGACCTGCCGGACGCGGACGCATAGCTGAGGTCGACGTTCGCCACGTAAGGCGACTGGCCCTGCAGCCCGCGGTTCTTGGCCACGACCGACAAGTCGACGCCGCCTTGTCCGGGAATGTAGATGCGGACCCTGTCCGGCGTGCTCACTTCGGATCGCACGAGCGTCACGTTGCCGTTGACCGAGAAGGAACGCAACGCCGGCGAGAGGAAGCCGAGGCCCGTCTTCAGCTCCAGCTCGACGCCGTAGTTGTTGGCGGCGCCCCCGTTCACCCAAGTCTTCAGCAGTTCCGTGCTGGGCAGGACCGAGACTTCGATCGGGTCGTCGAATCTCTTGTAGAACGCGCTGGCCGCAACGAGTCCGCCGCCGCCGAAGAAGGTCTCCCACCGCGTGTCGACGTTGCGGATCGTCGCGCGCGCCAGCTCGGGGTTGCCCACCGTGAGATAGCCGCCGGCGTAGTCCGCGAAGGCGAACGGGGCCAGCTCGCGCAGCTGAGGGCGCGCCAGGGTCCGCGAGCCGCTCAGGCGCAGGTTCATGTTTTCGCGCAGGCCGAACGTCAGGCTCAGGACCGGCAGGAAGTCGGTGTTGTCGAGGTGGGCGCCGTCGAGGGGAGGCTGGCCAGTGTCGAAGAGGTCGAAGGGCGTCACCTCCTGCGCGACGGCCTCGACGCGAACCCCCGTCATGATCTTGAGCGACTGCGCGACGTCGGCCTCCAGCCTGACGTAGCCGGCGGCGACGTCTTCCTTCGCGTCGTAGTTGTCGGGACGGAACGTGGCTTCCTGCAGCTCGAACCCGTCCGCGCCGATCGTGCCGGGGTCGAAGAGGTCGTTGGGGCCGAGCCCGCGGTCGATGGAGGCGCCCGGGACCAGCAGGAAGCGAAAGCGGCGGGTGAAGGCGTCGCGCCGCTTCGCGCTGACGCGCCCCCCCAAGGCGATGGATCCGTCCTGGTCGCCGCCGGCCAGCGTGAAGGGGACGGTGAAGTCGGCGGAGCCGCTGTAGGTGTCGTCCACCAGGCGCTGGTGGAAGACGGAACCCGACGAAACGAAGTTCTCGAAGAGGTACCGGTCGCCCTGCTCCCGGTAGAGAACCTCTCTCGTGCTGGGCTCGTCTCGGCTGGCGCGCGACCAAGCGGCCGTCCAGTCCATCTTCGTGCCGCCGAGGAAGGGGACCAAGTGCTCGCCCTTCAGCTGCGCGTTCGTCAGGGCCTGGGCCAGAAAGCGGAGACGATAGTTCCGCAGGTTGGTGTTGTGGTCCAGGTTGAAGCCTTCGTAGCGCCGCGCCTCGTCGTCCATCAGGCGGTTGTAGACGAAGTTGGCCGCGATGCGGTTGGTCGGCGTCAGCTCGTAGGAGACGTTGGCCAACCCTCCGAGCGACACGGACCGGGTGGTGGCTTCGCCGCCGTAGTCCACTTCCGGGTCGTCCGCGCCTGCGGACGCGAACACGCGCTCGACGATGCCGTCGCGCCGGCTGAAGTCGTTGGAGTAGTTGGCGGACGCCAGCACGCCCAGGGAACGACCGAAGACCTCCAGGTCGTCTCCATAGGACACGCCGAAGGACCCGTTGGGGGGCAAGGTCCCGGAGGAGGGCCCCCAGTCGCCCCCGAAGGCCTCGCCGAACGCCTCCAGCTGGCCGCGCGAGAAGTGGGGGAAGATGACGCGCTGGTCCGTGGGCATCAGAGCCGGAAGCGCTCTCGTGCCGTCGTCGAATCCCAGAAAGTCGAGCGCGCCGCCCGCGTAGCGGAGACCGTCCTGGAAGGAAGAGACCGAATTCCAGCTGGTCGAGCCCTTCACCTTGAGTATCCGCCTGGCCGGAAAGCTCTTGGTGCGCAGCTCGATCAAGCCGCCGGCGTAGTCACCCGGCTGGTCGGGCGAGTAGCTCTTGGCCGTGACGATGGACTCGAGCAGGCCCGACGGCACGATGTCGAGCGGAACCGCCTTGCGGTCGGGCATCGGGGACGCCAGCGGCGCGCCGTTGAGCGTGGTGGAGCTGTAGCGCTCGCCGAGCCCTCGCACGTAGGCGAACTTGCCGCCGACCACGGACAGTCCCGGCACGCGCTTGAGCGCCGCCGCCGCGTCGCCGTCCGGCGACCTGGCGATCTGGTCCTCGCCGATCGCGTCCACGACGAACGCTTCGGTCCGGCGCTCGCTCAGCAACGCGATCGTGGAGCCCGTCTCGATGGCGGCCGTCACGGTGATGCCTTCGAGCGCCAGGGCCGCGGACTCGAGCGACACGTCGACCGTCACGACCTGGTCGGGCCGCACCGCCACCCCCGTGACGGTCTTGGGCGCGTACCCGAGCATCTGCACGACCAGGGAGTGATCGCCCACCGTGACGTCGCGCAGCACGAAGCGCCCGTCGATCCCGGACACGTAGCCGGCCGACTGGTCGCCGAGCTCGACCTGGGCGGAGGCGATCGGCTGCGCGGTCTGGCCGTCCACGACGCGGCCGACGATCTTGCCCGTCTGCGCGGCGAGAGGCGATGCGTGAACGGCCGTGGCCGCCAGCGCGAGGAGCAAGGAGATTCGGTTCTTCATGACGCTTGTCTTGTCCTTCCAGGGGGGCGTTCGCCGCATGACGCGGCGACGGGACGACGGGGACGCGTCCAGCTTCGAGGAGCAAGATTGCGCGGCGAAGTAACGGCATGACTTTCGGGCGTGTAACGAGACGGTCAAGGGGCCAGGAGCCCGGCGGCCATGGGCCTTGACGACTGGGTCCGCAGGACGGAGGGCCTGCAACCGTGGCGCCGGGCGTTCCACGCCGCCGGGGGCGCGGCCATGGCGGGCTTCGCGTGGATCGTGGGCGCCGATTCTGCGGTGGCCCGCTGGACGTTCGCCGGCTTGGTGGCGGCCGCGGCCGCGCTCGATGTCGTCCGGCTGCGCAGACCGTCGGCCAACGCCGCCTTCTTCCGCTTCTTCTCGGCGTTGGCGTCGCCACGAGAGGCCGGCCGGATCGCGTCGTCGACGTGGTACGTCGCCAGCGCGCTGATCCTCTCGCTCTGGACGTCCACGCCGGTCTTCGCGGCCGCCATGCTGGTTCTCGCGCTGGCCGACCCTGCGGCCAGCGTCGCGGGCCGTCTTGCCGGCAGGCGCCGCCTGGGATCGGGCACTTGGGAGGGCACGGCCGCCTTCTTCGCGGTGGCCTTCGCCGTGCTGGCGCCGCTGGCCGGTCCGGCGGCGGCGCTGGGGGTGGCGTGCGTGGCGGCCGCCGTGGAAGCGCTTCCCACGGGAATCGACGACAACTTGACCGTGCCGCTCGTTACTGCCCTGGCGCTCTCGGCGATCGGCCTGACAGGCTGAGGCGCGACGGGCAGGGCCGCGGGTCCGCCTTCCGGCGCGGCGGGCGCGGCCAAGCTTTCGTCAGCCGCCTCGGGGCCTTACAATAGTCGGGTCGGCCGCTTGCCGCGCGGGTTCGTCGCCCGCGTCCGCCCCGCGGCGCGAAGCGACGGCATTCTCCCTGGAGGCGCAGCTTGGACCCAACGACGAAGGCAGCTCCCGAGACCCGCCTTCGCGTGCTGACGAGCGTGCCCCTTCAGGAGGAAGTGGTGCTCGTGCGCATCGACTTGGCCGGGGACGAGGCGGAGCCGTTGCTGGAACGAGGCATCGTGCCTGGATGCCGCCTCTGCCCGGTTCACTACGCCCCGGGCGACGGGCCCGTCGTGTGCCGCGTGGACGGGTCGCTGGTCGCTTTCCGAAGAGAGATGGCGACGTGCTTGTGCGTGCGCAGCGTCCAGGAAGCCATGGGGCTCCTCGACGCCAACTAGGCTTCCAGCAGAACTGCCCTCCGTCTTGGCCGACTCCGCCTTGCGCGTGGCCTTGGTGGGGCCGCCCAACTCGGGCAAGTCCACGCTCTTCAACCAGCTGACGCGGTTGCGGCAGCGCGTCGCCAACTATCCGGGCGTCACGGTCGAGCGGTGCTCCGGCGCGGCCACCGTGGACGGAGAAGAGCTGGAGGTCATCGACCTTCCGGGCATCCACGGCCTCTCGTCGCGCAGTCCGGACCAAGCGGTGACGCGCGACGTCTTGATGGGCATGATGGAGGACGAACGCCCCCCCGACGCCGTGATTCTGGTGTTGGACGCGACGCGGCTGGAGACGCATCTGATGATCGCGGAGCCGGTGCTCGCGCTCGGCCTGCGGACGCTCGTCGTGCTCACGATGGTCGACGAGCTGGACGAGCGCGGCGGCGAACTGGACGTTGCCGGGCTGTCGGAGCGGCTGGGCGCCGAAGCCGTGCTGCTCAATGCGCGCAGAAGCGAGAGCGTGGCCCCCGTGCGCGACTTCCTTCGGGCGTTGCTGGCGGCGCGGCCCGAGACGCAGGAATGTCCCGCGGTGCTGGCCGTCGAGCCGTCCGCTCGCGCGGGTCGTCCGTTGCCCCTCGTGGACCAGTTCAAGGCCCGGCGCCGGCGCGTCGAGGCGATCGGTCGCGCGGCGCGCTACCGCGTCCCCGGCCCCTCCAAGGCGACCCAGCGCATCGACGCCGTCGTCCTGCACAGGATCTGGGGTCCGGCTGTGTTCCTCGTCTGCGTCGTCCTGGTCTTCCAGTCCATTTTCAGGGGCGCCGTTCCCCTGATGGACGCGACGGAGGCCGCCGTCGCGGCCGGGGGCGGTTTCCTCGAAGGCGCGTTGCCGGCCGGATGGTTTCGCTCTCTGCTCGTCGACGGCATCTGGGCCGGCGTCGGAGCGGTCGTGGTGTTCCTGCCGCAGATCCTCGTGCTCTTCCTCTTCATCGCCGTGATGGAGGACTCGGGGTACATGGCGCGGGCGGCGGTGGTGGCCGACCGGCTCATGCAACGAGCCGGGCTGCAGGGCCAGTCCTTCCTGCCGTTGCTGTCGGCCTACGCCTGCGCCGTGCCGGCGATCATGGCGGCGCGCACGGTGGAGGACGAAAGGGACCGGATCGCCACGATCTTCGTGACGCCGTTCATGACGTGCTCGGCGCGCCTGCCCGTCTACGCCCTCTTGATCGCCGCGTTCGTTCCGGAAGGACCCTTGCTCGGTCCCGTCCTCGGCCGTCGCGCCGCCGCCTTGCTGGGTCTCTACGCGCTCGGCCTCGCCGGCGCGGTCCTGACCGCCGCGCTGCTCAAGCGGAGCCTGCTTCGAAACCGCTCGGCCCCCTTCGTCATGGAGCTGCCCCCGTACCGGTGGCCCATGGCTCGCTCGGTGGGCGCCCGCCTGATCGGCCGCGCGAGGGTCTTCCTGGTGCGCGTCGGCAAGATCATCATGACGGTGAGCGTCGTGCTCTGGTTGCTGGCCAGGTTCCCGGCGGGACCAGACGGAACGGCGCCGGCGATCGAGGACAGCGCGCTGGGCGCCGTGGGCCACTTCATCGAGCCCGCGGTCGAGCCCTTCGGCTTCGACTGGCGCATCGGCATCGGTTTGGTCACGTCGCTGGCGGCGCGCGAAGTGATCGTCGGAACGCTGGGGACGATCTACGGCGTCGAGGCGGCGGACGAGAGTTCGCCCGAGCTGCAGGCGGCGTTGCAAGGCAGCCTGGACGCGGGCGGCGCCGCCGCGCTGCTCGTCTTCTTCGTGTTCGCGCTCCAGTGCATGTCCACGGTGGCGGTGATGCGGCGGGAGACAGGCGGCTGGCGATGGCCCGCGTTGCAGTTCGGCTACATGCTGGCGCTGGGCTTCGGGGGCGCCTGGGTCGCCAACGCGCTGTTGTGAGCACGGCGGGCGCCGCTTGCGCACTGGGCCGAGTCTTCGCGACGGCCTGCCTGCTGGCCTTCCCGGCCGCCTGCGATCCGGCGCAAGACGGCCGCGCAGGCGAGGGGGCCGCGCAGGCGGAGAGGGACGTCACGACGGCGGGCCCCGGCGCGGACGGGACGCCTCGCGGCTCGGGGCCGGCGGGCCGAACCTCGGACGCGGCGTTGGCTGGCGCGCGGACGACGGTGCCGGCGGGCACGCCTCGCGGCTCGGGGCCGGCGGGCCGCACCTCGGACGCGGCGTTGCTTGGCGCGCGGACGACGGGGCCGGCGGGCCCGCCTCGCCGCACGGGGCCGGAGGGCGCAATCTCGGACGCGGCGCAGAGGACGGAGCAGGCGGCTGCTGTCGTGCCCGAGGTCCGGGACGACCGAGGTCGGCGTCTTGCCCGAGGAACGCCCCGGCGCCGCATCGTTTCATTGCTGCCCGCGGCGACCGAGACGCTGGTGGCCATCGGCGCGGCGGACCGGTTGGTGGCCCGCACCGACTACGACGTCCAGCCCGCGCTGGCCCATCTGCCGTCGGTCGGAGGCGGCCTCGATCCCAGCCTCGAGTTCCTGGTGCAGCTTGCCCCCGATCTGGTCGTGGCGTGGCCCAGCGCCGACGGCGCCCGGACGACGGAAGCGAGGATGGACGACTTCGGCGTGGACACCTACGGGGCGGCGCCGCAGACCGTGGCCGACTTTCGCCGCCTGGCCGCCAACCTTGGACGGCTG
This sequence comes from Longimicrobiales bacterium, assembly GCA_965242735.1. Taxonomy (GTDB): domain Bacteria; phylum Gemmatimonadota; class Gemmatimonadetes; order Longimicrobiales; family Gaopeijiaceae. The sequence continues at coordinate 2,520,335 of OZ251497.1, read as the reverse complement.
CTGGGGCTGGAGCGCGCGGCCGACTCGTTGATCGCGGCCGTCGGCGCGCAGCTGGCGGAGGCCCGCGCGGCGTGGGCCGGCAAGACGCCCGTGACCGCCATGTACGTGGTTTCGCGGTCGCCGGCCCTCACGACCGGAGGAGGCACGTTTCTGGACTCCGTCATGGCTGCGGCGGGGGCGGTCAACGTGTTCGCGGACGCCGGGGGCGGCTGGCCCCGGATCAGCCTCGAGGAAGTGGTGTCGCGCGATCCCCGGTACCTGCTCGTGCCGGTGTCCGGCGCCGCGGCCGCCCAGGCCGCTCGTGGCGGGGCGGCCCCGGGCGCTTGGCTGGACGAAGAGTCGGCGGTCGCCGCAAGGCTCGCGGAGGAGGCCGGCTGGGCCGAAGCGCCGGCGGTCGCGGCAGGGCGGGTCGTTGCCGTCGACGCCGACCTGTTCGGGCGGCCCGGCCCCCGGATGGGCGAGGCGGCGTTGCGGCTGGCGCGGCTGCTGCACGGTGCGCCGGCGCGCTGATGCCTCGGTTCGCGGCAAGCCGGACGCCGCCCCCGGTCTCGGACCTGCGAGAGCTGGCGTCGGTCGCCACGGCGAACGTCGTCCGGTCTCGGACTCCGTGACGAAGACGGACCCGCTGGACAGGCTGGACTCCGGGCGCCGCCGCCCGTCTCGGACTCCGTGGCCTGACGTGGGCCGGGTGGGAATCCTGGCGGCGCTGCTCGCGCTTGCGGGCGCCGCCGCCTTGACTTCGCTGGGCGTGGGCGCCGCCGACATCGGCCCCGCCGGCGTCGTCGCGACGCTCTTCGGCGGCGGCGACGAGGCCCAACGCGCCGTGGTCCTGGGCATTCGCCTCCCGCGGACGCTGCTGGGCCTGCTGGTGGGCGGCGCGCTGGCGGTGGCCGGGGCCGTGTTTCAGGCGCTGCTGCGCAACCCTCTGGCCGACCCCTACGTTCTGGGCGTGTCGTCGGGGGCGGCGGTCGGAGCGGTCGTCGCGATGCTTGCGGGCGCGGCTTGGTTCCCCTTGGATGTCGAGGCGGGAGCGTTGGCCGGGGCGCTGCTGGCGATGTTCGTCGTCCTGCGGGCCGGGCTCGCCTGGGGGTCGGGGCTGGACACGCGCACGCTGCTGCTGGCCGGCGTCGCCGTGGGGGCGTTCTTCAACGCGGTCGTCCTGCTGCTCCTGACCACGGCCGACGCCGAGTCCTTCCGGTCCGCGGTGTTCTGGATGATGGGCAGCCTGGCGAGGGCCGGACTGGCGGACACCGGCAGGCTCGCTCTGTTCTTGGCGCCATGCCTCCTGGTGGCCGCCCTTCTTTCCCGGCCCCTCAACCTCCTCGCGACCGGAGAAGAGAGCGCAGGCTACCTGGGCGTGCCCGTGGAGCGGGTCAAGCAGGCCGGATACGTGGCGGCCTCGTTGGCGGTGGCGCTGGCCGTGTCGGTGGTCGGCGTCATCGGCTTCGTCGGTCTGATCGTGCCCCACGCCGTGCGCATGCTCTGGGGCGGGGATCACCGCTTCCTGCTGCCGGCCTGCTTCTTGGGCGGCGCCGCGTTCCTGGCGCTGGCCGACACGGTGGCGCGGACCGTGGTGGCGCCCGCCGAGCTGCCGACGGGCGTGGTCACCTCGCTGATCGGCGTCCCGCTGTTCGTCGTCCTGCTGGCGAGGAGCGGCCGTTGAGCGGCCGGCGGGAAGGGCCGGACGGCGCGGAGCTGGCGGGAACGGACTTGGCCTTCCGGTATCCGCGCGCGCCGGGCGACGCGGTCCGAGGCGTGTCCGCGCGCGTCGCGCCGCATTCGGTCCTCGCCGTCGTCGGGCCCAACGGATCGGGGAAGTCGACGTTGGCGCGGTTGCTCGCGGGCGGCTTGGCGGCGAGTTCCGGAACCGTCGCCTACGGAGGCGTCCCGGTGTCGCGCTGGGGGCGGCGCGAGCTGGCGCGGCGCGTGGCCGTCGTGCCGCAGAGCGAGCACGTCCCCTTCCCCTTGGCCGTGCGCAGTCTCGTGGCCATGGGGCGGTATCCGCATCTGGGCCCTTGGCGGCGCGAGCGGGCCGAGGACGCGGCGGCCATCGCCGGCGCGCTGGCCCGTTGCGGCCTGGAGGGTCTCGCCGGGCGGCTCTTCCAAACGCTCTCGGGCGGCGAGAGGCAACGCGCCCGTCTCGCCCGGGCGCTCGCCCAGGAACCGAGGACGCTGATCGTGGACGAGCCCACCGCGGCGCTGGACATGCGCTACGAGATGGCGATCTTCCGCCTCCTTCGGACGCTCGCCGACGACGGCGTCGCCGTGATGGTCGTCACGCACAACATCAACCTCGCGACTCGCTTCGGCGACAGGATGCTTCTCCTCGCCAACGGCGCCGTCGCGGCTCAAGGGTCGCCTGACGAAGTGGTTACGGCCCGCAACATCTCGGAAGCGTACGACTGGCCGGTGGCGGTGGCTCGCCATGCCTTCCCGGACGGCGCGGCCCCGCAAGTTCTCCCCGGATGAGTCGGCGGGCCTCGTCGGCCAGGGGCGCGCGAGGGCTCGGCCGGGGCCCGGCTGCCCGGAGCCTCGGCGTCGTCGCCCCGCGCGGGACGGGGGCGCGCGAGACGGGGCGCCCGGCGAACGAGCCGGTCCGAACGAGGCGGCGGGCCCTGCCCGGGCCGGTCAGGAGACTCGCGGCGGGCTCTTTCGCAGGACGAAGAGCCCCTCCTTCATGCTGGACACGATGAGGAGGCCGCTCTCGAAGAACGGGTAGACGCTCCACGCGCCCGCGAATCCCGGCTGGTCCTCCCCGTCGGCCACGGTGTCGAAGTGGCCGACCTCCTCCGGGTTCTCCGGGTTCGAGACGTCCAGGATGCGCAGGCCGCTGGTGTAATTGGCCTGGTACATGAAGTCGCCGCGCACATAGAGGTTGTGGTCCGACGACGGGGTGGTCCCGAAGTGCTCCTTGATCAGCACGGGATCGTCCAAGTCGCGGACGTCCCAGACCAGCGTGCGGGTCTTGGAGATGGAGCCCGCGAGCTCGTCCAGCTCGTCGTTGACGTAGAAGTAGGCGTGGTCGTCCGTGAGCCAGCCTTGGTGCACGTAGCCGATGTTCGGATAGGAGGCGGTGGCCAGCGCGACGGGGTTGTCCTTGTCGGTGACGTCGGCCACGGACAGCGCGTTCTCGTTCGCGCCGAAGCAGATCTCGCGGCCCCGGCGCTCCTCGTCGGGGCCCTGGTAGACGACGCACTGAGCGTCGTGACTGTAGCCGGTGCCGGCGTTGCCCGTGCTGGCGTCCGCGAAGCAGCCCGCGAACGCCGGATTGGCCGGGTCGCGGACGTCGATCATGTGAAGTCCGCCGCCGCAGGTGTCGCCGCCCGCCGAACTCCCGACGGCGTAGGCGAAGCCGGTTTCTTCGTTGACCACGATGTTGTGGGCGGAGTGAATGCCGTCGTAGCGCGCGGTCTCCTCGAACACGACGGGAGGCGAGTCCACGTCCCGGAGCTGGGTCAGGTCGAAGACCTGCATTCCGTGCGCACCGGCGTTGTCGGCCACGACGAGCGCGTGGTTGCCGTAGACCTTGACGTCTCGCCACAGGCTGACGTTCGCGGCGTCCGAGAGGGGCAGCTCGCCCAGGTAAACGGGATTGACCGGGTCGCTCAAGTCCACGAAGACGGTCGCGTCGGCCCGGCCGATCACGGCGTACTCGCGGCCGGTCTGCGGATCCGTCCAACCCCAGAGGTCGTTGGTGACCATGCCGCGCTCGCCCCCCAGCTCGCGGACCGGCAGGAACGCGACCAAGTCCACGTCGCCGCAGCCGAACCCTTCGACCACGCCGTCTTCGCACTCCCGCTCCGTCCCGGTCAAGGCGGCCACCTCTTCGCCCTCGTCGGCGATCTCGCCGCGCGCCGTCCAGCCGTCGTCGCCGCGCTCGAACACGAAGCCGGCGCCCTCGAACATGGCCGCGCCCGGGGCGCCGAGGAAGGCGAAGTCCTGCGCCAGCGCCACCGCGAACCCGTAGAAGTAGAACTGCTCTCCCGGACCGAAGGCCGCCGACTGGCTCCACGCGCCCGTCTCGTCCCGGCGAAACGCGTACGCCATTCCCGTCCGGCCGCTCGCCGCGGGCGCGCCGACCAGGACGTCGGGCCCGTCCGCGGCCAAGGCCGCTCCGAACAGCGACGCCGGTTCGGGCGCCGCGGGCTTGATCGTGCCGGCCGGCGCCCACTCCCCGCCTTCTTCGGCGAACGCGTAGACGGCGCCGCCGAACTGCTCGGCGAACGGCGCGCCCGCGTACACCATGCCGTCGCGGACGGCCACGGCCGCGCCCATGACCGAAGGCATGGCTGCCGACGGGGGCGCCAAGTCTCCCTCGGGGGTCCACTCCCCGCCGGCACGGCGGAACACGCGAACCGAAGCCGGGGCGGGGGTTCCGGGAGGCGGGCCGCCGCTCAGCATGGCAAACCAGTCCATGCCGGGGATTCCCGCGGCTGCCAAGTCTCCCTCGACGGCCAGCGCCGTTCCGAAGCCGACGCCCTCGCCCTCCAGGACGCCGGCCTCCTCCCACTCGCCGCCGGGGGACGGCTCGAACACGACCACCGCGCCGGCGCCCTCGTTGGCGCCGGGCGCGCCGACCAGAATCGTCGTCCCGTCCGTGGCCACCGACGTGCCGAACATCGCGCCCGCCGTGGCTCCGCTCCACTCGAGGCGCTCTCCCGGCGCCTGCGGGTTCGCTTCTTCGGCGTCCGTCCGGTACACGTACGCCGCGCCGGCTCCCTCCGTCGCGGCCCCGACGACCAACACGCCGCCCCCGGCGGCCACCGCGGCCCCGTAGCCCGCGCCCGCGCCTGCCGTTTCCTCCGCCAGCCGCTCCGACCAAGTCCACGAGCCGTCGGCGCCGAGCGCGAAGACGTGCACCGATCCTTGGCGGCTCAGCGGCATCGGGAACATCGCGATCGTTCCGGGCCGGCCCACGAAGAGCCGTCCGCCGTCGGCCGCGATGCTCGTCGCGAACGCCGCGGGCGCCCCCAGCCGGGCGCCGTCGCCGGCGGTGGTCTGCGCCTCGGCCCGCGCGGCGAAGAAGACGGAGGGGAGGACGAACGCGGCGAGGGCGCCCGGGAGCGTGTGGGCGAGTGGCCGGGGGAGGGGCATCTTCAGCCTTCCTGGACGATGGATGCGACGAGCGGGCAGGGCGCCCGAGAAACGAGCCGGGGGCTGCGCCGGACGACCGCGAGAACCGTCGCCGGGCGCGGTCGCAAGCGGGCGCCGAGAACTCTGCCGCCGACCCGGGAAGAAATCTAGCGCGGCCTCGCTTGGCGGCGGAACGGCCCGGACACCTCGACGCGCACGGGGAAGCCCGCTTCGGCGCTCGGCAGCTTGGCCCGCAGCGCCGGGTCGTCTCGCGCGATCATGATCGTGATGCAGGGCTTGCCGCGCGCCAGGCCGATGGCCGTGCCCGCCACGCCGTCCAATCCGATCACGGCGCGGGTGACCCGCTCTTGCGCTTGCTCGATCGACATGGCCGCGCGCGTCAGTTCCCGTCGACGACGACGCCGAACCGTTCGAGCACCGCCTCGATGGGATTGGCCAACGTGCTCGCGTCGCTTCCCGCGAACAAGAGGCCGACGGGCCGCCGGCTCTGGCCGGAGGCGCCCGCGGAGACGATGAGCGACCCGGAATCGCCCGGACCCGAGAAGCCGGAGCGGGCAATGACGATCTGGCCGGTGAAGCGAGCCGTGCCGTCGCGAAATCCGACGTTGACCGTGGCGTTGAGGCCGGTGATCCGGCCGGTGGTGTGGCCCGTGGTGCGTCCGTACTTCTGGACCGCCATGCCGAGCATGGCGGGCACGGGCTCGGTGCGGGGCGCGCCGTAGCCCTCCGGCGGCGTGGCGACGCCCAGCTGCGCGATGGTCGTGGCCGCGATCGCGGCGTCGATGCGGTTGTCGGGACAGGCGGGGAAGGGGAGGCAGAACCGGATCGGCTCGAAGTCGTGAAGGCGGGCGATGGCGTCGGCGGGAGCGCTGCCGCCGTCGATGCGGCCGGGCTGCAGGATGGCGTCGCCCGCGTTCGCTTGGTTCTTGTTGGCGAAGACGTGGTTGTTGCTGAGGGCGAAGACGCGGTCTCCCGACCGCACTCGGGCGCCGATGGTCCCTGCCGTCACGTCCACTTGGCCGGCGGACACGCCGATCGGAACGGGCCGCGGGAAGGACTGTCGCGGGTCCGTGGACGGCCTGCGCGCCGAGGCGTCGGGGGCAGCGGAAGCCCGGCCGTCCAGACCGGAGCCGCCCGAGAGTCGGCCGCCCAGACCGGAGCCGTCCGATTCGGGTGCGGCCAGGCGGGAGACGGGCGCGTGTCCGGCGTCCGCCGGCAGCGCTTCTCCGAGGGCGCGAAACGGGCCGGTGACCTCCGCGACCACCGGATGTCCGCCCAGGCTGGCCGGCGTCGCCGCGGAACCCGGGGCCGTCAGAAACACCTTGATCACCGGATCGCCGCCGGGGCCGAGCGCGACGGCCGTGCCCGCCACGCCCGGATGATCCAGCAGGTCCCGGCCGTCGCGCTCCTGGACGGCCATGGCGGCAAGGAGCTTGGCGTTGCCGGATTCGGCGCCCGGGTCCCCCGAACCCGGCGCCTTGCCGAACCCGGCGCCCAGCACGTCCCAGGCCACGGCGGCGGCCAGCGCGGCGACGCGCACCAGCCGGCCGCCGCGCAGGCGCCTGGGCTTGCGCGGGACCATTGCCCTGCGTCCTCGTGCTGGACTCGCCATTTCGTTTCGTCCGCCTCTCCGGTCCGAGTTCTACGATCCGGCCGCCGCCGCCCGCTTGGTCGCCGTCAGGGCGACAAGGCGCGCCGCCGACCCCGCGCTTCGGTCCTTGGCCTTAACTTACGCGCACGCGCCGGGCGGGGTTTCCGAGGCCAAGCGGGGGGTGTCGAGTCCGCTGGGCCCGGAAGCGTCCGTCCGCCGCGCCGCCGACAGCGTTCTCCGGGCGAAACCCGGAGGTTCGCTTTCGCGTCCTCGAGCCGGAGACACACTCGATCCGAAGGCCCATGGAGACCGTCCGCATTCCCAACAGCGCGACCTACTCGCCAGTCTCGCTGACCGACGTGATGTTCGCCGCGCCCTTGGCTTCCCGGCTGTTGCTGGGAGCCACGCTTCCCGGGCGCATCCTCCAGGCCGCGGCGGCCGGGGCGTACTTGGGGAGCGCCGCCGGCGACTGGGCGGCCCGGCGGGGCGTTCGCAAGATCGACTTCATGGAGACGTTCGGCGCCGACGTGTGCCACATGGACGAGATGCCGGAGGACGAACGGCGGGCGGACGCGCACCGTTGCGCCGAGGAGCTGATGGACCTCCGCGAGCCTCCGCCGCGCTCTCGGGCCGAGCTCGCGGCCGACGTGAACGAGCGGTTGACGTCGTTCGTCGCGGGCGTGACCGGCCAGCGCGTCGAGACGAGCAGCGAGGTGCGGGCCTTCACGATTCCGGGCCTCTTGCTCCCCTTCGCCTCCGCGAGTTGCGACGTGCTCTCGGGCGACGTCTCCCTGTTCCGCAGCACGGGCGTGTTCGACCCCCACGTCCTGGCCCACGAGTTCTGCCACCGCAAGGGCTACTACAAGGAACTGGAAGCGCAGGCGCTCGCGTACCTGGCGCTGTCGGGCTCGCAGGACGCGCACCTCCGCCGGGCCGCCTTGGCCGAGAGGGCGTACCGAAGCCTCCGCGTCCTGGACCGAGGCGACCCTGCGCGGTTTGGCCGGTTGCTGGACGAGACGCCGCTCTCCGGGCCGGTCTTGGAAGATTTCCGCCGCCTGCGGCCGCCGGGCGAGCGCGAGGGTCGGCTGACGGCGGCGATGCGCGAACTCTACGACGCGCGCATGCGGCTCACCGGCCAGAACGGTCTGTCCGACTACGACCGGGGATTCACGAATTTCCTGTACACGTACGAGAAGGCCCGCCGGGAGGGTCGCGTCGCGTGAGCCAGGGCCAGGGCCGGGACCTCTCCATGCACGGGAAGGCGGCGAGCGACCTGGCCTACATCCGGCGGACGATGGACGGCTCCATGCGGTTCACGGCGGTGTCGGGCTGGGGCGGCGTGGCCATGGGCGCCGTGGCCCTGGTGGCGGCCCCTCTGGCCAGCGGCCGCGCCGGAGCCGAAGGCTGGCTGGCGGTGTGGCTCGCGGCGGCGCTGGGAGGCATGCTCGTCGGGGGCGCGGCCATCGTCTCCAAGGCGAGGCGCACCGGCCAGTCCCTGGCGGCCGGGGCTGGCAGGCGCTTCGCGTTCGGGCTCGGGCCGCCGTTGCTGTTGGGGGCGTTGCTGACCGTGGGCCTTTGGAACGCGGGGCAGGCCGCGTTGCTGCCCGCCGTCTGGCTGCTGGTCTACGGGACGGCGCTGACCACGGCGGGACATCACGCCGTCGCAACCATCCCGGCCATGGGCTGCGCGTTCTTGGCGTTGGGCGCCGTGGCGGTGCAGGCCGGGCCGGCCTGGGGCGACCACTTCATGGCCCTGGGCTTTGGCGGCGTCCACCTGGCGGGCGGCTTGGTGGTCTTGCGGAGGCATGGCGGATAGCCTGCGGGGCCGGCGCGGGGAGGACTGCTTGTCCGCGGACGCCGGGGAGATGCCCCGAGACCGGGCCGCGCCGACCCTGGACAACGTCATCCACCAGAGGGTTCGCCTGGGCATCGCTTCGGCGCTCGCGTCGGGCGAGGCGTTGTCGTTCACCCGGCTCAAGGAGCTTCTCGCCCTGACCGACGGCAACCTGAGCGTGCACCTTCAGAGGCTGGAGAAGGCCGGCTACGTCGTCTGCGAGAAGAGTCGCAAGAAGCCCGGCCGGGCGGCGGTCTCCCGCTATCGCCTGACGCGAGCCGGCTTGGCGGCGTTTCGCGCCTACTTGTCCCAGATGGAAGCGATCATCGGCGCGGCCAGGAAGGCCGGGCCGGCAAGCGCAGGCGCCTAGGCCGGGCTCGAGGGGCGGATCCATGAGGCTGCCATGTCGCCGGATCTGCTGGAGGACGGGGCTTGAGCGGCCGGATCCGCGTTCGAAGACGAAGCCGGTGTCCTCGAACAGGGCCGCGCCGGACGGGCCGAAGTGGTGACCGTCAGAGGAACGCCGCGATCGCGGGGCTGGCGGAGACGACGAGCTCGAAGCGGCCTCCCGGCGCTCCCCACGCGCCGTCGGCCCGCACGAGGTCTCGCAGCAGTCCCAGTCCAGTGCCGGCGTAGGCTCGAAGGCCGCCGGCCGGGCGCAGATCCCATCCGTCGACTGCGGGCGCGCCCGAGACGGCGCCGGCGCCGGCGACCACACGAAGCGAGAGCCAACCGGGCGCGACGGCTCGCGACGCTTCCACGTCCGCCAAGACGAAGCGCATGCCCGCGTAGCGGCGAAACGCGTGTCCCGGCAGCGTGCCGGCGCCGCCTAGGAAGAACAGCCGCTGGACGGGGACGGCGCCCCAGGCCGCGCCCGCTTCCAGTCGCGCCGCGAACTGCCAGTCCATCTCGGCGTCGGCGGCCCGCGCTTCCGTCCTGCCGCGCAGGTCGCCCAAGCCGCGCCGTTCCCATGCGCCCGCCAGCGCTTGCAGCTCGGCCCGGACGCCCCACGTGCCCCGCCCGCCCCAGGACCGCTCGACGCCGGCCTCCAATCCCGCCAAGACGCCTTCCTCGGCGGCTCGCACGGGGCGGAAGGCCCTTTGCCCCAGGCCGCCGTTCTGCAAGGCTTGGCTTGCCGCCACGTGCTTCTCGAGGATCGCCGCCGCGCGTCCGCCGAACCCCCGGCCCAGTCCGAACTCGACGGCCGCCCGCGCCCCGTGGGCGAAGTAGGGATCCGAGAAGTCCCGTCCGAACAGCACGGCGACCGTGTTGACCAGCCCCGGCGCTCCGGGCCTGGGTCCCACGTCGCGCAACTGCCGCGTGTACGCTTCGGCCGCGATCGCCCTCTCGCTTCGTCGCCACTTGCCGCGCACGGCGGCCGACAGCCGCCGCTCGCCTCGGCCGGCCAAGCCCGAGACGCCGGCGAGCAGCTGCAGGCGCGGCCAAGTCCGGCCGGGTGCGAACGCCGCTCCGGCCCCCAGGTGCAGCCCCTCGCTTCGGTTGGCTCGCAGCACGGACGAGAAGCGGTCCGCGTAGAGGCGAAGCGACGGCAGCCGGCTCTCCATCCGGTCTCGGGCGATCCTGCGGGCCTCCGCTTCCAGCCGCGCCAAGCGGACCGGAGCCAGCCCCTCGGCGGCCATCTCGTCCATGAGGCCGCCGTCGAATTCGTCGTCGGCTTGGCCCGGCGGAGCGAACGAAACGGCGGGCCCCGCGAAGAAGTCCGGCGGCAAGCCCGGTTCGAAGTCGTACGACGAGACCTGCAGGACGGCGCGGATGACGCTCCCGAAGGGCAGGTCCAGGCTCGGATGTTCGCGGCGCACCTCGATCTGCTGGCGGTAGGGCAGCCAGTGGCCCGCGTCCCAAAGCGCGTGCTCGAGCACGACGCGCACGTAGTCGGAGCGCGGGTCCACGTAGGCGGCGGACGTGAAGCCGAACTCCATTCGCGCCAGCGCGCCCGTCTCTCCTTCCACGAACATGCTGCCGACGAAGCCGGGCTTGTCCTCGCGCCGGGGCCGCACCTCGATCTCGTACACGCGCACGGGGCCGTCGGCCAGCGGCAGCCGCACGGTCACCGAGTCGGCCAGCCGGTAGCGATAGACCTGGCCGGCCCCGCGCCCCAAGGGATGGAGGACGCCGCGCACGTCCAGTCCCTGGCCGATCCGGATTTCTTCGGCGTATCCGTCTTGGACGACGGTCAGTCGGTCCAGGTAGTACTCGAAGTCGCGAACCGGCAGCAGTTCCCTGCGGCGCCGGGCGCGAACCACTTGGCGCGCTTGCCCTTGGTCGCTCCGGTAGACGTCCACCGCCGCTTGGTCGACTCGCAGGGGCACCGGCGTCCCGCCGTCGTCGCGGTCCAGGTAGAAGTAGACGCGGCTCTGGGCGCGGGCCTTGTAGGCGACGGTCGGCGGACGGCGCCACAGGGCGGCGGCGCGGCGGACCATCGCGGCGACCGCTGGATCGTCGAAGGTCTCTTGGGGCCGGAGGCCCGCGGACGCCCCGGCTGGGGGCGTCCATCCCGCGGACGCCGCGACGGCGAGCAGGAGAAGCCATGCGCCGGGAACGGCTCCCCGGCGCGGCGCGGTCACATGACGTCCTCGAGCGCGAGCCCGTTCTTCTTCAGAAACGCGGACAGCCCCGCCTTGTCGATCGACCGCAACGTGGACGTGGACACCTTCAGGCGAATCGACCTGCCCAGCTCGGGCACGTAGATCCGCTTCTTCTGAAGGTTGGGCAACTGGCGCCGCTTCGTCTTGTTGTTGGCGTGAGAGACGTTGCAACCCGTCAGCGGTCGCTTGCCCGTGACATCGCACTTCCTGGACATCTGGCCTCCTTTGGCGTCTCGCGCGATTCGTCCGCGGCGGTCCGGAGCGGCTACTTCTCTTCCCGGAACAACGCGTGGCGGCGAAGCACCGGATCGTAGCGCTTGAGCTCGAGGCGCTTCGTCGTGTTGCGCTTGTTCTTGGTCGTCGTGAAGCGGTAGGGGCTCTCCGTGCTGCACATCTTGACGACGACTCGGGGGCCGCCCTTGCCCGACTTGGCCACGGGTCCGCTCCTTGCCTGCGGGGACTTGCCTGCGACGAGCGCGACCGGCCGGCAAACGCGCCGCCGCCCGCGCGGGCTCAAAGAATAGCCCCGTTGACGGCGCGCGTCCAGCGGGGCTACCTTCCAATCTCGCCATCCCTTGCCGACGCCCGCCGAGCGGGCTCCGAAGAACCGAGCGCTCATGAAGAAGGGCATCCATCCCGACTACCGGCCCGTCGTCTTTCAGGACGTCTCGACCGGCTACGCCTTCCTGAGCCGCTCCACGGTCCCCACCAAGCGCACCATCAAGTGGGAAGACGGCAAGGAGTATCCGTTGCTCACGCTGGAAGTCTCCTCGTCGTCGCATCCCTTCTACACGGGCACGCAACGCTTGCTCGACAGCGCGGGACGCGTGGAGCGCTTCCAGCGCCGCTACGAGAGAAGCGGCTAGGGCCGGTCCGCCCGCCGTTCCTCGACTTCGGCGTAGGCGTCGTGCTCGTGGATCGATTCGAAGTTGACGACGTGCACCCGAAACCACGACACCTGGGGCAGGGCGCGCAGCCGCACCGTGGTCTCGCGCACCAGGTCCTCGACGAAGCGCGGATTGTCGTACGCGCGCTCGGTGACCCATTTCTCGTCCGTTCGCTTGAGAACCGGGTAGAGCCCGCAGGACGCCGAAGCCTCCACTAGGCTCACCACTTCCTCGATCCACAGCTCGCCGGAGAACCGGGCCTGCACGGTCACCAGGCTCCGCTGGTTGTGGGCGCCGCGCGCGCTGATTTCGCGCGAGCACGGGCACAGCGTGGTGACGGGCGCATTGACGGTGAGCACAAAGTCGTCGACGTCGCCCCCGGCCGCCTCGAAGGCGCAATCGTACGACAGCCGCCCCTCGGATCCGGTGACGGGCGCCCGCTTGGCGACGAAATACGGGAAGGAGACGCGCAGATACGCCGTGCGCGCATCGAGCCGTGCGCGCATCCGGCGGAGGATGGCCGGCAAGGCCTCGACGGAGATCTCGCCGTCGTAGGCGTTGAGGATTTCCAGGAACCGGCTCATGTGGGTTCCCTTGAACTGGTGCGGCAGGTCGACCGACATGTCGATGCTGGCGACGGTGTGCTGGCAGGTCCCGCCGCGCTCGCGCACGGCTATGGGGAAGCGGATGTTCTTGACGCCGACCTTGGCGATCGGGACTTGGCGGCCGTCCGGGTGCGCCTGGACGTCGACGAGGTCGGCGGAGCTCGGGGCGCTCACGAGCCGGAGTCGCCGGCCCGGTAGGTTCCTGGAGCCGAGCCGGCTTCCTCGCGCCGTTGGTCGTCGATGCGCTCCATCTTCTCGCGGACGGCGCCGGCCAGGTCGATCCCGCGACTGTTGGCGTAGTTCAGGAGCGCGATGCACACGTCCGCCGACTCGTCGGCAAAGTCCGCGTCGCGCACGGTCCGGCCCTTCCATGCCTTCTTCTCGAGATTCGCGAGTTCTCCCGTCTCGCCGGCCAGCTCCAAGGCGAAGAAGCGAGACGACCGGTGCGGGAAGGCGGCCGTCTGGTAGCGGTGAAATTCCGCCTGCAGGGCGCCGAGACCGCCGAAGCCGGCCGGGAGGGCGTCCGCGGGGCGGTCCTCTTCGGGACTCTTCATGGGCGCTCGTTCAGCGTTCGGTGCGCCGCGCAGGGTTGCGTGGACGACGTAAAGACAATGCCGCCCAGCCGGGGCGGGGGCTGCGCGGCGGAGCGGGAGCCGCGCGGGCGGCGCCCCGTGCAAAAAGCTAACGGCGGGGCGATTTTCCCCGGCATGGGCATTCCCAGAGCGACTGGAGCCGGACTTCGGACGAGCGGCGGCGCGCCGGTTCTCCCCGTTGGGGACCTCTCGGGCCTGCTCAGGGCGACGAGCCGCACGTTCGCCTTGGGCATCGAACTCCTGCGCCGCCCCTTGAGGGACCAGGTGCGGGCGGCGTACTTGACGCTCCGCGTGTCGGACTACCTGGAAGACAACCGCGTGATGCCGGCCGGGCGAAAGTCCGCGCTCCTGCGGCTGTGGAGCGACGTGCTCGTGCGGCGCGCAAGCGTGGACGACTTCATGGCGGCGCTGGGCGGAGACGCGACGAGAGATCCCGCCCCGGACGCCAGGGCTGCATGCGCGACGCCGAGCGTCGTCGGCGCGCTGGACGGCTTGGGCGAAGACGCGCGCGCGGTGATTGCGAGGCACGCCTCCCGCTCGACCCTGGGCATGGCTCGCTGGGCCGAGCGCGGGCCCCGGTTCGACGACGAAGCCGATCTCGACGACTACATGCACGAGGTCGCCGGCCGGGTGGGCCACCTCCTCACCGGTCTCTTCGCGCTGCGGTCGGCCCGCGTCCGCCGCCGAAAGGAACAGATGATGGAGCCGGCGCGGCAGTTCGGCTTGGGCCTGCAGACGGTCAACGTCGTTCGCGGGCTCTCCTCCGACCGGGAGCGCGGATGGGTGTTCGTGCCCCGGTCGTTCTTGCCGCGCGGCATGGCGCCTGCGGCGATCTTCCGTGCCGAGAACCGCAGGGCGGCCATGGACGCGGTCGGCCTGCTCGCGGACAAGGCCGACCGGCACTTCGAGATGGCTCGGTCCTACGTCCGCCTGTTGCCGAGAACGCTCCCGCGCGTTCGCTTGTTCTGCCAGCTCCCGCTCTTCTTCGGCGTCCGCACGTTGGCGGCGAGCCGGGCCGACCCGGCGGTGTTGGCGGGCGAGGTGAAGATCTCTCGCGCCGACGTTCGGGCGATCAAGCTGCGGGCGACGTGGTTCGGGACATCCAACGGGTGGATGCGATGGTATTGCGAGCGCTTGGCGGCGGGTCCGTGAAGGCCGACGCCGGGACGGGAGCGGGCGGACGGACGGACAAGGGGCCGGCCGTTTGCGCGAAGGCCGAAGGCGTCCGAGCCGCCGGGCGAACCGAGGGCGAGACGGACCCGGCGTGTGCCGCGCGCGTGGGCGTCCTCGTGGTGTCCGACCGCTCTTCGCGGGGGGAGCGAGAAGACCGGGGCGGGCCGGCGGTCCTCTCCTACCTGGCCGAGGCGCTGGCTAGCCCGTGGGCGGCCGTGACCCGGGTCGTCCCCGACGAGGTGGACATCGTGCGCGCCGCCCTTGTGGAATTGGTGGACGAAGCGGGGTGTTGCTTGGTGATCACGACCGGCGGGACGGGCCCAGCGCCGCGCGACGTGACGCCGGAGGCCACCCTGGCGGTCCTGGACAAGGAGCTGCCGGGATTCGGCGAGGCGATGCGGGCCGTCTCGCTCGCGAGCGTTCCCACGGCCGTGCTGTCGCGCCAGACGGCGGGCACGCGCGGCCGCGCGCTCGTGGTCAACCTGCCGGGATCTCCCGGAGCCGTGGCCGAGTGCCTGGACGCCGTGTTCGCCGCCGTTCCCGACTGCATCGATCTCGTGGGCGGTCCGCGCCTGGAGACGCGCCCCGAGCGCGTGCGGGCGTACCGTCCTCACGACTAGCGACGGGCGGCGCGACCGGCGGGCGCGGCCGAGAGGGGGCTCCGGCATCGGGCCTCGCCGCGGCGTCCGAGGTCGCCGGGGCGAGCGTGTCCTTGGCTTGCGGCAGCGTGTCCGCCGCGGCCTCCTTCGCCGCTGCCGCTGCTGCGGCTGCCGCCGCCTTCGCCGAGTCCAGGGCTCGGAAGCGCTGCGACGCCGGCACGATCCGCCCGGCAACCCTCAGCAGGGGGTCGCTGTAGGGGTCGCCCGCCGGGGCGAGGGCGTCTTCCGTGTAGCGGCTGCCCGGATTCCAGAGGATCCATTCCCGAATGCCGGCGTCGTAGGTCGCCTGGATCTGAGCCCGCACTTCGGGCGCGCCGTACGGGGGCTCGCCCAGCGAGAAGTCCTGAAGCCAAGGCCGGGTCGCGCCCGCGCCGGGAACCGCCGCCGATCTCTTCACCGCTTCGCCCAGCGCGGCGTGGACGATTTCGTACGGATGCGCGTTCGGCGCCTCGAACCCGAAGCTGCCCGGCCAGTAGTGGCTGGGATAGACCATGGGCAGGGCCGCGTCCACCACGTCGATGAAGGACTCCCAGACCTGTCCGATGCCCACGTCGCGGTACGCCGAAGTCGTCACCCCGAACACGTCGGCGGTCACGTGCACGTCCAGATCGGCCAGAGCCTCGCGGCTGTGCGCCAGGAAGGCTCGAATGGCGTCCGCCTTGGTCGCGCCGCCGTGGCCCGGAAAGCGCGCGCGGGCCAACGCCGATCGGGGCGCGTCCGGAAAGCGCACGTAGTCCCACTGAATCTCCGGGAAGCCCATCTCGGCGACTTCCCGGGCCAGCGCGACGTGGTAGTTCCACACTTCGCGGTTGTACGCGTTGAGCCAGGCCACGCCCTTGTCGTCCGTCCACACGCCTCCGCTCGAGTCCTGCACGGCCAAGTCGGGCCTGGCCGCGGCCAGCAAGGGGTCCTTGACGATCACGATTCGGGCCACGGGATAGACCTGGGCTTCCGCGAGCCGGGCCAGGAGTCCCGGCAGGTCGCCGATGCGCCGCTCGCCCGTCGCGCCGGCCGCCACGACTTCCGGCACGCGCGACCGGTGGCTCACGTATCCGGTCGCGTCCTTCACGTCGACGACGAACGTGTTGATCTCGGTGCTGTCGGCGAGCGCGAGCAAGGCCGCCAACCGGCGCCGCGACCCTGCCGACCACGCGTTCAGATAGATGCCGCGGACATGCTCCGGACGAACGAACGCGGGACGGCCGCGGTTCGAAACGGCGGACGGGACCTCGCCCGCGGTCGCCTGCAACGCGGAGGGCGCGCCGGTCCCCGGCGAGGCGGCCGCCACGGCGCCCATGGGGAGCAGGAACAGAGCCGCCACGAAGGCCGCGAGGAACCCAGGCATTCCCAAAGCTAACGCCCCGCGACGGGCGAGGCGCATGGGCGGCTAAGGGCCGATCGGTTCCCAGACGATGGGCGCCAAGCCCAGCCCCGTCTTGTCGAGGCGCTCGACGAACCACTTGGTGTACACGCGCAGCTCGCCCGACTGGCGGCGAAGGATGAAGTCCATGGAGTGGATGGTCTCGGGGTGCATGGCGCTCAGCGCCGCCGTCCCTCCGTGCATGGGGCTCTCGTCGAGGAAGACGGAGAGCTCCGTCCGGCGTCCGCCTCGCAGCACGCACAAGTCGTGCGAAAGCGCGCCCCCGGGGGCCTCGTACGAGCACTCCACCAGGGGCGCCCGGCCCAGGCGCTTCAGCACGGCCGCCGGGTTCGGGTCCACGGCTTCGGCAAAGTCTCGCGAGCCGATGGTCACGATGCGCAGAGGGACGCGCCGCCGCCGCTCCGAGAGCAGCCGGCTCGAGCGGGAGCGCACGGTCAGGCCCTCCAACGCGATGGGGTCGGGCCGCAGGCGAACGTGGAGGCCGGCGCCGTCGGAGAGGGCGACTTGGCTCTCGGAGGTGTGGTAGCCCAGTTGCTCGACGATCACCTCCCACGTGCCCGCTGGGAAGTCGTCGAACGCGAAGCGCCCGTCCACGCCGGCAAACGCGTACCGCACCAGTTCCGGGAACTTGACCACCGCGGCAACCAGCGGCCGGCCGGTCTCGGCGTCCACGACTTGGCCGGCCAGCCTAAACGTTTGTTCCTGCGCGGCGGCTACGACGGGTCCAGCGGGCCAGTTCGGGGCCAAGGCCGCCCCCAGCAACGCGGCGGACGCGAGCCCTCGAGCGGCGGAACCGATGCAGAAACGCATGTTTGCCCGCTAGCGGCTTCCTCGCGCAAAGCAGTAGAACAGCCCGGCTCCCCCCGTGGCTTCGAGGTTCTCCTGGCCGCATCCGCGCGAGGAGTGGGCGGAGTTCCACGACGTGGGGTTCTGGCCGCCGCCCGTGCGATCGTGATGGCCCACGCGAGCGCTGCCCTCGCCGGCCCCGGTCCAATTCTGGCAGTTGTCGTAGCCGTCGGCCACGAACGCGGTGCCGTCCATGTTCGATCCGGTCAGGATGTCGTGCATGTTGGGACTGTCGCCGCGGCCGTTCACGGGGTCGCCCTTCTCGGTGAGGATGGTCTCCTTGGTGAGATTGGCGGCCTCGGAGTGCAGCTCGTCCACCGTGCCGGCGACGAGGACGCCGGCGAAGTTGTGCCACGGCCCGCTTCCGATGCGGTCCCGGGCGTGCACAGCCGCGGCGCCGCTCTCGTCCACGGCACTCAGGTACGCCTTCCAGTCCAGGCCGCCCGCGCCTTCGGCCTCCGCCAACGCCTCGCAGTGGGCGTCCGCGCCCTCGATCCCGCCCAGGTTGGCGCCGTCGCCCGGCCCCGCGCTCGTGATGAAGAAGCTCATCTGGGCGTCTTGGCCCTCGGCGGGCGAGGCCATGGCGCAAAGGGCCGCCGCGATCGCGCACGCGCGCGCCGTCTTCGCCTGCAAGCTTGACTGCTTCATGCTGGATCGTCTCCTCTTGGTTGGATTGGTGGTTCGCCCCGCCATGGCTCCGCCGTCATGCCTCGTTTGGCGCCGGCGCCCGTCAGCGGGCGCTTCGGGCAGGCCACGGCGCGCCCTGGTCCATCTCGGTCACGGGCCCCAGGCCCATGTAGACGAACTTCTGAACTCGCTTTCCTTCGTAGGTCTCGGTGGTGTAGATGTTGCCTTGGGAATCGGTGGCGATGCTGTGCACGGCGAAGAAGAGCCCCGGCTGGCGCCCTCCGTCGCCGAAGGTGGTGAGGATCTCCAGCGACGCGCGATCCATCACGTACACCTTCATGTTCTTGCCGTCGGCCACGTACATGTACTTCTGCTCGGGGTCGCGGGAGAAGGCGATGTCCCAGGTCGAGCCGTCCCCCAACGTCATGGGCGCGATGATCTTCTCCGTCACGAAGCTGCCGTCCGCGCGGAACACTTGGATGCGGTCGTTGGCGCGGTCGCACACGTACACCAGGCCGTCGTTGGACGGCTCGGCGCAGTGCACGGGGTTTCGGAACTGCTGCGCGGGGGGCGCGCTGGGATCGTAGGGACCCAGGTTCTCGTCGCTGGGCGGATTGCCGTAGGCGCCCCAGTAGCGCTTGAACTCGCCGGTCGCGAGGTCGAGCACCGCCACGCGCTTGTTGGCGTATCCGTCCGCCAAGTACGCTTCGTTCGCCTGCGCGTCGAAGGAAATCTTCGCGACCCGCCCGAAGTGGTCCCGGCTGGCGCTGTTGACCGGCAGTCCGGGCTCTCCGATCTGCATGAGGAACTCGCCGGCGCGGCTGAACTTGAGGATGTGGGAGTCCGTCGGCCCGTTTCCGCCGATCCAGATGTTGTCCATCGGATCCACCGTGATTCCGTGGTTGGAGGCCGGCCATTCGTAGCCCTCGCCCGGCCCGCCCCAGCTGTTTGCCAGATTCCCGTCGGGGTCGAACTCGAGCACGAACGGAGCCGGAAGGCAGCATTCTCCCGTCGGCGGATCGGTGGCCGCGCCGATCTCGGTGCGCTCGTTGAGGGGCGCTTGGCGGTGAATGACGAAGACGTGATCGCGGGAATCCACGCCGACGCCGACCACCGCGCCCAGCACCCAGTGGTTCGGCAGGGGCTGGGGCCAGAACGGATCGACTTCGAAGACCGGCGCTTCGACCGCGCTGGAGGTGGCCGCGATGCGGTCCTGCGCGACATAGATGGCGATTGCGGCCAACGCCAGCAGGCCGCCGGCGAGAAGAGTGCGTCTCATGCGGGCGCTCCGATCGTGAGGAGGACATCGGCGATCCTTGCAAGCATCATGGGGTTGCGTCCCTTGGTCCTGCAAGTCGGCAGAGCCCCGCCGGAAGGACGCGGGGCCGGGCTCCGGCGCGTGCGCACCGGGCCGGCTGTCCACGACGGCGTGTCCCGCGACAGGGACGAGGCGTCGGCGCGTGCGCACCGGGCTGGTCGGCGGCATCGAGCCCCTGGATCGTTTTGAACTTGCAGGGACGGGCGCCTTCCTTGACATTGAGTCTCGCCGAGCGTCGAGGCAGCCGCGGACGGGCTCGCGGGTCCGGTGCCTCGCCTCTCCGGAGAAGGCTGGCGGGATACCTGGAGTCGCCGTAGGCCTTGGCGGTCGCCCGCCTCGGTCGCGGACAGGACGGTCATGGCGATGGCGGCGGCGAGGACCGGCGGGTCGGCGGTGGCGCGTGGCGGTGCAGCCTGCCCCCGTCTGGCCGGGACGTCCGAAGGAGAGGAGCGTCGGTTCTGACAATGCACCGGACGCTTCTAGCAGCGGCAGGGACGTCGGCGATCGTTGCGCTCTTCGCGGCGTCCGGCGCGGAGGCCACGGCCGGCGCCGACGCCACGGAGACGGCCGGCGAGCCCGCGCCGCACGAGGTTCCTGCCAGCGTGGTGGTGCGCGCGTTCGCCAAGGCGGAGGCCGGCGCCCTGTGGATCGCCGTCCGGGCGCCGCTGGCCTCCATGCGCGACGTGTCCTTCCCGTTGCGGGGCCCCTACCTGGACCTTGAGGGCGCCGCCCCGATGCTCGCCGGGCAGGCCCG
The DNA here is from genome assembly GCA_965242735.1 of Longimicrobiales bacterium. Taxonomy (GTDB): domain Bacteria; phylum Gemmatimonadota; class Gemmatimonadetes; order Longimicrobiales; family Gaopeijiaceae. Next base: position 2,500,367 of record OZ251497.1, on the reverse strand, counting down.
CCTGTGGATCGCCGACTACGTGCGCCTCTACGAGGAGGACCGCCTGCTGCCGCCGCCCGAGGTCGTGGCCGCGCGCGTCTCGCTCCCGTCCGATCCCTCGTTTCGCGACTTCGAGCGGGCGCGCGCCCACGTCGTCGGGCCGGCGCTCCCGTCCGACACCGAACTGGTCTTGGAACAGGCCCACCTCGACGTCCTGCTGCGGACGCCGGTGGCGTCGGCGGAATCGCGATTCTCGATCGAGGCCGCGTGGGCGCACCTGGGCGTTCGCACGACCACGGTGCTCGGCTTCACCACCGCGACCGGCGCCGAGAGAATCTTCCAGTACCGCGGCGACGTCGGCCGCGTCCGCCTCGACCCGCGCTGGGGCCAAGCGTTCTTGCGCTTCGTTCGCTTCGGCTTCCTGCACATTCTGGACGGCGCGGACCATCTGCTGTTCCTGCTGTGCTTGGTGATTCCGGTGCGGCGGTTCTGGCGCCTGGTTCCCGTCGTGACGGCGTTCACGGCGGCGCACTCGATCACGCTGGCGGCTTCGGCCCTGGGTCTCGCGCCCAACGCGCTCTGGTTTCCGCCGCTGATCGAAATGCTCGTCGCGGCTTCGATCTTGTACATGGCGCTGGAGAACGTCGTGGGCGGAGAACGCCGTCGGCGGTGGGCTTGGGCGTTCGGCTTCGGGCTGGTGCACGGGTTCGGGTTTTCCTTCGTGCTGCGCGACGTGCTGCAGTTTGCCGGCGCCCACGCGGTCTCGTCGCTGCTGGCGTTCAACGTGGGCGTCGAGATCGGCCAGCTGGCGGTGTTGACGGCGATGGTCCCGTCGCTCAGGTGGCTGTTCGCCAAGGCGCGTTCGCGGCGCGTGGCCGCGGTGGTCGTCTCGGCGTTGGCGGCGCACGCGAGCTGGCACTGGACGGCGGACGGATGGGGCCGCCTGCGGGCCTACGAGTTCCGCCGCCCCGTCATGGACGCGGCCTTCGCGGCGGCCGCGCTCCGGTGGCTGTTGCTGCTTCTTGTGGTTGCCGCGGCGGCTTGGACGTTGGCGGGATGCTACCGCCGCTTGGCCAAGTGGCGGGCGGTCCGCGAGACCGCGCAGGCGGGCGTCCCGGCCGCCCGTAGCTCTCGCGTCGCTTCGCCGACGGCGCGTCCCCGTCGTTGACGCCGGACGGGCGCCGGTTTAGTTCTGATCGGGAGAGAAGCGCGACCGAACAGCGCAAGGAGGCGCACCCCATGCCGTGGAGCGACGTGACCCGCGATCCCATCGACTCGGCGGCTGCGCTGGCCCGGGTCGGCGCGGCCGAGGACGGCGCGGCCGTGCTCTTCTTGGGCGTGGTGCGCAACGAGAACGAGGGACGCCCCGTGTCCGGGATGGAGTACGAGGGATACGCGGAGATGGCCCGCGAAGAGCTGGCGGCGATCGTGGCCGAGGCGGCGCGACGGGCGGGGAGCGAGCGCGTGGCGGCCGTGCACCGGCTGGGAGAACTCGAAGTGGGCGAGACCAGCGTGGCCGTCGCGGTGTCCGCGCCTCACCGCGCCGAGGCGTTCGACGCCGCCCGCTACGTGATCGAGCAAGTCAAGGCGCGATTGCCCGTATGGAAGCGGGAGCGCTATCTGGACGGCGAGCCGGAGTGGCTGCCCGGACGGACGCCTTCGGTCGCGGGGCGGGCCGGATGAGCTGGCCGCGCCGGGCCTCGTCCGTCCCGTCCGCCGACTCCAGCGCCGCAGCGGTCGCTCACACGCCGAACGACGCCATGGTGGACGGCTTCGGGCGGCGGATCGAGTACCTCCGCATCTCGGTGACCGACAAGTGCAACCTGCGGTGCGTCTACTGCATGCCCGAAGAAGGGCTGCCCTGGCTCCGGCGCGACGATCTGCTCGCGTACGAAGAGATCGCCGAGATCGTGACCGTGATGGCGGGGATGGGTCTGCGCCGGGTGCGCTTGACCGGCGGCGAGCCTCTGGTGCGCAAGGACCTGGCCCGCTTGGCCGCCCTGTTGTCGGCAGTCCCGGGGATCGAGGACGTCGCCCTGTCCACCAACGCCGTGCTGCTGGCCCGGCAGGCTCGGGCGCTGCGCGACGCCGGCGTCTCCAGAGTCAACATCTCGCTGGACTCGTTGCGCCCGGAGCGCGCCGACGCGATCGCCCGTCGCCCCGGCGCGCTGTCCCAGGTCATGACGGGGCTGGACGCGGCCTACGCCGTCGGCTTCGATCCGATCAAGATCAACGTCGTCCTCATGCGGGGCCGAAACGACGACGAAGTCCCCGCCTTCGCCGCACTGTCTCGCGACCGGCCGCTCCACGTCCGCTTCATCGAAGTGATGCCCACCGAGTCCAACTTGGACTTGAGCGCGGCCAACTTCCTCTCCTGCGACGAGGCGCTGGCCGCCGTGCGCGCCGTGGACGAGCTGGCGCCGGTCGCCGGCCCGCCCGGCAACGGCCCGGCCGCGTACTACGCCTTTCCGGGCGCACGGGGCACCATCGGCGTCATCACCCCGATGAGCCACAATTTCTGCAGCCGCTGCAACCGCATGCGCTTGACGGCGGACGGCCAGCTGCGGCCCTGCCTCTTCGGCGAGATGCAGACCCCGCTGCGCGACGCCCTGAGACGCGGCGAGGACCTGAGGCCGCTCATTGCCGAGACGTTGCGAATCAAGCCGGAGAAGCACCTGCTGGTTCAGGGCTCGGCGTCGGGATCGGGGGGATTGGTGGCGCTCTCGCAGACCGGAGGGTGACCGGCGCGGGTCGCCTTCCGCGCGAAGGGCCGTCGGGGCTTGCCGCCCGCGCGGCCGGCTCGGGGACCAACCGCCGTGAAGCGCGGTCGAGTCCGGCCGGCTTGCGGCAGATCGCTGGAGGGCGCAACGCCGGATCAAGGCGAATGTTGACTCTCCGCCGGTTCGGGATAGCTTCCTAACCGTCCGGCCCGCGCGGGCGACTCCATGACTGGAGGAAGAGTCGGTGGACGAGGAAGAGCCGGTCCGGCGCGCACGGGCGACTCCACGACGGCGACGTCTCTGTCTCGCGGCGGCCGGTCCGGTCCGCGCCGGCGAGTCCGCGACATCCCCCAACAGAAGAGCGCAGCGAGAAGATGGCAGCCAGCAAGATCACCGTGGTCGGCGCGGGACACGTCGGCGAGGTCTGCGCCCAGCGGGTCGCGGAGAAGGAACTGTGCCAAGAGGTCGTCCTCGTCGACATCGTGGACGGCATCCCCCAGGGGAAGGGACTCGACCAGTGGCAGAGCGCCCCGGTCGAGGGCTTCGACACGCGGGTGTCGGGGTCCACGGACTACGGGCCCGCCGAGGGCTCGGACCTCTTCATCGTCACGGCCGGGATCGCCCGCAAGCCGGGAATGAGCCGCGACGACCTGTTGCGCACCAACGCCGGGATCGTCCGGTCGGTGGGACAGGAGATCGCCCGCGTGGCCCCCGACGCCGTCGTGGTCGTGGTGTCCAACCCGCTCGACGTGATGGCCGCCGTCATGAAGGAGGCCACGGGCTTCCCGCGCGAGCGCGTGGTCGGGATGGCCGGCGTCCTGGACACGGCGCGCTTCCGGGCGTTCATCGCCATGGAGCTCGACGTCAGCGTGCAGGACATCCAGGCGCTCGTGCTGGGCGGCCACGGCGACACGATGGTGCCGCTGGCGTCCTACGCCTCCGTCAGCGGGATTCCGTTGACCCAGCTGGTGTCGCCCGACCGGCTGGAGGCGCTCGTCGACCGCACGCGCAACGGCGGAGCGGAGATTGTGGGCTTCCTCAAGACCGGCAGCGCCTACTACGCGCCGTCGGCCGCGGCGGTTCAGATGGCCGAGGCCGTCGTCAAGAACCAGCGCCGCATTCTGCCGGCCGCCGCGTACTTGGACGGCGAGTACGGCGAGAGCGGCATCTACTTGGGCGTGCCGTGCAAGCTGGGCGCGGGGGGGCTCATCGAGATCGTCGAAGTGGACCTGACCGGCGCCGAGAAGACGGCGCTGGCCCGGAGCGCCTCGCACGTGCGCGCCACCATGGCGGGGCTGGACGGGAGCTGAAGCCGCGCCTTGCGACCGCCGGCCGCCCGGACCGGCGCCGCGGTCACCGGCTCTCTTCGATCATCTGCTCGACGGCCCGCATCCGCGCGGCCAAGTCGCGGACCGCGTTGACGTACACCCGCTCCCATCCGGGGAGCGCGGCCCGGTTGCCGGTCTCGATCTCGTAGCGGAGGCCGGGAAGCATCCACGAGGCGTAGCCGGAGAACGGGTCCGGCGACACGTAGAGGGAGCGGCTCCAGGGCCGGCCTTGGAGTCCCCGGTCGTTCAGCCAAGCCTTCTCCAGGCCGATCAGCGCGCGGTTGACGCGCTCGGCCGCCGCCGGGCTCGCGCGCCCCGACGCCGTCCATTGGTCCCGCGCCGCGGCCAAGTCCTCGGCGGCGTCCTCCAGGTCGTCGATCGCCGCGGCCAGCGACGGGAACGCCACGGCCAGGCCGCGGGCCTCCGCCGCCCCGAGCAGATCCTCCAAGTGCGCGCGGGCGTCCACGGCGTAGCGCGCGACGTCGTAGGGCAGCACGTCGGCGTTGGCGAAACGCAGCGCCAGCACGCCGTCGGCGCGCGCCACCATCGGTCCGAAGACGAACGCCGTGTCGCCGAAGCGCTCGAACCAGGCGAAGTTGTCGTAGTTGGAGTGGTAGACGCCGCCCGGATTGCCGCTCGACAGCGACGCCGACGGCACGCCCGCATGTGTGTAGAACGCCACGTGGTCGCTGCCGCCGCCGAGGTTGCCCAGGGACGGCTCGCGGGCTTCTTGGCCGGCCCGTTCGATCCACCAGTCGTACACGCTGCCGCCGCTGCCCGGATACTCGACCGCCTTGGACGCTTCCAGGATCGGCGCCTTCAGCGACGGCGACGCCGAGGCCCCGAAGTTGCTCCCCGAGACCGCGCCGTCGGCGTTCACGTAGGCGATCGCGCCGGCCTCCAGCGGGTCGCGGAACTCCTCGACCCACTCGGTGGAGCCGATGATGCCGGCCTCTTCCGCATCCCAGTGGGCGATCATGATCGACCGCCTCGGAGCGCAGCCTGCGGCGGCGAGCTCGCCCAGCGCCTCGGCCAGGATCAGGAGCATGGCCGTGCCGCCGTTGGGGTCGATGGCGCCGAACCCCCACGGGTCGTAGTGCGCGCCCAGAACGAACCACTCGTTCGGAAACTCGGTCCCGCGCAGCGTGCCCACCACGTTGACCGCCCGGGTCAGCGCCTTCGGCTGGTTCACGCGGACGCGCACCACCAGCGCCGGGCCGCCCTCGATCCGGTAGCGGACGCCCTCGATGCCGCCCTGCCAGTCCTCCGGAGCCTCGGGGCCCTCCATGCGCGTCAGGATCTCCGCGGCCGAGCCGTAGCCCAAAGGGAGCACGGGGATGGTGTGCAGGGCGACTTCGGACGGGTCGAGGCGCGCGACTTGGCGTTCTCCGTCGAGCGGGAGCGCGGGCGTGAAGGGCGTCAACGGGTCGCCGGTCCAGGGCAGCGTCAGCACCGACCCGCGCTGGATCGTCTGGCTGTTCATCATGGGACCGTCGGGGTAGGGCAGCAGCCCGTCGGAGCGGGGCGGACCAGGATCGTTGAACATGATCACGCCGGCCGCGCCCCGTTCCTCGGCGAACTTCACCTTGAACCCGCGGAAATTGCCGCCGTAGCGGGCCACCACGATCTTGCCCGCCACAGAAATCCCCATGGAGTCGAGGGCCAGGTAGTCCTCGCGGCGGCCGAAGTTGGCGTACACGACCTCGGCGGTGACGTCGCCGGTCCCGGAGAAGGCGTTCCACCCGTTCAGCAGGTCCGGATGGCCGGAGAAGCGGTCCTCCGGCAACGCCGGCTCGCGGTTGGACAGCCGCATCGCCACGGGCTCGACGATGTGCGCTTCCACGTCGTCGGTGAGCTGGGGCAGGTACACGTCGTAGGGATGGGAGACCACGTCCAGCCCGGCCGCCTCCATGGCCCGCGCCAAGTAGCGCCCGACGCGCCGCTGAGCCTCCGAGCCCGCCGGGTGCGGATGCTCGGTGATCGTCCGCAGGTGCTCTCGGAAGGAGTCGCTGCGGGGCAGCCGGAGGAACTGCCGTTCGCAGGCCAGCTGGGCCTGGGCGCGGGCCGGCGTGAAGCCGGTCATGGCCGGTTCGGCCTGTTGCGGGGCCTGCGAATCCGCCGGGGCGGGCCACGTCGCGACGGCCAGGGCGGCCAGCGCCGCTCTCGAGAGGCGCGTCCGCGGGCGGTGGAGGGCGCGAGGTTTCCGGCGGGGCCGGCGGGTCCGAAGTCGGCGCGTCTGCGTGCGGTTCATGGCTAGAGTCTCGGCAGGGTGACGCCGGCCTGCCCCTGGTACTTGCCCTTGCGGTCGGCGTAGGCGACTTGCGGCGCCTCGTCGCCCTGAAAGAAGACCAGCTGGGCGATCCCTTCGCCTCCGTAGATTCGGGCCGGCAGCGGCGTGGTGTTGGAGATTTCCAAGGTCAGGTATCCCTCCCAGGTGGGCTCTAGCGGCGTGACGTTGACGATGATCCCGCACCGGGCGTACGTGCTCTTGCCCACGCAAAGGACCAGCACGTCGCGAGGAATGCGGAAGTGCTCCACGGTCCTGGCCAGCGCGAAGGAGTTGGGCGGAATGGTGCATTCGCGCCCGGCCACGTCCACGAACGACCGCTCGTCGAACGCCTTGGGGTCCACCACCAAGTTGTGGACGTTGGTGAAGACCTTGAACTCCGGCGCGACGCGGATGTCGTACCCGAACGACGACAGTCCGTAGGAAATGCTGCCTTCGCGGACCTGGGTCGGCTCGAAGGGTTCGATCATCTGGTCTTGCTCCGCCATGCGGCGGATCCAGCGGTCGCTCTTGACGGGCATGAGGGGGGCGTGGAGGGAAGCGGTTGGAGGGCGTCGGAGCGCATCGTTGCCCCTAGAGATGGGCCGCGGCACGGGTCGGCGTGAAGCCGGTCGGCGTCGGTTCGGCCGGCGGGGGCGCGAACGGCAAGTTAGCCCGGTCGCCGGGGCGCGCCAAGAAGGCCGCTGGATCGCGGGCCGCGTTCGGGCTCTCCTCGGTCGGCCCCGGCTCTTCGGGCCCGCGCCCGCTTGAGCGCAGGCGGCCCGGCCAAGCGGCGGACGTTCCAGGCATGGCACTTCCCGGCCATCTTGTGTTATCTTCGTACGCTCGAAAAGTGTTCCCGCCAACCATGGGAGAATTAATTCATGGGAACCAAGAAGCAGTTGTTGATCTGTCTGGGAGTCGGCGTCGTCTTGCTGACGGGCGCCGTGTACCCGTCTGATGACGTGGTGGTCCAGGACGAGGACGTTGCGGTGGATGTCCTGGAGTCCCGGGAAAGCTCCCACCCGTGCGCCACGGGGCTAATGCCCACTTGCAGGCAAAGCCCCGGGGATGTCTGCATCCACTTCAATCCGAAGGGCGAAGCGCACGAGAAGGAGGACCACTGCGACCCGAACGACGGATGCGAACCGAAGTAGGGGTTGCCGCGACCGCCGAGCCACCGCGCGTCTTCGTTTGCGCAGTTGCCTTGGCGGTCGCGGCCTCGTTGCCGGCGTTTCCCGCGGAGGCCCAGTGGCGCGTGGGCCCGCCGGAATTGGCGATCGGGGACGCCTCCGGGGCAAGCTTCGCAGACGTCGTTGGCCTGTTCGTGCGGGATGGTCGCGTCTTCACGGTAGACCGGGGCAACTGGGTCGTCGAAGCGTTCGATTTGGCAGACGGAAGGCGGATCGCTTCTACGGGCCGGAGGGGCGAGGGACCGGGCGAATTCGACCATCCGGCGTGGATTGGCGATTGCGGTGTCGACAGCGTCTTCGTGTCGGACAACGTCATGGATCGAGTGTCCGTCTTCTCGCTGGAGCTGGACCATAGACGGACGTTGGCGATGGAACCAGGCTTTTGGAGCACGATTCAATGCGCTGGCCCAAATGCGTTTGTGGGGGTAGCTCGTGTCGGAGAGCGTCCATGGTCGAACCTTGAGCGGGGCCAAGGAGTCCCAACGGGTCCCTGGCGCATGGACGTCGAGCTCGTGCTCTTTGGGCCGGAAGGCAGGCGCCTGAGGGCGGTGGCACGGTTCCCCGGGGAAGATCGACGGTTTGCGCTCACCCCTAGAGGGGGTAGCGACAGTCGGCTTCGCTGGGGTAGACGACCGGTCTTGGCAACCCATCCCGGCGGGTTCGTTTTCGGAACAGCCGATTCGTGGTCGCTGTTGCGGTACGACGCGCGGGGTGCCGTCGTGGACACGTTGGTGCTGAACGAGAGTCGCCTCGCCGTCACCCGCTCCGACATCGACGCGTACGTCGAGAGCGTCGACGACCCCGCCTGGCCTCCGCGACGCTTGCGAGAGTACCCGTTCCCGTCGCGCTTTCCGGCGTACGCCAGGGCCGTCGTGTCGGAGGACGGCTTCACGTGGGTCGAGCAGTACCTTCCGCCCCACCCCAAGCGCGCTTCTCGCTGGAAGGTCTTCGCTCCCGACGGTACGTTCGCGGCTGTTGCCGACTTGCCGGCCGGCTTTGAACTCATGTGGGTCGGGGAAACGCTCGTGGCCGGAGTCGCGAGCGACGAGTTGGACGTCCAAGCGGTCGAGGTGCGTCCGCTCCGGCGCTGAACCGCCCCGCCTCGCTTGAATTCGCGTTGCGGCCGCCGTAGCTTTCCCCCGTCCGCCTTCCCGAACCGTTCCCCCACGAAGCGGCCGCGCGCCGCCTGGACGGCCGAGTGACCCAGTCGTACGTCCCCATCTTCGTCATTCTCGGCGTGTCGGTCGTGAACACGATCGGGATGGTCGTCGCGTCCCACGTCTTGAATCCCCGCCGCCCGACGCCGGAGAAGGCGATGCCCTACGAGTCGGGCATGATCCCGCTGGGAGACACGCGGGCCCGGTTTTCGGTGAAGTTCTACATGGTGGCGATCAGCTTCATCGTCTTCGACCTGGAGACGATCTTCCTGATTCCGTGGGCCGTGCGGGTGCGCGAACTGGGCTGGGGGCCCTTCGCCGCGGTGCTCTTCTTCGTCGCCGTGCTGGCGGTGGGCTTGGTCTACGAGTGGAAGAAGGGCGGCCTGGAATGGGACTGAGGCGGCGGTTCGGCAGGGGACGGCTGGGCGCCGCCCCGGGCTTGCCCCTCGGACGCCGCGGCGGCTTGCCCCTCGACGGCGCCGGCCCCCGGCCGAGACCCCAAGAACTCGGCCAGCCGCCGGCGCAAGGTCTCGACGCGCTTGCGGTTGACGCCGAAGTCGTGCCAGCCCAGGCGCGAGGCCGACCGCACGTGCACGATTCCGGCTTCGGCCTCCAAGCGGGCTTCGAGATCGTCGGCGAAGCCCAGGCGGCTGCGGCAAACGGCGTGCAGACCGTCCCGCGTCCTCGACACGACGCGCGTGCGCGGCAGGGCCGCCACCAAGTCCTGAAACGCCGCGAAGGCGCCCCACGGATCGCCCGCGACGGCCAGCGGATCGACGCGGTTGCGCTTGGGCGCGTCGTCCCGGCTGCACACGCAGTTGGGGCGGGCGGGGCAGGGCCGAACCATGGAGCTGGGCGCGCGTGGGGACATCCTGCAGTGAACCTAACCCGGCACGAGGAGGCGGGCCGTCGCTGTCCGGAGCGGCTGGGCCGCGCTCGCGCGGTCGCTTGGCGAGCAGCTGCTGCACGACGGGCTCGCGCTCGGGCTGGGGCCTTGCCCGCGCGGTCGCTTGTTCCCCACCCTGGCGCTGGACGTGGTGCAGGGGGCCGCCGCGCTCGGGCTGGGGCCTTGCTCGCGCCGTCGCTTGAGCGCCGTGGCCGGAGTCCCTATCTTCATGGGATGGCACTAGTCTTCATGGAATGGCGCTAGACCGACCGGGCGTCCTCGGCGCCGGCACGCCCGCCTTCCTCACGACCAAGCTGGACTTCGTGGTCAATTGGGCGCGGCGCAACTCGCTTTGGCCCATGCCGTTCGGAACGGCCTGCTGCGCCATCGAGATGATGGCGTCGGCGGCCAGCGACCACGACTTGGCGCGCTTCGGCATGGAGCGCATGTCGTTCAGCCCGCGCCAGGCGGACGTGCTGATCTGCGCGGGCCGCGTGCCGTACAAGCTGGCGCCGGTGCTCCGCCGAATCTGGGACCAGATGATGCAGCCCAAGTGGTGCATCTCCATGGGGGCGTGCGCGTCGTCGGGCGGCGTCTTCGACGTCTACTCGATGGTGCAGGGCATCGACACGATCGTGCCGGTGGACGTCTACGTCCCGGGGTGCCCGCCGCGTCCCGAGGCGCTGATCTACGGGCTGATGATGGTCCAGGAGAAGATCCGCGGCGAGAGCTTGACGCGCCATGCCGAGCTCCGGGCGGAGGACCCCGAGGCGGCGGGACGCCCGAAGGCCGGCGACCAGGAGGTGGTCGACCTGACCGGGCCGTTCGGCAACTCGACCCAGCAGAACCGGGTCAGCGGGCAGGTCGAGACCAGCGCGATCGGCCGGGCCGCCGACCGGTTGCCCTGAAGGGCGCGCGGTGAACGCGGACGCAGGCGGCGCAGGGGGCGCGAAGAAGGCGTTCGACTTCGGCGCGGTGGCGCGCGGCCCGGCCTCCGGCGGCGAGGCGGCCCCGGCCGGCCGGCAAGCCGAGGCCCAGGCGGCGGGCAACCCGTCGGTGGCGGCGCTCCGGTCTCGTTTCGGCGCGGCGGTCCTGCGCAACCAAGTGAACGCGGGCGACGAGGACGTGGTCTACGTCGAGCCGGAGCGGATCGCGGACGTGCTGCGCTGGCTTCGCGACGATCCGGGCGAGCACTACGACCACTTGGCGGACCTGACGGCCGTGGACTACGGCGGCGGGCGCGCGCTCGAGGTGGTGTACCAGCTGTGGTCGATTCCGCGCCGCAAGGCCCTCCGCATCAAGTGCGAGCTCCCGCTGTCCGCCCTGGAAATCGACAGCGCCACCGCCGTCTGGACGGGCGCCGACTGGCTGGAGCGCGAGGTCTACGACCTCTTCGGCATCCGCTTCCGGGGCCACCCGAACCTGCGCCGCATCCTGATGCCGGACAACTACGCCGAAGGACATCCCCTGCGAAAGGACTTTCCGCTCCGGGGCCGGTTCTCGCGCGCCGAGCAGACGCGCCGCGCCCTGTCCCAGGATCCGGAGGACTACTACGCGCCCGGCGAGCTGGGCGGGCGCGCGCCTCAGATGGTGCGCGATGCCGCGGAGCCCCCCGAGGAAGCGGAAGCGACCGAATGACGACGCGCACGGTCGAGTTCCAAGCGTCCCGAACCCCCGAGATGGGACCCGGCGGCGCCTTGGTCGCCAGCCCAGCGGCCCCCTTCGACGCGCCCGAGCCCGACTGGGACTCCGAGACCATGCTGGTCAACGTCGGCCCGCAACACCCGGCCACCCACGGCGTCCTGCGCCTGGTCGTCGAGCTCGACGGCGAGACGGTGGTGAGCGTGACGCCCCGGCTGGGCTACCTGCATTCGTCCTTCGAGAAGCTGGGCGAGTACCGCACCTGGAACCAGATCGTTCCGCTCACGGACCGCATGGACTACCTGGCGCCGCTCATCTACAACTGCGCCTACGTCATGGCCGTCGAGAAGCTCATGGGCATCGAGGTGACGGACCGGTGCCGCGTCGTGCGCGTCATCTGCATGGAGATGGACCGCATCTTCTCCCATCTGCTCTGGCTGGGCACGTGGTCCATCGACGTCGGCGCCTTCACGCCCTTCCTCTACGCCTTCCAGCAGCGCGAGAAGGTCTACAAGCTGCACGAAGCGCTCACGGGCGCCCGCATCACCACGTCCGCCACGCGCATCGGCGGGATGATGGCCGACCTGCCGGAGGGCTGGGCCGCGGGCGTGCGCGAATTCGCCGACGGGCTTCCGGCCACGCTGGACGAGATCGACGGCCTGCTCACCTGCAACGCCATCCACGTCGGCCGCACGCAGGGCATCGGCGCCATCTCCGCGGAGGACGCGGTCGCTCACGGGCTTACCGGCGCCAACCTCCGCGCGAGCGGCGTGCCGTACGACGTGCGCAAGGACAAGCCGTACTACGACTACGAGAACTACGACTTCGAAGTGCCCATCGGTTGCCACGGCGACTGCTACGACCGGTACTTGGTGCGCATGGAGGAAATGCGCCAAAGCCTGCGCATCCTCCACCAGGCTCTGGACCGGCTCCCGTCCGGCCCCATCGACGTGGACGACCCGCGCGTCAGCCTCCCGTCCAAGACGGACTGCATGTCGGACATGGAGTCGATGATTCACCACTTCAAGCTGGTGACCGAGGGGATTCCCGCGCCCGCCGAGGACTGCTGGTTCTCGGTGGAGGGATCGAAGGGCGAGCTGGGCATGTACGTGGTGGGCGACGGAGGGCCGAAGCCGGTCCGCTGGCGGATTCGCCCGCCCTCGTTCGTCAACTTGTCGGCCATCCCCGCGTTGGCCGAGGGCCACCTGATGGCCGATCTCATCGTCATCAACGCCAGCCTGGACATCGTCCTGGGCGAGATCGACCGGTGATCGGCGGGCCTTCGTCGCGGGGCGCCCCCCGCGAGCGCGGCGGACCGGGGCGCGACGTTTCCGCGAACAACCCGGGATGGGCGGGCAACACGGGCGAATTCGGGCTGGCGGAAGCCGACGTGCGGGGCGGCGTCGCTTCGGCCGCGGCGCCGCCGGACGGCGGACATCCCAGCGTGGCGCCGAGCCTGCCCTACATGCTGGCGGCCAAGGAGCCGGAGGCGCCGCTCTTCGACGGTCCCTACCTCGAGCGGTTCGAGAAGATCAAGAGCCGGTATCCGACCGCCCGCGCGGCCTTGCTGCCCACGCTCAACTTGGCTCAGGAGCTGAGGGGCTTCGTCTCGCCCGAGACGATGGACGAAGTCGCGCGGCTGCTCGATCTGAGCGCCGCCTACGTGCGCGGCGTCGCCACGTTCTACACGATGTACAACAAGCGTCCGGTGGGGCAGTTCCTCATTCAGGTGTGCACCAACATTTCGTGCAACCTGTGCGGGGCGGACGACGTGCTGGCCGCGTTCTTGCAGCACGCGGGGACGGAGCTGGGGGAGACTTCGGACGACGGCGCCTTCACGGTCGTGGAAGCCGAGTGCCTGGCGGCCTGCGGATTTCCCACATGCGTGCAGATCAACTCCCGGTACTTCGAGGACGTCGGGCCGCAGGACGTGCCGAGCATCCTGGACCGCCTGCGGGGCGAGCTGCGGAGCGGCGCCGCCGTATGAGCGACTGACCCGTGGCGTATCCGTACCGGCACGACCGCGAGGTCCGCGTCCTCAGCGACGGCTTCGGCGATCCGGCGGCGCGCACCGTGGGGGGATGGCGGGCCCGCGGCGGCTACGAAGGACTGGCGCGTGCGCTGGAGATGGGCCGCACCGCCGTGGTCGAGGCGGTGAAGGCGTCGGGGCTGCGGGGGCGGGGCGGCGCCGGGTTTCCGACCGGCGTCAAGTGGTCCTTCATGCCCAGCCGGGCTTCCGGACGTCCGCACTACTTGCTCTGCAACGCGGACGAGTCGGAGCCGGGCACGTTCAAGGACCGCGAGATCATTCGCTGGACGCCGCACCAGCTCATAGAGGGGTGCCTGATCGGCGCCTACGCCATCGGCGCCGAGCACTGCTACATCTACTTGAGGGGCGAATTCTTCGAGGCCACGCGCGTGCTGGCCAAGGCGCTCGAGGAGGCGTACGCCGAAGGCTTGGCCGGGAAGGACGTGCTGGGCTCCGGAACCGACATCGACGTGACGCTCCATGTGGGCGCCGGCGCCTACATCTGCGGCGAGGAGACCGGCCTGATGAATTCGCTGGAGGGCCAGCGGGGCGAGCCGCGCATCAAGCCTCCGTTCCCGGCGGCCGCCGGCGCGTTCGGCATGCCCACCACCATCAACAATGTCGAGACGCTGGCCGCGGTCCCCCACATCGTGCGGCACGGGGGCGAGTGGTACCGCCAGTGGGGCACGGAGAAGAGCCCCGGCACCAAGCTGTTCTGCGTGTCCGGACACGTGAACCTGCCCGGCAACTACGAGCTGCCGCTGGGCTTCCCGATGATGGACCTGATCGACGACGTGTGCGGCGGCGTTCGCGACGGCAAGGCGCTCAAGGCGGTGATCCCGGGAGGCAGTTCCGTGCCGATCATGAGCGCGGAGGACTGCGAGTCGTGCACCCTGTGCTACGAGGGCGTCGAGGCCGCGGGGTCGATGCTGGGCTGCGCGTCGGTGATCGTGATGGACGAGAGCGCGGACATCGTCAAGCAGACGCGGCGCATGGCCGACTTCTACGCGCACGAGTCGTGCGGCCAGTGCACGCCCTGCCGCGAAGGCACGGCTTGGGCCAGCCGCATCCTGCGCCGAATCGAAGAGGGCAGGGGAAAGGAAGAGGACTTGGACACGCTGCTCGAGATTTCCGATCAAATGACGGGGACGACGATCTGCGTGCTGTCGGATTCGCTGGCCGCGCCCATCGTCTCTTCCATAGAGAAGTTCCGCGACGAATACTTGGCCCTCGTCCGCCGGGGCGAGCGCGTGGGGGCGGCGTGACCCGCCGGGCCGGCGAGGCCGGCGCCATGAGCGAGGAGAAGCGATGATGGCCGACAACGGACGCCTGCCTTCCGACACCGTGACGCTCTCGATCGACGGCCAAGACGTCACGGTGCCCAAGGGCACGTCGCTGCTGGAGGCCGCCGCGAGCATGGGCACGGTCCTGCCGCACTACTGCTGGCACCCCGGCCTGTCGGCGCCGGCGCAATGCCGCATTTGCCTGGTCGAGGTGGAAGGCGCGCCCAAGCTGCAGCCTTCCTGCGTGACCACGGCCCAGGACGGCCAAGTGGTGAGGACGGACAGCGCCGAAGCGCTGAAGATGCGCGAGGGCGTGCTGGAGTTCTACTTGGTCAACCACCCGCTCGACTGTCCCATCTGCGACATGTCGGGCGAGTGCAAGCTCCAGGACTACGTGTTTGCGGAGGGCCGGGAGAAAGGACGCGGCCGGGAGCCCAAGCGGGTCTTCGGGCGCGACGACTTCGGGGGCGACGTCCTGTACTACGGCGACCGTTGCGTCATGTGCACGCGGTGCGTCCGCTTCATGGACGAGGTGGCGCGCGACTCGCGCCTGACGGTCGTGGAGCGGGGGAGCCGGGCCGTCATCGACACCTTCTTCGCCGAAGGGCTGGAAGGGGCGTCGTTCGCGGGCAACGTGGTGGACATCTGTCCGGTCGGCGCCTTGGTGTCCAAGGACTTCCTGCACAAGGCCAGGGCGTGGGACTTGGACCACGCGCCTTCGGTGTGTCCCGAATGCAGCCAGGGATGCAACGTAGAGCTGCACGTGCGCGACAACTTGGTGCAGCGCTTGAAGCCGCGGGAGAACCCGGAAGTCAACGGGCACTGGATGTGCGACTACGGCCGCGCCCGCTACGAGTGGATGAACCAGGGAGGCCGCTTGGCGGCGCCGGCGGCCGGTCGTTCGAAGGATCGGCGGCCGGCGGCGTGGGACGAGGCGCTGGAGATGCTGCTGGCCAAGTTGCGGACGGCCGGCGGGGCTGACGTGAAGGTGGTGGGGTCGGCGGGATCGTCGTGCGAAGCCCTGGCGGCGCTGGCCGCCGTGGCTGAGGCGGCGGGATCCGTGTCGGCGCGGGTCTTTCGCTCTCGGCGGGCGGCCACGGAGGACGTGCTGCCGGGCTTTCCGCTGTTGGCGCGGCGGCGGGACTTGTCGCCCAACGCCGGCGGGGCGCGAGCGCTCGCCTTCTCGCGGGTGGGCGCCGACGACGGGACGGGCGGGCTGGACGAGGTGTCGGCGCACGAGGGCGTCGTGCTGGTGATGGACGACGAGCTCGCCGATCAGGACGAGGCGTTCGGCGCCGCCGCGAGCCTCTTCGTCTACTTGGGGACGCGAGAGCCGCCGGCCGCGGCCGCCAACGCGGACTTCGTGCTCCCGCTGGCCGCGTTCGCCGAGCAAGAGGGCGCCTTCGTCAACGTGCACGGACGCGTGCAGCGCTTCTGGCCGGGGCTGCGGACCCCGGGCGAGAGCCGGCCGGCTTGGCTGGTCCTGGGAGCGTTGCTGGCGGCGCTGGAGGGCGGCGACGCGGCGCCGGACAGCTGCGCCCAGGCGTTCGCCGAGATCGTGGCGGCCCGGCACGAGGCCTTCGCCGGGCTGTCGTACGACGGGCTGGGCACGCAGGGAGCGATGCTTGCGTCCGGCGCGTCGTCGCCGGCGGGCAAGACGGCCGTCGGCGCCGCCAACGGTGCGGACCCCGCGTGAGCCGGCTGGACTCGGGGACGTGGTTCCTCGTCGCGGGCGTCGCCAAGGTGCTCTTCGTCTTCACCGTGATCATGGTCGCGGTGGCCTACATGACGCTTGCCGAGCGCCGGGTGTCCGCGTTCATCCAGGACCGTCTCGGCCCCAACCGCGTCGGCCGGTTCGGCTGGCTTCAGCCCATCGCGGACGGCGTCAAGAACATCCTCAAGGAAGAGACGATGCCGGGCACGGCTTCTCGGTTCTACTTCCTTCTGGGCCCGGCCCTGGCGATCACTCCGGCGCTGGCCACGTTCGCGGTGATTCCGTTCGCCGCCCCGCTGCCCACGCCGGTCGGCGCCGTCGACATGATCGTGGCCGACGTGCCCGTGGGCGTGCTCTACGTGCTGGCGCTGTCTTCGCTGGCCGTCTACGGCGTCGTGCTGGCGGGATGGGCGTCCAACAACAAGTACGCGTTCCTGGGCGGGCTGAGGGCGTCGGCCCAAATGATTTCCTACGAAGTCGCGCTGGGACTGAGCTTGATCGCCGTGCTCTTGCTTGCGGGCAACGTCACGCTGACCGAGGTCGTGCACCAGCAGCAGCAGATGGGACTGTGGTTCTTCTTGCCGCTGTCGCTCGCCTTCGTCTTCTTCGTCGTCTCGGCCTTCGCGGAGACGAACCGGCTCCCGTTCGACATGCCCGAAGCCGAGTCGGAGCTGGTCACCGGCTACCACACGGAATACTCGGCCATGAAGTTCTCGATGTTCTTCATCGCGGAGTACGCGCACGTGCTGACCGCCTCCGCGTTGATGGCCACGCTGTTCTTCGGAGGATGGGACGTGCCCTTGTGGAAGGGCGACGACATGTTCTGGCACGACGGCGCCTGGATCCGGGGCTTCGACGCCGCCGGCGCGCCCATCGCCGCCGAGCCGAGCGTCTGGATCACGCTGGCCACGCTGGCGTCCTTCGCGGCCAAGACGGCCTTCTTCGTGCTGCTGTTCATCTGGGTGCGCTGGACGTTGCCGCGCTTCCGGTACGACCAAGTCATGCACCTGGGCTGGAAGGTCATGCTGCCGGCGGCCCTGGGCTACGTCGTTCTGACGGCGGGAACGATGCTGGTGCTGGCCCAGCTCGAGGTCCCGTTCGGCCTGCGCTACGGGCTCGTGCTCACCGGGGTGAGCGGCGTGGCCACGTTGGCGTTCCTCTTCTTCGTGGACCGAGACCGCATCATCGCGGGCGCGCACGCCAAGCGCAGGCCCGCCCGGCGCCGCTTGGCCCCGGCCGCCGACGCCGCGGACTGGCGGCCCTGAGAACCGGCTGAAGCCCAAAGGAGCAACGGAAACATGGCGATATCGGTCAAGGTGATGAGGCGTCCCGAACCCGGGCGCACGTCGTACATGCGCGCGACGCTCAAGGGCATGAGCTTGACGCTGCGTCACTTGGTCAACCCCCAGAAGGTGACGTTGGAGTATCCGGAGGAGCAGCCGAGCCTGCATCCGCGCTGGCGCGGCACGCACCGCATGGAAGTGCACGCGGACGGCAGGCCGAAGTGCGTGGCGTGCGGCCTCTGTCCCACGGTTTGCCCCGCCAACTGCATCCGCTTGGTCGGCGGCGAGGACGACCAGGGCAACCGCTATCCGCTGGTGTACGAGATCGACGAGTTTCGCTGCATCTTCTGCGGAATGTGCCAGGAGGTCTGTCCCGTCGAGGCCATCCACGTGGGCCGCCACTTCGAGAACGCCGAGTACGAACGCGACCGGTTCGTCTACGATCTGGACCGCCTGATGGACCAGGACCACGCCACGACGCTGTTGTGGGACCCGTCGGACCCGCGCTCCGAATGACCGACGCGTTCTTCTTCCTGTTCGCGGTGGTCGCCGTGGGCGGCGCGCTGGGCGTGGTGCTGGGACGCAGTCCGGTGGCCAGCCTGCTCTTCATGGTGGCCGCCCTGGCCAGCGTGGCCGGCATCTTCGTGCTCCTCGAGGCGCATTTCCTCGCCGCCGTGCAGATCATGGTGTACGCGGGCGCCATCATGGTGCTGTTCCTGTTCGTCATCATGCTGCTCAACCTGGGCCACGACTACCGCGCCGATCTCAAGTTCGGGCTGTGGTCGCTCCTCGCGCTGGCGGCGTCCGGGCTGACGGGCGGCCTGCTCTGGACGGGCTTCGCGCGCGGCGGCGCGTCGGGAGCGTTGCGAGGCGACGCGGCGAGCGCGGTGGACGCGCTGGTCGCGGAGAAGGGGGCCGTGGGCGCGATCGCCGATCCGCTCTTCACCGACTACGTGGTCGCCTTCGAGATTGTCGGGTTGCTGCTGCTCGTCGCGATCGTGGCGGCCGTCGTCCTCGCGAAGCCGCGCTCGGAGGAGGCCGGCCGCTGATGCTGACGCATGCCCTGTTGCTCAGTGCGCTGCTCTTCGTGATCGGCACGCTGGGGGTGATCGTCCGGCGCAACGCCATCGTGATGTTTCTGTGCATCGAACTGCAGCTCAACGCGGTCAACTTGGCGTTCGTGACCCTGTCGCGGCAGGTGGGCATCGAAGGCCAGCTCTTCGTCTTCTTCGTCATGACGGTCGCGGCGGCGGAAGCGGCCGTGGGCCTGGCCATCATCATCGCCGTGTTCCGCCACTGCAAGACCGTGCAAGTGGACCGGTTCAACCTGTTGCGCTGGTGACGCGATGACGCTCGGCCCGATGCCTTCCGGGGCGGACGCGCCCTTGGCGAACGCGGCGAACTGGGAGCCGTTCCTGCCGGGTTTGATCGTGCTGCTGCCGTTGCTGGGCTTCGCCGTCAACGGGACGCTGGCGCTGGTCGCCTCGGCGCGGTCGGCCGCGGCGTTGCGGGCAGGGGGCGAAGCCTCGGCGGCGGCGGCCGCAGGGTCTTCCGGGCCGCGCCCGCGCACGCACCGCTGGCCCACCTATGTCGGGCCGGGCGTCATGGTCGCCGCGTTCTTGTTGGCCGTCGTCAACTTCGTCGGGATGATGGGCGCGGACCTGCACGAGCCGGTGGTGCGGAGCTACTGGACGTGGCTGGTCACGGGCTCGCTTCAGATCGACGTCGCGTTGCAGCTCGACCCTCTGTCGATGGTGATGCTGCTCGTCGTCACCGGCGTGGGCGCGCTCATCCACGTGTTCAGCGTCGGATACATGCGCGACGATCCCGGGTATCCGCGCTACTTCGCCTATCTCAACCTGTTCGTGTTCTTCATGCTCGTCCTGGTGCTGGGCGCCGGGTACGCGCTGATGTTCGTGGGATGGGAGGGCGTGGGGCTCTGCAGCTACCTGCTGATCGGCTACTGGTTCGCCGACCGCGAGAAGTCCGACGCCGGCAAGAAGGCGTTCGTCGTCAACCGCATCGGCGACTTGGGCTTTCTCCTCGCGATGTTCCTGCTCTTCAACACGTTCGGCACGCTGGACTTCGGGCCGATCATGGCGGGCGCGCCGGCCGCCTTCGCCGACGACCGCGCAGTCGTGACGGCGATCACGCTGCTGTTCATGCTGGGCGCCGCGGGCAAGAGCGCCCAAGTGCCGCTGCACGTCTGGCTGCCCGACGCCATGGCGGGGCCGACGCCCGTGTCCGCGCTGATCCACGCCGCGACCATGGTCACCGCGGGCGTCTACATGATCGCGCGCTCGTCGGTGCTGTTCGCGCTGGCGCCCACCAGCCAAGTCGTGGTGGCCGGGGTCGGCGCGCTGACGGCGCTGCTCGCCGCCACCATCGCGCTGCAGCAATACGACATCAAGAAGGTCTTGGCCTATTCCACCGTGTCGCAGCTGGGCTTCATGATCGTGGCCGCGGGCGTGGGCGCCTTCACGGCGTCGGTCTTCCACTTGGTCACGCACGCCTTCTTCAAGGCGCTGCTCTTCCTGGGCGCGGGGGCCGTGATCCATTCGCTTCACCATGCGTTCCACGAGACCGGCGCCAAGGCCGACGCGCAGGACATGCGCAACATGGGCGGCCTCTCCAAGCGCATGCCCGCCACGTGCGCCGTGATGTGGATCGCCACGCTGGCCATCGCCGGCATATGGCCCTTGGCCGGCTTCTTCTCGAAGGACGAGATCATCTGGTACGCGGGCGCCTGGGCAGGCGCGCCCAACAACGCCTACGGCGCCTGGTACGCCGTCTTCTGGGCGGTGTTGCTGGCGACGGCCCTGCTCACGGCCTTCTACATGACGCGCCTGATGATCATGACCTTTCACGGGCGCGGGCGCCTGGGCGACGCCGAGGCGGGGCACGTCCACGACGCGCCTTGGGTCATGCGCGCGCCCCTCCTGGTCCTGGCCGCCCTCACCGTCGCCGGAGGGCTGCTCAACGTGCCGGAGGGCCTGCGCGTGCTCGTCGCCGGACTGGCGCCGGACGCCTGGCTGCACCACTGGCTCCATCCGGTCACGCAAGCCGCCGAGGCCGTGCAGACGGCCGCGCTCGGCGCCGTCTCCTACGAGGCGCCCGTCGGCGGCGGCGAACTGGCCTGGGCCGTCGCTTCGTGCCTGCTGGCTGCCGCCGTCGTGTCGGCCACGGCCGTCGGGCTGTCCAAGCGCGCCTACCGGCCTGCCGCCGAAGACGCGGGCCCCCGCGGCGGCCTTCGCCTGGCCGTCTACCGCAAGTGGTACTTCGACGAAGCCTACGACCGCGCCGTCGTCAAGCCGGTGATCGCCGCCTCTCGGTGGTGCTGGAGGGTCATCGACGCGACGGTCGTCGACGGGTTCGTCAACTTGGTGGCCGCCTCCACGCGCGTCGTGGGCTGGATCGCCAGCTTGTTCCACAGCGGGCAAGTGAACACCTACGCCTTCATGCTGGCGTTGGGCGTGCTCGCTCTTCTGGGCGCGGTGTACTGGCCGTGAGTTCGCTGCTCTCTTCGGTGGCGTACGACGCCTGGGCGCTGCACTTCCTGGTTCTGGGGCCCTTGGCGGGGATGCTCCATGTGCTGGCCGCGCCGGCCGAGCGAGCCAAGGCCGTCGCCCTGGGCTGGTCCGCGATCGTGTTCCTGGCGAGCCTGGGGCTCTGGTGGGCGTACGAGCCCGGCGCCGGCTTCGCGCTTGAGTCGTCGACGCCGTGGATCCCGGGCTGGGGCGTGGAATTCGCCTTGGGCGTGGACGGCATCTCGCTGTTCATGGTCATGTTGTCGGCGCTGACCATGCCGGTGGCCGTCCTGGCGTCCTTCAAGTACGTCGCGACGCGGCAGAAGGCGTTCTACGCGCTGATGATGCTGCTCTCGACGGGCGTGGCCGGCGTCTTCCTGGCGACCGACGTCTTCCTCTTCTACGTCTTCTTCGAGCTGACGCTGGTGCCGATGTACTTCATCGTCGGCATCTGGGGCGGCGAACGGCGCATCTACGCGGCCGTCAAGTTCTTCCTCTACACGGCGCTCGGCTCGCTTCTCATGCTGGTGGCGATCCTGTACGTCTACTTCAAGACGGGCACGGGATCGTTCAGCTACGACGCCTTCCTGGCGGCCGACCTGACGCTGGCCGAGCAGCTCTGGCTCTTCTCGGCGTTCGCGGCCGCGTTCGCGATCAAGGTGCCCGTCTTCCCGTTCCACACGTGGCTGCCCGACGCGCACGTGGAGGCGCCGACGCCGGGGTCCGTGGTCCTGGCCGCGGTGCTGCTCAAGGTCGGCGCCTACGGCTTCCTTCGCTTCCTGCTTCCGCTGTTCCCGGACGCGGCGCAACACCCCGCCGTCGTGACGACGATGCTGGTCCTAGGCGTGGTCGGCATCGTCTATGCGGCCTGGGTGGCCGCGGTGCAGCCGGACGCCAAGAAGCTGGTGGCCTACACGTCCGTCGCGCACATGGGCTTCGTGGTCGTGGGCGTGTTCGCGCTGACGGTCAACGGATTGCAGGGTGGCCTGATGGTCATGATCAGCCATGGCGTGTCCACGGGCGCGCTCTTCCTCCTCCTCGGGATGATGTACGAGCGCCGCCGCACGCGGCAGATCGCGGACTTCGGCGGCCTGGCGAGGGTGGCGCCCCTGTTTTCCACGGCGTTCGTGATCACGGCGCTGGCGTCGATCGGGTTGCCGGGCACGAGCGGATTCGTCGGCGAGTTCCTGGCGCTCCTGGGACTCTTCGAACGGCATCCGGCGGCGGCGGCCGTCGCGGCCACGGGCGTCGTCTTCGCCGCCTACTACATGCTGCCGATGGTCCAGAAGATCCTCTTCAACAAGCTCGACAAGCCGGAGAACCGGTCGTTCCCCGACCTTACGCGGCGCGAGTCCGTCGTGCTGGCGCCGCTTGTGGCCTTGATGATCTGGATCGGCGTGCACCCGGCGCCGTTCCTGGAGCGCATGGGGCCCAGCGTGGACGTGGTGCTGGAGCGAGTGGGAGTCGGCGGCGCGGAATCGGCCGGTGACGGGCTGCTGGAAGGCCGCGTCGGCCCGGCCCAAGACGAGACTGGCATGGACCTCGACTCGGGAGACGGCGGCCCGTGACGCTCGACTACTCTTCCAGCTTTCACTATCTGGTGGCGATGCTGCCGGAGGTCGTGGTCTTCGTGGGCGGGATGGGCGTGCTGCTTGCGGGCGTTCTCAAGCGGGAAGGCGACCGGCGGCCCGAGCTGGGCTGGGCGACGCTGGGCGTGTTGGCCGCGGCGGCCGTGGCGAACGGGTGGCTGTACTCCGGCGTGAGCGAGGAGGGGGCCACGGCCATGATCGCCGTGGACAAGTTCCGCCTCTTCGCCAACTGGATCTTTCTCGTGGGCGCGGCGCTCTCCATTGCCGTCTCGCTCGCCTACGTGTCGCGCCAGCGGCTCCAGGCGGCCGAGTACTACGCGCTGATCGCGTTCGCGACGGTCGGCATGATGGTGATCGCCGCGGCCCGCGACCTGATGATCGTGTTCCTGGGCATGGAGACGATGTCCATCGCCGTGTACGCGCTGGTGGCGTTCAACCGCCGGGACGCCCGTTCGGCCGAGGCCGGGCTCAAGTACTTCCTCCTGGGCGCGTTCGCGAGCGGCTTCCTGCTGTTCGGCATCGCGCTGATCTACGGAGCGACGGGCAGCACGAACCTCCACGACATTGCCGTGGCCGTCCAGGACGGCGCCGCTTCCAACCTCCTGATGATTCCCGGCGCGGCCCTGCTGATCGCCGGCTTCGCCTTCAAGGTCTCGGCCGTGCCGTTCCACATGTGGACGCCGGACGCCTACGAGGGCGCTCCCTTGCCGGTGACCGCGTTCATGGCGTCGGTCGTGAAGGCCGCCGCGTTCGTCGCGTTGGCGCGAATCCTGCTGGTGGGCCTGGACGGCGTCTACGACCAGTGGATGCCCATCCTCTGGTGGCTGGCGGCCGTCACCATGGTCGTGGGCAACTTGGTGGCCGTCGTCCAGTCGAGCGTCAAGCGCATGCTGGCGTACTCCTCGATCGCGCACGGCGGCTACCTCCTCGTGGCCCTGGTGGCCGCCAACGACTTGGCCGCCGCCGGCCTCCTGTTCTACCTGCTCGTGTACACCGTGACGAACATCGGCGCCTTCGCCGTGGTGATCACGGTCGGGCGCCAGTCCGAGCGCAACGCCGCCATCGAGAGCTACGGCGGCTACGGCTGGCGCAGGCCGGTCTTGGGCGTCCTGATGACCCTCTTCCTGCTCTCGCTGGCGGGCTTCCCCGGCACCGGCGGCTTCATGGCCAAGTTCTACCTGCTGCAGGGGGCCGCCGAAGCGCGCCTGTGGTGGCTGCTCGTCGTCCTGGTGCTCACCACCGTGGTCTCGTACTGGTACTACCTGCGCGTGGCTTGGTTCATGTGGATGAAGGAGCCTCCCCCGAACGTCGGCCGCGCCGGCGGCGCCGCGCCCTTCGCGGTCTACGTCGTGTTGCTTCTGTGCGCGGGCCTCGTCATGGTCACGGGATTGTTCCCGGGCGCGGCCATCGACTTCGCGCAGGCCTCGGTGGAGGGGCTGCGGGACTTGGTCGCGGGGGCGGCGGGCGGTTGAACGGCCGATGAACGCGCTTGAGATCCGGTTTGTTGTGACCGAGTCGCATCCGCTGGCAACGTTGAGTTGCCATTCCATCGATCACCCGTCCCGCTTACGCCAATCGCTCTTCGGTTCCATCATTCGGTGCGATGTTGCACGTCTCCTGCCGGCTGCCGCTCTACATTCATTTGGAACGTGCGCCTGATGGAAGTCTCCTACCACAGCGACTTCTGGCCGTCCGTGGACGCCCTCTCTCCATCGGATATGCGCCGTGTCAATAGAGCGCACTTGAAGTATCAAAAATCTCCAGAACATCCGTCACTGCAATGCAAACTTCTCCAGGGGAAAGCGGGCAAGCGCCGCCTGAGTACCATTAGAGCCTCCGACGAACTGCGGATATTGCTTACGCGCCAGGGTCATGCGACAGTATTCTGGAGAGCTGGCCACCACGACGACATCTTGCGCCTGGCCAATCGGATGACCGCTGTCGTTCCGTTGGGGGAAGCGCCACGCTTGATTCCTATCACGCCGGATGCCGCCAATATTGCCTCGCTTTCGGAGGAAGTGGGCCGTAGACGTGAACTCGAACCTGAATCTCGATCTGTTCTTGCACACTACACAGACGCAGAACTGAAGGACGTCGGGTTTGGGCGCGACGCGATCGTCAAGTTGCGCCGTGCCCCGTTGGATGATTTGTTGGACGTGTGGCCCGACATCACCGACGAGACACTTGATTTGGTTCTAAACTGTACAGAACATACACCTGAGGAGATTGCTCAACGAATCCTTTTCGCTGACGAGGATGCGGCTTTCGCTGACGAGGATGCGGCGAACAAGAAGTTCCGCGATGCAATCGTCGAACATGGCGCAGTTGCAGGTTTGTCGTCCTTGCTGACGTCTGCCGAGTTTGAACGCCTGAAGGGAGCAAGAATAGAAGATTGGATGATTTTTCTTCATCCCGACCAGCGTGCCATGGTGAAGCGACGGTTTAAGGGGCCTGCACGAGTGCGAGGCTCAGCTGGTACAGGCAAGACAGTAGTGGCATTACATCGCGCCGCGTCGTTGGCGAATCGATATCGCGTATCTCCTTCAACGGGACAACCACCAATACTCTTTACCACATACATTAAGACTTTGCCATCAGTGCTGAGCAAGCTTTATGATCAGTTGCCGCATCGTGTTCCGAGGAGCATCGATTTCATACATGTAGATAAGCTTGCTCATGACTTGTGCACCCGATTGGGCCAACCACCGCGACTGGATCCGAGCTTTGTCCGTGGAGCATTCGATCAGGCGTGCAGGGCCGTTGTTCATGTGGGAACACCATTGCATGGATTCACGAGAGGCTACTTGGAGGAAGAGGTGAGGTCTGTGTTGAAGGGTCGAGGCGTAGAGTCGTTTGACGAATACAGGGCACTCGAGCGGACTGGCCGAAAGACCCGGTTTACCATGCCGATGCGCGAGCAAGCGTGGATGTTGAGAGAGAAGTGGGATGAACTGCTTCGCGAACGCGGCGTTGAAGACTACCCCGATGTGGTGAGGCGAGCCCGAGACTTGGCGCGACAACGGAAGCCCAAGTACCGAGCTGCGATCATTGACGAATCCCAGGATTTGTCTCTGGTGGCGTTGCAATTGATTTGCGCTTTGTCAGGCATGGAAGACAGCAACAACCGAGACGACGTTCTCTTCATGGTTGGCGACGGTGCACAGAAGATATATCCCGGCGGGTTTACGTTGAGCCAGGCGGGACTTGACGTTCGAGGAAACAGCACAGTATTGAAAGTAAATTATCGAAATACGGATGAAATCATTGAGACCGCGATGGCCTGCGTTGGTTCAGATACGGTCGACGATCTTGGCGATGAATATCGGCGCGGCGACGCGGAAGCGGCAACATTGCGAACGGGTAGCAAGCCGAGGCTCGTCGGAGCTGGCGACATCGATCGGCAAGTCGAATACGTAGCAGAAGAAGTGCGAAAGCTATGTAAACTCGACGAGCTGCGATGGGGAGACATTGGCATTTTGGCAACGACTAACCGGATCGTGAAGCACACGATACATAGTTTGCAAGAAGATATGGACGTACCTTGTCAGAACCTTCAGGACGTCGGTAGACGGAGAGATGCCGTAAAGGTAGGAACCTTTCATCGAGCTAAGGGATTGGAATTCAAGGTTTTATTCGGCTCTTCCCTTGTTTCGGTGGGCGTCGTAGGATGGAGGAGAGCGACGGCGTGACTCTGGGAGCGAGGAGAGGCGGATGGAACTGCGGGCGTGGGTGGAGCGGCTGATGGGTCTGGGGCCGGAGTGGCGGATCGAGCGGGTGGACGAGGACTCGGAGCGGCAGGAAGCGCGGGTGGTGCTGGCGCGCGAGGCGGGTTCGGCGTTGCGGTGTCCGGAGTGCGGGCGGGCGTGTCCGGGCTACGACGCGCGGCGGCGGGAGTGGCGGGGGCTGGACGCGTGGGGGTACAAGACGTTCGTGGTGTACGACGTGCCTCGGGTCGAGTGTCCGGAGCACGGGGTGATGACGACGCGGGTGCCGTGGGCGGAGGGGCGGTCGAGGTACACGGCGGCGTTCGAGTCGCTGGCGATCGGCTGGCTTCGCGAGGCGAGCGTGCTGGCGGTGTCGCGGCGGCTGCGCTTGAGCTGGACGGCGGTCGACGGGATCATGGAGCGCGCGGTGCGGCGGGGCTTGGCGCGGCGCGAGACGCGCGCGGCGCGGCGGCTGAGCGTGGACGAGACGTCGTTCAAGCGGGGCCACCAGTACGTGACGGTGGTGTCGGACTCGGACACGAAGGACGTGCTGCACGTGGCGCCGGGCCGCGGCCGCGAAGCGCTGGAGGCGTTCTACCGCAAGGTGGGCAAGCGGCGGCTGGCGGCGGTCGAGAGCGTGTCGATGGACATGTGGCGGCCCTACGTGGCGGCGACGGAGGCGTGGGTGGCCGGCGCGCGGCGCAAGACGGCGTTCGACCGCTTTCACGTGGCCAAGCATCTGGGCGACGCGGTGGACAAGGTGCGGCGCGCCGAGCACAAGGAGCTGCAGGCCGCGGGCAACGCCGTGCTGGCGGGCACGCGCTGGCAGTGGCTCCGGGGCGCTCGCAAGAAGACGCACGCCGAGAAGCTGGCGTTCGCCGAGCTGCGCAAGAGCGTCGAGCGCACGTCGGAGGCCTGGGCGCTCAAGGAGGCGGCGGCGAAGCTGTGGGGATACCGCAGCCGCGGCTGGGCGGAGTCGGCATGGTTGCGTTGGCTGCAATGGGCGTCGGCCTCCGGGCTCGCCCCGGTCAAGAAGGCGGCGGCGATGGTCCGGACGCACCTGTGGGGCATCGTCAACGCTGTCGTTCTCAACGCGACCAACGGCCCGGCCGAGGGCGTCAACAGCCGCATCCAGGCCGTCAAGGCCCGGTGCCGCGGCTTCCGCAACCAGGACCGCTTCGCCGCCGCCATCCTCTTCCACCTCGGCGGCCTCGACCTCGCTCCGCGCCCCGCCCAGCTCTGAGCTCCCGTGTCCGTCCCCCTGCCCGCTCCGATTCCACGCCTCCCCACCACATCAGGCGAAGAGCCTTTTATTCTTGCTTGATATTTCCCGTGGCTATTTCCCGTGGCCGCGAAAGCGTGGGCAGGAGGCGGCCGAATATGAAGAATCGCTCGCGTTGTCGAAGAGTCAGCTGTTCGTTGCCATGACCCGCGCCCGGGACGCGCTTGTCCTGTTGCATCGGGGAAAGCCAAGCGATGTCTTGCGAGGAGCACTCGTGTATTTCGACATTGTGACGGTGTCGGCTCGCTGAAGGGAAAGGCGCCGCCGGCCCCGAGGCGAGCCTTCAGGAACTCGCCCACGGTGCGGCCGCGGTTGTCCACGACGACGCTTCCGCCGCGGAGTTTCTCGCCCGGTCCCGGCTCCGTGCTCATCGGCTCGATGACCGCCGATCTCGCCGGGCCTACCCCTCGGCCGCTCCACTTGCAGTTCCGCGATGTCGGGGCTCCAGCGGTCGTCGCCCAGGAGGTGCTTGACGAAGTACTCGGCGCGCAGCCAGTACCAGTAGTCGCTCATGTCGCCGAAGCCGTGGCGTTGGCCGGGGAAGATGAAGAAGTCGAAGCGCTTGTTGGCGCGGATCAACGCCTCGGCCATGCGGAACGTGCCGGCGTGGTGGACGTTGTTGTCGATGTCGCCGGTGGTGAGAAGCAGGCGTCCCTTGAGGTTGGCCGCCAAGTCGGAGTTGCGGTCGATGTCGTACTCGAATCCGGTCACGGCGCCGGTGGAGTCCTTCACTTCCTTGACGCCGTCGTGCTTCTCCGACCAGTTGAGGTTGTACACGTCGTTGTTGTGATTGCCCGCCGACGACACGGCGACCTTGAAGAAGTCGGGATAGACGAGCATGGCCGCGGTGGACATGAAGCCGCCGCCCGAATGGCCGTAGATGCCCACGCGCTCCTTGTCGATGAAGTCGTGGCGGGCGGCGAGCTGCTCCACGGCCGCCTTCTTGTCCGCGAGACCGTAGTCGCGAAGGTTGCCGTAGCCGTAGTTGTGGTACCACTTCGACCGGTCGGGGTGGCCGCCGCGGTTGCCCACGGTGACCACGACGAAGCCGAACTGGGCGAGTCCCTGCTCGTAGGGATTGAGCGAGAAGGACTTGGCGACCGACTCGGTCTGCGGGCCGGGGTAGACGTAGGCGACGATCGGATAGGTCTTGTCTTCGTCGAAGTCGTAGGGGCGGTACATGACGCCGTGCAGATCGGTGACACCGTCCGCCGACTTGACCGTGTAGGGTTCGGGGAACTGGTAGCCGGCCGCCAGGAGCTGGGACAGGTCGGCCTCCTCGAGGTCCAGGACCTTGCGTCCGCGCGCGTCGTGGAGCGCCGACGCCGGCCCCGTGTCCACGCGGGAATAGTTGTTCACGAAGTAGCGGGCGGACTCGGACACGACGCTCCGGTGGTCGAAGTTGCCGGGGTCGAGCAGCGCGAGGCCCGATCCTTCCAGGCCGACGCGGTAGGTGTGCATGTAGTAGGGGTCCTCGCCGGGCTCTCTGCCGTTGGCGCGGAACAGGAGATGGCCGTCGTCCTCGTTCAGGCCGGTGACGGCGTCCACGTGCCAGGGGCCCTCGGTCAGGCGGGCGCGCACGGTGCCGTCCGGCGCGTAGCGGTAGAGATGCGCCCAGCCGTCGCGTTCCGACCACCAGATCAGATCGCCGCCTGCCAGCCTGCGCGGCGTCTGGTGCTCCACGTACGTGTTCAAGCGCTCCTCGACGACGACCTGGGTCTCGCCGGTGGCTGGATTCGCGCGCACGACGTCCACCCGGTGCTGGTTGCGGCTGCGACGCCAGAAGTAGAGCTCGTCGGGCTGATCGGAGAGCCACTGGACGAAGGAGATGTCGTCCGGCCCTCCGCGCCCCGCCGAAAAGTCGGAGAACACGCCCATCCGCTGGTCCTTCCACGGTTCGTCGTCGATCTGACGGATTTCGCGCGCCTCCATGTCGAAGGCCCAGAGGCTGGTCTGCGTGACGTTCTCCTCGCCCGGCATGTCGTACTTGTAGCTCTCCAGCTGGGGACGCTTGTTGCCCACGGCGTGGACGACCCACAGCTCGCCGACTTCGCGGCGGTCCTGGCGCGTCAGCGCGAACCAGCGCGAGTCGTGCGACCACGAGGCCCCGGCGCGCTGGCGCTTGCCGAATTCCTCTTCGGTCTCCTCGTCGTGGCGCCCGCGGCCCTGAAAGCCGTAGCTGAAGTCCTTGACGCCGTCCGTCGTCAGCTGGACCTCCTCCACTTCCACGTCCTCTTCTGCCTCCTCCGCTTCGTCTCCGGACTTGCCGCGCCGGGCGTCCAGGATCTTCTCGTACTCCTCGTAGCTCATCATCCAGAGATTGAACTCGCGGCTGAACACCACCCAGGCGGTGTCCGGCGAGACGCCGGCCCAGCCCGGATGGTTGTCGGGCGCCTCGTAGTCCTCCAGCTCGCGCAGCGTTCGGGTCGTCACGTCGTACTCGAAGTGGTGAACCTTCTTCTTCGTGCGCGGACGCCGGGGCCCGTCGCGCTCCTCGTCCTGCTGCTCCTCTTCCTCCTCGACGTCGTCCTCTTCTTCGCTCTCGTCCTCCTCGATCTCTTCGTCCTGCGAAGAGGTCACGTCGAACTGCAGGACGTTGTCGCCGGTGAACCGGATGGACCGGATGGGCAGGTGCTTGCCGTCCCAGGGATCGCGCGTGATGCGCGTGAGCTCCGCCGCGATCCGGTCGTTGTCGAAGATTTCGGTCTTGGAGCCGCGGGCCGGGTCCACCAGAAAGAAGCGCTTGCCTTCCGAGGTCTCCCACTCGTACCAGAACCGGTCCGACTTCTCGATCCAGCGGGGCGTCACGCGGATGGAATGCACCATCTCGCGGATCTTGTAGGGGGCGAACCGGGCGGCCATCTCGTAGTTGGCCGGCGGCCCGGCGGCGTCCTGGGCCGACAGCGGCGTCTGGACCGGCGGCAACGCGAACGAGGCGAGGAAGGAAGCGGCGAGGGCGGGGCGGCCGAGGCGGAGGCCGC
This sequence comes from Longimicrobiales bacterium, assembly GCA_965242735.1. Lineage (GTDB taxonomy): Bacteria > Gemmatimonadota > Gemmatimonadetes > Longimicrobiales > Gaopeijiaceae. Next base: position 2,469,805 of record OZ251497.1, on the reverse strand, counting down.
TCGGCGCGCGGCGAGTCGAGAGCGTCATGCGGGTGGCTCCTGCGGACGGGCGTGGAGGGTGGCCATCGAGGCGCGAGGTCGGGCGCCGCCCAGCATTGTAGCCGCCGGGCGGGGATGCCGCTACGGTCGGCCTGCCTTGGGGCGCCGCAGACCTCGGCGTGGACGTGGCTTCGACGCCGGGCCGATCCAGCCATGGAGCCGCCCCCGAGTCCGTGCGTGCTTTCCTGCATGGCGCCAGAGTTCCCTTCCTCCTCCTCCTCCGCGGCGCGGGCCGTGCTCAAGGAGCGATTCGGCTTCGACGGGTTCCGGCCGGGCCAAGAGGCCCTGATCGCGGGCGCCCTGGCGGGGCGGGACGCGTTGGGCGTGCTCCCCACGGGCGGCGGCAAGACCCTCTGCTATCAGCTGCCGGCCTTCATTCTGGACGGGCTGGTGGTGGTCGCCAGTCCGCTTCTCTCGCTGATGCAGGATCAAGTCGACCGCGCATGCCGGCTGGGGTTGCGGGCCGCGTCGCTCACTTCGCTGGACTCGGAGGAATCGCAACGGCGCACCGAGCGGCAGATGCGCGAAGGCCGGCTCGATCTGCTGTTCTGCTCCCCCGAGCGGCTGGACGCCAAGCGGATGGGGAGCCTGCTGGCCCAGGCCAAGGTCTCGCTGCTCGTCGTGGACGAGGCTCACTGCATTTCCGAATGGGGACACGACTTTCGACCCGCCTTTCGCCGCTTGGGGCGGATTCGCGCAGCCGCGGGCGTGCCCGTGCTGGCCGTGACCGCGACCGCCACGCCGGCCGTGCGCGAGGACATCGCTCGCGTGTGCCGGATGGACGATCCGTTGCGCGTCGTGACGTCGTTCGACCGCCCGAACATCCGCTGGCTCGTGAGCCGCGCCGAGGCCGGCGCCGGGCGCGTGCACGCCATCGCGCGATGCGTCCGGGCCGCGCCCGCCTCCGACGAGGGCCAAGCGGTGATCGTCTATGCCCCCACGCGCCGCAACGTCGTCGCCGTGCGCCGCGTCCTGGCCGGACACGGAATTGTCGGCGAGGCGTACCACGCCGCCCTTCCGCCGGAGGAGCGCCAGGCGGTCCAGGAGCGGTTCATGGCACGCGAGTGCAACGTGGTCGTGGCCACGTGCGCGTTCGGCATGGGCATCGACCGGGGCGACGTGCGGGCCGTCTTTCACTACGCCTTTCCGGGGTCGCTCGAGAGCTACTACCAGGAAGCGGGACGCGCGGGCCGGGACGGTGCGCCGTCGCTGGCCCTGGGCTTCGTGCACCGAAGCGACTGGCGGATCCCCGAAGCGTTCCTGGAGAAGTCCTTTCCGCCTCCACGGACCGTGTTGCGCCTGCTGGCCCGGCTCGCGTCCGCGGGACCCAGGGCGTCCGCCGGGCCGAACGCCGAAGCCCTGTTGGGGTCGGACGGCGCCGAAGCGGCCGTATGGAGGTGGGCCGAACGGTCCGGCGCGGTCGCCCTCGACCCCGCGTTCGCCGCGCGCGTGGCCGAGCCGGACGGCGAGATGGCCGCGCAGGACCCCGCCGCCCCCGCGCCGGGCCCGCCGGGATCGTCGGGCCGGCTCGAGTCGCGGCTCGACGCGGGCGGGATGCGGGCGAACTCCGCGCCGGGCTCGCCGGGCCCGCTCGAGAGCCAGAGGCCCAGCCGTCTCCGTCCGTCCCGGGCTCGACCCTCGAGCACCCGAACGTCCGCCGCCGCTCCCCTCTTCCGGATCACCGGCAGGCCGCCCGACCTGAAGCCGCTTCGCGCGGCGCGAGAACAGGCCCGGCGGCGTCTTTCCGCCATGCAACGGTACTGCCACGGGCGAAAGTGCAGGCGGGCCGAACTCCTGCGTTATCTTGGAGAAAGCGTCGCCCGGCGGTCCTGCCGTTCCTGCGACCGTTGCGAATCCCGCCGGACTTGACCCCGGTCCGCCCTTCTTGTCCTCCCGCTCTTGCCGGCCCCGCCATGGATCCGTTCTTGGACGCCACGCACGTCGCTCTCCAGGCCGAGGTGCGCGCCTTCGGGCGAGAAGCGATCGCTCCGGTCGCGCGCGAACTCGACGAGACCTGCCGGTTTCCCTGGGACAACGTCCGCGAGATGGGCGAGCGGGGCTGGCTGGGCCTGCCCGTCCCCGAAGCCCTGGGGGGCATGGGCCGGGACTACCTGTCCTACGTGCTCGTGGTCGAAGAGCTCGCCAAGCACGACGCGAGCCACGCCATCACCGTGGCCGCGCACACGAGCCTGGGCACTGCGCCCATCGTGGCCTTCGGCACGGAAGAGCAGAAGGCCCGGTTCGTTCCTCTTCTGGCCGCCGGCAAGGCGCTGGGAGGCTTCGGCCTGACCGAGACCCAAGCCGGGTCGGACTCGTCCGGCATCCGCACGCGCGCCGTCCCCGAGAACGGCGGCTGGCGCATCGACGGCGGCAAGACCTTCATCACCCATGCGGGCGTCGGCGAGATCTTCGTGGTGGCCGCTTCGACCGAACCGTCGAAGCGCGGGCGCGGGATCACCAACTTCGTGGTCTGCAAGCCCACCGCCGACCCGGAGGAGGCCGCGCGGGCGGGCGTCGGCCACTGCCCCGAGCTGCCGTACACGCCCGGCGTCTCGGCCGGCAAGAAGGAGGACAAGCTGGGGTGGCGGGCGTCGGACACCCGGGAACTCCTCTTCGAAGGCGCCTGGGTCGCCGACGACCAGCGCGTGGGGGCGGAAGGGCAGGGGTTCGCCAACTTCATGCGGACCCTGGACGCCGGCCGGATCGGCATTGCCGCGATGTCGCTGGGCATTGCGCAGGGCGCGTTGGAAGCGGCGGTCCGGTACGCCACGCGCCGCCGCCAGTTCCGTCGGCCCGTTTGGGACCGCCAGGAAGTGCAGTTCGGACTGGCGGGCGTGGCGGCGGAAATCGAAGCGGCGCGCTGTCTGGCGCATCACGCGGCGTGGCTCAAGGACCGGGGCGCGCCGTTCGCCAAGGAGGCGGCGATGGCCAAGCTGGTCGCCTCCGAGCTGGCCACGAAGACGGCAAGCGTCGCGTTGCAGTGCATGGGACCGGCGGGCTACTCCTCCGATCATCCGGTGGAGCGGATGCTCCGAGACGCCAAGGCGTGCGAGATCGGCGAGGGGACCAGCGAAATCCAGAAGATCGTCATCGGGCGGCGCCTCGCGGAAGAATTCGGGGCCGCGCCTCGGAGTTGACCGGACCTTGGGGCGGAAGACAAGTCGCGTGAAGCGCGAGATCCTGGTCAGCCTCGTCGGGGGCGAGGCGTGGGTGGCGCTCAAGGAAGACGGCGTGCTGGTCGAGACCCTGTTTCAGCGTCCGGGCGACGGGCGGCTGGTGGGCGACGTGTTCCTGGGCCGCGTGGACGCCGTGGTGCCGGGAATCCAAGCGGCGTTCGTGGACATCGGCGGGGAGAAGTCCGCCTTTCTGCATGCGTCCGACGTGCTCCGCGGCGGCGACGGGGAACCCGGCGGCCAGGGCGGTGGCGGTGACGACCGCGTCGGCCAGAAGAACGGCGGCCGGGGCGGGAGAGCAAGCCGGGGACGGCGAGACCGGGGGCAGGAGGAGCGCCGGAGCGGCGGCCGGGGGCGCAACGGGCGCCGCCGCGAACCCATGCCGATTCAGGACGCCGTGAAGCACGGCCAGTCGCTGCTGGTGCAGGTGACCAAGGAGCCGATTTCGACGAAGGGCGCGCGCGTCACCACGGACATCTCGCTGGCCGGCCGCTTCTTGGTCCACCTGCCCCTGTCCGGCCACGTCGGCGTCAGCCGCAAGATTGCGGACCGAAACGAGCGCGCGCGCCTGCGCAAGATGGCCCAGGCCGTGGTCCGAGAAGACAGCGGCGGCGTCATCGTGCGAACGGCGGGCGAGGAGCTCTCCGAGGAAATGCTGGCGCAAGAGTACCGCCGTCTCGTGGAGCGATGGGAGGCGATCGGGCAGAGGGCCGAGCAGGCCGAGCCTCCGGCGCTCGTGCACGCGGAGGCCAAGCTGGTGTCCGGCGTGGTGCGCGATCTGTTCACGGACAAGTTCGACGCGATGACGATGGACGACCGGGCCACGCACAAGGAAATCGCCGACTACGTGCGCGCGTTCGCCCCGGACCTGCTGGACCGCCTCCACCTCTACCGGGGCGACGCGCCGCTCTTCGACCACGCGGGCGTCAACGCGCAGCTTCGCCGCGCTTTTCGCAGCAGGGTGGACTTGCCCAGCGGCGGCCACGCCGTCGTCGAACAGACCGAGGCGCTCGTGTCGGTGGACGTGAACACGGGCAGCTTCGCCGACAAGAAGAAGAGTCCCGCGGACACGATCCTGCAGACGAACTTGGAGGCGGCGCGCGAGATCGCGACCCAGCTGCGAGTGCGCGACGTGGGCGGCATCGTCGTCATCGACTTCATCGACATGGACGCCCCCGAGCACCGCGACGCGGTCGTGCGCGAGCTGCGGGGCCGCTTGGCCAGGGACCGCGCCCGCACCCGCGTGTGGGACATGTCCGCCCTGGGCTTGGTCGAGATGACGCGCCAGCGCGTGCGCCCTTCGCTCCTGCATGCCCTGACCGATCCGTGCGGGGAGTGCGGCGGCGCCGGCCGAGTCGCTGGGGCCGCCACGGTGCTGCGCGACGTCGAGCGCGCCGTGCGCAGGGCCGGCGCCGACGGCGAGGCCCGGCTTCTGGCGAGAGTCCATCCGCGCGTCGTCCTGCACGCGATGGAGACCGAGCCCGCCTACGTCCGCACGTTGAGCAAGCGGGCCGGGGTGCGCTTCGACCTTCGGGACGATCCGCTGCTGCGCGCCGGCCAGTACCGTCTGCTGTCCGGGCGGGCCGAGACCGACGTGACGGACAAGTACGGCGAGTAGGCGGCTGCCGCCGCGGACGGCTCCCGCTCCTGCATCGTGCGACGCCCCCCGCTTGGCCGAAGCGCCGCCGCGCGGACGACCCCGGCGGGGATTGCCGTGTCGCGTCGTTGTGCTAGCTTTCCGGGCTGGCCTTTCACCACGGATGGAGCCACTGCCAAGTGTTTGCGATCTTCAGGACGGGCGGGAAGCAGTTTCGCGCCGAGCCCGGCGCCACGCTCCGCGTGCCGGCGTTGCGGGCGGAGCCGGGGTCCACGGTCACGTTCGACGACGTGCTGCTGGCGTCGGAGGACGGCCAAGTGTCCGTCGGATCGCCCACGGTGGACGGGGCCAAGGTGACGGCCGAAGTCCTTTCGCACGACCGGACCAAGAAGATCGTCGTCTTCAAGCGGAAGCGGCGCAAGGGCTACCGCCGCAAGAAGGGGCACCGCCAGCGATTCACGGTGGTGCGTGTCGCCGGCATCGCCGTCTGAGGGGAGAAGCGCAATGGCTCACAAGAAAGGCGTCGGGTCGTCCAGGAACGGCCGCGACAGCAATCCCAGCCGCTTGGGGGTGAAGCGGTACGGCGGACAGCATGTGCTTGCGGGCAACATACTGGTGCGCCAGCGGGGCACCAAGTTCCACCCGGGCGCCGGGGTGGGGCGCGGCAAGGACGACACCTTGTTTGCGACCGTGGACGGGGTCGTGAAGTTCGAGAACTTGCGCCGTCGCCGCGTCGTTTCCGTTTACGCCGAGGCCGGGTAGCCGCCTACTGCTGGTCCGCTCGCGCCGAGGCCATCACCTTCCACAGCAAGTCGCGCACGAGTTCCTCGTCGAGACCGAGCGCGCGGGCCATTTCGGCGGCCCGGCGCACGACCGAAGCCTCCCGCGAAGGATCGGTGACCGGCAGTCCCAGGCCGCGCTTGAGGCGCCCGACTTCCTGAACCAGCGCGCACCGGCGGCTGACGACCCGCACCAAGTCCTCGTCGCAGGCCAGGATTTCCTCTCGCAGGCGCGCCAGCGCCTCGCGCGCCTTCGCCTCGGTGGACCGGCCTGCCTTGTCGGCCCCGCCTGCTTCGTCGGACCGGCCGAGGTCCGCGCCTGCCGCGCTGTCGCTTCGTCGGACCGGCCGAGGCCCGCGCCCGCCGTCGCCGGCCGCCTCTTCGCGCCCCGCGTCAGACATCCACGTACCGCGCCACGTGCGCGGGGTCTTGGCGCTTGCCCGCCAAGCTGACCAACAACAGCACCGGCAGGTGGACGATCAGGCCCAAGATGCCTTCGTGCATGCCCAGCGGCTTCAGGGCCGGGTTGAGAAAGAAGAACACGGCCACGGCGGAGCCCGCGACCAGCCCTGCCGCGACGCCCGCCGTGGTGGCCCGCCTCCAGTACATCGCCGCCAGCATCGCCGGCATGAACTGGCAGACGATGCCGTACGAGGCCAGCAGGAGCTCGACCAGCGACGCGGTCTCCGCCAGCGCCAGCGCGTAGGCCAGCCCTCCGACGGCCACGACCAGCACGCGCATCAGCCGGCGGCGCGCGGCGTCCGAGAGCTTGCGGAACGGTTGGACGCCGTCCTCCACCGCCACGGACGCGCCGGCGTGGAGCAGGGCGTCCCCCGTGGACATCGACGCCGAGAGCGCGCCGGCGCAGAAGAGCCCCACGACGAGGGCGGGCAGTTCGGTGCGAAGGATCAGCGACGGCAGCACCATGTCCGGTTGCGGGGGCGCTTCCGGGAAGAGCACGCCCGCGAAGCCGATCAGAAAGACCGGGATCAGGAAGAGCTGGAACGTGGGGAAGAGGACGACGGTTCGCCGGATCGTGCGGTCGTCCTTGGCCGTGTACGCCTTCATGAACAAGTGGGGCAGCATGGTGAAGCCGATCGCGCTGACGAGGATCGACGTCGAATACGCGCCCCAGGTCCATGCGTTTCCGGCATTGTCCAAGCCCGGCAGCGACAGCAGTTCGGGACGCGCCGCCAAGATGTCCTGGAACATCGGACCCACGCCGCCGTGCAGCTTGGCGGGCAGGTAGAGTCCCAGCGTCCAGGCGATGGCCAGCATGAACACTCCCTGAAACGCGTTGGTCCATCCCACCGCCGAGACCCCGCTGGCCAGCACGTAGACCAGCACCACGCCGTACGCCACGGCCGCGCCGGCCCACATGGGCACCCGCCCGCCCGTCACCGCTTCGATCACGATTCCGGCGCCCGAGACCTGGATCGTCACGTACGGCACGAAGGCCGCCAGCGTCAGCGCCGCCATCAGCGCCGAGAGCCCTCGAGACGGAAAGCGGCCCGTGAGCAGTTGCGCTTGGGTGACGAAGCCGAACCGCCGGCCCAGCGCCGCGGCCTTGGGTCCGATCGCGTACCACGGCGCCATCCCCAGCACGCCGTAGGACAGGATGTAGAAGGCCGCCGTGCCCCGGGAGTACGCCCACCCCGGCCCGCCCAGAAACGCGAACGCCGAGAACACCGACGCCCCCGTGACGAAGTACATGACCAGCAGTCCGAAGTCCCGGTCGCCGGCGACGTAGCCCTGCACGCTCTTGGACGCCCGGCGCCCGGCCGCCAAGCCCACCGCCAGCGTCGCGGCCAAGTACGCCGCGACGACCAGCGCGATCAGGCCGAACCTATCCACGGCGGCTGCCTTGCGGAGCGCGTCGGGAGCGGGCGCGCTCGGGTCCCGGCCCTTCGGCGCGCGACGCCACGTCTGCCTCGGGCCGCTCGGGCTCGGACCGCTCGCGCTCGGCCCGCCCCCGAGCCGCGTCCATCCGCCACAGAACGAACAGGCTGCCGACCAGCCAAGCGGCGATCCAAGCCATCTGCCGCGGCAGGCCCAGCACGAACGGGGCGGGCGCGTTGACCAGCGTCTGGCCCGGCCACGTCACCGCAAAGGCAAACAGGACATGATAGACCCACGCCGTCCGGCTCCACGTCGCGAAGGACATCCGGCAGCGCGTCCTCTAGCTCCGGTCCGCCCGTTGCCGTTCGACGAACGCCCGCACGCCCTCGCGGCCCGCCTCGGACGCGAAGGTCTCCAAGAAAAGCTCCTTCTCGAGCGCCAAGCCGGCCGACAGGCTCCGCTCCTGGGATTCGTGCACGGCTTTCTTTAGGATTTGGAGAGCAAAGGGGCTCCACCGGGCAATGCGGCGGGCGACCTGGCGGGCCGTCTCGAGGTGCTGACCCTCGTCGGCCAAGTATTCCACCAAGCCGATGCGGTGGGCCTCTGCCGCGTCGATCAAGTCGCCGGTCAGGCCGAGGCGGAGCGCTTGGCCGGGGCCGACCAGGCGGGCCAGCCGCTGCGTGCCGCCGGCGCCGGGGATCAGGCCGAGGCGGATCTCGAACTGGCCGAACCGGGCCGTGGCGTCGGCCACGCGAAGATCGCACGCCAGCGCGAGCTCGGCGCCGCCGCCGATGCAGAAGCCGTGGACGGCGCAGACCAACGGCTTCGGGAAGCCGGCCAGCGCGTCGTAGACCCGGCGGCGCGCGTAGACTTCGCGCTGTTCGTCCGGCGTGCGAGACGCGAACTCGCTGACGTCCGCGCCCGCGGCGAAGGCGGCGCCCGCGCCGTGGAGGATCGCGACCTTGACGTCGTCCTGGACGGCCAAGCGGTCGAAGGCTTCGGCCAGCGCCTGCCGCACGGCCTCGTTCAGGGCGTTGCGCTTCTCGGGCCGGTGGATCTCCACCTCGGCGACGGCGCCGCTCACGGCGGTCCGGACGGCGCCGCCGCTCACGAGCTCTCCCATTCGTAGAACCCCTGGCCGGACTTCTTGCCGAGCTTCCCCTCGGCGACCATCCGCTCCAGCAGGGCGGGGGGACGAAAGGCGTCGGCGCCCAGCGTCTCGTGCAGGTGGCGCGCGATGCCCAGCCGCACGTCCAGGCCCACGAGGTCGGTGACCCTGAGCGGGCCCATCGCGTGGCGGTAGCCGAGTTCCATGGCCTTGTCGATGTCGGCGGGCGACGCCACCCCGGCCTCGACCATGCGGATGGCCTCCAGACCCAGCGCCACGCCCAGCCGGGACGACGCGAAGCCCGGCGAGTCGTTCACCACGATGGGCTCCTTGCCCAGGTCGCGGGCGAACGCGAGGCAGCGCGCCAGCGTGTCGGGACCCGTGCGGGGACCCTTGACGACCTCGACGAGCGCCATCCGGTGGACGGGGTTGAAGAAGTGAAGGCCGGCGAACCGCTCCGGGACCGGCAGGCCGTCGGCCATCGCGCCGATCGAAAGGGAGGACGTGTTGGTGGCCAGCACGGCGCCGCGGGAGACGACCTCGGCCACGGCGGCGAACAGCGTCCGCTTGAGCTCCATGGACTCGGGCACGGCCTCGACCACCAAGCCGGCGTGCTGCACGGCGTCCGCCAGCCGAGGCTCGGCCCGGACCCTGGCCAGGGCGGCGTCGCGCTCGCCGACCTCGAGCTTGCCCAGCCGCACGCCCTTGTCCAGCGTCGCCGCGACGCGCGCCGTCCCGCGCCGCAGCTGCGCCTCGTCCGCGTCGTGCAGCCAAGTCGGATACCCCGCCGTCGCCGCCGCGTGGGCGATGCCGTGGCCCATCGTTCCGGCCCCGAGGACCGCGACGCCGGCGAACGGCGGGACGGGCGCGCCCGGGGCCGCCGCTCCCGCCTTGCCGCCGCTCGCCATGCTCAGGCCCTCTCCAGCAGGGCCGCGACGCCCTGGCCCACGCCGACGCACATCGTCGCCAGCCCGAGCGACGCGTCGCGCCGCCGCATCTCGTGGGCCAGCGTGACCAGGATGCGGGCGCCGGAGCAACCGATGGGGTGTCCCAGCGCGATCGCGCCGCCGTTGACGTTCACCCGGTCGGCGTCCAGGCCGATTTCCCGCACGCACGGCACGGCCTGCGCCGCGAACGCTTCGTTCACTTCGGCCAAGTCGATGTCGCCGCCGGACGCGCCCGCCCGCTCCAGGCAGCGCCGCGAGGCGGGGACCGGGCCAATGCCCATGCGCGCCGGGTCCACTCCGGCCACGGCCGTGGCCCGGATCTTCGCCATCGGCTCCAGGCCCAGCTCCGCCGCCCTTCTCCCCTCGACCACCAGCAGGGCGGCGGCCCCGTCGTTGATCCCCGACGAATTGCCGGCCGTCACCGTGCCGTTCTTCGAGAACACCGGACGGAGCGCCGCCAGCCCTTCCGGCGTCGCTTCGGGCCGCGGATGCTCGTCTCGGTCCACCCGTGCGGGGTCGCCCGGGCGCCCGCCCGGCCGCTCGGCGGGGGCGACGAGTCCGCCAGCCTCGCGCCGGAGGCCGCAGATCGCACCCCGGTGGTGGAGGACCGGCACCGTCTCGTCGGCGAAGCGTCCGGCCTCCGCCGCCTCCGCCGCCTTGCGCTGGCTGGCCAGGGCGAAGGCGTCCTGCGCCTCGCGCGACACCCCGAACTCGCGGGCCACGGTCTCGGCCGTCTCTCCGAGGCCGGCCGTCCACGCGGCGGAGAAGCGCGGATTGGGGAACCGCCATCCCAGCACCGTGTCCGCCACCTCGGGAACGCCCCGGGCGTGCGCGCGCTCGGGCTTGAGCATCACCCACGGCGCGCGGCTCATCGATTCGACGCCGCCGGCGACGAACGCCGTGCCCTCGCCTGCCCGGATCGCGTGGAACGCCGCCGCCACGGCCTGCATGCCCGAGCCGCACAGCCGGTTGACCGTCTGGCCGGGCACGCCGACGGGCAAGCCGGCCCGCAGCAAGGCCATGCGCGCCACGTTGCGGTTGTCTTCGCCCGCTTGGTTGGCGCATCCGAGCACCACGTCGTCCACCAGCTCCGCCGGAAATCCCGCGCGCGCCAGCAGCGCGTCCACCACGACGGCCGCCAAGTCGTCCGGCCGAACCGGCGCCAAGGCCCCGCCGTGCCGTCCGATGGGCGTGCGGACGGCGTCCACGATCCACGCCTCTCGCACGGATCAGCCGCTCGGTCGCGTGCAGGCTATCCGTCCAGGGCCACCCATACGCTCTTGACCCGGGTGTATTTCTCCAGGGCCGTCTGAAAGCCCAGGTCGCGCCCGAAGCCGCTCTCCTTGCAGCCGCCGAACGGCGAAGCGGGCGCGTACTGGTTGTACGTGTTGACCCAGACGGTTCCGGCGTCGATGGCCGCGGCCACCCGGTGCGCCTTGCCCACGTCGCGGGTCCAGACGCCGGCCGCCAGCCCGTAGCTCGAATCGTTGGCCTTGGCCACGGCGTCGGCGGCGTCCCGAAACGGAATCACGGCCGCCACGGGGCCGAAGATCTCCTCGCGCGCGATGGTCATGTCGGCATCGACGCCGGAGAACACGGTGGCGTCGACGAAGTTGCCGCGCCCGCCGACGCTGGCGCGCGTGCCGCCGGCCTCGAGCCGCGCGCCTTCCGCCGTGCCCGCCTCGATGTAGCCCATCACGCGTTCCAGTTGTTCTTTGCTGACGACGGCGCCCAAGCGCGTCTTCGGGTCCATCGGGTCCCCCGCCGGCATCCGCGTGGCGCGCGCCGCCAGTCCGGCCACGAATTCGTCGTGCACCGTCTCCTCGACCAGAATGCGGCTGCCCGCGGCGCACACCTCGCCCTTGCCGTAGAAGATGCCCGTGGACGCGCCCTTGACGGCCTGGCCGAGATCGGCGTCCGCGAACACCACGTTGGGCGACTTGCCGCCCAGCTCCAGCGACACGGGCTTGAGCGTCGCCGCCGCGTCGCGCATCACGACCCGCCCCGTTTCGGTCGAGCCCGTGAACGAGATCGCGTCCACGCCCGGATGACGAACCAGCGCGGCACCCGCCGTCTCTCCGAACCCCGGCGCCACGTTGAGGACGCCCGCGGGAAAGCCCGCCTCCGACGCCAGCTCGCCCAGGCGCAGGGCCGTCAGCGGCGTCTGCTCCGCCGGCTTCAGCACGACCGCGTTGCCGCACGCCAGGGCCGGCGCGACCTTCCACGCCGCCATCGACAGCGGAAAGTTCCAAGGGACGACGGCGCCGACGACGCCCACGGGCTCGCGCAAGGCGTAGTTGAGGAACGGCCCGGGCACGGGCACCACGTCGCCTTGAATCTTGTCGGCCAGTCCCGCGTAGTAGCGCAGCGTCCGAGCGACCGAAGGCAGGTCCACCCGCCGCGCCTCGAAGAAGGGCTTGCCGTTGTCTCGCGTCTCCAGCCGGGCGAGATCGTCGGCGTCCCGGTCCACCAGGTCGGCGAGCTTCCACAGCAGGCGCGACCGCTTTCCCGGATCCATGTGCCGCCATTCGGCGGACGCGAAGGCGGCCCGGGCGGCGCGCACGGCGCGGTCCACGTCCTCCGCCCGGGCTTCGGCCACGTCGGCGATCGTCTCGTCCGTCGCGGGATTCACCGACTCGAACGTGCTGCCCGCCTCCGCGTCGCGCCATTCGCCGCCGATCCAGAGCTGGTCGCGCACGGTTTCCGCCGCGTCCGCCACGGGTCAGCTCCCGGTCGCGCGGACGGCGCGGGCAACGTTGCGCGGACGCCTCCCGGCGCAGGCGCCGCGCCTCGCTCGGACGGCGTCCGCAGTCGCCTCGCCGCTTGCGCCGCCCAACTCAGCCGCCCCGGAACTCGGGCTTGCGCTTCTCCACGTAGGCCTGGAGTCCTTCGCGGGCGTCGTCGCTGGCGAACAGCTGCTGCTGCAGTTCGCGCTCCAGTCCCAACGCCGACTCGAACGGTACCTCCGCGCCCGTCTGCACCGAGCGCTTGATGGCCCCCACCGCCTTCGCAGCCTTGCCCGGCGGACAGAACCCGCGCGCGTACTCCATGACGCGCTCCATGAACGCCGCGTGCGACTCGGCCTCCCAGAGTTCGTTGACGAGCCCCAGCTCGGCCGCCCGGTCGAACCCGAAGGTGCTGCCCGTGGCCATGAGCTCGATGGCCCGCGACTTGCCCACCAGCCTGGCCAGCCGCTGCGTGCCCCCCGTGCCCGGCAGCACGCCCAAGCGGACTTCCGGCAGGCCCGTCTTGCCCGCGCCCGCCCGCGCCACGCGAATGTCGGCGGCCATCGCGATCTCCAGCCCGCCGCCCACGGCGTGGCCGGCGAGCGCGGCGACCACCAGCTTGGGCGTGTGCTCCAAGCGGTTGAGCGTCTCGTTGGCGTGGAGGCAGAAGTTGTACTTGAACTCGGCGGTCACGCCGGCCAGCATGCCGATGTCCGCCCCGGCGCAGAAGAACTTCTCGCCCTTGCCCGTCACCACGATCACGTGGACGGCGTCGTCGAAGCGCGCCTTGAGCACGGCGTCGTCGAGCTGGCGCATCATTTCGTGCGTGTAGGTGTTGGCCGGGGGGTCGTCCAGCGTCACGAGCGCGACGCCGCCGCGCGATTCGTAGTGGACGAGGACCTTGTCGGACATGGCGGGCGCCTTGCTGTAAGGAGGAACGGGCGTGCGGACGGGAACCGACAAAGATAGCACGCGGGGGGCGGCGGACGCGCTCGCTTGCGGCCGGGAGGAGGCTAGATTGAAGGGAGGTCTCGGGCCAGGAAGGCGCCCGCGGGGGCTCGGCCGGGGCAGCCGACTCGCTGGAAGGGTTTCGGGCGCGGGCGCGTAATTGGCTTCGGAGCGAAGGAAGACCTGGACCCGGCGGGCCGATTGGACTGTCATCGGCAAGGAGTAGCGGCCATGAACGACGGAACACGTTGGAGCCCCGGCGCGCGGGCAAGCGACGCGGCTCACCAGCGGACTGTCCCAGGCGTTGCTGCGGCCCTGTGCGCGGCTCTGGCGACGGCGGGGCTGGGCGCGTTCGCGCTGTTCGCGCCGCTGGCCGCGCAGCGGGCGGTCGTGCGGGTGCCGGTGACCGGCACGGTGGAGATGGGGTTGGCGCCGTTCCTCGAACGGACGCTGGCGGAGGCCGAAGCGTCGGGCGCGCGCGCCGTGGTGCTGGACATCGAGACGTTCGGCGGGAGGGTCGACGCCGCGGAGCGGATCGTGAGCGCCGTCAGCCGGGCCGAGGTCCCCGTCTACTCCTACGTCAACATGCACGCCTACTCGGCAGGGGCCATGATCGCGCTGGCGGCCGAGCGGGTGCTGATGCGCCGGGGCGCCGCCATGGGCGCCGTCACGCCCGTGGACGGCCAAGGCGTGAAGGCGTCCGAGAAGATGGTGTCGGTGATGCGCGCCAGGATGCGCGCCTTGGCGGAAGCTCGCGGGCTGGACCCTGCGATCGCCGAGGCGATGGTGGACGAGGAGATCGAGGTCGAGGGCATCGTGGAGCGCGGCAAGCTGCTCACGCTGACCGCGGAGGAAGCCGCCGGCCTCGGATACGCCGAGGTGGTCGACGACTGGGCCGGGCTGGCCCGCGCGTTGGATCTGGAGTCCACCGAGGTCGTCGAGGCCCAGGTCAACTGGGCCGAGCGGCTGGTTCGGTTCTTCACCAATCCGGTCATCGCGCCGTTCCTGCTTTCCATCGGCTTCCTCGGCCTGATCGTCGAAGTCAAGACGGCCGGCTTCGGCTTGGCCGGCTTGGCCGGGCTCCTCTCGCTCGGGCTCTTCTTCGGATCGCACCTGCTGATCGGGCTGGCGGGCATCGAGAGCCTCATCCTGCTGGGCGCGGGCGTGGTCCTGCTCGCCGTGGAGGCGCTCGTCATTCCGGGGATGGGCGTGTTCGGGATCGTCGGAGGGCTGGCGCTTGCCGGAGGCATCTTCATGGCGATGCTGGGCGACTTGCCGGGGGGCACCGACTTCACGCGCGCCGCCGGGGTGCTCTCGGCGACGATCCTCTTGGTGCTGGCGTGCGCCTGGGCCTTGCTGCGGGCGTTGCCCGGCAACTGGCGCCTGCAGCGCATCGGCGTTCTATTGTCCCAGTCGACGGACCGGCGAGGAGGCTACACATCCGCCAGCGTGCGGACGGAGCTCGTCGGCGCCGAAGGCGTGGCCGTCACGCCGTTGCGGCCCGCTGGGGTGGGCCTCTTCGGCGACGAGCGGGTCGACGTGGTCTCGGAGAGCGAATGGATCGAAGAGGGCACGCGAGTGCGCGTGATCAGCGCCGAGGGCTACCGTCACATCGTCCGCCCCCTGAAGCCGGACCTGCCCGGTCTTCCGGAGCCCTCGTCCCAACCGGGTCCGCCTGGCCGGCGGGCGAGGACCAAGCTGGATCAACAAGACAAGCCGGTCGCATGACCAACGGCGTCGCCGCCGCTGTCGTCGTGGCAAGCATCGCGTGTGCCACGGGCTGCGTCGCCCTCACCCGCCGCCCGTAAAGGAAACCGCTCAATGGATCAGATCGCCTTGAACACCACCCTCCTGGTGCTAGCCGTCGTCGTCGTCGCCTTGCTCGTCCTGACGTGGGTCGTGCCCGTCCGTCTGTGGATCGAAGCCACGTTCTCGGGGGTCCGGCTGGGGCTGGGCAGCTTGGTGGGAATGCGGTTGCGCAAGGTGAGCCCGCCCGCCGTCGTGCGTCCGCTGATCGCGTCGACCAAGGCCGGCCTGCCGTTGCGCGTCGCGCATCTGGAGGCTCACTACTTGGCGGGCGGCGACGTGGACCGCGTGGTGCGCGCCCTGATCAGCGCGGACAAGGCGACGATCGAGCTGCCCTTTCAGCAGGCGGCGGCCATCGACTTGGCGGGCCGGGACGTGTTCGAGGCGGTCCAGGTGTCGGTCAATCCAAAGGTCGTGCAGACGCCGCGCGTGGCCGCCATGGCGCGCGACGGCATTCAGCTGATCGCCGTGGCCCGCGTCACGGTCCGGGCCAACATCAACCGGCTGGTCGGCGGCGCCGGCGAAGAGACGATCCTGGCGCGCGTCGGCGAAGGCATCGTGTCCACGATCGGCTCGGCGGACTCGCACAAGGCGGTGCTGGAGAACCCGGACGCCATCTCCAAGACGGTCCTGCAAAAGGGCTTGGACTCGGGCACGGCGTTCGAGATCCTGTCCATCGACATCGCCGACGTGGACGTGGGCAAGAACATCGGCGCGGAGCTGCAGACCGACCAGGCCGAGGCCGACAAGCGGGTGGCCCAGGCGCGCGCCGAGGAGCGCCGCGCGATGGCGATGGCCAAGGAGCAGGAGATGAAGGCCAAGGTCGAAGAGATGCGCGCCGAGGTCATCGCGGCCGAAGCCAAGATTCCGCTCGCCATGGCGGACGCCTTCCGCAACGGCAATCTCGGCATCATGGACTACGCCAAGTACCGCAACATCGAGTCCGACACGCACATGCGGCGCTCGATCGCCACCGGCGAGGAGGAATCGCCGGAGTCCGGCGCCTAGGCCCGGGCGAGCCGACCGCGCGGCGTCATGGACCTCAGGTTCCTCTTGGTGCTGGGCGGGATCGCGCTCCTGCAGTCGCTGCTGGGGAGAAGGAAGCGGCCGAGCGGGACGGGCGGCCTGCCGGAGGGCGTGGCGGGCCCGGAGGGGGACGGCCTGCCGCCGGGCGCCGGCGAAGGGGCCGAGGGCGCGGGACTGGACGGCGTTGGCGGCGGGGCGGCGGACCGGCGTTGGCCGCAGCCGGGTGCGCGAGCGGAGGCGCGAGAGCTGTCCTCGGCGCCGGGCGCGACCAGGTCCAGGGCCGGGGCGCGCGGGCACGGCGGACTCGAATCGCCGGTCTCGATGCGCTCGCCTGCCAGGGGTGGGGCGGGCGGGCACGGCGGAGACCCCGTCACGACGGGGCCGCGCAGCCGGACGAAGCGTCCCGGTCCCGTGCGGGCCGGCGCTGGGGGCGCGCGGGGGCGCGGACGCGGCCTCCTGGCGGAGCTGTTTGCCGAGCTGGAGGCGCAGGCCAAGAAGGAACTGCCGTTTCCCGGGCCGAGCGGCGATGCGCGTCCGGGTCCGCGCGGGGGCCAGCGATCCGGCCGTCCGCAGACGATCTCCGCCGAAGCAGACCAGGGAGGACTGCCCAGCTTCGGTCTTCCCGAGCCCGTCGACAGCGGGCGGCTCGAGGCCGCAGGCGGCGGCCGCGGCGAGGCGGGCGGTCCACCGGTTCGTTCTCGGACGTCGGCGACGGGCGATCCCTGGGCGCTCGGGGCGGCGGGTTCCACGCCGCAGGCCGGTCCCCCAGCGCCCTCGCCGCGCGGTTCGTCGGGACGGGCGTCCGAGGTCGGCGCAGATGCGGCGGCGGCCGGAACTCCGTCGGCGAGATCTCGCCCGCCGCGCACCCCTGCGTCGCCGGCCGGCGACCGCGATCCGTACGGTCTGCGCGACCGGGACAGCCTGAAGCGCGCCGTCGTGGCCCGCGAGGTGCTGGGTCCGCCCCTGGCTTTGCGAAGAGGCGACGACAAGGCGTCCTGGCAGTAGCCCGACGCCGTCGCGGCCGGGTGCCACGCGCTCGTCGATGGGCGGGTCCTTCCGCCGGGCGTCCTGGCAGTAGCCGGACGCCCGGCGCGGCCGGGTCCTACGCCGCCGGGTGGAACACGAGTCGCCGTTGCCGTCGGTGGCCGGACCGGATGCCCATCGCGCGGCCGGGTCCTTACGCCGCCGGGGCCGCCAGCTTCCTCATCACCGTCTGGAGGATGCCGCCGTTGCGGTAGTACTCGACGTCGACCGGCGAGTCCAAGCGGGCGACGGCCTCGAACGCGACCGAGGAGCCGTCTTCGCGCGTCGCCGTGACCTGTACCGGCGCGCGCGGCGCGAGTCCGGCGGCGATGCCGGCGACGTCGTACGTCTCCAGCCCCGTCAGGCCCAGTCGCTCCGCGCCCTCGCCGTTTCGGAACTGCAACGGCAGGACGCCCATCCCCACGAGGTTGGAGCGGTGGATGCGCTCGTAGCTCTCGGCGATCACCGCCTTGACGCCCAGCAGCAGCGTGCCCTTCGCGGCCCAGTCGCGCGAGCTTCCGGTGCCGTACTCGCGTCCCGCGATCACCACCAGGGGCGTCCCGGCCTCGCGGTAGCGGGCGGCCGCCTCGAAGATGGACGTCGTCTCGCCGCTCGGCACGTGCAGCGTGTAGCCGCCTTCCTTCCCGTCCAGCAAGAGGTTGCGCAGGCGCACGTTGGCGAAGGTGCCGCGCATCATCACTTCGTGGTTGCCCCGCCGCGAGCCGAACGTGTTGAAGCGGATGGGATCCACCCCCCGATCCTGCAGGTAGCGGCCCGCCGGCTCGTCCCTCGGAATCGCCCCCGCGGGCGAAATGTGGTCGGTGGTGACGGTCTGCCCCAGCAGCGCGAGCACGCGGGCGCCGGCGATGTCCTGCGGCGGTTGCGGCTCGGCCCGGATGCCGTCGAAGAACGGAGGGTTGCGGATGTAGGTCGAATTGGCGTCCCAGTCGTAGAGGTCGCCCTCTTCCGGGAGCGGCAGCGCGCGCCAGTGGGCGTCGCCGTCGAAGACGCCGGCGTAGCGCTCGCGGTACATCTCGGGCTTGAGCGAGGCCGTCACGGCGGCGCGAATCTTTTCCGGCGACGGCCAGATGTCGGCGAGAAAGACGGGATCGCCGGCGCGGTCCCGCCCCAGCGGCTCGGTCCGCAGGTCCACGTCGATGCGGCCCGCCAGCGCGAACGCCACCACCAGCATCGGCGACGCCAGGTAGTTCGCCCGCACGAGCGTGTGGATGCGGGCCTCGTAGTTGCGGTTGCCCGACAGGACCGACGCCACCACTAGCCCGTGCTTCTCGACCGCCTCGGCCACCGGCCCCGGCAGCGGCCCGCTGTTCCCGATGCAGGTGGTGCACCCGTAGCCCACCAAGTTGAAGCGCAGCTCTTCCAAGTACTTCATCAGGCCCGCCGCCTCGAGGTAGTCCGTGACGACCTGCGACCCGGGCGCCATGCTCGTCTTGACCCACGGCTGGACCTGCAGGCCCCGCTCCCGCGCCTTCTTGGCCATGAGCCCCGCGCCGACCATGACCGACGGGTTGGACGTGTTGGTGCAGCTCGTGATCGCCGCGACCACGATCGTGCCGTCGCCGATCCGGGCGCGACGCCCGCCCATCTCGATCTCGGCGGTGCGTCTCGCGGCCGGCGCTCCGTTGCGCTTGCCGTTCGCGCTCGCCGGCCTGGCCGGGCGAAGCTTGGGCAGGTCGCGCGGAAACGCCGTCGCGACGTCGGCGAGCGCGATGCGGTCCTGGGGCCGCTTCGGTCCCGCCAAGCTGGGCTCGACCGTCGCCAGGTCCAGCTCCACCGTGGACGAGTACTCGGGGACCGGCGCGTCGTCCGTCCGGAACAGGCCCTGCTCCTTGGCCACGCGCTCGACCCGGGCCACGTGCTCCGGGCTCCGGCCCGTGCCGGCCAGGTAGCGCAGCGCTTCGTCGTCCACCGGGAAGAACCCGACCGTGGCGCCGTATTCCGGCGACATGTTGGCCAGCGTGGCCTTGTCGGGCAGGCTGAGCGCGGACAGCCCCGCGCCGCAATACTCGACGAACCGGCCCACGACCCCGTGCGCCCGCAGCAGCTCGGTCACGCGCAGGACGAGATCGGTCGCCGTCGCGCCATCGGCGAGCGTCCCCGAGAGCTTCACGCCCACCACCTCGGGCAGGAGCATGTGGTACGGCTGTCCCAGCAGCACGGCCTCGGCCTCGATGCCGCCGACGCCCCATCCCACGACGCCCAGCCCGTTGATCATCGTCGTGTGCGAGTCGGTGCCCACGACCGTGTCCGGATAGGCGAGGAACCCGTCCCCGTGCTCGCGCCGGTGCACGACGGACGCCAGATGCTCCAGGTTGACTTGGTGGACGATCCCCGTGCCGGGCGGGACCACGCGGTAGTTCTCGAACGCCTCCTGCGCCCAGCGCAGCAACGCGTAGCGCTCCCGGTTGCGCTCGTACTCGCGCGCCACGTTCTTCTCGAAGGCGTGGCCCGTGCCGAAGAAGTCCACCTGCACGGAGTGGTCGATCACGAGATCGGCGGGCACCAGCGGATTGATCCGCCGCGGGTCTCCGCCCATCGCCCGCAGCCCGTCGCGCATCGACGCCAAGTCCACCACGGCCGGCACGCCCGTGAAGTCCTGGAGCACCACGCGGGCGGGCATGAAGGGAATCGCGGGCCTCGGGCCGCCCGGACGCCAAGCCGCCACGGCGCTCACGTCGTCGCGGGTCGCGTGGGCGTCCTCTCCGCCGGCGCTCGCCGTGCGGAGCACGTTCTCCAGCAACACGCGGATGGAAAAGGGGAGCCGGTCCAGGGATCGGAGGACGCCCGCGTCTTCCAACCGGGCCAAGCGGTAGAAGGACGTCGGGCCCTCGGGGAGGTCCAACGTGGCGAGCGCGCCGAACGGGTCGGTGGGTCGGTGTCGCAAGGGGTTGGCGTCTCCGGGATCGCGAGGTGCTTGCAGGCGCGGGGTTGGTAGCGGGGCGCATGCGCCTCTCGTTACCATGGCGACGCACCGGCGAGAGTTCAAGGCGGCCGCGGCGGGGCAGTTGCCCAAGGGGGCGGAAGCGACTGCCAGCCCGAAGGCCGGGGCCACGCCTCTGGGGGCAGTCGCCCAAGCGGGGAAGCGGACCCTGGCTTCGCGGGACCTGTGCACGAACTAGGGGGCCGAGGGAGATGGTGGTCGCCCAAGCGGGAAGCGGACCCCTGGCTTCGCGGTCCTTTACGGAACGCGCCGGATCGGCTAGCCTACGTGCCCAGCCGAGGTGGCGGAACCGGTAGACGCGAAGGTCTCAAAAACCTTTGCCCTTGCGGGCGTGAGGGTTCGAGTCCCTCCCTCGGCATTGCGAATCGGGAGCGCGGCGCTAGCTCCCCGCGCCGTTCGACGAGGGCGCAGGGGCCCGCTCCCCCGCCGTCGGCTTCACCGCCTTCAGGGTTTCGCGCGTCAAGTCCCAGCGGTTGAACCCTTGCCGGCCGTAGTCCAGGCCGCGACGGACGATCACCAGGTCGTGCGACGGCACGACGATCACGTACTGGCCGCGGTTGCCGGCCGTGGAGTAGGCGTCGGCCGGGACGTCGCTGCGGTCGTCGGGGACGAGCCACCATTGGCCGCCGTAGAAGTTGCCGCGTTCGGCCGTGGCAGGCGCGGGCGCGCGCACGAAGTCGATCCATTCCTTCGAGAGGACGCGCTCGCCGTTCCAGACGCCGCCGTTCAGGTAGAGCAAGCCGAAGCGCGCCAGGTCGCGGGCGTTGGTGTAGACTTGGCTGCTCAGGATGAAGTCGCCGAAGCGGTCCACGCTCAGCAACGTGTTGCGCATGCCGATGCGATCCAGCAGGGCCGTGCGCGGGAAGGACAGATAGTCGTCGCCGAGCGCCAGCTTCATCGCGTAGACGCCGAGGAGCGTGTCGTAGTTCTCGTAGTCCCAGGTGGCGCCGGGCTCGCGAATCAGCGCCCGTCGGCGCGCTCCGGCCACGGAACTGGCGCCGGCCCAGTACGCAAGGCCGGAGCCGGTCGCGTACTCCAGCCGCTGGTTGTCCACCGGATGCAGGCCGCTCGACATGTGCAGGACGTGCCGCAACGTGACGGCCGCTCGCGGATCGGTCTCGGGCGCGGCGGCGCGCGGCAGCCAGTCGAAGCCCAGAGGAGCGTCCAGGTCGAGACGCCCTTGGTCGGCGAGGATGCCGATCAGGGTCACGGCGATGCTCTTCGCCGTCGACCACGTGCGCGTGCGCGTCGAGATGTCGACGCCCGGGGCGTAGCGCTCGTGGACGATGCGGCCCCCGTGGACGACGAGGAGGCTCAAGGTGACCTGCTCCGGCGATTCCCTTTCGAACACCCAGTCCGAGGCGGCCTGAAGGGCGTCGGCGTCCACGGCGGGGGGCAGCGGCGCGTCGTCGACCACGTCGCCGTCCGGCCAAGCCAGGGCGGCCGGGTCCCCCGGAGGCGGCGGCATGTCGAGCTGGGGCAGGCTGCCGATGTCGTCCCAGGTCTGGTCCGGGGCCATGATCACGCATCCGAGGCCCTCGCGAAACGCGGCCCGCATGACCGGCACGTAGCCCGGCGCCCCGACGGCCACGGCCCTCCGGTCCCAGTCCACCTCGTAGTCGCCTCCGCGCGCCGTGCCCACGGGCGTGCCCAGTCCGCCCCGGACGTAGGCGATTTCCTGCTCGAACACCTGCTCCAAGGTGCGGTCGGACGTGAAGAGGCCGTTGCACAGGAACACCGCCTGCATTCCCCGCGCGATCATCTCGCGGTTGAAGCGCCAGTAGTCGTAGGCGTCCGGCTGCTGAGCCGCCGCCGCGATCGGCAGCAGGAGAAGGGCGGGGACGAGGAGGCGGCACGGCCTCGGCTTGGAGCGGAGCTTCATCGTCGGCGATCTCGCGTTGCGGGCGGTTGCGGTCGAGCGGCGGGTCGGCGGCCGTTCGGCCGGTCCGCGCTCTCGGCGTTCTGGACGTCGGGGCATCCTATCGTTCCAACGTCGGCGTCGGCAAGCTCAAGCGGGCGGTCGTGCCGTCGGACGGCGCCGGTCCGGCCGTGCGCGGCGGAACCGTGTATACTTCTTACGCTGATCGCGCGCGGCGAGAGCGCGTCGGAGGACTCGCCGCCGGCACCTGTTCTCCGACGCAGGCTGGGAGGAAGTCATGAGCATCAAGAAGCTGTCGGCGGTTCTCGTGGCCGTCGGCGTGTCGACCGCGTTCTGGCCTGGCGGCACCATGCCGGAGAGCCCCGAGGTTCGCGTCTACAAGTCGGCCTCGTGCGGCTGCTGCGCGAAGTGGGTCGATCATCTGCAGCAAGCCGGATTCCGGGTCGTGACCGAGGACGTGGCGGACATGCGGGCCGTCAAGCGCCGCGAAGGCGTGCCGGCGGACCTCGCGTCGTGCCACACGGCCGTCGTGGAAGGCTACGTCGTCGAGGGCCACGTGCCCGCCCGGGTCGTCCGGGCCTTTCTCGAGTCCGGCTCGGCAGCCGACGGGATCGCGGTGCCAGGAATGCCCGTGGGCTCGCCGGGGATGGAAGGTCCGAACCCGCAGTCGTACGATGTCGTTGCCTTTGACGAGGCTGGAAACCGGACGGTCTTCGAGCGCATCGAGCCGAGCCGGCACAGGGGCGTCCCCGACCGGCGCCGGTGAGGGCGCCGAGGCTGGTGAGACAGGACCTCCGCTATTATATTGCGGCGTTGCTTCGTCGCGTTCCCTTGGGGTCCATCGCGGGGGCCGCCCATGACCAGGAGCCGTCACCTTGAGAGAATCGCTTGATCCGGGCCGAGACGCCGGCTTGGACGACGAGTTCAACGAGCTGGCCGGGAGCGACGCGCAGTTCTCGTTGGTGTCCATGGTGGCGACGGGCGTGCGCCACGGCCGTCTGATCTTGTTGTGCGGCTTGGCGTTCGCCCTTCTTCAGTCGCTTCGAGGGCTCGTGGGCGACCGCACGTACACGACCACGACGATCTTCATGATCGAACACGGGTCCAACAGCTTCAACCGGGCCTTGGCGCTGGCCAGTAGTTTCGGTCTGGGCCCCGTCGCCGACGGTCCACAACTTTCCGTCTACCTGGTCGAGCGGGTCCTCGGTTCGCGACCGTTGAGGGATTCGGTGGGGGTCCGTCGTTACCACGTGATGGTGGACGACAAGCTCGAGCCGGTCTCGCTGCCGGGGCTCCTGGAAATCGAGGCTCGCAACGAATTCCGAAGAAGCAGGGAAGTCAGGCGATGGCTGGAGGGCGCCGTGCGCGTGCAACGGGACATAGCGTCCGGCATATTCACCGTCCGCGTGCGCACGCGTTGGCCCCACGTGTCGAGGGACGTCGCCGCGTACCTGATCGACGAGCTGAACAACCTCACCATTGAACTCCGACAGTCGCAGTTCGAGGACCGGGCGGCTTTCATCGAGCGGCAGTTGGACCAAGCCAATGCGGCCAGGGCGAAGGCGGAGCAGGAACTGCTGGCATTCAGGAAGGCCAACCGGGACTTTGGCGAATGGTCTGAGCTGGCCATGGATAACGGACGCCTTCAAGCCGAGTTCAACCGGATGCACGATCGCTACGACCGCTTGCAGGCCGCCTTTGCCGACGCCCAGGTCGAAGCGTTGCGGGACACGCCCACCATGGCCGTCATTCAGTCCCCGTTTCTGCCCAGGCGTCCCGATTCGCGCGCAATTGCCTTAGCGGGGACCGCTGGGTTGATGGGCGGATGCTTGATGACCTTCGTCGTCGTGCTTCTGTTTCAGTACGTGAAGCGTACGCCCAGCGCCGCGGTTGGCGAGCTCCGGAAGGCTTGGGACGATTTCGCCGCCCCCATTCCTGTTCTCCGTCGTCTCTCCAGGCCATGATCCGCAACATCGTTCGCATCGATACCCGCACGGCGGTGTTGGGTCTTCCTGTATTTCTTGCCGTGCTGGCTTCTGCAGCTGAAGGAGCGACTGGGCCTGTGCTGGAAACGACGCCCGTCCCGAACTTGCAGGATGCCGCCGCCTTTCGACGACCGACGACCCAGGCCGGTCCGCCGGAGATGACCATTGCCGAAGCGCGGGCTCTCTTCCAGCGCTCCGGCATGGGGATGGACGAGCTTCGCCGACGTCTCGAGGTTGAGGGCTTGGATGCCAGCGTGGCCGACATGTTCCTGCCTGCGTCGCCTGCGGCCGGCACGGCCGAGAGCCGGCTGCTGACTGCGGAGGTGATGGAGACGCTGGTTAGGGTGGGCCTGGTCGTGGACGATGCCGAGACGGAGTCGACGGCATCCCCGGAGCGTGCCGCCTTGCCGGCGGAAGAACCGGAAGAGATCCCCACGGGTATCCGCGACCTTGGAGCCGACCTGGACGTGTTCGGCCGCCAAGTTTTTCGTGGTGTCCGCGGTGCTCCCGTTCTTTCGGCGCCCGCTGGCGAGGACTATGTGTTGGGCCCCGGCGACCGGCTTTCCCTCGTGATCACGGGCGACGTCGAACTGGTGCATACGCTTTACGTGACGCGGGAGGGCACGACGTTCATCCCGAGAGCCGGGAACATGGTCGTGTCAGGGTTGACCCTGGCCGAATTCGAGACACGCTTGGGCGGGCGGTTGCGCGACATCTACAGCGGCATTGGACGGGATCCAGAAGCGCGGACCCGCTACTCCGTGTCCTTGGGCAGGGTTCGTACGATACAGGTGCACGTCGTAGGAGCTGTTCACGCACCCGGCTCCTATGTCGTCAGCTCCATGGCGTCGCTCGTGGACGCCATGTACCGCTCTGGTGGCCCGATTCTGCAGGGCAGTTTCCGCCACGTCCGCATCGTGAGGGGCAACGAAGAGACCGAGGTCGATCTTTATCCCTTCATGACGAGCGGCCGTCTCGACGTCAATCCGAGGTTGCGCGAAGGCGACATCGTGCATGTGCCGTGGGCGGGCAAGCAAGTTGCCGTCCGCGGCATGATCCGCCAGCCGGCCATCTACGAGCTTCGAGAGGGCGAGGGAATTCCCGAATTGGTGGAGTTTGCGGGGGGATTGTTGCCGACCGCCCGAACGGAGACTGCGAGCGTCGACCGGGTTCTTCCGCCGCACGAGCGAAGCCCCCTGACCGAACGCGTGAAGTTGATCCTTCCCTTGTCCAGCGTGCTTGCCGGCGAAGACCACTTTGCGGTGGAGGCCGGAGATCGCATCGAGATCCTGCGGGTGTCCGATGCAACTAGGCGAGAATTTGTCGTTGGAGGAGCGGTCGGGGCGCCGGGGACCTACGGCTGGACCCCCGACTTGACCATGGGAGACGCCATCGAGTTGGCCGGGGGAGCGGAGCAGGAAGCGTTGCTCACCGACGTTCTTGTGGTGCGCGAGGACCCATCGGAAAGAGCGGTGCTCCGACGTATTCGTGTCGACTTGACGACCGACTTGCACATGCCGGTGGCCGAGGACGACCGAATCACCGTCTTCTCCCGAGTGGTCCTGAGACAGAGCGATTCCGTATCCATTCGAGGGGCAGTGGCCGCTCCCGGACAATACTTGTTCGTGGATGGGATGACTCCTGGCGATCTCGTCTTGGAGGCCGGGGGCTTCTTGGCGTCGGCGATGCCCTGGGAAGTCGAGGTTGCCCGTCGGGTCGAGACGGACGACGCATCGGACGACGCGGAGTCGATCATTTCAGGCATCCGGGCTTCGGTTGTCGAGACCAGCCGGGCTGCCCAGTTTGCGCCCCCGGCGGATGATGCCTCGCGAGTAGTGGCGGAAGCAACCCTCCAAGCGGGCGACGTCGTCTACGTGCGCCGTCGCGCGGGATTTTCGCCCTTGGCCACTGTCGTCTTGGAAGGACAATTCATGCATACTGGAGAGTACGCGATGGTCTCGCCGGACGAGACTCTGTCAAGCGTGATGGCCAGGGCCGGCGGGGTGACGTCTCCGCTGATCACCGACATCCGCTTGGAAAGAGGCGACGTCGTTGTGGCAGTCGACATCAGCGGATTGCGACAAGGCAGGTCGAGAGCCGACGATCCCGTTCTCCAGGAAGGCGACGTCCTAATTGCCGAGCCTTACCGGAGCACCGTGGCGGTCGTGGGCGAGATCGAGTTTCCTACCGAGGTGACCTTCCGCCCCGGCCTGTCGGTTTCGGACGTGATTTCCGAAGCTGGCGGAGTGCGTGACTCGGGTGACAGAGATGGATTGAGCGTTTCCTATCGGGACGGTTCGCGAGCGACAACGAGCAAGTTCTTGGGGTTGTTTCGATCAGACCCGTTGTTGGAGCCTGGAGCGCGGGTATTTGTGCCCAGCCGCCCCGAGGAGACGGGCAGCGGCTTCGATTGGGCCGCGTTCTCGTCGCTCATGCTGGCCTTTGCCTCGACAGTCGCGACCATGATCTTGGCGATCAACAGCGGGGGGGGGGGGGGGGGTAACTAACTGACTAGCGGTGGCGGCATTTGCGGAGCCTCGACCGGTCTGCGGCGCCCTACGATCCCGTCGACCCCGCCTTCTACGCGCGGCGGCAGCGCTTGGGTAGCCTCAACCGATCTGAGTGATGTCGGCGGGGTCGGCGTACAGGTACAGCGTCGCGTCTACTCGAACCAATCGGCCGACAACGCGGACCAGCGTACCTGCACGACCCCCAAGGCGTCCGTTCAGGGGTCTGCCGTCGGCGTCCGCGAGCACGAGGCCTTGGCTCGTTCCGTCGGCGTGCTCGACGCGCAACAAAGGCGGGATTCCGCCCCTGATGCACAGAGCGGCGCAGGCTCGGTGCACCACGCCGTGGCTGGGATTCATGACTCCCATGTAGCACTTGGCCCCAACGATTTCGCCTTCCGCCACGTGTCTTCCCAGGTCTTCGGCGACCGCCTGCGGAGACGCGGGCGGCGCGGCAACCGGCGCGACGGTTCGAACTTCGACCATCGCGTGGCCGTCTCTGTAGACAAGCGACCCGGAGATGGTTGCCCAGGAGCCGACGTGGTCCGCCACGAGGTCGTCCGCGCCATGCTTTCCTTGTCCGGCCAGGAGGTAGCGCGACCACACGGGGCCGCGGGGCACCAACAGCGCGGGGTACGGATCGGCGACCAGCATTCCCGTAGCGGACCGGACGACGCCGAATTCGAAGAATCCGCCCTCCAGGGCGCGATGCCCCAGACCCCCGGCGACGCCCACGGCCACAGCGGCCACGAGGGCTGTGGCCGCAAGCGGGCGCGCCGATCGTCCACGAGCCTTCTGGCGGTCGATGCCGGTCTCGATGCGGGGGCCAAGCGCGGTCGACCCGGAGGTATGTCGCGGGGAGGGAGCCTCGCGGTGGTCCACGCCGGTTTCGATGCGCGCGCTCCGGGCGACGGCGCCGGCAGCGTTCGGACATGTCCGGATCCAGACCCAACCGTCGCGAACTGCCGTGTCGTGCGTCTCGATGCAGTCATCGAATGGAGCGGGAGCGCGCCCGGTCGCAGGATCGAACTGAAACCCGTGCCAAGGACAAGTCACGTAGCCGTCGACGATCTTGCCCTCTCCCAGCGGTCCCATTTGATGGCTGCAGACGTTGGACACGCAGACGATGGAGGACTCGTGAAGGAAGACTGCGACGCGGCTTGCCCCGAGATCCACGACGCGACCGCGCCCTTGCCGCAAGTCGGCGGTCCGTGCGGCTCGCACGAAGCCCTGCCCGTCCGGTCCGGCGCGCGCGCGGTCTCCGGTCCGCCCCGTCCATGCACTTGCGGCATGGGCGGCGAAGACGGCGGCCGCGACGGCGGCGACCATGACCCAAGCGTAGTCGCGCGCTTCCTGCTGCAAGGCGCCCAGAGCGACGTGCCCCAAGAGGGCCGCATACGCCGGATAGGCCAGCATGTGCAGGGCCTTCCAAGCTCGGGGCGTGAGGCTGGCGAGCCAGAAGTCGTGGCTTGTGGCCGCCATGAGAAACAGGACGAGGAGCGCGAAGGCGCCCAGGATCTGGAACGGGATTCCGTCGCTTCCGGCGCCGAGCGCGCCGCCGTCGAGCAGGAGGCTGGCCGCGGGGTTGAGCACGCCCAGGAAGTGGAACTGAAAGAACGCCACGCCGCCGTGGACGAGGGCCGCAAGAAAAGTGGCCACGCCCAGGTGGCGGCGGTTGCGCAGGACCGGCAAGAAGCGCGGCGACAGGCGCGACAACGGCCCGGCGAGCAGGGCCGCGGTCATCATGACGAACGCCAGGCTGCCCGACGTCCGCATGATCAGCGTCTCGGCCGGGAGGTTGGGATGGCGAGCGAGGCTGGCGCCGGCATGCACCACCACGTAGGCCAGCATGGACGCGCCAAGGACCACGTCGTAACGCTTCTTCGCGGGCGTCCAGGCCACGGCGCGGTAGGCGTCCGGACTCATGGGGCGCCCCCGGGCGCTGGGGCCTCGGCCAAGCGAAGGCCGCGAGCTAGGTCGGCCAGGACCAGCTGCCCGCCGGCCAGCGGCGCCGGCGCCGGCAGGGTCGCGCGCACGCCGTTCAGGCTGCCCAGCGTGTCGGCGCGTCCCGCCGTCTCCACGATCAAGCCGGGTTCGGCGGCATCCAGGCCCGGGGGCAGCGACGCATGAACGCGGCCCGTCGGGAAATACGACACGACGGCCGGGCCCTGCGGCGTTTGCAGCACGACCGTCCATTCGGGTTCGGCGGCGAGGGCTCCGAGGATCGGGAAGGGTTGCGGGGCCGGACGCTCCGTGCGCATCGACCATCCCGCGGCGAAGAAAGAGGCCCCCAAGGCCGCGCTGCCCAAGACGAGCACGACGTGCGCGCGCCGGTGGCTCCGCTTCAAGCGCGCCTCTTCGAGGCCGCGACCCACTTGCAGAGCATGACCGGCCACAACGCCGCCGCTCCCGGCGCGATCAGCAGCCGAAAGCCGAAGGTCCCCCGCGCCGCGGCCGAATCGACGACCGGGAGTCCGCGCCAAAGAAAGGCGACGGCAAAGACCGTTCCCGCGACGGCGTGGCAGGCGGCGGAAACCAGCGCAAGAGCGAGAAGCATCGGTTGTCCCTGGGGCCAAGAGGTCGGTGCGAACGCCCGCCAACTTAGGCAATGACGGCTTCGGGCGCCAATGACGGCGGCGGTCCACGCGCGGCGTTGCACAATGGCCGACCGGGCTGGACCTGGCCGTGATCGACGATGGCCGTCCGCGCGCGGCGTTGCAGCTCGGCGGGAGCGGCGGTCGCCCGCGCGCCTCGCCGTCCCTCGTTGTTCGCAACGTTAGGTTAGTTCCGCGCCAGGTTCTCCGTTTCCAGCAGGACATGCTCCTTGGCGGATGCTCCGACCCATGACCGATTCTTCCGCGTTTCCCCGTTCGCTCTCCGTCGTGGTGCCCTGCTACAACGAGGGAGAAGGGATCCGCAGGCTGCACGAGCGACTGACGAACGCTCTCGGCAGCCTTCCGAGCACCGAACTGGAAGTCGTCTATGTCAACGACGGAAGCCGGGACAGCACGCTGGACGTCATGCGGAGCCTGCAGGCACAGGATGCCCGGGCGCGCGTCTTGTCGCTGTCGCGCAACTTCGGAAAGGAAGGTGCTGTGGCGGCCGGGATCGATCATGCCTCGGGGGACGTCGTGGCGGTCATGGACGCGGACATCCAGGAACCGCCCGAAGTCCTGCTGGACATGCTCGACCGTTGCCGTGCAGGAGCGGACGTGGCGTACGGCGTTCGCACCTCTCGCAAGTACGATCCCTGGTCGGTTCGATGGTCGTCGGCGGCGTACTCGCGTACGCATGACTTCCTCGCGAGGAGCCGGCCGTTGCACAACCGGTGCGACTTCATGCTCATGACGCGAGAAGTGGTGAACGCGCTGAAGCAGATGCCCGAGCGCGTCCGTAGCCACAGGAGTTTGAGCGCGTGGGTGGGTTTTCTCCAGGAACCTGTTCGGTTCGAGCGCCCGGACAGATCCTGGGGTCGGCCAAAGATCAATTTTTGGCGCCGCGTGCACATGGCCAGAACGTCGCTCGTGGCCTTGTCGGTCGCGCCTCTTCGCCTTGCGCTCGGCGCCGGCTTGGTCGGCGGCGGCGGAGCGATTGCGCTCGGCGGATATGTCGTCGTCGCGCGCATTCTTGGCGGCGCCTGGCCGTCGTCCTGGACGATAGTGACGTTGCTGGCGCTGTTCGTCGTGGCGTTGCAGTTCGTGTTCCTGGGATTGATCGGCGAGTATGTGGGAGCAGTCTTGCAGGAAGTGCAGGGGCGGCCTCTCTATCTGGTCAAGGAAAAGATCGGGTTCAGCCCCGGCAACGTCGACGGAAACCGTTCCGGCGCCGCCGAGCCGCTATGATTCTGCACTAATCCATGGCAACCCAGGCGGTCGGGCATTCTAGGTCGCCCATGGCCTTGGCGACCATCGTCGGCTTTTGGATGCTTTCCGTGTTGCTGATCTTCGAATTCCCGATGGTGTCGTGGCCCGTGCTGGTGTTGCTTTTTCGGGTCAAGATGCTCGCCGCGGTGGTCATCCTGGCGTTCGTGGGCATGCGCACGGTCGATCGCATAGGGACCGCGGGCAGCCTCTTCCTTGCGAGCACGGCGACTCATCTGGGCATTGGCATGCTGACTTGGTGGCAGCTTTCGTCGTTGGCATGGGTCGACATAGAGGTTCATGCCAAGTCGAAGATCTCTAGCGTCATGCTCTTCGCCGCGGTCGTGGTCGGGGCTCGTGCCGTGATCGACGTCTGGGGAGTGGAGAAGGTGTTCCGGGGCGTCCTGGCGGTGCTGGCAGCCGGTGCCGCCGTGGTTGTCGTCTTGCCTGTCTGGGCCAGCGCAGGGTTGCCGATTCCGCCGGGGTTGAATTTGCAGTCTTATCGCTATTCGGGAGCGTTCGTGAACCCGATACTCTCGGCCTTCTCGGGGTGTGCCACAGCGAGCTTGGGCATTGCGTTGCTGGGGCGCCGTCGATCAGGACTGGTCGGGTTCTTGGCTCTGTCTCTCGGGTTCGCGTCGATGGTTCTGGGATTCTCGAGAGGGCCCGCCTTGGGATTCGTCGCGCTCCTGATCTTCTTCGTCTTTCGGGGACCCGGTTCGCGTCGTCTTTTCCTTCTTCTTTGGGTCGCGGCTATTGCGGCCTGCCTCACCTTGATTGCGACGACTCTCGATTGGTCGACGATTGCGCATCCCATACAAGCCTTGCGCTTGATCGCCGTTGGCCAGGTCTTGGCTGGGGACTTGTCTGCCGTGACGTTGTCGTTGCGAGGTTTGATTTGGGCCGTCGCATGGGAACAGTACCTGCAGTCGCCCATTGTCGGCCACGGACTTGGGGAGATGTTCCACATGGAAGGCGCGCCGGTCCTGCAGTCGGTCTTGGGGCTGGAACGGGGCGCGCCCACATTGTTTCGCGCTGGAGCGCACAATCATTTTCTCTCCATGGGCGGCGAAGCCGGCATTATCCCCATGGCGCTGTATGCGCTGGCGTTGGCGGCGCTGGTGCGCGGAGCATGGACGCTTCCGCGCTCCTACCCCGTCGACGCGGCTCTGGGCCTGACTGTGCCGGTCACGTTCCTGGCGATGGCGGAGAGCAATATTGACCTAATGGGTCCCGCCATCTTCGTCACCGGCGTGGCTTGTGCCTTCGTGGCCGATGCGTCCGACAAGCGCCGACGGGCAGTCGGCCGTCGCCCGGGCGGGGCGCGGGAGGCGAATCGAGGCCACGCCGCCGAGACTTAGCGTAGCCGCCGCTCAGCGAGAAGCGGTTCGTCGCTTTGCCCGGCCGCTCCGGTCGGGCTAGGCTAGATCGGCCGGGGCGCGCCGCGAGCGCTCGGCAGCGAAGAGCCGGTCCACCTCCTTGGAATCGTTGGGACGAGTGGCCAAGGCGGTGGCGGCGTAGGCGACGAACGACAGCAGGACGGCAGGGAAGACTTCGTGAATGCGCGAATCCGGCCACGCCGCCAACACGGCCAAGCCCGTCCCGAACGAGGCCAGCGTGGCCGCGCCGTTGCCCCGGCGCCAATAGAGTCCGAGCACGAGCGGCGGCGCAAAGCAGGCTCCGAACACGGCGCCCGACAAGCTCGTCAGCGCCACGACGCCGCCGGGCGGATTGAGCGCGATGACGGCCGTGACGAGCGCGAAGAGCGCGACCCACAACCGGGTGCGAAGCAGTGCCGAGCGTTCTGCCCCGCGGTTGGCGGGCCCTTCTCCTGGCGGAGCGCGCGGCTCGCGCAGTGCGCTCCCCGGCTTTGGCGTTCTCCGTCGCCACGTCAGAGCCCGGCGCACCAGACCGGCGACGTCTCTCTCCATGGTGGAAGCCGTCACCAGCAGCACGCTGTCGAGCGACGACATGGCTGCGGCGACCATGGCCACCAGCAGGAACGCGCCGGCGCCTCCAGAGAACACGTTTTCGGCGGCCAACAGGCGCGGCACCACCAGATCGGTGTCGGGAACACCGCCGGGCAGGACGTTGCGGGCGTACAGGCCCACGGGCACCAGAAGCGCGTACACCACGACGAAGGCCAGCGTCGACACCCAGGCGGCGCGTCTGGCCGCGGCGCGGCTCTCCAGCGCGTAGAAGCGGGACAGCTGGCGGGGTTCGACCGCGAACTTGACCGTGGTGGCGAACACCACGCCCAAGACGAGGGAAACCGGCACGGCTCCGCCCCATTGAAGAAGGGGCGCCGTCGAGGGGTCGTCGGCGAGCGCCCGCCACGAGCCCAGTCCTCCCGCGGCGGAGACGGCGCCCCAGGCCAGCAGCGCCGCGGCCCCGACCATGACGACGCCCTGAAGCGCGTCGGTCTTGACGACCGAAATGAACCCGCCGGCCACCGTGTAGACCATCACCACCACGAAGACGACGGCGATGGCGCTCCGGTACGGAATCTCCAGGAAGACCTCCAGCAGGTTGCCGATGCCCTTGAAGACCCCCGTCATGTAGAAAAAGGAGGCCAGCAGCACGATCAAGGCCGCCACGAAGCGGGCGCCGCCGCTTCCGAAGCGAAAGCCGATGAAGTCCGCGATCGTCAGCGAGCCCAAGGACTCCGTGAACGTGCGCAGGCGCGGCGCGACGGCGATCCAGGCGAACAGGCTCGCCGCGACGACGAAGGGCACCAAGAGGAACCACGTCACGCCCCAGTCGTAGGCTTGTCCCGAGAAGCCCACGAAGGAGTTGGTGCTCGAATAGGTGGCGAAGAAGGAAAGGCCGATGGCGACGGGTCCCATCGCGCGGCCGCCCACGAAGTAGTCGGCGACCCCGCGCGTGCCGCGGTTGCCCGCCCATGCGTGGTGGGCCAGCATGGCCCCGTACGCAGCCAGCAGCAGGTACGCGATCCAGTAGGCGCGCAGGTTCTCCAGCAGGCCGTCGATCATGGAGAGCCGGTTCTGCGCCGCGGAGTCGGCGGGGAGCACGGGCCGCCGGGTTCCGGAATCGCGGCGCCGGGACGGCGGAGGCCGGCCGCGTCCTCGGGGCGGGGGCCGGGCCCGCCCGGCTCGGCGCTGCGGCGGTGGGCTTGATCGTCGCGCGGCCTGGATCGACTGGTGCATGTGCAGCGCGGAGCGTGCGGCTCAGTGCGGCTGCGACGGGCTCGGTCGTCGCGCGGGCCGAAGAGACGGGCCACCTCGGCGCGGCGGACTTTTCCCATGGCCGTGCGGGGGAGCTGCCGGACCGGGACAAAGGCGCGCGGCACCTTGTAGGGCGCCAAGCGTTCCTTGCCCCATGCGCGCAGCGCGTCGGGCGTGGCCTTGGCAGGGCCTTCAGGGCTTCCAGAGCCTCCAGGGCGTTCGGAGCCCTCAGGGTCGTCGGGACCTTCGAGGCCCTCGCGGTCCGCGGGGGCCTCGGGGACATAGGCCGCGCAGAGCCGGTCGCCCCATTCCGGGTCCGCGACGCCGGCGATCGCGATGTCGCGCACGCCGGGGTGCGTCCTGTACGCTTCCTCGACTTCCAACGCCGACACGCGATAGCCCCCCGTCTTGAAGATGTCCGTGCCCCGGCGCCCCAAGATGCGATAGGCGCCGTCGTCCACGCGAGCCAGGTCGCCCGTGCGAAACCAATCTTCGACGAAGGCTCCCTCCGTCTCCTGGGGACGCCTCCAGTACTGGGAGAACACAGTTGGGCCGCGAACCTGAATCTCGCCCGCCCGCCCCTCCGGCACGACCGCGCCGTCCTCTCCCACGAGCCGCACCTCGACCGGGGGCAAGGCCTGCCCCACGTGTCCCGGCCGCCGGGGTCCGGCGAGGGGGTTGGAGAGCGTCATGCCGGTCTCGGTCATGCCGTAGCGCTCCAGAAGATCGTGTCCGGACGCCGCCCGCCAGCGCTGGAAGACCGACACGGGAAGAGCGGCCGAACCCGACACCATGAGCCGCAGGGCCGCCGCCCCGCGCGACCAGCGTCGCCGCACCCGCTCCGGCGCTCGCTCCCATTCGCTGGCCAGTCTCCCGTAGATCGTCGGCACGGCCATGAACACCGTAACGCCGCCGTCCGCCCACCGTTCCCAGACGTCCGCGGCAGGCCGCGCCGACGCGAACTCGCAGGCCGCGCCGGACCACAGAGCGCAACAGAGCGCGTTGACCAGACCGTGGACGTGGTGCAGGGGAAGCACGTGAAGGATTCGATCCTCGCTCGTCCATGCCCAAGCCTGAACCAGCGAGCGCATTTGGGCCGTCAAGGCGCGGTGGGCGAGAAGCGCTCCCTTCGGCCGGCCGGTCGTGCCGCTCGTGTAGACGAGGAGCGCCCCGTCGGCGGGTTCGCCGCTTGGGAAGTCTGCGCGCGCCCCCTTCCGAGCAGGGGTTGGACGCGCTGGCTCCTCGGCGTGGCCGGGCGCCCCCTTGTCGTCCGCGAGCAGGAGCGTGGTCGCGCCCCGGTCCTCGGCGGCCTGCAGCAGCCCGGCGGCCTGGGGCAGGGAGGGGTCGGCGAGGACGAGGCGCGGGGCCGCGTCGTCCAGGACATGCGTCAGTTCGGGCAACGGATGGGAGGACGCCAGCGGCACGGCCGTCGCGCCCTCGGTCCAGGCGGCCAGCAGCGCGGCGACGTGGCGGCGGCCGGGCGGCGCCAGGCAAGCCACCCGTTCTCCCGCCAAGCCTCCTGCGGCTTCGCGGAACCTTCGCGCCGTCGTCTCGGCCGCCGCGGCCAGCTCGCCGTAGGACCAACTGCCGCCGGCGTCCGCGACGGCAACGCGTGCTCGAAAGTCGGCGTTGCGCACGCGTGCCAGCAACGGGCTCGGCGTCCTGGAGAGTCCGGGCGGGTTCACGGCATTCGTTGCTCCGGATTGGGGAGGGACATGAAGCGGGCCGCCGGTCCCCCTGCGAGAGGTCGGCCGCCGGCTCGTCGCGCGGCAAGCATGCGCCTGCAAGATTGAGCGGACCGCCGCGACTCCTGCAGCACGGGCAGGCCGCCGCCGGGCGGAAGCTCGCTCCTGCCTTTCGAGGCCTCGGCCGTCGGCTCGAGCATGGCCGGGACCTTGAAGTCCCGGCAACCGGCAAGTTACGGTCTTGGAGGGCCGAGGACGACACCAACCGACGCCTGGTCTGGGGGACGCCATGCTCACGCCGCTCTTGGAGTTCGCGAAGAGGACTGTCGGCGCCGTCGTTCTGCGGCCGTCGGCGTACCGCGCCGCACGCGACGACGCCGCCGTTTGGCCGGCGGTTCTGGTCGTGGGGCTGGCGGCCGCGGCGACGGCCTCGGCCGACGCCGAGCTGGGATGGCGGCACATGGCGGCGCTGGCCGCGACCGGCATCGTCCATTGGTGGCTGTGGTCCGCCATGGCGTACTGGATCGGCGTCAAGCTCCTGGGGTGCACCGGCGCCTGGGCGGGCGTCGCGCGGTCGCTCGGGTTCGCCAAGGCCGCCGGGATGCTCGCCGCTCTCGCCTTCGTTCCCTGGGTCGGCGGCCTGTTGCATGCGGCCGCGGCGCCGTGGATGCTCGCCACGGGCGTCGTCGCCGCCCGGGTGGCGCTCCAAGCCGGCACGGGTCGCGCCGTGCTCGCCGCGGCGCCGGGCGTGCTCTTGCATTGGGCGGTCCTCGCGCTCCTATATTGACGGAGAGGCAACCGAGGGGAGCGCTTCCAGAGCAAGGAGGGCCAATGACCGGTCACCGCAAGCTGCACGCGTTCGCGCTGGGAATCACTGCCGCCTTGGTGGCGGCCAACATGTGGCTGGTCGGCCTTCTTGCGACGCCGGACGGCGAGGTCGTGGGGTCGCCCGGCGGCTTCCTGAACTCCTGGACGTGGATCAACGTGATCTACGCCGCCTTGTGCGGCTACTGGATCGCGCGCCTGTCCGCCGAAGAGGCCACGCCCGCCGTGCGGCGCCTGAGATGCGGGTTCGCCTTCGTCCTGGCCGGATGCGTCGGCAACTTGGCGCTGGTGGACTTGGCCGGCCTCGACCTGTTCTGGATCTGGCACTTCGTCGACGCGGCCCTCGTCGTCACGTTCTTGGCGCAAGCCAAGAGGGAGTGGTCCGCGAGCTAGTGCGGGGAGTCGCCGAGTCGCGCGCGAACCATAGAGAGGCGGGGCTGGCCGGACAGGGGGGCGGACACGCATCCGAGGGCGGGGTGGCGGAGGGACGTTCTCGGCTCCCGTGGCGGCTTGCGGGCCCCATGATCGCGCTTGCCTTGGCGACCTGCGGCGACGGCGGCGGGGACGGCGGGGTCGTCCCGCCGCCTCCTCCTCCGTCGGCGCCGTCGGCGATTTCGCTCGTGTCGGGCGGCGGCCAGCAGGCCTTCGCGGGCTCGGAACTGCCGGATTCCGTGGTCGTGCGGGTCTCGGACGCTCAAGGCCGTCCCTTCTCGGGCGCCGCCGTGCGGTTTGCGGTGACGCAGGGAGGCGGCAGCGCGGCGCCGGCCGCGACGACCACGGACGCCGCCGGCCTTGCGTCGACGCGGTGGCGCATTGGGCGGGGCGACGGCGAGCAAGCGCTGACCGCGTCGGTGGGACAGCTGACCGTGTCGGTGGCGGCCACGTCGGCCGGCGACAACGTGTGCGACCGATCGCCGGCCGCGGCGGCCGCCCTGGCGCGGGCCGCGAGGCGCGACGACTGCGCGGGCGTGACGGCCGCCGACCTGGCGAGCCTCGCCAGCCTCGACATGGCCGGTCCGGACGCGCGGTCGCCGCCCGGGAACGGTCCCGTCGTCAGTTCTCTGGAGGCCGGAGACTTCCGTGGACTGACGCAGCTGCGCAACCTGACGCTCGCCGGAAACCGGCTCGCAGCGTTGCCGCCCGGCGTGTTCTCCGGCATGCCGGAGCTGACCGAGCTCGACTTGAGCGGCAACCTGTTGGCCCGCGTCGCGCCCGAGTCGTTTGCCGGTCTCGCCCAGCTGTTCCTGCTCGTGCTGGGCTTCAATCCGCTCGCCGAACTCCCGCCGGGCCTGCTGGCCCAGCTGCCGTCGCTGTCCACGCTGGACCTTGGGCTCTGCCGCCTGCGCAACCTGCGTCCCGAGGCGCTCCGGGGCGCTCCCGGCCTGACCGCGTTGCTGCTGACCGGCAACCGGATCGCCGAGCTGCCCGCGGCCGTCTTCGATTCTGTGCCGAGCCTGCGGCAGCTGGATTTGTCGCGCAACCGGCTCCAGTCGCTGCCCAGCGGGATCTTCGGCGGCCTGGGCCGCCTCGAGGAACTGTATCTGACCGGCAACCGGATCGAGCGGCTTCCGCCCGGTGTTCTCGGCGACTTGACGGCTCTTCGGCGGCTCCGGCTCGACGGCAACCGGTTGTCGTCCTTGGCGCCCGGCGCCTTCGGGGGCTTGGCGCGCCTGCAGGTGATCGGCCTGGGCGGCAACGTGCTGAACGCATTGCCGGACGGCCTTTTCGAGGGGATCGCCGAACTGGAGGAACTGAGCTTGGCCCCCAATCCGGGCGCGCCGTTTGGCCTGGTCGTCGAACTCGAGCGGGTCGACAGCCAAGACCCGCTGGCGCCGGGCCCCGCGCAGGTCGTCGCCAAGGTCGCTCAGGGCGCCCCGTTTTCCATGAGCGTGTCCCTGTCCGCCGTCGGCGGGTCCGCCGGCAGCAGCGCCGTCGTCGTTCCGGCCGGCGCGGTCGCGAGTTCGGCGGTCGAGGTCGCCAACACGCCCGGATCGTCGCTCTCGGTGTCCGCCGTCGCGCCCGCCGTGCCCGCCATGACATGCCCGGGGGGCGATCCCTGCTTCGCGGGTCTTGCCACCCAGGCCGGTCCAGCGCTGGTCCTGGCCAATCCGCCGTCCGCGACCACGACCGTGCCTGCGCTGCACTTGGTCCAGAGCGTCCAGGACCGGCAGGGCGGCGTCCCGTTGATCGCCGGACGCCGGGCCTTGCTCCGGGTCTTCGTTCGAAGCGACAGCGCCAACGGCTTTCGGCCTTCCGGGCGCGCGACGTTCTTCGTGCGCGGCGCCGCCGTCCACACGGCGACCCTCGAACCTCCGCCGCGCGGCATTCCCACCACCGTGCGCCAGGACAGGCTCGGCGCCAGCTTCAACGCGGAAATTCCCGGCTCGGCGCTGCAGCCCGGGGTCGAGATGGTCGTGGAGATCGATCCCGACAACCGCCTGCCGCTCACCCGCCGGAGCGTGCGGCGCGTCCCCGCCGCCGGCCGAACCGCGCTGGAAGTGCGCGAAGTCGCGCCGCTCGACGTGACCATCGTGCCCGTGCAATACGCATGGGACGCCAACCAAGCGACCAACGCGAAGGTCCTCGAATTCGCCCGCGGGCTCGGCCGCGACGGCGCTCCCGCCATGCGTTTCGTCCGGGCGCTTCTTCCCGCCCGGCATGTCGACGCGACCGTCCGCAGTCCCTACTTCACTTGGGCGGACACGAGCCGCGCAGGCGGCCCCGGTCTGCTGGACGAGATCGAGCTGCTGCGGCACTTGGACGGCGCCGCCGACCACAAGCACTATCACGGCGTCTTCGCCGGCCCCCGCCTTGTCCGCGAGGGCGCGTTCTGGGAGTTCTACGGCATTGCGCTTCAGCCGGGGCGCAGCGCGCTCACCTTGTCCCACGAGCAGGACGGCAGCCCGTACTTCGCCGTTGCGGAAGTGCTGGCGCACGAGACGGGCCACAACCTGAACCTGGGCCACGCGCCCTGCGGCGCCGGGACGGGGTTGGACGAGGACTATCCCTACGAAGACGGCTCCACCGGCCTGTGGGGCTACGACTTCGGAGAGGCCGGCGGTCCTGGTCGCCTGCTGGATCCGGCGAAGGCCCGCGACATCATGTCGTACTGTCTGCCCGCCTGGATCAGCGGCTACAGCTTCGTCAAGGCGTTGCGCTACAGGACCGGCGGCGCGTCCGGGGCGGGAGCAAGCGGCTGGGCGGCGGGCGCCGAGCCGAACGGCGGGGGCGGCCGCGCGCTCGCAAGCCGAACGAGCCGTTCGCTGATCCTGTGGGGCGGCGTGCGGGAAGGGGAGCTCGTGCTGGAGCCGGCCTTCGAATGGGAAGCGGCGCCCAAGCTGCCCGCGCGGCCGGGCCCCTACCGGTTGACGGCCTGGGACGACGGCGGACGACAGATGCTCTCCCTGTCGTTCGAGCCCGGGCGGACCAGCCATGGGGGACGCAGCTTCCTGTTCGCCGTCCCGCTCGAGGGAGGACGGCGGGACGTGCCGGCGAGGGTCGTCCTCCGCGGTCCCGAGGGATTCGCGGCATCGGATAGGGCGGCCTCGCGGCGGCTGGCGGTCCTCGTCGATCGCGCTTCCGGGCGGATCGGCGGCATCGCCCGAGACTGGCCGGCGGCGCAGCGCGCAGGGCTGGTCGCGTCGCGGCAGTGGGAGGTGCGCCTTGGCGCTCGGAATCCATGAGCCGACCTCGACGGCGACGGCCACGCAATCTGTTGCTCGGGTGGGAGGTGCGCCTTGGCGCTCGGAGTCGCCTGAGCCGGGGCGTCCACGCCGTTGCGGGGGCCGCCGCCCGCCGGACGGACGAGCCTCGGCGCTCCGGGTCCGCATGCCGGGCGTGACGGCCATGCGCGCCTTCGCCGCGTCGCGCAGTTCGACAAACTGGCATGTCCGGGTTCGCGCGCCGGGCGCGACGGGGGCGACAGGCATGCGCACGGGCGCGGGACGACGGACGGTTGTCGGCGGCCTCCTCGCGCTGGCGGGCGCGGCAGGTTGCGAGGACGCGGGCATCGGCCCGGCGGCGGGTCCCGCGGGCAGCGGGGGCGCGTCGTCGCCGGCGGCCGAGGTCCGCGACGTCTGCGACCGCACTCCCCAGGTGCGCGACGCTCTGGTCGTGGCGACCGGCAGGCACGCGTGCGGCGAGGTGACCACGGCCGACTTGGCCGCCCTCGTCTCGCTCGAGCTGTCGGGCCGGTCGATCTCCGCCGTCCAGCCCAGCGACTTCGATGGGTTGTCGAGCCTGGTCTACCTGGACCTGTCCGAAAACGGATTGGTCGACTTGGCGCCGCGATTGTTCGCGGGGGCGCCGCAGCTCGTCGTTCTCTCCCTGAGGCTCAACCAGCTCGTCGGCCTCCCGGCCCAGACGTTCTCCGGCATCGACGGCCTGGAGCGCCTGGACCTGTTCGGCAACCGGATCTCCCGTCCAAGACCCGAGCACTTCGCCGGCCTGGCCTCCCTGCAAGCCCTGAACCTCGGCGGCAACGGCATCTCGGCGTTGCCCGACGACCTGTTCAGCGGCCTCCCGGACCTTCGCGAGCTGCGCCTGAGCTTCAACGGACTCGGAGCGTGGCCGGGCGGCGCGTTGCGCGGCGCACCCCGGTTGGAGCTGCTCAACCTGCGCCAAAACGGACTGGCGGAGATTCCCGCCGGGGCGTTCGACCGGCTGACGGGCGTCCGCACGCTGGTGCTGGCCGACAACCGGTTGCAGGCCTTGCCGCCGGGATTGCTCCGGCCGCTGGCCGCCCTGGACTTCCTCGATCTGTCCGTCAACCGGCTGGGGGCCTTGCCCGACAGTCTGTTCGCGGGGACGGGCGGCGTTTCCGTCCTCGATCTCCGCGAAAACCCGGGGACCCCGTTTCGCGTTCGCGTGGAACTGGAGCGTGCCGACGACGGCAACGGGTCCACGGGCGTCGTGCAAGTTCGAGCCCGCGTGCGCCTGGGCGCGCCGTTCCCCATGGACGTGGGACTGAGAGGCGCCGGCGGCGCCCTGTCGGCCCCTTCGGCGCGCATCGCCGGAGGCCGGACGGCCAGCGAAGCGGTGACCGCCACCAACGCCGCGGGCTCGTCGTTCTCGGTCGCGCCGGTCGCGCCGTCGCTCCCCGACACGTCGTGCAGCGGTCTGCCGTGCTTCCACGGCCTCGAGGTGGACGCGGGGCCGCCGCTCATGCTGGCCAACCCGCCGGCCGCGCAGGTCACCGTGCCGGCCGTCTACCTGGTGCAGGCGGCCCAGACCCGGACGGGCAGCGTGCCCTTGATCGCAGGGCGCCGGGCCTTGCTTCGCGTCTTCGCCCAGAGCGACAGCGCCAACGTGTTTCGGCCCGTTGCGCGGGCGACGTTCTACCGAGACGGCGCCCAAGTGCACGCCGTCCAGCTCGAGCCGCCGCCCGGCATCCCGCAAGCGCTGCGCGAGGGCGACCTCGGAGCGAGCTTCAACGCCGAAGTCCCCGGAAGCGTTCTCCAACCCGGGGTCGAGATGGTCGTCGAGCTGGATCCCGACCGGACGCTGCCGTTGTCGCCGGGGAGCGTGCGCCGCGTCCCCGCCGAGGGCCGCGCCGCCTTGGACGTGCGCGCCGTCGCTCCGCTGGACTTGACCATCGTGCCCGTCCACTACGCGTGGGACGCGAACGCCGGCGCGAACGCCGCCGTGGCCGGCTTGGCGAGGAGCTTCCGCGGCGCCGGATCGTCCGCCCGCCTCAGGTACTTGGAAGCGCTTCTGCCGCTGGGCCAAGTGGACGTCAGGGTTCGCGAGCCGTTCTTCACCTTCGCGGACACGACCGAATACGGCGCCTTTCAAGTCCTCGAGGAGATCCAGCTTCTCCGCCACGTCGAAGCCGGCGGGACCTCGGCGCTCTACCACGGCCTCTTCGCCGTGCCGCGCTTCGTGCATGCCAACTCCGGCGGCGTGTGGGGCGCGCTCTTGGGCGTCGCGTTCCAGCCCGGCCACGTCGGCATCAGCCGATCTCACCTCGGCGACGGAGCCGTCGAGCCGGAGTTCGAGCTCACGTTGGCGCACGAAGTCGGCCACAACCTGAATCTGGGCCACGCTCCCTGCGGCGCCCCCCTGGGCGTGGACGAGGACTTTCCGTATCCCGAGGCGTCCACCGGAGTGTTCGGCTACGAATTCGCGGGTCCCGCCTGGCCCGCCCGGGCGCTGGATCCAGCCTCGGCAGTGGACCTCATGTCGTATTGCCGCCCCTACTGGATCAGCGACTACAACTTCGTCAAGGCGCTCGACTACCGGGCGGCCTCCGCGCCCGCCGCCGCCCGGCCCGAGCCGGCGCTGCTGTTGTCGGGGGGCGCGCGGGACGGCCGTCTCCGCCTCTCCGCGCCCTTCGTCTGGGAGGCGCCGCCCAAACTGCCGGACGCCGGCGGGCCGTACCGTCTGGCGGGGACGGACGCCGCCGGAAACGAACTGTTCTCCTTCTCCTTTTCCGCGGACGACATCGATCACGGCGGCAGCGGCTTCCTCTTCGCCGTTCCGCTCGAGGACTCCTGGCTCTCCGCCCTGCGCTCGGTGAGCGTGCGCGGACCCGAGGGCCAAGCGACGCGCGACATGGCCGCGTCCCGGCGCATCGCCGTGTTCGCCGATCCGGCCACGGGCAGAATCCGCGGCATTGCCCGCGACTGGCCAGGGCTGGACGACGTGCCGCCGCGCCTGCGCGCTTCCGGACCGATCGAAGCGTCCGCGGGCTGGCCTCCGCCGCCGAGACGCTAGGCCTCGCCGACCACGGCTTGGCCGCCGCCAGCTAGGCGGACACGCGTGTCCGTCAACGACGCTCTGTGCGCCGCCGTGGCGGAGGACCATCCGTGGATGCTGGCAGCTTGCCGGACACGCGTGTCCGGCAACGACGGTACAACGGCCGCGAAATGCCGGAAACGATCGCAAGAACGACCCGGCGCCGGTCACGCGACGGCGAAAATGGCCGCCGAGCCCATTTTGGCGGACATCCGTGACCGCCAAGACGACTCTGCCTAGCTGCTGCCCGGATCTCCCGGCGCCCGCATTCCGTCGACCAGGGCGTGCACCGAGGCAGGAGGGCGCGGCGTGAAGCGGGACACCGCCAGCGCCACCGCGAAGTTGACCATCATGCCGACCGTGCCGATGCCCTCGGGCGAGACGCCGAACCACCAGTTGGCGGGAACGTCGGCCGCTGGGTTCACGAAGCGGAAGTAGACGATGTAGGAGGCCGTGAAGGCGATGCCCGAGACCATCCCGGCGACGGCGCCTTCGCGGCTCGTCGACTTCGTGAAGACGCCCAGCACGATCGCGGGGAAGAACGACGAGGCGGCCAGGCCGAACGCGAAGGCCACGGTCTGGGCCACGAAGCCCGGGGGATGGACGCCGAGGTAGCCGGCGGCCAGGACGGCGGCGGCCACGCTGATCCGCGCGGCGCGCAGCTCGCCCTTCTCCGAGATGCCGGGCCGGACGGCCCCCTTGAGCAGGTCGTGGCTGATCGCCGACGACACGACCAGCAGCAGGCCCGCCGCCGTGGAGAGCGCCGCGGCCAGCCCGCCTGCGGCCACCAGTCCAACCACCCAGTTGGGCAGGCCGGCGATCTCCGGATTGGCCAGGACCATGATGTCGGGCGCGACGGTCAGCTCGTTGGCGGCGGACTCGCCCGGCGGGGGCTCGTAGTTCGGGCCGGCGTAGCGGATGCGGCCGTCGCCGTCGTGGTCCTCGAACTGGACCAGGCCCGTGCCTTCCCATTTCGTGAACCACTCGGGCATCTCCGCGTAGGGGCGGCCCGACACCGTGTCCAGCAAGTTGGTGCGGGCAAAGACCGCCACGGCGGGCGCGGTCGTGTAGAGAACGGCGATGAACACCAGCGCCCAGCCCACCGATGTGCGGGCGTCGCGGACCTTGGGCACGGTGTAGAAGCGCACGATCACGTGCGGCAGCCCGGCCGTGCCCGCCATCAGCGCGGCGGTGATGAAGAACACGTCGATCATGGACTTGGAGCCGCTGGTGTAGGCCGCGAAGCCCAGTTGCTCGTGCAGTCCGTCCAGCTTGTCCAGCAGATGGATCCCCGTTTCCGGGTCGGCGCCCCCGAAGCCCAGCTGCGGCACGGGCGTGCCCGTCATCATGACGGCGAGGAAGAACGCCGGCGTCATGTAGGCGAAGATGAGGACGCAGTACTGGGCCACCTGCGTGTACGTGATGCCCTTCATGCCTCCCAGGACGGCATAGAAGAACACGATGCCCATGCCGATGGCGACCCCGGCCGCCACGTCGACTTCCAGAAAGCGGCTCAGCACGATGCCCACGCCCTGCATCTGCCCGCTCACGTAGGTGAAGGACACGAACAGCGCGCACGCCACCGCGACGATCCGCGCCGCGCGGGAGTAGTAGCGCCTGCCGACGAAGTCGGGCACGGTGTAGGCGCCGAACTTGCGCAGGTACGGGGCCAGCAGGAGCGCCAGCAGGACGTAGCCGCCCGTCCATCCCATGAGGTAGACGGAGCCGTCGTAGCCCAGCAGGGAGATCGCGCCCGCCATGGAAATGAAGGAAGCCGCGGACATCCAGTCGGAGGCGGTGGCCATCCCGTTGGCCAGAGGCGACACCCCCGTGCCGGCGACGTAGAACTCCTTGGT
This sequence comes from Longimicrobiales bacterium, assembly GCA_965242735.1. Taxonomy (GTDB): domain Bacteria; phylum Gemmatimonadota; class Gemmatimonadetes; order Longimicrobiales; family Gaopeijiaceae. The sequence goes on along the minus strand of OZ251497.1, from coordinate 2,425,315 downwards.
GGAGCCCGCGCGCGAGCGAAGCGCGACGGCCACGTACAGCGCGAACGACGCGCCGACGGCGGCGAAGGTCCAGGCGCGGACGTCCATCGGTCAGCTCGCCCGTCCGCCCCGCAAGGCCGGCGCGGGCCGCGGTCGCCCCATCATTCCTCCGACAGCCCGAACTCCCGGTCCAGCCGGTTCATGACCCGCGCGTAGACGAAGATCAGCGCCACGAAGACGTAGATCGCGCCCTGCTGCGCGAACCAGAATCCCAGCGGGAAGCCCGTTCCCCGAATTCGCACTTGGTTGAGCGGCTCCGCCAGCACGATGCCGAACCCGTAGGAGACGAGGAACCAGACGGCCAGCAACCCGGCCACCCAGCGCAGGTTGCGCCGCCAGTATTCGTCGAGGCGTCCTCCGGCCTCGGCCGCGCCACGCCGACACGCGCTGCTACCTCCGGGGCCAAGTGGGCAGCATTCGTCGAGGTGTCCTCCGGCCTCGGCCGCGCCTGCCTCCTCCACCGGCCCGTTCCCCTACATCAGCCCGCCCACCACCCCGTCGTCCGTGATGGACATGGACAGGGCGGCGGGCTTGGCCGCCAAGCCGGGCATCGTCATGATCGCCCCCGTCTTGGCCACGACGAAGCCGGCGCCGGCCGACGGCGTCACGCCGCGCACCGTGACGCGAAAGCCGGTGGGCCGGCCCAGCAGCGCCGGGTTGTCCGAGAAGGAATACTGGGTCTTGGCGATGCAGACCGGCGCCTTGGCCAAGCCGAACGACTCCAGCCGCGCCAGCTCGTCCTCGACGCCGGGCAGGAAGTCCACGCCGTCGGCGCCGTAGATGCGGCCGGCGACCGTCTCGATCTTCTCGGCCAGGGGCATCGCGTCGGGATAGAGCGGCCGAAACGCCGCCTTGCCGCTGTGCGCCAGCTCCCACACCGCGTCGGCCAGCTCCAGGCACCCCTCGCCGCCTCCCCCGTGCGGGTCCGCTTCGACGGCCGCCACTCCCCGGGCCGCGCATCCGTCCAGCAGCGCCTTCGCTTCCGCGGGCGTGTCCGTGGCGAAGCGGTTGAACGCCACGACCGCGGGCACGCCGAAGCGCCCCACGTTCTCCACGTGTCCGAACAGGTTGGCCATCCCGCGCTCCAAGGCGGCCACGTCCTCCTGCGCCAGGGAGTCCTTCGCGGCGCCGCCGTTCATCTTGAGCGCCCGAATCGTCGCGACGACGACGACCGCGTCGGGCGCCAGGCCGCCCAGCCGGCACTTGATGTCGAAGAACTTCTCGGCGCCCAGGTCCGCGCCGAAGCCCGCCTCGGTGACCACGATGTCGCCCAGCTTCATGCCGGCGCGCGTGGCGATCAGCGAGTTGCAGCCGTGGGCGATGTTGGCGAACGGCCCTCCGTGCACGAAGGCCGGCGTGCCCCCCAGGGTCTGCACCAAGTTGGGATGCACGGCGTCCTTGAGCAGGATCGTCATGGGCACGTCGGCGCCGATGTCCCGGCTGCGCACGGGCTCGCGCGCTCTCGTGTAGCCCACGATGACGTCGCCCAGCCGCTTCTTGAGGTCGGCCAAGTCCCGCGCCAGGCAAAAGACGGCCATGACCTCGGACGCCGCGGTGATCATGAACCCGTCCTGCCGTGGAATCCCCCCGAACGGACCGCCCAGGCCCACCACCACGTCGCGCAGCGCCCGGTCGTTCATGTCCACGGCGCGCCCCCACGTGATCCGCCGGTGGTCCAGCCCCGTCGAGTTGGGTCGGAACAGATGATTGTCCAGCATGGCCGACAGCAGCGCGTGGGCCGACGTGATCGCGTGAAAGTCGCCCGTGAAGTGCAGGTTGATGTCCTCCATCGGAACCACCTGCGACCAGCCGCCTCCCGCCGCGCCTCCCTTGATGCCGAACACCGGTCCCAGCGAGGGCTCGCGGATGCACAGAATCGGATTGCGCTCCCGCAACGTGAGCGCGTCGGCCAGGCCCACCGAGGTCGTGGACTTGCCCTCGCCCGCGGCCGTGGGGCTGATTCCGGTGACCAACGCCAGCTTGGGGTTTCGCGCAGGGCGCGCCTCGACCACGTCGAGCGGCACCTTGGCCTTGTAGCGTCCGAAGAGCACGATCTCGTCGTCGCCGAGACCGGCGCGCGCGGCGATCTCGGCAATGGGCTTGATGTCGTGGGCTTGGGCGATGGCGATGTCTGAGAGCATGGGCTTGGAGGGGCGGGCCGTGTGAGGGAGGCAGGGGGCGGGAGCGTGGAGTTTGGCGACGCGGCCCGCCGCCGGGCAAGGGGGGCCACACAGCGCCGCTCGCCGGGCCTCAGTCCGGCTCGAACGACGCCCGGTAGTCCACGGCCAAGGCGGGGTCCTGCTCGTCCTTGTCGAGGAAGCAGTTGCCGATCGCCAGGCAGTCCATGTCCGTGCCCATGAAGCACCGGAAGGCGTCGGCGGGCGTGCACACGATGGGTTCTCCACGGACGTTGAAGCTCGTGTTGACGAGAACGGGGCAGCCGGTGCGGGCCTTGAACGCCTCGAGCAGCGCGTGGTAGCGCGGGTTGGTCTCGGCGTGCACGGTCTGAATTCGGGCCGAACAGTCCACGTGCGTCACGGCGGGGATCTCGGAGCGCGGGACGCGCAGCTTGTCCAGGCCGAAGAGCGGCCCGGCCCGCGCGTCCTCCGGCCGCCGCTTCTCGTGGGCCACGCCCGCGACCAAGAGCATGTACGGACTTTCCCGGTCCAGCTCGAACCACTCCGGCGCGTCCGAGGCGAGCACGCTGGGCGCGAAGGGCCGAAACGACTCCCGGAACTTCACCTTGAGATTGAGCGTCCGCTGCATGTCGGGATCGCGCGGGTCGCCCAGGATGGAGCGCGCCCCCAGCGCCCGCGGCCCGAATTCCATGCGTCCCTGGAACCAGCCCACCACCTTGCCTTCGGCCAGCGCGTCCGCGGTCGCTGCCAGCAACGCGTCGTCGTCCAGGTGGCGATAGCGCGCGGCGGCCTCGTCCAGAGCCCGGCGAATCTCGCGGCTCCCGAACTGCGGCCCGAGGAACGCTCCCCGCATGGCGTCGGTCGGCGAACGGGTCTCGCCGGCCGGCTTCGGGAGCGGCGAAGTCGCTGGCCGCCCTCCCGCGTCGCCGGCCGTCGCCGGGCCGGCTTCGCCGCGGCCCGAAGGGTCCGCCTCCGGACCGTCCGCGACCGTCTCCGCCGCTGGCCGCCCCCCCCGCCCCCGTCCCGCCGCCGAACGGGGTTCGCCCAAGAGCCCGTGGCTGGCCGCCAGCGCCGCGCCCAAGGCGCCCCCCGCGTCCCCGGCGGCAGGCTGCACCCAGACCTCGTCGAACCTCCCGTCGCGGACGACCTTGCCGTTGGCCACGCAGTTGAGCGCCACGCCGCCCGCCAGGCACAGGTTCCTCATCCCCGTCTCCTCGCGAAGCGACCGGGTCAGCCGCAGCGTCGCCTCTTCCACCACCGCCTGCACCGACGCGGCCAAGTCCATGTGCCGTTGCCGCAAGGGCTCCTCCGGCGCGCGCGCCGGCCCGCCGAACAACGCGTCGAAGCGGCGGTTGGTCATCTTGAGCCCGGTGCAATAGGCGAAGTAGTCCAGGTTCAGTCGAAACGTTCCGTCGGGCTTCAGGTCGATCAGCTCGTCGAGAACCAGCTGGGCGAACGTCGGCCGCCCGTACGGCGCCAGTCCCATCACCTTGTACTCGCCGGAGTTGACGCGGAAGCCGGTGTAGTAGGCAAAGGCGGAGTAGAGCAGGCCCAGCGAATGGGGAAAGTGGATTTCTCGCGTCACCTCCAGCTTGGCGCCGCGCCCGACGGCCGCGGACGTGGTCGCCCACTCGCCCACGCCGTCCATCGTGAGCACCGCCGCCTCTCGAAACGGGGAAGGATAGAAGGCGCTGGCCGCGTGCGACTGGTGGTGCTCGGCGAACAGCAGCTTCTCGTGCCAGTCGACGTCCGCGTCCAAGGCGGCCAGCTTGCGCGCCAGCAGGCCCTTCTGGAACAGCTTTTCCTTCACCCACACGGGCACGGCCTTGGCGAAGGCGGGGAATCCGCGGGGCGCGAAGGCGACCGCCGTCTCCAGCAACCGCTCGAACTTGAGGAACGGCTTGTCGTAGAAGACCACGCAATCGAGTTCGCCCGGTCCCACCCCCGCCTCCTCGAGACACCACGCCACGGCGTGCTCGGGATACGCGGCGTCGTGCTTTCGCCGCGTGAACCGCTCTTCCTGCGCCGCCGCGACGACGCGCCCTCCGTCGACCAGCGCGGCCGCGCTGTCGTGGTAGAACGCCGAAACGCCCAGAACGCGCATCGGGGCCGTCCGGCCGGCGCTCAGGTCGGCGTCAGAAGAGCGTGTAGACCATCGGCGCCACCGCGCTGCCCTGGCTCAAGGCGATCAGCCCGCCGACCGCCAGCAGCATCACGATGGCGGGAAACAGCCAGTACTTCTTTCGCACGCGCAGGAACGCCCAGAACTCTCCCAAGAACCGAAACGGCGACCAGAACCGCGACTTGCCCATCTCGTCTCCCGTGTTGCGCGTTGGCTAGTATTGGTTCTTCATCGACTCGGGATCCGGTCCGGGCGGGTCCCGGACGATCCAGTAGCTGCCGGCCTCGGGATCCGGCCGCAATCGCAAGATATCCTTGCGAAGCAGTCGCAGCAACCACCCCGTGGGCGTCACGGCCGCGAAGTAGACGATTCCGAGCGCCACAGGGCTGGCGACCCGGTGAAGCGCCATCCCGAACAGGAACCACGCGCGGTTGAGCGGAGCGAGCCACGCGGGCTGGGCCACCGCCACGGCGGCGAACCCGGCGGCCAAGACCAGCGCCCATGGTCGGGGCGCGTTGCCCCAGATGGCCGGCCAGACGCCCACGGCCGCCGAAAAGACCGCGAACACGAAGCCGAACGCTCGGTTCGAACCGGGCCCGGACGGCCGGTCGCGATCGTGCAGCGCCAGGACCGCGACCTCGGCGTTCGCCCGCCGAGGTCGCGCGGCGCGGCGTCGATGCTGCTGCGTCGGGTGCATGGGGGGGGGCGCCTTCCGGCTTGGCCGAGAGCGCCGAGGCCCTACCCGCGCTGGGCTGAACGGAGTCAAGCGGCAACTTATGTCAAGCGGCAACTTAACTTGAATCTGTCGGTCCCGTTAACTTGCATCTGTCGGTCCTGCCGCCGCGCGACCACCCCCGTCATGAGCAAGGAGAGGCGAAGGAATGTTTGGCGCTTCCGTGGACTACCGGCTGCTGCGGCTCCTCGTTCGTCCTCGCTCTGCCCTCGTGGGCCCGAAGCCCGGCTCCGACTCCAACGACAGTCTCGGGCGGTCGTCGTCGTCGGTCTTCGCGGCCATGCCCCCCCCGCCCGCTCCCCCTTCGGTTGCCGACGGCGTCGCCAGGCTTCGCAAGTTCAACGACCGAATCGGCGGCCGCTTGCCGCTGGCCGGCCGCCTCCGGTACTTGGACGTCGGTTGTGGATTCGGGGACATGACCGTGGCGCTGGCGCTGGAGAGCGGGGGCGTCGTGAAGGGGGTGGACGTGGTCGCCAAGCGCGTGGAGGCGGCCCGGCGGCTCGCCGAGTCGGCATCGCTCGACTCGTCGCGCGTTCGGTTCGAAAGGGCTGGCTGGGACGACTTGGCCCCGGACGAGAAATTCGACGTCGTCCTCAGCCACGAGGCCTTGGAGCACTACGCCGAGCCCTTGGCCTTCCTGACGCGCGCCCGTTCGCTCATGAGGGACGAGCGCAGCAAGCTGCTCCTGGGCTTCGGGCCTTTCTTTCATGCCCTGTTCAACGGCCACGTGGATTGGATCTTCAGAATCCGCATTCCCTGGTTGGTCTTGATCTTTAGCGAAGCGGCCATCTTGCGCCTTCGCAACGAGCATGCTCGTCCTTGGGACCCCGCGTCTCGATGGGAGGACGTCGAGGGCGGCCTCAATCAAATGCGGGCCGGCGAGTTCCTGCGCGGCATCGAGAATGCGGGCCTTGCGACGGACTGCTTGATCTTCAACTGCCAGCTGAGGCGTTGGCCTCTGCTCCGGGCGCTGTCGTCCGGCCTGATGCGCGTGCCGTGGGTGCGGGACTACTTCGCCTTTTCCGCCTACGGCGTCTTTCGTCGCGCCTGACCGGCCGCGGACCGGGGGGCTTCCCGCGCCGGACCCTTGCCCGCTGAAGCGTTGCCTACCGGCCCCTTGCGCACCGGCCCCTTGCGCACCGGGACCACCGAAACGGGGCACACCTTGAGTTCCGCGGTCATCGTCACGGGATCGTAGCCGCCGCCCGTCAGCACGTTGACCGGGACGTCGTCGAAGGAGAACGAGGCGAACACCGTGCCCCTGGGCGAGCGGTCCGTGGCGCGCACCTTGATCCGCACGGCGCCGCGCGCGCTGCTCATCTCGGCCCAGCCGCCGTCCTCCAGGCCCAGCTGCGCGACGTCCGCCGGGTGCACCTCCAGCTCCTCCTCCGAGGCCAGGTAGCCGATGCCCGCCGACCGCCCCGTCTGCGTGCGCGTGTGGTACGAGGGCAGCCGCCGCCCCGTGGTGAGCCAGACGGGGAATTCGTCGGAGATGGTCTCGGCCGGGTCGCGGTATTCGATCTGGGTGAAGATGCCGCGTCCGTTGACGAATTCGCCTTCGTGCAGGCGGGGCGTCCCCGGGTGGCCGGCGTGCGGCACGGGCCACATGAACTCGCCGTCCGCGATCCGGTCCCAGTCCAGGCCTTGATAGGTGGGCGACAGGCGGCAGAGCTCGTTGAAGACGTCCTTGGCCGACTCGAATTCGAAGCCTTCCCAGCCCAGGCGCTGGGCCAAGCGCGACATGATCCACCAGTCGGGCTTGGCTTGGCCGGGCGGGGGGACGGCGGCCCGCAGGCGCTGCACGCGGCGCTCGGTGTTGGCGCAGACGCCGTCCGTCTCGGCCCAGCCCGTCGCGGGCAGCGCCACGTCGGCCAGCTGCGCGGTCTCCGTCATGAACAAGTCGATGACGACCAGGCAGTCCAGGCTCCGGAGCGCGTGCTCGCAGTGGTGGCGGTCGGGGTCCGACACCAAGGTGTTCTCTCCGTCGATGATCATGGCGCGGATGTCCTTGCCGACCCGTTCGAGCGCCGTGACCTTGGTCATGCCCTCGGCCAAGTCCGTCTCGCGTCCGTAGGCGCGCCGGAACTTGGCCTGAGCGGCCGGGTCGGTGACCGCCTGGAACCCCGGATAATGGTTGGGCAGCGCGCCCGCGTCGCCCGCGCCCTGTATGTTGTTCTGGCCGCGCATCGGATTCACGCCGGTGCCTTCGCGCCCGAAGTTGCCCGTGAGGAGCGCCAAGTTGCACAGGCTCTGCACGTTGTCCACGCCGCAGATGTGCTCGGTGATGCCCAGCGTGTAGTAGATGGCGCCCCGGTCCGCCTTTCCGTAGAGCAGCGCGGCCGCCTCGATGTCGCGGGCCGGCACTTCGCAGATCTCCGCGGCCCACTCGCACGTGCGCCCCTCCACGTGGCGAAGAAACGCCTCCGCGTCGCGCGTCCGGCGGGCCATGAAGTCCTCGTCGGCCAAGCCCTCCCGGACGATCACGTGCGCCATCGCCAGCAGCATCGCCACGTCGGAGCCCACGCGAATGGGAAGATGGAGGTCGGCCATGTCGGCCAGCGGCACGCGCCTCGGGTCCGCGACGATCATGCGGCTGCCGCGCGCGAGCGCCTTCTTGATCCGGGTGGCCGCCACGGGATGGCATTCCGTCATGTTGGTGCCCAGGCAGAACATGACGTCCGCCTTCTCCATGTCGGCCAGCGGGTTCGACATCGCCCCCCTTCCGACAGTGGCCGCCAGACCGGCGACTGTGGGCGCGTGTCAGGCTCGGCTGCAGTTGTCGATGTGGTTCGTCCCCAAGCCGGCGCGAAAGAAGCGCTGCATCATGTAGGCCGCCTCGTGCGGCGCGCGTCCCGACGCGATCCCGTAGACGGCGTGCCGGCCGTGCTCGCGCACCACCCGGCCGATGCCCTCGGCGGCGCGGTCCAGCGCCTCGTCCCACGACGCGGGGCGCAGCTCGCCGGAGCTCGCGTCGCGCACGAACGGGGTGGCCAAGCGGTCGCGGTGGTGGACGAAGTCGAAGGCGAACTGCCCCTTGACGCACAGGGCGCCTTCGTTCGCGGGGCCGTCCATGGCGGGCAGCACGCCCACGACGCGGTCGCCGCGCGACAGCACGTCCACGGAACAGCCCACGCCGCAGTAGGTGCAGACGGTCCGGGTCTTCTTGGCGGTGCCGCGCCGGTCTCGGTTGGCGAGCGCCTTCAAGTCGCCCAGCGCCCCGGTCGGGCAGGTCTGCACGCACTGTCCGCAGAACGTGCACGAAGAATCCTTCAGCAAGCCGTCGAACTCGGTGGTGATCTGGGTGCCGAAGCCCCGGTTTCGCACGGCAATCGCGTGGTCGCCCTGCTGTTCGGCGCAGACGCGGACGCACCGGAAGCAGGAGATGCAGTTGTCGTAGTCGCGACCGATGAACGGGTTGTCGTCGTCCGGCCTGCTCGCGCCGGATCGGGCGCCGCGGAACCGGCCCGTGCGGGCGCCGCAGCGGTCCAGGAGCGTCGCCATCTCCTGCGACGCGTAGCCGTGGAGAGGGTCCACGTCGGTGTCCCGGTTCTCGGAAGCGACCAGCTCCATGAGCGTGCGGCGGTGACGCTCCAGTCCGGCGCTGCGGGTGCGCACGTCCATGCCGGCTTCGGCCTTCGTGGTGCACGAGGCGGCCGGAGTGCGGCGCCCAGCCACCTCGACGACGCACAGGCGGCAGCCGCCGAACGGCTCGAGGCGCGGATCGTAGCAGAGCGTGGGAATGTCGCGGCCGGCGCGGGACGCCACTTCGTAGAGCGTCTCGCCGGGCTTGAACGGCACGCGCTCGCCGTCGAGCAAGAGCGCGGGCGGCGCGCCGTTGGCCGCCGGGGCGGGGCCGGCGAGGAGCTCCTTGTCCGGAGCGCGCGTCCCGTTGCTCGCGGCCGGTCTCGGGGCGCTCATCGCGTGCCTGGGCGAGCCGTTTCGGCCGGGCCTTGCTTTGTCCATCCGTCCTCCAGTCGTTCCCGCGCTCGTTGGGGAAAGTACCGCAACAGGCTCTCCGTGAGCAGGGGGGCCGCTTGGCCCAGGCCGCAGGCGCTGGTTTCCTTCATCGTCTTGCCGATGTCCGCGACTTCGGCCGCCCATTCGCCGAACGCGGCCGGTCCTTGGCCGCCCAGACGCTCGGCCAAGCGCTGAGTGCCGATCCGGCATGGGAAGCATTTCCCGCAGGACTCGTCGGCGAAGAACTCCATCGCGTTTCGCGTGGCGGCGACCATGTCGCGAGAATCGTCGAACACGATCACGCCGCCCGCGCCCAAGAAGCTTCCGCGCGCCCGCAAGGAAGGCTCGTCGAGGGTCGCGTCGAAGTCTCGCGCTCCCAGGAAGCCGCCGGACAGGCCGGCCATGGTCGCGGCCTGGAACTCTCGGCCCCGGGGCGGCCCGCCGCACCAGTCGTGCAGGAGCTCCGCCAGCGGCAGCCCGATGGGGACCTCGTAGTTGCCCGGCCTGCGCACGTCTCCGGACACGCTCATGACCTTGGTCCCGGCGTGCTCGCCCCGCCCGAGGGACCGGTACCAGCCGGGGCCGCGAGCCACGATCGGCGGGACCGAGGCCAGGGTCTCGACGTTGTTCACCGCCGTCGGCAGATCTTCGTATCCCTGTTCGACGGGGAAGGGCGGGCGGTTGCGGGGGAAGGGGTGGCGGCCCTCCAGGGAGTTGAGCAGCGAGGTCTCTTCGCCGCAGACGTACGCGCCCGCGCCTCGCCGCACCAGGACGCGAAACGAGAACGTGCTGCCGAGGATGTCTCGCCCCAGCAGCCCGGCTTCCTCCGCCTCGGCGATCGCCGTCTCGAGGACGTCCGCGACGCCGGGATACTCGTAGCGGAGGTAGACGAACCCGCGCTCCGCCCCGGTCGCGTACCCGGCCAGCGCCATCCCCTCCAGCAGCGCATGGGGGTCGTAGTCCATGAGCGCGCGGTCCTTGAAGCAGCCGGGCTCGCCTTCGTCCGCGTTGCACACGACGGTCTTGGGCGTCCCCGGCGCTTCCAGCACGGCCCGCCACTTGCGGCCGGTCGGAAAGCCGGCGCCGCCCCGCCCGGCCAAGCCGCTGTCGTCGATTTGGTCGATCAGCTGCTCCGGCGTCGTCTCCGCCAAGGTCCTGGCCAGCGCTTGGTAGCCCCCGTGGCCGCGGTAGGTCTCCAAGCCGGCCCTGCCGGGTGCGCGAATTCCCGCAAAGACGCATTCCTCGGCGCCCGCCGGCGGATCCGGAGGCAACGGCGACGCCAAGCTCCGCAGGGACCCGCCGGGCAGGCCCGTCAGCACGGCGCCGCCGAAGATCACCGGAATCGGCGCGTCGCAGCGGCCCGGGCACGGCATGGAGGCGGCGTCGCGGCCGCCGGCGCGGAGTTCCTCCATGAGATCTGCGGCTCCGGCGAGCCGGCACGCCGGCCCGTCGCAGACGCGAAGGCGGGCCCCCTGGCGGGCGTCGCGCGCGAAGTGATGGTAGAACGTGACCGTGCCGAAGAGCTCCGCGATGGGAATGTTCAGCCCGGCGGACACGGCATGCAGCGCTTCCCTGGACAGATGGCCGTCCCGCTCCTGGAAGGCGTGCAGGAGCGGCAGGAGCGGCGCCGGGCGGTTCTTCCAGCGGGCCACGAGTTGGTCGTTGGTTGCGGCTGGCATCGGAGGCATGAACATATGTTTCGTTCGCGGGGCCGGGCAAGCGATCTTTGTCGCGGGGCGGCCCCTCGTCGTCTACGTTGGCTGGGCGCGGGACGCTCGCCGGCTCCGGGGCGTCGGTTTCCGGGGCGGCGACCCGGCCTCGGACATCTCGGCGGACAGGACGGCCGCCGGCCCCGGCGGGGGTCTGAAGACAGGCGAAACGAGGGCGGCCATGGCCACGACCGGGCGGAGGAGGACGACGCGCGTCCGTTGCGGGCGGGTGCGCGGGGAGCGTCTTCGGGAGCGCGCGGACCACGTCGCCGCCGAAGAGCCGCTCGAAGTGCGGGTCGAGGAGCCCCCGGGGGCCGGCGGGCGCGAGCATGCGGTGGCCGTGACCATGCGCACTCCGGGCGACGACTTCGAGCTGGCCGCCGGATTCCTGCTGACGGAAGCGATCGTTCCGGACGCGGCGGCGGTGGCCGGGGTCCGCTACTGCCGTAGCGCGCGTCCGCAGGAATACAACGTCGTGACGGTGACGCTTCGCGATGCGAGCGCTTTCGACCCGGCCGTAGCGGTGCGCAGCTTCTACGTCGGCTCGTCTTGCGGCGTGTGCGGAAAGGCGTCGCTCGACGCGGTCGAGGTGCGCGGCTGCAAGCCGGTGGGCGCGGGATTTCGGATCAGCGACGCGGCGCTGCGGGGGGTGCCCGGCGCCCTCGGGCGCTCGCAACGCGTGTTCGGGCGCACGGGGGGCATCCACGCGGCGGCCCTCTTCGCGCCCGACGGCCGCGTGCGGCTCGCGCGGGAAGACGTGGGGCGGCACAATGCGGTGGACAAGGTCGTGGGGGCGCTGGCGCTGTCGGGCCGGCTCCCGGCGTCCGACGCCGGACTGGTCGTGTCCGGCAGGTCCTCGTTCGAGATTCTCCAGAAGGCGGCCATGGCGGGGTTGCCGATGGTGGTCGCCGTGGGGGCGCCGTCGAGCTTGGCGGTGGACTTCGCGAAGCGCTTCAACATGACCCTGGTGGGCTTCGCGAAGCAGAGCGGCTACAACGTCTACGCGGGCGCGCAACGCGTCGAGGGGCTGGACCGGCTGGAGACGGGCGGGGCGTGAAGTTGCTGGAAGCAGGGCCTTTCGTGGCTGCGCGAGGCGGTCGCGGCGGACCGGCTGGAGACGGGCGGGGCCTGAGGCTGCCGGCCCGCGGGGCCGCGCCCCGGCAGGCGCTCGTCTGGAAGGACCGGCTGGGGACGGGGGAGACGTGAAGCTGCTGGGGGCCGTGCTGGCCGGCGGAAGGAGTCGGCGGTTCGGATCGCCCAAGGCGCTGGCGCGTCTGCACGGGCGGCCGCTTTGGCGCGTGGCCCTCGGCCGGCTGGCGGCGGTCTGCGAGCGCGTGGTGGTCGTGGCGAACGACCGCAGGGTCGCGGAGGCGATCGAGACCGCAGGGGCCGGGCCCGCCGGAGACGCGGTTGCGGGACGAGCCGGCGTGCTCCCCGACCGGCGGCCGGATCTCGGGCCGCTGGGTGGCATCGAGACGGCGCTGCGGGCGGCGGCCGACGAGGAAATGGACGGCGTCCTGGCGCTGGCCGTGGACATGCCTTGGGTGAGCGAAGACGCGTTGCGGCGCTTGGCGCTGGCGTGGCGGGCGGCGGGAGGGCGGTCGGCTGTCGTGCCCAACGCCGGGCCGGGCCGGCCGGACGAGCCCCTGTGCGCGGCGTATCCGGCGTCGGCGCTGAACGCGGCGAGCCGCGCCTTGGACGAGGGACGGAGAGCGGCAAGCGCGTTCGCCCGCGAGCTTCGGCCCGCGACCGTCGACGTCGGCGCCGGGCCGGACGCGTTCGCGAGCGTGAACGAACCTCGCGACCTGCCGCCGCCCGCGGTGTCGGTCGTGGGCAACAAGAACTCCGGCAAGACGACGTTCGTGGTGCGGCTGGTCGCGGAGCTGAAGGCGAGAGGGCGGCGGGTCATGTCGGCCAAGCACGGCCACAAGTTCCGGCTCGACACGCCCCGCACCGATTCCTGGCGCCACCGCCACGAGGGCGGCGCCGAGCGCGTGCTGCTCGCCGGACCGGCCGGCTTCGCGCTCATGGGTGATTGGCCCGGCCCCGCCGAGCCCATGCTCGACGCGTTGCTCGTCCGTCACCTCGCCGAGGCCGAGATCGTGGTGGCCGAGGGATTTCGGGCGGCCGAGGTCCCCAAGGTGGAGGTCTTTCGGGCGGCGGCTCAGACGGAATTCGTCTTCGGTCCGGCGGCCGCCCTGGGCGCCGGCGTGGTCTGCGCGGTCACCGACCGTCCGCAGGAGGCGTGGCCCGTGCCCGCCTTCGACGCCGCGGCCCCCGACGCCGCCGCGCACGTGGCCGGCCTCGTCGAAGCGGCGCTGCTTCCGTCGCAACGGCCGCTCGTCGCTCCGTGAAACACGCTTTTCCGTTTGCGCGTAGGGGGTGCCGTCGCAATGCCGCCCGCTCCAATCCGGAAAGGATCACCATGCTCCGAGAGCCTGTCGAATTCGCCCTGGCCCTGGCCCGCCCGTCCTTCGCGCGGACCGCCGCAGTCCCCGGATTGCCGCCGCGCAAGTCCGTCGTGAAGGACGTGGACGTGGTCGCCAAGCGCGTGGAGGCGGCTGGAGGCGGCGCCCGCCCCGTGCATGCGGCCGCCGCGGAGCGCCGGGGCGCGGGCCGCAAGCGCGTCGCCTGGGCGCTCGCGGGCTTGACGCCGGCCTTGGCCTGGTGGGCAGCGGCGGGCCCGGCGTCCGGCCAGGAGCGCCACGTCCTGGATTCGCGGGTCGCGTCCGTCTACAACTTGGCGGGAACGGTGGAAGTCGTGCCGGGGACCGGATCGGGCGTCGTCGTCGAGGTCGCTCGAGGCGGCGCCGACGCGGACCGGCTGCGAATCGAGACGGGGACCGCGCGGGGAAGGGAGTCCCTTCGCGTGCGCTATCCCGGCGACCGCGTCGTGTACCGGGGCGGGGGCGGCTCCGCCACCGTGCGCGTGCGCGACGACGGCACGTTCTTCGGACGAGGAGGAGGCGGTCGGCACGTGGACGTCTCCCGCCGGGGGCGAGGCCTGGAAGCCCATGCGGACCTGATCGTGCGCGTCCCCCCGGGGGGCGACGTGGCCGTGTACGTCGGCGTGGGGCAAGCCTCGGCAAGCGGCGTGGAGGGACGGTTGCTCGTCGAGCTCCGCGCTGGGCGCGTCCGCGTGACGGACGTGGAGGGCGACGTGAACTTGGACACCGGGTCAGGCGCGGTGTCCGTGGCGAACGTGGACGGAAGCGTGCGCGTCGACACGGGATCGGGCGGCGTGAGCTTGGACGCGGTGACGGGGCGGGCGGTCGACGTGGACACGGGATCGGGGGCCGTGGAGGGGCGCGACGTGTCGGCGGAGACCCTGCGCGTGGACACGGGCTCCGGACGCATTCGCTTCGACGGTCTCGCCGCGTCCAGGGTCGAATGCGACACGGGCAGCGGCGCCGTCCACTTGTCGCTGGCCTCGGATGTGGAACGGCTGCTGGTCGACACCGGCTCGGGCGGCGTGACGCTCGTGGCGCCGAGCGAGCTCGGGGCCGAGCTTCGCCTGAACACGGGCTCCGGGCGCATCAGCGTGGACGCGCCCGGCGCGCTCGTGGACGTGTCCGGCCGCGGCTACCTGCGCGGCACGCTGGGCGACGGCGTCGGGCGGGTCGTGGTGGACACCGGTTCCGGCAACGTGAAGGTGCGCGGCAAGTAGCTCGCGCGGGCGCGCGGGCTCCGTCTAGTTCGCGCGCAGCACGGGCATGTCCACCCGGTAGCCTTCCCACGTCACCACGAGCGTGGCGGCGTCGGCCGTCACGTCCTCGAAGGCCATCGCCAGCGTCTCGACGTGCTCGTTGGGAGCGACGGCCACCTGGCCGGATCCCACGTCCGATGCCGTCACTTCGTCGTTGATCGGCACGCCCCAGCGGTCGGAGACGCCGTTCACCACGATGTCCCACGACGCCTCGCCGACGACGGCGTAGAGCGAATAGGAGCCGGCGGGCACGCTTACGCCCGCGACCGAAGCGGCAAAGGGCAAGTGGATGGAGGTCGCCTCGTTGGCGCCCAGCCGCCAGCGGGTCCCGTGGGGATGGGCGTCGCCGCCCACCAGCTGCCTTCCCCGTGCCGAGGGCGCTCCGTAGCAGACCTTCACGAGGTCGCCTCCCATGTCGGCCGTCGCCGAGTCGGGCGGACTGGGGCGCGAAGCCAAGTCGCCCGCCCGCAAGTGGCAGGCGGCCTGCGCCTCGGCGGCGCCCGAAGCGACCATCGTCGCGGAGGCCTCCGTCGCCGCCGAAGCGTCGGAAGCGCCCGGGGCGTCTTGGGCTTGCGAGCAAGCGGCTCCCGCCCAGGCGACGGCGGCAAGGGTCAGGGCGCGGACAGCGTTCTTCATCATGAATTCGCTTTCGCCGGGTTGTTCCGTTCCGGGCGTTCGGGCAGGCGGACGAGCGCGCGGCGGAGTCCCGGCGCGGCCCGCTTTGCGGACTGTTGCGAGGCCGAATCTAGCCAATCGGCCCGGCTCGAGTCAATCGGCCCGGCGCCGCCCGGACAGGCTGGCTCGCCTGCCGAAGACGACATGGAGCCGGTGCGACCGTGCGCTCGCGCTAGCGGCCGAATCCCTAGGGCGACGAGCCCGCCTGCACGCAGCCCGAACTGGGCGCGACGGCCCGCTCGCGCTAGCGACCGAATCCGTAGCTGACGGCCACGCTCGCGATCGGCCAGTACTTGAGGTACGTGGCCGCCCGGCGGGCGACGCTCTCTTCTTCCTCGGCCAAGTCTCGGCGAAAGGCTTCCGTCCCGGTCATGTCCGGATCGCCGGTCGCCTCCAGCGCCACGCGAGCGTCCCCGAGAAACGCGGCGCCGACGTCCAGCGACACGCCGAATCCCCTGGAATCGTTGGCGCCGAAGCCGATCACCGCAAAGAACGCCCGGTCGCGAGAACGGTGCGTCCCCTTCAGCTCGCGAACTTGACCGGCCTCGTAGAGACGGCCGCCCAGCTCGACGGCGGCCGTGGGCTCCAGCACGATTTCCGCCACGACGTCGCTCGCCTTGAAGAGCACGCCGCCGCCGACCCGAAAGAAGCTTCCCAGAAGGAAGTCCGCGCCGATCGTGTACCAGTGGCGCGGCAACGTGAGCTTGGCCGACGTCACGCCGTCGATGTCGTAGAACGTGGTCGCGTCGATCCGCAGCGGCAACAGGCCGAAGCCGCCTCTGATCGCCGCTTGGCCGGAGCGAATCGCGGCTTCCGCGCCGAGCCCCACGGTGCCGGCCCGCGCACCCACGGCGAAGGACTGCGCGAACCCCGGGGCGGGCGCCGCCGCCAGGATCGCCACGACGAAGAGCCGGCGGGGAAGGCGGGGACCTCTCATGTCCCAAACATCGCGTGCCCGGCGCTCGGTTGCAATGCGCGCCGCCGCGCGTCCCCGACGTGCACGAGGCAGGTGCGTGGGTCCAGTTGCCGCCCGCACTCGATGGACGGGAGCCGCCGCGTGTCCTTCGCGAACGTGCGCGGGGCAGGCGTGTTCGTCCGGTCGCCGCCCGGCTCGATGGGCGGGCGCCGCGGGCGCGTCCTTCTGCCGCCGTCGTCGGTCGCCTCGCCCGGTCGCCGGCCGCGTTCTGCGCCGCCGCCTCCGCCCAGCCGACTTGTTGCACCGAAACCATCGACTCGCTATCTTCCCGGCAGTGCGTTGGCAGGCGCGGCCGGATGCCTAGAGCGTTGTCGGCTTGGGACCTGGAGTTGTCGGCTTGGGACTTGTCGGCGCTCGTCGCGCTTGCGCCGCACTAGCTTTTTGGGCGAACGAAGGCGGGCCGAAGTCTCCTCTGGTTCGGGGACCGAGGCCCAAGGCTGTCCGTCCGCGGGGGGCGGACTTGGGCCGCCCGGGCTCGCAAGCTCGGCGCGGCCGAAACCAATCTCATAGGGTTCCGCAAGGGAGAAGAGGACATGAGGAAGCTCGGACGCTACGGCGTTCTGGGAGCAGCGGCAGTTGCTCTCGCTGGATCGGTGGCGCCGCTCTCGGCCGTCGGCGCGCAGAACGAGCGGCACCGCGTGCTGGTCGTTCCCCTCAATCCGCGGCAGGGGGCCGACGACGACTTCGGCAAGGACTTCGCCAAGCGGTTGCGCGAGTTGATCGACGAGTCCACCACGCACCAGCCCATCGAGGAGAAGGAGCTGAAGGACGCGGCCAAGCAGTTCGACATCGACATGGAAGACGTCGACTGCATCATCGGCGTCCAGCTGGGCAGCCAGATGGGGGCCAACTTGATCTTTTGCGGCCAATACACGGAAAACGATTCGGACAAGACGGTCTCCCTGACCGGAATGAAGTTCCAGGCGCCCGGCGGCAACTCCTTCGGCGTCGACGACGCCGTATGGCAGGAGAAGCAAGACGAAGAAGCCGCCGTGCAGGTCTACGGCCAGTTCGGGTCGTACATCGACCAGATTCGGCGGGCGATCTTCTGCCACGAGTACTTCGAGTCGAGGGACTGGGAGAGCGCCGAGTCCAACTGCGCTCTCGCGCTCGAAATGAAGCCGGACGACGCGGGCACGCGTCTCGTTTACGCGATGCTGCACATGGAGCAGGGCCGAGAAGCCGAAGAGGCGGGAGACGAGGCGGGCGCGCAGGCGTACTTCGCCACTTCCTACGGGGACGCCCGGACGCTGCTGGAGCAGGACCCGTTGCACGAGGACGGACTCGAGCTGGCCGGCTTCCTGGCGGCCAAGCTGAACCTTCCCGACGAAGCGCGCGGACACTACGCCGAGTTTCTGAAGCTGGACCCGGGCAACGCGACCGTCAGGATGAGAGTGGCGTACGACTTGGCGGTCGCCGGGGACGCCGAGGGCGCGATGCAGTTGATCGAGGCCGGCCTGGGGCTGGACGGCGAGAACGTGGACTTGCTGCTCCAGCATGCGTCGTTCGCGGCGCGAGCGGCTCAGGACCTGCTCGGGGACTCGCCGGACGAGGACGCGCCCCTGCCTCCGAAGGCCGCCGAGCTCTACGGGAAGGTCTTGTCTTCCTACGACAAGGCGTACGCGGCGCTGGGCGAGGAGATGGACGTGTCGCACTTGCGCAACATGATCGGGGCCTACAGCGAGCTCGAGCAGGTCGACGAAGCGGTCTCGATGGCCGAGCGGGTCTTGCGGACCCACGGCCGGGGCGCGGCGGCCGAGGCCAGCCGCCTCCGGAGCGCCCTCCAAGGCGCCGCCGCCGCCGACCGGCCCGCGTTGCAGGACAGCGTCGCCGCCGCCGAGGCCGAGGTCGAGTCCGAGGCGGCTCTCTGGTTCCTCTACGCCAACGTGCTCAAGAAGTCCGGGCAGTTGGACGAGGCCGTGGCGGCGCTGGACACGGTGGGGATGCGCGACGGCGACTACCCCAACACGAGGGTGACGCAGGGTCGCTGGCTGCTCGAGGCGGACCGGCCCGACCAGGCGTTGCCGTTCCTTCACGCGTCCGTCGAGAAGGGCGAGCAGAGGGCCGACTTGGTGGCGCGCATCCTCTTGGGCGACGGCGTCCAGAAGGGCCGGCGCAACTCCGACTACCGGTACACCATCAAGCTCATCGAGATGGCCAAGACCTTCGAAGACGAGATCGAGGCCGAGATCGTGCGCGGCGAGCTGGACTTCTGGCACGGGTACGCGCTCTACGAACGGGCGAAGATCGTGCAGGGGCCGGAGACGCTCCAGTCCGCGCAGCAGGCCCTGCCGATGTTCCAGCAGGCGGCTCGCTTGCTGGGCTTGGGTCGCGTGGCCACGTACGCGCAGGGCACGCCGACGGTCAGGCTGCAGCAGCTGCGAGACGCGATCCAGCAGTACATCGAGATTCAGCAGGCGCTGATTCAGCGGGGCTCCTAGGAACCCAGCCAGGCCCTCGGCCTCCCGCAAACGGGGGCGCCGTTCACCGGTCTTCGGTGGGCGGCGCCCCCTTCTTTTTTTGCCCTGGTCCGGCGTTGCGCGGAGGAGCAGGGGGAGTGGACCGCGAGCTCGACGATGCACCCCCTTCTTCTTGCCCTCGTCCGGCGTTGCGCGACGGGCTTCCAGCCCCTCTGGCGCCGGCGCTCACGGGGCGCCCGGTGGATGTCTCGCTTGCAAAAAGGGAAGCAAATGGTTAAAGTGGGAGAATATGGGATGAAGTGGGATGCCTTTGCGGATGCGGAACGATGGCCAGACTTCTCGGACAGTACGAGTGCCAGATCGACGCCAAGGGGCGCGTCAGCTTCCCATCGGCGTATCGGCGCGCGTTGGCCGCGGCTCACGCCGAGGCGTCGGGCGCGGCGAGCCGCGGCTCGGCCTTGGTGCTGCTCCAATGGCGACCGACGCACCTGGACCTGTATCCGGAAGACACGTGGCGCCAGATCGAGGCGCGCCTCAAGGAGCATCGCCGCGTAAGGGAAGACGGCGGCGCGTACATGAGGCGGATCACGTCGCAGGCCACGGAAGTCGATCCCGACGACCACGGGCGCATCCGCATCCCGCCATGGCTGAGGGAACGGGCCGGGCTGACGGGCTCGGCGCTGTTCGTCGGGGCCGTGGACCGGATCGAGATATGGAGCCCCGAGCGCTTCGCCGCCGAAGTGGACGCGGAAGCGGCGGATGACGACTTCGCGCCCCGGATCTTCGGCTGAGGCCCCGGGTGCGTCGCCGCGCGGCTACTGCCACCGCCCCGTGCTCGTGGAGGAGACGATGAGCTTCCTGGCCCGGGGACCGGCCGGCCTCTACTTGGACGGCACAGCCGGCGGCGGCGGTCACGCGGCCGCGCTGCTGGCCCGGCGGCGCGACTGCCGGCTGCTGGCCGTGGACCGCGATCCGGCGGCCGTTCGGGCGGCCCGCGAGCGCTTGGCGGCGTTCGGGACGCGCGCGCGGGTGGCGCGCCTGTCGTTTCGGGCGGCCTGCGACGACGCCGAGGTGCGGGCGGACGGGCTCGCGGGCGCGTTGCTCGACTTGGGCGCGAGTTCGCCCCAACTGGACGACGACGGCCGGGGCTTCACGTTCCGCCGGGGCGCGCCGCTGGACATGCGGATGGATCCGGACGCGCCGACGAGCGCGGCCGCGTTTTTGGCGCAAGCCACGGCGGCGGAGCTGGCGGACGCCTTGCGAGACGGACAGGCGCCGAGGCCGCGGGCGCTGGCCGCGCAGGTGGTTCGTCGCCGGGAGCGGGCGCCCCTCGTCGCCAGCGACCACTTGGTGGGCGCCCTCGAATCCGTGCTGCGCCGCCGCTCCACGCATGGCGAGAAGGCGCGGCTCTTCCAGGCGTTGCGCATGCGCGTCAACGACGAGACCGGGGAGCTCCGGGCAGGGCTGGAGGCCATTCGCCGCGCGCTCAGGCCGGGCGGCGTGCTGGTCGTCGTCTCGTACCACTCGGGCGAGGACGGCATCGTGAAGCGGGCGTTTCGGCGCTGGAGCGATCCCCTTGCCGGGCTTCCGGCCAAGCTGCCCGTGCGCGCGGCTGCCCGGCCGGCCGCGGGGACGGCGCTCGTCCGCAAGGCCGTGGTCGCGTCGTCGAAGGAAGCGCGAGGCAATCCCCGCGCGCGCGGCGCCCGGCTTCGGGCGTGGAGGCGATCGGCGTGAGGGGCCGGGGAACCGTGGTGCGCGCGGGCGTGGCGCTGGCGGCGATGCTGGCCGCGCTGACGTTCGTCGCTTGGCGCCAGTCGACGACCCGCGAGACCATGCAGGGCCTTCAGGCAATCCAGCGCGACTTGGCCATCGCGGCCGACGAGCGCGAGGAGCTCGTTCGGCGCCTGACCCAGCTCGAGGCGCGCCCCCGGATCGCCGCCGAGGCCGCCCGCCGTCTGGGCCTGCGTCCTCCCAGCGACCACGAAGTCGTGATGCCCGCCGGAGGATGGCGATGAGCCGCCCCCGAACGCGCACGGACCCGTACCGGAGGGTGCGGATGCGCCGGCGCTTCGTGCTGGCGTCGTGGCTGCTGGTTGCAGGCGCGCTCGTGGCCCGGGCCGCCGAAGTGCAGCTCGTGGAGCACGCGGACTGGACCGCCGGGGCCCTCGCCCAGCACCAGAAGAGCAAGACGATTCCAGCGGCGCGCGGCCGGATTCTGGACCGCAACGGGAGCGAGCTGGCGGTCAGCCACTGGCGGGCCTCGGTCGCGGTGGCCCCCG
The DNA here is from genome assembly GCA_965242735.1 of Longimicrobiales bacterium. GTDB lineage: Bacteria > Gemmatimonadota > Gemmatimonadetes > Longimicrobiales > Gaopeijiaceae. The sequence continues at coordinate 2,404,561 of OZ251497.1, read as the reverse complement.
CGGAGGTCCGCGACCGGCAAGCGGTCCAGGCCGCGTTGGCGGACCACCTGGGCGTGCGTGCCCGGACGGCTCGCATCGCGACCGATCCGGCGCGGTCCTGGCGCGTGATCCCCGGGCGCTATTCGTCCACGCAGGTCGAAGGGCTGCGCGGCCTGCACGGCGTGCATGTCCTGCCCGAACTCCGGCGGCTGTACCCGCGAGAACCCATGGCGAGGGGCATTCTCGGCCGCGTGCTGGACGGCCGCGGCAGCGGGGGCGTGGAGCAGGCGATGGACTCGGCGCTGGCGGGGCAGGAGGGCCGCCGGATCGTGGCGCGAGACAACCAGGGCCGGGAGATTCCCGCCCGAACGGTGGAGCTGCTTCCGCCGGCGCCGGGCCGCGACGTCGTGCTGACCATCGACGTCGACGTCCAGGCCGTAGCGGAAGAGATTCTCGCCGCGACCGTGGCGGACAACCAAGCCCGCGGCGGCGACTTGATCGTCACGGAGCCCTCGACCGGCGAGATCCTGGCGATGACGTCGATCGTCGAAGGGTCCAAGGCGGGCCTGAGCGCGGTCAACACGACCTACGAGCCGGGCTCCACGGTCAAGCCGTTCACGTCGGCCGCGCTGCTTCACCACGGGGTCGCCGCGCTGAACGATTCGGTCGACACGAGGGACGGGACGTGGCAGGTGAGGGGCCGCCTGATCACCGACATCGGCGGCGGCGGCTGGCTCACGCTCCACGACGTCGTCCGCCAGTCCTCGAACACCGGCATCGCCAAGTTCGCGTCCCGGCTCACGCCCGCGCAGCAGTACACGTCGTTCAGGGACTTCGGCTTTGGCACGCGCACGGGCATTCGCCTGCCCGGCGAGGCCGCCGGCGTGCTTCGCAGGCCAGAGGACTGGTCTCTCCAGTCCGGCCATTCGCTCTCCTTCGGGTACGAGCTGGCCGTCACGCCGTTGCAGATGGCGATGGCGTTCGGCGCGCTGGCCAACGGCGGAGCGCTGATGGAGCCGAGGATCGTGCAGCAGGTGCGCAGCGCGGACGGCCGGGAGGTCCGGTTCGTCCGTCCGCGCCAAGTCCGCCGCGCGACGCCGCGATGGGTGACCGAGCAGCTGACGCCCGTGCTGGTGGACGTGGTGGAGAGCGGCACGGCCACGAGCGCCCGAATGTCGTCGTTCCTCGTGGCGGGCAAGAGCGGCACCGCGCGAGCCGTGGGACCGGACGGGCGCTACGAGGAGGGCGCCTACTACGCGTCGTTCGGGGCCTATTTTCCGGCCGACGACCCCCAACTGCTGTTCTTCGTCAAGCTGGACCGGCCGACGGGCGGCTACTACGGCGGCGAGACCGCGGCGCCGGTGACTCGCGCCATGTTGCAGACGTTGCTGTCGGCGCGCCAAGTCCCGCTGGACCGCCGGGCGCTCGCGCTGGCGCAGCGGGACCGCGGACCGGTGCCGCCCGCGACCCCCTTGGTGCGATTTGCTTCGTCGGGCGCCGGGCCGGCCGCTTCCCTCCCGTCCGGCACGGGCCCGGCGGGGATCGTCCGGCCGTCCCGCGACGCCGTCATGACGGTTCCCGCCTTGGGCGGCGTCCAGGCACGGGTCGCGTTGCGGCAGCTGCACAAGATGGGCTTGCGCGTGCGGCTCGAAGGACACGGGCCGGTCGCGTCGACGTTTCCGGCGGCAGGCGGCGCCGTGATGTCGGGCGACACGGTGCGCGTCGTCGCGGGGGCGAAATGAGCATGCCGGCTTCGACGGCGGAAGGCGCCGGTGGCCGCGCAAGATCGCTGCGCGTCGTCGCGAGGGCGAAATGAGCACGCCGCTCTCGCGGGTCGTGGCGGCGCTGGAGGCCGGAGGCGTGACCGTGCGGCCCGTTGCCGGGCAGAGGCGGGACGGCTGGAGCGGCGTCGAGGTGGCGGGGGTGGAGCACGACTCGCGCGACGTGCGGCCCGGCGACCTCTTCGTCGCGTGGGCCGGCAGCCGGGCGGACGGGCACGCGCACGTCGGGGCCGCCGGCGCTGCCGGGGCGGCGGCCGCCCTCGTCGAACGGCCGGCCCCGGACGCGGCGATCCCGCAGCTGCAAGTGAGCTGCGCTCGCCGGGCCGCCGCCCTCGCGTCGGCGTTCGTGGCCGGATCGCCGTGGCGCCGGATGACGACGGTCGGCGTGACGGGCACCAACGGCAAGACCACGACGGCGCTCTTGGCGCGCGGTCTCCTGGGCCGCGCCGGTCCGGCCGCGGCGGTGGGCACGCTGGGTGTCGCCGGAGCGGACGGCAACGTCGTGCCGGGAACGCAGGGCCTCACGACCCCCAGCGCGGCCGACTTGGCCCGCCGCATGGCGTCGCTGGAGGCCGAGGGCGTCCGGGCCGTCGTCGTCGAGGCGTCGTCGCACGCGCTGGACCAGCGGCGGCTGGACGGGATGCGCTTCGACGCCGCCGTGTTCACCAATCTGACGCGCGACCACCTGGACTACCACGGCGACCGCGACCGCTACTTCGCCGCCAAGGCGCGCCTGCTGGAGCTGGGGAAGGAAGACGCGGCGACCGTGGTGAACGCGGACGACGAAGCGTGGCGCGGCCTCGCGCCGCCGGGACGCTCCGTGTCCTACGCGATCGACGCGAACGCGGACGTCCGCGCGCGCGACGTGACGACATCGCTCGAGCGGTGCGCGTTTCGGCTGGAGTGGGACGGCGCGTCGGCGCCCGTCGAGCTTCCGTTGGCGGGCCGCTTCAACGTGCACAACGCGCTGGCCGCGGCGGCCACCGCGCTGGCGCTGGGGCGGCCGCTGGACGACGTGGCGGAGGGGCTCGCCGAGAGCGTGCCCGTGCCGGGCCGCCTGGAGCGCATCGCGCGCGCGCCGTTCGACGTGTTCCGCGACTTCGCGCACACGCCTGGCGCGCTGGAGCAGGCGCTCGCGGCGGTGCGCCCGCTGGTGGGCGGCCGCCTTCTGGTGGTGTTCGGCGCGGGCGGGCAGCGCGACGTGGAGAAGCGTCCCCAAATGGGCGCGGCGGTCTCGCGCCAGGCGGACGTGGCGGTCGTGACGTCGGACAATCCGCGCCTGGAAGATCCCGCCGCCGTCGCGCGCCAAGTGGCCGAAGGCGTGGCCGCCGACAAGCTGGTGATGCGGGTGGACCGCCGCGAGGCCATCGAGTGGGCGCTCCGGGCGGCGCGTCCCGGCGACCTGGTGCTGCTGGCGGGCAAGGGCCACGAGGCCACGCAGGAAATCGGCACGCAGAAGCTGCCGTTCGACGAGAAGCGGATTGTGGCGGACGTGCTGGCGGAGCTGGCCCAGGCGGCGGGAAGAGAGCGATGAGGGCCCCGGGCCGCTGGACCGGCCGGTGGATCCGCGAGGCCTTGGGGTTGCCGGGCGCCGGCGCCGGGGAGTCCTTCGGCGGCATCGCCACGGATTCGCGCGCGGCCGTCGAGGGCGACGTGTTCCTGGCGCTGCGCGGCGAGCGGTTCGACGGGCACGCGTTCGTGCCGGAAGCGGCGGCCAAGGGATGCGGGGCCGTGGTGGTCGCCGAGGACTCGGAGCTGGGCGCCGGCGGGGCGGCGGAGGTCTCGGGCGCTGGCGTCCTGCGCGTCCCGGACACGCTCGAGGCCCTGGGCGGCTTGGCGCTCCACTGGCGACGCCGGCTGAAGGCGCCGGTCGTGGGCGTCACGGGTTCGGCCGGCAAGACCTCGGTCAAGGACATGATCGTGGGCGCGCTCGGGGAGACGGGACGGGTGCACGGCACGCCCGGCAACCACAACAACCGCGTGGGTCTCCCCTTCGCGATCCTGTCGGCGCCCGCGGACGCCTCGGCGCTCGTTCTGGAAATGGGCGCCAGCGAGCCCGGCGAGATCGCGGAGCTTGCCCGCATCGCCGAGCCCACGCTCGCCGTGGTGACCACGGTCGCGGAAGCGCACACGGCGCAATTGCGGGACCTGTCGGGGGTGCTGCACGAAAAGCTCCAGCTGGTGCGCGCCACGAGCGGCAGGGGACCGTCGCTGGTGGGCGACGAGCCCCCGCGCTTGGCGGAGGAGGCCCGCAAGATCGATCCCGGCGCGGGCGTGTGCGGGTGGTCCCGGCGGGCTGGGGCCGCCCGCCCGGCGCGCGCCCGCCTGCGCGCCGACGGCACCTACGCGTTCGACTGGGAGGGCCAGCGCGTCTCGCTGCAAGCCCCAGGGCGCCACGCCGTGGCCAACGCGCTGCTGGCCCTGGCCGCCGCCCGGCTGCTGGGCGTTCCGGCCGCCGCCGCCGCCGGCGGCACGTCGGGCGTGGGCGCGGGCGATATGCGGGGCCAGGTGCGCCGGGCGGGCCCCCTGACGTTGCTCGTGGACTGCTACAACGCCAACGCCGCCAGCGTGGCGGCGGCCGTGGAGACGCTGTCGGGCCTCCAGGTGCGCGGGCGGCGCGTGGCCGTGCTGGGCTCCATGCTCGACCTGGGCGCGCGCTCGGACGCCATCCATCTCCGCACGCTGCGCCGCGTGCTCGACGACCGGATCGACCGCTACGTGCTCGTGGGCGCGTTTGCCGAAGCGGGCCGGCGTCTGGCCGACGACCGCCTGTGCCTCGTGGACCGCTTCGAGTCTCTCTGCGAGCGCCTGCCGCAGATGCTGGAACCGGGCGACGCCGTGTTGCTGAAGGCGTCCCGGGGTTGCCGCTTCGAGCGCGCCGTTCCCGTCCTGGAATCAGCCTTCGCGGAGGCCTGATGTTCTATCATCTGTTCCCCGGGTTGGCGGACGTCCACATCGTCTTCAACCTCTTCAACTACCTGACGTTTCGGTCGGCGGGCGCCTTGGTGACCGCCTTGCTGGCCGCCCTCTTCTTCGGTTCGCGGGTCATCTCGGCTCTCAAGCGCCACGGCGTCGTGGACGTGCCGCGCGCGCATCACCCTTCGTCCGGCGCCCCGAAGCGCGAACCGAAGGCGAACATGGGCGGGTTGCTCATCGTCGGCGCCGTGGCCGGCGCGACCCTGCTGTGGGCGGAGCTGTCCAACCCCTACACGCTCGTCGCCCTGGCCTCGATCCTGGCCATGGCCGGCCTGGGCTTTCTGGACGACTACCTCAAGATCGTGCGCGGCGCCCAAGGCGGCTTGGTGGAGCGCTACAAGTGGCTGGGCTCGCTCGCCTTCGGCGCGGCGTTCGCGGCTGTGCTCATTTGGTGGATTCCATCGGGCGACGCTCCCGTCGACGCGGGCTCCCTGGCGTGGTGGACGACGATCCCCCAGGGGTCCGTCGGCGCCACCACCGTCAATCTTCCCTTCTTCGACGAATGGGCGCTGGCCTTTCCGCCCGCCCTCTTCGTTCTCTGGGTGACGGGCGTTCTCGTGGGCACGACGCACGCCGTCAACCTGTCGGACGGCCTGGACGGCCTCGCGCCCGGGCTGGTCGCCATCGCCTCGGGAGCGTTTGCGGTGTTCGCCTACCTGATCGGCCGCGTCGACACGTCCGCCTACCTGGGGCTGTTCTACCTGCCGGGCGCGGGCGAGCTGGCCGTCTTCGCGGCGGCCATCACTGGCGCCACGCTGGGCTTTCTCTGGTTCAACGCTCCGCCGGCCCGCGTGATCATGGGCGACACGGGAGCGCTGGGCCTCGGCGGCGCGCTGGGCGCGACGGCCATCCTGCTCAAGGCCGAGATCCTGCTGGCGTTCGTCGGCGGCGTCTTCGTGCTGGAAGCGGGCTCTTCGCTGATCCAAAAGCAGTACTTCAAATATTCGCGCCGCCGCTTCGGCACGGGGCAGCGCGTGTTCCTGATGGCTCCCCTGCATCACCACTTCCAAAAGAAGGGGTGGGCGAACGAGCAGATCGTGATCCGGTTCTGGATACTCGGCGTCCTGTGCGCCATGGTCGGCTTCGCGTCGCTCAAGCTGCGGTAGCGCGGCGGGATCGTCGCCGGGAGGACCGTCGCCGGGAAGAGACGGACGAGAGGAGCAGGGAGTGGAGGAGCAGGCCGAAAAAGTGGCAGTGATCGGCTTGGGCGCGAGCGGAGAGGCCGCGGCGCGCCTGGCCCTGGCAAGAGGAGCGGAAGTTCATGTCAGCGATGCGAGCAACGACCCTGCAGTTGCAGCCCGTGGCGCCGCCTTGCGGCAGTTGGGCGCCGACGTCCGGCTGGGCGGACACCCCCTGGCGCCGCTGGTCGCGGCGAACCAAGTCGTCGCCAGTCCGGGAATCCCCCCCGGTGCTCCGGTGCTCGCCGCCCTTCGCGCGCGGCGCGTCGATTGGGTATCGGAGCCTGAGTTCGCCAGCCGGTTCCTGCAGAGTCCACTGATTCTCGTGACGGGCACCAACGGCAAGACGACCACGAGCGCCCTGGCGGCTCACCTCCTCTCGGAGGCGGGCCTGCGCACGGCGCTGGGCGGCAACGTGGGCGGCGGCTTGGGGGCTCCGGCCTCCGCCCTGGCCGACATGGCGCCCGCGCCGGACCGCATCGTGCTCGAGCTGTCGTCCTACCAGCTGGCCGGCACGCGGCGAATGCGCGCGGCGGTGGGCGTCATGACGAACCTGGCCGCCGACCACCTCGACCGCTACGGGTCCTTGGCGGCCTACCACGCCGACAAGCGCCGCCTCTTCGACTTGGGCGGCGACGCGACGACCTGGGTGCTCAACGCGGACGATCCCGCAGCGCTCGCCATGAGCCGCGGGGCGCCGGGGAAGCGGCTGTTCTTCTCGACGAAGCGGCCGTGCGCGCCCGGAGCGTGGGCCGCGGGCGGGAACGTGGAGATGGACTTGGGCGGCGACGGGCCGCCGGAGGACGGCGCGCCGGGAAGCGGAGCCGCGCGGATGGCCCGGGCGGCGGACTTGCAGCTGATCGGCGGCCACAACCTCGCCAACGCGCTCGCGGCCCTGCTTGCCGCCGTGGCCGCCGGAGCCGACCCCCGGGCCGCCGCCGCCGCGTTGCCGTCGTTCGGGCCGTTGCCGCACCGGCTCGAGCCCGTGGGCGTGGTGGACGGCGTGCGATGGGTGAACGACTCCAAGGCGACCAACGTGGCCGCGACGCGGAGCGCGCTGGCGGGGATGGACGGCCCCGTGGTGCTGCTGCTCGGGGGCGAGGACAAGGGCGAGGACTTTGGTGGCTTGGCGGCCTCCTTGCCGGGGACGGTGCGCGCCGTGGTGGCCTACGGGGCCGCGGGAGCGCGAGCCGCCGAGGAGATGCGCATGGCGCTGGGCCGTGCGCGGGCCGCCAAGGGCGCGGCGCCGGCCGGCGTGCGCGTGGCGCGGGCCGGCGGCGGATTCGAGGACGCCGTGGCTCGGGCGCATGGGCTCGCAAGCCCCGGCGACACGCTGCTGCTGTCGCCGGCCTGCGCCAGCTTCGACATGTTCACGAACTACGAGGCCCGGGGCGAAGCCTTTCGCTCCCTGGCGGAAAGGCCCGGGCGTTGAGTCCGGCCTCCTGGTCGAGGAGGCGCCCGCCGCGCCGCGTCCGCGGGCCGTGGGCGATGGACGTGGCTCCGGGGCCGTCCGGTTCCCTGCCGGACACGGGTCTCGGCCGGGGCTGGGAGTCGGCCGCCATTCTGGCCATCACGCTGTTGCTGCTCCTCTTCGGGCTGCTGACGCTCTACGGGGCGACGTCGGCGATGGCCCAGCGCGACGATCTCCTGCACTACCACTACGTGCTTCGCCAAGGCACGGGCGTGGCGATCGGTCTCGCCGCCATGCTGGTCTGCGCCCGGGTCCCCACCCAGTGGTGGAACGCCCTGGCCCAGCCGATGATGATCGCCTCGGCGGCGCTGCTGATCGTCGTGGTCCTGCCCTTCACGGAAGGCATCGCGCCTCCGATCAACGGAGCGCGGCGGTGGCTGCGCGTGGGCGTCACGATCCAGCCGTCCGACTTGGCCAAGCTGGCGCTGGTGGTCTGGACGGCGTCCCTGGCCGTCCGCAAGCAGCGCCAGTTCCAAAGCCTTCGCCGGGGGCTGGCGCCGTTCCTGGCGGGCTGGGCCTGCATCCTGGTGCCGGTGGCCCTGGAGCCCGACTTCTCCACGGCCTGCGTCCTTGCGGCGGCGGGCCTGGTGGTGCTGTTCGTGGGCGGCGCCCGCATCGGCCATTTCTGCTTTCTCGCGGCGCTGGCGCTGCCGTTCGCGGGGCCGCTCTTCACGCAGGGCTACCGGGAGAGCCGATGGCAGACCCTCTTTCTGGATCCCGGCGTCGCGCCGCAGGGCGCCACGTTTCAGAGCTACCAGAGCTTGATCGCCATGGGATCGGGGGGCGTGGCCGGCGTGGGATTCGGAAAGGGCCATCAGAAATACGGGTTCCTTCCCGAGGCTCACAACGACTTCATCTTCGCCATGATCGGCGAGGAGTGGGGCTTCGTGGGCAGCGTGGCGGTCATGCTGGCGTTCGTCGCCTTCATCTTCATCGGGTTTCGCGTGGCGCGGTCGGCTCGCGACCTGTTCAGCGAACTGCTCGCCGTCGGCATCAGCTCGCTGATCGGACTGCAGGCGTTCGTCCACGTCGGCGTGGCGCTGAGCGTGCTGCCCTCGACGGGCCTGTCGCTTCCCTTCATCTCGTTCGGGCGCACCAACGTGATCGTCGTGCTCGCCGCGGTCGGCGTCCTCTTGGCCATTGCGCGCGAGTCGCCCGTGGGCCGCGCCCATCCGGCAGCGAGGCCGGCGTGACCGTGGTGGCGTTTGCCGGCGGCAAGACGGCGGGGCACTTCCACCCCGCGCGCAACATCGCCGAGGCCTTGGTCCGGGAATGTCGTTCGGGCGCGGGGCCGGAGGGCGCGGCGCCCGTCTCCCCGTTCTTCGTCGGCGCGAAGGGGGGCGTCGAGGCGCGCGAGCTGCCCCGTCTGGGCTACGACCATGTGCTCTTCCCGCTGCAGGGCTTGGCGCGTCCGTTTCCACGGCGTCCGCGGGGTGCGGCGCCCGTCGGCGCGGTCGGCGCGTTGCGGCGCGCGGCCTGGGCGTGGGTCCACAACGCCCGCGCGGCGTGGCTCCTCTGCCGGGCGACCGGCCGTCTGCTGGTCGAGTTCAGGAGGCGGAAGGCGGCGGCGGTGGTGCTCACGGGAGGATACGCGGCCGCCCCCGCCGGACTTGCGGGCGCGCTGCTGCGCCTTCCGTTGGTGCTGCAGGAGCAGAACGTTCACGCGGGGAAGACCACGCGGCTCCTGGCGCGGTGGGCGGCCCAGATTCACGTCGCCCATCCGGAAGCGGCCGCGTCTTTGCCGCGACGCGCGCAGTCGAGGGTGCGCGACACCGGCAATCCCATTCGGCCGTTGCCGGCCCCCGAGCGCCGCGACGAGAACGCCGCCCGCGCGACGCTGGGGCTCCCCGGCGGGGGCCAAGTCGTGCTCGTCGTCGGCGGCAGCCAAGGCGCGCTCGCGCTCAATCGCGTCGTCCTGTCGGGATTGCCGGACGCCGTGCCGGACGGATGCTGCATCCTCTGGATCTCCGGCCGCGACCACTACGAGCGGATGCGCGACGCGGTGGCCCGCCGGCCGGGAGCCAACGAGCGAGTCCGCTTGCACGCCTACTTGGAGCCCGAGGCGATGTACCAGGCGCTCTCGGTGGCGGACCTGGCCGTGGCGCGCGCCGGCGCGATGGCCACGTCGGAGTTCCTGGCTTGGGGGCTGCCGTCCATTCTGGTGCCCTTGCCCACGGCGGCGGCCGGCCACCAGGCCATCAACGCCGCCGCGCTGGAGCGGGCCGGGGCGGCGGTGGCGCTCCCGGAGAAGGACCTGACCGGCGGCCCGTCGAGGGCGGCACGTTTGTGGGACGCGGTCGCCGAGCTGCTGGCGACGCCCGCGGAGCTGAAGCGCATGTCGAAGGCCGCCTCGAGCCGCGCCCGGCCTTCCGCCGCGAGGGACGCCGCGCGGGCCGTCGCCTCGCTCCTGGCGCCCGCCTCCGGACCTGCCGCATGACGGGCGCCGCCACGGCCGTCAGGGCGCCGGCGCCCAAGGCGCATGCCGGCTTGCGCGAACTCGCCGCCCGGGGTGTCGTGCACTTCATGGGCGTCGGCGGGGCCGGCATGGCGCCGCTAGCCGAACTCGTGCTGGCGCACGGCGGCCGGGTGACCGGCTGCGACCTGTCGGGCGGCCGCGCCGTCGACGCGCTGGTCGTGCGCGGCATGACGTTTCACCTCGGCCACGACCCGGAGCACGTGGTCGGCGCGGCGGCCGTCGTCGTCACCGCGGCCGTCGCGCCGGATCATCCGGAGCTGACCGCGGCCCGGTCGGCCGGCATCCCCGTGCTCAAGCGCGCCCAAGCCCTTGCGCAGTGGGTGAGCGAGGGCAGGGTGCTGGGCGTCGCGGGCACGCACGGCAAGACCACCACGACCGCCATGGCCGCGCACGTGCTGGAGCGCGCGGGCGCCGATCCGACGTGCGTGGTCGGCGGCGAAGTGCCGGGCTGGGGCGGCAATCTTCGCCGCGGCCGTTCGGACCTCTTCGTCGTCGAGGCCGACGAATACGATCGATCCTTCCTGGCCCTGCGCCCGGACGCGGCCGTCGTCACCAACGTCGAGCCGGACCACTTGGACACCTACGGCGACTTCGGGGCGGTGAAGGCGGCCTTCGGCGAGTACGCCGGCCTCGTTCGGCCCGGCGGCGCGCTGTGGCTGTGCGCGGACGACGAGGGCGCGCGCCGGCTCCGGAACGCAGGCGGCCCTGCGAGCGCGCGGACGTACGGACTGTCCGAAGGCGCGGACCTGCGCGCCGTCTCGGTTCGAGCGACCCGGCGGGGATCGGTCTTCCAGGTCGTGGAGGACGGCGCCGCGGCGGGCGAGCTTCGCATCTCGGCGCCGGGGCGTCACAACGTCCTCAACGCGCTGGCGGCGGCGGGCGCGGCCCGTTCGCTGGGCGCGTCTTGGGAGGACGCCCGCGCGGGATTGGCCGCGTTCCCCGGCGTCGGCCGCCGCTTCGACGTGCTGGGCGCCGCCGACGGCGTTCGCGTCGTCGACGACTACGCTCACCATCCCACCGAAGTCGCGGCCACGCTCGAGGCCGCCCGGCAGGCGAATCCCGGCCGCCGCGTCGTCGCGGTCTTCCAGCCTCACCTCTACACGCGCACGCGGGACTGCCGCGACGCCTTCGGCCGGGCGCTGGCCGGGGCCGACGCCGCATGGATCACCGACGTCTATCCCGCCCGCGAAGCGCCCATCCCGGGGGTCACCGGCGAGACCGTGGCCGAAGCGGCGGCGCGGCACGGCGCGGCGGTCGTCTATCATCCCCGCCTGTCCACGCTGGCGCCTGCCGTCGCGGAGAGCTTGCGCCCCGGCGACCTGTGCGCGGTGATGGGCGCCGGATCGATCGGCGAGGCCGCGCACGCGATCCTGGCCGCCTTGCAGGAGCGCGGGTCGTGAGTCCCCGTCGCAGACCCCGGCTGGCCCGGCGCCGCGACCTGCCCGGCGTCGTCGCAGGGCGGCGCGGGGCCGGGAACCGCTTTCGCCGCCGCGCGCCCCGGCGCTGGGTGGACCTCTTGCGAGCTCGCCTTCGCAAGACCGGGCCGCCCGCCGCCCCGAAGCCTCCGAAGGCGCCGCGTCCCCGCCGCAGGGCCTCCGGGCCGCGCCGGCGCGCCGCGCGCCCCCGGGGCCTCGCCTCGCCTCTCGCGTGGCGATCCTCCTCGAAGCGCCGCCGGCGTGCCTCCGTGCCCCTGTCGCCCCGTCGCCTGGCCAAGCGCGCCGTCGCGCTGGCGGCCTTGGTCGTGGCGACGGCCCTCGGCGCCAAGCACGGGCTCCGCGCCGCCGCCCGGCTGCCCGTCTTCGACGTGGCGGAACTGGACGTGTCCGGGCTCCGCTACGTGTCCGCGGACGAAGTGCGCGCCCTGGCCGGCGTGGCCGGCCTGGACGACGCGCCCAGCGTCTGGCGGCCCAAGGAGGAATGGCGCCGCAAGATCGAGTCGCATCCCATGATCGAGGCCGTCGAGGTCGCGCGCCGGCTCCCGTCCGGCCTCGCCGTGCGCGTGTCGGAGGCCAAGCCGGTGGCGCTGGTCGCCTCTCCCCTGGTCATGGCGGTGGACCGGCACGGCAACGTGCTTCCCATCGACCCGACGGATCCCGTGCTGGACCTGCCCGTGGTCGCCGTCCGCAGTCCGGACTCGGACGACGGCCTGGGCTTGGCGCTGCTGGCGCGCGAGATCGATCACGTCGCCCAGGTCTCGCCCGAGGTGTTCGCCGTCGTCTCGGAGGCGCACCTCGACGACCGCCTGGTCACGCTCCACGTCGGCGACACGGGACTGAGGATTCGCTATTTCCCGCCCATCTCGGAGCGGCGTCTGCGAGAGGGAATCGTGGCCTTGAACGACGCCCTCGAGCGCTTCCCGGACCGGGACTTGGCCGAGGTCGATCTTCGCTTCGAGGCGCAGGTCGTGGTGCGGATGGCGGACGCCCGCCCGCCCGCCGCGATCGCTTCCATCGGGCCGCGCGGGCCTCGGTCTCCCGGCGGCGCCCTTTCGCCCGGAGCGGCGCCGTGAGACTGATCGCCGGCCTCGACATCGGTTCCACGCACACGCGGGCCGTGATCGGCGACGTCGTGGAGGAGCTCGTCCGCCCGGAGCTGCGCGTTCTGGGCGTGGGCTCGGAACCCACCGCGGGCGTTCGGCGCGACGCGGTCGTCGATCTGGAGGACGCCACGGCCAGCATCCGCGCCGCGCTGGGAGAGGCGGAGCTGATGGCCGGCGCCAGCGTGGACCGCGTCTACGTGGGCGTCTCGGGCGACCACATGGACGCGCATCGCTCGGTGGGCGTCGTCGCCGTCTCCGCCAAGGAGATCGTTCGGCGCGACGTCGACCGCGTGCACGAGGTGGCCCGCGCCGTGCCGCTGACGCGCGACCGCGAGCTGCTGCACGCCATCCCGCAGGACTACGCCGTGGACCGCCAGCGCGGCATCGTCGATCCCGTGGGCATGTCGGGGACGCGCTTGGAGACGGACCTCTACTTGGTCACCGCGTCGGCCAGCGTCGTCGACAACATCACGCGCGCCGTCGAGAAGGCGGGCTACCGGGTGCAGGATCACGTCCTGGAGCCGCTGGCGTCGGCCCGCGCCGTCGTGGCGGAGGACGAGAAGGAACTGGGCGTGGCCGTGATCGACCTCGGGGACGCGGCGACGGGCTTCGCCGTCTACTTCGAGGGCAAGATCCGCGACCTGCGCGTGCTGCCCGTGGGCGGCGCGACGCTGACGAGCGACCTCATCCGCGGCCTCTCCATCCCCTTCGCCGAGGCCAAGCGGGTCAAGGAGCTCTACGGGGCGGCGTTGGAGGACGCCGTCGATCCCGCGGAGACGATCGACCTGCCGGGGGCGAACGGCGACCGCCGCTCGGTGCCGCGCCGCTCGGTCGCCGAGATCATGCAGCAGCGGATCGAAAACGTGTTCCTTCACTTGCGCCAGCGCATCCAGGGTCTGCACCCCCAGGTCTGCCTGAGCGCGGGCATCGTCATCGTAGGCAAGGGAGCGACGATTCCGGGCATCACCGACCTGGCCCGCCGGCGCTTGGCCGCGCCCGCCCGCGTGGGGACGGCGCACGAGGGTCTGTCGGGCCTCGTGGACGCCGTGGCCATGCCGGACTTCGCGGCCGCGGCCGGACTCGCGCTGCTCGGAGTCGACTACTTCTTGGAGACTGGCGAAGGGGCGTCGACGGCGACGTCGGGAATCGCCACGCGCGCGGCCGCGTGGCTGAAGGAGTTCTTCTGATGAAGCGGATCCGTTCACGGAACCGGGACGAGAGTCCCAAAAAGGAGAAGAGAAGATGATCTTCGAACTGGACGACGTGCCCCGCACGAGCGCGCTGATGCGCGTGATCGGCGTGGGCGGCGCGGGCGGCAACGCCGTCAACCGGATGATCGACGAGGACTTGGAGGGCGTCGAATTCATCTCGGCCAACACCGACGCGCAGGCCCTGGACCAATCCAAGGCGGCGAAGCGGATTCAGCTCGGCAAGCGGCTGACGCGGGGCCTCGGCGCGGGCGCGCGCCCCGGGGTCGGGCGGCAGGCCATCGCCGAGGACGCCGAGGAGGTCCGCGCCATCCTGGCCGACTCCGACTTGGTGTTCATCGCGGCCGGCATGGGCGGAGGCACGGGGACCGGAGCGGCGCCGGTGATCGGCGAAATGGCCCGGCAACTGGGCGCGCTGGCGATTGCCGTGGTGACGCGGCCCTTCTCCTTCGAGGGCAAGAAGCGCATGAACCAAGCGGAGCAGGGGCTCGCGGAATTGGCGCGCGCGGTCGATACTATGATCGTCGTGCCCAACGACCGGCTCCTGGCCGTCACGGGCAAGGGGATGTCGTTCAAGGACGCGCTCAAGAAGGCCGACGAAGTGCTGCTTCACGCCACGCAGGGCATCAGCGATCTCATCCGCGTGAGCGGCGACGTGAACGTGGACTTCGCTGACGTGCGCACGGTCATGTCGTCCTGCGGGGCGGCGCTGATGGGCACGGGCACGGGGCGGGGCGAAGCCAGGGCCGTCAAGGCGGCCCGGGACGCGGTGACGTCCCCGTTGCTCGACAACGTGTCGATTCACGGCGCGAAGGGGGTGCTCATCAACATCACCGGCGGCTCCGACTTGGCCATCGGCGAAGTCACGGAGATTTCGACGATGATCCAGGAAGAAGCAGGCGAGGACGCCGAGATCATCTTCGGCGCGGTGCAGGACTCCGCCATGGAGGGCGAAGTGCGGGTGACGCTGATCGCGACCGGCTTCGAGCCTGGGCGCGAGCAGTCCGCGCAGCAGGCGGCGCCCCACGCGGAGCCGGCGCCGGCGGACAACGGATTGCAGCGGCCCCGGACGAAGCCCGCCCACGAAGTCCGTCGTCCGCTGAGTTCGCCCGCGCCCGTTTCCGGCAGGCCCGCCCAAGGACCGGTCCGCCGGCCGAGCGTCCCCCAGGAACCCGGTCTGCCGCTGGGCACAGGAAGCGGAGCGCGTCCGTCCCCGTTCAAGGACGCGGCCCCGGCGCGCCATCGCGTCGAGCCTGCGGTGGCGGGCGCGGACCGGGCGGGGACCCTGCAGCGGCGTCCGGCGGTGGCCGTGCACGGGCGCAACGGCCATGCGTTGCCGGCCCGCGAGAACGGCGAAGGCAGCGCCGTCGCCGCGCCGGTCTTGGGCCGAACCGCTGCGCCCGCCCGCCGGATCGTCGACGCGTCGGCCGTGCTCGACCTGGAGTTGCCCACGTTCATCAAGAGGATCAACGCCTGAGGATGGCGCGCGGCAAGTGGCTGGCGGCGGCGGCCACGGCGCTCGGCGCCTGCGCGGAGTCCGTTCCCCATGCGGGGCGGTTGCCGGTCGTCGAGGCCCGGCTTCCGGAGCGGGTCGAGGCGCATGCGCTGGAGGCGGGCGGGACGCTGGGCGGGTTGCTGGAAGCGGCGGGCCTCGCGTCGCGCGACCGCGACAACGTGCTGCTGGCCTTCTCCGAGGTCGCCGACCCCCGCCGGACGAGGCCGGGCGCGGAAGTGCGCGTCACGTGGCGCGGGGCGCCGGAGGCGTTGGCGGCCGTGGACGTGGCGCTCGATCGCGACCGCACGGTGCGGGTGCGCCGCGACCGCGCGGGATGGACGGCGGAGAACGCGACGGCGGCGGTGGCGACCGACACGGTGTCGGCCTCGGGCGTCATCGCGACGATGTTGTGGTCGGCGATCATGGACCTGGACGCGCTGGCCGAGATGCCGCGCGGGGACCGCGGACGCGTGCTCCACCAGCTGGACCAAGTGTTTCAGTGGCAGGTGGACTTCTCGCGCCAGATTCGCGCGGGCGACTCCTTTCGCTTCGTGCTGGAGCGCCGGGTGCGCGAAGACGGGAGCATGCGCTCCGGACGGTTGCTGGCCGCCGAGCTCGTCAACGAAGGGCGCGCGCACCATGCCGTCTGGTTCGATCCCAACGACGACGGCGACGGCACGTGGTACGACGCGGAAGGCCGGTCGGTCCGGCGGGCCTTTCTCCGCAAGCCGCTGGACTTTCGGCGCATCTCGTCACGCTTCTCGCCGTCTCGGCGGCATCCCGTCCTGGGCACGTGGCGAGCCCACCGGGGCGTGGACTACGCGGCGGACGCAGGCACGCCGGTGATGGCGACCGGCGCCGGCGTGATCGCGCGCAGAGGCTGGAGCGACACCTACGGACGCGTCGTCGACGTCCGCCACCCGAACGGGTTCCTTACCCGATACGCGCACTTGCGCAGCTTCAGGCGCGGCCAAGCCGTGGGCACGCGGGTGGACCAGGGCCAGGTCGTCGGCTACGTCGGCATGTCGGGGCTCGCGACCGGCCCCCATCTCCACTACGAGATGCACGCGTCGGGACGGCCGGTCGACCCGCTGGCCGTCGAGCTGCCCGCCGGCGATCCGGTGCCCGCGCAGAGGCGGGCGCAATGGGAACGCGAGAGCGGCGCCCGCTTGGCGATGTTGTTCGCGCTGCCGGGCCCGGAGGCCTGGCGGGCCGAGCGCGGGGCTTCGGTGGCGGGCGGGACGGAGTCCTGACGACCCCAAGCGAGCGGCGTCCCATGTCGTTCGCGGCGGCGTGGCGCCTGGCGGCGGTTCGGGCGTCCCGGGCTGGGACTCCGGTCGACGCCGCCTTGGGGCGTCCATGACGATCGCGCTCGTCGTTCTGGCGCTCTTCGGCGGGTTCGCCGCCTGGGTGTACCACCGCCTGGAGTTCCCGGCCCCGGGCCGTTCTCTCCTGCTGGCCGCCCGGATCGTCGTCCTGGCGACGCTGGCCGCGATCTTGTGGAATCCCCCCGTCCCGAACTGGGGCGCCCGGCAAGACGCCGCGAGCTGGGTGATCCTCGACGCCAGCCTTTCGATGACGGCCAAGGGAGAGGACGGCGCGACGCTCTGGGACCACGCCGTGGCCCGGGCCGGCGCGCTGGCGAACGAGGGGGCTCGGGTGCTGGCGGCCGGCGACGGCGTGCGCGGCGTCGCCGTCGATTCGTTGCGCTCCCTGGTTCCGGCGTGCGCGGCGTCGCGCTTGGCCCCGGCGTTCTCGGCGGCAGCCGAGGCGGGTGCGCGCGAAGTGACGTTGCTGACCGACCGCCGAATCGAAGACCCCGTCGCGCTCGTTGCCGCCGCCCGCAGGCTCGGCGTGGGGCTGTCGGCGGACACGGCGTGGGGACCAGGGCGAGCCGCCGCCAACCTGGGGATCGCCAAGCTGGTCCTGCCCGCGACCTCGGCCGGGTCGAGTCCGCTCGCCGGGCGCTTCGAGGTGGAGGGCGACTGGGGGGCGGACTCGGTGTCCGTCTCGGTGTCGGTGGACGGGACGCCCCGCCAAGTCCTTCGGCTGGGAGGGGAGCGCGGATGGGGCGTTCAGGCGGGGGACTTCGTCGTCGCCCCGCCCTTGGCGCCGGGCCCGCGCCGCATTTCGGTCCGCCTGCTGCACGCCGGTTCCAACGGGGCCGGCGGCGGTCCGGAACCCGCGCCTTCCGCCGGACAGGAAGCCGCCGCGGCCGTTCCTTCCGCCGACGCGTTTTCGCTGGACGACCAGCGGTCGGCGGTCGTGCGGATCGACGGCGAGGAAGCGGGGATTGTTCTCGTCGCTTTGGCCCCCGGCTGGGAGGCCCGCTTTCTGCTGCCGGTGCTCCAGCAGGTGACGGGACTGCCCGTGCGAGGCTTTGTCCGCACCGGTCCGGACCGCTTCCACCCAATGCTGTCCGCGGGCGTCGCCGCCGGGACGGCGCCCGCCGCGGAGCGGGGCCCCGGAACTTCGAACGGCGCGACGCGTGGCGCTGGGACCGCGAACGCCGCGGAGAGCAGCGCCGGGGACCCGTCGCCCCGTGCCCCCGGCGCCGAAGACGCCGGGTTCTCCGCGACCACCCTGGCGCGGCTGGCGCGCCGGGCCGGCTTGGTGGTTGCGTTGGGCGCGGACGCCTCCAACCGCGACCTTCTGGGCGAGGCCGTCGCCGGAGCGCGGCGGTTGCTCGTCTTCGCCGGCGACGCGGCCGGCGCCGAACTCGGGGGCGTCGCGGCGGTCGGCGCGCTCGCAGGCGAGTGGTTCGTGGAGGCCGCCCCGCCTTCTCCGGTGGCGGGCCATCTGGCGGGCGTGTCCTGGCAGGGCCTGCCTCCGCTGGCGGGACTCCTGGCGTCGCAGGACGCCGCCGGTCGCGCCCTCGGCGTCCGCAGGCGGGAAGACGCCGAGACCCGGCCCGCCATCGTGCTTCGCCGCGACGGCGACACGCGCAAGGCGACCGTGCTCGCCGGCGGCTTCTGGCGCTGGGCCGCCCGCGACGGATCCTCTCGCGAAGCCTACAGGCGGCTCTGGGCCGCCGTTGCCGGCTGGGCCGCCGCGGGGGCCGCTCCCTCGACCGGCTCCGGCGCGAGCCCGGCCCAGCCCGTCGTCCCCCGAGGCCGTCCCGTCCGTTGGCGCACGGCCGGCGACGCGGGCGACTCCTTGCGGCTGACGGTTCGGCCCGTCCCCGTCCCCGCCGCCGCGCCCGGGCCGTCCGGCGCGAACCCCTCTCAGGTCCCCCGCCTGTCGGTCCCCGGCGCGTCGCTCGACACCGCGTTCGTGCTCCCGGCTTCCGGCGGCGCCTTCCTCACGCCCGCCCTGCCGCCCGGCTTCTACGAGTACCAGGCCTCGCTCTCCGGCCAAGATGCCGGCGCCGGCGCCTTCGAGGTCGAGTCGTTCACCGACGAGATGCTGCGGCCTGCCGTGGATCCGTCGCTGCTCTCGGCGCCGGCCCCCGAAGGCCGCGCCGCGGGCCCGGTCCGTCCGTTGCGCACGTCGCCGCTTCCCTATCTTCTGGCGCTTGCGGCCCTCTGCGCCGAGTGGACCGGGCGGAGGCGCGCCGGGTTGCGGTAGCGGCGACAAGCCCCGCGCCGCCGGCAGGGTTCCATCGGCCCCACTCGCCCGCCTGGGGCCCCATTCGCCCCGCCCGCGCCTTCGCGGCGCCTGGCGGCCACACGTTTCCCGCCACTGCGCCGACATCCGCTCCATGCGCGCCCATCGCAGCGAGAAGAAAGCCCGCCGGGGCCCTCCGCGGTTGCGCCGCGCGCTGGCCAAGGCCTTGTCGCCCGTCTTCGGCCGCATCGGCGAAGCGGACTTGGAGGAGGTCGAGGAGCGGCTGATCTTGGCCGACTTCGGCGTCGACGCCGCCGCGAGGTGCGTGGCCGCGGTCGAAGCGGGCGCCAGGAAGGGCGACGGAGTTCTCGAGTCCATCGGCCGCGAGATCCGAGCCGTGCTGGGCGACGGCCCGGGCGGTGCGCTCCGAGTCGCCGCCGAACCGCCGTCCGTCTACGTCCTGCTGGGCGTCAACGGCGCCGGCAAGACGACGACGGCCGGCAAGCTGGCCGCCCGCTTGGCCGATGCGGGCCGCTCCGTGCTCCTGGCGGCCGCCGACACGTACAGGGCGGGCGCCGTCGCGCAGCTGGAGCGCTGGGCCCAGCGCTCGGGCGCGGGCTTCGTGCGCGGCCAGCCGGGCGGCGACCCCGCGTCGGTCGCGTTCGACGCGGTCGCCGCGGGCAAGGCGCGCGGGACCGACGCGGTGCTGGTCGACACGGCGGGGCGCCTGCACACGCAAGGGGGCCTGATGGCGGAACTCGCCAAGATCGCGCGCGTTCTGGGCGCGCAGCATCCCGGAGCGCCCCACGAGACGCTGCTGGTGCTGGACGCCGCGTCGGGCCAGAACAGCTTGGCCCAGGCCCGGGCCTTCTCGAAGGCCGTCCCCTTGAGCGGCGTCGTCATGGCCAAGATGGACTCGACCGCTCGCGGCGGCATCGTCGTGGCTCTCAAGCAGGAGCTCGGCCTCGACGTGCGGCTTGCCGGGGTCGGCGAAGCCGTCGGCGACTTGGAGGACTTCGATCCGGACGCGTTCGTGCAAGGCGTCCTCGCGGCCCCGTGAGCGATTCGCAGGCCCCCGCCCGCCCGCCGCCGCTCGGTCCCCTCGACAAGCCCGTCGCCTTTCTCAAGGGCGTCGGCCCCCGATGGTCCGAGCTCTTGGGGCGCATGGGCATCCACTCGGCCCGCGATCTCCTCCATCACACGCCCCGCAACTACGACGACGCCTCCACGGTGACGCCGGCCGCCCTGGCCGCGGTGGGCGCCGACGTCGCGATCCTCGGCACGATCCGCGACACGGGCGTCGTGCCCACGCGCTCCGGACTCAAGATCGCGCAGGCCGTCGTCGAAGACGAAAGCGGCAGAATCACATGTTCGTGGCCGGGACAGCCCTGGGTCCTGCGCCAGCTGAAGAAGGGCGACCGCATCCTGGCGCGCGGCCCCGTCAAGTTCTTCCACGGCCGCCAGGTGCAGCCGCGAGAGCACGCGGTGCTCGGCCGCGACGAACATGCAGGCGCCGAGGGCAAGGTCTTCGTCGTGTACCCCGCGAGCGAAGACGTCCCGCAGTGGTTCCTTCGCCGCGCGATCGAGCGCAACCTGGACTGGCTGGTCGCGCAAGCCCGCCGCGAAGAGCATCTCGATCCGCAAGTTCGCGCCGCGCTCGGCCTGCCCGAGGCGGCGACCGCCTTGGAGACGCTCCACCGTCCGCGCGCCCTGGCGGACACGCTCCCCGCCGGTCCCGCCCGCCGCCGCCTCGCCTTCGACGAGTTCTTCTTCCTCCAGCTTCTCCAGGCACGCGCGCGCCACGCCGCGACGCGCACCCGCCCCGGCATCGCGTTCCAGCGAACCGGCGAGTTCGTGCGGCCCCTCTACGAATCGCTTTCGTTCGATCTCACGAGGGCGCAGGTGCGCGCGTTGCGAGAGATCATGGCCGACATGACCTCTCCGAGACGGATGAACCGGATGCTCCAGGGCGACGTCGGATCGGGCAAGACCGTGGTGGCCCTGTTCGCGATGCTGGTCGCGGCGGAGGCGGGCTGGCAGGCCGCGCTCATGGCCCCCACCGAGATCTTGGCCGAGCAGCACGCGCGCACCATCGCGAGCATGGTCGCGCCGCTTCCGCTGGAGCTGGCGTTGGTGACGGGCTCGGTGGGCGGGCGAAGGAGGGACGAAGTGCGCGGCCGCGTGGCCTCGGGCGGCGCGCAGTTGGTCGTGGGCACCCACGCGCTGTTCCAGGAAGGCGTCGAATTCGCCAAGCTGGGCCTCGTGATCGTCGACGAGCAGCACCGCTTCGGCGTGCGCCAGCGCCAGGCGCTCGTGCGCCGCGACCCCTGGCCCGACGTGCTGGCCATGTCCGCGACGCCCATTCCGCGGTCCCTGTCCATGGCCCTGTACGGCGACCTGGACATGAGCGTGATCGACGAGCTGCCGCCGGCGCGGCGCCCCGTCGCGACCCGGGTGGCGCCGCCTTCCGAACGCGCGCGGGTCCTGGAGGACGTGGCGCAGGAAGTGGACGGGGGAGGGCAGGCCTACATGGTCTATCCCGCCATCGAGGAGTCCGAGAAGCTCGACTTGCTGTCGGCCGAGACCGCGTTCGATCAGCTGAGGGACGGGCCGTTGTCCGGCCGGCGGCTGGCCTTGCTGCATGGACGCATGCCCGCCGCCGAGAGGGACGAGATCATGCGCGAATTCCAGGCGGGCCGAATCGACGCGCTCGTCGCCACGACCGTCGTCGAAGTCGGCATCGACGTGCCCAACGCCACCGTCATGGTCGTCGAAAACGCCGAGAGATTCGGCCTGTCGCAGCTGCACCAGTTGCGCGGCAGAGTGGGGCGGGGCGCGCGCCCGGGCCGCTGCTGGCTCGTCTCGGACGCCGACACGGAGCGGCTGGCGGCCTTGGCGCGCACCAACGACGGCTTCGAGATCGCCAGCGAGGACCTCCGGATCCGCGGCCAAGGCGATCTGTTCGGCGCCCGGCAGCACGGCCACGAGATCAAGTTCAAGTTCGCCGACTTGTTCGAGCACGGCGATCTCCTCCGGCTCGCCCAGGACCGCGCCCGAGGGATCGTGGACGCCGATCCGTCCTTGTCGGAGGCCCGCCACGAGCTCCTGCGCACCGGCCTGCAACGCCGTTTTCGCGAACGCGCCGGCCTGTTCGAAGTCGGCTGAGGGGAGGGGAGGGCACGGTCCGGATTGCGGCGGAGCCGGGTTGCGTTGTCGCTCCTGCCGCCGAACCGCCCGCGCCGCATTATCGTTTTCCTCCATGACTTCCTCCTCTCCCGAGAGTGCGCCGCAGCGGGTTGCGCCGGCGAGGGCGCCACAACCTGATCCCGCATGACTTCTTCCTCTTCTCCCGAGAGCGCGCCGGCCTCCTGCCTGGTCCGAGACCTTGCCCGCGCGGAGAACGGCGCGGCGACCGTCTCCGGCTGGGTCGAGACCGTGCGCGTCCACAAGAACGTGGCGTTCGCGATGCTGCGCGACGGCACGGGAGTCGTGCAGGCCGTGGTCGGCCGCCGGGACGTCGCGCCGGACACCTGGGAGCGCGCGGCCGCGCTGACGCAGGAGACGTGCGTGTCCGTCACGGGGGTCGTCCGGGCCGACGCGCGCTCGCCGGGCGGCTTCGAGATCGGTGCGTCGGAGGTGCAGGTCCTCGGCGAGAGCGAGGACTATCCGCTCCAGCCCAAGGAGCACGGCGTCGACTTCCTGCTGGACCACCGCCACCTCTGGCTGCGCTCCGCCCGCCAGCGCGCCGGACTGCGCGTGCGAGCCGAGGTCGAGCAGGCGATCCACGACTTTCTCTACGAGCGGGACTTCGTGCGCGTGGACACGCCCATCCTCACCGGCGCCATCGGCGAGTCGGCGGGCACGCTGTTCGAGACCGACTACTTCGGACAGCCCGCCTTTCTCGCCCAGACGGGCCAGCTCTACGTGGAGACCGCTTGCCCAGCGTTCCGAAAGGTCTATTGCTTCGGCCCGACGTTTCGAGCCGAGAAGTCCAAGACCCGGCGCCACCTGACCGAGTTCTGGATGGTGGAGCCGGAGGTCGCCTTCGCCGACTCGAACGACAACATGGCCTTGCAGGAAGAGTTCGTCTCCTACCTCGTCCGTCGCGCCCTGGAGCGCTGCGCCGGCGAGCTCGCCGTTCTGGAGCGCGATCCGGCGCCGCTGGAGGCCGTCGCGCCGCCGTTTCCGCGCATCAGCTACTGCGAGGCCGTCGAGCGTCTCAATGCCGAGGGCCACGCCTTCGAATGGGGCGCCGACCTGGGCGCGACCGAGGAGACCCGCATCTCGGGCTGGTTCGACAAGCCCGTGTTCGTCCACGACTATCCCAAGGGCGCCAAGGCGTTCTACATGAAGCAGAACCCGGCGGACCCGCGCACGGCGCTCTGCAACGACCTGATCGCTCCGGAAGGCTACGGCGAGATCGTCGGCGGCAGCCAGCGCGAGGACGACCCCGGCCTCCTGCTGGCCCGCATCCGCGAAGAGGGGCTCCCCGAGGGGGCCTACGGCTGGTACCTGGACCTTCGCAAGTTCGGGACGTTCCCGCATTCGGGATTCGGCCTGGGACTGGAGCGCACGGTGGGCTGGATCGCCGGTCGCCGGCACATCCGCGAACTCGTTCCGTATCCGAGGATGATCAACCGGCTCGCCCCGTGACGCGCGACGGCTCGGCGGGCCATGCGGCGCCGTGGCGACGCTCGTCCTCGACCTGAAGGACCGCCGTCCGCTCCTGGCGTTTCCGGAGTGGGCGCGCGACGCCATCGTGAGCGCGGCGCCGGCCGACTGGACGACGGCCGTCCTGGACGTGCCCGCCGACGGCTCGGGCGACGGCGTCGCGCGGGCCTCGCCCGAGCTGCTGGCCGAAGCGCCCGACGCCCGCGTCTACATGGGGTACGGCGTCCCTGCGGAATTCGTGCGCGCGGCCCCGCGCCTCGAATGGGTGCACTCCGGCGCCGCGGGCGTCGCCTCGTCTCTCGGCCCCGATCTGCTGGCGCGTCCCGTTCGCTTCACGAATTCGGCGGGCGTCCACGGGCCGCCCATCGCCGAAACGGTCCTCGCGGCGATGCTCTACTTCGCTCGCGGACTGGACTTGGCGGCGCGTGCGCAGCGCGAAGGGCGGTGGGCGGGGGACGACTTCTGGGCCGCCGGCTCGCCGGTGGCCGAAATGAGCGCCTCGGTGGTCGGCGTGATCGGCTACGGAGGGATCGGCCGCGGCGTGGCGGAGCGAGCCCTGGCGCTGGGCAGCCGCGTGCTCGCGTTGCGGAGGCACGGCGAAGTGGAGCCCGGCGCGCCCGGACGAGCGGGCGCCCCGTCGACGCCGGACCGCCCGCGCGCCTGCGGTCTCGCGGCGAAGGAGGGCCAACCGGGGGGCGGGACGTTGCGCATGCTCGAAGGGGAGCCCGGCGCGGCCTTGCGAGCGACCGCCCCCGCGCTTCGCCGGGCCGTGGCGTCGCCGACGGGCCCGGGGGCGGGCCGGCTGGAGGTGCGCACGGGCCGCCGGGCGTTGGCGGACATCGCCGCCGAGTCGGACTACTTGGTCGTCGCCGCTCCAGAAACGCGCGAGACTCGAGGGATGATCGACGAACGGATCCTCTCTCTGGCGAAGCCGGGCGCGGTGCTCGTCAACGTGGCCCGAGGCGGCTTGGTGGACGAAGACGCGCTCCTCGGGGCGCTGAACTCGGGCCGCCTGCGCGGCGCCGCGCTCGACGTCTTCCGCGAAGAGCCCCTGCCGCCCGCGCACCCGTTCTTCTCGCACCCGCGCGTGCTGGTCACGCCCCACGTCTCCGCCGCCACGCGCGGCTACTGGGAGCGCCAGACCGCCTTGATCGTCGACAACGTCCAGCGGTTCGCGCGCGGAGATCCATTGCTCAACTTGGTGGACCCGGACGCAGGATACTAGGCTGGGCCGGTCGCCTTCTTGCCCGGCGGGCACCGACCGCCCGTGGAACCGGACCGATCGCGGGCTGCGCCGGTCGCCAGGCCAACGGGGTCGCCAGGAGCCGAGGCCGGCGCGGCGCGCGACGCACCTACGGCCGCCGCTTCTTCCGCCTTCGCCTCGTCCCAGAGACGGTCCAACCGATCGAGGCTTGCTCCCGGCATCGGGACGCCGCGCGTCTCGGCGAGCTCGCGAACGCGCGCAAGCCGGCGCTCGAACTTGTTCGTCGCTTGGTTCAGCGCCGCCCGGGGCTCGACGCCCGCCGCCCGCGCCAAGTTGACGGCGGCGAACAGCAGGTCGCCCACCTCTTCCGCGAGGCGGCCTCGGCGTCCGGGACCTGCCTCGCCGCCGTCGCCCGCTTCGGACCCCAGCAGCAACGCCGCCGCCTCGTTCGTCTCCTCGCGCACGCAGGCGACCGGACCTCGCGCGTCGGGCCAGTCGAAGCCCAGCACGGCCGCCCGCTCCTGGACGCCCAAGGCCCGCGTCAACGCCGACGCGACGCGCGGGCCGTCGGCCGGGTCTCCTGCGACCGGGTCTCCTGTCGCCGGGGCCTGGCCGGCGTTCGCCCGCTTCCTTGGGCGCAAGACGTGCGGGGCCTTTCCGGTCTGCTCTTCCTCCGGCGACGGACTGCGGCTCATGACGCCGAGTCTGCCACGACGCGCCCCGCCTGCCATGAAATGCAAGACGTGCCAGAACGTCGCCAGTCTACCATGAAACGCCGGTTCTGCCATGGAACCATGAAAGCGCCATGAAATCGTTCACCTACCATGAAGTCGCCCACCTACCATGAAATCGTTCACATACCATGAAGCCGCCCACCTACCATGAAGTCGCCCATGTACCAGAAAGCCGCCAGCGTGCCATGAGACCGCCCGCGTGCCAGAAAACCACCGAGCGTCTGTCGGCAAGCGCCTCCGGCCGCCCTAGGTCTCCCGTTCCTCGAGGCGGAGCAGCAGTTCCTCGTCGGTGTCGCAGTCCACGGTCCATTCGCCCACCGTCTGCAACTGCTCCGCGTCCGCCGCCGACTCCAGACGCCCGACCAGCTTCGCCGCCGCATTCGCGCTGAACTTCCGCGCCGCCAAGCGCCCGATCAGGGCCTTTTGCTGCTCCATGCCCCGTTCGAGTCCCTGCTCCATGCCCCGTTCGAGCCCCTCCTGGAACCATCCGTCGGTCCACTCCTTCAGCGTCTCTGCCAGCATCGGCCGTTCCTCCGTCAGGATGTCCATGTTCTCGATGCGCTTGCGCGGAAACTTCCGGTCCTCGAGCAAGTCGAGGAGCCACGCCGAGAAGCGCCGCCGCAAGTCCGCGTCGCCGGCCTCCTCGAGCGCCCGCGCCAGCATGCCCAGCGCCGCGTCCAGCCGCTCCCCCGTTTCCGCGCGCTCGACCTCGCCCAGCCCCGCCGCCAAGCCCGAAGCGTGCTTCCGATCGTACCCGCCCGCGACGGCCAAGTCAACCACGTAGTAGCTTCGCGGACCGGGCCCGCCGTCGTCGTCGGCCGTCCACACCGGGCGCCTCGCCGTCGGCGCCGTCCAGCGCCTCCGCCCGTTGTGGAGCACCACCGGAAGCACGCGCAGCCGGTGCGCCGGCTTTCCCCAGTCGCGCTCCATCGCCTCGCGCAGGCAATGCGCCGCGTAGATCTCCATCCGCAACGGCATCGCCGGGTCGCTCCTCGACTGGAACTCGAGCGGAATCAGAACCGTCCGCGCGGATTCGTCCACGGTGCGAGCCCGCCAGATCATGTCGCCCTCGCTTCGAACGCGGCCCGCGAACGACGCCGGGAGCGGATCAAGCGTGCCAAGGTCGATGCGCCGCGCGTGGTCCGGCAGGAACGTCTCGAGGAAGCTGCGCATCATGCGGGCGCTCGAGAAGATGCGCTTGTAGTGGCGGTCGTGATCCATGACCGCAAATCGTCGCACGGGTCCAAGGGCGTTGGCATGGCTGGACGGGACGGCTCCGCTCCCGGTGGCCGTCGCGGGCGGTAGCTTCCTTGGCATGACAACCCCTCCAGGCGCCGCCCGTGCGCGGGCGTGGATCGAAGCTTCGGACGCATAGGATGTCGGCGTCCATTTTGGCGGCCCGCGCGCGGGCGTGGATCGAAGTGGACGGCGGCGCCCTCAGACGGAACCTCGAGCGCGTTCGCGACGACGCCCGCCCCGGCGCCAAGCTCGTGCCGATGGTCAAGTCCGACGCGTACGGAACGGGCATGTTGCGGGCGGTCGAAGCGCTGCGGCCCGTCCAACCGTTCGCGTTCGGCGTGGCGACGGTGGAAGAGGGGATGGCGCTGCGGCGCGCGGGGGCGCGTGAGCCTGTCCTGCTGTTCTCGCCTGCGCCGCCCGCCGCGCTCGGCTCCGCCCTCGAGGCCGAGCTCGTCCCGTGCGTCTCCGATCTTCAGGGGCTGGCGGCCCTCGTCGAACTCGGGCGGCGCTGCGGGCGCCCCGCGGCCTTCCAGGTCGAAGTGGACACGGGCATGGGCCGCGCCGGCTTCTTCCTGCACGAACGGTCGGGCTGGTGGGACGCCGTGTCGGCGGCCGTGCGGGGCGGCCTGCGCCTGGCCGGCGTCTTCACGCATCTGCACTCCGCCGACGCCCCCGACCTGGCCAGCGCCCGGCGACAAGCGGAGCGCTTCGACGAATTCGTCGCCTGGGCGCGCCGCGAGCCGGGACCCGGCCAAGTCGAGAATCTGCTGGTCCACTGTTCCAACAGCGCGGGCGCTCTGCGCATCCGGTCCCGCACCGAGAACGCCGTGCGGCCGGGCATCTTCCTGTACGGCGGGTGCGCCTTCGACGCGCCGGTCCGGCCGGAACCGGTCGTGGCGCTGCGGGCGCGGGCCGTGCTGGTGCGCGACGTGCCCGCCGGGACCACCGTGGGATACGGCGCCGTCTACAAGGCCGGCCGCCCGGAACGGTGGGCCACGGTGGCCCTGGGATACGGCGACGGACTGCCGCGCAGCCTCGGCGGCCGCGGCGCGGCGCTGGCGGCGGGCCGGCGGTCGCCGATCGTGGGGCGGATATCCATGAACAGCGTGGTCGTCCGGGTCGAGGGCGGCGTCGGGCCCGGCGACATCGTTACCTTTCTTGGGCGCGACGCCGGGTCGGAGATCGGCCTGGACAGCGCGGCGGAAGCCGCGGGCACGATCAGCTACGAGATTCTGACCGGCCTCTCGCCTCGTTTGCCCAGAGTCTGGCTGGAATCCTGATGGCCCATCCCCCCAAGTCGCTGGCCCTGGCCGCAACGGCCGCGCTCGCCCAGGCGCACGCTCCGTATTCGCGCTTCCGCGTCGGCGCCGCGCTGGAGACGCACGGGGGAGAGCGCTTCGCGGGATGCAACGTCGAGAACGCCTCCTACGGCCTGACGGTGTGCGCCGAGCGCTCGGCCGCGGCGGCCGCGGTCCTGCGCGGCCATCGCCGCTTTCGCCGCATCGTGGTCGCCACCGAGTCCGAACATGCCGTGCCCCCCTGCGGCGCCTGCCGCCAGTTTCTCGCCGAGTTCGGCACGGACTTGGAAGTCTTCGGGGTCGGCAAGCGCGAGACCAAGCGATGGTCCCTGCGCCAGCTGCTTCCGGACGCGTTCGAGTTCGCGCCGCCCGCCGGCCCCGAGGGCGCGGGGCGATGAGGGCGCGCAGGCAGGCCTGGCGGCCGGCGACCGTCGCGGCCGCCGTCGTTCTCGGCTCATGCCAGGAGGAGCTGCCGACGTCGGTCCGCGACGACCTGGTTCCGGCCGGCGTCGTCGTGGAGGTCACGTTGCCGTTTGAAGACTTCGCATCCAACGTTCGGGTCTACGGCGGCTTCGGGCGGGCGTCCGACCGCGGCGTGGGATTCGTCGCGCACGAGTTCGGGGGCGGCGCCGACGAGACGGGAGGGGCCCTGCCGCTCCTCGAAGCCAGGACGCTGGTGCGCTTCGGCGCGTATCCTTCTTCCGCGTCCGTGCGCGACACCACGGGCACGTTGCGGACGGACTCGGCGATCGCGTTCGTTTCCGGGCGAATCGTGGCCGCCTTCGACACGGCGGGCAGCGTCGCCGCCGGACCCGTGGAAGTCGTGGCGCGCGAGGTGACCGAAGCGTGGGACGCCAGCGCCACCTGGGGCCATGCCGTCGACACGCTGGGCGGGCGCGTTCCGTGGTCCGAGGCGGGCGGCGGACCCGGCCGCGAGGTGGTCCGGGGCGTCTGGGACCCGGCGGAGGGCGACACGCTCTTTCTTCCCGTGGACTCGGCCCGCCTGCGCGAGTGGTCGGACACGGCGGCCGGGGTGCACGGAATCCGGCTGGAGACGACGACGCCGGGCGCCCGCCTCGACCTGCGGTCCGTGTCGCTGTCGCTGCTGGCGCTGCCCAGCATCAACCCGGACACGATGCCCGACCTCCGCGTGTCCCGCACCGTGGGCACGTTCATCTTCGACCCGCCTGCGCCGCCGCCGGCTCCCGGCGAAGCCCGCGTCGGCGGCGTCCCCGCGTGGCGCTCGGTTCTCGACCTCCGCCTGCCGCCCGAGCTCGCCGGCCCGCCCGCGTTGTGCGCCGCCGTGCCGTGTCCCGTGCGCTTCGACGACAGCCACGTCTCCTACGCGGCCCTGCAGCTGGTTTCCCGCGTCGCCGCGCCCGCGTTCGCGCCTTCCGACACGCTGGGCGTCGAGGTGCGCTCGGTGCTCGCGCCGGACTACCTGCCGAAGTCGCCCTTGGGTCCGTCGCTCACGGGTCTGGCCGGCGCCCGCTTTCCGCCGGAGTGGTTCGCGTCGCCCGCGGGCGAAGTGGCCGAGATCCCGATCACCGGGCTCATCCGAGACTTGCGCCGGCCCGGCGCGGACGCCTCCGCGTCCCGCGCCATCGCGCTGTTGTCGCCCTTCGAGCCGCTGTCGCTGGAGTATCTCTCCTTCGAAGCGTCCGATCCGGCCCGGGCGCCCCGTCTGCGGCTGGTGCTCGTCTTCTCCCAGTCCGGCCGGTGAGCGCAATGCCGGTCCGCCGGTTCGCGCCGGCCTGCTTCGCCGCGGCGCTGGTCGCCGGCCAGGCGCTTCCGGGCGCGGCCGGGGCGCAGTCGCTGCTGGGCGTTCGAGGTCTGGGCGTCGCCGGAGGAACCACCGACGCGCGCACCACCGCGCTGGGCAACCTGGGCATCGGACTGGCGGGAACCGAGGTCTCGGCGGCCGACCCCACGGCGGGCAAGGACTTGGGCGTGCCCACCATCAGCTTGACGATGCAGCCCGTCTGGGGCGAGTTCGAGCTGGACGACGAGCGCGGCGAAGTGACGGCCACCCGCTTTCCGCTGATCGGCGTCGTGTTTCCGGTCCTGCGGGCGCGCGGCGCCTTGACGGCCGCGATCTCGGGACGCCTGGACCAACGGTGGTCCGCCGAAGTGCCTCGCGACGTCGACTTGGGCGAAGGCGGCGTGCAGGTGTCGGACCGCTTCGAAGCGGACGGAGGCGTCTCGGTCGTGCGAGCCGGGTGGGTTCAGCGGATCGGCGGCCGGTGGGCGGCCGGGGTGTCCGTCGGCACGTACCTGGGCCGCCTGAGCCAGACGTTCGAACGATCGCTGGACACGCTGGCGCTGGGCGGCGGCGCGCAGAGATTCGTGCAGGGAGGCGAATGGCGCTACGGCGGCACGGTCGTGGCCTTTGGCGCGAGCGCGGCCCCGCACCGGCTGGTCCACGTGGCCGGGGCGGTGGAATGGTCGGGCACGCTGACGGCGTCTCCCAAGGAAGGCACCGGGGGCGGGCCGCGCGCCTACTCGATTCCCCTGCGCGTGTCGGCGGGCGCGACCGGGAGGCTGACGCCGCGGCTCGCCTTCAACGCCTCCGCGGCGTTCCAGGACTGGTCGGCCGCCGCCGGCTTCGCCCCCGGGACGACGACGACCCGCAAGTTGAGCTACGGGGCGGGCGTGGAGGCGACGCTGGCCCAGGGCGAGCGCCGCAGCGTGCCGCTCCGAGCCGGATACCGCCGTCTCGCGCAGCCGTTCCGGTTCGGCGACGCCGATCCGGTGGAGACGGCTTGGTCCTTGGGCCTGGGACTCAACCTGGTCGAGACGGCAGGGCAGCGCGCAGGCTGGATCGACGTGGGCGTGGAGCGGGGCAGGCGGGCCAGCGCGCCGCTGGTGGAGAAGTACTGGCGGGCCACCGTGTCGCTGGGCATCTCGCAGTTCTGACGCCGGA
Organism: Longimicrobiales bacterium; assembly: GCA_965242735.1. GTDB lineage: Bacteria > Gemmatimonadota > Gemmatimonadetes > Longimicrobiales > Gaopeijiaceae. The sequence goes on along the minus strand of OZ251497.1, from coordinate 2,373,843 downwards.
GCCTTCCTTGCGCGTCGCCTACCAGACGTTCGGCTGCAAGACGAACCAGTACGACACGGAGCGCATGCGCCAGGCGCTGGAGGCGGCCGGCGCCGCCGCCGAGCCGGTTGCCGCCGAGGCGGCCGACATCTGCGTCGTCAACACTTGCACGGTCACGAACCGCGCCGACGCCGACGCGCGCCGTTTCGTTCGCCGCGTGGCGCGCCGCAATCCCCGGGCCGTCGTCGTCGTGGCCGGCTGTTCGGCCGCGTTGCGCGCCCCCCAGTACGCCGCGATGAGGGAGGTGGCCCGCGTGGTGGAGGGGCACGATCCGGCCGCGGTGGCGGCCCAGGCCCGCGCAGCCTTCTTGGAGACGCCCGTCTCCGGGGCTGCGCTCGCCCAGCTGGGAAGCCGCCTGCCCCTGGAGCGCTCCGACTTCGAGCCCGTGGGGGCCACCGTCCTTCGGCGCCGCGCCGGCGCCACGCGGGGCTGGCTCAAGGTGCAGGACGGGTGCGATCGCAAGTGCGCGTTCTGCGCCACCCGCCTCGCCCGCGGCCGCAGCCGCAGCCGGACCCCGGACCATGTGGTCGCCGAAGCGCGCGCGCTGGCGCGGACGCACCCCGAACTGGTCGTCACGGGCGTCCATATCGGCCACTATGGGCGCGACCTGTCTCCTCCGGCGTCGCTCTCGGGCTTGGTCGGCCGGTTGCTGGACGAGGCGCCCGGGACCCGCTTTCGGCTGGGCAGCATCGAAGCCACCGAAGTGGACGACGAGCTGGCCGGCCTCCTGGCGAACTCGGACGGACGCTTGGCCCCGCACCTGCACATGCCGATGCAGAGCGGCGCCGATCCCGTGCTCCGCCGCATGAGGCGCTGGCACACGCGCGAGCAGTACCGCCGCCGCGCGCTCGACATCGTCGAAGCCGCGGGCCCGATGGGATTGGGCGCCGACGTCATCGCCGGCTTCCCCGGCGAGTCCGTCGCGGACCACGAAGCCACGGTCGCGCTGGTCGAGGAGCTCCCGTTCACCTACCTCCACGTCTTCCCGTACTCGGTGCGCGACGGCACGGCCGCCGCCGCCCTGCCGGGACGCGTCCCGGAGCGCGTGGCGAGGGAGCGCACGGCCGAATTGCGAACGCTCGCCGCCGAGAAGGGCCGCCGCTACGCCGTGCAGCGGGGCGGCGCCGCCGCCGAGGTCGTGCTCGAAGGGCGAAGCGGTGCCGCGCTCACCGGCGACTACCTGCGCGTGTCGGTCGCCGCGCCCGCCCCGCCCGATCCCCTCGTGCTGCACAAGGGCCGTCTCACGTCGGACGGCGCCGGCGTCGTTCTGGAAGCCGCCGCATGACCAGCGCGACCCCGTCCATCCGCCCGGCCGCCTACGTCGAGACCTACGGCTGCCAGATGAACGTCGCGGACGGCGAGCTCATGGAGGGCGTCCTGGAGTCGGAGGGCTACCGGATCGCGGCCGAGCCCGAGGACGCCGACGTCGTCCTCGTCAACACCTGCGCCATCCGCGAGCACGCCGAACGGCGCGTGCTGGGGCGCGTGGGCCAGCTGGCCGCATTGAAGCGCGGGCGTCCCGGCGTCGTCCTGGGCGTGGCCGGCTGCATGGCGCAGCGCATGGGCGACGATCTGCTCGACAAGGCGCCCTACGTGGACCTCGTCGTGGGGCCTGACGGCTACCGGGGCTTGGGCGAGCTCCTGCGCCGCGCAAGACCGTCCAAGGGCCGCCGGCGCCGCCTGTCCGTCGTGGACTTGTCGCGCGAGGAGAACTACCGCGGCCTGGAGCAGCGCCGCCGGTCCGCCGTCTCGGCTTGGCTGCCGGTTCAGCGCGGGTGCGATCACCGCTGCACGTTCTGCATCGTCCCGTACGTGCGCGGCCCCGAGAAGAACCGCGATCCCGAGGACGTGCTGGGCGAAGCGAGGGCGTTGGCCGAACAAGGCGTCACGGAAGTGACCCTGCTCGGCCAGACGGTCAATTCGTACCGACACGGCGACTGGACGTTCGCGCGCCTGCTTCGCGAGACCGCCCGCGTGTCCGGCATCCGCCGCGTCCGCTTCACGTCGCCGCACCCCAACGACGTCACGCCGGACCTGGTCGGCGTGATGGCCTCGGAGGATGCCGTCTGCGAACAGCTGCACTTGCCGGTTCAGTCGGGCAGCGACCGCACGCTGAAGCGCATGTTGCGCCGCTACACGGCCGCGTCGTTCCTGGAGAAAGTGGAGATGGTTCGGGACGCCGTGCCGGACGTCGCGCTTTCGACGGACGTCATCGTGGCGTTCCCCGGCGAGACGGAGGCGGAATTCGAGGAGACGCTCGATCTCCTCGGACACGTCCGCTTCGACGACGCGTTCACGTACCGCTACAGCCCGCGCGACGGCACGCCCGCCACGCGCCTGCCGCCGGACCAGTTCGTGCCCGACGACGAGGCTCAGGACCGCCTCGAACGGCTGATCGCCCTCGCGCGCGGCATCCAGGCCGAAATCAACCGGGCCGAGGTCGGGCGCACGGAAGAGCTTCTCGTCGAGCGCGCGGGGCGCCGCGACGGCACAGTGCTGGGGCGCACGCGCCGCTTCAAGGCCGCCGTGCTGAAGGGCCCCGAAGACTGGGTCGGCCGCTACGTGACGGCGCGGCTGACCCGCACCACCGGGGCCACCTTCGCCGCGGAGCGGGTCGACCGGCGGCCCAAGCGGACCTCCCGGCGCGCGGACGGCGCCGCGAAAGGCGCGTCCCACCGCGCCTCCGCCCGCCCGCGCCACCAGGCCGCCGCCCGATGAGCTGGAAGGACGCGGCTGACGCGCCCCGCCGCCCGCGCCGCCGGACTGCCGCCCGATGAGCCGGAAGGACGCAACCGGGGCGCCGCCCGTGCGCCGACGCGCCCGCCGCCGGGCCGCCCCCCGATGAGCTGGGGCCTGCGGCTGGCCGCCCTCTTGGCGGTTGCCGCCTTGGGCGCGGGATTCGCCAAGGCCAACGCCGGACGACGCGCGACGATCGACCTGGGTCTCGTGACGCTGCACGACGTCCCGGTCACGTTCGTGGCCTTCGGGGGCGTGGTGGCCGGCATGGCGGCGATGCTGGCCGCGGGGATGGCCGCCGACCTGAAGACGCGCAGGCTGCTCCAGGCCGCGCGCGACGACGCCCGCGCCCGACGCGGAATCCCCGACGACGAAGGAGGCCCGCGCTTGGAGTGAGGGGATGGCCCCCGGTGCTCATGATTGCCGTGGGCTTTGCCGCGGGCGCGGCGGCCGGCACGGCTTCCGGTTCCGGCGGAATCGCGCTCCTCCTCTTCCTGGTCGCCTTGCCCATCGCGCTATGGCGCGGCCCCAAGTCTCGGGTTGCATGCATGTGCCTCTGCGTGGCGGCCGGGTTCGCGTCGGGCGCCGCGGCGCAACGGTCCAAGGACCAGTGCGTCGCAGGCGTCCCCGACGGCGCTCCGGCGCTCGTCTCGGGCTACTTCGTGCGCGCCAGCGAGCAGGCGTCGCTGCTGCGCGTGACGTCCGGCCCCGGAAGCGGATGCGCCGCTCCGATCCGGGCGTACGCCCGGGACGGCGCGCCTCCGGAAGCGCGCTTCGTGACCGTCGAAGGGCGTTGGTTGCGGGCCACGCGGCCCGACGGCGCCCGTCCCCTCTACCTGAGCGTGTCCTCCGTCCGTCCCGCGCAGGGCCGCGTTCCGCTCTTCCACCGCGTCAGAACCGCCGTGCGCCGTCGCGCGTCCGAAGCGGTCGAGAGGCGGCTGGGCGCCCAAGCGGGCGTCGCGTCCGCGCTGGTGCTGGCGGAGCGCGAAGGCATCCCGCCCGATCTTCGAGACGCGTTCGCCCGATCGGGCAGCGCCCACCTTCTTTCGATCTCGGGCTTCCACGTGGGCGTCGTCGCAGGTTTGCTCGGCGTGCTCGCCGCCGCGGCGGGCGCGTCTCCGCGCGGCCGTGCCGCGTGGGTGGCCGCGGGCGTCTGGGCGTACGTGCTGGCCATCGGCGCGCCCACCTCGGCGACCCGCGCCGCGTGGATGGCCACGGCGTTCGTCGCGGGCCGCCTTCGCCGCGTTCCCGCCCGTGCGCTCGGCGCTCTGGGCTTCTCGATGCTCATGCTGGTCCTGGCCGACCCCGCCGTCGCGGCCGGGGCGGGCTTTCAGCTGACCGTCGCCGGCACGGCGGGGATTCTCGTGGCGGCCAAGTGGATCCTTCGTCGCTGGCCCGCCCACCGCGGACGCGCCTGGATCGCTCCGCCGGTCGCGGCCGGCCTGGGCGCCTCGCTGTTCACCGCGCCGGTCCTGGCTTGGCACTTCGGCGAAGTGCCGCTCCTGTCGCTTCCGTCGTCGATCCTGCTCACCCCGCTGGTCGCCGCCGCGGTCCCGGGCATCCTCCTCGCCGTTGCGACGGACATCCTGAACCTGCCCGGCGCGGCGGTCGCGGGCTCGGGCGCCGAAGGACTCCTGCAGGCGGTGACCTGGGCGGCGCACATGCTGGGATCGGTGCCCGGATCGGTCGCCTTGGTGACGCCTCGCGAAGCCGCGTTGCTGATCGCGGGCGTCGCGCTCGCCTTTCTTGGGGGCGCGTTCTCGTGGCGGGTCCGCCCGTGGGTGCGCGTGGGCGCGGCCGCTTCGAGCGCATGCGCCGTTCTCTGGATTGGGCAGGCGGTCTCTTCCTTCGCGGGGCGCGGCCAGCTCGAGGTCGTCGCAATCGACGTCGGCCAGGGCGACGCCATCGCGGTGCGCACCCCTGCGGGCCGCTGGGTCCTGGTGGACGCCGGCCCTCGGTTCGCCGGCGCCGACGCGGGCCTCACCCGCGTGGTCCCGTACCTGCGCGGCCGCGGCGTTCGCCGGCTCGAGGCCGTCGTGCTGACCCACCCCGACGAAGATCACGCCGGCGGCCTCGCCTCCGTCCTGCGCCACGTCCCCGTTTCCGCCGTCCTGGGACCGGGCTTCGGCGGAGGACAAGCCGGCCACATGGCGGGCCTCGAGGAAGCGAGGGACGCCCGCATCCCTTGGCGGCGGGCCGCGACCGGGGACGAGTGGACCATCGACGGCGTCTCCTTCCGCGTCCTGAGCCCCGATCCGCCGCCCGGCGAAGCTGCGCAGCCCGGCGCCGAGTCCGGTCCGGCCCTTCCCGAGTCGCCCAACGACTGGTCCGTCGTGCTGAACGTCTCGTACGGCGAATTCGATGCGCTTCTCATGGGCGACGCGGACGCCCGCATCGAGGCGCGCCTGGCCGCGCGGGGCGAGGCCGGCCCCGCCGAACTCCTCAAGGCGGGCCACCATGGCAGCGCCACCTCGACGTCCGTCGAATTCCTCGGCGCGGTCCGTCCGCGCTACGCGATCGTCACGGCAGGCAGCCGCAACCGCTACGGGCATCCCCACCCGCAAGTGATCGCCCGCCTCGAACGCGCCGGGGCCGAAGTGCTTCGCACCGACGTCCACGGCACCGTGTCCGTGATTGCCCGCGCCGACGGCTCCGCCACGACCCGCCGGCAACGCTGAGGTCGCCCCGTCCCACTCGCGCGCGCTGGTGCCCAGACGTGGACGCATACCCGAGCGTGGCCTATCGGCCGTCCCCCTCGCGCGCGCTAGTGCCCACCCGTCGTGAACATTGTCCCGCCTTCGGAAATGCCGTCCCAGCCGCGCGCGCTGGTGCCCATTCCTCCGCGCTCGTTTGACTCTCCTCCGCGGCCCAAGTACGATTCGACTCCGCAAGAGTGCGCGCCGCCGAGGCGCCGAGAAGCCGCGCCCCATGCCCCGCAGGCCACTCCATGCGCGCCAAAGTCGTCACCATCGACCGCCACATCATCGACCAGGAGCGCAAGCACCCGGACGCCTCGGGCCGCTTCTCGGCGCTCCTCTACGACATCGCGCTGGCCGCCAAGATCATTTCGCGCGAAGTCAACCAGGCCGGGCTCGTCGACGTCCTCGGCAAGACGGGCGCCACCAACGTCCAAGGCGAGGAAGTCCAGAAGCTCGACGACTTCGCCCAGGAGGTCGTCGTCAAGGCCATGGACCACGCCGGCCACCTGTGCTGCATGGTCTCCGAGGAGAGCGACGACGTCATCCCCATCCCCGACAAGTTCGACACGGGAAACTACGTCTTGCTCTTCGATCCGCTCGACGGCTCCTCCAACATCGGCGTCAACGTGTCCATCGGCTCCATCTTCTCGGTCCACCACCGGGTCTCGCCGCCGCCGGGCGGCGGACGCCTGGAGGACTGCCTGCAGCCCGGATCGAAGCAGGTCGCCGCGGGCTACGTCGTCTACGGATCGTCCACGATGCTCGTCTACACGACCGGCCTGGACCGGGGCGTGCACGGCTTCACGCTGGATCCGTCGATCGGCGAGTTCCTGCTCAGCCATCCCGACATCCGCCTGCCCGAGCCGCCCGCCCGCGTCTACTCCGTCAACGAAGCCTACTATCCGCGCTGGTCGCGGGGCCAGCAGCGTCTGGTGGACCATTTGCGGGGCGCCGGCGGCTTGCGCGGCGTCGGCGAGACGCTCCCCGGCGCGGAAGGCGGCTGGAAGTCCCGCTACATCGGGTCGCTCGTGTCGGACTTCCACCGCACCCTGCTCACCGGGGGACTCTTCATGTATCCCGCCGAGTCGCGCGCGCCCCGGGGCAAGCTGCGCATCCTCTACGAGGCGGCCCCGCTGGCCTTCGTGTGCGAGGCGGCCGGCGGCCGCGCGTCGGACGGCGCTCGCGACATTCTCGACATCATGCCGTCCGGCCTGCACGACCGCACGCCGCTCTTCCTGGGCTCGCGCCGCTTGGTGGACTTGGCCGAAGAGTATCTCGGCGCCGACGAATGCGCCGACGGGGGGCCGGGATCCTAGGGGCCGTCCGCCTTCGCGTTCAGGCCGTTGCCGCGCGTGCTCGGCCAGCGCCGTCCGGGTCTTGGCGCTGCTTCGACTGCGTGTAGCTTGAGAAATGCGCTTCTTCAACACGTCCGGCCCCGTGGTGGAACGGAAGCACTACCACGTTCCGTCGCTGGCGCGGTTCGATCTGGCCGAGATTCGGCGGCTGATCGACGACGAGCGGTACTTCATCCTCCACGCGCCGCGGCAGACGGGCAAGACGTCGGCGCTGCTGGCGCTGCAGGACTTGCTCAACGCCGAGGGCGACTACCGTTGCCTGTACGCCAACGTCGAAGGGGCGCAGACGGCGCGCGAGGACGTGGGCGCGGCGATTCGCACCGTGCTCGGCGAGTTCGCCGAGTTGGCGCGCGCCACGCTGGGCGACGATCGCTTGGACGAGACATGGCCGTCCGTGCTGGCCAAGGTCGGCGGGCACAGCGCGCTGCGCGTGGCGTTGTCGCGCTGGGCCGAAGCCGGCGGGAAGCCTCTGGTGCTGCTGATCGACGAGATCGACGCGCTGGTGGGCGATTCGCTACTGGCGGTGCTGCGGCAGTTGCGGGCCGGGTACTACCTGCGGCCGGGACGCTTTCCTCAGAGCGTGGTGCTGTGCGGTGTGCGCGACGTGCGCGACTACCGGATTCGTTCGAAGTCGGCGGGCACGATGGTGGCGGGGGGCAGCGCGTTCAACATCAAGGCGGAGTCCTTGCGGCTGGGCGACTTCACCGAAGCCGAGACGCGGGCGCTGCTTGGCCAGCACACGGAGGCGACGGGCCAGGAGTTCACGGACGGCGCGCTGGCGGCGGTCTGGACGCAGACGCGGGGCCAGCCGTGGCTGGTCAACGCGTTGGCGTACGAGGCGTGCTTTCGGGGCGAGCGTTCGCGGGACCGATCGCGGGCGGTGACGGAGACGGACGTGATGGACGCGCGCGAGGCGCTGATCCTGCGGCGCGACACGCACCTGGACCAGCTGACGGACAAGCTGCGCGAGGACCGGGTGTGGCGGGTCGTCGGGCCGTTGCTCGCCAGCGCGAGCGAGTCGAGGTACACGGCCCGGGACGTCGAGTACGTCCGGGACCTGGGGCTGATCGCGCTCGACGCGCCGATCCGCATGGCGAACCCGGTCTACGCGGAGGTCGTGCCTCGGGAGCTGACGTGGCTGGCGCAGGACGATCTGCCGCACGATCCGGCGTGGTACGTGGACGAGGCGAGCGGCGCGCTGCGGCTGGGCAAGCTGCTCGAAGCGTTCCAGGCGTTCTACCGGGAGCATTCGGAGCACTGGGCGGAGCGCTACGGGTTCAGGGAGGCGGGGCCGCAGCTCCTGCTGCAGGCGTTCCTGCAGCGGGTGGTCAACAGCGGCGGGCGGATCGACCGCGAGTACGCCCTGGGCCGCGGGCGCGCCGACCTTCTGATCAAGTGGCCGCAGGGCGAGCGGGTGCGCAAGTACGTGGTCGAGTGCAAGGTGCGCCGGGCGGGCCGGGGGCTGGAGCGCACGGTGGCGGAGGGCGTCGAGCAGACGGCGGCGTACATGGACCGCTGCGGCGCGGAGGCGGGCCACCTGGTCGTCTTCGACCGAGACGAGCGGCGCGGCTGGGAGGAGAAGGTGTTCCGGCAACGCCGAAGCGCGGAAGACGGCGCCGAGATCGCCGTCTGGGGCATGTAGGCCATGTCGCCCCCGGAGCCCAGTTGCGCCCAACCCGCTGGAGCGCCCAACAAAGCCCTCCGGCTCCCCCGCTTGCGCCGTGCGCCTCCGCCCTTTATCGTTCAAGGAGACGTGCGCCATGGGAGTCCCGCAGCCGTGGCGTCCGGCAGCCCGCGGGGTTGGTAATCTCCGGAAGAATCGGGGGAGCGGCCCGGCAGGGGCCAAAATTGCGACCGATGCGGGTTTTCTGATACGGGGAGACACCAGCGGCCCAGTGCCTATTCCCTTGCTCGTCAACGACTTGCGCATTTTTCAAGCGGTGGTACCAATCTTGCCCGAGGGACGGGGCAGCGCCGGGAAACCGGCTCCAACAAGTTGCTGGCGCCGACCGGGCAAGCCGCCCGGAGGAGTCGCGCAACGAAACCCATTCCATCAAGGAGAACGGGGAAACGCATGAACAGACTGAAGCAAATGGCGGGGGCGCTGATGTTGCTGGTGCCTCTGGCGGCGTGCGACGAAGGCACGCCTCCTCCGCCGACCGGCTCGATCGAAGGGACGGTGATGATCGAGGGCACGGGCGCGGACGGCGTGACGGTGACGCTGAACGACGGTACGACGACGACCACGGCCGGCGGGGGAGCCTACCGGTTCACCGGCGTCGAGGGCGGGGCGTACACGATCACGATCAGCGGCTATCCGTCGGACGCGACCTTCGACGCGACGCAGGCTACGGCCACCATCGCGTCGGCCAACCAAGTGGTTCAGGTCAACTTCTCGGGTTCGTACATTCGGACGTCGAGCATCCTGGGCACCGTGACGTTGGAAGGCACGGGCCTGTCCGGGTTGAGCGTGGCGTTGTCGGGGATGTCCGAAGGCACGACGACGACCGCCAGCGACGGCGCGTTCGCGTTCACCGGGCTTCGCGCGGGCACGTACACGGTCGAAGTGTCGGGCTACGACAGCGAGGCGTACAGCTTCTCGAACACGACCCAGAGCGCGACGGTCGGCGTGGGCGCGTCCGCTGAGATGAGCTTCGAGGGCACGCACATCCGCACCGCGAGCATTCGCGGAACGGTGATGGTGGGCGAGGCCGGACTGTCGGGCGTGCAGGTGAGCCTGACGGGCCTGTCCGAAGCCACGGCGGAGACGGACGACGCGGGCTCGTACGAGTTCGAGAACCTTCAGGCCGGGGCGTACACGGTCACGATTTCCGGGTTCAACGCCCGGGAGTACGGGTTCGAGATCACGACGCTCAACGCGAGCCTGGACGTGGGTGAGACCGCGAACCTGAACTTCGAAGGCACCGCTCTGCGCAACGGTGGCATCACGGGCCGCCTTTACCTCGACGAGGCGAACCGGAACGACGAGTTCGACGAGGACGAAGGCGAGGCCCTGGAAGTCGCCGGCGTGATGGTGATCCTGACCGGTCCCGGCGTGGCCCAAATGGACACGACGATGACGGACGACAAGGGCATGTACGGGTTCGATTCGCTCGAGGCGGGGTCCTATCGGGTGATGGTCGACCACGCGGCCGCAATGGCCGACACGGCGGTGAAGTTGCCGAGCTATCTCGCCTACACGGGCAAGGAAAGCTACTTGGTGTCGGGCCTGGCGGCTTCGGGCACGGCAATGCAGAACTTCGAGTTCATGATCAAAACGCAGAAGGTGATGGTGAGGGCAATGTACGGCGCCGACTCGGCGAACATGGGCGGCCCTGCCGTGGGCGTGAAGATCGATCTCCATGCCACGACCGCCGCGGCCCAAGCGGGCGGCAAAGGTTCGCTGGGGAGCATGACGACGGACAACATGGGCTACGCCATGTTCACGTTCGATCGCGCCGACGACACAGGACCTGGCGGCGGACTCGTGTACGCGCGCGCCGAGGCGGTGGCGAAGACGATGTTGAACAGCGACGACGAGATGGCGATCGAGTACGCGCCGACGGCGCACGAGGTCATGGCGAAAGACCCGTTCACGGTCTTGAGCACGCAAGCCATGTTGGAATTCTCGGTGGTGAACCGCAGCAACGACGGGGAAAGCGGCGGGGATCCGATGGCAAAGTGGGAGGTGCATGTTCGCATGGACTCCGCGAAGGCCGAGCCGATGGACACGCTGACGGTGCCCACGACGGGCATGGTTGCCAAGGCGTACGACGACGTGATGCGGGGCGACATGATCTACATCCGCGTTCCGGGAGGCACGATGGAGGTTGTCGACACCGCCGGCAACCCCACCGAGAGCCAGGACACCGCCCTGACGAAGGGCGAGAGCTTCAAGGCCATGGCCACGGCGGGCGAAGACGGCGCCGTGATGGACATGGAGCTGGACACGCTGAAGACCACGACTGCGACGTCGTTCCTGGTGTACAAGCACACGGGGCTGGAGCTGCCGGGCACGAAGATGGACGTTGGCATGCTCCATGTGACGTACACGACGCAGACGCTGTTCGTCGGCGTCCATCAGGAGCGCGACAACATCGCCGGCTTCAGCGACATCAGCCCCGGCGACGTCCGGCCGACGACGGCAGACATCGGCGGCGACGACATCATGATCACGTTGTTCCAGAAGGATCCCAAACGGGGCTACCCGGTGCCGTTGCAGGACGACGACGGCGAGGACATGGAGGGGAAGGCCCCGACGGCCGGCGAGGGCATCGCCATGTGGCCGAGCCTGGACTCGGACACGGAATTGATTGTCGAAGTCGACATCAACGGGAACAAGAAGGCGATCGGGGCCACGCAACTCAACGTGTTCGGCGACATTGACGTCGGCGACGACGACGGCACCATGGGCATCTTCGGCGGCGGTGGCGGCCTCACGCCGCGCGTGTACTTCTGCCCGGAGACCCGCAAGGCTGGAAGGCCGCCAGAGGCGTACATGGAGGACTGTTCCACGTTCGCGTACAAGTTCACGGACGGCATGATCGTCGTGCACGCCGCGTCCATGGAGTATGAGGCGGCAAATGGTTACAGCGCCGACGGTACCGTAAACGTTTCGGGTGCAAGCATCACCGTCAAGGCTCTTCCCGGCCAGCAGGGCACGAGGAGTCCGAAGGACCCCAAGACCACGGACTCGACGGGCTACGCGTCGTTCACGGGCCTCACGGACGGCAGGTATGAGGTGACGACTGCCGGAGACAAGGCGGGCAAGTGGAATTTCGAGTCGGGCAGCAGTGGCAAGGACACGGTGTGGGTGCTCGGCGGCGAGATGGCCAGCAGGCTGGGCACAGTGGGCGATACGCTGAGCAAGACGATGGCCTACCAGACGACGAAGATCCAGGGCTATGTCGTTACAGACAAGGGTATCCCCAACGACAGAGTGGACTCAGGCGAAACGAGAGCCGGCCTGGCCGTCAATCTGGTGAGCGGCACCGGGAGAAATGCGAAGCTTGTCGCGGAGACGGAAACGGACCGGGACGGAGAATACGAGTTTGTAGTTCCCGAGGGCAGATATCAGGTTGCGGGCCCGAGCGGCGAGGACTACGTTCTGTGCCGGAGGGCGGCAGACGGCCCGTATAGAGGAACGTGCAGCAGTGGCACGACGATCGCGGCAAGCCCGAAGTCCGTAGAGGTGCTGACGGGGGCTCTGGAGGCCGACTCGGTATACGAGCGCAGTGGGGTGCTGCAGAACTGGTCGCCCTGGGACCTGAGTATCACCGACCATGCGGACAACACGAACTTCATAGTGTTGTTCAAGTCGGGCGTGGCGTCGGGAAATGTGGTGAAGATAGCACCTAAGGCCGGGGGTGGTTTCGACACCACGGGTTATTCAGGCATAGAGGTTCGTGCGTTCCGATGTGCCGTCGCCGACGCCAGTCAAACCGTTAAAGAACGGTGCACGAGTTTCCTAAGCAGCACGCCGTTCATGACGACGGAGGCGGACAGCCGTGGCAATTGGGAGATGACCGGATTGCTGGAGGGCCCCTACCGGTTCGAACTGGACGTTTCCTCGGCCGAGACGGCCGCTCCGGTAAATTACGAGACCGCCAACCCGGCTGGCGACAGCGACCCCGGCGGTGGGCCGATGGTTGGCCGAGATGCTATCAGACGGGGTCTGAACTTTGAGGTGACGGTCAGCTAACGCTGGAAGAGCAGAGGAATTCGCTAGAGCGGCCCCTCGATGGATCGAGGGGCCGCTCCTTGCGAATCGCAGGAACAGGGTTCGCCCTCGCCCGCTTCGGCCGGGCGGGGGCGAACCCGCTTTTATTGCAAGACGCCGGTGCCGCCGACCGTGTGGGCGCTCGGTTGGCGGCCTTCAGCCCGGCCGCGGCTCGGGCGTTGCCGTGCTCTCGGCTTCGGATTCGGCCAGAGGGGCCGCGTAGGCGCCCGAGAAGCAGGCGTCGCAGAAGGGCGCTCCTTCGGCCACGGCGGCGGTCATGCCGTCGAGCGAGAGATAGCCGAGGGAATCGACCCGCAATTGATCGGCGGTGGCCGCGACCGACAGGCGGGAGCCGATGAGTTCGTCGCGCGAGGGCATGTCGATGCCGTAGAAGCAGGGAAAGCGCACCGGGGGGCTGGCGATGCGCAGGTGCACTTCGCTGGCGCCGGCGTTCTGGATGAACTTGACGAGGCTGCGCGAAGTCGTGCCGCGCACGAGCGAGTCGTCCACGACCACGACGCGCTGCCCCTCCAACACCTCGCGGACCGGGTTGTACTTGACCCGGGCGCCGAAGTCGCGGTCGGCCTGCGAGGCGCGGATGAACGTTCGGCCCACGTAGTGGTTGCGCAGCAGGCCCAGTTCGTATCGGATGCCGCTGTGCTCGCTGAACCCCAGCGCGGCCGAATTGGCGCTGTCGGGCACGCTGATCACGCAGTCCGCGTCGACGGGATGCTCCCGGGCGAGCTGCCGGCCGAAGGCGCGGCGGGCCCGGTCCACCCCGATGCCCCAGATGCGCGAGTCCGGGCGCGCGAAGTACACCAGCTCGAAGATGCACGGAGCGGGCTTGGACGGGTGCAGGCCGGGCAGGCTCTCCACGTCTTCGCCTCGCGCCCTCACGAGTTCGCCGGCCTCGACGTCGCGCACGAGCTCGGCGCCCATGATGTCCAGTGCGCAGGTCTCGCTCGCAAAGACGTGCCCGCCGTCGAGCTTGCCCAGCACGAGGGGCCTGAAGCCGCGAGGATCGCGGACGGCGAACATGGTCTCGCCCACGGTGATCACGAGGGAATAGGCGCCCTCCAAGTAGCTCAGGGCGTCGCGGATCTGGGCTTCGACCGCCGTGTGGCGGGAGCGCGCGAGGAGGTGGACGATCACCTCGGAATCGGAAGAGCTCTGGAAGATGGCGCCTTCGGCCACGAGCCGCCGCTTGAGCGCCTTGGCGTTCGTGAGGTTGCCGTTGTGCACGATCGCGAGATCGCCTTCGGCGTAGCGCACGAGGATGGGCTGGGCGTTCGCCCGCTGCCCGTCGCCCGCCGTCGAGTACCGAACGTGTCCGATGGCGGTTCGGCCGGGGAGCGACGCGATGCGCTCCGCGCTGAAGACGTCGGAGACGAGCCCGAGGTCCTTGTGAAGCTTGGCCCGCCCTTCATGGACCGCGCAGATGCCCGCCGCCTCCTGGCCGCGGTGCTGGAGCGCGTACAGTCCGAGAAAGGCCAGCTCGGAGGCGTTGCTCGGGCCGCTGACGCCGACGATCCCGCATTCCTCCCGAGGCCGGTCGCCGAGCACGCGGAGGGCGGGCGTCATGCTTTCGCTTCTCCTGGGTCCATGATGTGGGAGACGGCGTCGAAATACGTGGCCGCCAAGCGCGCCAGGGGCAAATGCAGCGTCGCGGCGGGCGTCTCGATCCGGAGTGCGCCGCCGCCGACCGATCCGATCTCCTCGGCCGGGACTCCATGGGCACGGGCGGCCTCGAGCACCTCCGGCAACAAGCGCGGAGCGCAGCTGGCGACCACGCGGCCGTGGTCTTCGCCGAACAGCAGGGCGGCGCAGGACAAGCCCGGAGGCGAAACGCGGACGGTCGCTCCCACGGGCCTGTCCCGGGCGGCCGGATCCAGACAGCACTCGGCCAGCGTGGCGGCCAGGCCGCCGCCGGAGACGTCGTGGGCCGACTTGAGGAGGCGCCGCCGGTTCATCGCCAGCAAGGCCTGCTGCAGCGCGCGCTCCGCGGGCAAGTCGACCGCCGGAGGCTCGCCCTCGACGACGTCGTGCACGCGATAGAGATACTCGGAGCCGCCCAGCTCGCCCTTGTTGCGCCCGAACAGCACGATCCGGTCGCCCTCGTCGCGAAAGAATCCGCGCAGGACGGCGTCCAAGTCGTCGACCAATCCCACCATGCCGACGACCGGCGTCGGGTAGACCGGACGCCCGTCCGTCTCGTTGTAGAACGACACGTTGCCGCCAGTGACCGGCGTCTCGAAGAACGCGCAGGCGTCGCGAAGCCCGAGGACGGCCTCGCGGAACTGCCAGTACACGCCGCGCTTGAGCGGACTTCCGAAATTGAGGTTGTTGGTGACGGCGAGCGGCGCGGCGCCCGCGCAGGCCAAGTTTCGCGCCGCTTCGGCGACGGCTCCCATCGCGCCCGCTCTCGGGTTCAGCCACGTGAAGCGCCCGTTGCAGTCCACCGTCGCGGCGATGCCCCGGTTCGTGCCCGGAATGCGCACGATGCCGGCGTCGCCCCCGGGGCCCTCGGCCGTCGCCGCCCGGACGGTGCTGTCGTACTGCTCGTGGACCCAGCGCTTGGAGGCCACGTTCGGCGACGACAGCACGGTCCAGCACGCGTCTTCGAGGCTCGGGGCGGCGCTCTGCCGCAGGGCCGGGTCCGCGCTTCGGCGCGCCTTTGCCGCCGCCGGCTCCTCGGCTTCGCGTTCGTAGGCCGGGCAACCCTCGGTGAGGGGCAGGGCGGGGACGTCGGCCACGACGCGCCCGTCTTCCAGGACGCGAAACGCGCCGTCGCCCGTCACGCGCCCGACGACGGCGGCTTCGAGTTCCCATTTGCCGAGGATGGCGCGCACGGCGTCCTCCTCGCCGGCCCGGGCCACCACCAGCATCCGCTCCTGCGACTCCGACAAGAGGATTTCGTACGGCGTCATGCCCGGCTCGCGCACCGGCACGGCGGAGACGTCCAGCTCCACGCCGTTTCCGGCCCGCCCCGCCATCTCGGCGCCGCTCGACGTCAGGCCCGCCGCGCCCATGTCCTGGATGCCCACGATGCAGCCGCTGGCGATCAGCTCCAGCGAGGCTTCCAAGAGGAGCTTCTCGGTGAACGGATCGCCCACCTGGACCTGCGGCCGACTGGACTCCTCCTGGTCGGCCGAGAGTTCCTCGGACGCGAACGTGGCGCCGTGGATGCCGTCCCGGCCGGTCCTGGCGCCGACGGCCATCAGCGTGTTGCCCACGCCTTGCGCCGAGCCGAGAATCAGGTCGTCGCGCTTCATCAGGCCCAGGCACATGGCATTGACGAGCGGATTGTCGGCGTAGCCGCGGTCGAACTGGACCTCGCCGCCGATGCAGGGGACGCCGACGCAGTTGCCGTAGTCGCCGATGCCCTTCACGACCCCCGCGAACAAGTAGCGGGCGCGCGCGGCGGCGGGCTCGCCGGGGTCGTCCGCACGTTCGGGCGGCGGCGGTCCGCCGTCCGCGCCGCCGGGCGCCGCCGCTCCGGCCTCCAAGTCGCCGAACCGCAGCGAATTCAGCGTCGCGACCGGCCGGGCGCCCATCGTGAAGATGTCGCGCAGGATGCCGCCGACGCCCGTGGCCGCCCCCTGGTGCGGCTCGATGGCGGAGGGATGGTTGTGCGACTCGATCTTGAAGGCCAGCGCCAAGCCGTCGCCCACGTCCACGACGCCTGCGTTCTCGCCCGGTCCCTGCACGACCCAGGGCGCCGTCGTCGGCAGCAGGCGAAGCAGGCGCTTCGAGTTCTTGTAGCCGCAGTGCTCCGACCACATCGCCGAGAAAACGCCGAGTTCGGTGAACGTGGGCGTGCGGCCCAGGACGCGCTTGATCTGCGCGTATTCGGCCGAGTCCAGGCCGTGGGCTGCCGCTAGCTCCTCGTCGACCTGGGGGTCGCCGGACCGGGGCTGGGGCGGTGCATGGCGTGGGCGGCGGCTGCCGTTGCGCGGTCCGTCTCCGGCTTGCGTTTCGGGCTCCGGCGGCCGCGGGGGAGCGCCGCCGTCCTCGGACGCCTCGAGCAGGGCGTGGCGAGCGTGCGGGGGCCCGCCGGCGTCCTGTCCGTCGGCCGGGGCCTGCGCCGCCTGCTGCCACGCATCGGCGAGCGCCGTTGAGCGCGAGCGCCTTGGAGGGCCAGCGGCCCGGGCCTGCGCCGTCTGCTGCCGCTCTTCGCCGTTTCGATCCTCGCGGGTTCGGTGCCTCGCGTGCGCGGCCAGCGAGACGAAGAAGGGCAGGCCGTCTTCCGATCCCAGGACGGCCTCGACCGCGCGATCCGGATGCGGCATCATCCCCAGCACGTTGCCCCGCCGGTTGGCGATGCCGGCGATCTCGGCCAGCGATCCGTTCGGGTTGCTTGCGGCGCTTGCCGCTCCCGAGGCGTCGCAATAGCGGAACACGACTTGGCCGGACTCCTCGATCTCGGCTAGCGTCTTCGGGTCCGCGTAGTACGCGCCGTCGGCGTGGGCGAGGGGCATTCGAAGCGCCGGCGGGCGGGGCGCGGACGGGGCCGCCGTTCCGTCTCCGGCGCCCATGGCGGCGTAGGCCGACGTGAACGGCGTGTCGGTGCGCTCGACCCGGAGACGGCAGTCGTGCGACTGGAAGCGAAGGGAGCGGTTGCGCAGGAGAGCGCCGGGCAGCAGGCCGGCTTCGCACAGCATCTGGAAGCCGTTGCAGATCCCGGCGACCAGTCCGCCGTCGTGCGCAAACGCGGCGACGGCCTTCATCACGGGACTGAAGCGCGCGATGGCGCCCGGCCGCAGATAGTCGCCGTGCGCGAAGCCGCCGGGAAGGATCACCACGTCGGCGTCTCCCAACGACGTCTCGCGGTGCCACACCAGCCGCGCCGCGCCGCCGGCCAGCTCGACCGCCCGAACGCAGTCCTGGTCGCAGTTGGAGCCGGGAAAGGTGACGACCGCCGCGTTCACGGACGCTCTCCCCGCATGCGAATCTCGAAGTCTTCCGTCACCGGGTTGGCGAGCAGCTTGCGGCACATCGCGCGGGCTTGGGCGCGGGCCGCCTCCGCCGAAGGGGCCCGCACGTCCAAGTAAATGGCCTTGCCGTGCCTTGCGGCTTCGACGCAGTCGTAGCCCAGGGCGGCGAGGGCTTGGTGAATGGCCTTGCCCTGCGGATCGAGCAGTCCGGCCCTGGGAACGACGACGACTTCAAGCCGGAACCGGCCGGGCTCGGCGTCGGCGTCGGCGGATCTGCGGGCCGTCTCCGCCGTCACCGCGGCTTGTTCTTGGGGAGTCAAGAGGCGGGGTTCCCTTGGTTCGGGGTCGTGTGGACGGGGGCCGTTGCGCATGCGTCAGGGGTCGGCCGTCCCTGCGTCGGCCGTTCCTCCGTCAGGCGCCCCCGCGTCGGGCGCCCCTGCGTCAGGCGTCCCCGCGTCGCGGATTGGGCGGGGAGAAGACGGGCGGCCCGGCGAGAAGCCGTCGTAGTCGACTTCGCGCTCTTCCAACGGATCGTCGGCGTCGTCCATCAGAGGGTCTCGGTCGGGCAGCCGCTCCATGAGTCCGAGAAACACGGAGCGGACGAGCGCCCAGAGCGTGTAGGCGGCCGTGCCCGGGAAGAAGACGTACGGAGGCGCGGCAAGCGCCAGCGCGGCGCCCGCGGCGATGAGCGCCGCCGTCGCGCGGCCTCGCCCCGTGCGCAGGTTGAGGCGCGGCACCAGCGCGTACGGAACGTGGCTGAGCATCAGGATGGCGAGCACGATCATCGAGATGGCCACGATCTGCGGCCAGGGCAGTGCCGCCAGGTGTTCCTGGTAGAAGCCCGTCTGCGAGAACGGATAGTGGGTGGCCAGCAGGATGGCCGCCGCGGGCGAAGGAAGCCCGTGATGCTGCCGCCGCGCTTCGCCTCCCTGCTCGACCGTGAATCGCGCCAAGCGGCCGACCACGGCGGTCAGGTAGACGAAGCCGGCCAGCCAGCCCCAGTCCGACTCGCCGAAGTGTTGCCGGATCATCAGGACCGCCGGAGCGACGCCGAAGGAGACGGCGTCGGTGAGCGAGTCGAGCTGGGCGCCGAACGCCGAGCCCGTCCGCGTGAACCGGGCGATTCTTCCGTCCAGCAGATCGAGCGTCGCGGCCACGACGACGAACCACCCTGCGAGCGCGAACTCGCCGCGCATGGCCGCCACCACGGCGTACAGCCCGAAGAACAGGTTGCCGACCGTGAACGCCGAAGGCAGGATGACGATGCCGCGCCGCAACGTCCCGCGAGCGCGTTCGTCTTCCTGAGCCCGCCCGATGCGGCCCGTCCAGCGCCCGCCCTTGTCCGAACGGTCCGCGCGCGTCACGGCGCTGGGGGCGTCGCGGCTTCTGCGCCGCCTGCGCTCTTGGCTTCCGTGCCGCCTGCGGTCTCGGAGTCGGCGCCGCCTGCACTCTCGGAGTCCGGCGCCGTTTCCTGCACGGCGGTCGGCGTCGCCTGCGCGATCACCGTCTCGCCCCCCCGCACGCGGTCGCCGGCCCGCACCGAGACCGTCCAGGCTCCGGGCATGTCCAGTTCCACTCTCGAGCCGAATCGAATCAGCCCGATGCGCTCGCCCTTGGCCAAGCGATCTCCCGGCTTCGGATAGGTGACGATGCGGCGGGCGGCCAACCCCGCAATTTGGCGCACGACGATCGGTCCGCGCTCCGTGAGCACGCCCAGCGAGACGCGCGCGTTGCGCTTGCCGGCGTCCTCCCGCCACGCGGCCTTGTAGCTGCCCTTGTCGCGCTTGCGAGAGCGGACGTTGCCGGCCAGCGGCGCCCGCTGCACGTGCACGTCGAAGATGCTGAGGAAGATGGCGATTCGCATGTCGGACGGACGATCGGCCGGGCCCACGCCGAGGACCTTGCCGTCGGCCGGCGAGACCACCAGGGCGTCGTCCGTCGGCGCGCGTCTCTCCGGGTCCCGAAAAAAGTACGCGACGAACAGCGCGCCCGCTCCGGCGAGCACGGGCGCGGCGGTCCGGCCGCCCCAGCCGCCCGCGGCCGCCCATGCCGCCGCGGCCGCCAAGACCAGCAAGGCGGCCAGGACGAACGGCAGGCCCTCGCGAGCGAGGGGAAGGAAACGGCGGCGGGGCGCTGCCTCTTCGGCGCCTGCGCGGCCCTCTGCGCGGCTTGGCTCGGCGGAACGCGGGGGCCCGGACGGGGAGGCCGTCACCTGCCGAACTCCAGCAACTTGGCGTCGTCCGTCCGGCCCGCCCGCCTCGGCGGCGAAGAGACGGCCAAAGTCACCCGCCGAACTCCGGCAGCTTGAAGTCCTCCAGCGCCGTCCCCGTCAGCCGCTGGAACAATTCCAGGTAGCGGGCCGAGGCGGCGTCGACGACCGCGGCCGGGAGCGGGGGCGGCGGCGGGCGCCGGTTCCAGCCGGGGACGCGGCTCAAGTGGTCGCGAATCGGCTGCTTGTCCAGAGAGGCGGGAGGGCGGCCCGGTTCGCCGCGGTCGGCCGGCCAGAAGCGCGACGAGTCGGGCGTCAGCGCCTCGTCGATCAGGAGCGTTTGTGCGCTGGCTTGCGTTTGTGCGCTGGCTTGCGTTTGTGCGCTGGCTTGCGCTTGGGAGCCGGCTTGCGCCTTGGGGCTGGCTTGCGCCCTGGGATCGGCTGCCGCTTGTGCGCTGGCTTGCGCTTCGACGCTGGCTTGCGCTTGCCCCCCGACTGCCGTGCCGAACTCGAACTTGGTGTCGGCCAGCACGATGCCGCGCTCGCGGGCCGCTTCGCTGGCCCGCGCGAAGAGCGCCAAGGCGCGCGACCGAAGCTCGTGGGCGAGCGCGTCCCCAAGCATGGCGGCGGTCCGGCCGAAGGGGATGTTTTCGTCGTGCCCCTTGCGCGCCTTGGTTGCCGGCGAGAAGACGGGCGGGTCCAAGGCGTCGCCCTCGGCCAGGCCGGGCGGCATCGGCTCGCCCGCCAGCGTTCCCGACCGGCGGTACTCCTCCCACGCGGAGCCGGCCATGAATCCGCGCACGACGCATTCGACGGGCGCCGGCCGGGTCTCGCGCACCAAGCTCGCGCGTCCTTCCCACTCGGCGATGCAGCTCGCCAGGACGGGCACGGCTCGGCAGATGGCCTCGGCGCTGACCGCGAGCAGGTGGTGCGGTTCGTCCGCCAAGGGACCGGCCAGCCACCACGCGGTCAGCTGGGTCAGGACGCGGCCCTTGTCCGGCACGGCTTCCCCCATGACGACGTCGAAGGCGCTGACGCGGTCGGTGGCCAGGAGGAGCAAGCGGCCCCCCGGCGCTCGGTACACGTCGCGCACCTTGCCGCGCCGCACGAGGGGAAGGGGCAGCCGGCTATGCAGCACGGGCATTCGTGCGCCGTCCGGTTGGGGGTTCCGATCCGCCGGGCGCGTCCGGACGAAGGGCGTTGCGCAGCGTCGGCATCGCGGTCAGACTCGAACGCCGTCGTCGTCGCGGGCGTCGTCCCCGGCCCTGTCCCCGGCACCGTCCACTGTGGCGTCCGCGCCGCCGCCTCGCGTTGCGGAGGGAGCCCACGGGCCGCTCGCCTCCTGCGCCCGCTCGGCGTCGCGGGCGACCCGCAAGCGGTCGAGCGCCGGGTGCGCATGCTGGGCCAAGAACTCGTCCACTTGCTCCGGGGCGCGCCCCACGAGGCGTTCGGGGCGGGCCAGCGCGCGCATTTCCTCCGCCGTGATGCCCAAGGCTTCGTCCGCGCCGACCCGTTCGGCCAGGTCCAGCTCCTTGCCCTCCGCGACCCGGCGCGCGGCCGCCAGCGCGTGGACGCGGATGCGCTCGTGCAGCGCTTGGCGGTCGCCGCCCTCCATGGACGCCTTCATCAGCACCGACTCCAGCGCCATGAACGGCAGATGAGCGGCCAGCCCCTCGGCGACGACGCGCGCGTTGACGCGCATCCCGGCGGCCACGTTGGCGGCCAGCAGAAGGACGGCGTCCGTCGACATGTAGGCGTCGGGCACGGCCAGCCGCTTGTTGGCGGAGTCGTCGAGCGTCCGTTCCAGCCATTGCGTCGCCGCGGTGTGCGCGGGATCGGAGGCCAGCACGATCACGTGGCGGGCCAGCGCGCAGATGCGTTCCGCCCGCATCGGGTTGCGCTTGTAGGGCATGGCCGACGAACCGACCTGTTCCGGCTCGAAGGGCTCCTCGACTTCGCGCAAGTGGGCCAGGAGACGGACGTCGTGGGCCATCTTGGACGCGGACGCGGCCACGCCGGCCAAGCACGACAAGAGCGCGTAGTCGACCTTGCGCGGATAGGTCTGCCCCGAGACCGGATAGGCCGCCTCGAATCCCAGCCGGCGGCAGACCGCTTGTTCCAGCCGGGCCACCTTGCCGTGATCTCCTCCGCAGAGCTGCAGGAACGACGCCTGCGTGCCGGTGGCGCCGCGCAGCCCGCGCAGCCGCAGCGAGCGCAAGCGGTGCTCGATGTCCTCGGCGTCCAGAAGGAAGTCCTGTATCCAGAGGCAGGCGCGCTTGCCAACGGTGGTCGGCTGGGCCGGCTGAAAGTGCGTGTACGCCAGCGTCGGCGCGTCCCGATGGGCCTCCGCGACGCTTGCCAGCGCTTCGATCACGTCCGCCACGCGGTCGCGGACCAGTCTCGTCGCCGCGCGGTGCTGGACGATGTCCGCGTTGTCGGACACGAACGCGCTCGTGGCGCCCAGATGCAGGAACGGGCGCGCGGACGGCGCCGCGTCCCCGAAGGCGTGCACGTGCGCCATGACGTCGTGGCGAAAGCGGCGCTCGTACTCGGCGGCGGCCCGAAGGTCGATGTCGTCCAGGGCGCCGCGCATCTCCTCGACGGCCTGCGCAGGGATCGCGATGCCTGCCTCGCGCTGGGCCTCCGCCAGCGCCAGCCAGAGCCGGCGCCAGGTGCCAAAGCGAAACGCGGGCGCGAAGACGCGCTCCATCGCGGGCGAGGCGTAGCGCGCCGCGAGCGGGTGGCGGTAGCGGTCCGCCGCGTCTCGGCCTACGTCCACTCGCGCTGCGCGGCCGCTTCGGGCCGGTAGCCGACGTGCGTCAGAAAGAGGCCCTGGGGCGGCGCCGGCCGCGAGGTCACCAGGCCGGGCTCGCCGCCGAGCAGTCCCTCCATGTCGCTCTCGGGGCGGCGGCCGCGCGCGATCTCGACCATCGTGCCCACGAGATAGCGCACCATCCTGTGCAGGAAGCGGTTTGCCGTAATCTCGAAGGTCGCGCCGGCCGCGCGCGGCGCGGACCAGGGACGCCAGCGCGCGCGCTCGACCCTGCAGGCGTGTCCGCGTCCGGGCTGGCCGGCCTTGGCGAAGGCGCGAAAGTCGTGCTCCCCCGAGAGGAGATCCGCCGCTGCGCCGGCGCGCTCCAGGTCGATGGCTTCGAGCAACGGCCAGCACCAGCGGCGCCGAAACGGCGAAGCCGCTTCCGGTCCGGTGCCGACGCGGTAGGCGTACGTCCGCGACGCCGCGTGCCGGCGGGCGTCGAAGTCGCGCGGCATGATCCGGGTGCGCTCGACCCAGACGGCGCCGGGCAACAGCGCGTTCAGCGACCGGGCCAGCCCGTCCTCCGTCCATTGCGCTGGCATGTCCACCGCCGCCGCCTGCCCGCAGGCGTGCACGCCTGCGTCCGTGCGCCCCGCTCCGTAGACTCGGCGGGGGCTCCCGGCCAACGTCTCGGCCACGCGCTCCAGCTCTCCTTGCACGGTCGGACTGCCCGGTTGCGCCTGCCACCCGGCGAAGGCCGATCCGTCGTAGTGCACCGTCAGCTTGAAGCGCGTGTCCCGGTCGCTCATGGTCTCCGTCGGCGGGCGCCGGGAGCTGGTCGGCGCGCTGGCGCTGCGGGGAGGCTCGGCCTGCCGGTGTCCGGGCCGGCGGGGGTCCGGCCGCTTGAAGGTAATGGCGCGGCCCGGCGTCGCTCAAGCCGCCCGGCGCCGGTATATTCGCCCGTCATGTCTGCGGAGTCCCGATCCGGCGCCGAGCTGGCCGGCCTGGTTGCCAAGGCGGTGTCGGGGCAAGACCTGTCCGCCGGGGAGACGCGTGCCGCGTTTCGGCAGGTGATGGCCGGCGAGGCGCCGCCCGTGCTGGTGGCGTCGTTGCTGACCGCGTTGCAGACCAAGGGCCCGGCGGCGGCGGAGGTGGCGGGGGGAGTGGAGGCGCTCGCCGAGGCGATGACGCCGGTGCCCGTGCCCCGTCCCGAGGACTTGGTGGACACGTGCGGGACGGGCGGAGGGACGGTGTCCACCTTCAACGTGTCCACGGCGGCGGCGCTGGTGGCGGCCGGCGGCGGGGCGCGGGTCGCCAAGCACGGCAACCGGTCGTTCACGTCCAGGTGCGGGAGCGCGGACGTGATGGAGGTCCTGGGCGTCCGCATCGACCTGACGCCCGCCCGGATGGCCGGGGCGCTGGAGGAGGCCGGCGTCGCGTTCATGTTCGCGCCCCTGCTGCACGCCGCGATGCGGCACGTGGCGGCCGTGCGGCGGGAGCTGCGAATGCCGACGATCATGAACTTGCTGGGCCCGCTCGCGAACCCGGCGGGCGCGCAGCGGCAGGTCGTGGGCGTGGCCGACCCGGCGCATCTGGACTTGGTGGCGGGCGCGTTGGCGGAGCTGGGCCGCCGGCGGGCGCTGGTCGTTCACGGGGCGCCGGGCATGGACGAGGTGAGTCCGTGCGGGCCGACCCAGGTGGCGGAATTGCGCGACGGCCGCGTGTCCTCGTGGCGGGTGGCGCCCGAGGACATGGGTGTTGCCGCCGTGCCTGCGGGGTCGTTGGCCGGAGGGACGCCGGATCGCAACGCGGCCTTGATCCGGGCGGTCCTGGCAGGGCGCGAGCGCGGCGGGCCTCGGGCGGCGGTGGTGGTCAACGCCGCCGCGGCGTTCGTGGCTGCGGGCCGCGCCGAGTCGTTGCGGGAGGGGGCGGTCCGGGCCGCGCAGGCGATCGACTCGGGCGCCGCGGCAGCCACGCTGGACGCGCTGGTGCGGGCGGCGTCGCCGGAGACGAGTTCGGCGGCCGAAGGGCCCTGAGGCGCGTCGCGGCCCGCGCCCGAGGCGGCGGGGAGGCCGTTCGCCGTCAGTGGATCGTGTTCGGCGACGCCTGTTGGGCGCGGAAGTCTCCGGGCTCGGCGGCCGGGGCCGAGGCGGGTCCCTCCGCGTCGGCGCGTGCGGGCTCGGCCGCGGCCGTCCCTGTCGGCCGTCGCGTCACGATCACTCGCGTGGATTCTCGCGTCACCCGCCCGACCGCGAACATCATCTTCATATGGCGCCTCCCGTCTTCCTCGTCGTCGTCCTTCTTGCCATCTCCGTCCTTCCGTACTGCTCCGTCCTTCCGTACTGCCGGCGGGCCCGAAAAGTTGCATTCCCCATTCTCAATACGTCCGGATCAGTCCCACGACAACCCCCTGGACCTGCACGTTGGCCGCGGGCTCGAAGATCGGCGCCATGTCCGGGTTGGCCGGTTGCAGGCGCACGCGCCCCTCGGGCGCCCGGTAGAGCTTCTTGACGGTCGCGGCGTCTCCGCCCACCAGAGCGACGACCATCTCGCCGTCTCGCGCTTCGCGGCGCGAGTGGACCACAATGTAGTCGCCGTCTCGAATCTGCTCGTCGATCATGGACTCCCCGGCCACGCGCAGCACGTAGTGGTCCCGTTGTCCGCGAATCATGGACGGCGGCACGGGGAGGTTGTCCTGGGTCTCGACGGCCTCGATCGGCTCTCCGGCCGCCACCGTCCCGAGAACCGGCAGCGTGATCGCGGGCTCGTCGTCGTGGGGCATGAGCTGCACGGCCCGGCGCCCCCTGTATCTTTTGGCAATGTACCCCTTGCGCTCCAGGTTGGCCAAGTGCTCGTGGACGGTCGCCAGCGAGGCGTAGCCGAATGCCTCGCGGACCTCGTGGAAGCTGGGCGCATAGCCGTTTTGGGCGATGAACTCGCGCAGGTAGTCGAGGATCTGCTTTTGTCGCTTCGTGAGGACCGGATCGAATTCGCGGGGGCCGCCGGGGCTGCCGGCGAATCCTTCTGGACGAGTCGCGAGGACCATGAGGTTCTGCTCCTGTGCGGGCGAAAGGCGTGGTCGAGACCCTTGCGGTCCGGCGCCGGCTCGGCGCGGGCCCGGGTCCCGAACAATCTTCGAACCGAATCTTAACCGAAATCCATCCGAATGGCAAGGACGCGAACCCGCGGCGGCCTCTTGGACCGGATCGTCGCCACCAAGACGGACGAAGTGGCGTCGCTGCGCGCGAGAGGGAAGGACGTCGAGGCGGCGGCTCGCGACGCGCCTCCCGCGCGCCCGGCGATGGACTCGCTTCGTAATCGCGGCGCGCTTGCCGTGTTCGCGGAGGTGAAGCGGAGGTCGCCCGGGGCCGGCGACATCCGGCCCGAGCTGGACCCCGCGGGCTTGGCCGCCGATTACGAAGCGGGCGGGGCGGCCGCGGTCAGCGTGCTCACCGACGGTCCTTGGTTCGGGGGCTCGCTGGCGGATCTGCGGGCCGTCTCCGACGCCACCGCGCTGCCCGTTCTTCGCAAGGACTTCGTCGTGGACCCGGTGCAGGTGCCGGAATCGCGAGCGGCGGGCGCCGACTTGGTGCTGCTCGTGGTGCGCTTGCTGGACGCTGCTCTCCTCGCCGACCTTCGCGCCGCCGTCCATGGCATGGGCATGACGGCTCTGGTGGAGGTGCGCGACGAGCGCGAGACGGAGGCTGCCTTGAAGGCGGGGGCCGTGCTGGTGGGCGTCAACAACCGCGACCTGGACACGTTCGCCACCGACGTGGCCACGACCGCGCGGCTTGCGGCGGAGGTGCCGCCGGACGTGGCGCTGGTGTCGGAGAGCGGCATCCGGGGGGTGGGCGACGCGCGGCTCGCGGCGGAGGCCGGGGCCGACGCCGTTCTCGTGGGCGAGGGACTGGTGCGCGCGCGCGACCCTCGGGCGGCGGTGGCGGCCCTGGCCGGCTTGGCGCGGAGGGGCAGGGGGTGACGGGCGACGACTACGCTGGCGTCAGGGCACATGCTGGGCGCTTGCCAAGCGATTCGATCGGCGGCGCCTCGGCCGGATGCCCGGCAGGCGCCGTTCGGCGCGTGCGCACCAAGGTCTGCGGCGTCGTCGACGTGGCCGGCGCGTGCGCGGTCGAGGCCGCGGGCGCCGACTTCATGGGCGTGATCCTCTCGCCCGGATTTCGGCGCAGCGTGCCGCCCGCCCGGGCGCGCGAGCTGTATCGGGAGTATTCGGGCAAGCGCGTGGGGGTGTTCGTGGACGCGGACCCGCTCGCCGCGGCGCGGACGGCCTCTCGCCTGGGCTTGGACGTGGTCCAGCTCCACGGGGCCGAGCCGCCCCGGACGGCCGCGCGCATTCGGGCGGCGGGTTCCTGGCGCGTGTGGAAGACCGTTCACGTGCGGCCGGACGAGTCCTTGGCCCGGTTGTCGAGCCGGGTGGAGCGCTACCGGGGAGCGGCGGACGGCGTGCTGGCCGACGCGTGGAGCGCCGGCGCGCCGGGAGGGACCGGAAGGAGATTCGCCTGGAGCGGCGTCGGCGAAGCGGTGCGGGCGGCCGCGGGCGGCGCGTGGTTCGTCGTCGCGGGGGGATTGGCGGCCGAGAACGTCGCCATGGCGATCGAGGCGCTGGCGCCCGACGTGGTCGACGCGAGTTCCGGAGTGGAGGCCGCCTCTGGCACGAAGGACCCTGCGCGGACGGCCGCGTTCGTGGCGGCGGCCGCGAGCGGTGCGCCGGAGCCGGGCCCGAGGCGGGTGGGCGCCGGCGGCGCGCGTGCTGGGCGAGCAGTCGCCGCGGGCGGTGCGCCGGAACCGGGTCCGAGGCGGGACTCCGGTCGGCGACGGGCGAACGGGGACCGGGGACGCGAGGCTGCCCGCCGATGACGCGCGGCGGACTCCCGGCCGCTTCGGCGCCGCCGCCGCGACGGCCGACTTCGCCGTCGGCGGGGCGCTGATGAAGGCCGGGGGCGCCGAAGTTCGCTTCGGCCGCTACGGCGGACGCTACGTTCCCGAGACCTTGGTTCCGGCCTTGGACGAGTTGGCGTCCGCCTACGCCGAGGCCGCCGCCGACCCGCAGTTCGCCGCGGACGTCGACCAGCTGGCCGCCCAGTACGTGGGGCGTCCGACGCCCCTCTTCCGGGCGCGCCGCCTGGAGGCCGAGTGCCAAGCGCCGCGCGTCTATCTCAAGCGCGAAGACCTCAATCACACGGGCGCCCACAAGATCAACAACACGTTGGGGCAGGCCCTGCTCGCGCGCCGCATGGGCAAGCCCCGGATCATCGCCGAGACCGGCGCGGGGCAGCACGGCGTGGCGACGGCGACCGCCTGCGCGCTGTTCGATCTGGAATGCGTCGTGTACATGGGCGCCGAGGACATGCGGCGCCAGGCGCTCAACGTGCGCCGCATGGGCCTCCTGGGCGCCGAGGTGCGGCCCGTGTCCGGCGGAGCGGGCACGCTCAAGGACGCCACCAACGAGGCTCTGCGCGACTGGGTGGCGAACGTGCGCGACACGCACTACGTGATCGGCTCGGTCGTCGGTCCGCATCCGTTCCCGGCCATCGTGCGCGACCTGCAGGCCGTCATCGGCCGCGAGGCTCGCCGCCAGTTCCTTGCGGCGGAAGGACGCTTGCCGGCGGAAGTCGTGGCGTGCGTGGGCGGCGGGTCGAACGCCATGGGGATGTTCCACGCGTTCCTGAACGACGCGGACGTCGCGCTGATCGGCGTGGAGGCGGCCGGCGACGGGCTGGGAACGGGCCGGTCGTCGGCATCGCTGGGCGAAGGGCGGCCGGGGGTGCTCCATGGCGCGCTCAGCTACTTGCTGCAGGACGACGACGGCCAAGTCGTGCCCGCGCACTCCATGGCGGCGGGGCTGGACTATCCGGGCGTGGGGCCCGAGCACGCCCACCTGAAGGACGCGGGGCGTGCGCGCTACGCGAGCGTGGACGACGCCCAGGCGGCGCGGGCGTTCGATCTGCTGGCCCGGTTGGAGGGCATCATTCCGGCGCTGGAGTCGGCGCACGCGCTGGCGTACCTGATCGACGCGGGGCGGCGGGGCGCGTTGCGCGGGCCGGTCGCGGTCTGCCTCAGCGGGCGCGGCGACAAGGACGTTGGGCGAGATGACGTTGGGCGAGATGACGTCCGGCGTGATGACGCCGGGCGAGGCGAGAGCGGGCGGGACGAGGGCGGGCGAGGCGAAGGCGGGCGAGACGACGTCGCGCGAGACGAGAGCGGCCGAGACCAAGCCGGCCGAGACGACGCCGGTCGCGGTCCGATCGCTGGAGGGGTCGTGCCGGTCGGACCCGGGGAGGGCCGATGAGCGGCGCGGGCCGACCGAGCGGCGGCGTGCCGGCCACGGCGGCCGAAGCGGCCGAACCGGTCTGCCCCGGCGACCGCATGGCGGGCCCGGCGGGCAGCTCGGCCGAGTCGGCCGTTCGCCGTCGGTTCTCGGCCCTGGCCGAGCAGGGCCGGGCGGGCTTCGTGCCATACGTGACGGCGGGCTTTCCTTCGCTCGCGCACACGGACGAGCTCCTGGCGGGACTGGCGGACGCCGGCGCCGACGTGATCGAACTCGGCGTGCCCTTCAGCGATCCGGTGGCGGACGGCCCCACCATCCAGCGCTCGTGCCAGCACGCGCTCGGCGCCGGCGCGACCGTGGACGGCGTTCTGGAGACGCTCGCGCGCTTTCGGCGGGAGAGCGCCGTTCCGGTCGTGCTGTTTTCCTATCTGAACCCGTTGCGCAACCGGGGCATGGGGACGTTCCTGCGCGAAGCGGCCGCCGCCGGCGCCGACGGGCTGTTGGTCACCGACCTGCCGGTGGGCGCCGACCCGGACCTGGAGGCCCGGATCGCCGAATCTCCGCTCGACCTGGTCCGGCTGGCCGCTCCGACGACCCCGCGGGGGCGGCTCCGCGAAATCGCCCGCGCCACGCAGGGCTTCCTTTACTACATCGCGCGCACGGGCGTCACGGGCGCCCGCGCCGGGTTGCCGCGCCGGCTGGTCGCGGAGATCCGCGCCGCCAAGTCGCTCTCGAAGCGCCCCCTGGCGGTCGGCTTCGGCTTTTCGTCGCCCGAGGACGCGAGGGCCGTGGCCGCCGAGGCCGACGCCGTCGTCGTGGGCAGCGCGCTCGTGGACTGCCTGCGCGCCGGCGGCGTGGCGGCGGCCGTTGCGCTCGCCGGAAGGTTGCGCGCCGCGCTGGACGACGCCCGCCCGCCCGCGCCCGCCCTGGCCAAGGGGCCGCCGGTCGGCGGCGCCGCCGGGAGCGGCTCGTGACAGCATTGCCCGGCGGCCCGTCCCTCCTTCAGACGCTGCACGGCCCAGCCGCGCCACGGGAAGGCTCTGGACGCGCGGAGGGCGATCCCCACCCGATCGTGGCGGCCGCCGCGCAAGGCGACCTTCCGCCCTGGGCCGAGGCGGGCCCCGAACGCCGGCGCCACATGGCGCGCGTCGCGTCCCTCCTCGACCTGTGGGCCGGCGACCTCGGCGTGGACGAGCCGCGCCGCGTGGCGTGGCGGGCGGCGGGACGCCTGCACGACGCCCTTCGCGACGCCCGTCCCTCCGAGCTGGCCCGCCGGTTCCCCAAGCTGCGGCGCTTGCCCGGCCGCGCGAGGCATGGTCCGGCCGCCGCCGCGACGCTTCGCCGGGACGGAGTGCGCGACCGCGAGCTTCTGCATGCGATTCGCTGGCACACCTTGGGTTCGCGCAACTTCGGCCCCTTGGGCGCGGCGCTCTACGCCGCGGACTTCGTCGAGCCCGGCCGCGCCGAGCGAAGGCGGTGGCGCGCCAAGCTGCGGGCCCGAATGCCCGGCGATGCCGGCGAGGTGCTGACGGAAATCGCGGCATACCGAATTCATTACCTTTTGCGCATGGAGCGGCCCGTGCATCCGAGAACCGTCCGGTTCTGGAATTCCTTGGTCAGCGGCTAGAACCGTGCGCCGGCCCGCCAGGAAGGCGCTCAACCTCGTGGTCGCCGCCGTCGCCCTCGTTCTCGTCGCGTCGGCGGTCTGGCAGTGGATCCCCGGGGACAAGAACGAGGACGCCGTGCGCTCGCCTGGGCGGGTGACCGTCGACGTCCGCAACGCGGGCGGCGTCGAGGGCGTGGCCCGCGCCGCCACCGATCACCTGCGAACCGCCGGGTTCGACGTCGTGCACGTCGGCAACGCCGCCGCCTTCGACCAGGATTCGTCCGTCGTGATCGACCGCGTCGGCAATCTCCTCGTTGCCTCGGAGGTCGCCGCCGTCCTGGGCATTTCCCGCGTGGCCAGCGAGCCCAACGCGGAACTGTTCGTGGACGTCACGGTCAGGCTCGGCGCGGACTGGCGCGCTCCCGAGCTCGAAGGCGGGACGTCCGGCGACGGCGGGTTCCTGGCGTGGCTGCGGGGCTTGGTGAGGACCCGGTGACCGCCGCGCGCCGTGGAGGTCGCCGCACGGGCGCAAGCGAGGCCGCCGCCGCGAGTGACGGACCCAAGCCGAGGCGGCGGCTTGGCCGGCGGAGTTCGCGGACTGACGCCCCCGCGGGCGACGGACCCAAGCCGAGCCGCAAGCCGAAGCGGCGGCAGGGTTGCCTCCACAACCTTGTCCTCCTCGTGCAGATCGTCGTGCTCGTCATCGTCATTCGGACCTTCTTGGTGGCCACGTTCGTCATCACGTCCGGGTCGATGGAGAAGACGTTGCTGGAGGGGGACTTCCTGATCGTCAACCGAGCCGCCCTGGGTCCGCGCGTGCCCTTCACCGACTGGCGCCTTCCGGGCTATTCCGAGCCGCGCCGCGGCAACGTCCTCGTCTTCGACCCGCCTCACGAAGAGGACCTGACCGTCGTCAAGCGGCTGGTCGGCATGCCCGGCGACACGCTCGAGATGCGGGATCGCGCCCTGTACTTGAACGGCGAGGCCATGGAGGAGCCGTACGCGGTCCATGCGGGCGAAGCCGACGTCTACTCGGCCGACATGCGCTGGCAGCTTCGGCATCTCTTGGGCGGCCCCCGGGCCGACTACCGGCCCACGCGCGACAACTGGGGGCCGATCGTGGTGCCCGAGGGTCGCTACTTCATGCTGGGCGACAACCGAGACTCCAGCTTGGACTCGCGTTTCTGGGGCTTCCTCGAGCGCTGGCGTCTCGAAGGCCGCGCCGTGGCCATCTACTACTCGTTCGACCGGCAGTCGCCGCGGTTCCTGCCTTGGATCACGGAGGTCCGGGCGAACCGGATCGGGAATCGGATCCGCTGACCCGAAGGCCCCGGCGAGTTTTCGCGGCCGCTCGGAGCTGCCCGCAGGCGGCGTCGATGTCGCGGCCTCTCGGTTCTCGGACGGCCGCCGCGATCCCGCGGGCCCGCAAGGCGTCTCGAAAGGCCCGCACGCGGCCGGGCCGGCTGGGGCGCCAGTCCACGTAGGGGATCGGATTGAAGGGGATGAGATTGACGAAGGCTTCGGCCCGCGACGCCAGCGCGGCCAAGTCCCCCGCCAGGCCCAGGCCGTCGTTCACGTCCCGGATCATCGCGTACTCGAACGTGATTCGGCGTCCGCCCTTGACCCTGAAGACGTCCAGCGCGTCCATCAGCTCGCCGATCGGCCACCGCTCTTCCACGGGCACGAGCTCCGCCCGCAAGCTGGAGACGGGGGCGTGCAGGGACACGGCCAGCCGGAACTGCTCTTCGCGCTCGGCCAGCGCCAGGATGCCGGGCACCAAGCCGACCGTGGAGACCGTGATGCGGCGCGCGCCGATCCCGTAGCCCGCGTTCAAGAGGGTCAAGGCGGGGAACACGGCGGCCCGGTTGGCCATCGGCTCGCCCATGCCCATGAAGACGACGTTGGTGATCGCCCCGCGTCCTTGCCCGCGCGCCCACCGCGCCGCGCCGCGGTACTGGCCCACGATCTCGGCGGTGGACAGCTGCCGCCCGAACCCCGACCACCCGGTCGCGCAGAACGCGCACCTCAGCGCGCAGCCCGCCTGCGAGGAGATGCACAGGGTGAGTCTTCGCCCGGCCGGGATCAGCACGCTCTCCACGACGTCGCCGCACGACAGCCGCCAGAGATGCTTCGCCGTGCCGTCGGCGGACTCGGCCACCCGAGCCTCGGCAGGTTCCTCCAGCCGGAACGCGCCGGCCAGGGCCGCCCTCTCCCCGGCGGGCAGGTTCGTCATCGCTTCGACGTCCGGCACGTCGCCCCTGAACACCCATTCGGCCACTTGGCGGGCGCGGTACGACGGCTGGCCGCGGTCCCGGAAGTGCGCGTCGAGGCGCTCCACGAGCCGCGACGGCGTCAGGCCGAGCAGATTCGGGCGGCCGGTCTCCGGGCGCGGGCCGGAGTCTTCGAGTTTCGTGCGGGGTGCTCCACGTGCTTCTCCAGGCCCTCCATGCGCGTCGCTGGGTCCAGGCGCTCCATGCGCTTCTCCGGGTCCAGGCGCGGGTCCAGGCGCTCCATGCGCTTCTCCGGGCGCTCCAGGTGCTTCTCCGGGTCCAGGGCGCTCCATGCGTTTCTCCAGGTGGCTGACGGGGCCGCGAACGGTATCTTAAAGCTTATCGTCGGCGCAGCCCGCCCGCGGCCGCCGCTGCTTGGGGGACGGGCGCGCGGGCGCGGGGGCGCCGCCAATCCGTCGCCTCTCGAGGGACGCCGTCCTTGGCCGTCCGGGGGAGCTTGCTTCCGTTGCAATCTGTCGCGAAGAGCCGCACGGCCATGCGCACCTGCGAAGCGGGGGCGGTCGGCCTGGAAATGGCGGGCACGCCCCTCGAGCTGGCCGGCTGGGTGCACGGACGCCGCAATCTGGGGGGGCTGGTGTTCCTGGACCTGCGCGACCGGTCCGGCTTGGTCCAGGCGTCGGTGGGACCCGACTGGTCGTCGCCGGCAGCGGTGGCGGCCGCCGCCGAGCTGCGCGCCGAAGACGTCGTCTGGTTGCGCGGCGAAGTGGTCGCTCGCCCCGCAGCCGCCCGCAATCCGGACATGGACACGGGCCAAGTCGAAGTTCAAGTGTCGGACCTGGAGCTCCTCAACCGCGCCCGCACGCCCGCCATCCCCGTGCGCCGCGCGCCCGGCGAGGACCTGCCCTCGGAAGACCTGCGCCTGCGCCACCGAGTGCTGGACTTGCGCCGCCGGGAACTCCAGGACTCGCTGGCGCTCCGGCACCGGCTGCTGCTCGCCGCGCGCAACTACTTCGACGCCGAGGGCTTCCTGGAGATCGAGACGCCGATGCTGACGAAGCCCACGCCGGAGGGCGCCCGCGACTTCCTGGTGCCCAGCCGCGTCCACCCGGGGGAGTTCTTCGCGTTGCCGCAGAGCCCGCAGCTCTACAAGCAGCTGCTGATGGCCGCCGGCTTCGACCGCTACGTGCAGATCGCCCGGTGCTTTCGCGACGAGGACCTGCGCGCCGACCGCCAGCCGGAGTTCACGCAGATCGACGTCGAGGCGTCCTTCGTGGCGCCCGGCGACATCTACCGCTGGTGCGAGGGGCTCATGGCCCGGCTGGCCCCGGTCGCGGGCATCGAGGCGGCGCCTCCGTTCGCGCGCATCTCCTACGACGACGCCATGGAGCGCTACGGCGCCGACCGGCCGGACCTCCGCTGGAGCCTCGAGCTGCGCGACATGACCGTGGCGCTGGGCGCGCTGGATGCGCCGGTGCTGCGGGCCGCCGTGGAGCGGGGCGGGCGCATTCGGGGACTGGCGCTGGAGAACGGGGCGGCGTTGTCGCGCAAGCAGATCGACGGCGTCGAGGCCGAAGCGAAGGCGGCGGGCGCGCCGGGCCTGCTGTGGTGCAAGAGGACGGAGAAGGGGCTGTCGGGGCCGCTGGGCCGCTTCTTCGGCGAGACGACGAGCGAGCAGGTCGGCCTTCCGGTGGGCGGTCTGGTCCTGGTGGCTGCCGGGCCCGACGCGACGACGTCGCCCGCCTTGGCCGCCGCCCGGGCCGCGGCGGCGGCCGCGCTCGCGCTTCCCAAGGAGACCGAGCACGCCTGGGCGTGGATCGTCGGCTTTCCGTTGTTCGAAGACGCCGGGGACGGGGGCGCCTTGGCCGCGAGCCATCATCCCTTCGTGCGGCCGCGCGACGAGGACCTGGACCTTCTTGATTCGGATCCCCTGGCCGTGCGCGGCTTCGCATACGACCTCGTCTACAACGGCGTGGAGCTGGGCTCCGGAAGCCTCCGGAACCACGACGCCGGCCTGCAAACCCGCATCTTGGAGCTGCTGGGCCTGGACCAAGCCGAGATCGCCGCCAAGTTCGGCTTCCTGCTGGACGCGCTGCGCTCCGGGGCGCCCCCGCATGGCGGGATCGCGCTGGGCGCGGACAGGATGGCGGCCTGCTTTGCCGGGGCGGCCAGCTTGCGCGAGGTGATCGCGTTTCCGAAGACGACGGCGGCCCGGGCGCTGGCCGAGGCGGCGCCCGTGCCCCTCGCCGACCGCGACTTGGCCGAGCTGGGGCTGCGTCCGGCCGGGGGCCGCGGCCCCCGATGAACGCGGGAAGTCCCTCGTGACCCAGCAGGACCGCGTCGAGCGCCGAATCGACGCGGAAGGCGCGGACCCGCTCCTGCTCGCCGGCGTGGCGGACGCCAACTTGCGCGAGCTCGCGTCGGTCTTCGGAGTCAAGGTCGTGCTGCGCGGGGACGGCGTCGCGCTCTCGGGTCCGCCGGAACCGGTGGCTCGCGCGGCGCGCGTGGCCGCCCACATGATCGAGCTCGCCCGCCTCGGCAAGCCGTTCGAGACGCCCGACGTGGCCCGGTTCGCCTCCGCGCTGGCCGCCGGGACCGGTCCGTCCGCGTCCGGCGGCGACCGGCTCGGCATCGCGGTGCCGGGATCGGGCCGCGTGATCTCTCCCCGTTCGGAGGGACAGCGGGCCTACCTGCGGGCCATGGACGCGTCGGACGTGGTCGTCGGCATCGGTCCGGCCGGCACGGGCAAGACGTACTTGGCCGTGGCTCGGGCCGTCGGCGAGCTGTTCCGCAAGCGGGTGCGGCGCATCGTCCTCGCTCGCCCGGCGGTCGAGGCGGGGGAGAACCTGGGCTTCTTGCCGGGCGACCTGCAGGAGAAGGTGGATCCCTACTTGCGCCCGCTCTACGACGCGCTCGAGGACATGATGTCGCCGGCGCGCATCCGGCGCGGCATCGCGGACCGGGTCATCGAGATCGCGCCGCTGGCCTACATGCGCGGCAGGACGCTGTCCGGCGCCTTCGTCATCCTGGACGAAGCGCAGAACGCGACCGCCGCTCAAATGAAGATGTTCCTGACGCGCTTGGGGCCGGACTCGCGCGTGGTCGTCACGGGCGACAAGACCCAGATCGACCTGCCGCCCGCGCAACCGTCCGGGCTGGTGGAGATCGAGCGCATTCTCGGCGGCGTGAAGGGCATCGAGTTCGTGTACCTGGACGCGCGCGACACGGCCCGGCACCACTTGGTCGGCCGCATCATCGAGGCCTACGACGCCGTGGACCGGCGCGACGAAGCGGCCGCGCCGCCGCCGAGTTCCGCCTTGGAGCCCGGCGCCCCAGGTCCAAGGCCGGCTCGGCGCGAGAACGCGGCCGTGGAGAGCCCGCCGAGTTCGGCCGGGGCGGCATGATCGCGGGCCTCGACGGGACGCCCCGCCGCGTCTGGCCCGACGCCGCGGTGCATCACGGCGCGCGCGCCCTGGCGCTGGCGGGCTTGGCGGTCGCGGTCGCGGCGCTGTTTCCGCCGGACGCCGGACCGAGGGCCGGCCGGTTCGAAGAAGGCACCGCCATGGACCGCGACGTCCTGGCCGAGATCGCGTTCACCGTGCCGAAGGACGCCGCCGTGCTGGCGGACGAGCGAGCGGCGGCCGCCGCCGCCGTGGTCCCGACCTTCGAGCGCCGGGGCGACGCCGCGGGTTCGGCGGTGGCTGCCGTGGCGGGCTTCTTCGCTCGCGTCGATTCGGCGGCGGCGCAGAGCGGGACGGCCGGCATCGCCGCGGTCTTGGCGCGCGCGGGCATCGCCGAAGCCGGACCGGCCCACGTGCAGGCGCTGGCCCAGCCCGAGGCCGCCCAGCGCCTGTACCGTCAGGCCGCCAGCGCGTTTCGCATCTTGGTGCCGGGCGGCGTGACCAGCCCCGGCGCCATGTCGGGAGTGTCCGCCGACTCCCTTCGCGTCGTGCGCGACGGCGCGACGACGCTGGTCGCGCGCGGAACCGTTCGGTCGGCGCGCGAGTTCTACGACCGGGCGGTGCAGGATCTTTCGGCCGGACCCGAGACGGACCTGTTGCGCATGATCCTGGCGCATCACTTGGTGCCGAGCCTCGTCTTGGACCAAGCCCGCGTCGAGCGCGACCGGGCGGCGGCGCGCGAGGCCGTCTCGCCGACGCGGGCCGAAGTCGTCGAAGGCGAGGCCGTGGTCAGGGCCTACCAGCGCATCGGCCCCGCGGAGCTCCAGCGGCTGGCGGCTTACGGAGACGCGTTGCGCGCGGCCGGGCTCGGGGGCGCGGGGTTCCGGCTCGGGAGCCTGTTGGGCGGCACCATCTTGAATGCGCTGCTCCTCGGCGCGTTCGGGCTGCTGACGCTCCTC
The DNA here is from genome assembly GCA_965242735.1 of Longimicrobiales bacterium. Taxonomy (GTDB): domain Bacteria; phylum Gemmatimonadota; class Gemmatimonadetes; order Longimicrobiales; family Gaopeijiaceae. Next base: position 2,336,917 of record OZ251497.1, on the reverse strand, counting down.
TTCATGCCCGCCGTCTACCGTTCGTTTCGCGCCTTGATGACGGTCGCCGGGATGTTCGCCGTCTACTTCCTGGCCGCGTTCCTGATCGACCAGCAGGGGTGGCCTCCGTCCGCGTTGCCGATCTCGTTCGTGGCCATCTCGGTGGCCCTGCTGTGGGACGGGCGCATGGCCGCCTTGGCGGCCCTCGTGCTGGCGTCGCTCACCGTGCTGCAGCCGCCCTTCGGCGAGACGCACGCGTTCGCGGTCGTGGCGACCGGCGGAGTCGCCGCGTCGCTGACGGCGCGGGCCTTCCGGCGTCTCTCTCAAGTCTGGCTGTACATCGCGCTGATCGCGGCGGCCTACGCCGCGGCCATCTTGGCGTTGCAGCTGCGGGGCGCCGAATTCGAATGGGCCCCCTACGCCGCGGGCGCGTTGGGCAGCGCCGTGGCCGGCGCGCTCCTGTCGGTGGGCTTCCTCCCCGTGTTCGAGTGGCTGACCGGCGTGACCACCGAATCGACGCTGATCGGCTGGGCCGATCCCAACCGGCCGTTGATGCGGCGCCTCGCGGAACGAGCCCCCGGCACCTTCGCGCACACCATGCAGGTGGCGGCCCTGTCCGAGGCGGCCGCCGGGGCCGTCGGGGCCCGCGGGCTGCTCTGTCGCGCCGGCGCGTACTACCACGACGTGGGCAAGCTCGTCCATCCCGAGTACTTCATCGAAAACCAGCACGGCGACAATCCCCACGACGCCATGTCGCCCGCCGCGTCCGCCGCGGCCGTGCGCAGCCACGTGACGAACGGCGTCAAGCTGGTCAGGCGCCACCGCGTTCCGGGGATCGTGGCGGCCTTCGTCGCGGAGCATCACGGCGACCTCCCCATCGGTTCCTTCCTTCACAAGGCCAAGGAGCAGGCGGACGCCGAGGGCGCGGATCCTCCGGCCCCGGAGTTCTTCCACTACCCCGGACCGCGACCCCAAAGCCGCGAGACGGCGATCGTGATGCTGGCCGACGCGGCCGAGTCGGCGGCGCGCGTGCTGCGGCATCCCAGCGAGGAACGCATCGAACGCCTCGTGGCCCGCATCGTTTCGGACCGGCTCGGCCAAGGCCAGCTGGACGACTCCGGCCTCACGCTGCGCGACCTCTCCGTCCTCAAGAAGCGCTTCGTCGGGGCCCTGGCCGGCGCCTACCACCGCCGAATCGACTACCCCGGCACGCGCGAGCTGACGGACGCCGAGCCGGGCGCCGACGCCGTGCCTGCGGCCACGTCCGATGCCGCGCCGCCGGAACCGGACGCGCCCAAGGCCGCCGAGCCGCTTGCCATTGCCCCGGACGGGTCCAGGTCCGGGCCGCGGACCCCCGCCCCCGCCGTGCCTGCGGCCGCGTCGGCCGCCGAGCCGCTCGCCGTTGCCCCGGACGCGCCCCGCCCCGAGCCGCGCGCCGCCGCCGATGTCGGTCCCGCCGCCGACAAGGCGCCTTCGGACGAGCGTGCCGAGTGATCTCGATTCACGTCAACGCCGGCGACCGCCGCGACGTGCCCGCCGAACTCGTCGAAAGCGCGCTCCGCCGGGTCTTGGCGCGCGAGGGCGTCTCGTGCGCGGAGCTCTCGGTCACGTTTCTGGGCGACCGCGAGATCGCCCGCATGCACGCCGAGCATCTGGGCCGCCCGCAACCGGCGGACGTCCTCTCGTTTGCCCTGCACGAGCCGGACGAGACGCCGCTGGGCGACATCTACGTCGGCGCCGACCAAGCCGTCCGCCAAGCCGCGACGGAGGGCGTGGGCGTGCGCGAAGAAATGGCGCGCCTCGCTCTGCACGGCGCTCTGCACGTCCTCGGCCATGATCATCCCGAGGGACCGGAACGCGCGGACTGCGGGATGTTTCGCATCCAGGAGGAGACGCTGGCCGTCGCGGTTGCGCGAGACCGGGAGGGCCCGGCGTGACCTCCGACCCGCCCGCCGTCCGTCCGGGCGCCCCCGACTCCGCCGTCCTGCTGGCGCTCGCCGAGCGAGGCGACTTCGAACGCCTGGCCGACTTGGCCGGCCGCCTCCACCCCTCGGACATCGCGGACCTGGTCGCGTCGGCCTCCCCCGAAGGCCGGCTCCGCATCCTGCAGGCCCTCCCCGTCGCAACCGCCTCGGAAACCTTGGCCGAGATGGAGGAGGACGAGGACCGCGCCCAACTCCTCGTCGCGCTCGACGCGGCGAGGGGCGCGGAGCTGGTGCGCGAGCTGGCCGACGACGACGCCGCCGACTTGATGGGCGAGCTCGATCCGGAGGACCGCGACCGGCTGCTTGCCGCGCTGCCCCGCCGGGAAGCCGACGATATCCGCGACCTCCTTCGGTTCGGCGAGGACACGGCGGGCGGCCTGATGACGACCGCGCTGATTTCGGTCGCCTCCGATTCCACCGCGCAAGACGCCATTCGCGAGGTGCGCCGCCGGGGCCGGGACGTCGACGATCTCTACACCGTCTTCGTCGTGGACGAGCTCGGCAAGCTCGAAGGCACGGTGCCCTTGGACGCCCTCATCCTGGCCGACCCCCGCGATCCCGTAGCCTCCTTGGCCGAGCCCTCCGGCGCGACCGTCCATCCGGACACCGACCAAGAGGAAGTCGGGCGCTTCATGGGCCGCTACAACTTGGCGGACGTGCCGGTGGTCAACCGGTCGGGCGTGCTCCTGGGCCGCGTCACCTTCGACGACGTCGCCGACGTGATGGAAGAGGAGACGACGGAGGACATCCTGCGGCTTGCCGGCCTGTCCGAAGACGAGGAGCTCAAGGCCGGCTGGCGCGGCGCGGTCCGCACGCGGCTGCCTTGGCTGCTGCTCAACTTGGCGACCGCCGCCGTCGCGGCGTCCGTGATTCTGCGCTACAAGGACATCGTCGAGGGCATCGTGTTTCTGGCTTTTCTGATGCCGGTCATCGCCGCGCTCGGCGGCAACACGGGCACGCAGGCGCTGGCCGTGACGATCCGGCGCATCGCGGTGGGCGAGCATTTGCGGCCGAGCCGGTTCGGCGTGGTGCGCAAGGAGGTCCTGGTGGGCCTTCTGAACGGCTTGGTTCTGGGGCTCTGCTTCGCCGCGTTCGCCTTCTTCGTGGACGGGAGCATGCGCATGGGGGTGGTCGTCTTGCTGGCGATGTGGGCCAACGTCCTGGTGGCCGGCTTCGCGGGCGCCATGATTCCGACCGTCCTGGACCGCTTGGGCGTGGACCCCGCCGTGGCGTCTTCCGTGTTCGTCCAGACGCTGACGGACCTCGTGGGCTTCACGATGGTCCTGGGTCTCGCCGCGGCGCTCCTGGCATGAGCGGGCAGGCGGGCGCCGCGTCCGGCGTCCCGCGGGCCGGAGGCCGGGCCACCCCGAACCGCCGGATGGATCGGCTCGCCGAGGACTTCCGGGCAGGCCGGCGCCCGGCGCTGGCGCGTGCGATTTCGATGGCCGAGACGGGGCGCTCCGAAGTCGGCGAGTTGCTCGATCGGCTGCTGCCGATGTCCCGGCGGGCGCGGCGGTTCGGGATCACCGGCCCTCCGGGGGCGGGCAAGTCGAGCCTGGTCGCGGGCGTGACGGCCCTCTTGCGCGAGCGGGGCGAGGACGTGGCCGTGGTGGCGGTCGATCCCACGTCGCCGTTCTCGGGAGGGGCCTTGCTGGGCGATCGCATTCGGCTGAACGACCTGAGCACCGATCCCGGCGTCTTCATCCGCTCCATGGCGACGCGCGGCTCGCTGGGCGGGCTGGCCGCGGCGACGCGCGACGTGCTCGACCTGCTGGACGCCTTCGGCTTCGCCAACGTTCTCGTGGAGACCGTGGGCGTGGGCCAGACCGAGCTGGAGATCGCCGCCGCCGCCGATTCGGTCGCGGTCGTGCTCGTGCCCGAGTCGGGCGACGGCATCCAGGCGATGAAGGCCGGCCTCATGGAGATCGCCGACCTGTTCGTGGTCAACAAGGCCGACCGGCCCGGCGCCGACCGCTTGGCGCGCGAGATCCAGCAGGCCTTGCACCTGAAGGCGGGACATGCCGGCGCCGCCGGGCCGGGTCATCACGGCGTGGACTTGTCCGGCGGTTTCCGGCGCGTTGGGGACGCGCACTCCTCGGACGCCGCCGCGCCCGCGCGTTCGGCCGGCCCGGGCGGCGGCCCCGAGCCTCGGAGTCCGGTCGGCCGGGGCAGTCCTGGGAATGCGGTCGGCCCGGGCACCCCCGGTCTAGGGAATCTGGCCGGCCCGGGCGGCCCCGATCCCGGGAATCTGGCCGGCCCGGGCGGCCCCGATCCCGGGAATCTGGCCGGCCCGGACGTCCTTGATCCCCAGAATCCGGCCGCCGTGAACCGCCCGAAGTCCTGGGAGCCGCCGGTGCTCAAGACCTCCGCCGGGCGGGGCCAGGGCATCGAATCGATTCTGGATGGCCTTCTGGCGCACCGGCGCCATCTGAAGGCGACGGGCACCCTGGAGGACCGGCGCCGGGCCCGGGCGCGGGCGCACGTGCGGGCGATCGTCGCGGCCCGGCTGGCGCAACGCGCCGACCGGTTGCAGGCGTCGTCCGAGGACCTCGCTCGCTGGTTGCCCGAAGTGGCGGCGGGCCGCGCAACGGTGCACCAAGTGGCCAGGTTGCTGGTCGATGCCCTGCTGGGTCGGCCGGACCCGTGACCGCAACGCGGCCGGCCCGGCCTTGCCCACGCCGCCCGACCCCCGCAAGCGCGCGTGGGTGCCGCAGGGCTTGACTGGAGCGCCGCGGCGGAGGTGTGACCAGCGATACCCCGTCCTCGGGCGGCGCGCGTTGGCGCCGGGGGGCTTGACGGGAGCGCCGCGCCGCGCCTAGCCTCTTCTTTCGGGATGGCGTACAGAGGCCCCTCGCCAACTGTTCCACGATTGTCGGCGCTTGCAAGGTTGCGGAGAACCGTCCATGCCCTCCACCGACGCCAAGACGCGGGGCCGACCGTCGGCCGACGTTGCGCTCGACGACGAGGCCTTGGCGCTGGACGGCTCGACCGCCGAGTCGCCGGTTGCGGCCGGCGATCGTGCCGTCGCGCTCGGCGGAGCTCCGGACCGGACCGGCGCGGCTGCTGCTGCCCAGGTTGTGGCCGACGACCGGGCCGTCACGCTGAGCGAACGGTCCTCCGAGTCCGCCGTCGCGCCTGACGACGGGATTGGCCCGCTCGCCCGCCCGCCCGCCCAATCGGCCGCAGCGGGCGGCCACGACGCCGGGACCTCCCGCGCCCGAGCCGCCGCCCAGGCCGACTGGGAGGTCCAGTGCGAGACGGCGCCTGCCCGTCTCCCTTCGTTCTCCTCCGTCTCCGGCGCCGAAGTGCGGCCGCTCTACACCCCCGCCGACGCCCCCGGCCCCTACATGGACCGCCTCGGCTTCCCCGGCGCGTTCCCCTTCACGCGCGGCCCGTATGCCAGCATGTACCGCACGCGCCTCTGGACCATGCGCCAGTTCGCGGGCTTCGCCACCGCCGAAGAGACCAACGCCCGCTACAAGTACCTGCTGGCCAACGGGCAGACCGGGCTCTCGGTCGCCTTCGACTTCCCCACGCTCATGGGCTACGACAGCGACCATCCGCGATCGCTGGGCGAAGTCGGCGTCTGCGGCGTGGCGGTCTCGTCGCTGGCCGACATGGAGACGCTGTTCGACGGCATCCCGCTGGGCGACGTCTCCGTGTCGATGACCATCAACGGGCCGGCGATCATCCTCTTCTGCTTCTACGTCGCGGCGGCCGAGCGGCAAGGCGTGCCGCTGGAGCAGCTGCGGGGAACGGTCCAGAACGACATCCTCAAGGAATACCAGGCCCAGCACGCCTGGGTGTTCCCGCCCGAGCCCGCGTTGCGGCTCATCCTCGACATGTTCGATTGGTGCGCCGAGAACACGCCGCGCTACAACCCCGTCTCCATATCGGGCTATCACATCCGCGAAGCCGGCGCCACCGCGGGCCAGGAACTCGGGTTCACGCTGGCCAACGGCTTCGAGTACGTCCGCCGAGCGGTCGAGCGGGGGCTGGACGTGGACGTGGTCGCGCCCCGCCTCTCCTTCTTCTTCGACGTGCACAACGACTTCTTCGAAGAAGCCGCCAAGTTCCGCGCGGCCAGGCGCATCTGGGCCAAGGGGATGCGCGACCGCTTCGGCGCCGAGAACCCGCTCGCATGGCGCCTGCGCACGCACGCTCAGACCGCCGGCGTCACGCTCACCGCGCAGCAGCCCGAGAACAACATCGTGCGCGTCGCCTACCAGGCTCTGGCCGCCGTGCTGGGCGGCGCGCAGTCCCTGCACACCAATTCGATGGACGAGACGCTGGCGCTGCCCACCGAGAAGGCCGTCACGATCGCGCTGCGGACGCAGCAGATCCTCGCCTACGAGAGCGGCGTGGCGAACACCATCGACCCGCTGGCCGGCGCCTACTACGTGGAATCTCTGACCGACCAGCTGGAAGCCGAGGCCGAGGAGATCTTCTCCCGCGTCGAGGCCGAAGGCGGGGTCGTGCCCGGCATCGAGAGCGGCTGGTTCCAGCGCCAGATCGCCAACTCGGCGGCGCGCCAGCAGGCCGAGATCGAGGCCGGAATGCGCAAGGTCGTGGGCGTGAACGACTTCACGGACGGCGCGGAGGCCGCCAAGATCGAAACGCTCCGCATCGACCCCTCGGTGGAGGAGCGGCAACGGGAGCGCATGGCGCGCCTGCGTGCCGAGCGGGACGAGAGCCGCGCCGCCGCGGCCTTGTCGGAGCTGCGGGCCGCGGCCGCCATGGACGACAACCTGGTGCCCCTCGTCCTGGAATGCGCCCGCGCGTTGTGCACGCTCCACGAGATCAGGGCCGCCATGGAGGACGTCTTCGGCGCCTACCGCGAACCCGTGTTCTTCTAGGCCGAGACGGGCCGGGTCGAGCAGGGGGCGCGGGGGCGTCGAGCAGGGCTTGGCCCAGGGCGTCGAGCAGGCCCAGGTCGGCATGGCGGGGTGGAGAGACGGCGAAGCGCTTGGCCGAGTTGCTTGAGGCGGCGGGGCGGAGCGGGCCTCTCGGATCGACCGATTGCTGGCCGAGTGCGAGACGGGCGACGAGCTGATCGCCCGGGCCGCGCGGGGGCTGACCGGCTCGACGGCATCGTTGCCGTCGCTGTTCCGAACGGCTCGCGCGCGACCGTCCCGCGATTGACACTCTGGCCGTTCTGGACGATACTCTAGGGCTGGCGTCTCCCAAGGCGGCGCCCGGCGGCGGCTTCGCTTCCGCAGGCGCGGCGCCCGGCGGCGGGGCGCTCGCGGCTTCCTTCCCACCGGGGGTGTTTTCCGACAACATGCTCAAGTCGTTTCGCGGGCGCGTGATCGTCATCTTGGCCGCCCTCGGCGTGGCCGGGTACTCGCTGTGGCAGCGGGGCCTCAAGCAGGGCCTCGACCTGCAGGGCGGCATGCACCTCGTTCTGGAAGTGGACGATCCGGACGGCGCCATGACGGCCGAGCGGCGCGAGGACGCGATCGACCGGGCCGAGCGCATCCTGCGGACGCGCATCGACCAATTCGGCGTCGAGGAGCCGCTCATCCAGAAGGTGGGCAGCGACCGGCTGATCGTGGAGCTGGCCGGCATCGACGACGAGTCGCGGGCCAAGGAGATCATCAACCAGCAAGCGTTCCTGGAATGGAAGCTGGTGTTGCCGACCACCGACGTCCACGACGCGCTGGAGCGCCTGGACCGCGCCGTCGTCGCGACCATCGGCGAGGAGGGACTGCGCGAGATGGGGCGCGCCACGGAAGCGGCCGAGCCGGCGGGGTCGATCGGCGACCTCTTGTTCGGAGCGGCCGACTCCGTGAACGCCGACTCGGCGACCGCCGACGAAGCCGGAACGCCGCAAGCCGGCGCCGACGAAGCCGCGGACGCCGCACAGGCCGAAGCCGCCGAAGACACGGCCGCGCTCGACTTCCGCCCCTTCACGGGACTGCTGAAGCAGGGCGGCGTGGGCAACTACCTGGTCGACGCCGACGACGTCGAGACCGCCGCCGAGTTCATGGCGCTCGACGAGTTCCAGCGGGCGATGCCCCGCGACGTGTCGCTCCAGTGGGGATGGGACGACTCCCTCGGGATGGGCGGCCGCTTCTACCGCGAGCTCTACGTCCTCGAGGAAGACCCCTTCCTGACCGGCGACCAGCTCGAAGACGCCACGGCGAGCCGCGATCCGCAGACGAACTTGGCCCAGGTGCTCTTCGAGCTCAACCGCCGCGGCGGGCGCGACTTCCAGCGCCTCACCGGCGCCCACATCGGAGACCCGATCGCCATCGTGCTGGACGGCGAGGTGGTGAGCGCGCCCGTGGTTCGCGATCGCATCGGCGCCAACGGCTCCATCGACCTGGGCACCGCCGACATGGCCGAGGCCGTCGACCTCGCGCTGGTCCTCCGGGCCGGCGCGCTTCCTGCGCCGCTTCGCATCATGGAAGAGCGCACCGTGGGTCCCTCGCTGGGCCAGGACTCGATCGACAAGGGCCGGGTGGCCGGCATCGTCGGCGTGATCGCGGTCCTGTGCATCATGGTCCTGTACTACCGGGTCGCGGGCATGCTCGCCGTCGTGGCGCTGGGCGCCTACCTGCTGCTCGTCATGGGCGGCTTGTCGGCCATGGACGCGACGCTGACGTTGCCCGGGATCGCGGGCCTCATCCTGTCGGTCGGCATGGCGGTGGACGCCAACGTGCTCATCTTCGAGCGAATACGCGAAGAGCTCGAAGCGGGCCGGACGGTCAAGGCCGCGGTCGAAGACGGGTTCGGCAACGCCGTCTCGGCAATCGTGGACGCCAACATCACGACCCTCATCACGGGCATGATCCTGTTCCAGTTCGGCACGCAGTCGGTGCGGGGCTTCGCCGTCACGCTCTGCATCGGCATCGTGGCTTCCTTCTTCACGGCCCTGTACGTGACCCGCACGCTCTTCTTGGTCTATCTGACGAGCCGGCGCGCCCAGCAGCGCGTCAGCATCTAAGGGGGCGCGCGCGCTCATGTGGCTGTTTCACGAAGCGAAGTACCAGTTCATCGCCAAGCGGAAGCCGGCCTTTGTCGCTTCCGCGACCTTCCTGGCGCTGGGCATCTGCGCCATGGCGTGGAGCTGGATGTCCACCGGCGCCCCGCTCAACTACGGCGTGGACTTCACGGGCGGCACGCTGGTCCAGGTCCGCTTCGACGTTCCGGCCACGGACGAGGACTTGCGCGACGCGCTGGGCGGGGCGGAGGCGCCTCCGATCACGCGCTTCGGGGCGGACAACGAATTCGTGATTCGCGCGCCGGGACGCGAGGAGGCGAGCATCGACGAGACCGCCGCCGAGATCGCGGCGCAGATCGGCCAGGTGTACGCGGAGACCGACTTCGAGGTCGTGCGTCGCGAGCTCGTGGGGCCGAAGATCGGCGCCGAGCTTCAGCAAAAGGCAATGTTGGCGGTCTTGTTCTCGCTGGCGCTCACGCTCATCTACATCGCGATCCGCTTCGAGCTGCGCTTCGGCGTCGCCGCGGTGGCCGCCACCGCGCACGACATGCTGGCCACGCTGGGCTTCCTGGCCCTGTTCCGCGTCGAGATCTCGTTGCCGACCGTGGCCGCCATCCTCACCATCCTGGGCTACTCGCTGAACGACACCATCGTCGTGTTCGACCGCATTCGCGAGAACCTGAACAAGAAGGGCGGACGCAGAAAGGATCCGGCGGAGCTCGTCAACCGATCCATCAACGAGACCTTGCCCCGCACGGTGCTCACTTCGGGCACGACGCTGGTGGTGTTGCTGTCGCTGTTGACGCTGGGCGGCGTGGTCAACCGAGACTTCGCGTCCGTGCTCATCCTGGGCGTGCTGATCGGCACCTATTCGTCGATCTTCATCGCGTCGCCCGCGTTGCTGGAGATTCAGAAGCGATACGGGACGGCGGACGCCAAGGCGGACAAGGGGAAGGAGGAACGGGCGCGGGAGGGCAGGGGCCGGGTCGCCGCGACGGCGTGAGGCTCGCCGACTCGCACTGCCATCTCACCGACGAAGCCTTCGCGCCGGACTCGGCTGCCGTGCTGGAGCGGGCCCGAGCGGCCGGCGTGGCGCGCGTCGTGACGATCGCTTCGGACGCGGCCGACTCCCGCGCCGCGTTGCGCTTGGCCGAATCGGAGCCGGGCGTGTGGTGCACGGCGGGCGTCCATCCTCATGCGGCCGGACGCCGAGGGGCGGGGGACATGGTGGTGGTGCGCGAAGCCGCGGCGCATGCTGCGTGCGTGGCGATCGGCGAAACCGGCTTGGACTATCATTACGACAACGCTCCTCGCGACGCGCAACGGCGCAGCTTGGCGGCCCATGCCGAGCTGGCCGCCGAGACGGGGTTGCCGCTCGTCGTGCACTCGAGGAACGCGGAGGCGGACACGGCGGCGCTGATCCGGGACGGCGGCGGGGGGGTGCGGGGGGTGGTTCACTGCTTCACGGGGTCGACGGACCTCATGGCGGACGCGCTGGCCGCAGGATGGCTCGTCTCCTTCACCGGCGTGACCACGTTCAAGGGATTCGACGCCGGCTTGGTTCGCGACGTGCCGGCGGACCGCTACATGATCGAGACCGACGCCCCGTGGCTGGCCCCCACGCCCAAGCGCGGCAAGCGAAACGAGCCCGCCTTCGTGCGCCACGTGGCCGAAGCGGTGGCGCGCATCCGGGACGTGCCGCCCGCCCAGATCGCCCGCGAGACCTGGGACAACGCCGCGCGCTTCTTCGGCTTGGACGACGGCCGTTCCGGCATCGGCCCTTCCCGCGACAGCCCCTCCGGCGACGGTTCCGAATGACGGGCGTCCCCGGTCCTCGGCCCCGCGTCCAGGTCTTGCCCGACCACGTCGCCAACCAGATCGCCGCCGGGGAGGTGGTGGAGCGCCCCGCCTCGGTAGTCAAGGAGCTGGTCGAGAACGCCGTCGACGCGCGCGCCCGCACGGTCCGAATCGGGCTGGACGCCGGCGGCAAGACCCGCATCGCGGTGGCGGACGACGGGTGGGGCATGACGCGCGAGGACCTGCTGGCGAGCTTGGACCGCCACGCCACCAGCAAGATTCGCCACGCCGAGGACCTGCACGAGATCCGCACGCTGGGCTTTCGCGGCGAGGCCCTGCCGTCGATTGCGGCGGTGTCGCGGCTGACGCTGGAGTCCGCGGCCGCAGGCGAGGACTCCGGCGCGCGCGTTCGCGTGCTGGCAGGCAAGATCCAAGGCGTGGAGGAGATGGCCCGGCGGCCCGGCACCACGGTGAACGTGCGCAACCTCTTCTTCAGCACGCCCGTGCGCGCGCGCTTTCTCAAGGCCGCGAGCGTCGAGACGAGAGCGGTCTCGGAAGTCCTCCACGCGCAGGCGCTGGCCAACCTGGACGTCCGCTTCGTCCTGGAGAAGGGAGGGCGCAGGGTCCTGGACTTGGCGGCGGGCCGCGGACTCGTCGGCCGAATCGGCGAGATATGGAAGGACGCGGCCGAAATGGGACTGCTCCCCTTGGCCGGCCAGCGCGGCGGCTTGAGCCTGGACGGCGCGATTCAGCGGCCCGACTTGGTGCGTCGCGGCTTTCGGCGGATGCACCTCTTCGTCAACGGGCGCCCGTTCCGGGACTCGGCGCTGGCGGCGGCGGCCGACAGCGGCTACCGAACGACCATCGCCGAGGGCGGCAAGCCCTGGCTGTTCCTGTTCCTCGATGTCGCTCCCGGCTTGGTGGACGTCAACGTGCATCCGGGCAAGGCCGAAGTGCGCTTCCGCCAGCCCGCCGAGGTCGAGAGCTTCGTCGAAGCGGCAGTGCGGACGACGCTGCAAGGCGCCGAGTCCGCCGCAGCCTTCGGTTCCCCCGCCGACGTCGTTCGGGAACGCGGGGCGGACGGCTTCGGCGGCGACCGCGACGCCCGCGAGACGGACGCCGGGCACGTGCGATCCGACTCGGCCCGCGCCGGCTCGCAGACCCGATCGCAGAGCGAGCGGCAGGGGAGCCAGACGATCCTCTTTCCGCAGGGCAGACAGGCGGCCGACGAGCCCGGCGCCCCGGAACCGTCGGACGCGGCCTTGCTGGGCGAGGCCCCGAGGCCGCCCCTTCTGCAGGTCCACAACAGCTTCATTCTCGCCGAGACGCGCGACGGCCTCATCTTCGTCGACCAGCACGCCGCTCACGAACGCATTCTGTACGAACGCATCGCTGCGGAGTTCGAGAGAGGAGAGGGCCAGGGCCAGCGCCTCCTCTTCCCGTTCACCATCCGGCTGACGCGCCAGGAGCGCGACGTGATGGCGTCCGTCTCGGGACTGCTGGCCGGCCTGGGCTTCGAGCTGGAGTCGTTCGGGCCGGACGCGCTCGTCGTCCAGTCGGTGCCGAACCCGCATCGCTACTTCGACGCGGAGCGGTGCATTCGCGAGATGATCCACGAACTCGCGCACGGTTCCGATCTGATGAAGGCGGCGCGCAACCAAAACGACCGCGTGGCCATGAGCTTCGCCTGCAAGGGCGCCATCAAGGCCGGCCAGAAGCTCGAGCCCGAAGAGATGCAGGACATCTTCGACCAGCTCTTCGCGACGGAGCTGCCCTACCACGACGTTCACGGACGTCCGACTGTGGTCCGCCTGGGCATCGGCGAGCTCGAGCGCAAGTTCGGGCGCACGTGAGATCGCGCGAGAGCGCCGCCGGGCCGGTCGCGGCCGACTTCTTGGCCATCGTCGGCCCCACGGCGGCGGGGAAGACGGCCCTGTCGCTGGCGGTCGCCCAGGAGATCGGGGGCGAGATCGTGTCGATGGACTCGCGCCAAGTCTACCGCGGCCTGGACGTCGGCGCCGCCAAGGCGACGGCTCGCGAGAGAGCCCTTGTGCGCCACCACGGGCTGGACGTCCGCGATCCGGGCGAACGCTACGGCGCCGGGCAGTTCGCCCGGGACGCGAGACGCTGGATCGCCGCCGTCCGGAGCCGGGGCAAGGCGGCCGTGCTGGTGGGCGGGACCGGACTGTTCCTGCGGGCGCTCGTCCGCCCGGTGTTCAAGGAGCCGGAGGCGGCGCGCCGACGACGTCCGGGGATGGAAGCCGTGCTGGGCCGCATGACCGCCGGGGAGCTGGCGCGCTGGACCCGCGTGCTCGACCGGGACCGCGCGGAATTGGCCGTCGCGGGCGGACGCCAGCGCATGCTTCGGACGGTGGCGGTCGCGCTCCTCACAGGACGCCCGCTTTCGTGGTGGCACCGCCACGGCCCGCCGGAAGCCGAGCCCCTTCGCGCGTGCGCGTGCCTGCTGGACGTGCCGCCGGAGCGGCTCCGCCGCCGCATCGCCGAGCGCGTGCGGAGCATGGCCGAGGGGGGCTTCGCCGACGAAGTGGCCCGCCTCCTGGCCGCGGGCTGCCGTCCGTCCGATCCCGGCATGAGCGCCGTCGGCTACCGCGAGATGGCCGAACACGTGCAGGGGCGCGCCACGCTGGAAGAGGCGATCGAGCGGATTCAGCGGGCGACCTGGCGCTACGCCCGCCGCCAGCGCACTTGGTTTCGCCACCAGTTGGGCCCCGGCGCGCACGTCGTGGACGCCCTGGACCTGCCGGCCCGCACCCAGGCCGTCGTCGGCGCTTGGCGCCGCTGCGCCGCCGCCCCGCCGCCGCGCCTTCGTCCGTGACGTGAGCCGCCGGCGTCGCGAATGAAGATCGGCATCACCTGCTATCCCACGTACGGGGGCTCCGGCGCCGTGGCCACCGAACTGGGCATGGGGCTGGCCGGCCGAGGCCACGAAGTCCACTTCATCTCCTACGCGCCGCCGTTTCGCCTGTCCGGCTTTCAGGAGCGCGTCTACTTCCACGAAGTCGAAGTGGCCAGCTATCCGCTGTTCGAGCATCCGCCCTACGCGCTCGCCCTCGCGGCCGCCATCCACGAGACCGCGGTGCGCGAGCGGCTCGACGTCGTCCACGTCCACTACGCCATCCCCCACGCCACCTCCGCCTGGATCGCGCGCGAGATGCACGAAGACGGCGGCCCCCCGCTCGTGACCACGTTGCACGGGACCGACGTCACGCTGGTCGGGCAGCATCCGTCGCTGCATGCCATCACGCGCTTCTCGATCCTGCGCTCGCAGCGGATCACGGCGGTGTCGAGCTACCTCAAGCGCGAGACCGTGCGCGACTTCGGCGTTCCCGGCGAGCGCATCGACGTCGTGCCCAACTTCGTCGACACGGAGCGCTACCGCCGCGGCCGCGCGCCCAGCCGCCGCGACGTCTTCGCGCCGCGCGACGAGAAGATCGTCGCGCACGTCTCGAACTTCCGGCCCCTCAAGCGCGTGACGGAAGTGGTCGACGTGTTCGCGGGCATCCGGGAGCGGACGCCGGCCAAGCTCGTGATGGTGGGCGACGGCCCCGACCGGCCGCGCGCCGACGAGCGGGCTCGCGCCTTGGGCGTGCGGGACGACGTGACGTTCCTGGGCAAGCACGTCGCGGTCGAGGAGATTCTCGCCTCGGCCGATCTCTTCGTGATGGCGAGCGAAAACGAGTCGTTCGGCTTGGCGGCGCTCGAAGCGATGTCGTGCGGGGCGCCGGTGGTCGCCTACGAGGCCGGCGGCGTGCCCGAGGTCGTGGCCGACGGCGAGACGGGATTTCTGGTGCCCGTCGGGGCCGTGGACGAGGCGGCGCGGGCGGGCGCGCGTCTGCTGGGCGACGCCGCGCTGTGGGATCGGTTCAGCCGCGCCGGCCGGCGAGCGGCCGTGGAGGCGTTCGGCGTCGGCAAGGTGGTGCCGATGTACGAGGCCTGCTACGAGGAGGCCGTGCGGGGATCGGCGCCGTGACGTGGTGGGAAGGGGCGTTGCTGGGATTGGTCCAAGGGGCGACCGAGTTCCTGCCGGTGTCGAGTTCGGGCCACTTGGTGATGGCGCAGACGCTCTTGGGCGCCGACCCGCCGGGCGTCGGCGTCGAAGTCGTGCTGCATGCGGCGACGGCAGGCTCCGTGATCGTGGCCTACCGGCGGCGCCTCGGCGCTCTGGTGGCCGGCTGGGCCCGCCGGGACGCGGCGAGCCTGCGCACGGGGGGATTGCTGGCGCTGGCCTCGGCGCCGGCCGCGGTGGCGGGGGTCGGCTTCGGCGGCTTCTTCGAGCGGCTCTTCGAGGCGGAGGCGGTCACCGGGGCGGCCTTGCTCTTCACGGGCTGGGTCCTCTGGACGACGAAAGGGGCTCGGGCGAGACCGGGCCGGCGGACCGGACCGGGGTGGGGCGCGGCGGCGGCCATGGGGATCGCGCAGGCGGCGGCGATCGTGCCGGGCGTCTCGCGCTCCGGAGCCACGGTGGCGACGGCGATGCGGGCGGGCGTGGATCCGGGGGAAGCGGCGGCGTTTTCCTTCCTGATGTACCTTCCGGTGGCGGGCGGCGCGGCGCTGCTCGAGTTGCCGGGACTGGGCGCGGCCTTGCAAGACGGGGGCGTCGGCGCCTGGCCGCTGGCGGCAGGCGCCGCGACGGCCTGCGTCTCGGGAATCGCGGCGATCCGCCTCTTTCGCGCCGTTCTGGCGCGCCGAACGCTGCACCGCTTCTCGGCCTACCTGTGGACCGCCGGAACCGCCTTCCTCCTCTACGCGCTGCTCGGATGACCCTTGCGACTGATTGGGGCGGGGCCCCGCCGACCGAGTGGGCGAACCGCTTCGGCTTCGCCACGGCGGAGTTCCATGCGCGCATCCCGTCCACCAACGACCGCGCGCGCGCCCTGGTTCGCGCGGGGCGCCCCCGGCCGATCCTGGTCGTCGCGTCTCGCCAATCCGACGGCAAGGGACGCCATGGCCGCCGCTGGGCGTCCGATTCTCCGCTCGGCCTCTGGTTCTCGGTGGCGCTGCCGGGCGACCACGACCCGGCTCATCCCGTCCCGCTTCGCGCCGGGCTGGCCGCGGCGCTGGCCGTGGAGTCGCTGGCCCCGGAACTCGCCGCGGGCCTGAAATGGCCGAACGACCTGGTTGTCCGGCCGGAGGGCCGCAAGTTCGGGGGCGTGCTCTGCGAACGGGCGGCGGGCGCGACGATCGTCGGCGTCGGCCTCGACCTGAACCACGATCCTTCCGACTTCCCGGCGGAACTCGGAGACCGCGCCACCTCGGTGCGCGCCGAGACCGGCCGCCGGCTGTCGCGGGCAGACGTGCTCAAGGCGGTCCTGACGCGGCTCGACGCCATCCGCGCGCCCGCCGCCGCGATCCCGCCGGACGAACTGGAGGCAATCAACGCGCGCTCGGTGCTGGCGGGGCGGAGTGCGGTCGCGAACGGCGTGGCGCGCGCTCCGTCCGGCGGTCAGCGCGCGGTGGAGGCCGTGCAGGTCGTCTGCGGCTCCGTGCTTGCCGACGGCGAGCTGGAGATGCGCGCGGCCCAAGGCGAGACGCTCCGCTTGGTTGCCGGATCCCTGGTCTTGGATCCGCCGCCCGCCCGCCCTCGCCGTGCGGACCACGTTGTCCCCGAGGCCCGCCAGGTGGCGCCGCCGCGCGCCCGCCGTCGCCGTGCAAGCCGCGTGGCCCCCGAGGCCCGCCAAGCGGATCCGCCGCCCGCCCGCCCCCGCCGGGCCGGCCACGTCGCCCCCGAGGCTCGCCGGATGGCGCCGCCCGCCGGCCCCCGCCGTCGAGCGCCTGCCTCGGAGGACGGCCCTCCGCCCGGTCCCGCGTCCGCCGGAGCCGCGCCGTGAACCGCCAGCTGGTCGCCGACGTCGGCAACACCGAGACCGTCGTGGGGCTCCTCGGCCTTTCCGGCGGCGAGGTCCTGGACCACTGGCGCCTCAGCACGCGCTCCACGCGCACGGCCGCCGAGTACCGCGTCCTGCTGTCCTCCCTCCTGGGCTCCAGCCCTGCCGCCCAAGGCGTCGCCGTCGCCCGCGCGGTCGTGGCCTCGGTCGTCCCCGCCGCCACGCCCGCGCTCGTCCGCGCCCTGTCCGCCTTGGCCGGAGAGGGCCGCGTGTTCGTCGTGACCGCTTCGTCCGGCCTGCCGATTCGCCTCGACGTGGACGAGCCCTTGTCCGTGGGCGCCGACCGCATCGTCAACACGCTGGCGGCCAAGGCGCGCTTCGGTCGCGATACCATCGCGGTGGACCTCGGCACGGCCACCACCTTCGACTGCATCACCGCCGCCGGCGTGTTCCGCGGCGGCGTCATCGCGCCGGGTCTCCGCGCGGGACTCCAGTGGCTCGCCGAGAGCACGGCGAAGCTCCCCCCCGTCGAGCTGGCGCCTCCGGAGACCGTCGTCGGCCGGCGAACCGAGACGTGCGTCCAGAGCGGCGTGTTCTACTCTGCCGTGGACGCCGTGGACGGCATCGTGGCCCGCATCAAGAAGAGCTGGGCGGGGGCGGACCCGTTGGTCGTGGCGACCGGCGGCTTTGCCTCCGTGGTCGGCCCGTTCGCGCGCTCGGTGGACCGAATCGAGCCCTTCCTGACGTTGCAGGGCTTGGGCATCGCGGGAGCGCACCTCGCCCGCGCGCGCCGGGAGGCCGAGAGCTCCGGCGAGCTCGACGCCGCGCCTTGACGCCACCCTCGGCTGCGCCCATCTTTCGGTTGCTTGGCGCTCGCCGCCGTTGAGTGCCAGCAACCGAACGCGGGGCGGCGAACGGCCGGCCCCGAAACACCCAAGTCACCTGTCCAAACAGGAGGAGTGCATGTCGGCCGCAGACAAGATCCAGCCGCTGGCGGATCGCGTGGTGGTACGGGCCCTCGAAGATGGCGAGCAGATGAGGGGAGGACTGTACATCCCCGACACCGCGAAGGAGAAGCCCCAGGAGGGCGAGGTCGTCGCGGTGGGACCCGGCAAGCTGTCCGACGACGGCGCGCGGGTTCCGATGGAGGTCGCCGCGGGGAACAAGGTTCTCTACGGCAAGTACAGCGGCACGGAGGTCACGGTGGACGGAGATCAGTACTTGATCCTCCGCGAGTCGGACATCCTCGCCATCGTCAACGACTAACCCAGCCCAGGAGAGAAGAGAGACATGGCAGCGAAGGAACTGGTATTCGACACCGACGCGCGAGCCAGGCTGAAGTCGGGCGTCGACAAGCTGAGCAACGCCGTCAAGGTCACGCTGGGGCCCAAGGGCCGCAACGTGGTCCTCGACCGCAAGTTCGGATCGCCCACGGTGACCAAGGACGGCGTGTCCGTCGCCAAGGAGATCGAGCTCGAGGACGCCGTCGAGAACATGGGCGCCCAGATGGTCAAGGAAGTGGCGACCAAGACGTCCGACGTGGCGGGCGACGGCACCACCACGGCCACCGTGCTGGCCGAGGCCATCTTCACCGAGGGCCTCAAGAACGTCACCGCGGGATCGAACCCGATGGGCATCCGTCGGGGCATCGACGCGGGAGTGGAGGCCGTCGTGGACCGGCTGGCCTCCGCGTCGACGGAGACCAAGGGCAAGAAGGAGATCGCCCAGGTCGGGGCCATTTCGGCCAACAACAACATGGAGATCGGCGATCTCATCGCCGAAGCCATGGAGAAGGTCGGCAAGGACGGCGTCATCACCGTCGAGGAAGCGCGCGGGCTGGAGACCGAGCTGGACACGGTCGAGGGCATGCAGTTCGACCGCGGCTACCTGTCGCCCTACTTCGTCACCGACCCCGAGCGGATGGAGGCGGTGCTCGAGGATCCGATGATCCTCGTCCACGACAAGAAGATCTCGTCCATGAAGGACCTGCTGCCGATCCTGGAGAAGGTCGCGCAGATGGGCAAGCCGCTCTTGGTCATCGCTGAAGACGTCGAGGGCGAGGCGCTGGCGACGCTGGTGGTCAACAAGCTGCGCGGCACGCTCAAGGTGGCGGCGGTCAAGGCGCCCGGGTTCGGAGACCGCCGCAAGGCGATGCTCCAGGACATCGCGGTGCTGACCGGCGGCCAGGTCATCTCCGAGGAAGTCGGCTTCAAGCTGGAGAACGCCGTGGCGAGCGACCTGGGGACGGCCAAGCGGGTCGTCATCGACAAGGACGCCACGACGATCATCGACGGCGCCGGCTCCGAGGACAAGATCCACGGGCGCATCGAGGAGATCAAGGTCGCGATCGACAAGTCCACATCGGACTACGACCGCGAGAAGCTGCACGAGCGCTTGGCCAAGCTGGCCGGCGGCGTGGCGGTCATCAACGTCGGCGCGGCGACCGAGACCGAGATGAAGGAGAAGAAGGCTCTGGTCGAGGACGCGCTGCACGCGACGCGCGCGGCCGTCGAAGAGGGCATCGTTCCGGGCGGCGGCGTGGCGCTGCTGCGCGCGCAGGCGGCCTTGGACGACCTGTCGGCCGCTGGCGAGGACGAGCAGATCGGCGTCAACATCCTGCGCCGCGCGCTGGAGTCGCCGATTCGGCAGATCGCCGTCAACGCCGGCGCCGAGGGCTCGATCGTCGTGGCCAACGTGCGCGACGGCACGGAGGGCTACGGCTACAACGCGCAGAGCGACAACTACGAGGACTTGGTGTCGGCGGGCGTCATCGACCCGACCAAGGTCGTGCGCAGCGCGTTGCAGAACGCGGCGTCCATCGCGAGCCTGCTGCTGACCACCGAGGCCGTGGTGGTCGAGAAGCCGGAAGAAGAGAAGCCGATGCCCGGCGGCGGTGGGGGCGGCGGCGACATGGGCGGCATGTACTAGGGGGGATTGCGGCCAAGCCCCGGGTGCTCTTTCCAGCGAAGGAGAGGGCGCCCGGGCGAATCCCCGTCCGTCCCGAACGGGGCCGGGAGCGCGAACGAGGCGTTTCCGGCCCCGTTCTTGTTCGGGTTCCTCCGAATGGCCCGTCGACTGCGGTCCGGGTCGCCGCCCAACATGCGCGCGATCTCGCGGACGCGGTCGCGGCGTCGCGAGCTCTGGCGGGCTCGACCGGGAAAGACGACCCATTCGGCTATGTGTGCGTCCCGCGCAACGCTTTACCTTTTGGACGGGGCCGGCTTGGGGCAGGCCCGCCGGAAGGGAGAGCGCCATGGAATTCCAGGATTGGCTCGGGACCATCGCCACCGCGGCGATCGTGTGCGGGGCGGCGCTTGCCCTGGGGCGTTGGCTCCGCACCCAAACGGCGGACCAATTCCAGGCGTTCAAGGCGTCGGTGGATCAGCAGTTTGCCGTCGTGGACCAGCGCTTTGCCGTCGTGGACCAGCGCTTTGGCGACATGGACCGGCGCTTCGAGGACATGGACCGGCGCTTCGGCGACATCGACCGCCGCTTCGCCGACATCGACAAGCGCTTTCAGGCGAACCAGGAGGATCATGCGGCCATCCGGCAGGGCATCCAGGAGGCGGCCCAGCAGGTCGTCGGACTCATGGACCGGCGCTTCGAGGACATGGGCAAGCGTTTCGGGGACATGGGCAAGCGCATCGACGAGATGGGCAAGCGGGTGGACGAGATGGGCAAGCGCATCGACGACTTGCGGTCTCGCGTCGATTCCGGCGGTCGCGCCGCCCGTGCGTAGGCAGAGCGGCCCGCTCGTGAAGGCTCCGCTCGGCCTCCTTCTGGCTGTTGCGACCTTCGTCGCGCCGGGCTTGGCCGCCGCGGTCCAGCAGGTCGGCCCCGCCAACGGCAGCCTCGTCGTCGCGGGCGGGGCGTTGCGCGACCCGGCCGTCTTCGCCCGCTTCGTCGAGCTCGCGGGCGGTCCGTCGGCGCCGATCGTGGTCATTCCGACGGCGGGCGGCGCCGCCGAGTACGACGAGTACTTCCGAGGCCGGCGGCCGTTCGAGGAAGCGGGCGCGCGGCACGTCTCCGTGCTCCACACGTACGACCCGCAGGTCGCCGACTCGGAGGCGTTCGCGGCCCCCTTGCGGGAAGCCCGGGGCGTGTGGTTCACCGGAGGAAGGCAGTGGCGGCTGGCCGACGCCTACCTCGGCACGGAGACGCACGAAGCGCTGTGGGACGTGCTGGACCGCGGCGGCGTCATCGGCGGCTCGTCGGCCGGGGCGTCGATCCAGGGTTCGTACTTGGTGCGCGGCGACACCCGCACCAACACGGTCATGATGGGCGACCACGAGGTCGGCCTGGGCTTCCTGAAGGGCGTCGCGATCGACCAGCATCTCCTGCGCCGCAACCGCCACTTCGACTTGGTCGAGGTGATCCAGGCCAAGCCGGAGCTGTTGGGCATCGGCCTGGACGAGAACACGGCCATCGTCGTCCGGGGCGACCGCTTCGAGGTCGTCGGCCAGAGCTACGCCGTCATCTACGACGCCCAGGCCACGCTGGACACCGGCGGCCTCTTCTACTTCCTGGCGCCCGGCGACCGCTACGACATGGCGGCCCGCGAGGCGTTCCGTCCCAGCCGCGACGAGAACCCGCTGGGCCGGGTCGTCCGCAAGCCGTGGCCGCCCGGCCCGCCCCCGGTCCCGTGAGCGGCGCGTCCCCGCCGCGGTCCGAGAGCCCGCCGCCGGACGCCTCCGAGATCCGAGTCGCGCTCCCCGACGGCCGCGACCTCCAGCTGCCGCCGGGCGCCACCGCCGCCGACCTCGCCGCCCGCATCGGCCCCGGCCTCGCGCGCGCCGCCCTGGCCGCCGTCGTCGACGGCCGGACCGTCGATCTGTCCCGTCCCCTTTCCGACGGCGCCGCGGTCCGCCTGCTCACCGACCGCGACCCCGAGGCGCTGCCCGTGCTCCGCCACTCCGCGGCCCACGTCCTCGCCACCGCCGTCCGCGAGATCGTGCCCGCCGCCGGCATCGGCTTCGGCCCGGCGATCGACGACGGCTTCTACTACGACTTCGACGTGCCCGAGCCGTTCACGCCCGAGCAGATCGAGGCCATCGAGCAGCGAATGGCCGGCGTGACCCGCGCCGACCACCCCTTCGAACGCCGCGTCGTCTCCCGCGAAGAGGCCCGCCGGCTCTTCGCCGACGACCCCCTCAAGCTGGAACGCCTCGAGGAGCTCGGCGACGACGAGATCATCACCGTGTACGAGAACGGTCCGTTCCTCGACCTCTGCCGAGGGCCCCACGTCCCCAGCACGGGCCGCCTCAAGCACTGCAAGCTGCTGTCCGTCGCGGGCGCCTACTGGCGCGGCGACGAGAACCGCCAGATGCTGCAGCGCATCTACGGCACGGCCTTCTTCCGCAAGGCCGACCTCGACGCCCACCTGCACCGCCTCGAGGAGGCCAAGAAGCGCGACCACCGCGTCCTGGGCAAGCAGCTCGACCTCTATTCCATCCAAGAGGAAGTCGGCTCCGGGCTCGTCCTCTGGCACCCGAACGGCGGGCGCGTCCGCCACGTGATCGAGGACTTCCTCAAGCGCACGCTCGTCGAGCACGGCTACGAGCTCGTCTTCACCCCGCACGTCGCCAGCGAGGAGCTCTACCGCCTGTCGGGCCACCTCGACGTCTTCGCCGACGACATGTTCCCGCCCATGGCGGACGACGGCGACCGGTTCCGGCTCAAGCCGATGAACTGCCCGCACCACTTCATGATCTACCGCTCGGCCACCCGTTCGTACCGCGACCTGCCGCTGCGCTACGCCGAGCTGGGCACCTGCTACCGCTACGAGCGCTCGGGCGCCCTGCACGGCATGTTGCGCGTGCGCGCGTTCACGCAGGACGACGCCCACGTCTTCATCCGCGAGGACCAGATCGAGGAGGAGTACGGCCGCCTGCTGGACCTCGAGGACTACCTGCTGGGCGTCTTCGGCTACGAGTACCGCACGGCCCTGTCCACGCGGCCCGAGAAGGCCATCGGCGACCCGGCCGTCTACGACGCGGCCTCCGAGCGGCTCGCCTCCGTGCTGCGCGACCGCGGCCTGGACTACGAGCTTGACGAGGGCGGCGGCGCCTTCTACGGGCCGAAGGTGGACGTCCTGGTCACCGACGCGCTCGGCCGGGAATGGCAGGGCGGCACGTTCCAGCTCGACTTCCTCATGCCGGAGCGCTTCGGCCTGGAGTACGTGGGCGCGGACAACCGGCCGCACAAGGCCGTGGTCGTCCACCGCACGCTGCTGGGGTCGATGGAGCGCTTCGTGGGCGGGCTGGTGGAGCACTACGCCGGCGCGTTTCCGCTGTGGCTGGCGCCCTGCCAAGTGCGGGTGCTGCCGGTGTCGGAGCCCTGGGCGGGCTCGGCGCGCGAGCTGGCGGCGCGCTTGGCCGCGGACGGTCTGCGGACCGAGGTGCACGAGCGCGAGACGCTGTCGTACCGCATCCGGGCGGCCGAGACGCAGAAGGTCCCCTACATGGCGATCGTGGGCGAGCGCGAAGCGGGGGCGGGCACGGTGGCCGTCCGCAAGCGGGGCGCCGGGCGCAAGCAGGAGACGATGACGAGGCAGGCCTTCGCGGAGCGGCTCTTGGAGGAGGTGGCTTCGCGGGCGCTGGGTTCCTGCAAGCCCGGCAGCGCGCCCTGACGGCTGAAGCCTTCGACACGCATCGAGCCGTGCGCCGCCTTGAAGCGGCCGGCATGGACACTCGGCAAGCTGAAGCCGTCGTGTCGGAAATGCGCGAAGCGGCCGGGGCCCATCGCGGCGAGCTGGTCACCCGCGGCGCACTCTGCCGCGCCCTGTGGATTCAGGGCGCCGGCATCGTCGCCGTCCTGACCGCGCTTCGATTTCTGCCGATCTGATGGCTCGCGCCGTTCCTTCGCCAACAGGAATTGACGGCAGGAACGCGCCCCGCACGACGCTGAGCACCGTAGCGGTTGCGTTCGTGGCGGCCGTCGTCGCGACGAGCCTCGCGTGGGGCGTGCTGGCTGTCCGCTCGTCCGAAGCCGTCTCGGACCTGCCTGGTCCGGACGCCGTCGCAGGCGGTCCGGGCGATGTCGTCGGCGGTGAGCTGGCGGCGGCGCCTCCGCCCGATGCGCGGGCGTTCCCCGAGTTGTCGTCGGCAACCGACGCGGATCTTGGGGATTCGGTTTGGTTCGTCCTCGACAGGCGGGGGCGCCGCGTGCACCGGTTCGACCAGTCGGGCGCGCTCCTCGGGAGCTTCGCCCGGCAGGGGGAGGGTCCGGGCGAGTTGTCGTTTCCGTCCGCGGTCGCGGTGCATCGCGACACGGTCGTGGTGGCCGACAGACGGACGGTTCATTTATACGCGCCCAGCGGCGAGCACATCGAGGACCGCAGGGTCTCCTTCGACCATTGCTTGGGGCCGCGCATCGCCGACGTCGACTCCGGCGCGGACGGTCTTCTGTTCTTGGTCCACTGTGCGAATCCGGCACAAAGCGCCGCAGTGTTTCTCGCGACCGAAGACGGTCGCGCCCGGCGTCTCGCCGCGGCCTCTCCCGAAGGGCGCGGAACGAACGTGTTGAGCTACGCGTTCATGCCCGTCGTCAGCGCCCGTTCCGGCGGCTTCTTGTTCGGCGACGCGTCGTCGGACTGCTTGGACTTGTTCGACGGCGGCGGCGCGCCGAAGCGGCGCTTCTGCCACAACAGGATGCCGCGGCTGCCCTTGTCCAAGAAGGAAAGGGACGACGTGGAGGACGAGTTCCGAGGCCTCGCCGGCGCGGTGGGATTTCGCGTGGACGTTCCGGAGACCCTCCCTCCGTTCGACCGCGTGTTCACGCTGGAAGACGAAAGACTGGCCTACCGCGCCCTGGTCCGGGACTCGGACGGGGAGGTGACCATGTCTCGCTTGATCGTCCAGGGCGAGACGGGCGATGCGCTGGCGCTTCCGGCGCCCGCCGCCTCGGCCGTGTTCGCCGCGGGCGAGTCCGCGCTGGCCGCGTGGGAGGCCCTGGACGCCGTGCACGTCGCCGTGTATTCCTTGCGGGACTTCTGACTCTGGACGCCTCGCTGGAGCCGGCTCCGGTCCGAATCGAGGGCTTGGCGGCGTCGTACCGGCGCGTTCTTCGCCGCCACGCGGCGCTTCGCGACGTGGAGCTGGCGGTGGAGCCGGGCGAAGTTGCGGCGCTGGTGGGGCCGAACGGGGCGGGGAAGACGACCTTGCTGCGAATCCTGCTGGGCTTCAAGCAGCCCGACCGCGGGCATTGCGCCGTCGCCGGCCTGTCCCCGAAGGAGTACCGGCGCCGGAGGGGCGTCGGATACCTCCCGGAGTCGTTGCTCTTTCCGCGGGCGTGGACGTGCCGCGACTTTCTCGGCCGCAGCGCGGACCTGTCCGCCGAGCCGTCGCAACGGTGGGCGGTCTTCGCGCGCTCGGTGGCGAGGAGCGGTCTCGACGCCTCGGCGCTCGACAAGCCGGCCCGGCTGTGCTCGAAGGGCATGCGACAGCGTCTCGGGCTCGCGCACGCGCTCGCCGCCGAACCGGCCCTCGTCGTGCTCGACGAGCCGTTCTCGGGGCTGGACCCGCAGGCGCGGGCGGCGTTGCGAGAGGAAGTGCAGGCGGCTCGCGAGCGAGGGGCCGCCGTGCTGTTCGCGAGTCACGAGACGGCCGAAGTGCAACGGCTGGCCGACCGCGTCTTCATTCTGGCGGATGGACGGACGCGGCCCGGACCTGCGCGTTGCGGCGACCCCGTGGCCGACTTGGCCGCCTTGGAGGCCGAGCTCCTGCGCGTCGACCGGTGACGGACCGGCTCCTGCCCGCGCCGAAGCGACTCGCGCTGGTCGCTCGCGAGAACGCGCGTGGCTTCGCGGCGCTCGTCGCGTTCGCCGCCGCCATGTACGGGCTGTACGCGATGATCGAGGACGCGATGGAGTCGTGGATGGGCGCTGCGCCCCGCCTGCTGGCCACCTTCGCGCCGATCGTGGTCGTGGGCAGCTTCCGCCAAAGGATGGGCGGCGGAGCCGTTCTCTGGCTATCGAGGCCGGTGGACCCGCTGCGCTTCTACTTCGCCCGCTTCCTCGAGGTCGCGTTGGTCGCGGTGGTCTTCGCGACGCTGTTCCGGTGCGCGGCCGTGGCCGTCGGCCTGGCGGGCGGCTGGGCGCCCGAGGCGCATCCGTTGCTGCCTCTGCCGGCGGACGCCTTGAGAGCGGTCGCGATCGCCGCCGTCGGCTTCGGCCTGTCCTGTTGGTGGAGCGAGCGCGGCAGGCTGGCCGCCTTCGCCTACTTCGCGTTCTCCGCGGCCGCGGTCGTTCAGATGGAACTGGCCGACGCGCGCGAAGGGCCATGGGCCCAGGTCGTTCGCGCGTTGTCCTTGCCCTCTACGGCGAGCCTCGAGGAGGCGGTCCGGTTCCTCGCCTGGAGCCCAGGCGGCGACGGGCTCGCCGTGGTGTGGTTCCTCCTCTACGTCGCGGCATGGCTGGGCGTGGGCGCGGCCGGCATCCGCGCGCTTGCCGAGCGCCGGGCCAGGTAGGCCGCCGGGTTGCGCTCGTAACATCCTGCCACTCTCGGTGCGGCCGCATGCTGGACCTGCGGGCCGAGGTGCACGAGCGCGAGACGCTGTCGTACCGCATCCGGGCAGCGAGACGCAACTGGGCCGGACGAGTTCGCGGGGGGGGGGGGGGATGCACCCGGCTTGCTGGTGCTGGCGCACTGGGTCGGGTCCGTCGCGGCCATCGCGGGCCGTCGGTGCCGGTCCACGCGACGAGGCCGAGTCCTCCAACATCTTGCCTCCCAAGGCGACTTGACGGTTGGTGGCTCTCTTCTTGAGCCCGGCCGTCGGATCCGAATTTGTCATTTCGCGACGACTGGCTTAACTTGCTTGGCGAGCGCGGAGGGCCCCAACATCAATTCCTTCGCCAACAGGAGTTTCCCGCATGAACGGCAGAAGCCGAATCCCCCACCTCTTCGTCGCCGGACTGCTTTCTGCGGCCTTCCACGCTGGCGTCGCCCCCGTGGCAGCTGGGGCTGTTCAATCCCCCCCCCCCCCCGTTCTTTGTGGGCGTGGCGGAAGCGTACGGTGACGTAGGACAGGTCGGTGGCGCCGACGCTTGGATGGCGTCCATAAAGGACTTTGCGCTCGGCGAGCGGCGCACCCGCAGCGAAGACGTTGCGCTCCCCCAAGAGTGTGGAGCGCCGTCCATCCGTTCGGATGCGGGCAACTGCCCCGAATGGGCCGGTGAGGGCAGGATCACGCCCAGTAGCGGTGCTCCAGGCGAGATTGACGGAATTGAAGTCACGGTGTGCAGGCTCAGGGGAGAGCGGTTGGTTTACATCGAAACTGACGTCGTGGGCAGGGCGATCTTGATATTTCGATGCGACTACGGCCCCAACTGCAAGCCACGCGCCCACCTCGTGAACATGTAATGCACGACTGTTCGAACAAGGCGCGGTGGATGCGCATCGGATGCCGCGTTGTTGTTGCATTGGCGGCTAGTGCGCCGGAGACGGCAGCACAACAGATTCTGGAAGTGGACATGGACGCCGGTCGAGAGCTCGTCGGCGGGATCGAGTACCTGTTCGACTCCAGAACTGCGGTGGTGGACTACGACCGACGGCTGGTGTTGGTCTCGGAGGCCGCCGATCCATTGGCCGTGACGGCCTACTCCTTGGACGATGGTTCGGTGCGGGGCGTCTTCGGGGGTGGTCGGCCGGGCGACGGCCCGGGCGAACTCACAGAGGTGCAAGCGACGGCCGTGGGGCCGGACGGCGTCTTCGTGGCCGGATTCGGCAGGGTGCTTCATTGGAGTTGGTCGGGTGCCCTTCTCGGTCAATGGAGGCCGACCGCGCCGGGAGCGCATGCCGTGTGTGCGCTGAACAGCCGTCCGGCAGTCCCGTTGCATCCGGAGGGGCTGGTGTTCCGTGGCGACCACGGCGAGAGCGTCGCGTTGGGCGGGGAAGCCAGCGCTCGGTTTGACTGGAAGCAGCCTGACGATCTCCTCTCCAGCTATTCCGCCTACAGCTCAACCTTTATGACATGTGCGGACTCTGCCGCATACGTGCTGTACAGCACTGGCCACACGCTCACGGAATACCAGACGGGAGCGGAGCCGCGCCCGATCGCGATGCCCGCAGAGTTGGCGGAAGCGGCGCGCGAGAGGATGGAGTCCTCCACGCAGAACGTCTTTTCTCCTGGGTACTCCACACTGTTCCTGGCCGAGGATGGCCGACTCGTCGTGACGACGCCTGCGTACGGGCTGGCCGGAGCGGTGGTGGACCGGGCGACGGGCTGCTACGCGCTGTTGAAGAACAAGCCCGATCCGCCCGTCTGGAGCTACGTCGGGATGTTCGCCGACAGCCTCGTGACGTTTGAGGGCAGCCGGCAACCGACGACGATGGTCTTGGACGGAAAGGAACGCCGCGTGTTTGTGGGGGACGAGACGCACATCTTCGTGCGCCCGGTTCGGCCCGCGTCGGACGAGCCCTGCAACCCCGGCGGACCGGTGGCGTTCGTGGAGCTCGACGATCTGGACGTGCCGACCGTGGTCGTGCGCAGGTTGCCGGCGGAAGTGCGGTAGCGAGCATGCCGACGGACGCTCCCCTTGCGTGGGCTCGCCGGTCCGTGGACGCCGCGCGGGTCAGGGCCCCGTTCTTGTGGGCGGTCGGCGTGGCGATCGTCCTGGGCGGCCTCGGTGCGGTTCTCACGACGGTGGACATGAAGAGCGGCGTGTGGATAGGCTCGGCCGCCAACCTCGCCTTCTGCATTCTGTTTCTCGCCAACGTGCGCTGGCTCGAGCGGGCGCTTGAGCTTCCGGCCCGCATCATGGCCGTGCATCCGCTTCTCTGGTTCCTGGGCGTGCCGGCGGCGATGCTGGGGTCCTTCGTGGTCTGGTGGGCAATGCGTGACGGAGCTCCCGGCGTCGCGACCGGTGCCTTGGTCCTCGGGTTCGCCGGCATCGGGTTTCTTGTCTTCTGGGCGTGGTCCCTCTTGTGGGGCATGGCGCTGGAGGCACTTCGAACCCGCCAAGCCCTGCGCTTCGCGGCGACCCTGGCCGTGGCTGGCTCGGTGTACTGGGGCTGGACGATGCTCTGGGCCTACCTGGCGTAGGTCGCAAGTAGGCCGCACGGCCCGTCGGGGTCGTGCGGCCAGCGTCTCCGGCGCCCTGCGTCTCTCGCCCACGAGACGGGATTCCCGGCCGGGCCGCGTGCCTCGCCGGGGGCTCCTCTTGTCGGACGTGGGCGGCCCTTCCGGAGCCGCCAACCGGCCGAACGGCGGCCACCGGCGCCGGACCGGAAGTCGCGCGAAACTCGCAAGACGCTTGTCCAGCAACGCGAATTGGCGGTTTTGACCTCCGCGGCAAGGCGTTCGCCGCGCCCCCCAATTTGCCAATTGCGGATCGATTGCTTAACTTGCTTGGTCCGTGACGGAGAGGTGCGGATCGAGAGTGAAGCGCCGGGGGCGGCCCGCAAGGGACCCGTCGGCAGTCGCGGGAAATGCCGGAAGCCGGGCAGGCTTCGCGCACAAGGGGAGGGGAGTCCCGCCAGGGACGACCGGCCCTGGACGGCGAGTCTCTCGGAAGCCGGCAGCGCCGGGGAGGCCGGGCGTCGCGTCGCGAGACGCAGGCGGTTCGGTTCCACGGCGAGCGCGGCATCCCGGTTTCGGCGGGAGCCGCGACGGTTGCAAGGTCGCTGGACGCAACCGGAGTCCCCGGGAACGGGGGACGGCCCGAGCCGCGGAGAGCGCCGGAGACGGCGAAGGAGGCGGGGAGGGAGAAGAGCACGGAGGACCGTGCCGCTGCACACGGCGGCGCCGAAACGGAGCCCTCCCGCTCGCCAGCGAGATGGAGCCCCCGGCCGGGTGGTGTGCCTCCCGCCGGGGGCTCTTTTTTTGCGCGCCGTTCGTCTGGTCGACGCCACGTTGCCCGTCCGCCGGCAAGGTTACATTTAACGGCTTGGCTTGGGCCGCCGGTCCTTGGAACCGAACGCGGGGCGGTTCCGTAGTGGAGTGTCCGAAAGCGGCGTGGCCGCACGTCCCCCCCCTCAATCCGGTCTTCCCCGTGCGGGACCACACGACCGGCGACAACACCCGGAGCGCCGCCCTCCTCCCAGGACGGCGGCGAGCGCAACCCATGACCGAACCAAAGGAATCCGCCGAGGCCGAGGTCGGCCCGGACTCCCGGACCAGACGACGATTCGACCCGAACGACATCTCCCCGGAGTTCGTTCACGACACCTACGGCGAGGAAGTCCTCGACGTCTCGAGCGAGGACTTCGAGGCGATGCTCGCCGAGCACCAGACCGCGCGCGGCGACGTCCGCGAAGGCCAGATCGTGAAGGCACGGGTGCTCCGGGTGACCGACGCGACGGTGATCCTGGAGTTCGGCTTCAAGAGCGAGGGCGCGGTCTCGGTCGACGAGTTCAAGGACTCGGACGGCGTGGAGGCGGGCCAGGAAGTCGAGGTCCTGCTCGAGAGCTTGGAGGACGACGACGGCGTGGTCGTCCTGTCCAAGAAGAAGGCCGACTTCCTGCGCGTCTGGGAGCTGATCCGCGACGCCTACGACAACGACCGGCCCGTCAGCGGCCTGCTCACGCGCAAGATCAAGGGCGGCGTGACCGTCGACATCATGGGCGTGGACGCCTTCCTTCCCGGTTCCCAGATCGCGCTCCGGCGTGTGCCCAACATCGAGGACCGGATCGGCGAGACGTACGACTTCAAGATCATCAAGCTCAACAAGCGGCGGCGCAACATCGTCGTCTCGCGCCGGGTCATCCTCGAGCAGGAGCGCAAGGCGAAGCGGTCCACGCTGGTCAAGGAGCTCCTGAAGGGCCAGGTGCGGGCGGGCGTCGTCAAGAACATCACCGACTTCGGCGCGTTCGTGGACTTGGGCGGTCTGGACGGCCTGCTTCACATCACCGACATGTCGTGGGGCCGCGTCGGCCATCCGTCCGAGGTCGTCGACATCGGGGCGACGCTGGACGTGAAGGTGCTGGAGGTCGACTGGAGCCGCGAGCGCATCTCGCTGGGACTCAAGCAGCTCCTGCCCTACCCGTGGAACGACATCGCGGAGCGCTATCCGATGGGCGCGCGGGTGCGGGGCAAGGTCGTGTCCATCACCAACTACGGCGCCTTCGTCGAGCTGCAGGAGGGCGTCGAAGGGCTCGTCCACATCTCGGAGATGTCGTGGACGCGCAACGTGCGGCATCCGTCGAAGCTCGTGTCGGTGGGCGACGAGATCGAGGCGGTCGTCCTGAGGGTGGACCAGAAGGAAGAGAAGATTTCGCTGGGCATGAAGCAGACCGAAGAGGACCCGTGGCTGGCCCTGCCCGTCAAGTATCCGGTGGGAACGCGGCTGTCCGGGACGGTCCGCAACCTGACGACGTACGGCGCGTTCATCGAGATCGAGCCGGGCATCGACGGCCTCGTGCACGTGTCGGACATGAGCTGGACGAAGCACGTCGAGCACCCGTCCGAGGTGGTCCGCAAGGGCGAACAGGTGGACGTGACCATCCTGTCCATCGACGCCGACAAGAAGCGCGTGTCGCTGGGCGTCAAGCAGCTGGTCGAAGATCCGTGGCCGGAGCTGGCGGTGCAGTTCGCCGCCGGCGTGCAGCACGAGGGCAAGGTGCTGCGGATACGGGACAAGGGCGTGTTCGTGGATTTGGGCGACGCGGAGGGGTTCGTGCCGGCCGCGCGGACCGGCGTCGAGTCCGGCACGCTCGACGAGTACTTCCAGGTCGGCGACTCCATTGCCGTCCGGGTCGTGGCGTCCGACGCGGGAGACCGAAGGATCGACCTCGAGGCGCTCGAGACGCCCGAGCGGCGAAGGACTGCTGAGCCGGCGGACGAGGACTCGGACGAGGAGTCGGGCGAAGACTCGGGCGAGGATGACGCCGATTCGGCGGACGAAGGCTCGGGAGATGATGAGGAAGCGCCGCCGAGCGACGAGTCCGGAGCAGAGGAAGCGGCGCCGCAGAGTGAGGACTCGCAGGCAGCCGAGGTGGCGCCGGCGGAGTCCGGGCCTCCGGGGGACGGAGCGGACGGCGACGCGGAGGCGGACGCGCCCGAATCCGGCGAGGCGGACTCGGAGGACATGAACGAGCCCGCTCCAGGGGACGCGAGCGAACCAAGCGCGGAAGCGGCGGAAGCGGGGGACGCGCCCGATCCGGCGGCCAGCGACGGGGAGCCCGAATCGGCGTCGGCGGACGCGGCCTCCAGCTCGAACGGGGACGCCGCGGGACCAAAGGCGGACGCGCCGGACGAGGAAGCCAGGGAGGACGGGCCGCCCGGCGGTGCCGGCTCGGACGAACAGAACGCCTAGGGCCGCGATGGGCGACGCCGGGCCAAGCGGTCCTCGGGCGTTGCGCCGGACCGCGGAGCCTGCTTGGGCCCACGCGTCGGCGAGGGCCGTTTTCCGTCTCCCGGGCAGAGCGGCCTGCCGGCTGGCAGGACCGGCGACGGCAACGCTCTTGGCGGCCTGCGTGGCCGCTGGGTCCGGAGATCCGGCGCCGCCGTCGGCTGCCGTGCAGCGCGGATACCCGCCGATCGAGGCCGGCGGCCTTTCGTCTGCCGATCAGGCCAGCGCCGAACAGCTTCTGAGGGCGGCCCGAGAGGCGCTGGCGGCCGAAGATTACGCCGCCGCGGGAGCTGCCGCCGGCCAAGTCGCGGAGCGCCATGCGGGGGCGCGCGGGGCGTCCGAAGCGCTCTGGATCGCCGCCGTCTCGGCGCACGAGCAAGGACGACACGAGGCGGCCGCCGCAACCGCCGCCGACTTGGCCGCGCTCTTGGGGCCGCAGCACCCCGCGTTTGCCCAGGCGCTGGATCTCGGCGCCGAGGCGCTCTTCGAATCGAACCGCTTTCTGGCGGCGGCGGAGGCGACGTTGCGCCTGCCCGCATCGGCCTATGCAGGTTCGGCGGCGGCGCGTCTGGACTCGGCCGTGAGCCGCCTGGACCGCGACGAACTGACGCGCTTGGCGGCCGCCGCGTCCGACGACGCCCCGCCGGACGACCGCTTCGCCCCCGTCCTCGCCCAGCTGGCCCTCGTTTCCGCGTACGCCGCCGACACCGCCGCCGCCCGCTCTTATGCCGAGCGGGCGCGTCGGGCCGGCGCGTCGGGCAGGGCGGCGCGCGTCGCGGCGGCCGTGCTGGACGGCGACATGTCGGAGATCGGAGCGGCCCCCGTGATCGGCGCCGTGCTGCCGGTCACGGGGTCCCCGTCCAACCGAACCTACGCCCAGGCGTTCCTGGAGGGCGTCGAAGTGGCGTCGGCGTCGGCGCGCCGCGCGGGCCTGCCCGTCACGGTCGCGGTCGAGGACAACCGCGGCACCGCTCCCGGCACCGCTCGCGGCGTGCGGGCGCTCGCGTCCCGAAACGCCGTCGCGATCCTGGGCCCCCTGCGCGACGAGAACCTGTCGGAGGCCGCTCGCGTCAAGCCCGCGGGCGTGCCTCTCTTCTCGCCGACCGCGGAGCGCGTGCCCGGCTCGGGGTCGGTCTACAGCGCCGGCGCGGCGAGTCCGCTGGCGGCGCGGACGCTGGCGCAGACGCTGGCCGGGCTCGGACACGACACGGCCGTCGTCCTCCACGGCTCCGGGCACGGCGAGTCGCTGGAGGCGCGCGTGTTCGCGGGCGCGTTCGCCGAGGCGGGCGGCTGGGTGGCCCAGCATGTGGCGTACCCGAGCGGCGCCACCACGTTCTTGGAGCCGCTGGCCGAAGTGGAGTCGCTCGCGCCGCAGCTGCTCGTCGTGCTGTCCTCGCCCAAGGACTTGGAGCTGCTGGCGCCGCAGATGTCGTTCATGGGGTTCGACACGCTGGGCATTCAGGTTGCGGGGACCTTCGCTTGGACCTCGCCCGACGTCGTCCGTTCGGTCGCCCACCGTCACTTGGACCGCGTCATCGCCGTCAGCCCGTTCCCGCCCGGCGACCCCGGCGCCGCCGGCGAGTCGGGCGCGGCGTTCCGCGCGGCGTATGAGACCCGCTATCGAAAGACCCTCCAGAGCGACGTGCCGGCCGTGGGCTTCGACTTGTTCCGAATGGCGCTCGCGGCCTACGGAGACGGAACCGGAAGCCGGCGCGGCACGGCTCGCGCCGCCGAACGGCTCCGTCGCTTTCGAGGCGTCACCGGCACGTTCTCGGTGCTGGACGGACGCTTGGAGCGCGAGGCGTTTCCCGTCCTGATCTTCGAGGGCGAGTTCCTGCCCGTGGACGCAGAACTCCCGGAGGACGAGCGGCGCCCGCCTCCGCCTGGCGAAAGCCGCGAATGACCGGCCGCCCGGACGCCGTCGCGCGGCTCGAGGCGCTCGGACGCCAAGCGGCCCTGGGCGGTGGCGAGCGTCGCAACGAGGCCCAGCGCGCCCGCGGCAAGCTGCTGGCCCGCGAGCGGCTCGATCTCCTCCTCGACGAGGGCTCGTTCACGGAGATCGGTCGCTTCGTGACCCACCGGGCGCGCGACTTCGGCATGGACGCGCACAGCTTCCTCGGCGACGGCGTGGTCACCGGCTACGGGGCGATTCGCGGTCGGCTGACCTACGTGTTCTCCCAGGACTTCACCGTCTTGGGGGGCTCGCTGGGCGAGGCGCACGCCGAGAAGATCGTCAAGGTCCAGGAAATGGCGCTCAAGAACGGCGCGCCGCTGATCGGGCTCAACGACTCCGGAGGCGCGCGCATCCAAGAAGGCGTGGTTTCCCTGGGGGGCTACGCCGACATCTTCCTGCGCAACACGCTGGCGTCGGGCGTGGTGCCCCAGGTCAGCGTCGTTCTCGGCCCCTGCGCGGGCGGCGCCGTGTACTCGCCGGCCATCACCGACTGGGTCTACATGGTGCGCGGCGCCAGCTACATGTTCGTGACCGGCCCGGACGTGGTGAAGGCCGTCACGCACGAGGCCGTGGACATGGAGAGCCTGGGCGGCGCCGACGTGCACGCGGAGCGCTCCGGGGTGGCCCACTTCGTCCACGACACGGAAGCGGAATGCCTGGTGGCCGTGCGCGACCTCTTCAAGTTCGTTCCCCAGAACAACGCCGAGAAGCCTCCCGCGGGTTCCGGCCGGGATCCGCGAGACCGCCGCGACGAGTCGCTGGCGACCGTGGCGCCCGAGAACCCCAGTCTCCCCTACGACATGCTGGAGGTGATCCGCGCGGTCGTCGACGACGGCGACTTCCACGAGACCCACGCGCGCTTCGCGCCCAACTTGGTCACGGGCTTCGCCCACCTGGGAGGACGCTCGGTCGGGGTGGTCGCGAACCAGCCCGCCGTGCTGGCCGGCGCGCTGGACATCGATTCGTCCGTCAAGGGCGCGCGCTTCGTGCGCTTCTGCGACGCGTTCAACATCCCGCTGGTCGTGTTCGAGGACGTGCCCGGCTTTCTGCCGGGGGTGAAGCAGGAACACGGCGGCATCATCCGGCACGGCGCCAAGCTTCTCTACGCCTTCTGCGAGGCGACGGTGCCCAAGGTGACGGTGATCACGCGCAAGGCGTACGGCGGCGCCTACGACGTCATGAACTCGAAGCACGTCCGGGGCGACGTCAACTTGGCCTGGCCCGGCGCCGAGATCGCGGTGATGGGCCCGAAGGGCGCCGTCGAGATCCTGTTCCGCAGGGAAATCGCGGATGCCGCCGATCCGGAAGCCGCCGCCGAAGCGAAGATGGCCGAGTACCGAGAAACGTTCGCTCATCCCTACGTCGCCGCGTCGCGAGGGTACGTGGACGACGTCATCGACCCGCGCGACACGCGGCCGAGGTTGGTGGGCGCGCTGGACATGCTGGCCGAGAAGCGCGACGCGAATCCTCCGAAGAAGCACGGCAACATCCCGCTCTGAGGGCCGGGCGCTGCTGGCGTGCCCGGACGAGGCGGGGAACGACGGCCGAAGAAGCACGGCAACGTTCCGCCCTGAGTGCCGGGGCGGCGCGACGGAGCCTTCACGGCGCGCGCGGTTGCTCGCCAACCGTTTGCCCGCATCGGTTGCGTGTCGGAGCGCCGCTCGGGCAACCCGGACGGCGTTGCGCGCGTCCAATTCTTCGGTGGGCAGCACCGGTGCGGTTCCTGCCACGACCTGCCCGCCAGCGGCGGCCACGGCCTGGGCGACGATCCCCGGCAGGGCCGCTTCCATCGGACGGCACAGGCTTTGCAACGAGACGGAGGGAAGAGAAGATGAGGAAGACGAACAGCGGGACGAAGACATGGCTGGCGGCGCTGCTCGGCGTCCTGGCGACGGACGGGCTGACGGCGGCCCCGGCGGCGGCCCAGGACTCGGACAGCGACTGCGCGCGGTACTCGGTCGGCTCGACGGGCGCGCACGAGGACTTCGTGTTCGGCATCTACGCGGACTACAATTCGCGCGACCATGGCGAAGCGGGCGTGCGCATAGACCAAGTTTCGCGCGGCGGAGCGGCCGAAGCGGCCGGATTGCGAGCCGGAGACGTGATGACGGCGGTCGCGGGCCGGGACTTGACGGCCGCGTCCGCACAGCGATTCAATGCGGTCGTCGGCGGCCTGGACATCGAAGAAGGCGACGCGTTCGAGTTCGAAGTGCTTCGCGGCGACGAGGCGCTGGTCGTGGAGGTCCTCCCCCAGAAGCGTTGCAAGTTCGCCGACATGTCCGAACTCGAGAGAAGGATGGAAGCGGCCGGCATCGCGCTCGACGGCTTCCGCATCACGGCCGATCGCATCCGGTCTGGGGTGGACACCTTGAGCCGGGTTCGGTTCTGGCTTGGGCGAGGCGTCGCCGGGCTGGAGCTCCTGGACCTCAATCCCGACTTGGGCGCATACTTTGGCGTCGACACGGGCGTGCTGGTCGTGGACGCCGACGCTGACTCGTGGACCGGGTTGCGCGGCGGAGACGTGGTGACCCACGTGGACGGCAGGCCGGTGGAGGACGTGGCCAAGCTGCGCCGAGTCCTGCGCTCGTACGACGAAGGCGAGGAAGTGCGCTTCCGCATTCGCCGGGACGGCGGGGAGACCACGGTCGCGCGCGAGATGAAGTAGCTTTGACGGACCGGAGGGATGCCGGCGCGCCCGCGCGTCCCGTCCGTCCGTTCTTGCGGCTTCCCGGAGGCGCCGCGCTTGATACAGTCCGTGTTGGTCGCCAACCGGGGCGAGATCGCCGTCCGCGTGATCAGAACGGCCCGGGCGATGGGCATTCGGTCCGTGGCCGTGTTCTCCGACGCCGACCGCGCGGCCCCGCACGTGTTGCTGGCGGACGAAGCCTGGCCGATCGGGCCCGCCGCGCCCTCGCAGAGCTATCTCGACGCGGGCCGGGTGATCGAAGCGGCGCGGCGCGCGAAGGTGGACGCCGTCCATCCCGGCTACGGATTCCTGTCGGAGCAGGGCGACTTCGCGCAGGCCGTGGCTCGCGCCGGGATGGCGTTCGTGGGGCCGCGGCCGGCCACCATTCGCGCGATGGGCGACAAGACGGCGGCCCGCGAGCGCATGGAGGCGGCAGGCGTGCCGGTGGTGCCGGGCACGGCGGCCCCGGCCGGTTCGAGCGCGGACGCGCTGGCCGCCGCCGAGGCGATCGGGTTTCCGGTCCTGCTCAAGGCCGCGGCGGGCGGCGGGGGCAAGGGGATGCGGGTCGTGCGCGGCCCCGGCGAGGTCGAACACGCTTTCGCGGCGGCGGGGCGTGAAGCGGCGGCGGCGTTCGGCGACGGACGCGTCTACGTGGAGCGATGCCTCGAGCGGCCCCGGCACGTCGAAGTGCAGGTGTTCGGCGACGAGGCCGGCAACGTGGTTCATCTGTTCGAGCGCGAATGCTCGATCCAGCGGCGCCACCAGAAGCTGATCGAGGAAGCGCCGTCGCCCGCGCTGAGCCCCGCCCAGCGCGAACGCATCGGACAAGCCGCCGTCGACGCCGCTCGGGCCGTCGACTACGTGGGCGCGGGAACGGTCGAGTTCCTTTGGCTCGACGGGGAATTCTACTTTCTGGAGATGAACACGCGCCTGCAGGTCGAGCATCCGGTCACCGAGATGATCACCGGACTCGACCTGGTCGAATGGCAGTTTCGGGTCGCCTCGGGCGAGCCCGTTCCCTTGGATCAAGCCGGGATTCCCTTGGA
Source organism: Longimicrobiales bacterium (assembly GCA_965242735.1). Classification (GTDB taxonomy): domain Bacteria; phylum Gemmatimonadota; class Gemmatimonadetes; order Longimicrobiales; family Gaopeijiaceae. The sequence continues at coordinate 2,299,392 of OZ251497.1, read as the reverse complement.
CGGACACGCCATCGAGTGCCGCGTCACGAGCGAGTCGCCGTTCGACGGCTTCCTGCCGGACGCGGGGGTTCTGGACGACCTGCAGGTGCCCGGAGGCCCGGGCGTCCGTTGGGACGGCGGCGTGGCGCGGGGCGCCGAGGTCGGGCTGCACTACGACTCGCTGCTCGGCAAGCTCGTGACGCACGCGCGCGACCGGGCCTCGGCGGCGCGCCGCATGAGGTGCGCGCTGCAGGAACTCCAGGTTGCGGGCGTGGCGACCAGCGCGCCGCTGCTGGCGCGCATCATGGACGAACCGGACTTCCTGGCAGGCGACCTGTCCACCGCGTACTTGGACGAACATCCCGACCTGTTCGACGTGAAGACGGCACCGGACGACGAAGCGCAGCTGGCGGTCGCGACGGCGTTGCTGGAGCACCGGGCGCGCGGCGCAACCGTGCCGGACCGCCTTCTGCGGGCGGGCGAGCCGCTGTCGGACTGGCGGAGGGCCCGGGTCGGGTGACCGGGCCTGCGTGGGCGCCTCCGCGAAGGGCCGTTGCGGGAGCCGACCGGTGACCGCGCTTCCGGCGGGGCGGGTTCGCTATCGCGTCGCGTTGCCGGGCGGCGTTCGCGTCGTGGAGGTGCACGGAGACCGCGTGCGCGTGGATGGGCGCGAGACGGCGTGCGACCTTCGGGCCGTCGGCGACGACGAGGCCGGTGCGCGGCGAGGCAGGGGGACGCGCTTTGGGCTGCTGGTGGACGGGCGCTCGCACGACCTGGTCGCGAAGCGGGGGCCGGGAGGCCGCTGGGTCCTGCATTGGGGCGGCCGGCGGGTCGAGGCGGAAGTCTTGGACGAGCGGACGGCGCAGCTGCGCGACATGTCGGCCAAGCAGGGGGCAGGGCGCCGGGCCGAGGCGGTGCGGGCGCCGATGCCTGGGTTGGTGGTTCAGGTCGCCGTGCGGGCCGGCGACGCGGTGGAGGCCGGAGACCGAATCGTGGTGGTGGAGGCCATGAAGATGGAGAACGAGCTACGCGCCGCCGCCGCCGGGAGAGTGGCCGAGGTGCTTGTGGACGAGGGCGCGGCGGTGAACAAGGGCGATGTCTTGGTGGCGTTCGAGGGACAGCCGTGAGCGAGGCGCGCGTTCGGCCGCGGGCCGCTCGCCGGCGTGCGCGTCGCGCGGCTCGGCCGTCGCCGCAGTGAGCAGCACGGACGACGCCCTCCCGCACGTGGCGAGGGAGTGGCCGAAGGACTTTTCCCTCGCCGAGGACCTGGGCGCCCCGGGAGCCTTTCCGTTCACGCGCGGCGTCCATCCTTCGATGTACCGGGGTCGCGTATGGACGATGCGCCAATACGCCGGCTACGGGACGGCCGAGGAGACGAACCGGCGCTACCGCTTCCTTCTGGACCAGGGCACGACCGGCCTGTCGGTCGCGTTCGACCTGCCCACGCAGATGGGCCTCGACTCCGACGCGAACCTGGCCGCCGGAGAAGTCGGCCGCGTGGGCGTGGCCATCGACTCCATCGCCGACATGCGGGCGCTGCTCGACGGGATCGCTTTGGATCGCGTGTCCTGCTCGATGACCATCAACGCCACGGCGGCCGTGCTCCTGGCGCTGTACGTCGCGCTGGCCGACGAGCAGGGCATCGCGCGCGATCGTCTCTCCGGCACGGTCCAGAACGACATTCTCAAGGAATACGTGGCGCGTGGCACGTACATCTATCCTGTCCAGCCCTCGTTGCGGCTTGCGACCGACGTCATCGCGTTTTGCGCCCGCGAGCTGCCGCGCTGGAATCCCATCTCCGTGTCCGGCTACCACATCCGCGAAGCCGGCTCCACCGCCACGCAAGAGGTCGGCTTCACGCTCGCCAACGCGTTGGAGTACGTGGAGCTGGCGCGATCCAGCGGACTGCGCGTGGAGGACTTCGCCCCGCGCGTCTCGTTCTTCTTCGCCGCGCACAACGATCTCTTCGAGGAAGTGGCCAAGTTCCGCGCCGCCCGCCGCATCTGGGCCCGCGCGATGCGGGAACGCTACGGGGCGCCCGACTCCTGTTGCCGGCTGCGCTTCCACACGCAGACCGGCGGCTCCACGCTGACGGCCCAGCAGCCCATGAACAACGTCGTGCGCGTGACGATCCAGGCGTTGGCGGCGGCGCTGGGCGGCACGCAGTCCCTGCACGCGAACGGCTACGACGAGGCCTTGGGACTCCCCACCGCCGAGTCCGCCGCGCTGGCCCTGCGCACGCAGCAGATCCTCGCGGAGGAGTCGGGCGTCACGGCTTCCGCCGACCCGCTTGGAGGCAGCTTTCTGGTGGAGACCCTCACGCATCGGATCGAGGCCGGCGCGCGGGATGTGATGGAACGCGTGGCCGCACTGGGAGGCGCGGCGGCCGCCATAGACTTCATGCAGGAAGACATCCACCGGGCTGCCTACGAGTTCCATCTTGCGGTCGAATCGGGCGCGCGCGCAGTGGTCGGCGTCAACCGGCACGTGGAGGAAGAAGCTCCCGATCCGCCGCCCCGCCCCGACTACGACGAGATGGAGTCCCGTCAGAAGGCGGCGCTGGCCGAACACCGGGCGCGGCGCGACGCGGAGGCGTCCGCCCGGACGCTCGATCGGATTCGCCTGGCCGCCGCCGGCAGCGACAACCTGCTGCCTCCCATGATCGCCGCGGTCAAGGCCGGCGCCACGCTGGGAGAAATCAGCGGGGAACTCCGGGCCGTCTGGGGGACGCGCGACAATCCCGCCTGAGCGGCGCCGATGGTTGCTGTTCCGCGACCTCCAGCTTCCAAAGGCCGAAGATGTCGATGGTCGCTACTTCGCGACCTCCAGGTTCCAGAGGCCGAAGATGTCGTTGCCCTCCGCCAAGAACCGTCGGCGTGCCATGTCCAGGTAGTCCGGGCTGACTTCCACGCCGACGCTGTTGCGACCGGCCATGGCGGCGGCCACGGACGTCGTTCCCGTGCCGAGAAACGGGTCCAGGACCGTGTCGCCCACAAACGAGAACATGCGCACGAGACGGTTGGCGAGTTCCAGCGGATAGGGGGCGGGATGGCCCTTGCTCGACGTGCCCGGCAAGGTCCAGATCTGGCGGAACCACTTGCGATGGTCGGTCTCGGAAATGACGCTCATGGCTCGCGCCTCGAGCGAGGGACTGCGGTAGCCTCCCGGCTTGCGCTGCATGAGAACGAACTCGATGTCGTTCTTGACGACGGCGTTCGGCTCGTAGGGCTTGCCGAGGAAGCCGCCGGGTCCCATCTCGAATTCCGCGTTGGCGATCTTGTGCCAAATGATCGGTGCCAAGTTGTCGAATCCTATTCTTCGGCAGGATTCTTGTATGCTGGCATGGAGCGGATAGACGACATGCCGGCCGTGCCGTCGCCTGGAAAGGCAAACGTCTCCCACGACGACGATCAAGCGACCTCCAGGCGCCAGCACGCGGTAGCACTCGCTCCACGCCCTGGCCAACTCGGCCACGAACCTGTCGTAGTCGGCAACATGGCCAAGCTGGCCGGCGCCGTCCTTGTACTCCTTGAGCGTCCAGTACGGCGGCGACGTGACCACCAGGTGGACGGGATCCTTCACGAATTGCGACAGGCGCCGGGCGTCGCCCCGCACCATCCGGTGCCGCGACGGCATCTCCCGCAAAGCATCCGCGATCCGGGCTACTTGCCTCGGGCTCTTGGCCATTTGGGGCAACGCCGTCCTCAGAGACGCCTCCGAGAGCTCGACGCTCGGCAGGTGCCTGTCGACGAGCGTGGCCATCGTGTTCATGATTGACCTCGTTCGCCTCCGATCGACGGGTTCCTGGCGCGAACCTGGTCGACCAAGCAATCGAAGAAGTCCATTGCTTCCTCTTCTCCGGACACAATCCGGGGACCGTGCGCGAAGTCGACTTCGACAAACCATGACGCTTCAATCATCCCGATGCTCCAAGACGGCGGCGGCCGACCGGAAAGTCGCTGAATTCGATGCCGAAGCAACTCGGACCATGTGCAATGATGCCGAGAACTGAAGGCATCCTCGGCAACATTGAATATCATGATGTATCTGGTCACGATCTCGGGAGAATACATCTGTACATTGGTGACTTCACCAATCAAGACACGTCCCACGACTTGCGTCTTGCGCCGCCCGCCACGGAGACCTCCGTCAGCGCACCACCCAGGCCGCGACGAGCGAGCTCCTCCACGACGAACCGCGCCAATACGCGCAATCTCGCCGTGGAGGTCGGCTTCCCTTCAACGATGGCGATTCGGTGGAGGTCGGCGATGGCGTCCTGGAGGCCCATGGGACGAACGTAGCGCGACGTTCGTTGCGACGCAAACGCGATGTTCGGCCGCGGCGAGGTGGCGGCGAAGTCGCACGAAAGAAGGCGTTGGCCGGGGTCGGACCCCGCCGTCGAGTTCGGCATCCCCGCAGCCCGCGTCCCTCGTCGTGCCATGAGACCGCGCCATGAGACCGTGCCATGAGACGGCCCGCCGCTTTCGTTCTCGTCCAGCCCGTGGTCGGTCGGCCCCGCAGCGCAGCCCTTCGTGCCTCGCGGGCTGTCTGCTTCTCTGCCGCCGGGGCTGCTTACGCTTCGCCGGGCCGTGCCCATGAGGGCGCTGGTTGGCCGCGCCGCCGTAACGCCTCGTCCCGGGCCGACCACGATTCGGGCGGCGGTCGCGCCGGAAACGGGCGCCCGGGGCGCGGAGAGGCCGCCAGTCGTCCCGCGCCGGCCACGATTGGGGCAGCGGCTGAGTGTTAATTTGCGGTTCGCCCGAGGGTTTCGCGTTCGGCCAGGAAGGAGCCGCCCAAGCGTCGCGATGCCGACCTACGAATACCGGTGCTCGGAGTGCGGGCACGCGTTCGACCTCTTTCAGAAGATGAGCGACGAACCGGTGGCCGACTGCACCGAATGCGGCAGCGAAGCGCAACGGCTGATCTCCGGCGGCGCGGGCCTCCTCTTCAAGGGCGAGGGCTTCTACATCACCGACTATCGCTCCGAGGGCTACAAGAAGGCGGCGCGAGAGGGAGCGGGAGACGGCTCGTCGTCTCGGGAGGGCGAGGGCGGGCGCGCCGCTAAGGACAAGAGCGGGAGCGAGGGCGGCGACAAGGCCAAGCCGGCGCGGGCCAAGGCGAGCGACGCGGCGCCGGGCCAGTCCGGTGCTTCGGCGGAGTCCGCGCCTGCCTCGTCCGGGCGGGACCGCCGCCGCCAGGGCAGGGACTCCGGCGGGCCTGCGCGAAAGCCGCCCTCGTCGAAGGGCGGTGGCGCGGACCGGTGAGCATCCCTCGGAGGGAGGGCACGTCGGCAGGGACTCGGGCCGCCACGATCGGCAACTCCGCCGCCCGGGCCGAGAAGCTGGACGAGGACACGCCGTCGCCGTCGCCGGGGAATCGAACCGTCGGGCCACCCAGCGCCACGACGCCGGCCGGGCGGATTGCCGCGTCGCTGGCACGGGCGGCGGCAGACCTGGGCGCACCGGACGCCAAGGTGCATCTGGAGCGTCCGCGCGGCGACGGGCATGGCGACCTCGCTTCCAACTTGGCGATGGTCCTCGCGTCGAAGTTGCGCCGCCCGCCCAGGTGCTTGGCCGAGGAACTCTTGGCCGCGACGGGAGCGATCGACGGCGTGGACCGGGCCGAAGTGGCGGGTCCGGGCTTCCTCAACTTCTTCCTGAAGCCCGGCGCGGCGAGCGGGGGGCTCGACCGGATCCTCGCGCTCGGCGACGGCTACGGACGCAACGGCGAGGGCGCGGGGCGGCCCGTCATGGTCGAATTCGTTTCGGCCAATCCGACGGGTCCGCTGCACCTCGGCCACGGGCGCCAAGCCGCGCTGGGCGACGCCATCTCCCGTCTGCTGGAATGGTCCGGCTGGCGGGTGCATCGCGAGTTCTACTTCAACGACGCGGGGCGCCAGATCGATCGCTTGGCGGAGAGCGTGCGCGTCCGCTGTCAGCAGCTCTTCGGCCGCGAAGAATCGGTGCCGCAGGACGGCTACCGAGGAGAATACGTCGTCGAGATCGCCCAAGCCTTCCGCGACGAGCACGGCGACCGATGGCTGGACGACGAGAGCCAGGCCGCGCTCGACGCCATGCGCGCCTTCGCCGTGGCGCGCCTGCGCCGCGAGCACGAATCGGCGTTGAGCGAATTCGGCGTGCGCTTCGACGAGTACTACCGGGAAACGAGCCTCTACTCCGAGGGCCGCGTGGCGAACACCATCCAAGCCCTCGACGACGCCGGCCTGACCTATCTCAAGGACGGCGCCCGCTGGCTCGCCACGACCCGCTTCGGCGACCAGAAGGACCGCGTGATGGTCAAGGGCGACGGGTCGCCAACCTATTTTCTTCCCGACGTGGCCTACCACATGACCAAGTGGGAGAGGGGATTCCGGCACGCCGTCAACGTGCAGGGGGCCGACCACCACAGCACCGTCGACCGCGTGCGCGCCGGCTTGCAGGCCCTGGGCCGCCCGGCCGGATACCCGGAGTACGTTCTGCACCAAATGGTGACCGTGCAGCGGGGCGGCCAGGAAGTCCGCTTCTCCAAGCGGGCCGGCTCGTACACGACGCTGGCCGGCTTGGTGGGCGAAGTCGGCGCCGCGGTCGCGCGCTACTTCTTCCTCATGCGGCGTCCCGAAGCGCACTTGGTCTTCGATTTGGACCTCGCGCTCGACCAGTCCGACAAGAACCCCGTCTACAAGGTCCAGTACGCGCACGCGCGACTGTGCCGGCTCATGGACCTGGGCCGCAAAGAGGGTTGCGACCTTTCCGGCGCCGAGGCCGACTTCGCGCGCTTGACGACGACGGCCGAGCGGGAGCTGGCGGGCCAGCTGGACGAGTTCCCGTCCGCCTTGCGCCGGGCCGCCGAGAACCGCGCCCCCCACGTCCTCTGCACGTACCTGGAGCAGACCGCCGGCTTGGCCAACTCCTGGTACCAGTCCGGACATCCCTCGCGGGATCCCGAGTTGCAGGCCCTCGTCAAGGACGATCCGGCGCTGCGGACGGCCCGGCTGGCTCTGGCGCGCGCGGCTCGCGTCGTGCTGCGCAACGGCCTGGACGTGCTCGGGATTCCGGCCCCGGCGCGCATGCGCCGTCGGGAGCGCGCGGAGGCGGATCCGCGGGCTGCCGGCGCGGCTTCGGGCTGAAGCGGTGTCCGTTCTGGTGGTGGGAAGCGTCGCGCTCGACACGGTGGAGACGCCGTCGCGCCGGGCCTGCCGGGTGCTGGGCGGCTCGGCGGTGTTCTTCGCGTCGTCGGCGTCCTTGTTCGCGGGCGTGCGGGTCGTCGGCGTGGTCGGGGACGACTATCCGCTGGACGAGCTGGCCTTCTTGGCCGACCGCGGCGTTTGCCTGCGCGGCGTCGCCCGGGCCCCCGGCGAGAGCTTCTTCTGGGCCGGCCGGTACGCGCCGGGATTCGTCTCGCGCGAGACCCTCGAGACGCGGCTCGGCGTCTTCGCCTCGTTCGCTCCGGACCTGCCGGACGCCTACCGCGACTCGAAGATCGTGTTTCTCGGCAACATCGACCCGCACCTGCAGCTGCGCGTGCTGGACCAAGTGGACGCGCCGCTCCTGGTGGCCGCGGACACGATGGACTTCTGGATCGAGAAGAAGAGGGAGGCGCTTCTGGAAGTCGCGAGTCGGCTGGACGTGCTGTTCTGCAACGACGAGGAGGTGCGCGCGCTGGCCGGCGAGCCGAACCTCGCGCAGGCTGCCCGTTGGGTGCGCGAGCGCGGACCGCGGATCGTCGTCGTGAAGAAGGGCGAGCACGGGGCTGCCGTGTTCGCCGAGGACTGGACCTTCCTGGCGGCCGCTTGGCCGTTTGCGGACGTGGTGGACCCGACCGGAGCGGGCGACGCGTTCGCCGGCGGATTTCTGGGCCGTCTCGCCGCCGGCATGGACGACAGGGAGGACTGGAAGCGCGCCGCCGCCACGGGGTCGGCCATGGGCGCGTTCGCGACCGAGTCGTTCTCCGTGGACCGCTTGCGCGAGCTGCGGACGGAAGAAGTGCGCGCCCGCGTGAACGAACTGGCGGCGCTGACCGCCTTCGATCCCTCCGGTCCGCCCGTGCCGGCATGACCCGCCGCGAGACGCCCGGCGCCGCCGGTTCGGCGATGACGTACAAGGCCGCCGGGGTCGACTTGGACGCGGCCGCCCGCGCCAAGCGCTCGTTCTCCGCGCTCCTGGCGTCGACGCGCGACGCCCGCACGCTGTCGGGCCTGGGCGCGTTCGGGGGTTGCTACGCGGTGCCCGGCGACATGGCCGAGCCGGTCCTGGTGGCGAGCGCGGACGGCGTCGGCACCAAGCTCAAGGTGGCGTTCGCCGCGGCCCGGCACGACACGGTGGGCCGCGACTTGGTCAACCATTGCGTCAACGACGTCCTGGTTCAGGGCGCGCGGCCGCTCTTCTTCCTGGACTACTTGGCTGCTTGCGATCTGGACGACGGGATTGCGCGCGCGGTCGTGGAGGGCGTCGCCCAAGGCTGCCGTGACAACTCGTGCGTCCTGCTGGGCGGGGAGACCGCCGAGATGCCCGGATTCTACGCGCCGGGAGAGTACGACTTGGCGGGCTTCGTCGTGGGCGCCGTGGATCGCGCCCGGCTGCTCGACGGCGAGGCCGTGCGCCCAGGACATCGCCTGGTCGGTCTCGCGTCCAACGGGCTCCACACCAACGGCTACACGCTGGCGCGCCGCATCGTGTCCGAGCGCATGGGGCTGGACATGGACGACGCGTTCCCCGGCGAAGGCGGCGCGACGGTGGCCGACGTGCTGCTGCGCGTTCACCGCTCGTATCTGGACGTGGTCGGCCCGCTGCTCGAAGCCGGTGCGCTCTCGGCCATGGCGCACGTCACCGGGGGAGGCATCGAGGAGAATCTGCCTCGGTGTCTCCCGAAGGGGCTGGGCGCCCGGGTGGACTGCGCCTCGTGGCGGACGCCTCGCGTGTTCGAGACGCTGGCAGAGGGCGGACGGGTGGAGGCGCGAGAGATGTACCGCGTCTTCAACATGGGCGTGGGCATGATCTTGGCGGCGCCGCCGGAGCGCGTGAGCGACGTGCTGAGCCGGGCGGGGGAGGCGTGGGAGATGGGCGAGGTGGTGGAGCGCGCGGGCGTGGAGCTGGCCGGCGCATGGTGAGGTCGCGACGCGCTTGGGGCCGGCGGCGGGGGATGCTGGCCGGCGCCGCCGCGTTCGCGTTCGTCGGCGCCGGGGGGTCGGCGGAAGCGGCGGCCGCCCAGGAGGCCGGCGCCGTGGCCGGGCTGGCGGAAGCGTGCGTTCGGGAGACGACGGCCGGACGCGACGCGTGCCGGGAGCTGTCCATGGGCGCGGCGGCGGTGCAGCGGGGCGTCGGCTTGGCGTCGGCGCTCGGCAGCGGCGTGGCCGGCTCGTCGAGCACGATGGGACTGCGGATCGGGCGAATGCCCAGGATCGGGCTCTCGGCGGCCGCGCTGGGCGTTCGCATGACCGCGCCGCGCATGACGGGGACTGCGCTGGGGGACTTGCAGGAGAGTGCGTCGGCCTGGGTGACGGGGCTGAAGCTTGGCGCGGCGGTCGGCGTGCTGGACGGCTTTCAGATGGGCACGAGCGTGGGCGGCGTCCTGGCGGTGGACGTGATCGGCTCCTATTCGCTGCTTCGACTTCCGGCCGCGGCGGGCCTCGACGGGTGGTCGTCCGGCGGCGGCGTCGGGCTCCGCGTCGGCCTGTTGCGCGAGTCCTTCGTCTTGCCCGGCGTGTCCGTGTCGGCCATGCGGCTCTGGCGGGGCGACTTGAAGAGCGGCGGCGACGCTGACCGTCCCGCTTCGGTCGAGACGGGCTTGGCGGTCACGTCGTTGCGCGCGACGGCCGGCAAGAACTGGTTCGCGGTCGGGCTCCTGGGCGGGGCCGGCTGGGACCGGTACGACGGCCGCGCCCGCTTGTCCGTGCCCGGCGGCGGCACGACGTCGGCGGCCGCGGAGGCAGATCTGCGATCCAGTCGCATGCTCTACTTCGCCGGCGCGTGGCTGAGCTATCTCGTGGCCCGGCTGTCTGTCGAGGCCGGGATGGCGGAGGGCGCGGCGGACCCGTTCGAAGATCGGGCCGGCGCGTTCGATCCGGGCGCGCGCACGTGGTTTGCTTCCGCAGCGGTGCGGATCACGCTTTGACGCCGGCTTCCCGTCTCGGCGAAGCGGACCGCCGGCATCTCCGCCGCGCCGTCGAACTGGGGCGCCGAGGATGGGGGCGCGTCCATCCCAACCCCTTGGTGGGCGCGGTCGTCGCGCGCGCCGGCAACGTGCTGGCCGAGGCGTGCCACGAGGAATTCGGCGCGCCTCACGCCGAGGTCCTGGCGCTGGCCGCGGCCGGGGACGCCCGCGATTCCACCGTCTATTCGAGCCTGGAGCCCTGCGCCCACACGGGCAAGACGCCCCCCTGCACGGACGCGCTGGTGGCCGCGGGCGTGGCGCGCGTCGTGTACTGGGCGTCCGAGCCGGGCCGGCGCGCGGGCGGCGGCGGCGCCCAGCTGCGAGCCGCCGGCGTGCAGACCGACGGCCCCTTCGGCAGCCCTGCGGAATGGGCCGCCGAGAATCCCTTCTTCCACCACCGGCGGCCCCGGCCCTTCGTCGCGCTCAAGCTGGCGGTCAGCGCGGACGCGCGCATCGCCCCTCGGAACGGCCGGCGCGCCTGGATCACCGGATCGCCGGCGAGACGGGAAGCGCACCGCCTCCGGGCCGGCTTCGACGCCGTTCTCGTGGGCACGGGCACGTGGAAGGCCGACGATCCCCGCCTGACGGTGCGCGGTCCGGTGACGCCCCGCGTCGCGCCCGCCCGGGTCCTTCTCGACCGCGCCGGACAAGTCTCGCCCGAAGCCCGCGCGTTCGACCCGCCCGGCGGGCCCGCCCTAGTGGCCGTCGACCCCGGCCGCGCCGATGCTCTTCGATCGCGCCTGGGCAGCCGCGCCGAAGTCGTGCCCGTGCCGACGACCGCGCCGGGAGACGGCGGCAACGTTTGCGCGCCGCGCTCCCGCCGAACCGTGGCCGCCCCTATGCCCGTGGTCGCTTCTGCGCCCACGCCCGCGACGGCCCATGTGCCCCCGGCCGCCCCTATGCCCGCGGCCGCGCTTCGCGAGGCTCTCCCTGCCCGAGTTGGCCCGCCTTGCTTGGTCCCCACGCTCGACGCGCGCGGCGAGGCTCTCCCCTCCCGCGGCGGCTCGCCGGTCCCCGAACGCGGACCTTCCGGCTCGCCCGGCCTGCACGGCCGCGCCCGCCCAGTGCCCGCCCTTGCGCTGGACATGGCCGCTCTGCTCGCGGCCCTCGACAACCGGGGCTACGCCCGCGTCCTCTGCGAGGGCGGCGGGCGTCTGGGCGCCTCCCTCCTGGCCGCCGGCCACGTCGACCGTTTGTACCTCTTCTTCGCTCCCCAGCGCGTAGGCCGCGACGGGGTGCCGGCCCTCCCTCCGCCAATCCGAGCGCGCGAGACAACGCGTGGGCCGGCCACGTCGCAGGACTCGTGCTCCGTGAGCCCACTGGCTCGGTACGTCGAAGCCCTTGCGGCCCGCGCCGGAGCGGATCCGCACATGCCGCCGCCGGGATGGCGAATCGCGCTGGCGCCCGCCCGCTTCGGCGCCGACGCGCTCGTGGTCCTGGACCGAGACGACTGACGCCGTGTTCACGGGCATCGTCGAGGCGGTGGGCGTCGTCGGAGCGTTTCGGACCGGAACGGACGGGGCCCGCTTGGAAGTGACGGCGCCCCTCGCGGCCGAGCTTGCGCCCGGACAGTCCGTCGCCGTGGACGGCGCCTGCTTGACCGTGCGCGCCGCCGACCCGACTTCGTTTTCCGCCGACCTGTCGCTCGCGACCCTGGAGCGCACCATCGCGTCCCGGTACGCCGAGGGCACGCCGGTCAACCTCGAGCGCGCGGCGGCGATCGGCGACCGCCTCGACGGCCACTTGGTGCAGGGCCACGTGGACGTCCGTGCGCGCTTCCTCGGCGCCGCCAAACGCGGAAACACACGTTTCCTCGAATTTCGGTTGCCCGCGTCCGCAATCGGCGATATGGTTCCACGAGGCTCCGTTGCCTTGAACGGCGTGAGCCTGACGGTCGGCCGTCTCGGCGAAGACGGCTTGTGCGAGATCGCCGTGATCCCCTACACCTGGAAGCACACCAACCTGCGCGCGCTTCGCTCCGGCGACGAGGTCAACGTGGAGACCGATCTGATCGGCAAGTACGTGCGCCGGGCGCTCCGGACCCGAACGGCGCCCAGCGAACCCGGCGGCCATGGCGTTTGACACGATTCCGGAGGCCCTCGCCGCCATCGCCGCGGGCGAGTTGGTCCTCGTCGCCGACGACGAAGACCGAGAAAACGAAGGCGACTTGGTCTGCGCCGCGGAGAAGGCGACGCCGGAGCTGGTCAACTTCATGACCAAGCACGGCCGCGGCCTCGTCTGCGTCGCGCTGACGGCGGAGCGGGCGAACGCTCTCGACTTGCCCCTGATGACCGAGCGCGGCACCGACCCGCGCGACACCGCGTTCACGGTCTCGGTGGACGCCCATCGCCGGTTCGGCGTGACCACGGGCATCTCGGCCCAAGACCGCGCCACGACGATCGGCGTGCTCGCGGACCCGGCGTCGCGGCCCGAGGACCTTCAGCGTCCCGGGCACGTCTTCCCGCTCCGGGCCAGACGCGGGGGAGTGCTGCGCCGCGTGGGACAGACCGAAGCGGCCGTGGACTTGGCGCGCGCCGCCGGCCTGGCCCCCGCAGGGGTCATCTGCGAAGTCCTGAACGAGGACGGCACCATGGCGCGCCGCGACCAATTGCGGGCGATGGCGTCCGAGCACGGGCTCCGGCTGGTGACCGTGGAGCAGCTGGTGGCGCACCGGCTGGCCCGAGAACGCTTGGTGAGGCGGGTCGTCGAGGCGCCGCTGCGCACCCGGTGGGGCGACTTTCGCGCGCTCGCCTACCGCACCGACGTGGACGACCGGGTGCACGTGGCATTGGTGGCGGGCTCGGTCGAGGGCCGATCCGACGTCCTCGTGCGCATGCACGCCGAGAACCCGTTGGCCGAGACGTTCGCGTCGCGCGAGGAGGCCGAGGGCAACTTGCTCGCGGGCGCCATGAAGCGCATCGCCGGCGAGGGGTGCGGCGTCGTCGTCTACATTCGCCGCGCCCGCTCCGGCGACTGGCTCGTGGCGCGACTCGAGGAGCTGGCCGCGCAAGCCCGGTCCGCCGCGGCCGAGAATCCGAGCGCTTCCGCCGCGCCCGCCGACGGCCGGCGCGAGTCCGCGTTGCGCGACTACGGCATCGGTGCCCAAATTCTCCTGGACCTCGGCCTCGCGTCGATCCGCTTGCTCACCAACAGCCGCCGGCACATCGTGGGCCTGGACGGCTACGCCTTGGAAGTGCAGGGCCGCGAGCCCTTCGAAGGCGCCCGCCCGAGCGACGCCGACGCGGCGCCCGGCCCCGACCCGGTTCCTGCCGCCCGCCCGTGTCCCGCGTGACCCCAGCTTCCGAGGCCCGCGTCGTGCTCCTCGTGGCTCGCTTCAACAGCCTCATCACCGAGCAGCTCGCGCAAGGCGCCCGCGCCCGTCTCCTCTCGGCAGGCGTCGCCGACGACCGCATTTCCATCGTGCGCGTGCCCGGCGCCTGGGAGCTTCCGCAGGCTGCGCGCCGCCTCGTGCGCTCGGGCAAGCACGACGCCGTCGTCGCCCTCGGCTGCGTGATTCGCGGCGCCACGGCCCACTTCGACTACGTGGCCGGCCAAGCCAGCGACGGCCTCGGACGGGTCGCGCTGGAGACCGACGTCCCCGTCGTGTTCGGCGTGCTCGCCACCGAGAACGCGGAACAAGCGCGCGAACGGGCCGATCCGGAGGGCGCCGACAAGGGCGGGGAAGCCGCGCAGGCCGCCCTCGACATGATCCGCCTGCACGAGAGCCTTTGACACGTGGACCGGCTTCCCGTTCGCGAGCGCCACGACCGCGGCCGTTCCCGGGCTTGGTTCCTGCAAGTCCACTATCGCTGGGAGGCCGAGGGCGCGCAGGGCGCCATGGACGCCGCGCTCGAGCAGACGCTCGCCCGCCGCACGGTGTCGCCCGCCCGGATCGGCTACCTGGAGCGCCTGGTGCGCGCGTTCGTGTCCAACCGTCTGCGCGTGGACGAGGCCATCGGCGAGATGACCGACAACTGGCGCATCGACCGTCTCTCGGCGATGGACCGCGGAGTCCTCCGGCTGGGTGCGACCGAGCTGCTCTGCATGCGCGACGTGCCCGGCAAGGTGGCCGTCCAGGAGGCCGTGCGCTTGGCGGACCGCTACGGCGGCCCCGAGTCCTCCCGCTTCGTCAACGGCGTGCTGGACGCCGTGTACCGGCGGGCCCGGCGCCCATGAGCGGCGCGAAACGGCGGCGTCCCGCGGGGTCTCGGCCCGGCATCCATGAGCGGCGCGAACGGCGGCGTCCCCGCGAGTCTGGGCCCGGCGCCCATGAGCGGCGCGAACGGCGGCGTCCCCGCGAGCTTGGACCCGGCCCATGAGCGGAGCAAACGGCGTCCGCGAGCCTGGGTCCGGCTCCGTCCCTCCGCGGCGGCTCCGCATCCTCGTGGCGAACTGGCTGGATCGAAAGAACCCTCGCGCGGGAGGGGCCGAGGAGCATCTCCACCAAGTCTTCGGGCGCTTGGCGGCGGCGGGGCACGACGTGGTCCTGCTGTGCTCCAACTGGCGCGGGGGAGCGCCCCGGGAGGAGCTGGACGGCATCGACGTCCACCGGGCGGGCGGGCGGTACACGTTCGGCCTCGCGGCCCCGGTCTACGGCCGCCGGCGCCTTCCCGGTCCGTTCGACGTGGTCGTCGAGGACCTCAACAAGGTGCCCATGTTCAGCCCCCAGTGGGCGCATGCCTCTCGCGGCGTCCTCCTCGTGCATCATCTCTTCGGGCTCACGGCGTTTCGCGAGGTCAATCCCGTCCTGGCGGCTGGCACCTGGCTGCTGGAGCGGACGATTCCATGGGTCTACCGGCGACTGCCCTGCATCGCGGTGTCCGACAGCACGCGGCAGGACTTGGTTCGCCGGGGGCTGGACGAGTCGCGCATCTCGGTGGTGCCCAACGGCGTGGCGCTGGCCGAGCTGGGACCCGCCCGGGAGCGCTTTCCGGAACCGACGATCGTCTTCCTGGGCCGGCTTCAGCGCTACAAGGGCGTGGACTTGGCCTTGCGGGCCGTCGCGGCTCTGCGGGCGCAAGGCGTCCCGGTGCGCATGATCGTCGCCGGCCGAGGCCGGGACTCGAAGCGGCTGGAGGCCATGTCCCGCCGGCTGGGCATCGCCGGCTTCGTCCGCTTCGCCGGCTTCGTGAGCGGAGAGGAGAAGCGCGAGCTGCTCTCCCGTGCGTGGGTGCACGTTCTGACGTCGCCCAAGGAGGGGTGGGGCATCGCGACGGTCGAGGCTTCGGCCTGCGGCACGGCCACCGTGGCCTCGAACTCGCCGGGACTGCGCGACACGGTGCGAGACGGCGAGACCGGCGTGCTGGTCCCGCACGGCGACGTCGACGCGCTCGCGCGCGCCCTTGCGGAGACGCTGGAGCCCGAGCAGAGGGACCGAATGGGGCGCGCGGCCAAGCGGATGGCCGAGCAATACACCTGGGACGGCGCCGCGGCGCGCTTCGAAGAGATGCTGTTGTCTTTGGCCGGCGCCGGCGACCCTCCCCCCAAGCCCAAGGAGTCGACTTAGCCAATGCAAGCAAAGATCACCGGCCAAGGGTGCGACGTGCCGGCCGCGGCGCGCGCCCGCGCCGAGGCGATGGCCGCAAGATGGCCTCGCTTCGATCCCGCCGTGGACGGCGCCAGCTTCGTCTTTCGCGCCGAGGGCCGCTCGCAAGTCGTCGAAGCGATCGTCGCCCGTCGCCGCCTCGAGCCCGTCGTCGCGCGGGCCGGCGCGGACAGCTTCCGAAGCGCGCTGGACGAACTCGACCGGCGCATGAAGCGCATCCTCAAGAAGAACCGCGAGCGCCGCAAGGCGCATCGCCCCGACCACGCCCCCGGCCGCTGAAGCGCGCAGAGAGCAAGGACAACATGACCCGTCCGTCCCCCACCGAGAAGCACGACGTCCTCGCCGCGCTCGGCATCGAAGACGTGAACCCGGGCGGTTTCGCCGGCGAATGGATCGGCTCCGGCCCGGACTTGCCCGTGCGCTCGCCGGTCGACGGCGCCGTCCTGGCGACCGTCCGGCAAGCGACCGCGGCGGAGTACGACCAAATCGCCGACCGGGCCCACGGCGCCTTTCTCGAGTGGCGCCGCGTCCCGCCTCCGCGCCGGGGCGAGGTCGTGCGGCGGCTGGGCGAGCGGCTGCGCGCCAACAAGCAGGCCCTGGGCGCCCTGGTGACGCTGGAGATGGGAAAGATCAGGACGGAAGGCGAAGGCGAGGTGCAGGAGATGATCGACGTGTGCGACTTCGCGACCGGGCTCTCCCGGCAGCTCTACGGGCTTACGATGGCCAGCGAGCGGCCCGATCACCACATGCGCGAGCAATGGCATCCGCTGGGCGTGGTCGGCGTGATCAGCGCCTTCAACTTTCCGGTGGCCGTGTGGTCGTGGAACGCGGCCGTGGCGGCCGTCTGCGGCGACGCGGTGCTGTGGAAGCCGGCGTCCGGCACGCCCCTGACGGCGATAGCGGTGACGAAGATGGCCGAGGCCGTGTGCCGCGATTGCGAGGTCGATCCGGCCGTGTTCAGCTTGGTCGTGGGGAAGGGCTCCGTGGTGGGTGACAGGATGCTGCGCGATCGGCGGATTCCGCTGGTCTCGGCGACGGGATCGTGCGCCGTCGGCCGCCGGGTCGCCCAGGTCGTGGGCGAGCGGCTGGGCCGCACCATTCTCGAGCTGGGCGGCAACAACGCGATCGTGGTCACGCCGCAGGCCAACTTGGACTTGGCCGTTCGCTCCATCGTCTTCGGCGCCGTGGGCACGGCGGGCCAGCGCTGCACCAGCACGCGCCGCGTCATCGTCCACCGCTCCGTCGCCGCCGAACTGGCCGGCCGCCTCGTGCAGGCGTACCGCAACGTGCGCATCGGCAATCCCCTGGAAGACGGCGTCCTCATGGGTCCGGTCGTCAACGAGCAGGCTGTGGACGACTTGCTGGCCGCGCGCCGCCGCGTGGTCGAGGAGGGCGGCCGGATCCTCTGGGGCGGCGAACGGCTCGACGGCGACGGCTTCCCCGGCGGCCTCTACGTGACCCCCTGCGTCGCCGAGGCCGAAAACCACTACGGCATCGTGCAGGAAGAGACCTTCGCGCCCATTCTCTACCTGATCGGATACGGCGACCCGGCGGCGTCCCGCGCCCATTCCGTCGCCGAAGTCGCCGAGGCGGTGCGGCTGCACAACGACGTCCCGCAAGGCCTCTCGTCGGCCATCTTCACCGACCACTTCCGCGAAGCCGAGCATTTCCTGTCCCACCGCGGCAGCGACTGCGGCATCGCCAACGTGAACATCGGCACGTCGGGCGCCGAGATCGGCGGCGCGTTCGGCGGCGAGAAGGACACCGGCGGCGGCCGCGAGTCCGGCTCCGACGCCTGGAAGGCCTACATGCGCCGCCAGACGAACACCGTCAACTGGAGCACGAGCCTCCCGCTGGCCCAGGGCGTCGAGTTCGCCGCCGCCGAGGCCGGCGATCCGGCATGATTCCCGAGTCGAGCCCGTTCACGCCCGGGCTTCCCGTTCCGGCCGAGTCCTTCGTGGGGCGCGAGTCCGAGATCGCGCGGGTGCGAGGCCTGGTCCGAGCGGCCAAAGACGGCCGGGTGCGAACGGCCTTCGTCAGCGGCGAACGCGGAATCGGCAAGAGTTCGTTGGCCGGATTCGTGCGCGGGCTCTCCGAGCGGCAGGACGACGTGGTCGGTTGCCATGTCTACTTGGGAGGCGTGCAGGACTTGGCCGGCATGCTGCAACGGACCTTCGACCGCCTCTTGAAGGACAGCATCGGACGGCCGTGGCACCAGCCGATGCTCGACTTGCTCGGCCAGCGCGTGCGCAGCGTGGGCTTGTTCGGCGCCACGCTCGAACTGCGGCTCAGCGACGACGACGTCGGCGCCGTCGAGCGCAACTTCGCGCACACGATTCGCGAGTTCCTGAAGAAGACGGGAAAGGGCAAGTCTCTCTTCCTCGTTCTCGACGACTTCAACGGACTCGCCGGCTCCGCTCGCTTCGCCAACTGGCTCAAGAGCACGGTGGACGAGATCGCCACGTCGCGGCAGACGACCCGGCTGTGCTTGCTGATGGTCGGCCTGGAAGAGCGACGCCGCGAGCTGATCCGGCGCCAGCCTTCCTTGGCGCGCGTCTTCGAACTGGTGGACATCGCCCCGTGGTCCGACGAAGAGGTCGCGGAGTTCTACGAGCAGGCGTTCCGGTCCGCGGGCGCCGATCTGCCGCGGGTAGACATGCGTCCCTTGGTGTCCTTCACGGGGGGGCTCCCCGTCCTGGCGCACGAGATCGGCGAGGCGATCTGGCGCTCGGCCGCGAGTCCGGCGATCACCCGCCACGAGGTGGCGCAGGGGGTCGTTCGCGCCGCCCGAGCGGTGGGCGGCAAGTACCTGGAGCCCCGAATTCTTGCGGCGATTCGAAGCGCGCGCTACCGGTCGATTCTGGACCAGATCGCTCGAGGTCCGGGCTTCCAGTTCACCAGGGCCGAAGTCCTCGAGCGCCTGTCGGGCGACGACAGGAAGGCGCTGGACAACTTCCTTCGGCGCATGACCAAGCTGGGCGGACTGGAAGCGGTCCCCGAAATCCGTGGCGGATACCGCTTTCCGAACCGCTTGTCCAAGCTGTACTACATAATGTCTTCCAGGTCGTCCGTTCGCGGCGACGCGTGAAGCGGCTTCGCCACCTCGTGCGCCGCGCGCATGGCGCAGCCCGGGCTGACGCGGTGCACGCCGCCCTTGGCGGCCTCGTGCCCCGCGCGGATGGGACCCGCCTTCACGCGCACGGTCCGCCGATAGCCGCCCAGCCGGACGCGCGAACGGAACCCGCTCCTCATGGATCGCTGCAGTCCCGCTGGAAGCCGCAGTTCGTGCACGTGACCTTGCAGTGCCGCTCGACGAGCTGGCCGCCGCACAGCTCGCAACGCCGCTCCGCCGTCGCCATGTAGCGCCGGCTCAGCGCGACGTAGTGGGCCGCGCTCCTCGCCACCCAGGCCGAGGCGGCGGCGCTCAACGGGAGAACCCGGCCCGGCACGCCGGCGACCAAGCGGTCCTCCGGGACGGCCATGCCCTCCTTCACCAGCGCGCCCGCCGCCACCAGACAGCCCGCGCCCACGTCGGCCCGCGGCAGCACCACCGCGTTCATCCCGACGACCGTGGCGCGGCCGATCCGGCAGCTCTCGAGGACCGCCCCGTGGCCGACCGTCGCCTCGTCGCCGACGAGCGTCGGCCCTTGGTCGCTGACGTGCAAGACGGCGTTGTCCTGCACGTTGGCCCGCGCGCCGACGCCGATGACGTGGCGGGGATGATCGCCGCGCAGCACCGCGCCGTACCACACGCTGGCTTCCTCGCCGATCTCCACGTTGCCGACCACGACCGACCCCGGCGCCAAGAAGGCGCTGGCCGCCACGCGGGGCAGACAGCCCCCGAACTCCACGATGCGAGGCGTCACGCGTCGGCGCCGGACGGGGGAAGCTGCCGCAGCCGGGCACGCAGCACCTGCGTCTCCGACGCTTCCAGCACTTCCACCCGGGCGCCGCCCGCCTCGAACGCGACCCCCGTTTCCGGCACGCGGCCCATCTCTTCCAGGATGAAGCCGTTGAGCGACCGGTTCTCGCCGGCGGGCAAGGCGAAGCCGAATCTCTCGTTGATCTCGCGCAGGTCCGCCGTTCCCGCCGCCACGATCTCGTGTTCGGACAGGCGCGTCAGCGGGTCTTCCTCCAGATCGGTCTCGTCCACGATCTCGCCCACGAGCTCTTCCAGCACGTCCTCGAGCGTGATGAGCCCGTCCGTGCCTCCGAACTCGTCCGCCACGATTCCCATGTGGGTCCGGCGCGCCCGGAAGTCCGCCAGAAGCTTGGCCAGCGACAGCGAGCCGGGAACGAACATGGGCGGCCGCGCCAGCTCGGACAGCGGCGCGGCTCCCCGGCCTGCCACCAGCGCGCGATAGGCGTCGCGCACGTGGAGGATGCCCGTCACGTCGTCGACGCTGTCGCGGTAGACGGGCACGCGGGAGTAGGGCGCGGACTCGAGCTCGGCGCCCACGTCGTCCACGCGGAGCGACTCGCGCCAAGCGAAGATCTCCACGCGCGGCGTCATCGCGTCCCACGCCGACAGCTCGTCCAGCTTGAACGCGCGCTCGACCAAGCGGTGCTCGTCCGCCTCGACGATGCCCGCGCCGGCCCCGATGTCGAGCGCCTCGCGCACCTGCAGTTCGTCGTCCGACGCGCCGCCGTCCGGCCTTTCTCCCGAGAGGGACCGCTCCAGGAAGCGCAACGGCGCCAGGACGCGCCCGAAGAACCCGGACCCCCACCGCAGCAACGGCGCGGCGGCCAGGGCGAGACGCACCGGCCGCCGTCCCGCCAACCCGCGCGCCACGACGTCGCCGACCACGAAGACGACGAAGGCCACGGCCAGCCCGCCGCCCATCGCCGCCCAGGACTGCCCGCCCGACGCCGCATGGACGGCGGTCGTTCCCGCAGCCACCGCGCCCAGCCCGCAAAAGGCCTGAAGGAACCCCAGCGGAGACGTGGCGACTTGGTCGGCGCGCACGGCCGACAGCGCTTCGGCGCCCGCGAACCCTTCGTCCGAGAGGACGCGCGCGCCCGCGTCGCCGATCTTGAGCACCGCCGCCCGCGCCGCCGCCAGCCCGGCCGACAAGACCAGCAGGAGGGCCGCCGCCACCGCCGCCGTCAGCGCCACCGGCCGCCTCCAGCGCCGCTTTCGCCCTTGTGCGCCCGCCGCGCCGACGCCGCGCGCGCTAGGCTGGCTATGTCCGCCCCGGCGCCCGAATCCCCCCGCCGACCCTTCGGCCTACGGCCTTCCCGGCCGATCTCGCCTCGGGTTCGCAACGCGCGTCCCGGCCTGCCCGCCGCCCGCCGCGCCGCCCCCGCGCGTCCCGCCCGCCGCGCCGCCTTGCGCTCCGGACTTGGAGGCTGGTCCTCCGGCCCCGCCGGCTCTACGTCCACTTGCGGCTCTCGCGAAGCAGCTCCTCGATCACGTCGCGCGTGCTCAGCCCTTCCGCCTCCGCGTCGAAGTTCACCACGATCCGGTGCGCGAGAATCGAAGGGGCGATGTCGCGCACGTCGTCCAGAGACGGAACGGGAACGCCCCGAAACGCCGCCCGCGCCTTCGCGCCCAGCACCAAGTACTGCGACGCGCGCGGCCCGGCTCCCCAGCTGACGTAGCGCTTCGCCACGTCCGCCTGCTCGGCGCCGCCCGGCCGGGTCGATCGGGCCAGCCGCACCGCGAAGCCCACCAGCGAGGGCGGGGCCGGAACGCGCCGCACCAAGCGCTGGAGCTCGAGGATCTCGGAGCCGTGCACCACCGGCTCCACCGTCACGTCCTGCACCTCCTGCGTGAGCGAGGCGATCCGCTCCTCCTCGTCCCGGTCCGGATAGCCGATGCGAAGGTCGAACATGAACCGGTCCAGCTGCGCCTCCGGCAACGGGTAGGTGCCCTCCTGCTCGATCGGGTTCTGCGTGGCCAGCACGAAGAAGGGCGGGGCCAGCGAGTACGTCTTGCCCGCCGCGGTCACCTCGCGCTCCTGCATCGCCTCCAGCAGGGCCGCTTGCGTCTTCGGCGGCGTCCGGTTGATCTCGTCCGCCAGGATGATGTTGGCGAAGATCGGTCCGCGCACGAAGCGGAAGACCCGCTCGCCCGTCGCCTTGTTCTCCTCGATCACGTCCGTGCCCGTGATGTCCGTGGGCATGAGGTCCGGCGTGAACTGGATGCGGGAGAAGTCCAGGTGCAGCGCCTCGGCCAGCGTCGAGATGATCAGCGTCTTGGCCAGTCCGGGCACGCCGACCAGCAGAACGTGGCCGTTCGCCAGCATGGCCGTCACCAGCCCGTCCACGATGTGCTGCTGGCCCACGATGCGGCGCTCCACGGCCTCTCGCAAGTCCGCCGCGATCTCGCCGGCGCGCCGAAGAAGGCGAACGTCCTCGTGTTCCTCCGCCGGAGGAGCCTGCGGCGGTGCGACGGGGGAAGCCAGCGAAGGCGAAGGCATGGCGGCGGACTCGAGGGGAGATCGTGCGGGCGGCGTGGCCAAGGGCCAAGTGGCGTGGCCAAGGGCCAAGTGGCGTGGCCAAGGGGCAAGAATAGACAAGCCCCCGCGCCGCCGGTCAAGCGTCGAGCGCGCGCGACGCGTGCTGGACTGCGCGTACCGAGCCGCGACATCGATTCGTGGCGGTGGTCAGGTGACAAGCGCGCGCACGAGCGCATTTGGACTCCGGCTGGGCGCGCGGACTTCGGGGGGATGCGGCGAACCAGGCCGTCGCGGCGCAACGCTGCGTTGGGCTCCGGCTTTCGCGCACGCGTCGCGGTCGCGGTCGCCATGGGCTTGCATTCGGAGGAGGATGGGCTACTGTCTTGGGGCCGCGCCCGAGCACGAGAGTGCGGGAAGCCTGCCTGTCGCTTGGCCAAGAGGGAACTTCAGAATGAACCGCCTCGCCCTCGCGCCGGAACAAGCACGCCAACTCGAAGCGCTGGAAGATCGGTGACGTGACGCGCTTGGCGGCCCGTGTTTCGGGGGCGTGGTCTTGCCTGCCCTTGATTCTGATCGGAGCGTTGGCGCAGTCGGCGGCCCAGGACGTCGCTCGATGGGATGACTTCGAGCCCTGCGGGGACGCCGACGCCGAATTCGTCCTGCGCGAGGTCATGCGCTTCGGCGACGCCGAAGGCGACGGAATGATCGAGAGCGACGTGCTGGACTTCGCATGGAGCGAGGAGGTCGGCTACTTCGTCGGCGACGGACGGGGCGCGTGGTTCAAGGTGTTCGACCATGACGGCCGGTTCGTGCGCAAGGTCGGGCGGCGCGGAGAGGGGCCGGGCGAGTTCGGGCATGTGGCTGCCGTCCGGGTCGTCGAGAATCGAATCGTCGCGCTGGACGCGACGCGGCGACAGTGGCAGTTGTTCGACCTTGACGGCGAGTTCCTCGGCCAGCGCGACTTCGGCTTTTCCGCCGCCTTGTTCGAGCCCGTCGGCGGCGCCCTGGTGGTGGTCGCGGCCATGGATCGCCGACCGGAGTTCGTGGGGTATCCGTTGCACCTCGTGGACATCGGCGAAGGAGCGCCGTCGATGCACTTCGGCACGGAGGAGCCGGCCAACTGGAAGGCGACCGACCCGTGGGCGCGCTCCGTGGTCGTTGGACCGGGAAGCCGCGCGGGCACGGTGTGGGGCGGGAAGGCGGGGATCCCTACGGCGCAGGAATGGTCGGCGGACGGCGAGGCGCTGCGGCGCATCGAAGGCGAGCTCCCTTGGTTTCCTCGTCTCGCTCGGCACCCGGACCCGAGGCGCAGGGAGCCTGATGGCCCATTGGTCGGCGCGTTGATGGGCGACGCGGACGATCGCTTGTGGATGCAGACCTTGGTTCCCGACGCGAGGTGGCGAGAGACGATGGCCGAAGGCACGGCAGCCCCCGGGGGCGAAATCTTCGTCCCGCCCGAAGACCATCACAAGCTCGTGGACTTGCGCTTGGACGGCTTCGACCTCGGTCGGCAATGCCGCCTGGGCCACCGCGTGGAGGACGACCGCCTGCATGCGCCCAAGCTGTTCCGTCGCGGCGGAGAAGCGATGGCTTACGGGGTCTCCCACGACGACCCCGCCGCGCTCCGAGTCGTCGTGTACCGGATCGGCTGGCAGGGCGGAGCAGAGCGCCCCTTGGGCGGTTCTCCGTAGATCGCCCTACGGCCGCCCCTGCGCTCCATCGGCAGCTCGATGGGACTTGAGCGCCCCTTGGGCAGTGCTCCGTAGGCCGCCTTACGGCCGCTCCCAAGTCGCCCGCAAGCGCACCACGACCGAATTCCCGGTGACCGGATCCATCCGCGTCGCCAGGAAGTCGCCCCCGGGAGACTCCGAGAAGGGAAGGTAGGCGACTCCCACGCGCGTCTCCGCCACGAGAATTGCGTCCTCGCCCGCCGCCCGGCCAGGCTCGAAGAGCTGCCACGACGTCGCCCCCTCGTCTATCATTCGAACGACGTTGAGGATCAGGCCGCCGGCCACGTCGAAGACCGCCACCGATTGCGGATAAGTCACGTTGAAGCTGCGCCAGGAAACCCCGTCTACCACGGTCTCCACGACGACGGCGTCTCCAGGGGCCTCGAGAAGGCCGGACAAGGCGGCGACTTGGTCGCCGTCCCCGTCGCCCTCCAGGGCATGCCCGTCCCAGCGCGCGACGAGGTGCGGGGCTCCCTGGGAGTAGAGGAAGCCCCCGTCGTCGAGCGCGTGGACGGCCCCTCCCGTCCCGATCATCCGGGCTTGGAAGTCCGTGGCTTCCGCCGGGGCGCCCCAGCTTCGGCGCAGCGCGCCGCGCGGTCCGAACCAGTGCACCGCGAAGTCGATCCCCAGAACCGGGCCGCTCAGGACGAAACCGCCCGACGCCAGCACGTCGAAGCCCTTCGTCCAGTCCACGCGAACCGGAAAGCGAACTCTGCCGCGCGGTTCGCCGTCCGGCGCATAGGTCTCGACCCCGCCCCTGCCGCTGTCGTACACGGCGACGTCCCCGTTGGGCGCGACCGCGATGCGGTTGGGCCTCAACACCTCGCCGGGTCCGTCGCCGATCCGCCCCACCAGGCGAGTCGTCCCCGGCGGCGTGGACCCGTAGTGCACCAAGACGCGGCCGGGGCCTCCGGCGGCCACGTCGGAGATCCAGAGCACGCCGTCGGCCGCTTCGGCCAGGCCGGCGACGTGGGACAGTCCGCCCGCCATGTCGAAGCCGTCCGAGCTCCACACTTCCTCGACCGTCAGGCGAACCGACGCCGGCGCCGACTGGGCCTGCAACTGGGCCGCCGAGAACGAGGACGGAGCCTGCAGCCACAGCAGGCTGGCCGCGAGGCTCGACCACGGCAGGCGGGAAGGTCGCGCGTCGCGGAGCCGGGCTTTCGCCGACCTTGCGAATTTTTTCACAAGCGGTAGCTTTCTGGTCTGACGGCATCCGCCGGGGGCGCTCCGACGCGCCCGTTCGCGAGCCCGCAGGAAGCTAACGCCGAGAGAGCCGGAGAACCCATGAACGCGTCCTCGGAGAACGGTCCCGGCACCGGCGGGCATGCGTCTTCCGGGCTGGGCGGCCTGGAACGCTACGCGGGGTACGGGCTGGCCCTGGCCTTGGCCGTGGTCGTCGGCGGCTGGGCGGGACTGGCGCTCGACCGTTGGCTGGGGACGGCTCCTCTGCTGACGTTGCTCGGAGGCTTCGCGGGCGCCGGCGCGGGCACGTACACGGTCTACCAGCGGCTGGTCGCGGCGCCGCGCCGGCGTCCGGAGCAAGAGGAAGCGCCGTGACCCGGTCGCAACGGTTCGTCGCCACCGCCTTCGCGACGGTGTTCGCGGGCGTCTTCGCGGGCTGGATGGTCCTGGGTCCCGAGGCCCGGACGGCAGTGGCCTGGGCGGGCGCCGCCGTCCTGGCGGTGCAGTCGGCGCTGCACTTCGGGTTGAGGGGATGGCGCGGCCGCAACGACCGCTTCTACAGGGCCATCGCGGTCGCCGCGTTGTCTCGCGCCGCGACGGTGGGCGCCGCGGTGCTCCTCCTCGTCGTCGCGCCGGAGCTGTTGGCGCCCCTGCCGTTCCTCCTGGCGCTGGGCGTCTTCATGGTCGTCGTGTCGTTCCTCGAGCCGGTGATCGAGTCCGGGCTGTCCCTGCGCGGCCGCGCAACTCCCGTAACTGGCGGGGCTGGCCCAACCGGCGGCACTGGCCGCGCTGGCGCAACTGGCCCAGCTCGCGGGACTGGCCCAACCGGCCCAACTCGCCCAGCTCGTGGGACCGGCCCAGTTCGCGCAACTGGCCCAACGGGCGCCGCTGGCAACGCACCCGGAGCCTCCCGCGCATGAGTCGGCTCGCCGCGCTGTTCCGGCCCGCCGCCGTCCTTCAGGACCACGCGGCGGCCGCCCAGGAGCACGGTTCGACAGGCGCGTCCGGCGGCGCCCAGGAGTTCGACCTGGGCCGCGATGTCCTGGAGGACCACATCCTCAACTCGCCCGAATACCACGGCCTCTTCGGCGTCCACTTCGGATTCCCCCGCTGGGAGCCGTTCGGCATCGACCTCTCCATCGACAAGCACACGTTCCTGTTGCTGGTCGCCGCGGTGATCGCCACGGTCGTGGTCGTCCGCGCCGCCCGCGCCGTCGCGGGACTCGGACGCGAGCGCGCCCCCTCCGGGCTCGCCAACGCCGTCGAGGCGATCTTCGTCTTCTTCCGCGACGACGTCTGCAAGTCGAACATCGGCCCGGGCTACCAACGCTTCCTGCCCTTCGTCCTCGCCCTCTTCTTCTTCATCCTGTCGATGAATTTGCTGGGCCTCGTGCCCTGGGGCGGCTCCGCGACCGGAAACCTCTCGGTCACGGCCGCGCTCGCCGTCCTCACCTTCCTGGTGACCGAGGTGGCGGGCCTCCTCAAGCTGGGCCCGCGCGGCTACATGCGGACGATCTTCTTCGTGCCCGAGGGCGTGGGCGGCGTCGGCAAGGTGTTCGTGCTGGCCCTCATGGCGCCGATTGAACTGCTCGGCAAGGTCACCAAGCCCCTTGCGCTCGCCATCCGGCTCTTTGCCAACATGACGGCGGGCCACATGTTGATCTTCACGGTTCTGGGCTTGGTCTTCGTCTTCGCCGAGTGGGCGGGCGTCCGCTGGTTCGTCGCGGGCGCGTCCTTCGGCATGGTCGTGGCCTTCCTTCTCATGGAACTCTTGATCGCGGTCATCCAGGCGTACGTCTTCGCCATGCTGTCCGCCGTCTTCATCGGCATGATGCAGCACGAGCACTAACGCGAGCACCAACACGAGCACCGACTAGCACGAGCGCTGAACGCACCCCAACCCCAATAACGGAGACAAGATGCTCTACGCAATGATGTCCGCGCTTCAGGAAACCGACGCGCAGCTGACCATCGACTACGGAAAGAACTACATGGCCCTGCTGGGCGCCGGCATCGGCGCCGGGCTCGCCGCGATCGGCGCCGGGCTGGGCATCGGCCGCATCGGCGAGGGCGCGACGCAGGGCATCGCCCGCCAGCCCGACGCGGCGGCCGACATCCGCGCCGTGGCCATCCTTCTGGCGATCTTCGTCGAAGGCGTCGCGCTCTTCGGCATCATCATCGCGGCCACCCTCAAGTTCGTCGGATGACGTTCGGAGCCGCGGCGGCCGCGTTCGCCGCCGCCGCTTCGCCGCTCCTGGCCCAGGAAGACGGCGGCTGGAACCAGCTCTTCAGCGTCAAGCCGGGGCTGAGCATCTGGACGCTGGCCACCTTCCTCGCGATGGCGGCGATCCTGTGGCGCTTTGCGTGGGGGCCGCTGACGAAGGCGCTCGAGGCGCGCGAGAGCGGCATTCAGGGCGACATCGACGACGCCCGCCGACAGCGCGACGAGGCCGAGGCGCTGCTGGCGCGGCATCGCGAGCAGCTCGTCGAGGGCAGACAGCAGGTGCAGGCCATGATGGCCGAGGGCCGCGAGGCCGCCGAGCGCCTGCGCAAGGAGCTCGAGGCCAAGGCCCGCGACGAGAGCCAAGCCATCCTCGAGAACGCGCGCAAGGAAATTCGACACGAGCGCGCCGCGGCGATCGAGGCCGTGCGCCGCGAAGCCGTGGACGTGGCCTTGGCCGCAGCGTCGAAGCTCGTGGCGGAGCGGCTGGACGCCGAGCGCGACCGCCGGCTGGTCGCCGAGTACATCGGCCGGATGACCGGCGCCGGGGAGGAGATCGAGGCGTGACGGCCGGCCGGAGCAGGCACGACGCCGTCGTGCGCAACTACGCCGAGACCGCGTTCGAGCTGGCCGAGCGCGAGGCGCGCCAAGGGGGCCACGAGGGCCCGGAGACCTTCGGCGAGGCGCTGGCCGCCGTGGCGCGGCTGTGGGAGGACCCGGTCGTGCGCCGCTTCTTCGCGACCCCTCGGGTGCCGGCCGCGGCCAAGAAGAAGGCCCTGGACGCTGTCGGCGCGGACCTTCCCGTCATGCTCGCGCGGTTCCTCAAGATCATGATCGACAAGCGCCGCCAGGACCGCGTGCCGGCCGTGGCGGCGCGCTACGCCGTGCTCCTGGACCGGTGGATGGGACGCAGGCACATGGACGTCACGCTCGCCCGCCCGCTGGACGAGGCCGCTTCGCAAGAGGTGGAGGCCGGGCTGTCGCGCGCCGTCGGCGCCGACGTGACCGCCCGCTTTCTGGTGGACCCGTCGATCCTCGGGGGCGTCGTGATCCGCGAGGGCGACACCATACGCGACGGCTCCGTGAAGCGCCGCCTGGACGGAATGCGCCGAGCGCTCGTGCACGGCCCCGACTTCAACGCCTAGCAGACCAAGACGAGAGACCGAGAGAGATTCATGGGAGATGCACAACTTCGGGCGGGCGAGCTCAAGGGCGTCCTGCTCGCCCAGATCGAGAACTACGAAGAGGCCCTCCAGGCCGAGGAAGTCGGCGAAGTCCTCGAAGTCAAGGACGGCGTCGCCCGCATCTACGGACTGACCAAGGCCGTCGCCAGCGAAATGCTGGAGATCACGTCCTCCGAGAGCGGCGAGACCGTGGTGGCCCTGGCGCTCAACCTCGAAGAGGACAACATCGGCGCCGTGGTCATGGGCGAGTGGGCGGGCCTGCGAGAGGGCGACCAAGTCCGCCGCACCGGCCGCGTCCTGGACGTGCCCGTGGGCGAAGCCTACCTGGGCCGCGTCGTCGACGCGCTGGGCGCGCCGGTGGACGGCGGATCCCGCATCGAGACCACCGAACGCCGCCAGATCGACGTGGTGGCCCCCGGCATCGTCAAGCGCCAGCCCGTCAAGGAGCCGCTCCAGACGGGCATCAAGGCCATCGACGCGATGATCCCCATCGGGCGCGGCCAGCGCGAGCTGATCATCGGCGACCGCCAGACGGGCAAGACCGCCATCGCCGTGGACGCGATCATCAACCAGAAGGACACCGGGGTCGTGTGCGTCTACTGCGCCGTCGGGCAGCGCGCCGGCAAGGTGGCCGCCGTCGTGGAGACCCTGCGACAGCACGGCGCCATGGACTACACCGTCGTGGTGGCCGCCAACGCGTCCGATCCGGCGCCCATGCAGTACATCGCCCCGTATTCGGCCACCGCGCTCGCCGAGCACTTCATGTGGAAGGGCCGCCACGCCCTCGTCGTCTACGACGATCTGTCCAAGCAGGCCCAGGCGTACCGGCAGCTCTCCCTGGTGCTCCGCCGGCCGCCCGGCCGCGAAGCGTACCCCGGCGACGTCTTCTACCTCCACTCGCGTCTCTTGGAGCGGGCGGCCAAGCTCTCCGACGAGCTCGGCGGCGGCTCCCTCACGGCGCTGCCCGTCATCGAGACCCAGGCGGGCGACGTGTCCGCCTACATCCCGACCAACGTCATCTCCATCACCGACGGCCAGATCTACCTGGAGCCCGACCTCTTCAATTCCGGCGTGCGCCCCGCCGTCAACGTGGGCATCTCGGTGTCCAGGGTGGGAGGGGCGGCCCAGGTCAAGGCGATGAAGACCGTGGCCGGTCGGCTCCGCCTCGATCTCGCCCAGTTCCGCGCCATGGAGACGTTCGCGCAGTTCGCGTCGGACTTGGACGCGGCGACGCAGCAGCAGCTCGCCCGCGGCCAGCGCACCGTCGAGCTCCTCAAGCAGCCGCAGTACCGGCCGGTTCCGGTCGAGCAGCAGGTCGTCGCCATCTACGCGGTCGTCAACGCCCACTTGGACGACGTGGAGGTCTCGCAGGTCCGCGCCTGGGAGCGCGGCTTCCTCGAATTCGTGCAGGCGAGCTACGACGACGTGCTGGCCGGGCTTCGCCAGGAAGGCCGCCTCACCGACGACGTGCAGGCGAGGCTCGAGGAGTGCATCGGCAAGTACAACGAGGTGTTCCAAGCCGAGACGGCCCAAGCGGGCGAGGGATAAGGACATGGCCGGCTCTCGCGACGTCCTTCGGCGGATCAAGTCCGTCCGCAGCACGCGCAAGATCACGCGCACCATGGAGCTGGTGGCCACGTCGAAGCTCAAGCGCGCGATGGATCGCGTGGCGGCCGCCCGCCCGTACGCCGAAGCCGCCCAAGACCTGGTGCGCGGCCTTCATTCGCCGGCGCTCGCCCAGGATCACGCCGTGTTGCGCCGGCCTGCCGAGACCCGCCGGGCCGCCGTCCTCCTGCTCACGGCCAACCGCGGCTTCTGCGGCGCCTTCAACGCGAACCTCATCCGCGAGGCGCAGAGCCGCCTGACCGCGCTGGAGCGCGCGGGCACGGAGACCGAGCTTCACATCGCCGGAAGGAAAGGCTTGGCCTACTTCCGCTTCCGCGGCCGGGCCGTCGCGTCCGCCACCACCGCGATCGGCGACGATCCCAGCCCGGACGACGCCGAGGCGCTGGTCGGCCCTCTGCGCGAGCGCTTCGCCGCCGGCGAGCTGGACGCCGTCGAGGTCGTGTCGGCCCAGTTTCGCTCCGCGATGTCCACGCCGCCCCGGACCACCCGCGTCCTGCCCGTGGCCGCGCCGCCAGGAGCCCGCCAGCCGGGCACGCCGCCGGAAGCCCACCAGCCGGGCACGCCGGACGCGCCGAGCGCATCCGCGTCCGCCGACGCCTTCATTCTTTCCCCCTCCGCGGGCGAAATCGTGACGCGCCTGCTCCCCGCCTACGTCCGCGCCGCCGTCTACGGCGCGCTGGCCGAGAACGCCGCCGGAGAGCAGGGCGCCCGCCGCGCGGCGATGAAGAGCGCGACCGACAACGCGGGCGACATCCTCGACAGCCTCACCCGCAGCTACAACCGCGCGCGCCAAGCCCAGATCACGCAGGAGATCGCGGAGATCGTCGGCGGAGCGGCGGCGCTGGAATAGCACGACCAACAGAGACCCTCAAGCAAGGCACATCATGGCAGAGAAGAACACGGGCCGCGTGGTGCAGGTCATCGGACCGGTCCTGGACGTGGAGTTCGACCCGGAGCAGCTCCCGGAGATCCACAACGCGCTGCGCCTGACCGCCGAGTCCGACTCGGGCCGGGCCATCGACCTCGTGGCCGAGGTGCAGCAGCACGTCGGGCGCGGCCAAGTTCGCGCCGTCTCGATGAGTTCCACCGACGGCGTCCGGCGCGGCATGGAAGTCGTCGACACGGGTCGCGCCATCGCCGTGCCCGTGGGCGAGTCCGCGCTCGGGCGCATCCTCAACGTCCTGGGCGAGCCCGTGGACGAGCAGGGCCCCGTGGCCGGCGGCGACGAGACCGAGCGCTGGCCCATCCACCGTCCGGCCCCCCGCTTCGACGACCTCGAGCCCAAGACCGAGATCTTCGAGACCGGCATCAAGGTGGTGGACTTGCTGGCGCCCTACGTGAAGGGCGGCAAGACGGGCCTCTTCGGGGGCGCCGGCGTCGGCAAGACCGTCATCATCATGGAACTCATCAACAACATCGCCATGGAGCACGGGGGACGCTCCGTCTTCTGCGGCGTCGGCGAGCGCACCCGCGAAGGCAACGACCTCTGGCTGGAGATGAAGGAGTCGGGCGTGCTCGACTCGACGGCCCTCGTCTACGGGCAGATGAACGAGCCTCCGGGGGCGCGCCTGCGAGTCGGGCTCTCCGGCCTCACCATCGCCGAGTACTTCCGCGACGTCGAGAAGCAGGACGTGCTGCTCTTCGTCGACAACATCTTCCGCTTCACGCAGGCCGGCTCCGAGGTCTCGGCGCTCCTGGGCAGGATGCCCTCCGCCGTCGGCTACCAGCCCACGCTCGGCACGGAGATGGGCGAGCTCCAGGAGCGCATCACGTCGACCCGGCAGGGCTCGATCACGTCCGTCCAGGCCATCTACGTGCCCGCCGACGACCTGACCGACCCGGCCCCGGCCGCCGCCTTCACCCATCTGGACGCCACGACCGTCCTGTCCCGGGAAATCTCCGAGAAGGGCATCTACCCGGCCGTCGATCCGCTGGATTCCTCGTCGCGCATCCTCGATCCGCAGTTCCTCGGGGAGCGCCACTACGAGGTGGCGGGCAGCGTCCAGCGCATCCTGCAGCGCTACAAGGACCTGCAGGACATCATCGCGATCCTGGGCATGGACGAGCTCAGCGAGGAGGACAAGATCATCGTGGCGCGGGCGCGCCGCCTCGAGCGCTTCCTCTCGCAGCCGTTCTTCGTGGCCACCGCCTTCACCAACATCCCCGGCTGCTACGTCAAGCTCGAAGACACCATCGAGTCGTTCGAGCGCGTGGCCGCGGGCGAGTTCGACCACTTGCCCGAGCAGGCGTTCTACATGAAGGGCGGGATCGAGCAGGTGGTCGAGGCCGCCGAGGCCATGGGCGTGTCGGCGGCGGCGGCCTAGGGCGGCGGCAGGCGAATGGCGCTGCTGCGGATGCGGGTGCTCGCGCCGGACCGCGTGGTCCTGGACGAGAACGTGCGGTCGCTGGTGGCGCCCGCGTGGGACGGCCGCGTGGGCGTGTACCCGCGCCACGCGCCCTTCCTTGCCATCCTGGACGCCGGGCCGATCGTGTTCGTGTCCGAGGACGGCGAGGAGCGCCGGATCTCCATCGACGGCGGCGTCCTGAAGGTCGCGGACGGCAAGGCGACGGCGCTGGCGGACGGCGCGAGCGATCCTGCGGGCCCGCCGGCAACCGCGCCACCAGCCGCGCCACCAGCTGCGCCGACTGCGCGAACGGCTGGCGACCGCCCGTGAGGCTGGACCTCCACGTCCACAGCACCGCGTCCGACGGCGCCTGCTCGCCCGAAGAAGTGGTGGACCGGGCCGTCGCGGGCGGCCTCGACGTCATCGCCCTGGCCGACCACGACACCGTGGCGGGCGTGCGCCCCGCGCTGGCCGCCGCCTCGGGGAAGCCGATTCAGGTCATCGCGGCCGCCGAGCTGAGCAGCACCGTGGACGGCGAGGACATCCACATCCTGGGCTACCTGGTGGACGTCGACTCCGCCGTGCTCGCGGGCCTGGCCCGGCGCGGAGCGGAAAGACGGGCCGTCCGGATGGACGAGATGATGGAGAAGCTGGCGGCCCTGGGCTTTGCGGTGAGCCGCGAGCTCGTCGAAGCGCAGCGGGCCTCGCCGCGCACCGCGTTCGTCCGCCCCCATCTCGCGCGCGCCCTCGTGGAGGCCGGACACGCCAAGGACGTTCCGGACGCGTTCAAGCGCTTCATCGGCGACGGCTGCCCCGCCTACGTGCCGACCGACGTGGCCAAGCCGCGCGAGGTCATCGAGGCCGTCCTGGAGGCCGGCGGCGTGCCAGTCTGGGCCCACCCGCCCGTCGCCACCTGGGAGAACCTCCTCCCCGATCTGCTCCGAGCCGGCCTGCGAGGCCTGGAGGTCCACCGGCCGCCGGGCCGCTCGGCGAGCCCCAGCAGCCTGGAAGACGCCGCCCGCCGCCACCGCCTGGTCACCACCGGCGGCTCGGACTGGCACGGTCCCCAAGGCGGCGCCGAGCTGGGCGACTTCCACGTCTGCTCCGACGACGTGCAGGAGTTCCTCTCGCTGGCGGGGATGTAGGATGCGAGGCTCGCGGCCGGGCCGGGCGTTGGCTGCCTCGACGATCCTCGTCCGACCCTGGCGGGCTGCGCGCCTGCGGCGGCCGTTGCCCAAGAGCCGATGGAGGTCGTGGTCACCGAGGTGTGGAGCACGCCGGGCGACCCCGGATTCGGGTTGCCAACGGGAATGGCGCAATGGCCGGACGGGACGGTCTGGGTCGGCGACCGATCGCTCGAGGAGGTCTACGAGGTGTCGGCCGACGGCCGGCGAGTCGCGGTGGCGTTGCGCAGCGGCGACGGACCGCGCGAAGTCGGCAGCGTCCACAGGATCGTGGCGTTGCCGACCGGGGGCATGGTCGTCTGGGAAGGAAGCCGGCTCGCCTTCTTCGGGGCGGACAAGCGTCCAGATCGTCGTTTTCCGGAGCAGGGCTCGATATGGATCATGGGCTTCATTGCGACGCCCGACGGCGGCTTTGTCGCGAGCGGCGGCTTCGGCTCGGACCCGAGCCACGAGTTCGCCCGCTGGTCGGTGCACCGCTACGACCGCCGGGCTCGGCACGTGAAGAGCTGGCATCCGGCGGCCGACCGCCGGAGTTGGGAGATCGTCCGTTCGGCCTCGGGAGGCCCGGTGGCGGTGACGCGCGACGGAGGGCTCCTGGTCTCGGACGCCGCGCCCTTCCGGATCACCCGCTACGCCGACTTGGAGGGCGGCGGGGCGCGTCTGCTCGTCGAGGACGAGGGCGTCGTGTCGTCGTCGGAACTGGACCGGGCGGTCGTGTTCGGCCCGAACAACAGCAGGACGTACACCTCGAGATGGACGAAGTCCTCGTTCGTTCACGAGCTGGACGACGGTGCCGTCCTGAACGTCGTCGAGGTCGTGCCGGTGGACGACGGGGTTCCCCAAAGCGGCCTCTGGCTCGTGGTGTCGCCGGACGGCGCGATCGTCGCTCGCACGCCGACAGCCCGTCGCTACCGGGTCTGGAACGCCACGCCGGACGGGCATTTCCTCGCGACCTACTGGGACGAGCCCAACCTCCGGTCCGTTGCCGTGAAGCTCGACGTGGAGCTGGTTCCGAAGTCGTAGCGCGTCTTGCCGGGGCCGTAGCGGGGTCTTGCGGGGCCGCCCCCGGGGCCCGTCGGCCGCCCGGCTTGCCGAGGATTTGACTTCCGCGCCGATTGCGTTAACTTCGTGGACTGTCCGCGTTGCCGCCGCGAGCGGCGCGACCGCGCTTGGGCGTGAGGAGCCTCCTCCGTCCGGTGCCGGAGCGGACGGCGCTTTTTGAGAAAACCAGGGTAGAGGGAAGGGAAGTGCCTTAGGTCGCTCCAGGCCATCGGCCCGGTCCGCCCGACGCTTCGCGGCGTCGGCGGCTGGACGGCGGCGTGAGAGCGTACGTGTTGGAAAGGCGACGGTGGACCGCTCTTGAGTCGGATTTGCGGGACGCGGCGCGGCTGGCTGGACATGGCCGCGATTCGGGTCCTGCGACGAGGAAAGGGCTGGTCAAGCGAGAAAGTGCACACGGCGGATGCCTTGGCACAGACCGGCGACGAAGGACGTGGCAAGCTGCGAAAAGCCTCGGGGAGCTGCAAGCAAGCTTCGATCCGGGGATGTCCGAATGGGGCAACCCGGCGGGAGCAATCCCGTCACCCTTTCGAGGGAGCCAACCCAGGGAACTGAAACATCTAAGTACCTGGAGGAAAAGAAATCAATCGAGATTCCCAGAGTAGCGGCGAGCGAAAAGGGAACAGCCCAAACCCGGTCCGGGGCGACTCGGCCGGGGGTTGCGGGGCCGCATGGATCGGGTTGTCGAAGCGTAGCGGAACGGTGCTGGAACGCACGACCGCAGAGGGTGAGAGTCCCGTACGCGAAACGCGAGTAGACAATTTGGTGCGGACCCCGAGTAGGCCGGGACACGTGAAACCCTGGCTGAATCCGGGAGGACCATCTTCCAAGGCTAAATACGAGTCTGTGACCGATAGCGAACGAGTACCGTGAGGGAAAGGTGAAAAGAATGCCTGACGGCAAGTGAAATAGACCCTGAAACCGTGTGCATACAAGCGGTCGGAGCTCGGCCCGCGTCTTCGGGCGCGGGGACGGGTGACGGCGTGCCTTTTGCATTATGATCCGGCGAGTTGCTCCTCGCGTGCAAGGTTAAGGACCTCAGGTCCGGAGCCGAAGCGAAAGCGAGTCTTAACAGGGCGCCAAGTGCGCGGGGGCAGACCCGAAACCGACGCGATCTATCCATGGCCAGGGTGAAGCTGGGGTAACACCCGGTGGAGGCCCGAACCGTTGTGGGTTGAAAACTGCTCGGATGAGCTGTGGATAGGGGTGAAAGGCCAATCAAGCTCGGAGATAGCTGGTTCTCCCCGAAATATATTTAGGTATAGCCTCAGGGAATTGTCTCGAGGAGGTAGAGCACTGAATGGGCTAGGGGCCTCACCAGGTTACCGAACCCAATCAAACTCCGAATGCCTCTGAGATGTATCCTGGGAGTCAGTGGGCGGGCGATAATGTCCGTCCGCGAGAGGGAAAGAGCCCAGACCGTCAGCTAAGGCCCCCAAGTTCATGCTAAGTGACAAAGGATGTGGGTATGCAGAGACAACTAGGAGGTTGGCTTAGAAGCAGCCATGCCTTTAAAGAGTGCGTAATAGCTCACTAGTCAAGTGGATCTGCGCCGATAATGGTCGGGACTCAAGCATGGCGCCGAAGCTACGGACGACGAAAGTCGTGGTAGGGGAGCATTCTCTGGTCGGCGAAGCGGACCCGCGAGGGCATCCGTGGAGAGCAGAGAAGGGAGCATGCCGGAATGAGTACGCGATAAACAGGGTGAGAATCCCTGTCACCGAAAGCCTAAGGGTTCCGGAGCCAGGCTTATCCGCTCCGGGTTAGTCGGCCCCTAAGCCGAGGCCGAAGGGCGTAGGCGATGGGAAACAGGTCAATATTCCTGTACCGGCCAGGTAGCGTTCGACCATGAGGGGGGACGCGGGAGTGACAGGACCGTCGGGTGGTGGAATATCCGATGCAAGGTGGTAGGCGATGAGAGGGGATAAAAGACCTCTTTAGCCGAGAGCCGATGCCGAAGGGCCACTCGTGGCCCGCCAAGGGTCCGTAATCATGCCGCCAAGAAAAGCCTCGCATGGGAGTTGCCTGGGCGACCGTACCGCAAACGGACACACGTAGGCGAGGCGAGTAGCCTAAGGTGCTCGAGTGATTCGCGGAGAAGGAACTCGGCAAAATGTCCCCGTAACTTCGGGAGAAGGGGAGCCCGTGGTAGGTGAACCACGTTGCGTGGGGAGCCGAAGCGGGCCGCAGAGAATCGGCCCAAGCGACTGTTTAGTAAAAACACAGGTGTCTGCAAAGTCGCGCAAGACGACGTATAGGCACTGACGCCTGCCCGGTGCCGGAAGGTTAAAGGGAGGGGTTAGGGGAAACTCGAAGCTCTGAACTGAAGCCCCGGTAAACGGCGGCCGTAACTATAACGGTCCTAAGGTAGCGAAATTCCTTGTCGGGTAAGTTCCGACCTGCACGAATGGCGTAACGACTTGGGCGCTGTCTCCTCCGCGAGCTCGGCGAAATTGGAGTATCGGTGAGGATACCGATTACCCGCGACAGGACAAAAAGACCCCGTGCACCTTTACTGCAGCCTGTCATTGGGTCTTGGCTTTGCATGTGTAGGATAGGTGGGAGACTGCGAACCGTCCTCGCTAGGGGGCGGGGAGTCGCTGGTGAAATACCACCCTTACAATGTCGAGGCCCTAACCCTGGGGAGTGAATCCTCCTCGGGAACAGTGGCAGGTGGGTAGTTTGACTGGGGCGGTCGCCTCCCAAAAGGTAACGGAGGCGCGCAAAGGTTCCCTCAGCGCGGCCGGCAATCGCGCGAAGAGTGCAAAGGCATAAGGGAGCTTGACTGCGAGACCGACGGGTCGAGCAGGAACGAAAGTTGGCCTTAGTGATCCGGCGGTTCCGAATGGAAGGGCCGTCGCTCAACGGATAAAAGGTACGCCGGGGATAACAGGCTTATCGCCCCCGAGAGTTCACATCGACGGGGCGGTTTGGCACCTCGATGTCGGCTTATCGCATCCTGGGGCTGGAGAAGGTCCCAAGGGTCGGGCTGTTCGCCCGTTAAAGCGGTACATGAGCTGGGTTTAGAACGTCGTGAGACAGTTCGGTCTGTATCCGTCGTGGGCGTTGGAGTACTGAGGGGAGCTGTTCCTAGTACGAGAGGACCGGAATGGACTGACCTCTCGTGTACCGGTTGTTCCGCCAGGGGCATTGCCGGGTAGCGACGTCGGGAAGGGATAACCGCTGAAAGCATCTAAGTGGGAAGCCCACCCCAAGATGAGTACTCCCAGACCTTCGGGTCTCTTAAGGGCCGTGCGAGACGAGCACGTTGATAGGCGGCAAGTGGAAGCGTGGCGACACGTGCAGCTGAGCCGTACTAATGGCCCGAGAGGCTTGACCAGCTTTCCTTTCCGCGTCTTTCCGGCACGTGCCCAAGGCGCTTCCCATCCCTCTGCTCTTCGAATCTTTGGCTGGTGACCAAAGCACAGGGGCTACACCCGATCCCATCCCGAATTCGGAAGTTAAGCCCTGTCGCGCGGATGGTACTGCTGGAGCGATCCGGTGGAAGAGTACGTCGTTGCCGGCCAATTCGAAGACGCCCCGTTCGGTCGCAAGTGCGGCTGGACGGGGCGTTTTGCTTTTTTGGTCTCCGCCGCCGACGCCGTCCCCCAGTTCTTCGAGCGTCGCATCAGCGGCCGGACGGGGCGTTTTGTTTTTGGGCGGGTGCGCAGGCGATCAGCGCGCTGGCGAGGGCGGCGGCATGGCGGCGAGCAACGCTGCGGTGGCGGCGCACGGGTCGGCGGCTTCCATGAGGGCGCCGGCCACGGCACAGCCAGCGGCGCCGGCGTTGCGGACCTCGGGCGCGCGGGCGGCGTCGAGGCCGCCGATGGCGAGGACCGGGATGCGCACGGCGGCGACGACGGCGGCCAGGCGGTCGAGACCGATCGGAGGGGACGGCTTGGTGCGGGTTGGGAAGACGGGGCCGCAACCGACGTAGTCGGCCCCGTCAGCCTCGGCGGCGCGGGCGGCCTCGGGCGTGCGCGCGGACGCGCCGACGAGGAAGGGCGGCGGGGCGAGACGGCGAGCGGCGGCGACGGGAAGATCGTCCGGACCGAGATGGACGCCGTCGGCTTCGGCAACCAGGGCGAGATCGAGACGGTCGTTGACGAAGAAGAGGGCGCCGGCGCGGTGGGCGGCGAGCCGGAGCCGGCGGGCAAGCGGAAGGAGGTCGCGCGGCGGCAGGTCCTTCTCGCGAAGCTGGACGGCGGGCGCCCCGCCGCGCAGGACGTCGCCGACGACGGCGTCCAGGAACGCCGGGGAGCGGCGGCCTCGGTCCGTCACGACAAGGAGGCGCAGACGATCGGCGAGAGGCCTGGCGTTCGGGCGGCCTACTCCGCCGGGTGCCTGTCTGGCTCGCTGCAAGCGCTGGTGGTCGGCGAGCGTCATGGCGGTCCAGTCCGGCCTGGCGTCTGTGGTTGCCGGCTTGGGGCGGGTGCCCGCGACCCGCTCACTCGCGTTGTGCGGCTTGGCGGCGGATGCGAATGCGGGCGTTGTTGTGGGCGCGCAGCGAGCGGGAGAAGACGTGCTCGCCGTTGGACTGGGCGACGAAGTAGTAGTAGTCGGTCTCGGCGGGGTCGAGCGCGGCGTCGAGCGCTTCGGCGCCTGGCGCGCCGATGGGGCCGGGCGGGAGACCGGCGTGCGCATAGGTGTTGTAGGGATTGTCGGCGACCGAGTCGATGGCGGCGTACAGCAGGCGCGGCCGGTGGCCTCCGAGCGCGTAGAGCACGGTCGGGTCGGCCTGGAGCCGCATCCCGTCGCGCAGGCGGTTGTGGTAGACGCTCGAGATCGTGCGCATCTCCGACTCGCGCCGCGACTCCGCCTGGATGATCGACGCCAGCGTGACCGCTTCGCGCTCGCTCATTCCCGTCTCGGCCAGCTTGGCGCGCCGCTCCGGTGTCCAGTAGCGCTTGTACTGGGCCGTCATGGCCGCGACGAAGTGCCCGGCGCCGACGCCCTTGGCCAGCCGGTAGGTGTCGGGGAAGAGGTATCCCTCGAGCCCTGGCCCCGGCACGTCCCAGACGCGAGCCAGCGTGTCGCCGACCAGCTCCGCGAGGATCGCGGCGGAGTCGCTCGTCTCGACGAAGTCCGCGATGCGGCCCGCCATCTCCTTGAGCGTGAGCCCCTCGGGGAAGGTCGTGGGGTACGTCTCCACCCGGCCGTCCGTGAGCGTCTCCAGGAGCCGTCCGTACCGTTCTCCCCGGGCGAGCTTGTAGGTCCCGGCCTTCACCGACCCGTCCAGCCCCCGCAAGCGCGCGTACACGCGAAAGAGACCTGGGCGGGCGACGACTTGGCGGACCTCCAGCGTGTCCACCACGGCCCGAAACGACGATCCGGGGGCGATGTGAAGGTACGTCTCCCCGCCCGGCAGCCTCGGTCCGGCGAACGTGGCCGTGGCCGCGACCGCGACGGCAAGGCCGGCGGTGTAGAAGACCGCCGCGCGCCCGCGACCCCGCGTCATTCGGGCCTCCTGGCTGCCCCGACGGTGTCATGGCCGCGCCTCGCCGGCCCGCATCGGGCGCCGTCCAGCCAGTCCTGCAGGATGATCGCGGCCGCGGCGGCGTCGATCCGAGCCTTGTCCTCGCGCTTCTTGCGGGGCAGACCGGCCGACCGGATGCGGGACTCGGCTTCCGCCGACGAATACCGTTCGTCTTGAAAGACCACCGGGACCCCTCCTCGCCGCGCGAGCCGGTCTCCGAACGAACGCACCTCCGCCGTCCATTCAGTCTCGCGCCCGGACGGGTCCAGGGGAAGCCCAACCACGACAAGGCGCACGCGGTGGCGGCTCGCGATCTCCAGCAACCGGGCCACCGGAGGCCGCTTGCCCGCCCGGCGCGCCAGCGTGGTCAGCGGCGTGGCCAACGTGTCCGCAACGTCCCCGACGGCGATGCCGATGCGGCGGCGTCCGTAGTCGACGCCCATCGCCCGGCCGCCCGACTCAGCGCAATCGGCCGTCTCGTCCACAGCAGCTTCGTCCGCGAGCGAACACGATCAATGCCGCCGCCCTTCGCGAATCGAGTCCATCAGTTCGGCGACCGGAACTCCGCCCAGCCGCTGGCGGCCCTCCCCGATGCGTCGCGCAGCTTGGCGACACCGCCTCTTGGCGTCGTCTTCGATGGGCGCCAGGCGGGCGACGGGCTGGCCGCGACGAGCCGTCGGCGCGCTCTTGCCCGCTGCCTCGCCGTCGAGCAACCGCGGGAGACGCGTCTTGGCTTCGTAGCTTCCTACGGTCCGCATGGCTGGAACTCCGGCGAACGCGAATCACGTGTCGAGCCGACCAATCGACTAGGCCAGTCTATTATAGTGCGTTCTTGGCGTGCCGATCATCATGCAGCGGAGCCGCACGCTCTCGGGGCGGTCGCCCGAGTACCGCTTGATCGCCGACAGGGAGCTTCAGCTGGTGATTGGGCAGCGTCGGCGTTTTCGCGGGATTGACCGACCCGCCGACTTGACCGCCGTGTTGCGGCAAGATAGCGTTGATGGCCCATGAGCTTCCCCGTCGCCGACGGGCCCGCTCGAACGTCCCGTCCGCGCTCGAAGGCGTGCCGCGCATGAAGCATCCCGGATTCGTGAGACGCGCGATTGACGG
Organism: Longimicrobiales bacterium; assembly: GCA_965242735.1. Lineage (GTDB taxonomy): Bacteria > Gemmatimonadota > Gemmatimonadetes > Longimicrobiales > Gaopeijiaceae. Next base: position 2,258,198 of record OZ251497.1, on the reverse strand, counting down.
GACTACTGGCAACGGTGGGACGTTGCCGCCGAAAAACGGGGGGGGGGGGGGGGCGACAAGCCACGGCGGCCGCCGACGTCCGCCATTCCCCTCGTGGCCGTGACCGGTCCGTTGCCGCTCCTCCACCGCGCGGCGATCGCGTACTTGGCCCTGCCGCTGGCCATCTGGTTCGCGGGTTGGTTTCGCGCTTGGATCGGCTTGCCGGCGGCGGCGCTCCTGGCGGTTGCGCTTTGGCGGACGCTCTCCGGTTCGTGGCGGCCGCGGCGGCCCTCGCGTGTTGCCGTCGTCCTGGTGGTCGTCGCTCTCGTGCTTGTCGGGCTGGCGCCGGTGAGCGGAGTGTTCGTCGATTCCGCATTCCCCGATTGGTCGTATCATCGCGCAGTGATGCTCGACTTGGCCCGCAGCAGCTGGCCGGTCTACTTGGCGCAGGACGCGGGCGAAGCTCCCGTGCTGCTCCGCTACTACTTGGGGTGGTACCTGCCGCCCAGCTTGGTGGCGCATGTCGTCGGCGAAGCGTCCTGGACTGGGCCGTGCCGCTGTGGACATGGCTCGGCGCCGCGTTGGTCCTGTTGATGGCGGCGCGTGCCCTGCCGTCGTTGCGCGCGGCGGCGATTGCGGTCGCCGTCATGTTGTTCTTCAACGGACTGGACTCGGTCGAAGAATGGATTCTGCCCTCATGGGAAGGGGTCGTGTACGCGCAAGCGTCCGCGCCTAGTCCGCATTACGATTCCCTCTTCTGGATGTTCCACGCGGCACCGCAGCATTTCCTGACGGCAGGCTTGGGGGCGTTGATGGCGCTTCAGCTCAGGAATCATCCGCGGTTTCTTTCTGCGAGCGGCATCGTCTTGTTGGCGTGCGCCTTCTGGTCGACGCTGGTTGCAATCGGGCTCCTGCCCGTGTTCGCGGCTGCGATCGTCGGGCGAGGCCGCCTTCGCGCCGCGTTGAGCTGGCAAAACCTGGCAGGAGCGGTCTTGGCCGGATTGGTCGCCTTGTACTTGGCGAGCGGGGAGGCAGGCCCCAAGGAATGGATTTGGAGGCTGTGGGAAGGCCCATGGCTCTGGGGACGCTTGTTCCTCCTCTACGCTACGGAATTTCTGATCGTCGGCGTTCTCGTCTGGCGCATCATGCCCTCGGCTGTCCGCGATCCCTGTTTTCTTGCGGCGGTCGCGGCGTTGCTCTCGGCCCCGCTCGTCTATTGGCAGAGCGCCGGCATCTTCAGCGAATGGACGGTCAAGTTCCCCTTGGCCGGGCAAGTGGTCGTGTCCTGCTATGCGGCGTGGGCGCTCGTCGGTGGCCAGGCCGACGCGAGCAAGTTGCGCAGGCCGTTTCGCCGCCCCCTTGCGCGGGCGTTGCTCGCTGTCGTGCTGCTCGTGGGCGCCGTCCCCATGTGGAGAACCATGGCGCGCGTGCAGTTCGGACCGATTTCCTACGCGTCGGCGGAAGCGTTGCATGAATTCGCTCCTTGTGTCGTCCAGTCGCAACGCACCGCCGCCCATCCTCCTCCTCTGCTGTCCACCCTGCTGAAGGACGCCGATCCCGCCGACATCGGCGTTCGGCTCGTCCAGTCGCGCTACGACGTCGACCTCCGGGAGCGAAACGGGCTGGTCTACGTGCGACGGAATTGCAACGCGGAGGCGGAGATCGGCGAGATCCGTCGGGGGGGGGGGGCGAATGCCAGCCCGCCGGGATCGAGGCGTCCGCCGTGGGATGCGTGGCTCGCGAGCTCCGGCCTGGAAGGGCAAGAGCGCCTCTTCCTGATCTCCTCTGTCCTGCCTTAAGGACAGCGATTGGCGGTACACCAACCGAACGGAATGGCGGGCGCCGGCCGACGAGACCGCTTGCGCTTGCCCGTCACGACGGCGGTCCGGCGCGTTCCAGCAGCTCGGCGAAGTCGTAGTTGACGCTGGTCACGCCGAAGTCGGGCTCGCGCTTGAAGGGGCGGCGGAGGTAGCGGACTTCGTGGGTTCCGTCGTCGCGGAACTCCACCAGCGCGAGGACGTAGTCGTCGGGCTTGTTGAGGGACGTGAGGATCTCGTTGCGCGTCACCGTGACGGCAGGCGCTCCCGCGACGCGGCCCTTCACCTCGATGAAGCGCAGGCCGCCGGTCGCGGGATCGAGGCTCTCGATGTCGTAGCCCAGCCGGTCGAACTCCCGGTCCACCGGTTCGAAGCCCAAGTCGCGCTCGACGTTCATGACGGCGGCGCGGGCGCGGGCGGCGGCGGCCTGGGTGTCCGCGGTCCGGCCCTCGGGGGCGGCATCGGCTTGGCCCGCCATCCGCTCCAGCAGGCCCCTGGGCGCCACGAGCACGCCTCCCAGCACGACGGGCGGCCGGGACGAGACGAGCCGTTCCTGCTTCAGCGCATCGAGACGCGCCTTCAGCCGGGCCTGAAGCATGTCGGCGCGCTTGGCGGCTTCCCCGGCGGCGAGGCGCGTGCCGGTCCGGCGGCTGGCCGCCGACTTCGCCTTGAGCGTGGCCCCGGCCTTCGCCTTGAGCGTCTGCGCGCGGTGGTCCCAGTAGTTGATCTCCTTCGCGAGCCGGTCCTTCACCGCCGCTGCCGTCCGGTCGACTAGGTCCACGCGGGCCGCCCGCACTTCGGCCATGTGCTCGGGCGCGATCTTGGCGACGGCGTGGCCGAGCGCGGCCTGCTCCAGCTCGGCGGTGATCCACGCGCATTCGGGGCGTTCCAGCAGCTCGTCGGGGCTCGGCTCGCCGTCCGCAAGCGGCCGGTAGTCCAGGTAGGGCGCTGCGCCGACGTGACTGGCGGCCCCGTCGGGCCGCATCTCCACGTGCAGCATCCGCTTCGACACGACGCGGCGCGTGCCCGAGCGGTCCATGCCTCCGTCCTGCACCGCGTGCTCCATATGGAAGAGGACGCGGGGCTCGCAACCGGGGTCTCGGTCGTCCACCAGCGCCGCCCCGCGCTTGAGCAGCTCGCCGTGGCGTTCGAGCGTCATGTCCAGCACGGCCTCCAGCAACGGGTGCCCCGGACAGACGAAGGCGGCGGCGGGCTTGCCCGGAGGCGGCTCGGCTTCCTTCTCGAACACGACGCGCTCGTAGCGCGACAGGACCGGCTCCCGCCCGCGACGGCGTTGCGCGGCCCGCACGGCCGGGGGCACCCGCGCGATCTCGTAGCGGCGCGGCTCCCGCTGCCTGGCCGCGCCGCCCAGGCGCCCGAACGCCTCCTTGAAGAACGACTCGACGTAGTGGGGCTGAAGCCGCCGCGCCTCCGCCCGCTCCATCGACTCGCGGACGCGCCGCAGCCTGCGCGAGTCCATGGCGTCGTGGGCCAGCGCCCGCTCCTCGATCAAGTCGCGCAGCCTGTCCCGGTCCAGCGTCTCGTCCAGCACGGTGGTCAGGTGGGCCCGCACTTCGGGGCGCATGCCGTAGCGCACCGCCTGGAGCAGCAGGTCCCTCAGCGGCTTGCCTTCGAAGTGAAGTCGGCCCAGCACGTCGAACACCTGGCCGCCCAGCGACTGGCGCGCGGTCTCCAGCTTCTCCAGAAGGCGCTGGTAGACGTCGCCTTCCCGCGTGCCGTCGGCCACCAAGTTCCACAGATGGCAGACCTCGCGCTGGCCGATCCGGTGAATCCGGCCGAAGCGCTGCTCGAGCCGGTTCGGGTTCCAGGGCAGGTCGTAGTTCACCATCAGATGCGCGCGTTGCAGGTTGATCCCCTCGCCCGCCGCGTCGGTCGCCAGCAGAATCCGCGTCTCCGGGTCGTGGCGAAACGCCTCCTGCGCCCGCAAGCGTTCCTCCCGGCGCAGGCTGCCGTGGACGACGACCAGCGCGCCGGGCCGTCCCAAGCGCGTGCCGATCCGTTCCCGCAGGTACTCCAGCGTGTCGCGGTGCTCGGTGAAGACGACCAGCTTCTGGCTCGGCGAAGGCGTGTGGGCCGGAATCGGGCCCGCTCCGTAGGCTTGCTCCGCACCCTCGGCGACCGTGGCCGCCAAGCCCGCCGGCGTGAAGATCTCGTCGAGCAGGCCGGCCAGCTCCTGCCACTTCGCGTCCTCGCCGCCGCGAAGCACGCCGTCCGCAAGCCGCTCCAGACGGCCCAGCGTGGCGATCTCGGCCCGGAGCTCGGCCATGGAGCGCGCCGCCGTGGCCCGCCCGAGCAGGTCGGATTCCATGGCGTTCAGTTCGGACTCGGTGGCCTCGTCGAGGTCGTCCCACGCCTCGTCGTCGTCGAAGTCGAGAGCGAGGCTGGCGGCGCGGGCAGGGTCGGCGGAGCTGCCCGACTCCATCTCCCGCAACCGCTCCTCCAGCCGCTCCCGCCGGCGAACGAGCGAGCGGTGAATCGCCCGAGGTGACGACGCCACCCGCCGCTGGAGCACGGTGAGCGCGAACCCCACGGTGCCGCGCCGGTCCTTCTCGAGCGCCGCCGCCCGGTCGAACTCCTCGCGCACGTAGTCGGTGACGGCGTCGTAGAGCCGGGCCTCGCCCTCGGAAAACCGGTAGGGGACGGTGTGCGCCCTGCGCCGGGGGAACACCGGCGTCCCGTCGAAGCGCGTCAGGTTCTCCTTGACCACGCGCCGCATCAGGTCGGACGCGTCGGACTCGTGCACGCCGTCGCGAAAGCGTCCCTCGAACCGGTCCTCGTCCAGCAGCGACATGAAGAGCTGGAAGTCCTGCTCCTTGCCGTTGTGGGGCGTCGCGGTCATGAGCAGGAAGTGGCGCGTGAGCCCCGACAGCAGCCGCCCCAGCCGGTGCCGCTTGGTGTACTTGACCTCGCCTCCGAAGTACGTGGCCGACATCTTGTGGGCCTCGTCGCAGACCACCAGGTCCCAGCGGCAGTCCGGCGCCTTCAGCTTCTCCTGCACGGCCTCGTCGCGGGCCAGCTTGTCGAGCCGCGCGATCGCCAAGTCGGCCTCCAGGAACCAGTTGCCCGTTCCCGCCGCCTCCAGCTTGTCGTTGGTGAGGATCTCGAACGGCAGATGGAACCGCCGGCGCAGCTCGTCCTGCCACTGTTCCGCCAGGGACCCCGGGCACACCACCAGGCACCGCTCCACGTCGCCGCGCGCCATGAGCTCCTTCACGAGGAGCCCCGCCATGATTGTCTTGCCGGCCCCCGGATCGTCCGCCAGCAGGAAGCGCAGGGGCTGGCGCGGCAGCATCGCGTCGTAGACCGCCGTGATCTGGTGGGGCAGGGGCTCCACCACCGACGTGTGGACCGCCAGCATCGGATCGAACAGATGGGCCAGCCGAATCCGCAGCGCCTCCGAGACGAGCCGGAAGTCCGCGCCGTCCCCGTCGAAGCGCCAGGGCCTGCCCCGCTCGGCGATCTCGAGGCGGGCCTCGTCGTGCCGGTAGAGAAGCTCCTGGGCCACGCGGCCGCCGGAGGTCTTGTAGGTCAGCTCGACCGCCTCGGAGCCGTGCCGGAGCACGCCCACGACGGTGGCGACCTCTTCGTCGGGCAGCAGGCCGCGGACGGCCACGTTGGGGGCGAGTTCTTCCAGGCGCATGGGCAGGGGAGGGGGGCTGGTCAGTCTTGACGGCCGGTCGCGCGGATTCGTCCGGTTGGCCGGGTTGACCGCCGTGCTGCGGCAAGATAACGTTGGGAGCGCATGAGCCTCCTCATCCCTAACGCCTGCGCGTGGAATCGGCTGGGCAGCTGAAATGGGCGCGCCCGCTCGCACGTCCCGCCTGCGCCCGAAGGCGTGCCGCGCATGAAGCATCCCGGACTTGTGAACGCGCGAGCGACGGACTACTGGGACCTGATCGGCAACGGCAGGGTCTACCGCGTGCCCCCTCACCAGCGCGACTACTCGTGGACGCACGAGGAGTGGGAGGACTTGTGGCGCGACGTCATGGCTCTGCACGACGGCGGCGGCGAGGCGCGCCACTACCTGGGCGCGCTGGTGGTGCAAGCGATCCGCGACCGGAACTTTCGAGTGATCGACGGACAGCAGCGGCTGGCGACCTTGAGCCTGTTCGCCCTGGCCGTCGTGGCGCACCTGCAGGCGCTCGCCGGCGAAGGACGCGACACCGAGGCCAACCGCGGGCGCGGCGAGCGGCTCCGCGGCCGGTTCGTGGGCGAGAAGGCCCCCGCGTCGCTCGTCGAGAGCAGCCGCCTGTTCCTGAACGACGCCGACGACGGCTTCTACCAGGACCACTTGGTGCAGCTGCGCCCCCCTCACAACCCGCGGGGCCTGTCGGATTCCAACCGCCAGCTGTGGGGCGCCTTCCAGCACTTTCGCGGCTGCCTCGACAGACTGCCCGACCGGGACGACGGCGCGTCCGTGGCCCGGATTCTGTCCGAGACCGTCGCGAAGCGGCTCGTGTTCATCGTGATCGACGTGGACGACGACTCGGACGCCTACACCGTGTTCGAGACGATGAACGCGCGCGGCGTGGAACTCACGACCACGGACCTGCTGAAGAACTTCCTCTTCTCCCACGTGCGGGTGGCCAGCGACCTGGACACGTTGCGGCGCCGCTGGCTGTCGCTGGTCGGCACCGTCGGCGCGCGCCGCTTCCCCGACTTTCTCCGAGCCCACCTGCTCTGCGAGACGCCGGGGATCCGCAAGCGGCGGACGTTTCGGTTCGTGCGAAGCCGGATCGCCTCGCCCCACGACGTGTTCCAGCTGATGGACGACATGGAGCCCCGAGCCGAGCTGTTCGCGGCCCTTCGCGACCCGGGGCACGAGTACTGGGCCGAGCTGCCCGAAGCGCGGCGCCACGTGCGGGAGTTCCTGCTCTTCGGCGCGCGCGAGGCGACCCCGTTGCTGTTCGCGGCGTGGGAAGCCATGCCGCCGCCCGAGTTCGCGAAGACGCTCAGGTGCGTCTGCACGGTCGCCTTCCGCTACTCGGTCGTCTGCGGCCTTCGCAACGGCGCTTTCGAGTCGGCCTGCCAAGACGCGGCCGCGGCCGTCGGCAAGGGCGAAGCCGTCACGGCCCGGTCCGCGTTCGAGTTCTTGAAGGCCGTGTACGTGGAGGACAAGAAGTTCGCCCGCGACTTCGCGCAGCTCGTGCTCGACCCCAGCCGGAAGCGCTTGACGCGCTACGTCCTGGCGCGCCTGGAGACCGACGCGGCAGGCCGCGCGTGCGACCCCGAGACCGATCCCGGAACGGTCGAACACGTCCTTCCGCTGAACCCGTCGAGCGATTGGGACGAGAGCTTCCCGCGCCGCCGCTGGGACCAGTTGGCGCACCGGCTGGGGAACCTTACCTTGCTGGAGCCGTCCATCAACCGGGCCGTCGGAAACGCGCCGTACGGCGAGAAGGTCGCCGCGTATGCAGGCAGCGGGTATGCGCTGACGAGGGCGGTGGCGGAGCTGGCCCCGGAGGAATGGACGGCGGCCTTGCTGGACGAACGACAACGGAGGATGGGCAAGCGGGCGGCGCATGTTTGGAGGATCGATGTGGGGTAGGGGGGGCAGTCAAGGCCCCCGATGGCGAGGAACCGGCCCGTGGAAGGTGGCTAGGCATGTCGCCGATGCGGTGGTGCCGACGGTCGGCGGGTACTTGGCGTGAGCGGGAACGTCGCCGGAGAGATCAGCCCCGGACAGCGGGCGGACAAGGGGGTGCCCCACGCTACGGCGAAGATCCCTCAAGCCGAAGAACTCCGTTCTCGAATCGTCGAGTCGCTTGAACGACAAGGATTCAAGAGGAACGGCAGTGCCCTTGCATTGCCGGACGGGATGGACAAGCCTCGGCTCCGAAGACTCCACAAGGAAGCGGTCATGCATAACCGCGACCGGAGCAGGCAGGGACTGGAGAGGCACGAGTCGCGGCTGTTGTCCCACATGGCCAACGGCGCCGACGTCGTTCCCGCAGCCATACGGCCTGGCTTGGACCTAGTGCAGCCCCGCACCGATGACGAGCGACTGTTCCGCTATGTCCGTCTCCACTGGAGCATCCCGGTGTCGGCTGGCTACGGCCGAAGGCTGAGGTTCCTGGTACGCGACCGAGCCAACGGAAAACTGATCGGGATTATCGGTCTTGGCGATCCCGTCTTCGGCCTCCGCCCACGTGACGAATGGATTGGATGGGACCATGAAGCCAAGCGGAAGCGGTTGCGAAACGTCATGGACCTCTTCGTGCTGGGCGCGGTTCCGCCCTACAACAAATTGCTCTGCGGTAAACTGGTTGCCGCTCTGGCTAGCAGTCGCGAGGTGATCGAACACTTTCGACGCAAGTACGAAGGGCGGCCATCGTACATCCGCCAGCAAGTCTTCGATGGTCGTCTGGCCCTGCTGACGACAACATCGGCGCTCGGCCGATCATCTGTGTACAATCGCCTCCGATGCGACGGGGGCACCGCTTTTCGGAGCGTGGGTTTTACGCGCGGTTCGGGTGATTTCCAGTTTTGCAATGGACTCTATCGGGACCTTCGGCGTTTTGCGCTTGTAGAATGTGACGCCACGGCAAAGCAGGAGGCTTGGGGTTGCGGATTCCGCAACCGTCGCGAGCTTGTGCGAAAAGCACTCCCGCTTCTTGGCCTATCTACCCGTCTGATGTATCACGGGATCAAGCGCGAGGTTTTCGTCGTTCCGCTGGCCGTGAATTCGACAGCGTATCTTCGCGGAGACGATCCGTGTCTAACGTATTACGACAAGAGCGTGGACGATATCTTCGCGTGGTTTAAGAATCGCTGGCTTCTACCCAGAGCAAGGCGTGATGTGAGCTATCGCTTTTTTGACCGCAAGACCTACCAGCTATGGGGGACGGTGTGACTACTGGACCATTGACGGGCAACGCCGACATGTTCGCAGAACTGCCGTCCGTGCTCGTGGACGATATGTTGGAGCGGACCACGGATGTTGCTGAGAAGCTCGTCGCTTCATTTCAGGACGTGAAGGACAAGCGATCCGAGCGTCGTGACCATCTAATCGAATCCGAAATGGTGATCACGGACTCGCAGTTAGGTCACCCGCCACTTCCAACGACATGCGCCGCCGATGGTTCGTACGCGATTGAACGATTGTTAGCGATGGACATGGTAGCTGCCGTCGCCGTGGCCGTTGAGGGACTCACGCCTCCTTCTGAGAGGAGACATTGGGATCGTCCCCATCACAAAACTTTTGTGGCGACCGAGCCACACGACCCAGACACGAATACGACTTTGCGTGCCGTCATGCTGGGCGAGGAGTTGCGGTTGCTCTCGAAGGCTCCCCATGATCTTCTGATGCTGGACGGCAGCATGACCCTGCCGTTGATCTACTTCAATCAAGCTCTCAACAAGGCACCGTCCCTCCATCGACTTGAATGCGCTAAGGAATTCATCGCCAACGTCCAGGAGTACTTGCAGGCCTACTTATCCATTCTTCGTTCGAAACGGTCCGACAAGCAGTTCGTGGCACTTCCCAAGTATTCCAGTCGGCGCGAAATCGGCGCGGCGCTCGGATGGCCGACAGAGTACGACGACCGCGGAATGCTTACGTTTCTACTGAACGCCGGAGAGCTGACGGAACCTCGGGAGCTTGAACACCCGCGAACGAGCGACGGACAACTTACCTGGCATCTAGACACGAAGCGATTGTACGACAAGATTCGAGAGTCTACCGAAGAACTTGCCGACCAAGTCATCGATGCCCTTGGCTCACTGCACGTGATATATTACAAGCCCCAAGTGTGGTTGCCTGCTTTACGGATCGAGATGTCTCAAAGCATAGCTACTAATCGACACCGTTTGGCCACCGTAATACAAGGCATCAAGAATCAAACGGCGACGCCGTCGATGCTTGAACCCTATCCTATTTACCTGGCAGACAGAACGGCCAAAGCGTTGCACCACGGCATGAAGGGGTTTCGACAAATCGCAAGCCAACGTGTGGCGAAGGAATACGACGGCGATATCGGCGACGTGTTTTTTGCTTTGCACGCATATCGCACCGACACCGGGAGATGACTGACGAATGTCAGACGACCTGAAGAAGGTAGGGCCGATCATCGAAACTAGCGAGCGCATAGGCGTTGTGGGCTCACCCTCATCGACGGCGAATTTGGCACTGGACATCCTCGGTAGTGCCGTTACTCGCAAACTGGTTGGCGAGCTTGCGGTCTTGCATTTTGATCAGGATGGTAGCGAGCATTACGCCCTTGGTCAGATCACGGAGGTGCAACTTCGCAACATTTGGCACGAGGACCCCACTATGCGAAGCCTTATCCGGCAGCGAGGCCGAGTCGATGCGGTAAGCGGGCGACAGGACACCCACTTAGGTCAGATGGGTATGAGCGCCGTGTTCCGAATGACGCGCAGCTCGTACGAGCCCAGCATTCTCGGGACGGTACCGGCGACGGGAACGCCGATCCACCTCGTCACTGACGAGATGCTTGATACGCTGTTGCATCCGTACAAGAATCAACTCTATTATCTTGGGCGTGTCTACGGTTCGGGGCCGCGCCTGCCGTTGTGGTTCAGGCACTTTGATCGTGGATCGAATGGAGCTGGTGAGGCGTATCATCTAGGAATTTTTGGCAAGACTGGATCCGGCAAGTCGGTTCTTGCCAAGAAGATTCTCTTGGCATATGCGAAATACCCCAGTATGGCACTTCTCGTTATTGATCCACAAGGAGAATTTGCACGCGATATAGAATCTGGTCACTCAGCAGGAGGTTTTTCTTTACCGCTCCGAAGCCTGTTGGATCAGGCCGGAAGATCGGTGGAAGTACTGACAGTGAAAAATCTTGTATTGGATCGATGGAGCCTGTTTCAACAGATTTTATATGAATCATTATTTTTCGAACATCTCACAATGCCTAAAGGCGACAATCGAGATACCGCCTGCAGAATACTCGCAGATCGATTGCAGAAGAAGAAGATCAAACTGTCCACATTGCACGCGAGATCGTCCTTCGATGAAGCGTGGCGTGTGCTCGCAATGGAAAACGTTCAAACAATATTCTATCGGACGCCGATGTCCCGCAACAGGTTTGACAATGCGATGCGTGATGCAGACGAAGAGGAAGTCTTCACGAAATACTGGAGCCCTGTCGCACAGCTGTTTAGAACAGATCGTTCAGGTGCCAGGAGTGTGGACCAAACGTTGAAGAGACTGCTCACCGACCGAAGATCGAGGCGGCCTATGCTGGTGATTAGCCTAGCTAAGGAAGACGCTCATGGATTGTTTTGGAACGACAAGATTCAGTCATTGGTGATCAAGCGAGTGCTTGACGGATTGGTTTTTGTTGCGGAACAGAACTATCAAGATGGTAACAGCCTCAACACATTGGTTGTCATCGACGAGGCTCATCGCTTAGCGCCTCGCGAACTCGATCGCGAAGACGATACGGGCCGATCGGTGCGCCGTCGCTTGGTGGATGCTACGCGTACTACACGGAAGTACGGCCTGGGCTGGATGTTCATCAGTCAAACGTTGAGCAGCCTTGACACGCAGATTCGGCAGCAACTCCGCATTTTGTTCTTCGGTTTCGGATTGGGCTTGGGACAAGAATTTCAAGCGGTACGCGAGTTAGTAGGTTCGTCGGGAACTACACTCCAGCTCTACCAGGGATTTCGGGATCCCCATTCAGCTATCAATGAAGCGAGTCGACAATATTCCTTTATGACCGTAGGCCCGGTGAGTCCGTTGTCGTTTTCTGGTTCACCGCTTTTTTTCAACGCATACAACAACATCGACGATTTTCTTTCGGCGAATGGATTTGCGAAGCCGTGAGTTCGTCTTTCTTGTCGGGGGGAATCAGAAAAGTTGGTTGGATTGTGAACGGTGACGGACGGCGAAGAGGGAATCAGAAGTGCAACATTGGGAGATGAGGAGATTGGATTGCGTAAGAAGCTGATTGAAGTCGCACTTCCATTGGAGGCGATCAACAAGGCGGCCAAGAGGGAGAAGTCCATTCGCCATGGGCATCCCAGCACGCTCCATTTGTGGTGGGCGCGTAGGCCAACGGCCGCTGCCCGCGCGGTGATCTTTGGGCAAATGGTGGACGATCCGTCGTCGCGTCCGGAACTGTTTCCGACCGAAGCGGAGCAGGACGGCGAGCGCGCTCGGCTGTTTCGCTTGATCGAGAAGCTAGTCGAATGGAAGAACGCGACTGACGAAGCGATCCTGGAAGAGGCTCGGGCGGAGATTAAGGAGAGCTGGCGGCGGACATGCGCGGAGCTGCCGGGGGAGGCGGGAGCCAGGGAGACGTTCGATTCGGATCGGTTGCCAGCGTTTCACGACCCGTTCGCCGGTGGTGGTACGTTGCCGCTTGAAGCCCAGCGGCTCGGCTTGGAGCCTTATGCCAGCGACCTGAATCCCGTTGCGGTCTTGATCAATAGGGCGATGATCGACATTCCGGCCAGATTCTCTGGAACGCTGCCAGTGCATCCCGATTGGCGGAAGGGAGATGGCGAGAAGCGCGAGCTGACGACCTGGCATGGTGCGCAGGGCCTGGCGGCGGACCTGCGGTGCTACGGTAGGTGGATGCGTGACCAGGCGGCGAGACGCATCGGCCACCTCTATTCGGGTGTCCGCGTGACCGCGGAGGCATGTGAAGAGCGGCCGGACCTGGAGAAATACAAGGGCGAAGAGCTCGGCGTGATCGCGTGGCTCTGGGCACGCACGGTGCCGAGCCCGAATCCTGCCTTTGCGGATGTGAAGGTGCCGCTGGCCTCGTCGTTTTGGTTGTCGAAGAAGGTCGGACGGGAGGCGTGGGTCAAGGCTGTAGTGGATGGTCGGGAATGGCGGTTCGACGTGCAAATGGGCCGCCCCGACGACATGGAGGCGACGGCTACGGGAACGAAGATGGGGCGGGGTGCCCACTTTCGGTGCTTGCTGTCGGGATCCCCGATAACAGGGGAGTGGATCAAGGCGCAGGGCCAAGCCGGCCGACTTGGCGCACGGAAGATGGCCATCGTAGCAGACGGCACGCCGGGGCGAGTCTACTTGAGTCCAGGCACGGAGGGCGACGACGTAGAGAGCACGGAGTGGCACGGCTGGCGTCCAGAAGGGAACATGCCCAACGACCGCCGCTGGTTTTCGCCTCCGATCTACGGAATGACCGCGTGGGCGGACATCTTTAGCCGACGGCAGATTCTAGCGCTGACGACGTTTGCTGACTTGGTGGAAGAAGCTCGCGCGGAAGTTCGACGTGACGCCCTTCAGTCGGGCATGCCCGAGGGGGCGCCCTTGCGAGAAGGTGGCGCCGGGGCACGCGCCTACAGCGAAGCCGTGGGCATCTACCTCGGCCTGACGGTCGGACGGCAAGCCAATCGAACATCGACCTTGTCGATCTGGGACAGTGGGTATCAGAAAATTCAGCAAGCATTCGGGCGGCAGGCGTTGCCAATGACTTGGGATTACGTAGAATGCAATCCGTTCAGCAATGCGACTGGCAATTGGATTGGCCAAGTCGCGTTTCCGGCCAAAGTGGTCGAGAGGATGCCGGCTTTGGGAAGTGGCACGGCTGTCCAAGAAGACGCGCAACGACAGTCTATATCGCTATCGAAGATCGTGTCAACGGATCCGCCGTATTACGACAACATCGGGTACGCCGACTTGTCCGACTTCTTCTATATTTGGTTACGTCGTAGCTTGAAGCCGACGTTTCCCGATCTGTTTGCTACCATGTCAGTGCCCAAGGATGATGAACTCGTGGCTACTCGGTACCGTCACGGCAGCAAGGAACGAGCCGAGAAGTATTTCATGGACGGAATGGTACGGGCCATGCGAAGGTTATTTGACCAAGCGCATCCAGCCTTTCCGGTGACCATCTACTATGCCTTCAAGCAGTCGGAGAAGAGGGGTGAAGGTGGGCAGGCGAGCACGGGATGGGAGACATTTTTGCAAGCCGTCGTCGATGTGGGATTTCAGATCACGGGCACGTGGCCGATACGCACGGAGCTTACGGGAAACCTGAAGAAGAATGTTGCGGCACTCGCGTCGTCAATCGTCCTGGTCTGTAGAAGGCGTGCACACAACGCGGCTGTCATTACTCGAAGCGAGTTCAGGAAGACGTTGATTGCCGAGCTTCCCAAGGCGCTTCGGCCGCTTCAGGAAGCCAACATCGCGCCGGTCGACCTGGCTCAAGCTGCGATAGGTCCCGGCATGGCGATTTATTCCCGTTGGCAGAAGGTGGTTTGTCCGGATGGCAGTGCAGTAGGCGTCCGTACGGCCCTCGAGTACATCAACGAGGCACTGGATTCGGCTCTTGGGGGTGACTTCGACAGCGAGACGCTCTGGGCGCTGGCTTGGTTCGAATCTCACGGGTTCTCAGAGGACGAGTTTGGAGAAGCGGAGGTGCTGGCGAAGGCGAAGAACACGAGTGTGGCGACTCTGGCTCATTCAGGGATTTTGGAATCGAAAGGCAACGTTGTGCGATTGCTGGAGCCTGCTTTGATGGACGCGAGGTCGCGTCCTGCCGACGTCCAGCGGGCGTCGGCGTGGAAGAAGTCGCACGTAGTCGCGAACGCGTACAAGGAAGATGGAGAAGTAGGAGCAGCCAAGATGCTCGAGAGGATGGGCGGAGGCGGCGATGTCGTTCGAGACCTGGCGTACAGATGTTACGTGATCTGCGAACGGAAGAATTGGGCCGATACCGCGTTCGGGTACAACGCCTTGGTGTCCAGCTGGCCGGAGATCGTGGATCTGTCGAGGCGCAAGCCGTGGTTGAAGGAATCGCAACCGGAACTGGACTTGAAGGGAGATGGATGATGCTGACGCGACTGAGGCTCAAGAACTTCAAGTCCTGGACGGACACCGGAGACGTGACGTTGCGGCCGATCACGGGTTTCTTCGGAACGAACAGCTCCGGGAAGAGCGGCTTGCTTCAGGCGTTGTTGCTGCTCAAGCAGACCGCGGAGTCGGCGGATCGCGGGCTGGTCTTCCACTTCGGGGACAAGATGACCCCGGTGGACCTCGGAGACTTTGGGAGTGTACTGCATGGCGACGGAGGAGCGGAGGAGCTTGAGGTATCGCTGGATTGGGAGCGCAAGGTGGCCGTGAGAGTGCGGGACAGCAAGCATGACAATCGCACGGTGGCGGAAAGTCGCAGGTTGGGGTTTTCGGCCGTCGTCAATCAAGCTACGGGAAACGGACCAACGCGGCCGGTAATTCGTGAGATGTCCCATGGAGTGGGAGAGGCACGGTTCGGGATGCGTCGGAAGGCGGTTTCCAAGGACGAATACGAACTCTTTGCGAGTGCGGCGGGGGCAGGGGACTTTCGGTTCGTTCACAGCATGGGCCGCAAGTGGCCGTTGCCGGCCCCCGAGAAGTGCTACCGGTTTCCGGACCAGACTCGCGCCTATTTTCAGAATGCGGGCTTTTTGGCCGATTTGGTGCTGGCCTTCGAAGAACGCTTGAACGAAGTGGCGTACCTCGGGCCGCTGCGGGCCCACCCCGAGCGGCGGTACGCTTGGACGGGCGCCCGCCCTTCCGACATGGGACGAGCGGGGGAAGCCGTAGTGGACGCCATCTTGGCGGCCCGGGAACGAGGCCAGAAGATATCGCCGGGCTTTCGCAGGAAGCGGCTCAGCCTGGAAGAGTACGTCGCGAAGTGGCTCAAGGAACTCGGACTCATTCAGGATTTTCGGGTCGCGTCCGTGAGCGAGGGGAGCCAACTCTACGAAGTGAGAGTCAGGCGGACGAGGCGATCGCGGGAGGTGTTGCTGACCGACGTCGGTTTTGGCGTGTCGCAGATCTTGCCGGTCTTGGTTCTGTGCTTGTTCGTGCCAGACGGCTCGACGGTGCTTCTTGAACAGCCGGAGATTCATCTCCATCCGTCGGTTCAATCGGGGCTTGCGGACGTCATGATTGACGTATGGAAGAACCGGAAGGTCCAGGTGATCGTTGAGAGTCATAGCGAGCACCTGCTGCGGCGGTTGCAACGGCGGATCGCCGAGGAGGAGGTCAATGCGAAGGACGTGGGGCTCTACTTCTGCGACCTGAAAGCGAGGCGGTCGGAACTCAAGAGGCTGGATATCAACGTGTTCGGCAACGTCACGAACTGGCCGGACAACTTCTTCGGTGACGAATTCGGGGAGATCGCCGCGACGGCGAAAGCGGGGCTGAGGCGTCGGCTGGCGGCCGAGCAATGAGGAGGACGCCGGTCGTGATGGACAGCAACGTGGCTCGCGTGGCGAACGGGGATGCAGAGCAGGCGGGGCCGCAATGCGTCCAGGGGTGCGTCGAGCGCATGAGGCGGATCGTGGAGGCCGGGCGGCTCGTGCTCGACGACGGGTATCGGATTCTGAAGGAGTACCCGACCACGACCGGGCAAGTCAGGGCCGGTCACGCGTTCACGAAGTGGGCGTGGACGAACTGCCACCACCCGAAGCGGTGCATGCTGGTGCCCATCCAGCCCGACGACCAGCGCGGCTTCGAGGAGTTTCCCGACGACGACGAGCTCGCGGGCTTCGACCGCAACGACCGAAAGTTCGTGGCGGTGGCAATCGGCAGCGGGGAATCGCCGCCGGTCCTCAACGCGGCCGACACGGACTGGCGGGACTACCGGGACGCGTTGTCGCGGCACGGCGTTATCGTGAAGTTCGTGTGCCCTGAACTGATGGAGGGATAGCAGGCGTGGCCGTTTCGCATCGCGAGCGCGTGGGCAAGGCGATGGACAGCCTTCGCCAGGGGCTCGGACCGTTCGTCGAGCGCGAAGTGCGCGAGCGCGTCAACCGGGGGATCGTGCAGATGCGCACGGTGCGCCGTCACGCGGGCGATCCGAAGGCGGCGGAGAGACCGCTGGCGGAGTGGGATGCGGCGGCGTTGCTGAAGGTGATGTGGGAGATGTGGAACGACGTGTTTCGGTTCACGCTGGGGCGGGCGGATCGGTCGCTCGTGCAGGAGCTGCGGGACTGGCGCAACAAGTGGGCGCACCAGGAGCGGTTCTCCGGCGACGACGCGTACCGGGCGCTGGACTCGTCGGCGCGGCTGCTGGCGGCGGTGTCGGCGCCCGAGGCGGCGACGGTCGAAGAGTCCAAGGCGGAGCTGCTTCGGCTGCGGTACGACCAGCAGTTGCGCAACCAGAAGAAGCAGGCGGGAGGCTCGTTGGTGGAAGCGGCGGCCGGGTCGCTGAGGCCGTGGCGCGACGTGGCGATGCCGCACCCGGACGTGGCGACCGGCCGGTACCAGCAGGCCGAGTTCGCGGCCGACCTCTGGCAAGTACATCGGGGCGAAGGCGCCGCGGAGTACAAGAGACCGGACGAGTTCTTTCGCCGGACATACTTGACCGACAACCTGCGACGCCTTCTCGCGGGCGCGGTTCGTCGGCTGGCGGGCAAGGGCGGCGACCCCGTCGTGCAGCTCCAGACGAACTTCGGCGGCGGCAAGACGCACTCGATGCTGGCGCTGTTCCACCTGTTCTCGGGCGCCGCGCCACGCGACTCGGACGACGTGGCGGCGGTCCTCGCGGACGCGGACGAGAGCGCGCCGGCGCAGGCCAAGCGGGTGGTGCTCGTCGGAAACCGCATCTCGCCCGGCAATCCCGACACGAAGCACGACGGAACCGTCGTGCGCACGCTCTGGGGCGAGCTGGCGTGGCAGCTCGGGGGGCGAGAAGCCTTCGAGCAAGTGCGGGCGGACGACGAGAACGCCACCAGCCCGGGCGACCGGCTGCGCACCCTGCTGGCAGCGCACGGACCGGTTCTGGTCCTCGTCGACGAGTGGGTCGCCTACGCGCGCCAGCTTCACGATCAGGGCGACCTGCCGGGCGGCAGCTTCGAGACGCAGTTCACCTTCGCCCAGGCGCTGACCGAGTCGGCGAAGGTGCTGGACGACTGCCTGCTGGTGGTGTCGCTGCCGGCTTCGGCGCCCGGCCCCGAAGGCGCCCACCCGCACGCCGACGACGCGGAAGTCGGGGGCGTGCGAGGCCGCGACGCGCTCGACCGCCTGTCCCACGTGGTGGGCAGGGTGGGCACGGTCTGGCATCCGGCCACGTCGGAAGAGGCGTTCGAGATCGTCCGGCGGCGTCTCTTCGAGCCCCTCCAGGGCGACGACGCGTTCAAGGCGCGCAACCTGACGGCGCGGGCGTTCGCCGAGCTGTACAGGCGCGCCCAAGGCGACTTCCCGCAGGAGTGCCGCGACGCCGACTACGAGAAGCGCATTCGCGCCGCCTACCCCGTCCACCCGGAGATCTTCGACCGGCTGTACGCCGACTGGTCGTCCTTGGCCAAGTTCCAGCGGACGCGGGGCGTGCTGCGTCTCATGGCCTCGGTCGTTCACGGCCTCTGGGAGAGCGGCGACAAGAATCCGCTCGTCCTGCCGTCCACGATTCCCGTCGACGACTCGCGCGTCCAGCCCGAGCTCACGCGCTACCTCGCGGACAACTGGACGCCCGTCATCGCGAAGGACATCGACGGCCCGGCTTCCTTGCCGCACCGGTTGGACAGCGATTCGCCCAACCTGGGGAAGCTGTCGGCCACCCGCCGCGTCGCGCGGACGATCTACATGGGGTCCGCGCCGCTCACGCTCGCGGCGAACCGGGGCATCGACGACCGCCGGGTCAACCTGGGCTGCGCCATGCCGGGCGAGCAGGTCTCGCTGTTCGGCGACGCGTTGCGCCGTCTGGCGGCAGCGGCCACGTACCTCTACCAGGACGGCAACCGCTACTGGTACGCGACCCAGCCCACCGTCGCGAAGCTGGCCGAGCAACGGGCCGCGGAGCTGGCGCGCGAGCCGCACAGGGCGGCCCACGAACTCGACGACCGTCTCCGCGAGGAATTCAATTCCCGCCGCGGGGCAGCGCAAGTCCGGGCGCACCTGCTGCCGAAGTCCGTTGCCGACGTGCCCGACGCCATGGACGCCCGCTTGGTCGTTCTTCCTGCCGGCAAGCCGTACTCCAAGGACGCCGACGACGCGGCCACGGCCGCCGCCAAGGAGATTCTCGAGAGCCGGGGCGCCGGCCCGCGCATCTATCGCAACACGCTCGTGTTCCTGGCCGCCGACAAGGTGCGGATGCAGGACATGGACCAAGCCCTCCGCGAGTACCTGGCCTGGCACTCGATCCTGGCCGAGACGGACGCGCTCAACCTCGACCCGCACCAAGCGAAGCAGGCCGCCGTGCGGGAGAAGTCCGCCGACGAGGCCGTCAAGGCCCGCATGCCCGAGGTCTACAAGTGGCTCCTGGCTCCCGAACAGGACAACGCGGCCGCGCCCGTCGAGTGGAGGACCTTCCAGATGCGGAGCCGCGACTCCGTGGCGGACGGCGTGCTGGACCGAATCGGCAGGGAGGACTTGGTGCTTCCCCGCATGGCCGCCAGCATCCTGCGAAGGCGCCTCGACGACGTGCCGCTCTGGCGCGGAGACCACGTCTCGGTCCGCCAGCTGGCCGAAGACTTCGCCAGCTATCTCTACCTGCCGCGGCTGAAGGTGCCGGCCGTGCTCGCCCAGTCGGTGCGCGAAGGCGTGGGGATCCTGTCCTGGGAGCAGGACGGTTTCGCGTACGCCGACCGTCACGACGAAGCCGAGGAGCGATACGTCGGGTTGCGGGCGCCGGTCGCCCTGGAGGTCACGGCCGACGACCCCGGTCTCGTCGTCAAGCCGGACGTGGCGAGAGCGCAGCTGGCGAGGGCGGCGGCCGATGCGGTCGTGACGCCCGAAGGCCCGGGCGGAGTCGCTGTCGAGGTGGAGGCCGCCGTGACGCCCGAAGGCGACCGCGACGGGACCGCCCAAGAGGACGAGCGTCCCCCCGCCCGTCGCTTCCACGGCTCGGTGAGCCTGGACCCGCAACGCGTCGGCCGGGACGCGGGCCAGATTGCCGAGGAAGTGATCGCCCACTTGGTCGGCCTCGTCGGCTCCGACGTGCGGGTCTCGCTGGAGATCGAGGCCGACATGCCGGAGGGCGCGCCGGACCGCGTGGTGCGGGCCGTCACCGAGAACAGCCGCCAGCTGAAGTTCTCCAGCCACGGGTTTGAGGCGGAGTAGGGGCATCTCGACACGACTTGACCCCAAGGTCCGTACCGTCCATCATACCGGGGCCACTCCAAACAACCTGAACTGACGGGCGAAGTCCGGAAAGGAAGCGAGAATGAGAAAGACGATGGGGATGTTGGCCTTGCTAGCAGTCGTGGGCGGATGTGCGATGGGGCCGAAGTACGTTCCAATGACCGCAGACCAGAAGACGACCGCGCAACGGATGTTGACCGAACGCAATTCTGAATACTGGTACTGGCAAAACAAGGTCGATAGCATTTCTTTCTTGGTAAGGCGTGCCAACTTGCATCTGTGCGCGCCAGACAAGAGGCGGATCACGGCAGGAGTCCGATATGCCACGTACAGACAGTATGCCGCAAACGGGCCTGTCCTGTTCTTGCCGAGTACGGAACATTATGCGACCATCCAGTCCATCATTCCCGGGTCGCCTGCAGACATCAACGGCACGCTCAAGCCCGGTGACCACGTTTCGGAAGAACAGTTGGATAGGCTGCCCGGAGTCGAGACGTGTGAAGGTTGGCCCGTGCTGTTGCGTCCCGGAGACGTGGAGACACGCGGCGGGATGGAGGCGTTCACAGACGGTGAGAATATCGGATTAAGCCTCTCAATGGTCGAATGGCTGGAAACGGCCGACAGGCTAGCCGCAGTGATCGCCCATGAGACTGCCCACGTCGGACGGCGCCACATCGAAATCAAGGAAGGCAACGCGACAGGTGGTGCCATTGCAGGCGCGTTGGTTGACGGACTATCTTGCGCCTTGCTCGGCGGATACAGCTGCTATTCGAACCAAAGCTCACGCGACATGGCACGGGCAGCCGCCAAAGCGTATTCGGTGGAATTCGAGAGAGAAGCAGACTACGTGGGGATGTATATGGCCCTGAACGCAGGATTCGACACGTCGGTGTGGAGTGACCTGTTCTTCGACTTGGGCGTGCGATTCGGACAAGGATATGGGACTACCCATCCGACCAACCCGCAACGTTCCGTGGACATGGCGCTGTGGCACGAACAGATTCTCGAGGACATCGAACGTCAGAAAGAACTCGGGCTAGAGGACGAACCGATATATCCTCGCGACCATGGGAAAGAGCGTGAGAAATGAGACAGGCGATGGCGAGCGGCGACCGGTCTCGGCCTGGACCGTCGGGCGGTCGGCCACCCCCTCCAGCGACGCCGCAGGGGCGGTACTCGCGAGCGCTGGCTTTCCTTGGGGGGTGCGGCTCCCTCTTGGATCTGTGGCCCGTAACGAAGTACGAGGAAGTCTATCCCTACAAGGCCGATGATGTCTGCCGCCGGAGCGGAGAGCGTTTGTCGGCCGTTCTGGGGCACGCCTTTCGCGACGGCACGGTGAGCAAGAAGAAGGCCCGGCGATCAAGATCGAAGCGTCCGACGTCGAAGGTCCGGCCAACGAAGGCGACCAAAGCTGACCCCCCTGTTCGCCGAGACAAGCAACTAGCTTTTTGTCCCAGTGCTGGACCGCCGCCGACGGCCACTGGACCGCGAACCCGTTACGCGGGATTCGGCCGTTGCAACCACCATTCCTTACAGCCGCCGCGGCGGCTCCCGGACATCCCATGACATTCGAATTCCAAAATATCGGCCCTGTCGAGGACGCCAAGCTCGAGTTGGGCGATCTCACAATCATCGCCGGGCGCAACAATACCGGGAAGACGTACTTGGTCTACGCTTTGTATGGCTTCCTAAAGCAGTGGGCCGGATGGCCGGACGCCGACGACTTCTTTTTCGGCGACGCGACTTCTCCGGTCATAAAGTCCTTGCGCCTAAACCGGCTTGTCCGCCAGCTCTCCGGGTCCGGTCATGCCGATGTCGTTGTCCAAGAAAGCGCACTGGCCGCGACTCAAGCAACGACTCTCGACGCACTTTCCCGAGATTTCTCGGAAAACGCCCTGCCGGCAGTCTTCAGCTCGTCGCCGGACGAGTTCGACGGCGCGCGCTTGTCCGTCGCTGTGGACAACGCGTCCGGCTCGTTCGCCGATCGGCGAGTAGAAATGATGCTTTCTCCGATCGGGCGACTCGTCTTGGAATACGATGGTACGCGTCTATCCGTTGCCAGAAAACCGACAAGCGTTTCCGGAGCATCTGTGGGTGACGTGCCGTCACTTCCCTTAAGCTATTTGCGGGAATCGTTGTCTTATATGCTGTTGCGATTTCTGTGTCCATTCCCTAATCCTTTCATTATTTCGGCAGAACGGTTCGGCATTTCTCTTTTCTACAAGGAATTGGATTTTGCCAAGAGTCATCTCGTGGACGTACTGCAGAAGATGGGAAACGCCAAAGAGCAAGATGACGGTGCTCCATTTCTGTTGATCAACAAGAATACGAGCAAGTATGCCCAACCCATAAAGGACAACATCGACTTCACGCGAAGCATCAACGACGTCCAGCGTCGCAAGAGTCCATTATCCGATCATCAACTCGTCGCAGACATCAAGAAGATCATGGGCGGCTATTACCAGGCATCCAAGGAAGCGATCCATTTTCGTTCCACTGCACGCGGCAAGCATAAATTCGTCATTCCCTTACACCTTGCTTCTTCTTCCGCTCGCGGCTTGGCGGACTTGTATTTCTACTTGAGACACCGAGCTAGACTAAACGATCTGCTGATCATCGACGAACCCGAGAGTCACTTGGACACCGCGAATCAAGTCATTCTTGCCCGAATGCTCGTACGGTTTGTGAAGGCAGGAATCAAGGTGCTGGTCACAACGCACAGCGATTACTTGATCAAGGAATTCAACAATCTGATCATGCTTTCTGGATTGAATGAAGCAAGTGAGAAGGCATTGAAGAAATGGGGATACACGGAATCGGACGCCCTGACTCGTTCGTCAATTCGGGCCTACGTGGCCGGAGAGCATCGATTGCATTTCGCTCAGATTGACGACTTCGGGATGGATTTGAAAGTATTCGACGACACCATAGACGAGATAAACCTCAGGTCCGTCGGACTAGCGACCACGCTAGAAGCGCAGCATTCCAAGCCATGACGATTGCAGAGCAACGTGATGGATTTTCCGAGCACTTGCAACAAGTTCTTCAGAAATCTCGTGTAACATATTCGTCGACGAATCAAGTGGTCTTGCAAGGCGCACACACGAAATTCAGCATAACTGATTTGCCATCACCGTCAGTTGTCGTCAATCTTGACAAAGTCGGTCATTTGGGCGCCTTGAAGAAGGAACGACAACGATTGACGAGCATCTGCGACTACTTGGTGATAATTGCCAAAGATGCTCATGTTGACGTGACATTTGTCGAAATGAAGGAAACGCTTCGAGAATCCGAAAGTCCTATGGAACAGCTTGTGAGAACGATTCCGATCCTAAAGTATCTGTTGTCCGTGTGCGAGATCGAATTCGAGACGATATTCAAAGTGGTTCGACGTTTCGCAGTTCTCGCGTCGAAGAGAGAAGAAAGGATTGACAAGCACCGGACGAAAATCAAATCAAGATATTTGCGAAACAAGACAAGACATAAAGGCTTTGACATTTGCATCGCGATCGGTGGAACGGTGTCATTCAAGTCGCTGGACTCGACCGCGTAGAGCGGCGACACTAGAACCCCGAGGGCCCCTGTCTCGCAATCCGGCGGGGCACGGGCGAAGGGACCAGACGAGGAGAAGGGAATGCAGGAATGACCTACTACGCGCTGGCGTTCCTGGCGGGAGCCGTCCTGGCTGGGCTGGCCGTCCGAGTCCCGGCGAAGCGCGATGCCGAAGAAGCTCGGCGCAAGACCGAGGACATGCGGCGCGAGGCCGAGGACCTGAAGCGGGACAAGGCGAACCTGGAGGGCCGCCTCGAACGGAGCGGGGACGCCCTCGACCTCATCGACAACGCGAAGAAGGAACTGCGGGCGACCTTCGCTTCCATGGCCCGCAGCGTCGCGCAGGAGAGCAATGACGAGTTCCTGCGCCTGGCGGACCAGAACTTCGGCAAGTCGATGGCGGCGGCGAAGGGCGAACTCGACCGAAGACACGCGCAATTCGCGGAGTTGGTCAAGCCGCTGTCGGAGAACTACGGCAAGCTCAATCCGCAGATCGAGCTTCTGGCCGACCAGACGCAGAAGCTGTCGGGGGCCCTGGCGGACAGCCGACAGGTCGGCCACTGGGGCGAAGTGCAGCTCCGGCGCATCGTCGAGCTGGCCGGGATGGACGAGCACATCGACTTCGAGGAGCAGGCGACGGCGGACGGACGCCGTCCGGATATGGTGATCATGCTTCCGGGCGACCGGCGGATCGTCGTGGACGCCAAGACGCCCATCGCCGGATTCCGCGAAATCGGGGCCGCGCCGACGCGGGAGGCCGCCGACGCAGCGAGGACTAGGCACGCGCAGGCCGTGAGGCGGCAGGTCGCGGACCTGTCGAGGAAGGGCTACGAGCGAAGCGTGGACAACTCGCTGGACTTCGTGATCATGTTCGTCCCCGGCGACCAGTTCCTGTCGGCGGCCCTCAAGGCGGACGCCGGGCTCATCGAGCACGCCATGAGCAAGCGCATCGTGATCTCGACGCCGGCGACGCTCATTGCCGTGCTCTGGGCCGTCAAGGACGACTGGCAGAAGGACAGGGCCGCCAAGGACGCGCTCAAGATACTGGACATGGGCAAGACGCTGTACGACCGCGTGCTCAAGGTCATGGAGTACCACGAGGGCGTGCGCCAGGGCCTGGAGTCCGCGACCAAGGCATACAACAAGTCCGTCCGAAGCTTCGAGCGCCGCCTGGTCCCGCAGGGCAATCTGTTCGCCGAGATGCTGGACAAGAGCGAGCTCCCGCAACTGCACGAGGTGGGCGAGCCCGTCCGCGCGCTGACGCCGAGGACGGGCCGCTAGAACGCAGGCGTCCCTCGGCGTCGAAGTCCGGCTTGTCCACAGGGCCGAATTCGGCCAGCCCGTCGCTCAACAAGGCGAGGGCGTGAAGCCCGCTGAGGGTCGCGCCGAGCGGGAAGCCGAGGCGTTGGGCTCCGCGTGCGGCGCCGTTAGCTTCCTGCAGACCGGAAGATCGGCGGGCGACGGCCCAGGTCGGCCTCTGAACGCCTCCTCGAGATGGAATTGTCGCCCGCGTCGCGAGCGACGGATTCTCGGCGGAGCCGTGAGAAGAGCCCAGCGCATGAGGAGGATTGACGAGCCATGACGTCGCAGGGGCGATACTCGCGAGCGCTGGCTTTCGTGAAGGGGTGCGGCTCCCTCTTCGATCTGTGGCCCGTAACGAACTACGAGGAAGTCTATCCCTACAAGGCCGAGGATGTCTGCCGTCGGAGCGGAGAGCGTTTGTCGGCCGCTCTGGGGCACGCCTTTCGCGAGGTGCATGGTGAGCAAGAAGAAGGTCGGGCGATCAAGGTTGAAGCGTTCGACGTAGAAGATTCGGCCAACAAAGGCGACGAACGCTGATCGCTTAGGACGCCGCGGTCACCAAACACGAGACGGGGTCGGTCGTCTCCCGGCTGGCTCCAGTCCTTCGGAGAACCGAGCGAGTAGCTTGGCGGCACAAGTGCCGCCGCGCCGGACGAGTTCGGCCTACGGGCGCGGGCGCGCGACGTCGATCACGACCACGCGCACGAAGCGGCGTTGGTCCGGGGCCAGCTGTCCGCGAAGCTGGTCCTTCAGTTCGCCGGGGGACTTGGGGCGGGGGCCGCTCGGCGGAACCATGCAGTCGCCGAACCAAAGGACGACGTACACGCCGTGCCCTCCCGACGAGGGGTCTCGGGCGTACCTCTTGACCAACTGGCGTTCCGCCGCGCTCCAGAGGTCGCGGCTGTCGCTCTTCTTGACTTCGACGGGAATCGCGGGATCGCCGCCGGGCGCCGCCGCGCGAATGTCGGCTCGCTTGTCCGCGGCGTAGTGCGGTTCAGGCTGAAGGTCGATGTTCAAGGGATCGAGGCGAGGCCGCAGGGCCATCAGCAACGCGTCGCGGCAGGAGTTCTCGGACTTCCTCTTGAGTGGACGGCCGTGGGGGTCTTCGTTCCAGAACGGTCGCCAGCCGTCGGCGTTGCCGTCGCGGATCTCGCTCGCAAGGTGCCGGAGCCGGTCGGCGACGAGTTCAGCTAGGTCGGCGGCGTTGGCAGGCGGACCATCGCTCAGGACGTTAGCGATAGCGGCGAGCGAAGGGGGACGATGGGTGGTTTCCCGCCGAAGCTCCACCTGCTCCTCGCGCGCTTGGTCCAGCTTGTCGCGCCAGGACGCTAGCGCCGGATCGTCGGCCAAGAGCCGCAACGCTTGGCTGGCTTCCGGTTCGCGGGACAGGTAGCGGATGCAATGCTTGATGAGCGCGCTCGTCTTCTGATGAACTTCCTCCTCCTCGGAAACGATGAAGGCTCGGCCAGCCTCGACTTCCGCGCGCGAATGTCGGCTCATCCATTCGGGCGCATAGCGACTGCCAAACCTCCGCACGAGCAAGAATACGTCTCTGATGCCGGCGCTCGGCGGCGAGAACTGTGCGCGACCATTTCCGCTCGCCCAGGCGTCCGCCAAGTGCCTAACCGTGGCGTCGCGCTTGTCGGCGAGAAAGCTCACTGCGCGAGCCGTGAAGCAGCGTGGCCATGCTCGCAGGCCGACGCCCAGCCAAGTCGTTCTCTGGGCGGTGTCCATGCTGCCGAGGGTCAGCTTGCGCTCCACGACCTCGCGCAGTTGGCCCCTAGGGAGATGGTGCAAGGCGATCTCGAGGATTGTGCGGAGCTTGGCCAAATGCCGCTTCGTTCCTCGGGCCGGGAACGCGTTCAGCAACTTGGATACGACTTCGTTGAGCACGCCTGCGTGCCTGTTCGTGTCCAGCGAGAGCAGGTGGTGGTCTTCGTAGTCGCACCGGCCTCGGATCTGCGCCGTCAGAACTTCGGCGAGTGTCTCGGAGACGAGTCGGGACTTGGCGTCGAGCAAGGTGCCGACCCAGCGCGGCATGCCCTTGTTCATCACGACGGTCAAGTAGTGCAGTCCCAGTGCGCTCCGAAGCCAATCGTCGCTGAAGCTCCCCGGGAACGCGCCTTCGCGTCGGCCGATATCGTCGAGTCCGGCCAAAACGGGGTATGCCAACCGATACATCTTGCCTTCCTGCTTGAATTCAATCAGCTGAGCCAAGCTGGGGATGGTGCTTTCCTCGACGACCCGGCCCAGGGCGCGCAACGCGGCCTTGACCGCATCCGAGGCGTCGTCGTCCGAAAGGACATCGTCGGCAAGCCATTTCTGCAACCTCTCGACGGGTCGGAGCGACGGCTCCATAGGACGGATTCCCAAGTAGACGAGGGCCGCTTCCTCGAGAAGCTCCGGCGGCGCGGTGCCCTTCAGCAGAAGGTCTCTTCGTTGCAGGACGGCTTGCCGCATGCGCTCGCGGTATGGATCTTCGCGGCTCGCGTGCGCCTGTCGTTTCTTTGCCTCGCGTTGGGCTGTGCGCTCAAGATATTCGACCAGTTCGGGCTTGCTCCGCAATTGGGCCATTGCCCACTCGAGCCAATCTGGCGTTAGCGCCTCCGCGAAGGTAGTGCCCGGCAGCGGTTGCACTTGCGAACGGCGGTGCATCACGGCCCAGTCCAAGTACGAGCGCGCGTCGTCGAGTGCTGTCGCGGCGACGGCCTCCTCGAAGCACAAGGCGACGGCCTCGCCGGGAGAAAGCCCGAGAAAGAGAAGAGGGAACATGCGGAAATGACTGCGGTTCTCGTCCAACATATGTCGTTCGCGCCGCACGTGTTCTCGCAGGAGACTTCGGCGGATGCCGGGGTGTTGAGACAGCCACGGCCCCGGCCCCAGGTCGCCGTTGCCGCCCTTCGTCCCCGTGGCTGCGTGGAGGCGCTTCGGCTCGGGGTGCACCGAAAGCCAGTCGTACAGCCTGCCAACGGCGACGGATTCGCCGTGGAGTTGAAGGCCGCGGTCCAGCAAGTCCAAGCGCGCCTCTTCCGAGATTCTTCGGAACAGATCCGGGTAGTCGGCGTCGGCTTGGTCTCGGTCGATCACGCACAGCGCGTCGAGGATGTCGGGCACGTGGGCATCTTCCGTCTCTCTCAGCGCACGCGACAGACGCCACGTGAGAGTCCCTCCGGATGCCCGAGGCAGGAGCCGAGGAATCTGCGACGGCGGCAGGTGATGGGGATAGAGGCCTTCTACAAGCTTGCCCCGCAACTCTTGATTCACGTCCGCGACACGGCCCGCACTTATGTCCTCCAACATGCGTGCCAACAGGTCGTAGCCTTCGTCGTCGTGCTCCGCGACTCGGATCGCGGCGTCAAGTGCCTGCTTCCGTGCCGCAAACATCCAGCGATCGTCGCGAGCCACGGCGACGGCCTCGCCAACCGACAACGAATCGCATGGCGAGGGATCGGACGCCAAGCCCTCGAACAGGAGCTCGACGACCGACTGGACCGCTTGCGGCTGGCCCGTCGGGTCGTTCTCGATGCAGCGTCGGAGAAACCCCATCGTCTCCGGGCTGGTCAAAGCGGCCCGAACGGCTGGGCTGGTCCGGCGCAGCATGAACCCGCGATGGGGGGAGAGCTGCCCGAGCGCATGCAGGAGACGGTCCTTGCACCTCGGCGAAAAGACGGACGGGTCCCCGGACGCCAGTATGTCGAAGGGGATCTCGTCCACCAAACGACGGCGCGCGTCGGAGTTGAAGGTCGCCAGCCAAGCCGCAAGCCCCCGCAGGCTGGGGACCACGACGCCGTCGGCCCCGGCAAGAAGGGCCAGCACGCGGCCCACAGGCGCGCCCCCCTTGATCCGCTCGTGAAGGTGCCTCGCCGCCAGATGTTCGGCCACGCTGCGATGGTACGGGGCCAAGGCCGAGACCGAGGAGCCAGAACCGTCGGCCAATGAGAACAGCCTCGTGTCCAGTGTGCGCTTCAGCGCGTTCATGCCTCCGGACGGCATTGCCTTGGCGGGCATCTCTTCAAGCCGTAGCGACAGGTCCGCGCCGGCGTCCGGTTTGCCTGCTCCGACAGCTTCGACGTGCTCCCTACCGCCGACCAGCAACAGCGTCGCCAAACAGCCGGCCGCCGAGATCTTTTCGTCGAGGCTGACGGGGACTTGACGCGCCGCTCGATGTTCCTCGTTGTATTCCCCGGCCAACGTGCGGCAGGCCTTCTCGAATGTCTGGCGCTTGCCGTCGGGCCAAGAACGACCTACGGAGAACGCCTTGGTCAGCAGGTCAAGCGTAAGCGGGTTGTCAAGAAGATCGCGAAGGCCATGGTCCCGTGCCGCCACAAGGAACGCGTCGGCATCCTTCACGCCGTGATGGGCCAGAAGCTCTTCGGCGTCCGCTTCCACGAGCGGGTCCAGGCGGAGAATCAAAAGATCGTCGTAGCCCGGCAGCGACCGAAGCTCGTTGGCGTCGTTGCCCGCCAGCCAAGCCGCTGCCCGGCAAGATATCCTCACGCGTGGACGGTCGAGTTTCTCCAGTCGCCCCAAGATGGCGTCGAGCGCCATGCGCGGGTCGCCGGCCCCGGCGCGCATCTCGTCCAATCCGTCGATGAAGAGGGTCTTGCCCCGCCACTCCGGCTTGCGAGCGGGTCCCCGAATGAAGCGGCGTGCGGGGACGTACACGCCGCCCTCTGCTCGTTCGGCCTGCTTGAACTCGGTGGTCTTGCCGGAACCCGGGTCGCCGAGCAGCACGAAGGCGCGGACGTCCCTGAAAGCGGAGATGGGTTGCGACGCGGCCGCGCTGGTCAAGGCCTCCCGCCCGCTATCGACCGCCGTGACGGTCCGCGGCACGACCAGCTTCGCCGTCATTCTTCCTCCAGCCAGTACGAGGCGGGCTCCCACAAGAACTCGTTGAGCGGCGTCCCTCCGGCGCCGACGAGGCGCGTTCTGGCCCCGGGGAACCTGTCGCGAAACGCTTTCAGGCCGCCGGTCGCTCCCCGCTCGCCGCTCTTCACTTCAATGCCGACGACGTGCGGGCCGCGGGTCAGGACGAAGTCCACTTCTTGGCCGTCGCGACGCCAATAATGAAGCTCCGCCGCCGGGGGCAGCGTGTTGTGAAGGTGGGCTCCCACGGTGCTCTCGACGATCCTGCCCCATAGGGTGCGGTCGTGCGTTGCCTCGTCAAAGGAATAGCCCAGGTGCGCGGTCATGACGGCGGGGTCGAGAACGTTCAGCTTGGGCTGGGACGCCCGGCGCTGATGGCTGCTGCCGGAATATCCGGGCAGTCCCGTCGCCAGTCCCGCCTTTGCGAGGAGTTCCAGGTAGCCAGCCAGCGTCGTGACGTTGCCGGTGTCCTGCAGCTGGCCGAGCATCTTGTTGTAGGCGAGAATCTGTCCGGAATAGTCTTGCACGAGTGCCATCAACTGTTGCATCAGCGCGGGCTTGTCGACTCTGGCGAGCGACAGGATGTCCCTGCCGATGGTGGGCTCGACGATTGCGCCGAGGACGTAGTCGCGCCAAGCGTCCAAGTCTCCCCGCCGTTGAGCCGCCCCCGGATAACCGCCGAAGAACATGTACTCGTCCAGGGTCAAGTCGAACGCAGACACCATTTCCCGAAGTGACCATTGGCGAACGTGCACCGGCATGAAGCGGCCGACCAAGCTTTCGTGCAGACCGGTCAGCAGGTCCCACGGGGCCGAACCCAGTACGACGACCTGCAGAGGGCATTCCTCAGCGCGGTCCCGGTCCCACATTCCCTTGACCAAGTCGGACCATCCCTTGATGTGCTGCACCTCGTCCAAGGCCAGGATGAATCCCGACGGACTTGCGCGGGCTTCTTGGCGGGCGCGGCTCCAGACGTTCACGAGCCACTCCCGATCAGGCACGTCGCCAAGACGCCCGAAGGGAACTTCGTGGGCCGTCGGATCGTCAACCGCGACGAGCCAGTGCGGCAGGCCCGTGCGCCGAAGGGCCTGCTCGGCGATGGTGGTCTTGCCCGTCTGCCTGGGGCCGATGACGGCCACGAGCGAGGGCGGCTCCATCTCCAGGAACTGCACGACGCGCTCGACGAGCGGTCTCTCGTATGCGTTCATCTGGGCTTCCATACGGTGAGTGAATAATTTTCTTCAATGACGTAATCGTAACACAGCGACGGACCCCGCGCCAAGCCCAGCCGCCTTCCTGCTCCTCCCTCTACCAGACCCGCAAGACCTCGGCCGCCGCCAGCAAGCGGCCGTCCCACTCGGTGGCGATCCCCATTTCGACGAGCGCGTCCATGTCGCGCTGGAGCGTGCGTTCGGAGAGAGCGCGGTAGGCGCGCCCGAGATCGGCGTCCAGCCCGGCGACGTCGCCGGGGCCGACGGCGCGGTCCAGGGGCAGGTGCAAGGCGAGCGCCCGGCGGCGGCGCTTGACGGTCTTCTTGTGGTGCTCGTGGGCGTCGAAGCGGGCGAAGACGAACGCGCGCCACGCGGCCTGCCATTGGTGTTCGCGAAGGGAACGCGCCAAGGCCGCCAAGCCGTCTCGGAAGCCGGCGACGGCGTAGGACACGAACGACGTGAGCGACCGGTCGGCAACGGTCTGGCGGAGCAGCCGCTCGTAGGTGCGGCGCGTCTGCGCGTAGTGGACGGTCGGCAGCGAGGCGGCGAGCGCGGGGACGCCGGCGCGGAGAAGGACGTAGGTCTCCATGAGGCGCGCCGTGCGGCCGTTTCCGTCGGCGAACGGCCGAATCCACGCCAGGTACGCATGGACGGCGGCCACACGCGCCAAAGGGCCGCCGGAGTCGGATGCGTCGGCGGACGGGGCCTGCGGGTCCAGGACGGGAAGTTCTTGCTCGGCCCACGAGCTGAGTTGCCCGACGAGTGCGGGAACGTCTCGGGCCGGGGGACAAGGGACGCGGGCGGCCTCGTCCGGGGCGCGGAACGTTCCTGGCGATCCGGCGAAGTGTGCCCCCAGTCCTTGGCCCAGCGTTCGGTGGACTTGAAGCAGCAGCGCGGGCGACACCGGCTCCGGTGTTTCGGCGCGGGCATGGTCGAGCAGCAGGCGGGCGGCCTTGACGACGTTTCGCGCCTCGTCGCCCAGGTGCCGGCGGCTCGGGGGCAGCCTTTGGCCTGCGAGCACAGACGCGACCTGCGTTTCCGTCAGCGTGCCGCCGGCGAGCGACAAAGTCGCGGCGACGGTCCGGACCGAGGCGGCCTCCGCCAAGTCCGCTTGCAGCTCGGGCGCGATGGGCGACTCCCGCAACGACGCGAGTTGGGCGTCGCACCAGCCGAGGCGGCGACGCGTCTTCGCCGAGAGGCTCCAGTCGCGGCGGAAGCGGGGCGGCGAGACGAGAGCGTGCGCGCTGGAATTCGTCGTGTGCGACATTTGCGGCCTTGTTTTGTCGAAGGAAGGCGTCCTGACGGGCGGCAAAGAGCACGAAAACGGCGTTTTTTGACGCCAGGACAGATTCTTTGACAAATAATAGGTAGAATCTGTCAGATTCGCCAAAACGAGACTTCAAGCCGCCCCCCGATGCCCAACAGTCGGCGGGCGCCTTGCTCGCCTGCCCGCTGCCGAGCCCGCGTTGCGACGGCCGCCGGGATGGCGGGCCTGCGGCGCTTGGCCATCCTGCACCCGCCGAGTGGCCAGTCCCCCGGTCCGGTTGGCGTCCCGGTGCCTCGCCGACCCCGCCATGTCGCCGCGCAGCGTCCGCGCTCCCGTCAGACGGGCCCTCCCGTCCCCCTGCGCGTCTACCTTTCTCTTGGCGCGCCGCAATCGCCACATTTCGAGAACGCCGGCGGGCCGCGCCATGCTTCTGCCGGCCAAGAGCCGCCGCCTCTCTCCAGCCAGCCCGGAGTTCCTTCAGCCAACGGAGCTGCCATCGTGCCGTCCTCGTACCGCCACGCAACCGTTCCCCAAGAGGGCGAGCCCATCGCCGCCGCCGTCGGAGGCGGCCTCAACGTCCCCGACCGCCCCGTCGTCCCCTTCGTCGAGGGCGACGGCATCGGCCCGGACATCTGGGCGGCCACGCGCCGCGTGGTGGACGCCGCCGTCGCGAAGTCCTACGGCGGTGCCCGCGCGATCGCGTGGATGGAGGTCCTCGCGGGCGAGAAGGCCTACGAGCGGGCGGGCGAATGGCTGCCCCAGGAGACGCTGGACGCCTTCACCGAGTTCCGGGTTGCGATCAAGGGGCCGCTGACGACGCCGGTGGGCGGGGGGATTCGGTCGCTGAACGTGACGATTCGCCAAGTCCTGGACCTGTACTCGTGCGTTCGGCCGGTGCGCTGGATTCCGGGCGTGCCGTCGCCGGTGGACCGGCCCGGCGACCTGGACGTGGTGATCTTTCGCGAGAACACGGAGGACGTGTACGCGGGCTTGGAGTGGGAGGCGGGCACGCCCGAGGCCGAGCGGCTGCGCGCGTTTCTGGCGGACAGCTTGGGGGCGCGGGTTCGCGACGGGAGCGGGATCGGCGTCAAGCCGGTGAGCGCGTTCGGCACGAAGCGGCACGTGGCGGCGGCGATTCGGTACGCGCTGGCGCGCGGAAGGGACTCGGTGACGCTCGTGCACAAGGGCAACATCATGAAGTTCACCGAGGGCGCGTTTCGGGACTGGGGGTACGAGGTGGCCCGCGACGAGTTCGGCGGCGACACGGTGCCCGAGGCGCGCCTCTGGGAGGGCGAGGAGGCCGGGGGAAGGGTCGTGATCAAGGACCGCATCGCCGACGCGATGTTCCAGCAGGCGCTGCTTCGCCCGTCCGAGTACTCGGTGCTGGCGACGCCCAACCTGAACGGCGACTACCTGTCGGACGCTTGCGCCGCCCAGGTCGGGGGGCTGGGCATGGCGCCCGGGGCCAACATCGGCGACGAGGTCGCGGTCTTCGAGGCGACCCACGGGACGGCGCCCAAGTACGCGGGACAGGACAAGGTCAATCCGGGCTCGCTGATCCTGTCGGCGGCGATGATGCTCGAGCACTTGGGCTGGGACGAGGCGGCGGCGGCCGTGGGCCGGGGACTGGAGGGCGCGGTCCGGGAGCGCGCGGTGACCTACGACTTGGCGCGGCAGATGAAGGGCGCGACGGAGGTGTCGACCTCGCGCTTCGGGGAAGCCGTCGTCGCGTGCATGTAGGCTGTTGCTTGGGGGCTGCCGGCCGATGCGGCTGACGACGACCGCCGGGGCGGACGAGCCGCTGCGGGCTCCGCTCGTCGTCGTGGCGGTCGCCCAGGACGAGGACGAGCCGGCCGGCGGGGAGGAGTCCTCGGACGTCTCGCTTGCCCGCGCCCTGTCCGAGGAAGGCGCGGCGGCGCTGGAGGCCATGGTTCGCGCGACGGGCGAAGCGTTGCAGCCGGCCCGAGACGCGTTGCGCGCCGCTCTGGCGACGGGCGACTTTGCGGCGGAAGAAGGGGAGTCCGTGCTCGCGTACGCGAAAGCCGCCGACGGGCCTCGGCGCATCTTGTTCTGCGGGGTCGGACCGCGCGCCGGCCTCTGCGCCGAGAGGATGCGGGAGCTCGGCGGACGGGCGGCGCGGGCGGCGGAGGAGCGCCGGGCGCGGTCGCTGGCGGTGGTGGCGGACCATTTGGTGGGGGACGGCGGCGCACCCAGCTCGGCGGCGCGGGCCGGCGACGCGGGTGTGACGGCCGCTGCCGCCGACCCCGCCGCCGCGCTTTGGCAAGGGCTGGCCGAGGGACTGGTCCTGGGCTCCTGGCGCTTTGCCGAGCTGGCGTCGGCGGAAGCGAGCGGCGAGGCGTGGCCTGGGGTCGATGCCGCGGTCCTGGCGGGAGCCGGGCGAACGCACGCGGGGCGAGAGGCCGTGCGCACGGGCCGGGAGTTCGCGGAGGGCGAGAACTTGGCGCGCACGTTGCAGGCCCGGCCGGGGAACGTGCTCACGCCGGCGGCGCTGGCGGAGGCGGCCGAGCGCGTGGCGGACGACGCGGGGCTGGCTTGCCGCGTTCTCGGCCCCGGCGAGATGGAGGCGGAGCGCATGGGGGCGCTGCTGTCGGTCGCGCGCGGATCCAACGAGGAGCCGCGGCTGATCGTTCTGCGGCACACGGGCGGTCCGGCGGACGAGGCGCCGCTCGTGCTGGTGGGCAAGGGCCTGACCTTCGACGCGGGGGGGATTTCGATCAAGCCCGCCAAGGGCATGGAGGACATGAAGTACGACATGTCCGGCGGGGCGGCCGTGCTGGGCGCCATGCAGACGATCGGGCGTCTGGGGCTGCCGGTCAACGTGGTGGGCGTCGTTCCCAGCTCGGAGAACCTGCTGGGCGGGTCGGCCACGAAGCCGGGCGACGTGGTGACGACGCGGGCGGGCAAGACGGTCGAAGTGATCAACACGGACGCCGAGGGCCGCCTCATTCTCGCCGACGCGCTCGACTACGCGCGGCAGTGGCGGCCCGCCGCCATGGTGGACTGCGCGACGCTGACGGGCGCCTGCGTGGTCGCGCTGGGCAGCCATCGCTCCGGCTTGTTGGGCAACGACGCCCCGTTGCTGCGCGAGCTGTCCCGGGCGGGCGGCGCGGCCGGACAGCCCGCATGGCGGCTTCCGCTCGACCCCCCGTACCGCAAGCAGCTCGACAGCCAAGTGGCCGATCTCAAGAACGTCGGGGGACGCCAGGCGGGAGCGATCACGGCGGCGTGTTTCCTGGCGGAGTTCGTCGGCGACGTGCCGTGGGCGCACCTGGACGTGGCGGGCACGGCCTACGGCAAGACCGGCAAGCCGTACTTGAAGGACGGCCCGGCGGGCACGCCCTGCCGACTGCTGCTGGAGTGGGTGCGGATGCGAGCGGCCGGTTCCGCCCGAGCGCGAGCGGCCGCGGCCCCAGGGTCCGACGGCCCGGCGTCCTCCGGCGGCCCGCCGCCCGCCGCCGCCGAACGGACGCGCTGAACGGTGCCGGCGACGCGCGCCTCGGTCTCGGGGCAGGCCGGCCGCCCCGGGCGAAGCGGAGCTCGCCGCCCTGGACTGCGACGCGCCGGCGGGTCGGCCCCCTGTCCCGCGCACGGCCCGCCCCGGCAAGGGCAGACGCGCCGCCCAGAACTTCGGGGCGCCGGCCTGCCGGCCTTGTCCGGCCGCGCCTCGGTCCGCCGAAGCGGGCTGCGCGACCCAGGACTTCAGCGCGTTGGCCCGCCCGCTCTTCTCGCACGCGCCTCGGCTCGACGAAGCCAAGCCCGCCGTCCGGTGCTTCGGCGAACACTCGCGCCCCCCGCCCGAGCCCGAATCTGGCAAACGTTCGCCCTCGTCCTCGCCGCCGCCCCAGCCGCGGCCCAGGACCCCCCGGCCGGCCCGCCTCCCGCGGCCGACACCCTCCCGCCCGACTCGGTTGCCGCCGACAGCGCGGCGGTCCCCTCGCCGGACTCCGCGGCCGTCGACACGTTGCCGCCTCCGCCCGTGCTCCCGTCGCTGGACGACATCGGGCCTGCGCGCGGGGCGCCCGGCGTCTGGGAATGGGACCGGAACGCGCTCTTGGGCGCGCGCGGCCACACGCTGCTCGATCTGCTCGCGCAGGTGCCGGGCGTCCTTTCGTTGCGGAGCGGCGACTTCGGGGCCTCCGCCACGGCCGTGCCGGTCGGGGTCGCGGGGGGCGGCCTTCGGCTGTACTACGACGGCGTGGAGCACCTGCCGCTGGACGGGGCGGCGCCGGACCTGTCGCGGGTGGCGCTGTCGGGGCTGGAGAGGGTGCGGGCGATTCGGCGCGGCAGCGGCCTGGACGTGCATCTGTTCCGGCTCGCCCATTCCGACGCCCGGCCCTACGCGCTGATCGAAGCGGGGACGGGCGACCTGGACACGAACTTGCTGCGGGGCACGTTCTCGTTTCCGCGGGTGGTGCGCGGGAAGGCGGCGCTGGCGATCGAGCGGATCGACGCCCGAGGGGCCGAGGAGGCGGGGGCCGTGACCGGGGGATGGTTCCGCTACAGCCTCCACCGGGGCGACCGCGCGGGGCTGCGCTTCGAGTACCGGCGCGTGTCGTCGGAGCTCTCGGCGCCGGCCGAGGCGCCGGGCGTGGGCGCGGACCGGACCGACTGGACGGTGCAGGGCGTCTGGGCGCCGGCCGCCGGGCTGCTGGCCGAGGCGTGGGCGACCGGGGCGGCCTTGGACCCGTCTGCGGACTCGGCGGCGGGGGGCGCGCGGGCGGGCGCGGTCGCCGGGCCGGTCTCGCGGCGGCAGTACGGGGCGCGGCTTGCCGGAGGGACGGACTGGCTGTGGGGGCGCGGGGCGCTGCGTCTGAACGACGGCGCGGGCGTGGCGGGGCGCGAGCTGTCGGCGGACGTGTCGGCGGCGCATCCGCGCTGGGGCGGCGCGAGCCTGCGGGGCTGGCGGGAGAGCTGGGACGGCGAGACGGGGGCGGGCTACGACGCGCGGGCGTGGGCGGACCCGGTCTCGTTCCTGACGCTCTTCGCGGAGATCGGGGACGGCCGGCGGTCGGCGGCGTTGGGCGCGGCGGCCCAGGCGCCGGTTCCGGGCGACTCGGCGGGCGCGCCGGGGGACACGGGAGTCGGCGGCGGAAGCGACCACGCGCCGCCGGGGCGCTTCGTGCAGCGGTCGCGGAGCCGCTTCGGGGCCGCCTTGGCCCGCTGGAACGGCCAGCTCTCGGTCGCGCGCCTGTCGGTCGAGGCGGACTCGGTGCGGCCCACCCGGCTGCCGTTCGACCGCGACGGTCTGGCGGCCGCCCAGCCTCGTCGCCGCGGCTGGGAGTTCGCGGGCCGCGTTCCCCTCTGGCCTCGGGGCTTTTACCTGCGCGCCCAAGTGCAGCGCTGGGACGCCCTGCCCGCGGCTCCGCCCGACGACCCCCCGGTTCCGGGGGATTCGGTTTCCTCCACAGACTCCCTAGCCGCCCGCCCGCTTCCCGTCCCCTACTTTCCGGACCACCTTTACGACGCCGCGCTTTCCTTCCACCGCGTCTTCCTGCCGACCGAGAACTTCGAGCTGTGGGTGGACCTGGGCGCCCGGGGCCGGTCCGAGATGGCGGTGCCTGCGGTCCGGGGGGCGGAGGACGGCCAGGAGGCGGGCGACGAGGCGGGCGAGGACGGGCCGGAGCCGCCGGTCGTTCCCTTCTACCAGGACTGGTACCTTCGCGTGCAGGTGCGCATCCTGTCGGTCAACGTGTTCATCAGCGTGGAGAACCTGACCGTGCGCGACGCCAACCAGGACGTGCCGGGGCGCCTGCTGCCGGGGACGCGGGGGCTGTACGGGGTGCGTTGGACGCTGTGGAACTGACGGGCGCGAGGGCCGCCGTGATTCGGAGGCCGACGGCGTGACTCGGAGGGAGGGCGTCACCGGCGCCGCGCTGGCGTCGCGCAGCCGAGGCCGGCGGCGTGATTCGGAGGTCGCCGTGATTCGGAGCCCTGCGCCGTGATCCGGAGCATGACGGGCTACGGGGCGGCCGAATCCGCTCTGGGCGAGGGACGGCTGCTGCGCGTGGACGTGCGCACCGTCAACCACCGGCACCTCAGCACGAGCCTGCGGCTGCCCGCCGCGTGGGAGAGCCTCGAGAGCGTGGCCGCTGGCCGGATTCGGGCCGCGCTCGGGCGGGGCCGCGTTTCGCTTGCGGCGCGGGTCGTCGCTGGGACCGGCGGGGACGGCGGGACGGGTGGGGACGGCGCGGACGACGGGCCGAGGCTGGACCGGGAGCGCGTGGCCCGGGCCGTGGAGGCGCTGCGGCGGACGTGCGCCGATCTGGGCGTGGACGATCGCTTGGACGCGAGCGCGGTGGCCCGGCTGCCGGGCGTGTGGCGGACCGAGCGGGGCGCCCCGGAAGAACTGCCGTCGGCGGACGACTTCGCGGCGTGCGTGGACGACGCGTTGGGGCAGCTCTGCGCCATGCGCGGGGCGGAGGGACGGCGGCTGGAGGACGCGCTGCGCCGCAGTCTCGCGAGCATCGCCGGGACGGTGGACCGCATCGAGCGGCGGGCGCCGGCCCGGCTGGTGCGCCAGCGCGACCGGCTGCGCGAGCGCGTCGGGGCGCTGGCCGAGGGCGTGGAGGTGGACGAAGAGCGGCTGGCGCGGGAGGTGGCGTACTTGGCGACGCGGTGGGACGTGGCGGAGGAAGTCGTTCGCTTGCGCTCGCACGTGGAATTGTTCGGCGAGACGCTGGACTCGGAGGAAGGCCGGCCGGCGGGCAAGCGGCTGGAATTCCTGGTGCAGGAGATGGGCCGGGAGGCGAACACGATCGGGGCGAAGGCCAACGACGCGGAGATGGCGGAGGCGGTCGTGGCGATCAAGGAGGAGCTCGAGCGCGTGCGCGAGCAGGCGGAGAACGTCGAATGAGCGAATTCCTGGTGCTGGCCGGGCCGTCGGGGGCGGGGAAGACGACGATCGCCCAGGGTCTGGCGCGGCGGCATCCGGAGCGGTTCGCGGTCTCGGTGTCCGTCACGACGCGCCGACCCAGGCCGGACGAGCGCGACGGCGTGGAGTACCATTTCGTGTCGCGGCCGGAGTTCGAGGAGATGGCGCGCGCGGGGGAATTCGCCGAATGGGCGCAGGTGCACGGCGAGTGCTACGGCACGCCGCTTCGCAATCTGTCCGAGGGGCGGCCGGGCCGCGCGGCGCCGGTTCTCGTGCTGGACATCGACGTGCAGGGCGCGCGCCAAGTCGCGGCGCGGTCGCTGGACGCCGTGATTATCTTTGTCCTCCCGCCGGGGCCGGAGCGGTGGCTTCGGCGGCTGCGCGGCCGAGGGACGGAGTCTCCCCGCGAGATTGCCGAGCGGTTGTCCACGGCGCTGGGCGAGCTGGGCGGCGCCGAGTCTCTGCGCGACGCGGGGCGCTTCGGCGGGTTCGTCGTCAACGAGTCCGTGGAGGGAGCGGTCGGCGACGTTCTGGCGGCGGCGGAAGCGGCGGCGGGACAGGGAGGCGCCAAGACGGAGCCGGACGCTTGGGCGCTGTGCGAGCGTCTGGCCGACGGCGCCCGAGCGGAGATCGCGCGGCTGCGGCGGGTCGGCGGCGGGCCGACGGAGACGGAGGCGGCGGAGGCCGAGCAGGCGGACGCGGAGAAGCGGCGGACAAGCAGCCAAGAAATCCAGGAATAGGACGAGAGCAATGAGAGTCTACACCCCCCACGAAGTCGCCGAGCACAACCAGAGCAAGTACCAGGGCGTGCTCGTCGCGGCCAAGTACGCCGGCGAGCTCAACAAGCTTCCCAGCGAGCCGCTCGGCGACCAGAAGAAGCTGACCACGCGCGCCCTCGAAGCCATCACGTCCGGGGCCATCGGCTACACCTTGGTCGAGCGCAAGCCGGCGGAAACTTTGTAGCGGTAGCGCCTTGACGCCGCGCCCGGCGGCCCCGGACGCCCGCGAACCGCGCCGGCCTTGGAAGGACAAGAAGGTCGTGCTGGGCGTGTCCGGCAGCATCGCCGCGTACAAGGCGGTGCAGGTGGCCCGCGACCTGACCCTGCTCGGGGCGGCCGTGGACGTGGTCCTGACGCCCGCGGCCGCCGAATTCGTCGGGCCTCTCTCGTTCGCCGGCGTCACGGGCCGCAGGCCGAAGCAGTCCGTGCTCGGCGTCGGCGCGGACGGGGCGCTGCACTTGGACTTGGCCCGCTGGGCGGACTGCGTTTGCGTCGCGCCTGCCACGGCGAACCTGCTGGCGCGCGCCGCGACCGGTCAAGCGGGCGACCTGCTCGGCGCCGTGCTGCTCGGCGCGCGGGTCCCGGTCGTCGTGGCGCCCGCCATGAACGACGCGATGTACGGCCACCCCGCGACGCGGGCCAACCTGGCGCGCCTCGAGGACGTGTTCGGCTACGCGAGGGTGGGACCGGTCGAGGGGCGGCTGGGCGCCGGCGAGGGGAGCGGGGCGGGGCGCATGGCGGAGCCCGCCGCGATCGTGGAGGCGATGGGACGCGCCCTGGCGCCGAAGTCGGCGTTGGCCGGGGCGTCCGTGCTCGTGACGGCCGGACCGACGTGGGAGCCCTGGGACCCGGTTCGCCACCTGGGCAACCGGTCCTCGGGCAGGATGGGGTACGCCTTGGCTTCGGCGGCGTGGCGGCGGGGCGCCGGGGTCGTGGTGGTCTCGGGCCCGTCCAGCTTGCCGCCGCCGTGGGGCGCGGAGGTGGTGCGGGTCGAGACGGCGCGCGAGATGCACGCGGCGGTGACGGAGCGGGCGGGGTCTTTGGACGTTGCCGTGCACGCGGCCGCGGTTTCGGACTATCGGCCCGAGCCGGTCTCTCGCGAGAAGATCAAGAAGGACGTGGCCGGCAAGGCGATGCAGGCGAAGCTGGCGGCCAATCCAGACGTCGCCCTGGAGTCGCGCGCGCTCATGCGGCCGGGCAGCTTGTCGGTGGGCTTCGCGCTGGAGACGTCGGACGTCGCGGCGGGCGCGAAGGCCAAGCTGGCGGGCAAGGGGTTCGACTTGGTGGTGGCCAACCGGGCGGGGCGGGAGGGCGAGGGCCCCGGCGCCGCCGCGAACCGGGCGGTCCTCGTCGAGCCGGGGCGCGAGCCGCGGGCGCTGCCGCTCATGTCCAAGGACGCCCTGGCCGAGGAGATCATGGACTGGATCGCGGCGAGGCTGGAGCGTTGACGGACGCCGCCGAGCGCTTGGCGGCGCATCTCGCGCAGCGGCGCGAGCTGGGCGAGCCGGAGATCGTGGCGTCCGCGATGACGGCGACGGAGCTTGTTGCGGCTGCGGCGGCGGCTGGTGGGGGCGGCCGGGCGGCGCGGGGCCGTTCGGAGGATGGGCGGCCGGCGGCGGAGACGACACGCGGGGGTCGCGGGCAGGTTCGGGCGGCCGCTGGACGCGATCTGGCTGGTGCCGGGCCTGATCGGGCGGCCGCCGGGCGCATTCAGGCTGGCGCGCCTGCCAGCGGCGACTTCCCCGAGCGCGCCGCCCCCGCCAAGGACGACCTTCCCGAGCGCGCCGCGGCGGCCGGCCACGACGAGCTGCGCGAAATGGCGTTGGCCTGCACGCGGTGCCGCTTGGCCGAGGGGCGCAAGCACGTGGTCTTCGCGG
This sequence comes from Longimicrobiales bacterium, assembly GCA_965242735.1. Lineage (GTDB taxonomy): Bacteria > Gemmatimonadota > Gemmatimonadetes > Longimicrobiales > Gaopeijiaceae. The sequence goes on along the minus strand of OZ251497.1, from coordinate 2,216,625 downwards.
ACGGCCCGCCGAAGGCGCGCCTGGTCGTGGTCGGCGAGGCGCCCGGCGCGGACGAAGACGCCACCGGCATCCCCTTCGTCGGCCAAGCCGGCAAGCTCCTCGACCTGATGCTCGCGTCGGTCGGCCTCTCGCGCGCGGAATCGGCGTACATCTGCAACCTGCTCAAGTGCCGTCCCCCGGGGAACCGCAATCCCATGCCCGAGGAAATCGAGGCGTGCGCGCCCTTCCTCCAGCGGCAAATCGAACTGGTCGCTCCGCGGGCCGTGCTGGCGGTCGGGGCCTTCGCGGCCAAGCAGCTCACCGGGTCGGCGGCGGCCCTGGGCAAGCTGCGCGGCCGGGTGCACCGCTACGCCGGCGCGCCGCTGGTCGTCACTTATCATCCGGCGGCTCTGCTGCGCAATCCGGGATGGAGTCGGCGCGCGTGGGACGACCTTCAGCTCCTGCGCGGGCAGCTGAACGGAGAGCGGTCGGCGTGAGCGAGGCGCCGCCGGTTCCGTCCGAGCAGAACGCGTCGCGGTTCGACCGGGAGCCTCCGTTCGCGCCCGCGGCCGAGGCGTCGGTCCTGGGCGGCATGCTGATCGACCCGACCGCGACGCCGCGCGCGCTCGAATCGCTCGACGCCTCCATGTTCTTCCGCGAGGCGCACCGCCGGCTCTTCCGCGCCATGACCCGCCTGTTCGAGCGGGGCAGCGTGCTCGACGTGATCACGGTCTCCGAGGAGCTCAAGACCCAAGGGGACCTCGAGAACGCCGGCGGCCTGGAGTACTTGGCGTCGCTGCTGGACGCCGTCCCCACCGCCGCCAACATCGAGTACCACGCCCGCATCGTTCGCGAGAAGGCGTTGCTGCGCCGGCTGCTCGAGGCGGCCAACCAGATCGTCCAGGACGTGCACGACCCCGGCGAGGCGACCGCCAAGGAAGTGCTCGACCAGGCGGAGCACCGCATCTTCGCCGTCTCGCAGTCGCGCGACCAGACCGGCTTCGTCTGGATCAAGGAAATCCTGTGGCCGATGTTCGAGCGCATCGAGAAGCTGCAGGAGGCGGGGGGCGTGTCGGGGCTGCCGACGGGGTTCGCCGACGTGGACCGGATGACGACGGGGCTGCAGCCGGGCGATCTCGTCGTGGTCGCGGGCCGCCCGTCCATGGGCAAGACGTCGTGGGCGCTCAACGTCTCGCACCGCGTGGCCCTCAACCAGGGCGTGCCGGTGGCGATCTTCAGTTTGGAGATGGCGAAGGAGCAGCTGGTGCAGCGCTTTCTGTGCTCCGAGGGCAGCGTGGACGCGCAGAAGCTGCGCCGGGGCTCGCTCTCGCCCGAGGATCACCGGCGGCTCGCGATGGCGGCGGGCCGGCTCAACACGGCGCCCATCTGGATCGACGACTCGGCGGCGTCGAACGTGCTGGAGATGAAGGCCAAGGCGCGGCGCCTCAAGTCGGAGTCCGAGCTCGGCTTGGTCGTGGTGGACTACATGCAGCTGATGTCGGCTTCGGCGACGGGGCGGAACGACGGGCGCGTGCAGGAGATCAGCGAGATCTCCAGGGGACTCAAGGGGCTGGCCAGGGAGATCGAAGTGCCGGTCGTCGCGCTGAGCCAGCTGAGCCGCGCGCCGGAGCAGCGCGTGAACCGCCGCCCGCAGCTGTCCGACCTTCGCGACAGCGGGTCCATCGAGCAGGACGCCGACCTGGTCCTCTTCCTGTACCGCCCCGAGTACTACGAAGGGCCGGAGGACAAGGACGGCAATTCGCTGGAAGGGAAGGCGGAGCTCATCGTCTCGAAGCAGCGCAACGGCCCCACCGGCACGGTCGACTTGTTCTTCCACAAGGAATACACCCGCTTCGATTCCCTGGTCCGGGAGCCGGACGGCGAGGGCGACCCCGTGCCGGCTCCGGAACGGGCGTAGGCGCCGGCGCCCGCAGAATGACGGACTTGCGCGTTCCCGACGCTGGACGGACGGAGCTTTGGGCGCCGCCCCCGCAGACGGACCCGTGCGTCCCGGGCGCTGGTCGGACAGGGCTTGAGCACCGCCCCCGCAGATGACGGACCCGCGTTCGAAGGCGCGGCCCCGCGTGGCCTTGCTGGTGCCCGCGGCAGGTTCGGGCCGCCGGATGGGAGGCGCGCACAAGCCGTTTCTGGCGCTCGGAGAGGGCACGGTGCTGGAGGCGGCCTTGTCGCGCTTTCTTCGGTTGCGCGGGCTGGTCGAAGCGGTGGTCGCGGCGCCGGCGGGATGGTTGCGCGAGGCGCGGGAGGGCGAGGTGGGGGACGGGCTGGCGCGCGACGGCGAGGCGTGCGACCAGCTGGCACGTGGCGGCGAGGCGCGGGACAGGGAGGCGCGGGACGGCGTGCCGCGAAACGAGCTGGCGCGGCTGGAGGGCTTGGACGAGAGAATCCGGGTGGTCGAGGGCGGGGCCAGCCGGTTCGAGTCGGTTGCGCGGGCGTTCGCGGCGGCGCGCGCGGACGCGGACGTGGTGGCCGTGCACGACGGGGCGCGGCCGTTTCCGCCGGACGACGCGATCCGCCGGTGCGTGGAGGTCGCGGCGGGCGGCGAGGTCGCGGTCGCGGGAATTCCCGTCGCCGACACGCTGAAGCGCGCCGGTCCTTCGGGCGCCGACGCGAAGACGGTGTCGCGAGACGGCCTGTGGCGCGCGCAGACGCCCCAGATGTTCCCGCGCGGCGTCTTCGCCGAGGCCGTGGCGCGGTGCCGGGCCAGCGGGGCGCAGCCGACCGACGACTCGTGGATGGCCGAGGCGATGGGCGCGTCCGTGCGGATGGTCCGCTCGTCGCCGGCCAACCTGAAGATCACGAGCGCGGACGACCTGCGCTTGGCCGAGCGGCTGTTGCGGTCGCGGCGCAGCCGATGAGCCGCTGCCGGTCGCGGGACGGAGCGGGAGCATCGCCGGGCCGTTCCGTGGCCGAGCGCCGCGCTCGCGGCGCGGGGCCGCGCTCGCTCCCGGGTCGGCGGGACGGAGCGGAGGCTTCGGTGGCCGAGTGCGTCGAGCGGCTGCGGGCGGGCGAGCTCGTGGCGCATCCCGCGGAGACGGTGTACGGCTTCGGCGGGCTGCTCGATCCGGGTCCCCTGGACGCGTTGCGCGCGCTGAAGGGCCGCGCGGCGGGCGGCTTCGTCGTGCTCGTGCCGGACGCGGAGGACGTCGCCGATCTCCTGGGAGACGCGGGCGCCGTCCTGGCGCGAGCGTTTTGGCCGGGCCCGCTGACGTTGGTCGTGGCCGACCCTGGCGACTGTTTTCCGCCGTCGGCCAAGGCAGCGGACGGCTCGGTCGCGCTTCGGGTGCCTGGGCGCCCGGAGGCGTTGGCGCTCCTGCGCCGGGCGGGGCGTCCCATGACCTCGACTTCGGCCAACGCGCCCGGCGAACGCCCGGCGGTCACGGCCGCCGAGGCGCTGGCGGCGGCGACCGCCCTCGGGCACGAGATGGTCGCGCTGGACGCCGGCCGGTTGCCGGGCGGTCCCGCGTCCACCTTGGTGCGCGCCACGACCGGGAAGCCCGTGCTTCTGCGCCGCGGAAGCGTCGCGGCCCGCGACGTTGCCCGCGCGCTCGGGGGCGCTTCGGAGCTGGTGGTGCCCGGCCGTCTCGCGGGCTCCGGCGACCCGCCGCTCGGGGACGAGCCGCCCGAAGCCCTTCGGGCTCGCTCTCTCGGCCCCGGCGACCCGTCTTCCGCGGGCGCCCCGCCCGAAGCAGGTAGGGCGCCCCGTGTCGGCTCCGGCGACCCGCCGCTCGGGGACGAGCCCTTCGTGGTCACGTTCGTCTGCACTGGAAACACGTGCCGATCCCCGATGGCGGAGGCGATTGCGCGCCGGGCGCTTGCCCGCAGCCGGGTGCGCGGCGTGGAAGTGCGGTCGGCGGGCGTGGCGGCTTGGCCGGGGGTGCCGGCCAGCGACGGTGCGCGGCGCGCCGCGAAGGCGTCGGGCCTCGACCTGGACGCGCACCGCAGCGCACCGCTCACGCGCGAGATGGTCGCTTCGTCCAGCTTGCTCCTGTGCATGGGACGCGGTCACGTGGACCGGGCGGAGGCGCTCGGCGGCGGCGGCCGGTGCCGGCTGCTCAAGGAGATGGCGGGCGGCGGGGAAGGGGAGGACGTGGCCGATCCCTTCGGGCGGAGCGATCGCGCCTACCGCGAGACGTTCGCCGAGCTACAGACGGCGGTCGAGGCCGTCGTCGGACGCCTTGCGAGCCGTGGCTAGCCTGTACGCGGTCCTGGGCGACCCCGTGTCGCACAGCCTCTCGCCTGCGATGCACAACGCCGCGTTTCGCGCCGAGGGCCGCGACGCCCGCTACGAGGCCCGCGCCGTGGCGGCTTCGGAATGCGGCGCCGCGCTTCGGGAGCTGGCGCTGGGCGGAGGCGGAGGCAACGTCACCGTGCCGCACAAGGAGCGCGTGCTGCCGTTTCTGGACCGTCGCACACAGGCGGTCGCGGCCACGGGCGCGTGCAACACGTTCTGGGCTGCCGACGGCGCGGTGTGGGGCGACAACACGGACGTGGCGGGGTTCGCCGCGGCTTGGCGCGAGGCGGCGGCCGGCCTGTCCGGTCCGACGGAAGTGCTGGTTCTCGGCGCGGGGGGCGCCGCTCGGGCCGTCCTGTTCGCCCTGCTGGCCGACGCCCGCGTGCGACGGGCCGCCGTCTGGAACCGGACCCGCGAGCGCGCGAACGCCCTGCTGCGCCACTTCGGCAGCCCCCGGGCCGTCCTGGCCGAGGACTGGAGGCGAAGCGAGGCCGCCGCCGTGGTCAACGCGACCTCCGCGGGCATGAACGGAAGCGCGGCCCCGGTGGACCTGGAGCGGATGGCCGCGCGCCCCCAGGTCGTCGTCGATCTGGTCTACGGGGCCGAACCGACCGCGCTCGTGCGCCAGGCCCGGAGTCTGGGCATCGCCGCCGCCGACGGCCGCGAGATGCTGGTCCGCCAAGCGGAGGCTTCGTACGCCCGGTGGTTCGGCGCCGCTCCGCCGGAAGGAGTCATGCGATGCGCGCTGGGATAGTCTCGGAGCGCGCGCCGCCCGGTCGGCGAAGCACGAGCGGGGCGGCCCGGCGCGGCGCGAGCGCGGCGACCCGGGGCGTGGCCCGCGTCCTCGACTTCCTCCTGCCGGCGGCCTGCGCGGGATGCGGAGGAGCCGTGGACGAGTCGGCCTGGCCGGGGCCGGTCTGCGGAAGCTGCCGCTTGGCGCTGCCCTTCGTGCCGGCGCCCGTCTGCGACAGGTGCGGGGCGCCGATGGGAGCCGGCCGGGCGCCCGCGTGCCTCGAGTGCGCCGACTGGCCGTCCGCGCTGCAGGGCGCCCGGGCGGTCTGCCTCTTGGCGTCGCCCGCCCGCGAGCTCGTGCACGCGCTCAAGTACCAGGGATGGCGGGGCGCCGGCGCGTTCATGGGCGCCGAGATGGCTCGCCGCGCCCCGCGCGCGGTCCGGGAGGCCGATTGTCTGGTTCCGGTGCCGACCTCGTCGCGCAACGAGCGCCGCCGGGGCTACAACCAGGCCCGCGTGATCGCGGAAGCGATGGCGGACGCGCTGAACAAGCCCCTCGCCGAGTGCCTCGAGCGCCGCCGCCAGAAAGGCACGCAGACCTCCTTGAACCCGGCGCAGCGCAGGGCTAACGTCAGTCATGCGTTCGCCTTGGCGCCGGGCCGGGAAGCCCAGGTCGCGGACCGCCGGGTCGTCTTGGTGGACGACGTGCTGACGACCGGGGCGACCCTGCTCGCCGCCTTCGCCGCGATGGCGCCCGCCGCCCCGGCCGGCGTCTTCGCGTGCGCGTTCGCCCGCGCTGCGCCGATGTCCGCGCCGGACTCCGCCGCCCTTCCTTCCCTCCCAGAACTGAGGTAGACATGTCCATCCGCGTCGCCGTCAACGGCTTCGGCCGGATCGGCCGCAACGTGCTGCGCGTGGCGAAGCAGTCGGGCGCCCCGCTCGAGTTCGTCGCGGTCAACGACCTGGCCGGCAGCGCCACGCTCGCCCACCTCCTCAAGCACGATTCCGTGCACGGGCGCTACCCCGGCAACGTGGAGGCCGCGGACGGGAACTTGGTCGTGGACGGCGACGCCGTGCGGGTCCTGTCCGAGCGCGACCCGGCGCAGCTGCCGTGGCGCGACTTGGACATCGACGTCGTGGTGGAGTCCACGGGTCTCTTTCGGCGCCGCGACCAAGCCGCCAAGCACCTGGACGCCGGCGCGAAGAAGGTGGTCGTCTCGGCGCCTGGCAAGGACGAGGACGTCACCATCGTCCTGGGCGTCAACCACCACGAGTACGATCCCTCGCGCCACCACGTGATTTCCAACGCCAGCTGCACGACCAACTGCCTGGCGCCGGTGGCCAAGGCGCTGGCGGACGAATTCGGGTTCGTGCGCGGCCTGATGACCACCATTCATTCCTACACGGGCGGCCAAGCCGTCCTCGACGCGCCGCACAAGGACTTGCGCCGGGGCCGCGCGGCCGCCGTGAGCATGGTCCCGACGACGACCGGCGCCGCGCGCGCGATCGGGCTGGTGCTGCCGGAATTGCGGGGCAAGCTGGACGGCATGGCGATCCGGGTGCCCACGCCGAACGTGTCTCTGGTGGACCTCGTCGCGGAAGTCGAGCGTCCCACCGATCCGGAAGCGGTCAACGACGCCCTGCGCGCCGCCGCGGCGGGCGACTTGGCGGGCGTGCTCGCGGTCGAGGACGCCCCCTTGGTCTCCGTCGACTTCGTGGGCAACCCGGCGAGTTCCGTGGTGGACGCGCCGAGCACCGCGGTCGTGGACGGCCGCTTGGTCAAGGTGCTGTCGTGGTACGACAACGAGTGGGGCTACTCGGCGCGCGTGGTGGACCTCGTCGAGCACGTCGGCCGCCGGTTGCGCGCCGCCTCCTCCTAGGCCGGAGAGGCAAGGCCGTTGCGGGCCAAGAAAGGCCTGGACGATCTGCCCGGCGATCTTGCGGGTGCCGTCGTCGCCCTGCGCGCCGACCTGAACGTGCCCATGCGCGGCGCGGAAGTGGCCGACGACGCCCGCATTCGCCGGACCATGCCCACCCTCCGGCGTCTTGTCGCTGCCGGAGCCCGGGTGGCGGTCCTCTCGCACCGGGGACGGCCCGGCGGCCGACCGGCTTCCGATCTCTCGTTGGCGCCGGTGGCGAGCCGGCTGTCGGCGATGCTGGGCGCCGGGCCGGCCGACGACGCCGTCGGTCGCGCGCGGAGCCCTGAACTGCGCTTCGTTCCCCATGCCGCCGGCGAGCCGGTTGCCGCCGCCGTCGCCCGCCTGCGGGACGGCGGCGTGCTCGTCGCCGAGAACACGCGCTTCCTCCCCGGCGAGACGGCCAACTCCCGGTCTCTCGCGGAGGAATGGGCCGCGTGGGCCGACCACTTCGTCACCGACGCCTTCGGCGCCGCGCACCGGGCTCACGCGTCCACCGACGCCTTGCCGCGCGCCGTCCGGGCCAAGGGCGGGGAAGCGGTCGCGGGCCTGCTCGTCCAACAGGAGCTCGCGTCGCTGGGCCCGGCGACCGGCGAGCCGCGCCGCCCGTTCGTGGCCGTGGTCGGCGGGGCGAAGATCGGCGGAAAGATCGCGTTGATCGACGCGCTCCTGGACCGGGCGGACGCCGTGCTCGTCGGCGGCGCCATGGCCCATGCGTTCTTTCGCGCGCTCGGGTTGGCGACCGGCGCGTCGCTGGTGGAAGAGAGCGCCGTCGGCACGGCCGGACGTCTCGTGGAGAAGGCGGGCCCGAAGCTCGTCCTGCCGGTGGACTGCCGCGTGGCCGAGCGCGTGGCCCCCGGCGCGCGCACCCGCGTCGCCGAACGAACGGACGTGCGCGGCGACGAGGCGATCGGCGACGTCGGGCCGGTGACGGCGGAGCTCTTCGGCCGCCGTCTGCGCGAAGCGGAGACCGTGATCTGGAACGGCCCCATGGGCGCGTTCGAGACGGAAGGGTTCGGCGAGGGGACCGAGCATGTCGGACAAGCGGCCGCGGCCGCCGCCGAGCGCGGGGCGTCCGTGATCGTGGCGGGCGGCGACACGGCGGCCGCGGCGAAGTTCGCCGGCGTGGCCCGGCGCGTCACGCACGTCTCCACGGGCGGCGGGGCGGCGCTGGAATTCCTGGCGGGCAACCCCCTGCCCGGTCTCGCCGCGCTGTCCGACCTCGGCTCCTTCCGCGAGGTTTCGGCATGACCACGCCGTCGCAACGCAGGCCGGTCGTGGCGGCCAACTGGAAGATGCACCGGGGGCCCGCCGCCGCCGCCGACTTCTTCGCCCGCTTCAGGCCCGGGGCCGGGCACGCCCGGACGCGCTTGCAGTTCTTCGTGCCGGCCGTCTCCCTGGCTTCGGCGAGAAGGAGCGCCCGAGTCGAAGCGGAATTCGGGGTCCAGAACGTCCACTGGGAGCCCGAGGGAGCGCTGACGGGCGAAACCTCGGCCGAGATGGCGCGGGAAGCGGGGGCCGTCTTGGCGTTGGTCGGCCACTCGGAGCGCCGGCACGTCTTCGGCGAGACCGACGCCCAGGTGGCGCGAAAGACGCAGGCCGCGCTCCGCGCGGGTCTCGTGCCGATTGTCTGCGTCGGCGAACGGCTGGAGGAGCGCCGCGCCGGGCGCTTGGAAGAGACGTTGCGCCGGCAAGTGGGCGCGTGCGCCCCGCACCTGGAGGGCACGCGAGACTGGATCGTGGCCTACGAGCCCGTCTGGGCGATCGGGACGGGCGAGACGGCCACGCCCGAGGACGCCGCCGAAGCCCACGCGATGGTCCGCGACGCCCTGGGCGACGCTGGCGTGGGGCCGGTCCTCTACGGCGGCAGCGTCAAGCCGGCCAACGCCGCCGAGCTCTTGTCCGTCCCGGGCGTGGACGGGGTGCTCGTGGGGGGCGCCAGCCTCGATCCTCGCGAGTTTGCGGGCATCGTCGATGCGGCGGCCGGGCTTCCGCGCGTGGACCGTCCCGAGTCGGCCTGCGCGTCTAGGACCGGAGCCGCCTCGCCGCCCAGCGCGGACGACGAACGACCGCCCCCGAAGCCCGCGTGACGCCGTCGTCGGCCGCCTCGCCTCGCACGCCGCCCGAGCTTTGCGTCCACGCGGACGAGTCGTGCCTGGGCAACCAGTTCGCCGGCACGCGGCGGCCCGGCGGCGCCGGCGCTCTGCTGGAGTCCTGGACGGGCCGGGCTTGGGTCCGCAAGGACCTCTGGCTGAGTTCGCCCGACACGACCAACAACCGCATGGCCTTGGCCATCGCCGTCCGCGTGCTGGAGGTCCTCGGCCGGCCCTGCCGCCTGACGTTCCTGTCGGACTCGCAGTACTTGGTCAAGGGAGCGAGTCTGTGGATGTCCGGATGGAAGAGAAAGGGATGGAAGCGCAAGGGCGGCGCCATAGAGAATCTCGAGATGTGGCAGCGGCTGGACGCCCTGTTGCACGACCACGAGACGACGTGGCAATGGGTCAAGGGACACGCGGGCAATCCCCGAAACGAGTACGTGGACCACTTGGCCACGCGCGCGGCGCGAGAGCAGAACGCGTCCGGCGGGCTCGTGCCGTCCGAGTTCCCGGCGTGGCTGGAGGCGCAGCGCCGGTCCCGCGGACGGTTCCGCGACTTCCGAGAGTCGGCGCCTCCGCCTGGCGCCGGTGGTTGATTTTCGCGTCCGTCAAGAAGTTGCCGCAGGCTGCCAAGCCCGCCCGAAGCGAGCGACGCGGAGACGCGCCCCGACGCTTCGTTGCTGCAACTAGTTGCCTACGCCAAGTTCCATAATCATGCGCTTCTTCAACACGACCGGTCCGGTGGTGGCGGCCGACCACTACCAAATTCCGCCTCTCGATCGCGTGGACCTTGCCGAACTCCGTCGGCTGATCGCCCAGCGGCGCTACTTCGTGCTTCACGCGCCCCGGCAGACGGGCAAGACTTCGGCGCTGCTGGCGCTTCAGGACCTGCTGAACGAAGAGGGCCGCCACCGGTGCGTCTACGTCAACGTGGAAGCCGCCCAAGCCGCCCGAGAGGATGTCGAGCAGGCCATGCGAACGGTGCTGGGCGAGCTGGCCGAGCACGCGGCGCACGCGCTGGGCGACGAGGAGCTCGAGGCGATTTGGCCCAACATGCTGGCCACTCGGGGGCCCCTCGGCGCCCTTCGGCAGAGCCTGACGCGCTGGGCGCGGACCAGCTCCGAGCCGCTGGTGCTGCTGATCGACGAGATCGACGCGCTGGTGGGCGACTCGCTGCTGTCGGTGCTGCGGCAGCTGCGGGCGGGCTACCACCTGCGTCCGGGTGGCTTTCCGCAGAGCGTGGTGCTGTGCGGGGTTCGGGACGTTCGCGACTACCGCATCCATTCGAGTTCGGCGAACACCATCGTGACGGGCGGGAGCGCGTTCAACGTCAAGGCGAAGTCGCTGCGGCTGGGCGACTTCTGCCGGGACGAAGTGCGGGCACTGCTGGGCCAGCACGCGGCGGAGACGGGCCAGGCGTTCTCGGAGGAAGCGCTGGAGGCGGTGTGGACGCAGACGCGGGGCCAGCCGTGGCTGGTGAACGCGCTGGCGTACGAGACGTGCTTCGAGGGCGAGGGCGGCGCGGACCGTTCGCGGCGGATCGAGGAGGCGGACGTGATGGACGCTCGGGAGGCGCTGATCCTGCGTCGCGACACGCATCTGGACCAGTTGGCGGACAAGTTGCAGGAGGAGCGCGTGCGCCGGGTGGTGGAGCCGTTGCTGGCGGGCGGGGGCAAGCGGGAGTCGGGGAGCCGCGACCTGGAGTACGTGCGCGACCTGGGGCTGGTCGCTCAAAGCCCGCCGGTGCGGATCGCGAACCCGATCTATGCCGAGGTGGTGCCTCGGGAGCTTGCATGGATCGCCCAGGAGGAGGTGCCGCACGACCCGGCGTGGTACGTGAGCGAGTCGGGCGAGTTGGCGCTGGAGAAGCTGCTGGGCGCGTTCCAGGAGTTCTTTCGGGCGCATTCGGAGCACTGGGTGGAGCGGTTCCAGTACAAGGAGGCGGGGCCGCAGCTGCTGTTGCAGGCGTTCTTGCAGCGGATCGTGAACAGCGGGGGGCGGATCGAGCGCGAGTACGGGTTGGGGCGGGGCCGCACCGACCTGCTGGTGCTGTGGCCGCGGGGCGGCGGCGGAACGCAAAGGTGCGTCGTGGAGTGCAAGGTGCTGCACAAGGGGCTCGAGCGGACGGTGGCGGAGGGCGTGGAGCAGACGGCGGGCTACATGGACCGATGCGGCGCCGAGGCGGGCCACTTGGTCGTGTTCGACCGCCGGGACGGCCGCAAGTGGGACGACAAGGTGTTCCGCCGGGAGCGGCGGGCGCAGGACGGAACCCGCGTCCAGGTCTGGGGGATGTAGGGCGGAACTTCCTGCCGGAGCCGTCCGCGTTGCCCAGACGGCCGCGTACTTCCGTTGTAATGGGCTTCCTTCAGCTTGACGCGGGCGCTGACGCCCAAGACACGTCCCGCCTGCTCGTGGTCTCTCCGCGTGCGTGCTTCGTGCTCGGCGCCGACGAGCGGCGGAACGACGCCGGCACAGCGACAGTCGCCCACCGGAGCGACGCACCGCCGTGCCGCCGCGGATCGACCTGCCCCTCCCGCGTCGAACCAAGACGTCCCGTTCAGCCATGGAGGTGTCCCGCCCCCGGTACGACCTTCCCCCAGATCGAGCTGCGGGGGGAGCGCGCCGGCATGTCCGCCGGTCTCCCCCGGCGAACCCCGAGGGGAGCGGCATTGCGCGAAGAGAAGAAGCACGGCGAGACGGACCGCATCTACAAGCGGTTCTACGCGGACGCGGCGGTGGTCGAGGAGATCGTGCGCGACTTCGTCGGGGGCGCGTGGACGCGAGAGCTGGACTTCGCCACGCTCGAGCGGCTGCCGACCGAGATGGTCGATCCCGTGCTGCCCGTCGTGCGGCATGCCGACATGATGTGGCGGGTGCGGTTCCGCGACCGGCCGCTGCACGTCGTCCTGCTGTTCGAGTTCCAGTCGGGTCCGGACGCGAACATGGCGGTGCGGATCGCCGTCGAGACAGGCGTGTTCTACCGCGAGCTGGCCAAGCTGCGCAAGCGGGATCCCAGCGTCGGCGAGCACGTGGTCGTGCCGGTGGTGGTGAAGAGCTTCGAGGGCCAGTGGACGGCGGCGCGGAGCATGGCCGACTGGCTGGGCGCGGGCGTGCCGGAGGAGCTGGCGGAGTACGCGGCCGGCCAGGCCTACGGGCTGCTGGACGAGGCTGCGGAGGCGAAGAAGGCCGGGGGCGCAGGCGGCGGCGTGGTGCGCGCGGGCTTGACGTTGCGGCACGAGCGGGACGTGGCGCGGCTGGTGGCGGCGGTGCGGGAGCTGGACGAGGAGTTGGACGAGACGTCGGTCGCACGCGACGCGCTCGTGGAGTGGATTCGGAGCCAGATGATAAATTCGGGCGCGACGGAGGCGGAGGTCGCGCACCTGGACACACTACGGGAGGCAGGCGAGATGTACGTGAATCAATTCCAGGAAACGTTCCGCGACGGCTTGGCGCAGGGCATCGAGCAGGGCTTGGCCCAAGGCGTCGAACAGGGGCTGGCGCAAGGGGTCGAGCAGGGCTTGGCGCAGGGCGTCGAGCAAGGCCTGGCCCAAGGGGTCGAGCAGGGCTTGGCCCAAGGGGTCGAGCAAGGCCTGGCCCAAGGGGTCGAGCAAGGCCTGGCGCAAGGCGTCAAGCAGGGGCTGGCGCAGGGCGTCAGGCAGGCCCACGTCGACATAGCCCGGTGGAAGTTCGGCGAGGAGACGGCGGAGCGGCTGGCCGAGCTGCTCGAGGCGACGGAAGACACGGAGCGCGTCTCGCGAATCGGGCGGTTGCTCGTCGAGTGCGAGACGGGCGAAGAGCTGATCGCGAAGGCGGCGCGGGCCTGACGGAAGACCCGCGCAGCCTGCGGACTTCGAAGCGGCGCCGGCCGCCGCCGACTGAGCCCGCCGCCGGCCCGTGCGCGGCGGGCCTTCAAGCGCGACGGCGCGTCAGCGGTCGGCCTGCCCCGGCGTGACCGAAGGCGCGACGGCGCCGAGCGGACTCTCCGCCGGTCACGGCTTGGCGGCCGCGAGCTTGGCGGACACGCGTGTCCGGCAAAGACGACGCACCGGCCGCGAAATGCCGGAACGAATCGCAAGAACGACCCGCCGCCGGTCACGCGACGGCGAAAATGGCCGCCGAGCCCATTTTGGCGGACATCCGTGACCGCCAAAGACCACTTTGCCGTCACGAAACGCCGCGTTGCGACCCGCCCAACCCGCTTCGCGGACCCCGTCGTCCGTCAGAAGCGGCCTCGGGACGGCCAGCCTCCAGGCGTCGGCCCGGTCGACATCCTCGCCCCTGCACCCGTACGCGCACTGGTCGCCGCGCGAAGGGCTCGGGCTGCGGGGGCTCGCGGGCTCGGGCCGCGGCCGCCGTCGCGCGCGCGACCTTCCTTGGACCCTTCCTTGGCTGCCTTCAAGAGGGAAGGGGGATCAGGACCGCCGCGGCCGAACGCTCGTCTCCGCTCGGCGCGCCCGGATCGTCGGCGGCGCCGTAGCCGAATTCCTCGACCATCGCGGCGCCGACTACCTCCGCGGCGTCCCAGGGGGTCACCTTCCTCCCAAGCAAGCGGCTGAGGCTCGTCACGGGGCGGTCGGGGATGCCGCACGGCACGATGGCAGAGAAGTAGGACAGGTCGGTGTTCGCGTTGAGGGCGAAGCCGTGCGACGATATCCAGCCGGACGACACCCTCACGCCGACGGCGGCCGTCTTCGCGCCGTCCACCCAGATGCCCGTGGCGCCGGAGTCGCGTTCTCCGCGCAGGTCGAAGGCGGCGAGGACGCGCAAGAGCACGCCCTCCACGCTTCGCAGATACGCGTGCAGGTCCTTGCGGTCGGGCTTGAGGTCCAGGATTGGATAGCCCACGAGCTGGCCGGGCCCGTGATACGTCACATCGCCCCCGCGTCCGGCCCGGTGGACGGCGATGCCGCGCGAGGCCAGCTCGTCCGGCGCCAAGAGCACGTGTTCGTCGCGGGCCGACGAACCCAGCGTGACGACGTGCGAGTGCTCGAGCAGCAGCAGCGTGTCCGGGATCCTGCCGAGGCGGCGCTGCTCCACCAAGTCGGCCTGCAACGCCAGCGCATCGCCGTACTCCACCCGCCCGAGCCGCCGGACTTCGAGGGTGCGTCCGGACCAGTCCGCGACCCCGGCCGCCTTCGTCATGTCATGCGGCCGTCAGGCTTCCGCGGGGAAGTTCTCCAGCAGCTGCTTGAGTTGCGCGAGGAATCGGGCGGCGTCCGCGCCGTCGACGATGCGGTGGTCGTAGCCCAGCGAGAAGTAGGCGCGCTTGCGGATCGCCATCACGTCCTGGCCGCTCTCGGAGTCGGCGAGCACGACCACCCGCTTCTCGATTGCGCCCGTGCCGAGAATCGCCGCCGTTCCTTGGGGAATGACGGGCATTCCCACGATGGTGCCCAGAACGCCGGGATTGGTGATCGTGAAGGTGCCGCCCTGAATCTCCGAGGGCACGAGCCGGCGGTTCCTCGCCCGGTCGGCCAAGTCCACGATCTTCTTGCCCATTCCAGCCAAGCTGAGCGCGCTTGCGTCGTGAATGACCGGCACGATGAGCCCGGGGTCGAGGTCCACCGCCATCCCCAGGTTGACCGAGCCTCGGTAGACGACGCTGTTGCCGGAGACGGCGCCGTTGATCGTCGGGAAGTCCTGCAACAAGCGCACGCACGCCCACGCGACGAAGGCCGTGTACGACACGCGCGCCCCCCGCGCGGCCCACTGTTGCCGCCTTTCGGCCCGGATGCGGTCGATCGCCGAGAAGTCGATTTCGATGAAGGAATGGACATGCGGCGCGATGCGCTTGGCCAGCACCATGTGGCGGGCGGTGAGGCGCCGGACCCGGTCCATGGCCTCCACGCGGTCGCCCTCGGAGACAGGGAGCACGGGATGCTCCACCTCGTCGTAGAACCGGCTCCACAAGTCGTCCGGGCCGACGGGCGCGCTTGGGGGCGCAGGCGGCGCGGGTTGCGCTCGTCCGGTCGGGCCGCCGCCGCCGTCCGCGTCCGTTGCGCCCGCGCCTTCCGCTCTTCCCGCCTCGTCGGCTCTTCCCGCGCCTCCCTCCCCGTCCGCGCCCGCTTCCACGAAGGAGAGGATGTCGCTCTTCGTGACGCGGCCGAGATGGCCCGTCCCGGGAACCGAAGCCAAGTCGATGCCCTCGGCCTCGGCGATGCGGCGCACCACCGGAGTGGACCGTGTGCGCAGACGCTCCTCTCGGGTCGCGCCGCCGTCGCGCGACGACGACGCCTCTCCGGCGGGCTGCGCCGCCGCGGTCTGTTCGGGCGCGGACATGTCCGATGCCGGCGCCTGCCCGGTTGCGGGCGTGTCCGAACGCGCTGTCGCCGTCTGTTCGGCTGCGGACGTGCCTGGTCGCGCCGCCGCCTGCTGGGCCACGGACGAGTCCGATCTGGCCGTCGCCGTCTGTTCGGTTGCGGACGAGTCGGACCGCGCCGTCGCCTCATGGACCGGTTGCAGGCTTGGGGCCGCGGCCTCGGGGATTCCGTCCGCGCCCTTCGCCCCCGGCCCAGCGCTCGCGCCGCCTTCCGCCGACGTTCGGCTGGCCGTCCCGCCCCGGCCCTGTCCGGCGCCGTTCGCCTGCCCGGCGCCGCTCTCGACATAGCCCAAGACAACGCCGACCTCCACCGTCTGGCCCTCGCCGACCACGATTTCCGCGAGCGTGCCGGCCGCGGGCGACGGAATTTCGGCGTCCACCTTGTCCGTGGAGATCTCCAGCACGGGTTCGTCCCGATCGACCGCGTCGCCCGGTTGCTTCAACCACTTGGAAACGGTGCCTTCGGCGATCGACTCGCCCATCTGGGGCATCGGCACTTCGATGCGGGCCACGGAACTCTCTCCTGGCAGGACGGTGGGGGCGGCCGCGGAGCCCAAGCGGGCACGTCGCAGGCGGACCGGCTTCGTCCGCTCGGCGCGGCGTCAGTACTTCGAAAGGTAACGTCCGGCGGTCGCGACGTCGGCGGCGGAGGGCAGGAAGTAGTCCTCCAGGGGCGCCGCGAAGGGCACCGGCGAGTCGATGGCGGTGACGCGCAGAATCGGCCCGTCCAGCCATTCGAAGGCCCGCTCGTTCATGCGAATGGCGATTTCTCCCGCGATGCCTCCCGTGCGCGTGTCCTCGTGGACGATCAGCAGCTTCGACGTCTTCTGCACCGAAGCGACGATGGCGTCCTCGTCGAGGGGCAGAAGCGTCCGCAGGTCGATCACCTCGGCTCGTATGCCTTCGCCCGCGAGGGCGTCCGCCGCCTCCAGGCTGCGATGCACCATGAGGCCGTAGGTGACGATGGTCAGATCGTCTCCCTTGAGCGCGACGCGGGCCTTTCCCAGAGGGACGGCGTAGTCCTCCGCGGGCAGGCGCTCCCGGAGGTGCGGGGCGCGATAGAGTCCCTTGTGCTCTTCGAAGATGACGGGATTGTCGTCGCGAATCGCGCTCTTGAGCAGTCCCTTCGCGTCGCGCGCGGTCGCCGGGTAGACGATCTTGAGCCCGGGCGTGTGGAAGAAGGCCATCTCGATGTTCTGCGAGTGGAACGGACCGGCCCGGTTCCCGCCTCCGACCGGCCCGCGGACGACCATCGGCAACGGCCCCGCGCCTCGGTACAGCGATGTGGCGATGTAGTTGGTCAGCACGTCGTAAGCAGGCGAGACGAAGTCCATGAACTGCATCTCGACGACGGGCCGAAGCCCCATGTGCGCCGCGCCTGCGGCCGCGCCCGTGAATCCGCCCTCCGAGATCGGCGTGTCCACCACGCGCAGCGGCCCGAAGCGCTCCAGGAAGCCGCGCGTCACCTTGAAGGCGCCGCCGTAGGCGCCGATGTCCTCGCCCAGGAGGAACACCCGCTCGTCGCGTTCCATCTCCTCCCAGAGCGCCTCGCTGACGGCTTCGAGGAACGTCGCGGGCTGGCCGGAGCGGGTGCGGCCGGCCTGCTCCGGCGGCTCTCCGGCGGCTTCGGTTGCGCTTGGTGCGTCGGCGTCCGCGGGGGAGGTTCGGCGACTCGGAGAGCGCACCCGCGTCCTGGGCGTCGGACTTGGCGCGTCTGCGTCGTCCGTGGGGGAGGGCCGATGACTCGGGGAGTTCATCTGCGCGCTTGGCGTTGTGCTTGGCGGGCCGTCGGCGTCCGCGGGCGAGGTCCGGCGATTCGGGGAGCTCGTTTGCGCGCTTGGCGTTGGGCTTGGCGCGCCGGGGTCATCCGTGGGCGAGGACATGTTCGTCGGGCTCGGAGGTCGATGGAAGGCGGTCGGCGGGGTCCGGCGGGTCGCGCCGTGTCCACGACGGCAACGGAGCTTCTCCTTGCAGGACGGGCTCGAGTGCTTGTCGGCTGGTGGGCTCGGGCTCCATGCGCAACCGCGCCACGGCATGCGCCACGGCGGCGGCCGCCGCCCGCTTGGCCTGCCGGACCCGGTAGGCTTGATCGTCGCTGGACGCACGCGATCCTGGGTCGTCCCAGTCCTCGTCGTCCGCAGGGCGCGTCAGCTCGAACAGCGACGGGCCCTCTCCGTTGACGGCCCGGCGCCGCGCGTCCGCCACCGCCTCGTGCACGCGTTCGGGAGACTGGCCGTCCAGGGAGCGCGCCTCGAGGCCGTAGTTCGCGGCGATCGCGGCGGTCGTCATGCCGTCTGCGGCGGGGACCTCTTCGTTGCGCGCGGCGCGAGCCGCCGATGGGGACGCGTGCCCGGCCGCCGCTCCGGCCCGTCCGTCGCGTGCGGCACGAGCCGCGGCCGGAAGGAGCACGACGAGAAGGGGCGCCTTGGCGGCGGTGGCGAAGCTCATGCCCTCGTGCCACCGCCCGGTCTCCAGCGCGATCCTGTCTTCGAACACGAGAGCGGCTCTGGCTTGGCGCCGCTGCCGAAAGGAGAGCGCGACGCCCGCCAGCACCTGCGTCATGGCGCCCGGCGGGCCGTCGCAGTCCAGAAGCCCGCGGCGAAGATCGGTCCAGCCGCGTCCCCCGGCGCGAGCCGCGGCGGGCGCCGTGCGCTTCGCGGCGGCCCAGCGCAGGAATTCCAGGGGCGTGGCTCCGAAGGCCAAGGCCGGTCCGGGCGACGCCGGCCCCGCGCAGCACACGTCTCCGGCCTCCGGTTCGCGGCGCATCGCGCAGGCGATCGCGACTGGCCGAAGGTCCGCTTGAAGCTCGGCCGCCGCGGCGTCGAGGGTCGCGTCGGCCGCCAAGTCCCGGACGGCCGCGGCCAGCTCGCGGACTTGGAACGCATGGAAGAGAAAGTCGTCGTGGGGCGGGGGCGGGCTCGATCCGCGCTCTTCGAAAATGCGGCCGACGGGGGTCACGGCCGCCGCCCCGGCGGAGCCCAGGCGGTGCGGAAGCCGCCGGGAATGGTCCGCGTCGTCCTTGGCGGCCTCGGGCAGGGGACCCGGCAGGTCAGCCGCGCGCGTCCCCGGGCCGACTCCCCGGTCCGGCGCCCGAAGGCGGAGGCCCGGACGAAGCGTCCCCGCCGCCCTCCGAAGAGGAGGCTTGCCCGCCGCCGCCCTCGCCCGGCGGCGTTTGCCCGCCAGCGCCGCCTTCGGGAGGCGGTGTTTGCTCGTCTCCGCCGCCTTCTGCAGGGGCCGGTTGCTCGTCGTCGCCGACGGGAAGCAGGAGTCCGTCGCTCGGGGACTCTCCGCCCAGGACCGGCGCGGGAGCGCCCGTGGCGGGACCGCTTACGCCCTCCAGCACCGAGGCCGGCGCCTCGTCTTGCGAAGACTGGATCGCCAAGACCAGCGCAATTGCCATGAACGCCGCTCCGGCGCCCCAGGTCGCGCGCGTCAGCAACGTCGTCGCCTGCCTGCCGCCCAGCGCTTCGGTGGCGGCCGCGCCGCCGCCGACCGCGGCCAAGCCGCCGCCCTTGCCCGCCTGCAACAGGATGACGACCGCGAGAAACACGCCGTCCAGCACCAGCAGGGCCAACAAGAATCCGTACATTGCGCTTGCGTGCGGTTGAGTCTGCGATGGACCGCCGGGAAGCGTGCCCCGGCCGCTCCGTTCCTGCAACAAGCTAACATCTTGGCGGCGGCCTTGGCACGGAGCGCCTCTGGGCCGCCAGACCGGCACTGGCAACCAGAGCGTTCAGGGGCATGTCCTTGCCCGCAATGGCGCGGCGCTTCGCGGAGGCCCGCGTCCGGGTTCCTGTCCCCGGCTTGCCGCCCCGGCGCCGGTGCGCCCCGGCCGTCCCCCCTCCTCCTGTCCGCGGCGTGCCGCCCCAACGTACAATTGAAGTAGCCCCGCCGGGTGCCCGCGCTGCCCAGGATTCTCGGCGCGCCTTCGCCTGCCGTCGCCGCCGTCGTTGCCGCCACCTCCCATGAACTCAGCTTTTCTTCTCCTCGAAGACGGGCGCCGCTTCGACGGCGCGGCGTTGGGCGCGCACGGCGTCGCCGTCGGCGAGGTGGTGTTCAACACGGCGATGACGGGCTACCAGGAAGTGCTGACCGACCCGTCGTACGCGGGACAGCTCGTCGCGATGACCTGCCCGCTGATCGGCAACTACGGCGCCAACGACGAAGACCCCGAGTCCGCCCGTCCTCAAGTGGCCGGCTTCATCGTGCGGGAGGCCGCCCGGGCGCCCAGTTCCTGGCGAAGCAGGGAACCCCTGGAGCCCTATTTGTCGCGCCACGGCGTGGTCGGCATCTGCGATCTCGACACGCGCAGCCTCACGCGCCGCATCCGCGCCCGGGGCGCCATGCGCGGGGCCGTCGCGAGCGGGGACGCGGACCCGGCCGAGGTCATGGACAGAGTGCGGGCCCACCCGAAGATGGAAGGGTTGGACTTGGCGGGGACGGTCGCCGCGCGGACGCCGCGCCAAATCCTGCCGGCCGGGCCGCCCGCCCGCCATGTGGCCGCATTCGACTTCGGCGTCAAGGAGAATTCGTTGCGAATGCTCGCCCAGCGCGGATGCCGCGTGACGGTCGTGGCGCCGGACGCCGCGTCCGAAGACGTGCTGGCGCTGGAACCGGACGGCGTGTTCGTCTCCAACGGTCCCGGCGACCCGGCGGCCATGGACCGCGCGGTCCGGACGATTCGCGAGCTTGCCGAGACGGGGACGCCCCTGTTCGGCATCTGTCTGGGCCACCAGCTGATCGCCCGGGCGTTCGGCGGCGAGACGTTCAAGCTGCCGTTCGGACACCACGGCGCGAACCATCCCGTGCGCAACCACGAGCGCGGCACGGTCGAGATCACGTCCCAGAACCACGGCTTCGCCGTCCGGCCCGGATCGGAGGACGCCGTCTCCGGCGCGCCCGCGCTGCGCGTCACCCACACCAACCTCTACGACGGGACGGTGGCGGGAATCGCACATCGTTCGTTGCCCGTCCTGGGTGTCCAGTACCACCCGGAGGCCGCTCCCGGTCCCCGCGACAGCCGCTACTTGTTCGACGAGTTCGTCGCCCTGATGGACGCCCGCCGGTCCGGCCGTGGCGAACCCTGACGGATGGCCGCCGGCCTGCCCGCCCGCCGGTCCGCCTGCGCCGACCCCTGACGGATGGCCACCGGTCCACCCGCCTGCCCGGTCCGCCCGTGCCGAACGAGGCGGGTTATCTTGAGGCGCCGGGCCGAATGCGCGTTCGGACTCGTGGCGGAGTGTGCGCGGCAGGCTTGACCCACCCCTCGCAGGCCAGCGGAGGACTAGGACGATGAGGAAGGCGGAGCTCGTGGACCAAGTCGTCGACGCCATCGGACCCGGCGTCAGCAGGACCGAATGCGCTCTGGTCGTGGACGGCTTCCTGAACGCGATCAAGCAGGCGTTGGCTCGCGGCGAGACCATTCAGATTCGCCGGTTCGGCACCTTCAGGCTCCAAGAGCGCAAGGCGCGCACTGGCCGCAATCCGCGCACCGGCGCGAAGGTCGAAGTCCCGGCGTGCTCCGTGCCCGTCTTCAAGGCGTCGGAGATTTTTCGGCGCCAGGTGAACCAAGCCAAGCCCGGGACTTCGGGCCGGGCGCCGCCCTACTACATCACGATTTCCGGTTCCGGCGGTTCGGCCGGCCCCGGCTAGCCGAGGGGCACGCCGCCCCGGTGCGCGTCACCGTCCTGCTCTTCGCCGTCTACCGAGAGATGGCCGGCGCCGGCGAAGTGACGGTATCGCTGCCGGAACGGGCTGACGTGCAGGCGCTCCTGGCGGCGCTCCGAGAGCGGCACGGCTTGGACATGCTGCCCGCCGAGACGGCCGTGGCGGTGAACCGGCGGTACGCGGAGCCCGGCACGCCTCTGTCGGACGGCGACGAGGTCGCCCTGATCCCGCCGGTCGCAGGGGGGTGACTGTCGCAGGGGGATGACGGCTGCCGGAGGATGACGGCGAGTCGCGGGCAACGGGCGTCCAAGCGGAGTTTGCGCTGCCCGTGTTCCTGGGGTTGCCGCGAGGCGGGCGTTTCGTTGCAACGCGCGGGCGACCGGCGGGCTCGTGCCTGTCCCTCGCTTCCTGGGTTGCCGCGAGGCGGGCGTTTCGTTGCAACGCGCGGGCGAACCGGCGGGCTCGTGCCTGTCCCTCGCTTCCTGGGTTGCCGCGAGACGGGCGTTTCGTTGCAACGCGCGGGCGACCGGCGGGCTCGTGCCTGTCCCTCGCTTCCTGGGTTGCCACGAGGCGGGCGTTTCGTTGCAACGGCCCCGGAGCGGGGGTCGCGGCTAGCTCGGCGGCTCCGAATCGGCGTCCGTCGGGCCGTCGGCCGGGGTCCCCGGCGTGAAAAGGACGTATTCGATGCGCCGTCGCCGGACTTTGACGACGCGGAGGAGGCCGTCGCCGGCCGGGGCCTCGTCGCCTGCGCGGGGGATGCGGTCCAGCGCGCCGAACACGTAGCCCCCGATGGTGTCGTACTCGTCGCCGAGCCGAATGCCGAGCTGCTCCTCGACGTCCTTGGCCGGCGTTCCGCCCCAGACCAGCACTTGGCCGCCGGGCAGGACTCGAAAGTCCTGCGGCTCGTCGCTCTCGTGCTCGTCCTGGATCTCGCCCACGATCTCTTCGATCAAGTCCTCCAGCGTGACCAGTCCCGCAGTCCCCCCGAACTCGTCCAGCACGACGACCATCTTGGTGCGGGCCGCCCGCATCTCGCGGATCAAGTCCTCCACCGTCTTGGAGGCGGGCGCGAACTGCATCGGCCGCGTGATCTCGCGGACCGTGGCCGTTCGGTCTCGCGTTCCGTCGCCCACTCCTTGGGCGGCGCGCCAGAGGTCTCGGGCGAGCAGCAGGCCGACGATCCGGTCCAGGCTGCCCTCGTGGACGGGCAGGCGCAGCTTGCCGCCGTCCAGCATCACGTCCACCGCGTCGCGCAGCGAAGCGTCCGCGGGCACGGCGACGATGTCGATCCTCGGCGTCATCACCTCGCCCACGGTGATCGCGTCGAGCCGCATCACCCTCGACATCACGCGGAATTCGTCCTCGTCCAGCGCGCCCTCGCGCCGGCCGATGTCGGCCAGGACGGCCAGCTCGGCCCGGCTGACCGTGGCCGCGCCGTGCTTGGGACCGATCCAGCGGCTCAGCCATCCCAAAGGCACGATCACGGGCCGCATGGCGATCCCCAGGACTCGAAGCGTGTGAGCGGACGGCCCGGCGAGCCTCTGCCAGAACGTGGCGCCCAGCGTCTTCGGAATGATCTCCGAGAACACCAGCACCGCGAACGTCAGCACGGCCGAGAACACGCCGATCCAGACGTCTCCGAAGACTTCCGTCGCGATCGCGCCGGCCGCGGTGGCGCCGAACGTGTGCGCGATCGTGTTGAGCGTGAGGATGACCGCGATCGGCTCGTCGATCCGGCGCTTCATGCGCTCGAGGACAGGACCGGCGCGATGGCCCTGCTTCGTCATCAAGGCGACATGAGAGTGGGTGACCGACAGGAGGACGGCCTCCAGCACCGAACACAGGAACGAAGCGGCCAGCACGACGGCCACGACGACGACGAGCTCGGTCACCGGCGGCGCCCGGTCCTTGCCGGCTGGCTTCTCCTCAGGAAACGGGCCGGCGCTTCGGCGTCACCTTGACGGCCCAGAGCCCCGAATTGAAGTCCGAGAAGAACACGTGTCCCTTGTGCGGCTGCCCGCCCCACACCATCGGAGCGTTGGCCGCGTAGCCGTCCGGCGCGAAGGACTTGTACACGGACATCTCGCGTCCTTGCTCCGCCAAGTTGCCCATCAGCTCGCCCGAGACGTCCACGACCCGCAGGCCGCCCTCGTAGTAGGCCTGGTACAGCACGTCGTCCTCGACCCAGATGTTGTGCGTGCCGAATTCGGAAACCTCGTAGCGCGCCACGTCCTTGGGATTCTCGGGGTCGGTGAAGTCGATGACGTGCAGGTAGCCGCTGGTGACGCTGGGCGTGCCGCCGCGCGCGGGAATCCTGTCCAGCCCCGCGCCCGACCAGGCAGCCCCCTGCCGGTTCATGATCTCGTCCCCCAGGAACAGGTAGAACTTGCCGGTCGACTCCTGGTAGTAGGGAAAGGCCGCGTGCGTGCGGCCGACGGGGTAGGGGACGTTGGCGACGAAGACCGGCCTGTCTATGGCGCCGCCCCAGCGGCCGTTGCCCACGTCGACGACCACCACGCCGTTTTGCCACTCCGAGGAATAGGCGATGCCGTCGTGGACCCAGACGTCGTGAATGCGGCTGTCGGGGTGGTTGTACTCGCTGACGAATCTGGGGTTGGCGAGGTCGGCCATGTCCAGGATGACGTACTTGTCTCCGCCGGACAGCGCGAAGAGATGGTCGTCGGTGGCGAACATGTTGTGCACGCCGCCGGTCAGCCCTTCGTCGTACGTGGACGCGACGACCGGATGGGCCGGGTCGGCCAAGTCGAGGATCACCACGCCGTTGCGGCGGTTGGACGCGCCTTCGCGGGAGAGCGCGGCGTAGCGGGCGTTGGGCGCCACCTTCACGTCGTTGACCGTCCGGGCGTCGAGCTGGATCGAGTCCGTGAGCGCCGGGCCGGCGGGATTCGTGACGTCCCAGAAATAGGCCCAGCCGTCTCCGCCCCACGTGCCGGTGATCGCGTAGTCCCGTCCGTCGACGCCCTCGAACACCCAGAGGTCCGAGGAGTGGACGTGGTCGACGAGCCCGTGCCCCACGAGCTCCACGTCGTGCACGGCTTCGCGCGGCCGCACGTCGACGACCGCGCGGGCGGTTCGGTCGCCCAGAGTGGCGAGGACGGCGTACTGGCCGGGCACGTTGGCCGCGAACTTGCCGTCGCGCATCACGGCGGCGGCGCCCGGCGCGGCGATGGAGTCGTCCGGCACGAACGAGTACGACCAGTCCACGGCCGCGTCCGTCACGGCTTGGCCCGCCTCGTTGCGCGCGTCGAGCGCCAAGTCCACGACGTCGCCCGTGCGCACCGCAGTGCTGCTCGCTTCCACGACGAGCGACGCCAGCGCGAGCGGCTTGGCTTCGGCGGCCAGCTCGCCCGTCGCGCCTCCGGCGGAAGCGGTGACGGCGAAGGCGCCGGGGCTGTGGGCCGTCACGTGGCCGAACCGGTCCACCGTGGCGATGCCCGCGTCCGAAGTCGCCCACGAGACGGGGGCGTTCGGGCGCTCGGACCCGTTCGCGTGAAGGGCCGCCGCCTCGAGCCGGACCGTGGTGCCGACGTACAGCGCGAGGTCGGGCGCGCGCACGTCCACGCGGTCGATCGGCGGCCACGAGACGGTCACCGGGATTCGCAGCACGACGGGACGGGCGCCCTCGGCCGCGTACGTCGCGACGAGCTCCCATTCGCCCGCCTCCAGCCCCGTCACGGAGCCGTCCACGCGATTGAAGCGCAGGCCGCGCCGGGAGCCGCCTACCCGAACCGGCACGTCCAGGACGTTGCCGGCGGCGTCGTGGGCGGTGACGCGCACGGTGGCGGACTCGCCGGCCTCGACGGCCAGCGCGGCCGGTTCGGCGCGCAGTTCGGCGACGGTGGCCTCCTGAGCGCGGAGCGACGAAGGCCATGCGAGCACGGCGCAAGCGGTGGCGAAGAAGAGTCGAGCGGTCATGTTCGCGTCTCCGGAAAACGGGGCGGGGGTCGCGCGGCGCAACGCTTGCCGCACCCGACAAGATGGCCGTACCGTTGTGGCGCAGCAACGGTTCGCGCCCAGGCAAATCAAGGAGACGATCCGCAAATGAGCTTGCTGGCAGCAGCGATGGGAGGGACGCTGGCCTTGTCTTCTTGGCCGGCGACGGCTCCGGCGGAGGCCGGCGGGGCGCTCCAAGAGCCCCCTTCCGCCACCTACTATCTCTACGTCGGCGCCGAGTCGGCGGACTTGCTGCACCGCGTGCGCTTCGGGCCCGGCGGCGCGGCGATCGACAAGACCACGCCCGTCGGCGAGATGGCCGTCGAGACGGAGGGCCCGCACGGCCTCAACATCTCCGCCGACGGCCAGTTCCTCTACATGACGACCGGCCACGGCGTGCCCGACGGGAAGCTCTGGAAGTTCCACGCCGGCCCCGACACGCTGGTCGCGGACCCCGTCCTGCTGGGCTACTTCCCCGCCACGCTCGACGTGACGCCCGGCGGCCTCTACGCCTTCGTGGCCAACTTCAACCTGCACGGCGAGATGGCGCCGTCCACGGTGTCGGTGGTCTACACGCCCGCGATGGTCGAGGTGGAGCAGATCGAGACGTGCGTGATGCCGCACGGCGCCCGGCTGGACGCGGCGGGGGACTTCCTCTACTCGGCCTGCATGATGGACGACCAAGTGGTGGAGATCGACACGCGCACGTTCGAGGTGGCCCGGCGGTTCTCGGTGGCTCTCGGCGCGGAGGGGCCGATCGGCGAGGGCGCGGGCTACGAGGGCCATGGCGCCTACGCAGGCCACGGAAACCACGCGGACCACGGAGTTCATGCGGACCACGGGGCTCACGGAGCTCACGCTGGCCACGGAGCCCACGCGGACCACGTAGCTCAGGGAGCTCACGGAGGCCATGGCGCCGGAGCGGGCCGTGCATCCGAGCGGGCGGCAGGCGCCCGGAGCGGCGTTGCGGGCGCCGCGCCCACGTGCTCGCCGACCTGGGTGACCCCTCGTCCCGGCGCCGGCACGGTGGTCGTCGCGTGCAACGCCGGCGACCGCATCCTGGAGATCGACCGCGAGACGTGGACGCTGCGGCAGACGATCGCGTCCGGACGCGGGCCGTACAACTTGGCGTTGGCGCCGGACGGCCGATTGCTGGCGGCGACGCTCAAGCAGGGCGCCGGCGTGCAGTTCTTCGACTTGGAAGAGGGCAGGGCGCTGGCCACGACGCCGTCCTCGACGACCGTCACGCACGGCGTCGTCGTCAGCCCCGACGGGCGCTACGCCTTCGTGTCGGTGGAGGGAGTCGGGGCCGAGCCGGGCAAGGTGGACGTCTACGACTTGGCGACCTTCGCGCGCGTGGCGGACGTCGAAGTGGGGCAGCAGGCCGGGGGCATCGCGTTTTGGAAGATGACGGCCGGCGAGCCGCAGGAGAGCCGACGATGAGCGCGCGGGCCGGACGTTCGGATCGCCGAGCCCAGCGACCGACACGGCCATCCGCAGTTGCGCGACTTGGCCGGCCGTCGCCAGGCATGGCGGTGGTGTTGGCGGCCGTGACCGTCGTCGCCTGCGACGACGTGCCGGTGCGCGGGCCGGGGCCGGTCGAATACGGGACGCGGGACAGCGCAGGGGTTGCGGTGACGGAGAACCGCAGGCCGCTGGACGGGTCGCGGCTGGGCTGGACGACCAGTCCGGCGCCCGTCGTGTCGGTCGGAACGCAGGAGGGAGAAGCCGAGTGGCAGCTCTACCGCGTCCGCAACGCCACCAGGCTTCCCGACGGAAGGATCGTCGTCGCCAACGGCGGATCGCAGGAGTTGCTGGTCTTCGACGCGAACGGGGATCGCGTCGCCGCCTGGGGCGGCCTGGGAGAGGGACCGGGCGAGTTCGAGGCGCTCGGCCGGGTCGCCGCTTGGCGGGGCGATTCGATCATCGCCTCGGACACGTACCAATTCCGCGTGTCGGTCTTCGACGCGAACGGCGTCCATGGGCGGACGACGGCCCTTCCGGGCGCCGTCGGGGGGTTCTTGAATCGTGTCATGGGAGCAATGGCCGGCCAGGGACCGTCCCACGTCATGCTCGCCCCAGTGTCCGACAGCCTCTTGCTGACGTGGAACTCGCCGATCGGCATGTCGGGCTTCCAGCGGCAAGGCCACGTCTTCGAAGTCAAGCGGCCGGACGGAGACTTGCTCGCGTCGTTGGGCGAATACCAAGGGCCGCAGACCTATACGGCCACCGTCGATCAAGACAACGTCATGGTCTTCATCCCGATTCGCCATCCGTTCGGCCACACGACCGAGTGGGCCGTGTGGGGCGACTTGGTGGCGTTCGGCCGCACCGAGATCTACGAAGTGCGGGCCTTTCGCGCCGACGGCTCGCTCGCGCGGATCGTGCGGAGGGACCACGAGGCGGGCGCGCCCACGCGAGCCGAGCTGGATGCGCGGCTGGAGGAGGTCATCCTGCAAGGCCGGCCCGACGTCCGGGAGCATCTGCAAACCGTCGTCGCGGACGTGCCCATGGTCGAGAGCTTTCCGGCGTTCGGTCGCGTGCTCGGCGACGCGCTGGGCTACCTGTGGGTCGCCGAGTTCAGACGGCCCGGCGACGACCCGTCGCGAACCCTGTGGACCGTTTTCGACCGCGAAGGCGCCGCGCAGGGGTTCGTCGACACGCCGGGCGACCTGGAAGTGTACGAGATCGGGGCCGACTATCTCCTGGGCAGCGTCAGGGACGAATTGGCCACGGAATACGTGCAGGTTTGGGCGCTGGAGCGGAGCTTGCCCGCGCCGGCCTGCGACGGCCTCCGTTGCGCCGCCGACTCCGATTGCGGCAGCAGATGCACGTGCGAAGGGGCGACGGACGACCAACCCGGCGTGTGCAGAGCGAGATGACGTCGGGAGCGCTGCGCCATGCCCTGGCGTTGCTGCTCTGCGCGTGCCACGTCGGTTGCGACGACGGCTTGCCCGCCGAGTCGCCGTACGACAGCGACTGGCGCCTCGTCGAGGATCTTGTGCTGACGGGAACGGCGGACAGCGTCTTTTTTTCCATTTCGGGCATAGCAGTTGATTCGGTCCACAAGGTGTACGTGCTCGACGGATTTGGTCGGCGGGTCCATGTCTTTGAGGCGGACGGTTCACATCTGCGATCCATTGGCCGCAGGGGCGAGGGACCAGGCGAGTTCGTGCTTCCCCAGACCATTGCGATCGGACCCGAGAACACCGTTTGGGTCGGCGACGCGATGTTGCGGAGAACGTCGGTGTTCAACGGCGCCGACGGAGAGTTTCTCGAGACGCACTCAGCTCCGTGGATGGGCCGCAGCCTGCAGGGCTTGCCGTTTGGGCCGGACGGCAAGTACACCGGATGGATCGTGCGGTTCCCATTGGAAGATTCGCACGGAAGTTTGGAAATAAGTGAAAACTACCCGGTGGAAATTGATTTTGCTTCTGGAAAGACCGACACGTTTCCACCCTTTGTTCAAGACGGAGGACTGAAGAGATTCGGAGAAGCGATATCGGTTTATGCGCCGCGATCCTATCTTCATTTGGACGGCATGGGAGACTTTTGGTTTTCGGACAAGCATGAGTATCGGCTCTATCGGCGGACTCTCTCCGGCGACACGACGCTTTCCGTCGGTCTGGACGAAGCGCCTGTGCCCGTTGACGACGAGGACTTTACCGCCTTGCGGCAAAGCATGAAGAATGCGAGTCCGCTGGAAGTCGAGAAATGGATTGCAGCATTGGCAAAGACCAAGACAAAGCCGATGTTTTATGGCTTTCTCTCGGATGGGCATGGCCATACGTACGTGTTTCCTCGAACGATGTCGGCGCCGGCGGGAACGGCGGTCGACGTCTTTCGCCACACGGGCCAATACCTCGGCAGGATGGCGTTTCCGGAGCGGGTCGACTTTGGCCCGGGATCTTTCGTGGGATTCGCGACCCGCGAGCACATCTACGTGGCGGCCGAATTGCGTCTGCAACCTGCCGTGCTGCGCTTTAGGATCGAGCGCTAGTTCACAGCATCGAGCGCTAGTTCAGCGCGGCCGCGGCGCTGTCCTTGCTCCATCCGAAGGAATACGCCCGTTCGCGCCCGGCGCGCGTCTTGAGGTGCACGACGTTGCGCTGGTCCTCGAAGAGGTTGAAGAGGAGCCGGTTGCGGATGGCGATGCGCTCCGTGCCGGCAGGCAGGCGGTACTCGAGCCGGTACCACCACATCACTTCGTCGATCAGCGTGGCGTCGTCGATTCCGCGGCCCACCAGCACCGGCGCCAGTCGCGCGCCGCCGGCCTCGATGGCAAGCATGCGGTCGATGTAGGCGAAGACGATGCTGTCCCCGCGCGGCGTCTCCTCGAGTCGAAACGCCATGTCGGACGTGTGCTCCATCACGGCCAGCTGCAGATCGTCCCAAAAGAACCGAATGCGCGCGCGCAACGTGTCGCCGGCCACTTCGGCGTCGGCCACGGACAAGCGGAACGGATGGCTTGCCGTCGCGAGGCCCACCGTCGTCGCGCGGCTTTCCGGCGCGCTCGAATCCCCACGAATGTGCCCACGGGGTTGGCCACGAAAGCCCTCTGTCGTCGTGCGGCTTGCCGGCGTGCTCGAGTCCCCAGCCCGTGCCATGCCCGGGGCCGGTTCGCCGTCGACGGCCGACCCTGCGCCCGGCGCCGTCAAGCCCAGTCCGCCCGCAACGCACAAGAGCGCGGCAACGCCGGCGAGCGGCGCGGATGCTCGTGGTCCGCCGTCCAAAGCCATTGTCCGCCTCCTTGGCGCCGAGCGCGAGTCCCCGAGATCCCGGTCCGCGCCTGACCTCCTTGGTCGCCGCCTGCGGGGCGCAAAGGCACCGGTGCGTCCTCGCCCCCCGAGACCGCTGTGTCCGCCCCCCTGCGCCCGCGATCGTCCTCCGCTTGCCTCGCGGCCGCTCGGCGACATGTCCTCCACAAGGATAACCGGCGCCACCGGCCGCGCCTCGCAGCCCCTTCTCCCGGAGCCCTCGCTAGATTCCACGCGCAGGACAAACGCCACCGGGGCCACGCGAGCTTTGCCGCGAACGCCCCTCGACGCTCCGCAGCGGATCCCCAACGAACCGCCATGCCCAAGACGCTCCGGAATTCCCGCCGCCGCGCCGCGGCTCCCGAAGACCCCCCTGAACCCGCGTCCCCATCGCCCCCGGCGCCCTCGGATCGGCGTGCGCCTTGGCCGGATGGTCGGCGTTCCAGCCCCCGGCGCCCTCGGATCGGCGTGCGCCTTGGCCGGCTGGGCGGCCCTCCAGCCCCCGTCGCCCTCGGCTTGGCGTGCGCCTTGGCCGCATGGGCGGCCTTCCAGCCCCCGGAGGCCGCTGCGGCCCAGATCCGGGTCGGCGGCCACGGCGTCTACCAGACCGGCGTTCTGGACGGACAGTTCGGCGCAGGCGGGCGCGCCGAGGTCGATCTGGGGTTCGTCGTCGGCGGCTTGGCGGCCTTCGGCACGTTCGACTACTTCTTTCCCGACTGCGAGGGCTGCTCGCAGTGGGACGCGTCGGGCCTCGTGGGCTTCGTCCAGGGCCCCTTCCACGCCGGCCTGGGCGCCACGTACCAGCGGCTTGGAGGCGCGGAGGTGTCGGAGGCGGCCCGCGGCTGGACCGCGATCCTGGTCGCCGGCTTTCGCTTCGACCGGCTTGAAGTGTTCGTTCCGTTCGTGGAGGTTCGCCAGGAGCTGGCTTCGCGGGACCAGAACCAGCAGACGGTCTCGCTGGGCTTCCTGGTCGGCCCGTCGCGTGCCCGCACGGCTCCGCGCGCTCCCGGAAGGTGATCGTCGAGCGGGTGCTCCGGCGCCCCGTTCGAGCCGTCGGCCGGTGGTGGCAGGACTGGGCCGAGCACGCGGGCCAGATCGCGCACTTGGTGGCGTCCACGATTGTGGCGGTCGTGCGGCTGCGCGTGTCGTGGCGCGAAGTCGTGCGCCAGATCTACGTCATGGGCGTGCAGAGCATCCCGATCGTCCTGGTCACCGCGCTGCTCTCCGGCGTGGTCACGTCGCAGCAGGGCAGCTACCAGATCACGGCGATGGTGCCCCTGTACATTCTCGGCAGCGTCACGGTCACGAGCATCGTGCTCGAGCTCGGCCCGGTGCTCACCGCGGTCGTGCTGGTCGGGCGCGTCGGCGCGCGGATCACCGCCGAGCTGGGCACGATGGTCGTCTCGGAGCAGATCGACGCCTACCATTCGCTGGGACGCGACCCGATCGTCGCCCTGGGCGCGCCCCGGATCCTGGCCGGTCTCCTCGTCATGCCGCTTCTGGTGGGACTGGCCAACGCGACCGGCATCGCGTCGGGCGTCGTCGCCCTGAACGTGTCCGCGGACCTCAGCGCCGAGACCTTCTTCTACGGCGCGCGCCTGTTCTGGCACTCGTGGGACCTCGTCTATTCGCTCATGAAGGCGCTGACGTTCGGCTTCGCCATCCCGGTCATCGCGATCCACATGGGCCTCCGCACGAAGGGCGGCGCCGCGGGCGTGGGGAGCGCCACCACCGCTTCGGTCATGTTCCAGACGCTGACCGTGCTCATCCTGGACGCCCTCTTCCCGCCCCTGTTCCTGCAATGAGCGGCGCGTCCGGCGAGGCCGTCATCCGCTTCCGCAACACGCACAAGGCCTTCGGCCGCCCCGTCCTGTCGGGCGTCGACCTGGACGTGCGCGACGGCGAGATGT
Source organism: Longimicrobiales bacterium (assembly GCA_965242735.1). Classification (GTDB taxonomy): domain Bacteria; phylum Gemmatimonadota; class Gemmatimonadetes; order Longimicrobiales; family Gaopeijiaceae. Next base: position 2,185,043 of record OZ251497.1, on the reverse strand, counting down.
TCGCGCTCTTCGGGCCGTCCGGCACCGGCAAGAGCGTGCTTCTCAAGACGACGATCGGCCTGGTCGTGCCGGACCGGGGCGACGTGGAGGTGGCGGGCCGCTCGGTGTACTTCGGAGGCGCCGGCTCGCTCGCCTGGGTGCGGCAGCTGGTGGGATACGTGTTCCAGAACGCGGCGCTCTTCGACTCGATGGACGTGTACCGCAACGTCGAAATGGGACTTCCCGCGGTCCGCCTCCGCCGCATGAGCCGCGACGAGGCCGCCCGGTCCGTCTGGGAAGCGCTCGACCTGGTGAACCTCGACCCCGCCGCCGTCATGCGCCTGTTGCCCGCGGAGCTGTCCGGCGGGATGAAGAAGCGCGTGGGCATCGCGAGGGCCATCGTGGGCCGCCCCCGCATCCTGCTCTGGGACGAGCCGACCACGGGACTGGATCCCGTCAACACCGTTGCCGTCGAACGGCTCATCCAGAGGCTCTCGGGCGAGCTTCGGGTGACTTCGATGATTGTTTCGCACGACGTGGAGGGCGCATTGTGGATGTGCGACCGCGTGGCGATGCTCGAAGGCGGACGGATTCGCTTCTGCGGCGGCCCGGACGACTTTCGCACCGCTGACGACCCCGTCGTGCGCGCCTTCGTGGACCGGGCGGCCGCCGAAGCCGCCCTCGGCGCAGGGGAGATGTCATGACCAACAATTCCGAGACCGCGCCGCGCCGCCGGCTGGACGACCGGGAAGTCCTGGCCGCCGTCCCGCCAACGGCGCGCGCCCGCGAGTTCCGCGTGGGCATCTTCGTGATCCTGGGCATCGCGGCCTTCTTCACGATTCTGTTCTCGATGACCAGCCCGGCCATGTTCCGGGGCCGCTACATGATGACGACCCACGTCGAGGACGCCCAGGGAATTCGCCGCGGCGACCCCGTGCGCATGCGCGGCATCAACATCGGGCGCGTCCACGACTTCGAGCTGGCCCGGGGCGGCGTGACGGTCACGCTGGAAATCAACGGCGAATGGGACGTGCCCCGCGGCTCGCGCGCCGAGCTGGCCAGCGCGGGACTTCTCGGCGGCATGGTGGTCTCCGTCGTTCCGGGAGACGGGGGCGGCGCAATGTCGGCATGGGACGAACTGCCCGGCACGTCCGTCGCCGGCGTCTTCGATCAGGCGGGCGACCTGGCAGGCGGCGCGCAGGATGTGCTCGCCCGAATTCAGGCGCTGCTGTCCGATTCCACGGTCGCCGGGACCGCCTCCGCCGTCACGGCCCTGCGCGATCTGCTACAAGGCCTCGCCCGCGTCTTCGACGACCAAGCGGCGGAGATCCGTTCGATCACCGAGAGCCTGGCCCGCTCCGCCGAGAACGTGGAGGGCATCACCGAGGCCGAGGAATGGCGCCGCGCGGTCGCTTCCGCCGAGTCCGCGATCGCCACGCTCGACCGCACCGCCGCCACCGCCGAGACCGCCGCGTCGCGCCTGGACGCCCTGCTGGCCCGCATCGAACGCGGCGAAGGCACCGTCGGCCAGCTCTTCGCGAACGACTCCCTCTACCATTCCCTCAATGCCGCCGCCGCCAGCCTGAAGGACCTCCTGGACGACGTCAAGGAGAACCCCGGCCGCTACATCAGCATCAAGGTGTTTTAGATTGGGCGAGCGACGAGATGGTCCGGCGTTCCGGCGCACGACCAACGAGATCGCCGGAAGCTCCCGCTCACGCGCGATTCGACCTTGACCGCCAGAGGCCACGCGACCGATTATGCCTGACGCCGACCCCGCCGTCTCCTCCTCGACGGTCCAAGAACCCGAGGGCGTGGCCGAGCCCGAGGCGTTGTGGAGCGATTATCCGCTGGACGATCTCCTAATCCGGCACGAGAGCCGGACCGTCTACGAAGTAGTTCGCCGCATCAAGAACGGTCAGTTTGTGCTTGATCCGGACTTCCAGCGCGAATTCATCTGGCGGAAAGACCAGCAGAGCAAGCTGATCGAATCCGTCATCCTTCGGATCCCCTTGCCGGTACTGTATCTTGCGGAGGACTCCGAAGGCCGGATGATTGTCGTTGACGGGCTCCAGCGCCTGTCCACGTTCGATCTCTTCCTGCGAGATAAACTGGCGTTGCGTGACATCGCTCTAGATGAATTCAACGGCAAGAAATTCTCCGACTTGCCGTCCAAGTTGCAGAATCGCATCGAAGATTGCAACCTCATTATCTATACGATGGATTCCAAGGTTCCCGATCGGGCCAAGCTGGATATCTTCGATAGAGTAAATTCTGGCGTTCCATTGTCTCGACAACAGATGCGCAACTGCTTGTTCATGGGAAATGGCACTCGTTTCTTGAGAGATGCGGTAAAGTCCAAGATGTTCCAGATGGCAACAGGGAGAAGCCTGAACTACAAGACGATGCGAGATCGAGAATTCGTCAATCGATTTTGCGCATTCAAGTTGCTTGGATCTGACCAGTATCGAGGGAGCATGGATGATTTTCTCGCAAAAACATTGCGAAACATGAACAGCATGGATGACGACCAGCTCGCCAAGTTGTCGAAAGATCTCCATATTGGCCTCAAAAACAATTTCACCGTTTTCCGCGAGAACGCTTTTCGCAGGTTTTCGCCGGAAAGGAAAGGTCGCAGCGTCTTGAATGCATCTTTGTGGGACGTCATGTCCACCGGTCTGTCTTGCTATGACAAACACACAATAGTCGCAAAGAAAAAACGATTGCAACACTCTATGCGAGCCCTTCTGAAGGATGACGGTTTTGTCAAGTCGATCACGTATGCCACCAACGACACAAAGCAGGTCCTGTATCGCTTTGACAGCACGCGTGTTATGCTGAAAGAGACGCTCGGATGATCACGAGAGTCGACCTTCGCCATTTTAAGTGCTTTTCGTTGTTGAGATTGTCGTTTCGCTCGCTTACTATGCTCTCTGGCACGAATGCAGCAGGCAAGTCGTCGGTTCTTCAGGCATTAGCGGTGCTTCATCAGACGATCTGCGACCACGAGTGGTCCAAGAAGTTGATGCTGAACGGAGCAGCTGTACGACTAGGCACCGTTGCGGACGTAGTGGATCAAGTCGAGGGCCGTCGTTCGCTCGAGATTGCGCTTTGGGACGACGACGAAGAGCATCGTTGGTGGTTCTCCGGGGAACGCACGGAGATGTCGATGGAGGTGCGACGGGTACGCATCGGCGACTCTGAGGTGGACACCCCGGATGCATTGCGATGGTTGTTTCCGTTGGAAGGCGACGATGGGCTGGCAGAGCGGCAGTCTCATCCCGACTTGGTCGCCAAGCTTCGGAATTTGTGTTATCTGACAGCAGAGAGACTGGGACCTCGGGATCAATATGCGATGATGGACCCACAGGAGACCGATGCCGTGGGTCCCGGAGGCGAGCACACGGCGAGCGTTCTCTACGCGGCGGAACGCCGAGAAGTACTCGACTCCTTGGTGCTGGAAGGTCATCCGCGTACATGGACGAGACAGGTGGAAGCGCGAATGGGAACTTTTTTCCCGCGCTTCGAGCTAGAAGTGGTGCGGCTGATAGGCACGAGTACGGTCAGATTGGGTGTTCGTACGTCGAGCGACACGAATTTCCATCGACCAGGACACACTGGGTTTGGCCTGATGCAGGTCCTTCCTGTCGTCGTGGCCGCGCTGTCCTGCGATGTGGATGACCTCCTGCTGGTTGAGAATCCGGAAGCTCATCTTCATCCGGCGGGACAGACGAAGATGGGCATGTTCTTGGGCGAAGTTGCGGCGGCAGGCGTGCAAGTCGTTGTGGAGACGCACAGCGATCATGTGCTCAACGGAGTGCGCCGGGCGGTGAAGGATGGTAGATTGAAGGCCAACCGCGTAGCTCTTCATTTCTTTCGGTCGCGCGGCGACGCGATGGAAACTGGACGATCGCAAGTGGAAAGCCCCGACATCGACGAAGAAGGCAACATTGACGAATGGCCCGATGGCTTCTTTGATCAATTCGACAAAGACATGAACTACCTTGCTGGCTGGTCTTGAAATGGATCTCTTGGCCAATGAGCGATCGATTCACGAGCAGTTTTACGATGTTGGGCAATTTCAAAACTCGTTGGAAGAGCTGATGGCGATGCGCGCCGTCGCCCGGCAGTGGAAGCGAGACCTCCTCTGTAGTCGGCATATGGCGAACGCGAAGCCGATGCCGAGGACGCCAATGGCGAAGGCTGTCCAGACATTGGGAGAAGCGCAACGACGATCGGTGATGGCCTGGTTGAATCGAAAGGGGCCATTTTGGGACGACAGGCGCGAGCACGGCGAAGACGAAAAGCTGGAGTTGGACGGGACCGGCGACAGCATGAAGGATTCGGCGGTGGGAGAGGCAGCGTATCGCACCCTTATGGGTGTCAAGACGGATTTAGTCAGCTTGGTTCCCTCGGACTGGGATCGGACTCCCGTCTCGGTGATTTGGCGCCAAACAGGGAAAGATGGGAACGAAAGCGCGAGGACGGTGCCGTTGGATAACTGGCGGAATGCAGCAGCGTTGAGAAGAGCGCTCGAGGCGGCCGCGCCGCCGATTGGGTCGTGGCAGGGGTTGCGAGATGCGTCGGCGCAACGGTTCCAAAGGCTCGGGTTTGTCGACGGGTGCTTCGTTCACCTTGAAGGTGTGCCGTTCAAGAAGACCTCGGCTGATCACCTGATGAAGCTCTTCGGAATTCTGAACCGCTTGGCGGCTTGCTTTGGCGAAGATGGAGCAATGACTCCCGAAGGCCATCAAATCAGGGCGCAATACTTCTCCGGCCAAGCCGTCTTCTCAGCTTCGTCCAAGAGGGAGGAGCAGATGTTTCGCGATCAGCTTACGTTTAGACATCCGAAGGTGGCCGGGGAGTCGTTGCTCTGCGGCTGGCACGGCAAGATGAAGCGAGACGTAATCCGGTTTCATTTCTCGTGGCCGATTCGTGCGGGCGAGCCGGTCTACGTCGTCTACGTGGGGCCAAAACTGACGAAGCTATAGGCGGCTGGGCTACGCCGAGAGCCGTCCGCCTTGCCGGCTTGCCGGCTTGCTCACCGTCGTGCCGGCGGCGGTCGTCTTCGTTCCGACTGCGATCGCATGCCGCCCCCCTACCAAGCCGGCGCCAAGTGGAAGCCCCAGTGCCAGCCCTTGGTCGGGCGCTGCCACGGGTAGGCGTAGTAGGCTTCCAGGATCGCGATGCCCAGCACGTTGAAGCGGGCGGAAAAGCCGGAGCTCGCCACGGGGATGCGGTCCGCGGACTCGCGCTCCCACGTCCAGTTGGCGGGTTGCTCGCTGTCCCAGGCGACGCCGATGTCGGTGAAGGCGGTCAGCTCGATGGGGATGTAGGGGAAGTTGATGAAGCCGAACTCCTCGACACCCGTGAAGGGGAAGCGGAGCTCCAGGTTGGCGACGCCGATTCGGTGGCCGTAGAGGCGGTTGACCTCGGGGCAGTTCGAGCCGCTGATCGTGATCGAGCACTCTCGGCGGCTGAAGGTGTCGGCGGCGTAGCCGCGCACGAGCGTCTCGTAGCCCAGGAAGTAGGGGTTGAGCTCCTTCTCGTAGAGCGAGCGGATGTTGCCGTACCGGCCCAGATGCCAGGCGCGGGCCGCCAGCGTCAGGGGGCCGCCGCGGTTGAAGTAGCGGCGATAGTCGACATTGAGCGTCTGGAAGTCCACGGTGCCATAGGCGGTCTCGACGCCGACGCGGAAGCGGTGGCCTCGCACGGGGCCGATGAAGGCGTGGAAGGAGTTGTCGCCCACGAAGGCCAGCGAAGCCGTGGCCAGGTTCAGCGGGTCGCGGGCCGGCAGGTCGCGCTGTTCGCGCGCGATGGCGCGGCCGAAGGGATCGAGGTGGAAGAGGTCCTCCTCCAAGTCGTAGCTGTAGCGCGTGAAGCCGAGGCCGGCCTCGAGGCGCCGCGTGGACGAAAGTGGATAGGCGACGAGTCCGGAGACGGCGTCCACGAAGATGCGGTAGCGCCGGATGTTGAAGGTGTTCCCCTGCGGGTTGTAGCCCCACTGCTGGAAGAGGTACGGCGTGTGCTGGATGCCGGCGCCCCAGTTCCACCGCCTCTTCTGGTTCATGAAGTAGGCCTGCCCGCCGATGTCCTTCAGCGTGCCGTTGGCGTTGAGCGCCACCCCGAGGAAGCGGTTGCCGAGCATGTCGGTGAAGAAGGCCGACGTGCCGCCTCCGACGTAAGTGCCGTAGGTGTCCGCTCCGATGCCGAGCGAGGGCTGTCCCACGTAGTCGAGCTGTAGCGACGGATCGTAGTCCTCCGCTTGGCTGGCGGAGTAGACGCTCTCGGCGGCGAGCCCGGTCAGCGGATCGTCCAGATAGGTGGCAATGCGGCTGCGGAACGTGGGATGCCGGGGCGGCAGCACGCGGCCCGCCGCGTCCGCGACGGCAGGGGCCGTGGTCGCCATCTCGCTGGCCGTGCCGGTGTTGACGATGTAGCCCCGCTCGTGGAAGATCGAGAAGGCCAGCAGGTCCTTCTCCGGCGAGTACGAGAAGGCCGGAGACAGCATGGTGATGCCGCTGATTCCGGTCGCCGTGCGGGTGACGCGCAGCATGTCTCCGCTTGCCAAGCCCATGTGGTAGATGTCGGCGAAGCCGTCGGCGTCCGAGACGAAGTACACGCCCTCGCCCGTGCGGTCGTAGACGGGGTTGGTGTGCTTGGCGCCGGGGAAGACGGTCCGCGAGGTGACCTCCAGGCTCTCGAGGTCCAGGAACGCGAGCGAGTAGTTGCCGAATTCGAGCCGAGAGAAGTCGGTGTCGGGGCCCCGGTCGGAGACGAAGACGAGCGTCCGGCCGTCCGGCGACCAGGCCGGTTGCAGGTCGGCGTGCTTGTCGTTGGTCAGCTGCTTGACGTCGTTGGTTTCCGTGTCCCACAAGTAGAGGTCCGTGAGCCCGCCCTTCGATCCTGTGAACGCCACGGTCCGGCCGTCCGGCGACCAGGCCGGATTCTGAATCGCTCCGAGCCCGCCGACGTAGAGGCGCTGCTCCATGTTGCCGCTCTGCACGTCGAGCACCGCCAGCTGGTTGTTGCCTCCGGCCTGCACGACGAACGCCAGCTTGCGGCTGTCCGGCGACCACGAACCGCTCGTGTCGATGTAGCGAACGCCGTCGATGTACGGCGTCTGGTTGCGCTGCAACGGGCGCAGGATGCGGCCGGTCTCCACTTCGGCCAGGAACAGGTCCATCGAGAAGAGGTCCTTCTCGGACTGGAAGACGATGTGGCGCCCGTCCGGGCTGATCGAAGGCGCCACGTTGACCCGTCCGGCCCCGCATTCCACGCACAGCAGGAGATCGCCGGTCTCGTAGGGGGCGGTTCGGCCGGCCATCAGCGGGCGAAATTCGGCCTCGACGGCCTCCCACCACTGCTCGGAGAGGCTGTCCTGGGGCATGCCGAAGACCTGCTCGACGGCGGGCTCCCAACCGGTCTGGAGCGCCACGCGGTAGAAGTCCTGCAGGGCGTCGTCGCCGTAGGCGCCGCCCAGGTACGACATCAATCCCTGGCCGAAGCGGTACGCGAAGTACTTGGGGTTGCGCGTGATCTCGGACAGCGTCGGCTTCTCGTCGCGCAGGACGTGGTCGCGCAGCCACATGGCCGTGTGGGGATGGTCGCGGCCCATCGACATGTACTCGGCCATGCCCTCGACGAGCCACAGGGGCATCCGGGCCAAGTTCATAATGCCGCCGCCCATGCGGCCCTGCGCGATGTTGTACTGGAAGGCGTGGACGAGTTCGTGCCCGAGGATGCGGTCGGTCTCCCGGTAGGAAGCCGTCAGCGGCATGATCACGCGGTTCTTGAGCGACTCCGTCACGCCGCCCGTGCCCTGGCCGATGGCGCCCGAGAGCGTGTTCGTCTGCTGAAAGTCGGGGTGGTCCGCGTAGAGGATGAGGGGCTTCTTGCGCTCGAACTCGTGCTGGAAGGCGCGCGCGAACCGCTCGTACCACCGCTCGGCCATGCGGGCCATGTCCTCGGCCGACGCCTCCGCCGCCGGGTAGTAGTGCACCTCCCAGTTCTTCGTGGTCAGCACCTTGAAGTCGAACTGCTCGTATTGCACCTTGTTGCGGCCGAAGTACTGGGCCGAAGAGGCCGCCGGCAGCGCCAGGAGCAGGACGGCCGCGGCGGCGGCGATCCGCGCGACGGCCGCGCGACGGGGGAAGGGGCGTCTCGGCAAGTCCATGGGGAAGACCTCGTGTCTCGTGCGATGTGGAAGGACGACCGGCCGCTTGCCGGGACGCCGTTCAAGCTACGGGCGGCGGGAGCCGGGGGAAAGCGGGCCTGCCGCTGCGGCTTGCCCCTCCCGGCACGGCTTGCCCAACCGCCCATGGGGCCCGAACATTGGGAAGCAACCGGCGCCCGCGATCCGCCCGACCGCAATGAACCGCATAGGCCCAGTACGTCGGCGAGCGCGGGAAAGTTCCCATGGGCTCCACGCCTCCCTACGATAACACCACGCCGATGACCCGACCTGGCATTCCCTCGTTCGGCGGCGCGCTCGCCGCAGCTGCGACCGTCGCGTTCCTCTCCGCGTGCGACGCCGACGCCGGATCGGACGGCCGAGCGGCCCCAGGCGAGACCGGCTCGCGCCATGCCGTCCTGCCCGCGGCCTCCGTGGAGAGCCCCGGCGCCGAACCTCCCGTCGCCGACGGCAGCGGGCAGCCGTTCCTGGCCACGGAGGGCGACGGCGTCCGGATGAGCTGGATCGAGCCGCAGGGCTCGGGGCATCGGGTCGCGGCCGCGTTCTTCGACGGCGACGGCTGGGACTCGCCGGCCACGGTGGCCGCGTCGGACTCGTTCTTCGTCAATTGGGCCGACTTCCCGTCCGTCCAGCCCGTGGGCGGCGCCCTCGTGGCCCACTGGCTTCACCGGCAGGGCTCCGGAACCTACGACTACGGCGTGCGGCTGGCGTGGTCCGCCGACTCGGGCCGCGCTTGGACGCCCGCCTGGACGCCGCACGGCGACGACACGCCGACGGAGCACGGCTTCGTGTCGGTCTTCGGCGACGGCGAGCAGACCTGGGCGGCGTGGCTGGACGGAAGGGCGATGGTGGAGGAGGGCGGCGCCATGGCCCTGCGGGCCCGGCGGATTCCGGTGGGCGGCCCCGCCTCCGGCTCGGAGGAGGAAGTCGTGGACTTGCGGACCTGCGAATGCTGCCAGACCGGCGGCGCGATCGTGGACGGCGTGCCGCTGCTGGTCTTTCGAGATCGTGGCGAGGGCGAGGTTCGCGACGTGCACGTGTCGAGGCGGACGGCGGCGGGCTGGACCGAGAGCGTCCCGGTGCACAGGGACGGCTGGGTGTTTCCGGGCTGCCCGGTGAACGGACCGGCGGTGGCGGCCCTGGGGCGGACCGTGGCGGTGGCGTGGTTCACGGCCCCGGACGGAGAGGCCCGGGTGAACGTGGCCTTCTCGGACGACGCCGGCGCCGAGTTCGGTCCTCCGGTGCGCGTGGACGCCGGGGCGCCGGTCGGCCGCGTCGACGTGCTGATGCTGGACGACGGTTCCGCGCTGGTCTCGTGGATCGAGGGCGGGGCCGGGGCGGCTCTCCTGGCTCGGCGAACGACGTCCGACGGCGCCGCCGGGCCTGCGCGCCGGCTGGTCGCGCTCTCGGAGAAGCGGGCTTCGGGCTTCCCGCGGCTGGCGCGGCTGGGCCGCGACCACGTGATGGCGGCCTGGACCGACGCGAGCGGCCCGGGGCGGGTGCGGACGGCGGTGTTCTCGCTGGCCGAATGGGAATCGTTGCCGTGAGCGCGGGAGGACCTGCCCAGGCGGCCATCGCCCGGGCGACGCGGAATCGTCGCCGTGAGCGCCGGAGGATTGCGATGAACGGTGCCGCCGCCGTGTGCTGGGACGTGTCGTCGCCGTGAGCGCGGGAGGACCCGCGGCCTCCCGGGCGCCGGAGCCCGCCACCGCCCCGGACGCCGCCGCCCGGTTCGCCGAGGCCGCCGCGCGCTTTCCGGCGTGCCGCGTGGTGGTGCTGGGCGACGTCATGCTGGACCGCTACGTGGCGGGCGCGACCGACCGCGTCTCTCCGGAGGCCCCCGTGCCGGTCGTCCTGGTGGAGCGCGAATGGGACGTGCCGGGAGGCGCGGCCAACGTGGCGGCCAACGTTCGCGCGCTCGGGGCGCGGTGCGACTTGGTGGGCGTGGCGGGCGACGACGACGCGGGCCGCGCGCTGGCCCGGGCGCTGGCGGCAGTCGGCGTCGGACACCGGTTCGTCACGTCGCCGGGACGGCCCACCACGGTCAAGACCAGGGTCCTCGCCCAAGGCCAGCAGATGGTGAGAGTGGACCGAGAGCGTGCCGGCGACCACGACGACCGAGTCGCGGACAGGCTGCTGGAGCGGCTGGAGGGCCGTCTGGCCGGCGCGGGCGCGCTGGTCCTGGCGGACTACGACAAGGGGGCCCTGCCCGCGGGCGTGATCCGCCCGGCGCTCGACATGGCCGTCGCGCGGCGCGTCCCCGTCGTGGTGGACCCCAAGCGGCGGCGCTTCTTCGCCTACGCCGGGGCGACCGTCTTCAAGCCGAACCGCGGCGAATTGGAGCACGCTCTCGGCGAGCCGGCCCGCCCGGACGACCCGCAGTGGATGGAGCGCGCCCGCGAGCGCGCCGGATGCCGCCATCTGCTCCTTACGCTGGGACCGGACGGGATGGCGCTGGCCTCGGCCGGCGGCGGCGTGGAGCGCGTGCATGTCGTCCGGCGCTCCGTCTACGACGTGTCCGGGGCGGGCGACACGGTCTCCGCCGTGGTGGCGGCGTCTCTGGCGGCGGGCGCCGCGGTGGGCGATGCCGTGCGCTGGTCGGCCCACGGCGCCGCCGCGGGCCTGGCGACCGTGGGCGCGGCCGCGGTCACGTCGCAAGCCGTCCGCGAGTCGTTGGAGGCGGGGGAGCGTTGAACGCAGACGCGCCTGGCCGTGCCGACTGCACCGAGCGAAGTCGGCCGCGACTCGCTGGAGGCCGGCGAACCGAGCGCGCGGCGTGGCGGCCATGGCGTAGGCGACGGGGTCCGCATGCACGGCCCGCGCGCCCCGGCCTCCAGACGGCGACCGCGCTCGGACTGGACGCCGCCGGGACGCCGAGGCCATGTTGTTGCGCAATCGGGCGGAACGCCCCATTTTCCTCTCGTCCGCAACAATCTTGCCGCCAGCGGGCGCGCCCGCTGGCCTGCGCCGCCCCCCCAGCCGCCCTGCCATGCCAGACGCGAAGCCGGTCCAGACTGCCCGCGCGCCAGGCGCGATCGGCCCCTACTCCCAGGCGGTCGTCGTGGAGGGCTGGATCTACGCTTCCGGCCAGATTCCGCTCGATCCGGACACGGGCGCGCTCGTCCAGGGCGGCGTGGCCGCGCAGACGGACCGAGTTCTCGCCAACTTGGCGGCCGTGCTCGAAGCGGCGGGCGGCAGCCTCGCCACTGTGGTCAAGACCACCGTCTTCCTTTCCGACATGGCGCTCTTCGGCGAGATGAACGGCGCCTACGAGCGCGGTTTCGGCGGCCACAAGCCCGCCCGCTCGACCGTCGCGGTCAAGGGCCTGCCCAAGAACGTCGACGTCGAGATCGACGTGGTGGCCAGGGTCCGATGACCACGGCGCCGGCGTTGCGCTTGACGCGGGCGCCCTGCGCGCCCCTATCTTTACGGGTGGCGGCGATGCCGCCCGCACGGTATCCTGCTCGTCGGGCCGGAAGCGTTCCGGCGGGTCGATTCCCAACATCTCCACAGGAGAGAAACCACATGAAGTCTCCCACGTCAGCCAGCCTTGCCCTCGTGGCGGCCGCAGTCGTCGCCGCCGGAGGGTGGGCGCCTTCGCAGGTCCAGGCCCAGCAGGCGGCCGGGACCGTGCAGGGCTTGGTCCAGGACCAGGCCTCGCAACGTTCTCTCGACGGCGTGTACGTCGCGCTGGAGGGAACCTCCTTCGGCACGCTCACCACGGCGGCCGGGCGCTTCCTGCTGCTTTCGGTGCCGCCGGGCGAGTACACGCTGATCGCCCGCTTCGTCGGCTACAGCCAAGCCAGCCGGACGATCACGGTGACCGCGGACCAGACGACGCAAGTCGACATTCCCCTGGAGCAGACGGCGATCGCGCTCGACGAGATCGTGGTCACGGGGGCGGGTCTCGCCACCGAGAAGCGCAAGCTCGGCCACAGCATCGCGACGCTGGACGTCACGGAAGTCGAGAACGCGCCGATCTCGGACTTCAGCCAGCTCCTGGCGGGCCGCGAGGCCGGCGTGGTGGCGCTTCCGTCCTCGGGCTACACGGGCGAAGGCGCGCGCATCCGCATCCGCGGATCGGCCTCGCTGTCGCAGCTCAACGAGCCGATCGTGTACGTGGACGGCGTGCGCATCGACCGCTCGGCGGTCCAGAACTTCAACGGGCAGGGGAATCCGTCGAGGCTCGACGACATTCCGCCCGGCGCCATCGAGCGCATCGAGATCCTGAAGGGCGCGTCGGCCGCCACGCTCTACGGCACGGAGGCGTCGAACGGCGTCATTCAGGTCTTCACGAAGCGGGGCCGGGCCGGTGCGCCGCGCTTCACGCTGCAGGGCGACTGGACGGCGATTTCGACGCCGACCAACCGCATCCTTCCGCTGGCCGACTTCGCGGGACGCGAGTGCGCCGCTCCCGGTTGCACGGGCGACCAAGACGCGGCGACCCTGGCGGCGACCATTGCCCGGATGTCGGAGCGCTGGGGGCAGTCGGTCACGCCTTGGGATCCGGTCGTTCGGGACCTGATTCCGGACATGCTGACCACGGGCTTCGCCCAGTCCTACCAGGGTTCCGTCTCCGGGGGCTCGGACCGGTTCCAGTACTTCGTTTCGAGCCGGCTGGTCTCCGAGGACGGCCCCTACGACGCGGCCGCGAACTTCGAGCCCGTCGAGGGGTACGACCCCGAGACCGACACGAACCGCCGCGTTTCGGCGAACACGAACTTCACCGTCATTCCGAACGACAAGGTGAGGATCGGCCTCAGCACGATGTATGCCGACATGGAGCACCACACGCCCGACAACTCGAACAACATCTACGGCGTGTTCTCGTCGGCCCTGATGATGCAGTTGCGCAGGGCCCATGAGGTCCCGGACGCCAGCGACCGGGTCAACAAGTACGGCCAGCCGGCGTTCGCCACGTTGCGCGAGAACATGTACCAGCTCAACTTCACGAACTCGCAGCACTTCACGGGCACGACCAACATCCAGTACACGCCGACGGAGGCCCTGCAGCTGGAGGCGATCTTCGGCGTGGACTTCACGTCCGACGACGCGGTGAGCTTCCGGCCGTACCGCTGGAACGTCGACAACTTCTCCGGATCGACGCCGATCGGCAGCCGGAACGTGGAGGAAGCCCGGAGCCGCGAGGTCACGGCCGACCTCAAGGGCTCGCACGTCTGGTCGACGGACAGGATCGAGAACACGTTCCTCTTCGGCGGACAGGGCTTTCTCCGCCAGCGGCAGACCGCGGGCGGCAGCGGCCGCGACTTCCCGGGCCCGGGGCTGGAGACGCTCTCGGCGCTCGGATCGGAGAGCTCGAACGAGTTCTGGCTGCGCGTGACCCAGATCGGGGGCTACCTGCAGGACCAGATCGGCTTCGACGACTGGATGTTCCTGACGCTCGGCGGGCGGTGGGACGCGAACTCGGCGTTCGGCTCGGAGTTCAGCACGGCGTTCTATCCGAAGGCGACGATTTCGCTTGTGCCCAGCCAGGGTCTGGGCTGGTCGAACGACATGTTCTCGACGGTTCGCTTCCGCGCGGCCTTCGGGCGTTCCGGCCTCCAGCCGGGCGCGTTCGACAAGTTCACCACCTTCACGTCGCAGGGGTCCGTGAGCGGCCCCGGCGTCGCGCCGGCCAATCTGGGCAACGCCAGCCTCAAGCCCGAGATCTCCACGGAGATCGAGACGGGCGTCGAGCTCGGCCTCTTCGAGGACGCCTGGTCGGTGCAGATCGACTACTGGAACCGAACGGTCAGCGACGCGATGGTGGCGCGCCAGTTCCCGGTCACCGGCGGATTCACGCAGACGCAGCTCGACAACATCGGCGAGATGAAGGCCTGGGGAGTCGAGGTCGGCATCAACGGGGCGCTGATCCAGCGCGAGGGCTTCTCGCTCAACGTGTTCGCCAACACGGCGTACCTGAACGAGGAAATCACCGACATGGGCGGCGCGCCGCCGCTGAAGACCGGGGGCAGCTACCCGCGCTACCGGAACTACCTGACGGAGGGCTTCACGCCCGGCGCGTTCTTCGGCGCGAAGCTCGCCGACGTGGAGATACCGCTGAACATCGTGGCGCCGAGCGGCGGGCAATGCGTGGTGCCCACGCGCCAACAGGCGCTGGACTACTTCAGCCAGCCCCGCAACCCCAACAGCTTCAAGCCCTTGGCCATCGGCAACGACGCGACCGGTCGCTTCGGCGTTCCGAACGGCGGGTTGGCGTCGAACAACTGCGGCGAGGGCCTGCTCCTGACCTACCTGGGCAAGCCGACGCCCGACTTCGCCGGATCGTTCGGGTTCAACATGGCGTTCGGCGGCAGCTTCGAGCTCAGCTCGCTCATGGAGTACAAGATCGGGCACCACGTGCAGGACCTGTCGGGCATGTTCCGGCGGGCCAACAACTTCATCGGCCGCAACACGCCGCGCAGCGCGGAGCTCTACTCGATCATGCTCAATCCGGCATCGTCCGCCGAGCAGCGCTTGGACGCTGCCATCGCGTGGGCCAACGAGATCGAGGGACTGTCGCCGATGAGCGGCATGAACGGCATCTACGACGCCAGCTGGATCAACTGGCGCGAGCTGGGGCTGACCTACCGCGTGCCGACCGCCTCGGTGGCCGACCTCGGTCTGTCCAGCGCCACGGTGAACCTCGGCGTGCGCAACCTCTACCTGTTCATGCTGGGCGACTATCCGGGAATGGACCCGGAAACGAACGTGCTTGGGCGTTGCAACGAAGGTCTCAGCTGCAACTTCCTGGATTCCACGGAGGGCTGGTCGATTCCGATTCCGCGGCGGCTCACCCTTTCCGCGCGCGTCGCGTTCTAACCGGGAGGATATGCGAACCATGAAGAAGCAGATTCTCAAGAAGTGGGCGGTTTCGGTCCTGGCGGCCGTGCCCCTCCTGGCGGGTTGCGACCTGCTGGACGTGAACAACCCCAACGACCTGGTCGAGGACGACATCCGGCAGGAAGCCGCCGCCAACGCAGTGGTCAACGGCGCGCAGACGCTCGTGGCGTCGTCGGTCTCGCAGTCCTGGCAGCCCTACTTGGTGGCGTCGGACGAGATGTACTGGATCGGGTCGCGCGACGCATGGCTGTCCTTGGACCAGGGCGCCGTGAGCGATCCGCTGAACGAATTCATCGACGGGCCCTTCCCGGCGATGGGGCAGGGCCGCTGGATGAGCGACCAGGCGATCGAGATCCTGACCGAGCATCACGGCAACAATCCGACGAAGGCGATCACGACGGACTTGGCCCGGGCGAACTTCTATTCGGGCATCATGTACATGGTGATCGGAGAGATTCAGGAGGACTTCGCCTTCTCCAACAAGAAGGAGAGCGGGGCGCCGGTGGGCCCGGCCAACATGCACCAAGTGCTTGACGGGGCCATCACGCGCTTGACGGCGGCGATCGACGGATTCAGATCGCAGGGCGAGACGAACATGGCCATCCAGGCTATGGCCGTGCGGGCCCGGGCGCGCCAATCTCGCGCGATCTGGGACGCCATCAACCCGGCGCCTTCCGGCAACGGGCTGGTCAATTCGGCCGACGCCGGCGCCGACGCGGCGGCCGTGATCGCGGCGGTCGGCGGCAACTCCGCCGACTGGACGTTCAACTTGGAGTATTCCGCCGGCAGCCGGTCCAACTCGATGGCCGGCTGGGTCAACGACCGCAAGGAGAACCAGATCGATCTCTCGATCGTGACGGTCAACTCCGCGAACGACATCAACGGAATTGCGCTCCAGGACCCCATCGACAACGTCGACGATCCGGCCGTCATCAAGTGGCTGAACCAATGGAAGGGCGGCAACTACTTGACCAAGGGCGGCATCTATCCGCCGCTGACCGTGGCGTCGACGCGGATGATGCACCTGATCCTGGCCGAGAACGCGCTCGCGGGCGGCAACAGCGAAGCGTTCCGGACGTCCATCAACCACATCCGGGCGCTGGACAAGCTGACGCCGTTCAGCGGACAGATCTCGGACATGGACATGCTGATGCACACGCGGCGCGTCAACGTGCTGTTGCAGGGCCTGCGCTTGGCCGACATGTATCGGTTCAAGGTCCGGGACCCGAAGTGGCTGGCGACCAATCCGACGATCGCAAAGCCGGGCGAGATGCTCCCGATCTCGATCATCGAGATTCGGGCGAACTGCCACCTCAACGGGCTCGGTTGCGGAGGCTGACGAAGATGGCGGGCGCATCCGTGCAGGTCGGCGGGTGCGCCCGCTCTCGTTCCGGCGCCATGAGGCGGCCGCGGTTGTCCATGGCGCTGGGGCTGGCGGTCTGTGCCGCCGTCTCCTGGGCCTGCAGCGCGTTCGAGGACCCCACGCCGCGCAACCTTTCGCTGGCGATGCGGGGCGACGCGGGCAAGCAGGTGCGGCTCATCTATTCGAAGCAGTTCATCACCGCCGTCACCGAGACCGGCGTCACGCAGGTGCAGGTGCTGCGCTCCGACACGGTCGTGCACACGTTGCCCTTCGACACGATCGTCGACATCTCGGTCGAGCGGCGGTGGTTCGGGCAGGCGGAGACGATCGGCGGCGACACCCTGGAGGTGCGGGTGCTGGTGAACGTGGACGACCGCAGCTTGGTGGACGAGACGGGCGGCGTGTTCCCCACCGTGCCGTGGCGGTTCGCGTACGCGTTCAACCAACGGCTCTCGCGCTCGCTCGACGTGGAGCTGTAGCGTGGCCGCGTTTCGGCGCTGGCGGGCGGTCGCGGCCCTCGTCTTCTTGGGCCTGCTCCCCGGGTGCTACACGTACCGGGTGGCCGACGCGCCTGCGCCGGGGGCCGTGGCGCGCGTGCACGTGCCGGTGTTTTCGGCTGCGGACGATCCCAACGAGGCGCGGGAGACGGCGTCCGTCGAAGGGATCGTGGTCGAGTACGGCGACTCGATCGTGCTCGCGACCACGATACGGCGCGAGATCGGCGCCTACCGGGAAGTCTCGCGCGAAGACACGCTGCGCATCGCTGTCGAGGGGACGACCCGCATCGAGGTCCGCGAGTTCTCGAGGACCAAGAGCGTCCTGATGGGCGGCGTGGTCGCGGGCGGCGTGGCTTTGCTGGCGCTGACGGCGCTGGGCATCGAAGGCGGCGACGCGGGCGACGACGGCAGCGGGGACGGCGACCGGAGCTTCAGGATGTCGCTGGCCGGGCTGGTCGGCTTCCTGGCGCGGCTAGGGGGAGGCTGACGGGCGGAGCTATCTTGGCCCCATCCGCCGTGCCTCGACCGTGACGTCCAGGCGCTCCAGCCCGCGCAACACGATCGTGCGCGCGAAAGCGGGCGGGGGGTCGCCGAGCCGGATGCCGGGGAAGCGCTCCAAGAGGACTTCGAAGGCGACCCGGCCCTCGAGCCGGGCCAGAGGAGCGCCCAGGCAGTGGTGGATGCCGCGGCCGAACGAGATGTTGCCCTTGTCGGATCGGGCCACGTCCAGCTCGTCGGGGCGCCGGAACTGCTCGGGGTCGCGGTTGGCGCCGCCCAGGAGCAGGGCGACGCGGGAGCCCGCCTTGACGGAACGGCCTGCGATTTCGACGTCTTCGGTCGCGAACCGCGCGTCCACCTGCACCGGCGAGTCGAAGCGGACGAGTTCCTCGACGGCGTCCTTGATCAGGCTGGGTTGGCCGCGCAACGCCTCCACCTGGCCGGGATTGCGCAGCAGCGCCAGCATCCCGTTGCCGATCAGGTTCGTGGTCGTCTCGTTTCCCGCCACGAGCAGCAGCCGGAGCATGACGTACGTCTCCTGCGAGGTCAGGCGGTCCTCCTCGTGCTCCGCCCGGATCAGCCGGGACACCAAGTCGTCGCGGGGCTCCTTGCGGCGCTCCTCGATCACGCGCGCGAAGTAGCGGGCGAACTCCGCGTCCGCGCGAAACACGTCCTCGCTTTCTTCCTTGGTCAGGATCGGCTCCAGGACCCGGGCGAAGCGGTCCGACCAGTTCTTGAAGCGCGCGAAGTCTTCGTCCGGCACGCCGATCATGCGTCCGATGACGAGCGTCGGCAGGGGGGCGGCGAAGGTGGACATGAGGTCGAAGGAGGCCGTCTGCGCTCCATGGGTCGCCTGGTCGAGAAGCCGGTGGGCCGTGGCGCGGACGTAGTCTTCCATCTTGGCCACTTGGCGCGGCGTGAACGCTCGGTTGACCAAGCCGCGCAGCCGGGTGTGGTCCGGCGGGTCCAGCGAGATCATGCTGGGGACGAGCTTCGAACGGGCGTCGATGCTGCGCGTGGGCGCGCCGCGCCGAAGGTCGTTGCTGAAGCGCTTGTGGTCGCGAAGAATGCGGTCCACGTCCCGGTAGCGCGAGACGAGCGCCATGCGGGTCAGCGGGCTGAAGTGGCACGGGTCCGTCTCGCGCAGCCGGCGAAGGGCCGGATAGGGATCGGCCAAGTAGTCCCGCGCCAGCGGCCACCAGGCGATTCCGCTGCGGAGCCGCTCCTCGGCCAAGCGCGCCCGAATGTAGAGCGGCTTGACGGCCGACTCGATCAGGCGCGACGCCAAGCGCATGGGCACGGCAGGCTGGGCATGGTCGGCGACATGCGGGTGATGGTGGCACGAATTGCTCTTGGGCGCCAGGGGCTTGGTGGTCCGGGCTTGGCGGCCCGGGGCTTGGTGCGCTGGGGCTTGGCGGTTCAGGGCTTGGCGCGCCGGCCTTGGCGGTCCCAGGGCCTTGGCGCGCCGCCAGGGCTCGGAAGGCGCGGCGCCGGTGGCGTTGCCTGCGTGGCGGGCCGTAAGTTGGCTTGGTCCAATCCTCATTTGGCCACGTTCCGAAAGAGGAGCGTGCCATACCAGCCAGGCTAGGGAGCCGCAGAACGACATGCCACGATTTTGCCGCCTCGCCGCCTTCGCGGCGCCGATCTTCGCTCTTTCCATCGCGTCCGCCACGCCCGCCACGGCCTCGGCCACGCCGGCTCGCGCGCCCGTGTTCTCGGGGACCGACGGTGCCGCCCTGTCCGTGTTCTCGGCGTCCGGCGCGTTCTCGGCGCCCGTCGCGTCCGCCCGCCCGGCGGCCACGCCTGGCGTTCAGGATGAGGCTTCGGCCCAGGAGACGGTCCAGGAGACCTATCCCGAGTCCTTCTGGAAGTCCCTCCGCTGGCGCAACGTCGGCCCGCCCCGAGGAGGCCGCTCCATCGCCACGGCCGGCTCCGACGCCCGTCCGTTCGAATACTTCATGGGCACGACCGGCGGAGGGCTGTGGAAGACCACCGACGGCGGCCAGAACTGGAGAGCGGTCACCGACGGCAAGATCGGGAGCGCGTCGATCGGCGCCGTGCAGGTGTGCGAAGCCGACCCCGACGTGGTCTACATGGGCACGGGCGAGACGCAGCTGCGGGGCAACATCCAGCAGGGCGACGGAGCCTACAAGTCCACCGACGGGGGCACGACGTGGGAGCACGTGGGCCTGCGCGAGACGCAGAACATCGCGCGCATCCGCGTCCATCCCGAGAACTGCGACGTGGCCTGGGCCGCGGCGTTCGGCAAGCACTCCGCGTCGAACGCCGAGCGCGGCGTCTTCAAGACCACCGACGGCGGCGAGACTTGGCGCAAGGTCCTGTACCGGAGCGACAAGGCGGGCGCGGTGGACATCAGCATCGACGCGACCAACCCGGACGTCCTGTACGCGTCCGTCTGGGAGGCGTGGCGGCGCTCGTGGGGGATGTCGTCGGGAGGCGAGGACAGCGGCCTCTTCAAGTCCACGGACGGGGGCGAGAGCTGGACGGAGATCACCGACGCCATCGGCCTCTCGGACGGTCCGGTCGGCAAGATCGGCGTCGCGGTCTCGCCCGCGAACCCCGACCGCGTCT
Source organism: Longimicrobiales bacterium (assembly GCA_965242735.1). GTDB lineage: Bacteria > Gemmatimonadota > Gemmatimonadetes > Longimicrobiales > Gaopeijiaceae. The sequence goes on along the minus strand of OZ251497.1, from coordinate 2,165,077 downwards.
GGGCGCTGATCGAGCACGAGCCGGACGGCGGCGTGTGGCGCTCGGACGACGCCGGGGCCACCTGGGAGCGCGTCAACGACGAGCGCAAGCTGCGGCAGCGCGCCTTCTACTACACGCGGGTCTACGCCGATCCCAACGACGAGGACATCGTCTACGCGCTCAACACGGGCTTCTACCGCTCCCGCGACGGCGGCGAGACCTTCCCGCAGGGCATCTCGGTGCCCCACGGCGACAACCACGACCTCTGGATCGCGCCCAGCGACTCCGACCGCATGGTCAACGCCAACGACGGCGGCGCCAACGTCACCTTCAACGGCGGCCGCAGCTGGACGGACCAGGACTATTCCACGGCCCAGTTCTACCGCGTGATCACGACGGAGCACACGCCCTACCACATCTGCGGCGGCCAGCAGGACAACTCGACCGCGTGCATCCCCGTGCGCGGCTGGAACCACATGGCGGCGCGGGGGCCGGGGAACCGTTCCTGGTACTACGCGGTCGGCGGTTGCGAGAGCGGGTACGTCGCGCCGAACCCGGTCGACCTCGACATCTTCTACGCGGGCTGCTACGGCGGCAGCCTGTCGCGCCACGACCGCGCAACGGGCACGAGCCGCGCCGTGAACGTGTGGCCCGAGAACCCGATGGGGCAGTCGTCGGAGGACCTCGTCGAACGCGTGCAGTGGACCTTCCCGATCGTCTTCTCCCATCACGACCCCAACGTGCTCTACACCGGCACGCAGAAGGTCTGGAAGACGACCACGGAGGGCCAGTCGTGGGAGCAGATGAGCCCCGACCTGACCCGGGCCGACGCCGAGACCATGGGGCCGTCGGGAGGCCCGATCACCAAGGACCAGACGGGCGTGGAGACCTTCGCGACCGTTTTCGCCATTGCGCCGTCCTACCACGATCCGCAAGTGATCTGGGCCGGCTCCGACGACGGGCTGGTGCACGTCACCCGCGACGGCGGCGCCACCTGGACGAACGTGACTCCGCCGGACGCGCCCGCGCTGGTGCGGATCAACACCATCGAGGCGTCGCCCAACGCGCGCGGCAAGGCGTACGTGTCGGGCATCCGCTACCTGGTGGACGACGACCGCGCCCCGTACATCTGGAAGACGGAGGACTACGGCGAGAGCTGGACCAAGATCGTGGACGGCCTGCCCGGCGACGACTTCATTCGCGCGACCCGCGAGGACCCGGCCCGGCCGGGACTGCTCTACGCCGCCTCCGAGCGCACCGTCTACGTCTCGTTCGACGACGGCGGACTCTGGCAGCCGCTGTCGCTGAACCTGCCGGTCGTGCAGGTGTCGGACTTGGTCGTCGAGGACGAGGACTTGGTGATCGCCACGCACGGCCGTTCGTTCTGGGTGCTGGAGGGGATCGGGCCGCTGCGCCAGATGAGCGCGGAGGTGGCGGCGGCCGGCGCATGGCTGTTTGAGCCCGCCGACCCGATGCGCGGGCTCGGGGGCGCCGTCTTCGACTACTACTTGGCGGACGCCGCCGAGAGCGTGAGGATCGAGGTGCTGGACGGCGCGGGCGAGACGGTGCGCTCGTTCGAGCGCGTGGCAGCCGAGGAGGAGGACGCCGAGGGCGAGGAAGAGGCGCGAGGTCCGGCCGCGCGCTTCGGATTCGGCGGCGGCCGCGGCCCGAGACCGTCGGCGAGGGCGGGGGCCCACCGGTTCCGCTGGGACCTGCGCTACCCCGCGTGGACCGATTTCGAGGGTCGCATCATGTGGGCCGCCCGTCCCATGGGTCCCATGGCCGTCCCCGGCGCCTACACCGTTCGCCTGACCGTCGACGACGGCGAGCCCATGGAGCGCGGCTTCGAGGTCCGTCTCAATCCCAACTTGGCCGGCGTCACCGTGGCGGACCTTCAAGAGCGCTTCGACCTGGCCATCCAGATCCGCGACCGCGTGTCCGAGGCGAACGACGCCGTGATCCGCATCCGCGACATCGAAGGCCAAGTCGCCGACCGCCTGGAGCAGACCGACAACGCCGAAGTCGAGCAGCAGGCCGAGCTCGCGACCGAGAACTTGAACGTCGTCGAAGCCGAGATCTACCAAGTCAAGAACCAGAGCAACCAAGACCCCCTCAACTACCCCATCAAGCTCAACAACAAGCTGGCGGCCCTGCTGGGCGTCGTCGAAGGCTCCGAGAACCGCCCCACCGACCAGTCCTACGACGTCTTCGAGCGCCTCTCGGCCTTGCTGGCCGACCAGCTGTCCGAGCTGGAAATCGTGGTCCAGCGCGACGTCGGCCGGCTCAACGAGCTGTTGATCCGCGAGCGCCTGGAGCCGATTCGAGGACAGCGGCTGGTGAGCTGACGGTGGCGGGGGAGACAGGAAGGGGCAGGGGCTACGGGGTTCCTTCTCCAGGCAGCCTTTGGTGGCCCGTGCTTGCGGCCGTTCGATCGCTGGGCGGATCTGCGACCAACAAGGAGATCATGAAGGAGGTCGCATCTGCGGTCGCGCTGCCCGAAGCGGCTTGGAAAGTGCGTTACGACCACTCCGGGCAACTCGTGTTCCGCGACAGGGTGAATTGGGCCCTCACGAGGCTCCGTGAGCGCGGATTGCTTGCCAATCCTTATAGGGGGGTGTGGGAGATAACCGAAGACGGCACAGCCGTGAACAACGCCGATGCGCTGGCCAAGAAGAGGCCCCGTCTGCCCGCAACCATCGCCGGTGAGCTGACGGTGGCGGGGCGGCGGGGGCAGCGGGCGTTCCCAAGACCAAGAATCTAATGGCCCCGACTTTGGAGGCAATGAAACGCCTTGGGCAACCTGCTTCCATCGCGGATATCGACCAGGCGGTGGCCGACCGCCTGGGCTTGTCTGATGAAGTTCTCGATGTCCAGGCTTCGAATGGCGTCGGTACGGCGTTCGAGTACAACATGGCCTGGGCTCGAACCCACCTGAAGAAGGAAGGCCTCGTCGAGAACATTGGGAGAGGAATCTGGGCGTTAACCGAGTGGGGCGAGAGCGCGGATGAAGACCACCTTGTGGATGTTCTGCGCCAACGAAAGCGCGGACGTCGACGGCCTCCGTCCGAGAGGATGGCGCGCGTTCCCAAGCAAAAGGATCTGATGGTTCCCACTCTGGAGGCAATGAAGCGTCTTGGACATCCTGCTTCAATCGCGGATATCGATCGGGCGGTGGCCGACCGCCTGAGCTTGTCTGATGAAGTTCTCGATGTCCTGGCTTCGAATGGCGTCCAGACGGCGTTCGAGTACAACATGGCTTGGGCTCGAACCTACCTGAAGCAGGAAGGCCTCGTCGAGAATACCGGGAGAGGAATCTGGGCGGTGACCGAGTCGGGCGAAGGTGTAGATGGAACGGATGACTTGAAGGACGGCCGGGCTCGGACGGCAAAGCGGGAGCGCCGACCGCCCGGAGTGGCCGTTTCGCCCCGCGAGCGCGTGGACCGGGCGCTGGCAAGCCTTCGCCAGGGGGACGTTCTGCAGGTCGTTCTTCGACTGCTACAACCACCGTCACCGTCGCGGAGGATCGCGATGCTCGCGCCCGAGCAGGGGCACTCCGGGCGCGCCGAGGCCGTCGTCGCCCGGCGGCAGGCCGTCCTGGACGCCGCATGGGCCAGGAACCCGGAGCGGTTCGTCTCTCGGCCTCCGGAGGCGCCAGCCTTGCCCTCGGAGGTCTGGATCAACCCGCCGCCCGCGATCCCCGTCACCCAGGACGAAGGTCACTAAATGACTCCGCATCGTGCCTCAAAGTCGTTGACAGGATCCGAAGGCCACGGGATTCCTACTCCAGGCAGCCTTGGGTGGCCCGTGCTCGAGGCGGTTCGTTCGCTTGGCGGATCGGCCACCAACAAGCAGATTATGGAGGAGGTGGCGTCTGCTATTGGATTGCCCGAAGCGAAGTTGAAGACTCTCTACGATGCAGGGCAACCTGTGCTCCGTTCCAGGTTGGCTGATGCGCGCAGGCGTCTCCACAACTGCCTACTGCTTCGCCGTCTTGACAAGGGGGTATGGAAGATTACTGAAGACGGCCGCGCCGTGCGCAACGCCGATATGCTTGCCGAGAAGCTGAAGGTCGTCCACCACCGATCATCGACGGAAGGCCCGCGAACTTGGATGATGGCGGCAGGCCCAAATGGTCAAGCCTGGCCTGATTTTCAACAACATGGCATTGCTGCACTACCATGGAAAGTTGGTGATCTGCGCGATTACCGCCACAGGCCTGATCTCGACGCGGCTGTCCGCCGGGAAGCCAAGAAGGGCAAGGGTACGGCCGCAATGTTGTGGACATTCGGTCCTCGGGGCAAGATGAATGCGGGCGACAAGATCATAGCTAGGATCGGAGATTGCCACATTGTCGGTTTCGGGCGAGTCGAGGATGAGTACCGTTACGACGCGTCCTTGCTTCCGGGCTATCCGCATACAAGAAGCGTGACATGGCGTTTCCTTAAGCGACCTCCAGACGTGTCGTTTCCATTGAGCAACAAGACGCTCGTGGATTATACGATGCACCCTCGTATCGAGGAGATTCGTTCTTTCCTCTCAGAGATCTCGGACATTGACGATGTTGACAACATGTCTAGATCTCGGTCGACAAGCGTCCAAGTGGCATCCCTGGTGCCGTATGCCATCGACGACGCGATGGAAGATTTGTTTGTGCCTCGCGACCAATTCACACGCATGCACAAAGCCCTTCAATCCCGCAAGAACCTCATCTTGCAAGGACCGCCGGGCACCGGAAAGACGTTCATGGCGCGCAGGCTGGCTTGGTGCTTGATGGGCGAGCAGAATTCAGAAGCGATCGAGATGGTGCAGTTCCATCAAGCATACGCGTACGAGGACTTCGTGCAGGGATACCGTCCGAACGAGAACGGAGGATTCGATCTCCGGAACGGGGTCTTCTTCGAGTTCTGCGATCGGGCTCGCGAGGAAGCGGAAACGCCGCACGTTCTGGTCATCGACGAAATCAACAGGGGCAATCTTTCGCGCATCTTCGGCGAATTGCTGATGCTGGTGGAGGCGGACAAGAGAAAGGAGGCATACGCGGTCTCGTTGACCTACGGGAGCCCCGGCGATCGCTTCTACGTTCCGCCGAATTTGCATGTCCTCGGCTTGATGAACACGGCGGACAGATCGCTGGCGGTCGTGGACTACGCGTTGCGGCGCAGGTTTGCCTTCGAGACGCTGGAACCGGCGTTCGGCCAGGGGAGCGCGTTCAGGGAATTTCTGGTGCGCAAGCGGGGAGCGCCGGACGAGCTTGCGAAGACGATCGAAGGGAAGCTCCAGCAATTGAACAAGGACATTGCCGAGGACTCGGAACTCGGTCCGGGCTTCTGCGTCGGCCATAGCTATTTCGTGCCGGGCGAGGACGAGTCGGCTTCGCGGGACTGGTACGTTGCGGTCGTGGAGACGCAGATCAGGCCGTTGCTCGAGGAATACTGGTTCGAGTCGGCAGAGAAGGCGAACAAGGCGGTTGAGGAGTTGCTCGCTCCTTGAAGGACGTTCCCATACTCAACGTCTATTTTCTGCTTTGCTACGCGTGGGATCAGGTGCAGGAAAGGAACGCGAGGGCCGTGACCGAGGCCGGCGAGCTTCGGTCCGTTCAAGACTTGCTGGGAAGGGTCTTGGCCAGCGGCGTCAGCCGACTGCTTCGGAGGGGGATCGACCGAGGGTACATGGAACGGCGCGAAGACTTGGCCGGCGTTCGCGGCAAGCTGCTGATGAGCGACACGGCGAAGCGGTCGCTTCGGGCGAGGAGCCGGATTGCGTGCGAGTTCGAAGAGCTCTCGCCGGACATTCGGGCCAACCAAATCCTGCGGTCGTCGCTCGATTCGCTTCGCAAGTTGGGCGTGGCGAGTGGGAATCGGCGGCACGCCGCGTCGCGCGCTGATTCCTCCAGAAGGGGACTGGACCGGGAGGTGCACGAGAAGGTTGCGTCGGCGTATCATCAGCTGGAGGGCGTGTCCGTGCAGCCGCTCACGCACCGAACCTTCTCCTTGGTGCAGATCGACAGAAACCGGCGCCTCTACCGGTTCCTGCTGGACGTATGTCGCTTGGTCCACGACTGCCGGCTCGTCGACGAAGCACGCGACGGGCGGCTCGTCCGCCGCTTCAACGATTTTCGCCGCGACGACGCGACGATGTGGAGCTTGTTCGAGCGTTTTGCGACTGGCTTCTACCGCAAGGAGCAACGGCGTTTCGACGTGAATGCGGGCGGACGAGCGATCAAATGGCAACCGGTGCCGGAAGGGCGCGAGACGGACTTGGCCAAGGTCCCCAAGATGGAAGCCGACTTGATCCTGGAATCCGGCGATCGGCGCATCGTGCTCGACACGAAGTTCTACGGCGATGCGCTTGCAGGGCGGGGAACGGCCGGAAAGTTGCGCTCGGGCAACTTGTACCAGTTGCTGGCGTACCTGCGAAACCGGGAAGCGGGCAGTCCGGACCAGTCGCGACGGCACGAGGGCATCTTGCTCTATCCGCATGTGGACGAGCGATTGCGCGTCGATGTTCGGCTCGAGGGCTTTCGCATCCAGGCGTGCACGGTGAATCTGAACGCGGATTGGCGAAAAATCCACGCCGAGATGCTGGAGATCCTGGAATTGGAGGGAGACCGGTGAATCTGATGCTCGACGCCGTCCTTGTCGGCCATGTCGCCGCGGGCTTCGTCGGGCTTGCCGCGTTCTGGGTTCCCGTGTTCGCGCGCAAGGGCGGCCGCGTGCACAAGCGGGCGGGCCGGGTCTACGCGTACTGCGCGTACGTGGTCACGGTGTCGGCCGTGACCGTGGCGGCGGGCCGAGTCCTCGATTACCAGCTCTCAGGGATCGGCGTCGCCGAGAATCCGGAACTCTACGGCTTTGCGTGCCTGCTGGGGTACCTGGGCGTGGCGACGTTCGCCAACGTGCGGCAGGCGATGCGGGTGGTGGCGACCCGGCGAGCGCCGGAGACGTTGCGGAGCCCGTTTCATGCCGCGCTCGCGTGGGCCGCGCTCGGGAGCAGCGGGGTTGCGGTCGCGACGGCGCTCGCGGCTTGGTCGAGCGTGTCGCCGGTCTTGCTGGCCATGAGCCCGATCGGCGTCGTCGCCGGTTGGCCGATGCTGCGCATGATGCGCCGTCCGGGCGCGGAGCGGATGGGCTGGTTCTACAGCCACCTCGCGGCGATGCTCGGCGGAGGCATCGCGTTCCACACGGCCTTCCTCGTCTTCGGCGTGCAACGGTTCTGGGACTACGGCCTCGACGGACCGGCGGCGGTGGTGCCGTGGATTCTGCCGACCGTCGTCGGAGTGCCGGCCATCGTCGTCTGGACGCGTCGGTACCGGCGGAAGTTCAATTCCGCGAGCGTCGCCCGCCCTTGACGCGCGCCCGCGCCCATCTGAGCATTCAAGTGTCCCAGGTGGCTTCCGCTTCGGCCCGGGTCTCGTACCTTCGTGGCCGGATCCGCGTGGGCGACTTGCCCGGCGGACGGAGGCGACTACGCGGGGAGGAAGAACATGGGCTGGATTGAACCGTTGGTGCAGTTGGTGGCCTTGGCCACCGGGTTTGCGATGATGGCGACGTATCTGGGCAACCGCCTCAAGGACATCGATGGCCGGCTCGACCGCTTGCGCGGCGAGATGGGAGCGTTGCGGGCGGAGCTGTGTGGCGAGATCGGGGCGTTGCGGGCGGAGCTGCACGGCGAGATCGGGGAGCTGCGGACGGAGTTGCATGGCGAGGTGGGGGCGTTGCGCGGCGAGATTGGCGAGTTGCGGACGGAGTTGCGCGGCGAGGTGGGGGCGTTGCGTGGCGAGATTGGCGAGTTGCGGACGGAGTTGCGCGGCGAGGTGGGGGCGTTGCGCGGCGAGATTGGCGAGCTACGGTCGGAGTTGCGCGCGGAGCTGGCGCGGGCGCAGGACGGGATCCAGGCGAGCATCCGCGAGTCGGAGGAGCGCGTGGTGCGGATGCTGGGCGGCCGGATCGACGACATGGGCACGAGAATCGATGATCTGAAGGCGTCCACGTCGGAGCGCATTCAGGATCTTCGCGCAGTGACCTCCGAGCGAATCGACGACCTCAAGCTCGTCCTGCAGCAGGCCGCTTGATCAGGACGTCGGTTCCGCCAGCGCTTCGTCGGCCTGTGCGGCCGTCTCGGCGATGGCCTCCAGCTTCTCGACGACCTCCTGATCGATCTCCGCCTTGGGCACGTGCTCGGCCAGCAAGTGGAAGTTCCGCTTCGCCATGAGGTTGCGCAGCTCCAGCTTCTTGTAGTAGGCGCGGAAGAGCGGGACGAGGAAGTCGTCGCTGACTTTGGCGTCGGCGTCCCAGGGCGAGCCCTTGTCCAGCGTCGCCAGCGCGCGTTCCATCTCGGCAATGGCCGCCGTCATGGCTCGGGCGCGCCTCTGGCGTTCCGCGGGCGCCAGCAAGGGACCGTCGTCCGGGGCTTCGGACTTGGCGAACGCCTCGAGCGTGGCGCGGGAGCACAGATAGTTTTCGATTTCCCGGCGGCTCCACGACAGACTCGCCACCGGCGGGATCTTGGGTAGATTGGCGAGTCTGTCGAACAGGGCCGCCCCTCGCAGATTGGGCACGGCCTCCTTGAGACCCTGGAAGTGCTTGGCCGCCGCCGCCGGATGATTGCCGACGTAGCGGACGAAAGGCGCGGCCAGGGCGCGTTCGGCGCGGTCGTGGGCCAACCGTCGCGCGAACGCCTGGAGGATCGCGAGGTCGGTTGAGCCTTCCAAGTACAAGACCCAACCCCGCTGCTCCGCTTGGTAGTAGTCCTCCCAGCCGATGTCCTTGAGCGCCGTTGCGACTTGGCTTCCGCGGCCCCCGATGGGGTGGGGGCGCCGTCCCACGAACGCGATCACCGAGCCGCGCCCGGCGGCCTCGTTCAGGATGACCTCGGAATGGGTCGCGGCGACGATCTGGCTTCCCGTCTTGGCCGCCTCCTGGGCGAGCAGGTTGTAGGTCTCGCGTTGCCGGAGGATCTCCAGGTGCGCGTCGGGCTCGTCGAGCAGCAGCACGGCGCCCGGGTTGGCGTACATGTAGGCCAGCAGCAGCAGCGTCTGCTGGAGTCCCCGTCCCGCCGCGGACAGGTCGAGTCGCACGCCGTCTTCGACGTAGGTCATCGTGACTTCGCCTCGCTCCGGGACGTAGGACGGCGCGTCGATCCGGGCGCCGAACAGGCGCTCCACGGCGGCCGCGAGGGCGTCCCATTTGGTCGCTTCGCCGCCGGCTTCCACATGCACGCGGTAGCAGAGATTGCGGAGCACCTCGGCCGTGCGCCCCTCCCCGATCCTCACGGCTACGGCGCCCGAGTCGAGCCGGGACTCCGTGGCGGCGAGCCCGGACATCGGCGGCAGGTAAGCGATGCTCACGGCGCCGGCTTCCTCCGGTACCTCCATTCGTCCCTGCGCCTGGCCGCCTGGGGCGCGATCGTCGGCGCCGGCATCGGCCGTCGCGGTCCCGTCCGCGGCGCTGCCCGCCTCCGCCGGAGCCTGGACTCGAAGCGGCCGGCAATAGAAGGATTCTTCGTTGGCGTAGTCGAACTCGAATCCGCATGTCCAGGACCTGCCGCGAGTCACGCCTTCGACCACGATGTCGACGCGCACGTTCGAGGTGTTCTGGCGGCCGCCGGCCTTGCGGACTTCACGCACATGCAGTGCGTTCCACAGCGCCTTGGCGCTTGGCACGGGGACGGCCACCAAGTCCCGGCGGTTGACGGTCACGCCGGGACGCTTCGCCGGGGCCGTCTTTCCCGACCGCTTCGCGTTCCACAGGCGGAGGCCGGTCGACCACAGCGCCAGTGCCTGCAACGCTGTCGTCTTTCCCGAATTGTTGGGGCCGACGAACACCACGGGGTTGCCCAGCTCGATCTCCGCGGCCCCGAAGCGCTTGAAGTTGCGGATCGTCAGCTTGGTCAGCATCTGGGGCCCGCTCCGCGCCGGGCTCCGGCGTCGCCACGCAAGGGCGTCATGCGCCGTAGGGGACCCAGATGTTCTTGACGCGGGTGGCCTGCCGGAGCAGGAACTCGCAGTCGCCGGCCGAGAGGGCCGTCCAGTCCAAGCCCGCCCGGTCCGCCCAGACGCGCTTGAGGTTGCCTGCGGACAGGCGTTCCGCTTCGGCGGACAGGTCGTCGCCCACCAAGTCCCAGAGCTGGTCGACGTCGTCGTGTCCCGCGAGGGTGGGGAAGACTTCGTCGTGCAAGCCCGACAGGACGTTGGCGACGCCGGGGGGCACGTCGGAGGTCTCGAGCACCTGCACCAAGTCGAGCGCGGGGACGGGAAAGCGGGCGGACGCGACGGCCACGACCACGCTGCCCTGCGACATCGCGGCGCACAGGGGGGCCACGAACCCGGCCAACGGGGTCCGGTCGGCGCAACGCACGCCTACCGTGCCGACGGGCTCGTGCATCGCCAGCGTCACGTTGCGCATGGGGGTGGCGTGGACTCGGCCGTCGTGCTTGTCGGCCCACGCGGCGAAGGTGAACGCCGCCTGCACCGCGGCCTCGACTTCGGCGGCGGCGCTCTGGGCGGCCATGCCCGTCGCCCGTTGCAGGCACGCGGCGAACTCGTCAGCCCGGGCCGCCAAGTTTTCGCCGAGGAAGTAGAGGATCTGCGCCCGTGCGTGGCCGCTGGCGGCGCGCCATGCGTCGCGGGCCTTCCGGGCGGCCTCCACCGCGTTGCGCACGTCCTTGCGGTTGCCGCGCGGCACCTCGGCCCACGGCGCCCCGGAGCTGTCCAGCGCGACCAGCGAGTATCCGCCGTCCGGACGCGCCTGCTTGCCGCCGACGTAGAGCTTTCTCGTGCGGTCGATCCCTTCGCGCGCGTCCGCGGCCGAGGCCGCCCTCGTCGCGGCGGCTTTGAGCCCCGCGGGCACGCCTGCTCGGGGGTCGCCGGAACTCGCCCCGGCTCTCGAAGAACCGCCGTCCGCGGAGGTCCGGCTCGCATCGCCATCGGCTTCCGCGTCGCCTCCTGCGCTGCCCCTCGCGTCGTCGCCGCGCCCCGCCCGCCCCGAGTCCGAGACCGGCGCCAAGTACTCCCACATCCCTTCGCGCCCGCCCTCGCGTCCGAAGCCCGACTCGCGGTAGCCGCCGAACCCCGACGCCGCGTCGAACATGTTGGTGCAGTTGATCCAGACGGTGCCGGCCTTGATCGCCGGCGCGATGTCGAGCGCGACGTTGACGTCTTCCGTCCACACGCTGGCCGCCAGGCCGTAGCGGGTGTCGTTGGCCAGCTCCACGGCCTCCGCGGGGGTGCGGAAGGACAGGCTGGTCACCACCGGACCGAAGATCTCGTCGGTGACGATGCGGCTGGAAGAAGGGGCGCCGGTGCACAGCGTCGGGGGCACGAAGAATCCGCCCTGGGGCAGGGTCGTCGCGGGCTGGCGTATCTGCGCGCCGTCTCGGCGCCCGATCTCCAGGTAGCGCTCGATGCGTTCGACTTGCGAGCCGTCCACGATCGCGCCCATGTCGACGGACTTGTCCAGCGGATGTCCGACCCGAATCGTCTCCATCCTGGCGACGACGCGCTCCAGGAACGCTTCCTCGACGCTCTCTTGCACGAGAAGCCGCGTGCCGGCGCAGCAGACTTCGCCTTGGTTGAACCAGACGGAGTCCACGACGCCTTCGGTGGCCGCGTCCAGGTCGGCGCTCTCGAAGACGACGAACGGCGACTTGCCGCCCAGCTCCAGCGAGAGCTTCTTGCCGGTGCCGGCGGTGGCCATGCGAATTTCGCGGCCCACCTCGGTCGATCCGGTGAACGCGATCTTGTCCACGCCGGAATGCCGGACCAGCGCGGCGCCGGTCGCTCCGTCCCCCGTGACGACGTTGAAGACCCCGGGCGGCAACCCCGCCTCCGCCGTCAGCTCCGCGAAGAGCAGGGCCGTCAGCGGCGTGTGCTCTGCCGGCTTGAGGACCACGGTGCAGCCGGCCGCCAGCGCCGGCGCGACCTTCCAGGCCAGCATGAGGAGCGGAAAGTTCCAGGGAATGATCTGGCCCGCCACGCCGGCGCCGTGGTAGCCGGGGAACGCGTCTTCGAGCAGCTGGGCCCAGCCCGCGTGATGGTAGAAGTGCCGGGCGGCCAGCGGCACGTCGATGTCGCGCGATTCGCGGATCGGCTTCCCGTTGTCGAGCGCCTCGAGCACCGCGAAGTGGCGTTGCCGCTTCTGGAGCTGGCGGGCCAGCCGGTACAGGTGGCGCGCGCGTGCGGCCGGCTCGGCGCCTCGCCAGGCGGGCAAGGCTCGGGAGGCTGCGCTCACCGCGTCTTCGACGTCCGCCGCCGTGCCGTTGCGGAACTGCGCCAGGGCCGCGCCGTCGGCCGGGCATCGGGTCTCGATCAGGGCGCCGTCGCCCGGCTTCCATTCGCCGTTCACGAAGTGGCCGAAGACGCGCTCGTGGTCGTCCAGCCAGTCCGTCGCGAACGCGCTGCTCTCGGGCGCGGGTCCGTAGGAGATGTCCTTGCGGGCGTGGCGAGCGGAGGACGGCGCCTCCGGGACGGGCGAAGTCTTGGGCGAAGGCGCCGCGGCGTTCCCAGCCGAGGTCTTGGGCGAGGACGCCGCGGCGTTCCTGGCCGGGGTCTTGGGAGAAGGCATCGCGTTGGCTCCTGGCCTAGCCGAGGGCGTGACGGTGGAAGGCGGAGTAGCGTCCCGTGGCGTGGTGCTCCAGCTGGCGCTCGACGTCGGCCAGCAACGTGCTGGCGCCGACTCGGAACAGGGCGGGAACCATCCAGGCGTCGCCCAGCTCTTCCTTGACGAGGACCAGCCAGGCCAGCGCGTCGCGGGCGGTGCGGAGGCCGCCCGCCGCCTTGAGCCCCACGCGACAGCCGGTCCTCCGAAAGTACTCGCGCACGGACCGGGCCATGACCAGCCCCACCGGCAACGTGGCGTTGACGGCCTCCTTGCCGGTGGACGTCTTCACGAAGTCGGCGCCGGCCATCATCGCGACGAGGGCGGCCTGCGCGACCTTGGCCAGCGTCCCGAGTTCGCCGGTCGCCAGGATGACTTTCAGGTGGGCGTCGCCGCAGGCCTCCCGGAACGCCGCGACCTCCTGCCACAGACGCTCCCAGTCTCCCGCCAGCACGGCGCTTCGAGCGATGACGATGTCGACCTCCTGGGCGCCGTCGGCCACCACGGCGCGCACCTCTTCGACGCGCATGCCGAAGGGCGACAGCCCGGAGGGGAAGCCGGCGGCCACGGCCGCGACCTTGACCGAGCTGCCCTCCAGCGCGTCGCGGGCCGTGGCGGTCATCGCGGGATGCACGCAGGCCGCCGCCGCGGCGACCTCTTCGGCGGCCGAGACGCCGAGCGCCTCCAGCACGTCGGCGCGAACGGGGCGGCGCGCCTTGCCGCACAGCCGCCGCACGCGGCCGGGCGTGTCGTCGCCGGCCAGAGTGGTCAGGTCGGTCAGCGCCACCGCGCGGAGCAGCCATCCGGCCTGCCAAGCCGCCTTGACGGACCGGCGGCGCACCAGCGACGCGGCCCGGCGTTCCGCGGCGCTGCGGTTCACCCGCACGCTGCGCACCCAGTCGAGGTCCAGCGTCATGCCGGGGTTGCGCTCTTCGGCGGGCCGCCCGGCGGCCGACGGCTCGCGGCGCGTCGGATCCGTGGACGGGCGGCCGCTGGATCCCATCGCGGGCCGCGCGGCGCTTGAAGGGGCGGCCTTGGGCGCGCCCTCGTCCCGTCCGGGCTCGTCGCCGGTCGCGTTCGGAGGTCCTGCCGTCTCCGCAGGCTCGCTACGCAGGCGGGTGTTCGGGGCAACGGGGGCCGCGCGCATGGCGTCCCTCCTTCCAATGTGGCGAAATTGCTTGCGGGTCGGCCAAGATAACTTGTTGTCTCTCGCTTCACAGGAGCCAGCCAGCTGCCCGCAACGCGCGACGGGATTCCGCGGATGATCAGCCGCATCGTGGGCGGCGCCGCGGCCGTGTACTACCGAATCGACCGCGACGGGCCTCCCGTGCCGGCGGGTCCGGTCATGATCACGGCCAACCACCCGAACAGCCTGCTCGACCCGTTGCTGGTGTTTCGCTGCAGCGAGCGCATGACCCGGCCGCTGGGGCGGGCGCCCCTCTTCGACAAGCTGCTGCTGGGTCCGTTGCTTCGCGCCTTGGGCGGCATTCCCGTCCACCGCCGGCAGGACGACCCGGACGCCATGCATCTCAACGAGAACACGTTTCGCGAAGCCGTGGGCGTGCTCCTGTCGGGCGGCGCCATCCAGATCTTCCCCGAAGGCCGGAGCCATTCCGAACCCGGAGTGGCGGCGTTGCGCACCGGCGCGGCCCGCATCGCGTTTCAGGCCGAAGAGGCGGCGGAGTGGCGGCTCGGGCTGTCGATCGTGCCCGTGGGCATCACCTATTCCCGCAAGGAGCGCGCCCGCACGAGCGTGGCGGTGAGGTTCGGCGCCGCCCTGGGCTGCGGCGACCTGAGGCAGGCGTACCGGCACGATCCGGTGATGGCGGTGCGACTCCTGACGCGGCGGATCGAGGCGGGAATTCGCGAGCAGACGCTCAACTTCGTGCATCCCGGCGACCGCATTCTGGTCGAGATGGCGGAACAAATGTTTGTGCGCGAGTCGCGATGGGTGCCCTGGCGGACGCGGGAACGGCTGGGAACCCGCTTTCCGCGCCTTCAGCGGTTCGCGGCCGGGCTGGAGTGGGTTCGCCGCCATGCTCCCGAGGAGCACCAGGCGTTGGTCGCCAAGGTCGCCCGCTACGCCTCGCTTCATGCGTACGTCAAGGCGGGCGGGGGCGATGTGCCGGCCAAGTACGGCGTGAAGCCGGTGGCCCGCTACATCGTGGTGCGCGGGTCGCTGCTGCTGGCCGGGCTGCCCGTCGCGCTGGCCGGCGCGGCGCTGTGGGGGCCGGTGGCCGGCTTGCCGCCGCTGGCGCTGCGGGTCGCCCGCCCGGACCACGAAGTTCGGGCCACGGTCAAGCTGGTCGCTCTGTTCCTCGGCGTGCTGGCGGCCTGGGCGGGCTGGACGGCGGCCGCCTACGCATGGGGCGGCTGGGCGGCGAGCGTCGCGGCGGCGGCGCTCGCGCCGGTCTGCGGCTTCCTGGCGTTGCAATGGGTCGAGCTGGCCGAGGAAGTGCGGGAAGACGCCACCTTGTTCTTGCGGCTGCAAGGCAGGCCCGACGTGCGCCGCCGCTTTGCTCGCATGCGCTCGGAGATCACGGCGGCCTTCAAGAGGCTGGAGGACCGATGGCAGCGCCACGAGGCTTCGGGCGAAGGACGCGACGGCGGTCCGGCGCCGGGGGCCGGCGCGTGAGCAGGGATGTCGTCGCCGCCACGTGGCGGGCGGGCGGCCCGGCGGGCTGGCGCGCGGGCCGCCTTTCCGCTTTTCTTGGTCGCGGGACCGTCGCGCCGGCGGTCGCGGGGGCGGATCGGGACTGGTGTTCCGTCTGGTCTTCAAAACCAGTGCGCCTGGCTAAGACCCGGGTGGGTGGGTTCGATTCCCACACGCCCCCGCCAGCCGGCGAGCGGACGCGGGCGCCGTGAGCGCGCCGACGATTCACGTGGTCGTCAACCCGGCCGCGGGCAATGGCCGCGGCGCCAAGGCAGGGGCCGAGGTGGCCGCGGCGCTCGATCGGATCGGAGCGCGCAGGCAGGTTTGGCGAACGTCCGGTCCGGGCGACGCCACGGAGCTCGGGGCCCGGCTGGCGCGTCAGGGGACGACCCGCATCCTTGTGGCGGGCGGCGACGGCACGGTGCACGAGCTCGCCAACGGACTGTTGCGCCAAGGGCCGGGCGGGGCGCCGGGGCCGGCGGTGGCCGTCCACCCCGTGGGCACGGGCAACGACTTTGCCCGCACGGCCCGCGCGTCTCGAGACCCGGCGGCGTCCGCCCGCGTGGCGGCCTGCGGCGTGGTCGAGCGCTTCGACGTGGGGCGAGCGGCCTGGGACGGGGGCGACCGCTTCTTCGTCAATTTGCTGGGCTTCGGCGTGGACGTGGCCGTGCTGCGCCAGCGGGCCAAGTTCTCGAGGTTGAGAGGGCTCGCGCAGTACATGGCGGCGTTTGCGAGCGCGGTCGTCCGCTACCGCGCGCCCAAGGCGGCGATCCACATGGACGGCGAGGCGATTTCGGGGCCGGTGACCCTCGCCGCCTTCACGTGCGGCCGGTCCATCGGCGGGGGCTTTATGATTAATCCGGAGGCCGAGCCTGCCGACGGCTTGATCGACCTCTGCCACGTGCGCGCCCTGAGGCTGGCCCAGGTGGCGCCGCTGGCGATCAAGGCAATTCGGGGAAACCATGCCCAGTCGAAGCATGTGGTCATGCGCCGCTTGGAGAGCGCGGTGATTCGGACCTCCGGCGAAGAGCCGATTTGGTTCGAAGCCGACGGAGAGCTGCTGCCCGAGCCCGCGAAGGAGCTGCGAGTGAAGGTGGCGCCGGGGGCTCTCGGCGTGCTGGTGCCGCGGGAGGACGGGCAGTGACCCTGGGCGGCAAGGGCGGCCCCGCTCTCGGCGTGCTCGTGCCGCGGGCGGACGGGCAGTGACCGGGCGGCAAGGGCGGCTGTTCTCTCGGCGTGCTGGTGCCGCGGGAGGACGGGCAGTGACGGGGCGGCCAGGGCGGCCCGGCGTGAGACCGGCGGCCGGCCCGGCTGCTGAAGGCGCGCCGGTCCGGCGCGGCCCTCGGTGGGCACCCTCGCTAGTGGGAGCGTCCGTGCTCATGGCGGCGTCCGTGCTCGCGGCCGCGGCGTTGGTTGCCGGGCTCCCCCAGCCCGTCGGCGCCCAGGACGCCGCGAATCCAACGGACGCGGCGCAAGCCGTGCCCGATTCGGCGGCGCGCGGGCCCAGCCCGGCCGGGGCGTTCCTGCGGGGTGCGCTCGTGCCCGGCTGGGGCCACACGGTCTCCGGAGCGCACGCCCGGGGCGCCTTCTACTTTGCCGTCGAGTCGCTTTCCGGCTGGATGCTCTTCAAGACGATCCGCCGGCTGGGCTCGGCGCGCCGGATTCTGGCGTCGTCGGAGGAGGCGGCCACCGCCCAGCTCGAGACGCAGGGCGTCGTCGATCCGGCCGATATCGAAGCGGCGCTCGAAGCGGACGAGGGCATCTTGCGCGACCGGGGCCTCGTCGCCGCCAGGGAGGAGCAGCGCGAGGACTGGCTGGCGGCGGCGATCTTCACCTTGCTCGTGTCCGGCGTGGACGCCTTCGTGTCCGCCCACCTTCAGGACTACCCGGAGCCGTTGGTGGAACCGGGGCCCGGCGGCGCCGGGGTCGTCGTCGGCCTGCGCATTCCCGTCGGTTGACGTCACCTCGTCCATTCGTGAAGCCGCGGCTCGCCGGACGTGCCGATTTCGACGTAGGTTCGATGACGGACCCAGTCGCCCGAATTGACGTAGTACCGGCCGGGCTCCGCCTCGACGAGCAAGGGCTGGTGCACATGGCCGAGCGCGACGATGTCGAGGGACCGGTCCCGGACAAGCTCCTCGCGCGCCCACCGCGTCAGCTGCGCCGCCCTTCTCGGACCTCGCTTCGGCGGGCGCTCCGCCTCGGCCCGCGTGCTGGAGACCCGGTCGGCCACCCACGCGCCCAAATCGGGATGAAGCCAGCGGAACGCCCACTGGCTGGCGCGGCTCCGCAAGGCCAGCTTCAGCGCCCGGTAGCCCAGATCGCCCCGTCCGACGCCGTCGCCGTGGGCGACCAGGATCGACTTGCCCGCGTGCGACAGCCGCACCGGCTCGCGGCGAAAGTCCACGCCCAGCCGGCGCCGCATGAAGTCGCCGCCCCACCAGTCGTGATTGCCGCCGATCAGCATGACCGGAACGCCCGCTTCCGCCACGTCCGCCAGCAGGGCCAGCACGCGCACGTGCTCGCCGGGCACGACGCGCCGGTATTCGAACCAGAAGTCGAAGAGGTCGCCGTTGATCACCAGGCGGCTCGCCGATTCGGCCGCATGACGCAGCCAGCGGCGAAAGGCGGCCTCCGTCTCCTCGGGCACCGCGCCCAGATGGACGTCGGACACGAGGAAGAGGGGCTTCGGCATGGCGGCCAATCTAGGCGAGAACGCGCGGCGGCGGCAGGGAGGACGGCGGCCCTGGCGGCGGCCTGCGTGACCGCGTGGGCCTGCGCGGGTCGCTCCGACGGAGGTGGGCCCGCCCCGGTCACCCGCCAGGAGGCGCTGGTCGCGGAGCACAGCACCCGCCCCGGACAACCGGCCCGCTTGATCTTTCGCTGGTCCGCCCGCGAACCCGGCTTCAGGGGCCGGGGCAGCGGCGTCGCCCGGGTCGAACCGCCGTACCGGGCACGCCTCGACCTCTTTCTCGACAACGGGGAAGCGGCCGTGGTCGCGGCCGTGGTGGGCGACGAGGTGCGCGCGCCCGGCGCCGTGCCGGCCGAGCTCGTCCCTCCGCCGGCCTTGTTCTGGGCGGCCCTGGGCGTGTTTCGTCCCGGCGACCGCGCCTCCTACGTCCGCGGCCGGCGGTCCGGCGGCGGCGTCGAGCTCGAGTACCGGTTGAGCTTGGGCGGGGACCTGCGCTACGAACTTCGCGAGGGTCTGATCGTGGCGGCCGCCCGGCTCCAGGGAGGGCGGACCGTGGAGCAGGTCGAAGTCGAGCCGCCCGCCCCCGATGCGATCTTTCCCTCGGAGGCCGTCTATCGCCACTATTCGGGCTTTCGCGAGCTGCGGCTCGAGCTGGAGTCGCTGGAATGGGTGGACGCCTTTCCTCCGGACATATGGGAGTTCCATGAACCCTGACGCGCATTCGGTCCGGCGCCGACGCCGCGTGCGGGTGCGCCTGCCGCGATGGGCCTTCGCGGTCCGGGACCGCCGCCGTCGCCATCCCGCCGCCGGGCTTCGGCTCGCGGTTCTGGCCGCCATCATCGCGACGGTGGGCTGCAACTACTCGTTCCGGTCGGGGGCGGGCTTTCCGGAGCACGTTCGCACGATCGCCGTGCTGCCCTTCGAGAACGAGACCAATCGCTTCGAACTGACGCAGGAGGTGCACGAGGCGCTCCTTCGCCAAGTGCCGCGCTCCTTGGGACTCAACCCGGCCGGCGAGGCCGACGCGGACGCCGTCCTCTCCGGCCGCATCTTGCGCTACGAGCTGACGGCGCCGCTGTACCGGCAGACGGGCCGGGGCCAAGCCGGCGCCGGCGAAGGGGGGATTCAGGTCCTGCAGCGCGAAGTCGTGCTGGTCGTCCAGGTCGAGGTCCTGGACCGGCAGGAGTACGCGATCCTGTGGGAGTCGTCCCAGTTGCTGGCCAGGGGCCAGTTCCTGGAGGCCAGCGAGACCGAGGAGGCCGGGCGCGCCGAGGCCATCGAACTGCTGGTTCAGGAGATTGTGGACGGCGCCCAGTCCAACTGGTAGATTGACCGCCGTCGCGGCGCGTGCGCGGGTTCGGCGCGGGGCAGGGCGGGGGCGCGCGCCGACAGTTTCCTGGCGACGTCGTCGCGAGGCGAACGAAGCCGCAGCCCGGAGGTCCGCAAGCCTTTGATCCGACTCGCCGGGCTTTGGATCGTCTTGTACGGCTTGTGGCTGCTCCTGTCGGGGCACCCGACGCCGCTCTTCTTGGCCTTCGGGGCGGGGACCTGCTCCGCGGCCGTCTGGCTGGTTGCGCGCATGCGCATCCTGGACGCCGAGTCCTTCCCCGTGCACCTGGCCGGACGGCTCGCGGCGTACCTGCCTTGGCTGGCGTGGGAGATCCTCAAGTCGAACGTCCGCGTTGCGCGCGTCATCCTGGGCAGGCGCCTGAAGATCGAGCCGGGGATCGTGCACTTCCGCTCCTCGCAGCGGTCGGACCTCGGCCGCTTCGTCCACGCCAATTCGATCACGCTCACCCCGGGGACGATCACGACCGGCATCGTGGGCGACGACTTCGAAGTGCACGCGCTCGACGCCGCGCACGTCGACGGCTCGGAGGACAACGAAATGAACCGGCGCGTCTCCGCGCTGGAGCGGACGGCCTAGCCCGTGTTCCTCCTGGCCACGGCCGCCTTGCTGGTCGCCATGGGGCTCGTCATGTGCCGCGCCCTCCTCGGCCCGACGGCGTACGACCGCGTCTTGGCGCTGAACAACTTCGGCACCAAGACGGTCCTGCTGATCGCGCTGCTGGGCTTCTTGGCGGGACGCCCGGAGTTCCTGGACCTGTCGCTCGTCTACGCGCTCATCAACTTCATCGGCACGATCGCCGTCCTGAAGTACTTCGAGCACGGGCGCCTGGGATCCGCCTCGCGTCCCGCCGGCCCCGCGGAGTCCCTGCCCGCAAGCGCGGCGGTCCCGGCCTCCGATGCAGCGAGCGCTGCGCACGAGAACGAGGACGGCGGCTCCTGATGGACGCCCTCGCGACCGTGGCGAGCTGGGCGCTGATCGCGGCCGGCACGTTCTTCCTGTTCGTCGGGGCCGTCGGAATCTTGCGTCTGCCGGACGTGTTCGCGCGGATGCATGCGGCCGGCATGACCGACACGATGGGCGCGGGCCTGGTCTTGGCCGGCTTGTGCTTTCAGGTCGAGCTCGGGTTGGTGACCGTCCGGCTCGTGCTGGTGATCCTGTTCCTGTGGTTCACGAGTCCGGTGGCCACGCACGCCTTGGCGCGAACGATCCTCCACGGCCGCGCAAGCGAAGGGTCGAAGCCGCCCTCGGCCGTCGCGGCCCGGGGTTCGGCACGTCCCGCGGGCATGGTCGCCGCCGCGGCGGAGCCTCCGGCGCGCCCCGCGAACGGAGGTGCGCCATCGAAACCGTAGCCGATGTCGTCCTGCTCGCCCTCCTGGCCGTGGCGGGCGTGGCCTTGGCAAGGATGCGCAATCTGTTCACGGCCGTGATGCTCGCCGGGATCTACTCGTTGCTGTGCGCGGGCCTCTTCACCGTGATGGACGCGGTGGACGTCGCGTTCACCGAGGCCGCGGTCGGCGCCGGAATCTCCACGATCTTGTTCCTGGCCGCGTTGGCGCTGGTCGGACACCGCGAGAAGAAGCCGGTCCGCCCTGCGCTGCTCCCCCTGGCGGTCGTGACGCTGACGGGCGCCGTGCTTGCCTGGGGGACCATCGATCTGCCTCCCTACGGCGACCCGTCCAATCCCGTGCACGGGCCCGTCGCCGACCACTACTTGCTGGAAAGCGGCCACGAGATCGGCGTGCCCAACATCGTGACGGCCGTGCTGGCGTCGTACCGGGGCTACGACACGATGGGCGAAGTCGCGGTCGTGTTCACCGCCGTGGTGGGCGTGCTGATCCTCCTGGGGCGCCGAATGAGGGAGGACGCCGGATGAGGGAGGATCTGGTGCTGCGCATTGCGGCCAAGATGATGGCCCCGTTCATCGTCGTGTTCGGCCTCTACGTCCACTTCCACGGCGACTACGGCCCCGGCGGAGGATTTCAGGCCGGCGTGATTCTGACGGCGGCGCTGGTGCTGCTCTCGCTCGTCTTCGGGCTGGACGCCGTGCGCCGCGTCGTGCCCCCCGCGTTCGTTCAGGCCTGCGCCGCGCTGGGCTTGCTCCTCTACGCGGGCGTGGGGTTCGCGAGCATGGCGCTGGGCGGCAGCTTTCTCGGCTACGACGTGCTCGCTTCGGACCCGGAGAAGGGGCAGCATCTGGGCATCCTGCTCGTCGAGGCCGGCGTGGTCGTCACGGTGTTCGGCGTCATGACGAGCGCCTTCTACGTCTTCGCGGGCAGGAGGAAACAGGCGCCGTGAGCGGCGTCCAGGGCGCTTCCGGGGGCCAACAGCCCCGACCGCTCGACTCCCAGCTGGGGCGACGGGCCCCGTGAGCGGCGTCCAGGACGCTTCCGGGTGGGTCGCCGGCGTGGTGGCCAACTACAACTACTGGATCGTCCTCTTCTTGATGATGACGGGCTTCTACATCCTCATCTCCCGCGGAAATCTGATCAAGAAGCTGATCGGTCTGAGCGTGTTTCAGACCTCCGTCTTCATCATGTACATCACGATGGGCAAGATCGCGGGAGGAACCGCCCCGATCCTCGGCGGTCACGGCGAGCCGGTCCCGGGTGTCGTCTATTCCAACCCGCTGCCGCACGTGCTCATCCTCACCGCAATCGTGGTGGGCGTCGCCACGACCTCGGTGGGCCTGGCGCTGGCCGTGCGCATCAAGGAAGCGTACCAGACCATCGAGGAAGACGAGATCAACGCGATGGACGCGGAGCTGGCAGGGTGACGCAGCACCTTCCGGTTCTCCAGGTCGTCGTGCCGCTGGCGCTGGCGCCGCTGTGCGTCTTGGTGCGCAACCCCCGCGCGGCGTGGGCGATGGCGGCGTTCGGCAGCTTGTGGGCGCTGGGCGTCGCTCTGCGGCTCGCGACCCTCGTGCACGCGTCGGGGCCCGTGTCGTACCACCTCGGCGACTGGCGCCCGCCCTACGGCATCGAATATCTCGTGGACGAGGTCGGCGCTTGGGTTCTCGTGGTCGTGTCCCTGGTCGCGGCCGCGGTCGTCTTCTTCGCGCGCGCCAGCGTGAGAAGAGAAGTCGAGGCCGGGCGGATCGCGCTGTTCTACGCGGCGTTTCTCCTGTGCCTGTCCGGGCTGCTCGGCATCGCCGCGACGGGCGACGCGTTCAACGTGTTCGTGTTCCTGGAGATTTCCTCGCTTTCCGCGTACGCGCTGATCGCGCTGGGGCAGGACCGCCGCGCGCTGACGGCCGCCTTCCGCTATCTCGTCATGGGCTCGGTCGGCGCGACGTTCATCGTCGTCGGCATCGGCCTGATGTACGCCATGACCGGCACGCTCAACATGGCGGACCTCGCCGACCGGCTTCCGGCCGTGGGGGACACGCGCACCATCAAGGTGGCCTACGCGTTCCTCGCGGTGGGATGCTTCCTCAAGCTCGCCCTGTTCCCGCTGCACTTGTGGCTGCCGAACGCGTACGCCTTCGCGCCTTCCGCCGTGACCGCCTTCATGGCCGCGACGGCCACCAAGGTGGCGGTGTACATGCTGCTGCGGTTCCTCCTCGTGGTCTTCGGCGCCGCGTTCTCGTACGACGTGATGAAGCTCGACCTCGTGCTGATGCCCTTGGCTCTGGTCGCCATCTTCAGCATGTCCCTCGTCGCCGTCCTTCAGACGGACGCCAAGCGGTTGCTGGCCTATTCGTCGCTGGCCCAGATCGGCTACATGATTCTCGGCATCTCGTTGGCCTCCGTCACGGGCCTGACCGCGACGATCCTGCACCTGTTCAATCATGCGCTGATGAAGGGCGCGCTCTTCATGGCGGTGGGATGCGTCGCGTACCGCGTCGGTTCCGTGCACGTCGACGCGTTCGCCGGACTGGGACGGCGCATGCCGGCCACCATGGCCGCGTTCGTCGCGGGCGGACTCAGCTTGGTGGGCGTGCCGCTGACCGTGGGCTTCGTCAGCAAGTGGTATCTGATCCTGGCAGCCCTCGAGCGGGGATGGTGGCCGGTCGCCGTGCTCGTGCTGGTCACGTCGGCGATGGCGCTGGCCTACGTGTGGCGCGTGGTCGAGTCCGCGTACTTCCGCGACTTCCCGGGCGGCCGCGACACGCGGGAGGCCCCCGTCGCGCTCTTGGCGCCGACCTGGGCGCTGGTCGCGCTCAACGTGTACTTCGGCATCGACGCCACGACGACCGCCGCCGCCGCCGAACGAGCGGCCGCCGCGCTCATGGGAGCCGCGCCGTGAGCCCGGCCATGGCGCTGCGGGGCCGCCGAGGAGCCCGGCCATGGCGCCGTGGGGCCCCCGATGCGCGCGGCCTTCGGTGCTGCGGGGCCGCCGACGAGCCCGGCCTTGGCGCCGCGGGACCCCCGATGCGCGCGGTCTTGGTGCTGCGAGGCCGCCGATGAGCCCCGCCGTGGCTCTCGTCCTGGCGTTGGTGGTTCCCGTGGCGGGGACCGCCTTCATCCTGCTGTTGCGTTCCAGGCCCAACGCCCGCGAGGCGGCGAGCTTGGCGTCGGCCGCCGCGTTGTTCGCCATCGTGGCGAGCCTGTACCGGTCGATGGACGCCGCCGGCGAAGCGATCGAGGTCGTGCTGGCCGAGCCGTTGCCGGGGATCGCCCTGTCGCTGGCCTTGGAGCCCCTGGGAATGGTGTTCGCCCTGGTCGCCTCCTTCCTCTGGATCGTTACCACGATCTACGCCGTCGGCTACATGCGCGGTCACGGCGAGGCCAACCAGACGCGCTTCTACGTCTTCTTCGCCTACGCCATCGCGTCCGCCATGGGCGTCGCCTTCGCCGGCAACCTGTTCACGCTCTTCGTCTTCTACGAAGTCCTATCGCTGACGACGTTCCCGCTGGTCACGCACGCGGGGACGGACGCGGCCAAGAAGGCGGGGCGCGTCTACCTGGGCGTGCTCTTCTCGACGTCGATCGTGTTCCAGCTCCTGGCCATCGTCTGGACCTATTCGGTGGCCGGCACGCTGGACTTCCGGCCCGGCGGGATTCTCGAGGGGCAGTGGACCGACACGGCCGCCCTTCCGGTCCTGCTCGCGCTCTTCGTCTTCGGAATCGGCAAGGCCGCGGTCATGCCGTTTCACCGCTGGCTGCCTGCCGCGATGGTGGCGCCGACGCCCGTCAGCGCGTTGCTGCACGCCGTCGCCGTGGTCAAGGCCGGCGTGTTCGCGATTCTGAAGATCACGGTGTACGTGTTCGGGATCGACTTCGTCACGGAAACCGACGCGTCGACGTGGCTCATGTGGCTGGCCGCGGCCACCGTCCTGCTGGGCTCGCTCGTGGCGTTTCGCAAGGACAACTTGAAGGCGCGGCTGGCGTACTCGACGGTGGGACAGCTCTCCTACATCGTGCTGGGCGCCATGCTGGCCAACAGCTGGGGGATCGTGGGCGGAGGCATGCACATCGTGATGCACGCGTTCGGCAAGATCACCCTGTTCTTCTGCGCAGGGGCGATCATGGTGGCGGCGCACAAGACCGAAGTGAGCCAGCTCGGCGGTCTCGGGCGCGTCATGCCCGTGACGTTCGCCGCCTTCTTCGTCGGCGCGCTGTGCATCGCCGGACTGCCGCCGACCGGAGGCGCGTGGAGCAAGTGGTTCCTGGGCCTGGGCACGTTGGAGGCGGGGCAGGCCGGCCTGCTCGCGGCGCTGATGCTGAGTTCGCTGATGTCGCTCGCGTACTTGATGGAAGTGCCGGTCAAGGGCTTCTTCGGCAAGGCCCCGGAGTCCGCCAAGATTCGAGAGGCCCCGACGATGTCGCTGATCGCCATCGTGGCGACGTCCGTGGCGTGTCTCGCGCTCTTTGCGTACCCCGAGCCCGTCTACAAGCTCATGACGGCGGTCGTCGGCCGATGAGCGGCCACGGCTCGGCGCGCAAGAAGATCATGGGCGTGAAGCTCCGCCCGAACTGGGGCGAGCGCGTGGCCAAAGCCGCCGCCCACGCCGATACGTCGCAAGCCGAGTGGCTTCGCGGCGCCATCCGCAAGGCTCTCGACTCGAGCGAGCGAATGGAGCGCGAACGCCTGGCCAAGGAGCGCACCCGATGAGCGCCGCCGACATGGCCGCCGCCCGGCGAACCCCGAACCCTGAACGGAGAGAACTGATGAACTTGGCAAGTATCCTCGCGGCGGGATTGCTCGCGGCTGTAATTTGCACGGCGTGCGTTCCGCCCACCGTCTACAATCAGATGCCTTCGTCCGTCGCGCAAGTCACCACCATGGACAGCGTGCGCGGCGTGGTCGAGATCGCAACCGGACGCGCCGTTCACAAGGCCGCCGAAAACCCGCGAACGACCGAGTACGGCCTGCGCTACAAGCAAACGCGGAAGAGCGTGGCAACTCTGCTGGATGTCAAGATGGACTTGTACAGCAGACCGCGCACCGTCGAAGCGTACCTGCTCGACGGCACAGAGTTGAAGAGCTTGTTTCAGTACCGGTTCGTTCCGCGAGCTTGCCGGTACTGCGACAGCTGGTATGACACCGACATTTACATCAACGCCGACTCGTTCGAGCCTGGCCAAAGCACGACGGTCCGGGTATACGTGAACGGCGGCTTGTTTCGAGACCTCCTTGTTTCGTCCGCCATGTCCCACGCGTTTTTCGGCAAGCTCTCGGAGATGGGAATCGAGCCCGTCACCTGGCTTGAGTTCTGGGCCGAAGGAGACGCCCGATGAGTGCCCCGAGCATGGAGGCGCGAGCGCACCGGCTGGTCTCGGCTGTCTGCGGCCTGGTGCTGGGCGGGTTCGTCGGCGCCACGTCGCTTGCCGCCGTCGGCGTCGGGCTGTCGCCGTTGGCCGCGCCCATCGGCGTCGACCTGGCCCACGCCGTGCTCTTCGGAGGCGTCGGCTGGACGGTGGGCGGCTACGTCGGCTGGGCTGTCGGTGCGAGGAGGACTCGATGAGCGCCGCCGTGCATCCCATGCACGCCATCTTGGCGCACGCCCAGGCCATGACGTGGGCATCGGCCTGGCAAAGCGGCTATACCGAGCGTTCCACAACACGTACGCTTCCGTGCACTCGTGCCATCGCGACTTGGAGTACGCTTTCCGCCAGGCGTGCGTCCACGAGTACCTGCACGGCGACTGAAGATCATGCGCGTGGGCGAAAACGTGTTCATGCGGTTACCGAGCGGGCGACACATCGTCTGCCGTCGGGTGCAGGACGGCGGCGGCTTGCGCTACCGCAAGACCAAGAAGGAATCGCCAGTCTTCTGGGGAAGGTGTACGGCGACTTGTTGTTTGAGAACGCCGCACAGGGTACCGCCCGAGACGTGTTGACTACGGCCATGCTTCGATGCCAGAAGAACGAGCTTCGCGTTGTTGGCCACGTGCACGACAGTCTCACTTCCAAAGTGGGGGAGCGCACGTGGAGTGTCACAAGGAAGACTGCTGGACCTGCTGCGCAACCTGCGTCGTGGACGAAGGACTTACCGTTGGCCGCCGAGGCCGACATCGGAATCTATGTTGACCAACCGCCCGACGGACAAAGGACAGTATGAACACGTTTCAGCAAGAGATACAGGACTATCACGACCACTGCGCGACAGAGGGATACGTGAATAAGGGGGACTACATCACCGCTGACATCATCGACGCCAACGAAGAGACGCAGACTGTGGTGCTCGGCGTGATGCACGAGGAGGTGGGCTACGTGACCTACAAGGACGGCGTGTGGGAGCTCACCGATCTTCCCGACGGCTTGGAGTCCGTGCGGGTGGCGAGCCTGAAGGAACTGTGCGAAGACATCGGTAGAGCGGGCCACGACGCCTACAACTCCCTTCCGATCGAGCTTCTCAAGGACGGCGCAACCGTGAAGTTCGCGCTGACGTGGGCGGCGGCGGGTGAAGAAGAGGCCCAAAGACGGCCCGTTGAGCCATAGCGGGAATTCTAGGACTCGTGTAACTTGAAGGTACGTTTGGTCAATCGGACCGGACGCCACCGCATCAAAGCAGACGGAATGAAACGCACCACCACCCGCAACGCCGACAAGGACGACCTGCTGGAGGCCCTCGATGGGATCGCCCAGCAACCCGACCGCAAGGTGGCTTGGTCGGGGTCTTCTCTCCCGAGACGCCCAACCCCAGGACGCCCGCGGATGCGAGCGGCTGGAACGGCGCACAAAGAAGCTCCGGCCCTACAGCACGTGGGAGCGTGTTGGACATTAGGTGCGAAGTTGTTTGTGCGGTCGGGAATCGCCCGGCCACAACACCAAAGGGCTACGGCCCGGAAAACGCCTTCCCCAGCAGCACGGGCGCACTCCTCATGACGGGGTTTGTCGGCCGATGAGCGGCCACGGGCCCAACAGCGTCCCGCCCCGGTGGGCGCGTGCGATCCTGGGGGTCTTCTTCGGTCTCTGCGCGGCGCTCGTCGTCGCCGGCTTCTTCGTGAGCCCGCACGGCAAGCATCACGCGCTCGAGGAATACCGGCTCTTCTATCCGGTCTACGGCTTTGTCGGCATCGCCGCGCTGATCGTGGCGTCGAAGGGGCTCCGGCGCTTGGTCATGCGGCGCGAGGACTACTACGATGACGAGTAGCGCGGCGCCGTCGTTTGCCTGTGGCTCCCGCGGCCTCGCCTGTGCCCGGCGCGAGGACGGCGAATGACGAGCGGCCTGCCTCCCTTCCTGCTCTTCTTCGCCGGGGCGGCGCTGGCGGGAGCGACGCGCGGCGCGGTTCGCAAGGCGCTGCTGGTCCTGGTTCCCGTCCTGGGGGCGGTCAACATCGCGGGCGTGGAGGCCGGCGACCAGTTGCAGATGCAGCTCATGGGATACGTGCTGCAGCCCGTGCGCGTGGACGAATTGAGCTTGCTCTTCGGCTACCTCTTCCACTTGGCCGCGTTCATCGCGGTCGTCTATTCCCTCCACCTGAAGAAGGGGGACGGCGCGACGCTGCAGCACGTGTCGGCCATGGTCTATGCCGGCAGCGCGCTGGGCGCAGTGTTTGCGGGCGACGTCATTTCGCTCTTCGTGTTCTGGGAGCTGCTGGCCGTCAGCTCCGTCTTCCTGGTGTGGTCGCGGTCCGGGGCGCGTGCCATGCGGGCGGGGACGCGCTATCTGATCGTGCAGGTCGTGTCGGGCGTGGCGCTGCTGGCGGGGGCGCTCGCGCGGGTGGACGAGACGGGCGACCTGACCTTCGGCTACATCGGTCTGGATGGACTCGCCGGGTGGCTGATCTTCTTGGCCATCGGCGTCAAGGCCGCCTTTCCCCTCCTGCACGGATGGCTCGTCGACGCGTATCCGGAGGGGACGCCCACGGGCACCGTCTTCCTGAGCGCGTTCACGACCAAGGTGGCGATCTACGCGCTCGCCCGCGCCTTCCCGGGCACGGACGTCCTCGTGTTCGTCGGCGCCGCGATGGCGTGCTTCCCGATCTTCTACGCCGTCATCGAGAACGATCTGCGGCGGACGCTGGCCTACTCGATGATCAACCAGATCGGCTTCATGGTGTGCGGCATCGGCGTCGGCACGGCGCTGGCCGTCAACGGCGCGGTCGCGCACGCGTTCAACGACGTGCTCTTCAAGGGCCTGTTGTTCATGGCCATGGGCGCGGTCATGCACATGACCGGCAAGACGAAGGCGTCCGACCTGGGGGGGCTCTACAAGACGATGCCCGTCACGGCCACGCTCTGCATCGTCGGCGCGCTGTCGATCTCGGCCGTGCCCCTCTTCAACGGATTCGTGTCCAAGTCGATGATCATGTCGGCGCTGATCTACGAGGGCCACGTATGGATCTGGCCCGTCATGATCTTTGCTTCGGCCGGCGTCGTGGAACATGCGGGCATCAAGATCCCGTTCTTCGCGTTCTTCGCGAACGACTCGGGCATCCGCACGCGCGAACCGCCGTGGAACATGATCGCCGCGATGAGCGTCGGCGCCGCGGCCTGCATCGCCATCGGCGTCTGGCCGGAACTGCTCTACGGTCTGCTGCCGCACGCCGTGGACTACAATCCGTACGACGCGCCGCACGTCGTGACGCAGCTTCAGCTGCTGGCGTTCGCCATCTGCGCCGTGGTCGCGTTCCAGCTCTGGAAGGTCTACCCGGCCGAGATTCCCGCAGTCAACTTGGACGCGGACTGGCTGTACCGCCGCGCCGGCGCCCGGATGGTTCGCCGTTGCGGCGACGCGGCGGCTCGGGCGGGCTTGGCGCTGCGCGAAGGAGCGGCCGCCGTTGCGACCCCCGCGTACCGCGCGGCGTTTCGCGCGCACGCCCCGCACGGTCCCCTGGCCCGGAGCTGGCCCGCAGGGAGCATGGTGCTGTGGGTCGCCGTCATGCTGGCCGCCTTCCTGTTCTTCCAGTTTCTCTGACCGGGGCGCCGCCGGCGGGCGGATCGCGGGGACCCCGCTCTCCGGACGCCAAGATCCTGTCTCGCCCCGAAGCCGAGGCGCGCTTCGGTCCGGCGCGGTCGTTCCGGCTGGTGTTCACCAACGGCTGCTTCGACCTGCTGCACGCGGGTCACGTGGGGTACCTGAACCAAGCCCGCCGCCTGGGCGACGCCATGGTCGTGGGGATCAACACCGACGCTTCGGCCCGGCGGCTGGGCAAGGGCCGGGGCCGTCCCTTCGTCGATCAGGACGACCGCGCCGCCGTCTTGGCCGCGCTGGAGTCCGTGGACTGCGTGACGCTGTTCGACGAAGACACGCCCGAAGCGCTGGTCGCGGCGCTCCAGCCCGACGTGCTGGTCAAGGGGGGCGACTACGACCGCGCGTCGGTGGCCGGCCGGGCGTCCGTCGAAGCGCGGGGCGGGCAGGTCGTCGTGCTGCCGCTGGCCCCGGGCCGTTCGTCGACAGCGTTGGCGGCGCGCATTCGGGCAGCGGAAGATCGGTCGTGACGGCCGTTCCTCCGGGCGCTGAGTTCGAAGAGGCGCGCAAGGCTGCCAACGGAGAGCTCCGCGCCGTCGCGGAGGAAGTCCGATGAAGCGCGTCAAGGAGTACATGGTCGGCACGACCGCGGTAACGGAGTGACCGATTGCCTGATGTTCAGCCACAACGAAGTCGTGGACGAACAGTGCTTCGACGACCTGGACGAATGCGCTCGGCAGTTGCCGGACCTGCTGATGCGCGGGCAGGGCAAGGAGGCAGGCCAGTGAACGCCGCCGCGGCTCGCGGCCTTGGCAAACCGGTTTCGTGACGACCGTCCTGCTGGCCACTCGAAGCACGCACAAGGCGCGCGAAGTGCGCGACATCCTGGCTGCGGCGCGTGTCCGGGGCGTGCGCTTGGTCTCCTTGGACGCGGCGGGCCTGCCATGGTCCGCCGAGGAGGACGGCATCGAGCGCTGGGACACGTTCGAGGAAAACGCGGCTGCCAAGGCGCGGTACTTCGCGCGCAAGTCGGGGATGCCGGCGGTCGCCGACGACTCCGGGCTGGAGGTTGCCTTCCTGAACGGACGGCCCGGCGTGCGCACCAAGCGGTTCGCGCCGTTGGCCGCCTATCCGGGAATGGATCGAGACGACGCGAACAACGCGCATCTCCTGTCGCTCATGCGGGGCGTACCCGCGCCGCGCCGGGACGCCAAGTACGTGTGCGTCGCGGCGGTGTTCGTCCCGGAGAGCAGCGGTGCCGCGGCGAGGCCGGCGCGGCAAGGCGGCCAAAGCGCCGGTCCGGCCGCACGCTGCTTTCGCGGCGAGGCGCCGGGCCGCATCCTCCCATCTCCCCGCGGCGCAGGCGGATTCGGCTACGACCCCCTCTTCGAGGACGGCGCTTCGTCTCGCTCCTTCGCCGAGCTCGACCCCGCCGCCAAGAACGAGCGCAGCCACCGCGGCAAGGCGTTTCGAGCCCTGGCCGCCTTCCTCGCCAAGGAAGGACTGGACCGGCCCGCTTCGGCCTAGTCCAGCCCGGCCCGCTTTGGACTAGCCGGAACATCGTTAGCGTTGGCGCGCCGCAACGCTTCGCGGTGCCGTGACAGATTCTAGGTAGAATTTGTCACGGAATCTGTCGAAGGGCGTGGAGACGGCGCGTCGAACATGGCCTGGA
Organism: Longimicrobiales bacterium; assembly: GCA_965242735.1. Lineage (GTDB taxonomy): Bacteria > Gemmatimonadota > Gemmatimonadetes > Longimicrobiales > Gaopeijiaceae. The sequence goes on along the minus strand of OZ251497.1, from coordinate 2,133,838 downwards.
GGGCGTCCAGTGGCCCGATCCTGCCGCCTTTCGCACGTTTGCTGACAAATTCTGGCAGAATTTGTCACGGAATCTGTCGGAGCTTACGCCGCGCGCACGTCGCGCCGTCGAGGGTCACACGTCCTTGAACCGCAATGCCACCCTCGCGTACCGGAGGTCAGCGCGAGTGTGGACCGACTGGGCAACGCTCCCCGGAGACGAGCCGCACCGGGCGAATTGCGATGCCTCTCGGCCTCAGCGAAACCACTTCCGTCGCCTTCCCGCGTACCATTCTCGTCGCCGGTCGAAGCCGGCCGTTCACCAACTCGGTCTTGGGCTCCGCGACGACGTCCACGAAGACCACGCTGTCGGCCATCATTCCAAGGACATGGCGCGAATGGCGGGTCTTGTTGGTCTTGAGCAATTCGTAGCAACCCGTGGCCGGATCGATCACCGCGCCAGCGATTTCCGGATTCAACAGCGTCGTCAGGACCAGTTGTCCGCGGTCGGCCACAAGGAGCCTGTCGTACCCGAAGAACGTTGCCGAAGGCAATCCCGGCAGTCGCTGCGCTTCGCGCCGGCGCGCCACCTCCTCGACCTCGGGGGGCACTGGAATCCGCCGTGCGGACTCTCCCGGCCGGTAGGCCGTGATGACGTGGTCCGACAGCACGTAGGCAACGGAATCTGCGCACGACATGAGCGTGCGCCGGTACCTGGTGCGGGCTGCGGCGGCATCGCGACCTGTTGGTCCATAAACTGCACTCCTTAGGGTGTCGGCGCCGATCGCGACGCTTCGGCCGTCCTTCGCACGCACCACGACGCCTTGCTGCCCGGCCACGGCCGCGCTCCCGTCCATGGAGCAGATCGTGCGGACGCCCGGGGCGACCGGACGCCACTGGTAGAGCAGTGCTCCAGACGTGGCCCAATGGTTCACCACGGCCCCACCTGCCGCAAAGACGCCTTGCGGGCTCAGGGACACGCCCTCAATCAGAAGCAGTTCTCCGGGTCCCTCGCCCTCCCGGCCTCCGTAGCGGCCCACGACCGACCCGTCGTCCAGCGCATGCGCCGCGACCGCCAACGGCTCCATCGACTCGACGGCGTAGACCAATCGCCGCTCGTAGTCCACCGCGCCAAATTCTCGGAACTGGTATTCCGGGCTGTCGAGGGCCCGCCGTCCCGCCTCCAAGTCCAGCTCCAGGACCGCCTGCGCCGATGCCGGTCCGCCCGATACCAGCAGGCACAGTCCAGCACCAACGCAGAGGAGCCTAGCTCGCATCACTGGGCGACGGTCGCAGGCAAGGAAAAGCCGCATCCCCCATAGACGCATTCGACCGAGACCGACACGCCGTCGTCATCTTCATCATAGCTGACGGCTGCTGCCGACAGACCACACGTGATGGTCAGCGTGTAGTCTGGGTCCTCGATGATGAACTGGACCTCCTTGGAGCAAACGAGCGACGGCTCCTGTGCTTCGCCGGTCGTGCATTCCGCCAGCACGTCTTCATCGGCATCCGGCCCCATCGTCAGGCTCGAGGATGTAGCTCCGGTCCCGGCAACGCCCGCCAGGACGAGTGCTGTGGCACCGACTACCCAGGTCCAACGCTTGTCGTTCGTCATTTCCGTTCGTTCTCCTTGGCTCCGCCGTATGCACGAGCGGTTGTGGTGAAGGGGATGGCGTGCAACGGTGAGGCCAGCAGGTCGAAGCGTTGGGCCGAGAACCCGGCGGCCTGCTGCACGCCATGTCCAGGTGAAGATAGCGGAAGCCCGGTACAGCTCGCAAGTCGGCAGGCCGACGCGTCGTGTCGCGCCAATTTAGAAATGTCCGCCCTTACCCAAGTAGAAATGTCCTCTTTCGGGCGACGTTCGGCGGGAGTGCGAACGCGAACCGGGAGAGGAGCGAATGGAGTTGAGCCTGAAGGAGCGAGACCGCATGGCGGTGATGCGGCAGGTGAGCGAGGGCGTGCTGGCGTCGGCGTCGGCGGCGGCGCGGCTGGGCGTGACGCGGCGCCACATGCGGCGTCTGATGCGGCGTTTCGAGCGCGAGGGCGACGGCGCGGCGGTGCACGGGCTGCGGGGCCGCCGGTCGAACCGGGCTCACGCGCCCGAGGTGCGCGAGCGGGTTCTGGCGCTGGCGGCGGAGCCGCGCTACGCGGATTTCGGGCCGACGCTGCTGGCCGAACACGCGCGGCAGCAGCTCGGCGTGCACGTGAGCGCGGAGACGACGCGGGCCTGGCTGGCGCAGGCGGGGCGGTGGAGTCGCAAGCGCAAGCGGGCGAGGCACCGGAGCCGGCGTCCTCGGCGCGCGGCGCTGGGCGAGCTGGTGCAGTGGGACAGCTCGGTCCATGCGTGGCTCGAGGACCGGGGACCGGGCGATCTCGTGCTCGTGGCGCTGCACGACGACGCGACGGGCCGGATGCTGCACGGGCGCTTCGTCGCGCGCGACACGGGCGCGGCGAACCGTCGCGCGATCATCGCGTGCATCGAGCGCCACGGCCGTCCGCTGGCCGTCTACGCCGACCACGCCGCGCACTTCGGCCAGCGCGCGAGGGACGGCAAGCGCACGAGGTCGGTCATCGCGCGCGGCCTCGAGAAGCTGGGCGTCGAGCTGATCCTGGCGGGCTCTCCGCAGGCGAAGGGGCGGGTCGAGCGCACGTTCGGGACGGCGCAGGACCGGCTGGTCAAGGAAATGCGCGTGGCGGGGGTCGCGACGCTCGAGGAGGCGAACCAGTTCCTCGAAGAGCGGTGGATTCCGTTCTGGAACGCGCGCTTCGCGGTCGCGGCGACCGAGCCGGGCGACGCGCATCGTCCGCTGCCGCCGGAGGTCGACCTCGAGGCGTTGTTCGCCGAGACGGCGACGCGCACCGTCGCGCGCGACTACACGGTGCGCTGGAAGAACGAGTTCTGGCAGATTCCGGAAGCGGAGGCTCGGGCGGCGGGCGTGCAGCCCGGGCGGCGGGTCGTCGTCGAGCGGCGTCTGTCGGGCGAGCTGCGCTTCCGCCGCGGCGCACGGTACTTCGCCGCCGAGCCGCTCGGCGCCGCGCGTCCTGCGCCTCCGGTCGCGCCTCCGGCTCCGCCGCGTGCGCGTCCGAAGCCTCCGAAGCCGGGACCGAACCATCCGTGGCGCAAGCAGATGCGCGACGAGGTCGAGCGGGCCAACGCCCGGCGCGAACGGCGCTTGGCTCGGCTCGCGGCGTCCGACACGGCCGGCGACCCCGGCCATCCCGCCTCGTCCGGAGCCGCGCGGTGACCGGCCCCGCCCCGCAGGTCCTTCGGTCCCTCCGCGGAGGGACCGAAGGACCCCTTGACCACACCCACGACCGGACATTTCTATCTTGGCCTACCCCCGGACATTTCTACTTTGGTACGACACGGAGGGCCGACGCGTCGAGAATCGCCCGCAGGTTGCCCGAGCGGCGGATCACGCTACGCCGCCCTCCCGCACGCTCCACGCCGTCGTGGCTTCAACATCCTTTAATTTAACTCAGCCCAGCCCGGCCTCTGTCCGGCAGACGTTTGCGGACTCGCGGCACGTCGCCGGGTTCGCCGCTGGCCTGATGTCCTCGACTGCGCGAGCCCCGCTGGCCGTCCGGCGCATGCGGCGAGAGCAGCGGCTGTGTCGCGGGCTTCAGCCGTCGCGGTCTCTCCGCGGCGAGACGAGGCGCCTGACCTGGACTCGATCTCCGGCTTGCTTGCGGATGCGGACAAGGATGCGGTCGGCGTCCGCGTCCAGGAGCCTCTCGCCGGCTGAGAGCTCGACCTCGAACGCGTTTCGGCCCGGCTCCCACACCGTCCACCGCTGGACTTCGGCGCCGGGCATCACGTAGTCGCGCGTCCAGATGCGTCCGCCGCGGTCCGCCATGACGGCGTCGACGGGAGGCGCAACCGAGTTGTGCGGGCGCGGGGCTTCAAGGCCCGGGAACCTGGCGCGAATCTCGGCGGGGATTTCCTCTCTGGCCTCGCGGGCCGCGGCGACCTTGGCCTCGACCTGTTCTTCCGTGACCGCGCGACGCTCGCCCGGCATGGGGAAGCTCCGCACGACCGCGCCGTCGCGCGACCGCAACTCGACCTCTTCCGACTCCGTGTCGGCGACGACCATGTGGTCGCCGGCGAGTGCCATGTGCGTGTTGTGACCGAAGACCACCGACCCCGAAGACGACCGCCCCGGCGTGCGGCTCGCCTGGACCTCGGCACCCGGAACATCGAACAGTTTCCGCACTTCGCCCGTCTGCGAGACTTCGAGCAGAGCCACGCGCCCGCGACCGATGCCTTCAGGGGCGCCAAGTCTGTCGCGGAGGCGGAACAGCATGGCGCCGTCCGAGAAGACGCCGAGCAGAACCGGCGGGTTCGCTACCGCCAGCAACGGGGCCAAACGGTCGTTCGGCTGCCCCGACGCTTGCGCGAACTGCGCCGCGGGCAGCGTCGCCACGTTCACGAGCTCGCCCGCGACGGAAAACCGCGTCAAGCGGTGCATGCCGCGGTCCCAGGCCGCGAACCCGTCCGGCGTCTTGGCCAAGTCGGGCGTTCGGGCGAAGTCGCCCGGCCCCTCGCCGGCGCCGCCCGTCGTTCGGACGCTCCCCGTCGCGATGTTCACGGCCACGATCGTCGCCGCGTCGGCGAGAATCACTTCGTTCGGCCCCGCGAGCAGGCCGCGCTCGACCTCGGCCAGACGCGCCAAGGCCGGATCCGGGTGCTCCCGCGAATCGAACAGCACGTCCATCGCTGCTCCGGTCGCGTGGGCTTGTTCCTCGGAGCCGTCCCCGGCGAGCTCGTGATCCGTCCGGGCTTGGCGCCCGTCGGCGTGCCAAGTCGCCGGGCGTTCTCGGACGACGCGGGAAAGGCCGAAGACGAGAAGCGCCGACGCGGCCAGGATCAGGCCGGGACCGAACTATCCGCGGCGCAGCATCCGGGTCAGGCCTCGTCGCACGCCGGAACTCGCCGCACGGAAGCCCGTCGCGTCGTCTTCGCGCCCCACCCGGCGGTCCCAATCCGCAGCTCCGCGGCCGCCATCCGATCCCGCAGCTTCGGCGCCCGAGCCATCGACCAGCAAGCCCCGGCGTGCACGGGCAGGGCGAAGGCGATCCACTCCAAGTTGTCCTGGCCCGCACCGGGCAAGGCCCACAATCCCAGCGCCGCCAGAGACAGCGCCACCGGGAGCGCGGCGACCCAGGCCGCCTTCGCCCCGGCCGCCGGCCGGACGGCGACCACGGGGAAGAGCGCGGCGAGCAGCAAGCCGGCGGGGCTGAAGATCAGGACGTTGCGGTTCATGTACAGGAACTCGTGATCGGTCCAGTGCATGCCGATCAGGGTTGCGGAGACGGCGCCGCAGAGCAGGCCCCAAAGGACCCCGGCGACCCCGAACGCGAACGAGCCCATGCGGCTCCCGCCGCCGGCCCAATGGGCGAGAATGACGAACAGGAGTCCCGCGGCCGCGCCGCTCAGCAGAAAGAGCGCCGCGAGAGACGGCGCTTCCGCGGGCTCCGGCGCGCGCCCGGATTCCGCCAGGAGGACGTCCGAGCGCACGAGCGGGACGACGCTGCCGTCGCTGCGGACGACCGTCAGGCCGGCCAGCGTGTCGCGCAGCTTCATGGGCGCCCACATGTTCTGCCATGCGCTGGTCGTCTCGTCGCTTCGGGGCCCGGCCAGCAACTGAATGCCCAAGTAGCCCACGATGTTGCGGGCGGTCAGCCGCTTGGTGTGCGTTCGCCACGTGTCGCGGCCGGGTTCGTCCGTGGCGGCGCGCACTTGTCCGCCCAGCGCGCCGTCCAGGGCGTCGCGCAGCTTGGTCGAGCAGTTCTGGCGAAAGTAGTCGTAGCGGTAATGGCGGCTGTCCGGCCGCACGGCCGCCGACAGCAGCGACAGGAGAGCGGCCTTCTGCGCCGGCTCCAGGTCCAGTTCCTGGGCCCATACGCGCCGGTCCTGCTCTCGGTAGCGCGCCAGCATCGCGGCGGGCGGCATGGTGTCGGCCCAGTACAGCATCTCCCCGCGCACGAAACGCCCGACGAAGCCCGGCGCGCCGAAGTCGAAGAGGCCGAAGTTGTACGCCGTCTCGCTTCCGGTCGCCGAGTCGCGCACGAGCAGCGCGTTGTGGCCGAAGAGTTCCCACAGCGCGTCGCCGGGCTCGGCGGTCAGCAGGTGAAACGAGAACGACGCCGCACGCGACGCCAACTCGTTCTCGGCGGCTGCCTCCTGGGCGCCGGCTGGGGAGCTGACGCCCGCCAAGATTGCGGCGACGGCCATGCAGCCCGCCAACGTCCGGCGCGCGACGGCTTGGGAGCACGCGCCGGCCGAGATGGCCGCGGCCGCCGCGTAGCCCGCCAACGTCCGCCACGCCCCGGAGGCCAAGGCCGTGCCCGACGGGAGCGACGAAGAGGCCGCCAGGCAACCCGCCAGCGTCCGCCGTGCCTTCGGTGCCCCGCGCCACGCCGGCGTGGCCTCCCGCCGCCTGCCCGCGGCGCGAGGCCTACCGCGTCGGCCCATCATCCGCGAAACTACACGGCGACGGCAAGGGACGGGGCGTGGCGCAGTCCGGCAGCGCGCCTGCTTTGGGAGCAGGAGGTCCCCGGTTCAAATCCGGGCGCCCCGATTGCCGCCGTTCCCGGCGCGTCCTCCGGGCTACGGCGAGAGCGTCACGCCGAAGACGAGAAACGACAGGTCGGAATCCGGATTGACGATGTAGCTCAGGCTGACCGGAACGCCCCACGAGTCGCTGGCCTCGATGGTCTTCGAGGCGGAGATGCCCATCGTCGTCACCGTGGCGCCGTCGTTGCCGTAGAACATGCTCGCGCCCCCGAGACCGCCCACGTGCACGCGCAGGTCCGCGCCTCCCTTGGCAAACGGCACGCCGACTTCCCAGTAGAGCGTCGACTCGTCGTTGGCGAAGACGACGGCGGCCGTCAGCTCCAGCGGAAAGCGTTCCGGACCGGCGAACGACAGGTAGGGCTCGACGTCGTGCGAACCCCAGTCCAGGAACTTGGGCGGGCCGTGGTCGTCGTCCTCTTCCTCGTGATCGTGGCCTTCGTGATCGTCCTCGGGCTCCGGAAAGTCGGGGAAGTAGTAGTCGGTCACGCCCAGCGAGAACGTGGCGCCGGACTCCGTCTCGACCGTGTAGCTCACGTACAGGTCGCTCTCGTTGGTGCCGTTCATGGCGTAGGACGCCCACGCCCCGATCTCGAAGCCTCCGCTGGCAAAGCTCAGCCCCGGCTGGATGCTCCAAGAGTCCCCGAAGTCGAAGCCGCGCCACACGTAGCGGCTCACGACGTCGGCGCCCAGCGAGACTTGGGCGTGGGCGGGCGGGGCGACCGCCGCCGAGGCCGCGACGGACGACAACAAGAAGGTGCGTAGCGCGAGTCTGGTCACGAGTGCTCCTTGGGGTAGGCGTGGGATATGTTGCGCGAAGTTCAACCGGTCAAATATGACGCCATGGAGGGCGTCCGGCAATGGCAAGCGAAGAGCGCGGCCGCCCCCCCGCTCAAGCGGACCGGCGGTCTCCCGACGGGTCCCAGAGGTGCCGGGAGACGGAAACCTCGGTGTCGAGAACCGATTCGGCGCCGCCCTGGTAGGTGCCCCGGGCCGGGGGCACGTCGGCGTAGTCGCGGCCCACGGCCACGCGCACGTGCCGCTCGTCGCCCACCGTGTCGTTCGTGGGATCGAAGGGCGTCCATCCCAGCTCGGGAAACCAGCACTCGACCCAAGCGTGGCTCTGTCCGCTGGCCACGCCGTCGCGCCGGCTGGCGTCTCCGGGCGGCGGCCCCAGGTAGCCGGAGACGTACCGGCAAGGAATCCCCCACCCGCGCGCGATGGAGGCCATGACGTGGGCGTAGTCCTGGCAGACGCCTTGGCCCGTCTCGATGACGCGCTCGATCGGCGAGTCCGCCTCGGTGCTGCCCGGCGCGTACTCGAACGTCGCGTGCAACTTCGCGCAGAGCTCGTGCGCGGTGGCCAGGGGATCGCTCGACGGGGCCAGCTTGGAGGACTCCAGGAAGGACTCGAGCACGGGAGAGGGCCGGGCGAACCGGCTCGGATTGAGCATGTGCCAGAGGTCGGGGTCCTGCGAGGCGTCGCGCAGCGCGGTCCATGCGCCCGCCCCCAGCCGAGGCGGCACGGCTTCCCTCGCGAAGGCGTCCACGCTCGATCTCGCCTTGACGACCAAGACGTCGTGCTCCGCAGGGCGGTCGAAGAAGTGGGCGGTGTTGCCGAACGCGTCCAGGAAGCTGAAGAGCGGCCCCGGAGGATCGGTGTCGATCAAGAAATTTCGAAGGACTTGACGACGGTCCTGGGCCGGGCGCAGGTGGAGCGTCATCACGGACAGGTGGACGGGCGCGCTGTAGCGAAACTCCATGCTGTGCTCGATGGCGTAGCGGACGGTCACGGCGTCGCCCTCGCGGCCGCGGAGTAGTGCACGTACGTGGCGAGCACGAGGTCGTGCAGCGCCAAGCTCTGCTCGGCCAAGGACGCCAAGACCGGCCCCCATTCGGTCTTGCGCCCGCGGCCCGTCGCCGCCTCCATCCCGGCGCCGATGCGCAACGCGGCCCGGTGGGGCTCGGCCAAGGGATGTCGGCCGCCGACGGGATCGATTCCGTCGAGCAGGGCGTCGATGCGCTGCAAGGCGAAGCGCAGAGAACGCGGCAGCGCGGGATTTCGAACGAGGAACGCCAGCGCCGCGTCGCCGTGGACCGCCATCGAGTGCGTCCGGCAGAAGAATTCGTAGGCGCCGCACAGCCGCAGCAGGTCCGCCCACGCGAGCTGCGGTGCGTCGTCCGCCGAGGACCCGGCGGCGCGCCACGTGTCCAAGAGCGCGGTCTGCCGTTGCAGGCGCTCGACGAAGCGGCCGAGTTCGAGGAAGCGCCAGGCGTCGTCCCGGGGCATCGTCGCCTCGACCACGCCCGCGAAGAACCGCAAGCGGTCGATGGCTTCGGTGGCCAGCGCGGCCGGGGCGTCGGCCCAGGCCTTGGCGAAGTCGGCGTCGCGCAGCCACAGGAAGCCCTGGTTGAGGCTCGTCCAGACGCGCAGCGGCAGGTGCGGGCGCACGCTTCGGCCGTTCTCGCGCGCGGCGCCCCAGCACGCCAGCACCGAGCCGGGATTGCCCGACTCCTCCATGAGGTTTCCGCCCAGCGTGTAGGCGTCCGCCAGCAGAAACGTCTCCGCCTCGTCGGCTCCGCCCGGCGCGGCCGGCCCGGCTTGGCCGAGACTCCGGTAGATCGCCCGCCACCCGCGGGCCAGATCGACGGCCGGCGTGTCCGGGAGCCGCGTGAACTGATGGCGCAGCAGCCGGGCCGTGTGTTCGGCGCGCTCCGCGTAGCGGCCGAGCCAATAGAAGTCGGCGGCTACCGTGGCAAGCATGGCTCGTCGGTCCCGCCCGCTTCCCGCGCGCCGGGCTGGGCCAGGACCCAGAGGTCCTTGCATCCGCCGCCCTGGCTGGAGTTCACCACGAGGCTGTCGCGCTTCAGAGCGACCCGGCAGAGTCCTCCCGGCAGCACGTGCTGATCGCGGCGGCCCTGCAGCACGAACGGCCGCAGGTCCACGTGCCGCGGCTCGATCCGCCCGTCCACGAGGCAGCCCGCCCGCGACAGCGGCAGGACCGGCTGGGCGATGAAGTTGGCGGGATTGGCGCGCACGCGCTCCTTGTACTCCGCTCTCTCCCGCTTGGACGCGTGCGGCCCGATCAGCATGCCGTAGCCGCCCGACCCGCCCACTTCCTTGAACACCAAGTCGTCCAGGTTGTCCAGCGCGTAGGCGAGCCCGTCCGGCTCGCGGCAGAGGTGCGTCTCCACGTTGGCCAGGATGGGCTCTTCCTCCAGGAAGTAGCGAATGATGCGCGGCACGTACGCGTAGACGCTCTTGTCGTCGGCGACGCCCGTGCCGGGCGCGTTGGCCAGCACCAGATTGCCGGCTTGGTAGGCGTGGAAGAGGCCGGGCACGCCCAGCACGGAATCGGGGCGGAAGACGACCGGGTCGAGGAAGTCGTCGTCGATCCGCCGGTAGAGGATGTCGATGCGGCGCAATCCGGAGACGGAACGCGCGTACAGCACGCCGTCGCGCATCACCAGGTCGCGCCCTTCCACCAAGTCGATTCCCGTCTCGCCGGCCAGGAACGCGTGTTCGTAGTAGGCCGAGTTGTAGCGTCCCGGCGTCAGCAGCGCGACCCGCGGCGCGTCGCCCGACATCGCCAGAGACGCCAGCGTCTCGTGCAGCCGCTTGGGATAGGCGGACACCTCGCGCACGCCGTGCGCCCGGTAGAGATCGGGAAAGGCGCCCTTCATGGCGTTGCGGCAGGCCAGCATGTAGGACACGCCCGAGGGCACCCTCAGGTTGTCCTCCAGAACCGCGAACCCGTCGGCCGTGCGAACGACGTCGGTGCCGCAGACGGCCACGTAGACGCCGTGCGGCACCTTGAGCCCGCGCATCTCGGCGCGGTATTGCGGACAGCCCAGCACCAGGTCGGCCGGGACCACGCGGTCCCGGATCGACTGGCCGCGATGGTAGATGTCCTCCAGGAACAGGTTGAGCGCCCGCAGGCGTTGCTTGAGCCCGCGCTCGATGTGGTCCCATTCGTCCGCGGCGAGCACGCGCGGCACGCAGTCGATGGGAATGATCTGCTCGCTCACCTCGTTCGCGCCGAGCACGGTGAAGGTGATGCCCTCGTGAAGGAACCGCCGGTTGACCAGCTCCTGCACCATCCGCAGATCGGCCGGACCCGATTCGGCCAACGCGCGGGCCAGCCGGCGCGCCGCCGGGCGCGCGCCGCCGGACGGCTCGAACATCTCGTCGTGGAAGGCGGCGTCCAGCTCGTAGCCCGAAAAGGACCCCGAGCCCGCGACCGGCGGTTCCGGCTCGCCCATCGCAGCGGTCGCCGTCCGGCGGCGCTTGTCGGCTGGCCTCGCTCTAGTCGCGGTAGTCGCTGCCGGCGTCCGGATCGACCATCAGGACGAACTCCGGATAGGCGTCGATGCCGAGTTCGGCCGCGTCCTGGCCGATTTCCTCGATCTCGCGGCTGACGCGCACGCCGATCAACGCGTCCAGCGCCCGCCAGAGGACCCACGACACGCCGAACACGAACGCGCCCACCGCCACGACGCCGGTCAGCTGCACGAGGGGGTCGGCGCCGCCGCCGAAGCAGACGGCCATGGTCCCCCAGATGCCCGCGAACAGGTGCGCCGGCACGGCGCCGACGACGTCGTCGAGCTTGCGGCTCTCCAGGAACTTGAGGCCCGCCGTGCAGATGACGGCGCCGACCGCGCCGACCAGCATCGCGCGCCATCCCGGCCCGATGTCCGGCCCCGCCGTGATCGCCACCAGTCCCGCGATGGCGCCGTTCAGGCCCGAGAACAGGTCGAGCCTGCCCAGGATCGGACGCGACACCAGCAGCGCGGTCAGGACGCCGGCCGCCGCCGCCAAGTTGGTGTTGACGATCACGTTGCTCATGCTGACCGCGGACGCGGCGTCGCCCAGCGCGAGCACCGATCCGCCGTTGAACGCGAACCAGCCCAGCCACAGGATGAACACGCCCAGCGTGACCGCCGGGATGTTCGACGGAGGCGTCGGCTGGACGCTGCCGTCCTTCTTGTACTTGCCCCAGCGCGGTCCCACGACCAGGATGCCGGCCAGCGCGGCCCAGCCGCCCGTGGAGTGGACGATGGTCGAGCCCGCGAAGTCCGAGAAGCCGCGCTCGAAGAGCCAGCCTTCGCCCCAGGTCCAGGCCCCGACGACCGGGTAGATGACCGCGGTGAGCAGCGCCGTGAACGCGAAGAACGACCACAGCCGCACCCGCTCGGCCAGCGCGCCGGACACGATGGACGCGGTCGTGGCCACGAAGACCATCTGGAAGAACCAGTCCGACATGACGGCGTATCCGTTGTCGACGACCGCCGGGATCGCCGCGTCGGCTCCGCCGAGAAGGTCCTGCTCCGCGTTCGAGGGCCCGTAGAAGAACGTGAACGAGCCGATGAATCCCGACACGTCCACGTACATCAGGTTGTAGCCGATCAGGTAGTAGGCGATGCCCGCGATGGAGTAGAGCCCGATGTTCTTCATGCAGATCATCGAGGCGTTCTTGGAGCGCACCGATCCCGATTCGAGCATCGTGAAGCCCGCGCACATCCACATCACGAGCGCGCCCCAGACCAGGAACGCGAACGTGTTCATCGCGAAGGTGGCCTCGTCCTGGGCGCTGAGCGCGACGGGGAAGAGCAGGGCCCCGCCGCCCAAGAGGGCCGCCGCGGCGATTCTGCCGCGCTTGAAGTTGCCCGATGCCGCCTTGCTGGCTAGGTTGCCTGTCATTCGATGTCTCCCGATCCGCATGTGAGGGGTGTGCACGGCGTCGCCGTCGCGACCGATGTCGGAGGGAAAGGTAGGGCGTTGGCGAGCCGTCGCAAGGTGGGCGCCGTCGAGGCGTCGCCGGACGGCCCTGGCCCGCGCAAGTTCCTCCGGTCGCGACCCGGCGCCGTCGAGGCCCGCCAGGTGCGGGTCCGGGAGCACTCGGGCTTCTCCACAAGAACTGCTTCTCGCAAGAACGGAGCACGCAAATGATCTCGAGCCGGATTCGCAGGCTCGCGTTGGGACTGGGCGTGGCGGCGGCCGGCGGGCTGCCCGGCGCGCTGGACGCGCAGCAGATTTCCGCACGCAACGGCTCGTCCGTCACGCTGGGCGGCAGAGTTCAGGTGCAATACGAGCACACGGGCCGCGACGACGTGGCCTCGTCCTTCTTCATTCGCCGCGCGTGGGTGACGATGGACGGGCGGCTCGACGACCTGGTGTCCGGCCGCGTGCAGTTCGACGCGAAGGGCTCCGCCGTCCTGGAAGCGTACTTGGCGCTCTCGCCGTCCCCGAAGTTCCAGCTGCAGATCGGGCAGTTCAAGCGCGCCATGTCGTACTTCTGGCTGTCCCCCAACTCGCAGTTGCCGGTCATCGAGCGCGACGGGCGGGTCACCGGCCTGGACGATTGCCCCGGCGTCGGAGGCGTGTGCTCGTTCGGGCAGCTGACCGGTGTGCTGGGGCTCGACGCCTACGAGCCCGGCATCCTGGCCACGGGCCGGTTCGGCCGGGACGACGGCCACCGCTTGGGCTACCGCGTGACGCTGACCAACGGCGAGGGAATGGGCAAGGACGTCAACAACGAGAAGTCGGCGTCGGGCCGGCTTTCCGTCTTCCTGGGCGAGAAGAGCCGGCTGTCGGCGTATGGGGCCATGGACGAGACGCACTGCAACGACGGCGAGACCTGCTGGCTGCCCGCCACCGGCGTGGAGTTCGAGTACGGCGGATGGGGCCGGCCCGGTCCCCACTTCCTCGGCAATTTGCTCCGTGGCCGCAACTGGAAGGTCGCCGAAGACGCCAGCTTCACGACGTTGCAGGCGATGGGCGCCTGGCACGTGCCGCTCGCCGACAGCCGGCTGAGAGCCGTCGAGCCGTTGCTGCGCGTGAGCTGGGCCCGCACCGAGAACGCCGATCGGGCCGACGTGAGGGGCTTGGTCTTCACGCCCGGCTTCATGGTCTACGTGGCCGGATGGAACGGGATCGCCGCCAACATGGACGTGTACCGCACCACGGACGACCAGACGGAGTGGTCCTTCAAGATGCAGGCCTTCATGTTCTTCTAGGCCGCTTGCGGCGCGGCCCGAGCGTCCCGGAGCAACCGAGGGAAGGGGCCGGGCCGCCCGGCACAACGAAGCCCGGCGCGGCGTGCCAGCGATCGGCCCGGCGACCCGCTGGCCGGCCAACGCGACCCCCGCGGCTCCGGCTCGTCGATTTGGGACGCCGCCGGAGCCCCCAACGGTCAGGCGAAGCTGGCGGCGGCCTCCTCGACCGTGCCGAAGACCTTCGTCAGCCGCGTGAAGCCGCTGACTTCGAGGACTTCGCGGATGTGGTCGGGCACGTTGCACATGGCGACGCCGCCGCCCTCCTTGTTCGTCCGCTTGATCGCGACGAGGAGCGCGCGAAGCCCGGCGCTGCTGATGTACCTGAGGTTGCTGCAGTCCACGACCAGACGGCTTCCGCCCGCATCGACGATGGCGGCGAGTTCTTGGTCCAGGTCCTTGGCGTTGGCGGAATCGACGCGGCCGTCCACGGCCGCAACGGAGGCGGTTCCGCTGGTGCTCGTCGTGACTTTCATGAGGGGGGATTCTCCGGTTGGGCTTCCAGGGATTGTTCTAGGGTGAGGCGATTGCGCCCGTCCACGCGCTCGTAGCGCAACGTCTCGACGAAGGTCTTGGCGAGGAGAACGCCGAGCCCGCCGATCTCTCGTTCCTCGGCCGGCAGCTCCACGTCCGGTTCGGGCGCTTCGGTGAGCGGATCGAAGGGCGGTCCGTTGTCTTCGATGAATATTCTAACGCGATGCTCCCGGATGTCCATGCCCACGACGATGACGGCGTCGGCGGATTCTTCCGGGAAGGCGTAACTGACGACGTTGGTCAGCGCTTCGTCAAGGGCCAGCTCCATGCGCATGAGCACCGGCTGGGGCAGGTCGTGCTCCTCGCCGAACCGCTCGAAGATCTCGGCCACGCGCCGGGGCTCGGTCGGGCGGGGCTCGACGCGGACCTCGATGGAAGCGTCCACAAACTCAGTCCGCCCGGCGGCGCTTGCGGCGGCGGGGCCTACTGCGGGCCGTCGCCGAGGTGGGCGCGAAACCGCTGGCGCGCGCCGGCCTGCATCTCGCGCAACTTCGCGTCCAGCTCTTCGAAGGTCTCGTGTTCCAGCGCATTGGCCACCTTCCTCCGCAACGTCTCGGGCGCGTCGCGAACGGGATCGTTCTCGCTCCATGCCAGCCGCAGGAGCGCCTGGACGGCGCGTTGGAAGCGCACGGCGCTCGCCAGGAAGCCCGCTTCCGTCTCGCCGCCCCCTGCCGCGCCCGTCGCATCCGTCGCGTCCCCGGCCAGCACGCCGGCCTCCTCGAGCGCCTCGAAGCACTTCGCGGTGCCGCCTGCGAGAACCGCCGGATGCTCATGGGCGCTCGACAGCTGAAGATACTGCGCAATGAACTCCAGGTCTACAAGACCGCCTCGCATGTGCTTGACCTCGAACGGCTCGTCGGACGGATACTCCGCGGCCATGCGCTCGCGCATCTCGGCCACGTCTCCCCGCAACGCCTCCGCATCCCTGCGGCGCGTCAGGATCTCCCGGATCTGCGCCGCCACCGCCTCGCGCGCGCCGGGCGACCCGCAGACGATTCTGGCCCGCGTCAGCGACATCTCCTCCCACGTGTCGGCCGCCCCTTCGTGGTAGGTCCGAAACGCGTCCAGGGTCGTCACGAGGGGGCCGCTCTTGCCCGAAGGGCGCAGCCGCATGTCCACCTCGTAGAGCTTGCCGGACGAGGCCGAGCGGCTCTGCAGGGCGGCGATGAGCTGCTGGGCGGCGCGGGCGTAGTAGCGCTTCGCCTCGATGGGGCGCGGCCCCGACGACATCTGCGCGTCGTCGGGCACGTCGGCGAAGAAGATCAGGTCCAAGTCCGACTCGAACGTCATCTCCCGGGCGCCCAGCTTGCCGAGACCCAGCACGGCGCAGCCCGCGCCCGGCAGCGTGCCGTGTTCCTTCTCCAGCGCCGCCAGCACGTCGGCGAAGAGCGTGGACGTCGCCACGTCGGCAATGTCGGTCAGCGCCTCGGACGCCTCGTCCACCGTGACCAGGTTCTGGAGCATCTGCACGCCGGCCTGGAAGCGCCGGTCGCTCGCCCAGCTCGTCGCCCGCGCCAGCCGTTCGCCCGGGTCCTCGAGTTCCTCCAGCCGCTCGGCCAGTTCCTCGGCCAGCGCGGCTCGGTCCGGCATCGTCAGGAAGAATTCGGGGTCCAGGACGGCCTGAAGCAGGCCGGGATTGGCCCCCAGCGCGTCCGCGATGCGCGGAGCGCTGCCCATCACCACGGCGATCAGGTTCAGGAGCCAGGTATGGGCGCGCAGCATCGAGAAGAACGCCACGTCCTCGGGCAGGGCTTGGAGGAACCGGTTCATCCGGGCCAGCGCGCGGTCCGGGTCGGGCGTCTTGCCCAGCGCGTCGACGATCTCGTGCAGGATCTCCCGCACGATTTCTCGCGCCCGCTCCGAACCGGTCGACGCGTGCGCTCCCGCCGCCCAGCCGCGGAACGTCTCGGCCGCCGCCGTCGCGCGCCGAAAGCCCGCCTCCTTCAGCCGGGCCGTCGCCTCTTCGCTGCCCTCGGGGCCGTCCAGCACCGCCGCGGCGATGTCCTGCTCGGTCTCCGGCACGTTGAAGCGGGTGCGGTAGATGGCGTGCACGCCGGTGGCGGCGGACTCGACGCGCTCGGCGAGCTCGGACGCCGAGCCCAGGCCCATGAAGGCGGCCACGTGCTCCATGCCGTCCTGTCCCTCGGGCAACTTCTGGGTCTGGTCGTCGTTGATCATCTGCAGCCGGTGCTCGACCCGGCGCATCAGCAGGTACGCTTCGCCCAGGTCGGCCGCTTCCCGGGGCAAGACGTGGTTCTCTTCCTCCAGGACCTGGAGCATGGAGAGGATGCCCGGAGCCCGGAGCCGGCGGTTGCGTCCGCCGTAGGCCAGCTGATGCATGTGGACGAAGAACTCGATCTCTCGGATGCCGCCCCGGCCGAGCTTGACGTCGTGGCCCGGAGCCTTCACCGCCCCGTGCCCGTGGAAGTCGTGGATCTGCTGGCTCATCGAGCGAATCTCCTCCACCGAGGTGAAGTCGAGCCCCTCCTCCCACACGAACGGCGACAGCCGCTTGAGGAACGCTTGGCCGGCTTCCAGGTCGCCCGCCACGGGCCGCGCCTTGATCATGGCCGCGCGTTCCCACGTCCGGCCGAGCCGTTCGTAGTAGTCGGCCGCGAAGTCCACGGTGATGGCCGGCGGCGTGGACGAGGCGTCGGGGCGGAGCCGAAGGTCCGTGCGGAACACGTAGCCGTCGCCCGTGCGGGCCTGAAGGATTCGGGCCAGGTCGCGAGTCACGCGCACGAAGCAGTCCTTGAGCGACTTGGGTCCGGCGTAGCGGGCGGCGTCCGGGTCGTACAGGACGATCAAGTCGACGTCCGACGAGTAGTTGAGCTCGCCCGAACCGTGCTTGCCCATGGCCAGCACGAAGTAGCCGAGCCGCCCGGGGTCCGCCGCGTCCGCCCCGTCGGCGCCGGCCAGCTCGCCGCGGGCCACGCGGTCGGCCAGCAAGTGCGTCGTGGCCAAGCGCACGGCGTGGTCGGCCATGTCGGACAGCAGCTTGGCGCAGTCCATCACGCCCGCGATGCCGAAGCAGTCGTAGGCCGCGGCGACCACGGCCACGCGGCTCCGCTGCCGGCGCAGCGCCGCCATCAGCGCGTCGCGCGGCATGTCCGGATCCGTGGCTTCCAGCTCGCTCCTGATGCGCGCGGGCAGGACCTGCGGAGCGTCCGCGACCAGCGCCTCCGCGAATTCCAGATCGCGCAGGAGAAGGCGGCTCAGGTAGGGACTGTTCCCGCACAGAAACGAGAAGAAGACCTGGCCCTCGGGAGACGCCAGGGCGTCTGCGAGCGCGGCGCGGTCGGTCCGCGTGGCCGCGCTTCGCAGACGCTCCATCCCGGCGGCTGCGTTGTCGGCTCGGTGCCCCCGAAGCTCGCTGAATCCCGGCGCGCCGGCCGCGACCGAAAGAACGCTGCCGCCGTCGGCGACGGCGACGTTCAGCGTGCCCCTCCGATCACGGCGAGAAGTACATGTCGAACTCGACGGGGTGCGGCGCCTGCTCGAAGCGGACCACGTCCTCCATCTTGAGCTCGACGTACGCGTCGATCTGGTCCTTGGTGAACACGTCGCCTCGCGTGAGGAACTCCGAATCGGCCTCCAGGGCGCCGAGTGCCTCGCGCAGCGACGTCGCGACCGTGGGGATGTCCTTGAGCTCCTCGGGCGGCAAGGCGTACAGGTCCTTGTCCATCGGCGGGCCGGGGTCGATCCGGTTCTCGATTCCGTCCAGCCCCGCCATCAGCATGGCCGAGAAGGCCATGTAGGGGTTCGCCGTCGCGTCGGGGAAGCGCACTTCCACGCGCCGCGCCTTGGGCGAAGAGACGTGCGGAATGCGGCACGACGCGGACCGGTTGCGGGCCGAATAGGCCAGCAGGACGGGCGCCTCGAAGCCGGGCACGAGCCGCTTGTAGCTGTTCGTGCTGGGGTTGGTGAAGGCGTTGATCGCGCGGGCGTGCTTCATGATCCCGCCGATGTAGTGAAGCGCGGTCTCCGAGAGGTCCGCGTACCCGGCGCCGGAGAAGAGCCCCTCTCCGTCCTTCCAGAGCGACTGGTTGCAATGCATCCCCGAGCCGTTGTCGCCGACGACGGGCTTGGGCATGAAGGTCGCCGTCTTGCCGTGGCGCGCCGCCACGTTCAGCACGACGTAGCGGTAGACCTGCAACTTGTCGCCCATGACGGTGAGCGGCTCGAAGCGGATGCCCAGCTCGTGCTGGCTGGCCGCCACCTCGTGGTGGTGCTTCTCGACCCCGACCCCGGCCTCGCGCAACGCCGTGAGCATGTCGCCGCGCACGGCCTGCGCGGAGTCCACGGGCGGCAGCGGGAAGTAGCCGCCCTTGGTGCGCGGGCGATGGCCCTTGTTGCCGTCCGGCAGGATCGCGGCGGTGTTGTAGGGGCCCTCGCCGTCGTCGAGGGAGAAGAACGTGTGGTTCGCTTGCACGCCGAACCGGACGTCGTCGAACAGGAAGAACTCCGGCTCCGGCCCGAAGTACGCCGTGTCGCCGATGCCCGAGTACTGGAGGTAGGCTTCCGCGTCCTTGGCCGTGCACCGCGGGCAGCGCGAGTACCGCTCGCCGGTGGTCGGCTCGTGGACGTCGCAGACGATGTAGAGCGTGCGCGCCGTCATGAACGGGTCGATGCCGAAGGTCTTGGGATCCGGGAACAACGCCATGTCGGACTGGTCGATGCTCTTCCAGCCGTTGATGGAGGAGCCGTCGAACATCACCCCGTCGTCGAACATGTCTTCGTCGAAGACCTCGGGCGTCAGGGTCACGTGGTGCCAGCGGCCTCGAGGGTCGGTGAAGCGAAGGTCGACGAACTCGATGTTCTCGTCGCGGATGGTCCTGAAGACGGCTTCTCGGTCTGCCATTGAGCGGCTCCGGATTTGCGGGGGAAGGTAGGCCGGCCCCCTCGGAGGGGCGGCCGGGGCGCGCGCGTCCGTGTCCGGAGACGCGTGCCGAGCGAAGACATTCTAAACGCTGGCAGGCGGCATGTCCAGTCCCCCGGCTGGGCCGGGAGCGGCGGGGCGCGCCGCCACAGCCCGCGCCGCCGCCGGTCGTCGAGTTCGCGCTCCGTGGGTGCCGTCCCCGCGAGGGAGGCCGAGGGCGCAGAGCTGGGCGCCATGCTCCCTCCGGCGGAGTGTCGCCCCCGCGAGGGGAGGCCGAGGGCGCAGACTTCCGCCGTGCCGTCCGGCAAGCGGCGCCTTGCGGCCCGTATTAGATTGTGGTCGTCCTGGACTTGAACCGCCTCCGTGCTTCGAATCCGTGGCGCGCCGCCGCCCCGAAGCCGGCCCTTCTCCCCGCAATCCGGTCCGCCCGCAGGGCGCGCCGGCACCCAACCTTGGAGTCACAGCCCCGATGGCGAAGATTCTGGTCGTCGACGACGAGCCCGATCTCGAGCTCCTTCTGCGGCAGAAGTTCCGGCGGCGCATCCGGTCCGGCGCGATCACCCTCGTGTTCGCCCAGAACGGCGTCGAAGCTTTGGAGAAGCTGGAGAAGCACAAGGACATCGACATGGTCCTCTCGGACATCAACATGCCCGAGATGGACGGACTCACGTTGCTCCAGCAGCTCAACCAGCTGCACCTGGACCTGCGCGCCGTCATCGTGACCGCGTACGGCGACATGAAGAACATTCGCACCGCCATGAACCGGGGCGCGTTCGACTTCGTGACCAAGCCCATCGACTTCGAGGACCTCGAGACCACCATCACCAAGACGCTCGCGCATCTCCAGATCATGCGCGACGCGCTGGAGTCGCGCGACGAGCTGGTGGCGCTGCGCCAGGAGCTGGGCGTCGCGGCGAAGATGCAGGAGTCGATTCTCCCGACCGACTTTCCCACGGACTCCCGCTACGAGCTGCACGCCTGGATGACGCCGGCGCGCGAGGTGGGGGGCGACTTCTACGACTTCTTCAAGCTGGAGAACGACCGGCTCGGCATGGTCGTGGCGGACGTGTCCGGCAAGGGGGTCCCGGCCGCGCTGTTCATGATGGTCAGCCGCACGCTGGTCAAGGGCACCGCCATCGGGCAGAGCGACCCCGCGAAGTGCTTGGCGGAGGTCAACGACCTGCTGGAGGAGTCCAACGAGGAATCCATGTTCGTCACGCTCTTCTACACCTGCCTGGATCCGGCGACCGGACGGCTGGACTTCGCCAACGGAGGGCACAACCTGCCGTTCGTCGTCAAGCAGTCGGGGGAGGTCCAGCAGATCAAGAGCGACGCCGGGCTGGTGCTGGGGGTCATGCCGGACTTCGAGTTTCCGGGAGGCAGCGTCGTGCTGGAGCCCGGGGACACCTTCTTCCTCTACACCGACGGCGTGACGGAGGCGATGAACGCGGACGGCGAGGAGTTCGGCGAGGAAGAGCTGGCCGAAGTGCTGGCGGAGTGCGTCGGCTCGAAGGCGGCCGACGTCAGTCGTCACGTCGTGCAGGCCGTGCAGGACCACGCCGGCGACGCGCCCCAGTCGGACGACATCACCTGCCTGGCGCTGCGCTACTTGGGGTCCTAGCGTGACCGCCGCCGCGAGGATGCGCGGGCGCCTTGCGCCGCCGGCCGGCTTCGCGGCCGCTTGCGCGCCGGTCCTGTGTTTGCTGGCGGCCGCGGCCCCGGCGCGCGGACAGACCGCGGCCGCCGGCGTGCACGCCGACTCGATCGTGTTCGGCCAGTCGGCGGCGTTCACGGGCCCGGCCGCGCAGCTCGGACTGAACATGCGGCTGGGGATACGCGCCGCCTTCGAGGAGACCAACCGCGGCGGCGGGGTGCACGGGCGGTTGCTCCGGCTGGTGGCCCGCGACGACGGCTACGAGCCCGAGGCGGCGGCGACCAACACGCGGACGCTCATCGAGCTGGGCGCCTGCGCCCCTCCGGAGGCCCCGGGCTCATGCCCGGACAGCGCGTCGGGCGTGTTTGCGCTGATCGGCGCGGTGGGCACGCCCACGTCGACCTCGGCCGAGCCGGTCGCCAGCTCGGAGTCGGTCCCCTACATCGGGGCCTTCACGGGCGCCGAGTTCCTGCGCTCCGAGGAGCGCCCCTTCGTGGTGAACCTTCGGGCGTCCTATTGGCAGGAGACGGCCGAGATGGTGGCGCGGCTGACGCGCGACCTGGGCATCCGCCGCATCGCCGTCTTCCACCAGAACGACAGCTACGGCAACGCGGGGCTGACGGGCGTCAGGCGCGCCACGGAGGCCCGCGGCATGGAGATCGCCGCGATCGGCTCCTACATGCGCAACACGCGGGCAGTGAAGCGCCCGCTGCTGGATCTGCGCGAGCAGAATCCCGAAGCCGTGATCATCATCGGCGCCTACCAGCCCGTGGCGGAGTTCATCAAGTGGTCGCGGCGGGTCGGGTTCGATCCGGTGTTCGTCAACATTTCGTTCGTCGGCAGCAACGCGCTGCTGAACGAGCTTGGCGCCGCAGGCAACGGCGTGGTCGTCACGCAGGTCGTGCCGTTCCCGCGCGACACGAGCGTGCCGGTGGTCCGGCAGTATCACGCCGCGTTGCGCGCGGTCGAGCCGGGCGCGTCGCCGGGATTCGTCTCCTTGGAGGGCTACTTGGCCGGGCGGCTTGTGGTCGAGGGGCTGGAGCGGGCAGGTCCCGCGCCGACTCGCGAGGGATTCCTGAACGCGCTCAACGCGGCGGGGCCCATCGATCTCGGAGGCTTCGTCCTCGAGTACGGCGAAGGCGACAACCAGGGATCGGACCGGGTGTTTCTGACGGTGATCCGCAACGGCCGCTTCGTGCCGGTCACGCGGCTGTCGCGATGAAGACGCTCGAGTCGCGCGTCCACGAGGCGTACGAATGGGTCCTGGAGCGGTTGCCGGCGCGGCTGAGGGCGCGCGTGGAGAAAGCCTCGGGCGGGCGCTTCGGGCTCGGCAGCCAGATCGTGGTGGGACTGGGCGGAGGCGCGTTCCTCACCTTGGGCGGCTGTCTGCTGGCCTTGGCGATCATGGCCTACCTGAACGCCCGGCAAGGCGAGATCACCGACCGCCACATCCCGGCGCTCGCGGCCGCCTTCCAGATCGAGCGGAGCAGCGCGCAACTCGTCGGCGCGTCTCCCCGGCTTCTGACCGCCGTCACCGAAGAAGAGCTGGACGCCGTGCAGGACGACGTCCTGCGCGAGGAGGAGCTGCTGCAGGGCGCCATCGCCGAGATCGCGCGGGCCGAGGCGCAAGGCCAGGCCGGCCTGTCGCTCGTTCCGCTGTCGCAGAGCCTGGTCGAGAACATCGAGCAGATCCTCGACTTCGTGACGAACCGCATCGAGTACCGGAGCCGGCTGGCCGAGCTGCAGGACGAGCTGGAGCAGTTCGGGCCCAACGCCGCTCGTTTCCTGGAAGAGGAGCTCGACGACCAGCAGTTCTTCATCGACGTGGGCCTGCGCCGCCTGACCGACGCGCGTCCGGTGCCCGTGGCCCAGCGCACGTCCCAGGCGGAACGCGACCACGAGCGGGGGCTTCTGGAATTCCGCACGTCGCAGAGCGCCGTCCGCGAGCTGGCGACGCAGGCCATCGCCGAGACCGACCTGGACCTGCTCGCGTCCAACCGGGAGCGCGTCGACACCGAGTTCGCCGGCATCGAGCATGCGCTGTCCAAGATGCGCTCCGGCGTCGCCGACGGCCTGCGCACGTCCGCGGAGCGTCTTCGCGAACTCTACGACGACGTGCTGGAGACGAAGAGCCGCGAGCTCGACGAGCTCAACCGGTCGGAGGAGTACGTGGCGCGCAACCAGCAGACGACGGGCGAGCTGGGCACGCTCGTCGACGAACTGGTGGCCGGGGCCTCGTTGCAGGCGCGGACGGCGGCGGACGACTCCAGCGCGCTGACGAGGCTGGGCACGTGGCTGGTGCTGGGCGTCAGCGTGATGGCGCTGGTGTCCGCCTTCACGATCGGCTGGAAGTTCTTCGGCGAACGGCTCCTCGCCCGCGTCCGCCATCTCTCGAACGCCATGAGCGAGATGTCCAAGGGCGATCTCGAGGTCGAGGTCAAGATCGCCGGCAACGACGAAGTGACGGACATGGCCGGGTCGCTGGAAGTCTTTCGCCAGCATGCCGTCGAAGTGCAGCGGCTCAACTTGGTCGAGAAGCTCGCGGGCGAGGTGCAGGCGAAGAACGCCGAGCTGGAGTCCACGCTGGAGGACCTCAAGCGCACGCAGCAGCAGGTCGTCAGCCAGGAGAAGCTGGCGGCGCTGGGCACGCTGACGGCGGGCATCGCGCACGAGATCAGAAATCCCCTCAACTTCGTGAACAACTTCGCGGCGCTGTCGGTGGAGCTGATCGACGAGCTGCGCGAGGAGCTGGGCGTCGAGAGCGAGGACGGCGGCGACGCACCCGCAAGCGAAAACGGGGCCGGGTCGGCGGAGAGCGGGCCGTCTGAAGGAGGCGGGCCGTCCGAGGGCAGCGGGTCGTCCGAGGGGAACGGCGCTCCCGACGGTCTGGACAAGGAGTACCTGGAAGAGATCCTCGGCGACCTGTCCCTCAACGTCACGAAGGTGCGCGAGCACGGCGTGCGGGCCAACCGCATCGTGGAAGGCATGCTGGCGCACTCGCGCGACGACGCCGGCGTGGCCGAGAGCGTGGACGTCAACCTCATGCTCGACGAGTACAGCAAGCTGGCGTACCATGGCCTTCGCGCCGCCGATTCCACCTTCAACTTGACCATCGAACGAGACTTCGACGAAGCGGCGGGCGAAGTCGTCGCGATCGCGCGCGACCTCAGCCGGGTGTTCCTGAACGTCATCACCAACGGCTGCCAAGCCACCGACGCGCGCCGCAAGAAAGAGCAGGACTCCGGCTACTCGCCCGCTGTCCGGCTGAAGACGAAGGGCATGGACGACTCGGTGCTGATCTCGGTCCGGGACAACGGCACGGGGATCCCTCCGAGCGTGGTGGAGAAGATCTTCGACCCCTTCTTCACGACCAAGACCGGCACGCAGGGGACGGGCTTGGGCCTGTCGATCTCGCGCGAGATCGTCCAGGAGCACGGCGGCGAGATGCGCGTCGAGACCGAAGAAGGCGAGTACACGGAGTTTCTGATCACGTTGCCGCGCAAGGCAATGGAAGCCGGCTCGGCGGGGACCGCGGACGATTAGCCCGGCGGGCCGCGTCGTCTTGCGGGCCGGCGCGGCTTGGACGGCGTCGCCGGTTCTTCGTTGACACGAGGCAGGCTCGGGCTGGCGGCGTTCGCGCCGGGCCGCGACCAGATGGGACGCCTGCTGGGCTTGGCGGCGCCCGTGGTGGTCGTGCAGCTGGGGATCGTCGCGCAAGGGCTGGTGGACACGGCCATGGTGGGGCGCGTGTCGGCGACCGAGCTGGCCGCCGTGGCGCTGGGCAACTTGTACTTCTTCGGGGTCTCGGTCTTCGGGATGGGGCTGCTGCTCGCGCTCGATCCGCTGGTGTCCCAGGCGTTCGGCGCGGGAGACGAGGACGGCATCGAGCTCGCCGTGCAGCGAGGGCTGGCCATGAGCGCCGTCCTCGCCGTGGTGGCGTCGGCGCTTCTCGCCTGCGCCGAGCCGGTTCTGGTCCTCTTGCGCCAGCCGCCCGAAGTGGCGCCGCTGGCGGCCGCGTACGCGCGGGCGCTGATCGCCGGGATGCTGCCGTTCTACGGGTTTCTCGTGTTCCGCCAGAGCATGCAGGCGCTGGGCCGGGTCGCGCCGGTCGTGTGGACGGTCGTGCTGGCCAACGGGCTCAACGCGTTCGCCAACTGGGTCCTGGTTTTCGGCAACTTGGGCTTGCCCGCGATGGGCGCGGTGGGCTCGGGGTGGGCCACGAGCGTTTCGCGGTGGTTCATGTGCGTGGGCGTGCTGGCGGCGGGCTGGCGCGTGCTGGCGCCGTACGCCCGGCGGCCTCGGCGCGACGCCGCCGCTTGGCGTCCGTTGGCCGGAATGGTGCGGCTGGGCGCGCCCGTCGGGGGCCACATGCTGCTCGAGTTCGGGGCGTTCGGGGCGATCGGGATCGCGATGGGCTGGCTCGGCGCGGAGGCGCTCGCGGGCCATCAGGTGGCGTTGAACTTGGCCGCGTTCGCCTTCATGGTGCCGGTCGGGATCGCGCAGGCGGGCGCCGTCTTGGTGGGCAAGTCGGTGGGCGAGCGCGCGCCGGACGGTGCGCGCCGCTTCGCCGGGGCCGCTCTCCTGGCGTGCTGCGCGGCCATGACGGTGACGGCCGCCGTCTTCGCCGGGCTGCCCGGCCCGATCGCCGCGCTGTTCAGCGCCGACCCGCAGGCCGTGGCCGTGGCCGCGGCGCTGCTGCCGGTGGCGGCCTGCTTCCAGATGTTCGACGGACTGCAGGTCGTGTGCGCTGGACTGCTGCGCGGGGTGGCCGACACGTTCAGGCCGCTGGTCTACAACATTCTCGGATTCTGGTTGGTGGGG
Source organism: Longimicrobiales bacterium (assembly GCA_965242735.1). Taxonomy (GTDB): domain Bacteria; phylum Gemmatimonadota; class Gemmatimonadetes; order Longimicrobiales; family Gaopeijiaceae. The sequence continues at coordinate 2,108,343 of OZ251497.1, read as the reverse complement.
ATGCCCGTGAGCTTGTGGTGCGGCTTCCGGGCGGGGATGGGGCCGGTGGGGCTGTGGTGGGGATTGGCGGTCGGGCTGGGGATCGCGGCGGTCCTGTTGCTGGGGCGGACGTGGAAGCGGTTTCGGGGACCGTTGGAGCGCTTCTCGCTGTCGCGGCCGGGGACGTGAGCGGCGGCCGTGCCGGGCAGGGGCCGGACATGACGCAGGGCCGCATCCGCGTGTTGCGCTCGGCGCGGTACTTCGCGCTGGGCGGCCTTGCGGCGGAGACCACGCAGGTCTGGTTCGTCTGCCACGGGTACCGGCAGTCGGCGGACCGCTTTCTCCGCCGCTTCGCCTCCGCGGCCGCCGAGGGCGCGTTCGTGGTGGCCCCGGAAGCGCTCAGCCGGTTCTACGTGGATCCGGCGTCCGGTGCGCACGACGGCGACGCCCGCGTGGGCGCGAGCTGGATGACGCGCGTGGACCGCGAAGCGGAAATCCGGGACTACGTGGCCTACTTGGACGCGCTGGCGGAGCAAGCGCTGGCGGACTGGCGGGGCGCCGCACCGGGCGCGGCGCGGCCCAAGATCGTGGCGCTCGGCTTCTCGCAGGGCGGACACGCCGCGGCGCGCTGGGCGGCCTTGGGCGACACGCCGGTCGACGCGGTCGTGCTGTGGGGCTCGCGTCTCCCGCCGGAAGCCGGAATTGCGCGGCGATTGGCCGGGTCGGCGGTGGTCTCGGTCTTCGGCGACCGCGATCCGGCGGCCGGCGAGCAGGCCGACCGCGAGGAGGACCGGCGCTTCGCGGCGGCGGGCGTGGCTTGTCGGCGGCGCGTGTTTTCGGGCGGCCACCAGATCGACTCGGACGTCGTGCGGGACTTGGCTCGCTCGTTCGCGCGCTGACGTGCGCGGGCGCCATGTGCGCGCTGGGAGCGGCGAGATCGAGCAGCTGATCGTGCGGGTCATGCCGTGCGCCGGAAACGGCTGCGATCCGGCGCCGCGCCGAGCGCCAGCGGTAGGCCCATGAGCACGCTGGAGGTGGCCCGCCCTCGGTGCGGGCCATTTGTTGCTCGCTGACGCCGCCCGCGCGGCGGATCAGAACTCGCCGACGAAGGCGATCTCCGGCTCGAGTTCGTAGCCCAGCTCGAGGCGCACCGTGGACTGCGCCAAGTCGATCAGGGCGCGCACGTCGCTCGCGGCGGCCCCGCCCAGGTTCACGATGATGTTGGCGTGCTTCCGGAAGATTTGGGCTGCGCCGTGGGTGCGCCCCTTCAAGCCGCACTCGTCGACCAGGCGCCCGGCCCCGACGCCGTCGATCTTCTTGAAGATGGAGCCCGCGCAGGGGTAGAGCCGCAAGTCGGGGTGCCGCGCGGCGCGCCACGCCAAGTTCTCGCGAATCACGCGGCGCAGCTCCGGCTCGGGCGTCGGCGCCAGCTGGAGCGTCACGTCCAACACCAGATCGCCGGTGTCGTGAATGACGCTGTAGTCGTATCCGAAGCGGAAGTAGTCGGCGTCGACATCTCGCACGCGGCCCTCCGGGTCGAGAATCGTGGCCCCGGTCATCGCTTCTTCCCAGAAGACCGTCCGCTCGCGCTTGGGCGCCGGCTCCAGGAAGTGGAGATTCTGCCAGACGGCTCCGCCCACCGTGCTGGGAATGCCCGCGAAGTGGTGGATGCCCCCCAGCCCTCTCTCGACGGTGGCGTCGATCAAGTCGGGAAAGGTGTCCAGCCCCGCGCCCGCGCGCACGCGCCCCCCGGGCAGGAAGCGCGTCTCGGACATGCCGCAGCGAACGACGACGCCGCGAAATCCCCGGTCGCCCACGAGAATGTTGGCGCCGCGGCCCAGGACGAAGTGCGGGATGCCCAGCTCGCGGGCGGCCTGGACGGCGCGGCAGAACTCGTCGTTGGTGCGGGCGTGCACGAACATGTCCGCGGGGCCGCCGATCCGAAACGTGGTCAACGGCCCCAGGGGCACGTCCCGGCGCGCATGCGGCAGGCCGGCCTTGCGGACGTAGCCGTCCAGGTCCAGGGGTCTCTCCTCGGCTTGCGGGCGGGCGACAGGTCTTGCGGGCGGGCCGCGGACGACGCGGCGGGGCCGCGAATTCCCCTAGAAGCCGGGCTCCTCGGCCTTGGACGAGCCTCGGTCCAGCGCCAGCGTGTCCTCGTCGATCGTGCCCCAGAGCACGGCCGCCCCGGCCAGGACGATGGCCGAGGGATAGAACAGCACGTTCGCGCCTTCCAGGAACCATCCCCACGGATCCAGGACGGACTTCCAGACGCCCACGGCGGTGCCCGCCAACACCAAGAACATCACGGGATAGGTCCGGCGCCGCCAAAGCCCGAGCACGACCAGCACGCCCAGTAGCGCCTGCAAGCCGCCCAAGACGTGATGGAGCAAGGCGCTGCCGCCGAACACGCCGCCGTAGAACGCCTCGGTGACGCGAAGGCCGTGCTCCACGTCGACGATCTTGTCCATGCCCCACATCACCAAGAGCCATCCCGTCGTCACGCGCAGGGCGCACAGTCCAATGCGCTTCATCCTCGATCTCCTTTCGCCGTGGTCGTCTTGGCCGCGCGCCGAACGCGGCGCGAATCGAGCTGCGCGCCGCGTCCGTCCCGCCGCCTGCATGCCGCCTTGCATGTACGAAGATGGAGCCGCCGGGGCGCGCGGGACAGGGGGCGCCGCCGGGGCGCGCAGGCCGACCGCGAGGAGGACCGGCGCTTCGCGGCGGTGGGGGCGCGCCGTCGCCGAGGGCCGGGGCGCGCCGAGCCGGCTTCCCAACCGTTGTGCGCCGCGACGACGGGCATGGCGAGCCGTCAGCAGCTCGTGCTCCCAGGAGGGCCGGCCGAGCCGGTTCCCAAAACTCTTGCGCGCCGGCCTACGTAGGTGGAGACGGTTTCTCGGCGCGAAGCGGATCCGGCTTCGACCGCGCGGCCCTGCCGATGCGGCGGCGCCGGGCCGGTTTGTTCCTCTGCTCCGGCGGGTCTGCGCGAAGGGTGGTGGGGTTGGGTGGACGGGCGCGCAGGTCCCGCCGGAGCGTTCGGGCCGGCGCGGCCAACTTCGTTGTAGCTTACTCGGTTGCGCCGGCGCACCCTTGGGTGGCGCCGGAACTGGGTGCACGCTTTGGCCGAGGACCGACTTCTTGCCCGCGACCGACCGGAGAATCCGCGTCTTGGTGGCCAAGCCAGGACTCGACGGACATGACCGAGGCGCGAAGGTGGTGGCCGCCGCGTTTCGGGACGCCGGCTTCGAGGTGATCTACACCGGACTTCACCAAACGCCCGAGATGATCGTGGCCGCGGCCGTTCAGGAGGACGTGGACGTGGTGGCGCTGTCGGTCCTGTCGGGCGCCCACATGACCCTGTTCGGCCGCGTTCGCCAACTTCTGGTCGAGCAGGGGCTCGGGCACGTGCTGCTGACGGGCGGAGGCATCATTCCGGGCGACGACGCGGCCGCGCTCGCCGACCAGGGCGTGGGGCAACTGTTCGGACCCGGGAGCGCCACCGGCGAGGCGATCGCCTACGTCCGGCGTTGGTTCGCCGAGCGGGAGGACCCCTGGTAGGTGGCGTCCGGCGGCGGGACGGCGACGGAGCCGCAGGGGCGTCTTGCGGAGCTGAGCCGAGAGCTCGGGGAGCTGCGGCGGCAAGTCGGCCAAGGCGGGAGGGCGGAGCAGATTCGGCGCCAGCGCGACCGCGGCAAGCTGCTGGCCCGCGACCGGGTGCGGCTGCTGCTGGACCGCGGCGCGCCGTGGTTCGAGGTGGGCATGTTGGTGGCCCACGACGCCTACGACGGCAAGGCGCCGGGCGCCGGAGTGGTCACGGGCGTCGGGATCGTGCACGGGCGCGAGACCGTCGTGGTGGCGAACGACGCGACGGTGAAGGCGGGCGCGTGGTGGCCGGAGACCGTCAAGAAGATCCTGCGCGCGCAGGAAATCGCCATGCGCTGCCGGATTCCCATCGTCTACCTCGTCGACTCGGCCGGCGTCAATCTGCCCTACCAGGGCGGCGTGTTCCCGGGCCAGTACGGCGCGGCGCGCATCTTCTTCTACAACTCGGTGATGCGCCGCTACCTGCGGATTCCGCAGATCGCGGCCGTCATGGGGCCCTGCATCGCCGGGGGCGCGTACTTGCCCGCGCTCTCGGACGTGATCCTCATGGTGGAGGGCGCCAGCTTCATGGGCTTGGGCGGCCCGAATCTGGTGAAGGGCGCGACCGGCCAGACCGTGGACCGAGAGGCGCTGGGCGGCGCGGACGTCCACACGCGCGCCAGCGGCGTGGCTCACTACGCGGCCAAGGACGACGCCGAGTGCCTGAGCAAGATCCGAAGCCTGATGGCCCAGTTGCCGTCCGGCGGCCCCGCAGCTTCCCTCCAGCAGGACGCCGAGGCGCCTTCGCGCCCTGCGGAAGACCTCTACGCGCTGATGCCGGGCGACCACCGCGAGTCCTACGACGTCCACGCCGTTCTGGACGTCATTCTCGACGGCGGCGGCCTGACCGAGTTTCAGCCGCGGCATGCGGCCGAGCTGATTTGCGGCACAGGCGCGATCGGCGGCAGGGCGGTGGGCGTGCTGGCCAACCGGCGGGGCGTGGTGAAGAACGCGCGCGGCGGTCCGCCCCGCCTGGGCGGAATCGTCTACGCGGAGTCGGCCGAGAAGGGGGCCTACTTCGTGGACGCCATGAGCCGCAGAGGCACGCCGCTCCTGTTCGTCCAGGACGTTTCGGGCTTCATGGTCGGACCGGAGGCGGAGCACGACGGCATCATCCGCGCGGGCGCGCGCTTCGTCGAAGCGATGGCGACCGCCACGGTGCCCAAGCTGGTGTTGACGCTCAACCACGCTTCGGGCGCGGGCTACTACGCCATGGCGGGGCAGGGGTTCGATCCCGACTTCGTCGTCACGCTGCCGACGGGGCGCATGGGCGTGATGGAAGGCGAGAGCGCGGTGACGGCCTTGTTCGGCGCCCAGCTGGAACGCCTCGAGGCGGAAGGGCGGGAGCCGGACGCCGAACTCGCCGCGCGCATCGACGAGGTGCGCGCCGACTACGACAAGCAGCTGGCCGCGACCTACGCTGCCGCGCGGGGGTTCGTGGACGCCGTGGTGCTCCCGGAGGAGCTGCGCGACGCGCTGATCCTGCTCCTGGGGGCCGCGGCGCGCAATCCGGGACCGCACCTGGGGCCGTTCACGCTGCCCGGCGGCGCGGCGGACGCGGCGACGTTCTCGCCTGTCGGGCGTCCGCTCCCGCCGGAAGCGCCGTTCACGCCGCCCGCCGCCTTGCCGGACGCCGCGGGAGGGTCGGCGTGAGGGACAGATCCCGGCAGAGACGTCGCCGAGGCCTTGCCGCGCCCTGCGCCCGTCGCCGAGGCGGACGCGTGTCCCGGCAACGCCGCCGCGCCCAGTCCTTGGGCCTCTCCGCCGCGCCCTGCGCCCGTCGCCGAGGCGGGCGCGTGAGGGGTGGGCCCCGGCAGACGAGTCGGCAAGGCATTGCCGCGGACCGCGCCCGGCGGCCCCGGGGAACGAGGCCATGAGGTGCGCCTGCATTCGCATCGCGGGCGGGCAGGGCTTCTGGGGGGACGATCCCGAAGCGCCCGTGCGGCAGGTGACGGACGGTCCCGTCGACTACCTCATGCTGGACTACTTGGCCGAAGTCACCATGTCCATCATGCAGAAGCAGCGCTCCCGGGACCCTTCGGCCGGATACGCGCGCGACTTCGTGCCGCTCATGGAGCGCATCGCGCCGACGTGTCTGGCGCGCGGCGTCAAGGTCGTGTCGAACGCAGGAGGCGTGAACGCCCCCGAGTGCGCGCGCGCCGTGGCGGAAGCGGTCCGGCGCGCCGGAGCGGGCGGGATGCGGATCGGCGTCGTGACGGGCGACGACCTGATGGCCCGCTTGGACGCCTTGCTGGACGCCGGGCACGCGCTGCGGCACATGGACACCGGCGAGCCGCTCGGCGCCGTGCGCGACCGCGTGCGCAGCGCCAACGTCTACATGGGCGCCCGGCCCCTCGTGCAGGCCTTGCGGGGCGGGGCGCATGTCGTCGTCGCCGGCCGCTCCACCGACACCGCGCTGACCTACGCGCCCATGCTGCACGAATTCGGCTGGGCCTGGGACGCGCACGACCTGCTGGCGGCCGGCGTGGTGGCGGGACACCTCAACGAGTGCGGCGCCCAGGCCACCGGCGGCAACTGCTCGGCGGGCTGGTGGACGATCCCGGACTTGGCCGCCGTGGGCTTCCCCATCGTGGAAGCTCGGCGGACGGGGGACTTCGTGATCTGCAAGCACGAGGGGTCGGGGGGCGCCGTCACGCAACGGGTCGTCAAGGAGCAGCTCCTGTACGAAATGGGCGATCCGACGGCCTACGTGACGCCCGACGTCACCGCCGACTTCACGACCGTGCAGCTCGCGGACGACGGTCCGGATCGCGTCCGGGTCCACGGCGCGAGGGGCCGCCCGCCCACGCCCTTCCTCAAGGTCTCGGTGGCCTGCTCGGACGGCTTCAAGGCCGCGGGAACGCTGGTCTACGCATGGCCGGACGCGGCAGCCAAGGCAAGGGCCGCGGCGCGAATTCTGCGCGAGCGCTTGGACCGGGCGGGGCTGGCGTTCGACGCGATGCGGGTCGAACTTGTGGGCTGGGATTCGACCCACGGCCACCTGGCGGGGGAGCCTCCCGCGGACCTGCCCGAGGTCCAGCTTCGCGTGGCGGCGAGAAGCGGGGACCGCGCCGCCGTGGAGCGCTTCTCGCGCGAGATCGCGCCGCTCGTCTTGGCGGGCCCGCCGTCGGTGACGGGCTTTGCCGGCGGGCGGCCTCGCGTGCAGGAAGTGATGGCCTACTGGCCGGCGCTGATCGACCGCGAGGCCGTCGAACCGGACTTCCGCGTGGACTTTCTCGAAGCGTGAGCGACCGAATGGCCAAGGTGCCGTTGCTGGAGCTGGCGCACGCCCGGTCGGGCGACAAGGGCGATACCGTCAACGTCGGATTGATGGCATACGATTCAGAGGATTATCCTGTTTTGTTGCAACAAGTTACGATCGACAAGGTAAAGCATCACTTTGGCCCCTTGGTCAAGGGCCGCGTGGAACGCTTCGAACTTCCGAACCTCCATGCGCTCAACTTCCTGCTGCATGGCGCGCTGGACGGGGGCGGGACCGTGTCGCTCATGACGGACGCGCAGGGGAAGGTGTTCAGCACGGCGATGCTCCGGATGGAGATCGACGTGCCGCAGGAGGTGGCGGAGCGCGTGCGCGGACGGGGCCGGTGGCCCGGACCCCGAGACGCGGACGCGGGGCGCAACGAAGGTTGTGCTGGGGCGCAGGAGGGCGGCAGCGCGGGCAGGGCCCGGCGGGTGCCCGAGCAAGGGGAGCGCAACGAAGGCCGTGCAGGGGCGGGGGATGGCGGCTCGCCCGGACCAATGTCCGGAGACGCGGGCGAGGGCGGCGCAGCGCAATGAGCGGCCCCGGTTCCTCCGAGTCGGTGGGCGTGCGAGCGAGCAACGGCGTGTGGAGGATCGAGCTGGCTCGGCCGGAACGGCGCAACGCGCTCGACGCGGAGATGGTGGCGTCCCTGGCCGCATCGCTGGAGGCGGCAGGCGCCGACCCGAGCGTGCGCGTCGTGGCCATTCGCGGCGCGGAGCCGGACTTCTGCGCGGGCGCCGATCTGCGGGCGGTGGCCGCGTCCCAGGAGCAGGGCCCGGAAGTGGGCTTGGCCGACGCGCAGCGGCTGGGCGAGGTCTTCGTCCGCATTCGCCGTCTCTCGGCGCCGGTCGTGGCCGTGGTGGTGGGGCGGGCGTTGGCGGGCGGTTGCGCCCTCGCCACGGCGTGCGACTTGGTGGTGGCCAGGGAAGACGCGCGCTTCGGCTATCCGGAAACGAGCCTTGGGTTCGTGCCCGCCATGGCGGCGGCCCTGCTGCGCCGCCGGGTCGGGGAGTCGGCGGCGTTCGACTTGGCCGTGCGCGGCAAGCAGATCGGCGCGGCGCGAGCCCGCGAACTGGGGTTGGCGAACGAAGTGTTTCCCGGCGACGGCTTCGAAGAACGCGCGGACGAGTACTTGGCGGAGCTGGCCGCCCTTCCGCCCATGGCCGTCGGCATGACGAAGCGCCTGCTCCACGGACTGCAAGGCGCGCCGCTGGACGAGGCCGTGGCTCGCGGCGCGGAAGTGAACGCGTTGGCTCGGCTGACCCGCGAGTGCAGGGAAGGCGTGGCCGCGTTCCTGGGCGGAGGCGGCCGACCGGACCGCGCTCCGGAGTAGAGCGGCGTGTTTCGTCCTTCGCGCAGCGCGCTGTCCGGCGGAACGGACCCGTTCTTGCCGTGGAAGGTGCGGACGTTCTTCGTCGGTGCGGTGCTGGCGATGGCGGGGCTGGCCACGGGCGTCTCGTGGCTGGCCGCCGCGGCGATCGCTGTTCTGGGGGCCGGGCTGGCGTTGCGCTTTGCCTCCCGGCGGCGGGCAGGGCGCCGGCCCGTCCTCGACGCCCGAGTGCTGGACGGGCAGGGAACGCGCGAGTCGGCAGGGCCTTGGCCTGAGCGTGCCGGGAGCTCGTCGTCGTCCCCGTCCCCGTCCTGCTCGACGCGCGAGTCGGCGGGGCCCCGGCCTGAACGGGCTGCCCAAGCGGCGTCCGGCATGGAGGAGACGAAGCGGCCATGAGCGCGGTGAAGCCGAGCCCCTCCATCTTCCGCAAGTACGACATCCGCGGGATCGTGGGCGTCGATCTCGACGCGGGCGTGGCCGCCGCGGTGGGTCGTGCCCTCGGTGCGGAGTTGCGCGGGCGGCGCGGAGGCCGCGTGGCCAAGGTCGTCGTGGGACAAGACAACCGCCCGTCGTCTCCCGAGCTGGCCGCCGCGCTGACGCATGGACTGCGCTCCGCCGGGTGCGCCGTGACGACGCTGGGCATGGTGCCCACGCCTGTCGCGTACTTCAGCGAGTTCGACTTGAACGCGGACGGGGCGGTGCAGATCACGGGGTCGCACAATCCCCCCGAATACAATGGCATCAAGATGACCATGGGGGGCAGGGCCCTGTACGGCGACGTCGTCCAAGCGCTGCTGCGGCGCATCCGGGAAGACGACTACGAGCCTGCGGGCCCGGACGGCTCGCGCTCGCACGCTGTCCTTCCTGCCGGGCGGGCGCCTCGGTCCGCGGACGGAGGCGGCCGAGCGCCCGGCGGCGAACCCGCCGAGGCAGGGGCCGTCGCGCACGCCGATCCGATCCCGGCCTACTTGGCCTGCCTTGCGGCTCGCTTTGGCGGCGGCCGTTCCCCCGGCGAGGTTGCAGACGCGGAGGCGGCTGCTTCCCGCCGGCCGGCCTCAGGCGCGCGGCGGCCCAAGGTCGTGGTCGATTGCGGCAACGGAGCCGCGTCCGTGGTGGCCGTCGATCTGCTCCAAGCCGTCGGCGCGGAGGTGGTCCCGCTCTACTGCGAGTCCGACGGCACGTTCCCGAATCACCATCCGGATCCCACCGTCGACGAGAACGTGGCCGACTTGTCCGCGCTGGTCTTGCAGCACGGCGCCGACGCCGGCATCGGCTTCGACGGCGACGCGGACCGCATCGGCGTGGTGGACGACCGCGGCCGGATCGTCCGGGGCGACACCCTGCTGCTTCTCTTTGCATTGGATCTGCTCCGCCGCCGCGGCCCGGGCCACCGCGTCGTCTTCGACGTCAAGTGCTCCCAGGTGCTTTCCGAAGAGATCGAGAAGGCCGGCGGCGTGCCGGTGATGTGGAAGACGGGCCATTCCCTGATCAAGGAGAAGATGAGAGAGACGGGGGCCCTGTTGGCCGGCGAACTGTCGGGGCACGTCTGCTTCGCCGACGAGTACTTCGGCTTCGACGACGCGCTGTACGCGGCCTGCCGGCTCGTGCGGATGCTGTCGGCGGACGAGCGCCCGCTGTCCCAGGCGGTGGCGGCCTTGCCGTCCATGGCGTCCACGCCGGAACTGCGCATCGACGTCGCGGAGGAAGAAAAGTTCGCCATCCAGGAGAGGGCCCGGGAGCATTTCGCGGCGTCTCACGAGGTGATGACCTTGGACGGCGCGCGCATCCTCTTCGAGGGCGGCTGGGGCCTGATTCGCGCGTCCAACACGCAGCCCGGGATCGTCCTCAGGCTCGAAGCCCGCAACGAGGCTCGCTTGGCGGAGATCCGAACGATCGTCGAGAACTGGCTGCGCGGGGAGGGCGTCCAGGTCTGAAGCGGGGCGCGGGCCGGGTCGCCGGCTCGACGTCAGAAGGTGGAAACGCCCGCGGACCCCAACGTGTCGACGGCCAGCGTCTCCTCGGTCCAGTACGGCTCGCCGTAGCGGCGGCGAATCAAGGCGCCGCACGCGGCGTGCACGCATCGCACCTGGTCCATGAGCGGCCGGTCGCCTGCGGGCAACGCTTCTCCCATGCCCTTGGCGCCTTCGAACTGAGATCGGTAGGCCTGGAGGGCTTCGATCTTGCGGTCCATGTGCTCGCTGATGTCCACGACGAAGGTGGGTTGCACGCCGTCGCTTCGAAACGCCAGGGCGTGCACGACCTTGTGCGGCCGGTGCGGCTTGCCGGGGCACGACCAGTTCTCGAGGCCGGCGAGGAAGGACGCGGCGCGCACGAGTCGGGCCGCGGCCTCGTGGTCGGGGTGCCGGCCGCGCTTGGGGTGCGTGACGACGACGCGGGGCCGAAGCTCGCGCAAGACGCGGGCGACGGCCCTTCGCGATTCCAGGTCGTCGGCCAGTCGCGCGTCCGGCAGTCCAGCGCAACGCCGCACGGCCAAGCCGAGGATCTCCGCGGCCGTCGCGGCCTCGCGGGCCCGGCCGTCCGGCGTTCCCCGCGACCCGGCCTCGCCCGCGGTCAAGTCGAGCACGCCGGTGCGTTCGCCCGCGCTCGCCGACTTGATCAGGGCCCCGCCGCACAGCATCTCGGCGTCGTCCGGATGCGCCATGACCGCCAGCACGTCCAGCGGTTCCGTCATTCGTACCGGAGGGCGTCCACCGGGTCGAGCTTGGAGGCCCGCATGGCCGGGAGAAGCCCGAACACGATGCCGGTCAGCGCGGACACGGCCATGGCGGCGAACACGGACCAAAGGGGAATGCGGGCGGGCAGCGGCGAAATGGCGGCGACGATCTGCGAGAGGCCCCAGCCGAGCGTAAGCCCGACCACGCCCCCGAGCACCGTCAAGAGCGACGCTTCGAGCAGGAACTGCCACATGATCTCGGTTCGCGTCGCGCCCAGGGCCTTGCGGACGCCGATCTCGCGCGTTCGTTCCGTGACGGAGATCAGCATGATGCCGATGACGCCGATGCCGCCGACGAGCAGCCCGACCGAAGACAGCCCGACCATGACGAGGAAGAAGGCGCGGGTCAGGTCGTTGAAGAAGTCGACCATCTGCTGGGAACGGACGATCGCAAAGTTGTTCTCGTCGCCGGGCCCCAAGCCGCGCATCGTGCGCAGCGTGGCCGTGATCTCATGCTCCGCGTCTTCGGAGGCCTCGGGCTTCGGCACCACCTGCACGTTGATGAAGGTCCAGCGGTCGCGGGCCTTCAGGCGCCGGTCGGCGGTGGTGTAGGGCACCATGGCGTAGTTCGGCTGCGCCTCGCTGAACACGTTGGCGACCGGACTGAAGACGCCGATCACGGTGAACCGCTCGTTGGCCGCCCGGCGGCCTGCGTGCACGCGGACGCGCTTGCCGATGGGGTCCATCTCGCCGAACAGGGCGTCGGCCAGGTTCTCGCTGACGATGACGACTCGTCGGCTCTGGTCGAGATCGGCGGCCGTGAAGTTGCGACCAGCCGAGATGGAGCCCGGCGTGTACTTGATCCACCCCAGCGAGGTTCCCGTCCAGTCGGCGCCGGTGATCCAGTCGGACTCGTAGCGCAGGGCCGCGCCGAAGCTGTACCCGACGATGGCCTCCGAGACGGCGTCCAAGCCCTGGATCCGCCTGATCTCGCGCTCGCTCAGCTGTGGCCGGTCGAGCCACGGCGCGTCGTCCGAGAACACGCGCACTTCGCTCATGTCGAAGGGCATGACGAGGAAGTTGTCCGGCCCCATCGACTCCATGCCGTCGAGGACCTCGGTCCGCAGGCCGGTGATCAAGGCGGCGATGGTGACCACCACTCCCGCTCCCACGCCCACGCCCGTCGCGGCCAAGGCCGCTCGCAGCCAGTTGGCCCGCAAGGCGTCCAAGGCGACGCGGAGCCCTTCCGCGACCATGCGCGCACGCGACGCCGAACCGGTGGCCACGGCTACTCGTACCTGAGCGCGGCCACGGGGTCCAGCTTGGCCGCGCGCGCCGCGGGGTAGACGCCCGACGCCACGCCGACGCCTACGCCCAGAGCAAGGCCGAACACCATCCACTTGGTGGCGACCACGGCGGGCAGCGGCGAGAGCGCGGCGACGAGCAGGGTCAGCCCCGCCCCGACGCCCACGCCGATCGCCGCGCCGATGCTCGAGAGCGTGACGGTCTCCACGAGGACCTGTCGCAGAATGTCGCCGCGGCGTGCTCCGATCGCCTTTCGAATCCCAATTTCCCGCGTGCGCTCCATGACGGTGACCAGCATGATGTTCATGATGACGATGCCGCCCACGACCAGCGCGATCGCCACCAAGCCCGGCAGCGCCACGAAGAGCACGTTGCTGACCCGGTCCCAGAACGCCAAGGACGCCTGGGACGTCTGGGCCCCGAAGTTGTCGAGCTCGTCGGGCCGCAGTTGCCGGCGCACGCGCATGATCTCGACGACCTGCTCCTGCAAGGCGTCCACGAGTTCGGGCTGGTCCGCCATCAGCACGATTTCCTCGACCTTCCCGTGGCCCGTGGTGAAGTTCCGGACCGGGGAACGCGCCGGAGCGATGGCGATGTTGTCGAGCGACTGGCCCAACAGGGAGCCTTGTTCCTCCAGCACGCCGACGACTCTGTACGGGAAGCCGCGAATGCGAATGGTCTTGCCGAGGGGGTCGAGGCCGTCGAAGAGCGTCTCCGCCGTGCTCGCGCCCAAGACGACGACCGGCACGCCGCGTTCCTCTTCCTGGGTGCTGAAGACGCGTCCCGACGCGGGCCGCCAGTTCCGGATCGCGAACATCTCGCCGGTGGCGCCCATGATGCGCACGTTCTCGACCTTGAGGCCCCGTGGCGACTCGATCTCGCCTCGCGCGGAGGACAAGGCGCCGATCGTCGCAGGCAGATCGACGCGCTCGCGGAAGTGCTCGAGGTCCTCGTAGGTCAGCGCGGGGGACCGCCACCAAGCTCTCCACTGCTCGTCGCTCGCGTTCAACACGTTTCGCGGCATGGGGCGCACCGTCACGTTGTGCACTCCGAAGATCCGCTCGGTCAGCGTGTCGCGCATGTAGCGGTCGACCCCCTCGACGATGCCGACCACCACGACGAGGAACATGACGCCCACGATCACCCCGAGCAGGCTGAAGAAGCTCTTGAGCTTCTGCGTTCTGATCTGGTTGGCGGCGAGGCGGGCGCCTTCGAGGATCTTCACGGACGCGCTCGCCTCAGTTGCCCTCGTCCGCCTCGTCGAGCCGGAGACGCTGATCCGGGCGCACGCGGTCGCCGACCGACAGGGTGCGAACGACGCGGTAGGGGCCGCTCACGACGGTGTCGCCCACCGCCAGGCCCGACAGCACTTCGAAGTACTCGTCGCCCGTGATCCCGATCTCCACCGGCGCGAACTCCACCGTGTTCTCGCGAACCAGGAACACGCCTTGGACCGGCTCCTCCTCGTCGCCGCCGGACGCCTCCGAACTCGGCGCCTCGCCGTCGCCGTCCGCGCCGTCGGCCGCGAGCTGCCCGGGCTCGCGCAACGTCAACGCGATGATGGGAATGCTCAGCTGGTCGCTTCGCATGTCCGTGACCACGTCCGCCGTGGCCGACAGGTCCGGCCGCAGCTCCACGTCGGTCTCCGCCAGCGTGACGACGACTTCGAAGTCGATGGTCGGCGTCTGGCCGGCGCTGGCGGACGGCGCCCGGATCGCGCTGTTGCCGATCTCGGTGACGGCGCCGGGGAAGGTCCGGTCCGAAAACGCGTCCAGCTCCACCGACGCGCTGTCGCCCAGCGCGATCTCCGGCACGTCGGTCTCGTCGACCTCCAACACGACTTCCATCACCGACAGATCGGACACCGTGAGGACCAAGCTGCCCGGGTTGTTCATGGTGCCCACGATGACGGTCTCGCCCTGCTCGACGTTGAGTCGGGTGATCTTGCCGGACATCGGGGCGCGGATGATCGTCTTGGAGAGGTCCTCTTCCGCCTCCGCCACCGCGGCCTCGGCCTGTCCGACGCCGAATTCCGCGGACCGCAGGCTGGCTCGCCTGATTTCGAGGTCGGTCCGCGCGTCGTCGAGGGCTTGGCGGCTGACGAGAAGCGAGTCGCGCGCATGCAGCGAGGCCAGGCGGTCCGTGTCGCGCTCGGCCTTGTCGAAGTTGGCGCGCGCCTGGGCGACCGACGAGCGCGCCTGGTTGAGCGACGCGCGGCTGCGGTCGACGCTGGCCAGGAACCGGCGCTGGTCGAGCCGGAGAAGCGTCTGGCCGTCCACGACTTCCTCGCCCTCCTGCACGAGCAGTTCGGTGACGCGCGCGGAGATGTCGGAGCTGATGTCCACCTTGCGCCGGGCGCGCACGTTGCCGCTCGCGGTGATCTTCGCGACGAGATCTCGCTTGCCGACTTCCTCGACGCGGACGGGCGTGCCGCCCGTTTGGCCGCTGGACATGTTGAGCACGGCCAGCACGGCCAGCACGCCGGCGCCGCCGACTCCGATGAAGACTTTGGTTCTGGTTCTCATGATGGGGTCAGGGGTTCCTCAAGGAGGCGCCGACCGTGGCTTCAAGGTCGGCGATGGCCTCGTGGTAGGTGAAGACGGAATAGATTCCCTCGCGGTCGGCGCGCGCCTTCACGGTCACGGCTTCCGAAAGCTCGAGGAAGTCGGAGAGCCCGAGCCGGTAACGTTCCCGGGCACGGCGCAGCTGGTCGTCGGCCAGCGTTTGGTTTCGCTCTTCGAGCATCGCGGTCGCGTACGACGTGCGCACCAGCTCCAGCTGGATCTCGACGTCCGCCCGCAGCGCCAGTTCCTGTTGGCGCAACTGGTGGCGCGAGTCGCTCAGCGCCGCTCGGGCGGCTTCGACGCCGCGTTGTCGCGAGAGGCCCTGGAAGATCGGAACGGAGATGGAGAGCCCGACCGACGGAGGCGAGCGCGTGAAGTCGAAGGGGAAGGCGTCGTTGCCGGCCCGTATGGCTTCGAGGACGGACTCGGGCGTGGCCAGCAGGCTGCAGTCGCGCGGCGGCAACGGGCGCGCCAGCCGAGACAAGAGGTCGTTCTGGACCATGCAGTTCTGGATGGCCGCCTGGCCCGACGCGACTGCGCGCGCCTCCTGCCCGGCGGTGCTGCTGGCCTGCTGGGCGAACCCGGAGAATCCGGTGGAGACCGACAGGGAAGGGAAGTAGGCCGAACGCGCGTTGCGCACGTCGTACCGCGCCGACTCTTCGCTCGCCCTGGACGCCGCCAAGTCGGGATTGCCGCTGACGGCCATCGCGGTCAGGTCGGAGGCGGTCCAGGAAGGCTCCGCCACCGCGAACGTCGTCGAGAGGACCGGGTCCGGGCCCAGCGGCACGCCCATCTGCTGCAGCAACCGCAACCGCGTGTTGCGCACTTGGGCCTGCGATCGTCGCAACGTGATTCGGGCCCGGCCCACGTTCACCTCGGCTTGGGCCACTTCGATCGCGTCGCCCGAACCGACCTCCAGCCGCCCTTGGGCGAGCCGCAGGTTGAGTTCGGCGCCGTCCAGCTCCTGCTGCGACACCGCGAGTCCCTCCTCTTCGCGCAGCGCCGCCAAGTACGCCTTGGTCACGTCGCGCTTCAGCGCGTTCTCGGCGGCGGCCACACGCGCCTGCACCGCTTGGCGGCTGCGCTGGGCCTGTCCGGGGGCGAACAACTTTTGCCCGCTAATCGAAAAGCTCATGCCGATGTTGTACGAGCTGGTCAAGTACGAGGGCTGGCCCGTGACGCCGAGCTGGTTGGCCGTGATGGTCCCGAAGCGCTCCTCGCCCGGGCCGCGCCACGAGAACGACGAGGAGGCCGACGCCGAGGGCAGCCAGTCGCCGTAGGCCGCGCGCACGTCCCAGTCGGCGACGCGCACGTCGTTGCGCCGGGACAGCAGGGTCGGGCTGTTGCGGGAGGCGATCTCGAGCGCCGCCTCGAGCGAGAGCGACTCGGGCACGCTCTGTTGCGCCGCCGCAAGCGGGGCCGGGGCCGCGACGAGCGCAACCGCCAGGGCCGTGCGCGCGTGCCGGATGGCGGCGCGGCCGGCGCTCTCGAGGCCGCCGGGGATTCTTGGTTTCTTCTTCTGCATCGAGCGCGTCTCTCCCTTTCTCGTCCGTCTTGCTGGAGCCCGTCCCGTTTCGGGAAGCCGGGCGGTTGCAGGAACCTCGAACGGGGCCCGCAGGCGGGCGCTTTGCCTCGCCAAGCGTCCCCGTCCCTTACGCGCCGGACGGCTGTTTCGTTTCGCGGCAGTCGCGCCGCCGGCTCCGCGCGTCATCCGCCGCCGGCGCGTTGGGCCACGAAGCCCAGGGCCGGCACCGCCACGCGGACCAGACGTCCGCCGCCGTCGAACCAGGCCGATCTCGCCGCGTCGCCTGCGCCCAGGCGCACCCGCGTCGCCTCGATGCGCTCGCCGTCGACGCGGATGGTCTCGGCGGCGACGTCGACGTTCACCGCGTCTTCCTCGCTTCGCGCCAGCGGCGCCACGAGATGGAGCGCGTCGGCCGCGCCGCCCGAGATGGCCGTCGCCAGCACGAAGTAGTGGTGCGCCAGGCCGTCGTCCAGCACCACGGTGGAGGCGCGCGTCCTGTACTCGCGCACCTCCTCGCCCCAAGGGCCCGTCATGCGCGCGTCCAGCGCGCCGTCGGGCCGGGCGGCCACGAACACGGACGAGGTGTCCCCGGGGGAGTCGCGGGCGGTCGCCGACGCCCGGTAGGAACTGAGGCGAAGCGCCGGGCCGGTCAGTTCCAAGATGGTGATCACCTTGCGGCCGTCGCGCATGGTGACGGTGCCTTGCGCGCGCGCGCCCGATGGGGAGCGCTGGATGAGGAACTCCTCCTCGCCCGCCTCCAGGCCGTCGACGGTGATGCGGAACGTTCCCCGGTCCGTGACTTGCGCGGCGTGCGCCGCAGGGGCCGTCGCCGCGACGACCGCCGGAATGCACGCGAGAAGAAGCGCGCCGGACCTGATGCCGCTCCGCGTCGACGCGCGCCCGCGTTGCCGGCGCTCGCGAACGTCTTGATCGAAGCCCTGGAAGACGACTTCCGCGTCGCGGGCACGGACCTCGTCCGGCCGTCGCTCGGCGCGGCCATGGCGGTTCGCATTCATCGTGCTTGTAACATAAACGGTCATGGAGAGAGCGCGAAGCCGCGGAGCGCGGCCCGGCGGTTCGGCTGGCGAGGCCCCCACGGGGCGGCGCGCCGGCCGTGTCCGCATGCGCAGTCTCGCGGGCCTGCGCCGGTCGCCGGGCCTGCTGCTTTGGGCGGGATGCCTTTGCGTGGTCCTGTGGGCGCGCTTCGAGTCGCCCTGGATCCTGGTTGCGGGCGCGGCGGCCGTGGCCGGCGCCGCCGTGTGGGGAACGGGTCGGCGGCACGCGGTGTCGGTTGCCGCCCTGGGCGCCGCCGTGCTCTCGGGCTTCGTGGCCGATTCGACGGCGTACCGCTTCGGCGAAGGCTGGAGCCGGCACTGGGAGCAACGGCGCGAGGCCGTGGCGCAGCAGGTCCGAAGCGACTTTGCGCGCTTGACGGCGCAGGGCAGGAACGCGGCCGGCCGGCTCTCGGCGGCCGCGGCCTCGGCGCCGAGCGACGCGGCCCTGCGCGATTCCGCGGCGGCGGTTCTCGGCGCCTCGGGCGCGACGGCGGTGGTGGTGTTCGAGGCGGACGGCCGCCTGCGCGCGTGGCAGGGGAGCCACCGCGGCCGGTTGCCTGCCTGGGGCGCCCAAGCCGAACGCCGAGACGCAGCCGCGATGGTGCCGGAAACCGGCGGGCGCGCGTCCGTCCTGCTCGGCGGATCGCCGCTCTTCTCGTACCTCTACTTCGTGGCGGACGTGCCCGGCGCCGCAGGGGCCGCCGCGGTCGCTTGGCTCGTGCGCTCACGTCTTCCGGGGTCGCTGTCGCCGGGGCGCGCGGACTTCTTCTCGCGCATGGAGGAGCGCACGGGCGAGCGCATCCGGGCGGCCCGGACCGGCGCGCGTCCCGAGCCGGGCGAGTTTGCCGTCGAGTGGCCGGGGGGCAGCCTGCGCGCCGTGGTCGTCGAGCCCGACGAGGCCGTTCGGCGGGCCGACACCCGGCGACCGTGGATCGCGGGCGCCCTGGCCTTGGCCGGCCTCGTGTGGCTCCTCCAGTCGGCCGGGGCGCCCCGGCGGCAGCTTCTGCTCACGGTCGGACTGCTGGCGATTGCGGCGGTGACGATTCCGCTGGACGTCGTTCCCTTCGCGCGGATCCTCGCCGATCCGGAACTCTTTTCGTTGCCGGGGCCCGTTCCCGCCGCGCTCGGGCGCTGTCTGCTGGTCGCGACGGCCGTCTCGCCGCTTGTCGTCCTGGCCTCGCCGCGCGTGCTCCGGCGCCTCTCGGGGTGGACCCATGGGCTCGTCGTGGCGGCGGGCTTTCCTCTGCTCTTGTACTGGTTGTCGCGCGGCGCTTCGCCGGAGCTGCTGGGCGGTTCCGGCGCCGGATGGATCGCCTATCAGCTCTGTCTGACGTTGGCGTTGGCGCTGGCGGTCGGCTTCTTCTTGGCCCTTCGGGAGCGTTCCGAGCCCCGCGACGGGGCCGGAGAGCCGGGCTCCCGGCGCTCGACGGATGCCGTGTCGTGGGGCCTGATCGCCGCCGCGGCCGCCATTTCGGGCGCGCTGGCCTTCGGCGCGGCCATGGCGGCGAGAGAGGACGCGGCCCCGCCCGCGTGGGCGGCGTTCGTCTGGGTCGCGCCCGCCGCGCTTCTGGCGCGCGGACTTCGCGAAGGCCGCGACCGCCTGTCGTTTCTCGGCTGGTCCGGCGCGGTTTGGCTGGCCGCGACGGCCGCGCTCCCCGTCGCGTGGGACCAGCGCACGGAAGCGCGCAAGGCCGAAGCGGAGCGGGAGCTCGGGCTTCTGGGCATCTTGCGGGACCCGGCCATGGACGCCTTGCCCGCAGGGTTCGCCGAGCGCGCCGTGGAGCTGGACCGAGCCGGGGTCGACGACGTCGAGCTCCTCTACGGCGCGTGGACGTCCGACGGCCTGGGGGAGGCGATCCCGCCCGTGTTTCTGACGCTGTGGTCGGCCGCGGACATTCCGTTGCGCGACTTGCGCCTGGGTCCCGAGCGCACCCGGCCCTCCGTTCTGGACCGGACGCTGCCGGCGCTGAGGTCCGTCGGCACGCGCGAATACCGCGACTTCAACGAGCGAGGCGTGCGCCGGTTGGCCGTCGTCTCCCTGTCCGGCGGCCGCTTGGTGACGGCGGCGGTCCCGCCCCGCCGAACGGTGCGCTCGTCCGCCGATGCCGTTCCGCTGCTGTCGCCGGCCTTGACCGGGGGCGGCCAAGAGTTCCTGGCGCTCGCTCGCGCCCCTGCCGCGGGGGCGGCAGGACTCGGCGCGCCGCCGTCTTGGCGCCGCAACGACGAAGGTTGGCTGGCCGAAGCGCACGCGCTGTATCCCGACGGCGCCTACTCGGTCTCCTACACGCTGAGCATTCCCCGGCCGGGCGTGATGCTGGCCCGGGCCACGCTCCTGCTGAGCTTGAGCCTAGCCGTCTTGTCCGCGCTGTGGCTGCTGGGCGCCGGGCTGCTCGGCCTTCGCTTCTCCGTGCCCGTCGACTGGCGCGGCCTGTTCACGTCCTTCCGCGCGCGCGTCACGTGGGCGCTGTTCGCCTTCTTCCTGGCGTCCAGCGCGATCTTTGGAATGCTGGACTACCGGATGCTCCAAGACGCGTCCGACCGGACGGCGGCGGCTCTGGCCGAACGGACGGTCAGCGAAGCCGCCCGGGTGGATCGCGATCTGGGAGGGGGCATCGAGTCGCTGGCGGGACGCACCGGGGCGGACCTGCTGGAGTACCGCGACGGGCGTCTGGCCGGCGGCACGGTTCCCGCCCTGGTCGACCTCGGGCTCTACGAGAGCTGGACGGACCCCGAGATTCACGAATCGTTGGAGACGGGAGGGCGGCAACGCGCGTCCCGGTTCGCCGAGCTCGGGAGTTGGCGCTACGTCGTCGCCTACCAGCGCCTGGCCGGCGGCACGGTGATCGCCGCGCCCTTGCCCTTGCGGACGGGGGCGGCGGCTCTGCGGATGCGGGACGTCTCGCACCTCCTGCTGTTCACCGCCGTGCTGGGCCCCGTCCTGTCGCTGGCTCTCGCGCTCTTCGTCGGCAGGGCGCTCACCCGGCCGATGCAGACCCTGCAGGTTGCCTCGGAACGGGTGGGACGGGGCAATTTCGCCGTGCATCTGCCCGAGAACAGGGGCGACGAGTTCGGCTCGGTGTTCGCGGCCTTCAACCGCATGGTGCAGCGCCTGGGCGCGGCCCGGCGGGAGCTGCTGCGCACGACGCGGCGAACGGAGGCCATCGTGGACGCGGCGGCGACGGGCGTCGTCGCGCTCGACGCGCAGGGCAAGGTGACGGCGGCGAATCCCCGGGCCGGGGCTCTGCTGTCGGCGCGTCTGGAGGTCGGCCAGGCCGTTCCCGAGGACTCGGATCGCTTCGCCGACCTCGAGGAGTGGCTGCAAGCCTATCAGGCCGGCCCCGGCCCCGAGTCGCCCAAGGACTTCAATTGGGGAGGCCGCAGGATCCGCGGACATGCGCGCCGGATCGTGCAGGAGGGAAGTCCGGGCGGCGTCGTCGTCAACTTGGAGGACGTGACGGACGAACTGCAGAGCGAACGCATCCTGGCTTGGGGCGAGATGGCCCAGCAAGTCGCCCACGAAGTCAAGAATCCCCTGACGCCGATGAAGCTTTCGGTCCAGCACCTGATGCGCGCCTGGGGCGACAAGCGCAAGGACTTCGGGCGCATCCTCGAAGAAAACGTGGGCGCCGTGCTGCGCGAGATCGACAGGCTGGCGTCAATCGCCAAGAACTTCGCCCGGTTGGGGGCCCCGGGGTCGGCCAAGGCTGCGCCCCTGGAGCTCGTGGACGCCGGAGCGGTGGTGGGCGAAGTGCTGAATCTGTACCGGGGCGGCGAGGGATCGATTCATGTGGCGGACGACTTGTCTTCCGGTCTGCCGGAAGCTTGGGCGCGCCCCGACGAGCTCAAGGAGGTCCTGATCAACCTGCTGGAGAACGCGCGCGCCGCGATGCCCGGCGGCGGACGGGTGCGGGTTCGGGCGGGCGTCGTGGAAGATCCGGAGCGCCGGCTGGAGGTCGTCGTGGAAGACGACGGGTGCGGCATCGCCCCCGAACTGCTGCCTCGCGTGTTCGAGCCCCAGTTCTCGACGCGGTCGAAGGGGACGGGCCTGGGGCTGGCGATCGTCCAGCGGATCGTGGATTCCTGGGGCGGCGAAGTGCGCTTGACGAGCGAGCTGGACCGGGGCACCAAGGTCGTCCTGGAGATGCGCGCGGCGCCGCCCGCCGGGGAATGACCGAGCCTCCAGCCCTGGTCCCTCCGCGCGCGGCGGCGCCCGCCGGGGAATGACTGGGGCCGGGTCCGCGTTTCGCGTCCGCGAGCAGCCGGTCAGGCGTCCCGAATTTCCCTCGCCAAGTCCGACATGGCCTGCTTCGCGTCGCCGAAGTACATCATCGTGTTGTCCATGTAGAACAACTCGTTGTCGAGACCGGCGAAGCCCGCGCTCAGCGAGCGCTTCATGACGATGACCGTCCGCGCCCGGTCCACGTCCAGTATGGGCATTCCGGCGATGGCCGACTGCGGGTCGCGGGCGGCAGGGTTGACGACGTCGTTCGCGCCGACGACCAGCGCCACGTCGACGCCGTCGAACTCGGGGTTGGCCTCGTCCAGGTCCAGCAGCCGGTCGTACGACACGTCGGCCTCGGCCAGCAGCACGTTCATGTGCCCCGGCATGCGGCCCGCGACCGGATGGACGGCGAAGCGCACGGTCACGCCGCGCTCGCCGAGCAGGTCGCAGACCTTCTTGAGTTCGTGCTGGGCCTGGGCGACGGCCAAGCCGTAGCCGGGCACGACCATCACCGAACCCGCGTAGGCGAGCGTCATGGCCGCCTGCTCGGCGTCCACGTCCCGCACGGGACGGGGCCCCGCGCCCACCCGGCCGGCCCCGGCGCCCTCCGTGCCGAAGGCGCCGAACGCCACGTTGGCCAGCGAGCGGTTCATCGCCTTGCACATGAGCCGGGTCAGGATCAGCCCGGAAGCGCCGACCAGCGCGCCGGCGATGATCAGGATCATGTTGCCCAGGACGAAGCCCGTCGCGGCGGCGGCCAGTCCCGAATAGGAATTGAGCAGCGACACCACGACGGGCATGTCGGCCCCGCCGATGGGGGCCACCAGCAGGACTCCCAGGACGAGGGCCGCGGCCGCCAGCGCGAAGTACGTCTGCGGCGCCGGGTCCCCGGCGACGAACGCGACGCCGGCCGCGAGAACGCCTGCGAAGAGGATCGCGTTGGCCGTCTTCTGCAGGGGATACGTGATCGGGCTGCCGGTGACGACGCCCTGCAGCTTTCCGAACGCGAGAAAGCTTCCCGAGAGGGTCACGGCGCCGATGATCGTGCCGAGAACGATCGTCGTGGCCGCCGCCGGACCGAGGGCCGCGGCGTCCCCGCCCTGCCGCAAGAACTCCGCGCCCGCCACCGCCGCGGACGCGCCGCCCCCGAACCCGTTGAAGACCGCCACCAGCTGCGGCATCGCCGTCATCTTGATGGCGCGCGCGAGGAAGGCCCCGGCCAGCCCGCCCGCGATCACGGCGCCCCCCACCAAGGTCCAGTCGAGCACCTGATTTTCCAGCAACGTGACGGCCGCCGCGACCAGCATCGCCAGCGCGGCGCGCGCGTTGCCGGCCCGCGCCGTCGCCGGAGACGAGAGCAGCTTGACGCCCGAGACGAACAGGAACGCGGAGAGCAGCAGGGCCAGGTGGCCGACGGCCGTCCAGTCCATGGCGCCTAGTCCTTCTTGAACATGCGCAGCATCCGGTCGGTCACCATGAAGCCGCCGACCACGTTGACGGTGGCCATCGCGAGGGCCGCGACGCCCAGCCCGCGCACCGCCGGCGTGGTCGCCGATCCGGCCACCACCAGCGCGCCGATCAACGCGATGCCGGAGATGGCGTTCGCGCCGGACATCAGAGGCGTGTGCAACGTCGGCGGCACCTTGGAAATGACCTCCTTGCCCGCCAAGGTGGCGAGCACGAAGACGTAGGCGCCGATCATGAATTCGCTCATCGGGTCTCCTCGCCGGGGGCGGCGGGCGGGGCATCGGCAGCCGGGCCGTCGCCGGGTTCGTCCCGGTCGGGTCCGGCGGCGGGCGTTGCGCGGGTGGCCCGCGTGATTTCGTCGCCGAAGTCGGGCGCGGCGCCGTCCGGGAAGACGTGGGCGACGAACTCCGCCAAGTTGCGGGCGTACATGGAGCTGGCGTGGAAGGCCAAGCGCGACGGGAGGTTGGCCGGTCCCATGACCGTGACGCCCTCGTGCGTGATCGTCTCGCCGTGCCGCGTCGCTTCGCAGTTTCCGCCGGTCTCGGAGGCCAAGTCGACCACGACGCTGCCCGGCCGCATGGACGCCGCCATCGCCGCGGTGATCAGCCGGGGGGCGGGCTTGCCGGGAATTTGGGCGGTGGCGACGACCAGGTCCGCGTCGGGGAGGTGGGCGGCGATCAAGGCCAGCTCGCGTTCGTGCTGCTCCTGCGAGAGCGCCTTGGCGTAGCCGCCCTCGTCTTCGGCGCTCTGGTCCAGCTCGGCGTCCAGGAACTTGGCGCCGAGGCTCTCGACCTGCTCCTTGACGGCGGGCCGAACGTCGAACGCCGAGACCACCGCGCCCAGGCGGCGGGCGGTGGCGATGGCCTGCAGGCCGGCCACGCCCGCGCCGAGCACCAGCGCCTTGGCCGGCCGGATCGTGCCTGCCGCCGTCGTGAGCATCGGCAGGAAGCGGAGCATGGCGCCGGCGCCCAGGACCACGGCCATGTACCCGGCCACGGTCGCCTGCGAGGACAGCACGTCCATCTTCTGCGCGCGCGTGATGCGCGGAATGCGCTCGACGGCGAAGGCCGTCACGCCGCGCGAGGCCAGGGCGCGCGCCAGCTCGCTCGCGTCTCCGGGCCCCCAGTGACTGACCAAGCACGCCCCTCGCGGAATGGACTCGATCTCCTCCGGGGACGGCGGCTGCACCTTGAGGACCACGTCGGCGTCCGCCAGCAGGCTGGCCCGGTCCGGGCGCACCTCGACCCCGGCCGCCTCGTAGTCCGCGTCCGCGAACGACGACGCCTCGCCCGCGCCCGCTTCGATGCGGAGACCGGAGCGCAGATCTCCGTACCAGCGCGCCGCGCCGGGCGCCAGGGCGACCCTGCGTTCTCCGGGCTGCGTCTCCGCCATGACCGCGATTCTCATGATGCCTCATTATGGCACGCGCGCCCGAGAGGCGCCAGCCGGGGCGTTGGACGGGGCCGCGCCCGACCGCGCAACAGCCCGTCGGGCGAACGACCGGCCGCCGGGAGGTGCCGGCCAAGGCCTTGGACGAAGCGGGGAGCGAAAGCCGTCCCATCCAGCCATTCGCGTGTCCCGCCCAATGGCTTACGCTTCCGTCTTTGCAACCGAACCCGGAGGCGAGAGGTGCTGGCGGTCGTTCAGTCTTATTGGGTGCACGGGGTCGAGGGACTGCCCGTGACCGTCGAAGTCAAGGTGCAGAAGGGCCTGCCGGTGTTCACCGTCGTGGGTCTGCCCGCCGGCGCCGTTCGCGAAGGAAAGGAGCGCGTGTTCGCGGCGCTCGCCCAAGCCGGCATGGCGCTGCCGCCCCGCCGCGTGACGGTCAACTTGGCGCCCGCCGACCTGCCCAAGTCGGGATCGGGCTTCGATCTCCCCATCGCCGTGGGCCTCCTGGCGGCGTTGGAGCGCATTCCGGCCCGCGCGCTGGAAGGGTCCGGCTTCGTGGGAGAACTGGGCCTGGACGGGTCGGTGCGGCCCGTGCGCGGCGTCATCGCGCTGGCCATGAGCTGCCGGGCGGCCGGGGCGCGCCGCCTGTTCGTGCCGCTCGCCAATGCGCGCGAGGCGGGCGCGGTGCCGGGCCTCGAGGTCGCCGGGGTCGCGGCGCTCGGGGAACTGGCGGCGGGCTTGCGGCGTCGGCAGGCGAGCTGGCCTGCGCCTCCTCCGGCCGCTCCCAGCCGGCCCGCGCATCCGGACCTCCGCGACGTGCGGGGGCAGCGGCTGGGCAAGCGCGCGCTGCTGGTCGCCGCGTCCGGAGGACACAGCCTGCTGATGTCCGGACCTCCGGGGGCCGGAAAGACCATGTTGGCCAAGCGTCTCCCCGGTCTGCTTCCGCCGCTCGCCGAGCGGGAGTCGCTCGAGGTCACGCGCGTGCATTCCGTCGCGGGCCTGCTGGATCCGTCGGACCCGGTGAAGACGCAACGGCCTTTCCGAGCTCCTCACCACACGATTTCCTCGGGCGGCCTGATCGGCGGCGGCAATCCGCCTCGCCCCGGCGAGATCAGCCTCGCCCACTTGGGCGTGCTCTTCTTGGACGAGCTGCCCGAGTTCAGTCGGCGCGTGCTCGAGACGTTGCGCCAGCCGGTCGAGTCCGGGGTCGTGCGCATCGCCCGCGTCCGGCGCACGGTCGCCTTTCCTGCCCGCTTCCAGCTGGTGGCCGCGATGAATCCGTGTCCCTGCGGGCTGGGCGGCGACGACTGCGTGTGCCACGACCGCGACATCGAGCGCTACCGCGCGCGCTTGTCCGGCCCGTTGCTGGACCGGCTGGACCTGCAGGTGCGCGTCGAGCCGGCGTCGTGGCACGAGCTGACCGGGACGCAGGGCGAGGCGGGTCTGGACACCGCCGGAGCCCGCGACGCGGCCAAGGAAGCCCGGGCGCGGCAGTCGGCCCGCTTCGGCGACGCCGCCATGCTCAACGCCGGCATTCCGTCGCGAGACGTCGTGCGCCGGTGCCGGTTGTCCGACCGCGGCGCCGGTCTGCTGAAGAGCGGGATCGAGCGGATGGGACTGTCCGCGCGCGCGGTCCATCGCACCTTGCGCGTGGCCCGCACGATCGCCGATCTGGCCCAAGCGGACCGCATCGGCGGCGGTCACGTCGCCGAGGCTCTGCAGCTGCGTGCCGGCGTGCCGCGCTCCAGACGGGGGATGCCGGCATGATCCGTCCCGCGGAGCCGCGCCGCGCCCGCGTTCGTGCGCCTGGGGCCGCGCCTGCGCCTGGGGCCGGACCTGGGCCTGCACGCCGGAGCCGCCGCGACGCAGGCCTTGTCGCGCGGGGGCGGCTCGGCTTACTCTGGCACGCATGCAAAGGCGCCGCGCCGCCGCGTTGCGCGGCCGGCGCACGGGTTCCAGGAAGCGAGCATCGGCTTGAAGCACTATTTGGACTACGCGGCCACGTGCGCCGTGCGCCCGCCGGTCGTGGCCCAGGCCGTGGCCGCTTTCCTGGAAGGGGTCGGGTGCTCGCCCGGCCGGGGCGGCCACTCCGGCGCGGCGGACGCCGCCCGCGTCGCCTTCCGCTGCCGCCGTGCGCTTGCGTCCGTCATGGGTCTGCCCGGCGACCCGGGCCGCATCGCCTTCATGCAGAACGCCACGCACGCCCTCAACACGGCGCTGTGCGGCCTGCTGGCGGAAGGGGACGTGCTCGTGATCTCGCAGTACGACCACAACGCGGTGCTGCGCCCGGCCCATCACCTCGCCCGAGACCGCGGCGTGACGGTGCGAATGCTCTCCGGCCGCCCCGACGGCGGCGTCGACATGGAGCAGGCGGAGGAGATGCTGTCGGGGGCGCGGGTCCTGGTCGTCAACGCCGCTTCCAACGTGCTCGGCACGAAGATGCCCGTCGAGCAGCTTGCGCAAGCCGCTCGCGCGGCGGGCGCGGTGGTGGTGGCCGACGCCGCGCAGTCCGCGGGCCATTCGGAGGAGTCGTTGCCGGCCCTCGGGGCCGACGTGGTGGCGTTTACCGGCCACAAGGCGCTGCTCGGCCCTCAGGGCACCGGCGGGCTCTGGGTGCGCGAGGGCGTCCGCGTCGACCCGCTTCTGCGCGGCGGCACCGGGGGACAGTCCGAGCTGCGGCGGATGCCCAGCGCGATGCCGGACCGGCTGGAGGCGGGGACCGGCAATGCGCCGGGCTTGGCGGGCCTGCTTGCCGGCTGCCAGTTTCTGGCGGAACAGGGAATCGGCCGCCTGCACGGGCGCGAGATGGCGCTCAAGGCCAGCCTTCGCGAGGGCCTGTCGGCGTTGCGCGCCGTGCGCGTGGTGTCTCCGCCGGGCGCCGACGGCGTGCCGGTCGTGACCGTTGCGAGCGACCGCTTGAGTCCGTCCGCGTTGGCCGGGCGACTGGACCGCGACCACCGCGTGCAGACGCGCTCCGGTCTCCACTGCGCTCCGGAAGCGCACAGGGTCCTTGGCACGAGCGAGCACGGCGCGGTACGTTTTTCCTTGGGCTGGGCGTCGACCGCCGCGGACGTGGAGGCCGCGGTGACCGCCGTGGACGCCGCGTGCCGGCCCGTGGCGGTGGCGGTCGGCTGAACGAACTTCGCGCGAGCGGGGCGCGCGTCCGCGCGGGCCGGCGCGGCCGGCGCCTGAAACCAGACCATGGAGAGATCAATGCCCAGGTCGAAGAGGAGATCCAACGGGTTGGCCGTCGCGCTCGTCGCCGGCGTCCTGGCGGTCGGCGGCTGGTTCGGCTGGCGATGGTACTCGGGCGGGGACGAGGAGGTCGCCGCGGAGGAGGACGCGGCCACTCCGGCCGTGGCGCGCGCGGCGGAGGCGCGGCTGGTTCGGTTCCTGCAGGGCGAGGGGGAGGCGCAGCTGCGGCTCACCGAGACCGAGGTGACGGCGCTCGTCCGCTACACCTACGACCACGCCTTGCCCGCCGGGGTGAGCAACGTGCGCGTCTTCCTGCGCCAGGACGTGGTGGACATCCGTCTCTCTTCGGAACCGGCGAGGATTCGGGCCTTGCCCGGACTGCTCGCTCCCGTCCTGGGCGTCGTGGCCGACACGGTCGGCGTCGAAATCGAAGGAGGGCTGGAGATCGTGGAGGGCGGAAGGGCGATGTTCCTGATCGACCGCATCAAGGTCGTGGGCGTGCCGTTGCCGCTGCCGGACAGGTTCGTGCCGCTGATCTTGGAGGCCATCGACCGGCGCAGCGCTCCGGGCCTGCCCCCCAACTCCGTCGTCGTGCTGGTCCCGGCGGCGCTCGGCAGCGTGCAAGTCGAGGACGGAGCGCTCGTGCTCGCGCGCCGCTGAGCCCGCGCTCCCGGCGCACCGAGATCGTCCATGGCGAAAATCCTCATCGTAGACGACGAGGAATCCGTTTGCCGGGCGCTCAAGCGCGTCTTCGAGTACGAAGGACACGACGTGCGCTTGGCGCCCAACGGTCCGGCGGCGCTGGTGGACTATCCGGACATCGAGCCCGATCTCGTGTTTCTGGACGTGAAGATGCAGGGCATGGACGGCTTGGACGTGCTGGCCCGGATTCGCGAGGACGATCCGGCGGCGCTCGTCGTCATGATCTCCGGCCATGGCACCATCGGGACGGCCGTCGAAGCCACGCGCAGGGGCGCCTTCGACTTCCTGGAGAAGCCGCTGGACACCGATCGACTGCTGGTCACGGTGCGCAACGCCCTGATGGTGCGCGGCCTGTCGGACAGCGTGGAGCGCCTGCAGCAGGAGATCGAGGTGCGCCACGAGATCGTGGGCGGGTCGGCCGCGATTCGCCGCGTGGTCGAGCGGATCGAGAAGGTCGCGCCGACGGCCGCGCGCGTCCTGGTCACCGGAGAGAGCGGAACGGGCAAGGAACTGGTCGCTCGCGCCTTGCATCGTCTTTCGCCGCGCGCTCGCCGGCCTTTCGTGGAGGTCAACTGCGCGGCGATCCCGGCCGAGCTGATCGAGTCGGAGCTGTTCGGGCACGTGAAGGGCGCGTTCACCGGCGCGGTCGCCGACCGCACCGGCAAGTTCGAGCAGGCGCAGGGCGGGACGCTGTTCTTGGACGAGGTGGGAGACATGGCGTTGCCCGCGCAGGCGAAGGTGCTGCGCTCCTTGGAGGAGGGGCGCGTCATGCCCGTCGGAGGGGCCCGCGCGACCGAAGTGGACGTTCGGGTCGTGGCGGCGACGAACAAGGTGCTGGAGGATTCCGTCGCGGCCGGGGATTTCCGGGAAGACCTCTTCTATCGCCTCAACGTGGTGCCGATCCGCGTGCCGGCGCTCAGGGACCGCCGCGAGGACATCCCCATGTTGGTGGCGCACTTCGCCGACCGCGTGACCCACGCCTGCGCCGTGCAGGCCAAGGAATTCAGTCCGGAGGCGATCGACGCGCTGGCGAGCCTGCAATGGCCCGGCAACGTCCGAGAGCTCAAGAACACCGTCGAGCGGCTGCTCATCCTGTGCACGGGACCGACGGTGGACAAGAGCGACGTCGGACAGCTCGAGTCCGCGCGAAGCAGCGCCGACGGTCTCGCGCCTCTCTTGGCGCTGGAGTCGCTGCGGGACTTCGCGACGGCGGCCGAGCGGGCGTTCATCGCCGCCAAGCTGGGCGAGCAGGGCGGCAACGTCGCCGAGACCGCCCGCCGAATCGGGCTGCAACGCTCGAGCCTCTACAGGAAGATGGAGCGGCACGGATTGCGGCGGCACTGAGGGGCGTGGTTGCGGTCTTGCCGTCGCGCACCACATATTGGGACTTCAAGACAAGGAGGATGCCATGAACTCTACGGCGGGGTCCGACTTGGCGGAGGGCTCCTTGGATCGGTATCTGAGCGAGATCGCCAAGTACCCTCTCATCGACCGGGCCGAGGAGGCGCGGCTCGCCCAGGGCATTCGAGAGGGCAGCAAGGGAGCGTTGGACAAGCTGGTGTGCTCGAACTTGCGGTTCGTGGTGTCGGTCTCGAAGGAGTATCAGAACCGGGGCGTGCCGTTGCCGGACCTGATCAACGAGGGCAACGTCGGTCTGATTCGCGCGGCCCAGAAGTTCGACGAGACGCGGGGCGTCAAGTTCATCAGCTACGCCGTTTGGTGGATTCGCCAAGCGATCCGGCAAGCGCTGGCCGAGCAGAGCAACATCGTGCGCCTGCCGGTCAGCCGAGCGGCGGCCCTTGGCCGCGTGGCGCAGAGCGCGGCCCGGTTGCGAGCGGAGCTGGGCCGGGAGCCCACGGCCGAAGAAGTCGCGGAGGCCTCGGGGACGAGCGCGGAAGACGTCGAACTTGCCGCCGCGACGCGCCCCCCGCTGTCGCTGGACGGACCGGTCGACGGCGAAGGCGACGGCCGCTTGACGGACTGCCTGCCGGACACGATGTCGCCGAGCCCGGAAGACGCGGCCATGGGACGCGCGCTGGCCGAAGCCATTTCCGAAGCGTTGGCGTCCCTGGGGGAGCGGGAGGCCATGGTCCTGCGGCACTACTTCGGCCTGGACGGCGAGACGCCGAAGCCCATGGAGGAGATCGGCGGCATCATGGGCGTGACCCGAGAGCGCGTGCGCCAGATCAAGGAATCGGCGCTGTGCGAGCTCCGCAACCACAGGCAGGCCCGCAGGCTGGAGACCTTCGCGACTCCTTGAGGATGGAGGCGGGCGGCCCTCGCTGCACCCCTGTCCGTCCCTGCGGGCCGGGTCGGGCCGCGCCGGGGGCTGCTTCCCGGCCGATGGCGGCCCGGCTCACGACCGTCGCGCGGCCGTCTGCGGCATGGGTTGACACGTGCGATTTCAGGTGCGATCCTTCTGGGGCTGTCTTTACGCGGGCGGGCGCTCTCGCCCCGAACGCCGTTCCTCGCACCAGAGGACTCGAAAGCCGCTTGACGAAGACCATCACGCCGAAGCCGGCCGACATCACGCGCGCCTGGTGGGTCGCGGACGCGACGGACAAGCCGCTCGGCCGACTTGCCACCGAGGTGGCCCGCATCCTTCGCGGCAAGCACAAGCCCCTCTACACGCCCCACCTGGACACCGGCGACTACGTGGTCGTCGTCAACGCGTCGCGGGTGCGGCTGACGGGCCGAAAGGCCGACACGAAGACCTACTTCCGCCATTCGGGCTTCATGGGCGGGGACAAGCACGTTCCCTTTCGCGCGATGCTCGAGCGGTTTCCCGATCGCGTGATCGAGCTGGCCGTGCGCGGCATGCTGCCCAAGAACAAGCTGGGGCGGCAGATGCGCCGCAAGCTCAAGGTCTACGCGGGCGAATCGCACCCCCACGCCGGCCAGCGGCCGCGCCCGCTCGAGCTGTGAGCGGCGCGGAGAAGGGCGCGCCGATCTCGGGCAGGATCACCTGCGTGGGACGCCGCAAGTCGGCGGTGGCCCGCGTCGGACTTCTGCCCGGCAGCGGCAAGTGGACGGTCAACGGTCGCGCGCTGGAGGACTACTTTCCGCGGCCGACGCACCAGATGCGCGCCGAGGAGCCCTTCGCCGTGTCGGGCCCCCGCGAGAGCTTCGACGTCGAGGTGCGCGTCAGGGGCGGCGGGCTGACCGGGCAAGCCGACGCCGTCCGGATGGGGCTGGCGCGCGCGCTGGCCAGCTTGGGCGACGACGAGCGGCGGGCCTTTCGCGAGAACGGCATGCTGACGCGCGACCCCCGCAGGGTGGAACGCAAGAAGCCCGGTCGTCCCAAGGCGCGCAAGCGCTTCCAGTTCAGCAAGCGATGAGGGCCGAGGACGAGCGAGCGCTCATGCAGCGGGAATCGGGCGTGGGGGACGGCGAACCGGCGGCCGCGGATCAAGGCGTCCCGAAGATCGAACTGCGCAACTTGCTCGAAGCGGGCGTGCACTTCGGACACCAGACGCGACGCTGGAACCCGAAGATGCGTCCCTACATCTTCGGCGAGCGCAACGGCATCCACATCGTCGACTTGCGCAAGACGCTGGATCGCCTGAACACGGCGTTGGGCGTCGTGCGCCGCACCGTCCTCGGCGGCGAGCGCATTCTGTTTCTGTCCACCAAGCGCCAGCTGCGCAGCGTCGTGGAAGAGCAGGCTGCCAAGTGCGGGGCGCTGTTCGTCACGGAGCGGTGGCTGGGCGGCATGCTGACCAATTTCCGCACCATCCGCCGCCAGATCCGGCGCATGAGGGAGCTCGAGCGGGGCCAGGAAGAGAACGCGTTCGAGTTCTACACCAAGAAGGAGCGGCTGCTGCTCGAGCGCGAGCGCGTCAAGCTGGACAAGTACTTCAACGGCGTGCGCGACATGGCGCGGCTGCCGGGGGCGATCGTCGTCGTGGACGCCAAGCGCGAGATCATCGGCGTGCGCGAGGCCCACCGCATGGGCATTCCCATCATCGCGATCGCGGACACGAACGTGAATCCGGATCTCATCGACTATCCCATTCCGGGCAACGACGACGCGATCCGTTCCGTCGGCCTCATCGTGGGAGCCATCGCCGATACGATTGCCGCGGCGCGCAGCGAGGTGCCGGACGAGCAGCTGAAGCGGCAAGCGGACTTGGAGGCCACGACGTACTCCACGGAGACGGGCGAGAAGTCGGCGGACGGGCGGGAGCCAAGGCGCATGCGCAGGCGGAAGCGGCGGCGGCCGCGTCCCGAGGCCATCGCGCAAGTGCTGGGAGCGCCGGCGCCGGAGGGCGGAGTCGCGCGCGGCGATGCCGGGGCCGCGCCGCAGTCCGGCGCGCAAGCGAAGAGTTCCGCGGACGACGGGGGCAAGCCCGGCCAAGCAGGAGCGGCCGAGGCCGGGCAGGGCGGCGGCGCAAGCGCGTGAGGCCGCTCGAAGACGTGGCGGCGACGCGACGGCCCTTGCCGATGCGGCGCGCGCGGCCAGCCCTCAAGCGCGTGAATTTGCTCGAAGACGTGGCGGCAGGGAGACTCCGATGCAGATAAGCGCCAAGATGGTCAAGACGCTGCGCGACCGAACCGGCGCCGGGATGATGGATTGCAAGCGGGCTCTCCAGGAGACGGGCGGCGACGTCGAGCAGGCGGTGGACTCGCTCCGCAGCAAGGGCGCGGCCAAGGCCGCCCAGCGATCGGACCGCGCGGTCCGCGAGGGCGTCGTGGCCAGCTACCTGCATCACGGCGGTCGAATCGGCGTGCTCCTGGAGCTGAACTGCGAGACCGACTTCGTGGCCGCCACCGACGAGTTTCGCGCTCTGGCCCGGGACTTGGCGATGCACGTGGCGGCGTCGGATCCCCTTGCCGTGCGCACCGAGGACGTCGACGCGGAGGTCGTGGAGCGAGAGCGGCGCGTCTACGAGGAACAGGTGGCCGCCGAGGGCAAGCCGGAGAAGATTCGAGACCGCATCGTCGCGGGCAAGATGGCGAAGTTCTTCAAGGAGCGCGTGCTTGTGGAGCAGCCTTTCGTCAAGGACCCCGACCGTTCGGTCGGCGACTTGGTGACCGAGGTGTCCGCGCGGACGGGAGAGAAGATCGCGGTCGCGCGGTTTGCGCGCTTTCGCGTAGGGGCCTGACCGGCGGCGCCCGGTGAGCGAGGCGGCCGGTCCCCGGTACCAGCGGGTCCTCCTCAAGCTGTCCGGCGAGTCGCTGGCCGGCCAAGTCGGCTTCGGGGTCGATCCGGTCGTCGTGGACCGCATCACGGACGAGGTTCGCGCCATTCACGACCTGGGCGTCGCGCTGGGGCTGGTGCTCGGGGGCGGCAACATCGTGCGCGGCACGACGGCCAGCAAGGCCGGGATGGACCGGGTGTCCGCCGACTACATGGGGATGCTGGCGACCATCATCAACGCGCTGGCCGTCCAAGACCTGCTGGAAAAGAAGAACGTGGACACGCGCGTGATGACCGCGATCCGGATGGAGCAGATCGCCGAACCCTACATCCGCCGCCGCGCGCTGCGCCATCTCGAGAAGGGCCGCGTGGTCATTTTCGCGGGCGGCACGGGCAGTCCGTATTTTTCCACGGACACGGGGGCCGTGCTGCGGGCCATCGAAGTGGGCGCCGAAGTGGTGGTCAAGGCCACCAAGGTGGCCGGCGTGTTCACGGCCGATCCCCAGCGCGACCCTTCGGCCGAGCTGGTCGAGGACATCACGTTCCAGGAGGTCGTGACCCGCGACCTGCGCGTCATCGACGCCGCGGCGGTCGCGCTTTGCAGGGAGAACCAGCTGCCCATTATCGTGCTGAACCTGGAGGAAGCGGGCGCCGTGTACGACGCGATCTGCGGAGCGCGCGTCGGCACGCTCGTGTCCTGAGCCTCCGGAGCGCGCGCCGGGGGGCGGCTGCAAGAAAGGAGAGGAGCGGGCATGTCGGTTCTGGCTGAGGCCAAGAAGAGAATGCGGGACGCAGTGGAGGCCGTGGTCCGCGAGTTCGCGACCGTCCGCACGGGGAAGGCCGCGCCCGCGTTGCTCGACTCCGTCTTGGTGCCCGCGTACGGCGGACGAATGCCGCTCAACCAAGTGGCGACCGTCACGGCTCCCGAGGCTTCCTTGCTGACCGTCGCTCCCTTCGACCCGTCCCTGGCCCCGGCGATCGAGAAGGCGATCGCGTCCGCGGGGCTCGGCCTCAATCCCTCCAGCGACGGGGCGCTGATTCGCGTGCCCGTGCCGCCGCTGAGCGAGGAGCGCCGGAAGGAGTTCGTGCGCCTGCTCAACAAGATGGCCGAGGACGGGCGCATATCGGTGCGCCACGCCCGGCACGCCGCCAACGACCGCATCAAGACGCAGTCGAAAGACGGCGAAGTCGGCAAGGACGAAGCCAAGCGGCTGCTCGACGAAGTGCAGAAGCTCACGCGGGAGCACGGAGACGAGATCGGCACCTTGCTCGAACGCAAGGCGAAGGAGGTGATGGCCATCTGAAGGACTCGCCGTCCGGCCGTCTGCTGCGCGTCCGCGCGTCCGGAGACGTGCCCTGCCACGTGGCCGTGATCATGGACGGCAACGGCCGCTGGGCGCAGGAGCGCGGCCTGCCCCGGACCGTCGGGCACCGAAACGGCATGGAGGCCGTCCGCGAGACGGTCGCGGGTTGCGTCGACGCAGGCGTGCGGATCCTTACGCTCTACGCGTTTTCGACGGACAACTGGGACCGGCCCAAGGCGGAAGTCGCGGCGCTGATGAGCGTCTTGCAGGTCTATGTTCGCAAGGAGCGTCGCGCGCTCGCCGAGCAAGGAGTCGAGGTGCACGTTCTGGGCGAGACGGACCGGCTGGACGCCCTCTCCAAGTCCGCCGTCGAGAGCATCGAGACGGCGACGAAGGGAGGGGACGCGCTGCGGCTGAACCTCATGATTTCCTACGGAGGACGGGAGGAGATCGTGCGCGCGGCGCGTATTCTCGCCGGGCGCGTGGCTGCCGGCACGCTGGACTGCCGCGAGATCGACGCCGCCCATTTCGCGTCTTCGCTCTGGACGCGGGACATCCCCGATCCCGACCTGCTGATCCGCACGTCGGGCGAGCAGCGCATCAGCAACTTCATGCTTTGGCAGGTGGCGTACGCCGAGATGCACGTCGTCGACGCCTTCTGGCCGGACTTCACGCGCGAGCACCTCTTCGGAGCCATTCTGGACTATCAGCGCCGCGAGCGCCGCTTCGGCCGCGTTCCCACGGCGTGAGCGTGCCGCCGAGCGGGCGTGACGCGCGTCGGCGTCGAAGCGGGCGCCGCGGCCGGGCTCGACGCGAATGACCTCGCTTGCCCCCGCCGCCGCGACGGGGCTGGCATCGGCGTGACCGCGGACTTGCGGTCCAGGCTGGCCGTGGCGGCGGTCGGCGTGCCGGCGGGCGTCGCGGCCGTCTACGCCGGCGGGTGGTGGCTGGTCCTGCCGCTTGCGGGGTTGGCGGCGTGGTCCGCCCGCGAGTTCTGCCGGCTGGCGCTCGGAGACGAGGCAGACTGGCGAATCGAGACGCTTGGCGTCGTCGGCGCGAGCGCTCTGGTGGCGCTGGCCGGCGTGGCGCCGGGACTGGCGGCCTGGGGCGCGGGGGCTGTGGTCCTGCTGGTCGCGCTGGTGTTTGCGGCGTCGGGACTGGCGGCGCTCTGGTGGGTGGACGGGGCGCGGCCCGCGGCGTCCGTGTCGGCGGCTGCTGCGGCGGCGGTCTACGCCGGCGGCACGCTTTCGTTCGCCGTGTTCCTGCGCGGGCTTCCGGATTCGTGGGCGGGGCCGGCAGCGGCGCCGGGGCCGTGGGAGGGCCCTGTCTTGGCGTTGCTGCCGGTGGCCGTGGTCTGGACCGGCGACGCCGCGGCTTACGCGGTGGGTCGCAAGGCGGGCCGGCGCAAGCTGGCGCCCCGCACCAGCCCGGGCAAGACGGTCGAGGGCGCCGTTGCGGGGCTCGGTGCGTCCGGCGCGACAGGATGGCTGGCCGGCATGGCGTTCGGCGACTGGCCGAACCTGCCGGTGTCGCCCTGGACCGGTCTTGCGGCCGGGTTGGCGCTGGGGGCGGCCGGGCAGCTCGGAGACTTGGCCGAGTCGGGGTTCAAGCGGGGCGCGCGCGTGAAGGACTCCGGGTCCGTCCTCGGCGGCCACGGCGGCGTGCTGGACCGCTTCGACGGCGTCTACTTCGCGGTGCCGCTCGCGTACGGCTTGGCGCTTCTCGCCCGGTCGCTGGCGTGAAGCGGCTCGTGGTGCTCGGGGCCACCGGCTCCGTGGGGCGCTCCACGCTGGCCGTCTCCGCGAGGCATCCGGGAGAATTCAAGGTGGTTGCGGTGACCGCGGGGCGGTCGGTGGCGGCTCTGGAGAAGGCGGCGGCGGCGTGCGGGGCCTCTCGCGCGGCGCTGGCCAGCCCGGACGCGCTGGACGACCGTCCGGATCTTCGCGCCGCCGGATGGACGAGCGGCCCGTCCGCGATTCTCGACTTGGCCGGACTGCCGGGCGCCGACATCGTCGTCAACGCCATCGTCGGCGCCGCCGGGCTGGCCCCGACGCTGGCCGCCTTGAAGGCCGGCAAGCGGTGCGCGTTGGCCAACAAGGAGTCGCTGGTCTGCGGCGGCGACATCGTCTTGGACGCGGCTCGGCGGGGCGACGGCGAACTCGTGCCGGTCGACAGCGAGCATTCGGCCATCCAGCAGTGCATCGGCGACGCCCGCCCGGCCGAGGTGCGCCGCGTCGTTCTCACCGCCAGCGGAGGCCCGTTCCGGCGAGCTTCGCAGGAAGAGATGGAACGCGCCACGGCCGCCCAAGCCATGCGGCATCCCACCTGGAACATGGGCGCCAAGATCACGATCGATTCGGCCACGTTGGCCAACAAGGCCCTCGAGGTGATGGAGGCCCACTACCTCTACGGCCTGCCGTACGACCGCATCGACGTCGTGGTTCACCCCACTTCGATCGTTCACTCGTTCGTCGAGTTCGTCGACGGGTCGGTGATCGCCCAGTTGTCCGAGCCGACCATGGAGCTTCCGATCCTGCACGCGCTGACGTGGCCCCGGCGGCTGGCCGACCCGGCGTTGTGCACGTTCGACCCGATTCGCGCCGGTCCGCTGGAGTTCGAGCCCGTCGACGACGCCCGTTTCCCCTTGTTCGGCCTGGGCGTGGCGGCGGGCCGCGCCGGGGGCGCCGCTCCGGCCGTCTTCAACGCGGCCAACGAATTGGCGGTGCAGGCCTTCCTGGACGGCAAGGTTACTTTTGGGGGCATGGCCCTGGTGGTCTCGTCGGCGCTGGACGCGCTCGCTGGACGCGAGGCCGGCAGCGTCGAGGCCGTGCTCGAGGCGGACGCGGCAGCCCGGCGTCGCGCCGCCGCCGCGATTCGGGCCGCGACGGGATAGCGAGGGAGGCGTCGTCATCTTCATACTCTCCGTGATCGTGCTGCTGGGCGTGCTCATCTTCGTGCACGAGCTCGGGCACTTCGGCGCGGCCAAGGCCGTGGGCATCAAAGTCGAGCGCTTCTCCATCGGCTTCGGACCGCGCATCTTGGGCTTCACGCGGCGCGGCACCGAGTACGTCGTGGCGGCCGTCCCCCTGGGCGGCTACGTCAAGATGCAGGGCATGCACGACGACATGATGGAGAAGCTGGAGGGAGGCGACGGGCAGCCGCGCGAGCCCCGGCCGGACGACTTCGACGCCAAGCCTCTTTGGGCGCGGGCTTTCGTGATCTCGGCGGGCGTGGTCATGAACATGCTGTTCGCCGCCGTCCTCTTCGTCTTCGTGTCGGCGGCGTGGGGCGTGCCGGACTTGGCCACCACACGAGTGATGGCCGTGCGGCAGTCGCTGCTGCCGGCGGGGATGGAGGCGCTGGCCAGGGTCGAGCCGGGAGCGCGACTGGCCAGGGTCGGCGACGTCGAGCCGGAGACGTGGGGCGACCTGCGACGATTCTTCCAGGAGGCCCCGCCCGGACCCGCGACGGTGGTCACGGAAGGACCGGACGCGGAGTTCCATGTCGTCGTGCCGGCGTCGCGGGCCGAGCGCGACGCGATCTTGGCCGATCCCTTCGGTTCCCGCCGGCGCGACGGCGCCCTGGAGCCTTGGCTGGATCCGGTCGTCGGCCAGGTGGTCCCGGCTTCGCCGGCCGAGAGAGCGAGCATCGAAGCCGGCGACCGCATTTCCTCGGTGGCTGGGGAGCCCGTGCGCAGCTGGCTCGACATGACCACCGCGATCCGCAGGCGCGCGGGAGAGCGCGTGGAAGTCGGGCTGTCCAGGGGGGACGACGAGCTGGTGCGCCTCGTGGAGCTGGCGAGCGAGCGCGACCCGTCGACGGGCGAGATGGTGGGATCGCTGGGCGTGCGCTCCGCGGGCAGGGTCGTCAACGCGCCCGTGGGCGCGAAGCGCGCAGTGGTCTTGGGCGCCGAGCAGACGGTGTCCGTCACGCGCCAGATCGTCGCGTTCGTCGGCGCCCTGGTGACGTTGCAGGTGTCGCCGCGTTCGCTGGGGTCAATTGGGACGATAGCCGTGATGTCCAACGACGCCGCCCGGGCGGGACTGCCCGCCTACCTGGGGTTCATGGCGCTGTTCAGCGTGAACTTGGCCGTGCTCAACATGCTTCCGATTCCCGTGCTGGACGGAGGGCACATGGTCTTCCTGGCCATCGAGGCGGTGCGGGGCAAGAAGGTGACGGCCAAGCAACGGCTCCGCTGGAGCCAAGTGGGGCTGATCGTCGTCGTGGGCATCATGGCGCTGGCGCTGGGCAACGATCTGGTGCGGTTCCTGCCGTTCTAGCGCACCAGCTTGGCGTAACCTCGCCTAGCGGCCTAGCCCGGTTCCACCTGAAGCGAGAGCGTGCGGCGGTTCGTCGGCCGTGCCGTCGCTTCCGCCGGGACGGCAGCCGGCCAGGGCTGTCTTGGGGGCGTATCGGGCGCCGCCGTCGACGCGCCCGCATGACCGGCCGCCTCCCAGCACCTCCGCCCCGGCGAACAGCACGGCGGATTGACCCGGGGCGGCGGGACGGGCCGGCTCGTCCAGGGACAGCTCCAGTTCGTCGGCGTTGCAGGCGACGACGCGGCAGGGGAGCGCCTCCCCGCGGTGGCGCAGCTGGACGTGCAGGCGGTCGCCGGCTCGGGGGGGCGGGGCGAGCCAGTTGAGGTCGTCGACGAAGACTGTGCGCGCGTGGAGGAACCGCTTCGGGCCGATCACGACTTCTCTCGTGCGGGGGCGGATCTCCAGGACGTAGAAGCGCTCCGGCATCCCCCCTCCGAGTCCCTTGCGTTGCCCGACGGTGAAGTCGGCGTAGCCGTTGTGAGTGCCGACGCGTTTGCCGGCGGGATCCACCAAGGGGCCGGGGGAAAGAGCCGGGTGCGTCGGAAGCAGGCGTGTGCCGAGGAAGTCGCGGTAGCGGCCTTCGGGCACGAAGCAGATCTCCTGCGACTCCGGCTTGTCGGCGGTGGCCAAGCCCATCGACCGCGCTCGCGCCCTGACTTCGGCCTTGGTCAAGGCCCCTAGCGGAAAGCGAAGGCGGCCGAGCAGATCGGCCGGCAAGGCCCACAAGAAGTAGGTCTGGTCCTTGGACTCGTCGGCGCCGCGCAACAATCGAGGACGGACGCCGCCGAGATCGAGTCGCGCGTAGTGGCCGGACGCCACGGCGTCGCAGCCCAGCGCCCGCGCCCGAGCCAGCAGGTCGCGGAACTTCGTGTTGGAGTTGCAGCGGACGCAGGGGTTGGGCGTGCGCCCGCGGCCGTACTCGTTGACGAAGTCGTCGATCACGTCGCGGGTGAAGGCTTCCTCGACGTCGAACACGTAATGGGGTATGCCTAGGACGTCCGCGACCTGCCGGGCGTCGCGAATCCCGTCCAGGCCGCAGCACGTCTTCGAATTGCCGCCGGTGCCGCTGTAGCAGAAGGTCTTCATCGTCGCGCCGACGACCTCGTGGCCGGCCTCCACGAGCATTGCCGCCGCGACGGACGAGTCGACCCCGCCCGACATGGCCGCCAGCACTCGTTCCGGGCGTCCGCTGGGCCGCGATCGGGTCGCGGTCTCGCCGCGGGCTTCGGAGGTCGGCGTCCCCTTGGCGGGCGTGTTCAAGGCTGTTCCTCCGAGTTGAGGCCTCGGGCCCGCGCTGTTGCGTCGCGCACGGCGTCCGAGAGCCGGTCGACATGCTCCGCTCGGCTCAGGCGTCCAAAGCTCAGCCGCAACGTCGCTTCGCCGCTCGTTTGGTCGTTGCCTTGGGCCGTGCGGACGGACGAACCGCTCGAACAGGCCGCGCCCGAGGATGCCGCGACCCCGGCCATGTCAAGCGCGGCCAGCAACGTGCTCTCGTCGGCCCCCGGCACGGCCAGCGACGAGATGTGGGGCGCGCGGACATGTTGCTCTTCCCGGACCCGCACGCCTGGAACGCGCTCGCGAATGCGCGCCTCCACGGCCGTGCGCAACGCCTCGATTCGCGCAGATTCGGTGGCCAGTTCGGCTTTGGCGAGCCGCAACGCCTCGGCCATGCCGGCGGCGCCCGCCACGTCCTCCGTTCCTGGACGCAATCCGTGCTCTTGGCCTCCGCCGTAGTGAAGCGGGTGCAGGAATCCTGCCTCGGGCGCCACGAGCACGCCGGCGGACCGGGGCCCGTAGATCTTGTGGCCGGCCACGGTCAACATGTCCAGGGGCGTTTCGTCCAGGCGCACCGGGATCTTGCCGACCGCTTGGACGGCGTCGCTGTGCAACGGCACGCCCGCCCGCGCGCACTCGGCCGCCACGTCCCCGACGGGCAGACAAAGGCCCGTCTCGTTGTTGACCCACATGCACGAGACCAGCGCCGGGCGTTGCGCCAACGCCGAGCGGAGACCGTCCATGTCCAGTTCTCCTCGATGGACGCCGATCCCAACATGCACGGCGCCTTCCGTCGCGGCCTGCTCGGCCGCTCGGGCCACGGCCGGGTGCTCGATGTCCGAGGTCGCCACGACCGGCCTGCTCCCTTCGCCGGCGACGCGCCGAATCCGGCCCAGCACCGCGATGTTGGCCGACTCCGTGCCCCCGCGCGTCCAGAACACGCGGACGGCCAGCGTGCCCAAGGCGGCCGCGGCCTCCTCGCGCGCCTCGTTCAGCCGCCGCCGCGCCCAGCGGCCCCACCGGTGTGCGCTCGAAGGATTGGCGAACGCTTGCTCCCGGCAACCGTCCATGGCTTGCGCGACTTCCGAGCGCAACGGCGTCGTCGCCGCGTGGTCGGCGTAGATCAGGTCTTCCATGGCTCGCATGGCGTTTCAGTGAAGGAGCAGGGCCTCCATCTTCCGGGCAAATTCTCGAGCGTCGTGAAATATCGAGAGATGGCTGCGATGCTGATCTGCGACGGTCGGCCATGAGCTATCTTGTGGCGATTGCTGACGATGCTGTCTATTCCTTCTCGAATCTGGCCCTCCGCAAAGGACTCCAGTTCGTCGGAAACGTTTTTGTCAAATCTGCGAACCAATTCGATAATCTTTCCCATCTTGGGATTGCTGAAGCGATCAAGATCGTGTCGTACATACTTAGCAATGTTGGGTTGTGCGCGCCGCGTCGTGTACGTTCCGATGACTTCCCGGCATCTCGCTTCCAGATATCCCGATGCCCAAATCGTTATCAGCTGGGCAAGGTACGATTGATTTTTGTCGGATGCTGCATTAGCTTCTTCGAGCATGGATTCAAACGCTACTTCCAATCGAGCACTGTCAGTTGTAATCATTCTTCACCTTACAGAATCGTATGCCTTTCTGGCGATCTCAATCCGCTGGACGACACGATCCTTGTTCGTGGTGCCTGTCTTGTACAGTTCCGATGTCTTGAGATCTTCCAATACCCTCTTGTGTGCGGTTTGCAATGCCTCTGGGTCGTGAATGGGTCCTTTGTCCAAGCGATGGGAGATGCCGACCATCACCGCATCCACGACGGAGACGTTCAAGCTTCTCTCTGGCCTAAGCGCTTGATATCCCAAGTGAGTTGCAACCGTGGTCGCCACTGCTTCGAAGCGCTTCCGCAAGGCATCGCATGCGTCCTCGTTCAGATCGGCATGGCGTTCCATGAAATCATTCAAGAACTGCTTCATGGGTCGCTTGTAGTCGTCAAGCGAATCGTAGAGTGCCAAGACGCGAAGAATTATCTCTTCGTCTTTCTTGCGCGCATTCGGTGCACCGTACAAATCCCTCCATGGGGGATATTGAGCCAATTCTTCCAGCAAATCGCTCAACGGGTCCCGGCATACGCAAACGCGAACTTCCTGCGGTTGAAGCGGCGTACTACCTGTATTCAATCTCTCGAAGACCGAGTATACGGAACTACGATCATCGGTCGGCTTGAGTTGTTCAAATATCGTCGTATGGATTATCGAATCGTTCAATTCCCGCTTGTCCTTGTCTTGCAGATCGCCATAGGTCATACCGGAAAAATGATCCAACACGTCGGTCAATGCAAATGTCTTTCCGTTGAAGATGCCATGACGAAACCGTTGCAGAGTGAGAATCCTCTGCTGGCCATCCACGACCATCAACTTGCGAGATCTTGGAACACGAAACAGGAAAATGCCCGGGACGGGCAATCCCAAGAGCAACGATTCGATGAACTTCGAGGCCTGCCGGAGACTCCAGACGTACTTCCGCTGGAATGGAGGCACGAAGATGTCGTCTCTGTCAAGCCTCTGAACCATTGCGTCAACGGGCATGTCTGCGCCATAGCTTGCTATGGCATACCTGATGGCGTCGGCGAACTCTTCGTCGCCGTCGATCGGGTCGTCGACGTCGGGCGCGGGCGTTCTGCTTTCGTCGGTCGTCATCGGTC
The DNA here is from genome assembly GCA_965242735.1 of Longimicrobiales bacterium. Classification (GTDB taxonomy): domain Bacteria; phylum Gemmatimonadota; class Gemmatimonadetes; order Longimicrobiales; family Gaopeijiaceae. The sequence continues at coordinate 2,065,297 of OZ251497.1, read as the reverse complement.
GTTCAGCAATCTCTCGAGTCTCGGCTCGCCGAGCCGGCCGACGGTGCTTGGACGGCAGCTCGGCGGACCAGTTGCTGGCAAGCTAGCACGCGACGTGAAGGCCGTCAATCCGAGCCATGCCGCTCGACCGGGTCGCTTGTTGCCTCCGGCGGTTCTCGACCTAAAGGAAGTAGGGTTGGGAAGAGCCGCCGGGCGGCCGGGGCGCGCGCAGGTCGAGCAACGGCGTGGGCCGGTCCGCGCTGGCGACGTGCAGGACGCCCGCGAATCCCCGGCTTCTCAAGGGCGCGTCGACGGCCTCGACCGCGCAAGAAGGCGTGTTGGCCTCCTCGGAGACGTGCGCGAGGACGACGGCGCGCAGGTGAGGCGTCCACAGCTCGCGCAACAGCCCGGCCGCCGCTTGGTTGGACAGGTGACCATGGCTGGAGGCGATTCTGTTTTTGACGGCTACGGGGTAGGGCGCCTGGGTCCACAAGAGGCGCTCGTCGTGGTTGGCTTCCACGACGAGCCCGTGGCAGCGTTGAAGGAAGTGCCGGGCCTGCGCGGTGGAGCGGCCCAGGTCGGTTGCGATGCCCAGGCGAACGCCGGTGACGGAGTCCTCGACCACCACCGCGACGGGTTCGGCGGCGTCGTGGAGCGTGGCGAAGGGGTGGATCGTCAGGCCGCCGACGCGGAAATGGTGGCCGGGGCGGAAGTCGCGCACCGCTTCGCCGCCGCGCAGGACTCGTCCCAGGCTGCCTCGCGTGCCCGCCGTCATCCAAAGCGGAATGTCGTCGGCGCGGGCCAGCACGCCGGCGCCCCGGGCATGGTCGCCGTGCTCGTGGGTCAGCACGATGGCCGCGAGGTCGCTGGGCGAGAGGCCGCAGGCGTCCATGCGGCGGCGCGTCTCGGCCCGGCTGAATCCGGCGTCCACCAGGAGATGGGTCTCGCCGTTGGTCACGAGGGTCGCGTTGCCGCGGCTCCCGCTGCCCAGGACCGAGAACTGCAAGGCGGCGGGGCTAGGGAGCGGGCGTCCGCAAGGGGCGGGTCTCGTGGAACGCGCGGCGGTAGAGGCGGCGCATCCCGTCGGAGAGCGACTGGCCGCGGCGGGCCATGACCCGGTCGGCGGTGACGAGGAAGCGGTCGATGTCGCATTCGTCCAAGTCGTTCGGGCCCGGTCCCGCCCACGAGAAGGGGGGCACGTGCTTGGGCGGCATCATTCCCCCGAACAGGACGGAGCCCGCCCCGATCACCGAGCCCGCGTCGAGCAACGTGCCGATGCCGGTGCGGACGTGGTCGCCCACCAGACAGCCAGCCTTGATCAAGCCCGTTTCCGACGGCCCGCTGCCCACCATGTCGCAGCGCACCGGACCGTACGTGTTCTTGAGGTTGGAGTTCCTGGTTCCCCCGCCGAAGTTGACCCAGCGCCCGGCCACGGAATGGGCCAGAGCGCCCCCGTGCGCCTTGTTGGCGAAGCCGAGCAACACGAAGGAGGAGACCTCGCCGTGCACCAGGCAGGCCGGGCCGATGCTTGTGGCCGAGACCGAGTCGCCGAGGATCGTGGAAGCCGGTCCTATGTACGTCGGCCCGGCGATTCTGGACAAAGCCCGGACGCGGACGCCTTCGTCCAGCAACACCGGTCCTTCCGAGACGTCGAAGACAACTCCCGGATCGATGCGGACGCCATCGGCCACGCTGACCATGCCGTCGCCCACGCGGTGGACGCCGGGCGGCAGGCCGCAGTCCTGGAAGCGGCAGGCGTCCGCCCCGATGCGCGCGCCGTTGGAGTCCATGAGTTCCCAAATGGAAGCCAGCATCGTGCCGTCCACGGCCAGCTCAGGCCAATGGCCGGGAGCGGACAACGCCGTCGCCCGCGCCGCGTACGGGTCGCCGGACCCGTCCGGCCGGTCGTAGGAAACGTCCTCTTGGGAGAACACGTGCCTAGACCAGTCCCAATCCTCGGAGCTCTCCTTCGACCTCTCCGACGGGGGACGCGACGGCCACGGCCAGTCCTCCAAGTCCGACGGCTTGTCGCGCGGCAGCCACAGGCCCGCGATCTCGGTGCCGACGACGAGCGTGGTGAACTCCGGCCCCAGCGTTCCGGTTGCCCGTAGCGAAGCGAACGCCTCCTCGCTGGGCACGAAGCGGCCGGAGAGCACGAGAACGCCGGACGCGCGCGCGTCGCGGGGGGCGAGCGGCGGGATCAGGCAGGGCGGCGCTCCAGGTTCCTCGAAGCCGTCCAGGGCGGCATGAGGAGCCAGGTCCTTGGAGGTCTTGGGAATGCCGGCGCGTCCGACGTAGCCCTCGCATCGGACGCCCAACACACGTTCGCAACGGGCGCGAAGGGTCTCGGTGCCGTACAGCATCTCGCCGATGGGCCGCGTGAGCCGGAAGGGCGCCCAGGCGTCCGGGGCGCCGTCGTCCGCGATGAAGAACCGAAAGCTCATCCGGCGGGTCCGGCGGGGTCGCGAAGGTCCGGGAGCGCGTCCAGGTACTGCTTCAAGTGCGGAGATTCCCGGCGCGGCATGACCAGCGTGGTGTCGCCGGCGCGAACCACGAGCAGGCCGGACACGCCCAGCAGCACGACCCGGCCCGTTTCCGCCACGGCGATGTTGCCGGAGGCGTCCGCGGCGACCACGTCGCCCTGACGGACGTTGCCGTGGGGGTCCGCGGTCCTCGTGCGAGCAAGCGATTCCCAGCTCCCCACGTCGTCCCACTCGAACGTCGCGTCGACGGCCCCGACCCTGGGGCTTCGTTCCAGCACGGCCTCGTCGACGGAGACGGGCCGGCACTGCTCGAAGAAGGCCGCGACGTCGCCCCGATCGAGTTGCCGCATGGCGCCGGCCATTTCCGGCGACCGGGCGGCGGCCTCGCTCAGGAACAGCCGAACCGGCCAGATGAAGATGCCCGCGTTCCAGCGCGCGCCGTCCGCCACCAAGCGCCCGGCCTCGTCCGCCTCGGGCTTCTCGACGAACGCGTCCACGCGGTAGCCCCGGGCGCCAGGCGGGGCGGGCAGAGCCGGACCTGGGCGGACGTAGCCGTAGCCGGTCTCGGGCCGGTCGGGAGGGGACGCCACGATCACGAGAAGCTGTTCGCGCCGGGCGATCTCGGCCCCCGCCCGCACGGTGTCGCGAAACGCCGATTCCGGGCGCAGCAGGTGATCCGCGTGAAGCGAGACCATGACGGCTGCGGGGTCGGTCTGCGCGATCTCCCAAGCCGCCCGCACCAGCGCCGGACCGGTTCCGCGCGCTTCGGGCTCCACGAAGAACGCGTCCGCGCCGAGCCCCGTGGCCTCTCCGATCGACGCCACGAGGCCCGGGGGCGCCAGGACGCGCACTCGGTCCGGCGAGGCGATGCTCTCGGCCCGCCGGAGCGCGTCGGCCACGAGCGGCCGGGGACCGGCAAGGGGCAGCAGCTGCTTGGGCCGCGCCGGCGTGCTGGCGGGCCAGAACCGGGAGCCTGCGCCGCCCGCCAGAATCGTGGCCCAAAGGCGTTCGCCGGCCTGGGCGTCCGGCGTCGGCGGAGACTCCAGGGTCGCGGGGGCGCTGCCGTGGGCCGTCATGAACCGTGGTTGCCGTCGCTTGAAGCGGCGCGGGCCTGCCACCGGGTTGCGGGATTGCTGCCGTGGGCCGTCATGACCTTGCAAATATACGGGCGTGGAGCGTTGCGCGCGCCGAGCGGCGGACGAATCGCCGAGTCGGCCGATCCTTCCTGCCGGAGTCGGCAAGGCGCTCGCCTAGCCGCCCAAGCCTCCTCGCTCCGAGTCGCCCGAACCCCCGGCCGGACTCGTCCCGAGCCCCCTTGGCCGAGCTTGACTTGGGGCATGCGATTCCTACAGATTTGGAGCATGAAGACCCGCACGTTCTTCGCGCTGGGCGCCGTGGCGGCTGCCGCGCTCGCCGGATGCGGCGACGACCCGTTCGCGTTTCCTTGGGAGCCGTCGCCGGACACGGTGCGGTTGTTCGCGCTCTCGCGCCCCGAGCCCAACTTGGTCTCCGCGCTCGACCTTTGGCCGCGCCGGGTGGTCCGCGTCGAAGCCGCCGCAACCGGCAGCCAGTGGGACTTGGCCGTGGACACGGCCGGCGGCCGGTTCGTGTGGATCCCGCCGGGCGTCATGGGCATCGAGACGCGGGCGGGCGTCGCGGAGCTGGACGAGACGAGCTTCGAGGAGGCCAGCATGGCGCCCGCCGACACCGCGCGCTACGCGACCACGCGGCTGCTTCCCGTGGAGGCCGGGCGAGTCTACGCGGTGCGCACGCGGCAGCACCAGAGGTGCAGGTACTACGGCAAGATCCAAGCGCTGGAAATGGACGTGGCCCGTGCCGTCATCCGCGTCCACTACGACTTGAGTCCCGCCTGCAACAACCGGTCCCTGGTTCCGCCCGGCTGAGGCTGGATGCTCGACATCAAGCGGTTGCGCCGCGAGCCCGAGGAAGCGGCCGCGGCGCTGGCGCGCAGGGGCGTCGAAGGCGCCGCCGGCAAGATCGCCGACTTGCTTCGCCACGACGCCGACAGGCGCGAGGCCCTGGCCGAGGCGAGCGAACTGCGCGCGGTCCGAAACCGGGTCTCGAAGGAGATCGGCGAGGCCAAGCGGGCGGGCCGCGACGCCACGGCGGATGTCGAGCGCATGCGCAAGGCCGGACAGCGGATCGCCAGCCTGGACGCTCGCGCGGGAGCCGCGTCCGCATCCGCGTCCGAACTTCTCGCGCAGTTGCCCAATCTGCCCGACTCCAGAGTGCCGGCCGGGGGAGAAGAGGCCAACGTGGTCGTCCGCCGGCAGGGCGATCCTGCGGATTCGGCGGGAATGCGCCCGCACTGGGAGGTGGCGGAGGCGTTGGGCATCCTCGACTTGGCTGCGGGCGCCAGAGTCTCCGGATCCGGATTTCCAGTGCTGCGCGGCAAGGGGGCGGCCCTTCAGCGCGGCTTGATCGACTGGATGATCCGGCTTCACGTCGCCGATCACGGGTACACGGAAGTGCGCGTGCCCTACTTGGTGACCGGCGAGGCGATGACGGGAACCGGGCAGCTGCCGAAGTTCGCGGACGAGTCCTACCAAGTGGGACGCGACGATCTGTGGCTGATTCCCACCGCGGAAGTGCCGGTCACGAACCTGCATCGCGACGAGATCCTGCCTTGCGACGCGCTGCCCACGAAGTACGTGGCGTACTCGCCGTGCTTTCGCAGGGAGGCCGGCGCGGCGGGCCGCGACACCCGGGGTCTGCTGCGCGTGCACCAGTTCGACAAGGTTGAGCTGGTGCGCTTCGAGCGCCCGGACGCCCGCGGCGCCCTGGACGAACTGGTCGGCGAGGCGGCGCGCGTGCTGGAGCTCCTGGGGCTGCCGCACCGAGTCGTGCTCCTCGCGGGCGAGGACCTGGGGTTCTCGGCGTCGCTCACGTACGACCTCGAGGTCTGGGCGCCCGGCGTGGGGCGGTGGCTGGAAGTGTCGAGCTGCTCGACGTTTTCCGACTTCCAGGCGCGACGGGCCGCCATCCGGTTTCGGGAGCGTCCGGGGGCGGCGACGGAGCACGTCCACACCCTGAACGGATCCGGCCTCGCGTTGCCGCGCGTGATGGCGGCTCTCGTGGAGACGCACCAGCAGCCCGACGGGTCGGTGCGGGTGCCCGAGCCGCTGGCTTCGGTGGTGGGGTTCAGCGAGATCTCGCCCGGCGCGTGACCGCGGCCGGACGCGGCGCGACGAGAAGCCCGTGAGGATCGGGGCGCGGGGGCGGATCGGCGCGGGCCGGTTTGCTTCGCGGACGTGGCTGGCCGCGGCGGGCGCGCTGTTCGTCGCCTTGCTGGCTTGGTACTTGGTCTTCACGGCCGAAATCGTGCGTTCGAGCGAGGCCGACGCGGAGACGTTCACGCGGGTGTACGCCGAGGTGCAGCGGGGGTTGGCGAGCCACGAGCCGGGCGCCGAGCTCGCGGCGCTGGTGCGGCTGCAGGGAACGATTCTCGAACTGGGCGTGCCCTTCGTCGTCACCACCGAGCCCGGCGGCGAGTACCAGACCTCGGCCAATCTGCCCTTCGAGGTCTCGGACCCGCCCACGCCGCAGGAGGAGACGCGCATCCTCGCCTACGCGGCCCAACTCGATGCGCGAAACGCGCCGGTGGGCGATCCCGCGGGCCAACTCGTCCACTACGGAATCACGCCGGAGGCGGCGCGGCTCCGGTGGATGCCGCTGCTGTGGGCGACGGGCCTCGTCTTGGCGGTGGCGCTGGCGGCGACCGCCGTGCGCTATCAGCGCCGGACGGCGGCCGAGCTGGCCTGGACGTCCATGGCGCGCGAGCTGGCGCACCAGCTCGGCACGCCCATCAGCTCGTTGCAGGGCTGGATCGAGGTGCTGTCGCTGGATCCGGCCGACCGGCCGGGCCCCATGCCGCGCACCGAGGTCGCGGCCGCGCTCAAGGAGGACTTCGTTCGGCTGGAACGCGTGAGCCGCCGCTTCGAGCTGATCGGGCGCGACCCGAGACTCGGACGGGTCTCGGTGCCGGACTTGGTCGGCGAACTGCGGCGCTACCTGGAATCGCGGCTGCCCAGGCTGGACGCGGGCGTCGCGTTGCACGTGGACGTGCCGGAAGACTTGCCCGACGTTCTTGGCCATGACGTGCTGCTGGCTTGGGCACTCGAGAATGTGGTCAAGAACTCGATGGACGCGATGGCCGGCGAGGGCGGCGCCATCACAGTGGCGGCCCATTCGCGAGACAGGCGCTGGGTCGTGATCCGCGTCCGCGACACGGGGCCCGGAGTGGCCGCCGACGTGCGCGACCGTCTCTTCGAGCCCGGCGCGACCACCAAGCCGGGAGGGTGGGGCGTCGGGCTGACGCTGACGCGCCGGATCGTCGAAGGCGTCCACGGAGGCCGCGTCGATCTGCTGGACGGCGGAGACGGCGTCACGTTCCAGATCCGCCTTCCCAAGGCGCAGCCGGCGTGAGCGGACGGGCGGGCTCGGAGTTTCTTGCCGAGCTCAACCCGGAGCAGCGGCAGGCCGTGGAGCACTTCGAAGGACCGTGCCTGGCGCTGGCCGGCCCTGGGTCGGGCAAGACGCGCGTGCTGACGGCGCGGATCTGCCGGCTCGTGCTGGAGCACGGCGTGGCGCCCGATCGCATCTTGGCGGTGACGTTCACCAACAAGGCTGCCGCCGAGATGCGCCGCCGCGCGTCCCGAATGCTGGGCGGCGGGCTCCACGGCATCTGGATGGGCACGTTCCACGGCGTCGGCGCGCGCTTGCTGCGCCGACACGCGCCCCGGGCCGGCCTCACCACGGCGTTCACCATCCGCAACGCGGAACAGACGCTCCGCGAGATCAAGCGCGTCGCCGGGCAGGCCGGCGTGGACACGAAGAAGTGGCCGCCGAAGGAGCTTCGCGTGCAGATTTCCGCCGCCAAGAACGCGCTCCAGACGCCCGCTCAGTTCGCCGAGAACGCCGCGGACGCCGCCGATCCGCGCGTGCGCGCCGCAGCCCGGGCCTACCCGGCATATCAGAAGTCGCTTCGCGCCCAGGACGCCGCGGACTTCGACGACCTGCTGATGCTGCCGGTGCAGCTCCTGCGCGAAGACGACGACTTGCGCCGGGGATACGGCGCCCGCTTCTCCTTCATCCTCGTCGACGAGTACCAGGACACCAACCGGGCGCAGTTCAGGCTGATCGAGCTCCTCGCGCGCGACCACCGCAACCTCATGGTGGTCGGCGACGACGACCAGAGCATCTACGGCTGGCGAGGCGCCGACGTTCGCAACATCCTCGAATTCGAGTCGGCCTTTCCGGGCTCCGCCGTGGTCACGCTCGAGCGCAACTACCGCTCCACGCAGGCGATTCTGGACGCGGCCAACGCCGTGATCGGACTCAACGAGGCGCGCAAGGAAAAGGCGATGCGGGCGATGCGCGCGGGCGGCGCCGGCGTGACGCTGGCCGAGGCCGACGACGAAGTGGACGAGGCGCGCTGGATCGTCCAGGAAATCGAGCGCCTGATGCTGGCCGGCCCCGAACTGCGGCACCGCGACTTTGCCGTGCTCTACCGCACCAACGCCCAGTCGCGGGGGCTGGAGGAGCGCTTCCGCCGCCGGGGTCTGCCCTATCAGATCGTCGGCGGCGTGCGCTTCTACGAGCGCCGGGAAGTCCTGGACCTCCTGGCCTACCTGGGCCTCGTCGCCAACCCCAAGGACGACAACGCCTTTCTGCGCGTCGTCAACTATCCGCGCCGCGGCTTGGGACGGGCGGCTTGCGCCCGCATGGCGGCCTTCGCGGCCGAGCAGGGCGCCGGGTTGCTCCAGGCCGCCGAGAACGCGCACCGGGTCCCCGGCCTGGCCCCGGCGGCGGCCAGGAAGGCGCGGGCGTTCGCGAAGCTGATCCGCAGGCATGCCAAGCTGTCCGCGCACGTGCCGGCCGGCGAGGTGCTGCGCGGGCTCGTGGAGGAGATCGGCATGATCGATCGGCTTCGCGCGGAGGCGCCCGAGGACGAAGACCGCGTTCAGAACGTGAAGGAGCTGATCGCGGGCGCGCAGTTGTTCGACGCTGCAAGCGTGGACGGGCTCGAAGAGGATCTGGCGATGCAGGACCAAGAGGCCGGCGCCCCCCGGCGGCTGACGGACGTGCAGCTGTTCCTGCAGCACGTGGCGCTGATCACCGACGTCGACCAGCACGACGAGCATGCGGACGCGGTCGCGCTCATGACCCTGCACACGGCCAAGGGCCTGGAGTTCCCGGTCGTCTTCGTGAGCGGCGTGGAAGAGGGAATCATTCCCATCGGGAGCGACGAGGAGCCGGACCGGCTGGAGGAAGAGCGGCGGTTGCTCTACGTCGGCATGACGCGAGCGCAGGACCGGTTGATCCTGACCCACGCCCGTCGCCGCCGCCGATACGGGGAGTACTCGTCTCGCCTGCTGTCGTCGTTCGTGACGCCGATTTTGGACATGGTGGAGGAGAGGGATGCGAGCGGGCCGGGCGGCGGGCGCCGGGCGGAGCGCCGCCGGCGCTCGCTGGCGAGCTTGGCGGCGGACCGCAACCGGGGCGAGGCCGCGGCTGCCGGAGACTACGACGACGGCGACGACTTCGACCAGGACCGTCCGCGCTACGCGAAGGGCGAGCGGGTGGTGCACCCGACCTTCGGCGCAGGCGCCATCGTGTCGCTCGACGGGGTCGGCCCCGGCCTCAAGGTCGTGGTGGACTTCGACGACGCGGGTTGCAGGAAGCTGGTGGCTCGCTACGCAGGATTGCAGAAGGACTTCGCGTGAGCCGGTTGCCCTCGCGCGTGGGGGCCGCTTACGATCACGCTGACGTTGCAGGACGGGCAGGACCGGTTGCCCTCGCGCGTGGGGGCCGCTTTGCACCGCAGAGGGCCGCCGGTTGCCACGCGCGGTTGCCCTTCGCACATGGGGGTGCCGCGCGGCGAAGCGTCGGCTCGGCAACGGCTCCTTGCGCGAGTCCGGCCCTCGCGGGGTCTTTCGGCCGAGGGTTCCGCCAACGGGGGTGCGGTCGCCCTCGTGCGTTAGCGGCGCCTCCTAGATCGCGTCTGCCTGCCGAGAACCCGCGTCCGTCTCGCCGCGGGGACCTCCGGTTGCGGCGCGGCGTCCTGGGGGCGGGCGGGCGCCGAGCTCGGCAACGAGGCATGGACGTCGCCACCGGCCTCGCGTAGCGGGGCCGCGGCCGTGTCCGTCATGCCGCCTTCGGGTGGCGCAAGCACGTTGTCGCCGCCGGGCCGCGGCGCGGCCGGGGGCTCACGCTCGTCTCGGTCCGCCGGCGTCTTGCCGCCCCGGCTGAGCCACTGGGCCAGTCCGGCGCCGTTGCGCGCCATGCGCACCTTCGTCGCGACGTCCAGCACGGCGTCTTCGGCTTCGGCCTGCACGAAGTCGGCCAGCGCCGCCAGCTCTCCCAAGCGGGCCCGGGCGTGGCCGGCCGCCTTGTCCGCCTCGTCGGCGATCCGGCTGAAGGAGCCCTCCAACCGGTCGGCGCCCTCCCGGGCCACGCGGCAGACGTGGTCCAGATTGCGCGCGGCGTTGGTCGCGTGGTCGACCAGGGGCCCGGCTCGCTCCTGCGCCGCCTTCATGACCGCGTCCAGGTCGCGGGCCAGCCTCCGCATGTCCCGCGCCACGAGCAGCAATGCGCCCAGAACGGCGGCGAGCAAGACGAAGAGGCCGGCTTGGACCCAAGCCTGCCACGCTACGCCGTCCGTCGCGCCCGCCAGCCCCTGGGCCGCAGAAGAGAGGAGCATCATGGACTCCAATATGGCCCCGTCTCCGACGTCCGCGAAACCCGGCGCGGAAACCGCCTTGTCGGGACGCCGCTCCCGCGCCCCGCACGGACTTGGCCGCGATGCCGGCCCTGCGGCAAAACCGAATGTCCGCGGCGGCCCGGTCCGCGAGAGCTTGGCGCGAAGGAGAGTCGCCGCCCGCGCGACGGCCACGTTCGTGCACGGCGCGAAGCACTCCGGATTCGCGGGGGTCGCCCACGCCGCGGCCCGCGACGCTCCCGTCGCGCCCCGAATCGTCGTCTGCCGGGTCGGCCCGCCCCGGAGGACGTGCCTGTCCTGGCCGGAGCGTCGCGGGCAAGGCTAATTTGTTCTCCGTGACCTGCGCATCGTTGCGCCAACGCCCGACAGCAACCCCAAGACCCGCCATGCCGTCGCTCATCGTATCGGGAGGGCGCGCGCTCGAGGGCAGCGTCACGCCGGCCGGCAACAAGAACGCGGCCCTTCCCGTGCTGGCGGCCACGCTCATGTCGGCGCGGCGGACCACGGTCCGAAACGTGCCGCGCATACGCGACGTCCTCACGCTCCTGGAGATCGCCGAGTCGCTGGGCGCGGGGGTCTCGTGGACCGGCCCCAACGAAGTGCGCGTCGACGGCGGCGGTGTGGAGCCGGGGGGACTCGACGAGGAGCTGGCCCGGCGGATTCGGGCCTCGGTGCTGCTGGCCGGGCCGTTGCTGGCCCGGTTCGGGCGGGTGTCGCTGCCGCCTCCGGGGGGCGACGTCATCGGCCGGCGCCGCCTGGACACCCATTTGCTCGCGTTCAGCGCGCTTGGGGCGGAGGTGTCGACCCCGGCCAACCTGGAGTTGGCGGCGAAACGCTTGAAGGGCGCGCGCATGTTCCTGGACGAGCCGTCGGTCACGGCGACCGAGAACGCGGTGATGGCCGCCGCGCTTGCCGAGGGCCGCACCGAGATCAGAAACGCCGCCGCTGAGCCCCACGTCCAGGACCTTTGCCACGCGCTCAACGCGCTGGGCGCCCGCATCGAGGGGATCGGCACCGGCACGCTCCGCATCGACGGCGTGCGAGAACTCGGCGGCGGGACGGTCGACATCAGCCGCGACCATGTGGAGACGGGCTCCTTCATCGGCTTGGCCTCGGCGACACGAAGCAAGATCCACATCGACGACGCGCCGATCGAGCATCTGGACTCCACGCTCCTCGGCTTCGCTCGTCTCGGGATCGAGTGCAAAGTCGAAGGACGGCGCCTCGCCGTGGACGGACGAAGCACGCCCGTCGTGCGCATGGACGCCTTTGGTCACGTGCCCAAGGTCGACGACGGTCCGTGGCCCGCGTTTCCGGCCGATCTCACGTCCATCGCCGTCGTCGCCGCCACGCAGGCCCAGGGCACGGTCCTGGTGCACGAGAAGATGTTCGAGTCGCGGATGTTCTTCACGGACAAGCTCGTCGGCATGGGTGCGCAGATCATTCTCTGCGACCCTCACCGCGTGGTGGTCACCGGCCCTTCGCCGTTGCGCGGCGCGGCCCTGGAGAGCCCCGACATCCGCGCAGGCATGGCGATGGTGATCGCCGCCCTGAGCGCGCGCGGCGAGAGCGTCATCCGCAACGCCGGCCAGATCGAACGCGGCTACGAGCGCATCGACGAGCGCCTGGCCGCGCTGGGCGCCGAGATCGAGCGCCGGGACGACTAGCGTCCGCATGGAGGGCACGGACCCGGCCCGGGGCGCCGGCCCGCCGGAGGCTGCCGACGGCGCGCCCGCCGACGCCGGGACGGAGTCCGCCGCCGGGCACGTGTTGGGCGACCCGGCCGCGGCGTCGCGACGGAGCCCCGAGGATGGCGATGGGACGGGCGCCGCGCCCGTCAACGTCGGCGAGGAGATCACGCAGTCGCGCGCCGACCTGTTGGACTTGACCTTCCGCAACCCGTTGCTCTCGTACCGCCCGTTGCGCGCCAAGGGCGTGCGGGTCGTCGACGAAGTTCCGCGCGAGGTGTTCCGCCGCCTCGTCGAGAAGAGGCAGGCCATGTACTTCTTGGCCGCGCCGGAGGCGCACAGAGACGAAGCAGAACCGCCGGGCCCGCCGTCGCGCGCCGGTGCGCAGGCGGGGGACGGGGACGGCCTCGGCCAGACAGGCGCCGACGCCGCCGACAGCGCCGATGCCGGGCCGGGCGCCGCCGAGATGCCCGCGGAGCTCGCCAGGCTCATGGCGCAATCGGCGCCCGGCGAACTGCCCGAACGCCATTCGGACAACAAGCTCCAGACGGCGCACTCCGCCGTGCGCATGGAGACGCGGCTCCGCAACACGCTTCGCCACGCGCGGTCGTCGATGGAGGAGCAGGGCGTCAACATCCTCTACGTGGCGCTGGGAGCGCTGGAGTGGCACGAGTCGGACGCCAGCGAAGTGTTCCGCCGAGCCCCCTTGCTGCTCGTGCCGGTGGAGCTGGACCAGAGCGGCTTGGGCGGGCGCTTCAAGGTGGGGTGGACCGAGGAAGAGATCGACGCCAACCTCTCCTTGGACGCCAAGCTGAAGCAGGACTTCGGCATTGGCCTTCCCGAGCTGGAGGAGGGGGAAGGGGAGGCCGGGCGCGACGGCTTCGGCGTGGACGACTACTTCGCGAAGGTCGAGCAGGCGGTCGCGCGGAAGCCGAGATGGAAGGTGGACCGGACCGCCGTCGACCTGGGCTTCTTCTCGTTCAGCAAGCTGCTGATCTACAAGGACTTGGATCCGGCGGCGTGGCCCGAGGACCAGCAGCCCGCGGACCATCCCCTGGTGCGCTCGCTCTTCGGCGCCGGCGCCGAAGCGCCGCCTCCGTCGATCGAGGACGCCGGTCCCGGGCAGGAGGGCGGGGCTTGGCTGGACGACCGGTTGCGCGTGGGCGACACCCACCAAGTGGTGGACGCCGACAGCTCCCAGACCTTGGCCGTGATGGACGCCGTGGCCGGCCGGAACTTGGTGGTGCAGGGACCGCCGGGCACGGGCAAGTCGCAGACGATCGCCAACTTGATCGCCGAATGCGTGGCTCGCGGCAAGACCGTCCTCTTCGTCGCGGAGAAGATGGCCGCCCTGCAGGTGGTCAAGCGCCGGCTGGACCATGTCGGAGTCGGCGACGCTGCGTTGGAGCTCCACAGCCACACGTCCAACAAGGCCGCGGTGCTGGCCGAGCTTCGGCGGACCCTGGAACTCGGCAAGCCCGAGCTCGAGGACGCCGCCGCCGACCGGTTCGAGCTGAAGCGGAGCCGAGAACGTCTCAACGCGTACGCGGCGGCCGTCAATTCTCCCGTCGGGCACAGCAAGCTGACCCCGCAGCAGCTCGTCGGTAGGCTGGCCCGGCTGGGCGGAGCGGAAGCCAGGCCGGGCGCGCCCGCGCTGGAGCTCCCGGACGCGGGCGCCTGGAGCCGCGAGGACTTCGTGGAACGGCGCGCCGAAGTGCGGGATCTGCAGACCCTCGTGGACGCTCACGGCGTGCCGCGCGAGCACCCGCATTGGGGAAGCGCGCGGGTCCGAGTCATGCCTGCCGACCAAGCCGCCGCGGCCGGCGCGCTCGAGACGGCCGGCCAAGCCCTCGCGCGGCACTGGGACGACGCCGTGCGCCTCCGCGGCGCTCTGGGGCTGGACGCCGCCGGCTTGCCTGCCCTCGGTTCGGACGAGGTCGTCGTCCTGCTGGCCACGGCCGCGGCAGCGGCGGAGGCCCCGTCCCTGGCCGGCGTCCGCCGCGACGCGCCGGAATGGACCCGTCGCGCGGCGGAGGTGGATGCTCTCGCCGCCGACGCGCTGGCGTTCGCGGGGCTGCGCGAAGCGCGCGACTCCGTCTTGATTCCGTCGGCGTGGGCGACCGACGCGCTGGCCGTGCGCCGCGACCTGGCCGCGCTCGGCGGCAAGTGGTGGCGCTTCCTGTCGCCGGCGTGGCGCAGAGCGTCCCGGCAGCTCCGGGGACTTTGCCGGGGAGACGCGCCCGCAGGCCACCGCGAGCAGGTGGCTCTCCTGGACGCGGTCCTGGAAGCCCGCCGCCTTCGCGACCGCTTGGATCGCTCGTCGGAATTGGTCCCCCGGTTGTTCGCGGGCCCCGTCCCGGGCTGGGAGGCCGCGCCTTGGCGGCGCATCGGCGAGACTGCTCGGTGGCTCCTCCGCCTTCGCCGGGAGATCGAAGAGGGGACCGTGCACGCATGTCTCCTCGACGTCTTGGATCCGGAGTCGCCGTCCGACTTGGAGCGCCTTAGGGCCGCGGCCGAGGAGTGCGGCCGGTCGCAGGAAGCGCTGGCGGAGGCGCTGGGCCAAGTCTCGCGGGCGCTGGAGCTGGACGAGTCCCGGTTCGCTCCGGATCCGCCGCCCCGGCGCCGATCCTTCTCGAAGCTGGACGGATGGCTGGGCCGCGCCAAGGATGGCTTGGATTCGTTGCAGGACATGGCGCGCTTCAACCAGATCGCCCAGCGCTTGGCCGCCTTGGACGTCGAAGGCGTCGCGCGGGCGGCGGCTTCGTGGCCCGGCGCCGGACGGGAACTCGTGCGTCTCTTCGAGCACGATGTCTACTCCGCATGGCTCGAGGCCGCTTGGAGGGATCGGCCCGTCCTGGCCGAGTTCGACGGCCCCGTCCACGAGGGCGTCGTCCAGCAGTTCCGCCATCTCGACGAGTCCATGTTCGCCCACAATCGCCAAGTCGTCGCGCTTCGGCACTGGGAGCGCATGCCGCGCGGCCACGGCGCGGGCCAGCTGGGCCTGCTTCGGCGCGAATTCGAGAAGAAGCGCCGGCATCTGCCCTTGCGCAGGCTCGTCCAGCGCGCGGGCAACGCGATTCAGTCGATCAAGCCCGTCTTCATGATGAGCCCCCTGTCGATCGCCAAGTTCGTTCCGCCTGGGTCGATCGAGTTCGACTTGGTGATCTTCGACGAGGCCAGCCAAGTCCGCCCGATGGACGCCATGGGCGCCGTCGTCCGGGCCAAGCAGGCGGTCGTCGTCGGCGACAGCAAGCAGTTGCCCCCGACCGCGTTCTTCGACCGAATCGCCGACGACGACGACGATTTGTCCCAGACCGCCGACCTGGAGAGCGTCCTCGGTCTCTTCTGCTCGCAAGGCGTGCCGGAACGCATGTTGCGCTGGCACTACCGCAGCCGGCACGAATCGCTGATCGCGGTCTCGAACCGCGAATTCTACGACAGTCGGCTCGTCGTCTTCCCGAGCCCCGACAAGGGCCGAGAGGACACGGGATTGCGCCTGTGCCACGACCCGTCGGCCTTCTACGGACGAGGCACGAATCCGGACGAGGCGCGGCGGGTCGCCGAGGCCGTGATGCGCCACGCGGCCGAGCGTCCGCATCAAACCCTGGGCGTGGCCGCGTTCAGCTTGCAGCAGGCCCGCCGAATCGAAGACGAGCTGGAGATCCTGCGCCGCCGCGACCCCTCGGCCGAGGACTTCTTCCGGCGCCATCCCGAGGAGCCCTTCTTCGTCAAGAACTTGGAGAACGTCCAAGGCGACGAACGCGAGGCCATCTTCATCAGCGTCGGATACGGCAAGGTCGAGGGCGGCCGCATGTCGATGAGGTTCGGGCCGCTCAACAGCGACGGCGGGGAGCGGCGGCTCAACGTGCTGATCACCCGGGCCCGGTCGCGCTGCGTCGTCTTCTGCAATTTCCAGGCGGAGGACTTGGACTTGAGGCGCACGCCGGCGCGGGGGGTTCGGGCGCTGAAGACGTTTCTCCAGTATGCGCGCACCGGCCGCCTGGACGTGTCCCAGGCGACCGGCCGAGGCGCCGACTCTCCGTTCGAGCAGGCGGTCGCGGACGAATTGCGAGCCCGGGGCCACGAAGTGGAGCACCAAGTGGGCTCCGTGGGATTCTTCGTCGATCTTGCGGTGATCGATCCCGACCGGCCGGGCCGCTACCTCCTCGGCATCGAGTGCGACGGCGCGACGTACCACAGCGCGCGCTCGGCGCGAGACCGAGACCGCTTGCGGCAGCAGATCCTGGAAGGCCTGGGATGGAGGATCCACCGGATTTGGAGCACCGACTGGTTCCGCAATCGGGATCGAGAGATGGAGCGGGTGGACAAGGCGATTCGCCTGGCGGCCGAGCATGCCCGGGAGGCGCGGCCGGCGATGGTCGGCGGCGGGACCGGGCGGAGGTCTTCGGGGTCGGCGCCTCCGGGCACGGAAGGCCGCGCCGCGCCGGGATCGTCGTCGGACACGAACGCCGCTCCGTCGTCTGCTGGTGGGGGCGGGGTCCGGCGGGCCGCCCCGGTCGCCCACGACCACGAGGCGCCGGGTCCCGCCGTGCCCTACCAGCGGGCCGACTTGGGCGCCTGCCCCGCCGGCTTCGACCTGTCGAGCGCCGCTCCTTGGTGCCTTGCAGGCAAGCTCGCCGAGGTCGTCGCCGTCGAGAGCCCCGTGCACGTGCACGAGGCGGCGACGCGCTTGGTGCAGTGGGCCGGGCTGAAGCGCACCGGCTCTCGAATCGTTCGCGGCGTGGAGCAGTCGGCCCGTCATGCCGCCCAGCGCGAGCTCGTCGTCCAGCGCGGGGAGTTTCTTTGGCGTCCGGGACACGAGGACGCGATCGTGCGCCGCCGGGACGAGGTCGAGGGCTCCCTTCGCGAGTTCGACCGAATCGCGCCCGAGGAAATCGCCGCGGCGCTCCTTCATGCGGCCAGAGTGAGCTACGGCATCCAGCCGGACGACATCTTGAGCGAAGCGGCGCGACTCTTTGGCTTTCGGGCGCTCACCAGCAAGAGAAAGGCCGCCTTGATCCCGGTCCGTGACGCCCTGACGAACGAAGGAGTCCTGGTCCGCCGGGACGGCTTCCTCTACATGGCCGACGGCCCGGACTGAGGTTGCCCGGCGCGGCCTCCGGGGGCTCGCTGCCGAGTCGTGCGAACGCCCCCCGCGGCCTGAATGGGCCTCGCCTTCGAATCGTCCGAAGTCCCCCGGCGCGACCCCTCCGCCTAGCCGAGAGCCCGGCCCGAACGCCGCTGCTGCGGCCCCGCCGGGGGCTCGCTTCGGCATCGCGGCCGTCTTATATTTCCGGGGAGCGTGGAACGGGGCGGCGGCGGCCAAACCGTTCCTTGGCCGAAGTGGGGGAGTGGTTTCGCCCCCGCTTTTTTTGTCCCTGCGACGGACGGAAGCGCCAGATGACGGAACATCGAGCGGTCTTCGACAAGTCGGGCGGAAGCGCCGCCCCGGCGGGAGGCGATTGATGGACACCGGTCGCGTCATTGCCGCGCTGCGCGACGTGGCGGCGGCCAAGAGCTTGGAGCCGGAAGCCGTCAACGACCTCATCCGCGAGGGGATTCAGGCGGGCTTGGCGCGCATCTACGGGCCCACGGTGGACTCCGAGATCGTCGTCGACGACGTGGCGGGCGACATCGACATCGTGGTGCTCAAGCGGGTCGTCGAGTCCGTGGAAGACAAGGCCGCGGAGGTGTCGCTGGAAGAGGCGCGCTGGGACGACGAGACGTACGAGACGGGCGACGTCATGGAAATCCCCGTCAAGTTCTCGTCGTTCGGCCGCAACGCCGTCATGGCGGCCCGGCAGCGCATCGTGCAGCTCGTGCGCGAGGGCGAACGGCAGCGCATTCGCGACGAGTACGCCGGACGGGTGGGCGACCTGCTGTCCGGCGAAGTCCAGCAGATCGAGCGCGGCAAGCTGGTTCTTCTGCTCAACCGTTCTCGCGAGGCCGAAGCGGTCATCCCGTGGAAGGAGCAGAACTATCGGGAGCGCTTTCGCCAGGGCGAGTCGATCCGGGCGGTGCTGAAGCGGGTGGAAGAGACGCCCAAGGGACCGCGCCTGGTGTTCTCCCGCGCCGACCCGCTCTTCGTGGCCGCCTTGTTCAAGCTCGAGGTGCCGGAGATCTACCAAGGGATCGTGGAGATCAAGGAGCTGGCCCGCGAAGTCGGAGGGCGGACGAAGATCGCCGTGCACAGCCGCGACGAATCGATCGATCCCGTCGGGGCGTGCGTGGGTTTGCGGGGCTCGCGCGTGCAGGCGGTCGTGTCCGAGCTCGGCGGAGAGCGGATCGACATCGTGCCCTGGCACCCCGAACCCGAGGTGTTCGCTCGCCGCGCCTTGGCGCCGGCGCGCGTCGCCAAGGTGGTTTCGGACCGCGAGCGCCAAGTCGTGACGGCCATCGTGGACGAGGACCAACTCTCCCTGGCCATCGGGCGCAACGGCCAGAACGTGCGCCTGGCGTCCCAGCTGATCGGCTGGCAGATCGATCTCTTCGGCTCGCGAGACTGGATGGAGCGTGGGGCCGACATGTCGATCTTCGCCGAGGAGACCGAGGAGAGCGGGTACGAGACGGCGGACTTCCCGCTGAGCGAGCTCTCCCTCGACAAGGCCACGCTGGCGGCCTTGGAAGGCGCCGGCTACGGCAGCTTTCTGGACATCATCGACCTGGACCGCGCGGACCTGCTGGCCGTCGAGGGCGTCACGGAAGAGGCGGCCGCGGCGCTGTTGTCCCTCATCGAGGACCTGACGGTGGTCGACTCGGAAGCCGTCGCCGCGTCCGGGTCCAAGGAGGCCGGACCGGCGGAGCAGGGCGCCGCCTGATGCTGCGCGTCAAGGATCTGGCCAGCGAGTTCAAGGTCGGGCCGGACACGTTGCTTCAGTTCTTGCGCCAGAAGGAAAGAATGCGCCTGCAGGGCACCGACGCCCTGGTGGACGCCGACGGCGAGGCGAAGTTTCGGAGCCGCGTCCAGAAGGCGTTGCGCGACGGCGCGACGGACGCCCCTTCCTACATCCAGTCGGCCTTGAGCGACCGCAAGCCGACCAGTCGCCGCCGTCGTCGCGTCGCCGTCGCGCGGCCGCAGCCCGAGCCCGAGGTCGCGCCCGAGCCGGAGACCCCGCACGCCGCCGCGGACGTGCCTGGTGTCGCCGACGCGCCTGCTGCCGACGCGCCTGTTGTCGCCGACGCGCTGCCCGAGGCCCCCGCGCCGCCCGTCCAGCCCGCGGGGGAGACGGATGGGGCCGTCCAGGAAGGCCTGCCGCCACCGCCGCCCGAGACGCCGCCGGACGCCGTCGAACCCGCGTCCGCGCCGCCCTTGGCCGCCCCCGGCGCGCCCGGGACCCCGGCCAGGGCGGCCGACAAGCCGGTGCCCGCCCGCGTCGGCGACGGCCTGCCCGAAGCGCGCGTCGCGGCCGCCGCCGAACCGGCCGCCACCGCCAAGCCGGGCGGGCGCATCAACATCCAGGCGTCGGGCTACACGGCGGACGGCCGCCGCAAGCGCGACCGCAGGAAGGCCAAGCGTCGCAAGCGGGCCGACCAGGCGGCCGCGAAGCTGAACGTCCAGCGCGTGGTCGCCCAGATGAAGGGCGACCGGCGGAAGCGTCGCAAGACGCGAGCTCCGGTCTCGGAATCGGACAACGGCACGGGCGCGCAGGAGCAGGTTCAGGAAGAACATGCGCCGGAGACGCCCGCCGTGCGGGTCAACGAATTCTTGACCGTGGCCGAGATCGCGGAACTCGTGGACGCGAGCGCCACCGACATCATCGGCTCCGCGTTCAAGCAGATGGGCATGGTCGTCACGATCAACCAGCGACTGGACTTCGACCAGATCGAACTTCTTCTCGACGGCTTCGGCGTCCAGGCGATCCGCGAGGAGGGATACGCCGCGCCGGCCGCCGGGCCGGAGGAGGCCGACGATCCGGCCGACTTGCTGCCGCGCCCGCCCGTCGTCACGGTCATGGGCCACGTGGACCACGGCAAGACGCGGCTCCTCGACCGCATCCGAGACACCAACGTGGTCGCGGGCGAGGCGGGCGGCATCACCCAGCACATCGGCGCGTACCACGTGGAACTCGACGACGGCCGGGCGATTTCGTTTCTGGACACGCCCGGCCACGCGGCCTTCACGGCCATGCGCGCCCGAGGGGCCGACGTGACGGACGTGGTGGTGCTCGTGGTCGCCGCCGACGACGCGGTGATGCCGCAGACGGTCGAGGCGATCAGCCACGCCAAGAGCGCCGGCGTGCCCATGGTGGTCGCCGTCAACAAGATGGACCTGCCCGCCGCCAATCCCGACAAGGTGAAGCAGGACCTCCTGCAGCACGAGGTGACCGTCGAGGAGTTCGGCGGCGACGTGCTGGTCGCCGAAGTGTCGGCCCGCACGGGCGAAGGCGTGGAGGACCTGCTGGAGAAGATTCTGTTGCAGGCCGAGCTGCTGGAGCTCAAGGCCAACGCGTCGTGCAGCGCCCAGGGCACCGTCGTGGAAGCCGAGCTGGACGTGGGCAAGGGCCCGGTTGCGACCGTGCTCGTGCGGCGGGGCTCCCTCTCGGTGGGCGACAGCTTCGTCGTGGGGCTTCACGACGGACGCGTGCGCGCGCTCTTCGACGAACGAGGCCGGGCCGTGGAGTCCGCCGGACCGGGGCTGCCCGTGCAGATGCTGGGTTCGGGCGGCGTGCCGCAGGCCGGCGACGTGCTTCAGGTGATGGATGCGGTTAAGGCCGCGTCGGTCGCTGCGCAGCGGCGCCGGCTCGACCGCGAGAAGCAGCTGCGGATCCGGCAGAAGGGCATCCGGCTGGGCGACTTCTCGCAGCTCCTGGCGACCGGCGAGGTCGGCGTGCTGCGCTTGGTGGTCAAGGGCGACGTCGATGGCTCGGTGCAGGCGCTGTCCGACGCCTTGGAGCAATTGTCCGGACCGGAAGTGCAGGTCGAGATCGTCCACCGCGCCGTCGGCGCCGTCAACGAGTCCGACGTGATGCTGGCGCTGGCCGCGGGGGCGGTGATCATCGGCTTCCGCTCGCGGCCGGACCCCGGCGCCCGCCAGGCGGCGCGCCGCGAGAACGTGGACGTTCAGGTCTTCGACATCATCTACGAAGTGGTGGAGCACGTGAAGGCGGCGTTGGAGGGCCTGCTGGCTCCCGAGCGGCGGGAAGAGATTCTTGGGACGGCGGAGATCCGCGAGATCTTCAAGATTCGGGGCGTGGGCACGATCGCCGGATGCTATGTGGTCGAGGGCGCCGTGCGGCGCGGGGCGAAGGCGCGCGTCATCCGAGACAGCATCGTGGTGTACGACAGCGAGATCGGGTCGCTTCGCCGCTTCAAGGACGACGCCAAGGAGGTCAAGGAGGGCTTCGAGTGCGGGATCGGCATCGCGGCGTTCAACGACGTCAAGGTCGGGGACTTGGTCGAGACGTATCGCACGGAGGAGGTCGCCCGGTCGCTGGCCGCCGCGGAACAGGGATGACGCCGCCGCGGGAGCCGGAGGGCCCGGGCGGGCGGCGAGGCTCTGGTCCGCCCTCGGCGACGGCGACCGCGCCGCGCTCCTGGAGCGCCGATGCCGACGGGCGCGTGGTCGTCACGGTGGGCACGTGGGAACTGGAGATTCCGGGATCGCGCTCGCTCAAGGAGAAGCGCTCCGTGCTTCGCTCGCTCAAGGACCGCTTGTCCGTCTTGAACGTCTCGGTCGTCGAGTCCGGACTGCAGGAATCGCGGGACCGCACTCGGGTCTCGGTCGCGTTCCTCGCGGCCCACAACGCCCAGGCGGACTCGGTCCTGGAGGCGGTGGACGGACGAATCGCCGATTCGCGGGGCGCGCGCGTCGTCGGGCGCTCCACCGACCGTTGCTGATGGCGAGCCGACGCCGCGCCAGATTGGGCGAGCAGTTGCGCCGGGAGCTGTCGAGCGCCATACGCCTGCGCCTTCGCGACCCGCAGATCGGCGCCCACGTGGTGACGGGCGTGGACGTGACCGAAGACCTCTGGCTGGCTCGGGTCTTCGTGGAGCTGCACGGACCTCCCGGCGTCCGAGACCGCACGCTCGCCGCGTTGCGGCGGGCCGCGCCGTTTCTGCGCTCGCGGCTGGGGGCCCAACTGCACATCCGCCGGATGCCCGAACTTCGTTTTCTGCCCGACGAGTCGGCCGAAGCGGGCCGCCGCGTCGAGTCCATCCTGGCCGACGTGCTGCCGCCGGCCGGCGACGACCAAGACGAGGCGTGACGGAGGGCGTCCTCTTGGTCGACAAGCCTGCGGGTCCCACGTCGCACGACGTGGTGGCGGCGGCGAAGCGAGGCTTGGGCGCGGCCAAGGCTGGCCATGCCGGCGCCCTTGACCCTCTTGCGACCGGGCTGCTGATCCTGGCGACGGGACGCTGGACCCGCCTGCTGGAGCACCTGGTCGGCCTCGACAAGGAGTACGACGCCACGGCGCGACTCGGGCAAGCCACCGACACGCTGGACGCGGAGGGACGCGTCGTGGCCGAGGACGACGCGTGGACCCGGCTCGAGACGGCCGACGTCGAAGCGGCGGTGCAGAGTCTGGCCGGAGCGCTCTGGTTGCCGCCCCCGGCGTACTCGGCCGTCAAGGTGCGCGGAACGCCCGCCCACCGCCGGGCCCGCCGCGGCGAACAGGTCCGCTTGGCGCCGCGCGCGTGCCGGGTCCATGCCGTTCGATTGCTCGGCGTGGCGGGGCCCGACGTCCGGTTTCGCGTGTCCTGCTCGAGCGGCACCTACGTGCGCTCGCTTGCCGCCGAGCTGGGCGCCCGCCTGGGCACCGCATGCCATCTCGCCGCGCTCCGCCGCACCCGTGCCGGCCGGTTCGACGTCTCCGACGCCGCGCCGCTGGCCTCGTTGCGGGAAGGAACGCCGCCTCCGTCGTCGGTCGTGGCGCCCGCAGACGCGCTGGCCCATCTGCCGAAGGTCGCGATCGGGCCGGACCAAGCCGCGGCCCTCGCGCACGGAAGACCCGTCCGGCAGCCGGAAGCGGAAGGCGCGGCCGGCGCGGGGATCGGCGCGGCCGGCGCGGTGGCCGTGCTCTCGGAAGCCGGAGAGCTGCTGGCGGTGTGCGCGGCGCAGGACGGAGCGCTGCGTCCCAAGAAGGTGTTTCGGCGTGCGTGAAGCGCAATCCGCCGGGCTGGGGCTGCCCCCCGGCAGGGGACCCACCGTCGTCACGATGGGCACGTTCGACGGCCTCCACAGGGGTCACCTGGTCGTGCTCGGAGAAGTCCGCCGCCGAGCGGCCGCTCGCGGCGGCGCCAGCGTGCTGTTGACGTTCGAGCCGCATCCGTTGCGCGTGGTGCGCCCCGCCGCCGCGCCTCCGCTGCTGACCACCGCGGCCGAGAAGAAGGCGCTTCTGGCCGAGATCGGAATCGACTACGCCGTCTTCCTGGCCTTCACGCCGGAGCTGCGCGAATGCTCGCCGCGCCGGTTCGTGCACGAAGTCCTGCTGGGCCGTCTGGGGATGGACGAGCTGGTGATCGGCCACGACCACGGATTCGGACGCGGACGCTCGGGCGACGCGGACACGCTCCGCGCGATCTCGGCCGAGACCGGATTTCGGCTGAGCGTGGTGGACCCGCAAGAGACGGGAGGCCGCCCGGTGTCGTCGTCCTCGATCCGGCGCGCGCTCGCCGAGGGCCGTCTCGCCGAAGCCAACCAGGGGCTCGGACGCCCGTATTCCTTGGAAGGAACGGTCGAGCGGGGGGACGGCCGGGGCAGGGAACTCGGCTTCCCGACCGCCAACCTGCGCGTCTCGGGACGACACAAGCTCGTGCCGGCGCCGGGCATCTACGCCTGCTGGGCCACCCTTTCGGGACGAAGGGCCGGGGGTCGGCCGCCCGGGCCGCCCCGCTGCATGGGCGCGCTGCACGTCGGCCCGCGCCCCGTCTTCCCCGGCGCGCGCGATTCCGTCGAAGTCCATATCCTCGACTTCGAGGGCGATCTGTACGGACGCCGCCTCCGGCTGGACCTCGCGCGGCGCCTGCGGCCCGTCGCCTCCTTCTCGTCCGCGGCGGCGCTGGCGGGCCAGATGCGCCGGGACGTGGCGCAGGCGCGCGAGGCGCTGCAACGGGAGACGATATGACCCAGGTGGCCGGGCGTTGCCGCCGGACGTTGCCGCCGCGCCGCTGACCGAGGCTGCAACGGGAGGCGGGGACCCACGTGGCCGGGTGCCAACTGGACGCCGCCGGACCGTGCCGCTGACCGAGGCTGCACCCCATGTGGCCGGACGCAGCCGACGGACGTGGCCGCCCGCACTGCGAGGTTGCGGAAGCCCAGGTGGCCAGACGCGCGCAATCAAGTTAGCTTTCAAGGCTGTTTGCAACGTCGAGCCGCGCGGGGACGCAGGGGCGGCCGGCGTTCGGGGCCGCAGACGGGCGCCCCGGACGCGCACTGAGCTACGGAATCGAATGGGAATCGACAAAGCGGAAGTCATCGCAAAGCACGAAGACGGAAAGGGGCCGGGCGGCGCGTCCGCGCAGGTCGCCCTTCTCACGGCCAGGATCAACTACCTTCGCGCGCACTTCGACGTTCACAAGCACGACCGTCACAGCCGCCGAGGCCTGTTGAAGATGGTCGGACGCAGGAGACGCCTCCTGGAGTACCTGAAGCGCACCGACGTGGAGCGCTACCGGGACTTGGTCAAAGACCTCGGCCTGCGCCGTTGAGCAAGAGGGCACGGCGGCCGCATCGCGGCCGCGGCCCAATTTTCCTCTTGGCGCGACTCACCCTGCCGCCGACTTCAGGCGGCGACCTCGGAAAAACGGAATGACGCAAAGAATTGAACGCCAGTTCGCCGGAAGGCGATTGGCGCTGGAATCGGGCCGCATGGCCCGGTTGGCTCACGGGTCTTGTCTGGTGCAGTTCGGCGAAACGGTCGTTCTCGTCACGGCCACCGCCCAGGACAAGCCCACCACGCTGCCCTTCTTCCCCCTCACCGTCGAATACCGCGAGAAGGCCTACGCGGGGGGCAAGATCCCCGGCGGCTTCTTCAAGCGGGAAGGCGCGCCCCAGGAAAAGGAAATCCTGTCGGCGCGCCTCACCGACCGGGCGCTTCGCCCGCTGTTCCCCGACGGCTACTTCCACGAGACGCAGGTCCACGCCTCCATCCTGAGCGCCGACCAGGAGAACGACGCCGACGTGCTGGCTCTCGTCGGGGCCTCGGTGGCGCTCAACTCGTCCGCGATCCCGTTTCGCACGCTGGTGGCGGCCGTGCGCATCGGGCGGATTCAGGGCAACTGGGTGGTCAATCCGACCTTCCGCCAGCTCGAGTACGCCGACGTGGACATCGTCGTCGCAGGGTCCGCCAAGGCCATCACCATGGTGGAGGGCGGCGCGGGCGAGGTGCCCGAGAGCGAAGTCCTGGAGGGACTGGGCGTGGCGCACGGCGCGATCCGCGAACTCGTCGAAATGCAGGAGGAACTCGTTGAGGCGCGACGGCAGCCCGAAATGGCCTGGACGCCCAAGGCGACCCCGGCGGATCTGCGCGAACGGGTCGAGGCGCTCGCCGCCGACGCCGTGGCCCGGGCCGTGAAGGTGGCCGACAAGCGCGAACGCAACGCCGCGTTGTCGGCGGTCGCCAAGGACGTGAGCGCCCGCTTGGCCGAGGACGCCCCGGCCGAGGAGACGCCGGCGGACGCGGTGCGTGACGCCCTGCGGAGCCTGGAGAAGAAGCACGTGCGCGCGCGGATCCTTGACGAGGGCGTGCGCGCGGACGGACGGGGCCTGGACGACGTGCGGACCATCGGGTGCGAGACGGGCGTGCTGCCCAGAACGCACGGTTCCGCGCTCTTCACGCGGGGCGAGACGCAGTCGCTGGGCGTGGTCACTTTGGGCACCTCGCGCGACGAGCAGCGCATCGACTCCATCGACTCGGCGGAGCAGGTCACCAAGTCCTTCATGCTGCACTACAACTTCCCGCCGTTCTCGGTCGGCGAGGCGCGTCCGATTCGGGCCACCTCCCGGCGCGAGAAGGGGCACGGCGCGCTCGCCGAACGCGCCATCCGGCCGTTGTTGCCCGATCCGGAGGAGTTCCCCTACACGATCCGCATCGTCTCGGACATTCTGGAGTCGAACGGCTCGTCTTCGATGGCGTCGGTGTGCTCCGCCTCGCTGGCGCTGATGGACGCGGGCGTCCCGGTTCGGGCCGCGTGCGCAGGCGTGGCCATGGGACTGGTGGCGGAGAACGGCCGCCTCGCGGTGCTGACCGACATTCTCGGGCTGGAGGACGCGCTGGGCGACATGGACTTCAAGGTCGCGGGCACGCGCAAGGGCGTCACGTCGATCCAGATGGACATCAAGATCGAGGGCCTGACGGTCGAGGTGCTCGCCGACGCCCTCGAGCGCGCGCGCAAGGGCCGTCTGCACATCCTGGACGAGATGGACGCTGCGCTGAACGCGCCCCGCACCGACTTGTCTCCGCACGCGCCGCGCATCGTCGCGATTCGCGTGAACCCTCAGAAAATAGGTGACATCATCGGGCCTAAGGGCAAGAACATCAGGGCGATACAGGACGACACCGGAGCCACGATCGAAGTGGACGACGACGGGACGGTGAAGATCGCGGCCGTCTCCCAGGAGGCGGGGGACCGAGCCCGCGAGATGGTCGAAGCCATCGCCCAGGATCCCGAAGTCGGACGCATCTACGAAGGCCCGGTCAAGAACACGACCACCTTCGGCGCGTTCGTCGAGATCATGCCCGGAGTGGAAGGGCTGTGCCACATTTCCGAGCTCGCGCAGCATCGCGTCGAGAAGACGGAAGACGTGGTGAAGCGCGGCGACGTCGTCCGCGTGAAGCTCTTGTCGATCGACGAGAAGGGCCGCATGCGACTGTCCTTGAAGGCGGCCGCGGCGGAAGAAGGCGCCGGCGGCGCGGCGCGCCGGGCCTGACCCGGAGACCCGCCGCGCGATGACGGCGCGTGGTTCCGTCGCCGAGTCGTTCCGCTCGACGACGCTGGACAACGGCGTGCGGGCGCTGTCCGAGCAGATGGCCGCGATTCGTTCCGTCGCGCTCGGGGTTTGGGTGCGGCAGGGCGCCGCGCACGATCCGCCCAGCTGCCAGGGCGCCGCTCACTTGCTGGAGCACATGGCGTTCAAGGGCACGTCGACGCGCTCGGCGCGCGACATCGCGATCTCGCTGGAAGGCGTGGGCGGATCGCTGGACGCGTACACGGCGCAGGAGCATACCTGCTACTTGGCTCGCGTGCCGGAGCGGCGCCTGCCGCTGGCCATGGACGTGCTGGCCGACCTGGTCCTTCGTCCCGCGCTCCGGCAGGCGGACCTGGACCGCGAGAAGGAAGTGGTGGCCGAAGAGATCGCGACCTGCCGGGACACGCCCGACGACTGGGTGTTCGAGCTCCACGGACTGGAGTTCTGGGGCGACCACCCCTACGGCCGCTCCATCCTGGGCACGCCCGAGTCGCTCGAGGCCCTGTCCCTGGACGATCTGCGGCGCCGGCACGAGGGCTGCCGCCAAGGCGCCAACGTCGTGGTGGCGGCCGCCGGGCAAGTGGACCACGAGGCGCTGGTGGACTTGACCGAGCGGCGCTTTGGAGATCTGCCCGCCGGGGAGCGCGCGCCTGCGCCTCCGGTTCCGGCGCCGGCCAAGAGCGCCGACCGGTGGGTCGAGCGCGAGGGCGCCCAAGCGCACGTGGTGGCCGCTTGGCCGGGGCCGGCCCGCGCGGATCCCGACCGCTGGGCGGCGCTCCTGCTCTCGACGGCTCTCGGCGGCGGCATGAGTTCGCGGCTCTTTCAGCGGATCCGCGAAGAACTGGGCCTCGCCTACTCGGTGTACTCGTTTCAGACGGCCTATGCCGGCGCAGGCATGACGGGCGCCTACTTCGCGACTCGAACCGAGACCGTCGCCGACGCCAGGGGCGCGCTCTCCGAGGTGTTGCGCGAGCTGGCGCCCGGCGGCCTGTCCGCCGACGACCTCCAGGCCGCCAAGGAGCAGGTCAAGGGCCAGATGCTGCTCTCGCTGGAGTCGCCGGGAGGCCGCCAGAGCCGACTTGCGGACTTGGCGCTGCACGACCGGCCGTTTCGGACGCTCGAGGAACTCGAAGCGCGCGTCGACGCCGTGACGGCCGAAGACATCCTTCGCGTCGCGCGCACTGCGTTTCGCCCCGGGCGGGAAACGGTCCTCTGCCTGGGCCAGCGCGCGCCGGAGCCGACCCCGCCTCACGCCCCGGCCTTCCTCCGGGGCCCGCATCCTCCAACCCTGTCGAAGAGACCATGATCGTCGGCGTTCCCACGGAAGTGAAAAACAACGAATACCGCGTCGCTCTGACGCCGGCGGGCGCCGACGCGCTCTCGCAGGCGGGCCACGACGTGCTCGTGCAGGCCGGCGCGGGCAGGGAGAGCGGATTCACCGACGACTTCTACGAGCAGGCCGGAGCGCGGATCGTGCCCTCCGCCGACGAGGTGTGGGCGCGCTCGGCCATGATCCTCAAGGTCAAGGAGCCGGTGGAGCCCGAGTGGCCGCTGATGCGCGAGGGCCAGGCGCTCTTCACGTACTTTCACTTCGCGGCGTCCGAGGCGCTGACGCGCGCCGTGCTGGACAGCGGCGCCACGGCCATCGCGTACGAGACGGTGGAGACGGCCGGGGGCGAGCTGCCGCTGCTGACGCCGATGAGCGAAGTGGCCGGGCGGATGGCGGTGCAGGAGGGCGCCAAGTACCTCCAGCGGCCCGCCGGCGGCTCCGGCGTGCTCTTGGGCGGCGTGCCGGGCGTTCTGCCGGGCAAGGCGCTGATCTTGGGCGGGGGCGTCGTGGGCACGCATGCGGCCCAGATGGCGGCGGGCCTGGGCGCGCGGGTCTCCGTGATGGACATTTCGCTGCCGCGGCTGCGGCGGCTGGCCGGCGTGCTGCCCGCCAACGTCAACGTGCTCTACTCGACGCGCTACGCCGTGCGCAAGCAGCTGCGCGATGCGGACCTGGTGGTCGGCGCCGTGCTGGTGACGGGCGGCAAGGCCCCCCTCCTGGTCGAGAGAAGCGACCTGAGCGCCATGAGGCCCGGCTCCGTGATCGTGGACGTGGCAGTGGACCAAGGCGGTTGCGTGGAGACCATTCGGCCCACCACGCACGAGGATCCCGTGTACGTGGTGGACGGCGTGGTGCACTACGGCGTCAGCAACATGCCCGGCGCCGTGCCCCGGTCGTCCACTCTGGCGCTCACCAACGCCACGCTCCCTTATGCGCTCCGGCTTGCGGACGAGGGATGGAAGGCGGCCTGCGCGTCGGACGCGGCGTTGGCGAAGGGCGTCAACATCTCGGCGGGCCGGGTGCTGCACCCGGGCGTGGCGGAGGCGTTCGGCATGCCGCTGGCGGACGCCGGACGGGCCGACGGGCGGCGACGCGTGCGCTTCAAGCGCTTGCCGTCCAACGCCGATCTGCCGTTGCCGGCCAGGGCGACGGCCGGCGCCGCCGGATACGACGTGCGCGCGGCCGAAGACGTGCGGCTCGCGCCCGGAGATGTCCATCCGGTGGCCACGGGAGTGATCATGGAACTCCCTCCCGGCCTGGAGTGCCAAGTGCGTCCAAGGTCGGGGCTCGCGGCGCACCACGGCGTCACCCTGCCGAACAGCCCCGGCACGATCGACCCCGACTATCGCGGCGAGCTCAAGATTCTCCTTCGCAACATGGGCGACGCCGCATTCCAGGTCCGGCGCGGCGACCGGATCGCGCAGCTCGTCTTCGGCCGCTTCGTCGCCCCCGTCCTCGAGGAGGCCGAGGCCGTGCCCGAGACCGAACGGGCCTCCGGAGCCTTCGGGAGCACGGGAGTGCGTTAGGTCGCCGAACGCCGTCGGTTGCGCCCAGCTTGGCGGAATCTTATGTTTCCGCCGGGTTCACCGCGACCGGACCGTCGCGATCCGACCGCTCCCTTGAGGCTCCCAGCGCGCGTTGTCCTATTTCTCCGGGTTGTTCGACTCCAAGCGGCTGGTGCCCACCAGCGACATCGGCGTGGACTTGGGGACGGCCAACACGCTCGTCTACGTCAGGGGCGAGGGCGTCGTTCTCAACGAGCCGTCGGTCGTGGCGGTCGCGCAGGGCACCAAGCAGGTCATGGGCGTGGGCCTCGAGGCCAAGCGCATGCTCGGACGCACGCCGGAGGGGATCACGGCGATCCGCCCGCTCAAGGACGGCGTGATCGCGGACGTGGACATCGCCGAGCTGATGCTTCGGCACTTCCTCCGGCAGGTCACGGCGAAGCGCATCTTCCGCATGAAGCCGAGGGTGGTGGTCGGCGTCCCTTCCGGCATCACGCAGCTGGAGCTGCGCGCCGTTCGCTCGTCCGCGCAGGCCGCCGGGGCGAAGGACGTGTACATGGTCGCCGAGCCGATGGCGGCGGCGATCGGCGTGGGACTGCCCATCGACACGCCGCGCGGCAACATGATCATCGACATCGGCGGCGGCACGACGGAGATCGCCGTCATCGCGCTCTCGGGGATCGTGCTCGACACGTCCATACGCACGGCCGGCGACAAGCTGGATTCGTCGATCGTGGCCTTTCTGCGCAAGAACTACAATCTGCTGATCGGAGAGCCGACGGCCGAGGGCATCAAGATGCAGATCGGCTCGGCCATGGAGACCGACGACGAGCGCGGGATGGAGGTCAAGGGCCGGGACTTGGTGTCGGGCATCCCGAAGATGGTCCTGGTGCACGCGCACGAGATTCGAGAATGCATCCGGGAGCCGATCCGCGCCATCGTGGAGGCCGTGCGCGCGGCGCTCGAGGTCGTGCCTCCCGAGCTGGCGTCGGACATCGTGGACCACGGCATTGTCATGACGGGCGGCGGCGCCATGATCCGAGAGCTGGACAAGCTGATCGAGCGCGAGACGCAGTTGCCGATCCACGTGGACCCGGAGCCCATGAGCTGCGTCGTGCGCGGGGTCGGCGAGATCCTGGACGGGTTCCACAAGTATCGGCCCGTGCTCATGACCTAGCCGTCCGCTTCGGCGGGCGGCATGCCTTTCGGCGCGGACGGGACGGACCAGCATGGAAGGTCAAGACGGCGGGGCCAAGCGGATCGACGTGCTGATCACGCTGTGGCTGGTGGTGCTGGCCGCGGTCATGATGAAGTTGCCGAGCGGAGCGCAGAACGCCATCGGAGACGCGCTGCGGGGTTCCGTCTTGCGCCCGTTCGTCTTCGTCAACACGACCTACGCTCAGGCGCGCACGGTGGCGCGCGACATGGATCTCTTGCACGCGCGCATGGATTCGTTGCTCTCGCGCGTCGCGGCCCAGCGCACGCTGGCCCTGGAGAACCGCCAGCTGCGGGACCTGCTGGAACTGCGCGAGAGCGCTCCGCACCGATACGTCGCGACGCAGGTGATCCGGGCGGGCACGACCCACCAGAGCGTGTTCCGCGTCGCGTCCGGGCTCGACGACGGCGTCCGGCCGTTCGACGCGGTGGTCACCGAGGTCGGCCTGCTGGGGCAGCTCCAGCACGTCGACGCCCGCTCGGCGTCCGCCTACGACTGGTCTCACCCGGACTTTCGCGTGTCGGCCATGACGCCCGACGGACGGGTGCACGGACTCGTCGTGGCGGACCGAGGGGAATTCCGCGAGCAGGACCGGCTGTTGCTGGAAGGAACCGCGTATCTCTCCGACCTGGAGCCGGGCACGCCGCTCGTCACGTCGGGCCGGGGGGGCACGTACCCGAGAGGCATCCTGGTCGGCCGCGTCGCCGGGGTGGCCGCCACGAGGGCGGGATGGTCCAAGACCTACCACGTCGAGCCCGCCGTGCAGCCCGGCGCCGTCGCTTTCGCGTTCGTGGACGTGGGCGTGCGGGCCGAACCGGTCGTGCCCGACGCGGACGCCGCCGGCGTCGAGGAAGAGCCGTCGCTGGAGCCGCCCGACGCGGGCGCGGCCGAGACGCCGCCCGGCCCGGCGCCCCCGGAAACGCCGCGCGCCGCCCAGCCCCCGGTCGTCCCGTGAACCCGGTCGTCCCGTGAACCCGGCGAGCGCGCGCGCGGGCGTTCTCGTGGCGGTCCTGGCGGTCGCGCACTTGTCGGTTCGGGTCGGCCTGGGCCTGGGCGCCGTCGCGCCCGATCTGTTTGCGCTGGCCGTCCTCTTCGCCGGGAGGTCCATGCTCATGCGGCACGCCGCCCTGGTGGGCTTCGGACTCGGCCTGCTCCAGGACGGCTTCGTGCCCCAGGCGCTCGGGGCCAGCCCCGCGGCCTTGACGCTGGTGGCCGCGACGGCCTCATGGACGCGCCAGGTGTTCGTGGGGGATTCGGTGACCTTCCTGGCCTCCTACTTCTTCTTGGGCAAGTGGGTCTTGGAGCTGTTCTACTGGCTGGCCCTCGGGGAGCACGACTGGGCGGCGTTCGCCGAGCGCGTCTTGATCGCGGGCCCCGTCGCCGCGCTTTACGCCGCCGGCGTGGGTCTGGCGCTCCACTGGCTGTTCTTGCGGAGCCCGAAGGCCCCGTGAGACGCCGCGACCGCCGCCAGCGCGTCTTCCGGGGCCGGGTCGCGCGCATTGCCATCGTCTCGGCGATGGGCGTGCTGGCCGCGGCGTTCTTCCGCGCGCAGATCCTGGCGACCGACGACTGGCTCTTGCAGTCCCAGTCCAACCGTCTGCGCACCTTCACCGTGCCGCCCCCGCGCGGCATCATTCGCGACCGCGCCGGCCGGGCGCTGGCCGACAACATCCCCGGCCATTCCGTCTCGATCCTTCCGGCCGACCCCGACTCCATGATCGCCACCCTGGTCCGGCTGGGCGAGCACTTGGACTTCGGCGACGAGCACGCGGAGACGCTCTTTGCCCGCGCCCGCGCCCGTCCGTTGAGGCCGTTGCTCGTGGCTGCCGACGTCTCCTTCGACGCCGTTGCGGCGATCGAAGAACGCAAGTCGGCCTTCCCGGGCGTGCTCCTGGAATCGCGTCCGAAGCGCCGCTACCCCGCCGGCCCCGTGGGCGCGCACGTCGTCGGATACGTGGGAGAGATCAACGAGGCCGAACTTGCCTTGCCTCGCTTCGCGTCGGCGGAGCCCGGCGCCATCGTCGGACGCGCCGGCGTCGAGGCCCATTACGAGCAGCGCTTGAGGGGCAGGCCGGGCACTCGCTACGTGGAGGTCGACGTGCTGGGCCGGATCGTGGGCGTGTTCGAGGGCGCTGCCGAGATTGCGGCCCAGCCGGGCGGCGACGTCGACCTGCACGTCGACCTCGATCTGATGGAATGGATCGACCACATCTTTCCCAAGGAACTCAACGGCGCCGTGGTGGCGCTGGAAGTCGAGACGGGCGGCGTTCTGGCCATGTACTCCAAGCCCGCGTTCGATCCCAACGTCTTTGCCGGCATCGTGGAGCCCGAGGAATGGGCGCGGCTCAGCCAGGATCCCCAGAGCCCGCTCTACAACCGGGCGGCGGTGGGCAAGTACCCGCCGGGCTCGCCCTGGAAGCTGGTCGGCGCCGCGCTGGGGCTCGAGGCCGGGCTGATCGAGCCGTCGACGCGGTTCCCGCAGTCCTGCAACGGCACGTTCAGGTTCGGCAACCGCACGGTCCGCTGCTGGAAGCCGGAAGGACACGGCTCCCTCGATCTCGTCGGCGCCGTGCAGCACTCCTGCAACGTCTACTTCTACCAGCTGGGACTGGCGCTGGGGCTGGAACGGGTCCTCGAGGGCGGCAACCGGATGGGCTTCGGCCGCGGCACGGGCATCGACTTGCCCCAGGAGGCGGAGGGCACGTTCCCCGAGGGCGTCGCGTTCTGGGACCGCCAGTTCGGGTACCGGGCCGGCGAAGGCGAAGTGCTCAACTTGATCCTCGGCCAGGGCCCGAACGCGCAGAGCCCGCTCAAGATGGCGCAGTTCATGCTGGCCGTCGCCCGCGACGGCTCGGCGCCGCCGCCGACGCTGAATCGCGCCGCCGCGACGCCGGAAAGCTGGCGGCTGGACGTGTCCCGCGAGAGCCTCGACGCCATTCGCGAGGGGTTGCGCCGGGTGACGGCTCCCGGCGGCACGGCCCATCTCTCTTCGCTGGAGCACTTCGACCTCCTGGGCAAGACCGGCACGGCCGAGACCGGGGGCGGACAGCCCAACCACGCGTGGTTCGCAGGCATGGCCGGCCCCAGAGGCGCGCCGCCCGAAGTCGTGGTGGTGGCGCTCGTGGAGTTCGGCGACAGCGGTTCCGAGACGGCCGCGCCCCTGGTGGCCAAGGCGGCCGACTACTACCTGCGAGGCCGCCACGGGATCGCGCGGGACACGGTGCAGACGTTGCGCGAGCACTTGCTGACGGGCCGCCCCGCCGCTTGGGCCCGAGACCGCGGGAACTTCTGAGTGGACTGGTGGGCCGGGGCGCGAACGCGCGTCGTCTTTGCGGGGTTGCTGCTGCTGCTCTCGTTGTTCGGCGTCGCCGTGGTCTACTCCGCAGGCATCGTCGAGACGCCGGTGCCGTCCATCGAGGACGTCTGGATGCGCCAAGCCACCATCTTGGCCGTGGCCGTCGTGCTGTTCGCGCTGGTGCTGCGCATTCCTGGCCGTTGGTACGAATGGGCCGCCGCGCCCGCCTACGTCTTCTGGACGGCGGCCCTTCTGCTGACGCTCGTCTTCGGCACCGGGGCGGGCACGGCCGAGGGCGTCAAGAGCTTCGTGTCGGTAGGTGGACTTCGCTTCCAGCCGGCCGAGGCGGCCAAGGTGGCCACGCTTCTGCTGCTGGCCAAGCATCTGGGAGACAGGGAAGACCCGCCCCGGCAGCTGCGGGAGCTGGCGGCGCCGATCGCGCTGGTGGGGCTTCCCCTCCTGGCCATTCTGATCCAGCCCGATCTCGGGAGCGCCGTGACCCTGGTGGGCATCTTGTTTTCGGTGCTCTTCTGGGCCGGCACGCCCGGGCACCTGCTGTTCTTCGTCGCCTCCCCGGGGATCGGACTCGTGCTGGCGTTCAGCCTCTGGGCGTGGTCCGTCTACTTCGTCGCCTTGGTCGTGCTGATCTACGTCTACCGGTTCCGCCTCTTCATGTCCGAGTGGGCCACCGTGCTCCTGGCCAACTTCGCGGCCGGGGCGGCCGCCCAGCCCCTCTGGAATTCCTTGGCCGAGTACCAGAAGAACCGCATCCGGGTCTTCTTCGACCCGTTGCAGGACCCCTTGGCGGCGGGGTGGCAGATCATCCAGTCCAAGGTGGCCATCGGCAGCGGCGGCTGGTTCGGCAAGGGCTTCGGGGACGGCACGCAGAAGCGCCTCAACTTCCTGCCCGAGCAGCACACGGACTTCGCCTTCAGCGTGGTGGGCGAAGAGTTCGGCTTCGTGGGCACGTCGCTGGCGCTCGCGGCCTTCTGCTGGCTGTTCCTGACCATGCTGCGCATGGCCGAGGAGGCCCGGAGCGACTTTGCAACGCTCTTCATCGTCGGTACGTTAGGGACTTGGCTGACGCACGTGTTCGTCAACGTCGGCATGACCGTCGGCATCGTGCCCGTCACGGGCATTCCGTTGCCGTTCATCAGCTACGGCGGCTCCTTCCTCCTGATGTCCTGGCTGGCTGCGGCGGCGGTCGTCAGGCTCGCGAGCGAAGACGCCTGAGGGAACGCGGAAAAGGGAGCTCCCGTTGGCCCGGTTCAGACAGCAGAAGAAGCCGCTCACGGCCCGAGAGCGCCGCGATCTGCCGCGCGACGTGTTCGAGAAGTGCGCCGGTTGCGGCGAGATTCTCTACCGCGAGCGCTTGGCGCGCAACCTGGGCGTGTGTCCCGAGTGCGGCCATCACCTGCGCATCGAGGCCGGGCGCTACGTGGCCCTGCTGGCCGATCCGGGCTCGTTCGAGGAGGCCGACGCGGACATGACCAGCAGCGATCCGCTGGGTTTCTCGGACCTCAAGCCGTATCCCGAGCGGCTGAAGACGGCCCGCCGCAAGACGGGACGCAACGAAGCGGTCGTGGCGGGCCTGTGCCGCATCGACGGCGTTCCCGCCTCGCTGGCCGTCATGGACTTCGCGTTCATCGGAGGCTCCATGGGCTCGGTCGTCGGCGAGAAGATCGCGCGGGCCGGACGGCGCGCCCTGGAGCGGGAGTCGCCGTTGGTCATCGTGAGCGCGTCGGGCGGCGCAAGAATGATGGAGGGGGTCTTTTCTCTCATGCAGATGGCGAAGACCTCGGCCGTCTTGGCCCGCTTGCACGAACGCGCCTTGCCGTACGTCTCCATTCTCACGCATCCTACGACGGGAGGCGTGACGGCTTCGTACGCGATGCTCGGCGACTTCAACTTGGCCGAGCCCCGCGCCCTGATTGGATTCGCCGGGCCGCGCGTCATCGAAGAGACCATCAAGCAGGAGCTGCCCCCGGGCTTTCAGCGCGCGGAGTTCCTGGAAGAGCACGGCATGGTGGATCGCGTGGTGGACCGGCGCGAGCTGAAGAGCGCCGTGGGTCGGCTGCTTCGCCATTGCTGGGCGGGCTGGGAGGGCGGGCCATGAAGGGCCAGCACGGATCGTACGTGCAGCGCCACAACCGCGTGCCGCGCTCCGACCGCCTCGGCGAAGCGCTCTTCCCCGGCGTGGAGATGAAGGTCGACTGGGGACTCGAGCGCATGACCACGGCGTTGGCTTCGCTCGCATCGCCGCACCGCAGGTACCGCACGCTTCACGTGGGCGGCACCAACGGGAAGGGATCGGTGGCCTCCACATGGGCCTCCGTCCTGAGCGAGAACGGCGAGCGGGTCGGCCTCTACACGTCGCCGCACATTTGCTCCTTTCGCGAACGGATCCTCGTCGACGGGCGCCCGCTGTCGCCCCGGCGCCTCGCCGAGACGGCCAGCGAGGTCGTGGCGCCGCTGGCCGGCCGCCTCAACATGTCGTTCTTCGAGTCGTGGACGTTGCTGGCGCTCTTGATCTTCGCCGAGGAGAACGTGGACGTCGCCTGCATCGAAGTGGGCCTGGGGGGACGGCTCGACGCCACCAACGTGATCTCGCCCGAGGTGGTGGCGATCACGAACGTGGCGATGGACCACCAGGACTACCTCGGCGCGACGCTGGGGTCCATCGCCCGCGAGAAGGCGGGAATCGTCAAGCCCGACGTTCCGGCCGTCACCGTCGAAGGCGCCCCGGAGGCGATGCGCGAGATCGAAGCGCGCGCGGAGCGCGTGGGCGCGCCTCTGCACAAGGTCGCCCCCGAGCGCGACGCGATGGAACTGAGCGTCTCCGCCGCCGGGACCCGGTTCCGGCACGCCTCGGCCGCATGGGGAGAGATGGAGATCGAGACGCCGTTGACCGGCGCCCATCAAGCCGCGAACACGGCGGTGGCGCTCAAGGCCCTGGAAGTCCTGCCGCAACCGCCGTCTCGGGAAGCCGTGCTGCGCGGCGTCGCCAAGGTGGAATGGCCGGGCCGAAGCGACCTGCGCGAGGTGGAGGGGATCCGGTACCTCTTCGACGTCGCCCACAACGTCGCCGGCGTCGAGGCGCTGACGCGCTTGCTGGACGATCTGGGCTTGGAGCGCCCTCTCGTGGTCGTTCTCGGCGTCTTGGGCGACAAGGACTGGGCGCGCATGTTGCCCCCGCTCCTCAAGCGCGCGGACCACGCGGTGTTCACCATTCCGCTCTCGGCGCCGCGCGCCCGCGCCTGGAATCCGCGCTACGTGGCCGAGTCGGTGGCGCCGCTGGCGCCGATCGAGGTCGTCGAGCAGCTGGTGGTCGCCGTCAAGCGCGCCCAGGAGCTGGCCGCCGACGGCGGCACGATCGTGGCGACCGGCTCGTGCCACACGGTGGGCGACATGCTCTCGTTCCTGGGCTTGGCCCCGGTGGGCGCCGGCTAGCCGTGGCCGCGACGGCCAAATTGCCGGGATTTCGCGAGTTCGGTCCGGGCGCGATGACGTTGCGCAACCACCTGTTCGCGCACTGGCGGGAAGTGGCCGTCCGGTGGGGCTTCTCCGAGTACGACGGCCCGCCCTTGGAGCCCGTGGCGCTCTATGCCAAGAAGAGCGGCCCCGAGATCGCGAGCCAGCTGTACGCGTTTCGCGACCAAGGCGACCGCCACGTGGCGCTGCGGCCCGAGATGACGCCCACGCTCGCCCGCATGATGGCGACCCGCGGCCGAGGCATGGCCAAGCCCGTGCGCTGGTTCTCGATTCCGCAGCTCTTTCGCTACGAACGGAGCCAGCGCGGCCGGTTGCGCGAGCACTTTCAGCTCAACGTGGACATCGTCGGGGAAGCGGCCGTCGCCGCCGACGCCGAGGCGCTGGCGGTGGCCGTGGACGCCGTGCGCTCCCTGGGGCTGGGGCTGGACGACTTCGTGGCGCGCGTCAGCGACCGCAGGCTGGCCGTGGCCGTGCTGGCCGCGCTGGGGGCGCCGCCGGACGCCGCCGACGCGTGTCTGAGGGCCCTCGACAAGGCGGCCAGGAGCCCGCGCGAGACCAGTCGCCGGCTTCTCGAGGCCGCCGGGATGCCCGCCGCCGCCGCCGCCGAACTGCTCGGCCTGGTGGCCGGCGAGGACGGCGGCGCGGGGTCGCCGGCCCGCCTCGCTCGGCGCTTCGGAGACGCGCCAAGCGTTCGCGAGGCCGCCGAGCCCCTGGAGGAGCACGCCGAACTCCTGGCGGCCATGGGCGCCGCCGCCTTCGCGGAGTTCGACTTTTCGATCGTGCGCGGGCTGGCCTACTACACCGGCATCGTCTTCGAGCTCTTCGACCGCCAGGGCGAACTGCGCGCCATTTGCGGCGGCGGCCGCTACGACGGGCTCCTCGGCCGTCTCGGGGGCGAACCGCTGCCCGCGGTCGGCTTCGGCATGGGCGACGTCGTGCTCGGCGAGCTGCTGGCGGCCCGCGGCCTCGTGCCCGCGGACGCGCCCGCGTTCGACTACTTCGTGACGTGGATCGGGGACGACCAGCGTCTCCCGGCCCTTCGGGCGAGCCGTCGGCTCCGCGAGGCGGGGAGTTCGGTGGCCTGCGCCCTGCGCTCCAGGAGCCTTCGCAAGCAGTTGGGCGTGGCTGCCCGGTCGGGCGCCAGGCGCGCCGTGGTCATCGGCCCCGACGAGGCCGCCGAGGAGTCGGCCACGGTGCGCGACATCGAGACGGGCGAACAGGAGACCGTGCGGCTGGACGCGCTCTGCGCCAGGGGAGATCGCTGATCCATGGCCAAGCGGAAGGGGTTCACGCCGAGGAGCGAGGACTTCAGCGCCTGGTACAACGAAGTCGTCCAGCGCGCCGAGCTGGCCGACTACTCGCCGGTGCGCGGCAGCATGGTGGTGCGCCCCTGGGGCTACGGCATCTGGGAGCACATGCAACGCGCCTTGGACGACATGTTCAAGGCCACCGGGCACGAGAACGCGTACTTCCCGCTGCTCATTCCCATGAGCTTCATCGAGCGCGAGAAGGAGCACGTGGCGGGCTTCAAGCCCGAGCTCGCCGTGGTCACCCACGCCGGCGGCAAGGCGCTGGAGGAGCCCTACGTGGTTCGCCCGACGTCGGAAACGATCATCTACTCGATGTACGCCAAGTGGGTGCAGAGCTACCGCGACTTGCCGCTGCTGCTCAACCAGTGGTGCAACGTCATGCGGTGGGAGCTGAGGACGCGCCTCTTCCTGCGCACGGCCGAGTTCCTCTGGCAGGAAGGCCACACCGCGCACGCCTCCGAGGACGAAGCCGACGAGGAAGCCCGCGCCATCCTCGGCGTCTACCGCCGGTTCATGGAAGAGTGGATGGCGATGCCCCCCGTGACCGGAACCAAGACGGAGGCCGAGAGGTTCGCCGGCGCCGTGCGCAGCTACGCGTGCGAGGCGCTCATGCAGGACGGCAAGGCGTTGCAGGCGGGCACGTCGCACATGCTGGGACAGAACTTCGCCAAGCAGTTCGGGCTGACTTTCCAGAATCGCGACGGCGAGGAGGAATTCGCATGGAACACGTCGTGGGGCGTGTCGACGCGCTTGGTGGGCGGGCTCGTCATGACCCACGGCGACGATGCCGGCGTCGTCGTGCCGCCCCGGCTGGCGCCTGCCCAGGTGGTGGTGCTTCCCATTGCCAGGGGCGACGGCGAGGCGGATTCCGTGCTGGCCAAGGGCGCGGAGCTGGTCGAGGCGCTGCGACGCGACGGCGTGCGGGCTCGCCTGGACAAGCGGCTGGACTTGTCCGTGGGCGCGCGTTTCTTCGACTGGGAGCGCAAGGGAGCGCCGGTGCGCCTGGAAGTCGGCCCGCGCGAGCTGGCCCGGGGGGAGGTCGTCGCGGTCTCGCGCGTGGCGGTGGGGGAAGGGCCCCGAAAGGAGACGCTCGCCGAGACGCGCGCGCTGGGCGGCATGAAGGCGCGGCTGGACGCCTTGCAGGAGCACCTCCGCCGCGAGGCGCTGGCGCGACGCGAAGCGATGACGGTGCGCCGGGAGGTGGCGTCGGTCGCCGAGCTTGCCGGTCTGCTGGACGAAGGCGCCGGCTTCGTGTATTCGGGATGGAGCGGAGACGCGGCCGTGGAAGAGCAGGCGAAGCAGGTGGCCAGGGCCACCATTCGCGTCGTGCCCGACGAGGAATTCCGCTCGTCGAGGGCCCCGGCCAAATGCGTGGGCGGCGGCAAGGCCCGCGCGGAGGTCGTCTGGGCGCGTGCCTATTGAACGGCGGCGCGTTCGCGCGGCGCCGGGGCGTGCTGCACTGCGGCCCCTGTTCGATGGCGTCGCTCGCGCAGGCCCACGGGACGCCGCTCTACGTCTACGGCGGGGAAGAGATCGCCGGGCGGCTGCGCGCGGTTCGCGAGGCCTTTGCGCCGCTGGACCCGCTGGTCGCGTATTCCGCCAAGGCCAACTCGTCTTCGGCGATTCTCGGCTTGCTGGCCCGCCACGGCGCGGGCGCCGACGTCGTCAGCGGCGGAGAACTCTACCGTTGCTTGCGCGCCGGAGTGCCGCCCGAGCGGATCGTCTTCGCCGGCGTGGGAAAGACCGAGCGCGAGATGGAACGCGGCGTCGAGGCGGACATCCTGTCGTTCCACGTCGAGAGCGCGCCGGAGATGGCGGCGCTGGCCGGTGTCGCCCGTCGCGCGGGGAAACGGGTCCGCTTCGCCGTTCGCGTCAACCCGGACGTGCGCAGCCCGACGCACGCGCACACCCAGACCGGCCACGCGACGGCGAAGTTCGGGGTTGCCCCGCCGGACGCCGCGGCCCTCTACCGCGACGCGTGGCGCGACGACTTCTTGGCGCCCGTGGGCGCTGCCGTCCACATCGGCTCGCAGGTCCGCGAGACGCGCCCCTTCCTGGACGCGCTGGAGGTGGTCCTCGCGGTGGCGGAGCAGGCGCGACGCGACGGGTGCGCTTCGTTGCGCTACGTGGACCTGGGCGGCGGATTCGCGGTGGCCGACGAGGCCGGGCCGGGATTGGACTTGGCCGGGCTGGGGGCAGCCGTGGCCCGGCGCATGGTGGACAGCCCCCTCTCGCTGGTCCTAGAGCCGGGGCGGGCCCTGGTCTGCGAAGCGGGCGTCCTCCTGACCCGGGTCCTCTACGTGAAGGCGTCTGCCGGCAAGACCTACGTGGTCGTGGACGCGGGCATGACGGACTTCGTGCGCCCCAGCTACTACGGCGCGGCCCACCCCGTCGAATTCGCGGACGCCGCGGACGAGGGTCCCGCGACCCGCATGGACGTGGTGGGCCCCGTGTGCGAGAGCGGCGACTTCCTCGTCCGCGACCGCTCGCTTCCGCTTCCGCGTCCCGGCGCGTTGCTGTGCGTCCGGGCCGCCGGCGCCTACGGCTTCTCGATGGCCTCCAACTACAACTCGCGTCCCCGCGCCGCGGAGGTCATGGTGCAGGACGGCGTGGCCCAGCTGGTGCGAAGGCGAGAGTCGGACGAGGACCTCGTGCGCGGCGAGCTGCCATGGCGGGCGGAGCAGGGCGCCGCATGAGCGCCGGCCGCGCGACCGGAATGCCGGGGAGACCGCTCCGGGCGGCGCTTGGCCGTTCGCGGCCGAGGCGGCGCCGGCCTGGAATCCATCGCCAGGGGCCGGGGTGTCGCCAGACGGCGCTTGGCCGTCCACGGTCGGCGCCCGCCGTCCCAGAAGGCCGCGAGCCGGGCTGACCCTTGCACGAGCGCATCCTCGTCGTCGACTACGGATCTCAGTTCACGCAGCTGATCGCGCGCCGCATCCGGGAGGCCAGCGTCTATTGCGAAGTCCGGCCTCCCGAAGCCGCGGCCGCCGAGCTTCGAGCCGCCCCGCCGAAGGGCCTCGTGCTCTCGGGTGGCCCCGCGTCCGTCTACGACGAAGGCGCCCCGCGGCTCGACCGGGCGTTGCAGTCGCGGGACCTCCCCGTGCTGGGCATCTGCTACGGCATGCAGCTCCTGGCGCTCGACGCGGGCGGCGCCGTGCGCCCTGGGAGTCGAGAGTACGGTCCGGCCGAGCTTCGCGTCCGCGAACCCGAGGACGATCTCTTCCATGGGCTGCCCCCCGGCGAGCCCCTCCAGGTCTGGTGTTCGCACGGCGACCACGTGGACGCGCCGCCGCCCGGGTTTCTGACGCTCGCGTCCACCGCCGACCTGCCCGTCGCGGCCTTTCGGCGCGCCGGCCGTCCCGTCTACGGAGTCCAGTTCCATCCCGAGGTCGCGCACACGCCCCGGGGCGGCGAGATCCTCCGCAACTTTCTCTTCCGCGTTTGCGGGTGCTCGGGAGACTGGACGCCGGGCGCGTTCGCCGTGGAGGCCGTCGAGCGCATCCGGGCCGCCGTGGACGGCGAGCCGGTCGTCGCGGGCCTGTCCGGCGGCGTGGACTCGGCGGTGGCGGCCGCCCTGGTGCACCGCGCCGTGGGAGACGCGCTGACCTGCGTCTTCGTCGACACGGGACTGCTGCGCAAGGGCGAGCGCGAACTGGTCGCCCGTGCGTTCCAGGACATGCGCTTGGTTGTGGTGGACGCGCGCGCGGAATTCATCGAGGCGTTGCAGGACGTCGCCGATCCGGAGCGCAAGAGACGGGTGATCGGCGAGCGGTTCGTGCGCGTCTTCGAACGCGCGGCGCGCGACTCCGGCGGCGGGGCCCGCCACCTGGTGCAGGGCACCCTCTACCCGGACGTGATCGAGTCCATGTCCTCCGGCGGTCCGTCCGCCGTCATCAAGACGCATCACAACGTGGGCGGCCTTCCGGACGACATGGACTTCGAGCTGGTGGAGCCCCTGCGCGATCTGTTCAAGGACGAGGTCCGGCGCGTCGGCCGCGAACTGGGGCTGGCCGAAGAGATCCTCGGCCGTCACCCGTTTCCCGGTCCAGGCTTGGCCATCCGCGTCCTGGGACCCGTGTCCGAAGCGCGCCTGGCCGTGTTGCGCGAGACGGACGCGATCTTCCTGGAAGAAATCGAGGCGGCGGGCCTCTACGACGAGATTTGGCAGGCGTTCGCCGTGCTGCTCCCGGTGCGCTCCGTCGGCGTCATGGGCGACGCGCGCACCTACGAGAACGTGGCCGTCCTGCGCGCGGTCACGTCCGCCGACGGCATGACGGCGGACTGGCACGCGTTCGAGCCCGCGTTCCTGCGGCGGGTCTCGGCTCGCATCGTCAACGAGGTGGCGGGCGTCAACAGGGTCGCCTACGACGTCAGCTCGAAGCCTCCGTCCACGATCGAATGGGAATGAGCGGACGGCGGGACCGTCCCTCCAAGCCGGCCCGCGTGGCCGTGCCGTCGCCCGCGCTCGCGGAGGACGCGGGGGAGGCGGCAGTCCAACGCCGGCCATGGCGGGCGCGTCTGGCCCGCGCGTGGTTCTGGAGCGCGATCGTGCTTCTGGCGTTCGGCTGGGGCATGTGGAGCGGATGGTCGAGGTCGTTCCCCTTCGACTTGGCGCGCCGCGCCGTCAAGACGGCTGGGCAGCTCGTGGGCCCCGATCCGCGGTGGGCGAGGCGCTGGGCCCCCGATCCGGCGTCTCTGGATCGCCTGGAAGCCGGTCGTCTGCGATTCGCCGGGAGCGAGGGCGACCGGGGCCTCGGGGGCGTCGTCTTGGCCGCCGGAGGTCCTGGTCGCTTTCGGGAATTCTGTCCGGGCGCCGGCGCGTGCTTGGCCGTCCAGTTCTCGCCTTCGGGGGAGGTGGCGGGCGCGTGGCCCTTCGATCCGGCCGTCCTGATGGCCGCTCCGGGCCGCGACCTGGGCGTCGAGAAGGCGCCCGGCGTCGACAGCGAAGACGAGCTGGAGGTGTTCGCCGTCGCTCCGTACGGGAACGGGGACTTGGCGGCAACGTTCCATTATGCCCACGGCCATTTTCCCGAGTACGCCGGCATGGCCAGGATCGACGGGGCTTCGGGCGACGTGTTGTGGTATCAGCGCGACTACAGCCATCACGAGCCGCTGGTCGGGGCCGGCGACACGACATGGGTGGCGGGATTGACGCTGGTGGAAGGCGGCTCGTCGAGTGCTCCTCCGTTCCTGGACCTGCCCTGCGACGGGACGATCCGGGCGGACATGATCCGAGTGGTGGACGGAGGCGGCAGACTGCTCGACGAGGCGCCGTTGCTGGAGATCGTGGCGGACTCTCCGTGGGGGCTGGTCCTCCAAGACCCGCCGGA
The DNA here is from genome assembly GCA_965242735.1 of Longimicrobiales bacterium. Lineage (GTDB taxonomy): Bacteria > Gemmatimonadota > Gemmatimonadetes > Longimicrobiales > Gaopeijiaceae. Next base: position 2,021,020 of record OZ251497.1, on the reverse strand, counting down.
GCCCTGTGATCCGCTGCACTTGAATTCGATCTCGGCCGTGCGCGACGACGTCTCCGGACTGGCGGGCGTGGAGCCCGGCGACCTCGTGCTGTCCTTGCGCAACCTGAGCGCGTTTGCAATTGTCGGACGGCAGACGTACAACGTGAAGCGCTGGGTGCGGGGCACTTTCCATCGTCAGCACCGCGTTCTGCACTTGGGCGGCTCGGAGTTCGTCATGTTCGACAACCGAAGCAGCCGGGAGACGCGCCTTCGGGGGGCGTCGAGGGTGCTCGTCGTGGACGTTGCGACGGGGGAAGAACGCGTCGTCTTTCCGAAAAACGGGGGGGGGGGGGATGGTACTCCGGCGTGAGGGGTGGCGTGTCTCTGTCGCCCGACCGCTCGCGCGTGCTGGCGTCGTACAGTCGCGTGGGAAGAGCCGTGGAAATCAGACTGGAGGACGGCGCCGTGTTGGCCGAGTTCGACGACCTTCACGACGTGCGCGGTGCGCCCTGGCCGCCCGGCGGAGCCCTCGCGCGGTCGACCTCGACGCGGCTCGTGTACCGGGATGACGGCAGCCGATAGGCCGCGCGGTCGACGGCCGTCGCGCATGGCCGGGCCGTAGTCCGCAGTGGCGGAGAACGCGGGGGAGGCGGCAGACCAACGCCGGCCGTGGCGGTCGCGTCTGGCCCGCGCGTGGTTCTGGGGCGCGATCGCGTTCTTGGCGTTCGGCTGGGGCATGTGGAGCGGGTGGTCGCGGTCGTTCCCGTTCGATTTGGCGCGCCGCGCCGTCAAGACCGGCCTCCAAGCGTTCGCGCCGGGGCAGGACCCGGCGGCGCAGTTTCGCGCCCGGTTCGAGTGGGACGTCCCGGGCGTGCCGGCGGAGAGCTTGCAGGCCCGCCGCGTCAGGTTCGGCGAAGCGGGGGCCAGCTTGGGCGGCGCCGTCGTGGCTGTCGGCGGGCGCGGCAGGTATGCCGAGCATTGCCCGGAGGCGACCGGCTGCGCGGCGGTCGAGTTTTCTCGGGAAGGGGCGGGCGTGACGCGGGCGTGGCGCTACGATCCGCGCGCGCTGCTGCAGGCGGAGGACCTGATGCTGTCGCGGGGCCACGAGGTCGCCGTGGGCGTCGAGAGCGCCGACGCGCTGGACGTGTTTTCCGTGGCTTCGTACGAGAACGGGGACTTGCTCGCCGTGCTGTTGTTCCGCGCCGGCCATTTTCCTTCGTACTACGGCGTGGCGCGGCTCGGCCAGGCGGGCCGCGTGTCGTGGGCGCGCCGGGACTACAGCCATCACGACCCGCTCGTCGGCGCCGGCGACACGGCCTGGGTGGCGGGGGCGCAGCTGGCGGAAGGTCCGGTGTTCGTTGCGCCGTTCGTGCACTTCCCATGCGACGTCGTGACGCTCGACGCGATCCGGGCGATCGACGGCGCCGGCCGGCTGGCCATGGACGCGCCGTTGCTGGACATGTTCGTCGGCTCCGAGTGGGCGCCGGTCCTTCAGCGTTCGCCCGAGCCCTGCGATCCGTTTCACCTGAATTCCATCGCTTTCGTGCGGGAAGACGTGTCGGGGTTGCCCGGCGTTCTTCCGGGAGACTTCGTGCTGTCGCTGAAGAACCTCAGCGCGTTTGCCGTCGTGGGGCGCGAGAGCCTCGAGCTGAAGCGCTATGTGCGCGGCAGCTTCCATGCGCAGCACAGCGTTCTCCATCTGGGCGGCTCCGAGTTCGTCATGTTCGACAACCGCCGGGCGTACGGAGACGGACCGCCGGACGGAGACGGACCCCCGGAGGCGTCGAGGGTGCTCGTCGTGGACGCCGCGACCGGGGAAGAGACCGTCTTGTTTCCCAAGGACGAGAGCCGCTTCGGCGACTGGTACTCGTACAACGAGGGCCGCATCTCTCTGTCTCCCGACCGCACGCGCGTGCTGGCGTCGTACAGTCGCATGGGAAGAGGCGTGGAAATCAGACTGGAGGACGGCGCCGTGCTGGCCGAGTTCGACGACCTTCACGATGTGCGCGGAGCGCTCCGGCCGCCAGACGCAGGGATCGCCCGCTGGCTTTCGGCTCGGTACTCCTACCGCGACGAAGGACGCAAGTAGCCAAGCAAGGGCAGGCCTGCCGGGCGTCTGGACGGACGTGGAAGGATCGTGGAGCGATTGGCCTCAGCCGCGCGGTCCTCCGGCTTCCGGCCCGCGCCGGTTCGCCGCCCTCCAGAGCCCCCAGCATAAGGCCGCGAAGGCCAGCGTTCCGACGATCGCGGAGCCGTGAGAGACGGCCGCGTCCATCCAGTCGTGGCCGATCGTCCAGGCGGGCGGCCCGCCGGGGTCTCCCCAAATCCGTCCGACCGCGTAGATGGCTCCGCCGATGAGCACGCCCACGAGGGCCGCGCCCGCAATGAGTCCCGACGCGAAGAGCACGCCCTGTTCGCGGCGCTCCGTGGTCACGGCGCCGCCCTCCGGCTCTTCCCGGCGGCACTTCCGCGCCAGCCCCAGGCGCATCAGTCCGCCCACGAAGATCGGCGTCATCAGAGAGACCGGCAGGTACAGGCCGACGGCAAAGGCCAACGACGGGACCTTGAAGACGAACTCGGCAACCGCCGCCAGCCCGATTCCCAGCAGCACGAAGCCCCACGGCAACGAATTCTCCAGGACTCCGTCGATCACCAGTCCCATCAGCGTCGCCTGGGGCGCGGGCAAGCCGTTGGCCGTGCCGATTCCGTAGGACTCGTTCAGCACCACCAGCACGCCGCCCATGACGGTGGCCGCGGCCAGCACGCCCAGCATCTCGCCCAACTGCATGCGCTTGGGCGTTGCGCCCACCAGGAATCCCGTCTTCAGGTCCTGCGACGTGTCGCCCGCCACGGCCGCCGAAATGCACACGACCGCGCCCACCGCCAGCGCCGCGACCTTGGCTTGGGAGCTCCCGTCGTTCAGGCCGAGCGCCACCCAGATCAGCGCCGTGAGGATCAGCGCGGCGATCGTCATCCCGGACACGGGATTCGAAGACGACCCGATCAAGCCCACGATGCGGCTCGACACGGTGACGAAGAAGAAGCTGAACGCGACGATCAGCGCCGCGCCCAACGGCCCGACGGGGACTCCGGGCCAGCTCCAGAGCGCGACCGCCGTGAGCGCCGCCAGCCCCAGGACCAGCTTCAGGGGCAGGTCCTGCTGCGTGCGCGGCAGACGCTCGCCTCCGCCGCTCCGGCCGGCCGCCGCGTGCCCGACGCCCAGCTTGAACGACTCGACGATGGTCGGCAGCGACTTGATCAGCGTCGCGATGCCGGCGAAGCCCACCGCGCCGGCCCCGACGTAGCGGATGTAGTTGTTCCAGATGTCCGAGGGCTCCAGGCCCGACATGGGCGCGTCCGCCGGATAGACCGTGGCGTCGCCCGCCCACATGGCGATCAGCGGGATGAGGACGAGCCACGCCAGCGCGCTGCCGCTGAACATGATGGCCGCGATCCTGGGGCCGATGATGAATCCGACGCCGAGCAACTCGGGCGTGAAGTCGCCGCCGATCTCCGCCTTCTTGGGCAGCGGAAGCTTGGGGGATTCGTTCCAGAGGCCGAGCCCGTTGCCGTTCGCGAACGCCTGGTAGAGGGCGCCGACGCCCAGGCCCCCGAACAGGAGCCGGGCCCGGTTGCCGCCTTCGTTGCCGCTCACCTGCACCTCGGCGCACGCGGTGCCCTCGGGATACGGGAGCTTGCCGTGCTCGCGCGAGATGAGGTAGCGGCGCAAGGGGATCATGAACAGCACGCCCAGGATGCCGCCGCACCCCGCGATGACCGACACGTGCAGCACGTCGACCACGATCTCCGGGTCGGTTCGGCTCCAGATGAAGAGCGCGGGGATCGTGAAGATCACGCCGGCGGCGAGCGACTCGCCCGCCGATCCGATCGTCTGGACCATGTTGGTCTCGAGGATGGACCCCCGGCGCAGCACGCGGAAGATCGCGACCGCCATCACGGCGGCGGGAATGGAGGCGCTGACCGTCAGGCCCACGCGCAGGCCCAGATAGGCGTTCGCCGCTCCGAATACCACGGCGAGCGCCAGCCCCGCGACGACCGCCCGAACGGTGAGTTCCGGAAGGTTCTGCCGCGCAGGGACGTAGGGCCGGTACTCGTCTCCCGGCACAGCTTCGTACGCTTGGGGCGAGAGCCCTCCGGGACGGCCGGAGGCGGCGTCGCGGGCGCTGTCGGGCATGGCCATGGCTTGAGGTCTCCGTGCGTGAGAGCGCCGGGCCGGGGGACGGGGCCGCCGCCTCCGGGAACCGCTGCCCCGGCTTCCCCAGAGCGACGGCTTGGCCGAAGACCGCAGAGTGCGACGCGGGCGCGGGGCCTGTCAAGTCTGAAGGGCGCCCTCTTGCTAAATTTGGAGTCTTCGCCGTGGTCTCCGACCGGAAAGGATCCATCCATGCGCCCGAACCGCCTTCTTCCCGCCTGCCTCGCGGCGTCCGTCGCGGTCGCCTGTTCCGAAGCCATCAAGCCGTTGCCCGATCCCGGGGCCGTGCGCCTGGCGGCCACGTACCCGCAGTCCGGCTACCTGAGCGCCGACGGGGCCAAGGTGCGCGACGGCTGGGCGCTGGCCGTGGAGATGCTCAACGAGCAGGGGGGCATCGACGGCCGCCAAGTCGAGCTCGTGTTGCGCGACGACGGCAGCGACGGCGCCGCCGCGGCTCGCATCTACGGGGAGTTCGCCGCGGACGAGTCGATCGACGCCCTGATCGGTCCCTACAGCAGCGCCGTGACCGAGGCCGTGCTGCCCGTCACGGAAGCCGCGTCCAGGCCCCTCGTCGCCCCGCTGGCGGCCTCCGCGGAACTCTGGGAGGGGCAAGGCCGGCGGTGGAGCGTGCAGATGCCCAACGCGGCGAGCACGTTCCTGGTCGGCTCGGTCGAGCTGGCCGTCGCAGGCGGCGCCGAGACGGCGGCGTTGGTTTGGGAGGACTCGCGCTTTCCCGCTTCGGTGGCGACGGGCATCCGGGCGGCGGCGGACCGTCTGGGTCTGCGCGTGGCGCTCGACGTCTCGTACGCTCCCGGCGCCGCCGACCACGCCGCCTTGGCGAGGGCCGCCAAGCGTTCCGGCGCCGACGTGCTGCTGGGCGCCGGCTACCAGGACGACGCGCTTGCGCTGGTCCAGGCCGTCGGGGCGGCGGGCTACCGTCCCCAGCTGACCAGTCTCGCCCTGGGATCGGCCGACCCCGGGTTCGCGGAGGCCGCGGGCGATCTCGCGCGTTGCGTGGCGGGGCACACGCCCTGGGCGCCGTCGATCGCCACGCGCGGTCCCCTGGCGGACGGCGACACTTTCGTCCGTCGCTTCCGCGAAGAGCACGGCCGCCCGCCGGGCTTCCTCGAAGCTGCCGCGTTCGGGTCCGTGGAGCTGGTCTCGCGAGCGCTGGCCGTGGGCCTGACCCCGGTCGGCGTGGACGACGAGGCCGTGCGCGACTTCTTGTTCTCCGCCAGGACGGAGACGGTGCTGGGCCCCTACGGCGTGGCGCCGCTGGGCTCCCCGGCGGCGGGCAGCCAGCAGGTGCTGAGCGGCCTGCAAGTGCAGTGGCAGGCCGACGCGCAGGGCGGCTTGGCGCAGCGGGTCGTCCATCCGGCATCTGCGGCGCAAGCCCAGCCGTGCTTCGCCCGTGCCGCCGGACCGATCCGCGTGGCCGCCTCCTTCCCCGAAACTGGACGCCTCAGCGCCGACGGCGTCAAGATGCAGCGAGGCTACCAGCTCGGCGTCGCGATGCTGAACGAGCAGGGCGGCATCGGAGGCCGCCGGGTGGAGCTGACGCTGAAGGACGACCAGAGCAACCCGCAGCTGGCCGCGTCCCGCTACCGGCAGTTCGTCGCCGACCCCGCCGTCGACGTGGTTCTGGGGCCGTATTCGAGCCCGGTGACCGAAGCGGTGCTCCCCGTGACCGAGGCCGCTTCCAAGCCGCTCATCGCGGCGCTGGCCGCATCCAAGGGCATATGGGCGGGCCGAGTCCGGCGGTGGAGCGTCCAAATGCTCAACGCGGCCGACACGTATCTCCAGGGCTCGGTGGAGGTGGCGGCCGCGGCCGGCGCCCGGACCGTGGCCCTCGTCTGGGAGAACTCGACCTTCCCGCGCGCCGTGGCGGACGGCGTGCGGACAGCGGTGGCGGATGCCGGCATGAGCGCCGTCCTGGACCGGTCCTACCACGCCGGGGCCGCCGACCACCGGGCCCTGGCGGAGGCCGCGAAGGCGAGCGGAGCCGACTTGCTGATCGGAGGCGGATACCTCGTCGACGCGATTGAGCTGACGAAGGCCGTCTCGGCGGCAGGCTACGTGCCCAAGCTCACGAGCTGGTCAATTGGTCCCGCCGATCCGCGCTTCGCCCAGGAGGCCGGAAGCGCCGCCCGGTGCGTGGCGGGCAACGCGCCATGGACGCCGGCCGCGCGCACGCGCGGCGCCCTGGCCGACAGCGAGACCTTCGTCCGCCGCTTCCAGGAAGCCTACGACACGCCGGCGGGCTACCAGGCGGCCGGGGCGTTCGGGGCCGTCGAGCTTCTGTCGGCGGCGCTGGAGGCGTCGCTGTCGCCCGAGGGCGAGTTGGACGAGAGCGCCATGCGCGACTTCCTGTTCCAAGCGAACACGCAGACCGTGTTGGGCCCCTTCCGCGTGGCGCCGCTGGGCTCCGAGGCGGCGGGCAGCCAGACGGGACTCCGCGGTCTGCAGGTCCAGTGGCAGGACGACGGGCAGGGCGGGCTGGCGCAACGGATCATCCACCCGCCGGACGTGGCCGACGCGGAGCCCTGCTTTCCGCGCTGAGCTTCGCTGGGCCGCAGGTTCCCCGGCCGACCCGGCGTCCGGGGAACCTTGCGGGTCCTACGGGAGAGCCTCGAGGGCCCTACAGGATCTCTATCTCGTAGCCCACCCGCCAGTTGGCCAAGTTCTCCGGGTCGTCGGAGGCTTCATCGCCGGGCTGCACCATCGCGGCGTGGTTCTCGATGGGGCCGGTGAACTCCCTGCGGTAGGGCGCCAACGGGTCGTTGGCCGAAAAGCGGTCCAGCTCTTCGCCGTTGAAGGCCACGACCAAGTGGTCGGTCACGTTGCCTTCGAAGAGCACTCGGTCCAGCCGGGTCAGCTTGTTCCAGCGCGGGTGGTCCGAGATCGAGTAGTGTCCGGTCTTGGGAACCCGAGTCTCCTGGACATGCCCGCCGTGGTTGTCGGTCCACACCTTGGCGCGGAAGACGAATTCTCCCTTTTCCTTGAAGAAGGGCTCCATGTTGTCGAGAATCTGCACCCAGCGAAGGGTGACTCTCACTCTCTTGCCCGTCGTCTCCGACATTTCCGCTCCTGTGTGTGGAACCCCGTTCCGTGAACTCGTTGCGTTCCGGTCGCGTCGTGCCACAAGTTACCCTAATCCACTGCGACAGTCCAGAACGGGACGGCCCTCTGCACCGTGACGCCGACGAGACGGCCTCAGCCCAGCTCCAGCCTTTGGTCGGCGATCCGAGCGTCCACGTCCGGGCGCGCGAGCCGTTCTCGACCAAGAGCGTGCTGTTGATGGGCGTGCACCTGTTGGTCGGCGGCGTTCATGCACGCGGCGCTCTCCCGCACTGGCCGAGACGCGTCGCGGCCCGGCCCGGCGCCCTGAGCACGCCTTGACGCCCGACCTGCCAACCGGCATGAGCGCAAGCGGCGAAGCGGGCCTTCGCGGGCGTCGCAGCCGCCCGCCCGGCGTCGGCGCGGACTCGGCAGGCCCGCAAGCATGGCGAGGCCGAAAAGTGGGGTTCTTCTTGCCGTCGTTGGACGGTGGCGGGGCGGAACGGTCCCTTCTGACCGTGGCGTCTTGGCTGGCGGAGCAGGGAATCGCCGTGGACTTCTTGCTGGCGCGAGCCCGAGGCCCGTTGTTGCCGCTCGTTCCTTCCCGGGTCAGGATCGTCGACTTGGGCGCGCGCAAGACGGTCGCCAGTCTTCCCGGCTTGCTCGACTACCTGCGCCGCGAACAGCCGGAGGTGATCGTGCCCAGCTTGAACGCCTCCGTAGTGGCGTTGGCGGCGAAGAGGTTCTTCTTGCCCCGCCAGCGCGTCGTCGCGCACTACGCCAGCACGTTCTCCGGGGAACTCCGGGTTGGGCAGCTGCAGACCAGGATCATGATGAGGCCCTTGCGGCGGCTGTTGCCTGCGGCAGACCTCGTCCTCGTCGATTCGGCGGGCGCCGGGCGCGACTTGGCTCGGGCAGCGCCCAAGGTCGCCTCCAAGGTTCACGTGGTCTGGCCCACGGTGAACACCGAAGGCGCCGTGGACGATCCCCCCGCACATCCGTGGTTTCAAGCCCCCGGACCTCCGATCGTCGTCTCGGCCGGACGACTCGTCGCGGCAAAGAACTTCGCAACGGTGATCCGCGCCTTTGGCGAAGTGCGCCGCCGGACGCCTGCTCGTCTGCTGCTGCTGGGCGAGGGTCCGGAGCGACGTGTGCTCGAAGCGCTGGTCCGCGATCTGGGGCTTGTCGGCGCGGTCGATCTTCCCGGGTTCGTGGCCGACCCCTTGCCGTACATGGCTCGCGCTCAGGTCTTCGCGTTCGCGTCCCCGGTCGAAGGGATGGGCTGCGTCATTCCCGAGGCGCTCGCGTGCGGCACGCCGGTCGTCAGCACCGACTGTCCCCACGGACCCTCCGAGGCCTTGGGCGCCGGCAGGTGGGGCCGTCTCGTTCCCGTGGGCGACTGGAGGGCCATGGCCGATGCCATCCTGGCGACGTTGGAAGATCCGCCCGATCCTTCCTTTCTGCAACGCCGGGGTCGCGCGTTCTCCCCGGAAGCGATGGGGCGCCGCTGGACCGCGCTGCTCTTTCGGCATCTCCGCGAGAAGACTCCGGGGGCTGTCTGAAGTCGGCCGGCCGTAGTACATTGGCCGTTGCCGGTGCGCCCCGTTGTCGCCGCTCCTTCGCCCTTGACGCCGCCCGTCCTTCCTCAAGAAGACCATGTCCGAGCCACCCCGAAGCACGCTTTCCATCACCGACAACCGCACGGGCCGGCAGTACGAGCTGGACGTGCTGGACGGCGACGTCGTGCGGGCCATGGACCTCCGGCAGATCAAGGTGGCCGACGACGACTTCGGCATGATGGCCTACGACCCGGGCTTCACCAACACGGCGTTCGCCGCCAGCCGCATCACCGACGTGGACGGAGGGCGGGGGCTCCTGGAGTACCGGGGCTACCCCATCGAGCAGCTGGCCGAGCGCTCGACGTTCCTCGACGTCGCTCACCTGCTCCTCAAGGGCGAACTCCCCGCGCAGGCCGAGCTGGACGACTTCGTGCGCCAGATCACCTACCACACCTACGTGCACGAGAACGTCCTGACGCTGCTCAAGGGCTTTCGCTACGACGCGCACGCCATGGGGATGATGATCTCCCTGGTCGCCGCGCTGTCCACGTTCTATCCGGAGGCCAAGAACGTCGACGATCCCGAGAGCCGCTGGGCGCAGATCGTCCGCTTGGTCGCCAAGATGCCCACGCTGGCGGCCATGACGTACCGGCATCATCGGGGCTTGCCGTACGTGTACCCGGAGAACGAGCTCTCGTACACGGCCAACTTCCTCGCCATGCTCTTTCGCATCGGGGGGCGGGACTACCGTCCCCATCCGGTGCTGGAGCGAGCGCTCGACGTGCTGTTCATCCTGCATGCCGATCACGAGCAGAACTGCTCGACGACGGCCATGCGCGTCATCGGGAGTTCCGGCACCGATCCGTTCTCGGCCATGGCGGGGGCGATGGCGGCGCTCTACGGACCGCTCCACGGAGGGGCCAACGAGGCCGTGCTGCGGATGCTCTCGGAGATCGGCCGCACGGACCGCATTCCGGCCTTCGTGGAATCCGTCCGCAAGGGCGAGCGCCGCTTGATCGGCTTCGGCCACCGCGTCTACAAGGCGTACGACCCCCGAGCGTCGATCATCAAGCGCACCGCGGAAGACGTCTTTGCCGTCACGGGCCGGAACCCGTTGCTGGACGTCGCGCTCGAACTCGAGAAGATCGCGCTCCAGGAGGAGTATTTCGTCCAGCGGCGCCTGTACCCGAACGTGGACTTCTATTCCGGGCTCATCTACCAGGCGATGGGATTTCCCGTCGAGCTCTTCCCTGTGCTGTTCGCGATTCCGCGCACGGTGGGCTGGCTCGCCCAGTGGGAGGAGCTGGTGCAGGATCCGGAGCAGCGGATCGCGCGTCCCCGGCAGGTCTTCAAGGGCCGCGCTTCTCGCGACTACGTGCCGGTCGAGGACCGATGAGGACCGGCGGCCGGGCTCTGGCGGTGTCGGTGCTCGCGACGGTGTCCATGGCGGGGTGCTCGACGAGCGGCAGCGCGTTCCGGGCGCCCGGCGAAGAGGCGTTGGGAGCGCGGGACGAAGTCGAGATCTTGGTGCGAAACGCCAACTTTAACCAAGTGACGATCTACACGGTGCGCAACGGCGCGCAACGCCGGCTCGGCATCGTTGCCGGCAAGTCCGACGCCACCTTCAGAACCAAGTGGCAGTACGCCGACATGCAGCTCCGCGTGCGCTTCCTGGCCGGGCCGGACTACTTGACCGAGAGGTTGACGGTGAGCCCGGGCGAACTCCTGGAGCTGATCGTGCCGGTGCGCTCGCAAGCGGACTCTTGATGCCGTCCGCCCTCGAGGCGGCCGACGCCGGCGGTCCGCCGCCGGGACCGCGGACGTGATTCCGCAGCGCGTCATCCTCGCGAAGCGGTCCGGCGAGGAGATCGCCCCGGACACGTTGCGCGCGTTCCTGGCGGCCTACCTCGACGAGCGGATCGAGGACGCGCAGATGGCCGCCTTCCTGATGGCGGTCTGCTTCCACGGTCTTTCGGACGACGAGCTGGGCGTGCTCGTGGACGCCATGATCCGGTCCGGCGACGTGCTGGATCGCGATCTGGGTCCGCCGGGGCCCCGCGTCGACAAGCACTCGACGGGCGGCGTGGGCGACAAGGTCTCCTTGCCCTTGGCCCCGCTGGCCGCCGAGATGGGTCTGGTCGTGCCCATGATTTCGGGCCGAGGACTGGGCCACACCGGCGGCACGCTGGACAAGCTGGAGGCGATTCCGGGCTTCGAGACGCGCCAGCCGCTCGACCGGTTCCATCGCATCCTCCGAGAGACGGGTTGCGCGATGACCGGGCAGACGCGCGAGATCGCGCCGCTGGATCGCAGGCTCTACGCGCTGAGGGACGTGACGGGCACGGTGGCGTCGCTGCCGCTCATCACGGCGTCGATCATGTCGAAGAAGCTGGCGGAGACGCTGGACGGACTGGTGCTGGACGTCAAGACGGGGAGCGGGGCGTTCCTGCCGTCCGAGGCGGATGCGCGCGCGCTCGCGCAGTCCATGGTGCGGGTGGGCGCGGCGCGAGGACTGGCGACCACCGCCTTGCTCACGGCCATGGACAGGCCGTTGGGCCGGGCGATCGGTCATGGGTTGGAGGTGGAGGAGGCCGTCGAGTGCCTCGCGGGCGGCGGACCTCCGACGCTTCGCAGGCTCGTGGCGGAGCTCGCGGCGGAGATGGCCGTGGCGGGCGGCGCGGCTTCCTCGGTGGCCGACGGCCGCCGGATCGCCGAGGGCAAGCTCGATTCGGGCGCCGCGTTGGATCGCTTTTGCCGGATGGTGCGGGCGCACGGTGGCGACCCCGCCTTCGCGGAGAAGGAAGGGGGCCTTCCGCAGGCGCCTTGCCGGGGCGAGGTCCGAGCGTCGCGGCCGGGCGTTGTCGTGGCCGTGGACCCGCGGCGGCTGGGCTATGCGCTGGTCGCGATGGGAGGCGGGCGAACCCGCCAGGACGAGGAGATCGATCCGCGGGTCGGCTTCACGATCGAGGTCGATCTCGGCCAGACCGTGTCCGCTGGCGCGTTGCTGGCCGTCGTGCATGCCTCGGACGAGGGGCGCTTGGCCGCAGCCCGGAAGGCCGTGGCGGACGCGGTGCGCGTCGAGGAAGACGGCACCGTGGCCGCGGCGCCGCTGGTCGGGGATCGGATCGCCGGCTAGCCCGCAGGCGTTTGCGGCGCGACACGCGGCGTGGCTGGTTGGGCCCGGGCCCCGCCAGCCATCAAGCGGCCCAGGTCGGCGAAGGGACCGGTCGCGGGCGCGGCGGGCTGGGTCTGGCTGGGCCCCCGCTCGCTGGGCCGACGGAGCCTAGCGTGGGAAGCCCCGGCGAATCACCATGGGGGCGCCGGGGCCGAACGCCGCGGCAGCGGCCCCCGACACGTCGCGCACGATGCTTCGCACTTGGCCCGTCGTCCCGTCGATCAGCATGGCCGCGCGTCCTCCGGCTTCCCTGTCCAAGGCCGTCGCCCCGTCGGGTCCCGCCAGTTCGATGCGGTCCAGGTCCTCGGTCCAGGCTTCTTCGAACGGCACGGCGAACAGGAACACGGCGCCTCCGCCGTGATCGACCGGATCGGGCGAAAAGGCGAATCCGAACAAGCGCTCGCCGTTGTTCGCGAGCCCTTCCAAGCGGTAGGGCCCCTGCGACTCGGGCAGCTTGACGGGGCCCTCCACCACGAACGCCGGTCCCAGATCCATGTGTCCGTCGAGGATGCTGCCCCACAGGAGCAACGTGGCGTCGCGCGGGTTGGGAGGCGCCGGCCCGCCGGTACCCCCACCGGCTCGCTGGTACCCCCACCGGCTCCGATAGTTCAAGGCCTTCGTGAAGCTGTAGTCGCTGGTCCATTCCGGATCGCAATACGACATGAGGTCGTAATGCCCCCCGGGCGCGACGAGGCCGCTGACGAAAGCGGTCGAAAAGCTGTATCCGTACACGCCGACGGAGCCGTCGGAATACGGAAAGTCCGGATCGACGCTCGAAGGGTAGCCGCAGGGGGTGTGGCGCAGGCCGAGGTTGTGCCCCAGCTCGTGCGCCATGGTCGCCGCCACGCCCCAAGCGGTCAACTTGCCGCTGCCGTCCGCCGTGTGCGTCACGGTGAGGCTGGCGGGGCCGGGCCTCATTGCGATGCCGACCGGCCCCCACCGGTTCGCGTTCGCGGCGGCGGTCGGCCGGGCGACGAAGCCGTGGTAGAACTCGCTCGGACCGTGCGCTTGCCTCAAGGCGCCGAGCTCCGCGAGCAGGCTGTGGAGTCCGTTTTGCGACGTGTCGGCCCAGGTGACGTAGGGCTGGCGAGTCGTGACGCGGATGTCGCCGATGGGCAGGATGTTGCGGGTGTACGAGATGACGCCGCTGGTGTCGGCGCCCGCGATCTCCGCGGCCAACGCCGTGATGGTGGCGGCGCGCCCGTTGTTGACCGTCCTTCCGAAGTGGACGGGCACCAAAGTGAGGTCGAAGCGCGACAGTTGGTGAACCGACACGCTCGCCCGGCCCGAGCGAGGGAAGCGGGTCGTGCTCCGGTTCGCCACGGCCACCCTGCCGCCGGGGTTGACTTCCACCACCATCTCGAGACCGGGCTGGACGACGGACCCGGAAATCGTCGCGTCGAAGGACTTGCTCTCGTCGCCCTCGGCGACCGCCGCGGGAACGGAGCCCGTCTCCAGCCACACGGAATCGACCGTCGCGCCTCGGTAGAAGAGCGCGAGAGGCCGGAACTGGACGGTGTCGGCGCCGTCGGCGCCTCGGGCGAAAACGCGAAGGCGGGCTTGGCGCCCCGCCACCAGCGGCACGGAGCCGTCCATGTCCTGAGCGGCCTGAACGAGGTAGGCGGCTTCGACGTTCACGTCCGGACGAACGGGGGGCGTGCCGGTCGCTTCCGCCGTGGCGTCGACGGAGAAGCCTGCGGCGGTGGCGGTCAGGCTCTGGGCGCCCAAGGATGCCCCAAGGGTCCAGGAAGTCTGGGCCCGGCCTTCGCCGTCGGTGACGGCGGAGCTGGGAGCGACGCTGCCGTGGCCCGGAGCGGGGGCGAAGGACACGTCGACGCCGGGCACGGGTCCTCCGTCGGCGTCGAGCGCCGCGACGACGACGGGCGCCGGCAGCGCCGTTGCGCGAAGGGCGCGCTGCTCGTCGCCGGACACGACTCGAATGTCCGCCACCACCTCCTCGGGGGTCACGGCCGTGGCCGTGGCCTGGGCGGCGTGGCCTGCGGCGGTGGCGGTGAGGCTCTGGGCGCCCAAGGACGGGCCGAGGGTCCAGGAAGTCTGGGCGCGGCCCTGGTTGTCGGTGACGGCGGAGCTGGGGTCGGCGCTGCCGTGGCCGCGGGCGGGGGCGAAGGACACGTCGACGCCGGGCACGGGTCTTCCGTGCGCGTCGAGCGCCGCGACGACGACGGGCCTTCGGAGCGCCGATTCCGGGAGTCCGCTCTGGCGGTTGCCCCTCCAGACCGAAAGCGAGCTGGTCGCTTCCTCGGGCGTCAGGGCGGCGGCGAAGAGCTGGGCGGAGGGACCTCCGTCGACGGCGACGGAAGCGGCGAGGCTCTGGGCGCCGGGGTGGTCGCCGAGGGTCCAGGAGGTTCGGGCGAGTCCTTCGGCGTTGGTGGTTGCGGTGTCGGGGTCGGCAGAACCGTCGCCGTCCGCGGGCGCGAAGGCGATTCGGACGCCGGGCACGGGCTGGCCCCGGCTGTCGAGCGCGAGCAGGACCACGGGCGCCGGCAAGGCTCGCCCTTGGAGTCCGCTCTGCTGGTCGCCGTCCGCGACCCGAAGCGAGTCGATCGCTTCTTCGGGCGTCACGGCGGTGGCGGAGAGCTGGACGGAGGGCCCTCCGTCGGTGGCGACCGAAGCGGCGAGGCTCTGGGGGTCGACGTGGTCGCCGAGGGTCCAGGAAGTTCGGGCGAGTCCTTCGGCGTTGGTGGTTGCGGTGTCGGGGTCGGCGGAACCGTCGCCGTCCGCGGGCGCGAAGGCGATTCGGACGCCGGGCACGGGCTCGCCCCGGCCGTCGAGCGCAAGGACGGCCACCGGGGTTCGCAGCGCCCATCCTTGGATTCCGACTTGCGCGTCGCCGTCCGCGATCCGAAGCGAGTCGGTCGCTTCTTCGGGCGTGAGGGCGGTGGCGGAGAGCTGGACGGAGGGCCCTCCTTCGGCGGCGACGGAAGCGGCGAGGCTCTGGGCGCCGGGGTGGTCGCCGAGGGTCCAAGAGGCTCGGGCGAGTCCTTCGGCGTCGGTGGTTGCGGTGTCGGGGTCGGCGGAACCGTCGCCGTCCGCGGGCGCGAAAGCGATTCGGACGCCGGGCACGGGCTCGCCCCGGCCGTCGAGCGCGAGGACGGCCAGGGGGGTTCGCAGCGGCCATCCTCGGATTCCGACTTGCGCGTCGCCGTCCGCGATCCGAAGCGAGTCGGTCGCTTCTTCGGGCGTGAGGGCGGTGGCGGAGAGCTGGACGGAGGGCCCTCCTTCGGCGGCGACGGAAGCGGCGAGGCTCTGGACGCCGGGATGGTCGCCGAGAGTCCAGGAGGTTCGGGCGAGTCCTTCGGCGTCGGTGGTTGCGGTGTCGGGGTCGGCGGAACCGTCGCCGTCCGCGGGCGCGAAGGCGATTCGGACGCCGGGCACGGGCTCGCCCCGGCCGTCGAGCGCGAGGACGGCCACCGGGGTTCGCAGCGGCCATCCTTGGAGTCCGCTCTGCGCGTCGCCGTCGGCGATCCGGAGCGAGTCGGTCGCTTCTTCAGGCGTCAGGGCGGTGGCGGAGAGCTGGACGGAGAGGTCTCTGTCGGCGGCGACGGAGGCGGCCAGGCTCTGGGGGCCGGCGTGGTCGCCGAGCGTCCAAGAAGTGCGGGCGAGACCTTCCGCGTCGGTCGTGGCGGCGCCGGGGTCGGCGGAACCGTCGCCGTCTGCGGGCGCGAAGGCCACGGTCACGCCCTGGACCGGCGAACCGCCGGCATCGCCGACACGCACGACCACGTCCTCCGGGAGCGCCGTCCCCCGACGGACGACCTGCTCGTCTCCCGACATCACGTCCACGGCCGACGGCGCCTGCGCCACCGTGACGGCGGCCGTCGCGCTCAGCTCCTGAAACGACGCGGTCAGGACTCCCGACCCGTTCGCAACCGCTTCGACCACGCCCGCGGCCGTGACCGTGAAGACTGACGGTCGGCTGGAGGTCCACCGTACCGCGCCGACGAACGCGTCGCCGTATTGGTCGGCGATGGACGCCGAGACCACCGCCGTGTCCCCCAGCGCCGTCAACGTGACCGAAGAAGGGGTCACGGCCAGCGACGTCGGGTGCGGCGGCGCCGGCCCGTCGTCGCAAGCGGCCGCCGCGCCAAGCAGTAGCAAGGCCGTTGCTCGGCGGAGCCGCGAGAAGGAAGACTCTGCCATGTCCAAGTCTAACAAGGTCTAGGCGTCCGCGGCGAAGACCTCGTAGACGATGCCTTCGCGGTCGAGCGCGGCCGCGAGTTCGGGGGCGCCGGCCGCCTGGATCCTCAGCGCGATGCCGCACTTGGCCTCGGAGTTGGGCGGGGCGGGCACGACTTCGGCCTCGATGGACTGGTCGCGGGCCACGTCTTCCGCCCACATCGCATGGTGGGTGGTCTTGAAGACGAACGTGCGCGCGCCGGACTCGGCGGAGGACTTGGGCTGGCCTGTCATGGGGAATCGCGTGACGGAGGGGGGAGAAAGGAACGCTCGCTCTGCCGGTCGCAGACCTCCGTGGGCTCGGTTCCGGGAAGATAACGCTCGGTGTAGGCGTCGGCGTCCGGGCACCAGCGGGAGGCCAGCAAGCCCGTCTTTCTGTCGATTCGGCGGCTGATCACCCCTGCGGGCCAAGGCCATCGCTCCGGAATGGGCAGCAACGCGGCCGGGTCCTCCAGCGCCGTCTCCGTCGCCGAGCCGTCCGTGGCGAGCCCCGCTGGGTCGCCAGCTTCCGCCGGAGAGCCGTAGTAGACGCGGCGCGCGAAGCGACCCCAGACGGGAGAGGCGAACCGGCCGCCGGTGGCTCCTTCGACGATGGGCACCGGCTGCTCCACGCCGAACCACGCCGCCGCGACCAAGTTGGGCGTGAAGCCGACGAACCAGATGTCGCTGCCTTCGTTGGTCGTTCCCGTCTTGCCGGCAACCGGGACCTCGCGAGGCAGGTCGGCGATCAAGCGCACGCCGGTGTAGCCGGTGCCGCGCCGCTGGTCGGCGACGTCTTCCAGAAGCGACACCACGAGCCGGGCCACCGCCGGATCGAGGACGCGTTCCTTCTCGGGCCGCGGCTCCCAGAGCGTCTCGCCGTCCGCGCTCTCGACCCGCAGAATCGGAAAGGGGCGCACCCGCTCGCCCAGCGTGGCCAGCGTCGCGTAGGCTTCCAGCATTTGGATGGGAACGACTTCCGCCGCGCCGATGGTGGTGGAAGGAAACGGTTCGACCTCGGTGCGGATGCCCATGCGGCGGGCCGTCTCGGCCACGGACTCCAGTCCGACCTGCATGCCCACCTTGATCGCCACCATGTTGATGGAGCGAACCAGCGCCTCGCGCATGGTGATCCACCCGGCGAACTCGGGGTT
This sequence comes from Longimicrobiales bacterium, assembly GCA_965242735.1. GTDB lineage: Bacteria > Gemmatimonadota > Gemmatimonadetes > Longimicrobiales > Gaopeijiaceae. The sequence continues at coordinate 2,003,707 of OZ251497.1, read as the reverse complement.
GTAGTTGCTCGGCCGCCACACCGTGCCGTCCGGTTCGTCCAGCACGACGGGGCCGTCCAGAACCAGCTCCGACGCGGGAAGGCCGCTTTGAATGGCCGCCGCGTACACGAACGGCTTGAACGACGATCCGGCCTGGCGCCGCGCCTGCGTGGCCCGGTTGAACTCGGAGTGGGCGAAGTTCCGGCCGCCGACCATTGCCCGCACGTGGCCGGTCGCGGGATCGGCGGCGACGAAGCTCCCCTGCACGTACGGCAGCGCTTCGATGTCGCCGCTCGCGGTGTCGGCGAACTCGGCGTACTTGGGATGCGGATAGCCGGCCCAGCCCTCGATGCGGCTCCATCCGCCCTCCATGGCCGCCTCCGCCGCCATCTGCATTTCCAGGTCCAGCGTGGTGTGAACGCGCAGGCCCGCCGTGTTGAGCAGACGGTTGCCGAACCGGTCGTCCACGATGCGGCGCACCCATTCCACGAAGTAGGGCGCCGGCGTCGCCACCGTCTGCGCGCGTTCGGTGGGCACGGGCTCGGCCTTCCAGCGCGCCAATTCGGCGTCGGTCAGGAAGCCCTCCCGGCCCATCAGGCCCAGCACGAGATCCCGCCGTCCGCGGGCGGCCTCGGGATGGCGCAGCGGCGTGTAGCGTTCCGGCCGGTTGGCGATCGCCGCCAGAAGCGCGGCTTCGGCCGGATTCATGTCCGTGGCGTTCTTGCCGAAGTAGTTCCTCGAAGCCGTCTGAATGCCGTACCAGCCGTGCGCCAAGCCGATCTGGTTCATGTACGCCTCGATGATCTCGTCCTTGGCGTAGGCGCTCTCCAAGGCGACGGCGACCTGCCACTCCTTGAGCTTGCGCACGATCCGCTTCTCGAAGCCCAGACGCTCCGTCCACATGTTGCGGGCAAGCTGCTGGGTGATCGTGCTGCCGCCGCCGCCCGACAGCGACCGGGTCCGGGCGACTTCCAACGCTGCGCGGGCGATGCCGCGCCAGTCGAGTCCGCGGTGGCTGTAGAAGCGGCGGTCCTCGACGGCGATGAACGCCTGCGGCACGTGCGGCGGCAGGTCCGCCAGCGCGACCGGCGTCCTGCGCTCGACGCCGATCTCGTCGACCAGTCGGCCGTCCCGCGCGTAGACCTTGCTCGTCAGGCTGGGCTCGTAGCTGTAGATTTGCGCAATCGACGGGCAGTCGTTGCACAAGTTGCGCCACGCTCCGGCGGCGGCGCCGGCAAGACCCGCGCCCAGGAAGAGCAGCGCCAGGCGGACGGACCTGGGGACGCGAGCGGTCCAGCCCAGGACTCGCGAGGTCCTTCGTCGTCGGCTCTTCTTGGGGCGTGGGGACACGTTCGCGCCTGCGATTTCGGTCATGGGAGATGAAGCGACGCGCGAGGCAAATCTAAACGCCCGGCGGGCACGGAAGCGGTCGGCGGCGGTGGACCGCTGGGCCTGGACCGCTCGGTCAGCCGAAACGGCGTCCCGGCGTCGAAGAAGCGGCAAGGCGCCGCCGACGAACCGCTGGGCCTGGAACGCCCGCGCCGTCGCGCTGGCTTCGCTTGGCCAAGTCTGCGCGGGGTGCGGCCCGGCCCCGGACTCGGGGGCGACGGGCGATCCCCGGCTGGCGGCGCTGGCGGCCGACCTCCTGCCCGGCGTGGAGCGCGCGTCGGGTCTGCGGGCGCGGGGGCCGTTGCGGGTGGAGGCCAAGTCGCGCCGGCAGCTCGAGACGTTCCTCGTGGAGAAGATCGCGGAGGAGACGCCGTTCCCCCAGCAGGCCTTGGCGCCTTACGCGCTCCTGGGCTTGATGGATCCGCGCACCGATCTGCCGGACCTGCTCCTGTCGCTGCATCTGGAGCAGGTGGCGGGATTCTACGAGCCCGACTCGGCGGCTCTGTTCGTGCTCGCCGACCAGCCCGAGGAGCTCCTGGAGCCGCTGCTCGTCCACGAAATGGTGCATGCGCTGCAGGATCAGCACGTGGACCTGGACTCTCTGATCGCGCCTGGCCGCGGCAACGACGCCCGCGCGGCCGCCCACGCCGCCTTGGAAGGCCACGCAATGCTCGCCACGATGCGATGGAGCGGCGCCCGGCTGGACGCGACGACTTCGGCCGAAGCGTTGAGGGCGGCGATCCTCGCGGACGCGGACGCCCGCCATCCCTTGTTGGCGGCGGCGCCAGCGGTCGTCCGGGAGAGCCTGCTGTTTCCCTACGTCGAGGGCATGCTCTTCGCGCGCGCCGCATGGGCGCGCGCCAAGGACCGGACGGCCGTGCTGACCACGCTCTTGCCTCGATCCACGGAGCAGGTGGCCCGCCCCGGCAAGCTGTGGAGCGAGCCCCCGGACCGGCCCGTGCGGCTGACGTTTCGGCCGCCCGGCGTCTCGTCTGCGCGGACCGGCGCCGCTGCCGGCGGCGCCTCTCCGCCCGTTCGCGCGCCTCGGTCGGCGGTCGAGGGCGGCTCCACGGCCCGCGCAGCGTCCGCCGAGTCCTCCTCCGCGCCGCCGGTTCGCGAGGACGGCCTGGGCCACATGGAGATTGGGGCGCTGGCCGAAACGTGGGGCGGCCCCCGCGCCGCGCCGGACGGCTGGGCGGGAGACGCGTACGCGCTGTTCGGATCGCCGGGCGCATGGTCGCTTCGCTGGGTCGTGGCCTGGGACGACTGGGCCAGCCGGGAAGCGTTCTTGGACTGGGTCGCGCTCGCCCCCCGGAAGCCCACGGGCTTGGCCGCGCGCCGACTCGACGTGGAGGGGCTGGCCGCCGTGGAATTCGTGGCGGGCGCGCCGCCCGAGGCCGAGGTTCGGCTCGCGAGGGAAGAGGAGCGGTGAGCGCCGGCCGGACCGGCGGCCTGCGGCGAACTGGCCGTCGGCTCGATCCGCCCCGCGGGGCGCGCCCGGCGGCAGGGGCGGAGCGAGAGGTCGGCGGCGAACCGGGGCGGCCCCGCCGAATCGCGGTGGGCGCCGCTTCGGGCTCGTACGACGTGCACGTGGGCGCGGGAGCCATGGAGCTTGCCGGCCCGATCGCCGGGACGGCGGCGCCGTCGGGGCGGTGCGCGCTGATCGCGGACAGCGACGTGGCCGCGCTCTGGGGGGACCGGATGCGACGGTTGCTGGCCGACGCGGGCGTCGAGGCGGTGACGGCGTCGTTTCCGGCGGGCGAGGCGAACAAGACGCGGGCGACGTGGCGCCGCTTGACGGACGCACTGCTGGAAGCCGGCTTGGGGCGCGATTCCTGCGTGGTGGCGCTCGGAGGCGGCGTGACCGGCGACACGGCGGGGTTCGTGGCGGCGACCTACTTGCGCGGCGTGCCGGTCCTGCAGGTCCCGACCACCACGCTCGCGATGATCGACGCCTCCGTCGGCGGCAAGACCGGCGTCGACCATCCGCTCGGCAAGAACTTGGTCGGCGCCTTTCACCCGCCCTGCGCCGTGCTGGCGGACCCTCGATTCCTCGCCACGTTGGACCGGGAGCGCCGGGCCGAGGGCTTCGCCGAAGCCGTCAAGCACGGCGCCGTCGCGGACGCCGGACACGCGTCCTGGCTGGCCGCCAACGCGACGGCGCTTCTGGACGGGCACGAGGACGCGGTCAAAGGGGCGGTGGCCAGGTCGGTGGAAATCAAGGCGGACGTGGTGTCGGCCGACGAATTCGAAGCGGGGCGGAGGCAGGTCCTGAACTTCGGCCACACCGTCGGGCATGCGATAGAGGCGGCGTCCGGCTTCACGTTGCCGCACGGACAGGCCGTCGCCGCGGGCATGGTGGCCGAGGCCCGCATCGGCGAGGCCGCCGGCATCACGGAAGCGGGCGTTTCGAAGGAGATCGCCGCGATGGTGCGCGCCTTCGGACTGCCTTCGCGCCGTCCGCCGTCCGCCGACCCCGGCGAGCTGGCCGGCCTGATGTCGCGCGACAAGAAGACCCGCGGCGGCGTCGTGCACGTCGTCCTCCTGGAGACCTTGGGACGGGTCCACGAGACGAACGGCCGCGTCGCGGTCCCCGTGCCCGCCGCCGACCTGGAGCGCGCCATGGCGGAGTGGCCCACGTGACCGGGGATCGCGCGGCGCTCGCGGCCGGGGCGCGGATCGGCCGGCCGCCGAAGGATGGTCGTGGACGCCCGACCGCCGCGCGCGGGCGATCCCTTGCAAGCTGGCCGGCGTCTGCGACGACTGCCGCCCGCCGGTCGCGCGAACGATTCCCCGAGCTCCGGCGGATTGACTCGGGCGCGCCAATTCCTCAGATTCAAGAGCCCGTCGCGGGCGGCACGCCGGCCGGAGGACTCATGGCGCCATCCGAGCGCTCGCAGGACATCTCGATTTCGTCGCTCCTGGCCCGCCAGGCCGAGGCGCGTCCGTCAGCGCCGTTTCTGCTGTCCGGCGACGCCCTGCTCTCCTACGCCGAAGTCGAACGCCAGGCCGGGGCGCTGGCGGCGTCGCTGGCCAACCTGGGCGTCGGGGCGGGCGACCGCGTCGCCCTGGTGTTGCCCGCGTGGCCGGAATTCGCAATCGCCACGTTCGCCGCGGCCAAGCTGCACGCGCCGATCGTTCCCTTGGATCCGCGCCTCTCGACGGCCGACCTGCGCTACCGGCTCCGGCACTGCGGCGCCAAGTGCGCGATCTCGGCCGAAGACGCCGACGGCACCGACTACCTGCAAGTCTTCGAAGACCTGCTGGTCGCTCTCCCGGAGCTCGAGCACGTCGTCACCGTCGGCAAGGAAGACCTCTGGCACGACGACCGAATCTTCCAGTGGGAGGACTTGGTGTCGGCGGGAGAGGGACGGGACTTCTCGCCTCCGCCGGATCCGCCGACCGCGCTCTTTGCGATCCTCTACACGTCCGGCGTCTCCGCCAAGCCGAAGGGCGTCGAGCTCAGCCACGCCAACGTGCTTCACGCCGCGCGCGAGACCGCCGCGGCCGCGGGGGTCGGCCCGAGCGACGTCGTGGCCGGGGTCACCGCGCTGTTTCACGTCTTCGGCTTGGGGCCCGGCCTCGTCGGCACGATGATGCAAGGCGCGAGCTTGGCGCTCCAGGACGGATTCGACGCCGCCGAGACTCTGCGCCTCGTGGAGCGCCACCGGGCCACCGTCCACTACGGCGTGCCCACGCTGTTCGCCATGGAGCTCGACGAAGCGGAACGCCGGGGCGGGTTCCCCGGTTCCGTGCGCGTGTGCGTGGCCTCCGGCGCGCCCGTCCGGCAGGGCCTGGCCCAACGCGTCGAACAGGGCTTCGGCGCGCCCCTGCTCGTGGCCTACTCACTGACCGAGGCGGCTTCCACGCTGGCCGTCACGCGCCCCGAGGACCCGGCCGACAAGCGGGCGTCGACGCTGGGGCGTCCGGTCGCGGACACTCGGGTGCGCGTCGCCGGCGACGACGGCGAGACCCTGCCCGTCGAGAGCGTGGGCGAGATCTGGGTGCGGGGCCCCGGGGTGATGCGCGGCTACCACCGCCAGCCCAACGAGACGGCCCAGGTCCTCGACGCCGCCGGCCACGTGCGCACCGGCGACATCGGCATGATCGACGCGGGCGGCTACATCCATCTGGTGGGCCGGCGCGACGACGTGATCATCCGCGGCGGCTACAACGTGCACCCGAGCGAAGTCGAGGACCGGCTCGTCGGGCATCCAGCCGTGGACCGCGCCGCCGTGGTGGGCGTGCCCGACGACGTGCTGGGCGACGCCATTTGCGCCTGCGTCGTCTTGGTCGAAGGCGGCGTCGTCACCCCGCAGGAACTCCGCGAATGGGGCGCCGCGACGCTGGCGGCCTACAAGCTTCCCGACTCGGTTACCTTCATGGCGGACCTTCCCTTGACGACCACCGGCAAGGTCTCGCGCGTCGAGCTGGCGCGCTTGGCGGCCTTGGATGGACCCGACGCGCAACGACAGAACGAAGACAACTGATGGCAAACCCTCATTCCCGGGTGCCCCAGGCCGACATTCGAAAGCCGGCTCCGGACGCCCCCAACGCCGCGCTGCTCGTCGACTTCGACAACGTCACGATGGGCATGCGCAGCGACTTGGCGAACGAACTGCGGACGCTGCTCGGCTCGGACATCATCAAGGGCAAGGTCACGGTGCAGCGAGCCTACGCCGACTGGCGCCGGTATCCGCAGTACATCGTCCCTCTGTCCGAAGCCTCGATCGACCTGATCTTCGCCCCGGCCTACGGGAGCTCGAAGAAGAACGCCACCGACATTCGGATGGCCATCGACGGCATCGAGCTGGTGTTCATTCGGCCCGACATCGGCACGTTCATTCTGCTCACGGGAGACTCGGACTTCTCGAGCCTCGTGCTGAAGCTCAAGGAATACGGCAAGTACGTGATCGGGATCGGCATTCAGGAGTCCAGTTCGGACATTCTGGTGCAGAACTGCGACGAATACTACTCGTACACGTCGCTCGCGGGGCTCAGCAGGAGCTCCGACGGCAAGCCGGCCGGCGCCGACCCGTGGCAGGCGGTGCGCGAGGCGCTTCAGCGCATGACGGAGCGGGGAGACGTGATGCGCTCCGACCGGCTGAAGCAGGTCTTGATCGAGATTTCTCCGGGCTTCGACGAGCGCAACCTGGGCTTCAAGAAGTTCTCGCGCTTCTTGGTCGAAGCCTCCCGCAAGGGCCTGCTGGAGCTCCAGCGCGGCCAGAACGGACAGTACGCCGTGGCGGCGCCGGGCGGCGAGGAGGGCGGGGCAGAGACGCCCCAGGACGCTCCATCGTCGTCGTCCGCCAAGCCGCGCCGCTCGCCGAAGCGACCGGCCCCCCGGCGCGACCCTGCGCAAGCAGGAGCCAACGGCGACGAAGCGGCGTCCGCGACGCCGAACCTGTCGCCGGCGCTGGACCTGCTGTCTCGCGCGTTGAAGGCGGCCGCCGAAGACGGCCGGGCGAGCGTGCGGGACTCCACGATCAAGCGCAGGCTGCTGGCGCTGGACGGCAGCTTCGACGAGGGCGCTCTCGGTTTCGCCAAGTTCAGCAAGTTCCTTCACTTCGCCGCCGACCGCGGCCACGTCGAACTGCTTCCGGTCGACGGCGGCGGCTACGACGTCCGTCTCGCCCGGCTGGACGTCCGCGCGCTCGGCCTCCCGCACACCAAGGAGGCCATGGAGAGCTATCTGGCGAACCGGTACCGCGGCGTGGGCGCGAAGACCGCCGAAGCGCTGGTGGAACGGTTCGGCGCCGATCTCTTCTCCGTGTTGCAGGACGACCCGGGCAAGGTGCGAGCCGCGCTGCCGCGAACGCGCGCGGACCAAGTGCTTCAGGCGTGGGGGGACGACTACGCTCGCCGGGCCGCGGCCCAGGCCAAGGCCGCCGGCCGCCCCAAGCCAGGCAGCGCGGGATTGCCGCAATCTCCTCGTTCGGCGCCCGGGGGCGCGGGCGGCTCGGGCCACGCAGCGGCCGCCCGCGGCCGTGGTCCCGCGCGGCCGCCGGCCTCCCGAGGCCCCCGCCGTTCCCGCGAGCCGAGGCGAGCGGAGCCGGACGCGGCCCGGCCCGGCGCGGACCGCTCGGGCCCGGCGGCCCGGGACGCCTCGCCGGAGACGGCGCGCGTGCCCCGTTCCGGCGACGACGACGGCGCCGCGAACGTCGCGGCCGGCGCCCGTTCCGCCCCGGCGGACCCGGCTTCGGACGGCGGCGCGTCCAAGAGCAAGAAGTCTTCCGGCATCGTGGGCTTTCTGAGGCAGGCCACGCGGCGCACCCGCGACCGCGGCGCGAACGACGACTGACGGCTTGGCCGCCGGCCGCTTCGCCGACCGCCTTTGAAGACGCCGTCGGCGCCGAAGTCGGTGTCGCCCTCGTCCGCCGGCTCGCCGACGAACTCCGCCCCATCTTTGAAGACGCCGTCGGCGTTGAAGTTGGTGTCGCCAGACGCCACGGCGCGTCCGCCCGCGGACTTCGGCCCGTCCGCTGGTTTGCGTCTCGCCGGAACTTGCCGGCGCTGCCGACCGTCGTTAAACTTTGCGAAACAAAGTTGATTCGTGGGAGAGGCGGACGGATGGGCGAGCGAGGCGGCGACAGGCGAGGCGGCGGCGCGGACGCCGGGCGGCCGGGGCAGGGGCCTGCCCGCCCGCTTCTTCGAGGGCGAATGCGCGGAAGTGGCCCGCCGGTTGCTGGGCGCCATCCTGTGGTCGTCGGTGGACGGACGGACGGCGGGCGGCATGATCGTGGAGACGGAGGCGTACGTGGGGCCGCACGATCCGGCCAGCCACGCCCGCGCCTCGACCGGCCGAACGGCCCGCAACGCCGCCATGTTCGGCCGCGCGGGCACGCTCTACGTCTATCTCTCGCACGGCGTGCATCACTGCGCCAACGTCGTGACCGGCCTTCAGGGCTTCCCGGCGGCGGCGCTGGTCCGCGCGCTCTCGCCGGTCGAGGGCCGTGCCGTCATGCTCGCGCGGCGCAAGCGCGAGACCGATCTGTGCAACGGGCCGGGGCGGCTGTGCCAAGCGCTGGGCATCACCTTGCGGCACGACGGCCGCTCGCTGGCCGCCCCGCCCGTGCAACTGTTCTCGGGCACGCGGTTCGACGACGCCCAGGTCGGCGTGTCCGGCCGGATCGGCGTGTCCAGGGCGGCCGACTGGCCGCTTCGATTTTTCGTCAAGGGGCACCCGTGCGTGCGGGCGCCAAGGGAGTAGCGACATGAAGCTGGCAACCGTAGGACGAGCGATCGCGGGAGGGAAGCAGGCCGCGGCGAGGTTCCCCGAGGTCGTCGCCTGCGCGGTGGCCGCGGCCGCGGGCGGCGTCATGGGCGTCGACGGCGGCGACGTGAAGTGGATTCAGCTCCTGTCCGCCGCCAGCCTTGGACTGCCTCTCTTCGCGGCGTTGGTCCTGGTCGGCGAGCGCCGTGGCTGGACGGGCCGGACCCGCCTGTTGGCCGATGCCGCCGGCTTCGCCCTGCTGGCGACGCTGTTCTTCTACTTCGGGCGCCTGGAGGAGAACGGCTGGGCGCAGCGATACGCGCACCTGTCGGCCACGCTGCACATGGCCGTCGCGATCGTGCCGTACCTGGGCGTCCGCGAGCCCTGGGGCTTCTGGCAGTACAACCGGTCGCTGTTCTTCCGCTGCGTGACGGCGACCGTCTTCTCCGGCGCGCTGTTCGCGGGGCTGGCGCTGGCGCTGGCCGCCGTGGACAACCTGCTGGGCATCGGCGTGCCGGACGTGGCCTACGGCCGGTTGTTCTTCGTCGTCGCCTTCGGACTCCATCCCTTGATCTTTCTGGCAGGCGTGCCGTCGGACTTCGGCCGGCTGGACGCCGCCCGCGACTATCCGGTCGGCTTGCGGGTGTTTTCGCAGCACGTGCTGTTGCCGCTCGTGGCGCTGTACGTCGCGATTTTGCTCGCGTACATGGGCAAGATCCTCGTGACGGGCACGTGGCCCAGCGGATGGATCAGCTACTTGGTGTCCGGCTTGGCGGTCGTGGGCATCTTCTCGCTCCTCATGGTGCATCCCGAGCGAATGCGGGCGGAGCGCAGCTGGATCGACCACTACGCGCTGGCGTTCTGGATCGCGATTCTGCCTTCGGCGGGCATGGTCGGGATGGCGCTCTGGCTGCGGGTCCAGCAGTACGGGATGACCGAGAACCGCTACGTGCTGGGTCTGCTGGCGGCGTGGCTCGCCGGGACGGCCGTGCACCGCGTGGCGACGCGCACCCGCGACGTGAAGTCGATTCCGCTCGTCCTGGCGATTCTCGGCGCGGCGACCTTCGTCGGGCCGTGGTCGCCCTACGCGGTCGCCGAACGCAGCCAAGTCGGGCGAATCGAGCGGATTCTCGCCGAGCACGGCGTCCTGGACGAGTCGGCTCTGGCGACCTCGACGCTCCAGATCCCCTTCGAAGAATGGCGACAGGTGGAGGAAGCGGTCGCCTACCTGGTGGACTATCACGGCACGGACGTCATCGACGCGTGGTCGGGCGGCGCGCGGATCGCGGCCGGCGTCCTGCCCGCCGCCTCCGACAGCACGGCGGCGGCCCGGATCGCCCGCGTGATGGCGCGCTTGGGCGTGCAGCCCGGCCCCAGCGACGGGCCCGTCGAATTGCGGGCGGCGCGGCCCTCGGCGGCGGTGCCGGCGGACGGCTACGCGCTCTTGGCCGCGCGCTTGGAGGACGGCGGCGCGCTCGTGCCCCGGCCCGGCGCGCCGGAAGCGGCGGACACGGTGCGGTTCGACCTCTCGGAGGACGGTCGGGCGATCGTCATGACGGCCGGAGGCGTGGAGTCGCGGGCCGAATTGAGCGGCCTCTTCGACTTGGCCGCGGCCTCTCCTCTCCCCGCGAGCGACGCCGCCACGGCCACCGTCGAGGTGACGGCCCAGGCCCTGGCCCTCGACGTCTCCGGACCAGCGTTCGACGCCCGCCTTGTCCTGCGGCGCCTGCGCATCGAGCAGACGGAGACCGGCCCGGCGGCCACGGAATTCGACGTGGAAGCGGTCCTGTTGCGCCCGGCCGCCGCCGCCCGTTCGCCCGAGCCCGCCGTTCGTTAGCTTGTCTGAATGAGCAACGCCGGCTGGATATCCGTCCTGCCTCCCTTGCTGGCCATCGGGCTGGCCATCGCCACCCGCCAGGTCTATCTGTCGCTGGCCGGGGGCATCTGGCTGGGCTGGTCCATCCTGCACGGCTGGAACTTCGCGTCCGGCCTCGCCGAGACGGTGGACTCGGTCGTGCGCGTGCTCGCGTCCCCGGGCGACGCCAAGGTGATCCTGTTCACCCTCGTCATGGGCGCGCTGATCGCCACCCTGAGCTCGTCCGGCGGCGTGGCCGGCTTCGTCGCGTGGCTGGAACGCAACCGCTGGGTCACGAACGGGCGCCGGGCGCAGCTGCTGGCGTGGGTCACGGGCGTCGTCATCTTCATCGAGTCCAACATCACGGTGCTGGTCGCGGGCTCCGTCTCCCGGCCTCTGTTCGACCGCTACCGGGTCTCGCGCGAGAAGCTGGCCTACCTCGTCGACTCCACCAGCGCGCCGATCTGCATCCTCGTCCCGCTCAACGCCTGGGGTGCCTACAACCTGCGCTTGCTGGCCGGCGAGGGGATCGGCGACTCGGACGCCTGGATGCTCCTGCTCGAGTCCATCCTCTTCAACTTCTACGCCTTCGCCGCCGTGGCCCTCGCTCTGGCCGTGGCCTTGCGGCGGTGGGATTGGGGACCGATGAAGCGCGCCGAAGCCCGGGCCGCGAAGGGCGTGGTGATCCGCCCGGGCGCCACGCCGATGATGGACGAAGACGTGCTCGGCGGCCCCGCCGACCCCGCCGTCCAGCCCAGGGCCGCCAACATGATCGTGCCCATCGCGGCGCTCGTGGTCTTGATGCCCGCTGGTCTCTGGATCACCGGCGACGGCGATCTTCGGTCGGGCGACGGGTCCACGTCCGTGCTCTGGGCGTCGCTGGGCGCGCTCGGCTCGGCGTGGCTGCTGCTGCTCGCCCAACGCGCCGCCACGGTGGACAGCCTGGTGCGGACCGCCCTCAAGGGAGCGGGCGGCCTGGTCCCGCTGGCGCTCATCCTGCTGCTGGCGCTCGCGCTCAAGGAAGTCGCGGGCGAGCTGGGCACGGGCGCCTACGTGGCGGGCGTGGCGCAGGGCGCGCTGCCCCCGGCGGCGTTGCTGCCGTTGGTGTTCGTCGTCTCGTCGGCCGTGGCGTTCTCGATCGGATCGAGCTGGGGGACGTTCGCCATCATGATTCCAATCGCTGTGCCGGCCGCCGCCTTGCTGGACCTCCCCCAGGCGCCGTTCCTGGCCGCGGCGCTGTCCGGGGGCATCTTCGGCGACCACTGCTCGCCCGTCAGCGACACGACGATCGTATCTTCCATGGCTTCCGCGACCGACCACGTCGATCACGTCCGAACCCAGTTGCCGTACGCCCTGGCGGGCGGTGCGGCGGCGGCCGCGTGCTTCGCCGTGACCGGAGCGCTCCTGTGATGCCGAAAGGGGCCGCCGGACTCGCTTGCCCGGTGGCCGGAACCGCGCCGGCCCGAGAGGACGCCGAGTGAAGATTGCCGTCTGCGTCAAGCGCGTGCCGGACACGGGCTCGCAAATTCGCATCGCCGCGGCGGGCGACGCCGTCGAGACCGAGGGCGTCAAGCACGTCATGAGCCCCTACGACGAGTTCGCCTTGGAGGCCGCGCTGCAGCTCGCGGAGGCGGCGGGGCAGGACGGCGAGGTCGCGTTGCTGGCCTACGGGCCGCCCGAGGCGCAGGAAGTCCTGCGGTCGGGGCTGGCGCTGGGCGCGCACAAGGCCGTGCTGCTGCAGGGCGAGCCCAGCATGGACGGCTGGGCCACCGCGCAGGTCTTGGCGGCGGAACTGCGGCATTGGGACGCGGACCTCGTCCTGTTCGGCGTGAAGGCGGTCGACAGCGACCAGCAGCAGGTCGGTCCGATGGCGGCCGAGCTCCTCGGCCGTCCGTGCGCGACCGCCGTCGCGTCGATCGACGTCGCGGACGGCGTCGCGACCTGCCGAAGAGTGGTCGAAGGCGGCCATTGGGTGGTCGAGCTGACCCTGCCGGCGGTCGCCACGATCACGAAGGGCAAGTACGAGCCCCGGTACGCCTCTCTGCGCGGCATCATGGCCGCCAAGCGCAAGCCCCTGGAGCAGAAGGCGGCCGAGGCGCCCGAGGCGGGATTCGAGATCGAGTCGCTCGCGCATCCGCCGGACCGTCCGCCGGGCCGGATTCTCGGGGAAGGACCGGGAGCGGCCGAAGAGCTGGTGCGGCTGCTTCGCCACGAAGACAAGGCGATCTAGGCCTGGGACACGCGCGAGATGCCGATCGCTCGTCTTGAGAACGCCGCAGGACAGGCCGTTTGCGGCTTGATCGCAGCGACGTCGGCGCTGGCCCCGACGCTCTTCGCGCCCCGACAATGCATGGCTTCCACTGCGTTGCGCAGCGATCAGCGGGAAGCGCGAGCCGGTCCAATCCTGAGTGATTCTCTCTTTTCCGGACCCTGGATTCATTCGAATTTGGAGCTGCAAGTCGGCAACGAACAAGACGTTTCGTGGACATTGCAGACCGTTGGCGACTTGGCGATCGGCGACGACGGGCGGGTGTTCGTTTCGCAACCGAGGATTCCGGAAATTCTTGTTGTCGGTCATGACGGCGAGATGCTGGCGACCATCGGCCGCAGGGGCGAAGGGCCTGGAGAGTTCATGAGCATGGACGCCATGACATGGCAAGATGGACGAGTTGTCGTAAACGACAATCAACTGTTGCGTACCAGCGTCTTTGAACAGGACGGAACTCTCCTGGAATCCAAGCAATGGTCCGTCGACTTGGCGCCGTTTCGTCATGGACGGCTGTCGTTTCATTCCAATTCGCCGCGTGTCGTGTTGCCGGACGGAACCGGCATCGTGAGGCCGAACATGCTGGCCGTGCCGGACAGGCCGACACGCGGGATCAACCATGCGGAGGCCCGCGTGCCTTTCTTGAAGGTCGACGCGGACGGACGCATCGTCGACACGCTTGCATGGGAAGAAACAACGACCACTGTGTTGACGATTGAACGACGACAGGCGACACACGCGATCTGGTCGCCTTTTGACGAGAACAAGCGGACCGTCGTGACGAGCAAGGGCAATATTGTGGAGGCGAGCGTGCGCCAGCGCGGCCCTGGAAGACGAGCAACGAACGCGATTCGAGTATGGACGATTGACTCGATGGGCGACACGACATGGACTCGGGAATACCCATATCGGCCCCTCCCGGCAACACAGGAGATGGCGACGTCGCTTGTAGAAGAGGCCGTGGTGTTTTCAGAAGACCCGGAGCGCCGGCCTTCGGCGGACACGTTTCACGACGAGCTTGCAAGAAGGGGAGTGATCGAAGACGATCTGCCGGCATTTTCGGACTTGCAGGTCGGCCAGGACGACGTCATCTGGTTGCGGCGAGACGTGGACTTGACGTCGTCGGAATACGCGGTGTTGGACGTGCTTGGCAACGTCAGAGGAACGGTGCGGCTTCCGAGGCCGCATCGCGTGGCGGCCAGCCGCGGCGACGTAGTGTACGCCGTTGCAGAAGGAGAACTGGGCGTTCCCGTACTGTTCCGATACAGCATTCGGATGCCTGGAGCTTCGGAAGCGCGTGGCAAGGGGGACATGCAAGAGGGCTCACAGGGAGAGTGGAATTGATCCGATGAGCGCGGACCAAGGAAACGCAAATGGGCCGGACGCCGGCGCCATGGCCGGCGGCGTGCTGGCCGTGGTCGAAGCGGGCGCGGACGGCGCCGTGCGCACCGCGTCCGTCGAAGCGGTCTCGGCGGCGCGCCAGCTGGCGGACGCTTGGGGCGGCGTTGCGGTGGATGCCATGGCGCTGGGCGAGCCCGGCGTGGCGAAGGCGGCGGCGGGCTTGGCGGAGTGGGGCGCCGACCGGATCGTCGGGTTGGAGGCGGAGGGCTTCGGGTCGGCCGGTCCCGGCGCGCATGCGGCCGTGGTGGCCGCGACGGCGCGAGACGGCGGCCATCGGGCCGTGCTGTTTTCGGCGACGCCCACGGGGCGAGACTTGGCGCCGCGCGTGGCGGCCAAGCTGGCGTGCCCGTTGCTGTCCGACGTGGTCGCGTTGGAAGCCGACGGCGGCGACGTGCTCGCGACGCGCCCCGTGTACGCCGGGAAGGCGCTGGCCCGGGTGCGTTGCCGGGGCCGCCGCGTGGCGGTTTCGTTGCGCCCCAACGCCTTGTCTCCGGCGGCGTGTCCGCGCGAGGCGTCCGTCGAAGCGCGGGCGCCGGGTCCGGACGCGGCGGAGGCGGGCTGGCGAGCGGTCCGCTTCGAGCCTTCGGAAGGGGCGGCGCTGGACGTCTCCGAGGCTTCCATCGTCGTGTCCGGCGGCCGCGGCATGAAGGGACCGGAGCGCTGGGGCGTCCTGGAAGACCTGCGCGCCGCCTTGGGCGAGACCGCCGCGCTGGGCGCGTCGCGCGCCGTCGTGGACGCGGGCTGGCGGCCTCACGCCGAACAGGTGGGACAGACGGGCAAGACGGTGACGCCGGACCTCTACTTCGCGGTCGGCATCTCCGGGGCCGTGCAGCACTTGGCGGGGATGCGAACCGCCAAGCTCGTCGTCGCAGTGAACGCCGATCCAGACGCGCCCATCTTCGGCGTGGCCGACTACGGCATCGTCGGCGACCTCTTCGAAGTCGTGCCGGCCATCACGGAGGCGGTTCGGAAGCTGCCGCGGGGCTGAGCCGGTCCGCGCGGGCGCGGACGCCGCGTCCGTGGTCGGGCGAGTCCGATTCCTGGCTGATTCCGGTCCGCGTGCGGGCGCCCGCCCAAGGTTGCGGCCTTCTTTCGCCCGGCCCCGGGCTAAGCCCGATCCGTGCGCGGCTTGCGGATGCGCGGGCGCCCCCGCGCTGGCCGCCGCCAAGCTGGTTCGGGCGCGGGCGTCGCGACCGGGGCCGCCCTGCCAGCCAACGATCGCCTGGGGGTTGGTGGTTGCCGCCGCCCCCGTCCGGCTCTACCGTTCGCTCCAATCATGCGCTTCTTCAACATCGCGGGCCCGGTGGTCGCCGCGGACCACTACATCGTTCCGCCCCTGGAACGGCTGGACATGGAGGAGTTTCAAACCCTCGTCCGGCGCAAGCAGTACTTCGTCCTGCACGCCCCCCGGCGGTCGGGCAAGACCACCGTCCTGCTGGCCGCCCGCGACTTCCTGAACGCCGCTGGTTGCCATTGCGTCTACGCCAGCTTCGAGAGCGCCCGCGCGTGGCCCGGCAACCTGGAGGCCGTGCGGGCCGTCCTCGCGCAGATCGGGGAACGGGCCCTCGACCTCGGCGACGAATTCGTCGATCGCGAATGGCCCGCCTCCTTGGCGAAGCATGGGCCGGACGGGGCCTTGGGCGCCGTGCTGTCCCGCTGGGCCGCCGTCGCGCGAAAACCCTTGGCGCTGCTCGTCGACGAGATCGACGGCCTGGCCAAGGGTCCGTTGCTGTCGGTGCTGGCCCAGCTTCGGGCGGGTTACGACAAGCGGCCGGCCGCCTTTCCGCAGAGCGTCGTCCTTTGCGGCCTCCGCGACGTCCGGGACTACCGCCTGGACCCGTCCGTCAGCCCCTTCAACATCGTGGCGAAGTCGTTGCGCCTCGGAGACTTCTCGCGACGGCAGGTGCGCTCGTTGCTGGGCCAGCACACCGAGGACACCGGGCAGCGCTTCGCGCCGGCGGCCGTGGAGAAGGTGTGGGAGCAGACCCAGGGACAACCGTGGCTGGTCAACGCCCTCGCCGCCGCGGCGTGCTTCGAGGGAGACGCCGCCCGCGACCGTTCCCGGGAGATCACGGAGGACGACGTGGACGCCGCCCGAGAGCGGGTCGTCGTTCGCCGGGCGACCCACTTGGACCAGCTGGCCCACAGGCTCGGAGACGGCCGAGTGCGCCGGGTCGTCGAGCCTGTCCTGAGCGGGGAGAACGAGCCGGAGTTCACGGCGCGGGACTTGGAGTACGCCCGAGATCTGGGGCTGGTTGCCCAGGACCCGCCGTTGCGCATCGCCAACCCGATCTACGCCGAAGTGATCCCGCGCGAACTCACCGCGGCGGCGCAGACGGCGCTGGCCGAGGAGCCCGCATGGTACCTGCGCGCAGGCGGAAGCTTGGACTTGTCGAGGCTGATGCAGGCGTTCCAGGCGTTCTTTCGCGAGCATTCGGAGCACTGGTCGAAGCGCTTCGAGTACCAGGAGGCGTGGCCGCAGCTCCTTCTGCAGGCGTTCCTGCAACGCATCGTCAACAGCGGCGGCCGAATCGAACGGGAGTACGGGCTGGGACGCGGGCGGACGGACCTGCTGGTCACGTGGCCCGAGGGCGGCGCCCCGAGCAAGCGCGTCGTGGAGTGCAAGCTGCGCCGAGCAAGGGACGGTCTCGAAGCCGTCGTCCGCTTGGGGCTCGAGCAGACCGCCGCCTACATGGACCGCTGCGAAGCGACCGAAGGGCACTTGGTGATCGTCGACCGCGACTCGAACCGGACGTCGGAAGAGAAGATCTTCCACCGCCCGCCCGTCGCCGAAGCGACGCCCATCCACGTCTGGGGCATGTAGCGGGTCACTTCAGGACCTCCCAGCGCCCGGCCTTCGTCGGACCCACGTGCCGGATGATCCCCGCCTTCCGCAACTTGGCCAAGTGGTACTTGACGCCGTCCGGCGTGATCCCGATCTGCTCCGCCATGCGCCGTCGCGTCGTTCGGGGATCGGCCTTCAGCAGGGCCAAGATGCGTTCGCGGGTCGTGGCGGGCGGCGATTGCGGCGTGGTTTCTTGGGTAGCGGACGTCGGTTCTTGGGTAGTTTCGGGTGTTTCTTGGGTAGTATTGACGGTTTCTTGGGTAGTCTCAGGCCGTTCTCGGGCAACGTTGACGATTTCTTGGGCAGGGGAGTCCGCTTCTTGGGCAGGGCGCTCCGGCAGTCTCCGCCGCCTCCGCGCCAGGAATCGTTCCAGCGCCGAGCCTCGGAGCACCTCCGCCGTGGAAGCGCTTCGGTAGTGGAATTCTCCCTGCAGGCTGACCGGGCGGGAGCTGGCGCCGACGACGATCCGCACGTACTGGGCGTCGTCCTTGCGCTTCAGCTGCACGTCCACGACGATGCCCATCTGCGACTCGACCTCGCGGCGAATCTCCTTTGCCAGTCGGTCGACGTCCTTCGCTTCCACGACGGCGCCGCTGTCGTCGCGGCCCACCTCGAGCACGCCGCCCTGCGCGTTCGCGAGCCCGCAGATCCGCCCCAGGCAGTCGTGGCGCCACGACGCCGTTCGTTCGACGAGGCTCATGCCTGCGGCGCTTCCATCTTGAAGGACATCGCGTTCTTCAGCGGCAAGGCCGTCATGCCCTCCGCCATCGGAAACTCGCGGTCTCCCGGGTAGACCACCCAGAGGTGGGCGAGATTCAAGTCGGCGGCGGCCACGTGCATGGAGCGGGTGGTTCGGGGCGCGTCGGTGCACTTGAACTCGAAGCCCCAGCGGCGGCCCCTTCGCAGGAGCGCCAGATCCAGCTCGGCGCCTCGGTGCGTGCCGTAGAAGTAGGCCTCGCGCTCGCCGTGAGCGGCCAGGACCTGCTCCAGGGCGAATCCCTCCCAGCTGGCGCTGTAGCGGGGATGGGCGTGCAGGTCGCGCCTTCGCTCCAACCCCAGCAGGTGGTGAAGGACGCCGCTGTCGCGGAGGTACACCTTGGGCGACTTGACCAGGCGCTTGCCGAGGTTCTCGAACCATGGCGGCAGGACGCGAATCATGAAGCTGCCCTCCAGGAGGTCCCGGTAGCGGTTGACGGTCTTGGCTGTGGCGTCCATGGACCGGCCCAGTTCGGCCGCGTTCCAGGCTTGGCCGTGGCAGTGGGCCAGCATTCGCCAGAACCGGCCGAGGGCTTCCGGTGGCACGCGCGAGCCCAAGCCCGGAACGTCCCGCTCCAGGAACGTCCGGGCGAACGACCGCATCCAGCGGGCCCAGGCGGGGGCGGACGAGGCCAAGTAGGCCCGAGGGAAGCCTCCGCGCATCCACAGCGGGTCCAGGCCTTCCGGACCGGTCTCGTCCAACGAAAACCCCCCGACCCGCACGAACAGGATTCGTCCGGCCAGCGTTTCCGACACGCCGCGGATCAAGTCCCAGGACGCGCTGCCCAGC
Source organism: Longimicrobiales bacterium (assembly GCA_965242735.1). GTDB lineage: Bacteria > Gemmatimonadota > Gemmatimonadetes > Longimicrobiales > Gaopeijiaceae. The sequence continues at coordinate 1,985,213 of OZ251497.1, read as the reverse complement.
AGGAGAAAGACCGCCCTGCGTGCCGGATCGTCGCACACCGGGCGCAACGCTTCGAAGAGATGCGGCATCCGTTGCACTTCGTCGACGACCACGAGCCCTTCCGAACTCCTGAGGACCCGCTCTGGAGTGGCCGCCAACGCCTGTCGCCCGGCGGCGGTCTCCAGGTCGAAGACGGTGGCCGGTCCCGGCCAGGCGGCAGCGACTTGCCGGGCCAGCGTGGTCTTGCCCGTCTGGCGAGCGCCCAGCAGGGCCACGACGGGCGCCTCCGCAAGGCCCTCGCGGATCCGGCGGAGCAGTTCCGGGCGCGGCAAGAGTCGATTATCGGGAGTCGTGGTCATGATATTCAACGATAATCGCTCTCGGTCGCGCTCGTCACCCTCCAGGCGGCCGGCCCATCAGCGCCACCGGGTCCACCTCGCGGCCCCATCGCCACACTTCCAGGTGCAGGTGCGGTCCGGTCGCAACGCCGGTCGCGCCGACGAGGCCGACGACGGTGTCCTTGTCCACGTCCTGTCCGGCCGCGACGGACACTTCGGACAGGTGCGCGTAGACGGAGAGCAGATCGTCGCGGTGGTCCACCCAGACGACTTGGCCGTATCCGCTCATGGGTCCGGCGAAGCGCACGCGCCCGCCCAGCAGGGGGCGCACGGGCGTGCCGACGGGGGCCGCGATGTCGACGCCCCGGTGCATGTCGGGCCATGCCCCCTCCATGCGCAGTCCGAAGGGCGACGTCATCGGGCCGCTCACGGGCCACTGGGCCGTCTGGCACGAGGCGGCGAGCACGGACGCCAGCGCCGCCAGAGCTCCCAAACCCACGCGGCCTGGCCTGGCCTGCCGCTCCTGTTGCTGGGCGCCGCTCATTGGTCCGCGCCCGCGAGCAGCATCAGCCGCACTTGTTCGCCGCGCTCGATCCTCCCGGCGTCCTCCGGGAGGACGGCCAGCGCGTCCGCGTCGCGAAGCGAGCACACGAGGCCGCTCCCTTGAGGGCCGCACAGGCGGCAGCGCGGCAGGTCTCCGCCGAGGCCCCGGTCCAGTTGCACGCGCAGGAACTGGGTGGTCCCCGCCGAACCGGGCAGGTCGTTGCCCGCGACGGCCATGGCGAACGTGCCGCCGGGCTCCGGCGCGCCCAGGACCGCGCGCAGGAAGGGCGCGACCAGGACGTGAAAGGTCACGAACGCGGAGGCCGGGTTGCCCGGGAGGCCGAAGACGGGCACGTCGCGCGGGGGCGAGCCCCGGGGCAGCAGGCCGAACGACACCGGGCTTCCCGGACGGATCCGGGCTCGCCAGAACCGCAGCTGAAGGCCCGCCGGAACCAGCGCGCGCTTGACGAGGTCCTTCTCGCCCATGGACGCGCCGCCCGTGATCACCAGCGCGTCCGTCTCGTCCAGCCGCCGCAATCGTCGCCGGACGGCGTCCGCGTCGTCGGGAGCGATGCCTAAATCGACCGGTGCGCCGCCCGCCTCGGCCACGGCCGCGGCGATCATTCCGCGGTTGGTGTCGGGCACGGCTCGCCCGCCGGCCACCTCGTCGAACCGGTCCGGCCCGGCCAGCTCGCTGCCGCTCGACAGCACGCCCACGCGGGGCCGCCGGCGCACCGAGACCTCCGTTTCGCCGCAAGCCAGCAGCACCGCCAGCGAGCCCGAGCGCACGATCGCGCCCGCCGGGGCCGCCTCCGCGCCAGCCGTCATGTCCCGGCCGGCCTTCCTCACGTGCCTGCCCAGGTCGTCGGTGCGGCGCAGCACGACCACGCCCTCCTGCGCCTCGCCGTCCGTGTGCTCCACGCGCACGATCGAATCGAATCCCGCCGGCAGCGGCGCCCCCGTCATGATCCGCACGGCGCTGCCGGGGGCCACGTCTTGCAACGGCAGGTCTCCTGGATAGGCGCGCCCCGCCACCGGAAGGCGAATCCCCGCGCTCTCCGCCTCCGGGCCTGCCGCCTCCGCGCCCGCCGCCGAGCTCCGGCGCGTCCCCGCGCCCGCCTCCTGCGCCCGTGCCGCCTTCTCGACGTCCGCGCTCCGCACCGCGAAGCCGTCCATCGCGCTGTTGTCCCACGCCGGCAACGTGGCTCGCGCGACCGCGCCGCGGGCCAGGCGACGGCCCAGGGCTTGGTCCACCGCCACGGACTCCGCCGGCGTCGGCACGGCCTCGGCCAGAATCCGGCGCAGGGCTTCCTCGTAGGGCAGCCAGTCGGCGGCGGCGCGCTCGAAGCGGGCCATTCGTCGCGCAGGCCGGATTCAGAACCGCAGCGAAATGCCCGCGGACAAGCCGTATCCGTAGACCCACTCGCGGTCTTCCACGTCGTTCTCGAACTTGCCCTCCTCGTGGAAGCCGGCCGGCGTGCTGATGCGCCAGAACAGGAGTTCGCCGTCCAGGCGCAGCATGAGCCGCGAACCCAGCGCCACGCGCAGTCCTGTGCCGGACGACGCCGTGAACGCGGTGCCGAAGCTGAAGCGGTCGGCTTCGTCCAGCGTCTCGTCGAGCTCCCCGGACTCGGCAATGTCCGAAGCGACGCCGACGGCCGCGAACAGGAACGGACTGAGGCCCCGCCAAGTCCGCCGGCCCGTCAGGCTGAACCCCAGCCGGGCGCTCGCCATCAGCATCCGCACCTCGGCGTCCCCGATCGTCCGGTCGCCTTCCTGCCGGCGCGGATCGACGACCTGCCGCGTGCCGGGCGCGTAGCCCGCCAGTCCCTCGAAGAAGAGCGGGCCGCTGGCCTCGATCGCATAGCGCGCGCCCGCGAACCATTCCAGTTGCGGCCCCAGGTCCAGCGAGCCGGGCCGGAACGACATCGTTCCTCCGGCCGGTCCCGCCTCCTGGCCGTGCTCGATGCTCCGGTAGTGCGAAGGGACGACTTGCGCCGACGCCCGAGACGCGCCGGCGGAGGCGGTCAGGGCCAGCGTCGCGGCCGCTGCGGCGATGGAAGCGCGGGACATGACCTGCAATCTAATCTGTTTCTCGCGTTATGTTTCTGCTCTGCGACGCATTGCGAACGCCCAAGTCCTCCACCGCGAAGGGAGCCCGGCTTGAAGCCTCGTTGTTCGACGTGCGGCGAGAGCCTTCGCGTCGGCGAGGAGCGCTGTCCGACGTGCGGCGCGGTCGTCGGCCGGCGTCCGTTGCCCAGCAGGCGGTCCGACCTGCGGCAGTGCATGCGTTGCGGGTTCGTGGGCCGGCCGGTCCTGTATTTTCGCAAGGGGAGTCATCGGGCGATTCTCGTGGCGGCGAGCCTTTGCACCTACGGCATCGGCGGGCTGGCGTACTACCTGGCCCGGCGCAAGCACCCCGTCTGTCCGGCGTGCGGCGTCGGGTGGGAACATGCGCAGGAGGTGGCCGACCGCGACGGGCTGGCGCTGGCCGCGAAGCCGGAGGGCCGGCCGCCTCGGGGGGGCGCCGTGCGACGCGTGGCGGGCGCCGCGCTTGCCGTGCTGGGGTCCTTTCTGATCGTCGGGGCCATTGCGACGACGGACTACGAGATCCTGCTTCCCGGGTCCGTGTTCGGACTGGCGGGCTCCGGCTTGCTGCTGTCGGGCTGGCGCGCGCTGCAACGGCGGCGCCAGGCCGTCTTCAACCGGCTGTGCCGCAAGGTGCTCCTGCTCGCGCAACATCGGAGCGGCACGGTGACGGTGACCGAGGTTGCCACGGAACTCGATCTCTCTCTGCCGGCCGCCGAGAAGCTCTTGGACGCGATGGACGACGGCTTGCGCGTCAAGTCGGAAGTCAGCAAGGAAGGCGTCATCTACTATGAATTTCCCGAGGTCAAGCACGGCGCCAACATTCGTCGGCTGGAGCCCGCGGTATGACCGGTTCGCGGCTCTCGGCAACGGCTCCCGAACCCACGTGAGGAACGGTCCGTGAAGACGTTCGTGGACGAAAAGGGCGAACCCTGGGTTGCTTCGGTGGCCCGCAGCGAGGGCGGCGACTACAAGGGGCGGTTCTACTTGGCGCTGCACGATCCGCGCGACACGGAGGGTGCTCGGGTGGAGCTTGCCGACGTGAGATGGAACTCCAGGCGGACCGGCGAGCGGACGGTGGTCACGATGTCGGACGTGGAGCTGCGCCGTCGGCTGCGCTGCGCCTTGGGCCGGGCCGAAGGACCGCTAGCTAGGCACGGGCTAGACCGCCCGCAGAAGGCACCGGTGCGCGCATGAAAGGAGGCCGTTCGTCCGAGGCGGCGCCAGGGCCCGGGGCGTCCTTGTGGGTCTTCCTGGCGCTGGCGGCCGTCGTTGCCGGACTGCACATGCTGTTCCGCACGGCCCCGCGCGGCGTCGCAGTGACGGCGGACAGCATCGCGACGTGGTCCTCCGCGCTGAACCTGCTGGCGGGTCACGGACTCGTCGACTATGCCGGCAAGCCGTTGACGACCTGGCCGCCGTTGATGGCCCTGCTCGCGGCGGCGGCCGGCCGGGTCGGCGTGGACCCGCCGGACGCAGTGCGGTGGATCAACGCGGCCGCGCTCGCGGCGACGCTGTGGGTGTTCGGACGCTGGCTGGCGACCCGCGTGCGCCGCCGAGCGGTGGTCTGGAGCGCGGTGGCGATCGCGGCCGTCTCGTATCCCCTGAGCTACTGGGCGGCGTACATGCTCAGCGAAATGCTCATGATCCTCTTCCTGTCGGCCGTGCTTGCGCAACTGGACGCGTTCCTGCGAGACGGGCGCGGATGGAGAGCGCCGGCGCTGGCGGGCGCCTTGGCCGGCTTGGCCGCGGCAACCCGGTATCCGGCCGCGATCCTGATCCCGTTCGGTTCGGTCGCGCTGCTGCTCGACCGGCGGGCCGGGGCCGCGGCCAGGTTGGGGCGCGCGGCCGTCTTCGGGGGGATCGCGACGGCGCCGCTGGCGGTGATCGTCGGCCGCAACTGGGCGGTCTCGCGGACCCTGACGGGCGACCGCACGGGCCTGATCGGCAGTGGCGTGCTGGACTCGCTGCTGCACGCGGGCAAGTCGCTGGCTATCTGGGCGCTGCCCGGAGGCGGAGCCGAATGGCTGGGCCACTGGCCCTGGATCGCGGCGGGGGCGGCGTGCGCCTTGGTGGTGTGCTTCATGGTCGCGTGTCCGTGGGCGTCCCCGCTTCGGCGCGCGCCGGCGCCGCTCGTCGATCCCTCGGTTCGCCTGTTCTCTGCCTTCGCGGCCGCCTACTTGGCCTTCCTCTTCTTGGCGGCGCCCCTGGCGACGGGCCAGCCCATCGACGGCCGGTTTCTCTTGCCGGCGTTCCTGCCGGCGCTGGCGGCGGCCGCGTTGCTGGCGGATCGCTTTCTCCGCATCGAGGCGCAGGGACGCGAGGCGCTCGCCAAGCGCGCGCTGACCGCGGCGCTGATCGTGGTGTGCGCAGTGCACGCCGCGTTCGCCATTCGCCAGAACGCGATCGTCACCGCCGAATGGAGAGAGCGAGGCAGCACCACGTCGGGCGCCTACAACAGCGCCTACTGGGACGGCTCCGCCACGCTGCGCAACATGGATCGAGCGCGGGCGGGGGCCGTCGTCTACAGCAACGAAGCGCCGTTGCTTTGGTACCACGACCGAACCGCCCCGCCAGGCAAGTACCGTAGACTGCCCAACGCGGCCGCGGTCGGCGTGGCCGGGTTCTCGCTGGGGCAAGAGGAGCGCGCGCGGTCCCTGTGGGCCGAGGAGCTCGGTACCCAATTGGTGCCCGGCACCAGCATCGTGTGGGTCGAGAAGCTGTTCGACAACATGCGCTACGGCGTCTCCGACGTCTTGGCGGCGCCGGGCGTCCGGCTGGTTGCCGAATGGGAAGACGGAAAGCTCCTTCGCGTGGAAGAACCCTCCGCCGTGCCCCAGCCCTAGCCGGCTCCCGCGGGCCGCCGATCGGCCAAGGGGTCGGGCGCGCGCCGCCGGAGCGGGCGCGAAGGCTTCTTTCTCGCTGGCTTTGCGGGCGACCCTACGTACAGCATGTCCGGCTCCGTGTCGCGCGTCGCCAGCGACCCGGCCCCGACCATGGAGTTGGCTCCGATCCGGACGCCGGCGAGAACCGTGGCGTGGTAGGCGACCCGCGCCCCTTCGCCGATGATCGTCTGCGGCGTCCGAACGCGTTGGGCGTCCGAAACGTCGTGACTGTGCGAATACACGTTCGCGAAGTCCGCGATCGAGGCCCGGTCGCCAATGCGGATGCCTCCGCGGTCGTCCAGAAGCACGTGCCGGTGCACCACCACGTCGTCGCCCACTTCCATCCCGTAGCCGAAGGAGAGCCTGACGTAGCTGAAGGCCTTGAAGTTCTTTCCGCAGCTCGAGAAGATGCGCTTCGCCAGCATCCGCCGGAACTTGACGCCCAGATGCACGTTCTCGCCCAGCAGGCTCCGGTCGAACATCTCCCACAGCCAAATCAGCGGCTTGACCTCCTTGTACCGGGCCACGTCCACTTCCGCGTAGTACTCGGGCTCGAGCGTGACGCGACGCGGATCCAGGTGGTCCAGGAGCACGCGCGTGTGCAACGTCATCTCGCCCGGGGCCGCGTCCTCGTCGACCGTGACTCCGCCGGGCAGGTAGATGTCTCCGAGGACCCGGCGGCACAGCTGGTTGCGGTCGGTGGCCGGGTCCGAGAGCTCTTCGTCCAGCCCCGCGATCCAGCGGTCGTACCGCCGCTCGGCTCCGCGGGCGAGTGGAACGCCGCGAAGCGGGAGAAAGCGATGATCCGTGGCTTGGCCCATGACAAGCAAAATAACTCCGCCGGAGGCGGCCCTCGCTTGCGCAAGACGCGCTCGACGGCGTTATTGCGTCCATGCACGACGTGCTCCGAACCCGCGTGATGCGCAAGCTGGAGAGCCTTCCCGAGGCGCAAGTCTACGCCGTCCTGGACTACATCGACTTCTTGGAGTCCAAGTACGCCGCCGACGGCGAGGCCAAGCGCGCGGGCGGGCTGCAGCGCCTTGCGGAGGGGATCGAGGACCGCTTGCGCAAGCGCGCGTTCAATCCGTCCAACCTGCGGGAGGCGTTTCAGGTCATCGCCGCCGCCGACCGGGCACTCAGCGGCGTGACGGCGGCGGGCCGGCACCTGCTGGACGAGTTCTCGGGCGCGGGAAAGAGCGACGGCGCGGCCGGGCCGGGCGGCAAGGACGGTGCGCGGTCGACCGTTCCCGCGCCCGACGACGACGGCCGCGACGAAGCCGTCGGCGAAGCCCGCGGGGAACCTGTGGACGACGGCGGCGGGAAGGACGACCCGCGGGACTGAAATTCGCGTCTCCGTCACGGGGTGGCTGGCGCGCTGGGACGCCGGAGCGGGACCCGCCAGCCGCACCTCGGGGGGATCGGCGGCCGCCGGCGTCTCGGCGCCGGCCTGGTCGATCGGGGCCGCTCCCAAGTCGGTCGGCTGGTTCTGCGCCGCCGGACGACGGTCCGGCTATATTCAGGGATGCCGAGCGGCCAGGACATGCAGGGTCTCGCGCCGGCCGGGGCGTTCCCGGAGGCGCTCACCTTCGACGACGTGCTGTTGGTGCCCGGGCATTCCGAGGTGCATCCGAAGGACGTCGACGTCGCCACGCGGCTGACGCGCCGCATCGCTCTGCGGGTGCCGCTGGTCTCGGCGGCGATGGACACGGTCACGGAAGCGGGCATGGCCATCGCCATGGCTCGCGAAGGCGGCGTCGGCGTCGTCCACAAGAACATGTCCATGGAGCGGCAGGCCGAGGAGGTCGACCGCGTCAAGCGGTCCGAGAGCGGGATGATCCTCGAGCCGATCACGCTGAGCCCCACGGCGTCGATCGGCGAGGCGCACAGGCTGATGGCGCGCTTCTCGATCAGCGGCGTCCCGGTCGTCGCGGACGACGGCAAGCTCGTCGGCATCATCACCAATCGAGACCTGCTCTTCGAGAGCAACCTTGCCCAGCCCGTCTCGGCCCTGATGACCTCGGAGGGCCTCGTGACCGTGCCGAAGGGCACCACGCTGGAAGAGGCGGAGGGCATCCTGCACCGCCACCGAATCGAGAAGCTGCCCGTCGTGAACGAGGACGGCGGCCTGGAAGGCTTGATCACGGTCAAGGACATCGCCAAGCGCCTTCAGTTTCCCAACGCCTGCAAGGACGCCCACGGTCGGCTCCGCGTGGGCGCGGCGATCGGCGCCTCGCAGGAGGACTTCCAACGCGCCGAAGCGCTGGTCGCTGCGGGCGTGGACTTCCTGGTCGTGGACACGGCGCACGGGCACTCCGAAGGCGTTCTTCGGGCGGTGTCGCGGATCCGCGAAGCGTTTCCTGACGCGGACCTGATCGCGGGCAACGTGGCGACGGCGGCGGGCGCGCGCGCGCTGGCGGAGCGGGGAGCGGACGCCGTGAAGGTGGGGGTCGGGCCGGGATCGATCTGCACGACCCGCGTGGTGACGGGCGTCGGCGTGCCGCAGCTCACGGCGGTGATGGAAGCGGTGCGCGGGGCGGGGAGCGAGACGCCGGTCCTGGCCGACGGCGGCGTGCGCTACTCGGGCGACGTGGTCAAGGCCTTGGCCGCGGGCGCGAGCTGCGTGATGATGGGCTCCGCGTTCGCGGGCACGGAGGAGGCGCCGGGCGAGGCGTTCCTGTTGGAAGGGCGGCGGTTCAAGGTCGTGCGCGGGATGGGGTCGCTCTCCGCCATGGAGGACGGGTCGGCCGACCGCTACTTCCAGGACGGCGGGCCGCGCAAGCTCGTGCCGGAGGGAATCGAAGCGCGCGTGCCGTACAAGGGACCCGTGTCGGACACCGTGTTCCAGATGGTCGGCGGGCTCCGCAGCGGCATGGGGTACTGCGGCGCCGCGTCGCTGGAGCGCCTGCGAACCGAAGCCCGCTGGGTGCGGGTGACGTCCGGCGGCCTGCGCGAGTCCCATCCTCACGACGTGACGATCACGCGCGAAGCCCCCAACTACTCGCATTGAGGCGCCCAATGGACCGCTTGCGCTTGCGCGGCAGGACCCGGCTCGCCGACGGTCGCGGCATGCCTGGACGTTGGGCGGTCGAGCGTTCGCGTTTCGCCGTCGAGCCGCCTCGCGTCGCCGGCGTCGCAATTCTCGCCGCCTTGGTCGGCGCGCCGTCGTGCGGGACCCGAATTCCTCCCCCGCCTCCCTTGCCGGAGGCCGCGACCGAACGAGGAGAGCCCGTCCGCGACGGTGGCCGGCCGCTCCGCGCGCCGACCCCGGAGCGGTCGTCCGTCCTGCCCGTCGCGGCTTCCGCGGACGCCATCCTCGGTTCGCCGTGGGCCGCGCACGCGGACGCCGAAGGCCACGTGGCGCGGTGGCTCGACCATTGGCGAAGCCGCGAACGCGGTCCGTTCGAGCGGGCCCTGGTGCGGATGGGACGCTACGAAGACTTCATCGACGAAGAGATTGCCAAGCGCGGACTGCCGCCCTCGCTCAAGTACCTGCCGGTCATCGAAGGCGGATACTATCCCAAGGCGTTGTCGAGGGTCGGAGCGGGGGGCATCTGGCAGTTCATGCCCGAGACCGCCCGATGGCTCGGGCTTCAGGTGACGCCCCTCGTGGACGAGCGCTTCGATCCCTACCGCGCCACGCCGGTGGCGCTGGGCTACCTGGAGCAACTGCACCGGCAGTTCCATTCCTGGTTCTTGGCGCTGGCCGCCTACAATTCCGGCCCCGGCCGCGTCGAGCGTCTCTTGCGAGAGCACGCCTCCGGCGAGGCGCGCAGCGACGGCCTGTTCTGGCAGGTCCGCCCCAAGCTGCCCGCGGAGACGCGCGACTTCATTCCCAAGTTCCTGGCCGCGGCCCGCGCCGCGGAGGACCCGGCGGCCCATGGATTCGCGCCCGGCGCCCGCGACGCGCCCTTCGCGCTGGACACGGCGGCCGTTCGAGGCGCCGCTTCCGTGGACGTGCTGGCCCGCGCCGCCGGCGTGTCCGAGGACACGGTCAAGTTTCTCAATCCGCACCTGCTGCGGGGCCTCGCGCCGGCGGAGAAGACCACGGTCGTGCGCTTCCCGGCCGGGACCGGCGGGATCTTCGCGGAGCGCTTCGCGGCGATCCCGTCCGACGAGCGGGTCACGTTTGTCGAGCACGCGGTCGCGCCCGGCGAAACGCTGTGGAGCCTCTCGCGGCGCTACGATGTGGCGGTGGACGAGATTCGGGCGGCCAATCCGTCCGTGGATCCGACGCGGATGCGGATCGGGACCGTGCTCGTCGTCCCCCGGGCGGGCCGCGCGCCGGCTGCCGTGGCCGGCCAGGCAAATCCCGGCGTCCCCGCCGCCTCGGACGCGCCCAAATCCGCGTCGTCCAGCCCGTGGAACGAACCAGGCGTCCGCGTCCACGTCGTGGCGTCCGGCGAAAGCCTCTGGCTGATCGCCCGCCTCTACGGAGTGTCCGTGGACCGGTTGCGACGCTACAACGGCCTGGAGGGCGACCTTGTGCGGGCCGGGGCCAAGTTGCGCATCCCGCCCGCCTCCGGCTCGGAGGGCGGCGGCCGTCGGTAGCCGCGACAGCGGCCCGTCGCACCGTGCGTCGCCGCCCGCCCCGACGGCCATGTCTGGCGCCCAGTCGCCTCGCACGCCGCCGGCTTGGCTCTCGAGGCGCCGAAGACGCTGGATTGGGCTGGGCCCGGCTAGCTAGCTAGCGGGGCAGCCCGCGCCGAATCACGACGGTGTTGCGTGCGCCGAAGGCGGCGGGGAGGGCTCCGGACCAGTTGCGCACGATGCTTCGGACTTGGCCCGTTGCTCGGTCGATCAACATGGCTGTGCGTTCGCCGACGGCCCGGTCCACAGCCGTCGCGCCTTCGGGGCCGGTCAGCTCGATGCGGTCCAGCGCGCCGGTCCAGGCTTCCTCGAACGGCAAGGCGAACACGAACGTGCCGCCGCCGCCGCCATGGACGACCGGATCCGGAGAGAACGCCAGCCTGAACAGGCTCTCGCCGTTGGCTGCGAGCCCCTCCAAGCGGTACGGGCCCGCCGACTCCGGCAGCTTGACGGGCCCGTCCGACGCGAACGCCGGCTCCAGCCGCATCTCGCCGCCGTCTTCGACGCTTCCCCACAAGAGCAGCGTCTTGCCGCTGGCGACCGGGGCGCGGCCTGCCCGGGACGCGAGCGAGCGCCGGTAGTCCATCGCTTTCTTGAAGTGGTAGTCGCTGATCCAGCAGTGGAAGCAGCTCCCCATGAGGTCCAAGTGGCGCGGGAACGTTGGGCTGACGAGACCGCGTACGAACCTGTCCGAGAAGCTGTACCCGTAGGTGCCGATGGAGCCGTTGGAGTACGGAAAGTCCGGATCGGCGTTGCTTCGGCCCGGGGTATGGAGCAGGTTGAGGTTGTGCCCCAGCTCGTGCGCCAAGGTACCATGCACATCGAAAGCGCTTATTGGATAATAGACGCCATGCGTCTTGGTGAGACCGACGTACCCTCCCAGGCTTGCTACTCCGGCGGGGCCCCAACGGATCGAGATATCGACACCGTCGAGGAGGGGGTACGGATTGGCAAAAAGGCCATGATAATACTCGCTTGATCCGTCCGCTTGCCTCACAAGCACGAGTTCCGCCGCCAGGGCTAAGCGGAAGTTCTGGGCGGTGTGTCGTCGCAAGTGGTTGTGTGGCTTGGAGATAGGGGTCATGGGAGGTGTCGGCTTCTGGGCAGGCGGGTTGTTCAGGGCTTGACGCCGAGGAGCCGGAGGGCGCGTTCCTGGACGGGGGTGGCCTGGGTGAGGATGTCGGCCGGAGCGGCGCCGGGAGGCTGGACGCGGTTGCGCGCAAGCGTGGCCAGGTCGGCGAGCAGCGTGCGGAAGCTGTGGACGGGCAGGCCGTCGGGCGTGCGCTTGCGGCCGCGCGCCTTGGCGCGGGCGGCGGGCGACGCTCGGGCGGGCGCGACGGGCGAGGCGCGCGCGGCGGCGGCCGCTTGCGCGTCGTGGTCGTCGAAGAGCATGGGGGCGAGCGCGCGGCGCATGTGCCATTCGACGTAGTAGGCGAGCATGCACAGGAAGACGTGGGCGCGCACGCGGCCGGCCAGCCGGTGGTGGACGGGCCGCACCTTGAGGTCGACGGTCTTGAAGCTGCGAAACGCGCGTTCGATCCGGCTCAGGCTCTTGTAGGCGCGCACGGCGTCTGCGGCGCCGAGGTCCGGCTTCGCCACGCTGGTGCGCAGCACGTACAGGCCGTCGAGCGCCGCCTCGCGGGCGATGCAGGCCTCGTCGCGCGCGTACGAGAAAGACGTGTCCGTCATGCGCATGGCGAAGTGCTTGCCCACCTTGTGCGAGCGCAGCGCGCGGTCGGCGCGCACGGCGGTCCGCGCTTCGCCCCGCAGCGGCCGCCGCTCGCGGCGCACCGCTTCGGCGACCTGCGCGAGCTTCGCCTCCGTCGCCGCCAGCAGCGCCGCGCGCTTGCGCGCCCGCTCGGCGGCCAGCAGCGGGTTCCTGCACACGACCAGCCGCTCGCCCGGATACAGCGCCGGCGCTTCGAGCTCGGCCAAGTTGCGCTCGTCGAACAACGACGGCTGAAGACAGCCCTCGGCCGCCAGCTTCTTCAGCTCCGGCGCCCGCAGCGCCGTGAGCCAGTCCAGCCCCGCAGGCTTGACCTCCTCGCGAATGCGCGCGCTCGTCAGCAGGCCCCGGTCGCCCACCACGACGACCTTCGACAGCCCGAAGCGCGCGCACAGCTTCTTCAGCTGGCCGCCCAGCGTGCCCGGGTCCGCCGTGCTGCCCTCGAACACCTCGACCGCCACCGGACAGCCGTTGGCCGCGCACAACAGCGCGAAGACGATCTGCAGCGAGCCCCGCTTGCCGTCGCGCGAGTAGCCGCGCTTCGCCAGCGGGCAATGCCGCCCCTCGAAGTACGTCGAAGTCACGTCGCACAGCACGAGCGAGCCGTCCTTCAGATGCCGCCGCGCCAGCCGCCGCTCGATCCCCGCCTGCCGCGCCAGCAGCCAGTCCATCGCCGCGTACAGCTCGTCGGCGCCGGCGTCCTGCACGTCCAGCTCCTCGCCCAGCGTGCTCGCCAGCGTCTCGCCGCTCAAGCCCCGCGCCGTCGCCAGCTTCGAGCCCGGATCGAGAATGCGCGCCAGCGCCATCGCCGCCGCCAGCGAACGATGCCGCGACGCCTTGCGGTCCAGCAGCCGCTCGAAGCCCAGCTTGCGCGCCGTGCCCACGACGGCGGCCACGTGGCCGTGCGGGCGCGAGCGCAGAATGCGAAACGCGCCGCCCAACGACTCCACCGCGACGCCGCCCTTGAGCAGGATGCGAAAGTTCTCGACCAGCTCGTCCGGCCACTTCGACAGGTTCGCCAGCGTCTCCTTGCGCACCTTGCCGTCTTGCCAGTACGAGCGGCGCAGCAGCACGGCGGGCGGAGACTTGCGGTTCGGCACGCGGTCGATGTACATGACCATGAAGATAACACCGAAAGCCATCCGCATCAACTGCTTGATTCCGGCGTTACATGGCTAGGTTCTGCCGCCCCGAAAATCCCGCAACCCCCTGCTGCTCAACGACTTGCGAGCCATCAAGCAGCCAATTCCCTCGGAACTTCCGGCTAAGAGACCCGCACTCGTCGTGTCGGCCCACGAGACGTAGGCTTGGCGAGCGGTCACGCTGATGTCGCCGATGGGCAGGACGTTGCGCATGTAGGAGATGAGGCCCTCGGTGTCGGCGCCCGCCATGTCTTGCGCCCGCGCCGTAACGGCGGCGTTGTGTCTATTGCTGAGGTGTCTCACCCAATGGATCGGGACGAGAGTCAGCGGGACGCTCGGCAGTTCGTGCACCAGAACGCCTGCTCGGCCCGTGGCGGGAAAGCGGGTGACGCTCAAGTCCGCCACGGCCGCTTCGTCGTCGGGGTCGAGTTCCACGACCATCTCGAGGCCGGGCTTCACGAGCGAGCCGGGGATCGTCGCGTCGAACGACTCGTCTTCGGCGCCTTCGTCCATCGTCGCCGAAACGGCGCCCGAATCGAGCCGGACGGAATCGACCACCGTCGAGCCCCGGTAGAAGAGGGCGAGGGGCCGGAACCGGGCCGTCGGAGAGCCGTCGCCGACGGCGAAGACCCGAAGGCGCGCCCGGGCGCCCCGCGATCAGCGGCACGGAGCCGGCGCTGTCCTGCGCGGCCTGAACGAGATAGGCGGCCGCAACCCTGACCGTCGGAAGCGAAGGCGCGTCGGTCGCTTCCGCCGTGACCTGCGCCGAGAGGCCGGCGGCCGTCGCGGTCAGCGTTTGCGCACCAAGGGGCGCGCCCAGGGTCCAGGAGGTCTGCGCGCGGCCGCGGGCGTCGGTGGCGGCCGAGCGCGGATCGGCGCGCCCGTTGCCGGCAGCGGTCGAGAAGGACACTTCGATGTCCGGCACGCCCGTCCCGGCGGCGTCGAGCACGGCGACCACGACCGGTGCCGAAAGCGTCGCTCTTCGGCCGCCGCGCTGCCCGTTGCCCGACACGACTCGAATGTCCGCCGCGTGGTCTTCGGGGACCAGCGCGGTGGCCGTGGCCTGCGCGGAGAGGCCGGCGGCCGTCGCGGTCAGCGCTTGCGCCCCAAGGGGCGCGCCCAGAGTCCAGGAGGTCTGCGCGCGGCCGCGGGCGTCGGTGGTGGCCGAGCGCGGATCGGCGCGCCCGTTGCCGGCAGCGGTCGAGAAGGCCACTTTGACGCCGAGCACGGGTTGTCCCGCGGCGTCGAGCACGGCGAACACGACCGGCGCCGGCAGCGTCGCTTCCGGGACGCCGGTCTGCCCGCCGCCTTCCAGGACCCGAAGCGAGTCGGCGGCCTCCTCGGGCGTCGTCGCCGTGGCCGTGGCCCGCGCCGACACGTCGGCGGCCGTCGCGGCCAGGACTTGCCTGCCCAAGGAAGCGCCCAAGGTCCAGGAGGTCTGCGCGCGGCCGAGCGCGTCGGTGGTGGCCGAGCGCGGAGCGGCGCGCCCGCTGCGGCGGTTGGGAGCGAAGGACACTTCGACGCCGGGCACGGGTTGCCCGTCGGCGCCGAGCAGCACGAACACGACCGGCGCCGGCAGCGTCGCTTCTCGGACGCCGGTCTGCCCGTCGCCTTCCAGGACCCGAAGCGAGTCGGCGGCCTCCTCGGGCGTCACCGCCGTCGCCGTGACCTGCGCGGACACGTCTGCGGCCGTCGCGGTCAGGGCTTGCGTGCCCAAGGAAGCGCCCAGGGTCCAGAAGGTCTGCGCGCGGCCGCGGGCGTCGGTGGTGGCCGAGCGCGGAGCGGCGCGCCCGTTGCGGCGGTTGGGAGCGAAGGACACTTCGACGCCGGGCACGGGCTGTCCGTCGGCGTCGAGCGCCGCGAACACGACCGGCACCGGCAGCGTCGCTTCCCGGACGCCGCTCTGTCCGTCGCCTTGCACGACCCGAAGCTCCTCCGTCGTCTCTTCCGGCGTCAGGGCCGTGGCCGAGAGCTGGACCGACGGTCCGCCGCCGACGGCCACGGAAGCGACCAGGCTCTGCGCGCCGGCGCGGCCGCCGAGCGGCCACGACGTGGCCGCGCGCCCTTCGGCGTCCGTCGCCACGGTGTCGGAACCCGCCGTGCCGTCCCCGTCCGCCGGCGCGAACGCCACGCGGACGCCCGGAACCGGTTCGCCGCGTCCGTCCAGCGCCAGCACGACCACTGCCTCGCGCAACGCGCGCCCTTGGAGTCCGCTCTGTCCGTCGCCTTGCACGACCCGAAGCTCCTCCGGCGCCTCCTCCGGCGTCAGCGCCGTGGCCGAGAGCTGCACCGACGGACTGCCGCCGACGGCCACGGAAGCGACCAGGCTCTGCGCGCCGGCGCGGCCGCCGAGCGGCCACGACGTGGCCGCGCGCCCTTCGGCGTCCGTCGCCACGGTGTCGGAACCCGCCGTGCCGTCCCCGTCCGCCGGCGCGAACGCCACGCGGACGCCCGGAACCGGTTCGCCGCGTCCGTCCAGCGCCAGCACGACCACGGCCTCGCGCAACGCGCGCCCTTGGAGTCCGGTCTGTCCGCCGCCTTGCACGACCCGAAGCTCCTCCGTCGCCTCTTCCGGCGTCAGGGCCGTGGCCGAGAGCTGGACCGACGGTCCGCCGCCGACGGCCACAGAAGCGACTAGGCGTTGCACGCCGGCGCGGTCGCCGAGCGTCCACGACGTCGCGGCGCGCCCTTCGGCGTCCGTCGCCGCCGTTGCCGGGTCGGCCGTGCCGTCCCCTTCCGCCGGAGCGAAGACCACCGCCACGCCCTCGATCGGCGAGCCCCCGGCATCGTCGGCCCGGACGACCACGTCCGCCGGAAGCGCGAGCCCCTGGCGCACCGCCTGCTCCGCGCCCGACACCACGCTCACCGTCGCCGGCTCCTGCGCTACCGTGACGCCGGCCGTCGCGCTCAAGTCCTGAAACGACGCCGTCAGCATCCCGACCCACTCGCGACGGCCTCGACGACGCCTTCGTTCGTGACCGTGAACACCGCCGGCCGGCTGCTGCTCCATCGGACCGCGCC
This sequence comes from Longimicrobiales bacterium, assembly GCA_965242735.1. GTDB lineage: Bacteria > Gemmatimonadota > Gemmatimonadetes > Longimicrobiales > Gaopeijiaceae. Next base: position 1,968,904 of record OZ251497.1, on the reverse strand, counting down.
GGCGAACGCCGCCCCGTACTGGTCCGTCATCGAGGCAGTGACCACCGCCGTGTCCCCTAACGACGCGAACGTCACCGACGAAGGAACGATGGCCAGCGACACCGGCCGAGGCGGCGCAGGCCCGTCGTCGCACGAAGCCATGGCGACGACGGCCGTGCAAGCCAGCAGCCATCGGCGCCAACAGCGGCGCAGCGTGTCGCGCTCCACGCCGACTTGACGCGCCAGCCCTCTTACACTATCGGGGGGGGGGGGGGGGATTCTGCCGGCCAAGTCCGCAAGCGATCCACCAACGCCTGGCTGTCCGCGATCTGCATCTGCTTCAGGAACCTCGGTCTTTGAGACAAGCTCGCCCTGTAGGGGGGGCATAGTGAAATCACGCCTCCGGCCTGAAAAATATTGGGCCGGCGGCTGCCAGCCGTCAAGAGACTGGCCGAGTTCTCCCGCAGGATGCGGTTCGGCCGAGTCGAGAAACACCGTCGCCGAACGCCGGGCCGGGCTAGGGCGTCCCCTCCCGCGCCCAGTCTCCGGACCTGCCGCCGGACTTGCTGACGAGCCGGACGTGCTCGATCGTCATGCCTCGGTCGGCGGCCTTCAGCATGTCGTAGGCGGCCAGCAACGCGACCGACGCGGCCGTCAGCGCTTCCAGCTCGACGCCGGTGCGGCCGGTCGTGCGGGCCGTGGCCGAGACGCGCAGGCCGGGCAGCGACGAGTCCCGCCGAACCTCCACGGAGAGGCTGGTCTCGGGTAGCACGTGGCAAAGGGGGACCAGTTCTCCGGCCCGTTTTCCGCCCATGACGCCGGCGATCCGTGCGACCTGCTCCACGTCGCCCTTGGGGTTGGCCTCGCTCTCGAGCAGCCGGTACGCCCCCGCCGAGCAGCGCAACGCGCCCTCGGCCGTCGCCTTGCGGGCCGTCGCCTCCTTGTCCGAGACGTCCACCATGGCCGCGTCGCCGCCCGGCGACAGGTGCGTGAGGCCTGTCGCCGTCGCGGCGCGTCCCTGCGTCGCCGCCTTCGCCGCGCCGTCGCCGGGGACGCTCACCGCGCCCCGCAGAGCGTGGTCCGCAAATCGAGAAGCAACGCGGAGACGAAGAGATGCGGATTGACGTTGCCGGCGGCGAGCTTGCCGGCCTCCTCGACGTGGCCGACCGCCGCGCAGGCGCGCTCGGGGCCCAGCCGAAGGCGGCGGGCCGTCCGGCGTAGGAACGGCAGCTCGTCAACGTTGACGACGTGGCGTTCCTGTTTCAGGCCGACCGCGGCCAGATCGCGAATCCAGAGCTGCACGGCGCCCAGCAGCGCCAGCAGCGTTCGGGCGCCGCCGCTGCCGAATTCCAACGCATGGGCGTAGGCCTGGTTCTCTTGGCCGGTCGCGGCGCGCAGGAGCGCGAGCCCCCTGGCGCGGGCGCGCGACGGACCGCTCTCGGGGTCGAGCAGGCTCAAGGCGAGCCCGATGGATCCCTGGGAGATGGCGGCCGTCGCGTCCGCCACGCCTTGCTCCGCGCCGCGCTCCTCCGCCAGGAACGCCGCCACGTCGGCGGCCGGCAGCGGCGGCACGCGGATCGGAAGCGCGCGCGACCGGATGGTGTCCAAGAGACTGTCCGGTCGGCTCGACGTCAGAACGAAGCGGCACGGGCCCGGCGGCTCCTCCAGAAGCTTGAGCAGCGCGTTCGCCGCTTCGGGGCTCGACTCCTGGGGGACGAGATGCTCGGCGTCGCCCACGATGAACGTCTGCTGGTCGCCCGTGGCCGGCCGGCGGTGGGCCTGCCTGCGAATGGCGGCGACCGCCGCAAAGTAGATGCCCTTGACCTGGCCGTCCTCGGCGGGGCGCCACGGCCCGGCGCGCAGCTCGGCCAAGCGTTCGTGACGCGCCGTCTCGAGGGCGTCCTCCATCTTGCCGGGGCTGGTTGCGCCCTTGGGCCGCGGGAGCGGAAAGTGCCAATGCACGTCCGGGTGCTCCAAACGGGCCGCCTGGCGGCAGCTGACGCACGCGTCGCAGGGCGGCTCGTCGGCAGCGCACAAGCCGGCCCGGGCGATCCACTGGGCGAGGAACTGCTTCCCGCAGCCGGCGGGGCCGTGGAGCAGCACCGTGCCCGGCAGCGTCTTGCGTTCCAAGGCGCGCCGAATCGCAGCCAGGAGGCCGGCGTGCCCGCGAAAGCGAGGGGCCGGGGCCCGCCTGGACTCGGTCTCGGGCGCGTCGATGGGCAAGGGCAGGTTCCTCCGCCGGGCGAACTGGGCGCTTTGGCGGCTCTTCGAGGGACTCGGGCGCGTCGGCGGCCAAGGCCGGCTTCTCCGGCGGGCGGACGCTGGACCGGCCGCCGCGGCGAATCGGCGCCGCGACGGACAGGAAGAATGTGCGGGCAGGCGCGTCCTCGTGCAACGCGGAGAATCGCTTGCACGGCGCTCCCTCTCCGTCGTAGAGTCACGGCCCGCGCCCGGCGGCGCCGTCGCGTCTTCGCGGCGGGCGGCGGCCACCGATCTTCGCCCCTCGCGACCGAGCAGCATGGGAATTCGGCCGGCATCCGACAGCGCCGTCCGCCGCAGGCTGCGGTCGGCGTTCTCCTCTCCTTGCGCGGCGCCGCTGGCGATCTGCGTCGCGCTGGCGGCGGTCGGCGCGTTCGCGGCCGGCGACTACGGCGTCTCCTTGGACCAAGAGCAGCGGCGCCTCATGGCCGTCCGGGCGGTCGACTACGCGCTCGGCAAGAACGACGACATGCTGCACGACTTCGACCGGGTCATGGGCGTCGCGTTCGAAGCGCCCTTGTATCTCGCCGAACTCGCCTTGGGCCTCGAAGACTCTCGCAGCGTGCTGCTCGCCCGTCACTTGCTGTCTCACTGGTTCTTCCTGCTGGGAGGATTCTCTTGCGCCTTGTTGGCGTATCGCCTGACGGGAAGCAGGACGGCGTCGGTCTTCGCGCTGTTGCTGTTTCTGATGCATCCTCGCTTGTACGCGCATTCCTTCATGAACACGAAGGACGTTCCCTTCGCCAGCATGTTCATGATCTCCCTGCACGCTTCGTGGCGCGCGTTCGACCGAAACACGTGGCGCGCGTTCGCCCTTGCGGGCGCCGCGGCGGGCGCGCTCGCGAGCATGCGGATCATGGGCCTCATGCTGGTCTTCGGCGTCGCGGCGCTGCAGTTGCGAGACGTGTTGGCGGCGGGCGGCGGCGCAGGCCGGCGCAGGGGCCTTGCGGCCGCGGGGGCCTTCCTGGGCGCCGGCGCGGTCGTGCTCTATGCGACGTGGCCCTACCTGTGGGCGGACCCGCTTGGCAGGATCGCCGAGGCGCTCGCGGCTTCCGCCGCTCATCCTTCGGAGGTGGGCGAGCTGACAAGCGGCCGGCGGGCCTTCGCGTACGACGTCCCGCTCGGCTACGTGCCGACTTGGTTCTCGGTCACCACGCCGCCCATGGCGCTCGTGCTGGGACTCCTTGGAACGGCGTTCGTGCTGATCCGCGGGGTGCGCCGGTTCGGCGAAGCCGCCCGCGCGGGAACGCTTCGCTTTCAGCTCTTGCTCGTCGCCTGCGTCTTGGCGCCGTTGCTGGTCGTCTTCGTTCTGCGTCCGACGCTGTTCAACGGATGGCGCCACCTGTATTTCCTGTACGCGCCGTTTTCCCTGTTGGCCGCGCTGGGATTGCACTTCTTGGCTGTCCGGCTCCGGTCGAGGACGGCCCGGGCGGCCGTCTATTGCGGCGCCGGCGTGGGCTTGGCGCTCACGGCGGCGGCGATGGTGCGAATTCATCCCTACCAGCACGTCTACTTCAACGCGTTCGTGGACAGGACGACGCCGGATCGGTTGGCGGAGCAATACGAGATGGACTACTGGAAGACGACGTACCGGGAGGGCTTGGAGTTCCTGTTGGCCCGCTATCCTGGTCGGCAGGTCCACGTGCAGGGAATGTTCGGCGAATCGATGTCCAAGAACCGCGAAATCCTCAAGCCGGAGCAGCGGGAGCGCCTGACGATCAACGGAGAGCGCGCGGACTTTGTCGTTTCCGTGTACCTCGACCGCGGCCGCTCCGGTTGGCGCCCGGTCTTCGGACCGGTCCTGCACAGCCGGAGACTGTACAACAGCACGATGATGGAGGTCGCCGAGGTCGCGGTGTCCGACTCGGCGCGGGCGCCCTATCGCGAGGCGTACGAGTCCATCGCCGCCGGCACGCCCATGGCGCGCGCGGACTACGACGTCTACTCGGACGACGGCGGGCTTGCGTACCTCAAGGAGCCTTGCGAAGCGAGCGACGCCGGCGGCTTCCTGGTGCTCCACGTCGTTCCGGCGGAGGCGCGCGACCTGCCGCCGCACCGGCAGCTGCTCGGATATCTGAATCCCACGGCCCCGTTCGGCCGGTTCGGCGTGAGGTTCGACGACAAGTGCTTGGTGCGGGCGCCGTTGCCCGACTTCGAGATCGCAAGAATACGGACGGGGATGCGCGCCCGCGGCACGTGGGCGTGGGAGACCGTGATCGAGGGCGCGGCGCTTTCGCCGCTCGGAAGCGGGGCGGGGGAGGACGCCCGCGGCGAAGCGCCGGCGTCAGGCGGAGGCGAGCCGGACGGCTAGGCGCAGAGCCTCGATCATCGAGGAGGGATCGGCCGTGCCCGAGCCGGCGATGTCGAAGGCGGTTCCGTGGTCCGGCGAAGTGCGGACGAACGGAAGGCCGATGGTTGCGTTGACGCCCCGGCGAAAGGCGGCCGTCTTGAAGGCGGCCATGCCCACGTCGTGATAGGGCGCGACCACGGCGTCGAACTCTCCCGAGAAGGCCCGCGTGAACACGGTGTCCGCCGGCAGCGGACCGGCGACGGCGGCGGGGTCGTCTCGCAGGGCGTGCAGCGCCTTGGGGTAGACGTCCTGTTCCTCGGCGCCGAAGAGACCTCCGTCGGAGGCATGGGGATTGAGTGCGCAGAGCGCGATCCTGGGCGAAGCGATGCGCCACTGTCGGCGCAGGGCGGCGGACAGAAGCCGGGTCTGGGCCGCGAGGAGGTCGGCGGTCACCAACGCGGGAACGCGGGCCAGGGCCACGTGCGTGGTGGCCAGCAGGACGCGCTTGGGCGCCGGCGCGGACTTCGGGCGGTTCCCCATGGGCTCGTCGGCGCACATGAGCATCCCGACCCTGTCGGCGCCGGCCAGCCGGGCGAGCATCTCGGTGTGGCCCGGCAAGAAGCCTGCCTGGGCGAGCGCGAGCTTCTCCAGCGGCGCGGTCACGATCGCGTCCGCGCTTCCGGCCAACGCCAGTTCCGCCGCCCGGGCGACCGCCAGCCCGGCCGCCCGTCCCGGGTCCAGGTCCGGGGCGCCGCCTTCCAGCGGCTCGAATTCGCACCCGGGGGCCAGCGACGCGAACAACGGCCCGCACTCCGCAGGGCCGACGACGCGAGCGTCGCAGGCAAGTCCTTGCGCTTCCACGGCGGCAAGGGCCTTGGCGGCGACCTCCGGACCAATGCCGCGCGGATCGCCGACCGTCACCACCAAGCTCGGCCGGCTTCCCGGCGGCGAGCGCCCGGGACGACGCGGCTCCGCCCCGAGCGCGCTCAACTCACGCCGTGCAGTCCGCCGACCGCGGGCCTGCCGGTCGCGCTCAATACGTCTTGATTTCGACGTAGGTGTTGGCCCGAAGTCCCTCGAGCAGCGCCGAGAACCGCTTCTGCTGAACGAGGCTGGCGCGGATGCGGTCTCGAAGGTCTTCGAATTCGAACGCGCCGGCTTCGCGCGTCTCCAAGATCTTGATCACGGCGAACCGCTCCTTGCCCTGGTAGGCGAACTGGATGGGACCGAGGACGTCGCCCGGACTTCGCTGGCCGCCCAGGGGCGCCAAGTACGCGGGCGGCAGCATCTGGGCGATCTGCCCGACGGGCACGGTCGCGGAATCCGCTGGAAACGGAAACACCAAGGCGTCGTGATGGGCGTCGACGATGTCGCGGAAGTCGCGGCCCTCGCGAGCTTGATGAGCGAGATCCTCGGCCAGCGAGCGCGCCCGCACGACGTCCTCCAGAGTCGTTTCGGGGATGACGAGGATGTGGCGGGCCCTGCGCTCCGAGACGCGCACCTGGTCGACTCGGATGACGTGGTAGCCAAAGATCGTCTCGACGGCGTTGCTGACCTGTCCTTCCATCAAGCCGAAGGCCGCGTCTTCGAATTCGTCGACGAACCCGCCGTCGCGCCGGAACCAGCCGAGATCGCCTCCCGCCTCGGCGGAACCGGGATCTTGCGAGTGCTCGCGCGCCAGATCGGCAAAATCCTCGCCTTCGCGAGCGCGTTCGGCCAGGGCCTCGGCGACCTCGCGCGCCGCGGCCTTTGCCGAGTCGTCCGGCGTCACCGACAACAGAACCTGCAGGAACGAAATTGTCGCCGGCCGTTGCTCCAGCGTCGCTTGGCCTGCCTCGAACAGCTCCTGCATCTCCTCCTCCGACACCTCGACGGCGGCGGAGCCCGTGTGCATGCGCAGATAGAGTTCGACCAGCTTCTGCTGCCGCACCTGTTGCCGGAGCCTCTCGCGGTATCCCTGCATCGTCATTCCTTCGCGGCGCAACGCCTGTTCCATGTCCCGGCGCGACGGGTAGTTCGACTGCACGCGGTCGAGATGCTCCTGGACCGCCGACTCGACGGCGGTCTCGTCGACCGCGAGCAGGGTGTCGGCCGCCGCCGCTTGCAGCACGATCTGGTGGTTCACGAGTTCGTCGAGTTGCTGGTTCATGAACTGGTCGTGCTCCGGCGTGCCCGCCGCCGGCACGGGCTCTCCCAGGCTCCGCAGCTCGTTCTCGCGTTCGAGCAGCTGGGACAAGAGGACCGCGGAGTCGCCGACCACGGCCACCACGCGGTCCACCGGGGCGGGGCCGCCGATTTGCCCTTGCGCGGGCCCCGCCGCCGCCAGCACGGCCAGCGCGGAGACCGCGAGCGCCGCCAAGCGCCTGGCCACGGTAGGCCCGGCCGGCGCGCGGGTCGCCGCCGCCAAGCGCGGACCCAGAGACGACCCAGACGGCCCAGACGGCCCAGACGGCCCAGACGATCTGGAGATCGCGAGCCCGGCCGTCGCCGACCCTGTCGCCGCCAAGCGCGGGGCTGCCGCCGCCCAGGGAGGGGGAGCGCGATTCAAGATGGCGTGGGTCGTCGGTCGCATGGTCGTCGGTCGCATGGGATCAACGGGATTGGAGCGTGCGTGCGCGTTGCGCGGTTGCCCCTGCGCGACTTGCGTGAACTCGCCAGGGGGCTTGCGTCCTCAACAAGAACGTAACGTTCCCCAGCGGCACGACCTCCTGCCTGCCCGACAGGATGCGGATCAGGACGGCCTCGACGCGCGCGGCCGCCTCGCCGGAGGCGGCTTGGCTGCCCGGCGCAACGGACTCCACCGACGGCGCAACGGACTCCGGGGACGGCGCAACGGGCTCCACTGACGGACGCTCGGGATCGGCCGGCGCATCTGCGGCGCCGTCGGTAGGCAGCCGGCCGCCGGGATCGCCGCCGCGCTGAAGGACCGTGCCGGCGGGCGGGTCCGCCGCGTCGCCGACGGACGGATCCGGTCCCGGCGGATCGCCGAAGAGCCCAATCCTGCGGGCGCCTTCGCGAATCGCGTCGCGGGCAACCCCGGCCAGCGAGTCGCGGACTTGCGGGCCGGGCTCCAAGCCGCGTGCCCGCGCCTCGGCGAGCAGTAGCTGCTCTTGGCCTAGCCGGTGGAGCGCCTGGCCAAGGTCGTCGTCGTTCGCTTCCGCCACGCCTCGGACAAAGGCGTCCGACGAACGGCGCGCCAGGGCCGCGAACTCGCCCGCCGTGTAGGCGCCGCCTTCCCACGTGACCAGCGGCCTGCGCGCGGCTCGCTTCCCGAGGCGCTTCGGCCTCGACCGCGCCAGCGCCCGAGCCACGCCGACCGCGTCGCTCGCCAGCGCGAGGGCGAAGGCCGAGTCCATCTCCTGCAGGAACGCCGCCTCCGCCTCGGCGATGCGCTCCATCAGAATGCGCCGGCGGAACGTCTCGCCCACTTCGGACAGCTCCGGCACGTCCAGCGCCTCAAGCTTCAGGACGTGGTAGCCCAGCTCCGTCCGCACGGGGTCGCTGACTTCGCCCGGTCGCATGGCGAAGACCGCTTGGTCCACGGGCGCGAGCATTTCTCCTCGCTCGAACGTGCCCAGTCGGCCGCCGCGTGAGGCGTTTCCGGCGTCGTCGCTGAAGGCGGCGGCCAAGTCCGCGAAGCTCTCGCCCGCCGCCAGGCGCCGGCGCAGCGCGTCGGCGGCCGACAGCACGCTGTCCTGCTGCATTTGGGTGGCGTCGGCGGGGAAGAGCAGAAGAATCTGGGAAGCCGTGGCCCGGGCGCCGGGCAAGTCCGCGGCGAAGCGCTCGGCGAGTTCCTGCTCGCTTACGACCGTGTCGGGTTCGAGGGCGTCCTGGTGCAGGCCGGCCAGCATGCGTTCCTGCAGCTGGGGTTCGACGATCGGGCCCACGTCCAGCCCGGACAGCGTGGAGTCGGTTGCGAGCCGGACGGCCAGCAGGGTGTAGTCCACCCAGAGCTCGGCGATTGTCCGGGCGACCGGCGTGTCCGCGGGCAGCGTGCTGTGCTCGGCGATCAGCGCCGCCGCGCCGGACACCCCCAGCCGGCGCCCGTCCGCCTCGGCCAAGACCGGGTCTCCGCAGGCCGCCGGCAGCCCCGCGCAGGCGACGCCGATCGCCGCGCAGAGCGCATGCGCGCCCCGGGCCGCCCGCGCCTGGGCCTGCCGGGGGACGGCACCCGCCCCGTCCCTCTCGGCCCGAGCCGTCCGCGAAAGCCCGCCTTCGTCCGCCGCCGTCGGCCGCGAAAGTCCGTCCTCGTTCTTCGCCGCCGCCGTCCGCGAAAGCCCGTCCTCCCCCTTCGCCGCCGCCGTCCGCGCGTACTCGCCGGTCTCTCCCAGCGCCTCCATCGCCCGAATCACGATGTGAGGGAGCCGCTCCTCCGTGCCGCTGTCCAGCTCGACGGCCAGCGGCGACAGGCGCGGCGCTTCGACCACGACGTCTTCGCCGGCCAAGGCGCCGGCGAGCGCCGACATCCGGGGCGCGGCGTCGGGACGGAAGTCCAAGCGCGCCCGCCGCCCGCGCACATGGACGCGCGCGACCCCGGCGTCTTGTCCTGCGACGGCGAAAGCGGCTTGGTCCAAGAGTCTCCTCGCTTCGGCGGGCAGCGGGCCGAACCGGTCCGCCAGCTCCTCGGCCAGCGCCGCGACGTCCGCCCGAGTGGCCACGGCGGCCAGCCGTCTGTAAAGATGGAGCTTCTGGCGTTCGTCGGCCACGTAGTCCGCGGGCAGGAAGGCCCCTTGGTCCATCGACACTTCGGGCTTGGAGAAGCCGGCGGCGCTGCCGGGCCTGCTCTTGATGCGCCGGACGGCCGTCTTCAAGAGGCGCAAGTACGTCTCGACGCCCACGGCGTGCGCGAAGCCGGACTGCTGCACGCCCAGCAGGTTGCCTGCGCCCCTGGCCTGGAGGTCGCGAAGCGCGATCTGGTACCCGCTGCCCAGTTCCGTGTAGTGCTCCAGCACGCTGAGGCGCCGGGCGGCGTCTTCGGCGAGTTCCTCCGGCGCGATCAGGTAGCAGAAGGCCCGGCGGTCCGAGCGTCCCACGCGCCCGCGTATCTGGTAGAGCTGCGAGAGGCCGAACCGGTCGGCGCGGTCCACGATCAGCGTGTTGGCGTTCGACACGTCGAGTCCGTTTTCGATGATCGCCGAGCACACGAGCACGTCCGTGCGCCCTTCGACGAACCCGCTCATGACTTGGTGCAGTCGGCGGGCGCGCATCTGGCCGTGCGCGACGTCCACGCTGGCCGGCGCGACGAGCATCCGCACGCGCTCGGCCACGGTGTCGATGGTCTCCACGCGGTTGTGCAGAAAGAAGACTTGGCCGCCGCGGTCGATCTCGCGTTCGCACGCCTCGGCGATCACTTGGTCGTGCCAGGACACGACGCGCGTCACGATCGGCAGCCGGTTCCGGGGCGGCGTGCGGATCAGCGACATGTCCCGGATGCCGGCGAGCGACAAGTGCAGGGTGCGCGGAATCGGCGTGGCCGAGAGCGTCAGGACGTCCACCGTGGCGCGCAGCCGCTTGAGCCGTTCCTTCTGCCGAACGCCCATCCGCTGCTCCTCGTCCACCACCAGCAGGCCCAGGTCCTTGAAGACGACGTCGCCGGACAGCAGCCGGTGCGTGCCCACCACGACGTCCACCGTGCCGTCCCGAAGTCCCCGCAGCACGCCGCGCTGTTCGGCGGCTCCCTCGAAGCGCGACAGCGAGGCCACGCGGACGGGGTACTTGCCCAGCCGATCCCGAAACGATCCGGCGTGTTGCGCGGCCAGGACCGTCGTCGGCGCGAGCACGGCGACCTGCTTGCCGTCCTGCACGGCCTTGAACGCGGCGCGGACCGCGACTTCGGTCTTCCCGTATCCCGCGTCGCCGCAGACGAGCCGGTCCATGATGGTCGGCGACTCCATGTCCCGCTTGACGTCGTCGACCGCGCGCTGCTGGTCGGGCGTCTCGTCGTACGGAAAGGCGGTCTCCAGGGCGCGCTGCCACGGCTGGTCGCGCGAGAACGCGTGTCCCGGCCGCGACTTGCGCACGGCGTAGAGGTCCAGCAGCTCGGCGGTCGTCCTTTGGATCTCGTCTTCGGTCTTGCGCTTCAGGTTCTTCCAGCGACGGCCGCCGATCTTGTCCAGGCGCGGGGGCGCCGCTTCGGGATCGGGTCCGATCCAGCGTTCGACTTGATCCAGCGCGTGCGCGGGGACGCGAAGCAGCTCGTCATGGGCGTACGCGATCACCAGCGCGTCCAGCGACTCGCCGCCGATGTCCACGCGCTCGAGCCCGCGAAAGCGCCCGACGCCGTGGTCCATGTGCACGACGTAGTCGCCAGGCGACAGTTCGGCCAGGCTCTCGACCGAGGCGCTGCCGCGAAACCGCCGCATGGACGGACGAGCGCGCCGCCGCCGAAAGAGCTCGTGGTCGACAAGGACGTTGGCGGGCGGCGCCGCGTCCGGGAGCCGAAAGCCGCCCCCGACGGCGCCCCCGACGACGCCGCACCGGCGGGGCAGGCCGCCGCGACGGTCCGCCACCAGCTCCTCGAGCCGCGCCGCTTGGCCCTCGTTCTCGCAAAGGACGACCGTGGCGGCGCCCGCTTGCCCCGCCGACGCCAAGAACTCCCGCAGGACGGAGACGTCGCCGTTCACCGGGGGAGGCCGCAGCGCGTCGAACACGACGTCGCCGGCCGGAATCTCCGAGAGGCGAACGCGGGCAAGGGGGGCGACGCGTTTCTCGAAACGGGCAGGCGCCAGGAAGAGGCGCGAGGGCGCGACGGCCGGGTTGTCGTGACGCTGGGCCTCGCGATGGCGGCGGGCCGCGTCGCGCCACGTCGCGGCCACGGACGCCCTCCGTTCCTCGGCGTCGTCGGTGGTCACGAGGCAGGCGCCGTCCGGCAGGCGGTCCAGGAGCGACGCGGGCGGCGTCTCCTCCGCCGGGGCCGCGCCGGGCTCTCGACGTTCTGCGGTCGCGCCGGCGCGGAAGGCCACGGGCAAGATGTCGATTTTTTCGACGACTTCGGTCGAAAGCTGGTCGCGAACGTCGAAAAGCCGGACGGAGCGCACGTCGTCGCCGTCGAACTCGATGCGCGCCGGGCCGGCCGCTCCCAGCGAGAACATGTCCACGATGCCTCCGCGCACGGCGTAGCACCCCACTTCCTCGACGGTCGGCACGCGCCGAAAGCCGCGTTCCTCCAGGGCCGCCAAGACGGCGCTTCGGCCCGGGCGCGGCCCCTTGGAGACCACGAAGCGCATCCGGGCCAAGTCGCGCGGAATGGCCGCCAGCTCCTGCAGAGCCCTCCACGTCGCCACCAGCATTCGCGCGCGGCCGGCGAGCACGGCCTCGACGGCCTCGACGCGCTGGCCCGACGCCACGGGCGACGCGTCCTCTCCGAAGCCGCCCAGAAGTTCTCGTTGCGGGTAGTGGACGGCCAGGCCGGGCGCCAGCGCCTCGAGATCTTGGAAGGCGTCGGCGGCTTGGTTCGGCGACGAGGCCGCGATCACCCAAAGCCGGTTCGGCTCTCGCCGCGCCAGCGCCGCCGCCACGACCCAGGGCAGCGAGCCGACCATGCCCCCGGCCGTTCGCGATTCGCCGCCGGCCGGGAGGGCGGCGGCGAAGTCCAGGAACGCCGGCGTGGACGCGACCGCCGCGACGGCCGGATGCGCGGCGGCTTCCGACTCTGTCTTGGATGCCCCGGCGCCGGTCGGCCCGTTCGCGACCGCGGCGCGCCCTTGGGCGGCCTTAGCCCCCATCGGTCGCAAGGCCGCCGGACCCGCCTGGGCCGTGGGCGGACGCGGCGCCGGCGGTTCCTCGGCTCGTGCCGCCGGCGCCGATGCCGCCGACCTCTCCTTGCGGCGCGAGGCGTCGTCCACGCAACCGGCGCGGCGCGCCCACCAGGCTCTCCGCGACCAGCAGCCCGAGCAACAGGACCAAGAGGAGGCGCCACGGCTCGGGACCGCGCCGGCTTCTGAAGATGGCGTTGCGCCAGTCGGCCAGGTCGTTGGCCACGGCGACCGTTCCGGGAATCGCGGCGCGCACTTCGGCGGGCGACGCCGGGGAAAGGTCGGACTCCTCCGCCGGCGCGTTGACCGCCAAGGAGTCCAGCACGACGGCGCCCGCCCGCACCTCGTAGATGCCGGTCAGGCCTGTCTCGAGGAACGGCTGTCCCCCGTCAACGACGTGCTCGGCGTCGTCCGGTCCGCGCACCCGCAAAGCCGTGTTCGGCAACAGGACGGGACTGCCGGCCGGAACGGAAACGATCCCTCCTCCGGCGAACTGGCCCACGATCCATTCGAACAGAGGAACCATGGCCGCCGAGACGGCGATCTCGGTGGATTCGGCCTCCAGCGCCGACGCGAACAGGAGGTACGGGCCCGAACGGGAGCGCCCCGCCACGAGCCAAGGACGACCGCTCGAGAGGACGACCAGCTCGGAAGGCCGCACGGGCCCGGCTGCGCCCGGCGGCGTCCCGTCCGCGGCGGATTGCGCGCCGCGCCCCAGCCCCGTCTCCGCGTGGCCGGGCGGGGACTCGTCCGCGGCGGACTGCCCCACGCCGCTCGCGTCCGTCGCGACGAGGCGGTGGGACGCGAACACTTCCAGGCCGTCGAGCGCGACCGGGAGACGATGGGCCGTCACCCGCCCGCCGCCCGTCCCGCCTCCGGCCGCGTAGGCGAAGGGAATGCCCGCTTGGGCCAGGCGGCGATTCAGGGACGCAAGGAGGGCCGGATCGGAGCCCGGCACGACGACGGCGGCTTGAGAGGGAGTCCGCCGGTCGAGCCCCGCCCCGGCCGCGCTGAACAGCGCCGCCGCGCCGGCCGGCGGGACCCGCGCGACGCGCCCATGCTCCTCGAGCACGCCCAGGACCTCGTCGACGAAGCGGCCCGGAGTCCCCGTGGTCGCCACGGGCGTGGGCTCCCGAACGCGCATCGCGAACCAGCGCCGGTCGTCGGCCGCCAACGCGTCCGAGTCGATTTCCGCGTAGCCGTCCAGCCGCCCGGTCGCGAACGGCCCGGCCGGCAACCGCACCGTCGCGCCGGCCGGCGCGAATCCCGCGGCGCGAATCCGTCCGCCGACCGAGAGCCGGACGGCGACGGAATCTTCCGGAGGGCCGTCGTCTCCCGCCGCGCCCCACAGCGTCACGGCCACTTCCGTCCGGTCCCCCGCGAGCGGCCGAAGACCGCCGTCGAAGGCGATGTCCGTGATGCCGCGATTCGCCCGCGCTTGGCCCGAGACCACGCCGAACACCAGCACCGGCACGGTCGCGGGACCCGCCCCGGCGCTCGAAGCCCCGATGCCCGAAGCCGCGATGCCGGAGCCTGCGATGCCCGAAGCCGCCATGCCCGAAGCTGCGACGCCCGAAGGCGTGATGCCCGAAGCCTGCATGTCGGTGAAGACATGGACCTCCTGCGCGGCCAGTCCGCTCTGCCCGACCAGGGCCCGCGCCCGCGCCACGGCGGCCCGGAGGTCGCCGGGACCATGACTCGGCTTCGTCCCGGCGACGGCGTCCGTCGCTTCCGTCGCGGTCGCCCGCACTGCCGGCCGCCAGGGCTCCCCTGCGCGGAGCACCCAGAAGACGTCGTCGTGCCCCGCGCCCGCGACGCTCTCCAGCGCGGCTTCCTTCAGCGCCTCGAGGTGCCGCCGCCCCCCTTCGACGATCGACGTGCTCATCGAATTGTCCAGCACGATCGCCACGGCGGTCGGATCGTGGCTGGCGCCGGGGCCTGCGAAGTACAGCCGGGCGCCCAACAGCGCCGTCACCGCCACGATGGCGATCCGCAGCGCCAGGAGCAGCAGTTGTTCCGACCGAATGCGGCGCGCGTGGTCGCGCTCGGTGCGAAGCAGGTAGCGGATTGCCGGAAACGCGAAGCTTTCGGTTCGCCGCCGGAAGAAGAAATGCAGCAGAAGCGGCACGGCGGCGGCCCCGGCGGCCAAGAGAAACCAAGGCTGAAGGAACCCGATCAAGGCAGTCGCTGCCGCTTCCAGAGGTAGGCGCGCAAGGCGTGCGTGAGCGGCGCGCTGGTGTCGACGGCGGAATAGGCGATCCCCTGGCCGGCGAGCGCGCGGGTCCACTCCGCGATCGCCTGCTCGACCGCGTCCCGGTAGTGGCGGCGCATGTCGGCGACCGAGACCTGAAGGGCCTCGCCCGTCTCGGGATCGACGAACCGCGTGCGGCCCGTGGAGGGCAGGTTGCGCTCGCCCGGGTCGACGAGGTGGAACACGAGCACCTCGTGGCCGGTGTGCTGCAGGTAGGACAACGCCTTCGCCGTGCCCCGGGGATCGACCAGCAGATCGGAGATCAGCACGACCAAGCCCTTCCGCTTCAGCCGCAGCGCCGCGTCCTTGAGCGCGGTCTCGGCATCGGTTCGCCCGCCGCTCGGCAGCGCATGCAGGTGCCGGAGCAGCGTGTTCCAATGGACCTTTCCGCCCCTGCACCGGATCTGGCGCACGATGCGCTCGTCGAACGCCACGAGGCCGACCGTGTCTCCCTGGCGGATCAGGATCAGCGACACCGCCGCGGCCAGGTGCTTGGCGTACCAGAGCTTCGACGGCAGCGAGCGGCGGGACGTCCAATCCATCGACTTGCTCACGTCCAGCAGCAGGTGCGCGCGCAGGTTCGTCTCTTCCTCGTACTGCTTGACGTAGAAGCGGTCCGAGCGCGCGAACATCCGCCAATCCAGCGTGCGCAGGTCGTCGCCGGGCCGGTAGGCGCGCAACTCCGCGAATTCCGCCGAGAATCCTCGGTTCGGCGAGCGGTGGAGCCCCAGGAGAAAGCCCTGAACGACCTTGCGCGCCACGATGTCGATGCCTCCCAGCTTCGCCAGGACCTCGGGGTCCAGCAGGTCCGCGCGGCGGTCGCGGTGGGGCGTGACGGTCTCGTTGGTTGCCATGGCGAAACGAATCTGCAAGAAAAGGAGACGGGTCGGCAATTCGACAGCGGCCGGTTCCAGGCGCGCCGCACAGCGTTGCGACGGCGTCCGGCGTGGCGGCCGGGCTGGCGGCGTGTGGAAGCGGCTGCGAGTCCCCGGCCCGGGCGATCGCCTGCACGCGCCGGGCTGGCGGCGCGCGGAGGCGACCTTAAGTTCCAACGCAGGCAGGGAGCCCGAGGATGCCGTCGCCGGAGCCCGCGCTCGCCGCCGGCCTGCCCGCTTCGCAGCAGACGCCGCCTCCCCTCTTCGGGGCCAAGCTCGGTGCAGACCGACCGCATCCGCAATTTTTGCATCATCGCCCACGTCGACCACGGAAAGTCGACGCTCGCCGACCGGCTTCTCGAGGCGACGGCCACGCTGGACGACCGGCAGATGCGCGACCAGGTGCTCGACTCCAACGAGCTGGAGCGCGAGCGCGGCATCACGATCAAGCTGCACGCCGTGCGCATGTCTTACCGGGCGCGCGACGGCGCCGAGTACGTGCTCAACCTGATCGACACGCCGGGCCACGTGGACTTCTCGTACGAGGTGTCGCGCTCGCTGGCCGCGTGCGAGGGCGCCGTGCTGATCGTGGACGCGACGCAAGGCGTGCAGGCGCAGACGCTGTCCAACTTGTTCCTGGCGCTGGAAGCCGACTTGGACGTCGTGCCTGTGGTAAACAAGATCGATCTGCCGGGCGCGGAGCCCGAACGCCGGCGCGACGAGCTGGCGGAGCTGATGGGCGTCGATCCCGCGCTGGTTCTTCTGGCGAGCGGCAAGGAAGGGCACGGCGTGGACGAAGTCCTCGAGGCCGTGGTGGAGCGCGTTTCCCCTCCCGAGGGCGACGAACGGGCGCCGTTGCGGGCGCTCGTCTTCGATTCCGTCTACGATCAGTACCTGGGCGCGGTGCCGAGCATCCGCGTCGTGGACGGCGTGGTCCGCGCCGGCACGCCCATCACGTTCGGGACGGTGCGGACGCGCTACGAAGTCACCGAGGTCGGACGCCAGCGCCTGGCGCGGGTGCCCTGCGAGCGTCTGGGACCCGGCGAAGTCGGCTACGTGGTGGCGGCGATCAAGGCGGTCTCCGACACGCCGGTCGGCGACACGCTGCTCGACGCGTCGAACCCGGCGCCCGCGATGCTGCCGGGCTACCAGGAGCCGCGCCCCATGGTGTTCGCGGGCCTCTATCCCGCGGAGTCCGACGGCTACCAGGAGCTGCGAGACGCGCTGGCCCGGCTGCAGCTCAACGACGCTTCCCTCCGCTACGAGCCGGAGAAGTCGAACGCGCTGGGATTCGGGTTCCGTTGCGGCTTTCTCGGCCTGCTGCACCTGGAGATCGTGCAGGAGCGGCTGGACCGGGAGTTCGGCGTCAAGCTCGTGACCACGGCGCCCAACGTGGAGTACGTCGTGCGCTTGACGGACGGGACCGAAGTGCGGATCGACAATCCCGCCCATCTGCCCGGCCGCGCGTCCGTCGAGTCCATCGCCGAACCTGTCGTGAGCGCGCGCATCGTCCTGCCCGCCGAGTACATCGGCAATGTGCAGAAGCTCTGCCACGACCGCCGCGGCGTCTTCCGGGGCATGAAGTACTTGGACCCCCGGCGCGTCGAGATGGACTACGAACTGCCGCTGGCCGAGATCGTCCTCGACTTCTACGACCGCCTCAAGGGCGGAACCCGCGGCTACGCGGCGCTCGACTACGAGTTCCACGAGCACCGCCCCGGCAAGCTGGTGCGTCTGGACATGCGGGTCAACGGCGATCCCGTGGACGCCTTCTCCGTGATCTTGCACCGGGACAACGCGTACCAGCACGGCCGCGCACTGGTGCGCAAGCTCAAGGAGCTTATCCCGCGCCAGCAGTTCGAGGTGGCGCTCCAGGCCGCCGTCGGCGGGCAAGTGATCGCCCGAGAGTCCGTTCGCCCGCTCCGCAAGAACGTCACCGCCAAGTGCTACGGCGGCGACATCACCCGCAAGCGCAAGCTCCTGGAGCGCCAGAAGGAAGGAAAGAAGCGGATGAAGCAGGTCGGTTCCGTCGAAATCCCGCAAGAAGCGTTCATGGCCGTGCTGCGCCTGGACGACGAGCGGTGAAGGGACCGCCGGGCGGGCTCGGCCATGCGCGCGCGTCCGTGCCGGCGGCGAGCCTCGGACAGCGGCGCCGTCCGCCGCGGGGTCGTCGGTGAAGGGATCGGCGGGCGGGGCGGGGGAGCGGGCGCCCCGGCGGCTTGGCGTCATGGGCACGCTCGTGCTCGACGAGATCGTCCGCCCCGGGCGGCCGGCGGCGACCGGCCTGTGGGGCGGGATCGCGTACTCGGTGGCCGCCTTCGACCACGTGCTCGGCCCGGACTGGCGCCTCGTCCCTCTGATCGTCGTGGGCGCGGACGTGGCCGAGGCGGGAGAGCGCTGCCTGGCGCGGCTCTCGCCGTCGGCCGACCTGAGCCGCCTGCGCACGGCGGATGCGCGGAACAACCGCGTCGAGCTGCGCTTGGCGCCCGGCGGCCGCCGGAAGGAGCGCTTGGCCGGCGGCGTGCCGGGCTGGACGGCGGACGAAATCGCCGGAGAATTGGCCGGTCTCGACGCGCTCTACGTAAACTTCGTGTCGGGGACGGAGATGACGTTGGCCGGGTCGCGCCGAATTTGCGACGACTTCGGCGGGCCGGCGTACGCGGACCTGCATTCGCTCTTCCTGGGGAGCGAGAGCGACGGCGTCCGTGTGCCGCGCGTCGTCTCGGACGCTCCGCATGTCGCCGCCTGCTTCGACTGCGTGCAGATGAACCAAGAGGAATTCGCGTTGTTCCGGCGCAGCGGCGGCGGGGACGAACCGGCCCTTGCCGGCCGCACCAAGCTTCTGGCGGTGACGCTGGGCGCGAACGGCGCGGACCTGTTCGAGCGGCCGCGCGTCGCGACAGATCCCGGCGGGGCCGGCATCGGCAGCGCCTGGGCTCCGGCGCCGGGCTCCGGCGCAGGCGGCCGGCCAGGCCCGAGGGGCCGCGTCGGCGCCGGACGCGCGCGAGCTCCGGAAGCGAATGCGGTCGCGGGGCGCGTGCCGGCGGAAGCAGACGCGCACGTCGGCGCCGCAGACCTCCTTTCGTCAGCGCGCGTGGTCGCGAGGCGCGTGCCGGCGGAGCCCGGCCCGCCGGACGCGGACCCGGTCGGGTGCGGAGACGTCTGGGGCGCCGCGCTGTTCGCAGGATTGCTGGAGGGCAGGACCCCGCCGCGCGCGGCTTCGCGGGCCCATGCGGTGGCGGCCCGCAACTTGGCGTGCAGCGGGGCCCTGGCGCTGAAGGCTCGCCTGGACGGCGGAAACGGGGACGGGCCTCCCGGCGCGTCTTCCTCGTCTCCCTTCGGGCCATGAAGGTCCTCGACGTGCCCGCCACGCTCGACTACGACAACGTCGAGACGCTCTACAATGCGCTCGCGGAAGCGGAAGCGCAGCCCGTGCTGGTGGACGCGCGCCGGCTCCAGTGGGTCGATCCCAACGGGATGACCGCACTGCTGGCGCTGGGCGCCGAGTCGGCCCGCCGCAGCGGCGTGCAGCCCAGCATCTCGTTGCCGCAGCATCCCGACGTCGCCAGCTACCTGGGCCGCATGGGCTTCGCGCGCGAGGCGGCGGCCGTGTTCCGGGGCATGCCGCGTCCCCCGCTCCCGGACGCCGCCCGCGCGTCGGACGTGCTCCTGGAGGTCACGTCGGTGGCCACGCACAAGGACGTGCACGCCGTGGTCAACCGCGTGCAGGGCCGCGCCGGCGCCATCCTGCGCTCCTTGGGGTACCCGGACGCCGCGGTCGTCCGGTTCTCCGTCATGCTCTCGGAAGTCTGCCAGAACGTCGCCGAGCACGCGAACGGGCGCGGCTGGGTGGCGGCGCAGTCCTACAATTGGACGAAGCGGCTGGGACGCCGCGTGGTGGTCATCGCGGTCTCGGACGTCGGGCGCGGCTTTCGCGCCTCCTTGGCGGACGGCCACGCCGCCCGCTTCGGCGACCTCTGGGGCGACGCGAAGGCCTTGCAAGCGGCCTTCCTGATGGGCTTGACTCGATTTCCCGACACCGGCCGGGGCCAGGGGCTTCAGCAAATCCGAAAGCAGGTCAAGCGATGGGACGGCCTCGTCTCCATCCGCAGCGGCACGGCCCAGATCGCCGACGCCGCGAGCTGGGCGGAAGCGCCCCCGCTGGTCGACGGGCTCGCCCCGTTCCCCGGCGCGCAGATCAACATCTTGCTGCCCGAACGCCTTGACGACTGAAGCGGGCGTCGGCCGCATCCACATCGACTTGGGCGAGGTCGCGTGCGAAGCCGCCATTCCCGCGGGCGCCAACCTCGTCACGCGTCCGACCGGCCGGGCCGTTCGCGGCGCCATCGAGACGCGGCTGGCCGCCGTGCGCCGCGCGTCCGTGGCGATCGTCGACTTCAGCCGCGTCAGCGTCCTGGACTTCAGCTGCGCGGACGAGGTGGTCGCCAAGCTGCTCCTGCGGCGCTCGACTGCGCAGGCGCCCGGCGAGGGGTACTTCCTCTTCCGCGTCCTGGACGAAGTCCGCGGCCAAGCCATTGCCGCGGCGCTGACGCGGCGAAGCCTGGCGGCGGTCTGCGACGTGTGCGGGCGGCGCTTCCGGCTGTTGGGCGCGGCCTCGCCCGAAGAGCAGGCCGTCTGGACGGCCGTGGAGGACAGGGGCCGGATCGTCGCGGAGGACATCGCCCGCGTGCTGGGCGAGACGGGCGGCCGGGTGTTGCGCGATCTCGCGCGCCGGCGTCTGGTCTATTGCAACCGAAACGGCGCGGCCACCGCGCTGAGCGCCTTGATCGCGGAATCCGGCCCGATCGAACTCGCGCCCGCGTAGCCCTCGGCGGCTGACGTCCGCCCATGACCGCGCGGCTTGGGCGCGAGCCGCGCAGGACCGCCCGGACCAAGGAGGCCGGACGAACATGACGAAAGAACATCGGCTGGACAGCGCGGCTCCCAAGGCGGGCGCGGCGGCTACGCTGGGGATTCATGGAGGCGCCGGAGACCGGCGGTCCGGGGCGCCGGTGGTCTCGCCGGTCGTGCGGAGCTCGACGTTTCATTGGGCGGGTCCGGCGGACGGCGCGGAAGTCCTGTACACGCGCTACGGCAACAACCCGGTCCAGGTCGCGCTGGCCAAGAAGCTTGCGGCCCTGGAGGGCGCCGAGTCCGCCCTGGCGCTGGCCAGCGGGATGGCCGCCATCGCCATGACCGTCCTGTCCGCGACGGAGGCGGGCGACCACGTCGTGTCCAGTCGGCTCGTCTACGGGGCCACCCACGTGCTCTTCGCCGAGGAGCTGCCCAAGCGGGGCGTTTCGACCACCTTCGTCGACCCGCTCGACCCGAGTTCGTGGGAAGCGGCCGTCACCCGCCGGACGAAGGTGGTGTACGCGGAGCTGCCCACCAACCCGGCCCTCAGGGTCTTCGACCTCGAGCCGGCCCGGCGCGCCGCCGACAAGGCGGGCGCGGTCCTGGCCGCCGACGTGACGTTCGCCACGCCGGTCAACTTTCGCGCCGCGGACCACGGCGTGGACGCGGTTCTGCACAGCGCCACCAAGTACCTGGGCGGCCACTCCGACCTCGTGGCCGGCGTCGTCGCGGGCAGCCGAGACCTGATCGCGGGCGTCGCGCGCGCCATGAAGCTCTACGGGCCGTCCATCGATCCGGACGCGGCCTGGCTGCTGGACCGGGGCGTTCGCACGCTGGCCGCTCGCATGGAGCGCCACAACCGGTCGGCCCAGGAGCTGGCCGAGTGGCTGGAAGGCGCGAAGGGCGTGCGGACGGTCCTCTATCCGGGCTTGGCCTCGCACCCCGACCACGCCGCCGCCCGCCGGCTGTTGTCAGGCTTCGGCGGGATGGTCTCCGTGGCGCTCGACGGCGGAGGCGAGGCGGCGGACCGGTTCTGCTCGGCGCTGGAGCTGGCGACGCCGGCGCCTTCGCTGGGAGGCGTCGAGACGCTGGTGTCCGAACCGCGCCACACGTCGCACGCCGGCTTGACCTCGGCGGAGCGCGAGGCGGCCGGCATCCCCGACGGCATGGTGCGCATTTCCGTCGGCCTGGAAGACGTCGACGACCTCAAGGCGGACTTCGCCCAGGCGCTTCGCTGGGCGCACTCGGACCGCGCGGCGCCTACTCCGCCCCCATGAACGGATAGCGGTAGTCGCGCGGCGGGTTCAGGTTCTCCTTGATGGTGCGGGGCGTGAGCCACCTGCTGAGGTTGAGCATCGAGCCCGCCTTGTCGTTGGTGCCCGAAGCGCGCCCGCCGCCGAAGGGCTGCTGGCCGACGACCGCCCCGGTGGGCTTGTCGTTGACGTAGAAGTTGCCCGCCGCCCAGCGAAGCGCGGCGGTCGCTTGGCGAACGGCCTTGCGGTCGCGCGCGAAGACGGCGCCCGTCAGTCCGTACGGGGACGTGGAGTCCGCCAGGGCGAGCGTCTCGCTCCAGGCGCCGTCCGGATAGGCGTGGACGGTGACGACGGGGCCGAAGATCTCGTCGCACATGGACTCGCAATGCGCGTCTTGGGCTTCGATGATGGTCGGGCGAACGAAGAATCCCTCGTCGTCGCAGCACGTGCCGCCCGCGACGACTTCGCTGCCGGTCGCGTCCGCCGCCCGCTCGACGTAGCCCCGGATCCTGTCGAACGCTCCCTGGTCGATGACGGCGTTGACGAAGTTGCGGAAGTCGGCCGGGCTGCCCATCGCGAGCGCCTCCGCGTCGGCGACCAGCGGGTCCTTGAGACGCTTCCACATCGACTGGGGCACGTACACGCGCGAAGCGGCCGAGCACTTCTGCCCCTGGTACTCGAACGCGCCCCGCACGATGGCGGTCCGCAGCGCGTCCAGATCGGCGGACTCGTGCGCCACGATGAAGTTCTTGCCGCCGGTCTCGCCGACGAGCCTCGGATAGGACCGGTAGCGGGCGATGTTGCGTCCGACCGTCGTCCACAGAGACTGGAAGACCTCCGTCGAGCCCGTGAAGTGGAGCCCGCCGAAGTCGGGGTGCCCCAGCGCGGCTTCCGTGATCTCGCGTGGATCGCCCGGCACGAAGTCGACGACGCCCGGAGGCAACCCGGCCTCCTCGAGAAGCCGGTACGTGTAGTAGCCCGAGAGCACGGCGTGCTTGGACGGCTTCCAGAGGACGCCGCATCCCGCCATGGCCGGCGTGCCCGCCAAGTTGCCGCCGATCGCCGTGAAGTTGAACGGGCTGACGGCGTAAACGAAGCCTTCCAGCGGCCGGTGGTCCGTGCGGTTCCAGGCGCCGTCGGCGGAGGCAAGCTGCCGCTCGACCATCTCGTTGAGGAAGCCGGCGCCGTAGCGAAAGAAGTCGATCATCTCGCACGCCGCGTCGATCTCGGACTGGAACGCGTTCTTGCTCTGGCCCAGCATGGTCGCCGCGTTGATCGTCGAGCGCCACGGCCCCGACAGCAGCTCCGCCGCCCGCAGAAACACCGCCGCCCGGTCCTCCCAAGGCCACGACGCCCACTCGCGCCGGGCTTCGCGGCCGCCTTCGATGGACTGGCGAGCCTCCTCCGCTCCGGCTGCGTGCCAGACGCCCAGGCGCAGCGACCGGTCGTGCGGACAGACGACGGGATGCGTGTCTCCCGTCCGGACTTCCTCGCCGCCGATGACCGCCGGGATGTCGGCGTCCATGTCCGAGATTCGTTGAAGCGCGGCCTTGAGCTCGACCCGTTGGGGGGTGCCGGGAGCGTAGTCGAAGACGGGCTCGTTGACGGGGGCGGGGACGCGGAAGTTTCCGGCCATCGAGGGGCTTCCTTCGTCAAGACGGGGATGATCGGGCCCCGCGGGGGCGACGGCCGCGGCGCGTGGATTCCCAATAGTAACGCGGTTGCCCGGCGCGCCCTCCCGGCCTCGCGCGCGTTTTCCCGGCGCCGGAACGGCGTCCGCGCTCGCGCTTCGCCGGCCCGCCGGTGTTATCGTGGTCCCACGATTCAGTTGTCCGCAGCGCGCGAGATGCCGCGATCATGACCCAGGCCGCCAACGCAGGCGCCGTCAAGCCGGAGGACGCGGAGCCGAGCCGCCTGGCCGCCGCGGTTCGCCGCGCGCTCGAAGCGGTGGTCAATCCGGCGACGAACAAGGACGTCGTGGACGGGGCGCAGGTCTCGGGCGTCTCGGTGGACCCGGACGGATGCGCGCGCTTCGCCTTCTCGTTGCGGCGGGGAGACCCGGGCAAGCTCGTGCGGGAGGCCCGCGCCGCGGCGGAAGCCGTGCCGGGGATCGCTCGCGTGAAGGTGGACGTCGAACTGCCTCAGAGTCCGGTGGCGCCCGCCGGGCCTTCAGCGCCGGGTCGCGCATCGGCCGCGGCGCGAGGGGGCGGCCCGGTGCCGGGCAGCGTTCCGGCGCCGGTTCCGCAGCCGGGCGTGCTCGCCGGGGTGAAGCGCGTCGTGGCGGTGAGCTCGGGCAAGGGCGGGGTGGGCAAGTCGATGGTGGCCGCGAACTTGGCCGTCGCGGCCGCCGGGCGGGGACGGGCCGTCGGACTGCTGGACGCGGACATCTACGGCCCCAACATCCCGATCATGTTCGGCGAGCGCCGCCGGCCGTCGGTCGCGGGCGCCAAGGGCTCGGAGATGATCGAGCCGCTGGACAAGCACGGCGTCCGCCTGATGAGCCTGGGCTTCCTGCTCAAGCGCGAGCAGCCCGCCATCATGCGCGGCCCCCTGATCTCCGGCGTGCTCAAGCAGTTCATGGAGCAGGTGTCGTGGGGGACGCTCGACCTGATCGTCGTGGACATGCCGCCCGGCACCGGCGATGCGCAGTTGTCGCTCGTCCAGACGGTGGAGCTCGACGGCGTCGTGATGGTGACCACGCCGCAAAAGGTCGCCACCGGCGACGTGCTGAGGGGCGTCAAGATGTTCGAGCGCGTCAACACGCGCGTGCTGGGGATCGTCGAGAACATGTGCGGCTTCCGAATCCCCGGGTCGGACGAGATCGTGGACCTGTTCGGGCGCGGGGGCGGAGAAGCGCTGGCCAAGGAGCTGTCGGTCCCCTTCCTGGGACGCGTGCCGCTGGACTTGGCGGTGAGGAAAGCGGGGGACGCCGGAACGCCCACCGTGCTGTCGGCCCCGCAGTCTCCCGCGGGGGACGCCCTCGGAACGATCGGCGACCAGCTGCTGGCCGCGTTGGACGCGCTGCCGCCGAGGGCGATCGGCTAGGCTAGGCTAGGCTAGGCTAGGGGGGGCATCTTGCGCACCCGGGCGGCATCGTCCATGATTGAGCTTTGTCGCGGTCCACGGAGACCTGCTGTAGACTTTCCCACACCCCAATCTCCCATGCTCCAGCTTCCCCCCAGCGCACCAGCCCCTTCGCTTCAGGCATCCGGCTCCGGCCGCTTCCGGCGGTCCGCAGGCTCCCGACTGGTGTCCTTGATCGCGTCTCGTGCCACGGCTCTCACGATCGTGACGTTGCCGCTGGCCGCGTCGGCGTCCGCCCCCCCCCCCCCCCCCCCCGATTACGTAAGTCCAAGTAAGTCAACGACTTACAACGGGGATGCGGTTGCTGATCCACTGCACCCCACTGCTGGCCATGGCCTGCCTGCGTTTTCCGTCACGTCGGGGGACGGTCGCCACGTAGCGATTCGGGGCGTTCTTTCCAGCCGGGTCCGGTGGGCCCCAGGCCAAGACACGGCGGGGCCGCGCGTGACCGAAGTGAGCGTCACGAGCACGCCCGTAAGCGGGGACACCTACCAGGTGGGAGAAACGATTGTCCTCCGGGTCGAGTTCAGCTCGCCGGTGGTGGTCACTGGGTCGCCGAAGCTTGTGCTGGGATTCGGGCGGGCAGCGCCGTACCGCTGCCCGGGATGTCCGGCTCGGCAAAGCTGGATGGAGTTCGAGTATACCGTGCACAGCTCGGACGCGGCTCCAGACAGCATCACCCTCGCGGGCTCCTCCGCACTTGTCCTGAACGGAGGCGCGATAAAGGCCGCGGTAGGATCGGCGGACGCTGATCTCTCAGTCCTGAACTACGTCCCATCGAGCCACAAGGTTGATGGAAGTCTAAAGACGCCCCCGAAGGTAAGCCGTGTGACGTTCAATAGCGCGCCGAGCGGAGATGCCTACCAAGCCGGCGAGCGGATCGCGATCCAAGTGGAGTTCGATCGGTCGGTCGTCGTTGCCGGCATGCCCACTCTCGCCTTGACGATCGGCGACCGGGTACGGCAAGCGAAGTACTGCGCCGTCTGCGTGGCGGGGAACGCGTCGGCGATCTTCGAGTACGTAGTGCAGACGGAAGATGCCGACGCCGACGGAATCGGCATCGGGTCTCTCACGTTGACCAAAGGGGCCGCCATCACGTTGCGGGGAAGCAACACGACCACCGCCAACGTAGCTCTCGGATCGCTTGCGACCATAAGGGCCGCCAAACACCGAGTGAAAGGAAGCCAAGCGGCTAAGTCCGAATCGAATGTCCCATCAATGCCGTCCGCAGGCGATTCTCGAATCACCTGCGACAAGATCGAAAAATGGGAGATGGCGTTGCCGTATTGCGACTTGCGACTCGTCGTTGCCGCCTTCCAACGAGAACGAATACTTCGGCCGAAGCAAGATACCCTCAATAGACGGCTCAAGTGCTCGACCGCGACATCGTCGCGCGACAGCGTCAACGTTCTCAACAGGACGCATATTCAAGATGCTTTGGGCAGGCTAAGCCTGGGACGACAGGTCAGCATTCCATGTGAATCGAAGACCGATTCCATTCATAGATTGATAATTGTAGATGATTTCTTGATCGAGGCGCATCAAAAATACAAGAAACTGAAGAAAGATGCCGAAATCAAGGTTCAAGAAGATCAGATCGCTGAAATCGGCGACGATCTGGAAGAGCTTCTGAGAAAAAACGGACTGTTCAAGCGCATGGACGCTCACGTTCGAGTTGGCCCCAGTTTTTCTGACGCATCGCGTAATGGTTATGTGAATGGTCAAGATGAAAACCTCACGAAGGCAATGTACGACATAGTATGGCATACAAAGAGCTACAGAAACTTCGTCTTTCACGGCGGCATGGGATTGGCACCCGTGTTTGCCATCTGGTCACTCACGGACTCTGCAGATTGCGTCTGCAGTCATGACGAGACAAGTTTGAAGAACACGTTGGTTCATTCGACTCGCGGATTCTATTACGGCCTGACCGTCAAGAAATATTGGAAGAACTATCGCATTGCTTCGTTCTTGTCAGTTGGCCAAGAGCGTGTGTTGGATACTATGATACGAACAAAAGTGCGTGCCAAGACAGAAGACCGCACCGAAAGTGAACGGACCGCTGTCCTGACCGACAACGGGGTCGGCGTATGGAGCACAAAGATCGATCTGGGTCTGACTTTGCAGTTCTTCGATGTGGACGACCGGGATTTGATTGACTACGTGGCAACGGAGCCCATGCTTGACATGGGATTCGGATTTCGGTACAACGGCAGATGGAAGGCGAAGCGCGCATTGGGAGAACTCCATGTGGCGAACAGCGGAGTCTTTGCGGATACCCGCGCGCGGATGTTTTGGAGAGCCTCCATTGATCTTGTTGCCGTGTCAGATCGTCGCGACAACGGCAAGAAGAAGCCGTTTGGAGTGCTGGTGGTGGCTGAACAAGAATTCGATTGGCCTGCAGGAAAGCGAAAAATACCGTCCACTACAAGGGTGCTCCTGATTGGTGAGTTTCTGGGCCTTGTAGGATAGGGCAGTCAAATGTTGCCGAGGATTTGGTGGCCAAATCAGGTCGTCGTTGTGCTGGCTTTGGCGCTGTTGGTTGTAGCGCCGCACACGGTAAAGGGCAGCCAAGCGGCTTCTGTGAGTAGCGTGTCGATCGCGGTGCCGGCGTCGGGCGATTCAACGTTCAAGCGAGACGATCCGGTCGACGTGACGGTGACGTTCGGCGGGACGGTGGACGTGTCGAGCAACCGGCCGACCCTGTCGCTGGGGATCGGATCGTCGACGCGTACGGCGAATTACGCCTCGGGCGCGGGCACGTCGTCGCTGGTGTTCCGGTACACGGTGCAGGCGTCGGACATGGACGAGGACGGGATCAGCGTCGCGGCGAACGCACTGTGTTGCACCGGTCGAGTGCTGGTGTCAGGCACGAGCACGAGCGCGGTGCTGGGGTTGGGGAGCCACGCGATTTCAAACAGCGTTGGGCACAGGGTGGACGGCAGCACAGCAGGCCCGCCGGTGGTGAGCAGCGTGGAGTTCTTGAGTAGGCCTTCGAGCGACTCGACGTACGGGCTGGGGGAGGCGGTCTGGGTATTCGTTGACTTCGACAGGTCCATCAGCATCACCGGGGAGCCGCAGCTGGCGTTGACGGTCGGGTCTCAAACACGGCAAGCGAGGTACTCGTCGGCCAACTCGACCGGCATATGGTTTTACTACTACGTCCAGGTGGCGGACATGGACGCGGACGGGATCAGCATAGGCACGAATGCGCTGGCGGGCGCGACGATCAAATCGTCGGACGGTTCGGTGGATGCTGTGCTGGGACTTGGAGAGCACGCGGTCATGAACGACGCGGCGCACAGGGTCAACGGAAGTTTGACGACGGCGCCGTCTGTGAGTGGAGTGTTCGTCCTTTGGCCGTATGGCGGTGCCGACTCGACGTACACGGTGGGCGAAGAGATCCTTATACAAGTGAGCTGGGATCGTGTGGTCGTGGTGACGGGCATTCCGCAGCTGGCATTGACGATCGGGTCTCAGGCGCGACAGGCGAGCTACTCTCGCGGCTCGGGTCAGCCGACGACTTACTTCCACTACTACGTCCAGGCGTCAGACATGGATTCGGACGGGATCAGCATCGGGGCGAGCGCGCTGACCCTGAACGGTGGGACGATCGCTCTTCGGGGCTCGAGCGCGACGAACGCGAATCTGGATCTGGGAAGCCACGCGATTTCGAACGATCCGCGCGCGAAGGTGAACGGCAGTCAGGGCGTCGGTGTGACGGGGGTGTCGATTGCGGCGCCGACGTCGAGCGATTCCACGTTCACGGGGGGCGATTCGATTGACGTGACGGTGACGTTCAGTGGTGCGGTGGACGTGTCGGAAAACACCTTCCAGCGGCCTTTCCTGCGGTTGGGGATAGGGTTGTCGACCGTTGCCGCGAGCTACGTGTCGGGACACAGCACGTCGTCGCTGGTGTTTCGGTACGTGGTGCAGGCGTCGGACATGGACGCCGACGGGATCAGCGTCCCGGAGGGAGCGCTGGCAGGCTCGGTGCTGGTGTCGGGCTCGAGCACAACGAACGCGGGGCTGGGATTGGGGAGCCACGCGATCGCGAACAGCGCGGCGCACAAAGTGGACGGCGGCGGCGCGGAAGTGGCGGGCGTGTCGATCGCAGCGCCGACGTCGAGGGATTCGACGTTCAAGGGGGGGGATCCAGTCGATGTGACGGTGACGTTCAGCAGGACGGTGGACGTGTCGAGTAGCCGCCCGACCCTGTCGCTGGGGATCGGGTCCGCGACACGCACGGCGAACTACGTGTCGGGCCACGGCACGTCGTCGCTGGTGTTCCGGTACGCGGTGCAGGCGTCGGACGTGGACGCGAACGGGATCAGCGTCGCGGCGGACGCGCTGTGTTGCACGGGCCGGGTGCTGGTGTCGGGCCGGAGCACGAACGCGGGGCTGGGGCTGGGGAGCCACGCGATCTTGAACAGCGCGGCGCACAAGGTGGACGGCAGCACGGTGGGCCGGCCGGTGGTGAGGGGCGTGCAGTTCGAGAACACGCCGGTGAGTGCTTCGACGTACGAGCTAGGGGAGGAGATCACGGTAAGCGTCGAGTTCGACAGGCCGATCAGCGCCACGGGTAGTCCGCGGCTCGCATTGACCATCGGATCGCAGACTCGGCAGGCGAACTACTATGCGTATTCGAGCAGGAGTTTGCATTTTGTTTACGATGTCCAGGCGTCCGATGTGGACGCGGACGGAATCAGCGTCGGCACCAGCGCGCTGTCCTTGAACGGCGGGACGATCACGTCATCGTCGGACGGTTCGGTGAACGCTGTGCTGGGGCTTGGAAGCCATGCGGTCACAAACGACGCGGCGCGGAAGGTCAACGGAGGCGTGGCGACGGCGCCGTCTGTGCGGGACATGGGGTTCGTGAGCACGCCGGCGAGCGATTCGACGTACGAGCTCGGGGAGCGGATCGACGTAACCGTTTTCTTCGACAGGGGCATCAGCTACACGGGCGCTCCGCAGTTGGCCTTGACGATCGGATCGCGGACGCGGCAGGCGAACATCTTCTTCACGTCGTCCACGAAGAGCCTTCAGTTTCGCTACTACGTCCAGGTTTCGGACATGGATTCGGACGGGATAAGCATCGGGGCGACTGCGCTGACGCTGAACGGGGGAACGATCGCACTTCTAGGCTCAAGCGCGACGAACGCGAATCTGGCACTTTGGGAGCACACGAACGACGCCGCTCACAAGGTCAACGGAAGCCTGGCGACGGCGCCGTCCGTGAGCGACGCACATGTCTTTGACGGCGGTACCGACTTGACGTACACGCTGGGCGAGGAGGTTGTTGCTCAAGTGGATTGGGATCGTGTGGTCGAGGTGACGGGAACGCCGCAGCTGGCACTGACGATCGGGTCTCGGACGCGGCAGGCGAGCTACTACGATGGCTCAGGCACGCAGTCGATCTTCTTTCGCTACTACGTCCAGGCGTCGGACATGGATTCGGACGGGATCAGCGTCGGCGCGAGCGCGCTGTCGCTGAACGGCGGGACGATTGCGCTTCGGGGCTCGAGCGCGACGAGCGCGAATCTGGGGCTGGGGAGCCATGCGATCTCGAACGATCCGCGCGCGAAAGTGAACGGCGGCCAGGGCGTCGGCGTGACGGGCGTGTCGATTGCGGCGCCGGCGTCGGGCGACTCGACGTTCAAGGGGGGCGATCCGATCGATGTGACGGTGACGTTCAGCGGGGCGGTGGACGTGTCGAGTCCCCGGCCGTTCCTGCGGCTGGGGATCGGATCGTCGACGCGCACGGCGAGCTACGTGTCGGGCACGGGCACGTCGTCGCTGTTGTTCCGGTACGCGGTGCAGTCGTCGGACGCCGACGCGGACGGGATCAGCGTCGCGGAGGGCGCGCTGTGCTGCCTGGGCCGGGTGCTGGTGTCGGGTTCGAGCACGACGGACGCGGGTCTGGGGCTGGGCAGCCACGCGATCTCGAACAGCGGCGCGCACAAGGTGGACGGCAGCACGGCGGGCGCCCCGGTGGTGAGCGGCGTGCGGTTCACGAGCATGCCGGCAAGCGACTCGACCTACGAGCTGGGAGAGGCGATAGAAGTATTGGTCGAGTTCGACAGGCCCATCAGCTCCACGGGTAGTCCACAGTTGGCGTTGACAATCGCGTCTCAGACGCGGCAGGCGAACATCTTCTTCACGTCGTCCACGAAGAGCCTTCAGTTTCGCTACGACGTCCATGCATCGGACATGGACGCGGACGGGATCAGCATCGGGGCGAGGGCGTTGGCGCTGAACGGCGGGACGATCACACTTCGAGGCTCGAGCGCGACAAACGCGAATCTGGGACTTGGTAGCCATGCGGTCACGAACGACGCGGCGCACAAGGTCAACGGAAGCTTGGCGACGGCGCCCTCTGTGAGCCGCGTGGAGTTCACGAGTACGCCGGCGAGCGACTCGACGTACGAGCTGGGGGAGCAGATCGACCTGCTCGTTGACTTCGACAGGGGCATCAGCGTCACGGGCGCACCGCAGCTCGCTTTGACGATCGGATCGCGGACGCAGCAAGCAAGTGCCAACGGGTGGTCCAGTTCGGGCCGCCTTTGGTTTCGCTACTTCGTCCAGGCGTCGGACATGGACTCGGACGGGATAAGCGTCGGGGCGAGCGCGTTGTCCCTGAACGGGGGAACGATCGCACTTCTAGGCTCAAGCGCGACAAACGCGAATCTGGGACTCGGGGAGCACGCGGTCGCGAACGACGCGGTGCACAAGGTCAACGGAAGCTTGGCGACGGCGCCGTCTGTGAGTGGAGTGTTCGTCCGTGGGCCGTATGGCGGCGCCGACTCGACGTACACGGTGGGCGAAGAGATCCTTATTCAAGTGAGCTGGGATCGTGTGGTCGTGGTGACGGGCACTCCGCAGCTGGCATTGACGATCGGGTCTCAGACGCGGCAGGCGAGCTACTCTCGCGGCTCGGGTCAGCCGACGACTTACTTCCACTACTACGTCCAGGCGTCAGACATGGATTCGGACGGCATCAGCATCGGGGCGAGCGCGCTGTCCCTGAACGGCGGGACGATCGCACTTCGGGGCTCGAGCGCGACGAACGCGAATTTGGATCTGGGAAGCTCCGCGATTTCGAACTTTCCGTTCGCGAAGGTGAACGGCAGTCAGGGCGTCGGCGTGACGGGCGTGTCGATTGCGGCGCCGGCGTCGGGCGACTCGACGTTCAAGGGGGGCGATCCGATCGATGTGACGGTGACGTTCAGCGGGGCGGTGGACGTGTCGAGTAACCGGCCGCCGATCCTGTCGCTGGGGATCGGATCGTCGACGCGCACGGCGAGCTACGTGTCGGGCACGGGCACGTCGTCGCTGTTGTTCCGGTACGCGGTGCAGTCGTCGGACGCCGACGCGGACGGGATCAGCGTCGCGGAGGGCGCGCTGTGCTGCCTGGGCCGGGTGCTGGTGTCGGGTTCGAGCACGACGGACGCGGGTCTGGGGCTGGGCAGCCACGCGATCTCGAACAGCGGCGCGCACAAGGTGGACGGCAGCACGGCGGGCGCCCCGGTGGTGAGCGGCGTGGAGTTCGCCAGCACGCCCGCCAGCGACTCGACCTACGGGCTGGGGGAGTTGGTCTATATAACTGTCGAGTTCGACAGGCCCATCAGCTCCACGGGTAGTCCACAGCTGGCGTTGACGATCGGGTCTCAGACGCGGCAGGCACGCTCATGGTCGTATGGGCGCGACCGCCTTTCGTTTCGCTATGACATCCAGGCGTCGGACATGGATTCGGACGGGATCAGCATCGGCGCCAGCGCGCTGTCGCTGAACGGCGGAACGATCACGTTGCAGTCCGACCGTTCGGTGAACGCTGTGCTGGGATTCGGGGAGCATGCGGTCGCGAACGACGCGGTGCACAAGGTCAACGGAAGCTTGGCGACGGCACCGTCCGTGAGTGGCGTGGGCCTTCTTTGGCCGTATGGCGGCACCGACTCGACGTACACGCTGGGCGAAGAGATTAGCATTAGAGTGCATTGGGATCGCGCGGTTGAGGTGACGGGCACGCCGCAGCTGGTGCTGGCGATCGGCTCTCGGACGCGACAGGCGAGCTACGACCAGAGGAGCTCGTCGATCACTGGGACAGAGTTCCGCTACTACGTCCAGGCGTCGGACATGGATTCGGACGGGATCAGTGTCGGGGCGAGCGCGCTGTCGTTGAACGGCGGGACGATTGCGCTCCGGGGCTCGAGCGCGACGAGCGCGAATCTGGGGCTGGGGAACCACGCGATTTCGAACTATCCGCGCGCGAAGGTTAACGGCGGCCAGGGCGTCGGCGTGACGGGCGTGTCGATTGCGGCGCCGGCGTCGGGCGACTCGACGTTCAAGGGGGGCGATGCGATCGATGTGACGGTGACGTTCAGGGGGGCGGTGGACGTGTCGAGTAACCGGCCGTTCCTGCGGCTGGGGGTCGGGTCGTCGACGCGCAGGGCGGGCTACGTGTCGGGCCACGGCACGTCGTCGCTGGTGTTCCGGTATACGGTGCAGTCGTCGGACGCGGACGCGGACGGGATCAGCGTGGCGGAGGGCGCGCTGTGCTGCCGGGGCCGGGTGCTGGTGTCGGGCACGGACACGGACGCCGGACTGGGGCTGGGCAGCCACGCGATCTCGAACAGCGGCGCGCACAAGGTGGACGGCAGCACGGCAGGCGCCCCGGTGGTGAGCGGCGTGCGGTTCACGAGCATGCCGGCAAGCGACTCGACCTACGAGCTGGGGGAGGCGATGGAAATATCGGTCGAATTCGACAGGTCCATCAGAATCACGGGCGAACCGCAGTTGGCATTGACGATCGGATCGCAGACGCGGCAGGCGAACTTGATCGGGTGGGGCTATGACGATCTTCGGTTCTCGTATGCTGTCCAAGCGTCGGACGTGGACGCGGACGGGATCAGTGTCGGGGCGAGTGCGCTGGCGCTGAACGGCGGCACGATCACGTCGTTCGACGGTTCGGCGAACGCCGCGCTAGGGCTTGGAGAGCATGCGGTAGCGAACGACGGCGCGCACAAGGTCAACGGAGGCGTAGCGACCGCGCCGTCTGTGAGCGGCGTCGAGATCACGAGCACGCCGAGGAGCGACTCGACGTACGAGCGAGGCGAGAGAATCGACTTGACGGTGGCGTTCGACCGGCCGGTCGCAGTCACGGGAGCGCCCCAGCTGGCTCTGACAATCGGGTTGCAGACGCGGCAGGCAGCGTACGCGAGCGGAACGGGCACGAAGAGTTTGGTGTTCCAGTACACGGTAACGGAGACGGACACGGACAGCGACGGGCTGAGCGTCGGAGTGAACGCCCTCGCGCTGAACAGCGGCACCATCAACTTGGCTGCCGCTGGCACCACGGCGGCCACCCTGGGACTCGGGACGCACGTGATCACAAACGCCGCGGCCCACAAGGTGGACGGCAACCAGGCGACGGCGCCTTCGGTGGATCGTGTCGCGTTCCTGAGAACGCCGACGAGCGATTCGACGTACACGCTGGGCGAGGAGGTCCGCGTTGCTGTGTATTGGGATCGCGCGGTCGTGGTGATGGGCACGCCGCAACTGGCGCTGACGATCGGATCTCAGACGCGACAGGCGAGCTACTACGCCGGCGGGGACTATTCGACAAGCTTCCGCTACTACGTCCAGGCGTCGGACACGGATTCGGACGGCATCAGCGTCGGCGCGAGCGCACTGACGCTGAACGGCGGGACGATCAACGATGCGGCAACCGGCTCGGCTGCTGTCTCGGACTTGGGAGCGCATGCGGTCACGAACGACGCCGCGCACAAGGTCAACGGAGGCATGGCGACGGCGCCGTCTGTGAATGGCGTGAACTTTGCGTGGCCGCGAGGCGGCGCCGACTCGACGTACACGCTGGGCCAAGAGGTCTTGGTAGGTGTGTTTTGGGACCGTCTGGTGGAGGTGACGGGCACGCCGCAGCTGGGGCTGACGATCGGGTCTCAGACGCGACAGGCGAGCTACTACGCCGGCGGGGGCTATTCGACAAGCTTCCGCTACTACGTCCAGGCGTCGGACATGGATTCGGACGGGATCGGCGTCGGGGCGAGCGCGCTGTCCCTGAACGGCGGAATGATTGCGCTTCGAGGCTCGAGCGCGACGAACGCCAATCTGGGCCTTGGAGAGCACGCGATCTCGAACGATCTGCGCACGAAGGTGGACGGCAGTCAGGTACTTGCTCCGTTTGTCAGAGAAGTTCGCGTAAGTGGCCGGAGTTGTCCTGAGACGGGGGATACATGCGAACTCGGAGACAAGATCGTCGCATATGCCGATTATCGCGCCAGCTCTACACCGTTGGAAGTCACCGGCACGCCCCAGATGGCCATTGTCGTCGGAGGGCAAACGCGTTATGCGAACTACGATGCGATAGAGACTGCCAACACGACCGCAATCGTATTGTATTTCTCGTACTTCGTGCAGTCGTCGGACAGAGACGAAAACGGGATTCACATCCCGGCGAACGCATTACGCCTGAACGGCGGCACGATCAGAATTAGGGGCACGCAGACGGACGCTAGCATCGCGCATGCCGGGACGCCCCCCGACGCTGACACCAAGGTGGACGGCAGCCGGACGTCGGCGCCCGAAGTGCGCGGCGTCGTGATCGCCAGCCGACCCGCCAGCGGGGACACGTACGAGCTGTCGGAGAATATTCGTGTGCAGGTGCGATTCAGCCGTGGCGTGGCGGTGACGGGCACGCCGCGGCTGGCGCTGACAGTGGGGTCGCAAACGAGACAAGCCAGCTACGCTTCCGGCACGGACACGGAACGGCTGGAGTTCAGCTACGCGGTTCAGTCGTCCGACACGGATGTCGACGGGATCAGCGTCGGGGCGAGCGCGCTGTCCCTGAACGGAGGGACGATCACGCTGGCGGGTGCCAGCACGGCGGCGAGCTTGAGCTTGGGCGCGCACGCGATCGCGAACGACGCGGCGCACAAGGTGGACGGCAGCCAAGGCCCGCCGGGGGTGAGCGCCGTGTCGATCGGTTCGCCGCCAGTGGGCGACACGTTCGAACGGGGCGACACGATTGTCGCGACGGTGACGTTCAACAAGGCGGTGGACGTGACGGGCGCGCCGCAGCTGGCGCTGGCGATCGGCAGCACGACGAAGCAAGCGGCGTACGCTAGCGGCACGGGCACGGCCGAGCTGGTTTTCCGCTACGTGGTGGCGTCGGGCGACGCGGACGCGGACGGGTTGAGCATCGCGGCCGACGCGCTGTCCCTGAACGGCGGGACGATCGACGTGGCGGGCGGGACTGTGGACGCGGCTTTGGGGCTGGACAGCCACGCGATTGTAAACAGCGCGGGCCACAAGGTGGCGGGCGGCACGTTCACGGCGGCGTCGGTGAGCGGGGTGGCGGTGTCGAGCGCTCCAGCGGCGGGCGACAGCACTTACGGTCTGGGCGAGCGGATCGAAGCGACGGTGACGTTCAGCCGCCGCGTGAGCGTGACGGGCACGCCGCGATTGGCGTTGTTTGTCGGCACCGACACGGTGCAGGCGGACTACGCGTCCGGCACGGGGACGAAGGCGCTGGCGTTCGGCTACACGGTGGTGGCGTCGGACACGGACGCGGACGGGATCGGCATCGGCGCCGCGGCGCTGACCTTGAACGGCGGCGCGATCGCCGACGCTCGCGACGGAGCGACGGCGGCAAGCCTGGGCTTGGGCGCGCACGCGATCGCGAACGACGCGGCGCACAAGGTGGCCGGCAGCCAGGGCCCGCCGGGCGTGAGCGCCGTGTCGATCGGTTCGCCGCCGGTGGGCGACACCTTCGAGCGCGGCGACACCGTGATCACGACGGTGACGTTCAACAAGGCGGTGGACGTGACGGGCGCGCCGCAGCTGGCGCTGGCGATCGGCAGCGCGACGAGGCAAGCGGCGTACGCCAGCGGCACGGGCACGGCCGAGCTGGTGTTCCGCTACGTGGTGGCGTCGGGCGACGCGGACGCGGACGGGATCAGCATCGCGGCCGGCGCGCTGGCGCTGAACGGCGGGACGATCGACGTGGCGGGCGGGACTGTGGACGCGGCTTTGGGGCTGGACAGCCACGCGATTGTAAACAGCGCGGGCCACAAGGTGGCGGGCGGCACGTTCACGGCGTCGTCGGTGAGCGGAGTGGCGATGTCGAGCAGCCCGGCGGCGGGCGACAGCACGTACGGTTTGGGCGAGCGGATCGAAGCGACGGTGACGTTCAGCCGCCGCGTGAGCGTGACGGGCACGCCGCGATTGGCGTTGTTCGTCGGAGCCGACACGGTGCAGGCGGACTACGCATCGGGCACGGGGACGACGTCGCTCGTCTTCGGCTACACGGTGGTGGCGTCGGACACGGACGCGGACGGGATCGGCATCGGCGCCGCGGCGCTGGCCTTGAACGGCGGCGCGATTGCGGACGCCCGCGACGGAGCGACGGCGGCCAGCTTGGGCTTGGGCGCGCACGCGATCGCGAACGACGCGGCGCACAAGGTGGACGGCAGCCAGGGCCCGCCGGGCGTGAGCGCCGTGACGATCGGTTCGCCACCAGTGGGTGACACGTTCGAACGGGGCGACACCATTGTCGCGACGGTGACGTTCAACAAGGCGGTGGACGTGACGGGCGCGCCGCAGCTGGCGCTGGCGATCGGCAGCGCGACGAAGCAGGGGGCCTACGCGAGCGGCACGGGCACGACCGAACTGGTGTTCCGCTACATGGTGGCGTCGGGCGACGCGGACGCGGACGGGTTAAGCATCGCAGCGGACGCGCTGGCACTGAACGGCGGGACGATCGACGTGGCGGGCGGGACTGTGGACGCGGTTCTGGGGCTGGACAGCCATGCGATCGTGAACAGCGCGGGCCACAAGGTGGCGGGCGGCACGTTCACGGCGGCGTCGGTGAGCGGGGTGGCGGTGTCGAGCGCTCCGGCGGCGGGCGACAGCACGTACGTCCTGGGCGAGCGGATCGAAGCGACGGTGACGTTCAGCCGCCGCGTGAGCGTGACGGGCACGCCGCGGCTGGCGTTGACGATAGGCTCGCGGACCCGGCAGGCGGCTTACGCGTCGGGAACAGGCTCGACGGCGCTCGTCTTCGGCTACACGGTGGTCGCGGCGGATGCCGACATGGACGGGATCAGCATCGGGGCCGCGGCGCTGGCCTTGAACGGCGGCGCGATTGCGGACGCCCGCGACGGAGCGACGGCGGCAAGCCTGGGCTTGGGCGCGAACGCGATCGCGAACGACGCGGCGCACAAGGTGGACGGCAGCCAAGGCCCGCCGGGCGTGAGCGCCGTGTCGATCGGTTCGCCGCCGGTGGGCGACACGTTCGAGCGCGGCGACACCGTGATCACGACGGTGACGTTCAACAAGGCGGTGGACGTGACGGGCGCGCCGCAGTTGGCGCTGGCGATCGGCAGCGCGACGAAGCAAGCGGCCTACGCGAGTGGCACGGGCACGGCCGAGCTGGTGTTCCGGTACGTGGTCGTGTCGGGCGACGCGGACGCGGACGGGATCAGCATCGCGGCCGACGCGCTCGGCCTGAACGGCGGGACGATCGACGTGGCGGGCGGCACGACGGACGCCGTGCTGGGTCTAGGCGGGGCGGCCGTGACCAACAGCGCGGGCCACAAGGTGGCGGGCGGCACGCTTACAGCGACCTCGGTGAGCGGGGTGGCAGTGTCGAGCAGCCCGGCGGCGGGCGACAGCACGTACGTCTTGGGCGAGCGGATCGAAGCGACGGTGACGTTCAGCCGCCGCGTGAGCGTGACGGGCACGCCGCTGCTGGCGTTGACGATGGGCTCGCAGACGCGGCAGGCGACCTACGCTTCGGGCACGGGGACGAAGGCGCTCGTCTTCGGCTACACGGTGGTGGCGTCGGACACGGACATGGACGGGCTCGGCATCGGCGCCGCGGCGCTGGCCTTGAACGGCGGCGCGATTGCCGACGCCCGCGACGGATCGACGGCGGCGAGCTTGGGCTTGGGCGCGCACGCCATCGCGAACGACGCGGCGCACAAGGTGGACGGCAGCCAGGGCCCGCCGGGCGTGAGCGCCGTGACGATCGGTTTGCCGCCGGTGGGCGACACGTTCGAACGGGGCGACACGATTGTCGCGACGGTGACGTTCAACAAGGCGGTGGACGTGACGGGCGCGCCGCAGCTGGCGCTGGCGATCGGCAGCGCGACGAGGCAGGCGGCCTACGCGAGCGGCACGGGCACGACCGAACTGGTGTTCCGCTACGTGGTGGCCTCGGGCGACGCGGACCCGGACGGGCTGAGCATCGCGGCCGACGCGCTCGGCCTGAACGGCGGGACGATCGACGTGGCGGGCGGCACGACGGACGCCGTGCTGGGTTTGGGCGGGGCGGCCGTGACGAACAGCGCGGGCCACAAGGTGGCGGGCGGCACGTTCACGGCGGCCGAGGTGAGCGGAGCGTCGATCACCAGCACGCCGGCAGGCGCTTCCACCTACGGCTTGAGCGAGCGGATCGAGGTGACGCTCACCTTCAACCGCGCGGTGGACGTGACGGGCACGCCGCAACTGGCGCTGGAGATCGGTGCCCAGACGCGGCAGGCGGACTACGCCAGCGGCACGGGCACAAGGTCGCTCGTATTCGGCTATGTCGTGGTGGCCGGCGACGCGGACGCGAATGGAATCGCCGTCGGGGCCGGCGCGCTGACATTGAACGGCGGGACGGTTGCCGACGCTCGCGACGGCACGACGGCGGCCAATCTGGGGCTGGGCTCCAACGCCATCGCGGACGCGGCGGCGCACAAGGTGGACGGCAGCCAGGGCCCGCCGGGGGTGAGCGGATTGTTGATCGGTTCGCCGGACGTGAGCGACACCTTCGAGCGCGGCGACACCGTGATCGCGACGGTGACGTTCAACAAGGCGGTGGACGTGACGGGCACGCCGCAGCTGGCGCTGTCGATCGGCAGCGCGACGAAGCAGGCGGCCTACGCGAGCGGCAGCGGCACGGTCTCGCTGCAGTTCCGCTACTTGGTGGTTCAGGCGGATGTGGACACCGACGGGGTCAGCATCGGCGCGGACGCTCTGTCGCTCAACGGCGGGACGATCGACGTGGCGGGCGGGACAACCGACGCCGTGCTGGACCTTGGCGCGCATGCGGTGTCCAACAGCGCCGGCCACAAGGTGGCGGGCGGCTCCTTCACCGCCTCGTCGGTGACGGGCGTCGGATTCGCGAGCAGCCCCGGCACCGGCGACACCTATGGTTTGGGCGAGCGGATCAAGGTGGAGGTAGCGTTCGCGCGCGCGGTCGCGGTGACGGGCGTGCCGCAACTCGCGCTGACGGTGGGTTCGCAGACGCGCCAAGCGGACTACGCCAGTGGCGCCGGCACGAAGACGCTGACGTTCAGCTACACGGTCGTGATAGGCGACGCCGATTCGGACGGCATCGGCATTGGGACGAGCGCGCTGGCCTTGAACGGCGGTGCGATTGCCGACGCCAGGGACGGGTCGACGGCGGCGGGTTTGGGTCTGGGCTCGAACGCGATCGCCAACGACGCGGCCCACAAGGTGGACGGCAACCAAGGGCCGCCCGGCGTGAGCGGGTTGGTCATCGGCTCGCCAGACGTGAGCGACACGTTCGAGCGCGGGGAGCAGATCGAAGTCACGGTGACGTTCAACAAGGCGGTGGACGTCACGGGCACGCCGCAGCTGGCGCTGACCATCGGCTCTGCGACGAGGCAGGCCGACTACGCGAGCGGCACGGGCACGACGGCGCTCGTCTTCCGCTACACGGTCCAGTCGTCGGACGCGGACACCGACGGCATCAGCATCGCGGCCGACGCGCTCGGTCTGAACGGCGGGACGATCGACGTGTCCGGTGGCACGACGGATGCGGTGCTGGGCCTGGGCGCGAGCGCGATTGTCAACAGCGCCAACCACAAGGTGGCGGGTGGCACGTTCACGGCGGCGTCGGTGAGCGCAGTGGCCGTCACGAGCGAGCCGTCGAGCGACAGCACGTACGGGCGGACGGAACAGATCGATGTGGAGGTTTCGTTCACGCGGCGGGTCACGGTGACGGGCGCGCCGCAACTGGCGCTGACGATCGGCAGCACGGCGCGGCATGCGGCCTACACGAGCGGCACGGGCTCGAACGCGCTGACGTTCCGATACACGGTGACGGCCACCGACGCGGACACGGACGGGCTGAGCATCGGCGCGAGCGCCCTGGCGCTGAACGGCGGTACGATTTCCGATGCGCGCGGCGGCACGGGCGCGGCGGCGAGCCTGGGACTGGGCGCGAACGCGATCGCCGACGCGGCGGCGCACAAGGTGGACGGCAATCGCGGCCCGCCCGGCGTTACGTCTCTGTCGATCAATTCGCCCACGGTGGGCGACACGTTCGAGCGGGGCGAGACGATCGAAGTGTCGTTGGTGTTCAACCGGTCGGTGGACGTGACGGGCACGCCGCAGCTAGCGCTCGCGATCGGGGCGCCGACGCGGCAGGCTGCCTACGCGAGCGGGACGGGCACGGACACGCTGGTGTTCGGGTACGTGGTGGCGGCCAACGACGCCGATTCGGACGGCATCAGCATCGGCACGAGCGCACTGGCGCTGAGCGGCGGAACGATCAAAGTGGCGGGCGGCACGCTGGACGCGACGCTGGCGTTGCCGAGCGCGGCAGCGGTGAGCAACAGCGCGGGCCACAAGGTGACGGGGACGTTCACGACGCCTGCGGTGAGCGGCGTCATGGTGTCGAGCGCGCCGTCGAGCGGCCAGACGTACCAGCTGGGCGAGTCGATCGAGGTGAAGGTGGCGTTTAGCCGTCCCGTGATGGTGACGGGCGCGCCGCTGCTGGCGCTGTCGATCGGGAGCGCGACGCGCCAAGCGGGCTACGAGTCCGCGTCGAGCACGGCGGACACGCTGGCGTTCGGGTATTCGGTTCGCCCGGAGGACGCGGACGCGGACGGCATCAGCATCGCCGGGAGCGCGCTGACGCTGAACGGCGGCGCGATCGCTGACGTGCGGCCGGGCGCGACGCCGGCCAGCCTCGGCCTCGGCACGCACGCGATCGCGAACGCAGCGGCGCACAAGGTGGCCGGCAGCCAG
The DNA here is from genome assembly GCA_965242735.1 of Longimicrobiales bacterium. Lineage (GTDB taxonomy): Bacteria > Gemmatimonadota > Gemmatimonadetes > Longimicrobiales > Gaopeijiaceae. Next base: position 1,927,247 of record OZ251497.1, on the reverse strand, counting down.
GGGCCGCCGGGCGTCGTCGGCCTGTCGGTGGCTGCGCCGCCGGTGAGCACGACGTTCGAGCGCGGCGACACGATTGTTGCGACGGTGACGTTCAACAAGGCGGTGGACGTTTCAGGCACGCCGCAACTGGCGCTGTCGATTGGCAGCGCGACGAAGCAAGCGAGCTACGCCAGCGGCACGGGCACGGCCTCTTTGATCTTCCGGTACGTGGTGGTGTCGGGCGACGCGGACGCGGACGGCATCAGCATCAGCTCAAACGCCTTGGCGCTCAACGCCGGCGCGATCGACGTGGCGGGCGGCACGACGGACGCGCTGCTGAGTCTGGAGCGCCAAGCGTTCAGCAATTCGGCGGGCTTGCGCGTGTCGGGCGCCACGTTCTCGGCGGCGTCGGTGTCGGGCGTGGCGATTGCCAGCGCCCCGGCGAGCGACAGCACCTACGGACTGAGCGAGCAGATCGAGGTCGAGGTGACGTTCGTGCGCGCCGTGGGCGTTTCGGGCACGCCGCAACTGGCGCTGACAATCGGGACCGAGACGCGGCAAGCGGTCTATGTCCGAGGCACCGGCACGCCGACGCTGGCGTTCCGCTATGCCGTGACGCTGTCGGACAGCGACGCGAACGGACTGAGCATCGGGTCGGGGGCACTGGGGCTCAACGGCGGCACGATCAACGACGCCCGCGACGGATCGACGGCGGCTGGCTTGGCGCTGGGCGCGCACGCGATTCGCGACGCTTCGGCGCATAAGGTGGACGGAAGCCGCGGCCCGCCGGGCGTGGCGGGCGTGTCGATCGGCGCGCCGCCGGTCGGCGACACGTTCGAGCGCGGCGACACGGTGGTTGCGACGGTGACGTTCAACAAGGCCGTGGACGTGACGGGCGCGCCGCAGCTGGCGCTCGCGATAGGCTCTGCGACGAAGCAGGCCAACTACGCGAGCGGCGGCGGCACGGCCTCGCTGGTGTTCCGCTACTTGGTGGTTCAAGCGGACGTTGACGCCGACGGCATCAGCATCGGCGCGAGCGCGCTGGCGCTCAACGGCGGCACGGTCGACGTGTCGGGCGGAACGGTGGACGCGCAGTTGAGCCTGGGCGCGCACGCGATCGCGAACAGCACGAACCACAAGGTCGCGGGCGGGACGTTCACGGCGTCGTCGCCGGACGCGGTGACGATCACGACCGCACCGGCGTCGAGCGGGACATACGGCCTGGGCGAGCGCATCGAGGTTGCGGTGATGTTCCCGCGCACGATCACCGTGACGGGCGTGCCGCAGTTGGCGCTGACGGTCGGCACGGAAACCCGCCAAGCGGACTACGCGAGCGGAACCGGCACGAAGACCCTGACGTTCGCGTACACGGTCGCCGCGGGCGACGCGGACACGGACGGCATCGGCGTCGCCGCGGGTGCGCTGGCGCTCAACGGCGGCGCAGTCGCCGACGGCCGCGACGGCACGACGGCGGCAGGCCTGGGCCTGGGCACGCACGCGATCGCGAATGCGGCAGGCCACCGCGTGGACGCGACGCGCGGCCCGCCCGGCGTGATGAGCGTGAGCATCGCCCCGCCGCCAGTGGGCATGACGTTCGAGCGCGGCGACGAGATCGTCGTGACGGTGACGTTCAACAAGGCGGTGCGTGCGACGGGCACGCCGTCGCTGGCCCTTGGCATCGGGTCTGCGACGCGGCAGGCCGACTACGCGGACGGGAGCGGCACGGAGGCGTTGGCTTTCCGGTACGTGGTGGCGAGCGGTGACGCGGACGCCGACGGCTTGAGCATCGGCGCGGCCGCGCTGTCGCTCAACGGCGGGACGATCAAGGCGTGGTCCGGCGCGGTGGATGCGGTGCTGAGCCTGGGCGGACACGCGATATCGAACAGCGCGAGCCACAAGGTGGCGGGCGGCACGTTCACGGCGTCGTCGCCAAGCGGCGCAAGGCTGACGAGCGCGCCTGCGAGCGGCGACACGTACGGATTGAGCGAGCGCGTCGAGGTCGAGGTCGCGTTCGAGCGGCCGGTCGTCGTGACAGGGACGCCCCAACTGGCGGTGGGCATCGGGTCTGCGGCGCGCCAAGCCGGCTACGCGAGCGGGAGCGGCACGACCGCGTTGCGGTTCGCGTACGTCGTTGCGGCGGGCGACGCGGACACCGACGGCATCAGCGTGGGCGCCAGCGCGTTGGCGCTCAACGGCGGCACGATTGTCGATGCGCGCGACGGCTCGACGGCCGCAGGCCTGGGCTTGGGCTCGAACACGATTGCGAACGCGTCGGCGCACAAGGTGGACGGCAGCGTCGAGGGCTCGCCCGTCGTGGCGGGCGTGCGCATGGCGAGTCGGCCGTCGAACGGCCGCGCGTACGGCCTGGGCGAAGAGATCCGCGTGGCGGTGCGCTTCGACCGCGCGGTTGCCGTGACGGACGTGCCGCAACTGGCGCTGACGATCGGCAGCCAGACACGCCAAGCAGCGTACGCAGGAGGGAGCGGCACCGCCGAGCTCGAGTTCGCGTACTTGGTGCAGGCGTCCGACGCCGACGCGAACGGCATCGGCATGTCCGCCGGCGCACTGTCGCTCAACGGCGGCACGCTGGTCGTGGCGGGCGGTTCTGCGGCGGCGGCGCTGTCGCTGGGCGGCCACGCGATTGCGAACGCCCGCGGCCACGCCGTGGCGGGCGCTCAAGAGGATGCGCCGGTCGTGACGGGCGTGCGGATGCGCTCGTCGCCGGCAACCGGCGCGACCTACGCGTTGAGCGAGCGCGTCGCAGTGGCAGTGACGTTCGGCCGTCCGGTGACCGTGACGGGCACGCCGCAGCTGGCGCTGGGGATCGGAACCGCGACGCGCCCGGCGGCATACGCGAGCGGTAGCGGCACGCCCGAGCTGACGTTCGGCTACGTCGTGGCGGCGACCGACACCGACGCCGACGGCGTGAGCGTCGCGGCGGACGCGCTGAGCTTGAACGGCGGCGCCATCACGATTGCGGGCGGTTCTGCGGCGGCCGCGCTGGCATTGGGCGCGCACGCGCTGTCGAACGTTGCCGGCCACCTTGTGGACGGGAGCGTCGAGGCGGTGCCGGCCGTGGCGGGCGTGACGCCGGCGAGCACGCCGATCGGCGGCGCCTACGAGCGGGGCGAGACGATCCGCGTGCACGTGCGCTTCGACCGCGCGGTGGTGGTGACGGGCACGCCCGAACTAGCTCTGACGATCGGCGCCGAGAGCCGCATGGCGCGCTTCGTGCGCGTCGTCGGCTACGGCGCAGGCGCCAGCGCCGCGATGCTGGGCGAAGTCTTGGAGTTCGCGTATGTGGTCCAGGCGTCGGATGCCGACGCTGACGGGATCGGCGTGGACGCGGGCGCGCTGGCGCTCAACGGCGGGGCCATCACGCTGCATGGGGGCACGGCCGTTGCGGGGCTGTCGCTGGGCAGCCACGCGCGGTCGAACTTGGCCGGCCATGTCGTGGACGGCAGCGTCGTCTCGCCGCCGGTCGTGGCGGACGTCGAGGTGAGCATGCCGGGCGAGTCAGGCCACTGGCGCTCGGGCGAGGTCATAGAGTTGGCGATCGTGTTCGACCGTCCTGTGCTCGTGGCGGGCCGTCCGCAACTGGCGCTGTCCATCGGCTCGAGCACGGCGCGCGCCGAACTGGCGTCGGCGAGCGGCCGCCGCGTCGAGTTCAGCTACCAAGTGCGCTCCGGCGACCGTGCGCCGAACGGGATCGGGCTTCCTGCGGGCGCGCTCGACCTCAATGGCGGTGAGATCGTGTCGGCGGCCGACGGTTCGACGGCGGCGGCGCTGTCGCTGGGCAGCCACGCGTTCGCGAACGATCCCAGCCGCCCAGTAGACGGCGGCGGAAGGAAGCCTCGGCCTCCGGGCCGCCCGCCGGAGTTCGAGAAGTCCAGCTACGCCTTTGAGCTGGCCGAGAACATGGCCGGTCCCGTCGTGCTGGGCACGATCAAGGCTGTGGACCCGGACGAAGGCGACTATCGGATAACCTACGTGCTGTCCAAGGACGGCGGCGGCCTGTTCGACGTCGACCAGAAGACTGGCGAGGTGCGGTACATGGGCGGCGGCGAAGATCATGAGTCGAAGCCCGACGAGCACGTGTTGGTCGCCGCGGCGATGGATGTGAGCAGGCGATGGTCGGAGGCCGAGATCGTCGTATCGGTGACGAACGTGAACGAAGTGCCTTCGTTCGCGCAGGACAGCTGGGCGTTCGAGCTGGCCGAGAACACGCCCGGCCCTGTCGTGCTGGGCACGGTCGAGGCGTCGGATCCGGACGAGGGGGATGCAGTGTCGTACCGCTTGGCGTCGGGGGGCGGCGGACTGTTCGCGGTGGACGCGTCGAGCGGCGAGGTCCGCTACGTCGGCGGCGGCGAGGACTACGAGTCGGTTGTCGGCGTGCACGAGCTGGTCGTCGAAGCGATCGACAAGGGCGGGTTGCAGACCACGGCGGCCGCGACGGTGACCGTCGCCGACGTGGGCGAGGCGCCGTGGTTCGGCCAGGACAGCTGGGCGTTCGAGCTGGCCGAGAACACGCCGGGCCCCGTCGTGCTGGGCACGGTCGAGGCGTCGGATCCGGACGACGGGGATGCGGTGTCGTACCGCCTGGTGCCTGAGGGCGACGGACTGTTCGCGGTCGACGCGTCGAGCGGCGAGGTCCGCTACGCGGGCGACGGAGAAGACTACGAGACGGGACCGGTCGAGCACGCACTTGTCGTCGAGGCGACCGACGGGGACAGCTTGTCGGCGCGGGCCGATGTCGTCGTGACGGTCACCGACGTCAACGAGGCGCCTTCGTTCGCGCAGGACAGCTGGGCGTTCGAGCTGGCCGAGAACCAGGCCGGCCCGGTGGTGGTCGGTGTCGTCGAGGCGTCCGACGTCGACGCGGGCGACGTGTTGGCCTACAGCCTCGTGTCGGGCGGCGGCGGATTGTTCGAAGTGGACGCCTCGAGCGGCGAGGTGCGCTACGTGGGCGGCGGCGAGGACTACGAGTCCGGTTCGCCGACGTTCGAGCTTGGGTTGCGGGCGACCGACGAGGGCGGGCTGACGGCCGAAGCGGGCGCGACGGTTGCTGTGCTGGACGTCAACGAGGCGCCGGAAGCGGTGGGCTCGGTCCCGTCTCAGCGGCTCGAGGTGGGCGGGGCCCCGGCGCAGCAGGAACTAAGTGCCTACTTCCGCGACCCGGACGGCGATGTTCTGGCCTATGCAGTCGAGTCGTCGGCGTCGGAGGTGGCCTCGGTTGCGGTGACGAGCGGCGTGCTGGAGATCGCGCCGGTGTCGATCGGCGAGGCCGTGGTGACGGTGACGGCGACCGATTCGGCCGGCTTGTCGGCGGTGCAGACGGTCGATGTGGTCGTCGAGGCGTCGCGCTCGGAACGGGCGCGCGTGCTCAAGGGCGTGCTGGCGACGTTCGGGCGCTCGGTTGGCACGGAGGCGGTCGACGTGATCGGGGGCCGGCTCGGCATGGAGCCGTCGGGGGCCGGCGGATTCGGCCGTTCGCACCTGCAGCTCGGCGGCCGGGCAGTCGGTTGCGACAACGGCTTCGTCGCCGCGCAACGGGCGGGAGCGTCGGCTGGACCGTCCGGTGCAACAGAGGCCTGGGCGGACTCGGCCGTTCGCACCTGTGGGTGGCGGGGGCTGGCGCGCTCGGCGTCGGGCCTGCTTGGCCTTCGGATCGCCTTGCCGCAGGCAGGCACAGGCGGTGGCGCGCACGCCGCTGGGCCACTTGACGCGGCGACGTTGCTCTTCGGTGCGCCGACCGCGTTCGGTGCGCCGGGCGCGGCTTCAGGCGGGGTCGCCGGTTTCGCCGGAGGCGGAGACTACCAGGGCCAGCAAGAGCCCACGGCGGGCGAGCCGGGCGACGGGTCGGTCAACCCCTTGTCGGCCAATCCGCTGTCGGGCCGCGACGTGCTTGAGCGCAGTTCGTTCCAGCTCTCGTTCGGTGGCGGGTCCGACCGCCCGGACGACGCGTCGGCCGCCCCCCAAGATCCGCCCGTGCGCCCCGGCTGGACCGTTTGGGGCCGGACGGGCGTCGGCGGATTCGACGGTCGGCCGGCCGACGGCTTGCAGCTTACCGGCGGCCGCACGCGCTCGGCGCACTTGGGCCTCGACTATCGCTTCGCGTCCGGCCTGCTCGTCGGCTTGGCCGGCGCGCGCACCCGCTTCGAGACGGGCTTCGAGAGCGTGCTCAACGGCGCAGGCTCCGTCGCCGCCAACCTGACCAGCGTGCATCCCTACGTGCACTGGTCGTCCGGCGACGGACTCGGCCTGTGGGCGCTGGCCGGCGTCGGCTTCGGCGGCGCCGTTCTCAAGGAGACGGCGGGCGGCCGCTTCGATGCGGACATCGGCATGCTCATGGGCGCACTCGGCGTACGTCGCGAGCTGGCCGGCGGCTTCGCGCTCAAGGCCGACGCGTTCTCCGTGGACATCCGCTCCGACGCCGTCGCCGACATGGCTGGCGTGACCGCCCGTGCTCAGCGCGTCCGGCTCGCGTCCGAAGTCGCCAAGGATTGGGCGCTCGGCGGCGAAGCGTCGTTGCGCACGCGGCTCGAGCTCGGTGGGCGGCTCGACCGCGGCGACGCCGAGGCCGGCCTCGGCGCCGAGACGGGCGCCGAAGCCGCCTTCAGCCACGCCGCCACCGGCCTGTCGGTCGGCCTGCGCGGGCGCACGCTGCTCGCGCACCAGGCGGCCGGCCTGCGCGAATGGGGCGCTGGCTTCTCGTTGCGCATCCAGCCCGGCGGCCAAGTCGGCAACGGCCTCTCGTTCTCCGTTGAGCCGACCTGGGGCCGAGCCGACGGCGGAGCTGGGACGCTCTGGAGGCAAGGCACGGATGCGTTCGATCCCGCCGCCAGTCCGTGCCTTCCGTCGCGACAGGGGCGCAGGGCGCACCCTCAGGGCGCACCCTCTGCGTCCGCGTCCGGCGCCAAGCAGTCCGAGTCCATCGGCTGGACGCCCGGCCGCATGGCTATGGAACTCGGCTACGGACTCGCGCTCGACAATGGCGCCACCATCACGCCGTTCGGACGCTGGAGCCAGGACGTCGGCTCCGGCCGCCGCCTCAATGTCGGCACACGTTTCTCGTTGCTGGGTGTGCCCGCCGACGAGACAGCCTCTTCCGACATCCGATTCTTCCTCCACCTCTTCGGTGAGCATGCCAGCTCGCCCCTTCAACCCTCCCAGCGCCGAATTGGCCTCGCAGGCGCCGTCAAGCTCAGACAGTAGAACCGGACCGACCGTCTGCCTGCACGGTCGCGTCAAGCCGGGACCCGGAGCCCTAGCCCCCCGAGCCCGGCGGTCCTTGTCCGGCGTCCCCGGCCGGTTGGCCCGGCCCCTCCTGTCCGGTGGCGCGCGTAGTCGGAGTCGCCGGCGTCCAGCCCTCTTGGCTGGACACGCTCGGGAGCTTGGCCGTCAGCCGCCAGCGTCTCGCCTTCGGACACGTCTTGGCCGGCACCGACGCGCCCGTTCACTTCTCGCCCACGTGAATCGCGGCGATCCCGCCCGTCAGCAGCTCCCATCTCACGGCGCGAAGCCCCGCCTCGCGCATCCGGGCGGCCAGACCGTCCGGCCCTGGAAAGTCCTTCACCGAAGCGGGCAGGTACGAGTAGGCCCAGTCGTGACCGGACACCCAGCGCCCGACGCGGGGCAACACATGGTTGAAGTACAGCATGTAGAGCGAGCGCACGGCCCGCGCGGGCGGCACCGTGAACTCCAGGACCACCAGCCGGCCGCCGCGCCTCACCACGCGTCTGAGCTCGCGGAGTCCGGCGTCCAGGTCGGCCAAGTTGCGGGCGCCGAAGCCGATCATGGCGCCCGCGAAGGCGTCGTCGGGGAACGGAAGGCGCGCCGCGTCCCCCGCCAGCGGCCAGACGGGGCGGCCGTCGATCTTGCCCCGGCCCTCCGCGAGCATGGGCAGAGCGAAGTCCGCCGCGGCCACGCGGCCGGCGAAGCCTGGGCGCCGCGCCAGCTCGAGGGCCAGGTCGAACGTCCCCGCGCATGCGTCCAGGTACGCAGCCTCCGGGGCCGCTTCCCATCCGAGGCGACGAACCGCGCGACGGCGCCACCGCTGGTCGATCCGCAGGCTCAGCAGCCGGTTGAGCAGATCGTAGCGCGGCGCGATGTCGCCGAAGAGCCTGCGCACCCGCTCGGCGTCCGGGGCGGACTCGTCGTTGGCAACGGTTGCGCGCACGTCGCGGGTCCAAGGTGGAGAGAATTCGTGAGAAGGTCCGGCGCCCAAGATAGAAGCCCAGCGCCGAACCAGGGTATCTTTGCGGGCCGGCCCGTTGTCTCGCCCGCTTGGCCCGCGCGGTTCACTTCGCCAAGAGCGTCCCCCTTCGTGGACCCCAACGAGCCCGCCGACCAGACGCTTGCCGCCCGCGCCGCCGAAGGCGACGAGAAGGCAATTCGCATGATCGTGGAGCGCTACGAGCGCCCCGTCTTCTCGCTCCACTACCGCATGGTCCAGGACCGAGAACTCGCCGAAGACCTGTCGCAGGAGACGTTCATCCGCGCGTTCAACGCGATCCACACCTACAACCCGCGCTACAAGCTCTCGAGCTGGCTGTTCAAGATCGCCAACAACCTGGCCATCGATCACCTCCGCAAGCGCACCCTCGACACCGTGTCGATCGACGGGGCGCCGGACGCGCTCACCGAGAGCGAACGGGCACAGACCAGCTACGACATCCCGTCGGAAGAGGAGAGTCCCGAGGAGTACGCCGCCAACCGCGAGCTGGGCGAGCAGATCGAGGCGGCGATCGCCAAGCTCCGGCCGCACTACCGCGTGGCGACGGTGCTCCGTCACGTCGAAGGATACTCCTACGAGGAAATCGCCGGCATCATGGACTTGCCGCTGGGCACGGTGAAGACGTACATCCATCGGGCGCGCCTCGAACTGCGCGAGCTCCTCGCCCACCTGGATCCGTCCAAGTGACCTCTTGCGCGCGCCCAGGGCCGTCGCCCAGGATGAGCCGATGTCGCCGGAGCCGCGGACCCCGTGCACCCCGCCACGGGCCGCCCGCGTCGCGGCCGCGCCGTCATGCGGGGCGCAGGCTGTCGCCGAGGAATCGCCAGTCGTGAAACCGCCTTGCGGAGCCAGCCGTAATGCTGTCCGAGACGCAACCTCCCCAACGTCCGCGGCCCGCGCCAGGAAGGCACGAATGAAGCAACCGGAAGCCGCACGGATTTTTGCCTTTCTCGACGGCGAGATGGACGCCGCCAAGGCGGCGGAATTCGAGGCGGAAGCGGCTCGCGATCCGCGAACGGTCCAGGAACTCGCCGCTTGCCGGACGCTGTTCGAGAGCCTTCGGACAACGCGGCGGCAGCGGCCCGCCAAGGGCTTTGCCACCCGCGTCGTCGCCGCGCGCATCCTCGAAGCCGAGGGCGGCGGCCCGAGGCGGTTCGGTCGCGGGCTCGCGTGGCGCGATCCGTTCGGCGCCTTGGCCGACGGGACGCTTCCGCGACGCCAGGCCCGGGCGCTGCTGGCCTTCGCGGCGCGCGACGCGGAGGCGGCGGCGGCCCTCGATTCGTCCAGACGGCTGCTGCAAGGGCTGGCCGAACTTCCAGGCTTTCGGCCCAGCGAGGGCTTTGCGAATCGGGTGGCGTCGCAGGCCGCGTCGTCGTTGCGGCCGGTTCAAGCCGAAGAGAGCGCCCTGACACGGTTGCGAGCCGCCTGCTGGCCACGCCGAGGCCGCCGTCTCGCGTTCGCGTCGGGCTTGGCCGCCGGCCCCGCGACGGTCGTCGCCGCCACGGCCTGGTTGGTCCTCAGCCGCCCCCTGACGACGCTCCCGAACGTGCTCGGATTCGCGTGGACCAAGGCGTCGGCCGCGGCGGCCGGGCTCGCCGACTCGATCTCGACGACCGTCGCCGGCAGCGCGTTGGCGCGCGACGCCTACGGAATCGTGAACGGAGCAGGCGCGTGGGCGCCGGCCGCGGCGGCCGGAGCGGTCGCTTTGTTGGCGCTGGGGCTGCTCTCGACTTGGGTGCTCTACAAGAACATCGTGACCGCGAACGGAACGGGAGGCAAGCATGCATCGGCCTGACAGGCTGGCTCTGGCGCCGGTCCTGACCTGCGCCTCGCTCCTGGCGGGCGCGCCGGCAGCGATCGCCGCTCAGGAACGGGAAGTCGTCGCGAGCACGGTCGTCGTCTCCGGCGCCGAGGCTTCGCTGGACTTGGAGTTTGCGGACGGAGACCATCTCTCGATCTCGCTCTCCGACGGCGTCGCGCGCCTTGGCGACGACGTCCTCGGCCGCTACGAAGCGGAGGGGGAGGCCGACCAGGCTTGGCGACAGCTCCTGGCCGAGGTTCTGCGCCTGACGAACGGGCCGCTGGCCCGGCGCCTGCGCGCATGGGAGCCGGGCGAGGGGGTCTCCGGCGCCGACCGGCAGCTCCTGGCCGAGGTGGACCGAGTCCTGGAGCGCGCCCTGCGGCCGGCGGCGGCGTCCGCGATCGGTTCCGGCGGTGCGCCGCAAGAGATCGACTGGGCGACGGAATTCATGCAGGGCGCGCAAGTCGAGGGCTTCTGGGACGCCGTGCGCGACGTCGACGTGACGTCGTTCAGGATCGTGGCCGGAGACGACCACGGCGTGGCCGCCGACGCCTTGGTGGACCACGGCATCCTGGTCGTGGACGGGCGGCTGGACGTGCGCGGGACCGTGCAAGGCGACGTCGTGCTGGTGGACGCGACCATGGCGCTGCACGAAGGCGGCGCCGTGCTGGGCGACGTGCGCCACGTCGACTCGCGCATCGAGCGCATGGGCGGCGTCGTGGCCGGTGACGTGGTGGACTTGGCTCGCGAGCTGCGCCGGAACGCGGAAAGGGAGCGGGACCGCCTGCGCGCCGAGCTGCGCCGCGAGCTGCGCCAGTTCGACCATCAGCCCTTCTACGCCGAGGGCCCGTCGGCCGTCGCGCGCGTGCGCCGGGCCTTGAGCGGCCTCGTCGGGACCGCGGCGCTCTTCGTCGTCCTCGCCCTGCTTGCCGCCGGAGCGATCACGGTCGCAGGCGACCGGGGCGAGATCGTGACCCGGGTGCTTGGGCGCGACCCCGCGAAGAGCCTGGTGGTGGGGCTCGCGGGAACGTTTCTGGCCATCCCGGCCTACGTGGTCGGCATTGTCGCGCTGGCGGTGACGATCATCGGCATCCTCGGCCTGTTCGTCTGGATTCCGTTGTTCCCCCTGGCGGTGCTGGCCGCCGCGTTCGTCGGGCTCGTCGCGACGAGCCGCCATGTCGGGGCATGGGTGCTGGCGCGCGACTACGGCTTCCTGCAATGGGCGAATGCGGACAACCGCATCCATGTCGCGGTGGTGGGCCTTGCCGCCTTGACGGCGCCCATGGCCGCCGGCAAGATGCTCGATCCGTTGCCGTTGATCGGTTGGACGGGCGACCTGTTGGAGGCCCTCTCGACGGTAGCCATCGCCGTTGGGGCGATCGCGGGACTGGGCGCCGCGATCACGACGCGCGGAGGGAGGCGGCTCGACGACGACTACGCCATTCACGACAATCTGGAGGCTGCGGCGTGGGGGCCCGACGTCCGCTACGAGACCGCGGAGGGCGCCGACGCCGAGTCGCCCGGCAATGACGATACGCCCGGCGACGCCGAGTCGGGCGGCAACACCGATTCGCCCGGCAATGGCGAGAGCGAGACGAATGCAGGCGCCCGAGAGCCCGACGCGCCAGCGTCTCCGGACTTGGAAGCGAGCGACCAAGAGCCAAGCTCGAGACGGGGCGCGGCCGAGGCCGACGAGCCGGCCGGCGAGCCCGACGCCCAGGAAGAAGCGGGCGATGAGTCCGGCGAAGGCCCAGCCCCCGGCAAGTGAATTCGTCGCGCCGCAGTCGATGCTCGTTGCGGTTGCGAGACGTGCCGTCGCCGGCCGGCCAGGGGAGATGCGAACGGCGTCCATCGCGGCGCCCGGCCGGCATCGTCTCGCCGGTGGTGGCGGTTGTCTTGGTTGCGGCGTCCGCCGCGCCGGCCGAGACGACGGAGCAGCGCTGGAAGACGATGTCCAGGTGGCGCGCCGCGACGTCCGAAGAAGAGCTGCGCGTGCGGATCGAGTACGTCGCGGGCACGCTGACGATTCGCCCCGGCGCCGCGGGCACGCTCTACGACGCGCGCATTCGCTTCGACGCGGACGCGCAGATTCCCCAGCTGGAGTACGACGACGGACGACTCGGCCTGGGCCTGTCCAAGAAGCACGACGCTTCGTCGGAGGGGCGCGGCGAGAGCCGGGTGGACCTCGAGCTCTCGACCGAAATCGTCGTCGATCTGGACGTGGAATTCGGAGCCGGAGCGGCGGATCTGGACCTGACCGGCATCCCGCTCCAGAGGCTCGAGCTCCGCACCGGAGCCGGCAAGCCCAGCGTTCGCGTGGGCCGCAGCAATCCGGCCCTGATGGAGACGGCTTCCTTCAGGCTGGGCGCAGCCGATTTTCGCGTTTCCGGCCTGGGGAACTTGAACGCGAAGCGGATCTCGGTGGAGGCCGGCGTAGGGGCGGTGACGCTGGGCCTGGACGGCTCGTGGGACGCCGAAGCGCGGCTGCTCGTCGACTTGGGCGTCGGCGCGTTGACGTTGCGCGTGCCCGAGTCGCTCGGCGTCCGACTGCGCCGCGAGTCCCTGCTTCCTCTGCTGGCGTCGTGGAGCTTGGACGGCATGGTCCAGCAAGACGACGCGCACTATTCGGAGAACTGGGAAGGGGCGGACCGCCGGCTGGACGTCGAGATCAAGGCCGGCGTCGGCAGCCTCAAGGTGGAGTGGATCCGTTGAACGGCAGCGGTTCCGCCTGCGCGGGGGTGGAGGCCGGGACGCAGCAGGACGATCGCGCGCCGCAACGGGGTTACATTGTTGAAACGGGCATGACTGCGCGGCACCGACGAGTTCTTCTCCGTGGAGGCACACGATGATCGGCACGCTGTTGACGTTCTTGGCGGTGGGCATCGTCAGCATCGTGGCCGTGTGGATCGTCCTGCAGGTCGTCGGGTCGCTCCTGGGACTGACGATGGGCATCGCCGGCTTCCTCCTGCTCAAGGTGGCCCCCGTCATGCTCGTGGGATGGCTGGTCCTCAAGGTGCTGGCCAAGGTCAGGCGGAGTTCGCTCTCGGCGGCCGACCGCCAGTGGCTGGAAGGGGACTGAGCGGGGCCCCTACCGCTACGGGACGATCTCCACCGGTCCAAGTTCGGAGGGCGATCCGTCGAAGCGGGTCGTGTCGCCAAGGAGGAGGATGGTCATCCGAGCGGGGTCCACGTGCTCGCGGAAGACGCGGTGCACGGCGGCGGGCGTGACGCGGGCGACGCCGGCGGCGTAGACCTCCAGCCAGTCTTCGGGCAGTCCTTGGTTCCGGTAGGCCAAGCTTCGCGCCACGATCTGCGACGACGACCGAAAGTTGAAGGCGAAGCCGTTGGCCGTCTCGTCGGCGACGCGAGCAACTTCGCTCTCGGACGGCGGAGCGGCCCGCATCGAGTCGATCGTCGCCAGAAGCAGGCGCGCGGCGGCCAGAGTGGTCTCGGGCTTGGTGCTCGTCAACGCGCCGACGAGGCCGTCGTCGCGCAGCGGGGTCGTCCAGAGGGAAGAAGCGCTGTACGACAGCCCTTCGCGCGTCCGCACCTCCTGGCTCAGGCGGCTGGACAGGCCGGAGGCGCCGAGAATCGCGTTGGCCACGCGCGAAGCGAAGTAGTCGGGGGAAGCGCGGCGTCGCAGGGGCGTGGAGTGGGCGGCGACGATGACGGTCTGCTCGGTCTCCTTGTGCAGGACGAACACGCCGGGCTCGTCGCGGATGTCGGCTTCCGGGGCCTGCGCCAGGAGATTGCCGGAGCAGGACGGCCAGTCGCCGAGCATGTCGGCGATCAAGCGCTCGGCGTGTTCCCAGCCGATGTCGCCGACCACGCCGAACGCCATGTTCTCGGGGCACACGACGGCGCGGTGCACGAAGCGAAGCCGTTCCGGCGAGAGGTCGTCCGCCTCGAGGTCGGACGCTTCCGTCGCCCACCCGACCGGATGGTCGCCGTACATGATGGCGTTGAAGCGGCGATAGGCCAGCGAAGTGGGATCGTCGGCCTGGCGGCGCACGCGTTCGAGCTCGGCGCCCCGCCACGTCTCCACCTCGGCCGAGTCGAAGCGGGGCGCGCGCAGCATCGAGCCCCACAGGGAAACGGCCTCGTCGACGTTCTCGGCGAGCGTGTTGACCCACGAGGAGCCGCCTCCGCCGCCTTGGCCGAAGCTCATGGAGAGCGCGAGCGCTTCGATGCGCTCGTCCACTTCCGCGGGCGGCGCCGTTCCGGCGCCGCCCGAGCGGAGCAGGGCGGGGAGCGCCGAGACGGCCCCCAGGTAGCTCCGCGGCAGGCGGCTGGCGCCGCCCTTGAAGGTGGCGTAGAACGTCACGAGCGGCAGGTCGCGGTCCTGGAGGAAGAACACGGGCACGCCCGAGACGGACTCGGTCCTGACGGCCGGCGGATCGAAGTCGAGCGCGGAGAAGCGCATGGCCTCGATCTGGGCGCGCACGGACTGCTGGGCGGCCGCCGGAAGCGGCGAGAGCAGTCCTGCCGCGAGTCCGGCGGCCGACCAGATCGCCGCCCGTCGCCGCCCGCGGCTGTCCGCGGCGCACAAGAGCCGGCTTGTCGCCCGGCGACCCATCGCCGATCGCCGCCCGCCGCGCACGAAAGCCGACTTGCAGGGCCGGCGACCCATCGCCGCTCGCCGCCTGCCGCCGCGCTCGCAAACCGGCTTGCGCGCCCGGCGGCGCATTCCGCCCAGGCGCCCCCTCGCCCGCGGCGGAGCCCCAGAGCTGCCCGGCGTCCTCAGGACGGCTCCCCGCGCACCATGGTCGCGACGGTTCGCCGGGCCTCCACGAGGTAGCGGGCGGCGACGCGCCGCACGTCCTCGGGCGTCACGCGCTCGATTCTTCGCGACCACCGGAACGTCTCGCGCCAGTCGCCCAGCGCCGCCTCCGATGCGGCCAGCTGGACCGCCAGCTCGAGGTTTGCGCCCAGGCGCCTGTATTCGCCCGCCCGCATCTGGTTGCGAATCCTCGCGAGCGCGGCCGGGTCCGGTCCTTCCGCCTGCATGCGTGCGATCTCCTCGTAGACGGCGCGTTCGACCGCCTCGGGCCGGTGCGGCGAGCGGGGCACGGCCGAGACGATGAACAGGCCGGGGTACGCCGATCCCGGACCGATCCGAGCGGAGACGTGAACGGCCGAGCGGTCTCCGGCGACCAAGCGCCGGTAGAGCGGGGTGGTGCGGCCGCCCGCCAGCAAAGCCGCGAGCGCCGAGAGGGCGGGGGCGTCCGGGTGAACGCGAGCGACGGCCTTCCAGGCGATCAGCAAGCGGGGTTCGGCGTCGAACGGGACGACGACGCGGCGCTCGGCGGTCTGCTCGGGTTCCGCGTCGGGCGGCGCCGGCATCGGCTGCCCGGCGGGGAGTTGGGCGAAGTACGCGTCAGCCCAGGCGGCGGCCTGCCGGGGGTCGACATGGCCCACGATCGCCACGACCGCGTTCTGCGCGCCGTAGCGCTCGCGGAAGAAGTCGCGCACGTCTCGGCGGCGCAGGCCCGCCACGTCCGCGGCGGCGCCGGCCACCGGCACGCCGTACGGGTGCGTTCGGAACGCCTCCGCGAGCAGCGCGGCCTCGAGGACGCCGCCCGGACTGGCCTCCAGGTGCATGCGGCGTTCTTCGAGCACCACGTCCAGCTCGGCGCCGAACTCCCGGAACACCGGATTGGCGGCCCGGTCGGCTTCGAGCGCGAACCAGAGCTCGGCCCGGCTCTTCGGCAGCTCGACGAAGTAGGTCGTGGCCTCGTGCGTCGTGACGGCGTTGAGACTGCGCGCTCCAGCTTCGGAGAGGATTGCATCGAACTCGTTGGAGATGCTGTAGATGCGTTGCTCGTCTTCAAGTTTCTTGATAACGCCTTCCAGCCTCCTCGCGCGCGCCGTGTCCGGCGGGTTGGCCTTGCGCGCGGCCGCGAGCGCGTCCTGCGCTCGGTCCGTCTCCTCGAGGAGGACTCGCTCGGCCGCCCAGTCCCGCGTCCCGATTTCCTGGGAGCCCTTGAACAGCAGGTGCTCCAGCACGTGCGCCACCCCCGTGCGGCCCGGCTCCTCGTGGACGGAGCCCACGGGATGCTGCACGACGAAGGCGACCGTGGGGGACTGGGTCCGCTCCAGGATCAGGAACGTCATGCCGTTGTCGAGGACGTGGCGCGCGACGGGAAGCTGTTCGCCCGGCGCGGGCTGCGCGTGCAAGGGCCTGGGGCCGCCGCCAAGAAGAGCGACGGCCAGCCCGAGAGCGGCGGCCATGCCGAAAGCGGCGCGCGCGCTCGGCCGGAAGCGCGACGCGCGGCGCGCAACATCCACGCGGCAGGGGTGGGTCATGGCGTGGGAAGAGCCGGGGCACGCGGCGACCGCAGACGCCGCCTTCCGCGACGACCGCGTGGCCTGGGAGAGCCGGGGCACGCGAGGCTATCCCAGCTTGACCGCCGTTCCGGTGGCGGACACCATGAGCATGCCGTTGCCCGAGCCGAGCACCTCGTAGTCCAAGTCGACGCCGACGACGGCGTCCGCCCCGCGCCCTTGCGCCTCGGCCACCATCTCGCGGAGCGCCTGCTCGCGCGCGGATCGCAGCGATCGCTCGTAGGCGGTCGACCTGCCGCCCGCGATGTCGCGAATGCCGGCCATGATGTCCTTGAAGATGTTGGCGCCGATGATGGCTTCTCCGGTCACGATTCCGAGGTATTCGGTCGCGGGCTGGCCGTCGAGGGCCGGGGTGGTCGTTACGATCATTGTTCGGTCTCCGTGTGGGGCGTGCGGGAAATGCTTAAGGGGACCCGGACAGACGCGCGGCCTCGCGCCATCCGATGTCTCCGCGATGCTGCTTGCCTTCGAACGAAACGGCCTGCGCCGCGGCGCGGCTGGCGGCTCGAGCTTCCTGGAACGTGGGCGCGACGGCGGTGGCGGCGAGCACGCGGCCTCCGGAAGTCTCCAGGCGGCCGTCGCGAAGGCGCGTGCCCGCGTGGAAGAGGAACGTGTCGCCGCCCGTGGTCGGCGCCGAAATCGCCGCGCCGCTCTCGCAGGGGCCCGGGTAGCCGCGCGCGGCCAGCACCGTGCAGACGGCGGCGGCGTCGCGGAACTGCGGGCGGTGGCCGGCGATGCCGTCGCCCCGGGCGATTCCGAGCACGGGATCGAGAAGCGACGAATCCATCAGCGGGAGCACGGCTTGCGTCTCCGGATCTCCGAAGCGGCAGTTGAATTCGACGACC
This sequence comes from Longimicrobiales bacterium, assembly GCA_965242735.1. Classification (GTDB taxonomy): domain Bacteria; phylum Gemmatimonadota; class Gemmatimonadetes; order Longimicrobiales; family Gaopeijiaceae. Next base: position 1,910,041 of record OZ251497.1, on the reverse strand, counting down.
TTGGGGCCTTCGGCGGTGATCATGAGGCCGGCGTACAAGAGTCCCGAGAACGGGCTTCCGGCCTCGGCCAGCGCGCCCAGCGTCGGTCCGGCCACCCGTTCGCCGACTTCGCGCAGCAGCGCGTCGGTCGCGAACCCCACCGGCGCGTAGGCGCCCATGCCGCCCGTGTTCGGGCCTCGGTCGCCCTCTCCGATTCGCTTGTGATCCTGCGACGGCAGGAGCGGCACGAAGTCCTCGCCGTCCGCGAGGAAGAAGATGGACAGCTCCTCGCCTTCGAGGCACTCCTCGACCACGACCCGCCGGCCCGCGTCTCCGAAGGCGCCGCCGAAGATCCGCCGGGCCGCGTCCACCGCCTCCTCCGCGGTCGCGCACACGAACACGCCCTTGCCGGCAGCCAGTCCGGAGGCCTTCACCACGACGGGCGGCGCGGCCGCTTCGATGCGCTTGATCGCGCTCTCGAGCTCCGAGCACACCGCGAACGCCGCCGTCGGCACCCCGGCGCGCGCCATCAGCTCCTTCGCGAAGGCCTTGCTCGACTCGATGCGCGCCGCCGCCGCCGAAGGCCCGAACGCGGCCACGCCCGCCGCTCTCATGCGGTCGGCCAGTCCGGCCGCCAGCGGCGCTTCGGGACCGATCACGGCCAAGTCGACGCGGGCGGACGCGGCCCACGCGGCCAACGCCGCGCCGTCTCCCGGAGCGAGGTCCACCGCTTCGCATTCCGCCGCCATGCCGCCGTTCGGCCGGGTCGCGAAGAACGTCGCCTCCGGCGCGTCCCGCCGCAACTTCCACAACAGCGCGTGCTCGCGGCCGCCGTTCCCGACGATCAGGATGCGCATGCGGCAGCGACCCGCCTTCGGACTCCCCGGCGCGGCCGCTACTTGCGGAACGAGTCCATGAAGCCCTCGCCCGCCCGGCGCGCGGCCCCCGCCACCTGTCCCACGAAGTCCTTGGCGAAGTCGGCGGCCCCGGACGCATAGGCGCTCGCGGCTTCCTTCAGGTCCTGCTTGTAGGCCGGATCGGGCTCGTCGCGCCGCTGGTACTCGCCTCGCAGCACGCGATCGTAGGCGCCGCTCTCGATCCACGTCCGCAGCTCCGAGAGGCGAAGCACCCAGAACGGATGCGTCTGGCCCAGCAGGTTGAGGACCTTGAACACCTGGTCGACCACGTCGCCGGACTCCCGGTAGTCCTCGGACTGCCGCACGAATTCGGGCAGCGACGACTCTCCCTCTTCGCCGCCGCCGGCCATGACCAGCATGGACCCCATCGCGTCGTCGGCGTCCTGGATGGACAGCAGTCCGGCCCGGTCCGCCGACAGCTCGCTCTTGCGCTGCCATTCCAGCAACCCCACCAGCACGGCCCGCGCGGCCAGCCCGACGATGGGAAATCCCAGCTTCGCCAAGGCCAGCAGGAGCTCCGTCATGGTGCGGTACAGCACGTGGTCGCTCATGACGTGGCCGAGCTCGTGGCCCAGGACGAAGGCGACCTGCCGGTCGTTCAACAGCCGAATCGTCCCTGAATTGAGGATGATGAACGGCTGGCTCATGCCGTAGGCGCCCGCGTTCACCACGGGATTCTGCGAGACGAAGAGCGGGTAGCGCTCGGGGGCGTCCAGCGTCTCGCAGACCTCGCCGTAGAGGTCCCAGATGCGCGGAAACTGCACGGCGCTGACGCGCACGGCGTTGGCCTGGAACGCCAGGCGCACGGGCTTCTCCCCGAAGACCCCGAAGAGCGTGCGCAGCACCTTGTCGAACATGGGGAGCTTGCGCAGGGCGGAGAGGGCGGCCCGGTCCGCCGGGTGCTCCCACGTCCGCGAGGAAACGTCCGTGAGAATGCGGCGGGCGCGCGCCTGTTCGGCGCCGTCGGAGGTCGTGTCGGTCATTGTCGTCCTTTCGTCAAGTCGCGGGAGCCCACGCCAGGCAACGACGAGAGCGGGGGCGGGCGGGTTTCTCGGCCGGGCGAACGCTCACGCGACGCCGGCGTGTTCACCATCGCGGTCGCCTGCTTCCTCGGCGGGCGGGCTGCCCGGCCCGACGAACGCTCACGCGTCCAGGGCCCGGCGAAGGTCGTCCGTCAGGTCGCGGGCGTCCTCGATCCCGACGGACAGGCGCACCAAGTCGTCGGTGATGCCGTCCCGAAGGCGCTGCGGCTCGGGGATGGCGTCGTGCGTCATGACCACCGGCACGCTGATCATCGACTCCACGCCGCCCAGGCTGGTGGCCACCTTGAACAAGCGGACGCCCGCCACCAGGCGCTTGGCCGCGTCCTCGTCCAGTCGCGCGGAGACCATGCCCGAGAAGCCCTGCATCTGGCGCGCCGCCAGCTCGTGCCGGGGGTGCGAGGACAGTCCGGGGTAGTGCACTTCGCGCACGCCCGGCGCGTCGCGGAGACATTCGGCGACGCGCAGGCCGTTCTCGTTGTGCCGCTCCATGCGCAGATGGAGGGTCTTCGTGCCGCGCAGGACCAGCCAGCTGTCCATGGGGCCGGGCACCGGGCCGGTCGACTTGCGCGTGAAGCGCAGCTCCTCGGCGAGCCCGGGGTCGTCCACGACCAGGACGCCGAAGAGGACGTCGGAGTGGCCGTTGAGGTACTTGGTGGCGGAGTGCATGACCACGTCGGCGCCCAGCGCCAGCGGATTCTGGTTGAACGGCGACGCGAAGGTGTTGTCCACGCACAGGAGCGCGCCGCGTTCCCGCGCGACGGCGGCCAAGCCGGCGACGTCGGCCACGCGAAGCAACGGATTGGTGGGCGTCTCGACGTGCACGAGCTTCGTGTCCGGCCTCGTCGCCCGGCGGACGGCGTCCAGGTCCTGGGTGTCCACGACGGTGCACTCGACGCCGGCCCTGGGCAGCAGCTCCGCGAACAAGCGGTGCGTGCCGCCGTACACGTTGGACTCGCAGACGACGTGGCCGCCTGCGGCGACGGTCTTGGCCAAGCACTCGATCGCCGCCAAGCCGCTCGAGAACGCGATGCCGTGCGCCCCGCCCTCGAGCGCCGCGATGTTGGCTTCCGCCGCTTCCCGGGTCGGATTGTGAAGCCGGCCGTACTCGTAGCCCTTGTCGCGCCCCGGGGCCTCGAGGACGTAGGTGGAGGTCTGGAAGATCGGCGTGGAGATGGCCCCCGTGACGGGCTCGGGCGCCTGGCCCGCGTGCACGCAGCGGGTGGCGAATCGGTGCGGAGCAGGCGAGGAATGCGGGGAATCGGACACGCGATGGACGGGTTGGGCCGGGGAAGGGCGGCGGCTCGGCGCCGTGCAGGTTGCAATCTAGGCGAACGAGGGCGTCCGCGCCGTGGGTCGCGGCGGCGCCTTCGGGACGCCTCCGCGCCGCCGGCCGGAATTCGCCGCCGGGGGAGCCTTGACCGGCAACGGCGAGCTCAGCCCTTGGGCCCTGATCTTCGACCGCGCCGACGTGCCGGACTTCTACGGCTTGACCGGCAACGGCGGGCCCCCACAGCCCTTGGGGCCTCCGGCTTCTCGCCCGGCCCGCCGTCCCTGCCTCGTCGCTAGCTTTGACGGCAGTTCTCGGCTCGGCTTGGCGCAGGCAACCCGGCGTCGCACGGCTGGGCCACCCAGTCGGCCGTGTCGCTTCGCCCCGTCCGCCCGCCCAACGGAGATCGCGCGTGCCCCTCCGCCTGCCGCCGGGACTGATGGTGGGCGTCTCGGGATTCCGGGGTCGGGTAGGCGCGCCGTTCACGCCGGAGCTCGCGGCGGGCTTGGCCGCGGCCTACGGGACGTTCCTGGAGGAGGAAGGGGAGCGCGGGGCGGTCTTCGTCGGCCGCGACTCGCGCGTGTCGGGGCCGATGCTGGCGGGCGCCGCCGTGTCGGGCCTGATCTCGGTGGGCCGCGAAGTGGTGGACGCCGGAGTCGTCTCGACGCCGACGTTGCTGCTGGCGGCGGCCGACGCCGGGGCGGCGGGCGCCGTGGCCGTCACGGCCAGCCACAACCCGGCGGAGTGGAACGCCTTCAAGTTCGGCACGGGGCGGGGCGCCTTTCTGTCTCCAGAACGCATGGAACGCTTTCTCGCCTTCCTGGCGGAGCGCGACCCGAGCCGCGCGGCCTGGGACGCGCTTCGTCCCGTTCGTCGCGATCCCGCAGCGAGCGAACGGCATGTCGCGCGCATTCTCGGCTTGCCGCAGATCGACGCGGAGCGGATTCGGCGCGCGGGCCTCGCGGTGGCGCTGGACTGCGTGAACGGCGCGGGCGGCGTGGCGGTCCCCGGCCTGCTCGAACGCCTCGGCTGCTCGGTGCGCGGCATCGGCCTCGAGCCCCACGGCCGCTTTCCCCGCGACCCCGAGCCCACGGCCGCGAACCTGCGCGACTTGGGAGAGCTCGTGGTCTCCTCGAACGCATGCGCCGGCCTTGCCGTGGACCCCGACGCGGACCGCCTCTCCCTCGTAGACGAGCAGGGCCGGCCCTTGGGAGAGGACCTGACGCTGGCCATCGCCGCCGACGTGGTCTTGGCTCGCGAGCCCGGTCCTGTGGCGACCAACCTTTCCACCAGCCGGGTGATCGACGACGTGGCGGACAGCCGCGGTTGCCGGGTCCTGCGCGCCCCGGTGGGCGAAGCCAACGTGGCGTGGCTCATGGAACAGGAAGGCGCGGTCGTCGGCGGCGAGGGAAACGGCGGGGTCATTCTGCCCGCGCTCCACCACACCCGCGACGCGCTCGTGGGCGCCGCGCTGGCGTTGCAGTTCCTGGCCCTGGAGCCCGAGACGCCCTTGTCGGAGCGCGTGGCGCGCTGGCCGGCCTACGTCATCGTCAAGCAGAAGGCCGCGTTCCCTCGCCGAGCGCTGCCGGAAGCGTTCGAGGCACTCGAGCGCGAGCTGCCCTCCGGCGGCGCCGCCAACCGCGACGACGGCCTGCGCATCGAATGGCCGGAGCGGCGCGAATGGATGCACGTGCGCCCCTCCGGCACGGAGCCGGTGGTGCGGATGATCGCCGAGGGTCCGGCCCCCGGCGACGGCGCTCGCGCGCTCGTGGCGCGCGTCGGCGCCGTTCTTTCTCGAATTGGAGGCGGTTGACGGCCATGTGCGGAATCATCGGATACGTGGGTCCGCGCCAAGCGGGTTGGATTCTCCTCGAGGGACTGAAGCGGCTGGAGTACCGAGGCTACGACTCGGCCGGCATCGCCGTCGTCCAGCCGGAAGGCGGGCTGTTCACGGCGAAGCGTCCGGGCAAGATCGCCGACCTGGAGTCCGCGCTGAACGGCGGCGTCCCTCCGGGCACGTGCGGCATCGCCCACACGCGCTGGGCCACGCACGGACCGCCGACCGAAGCCAACGCGCATCCGCAGCTCTCCGCGGACCGCGACATCGCGCTCGTCCACAACGGCATCATCGAGAACGCGCCCGTCCACCGTCCCCGGTTGCGCGAGATGGGGTTCGAATTCGAGAGCCAGACCGACACGGAAGTCCTCGTCCATCTCGTCGACTTGGCGTTTCGCAGCTGCGACCGGCTGGAGGAAGCGGTCGCCAGAGCGTTGTCCGCCGTCGAAGGCGCCTACGGCATCGCCGTGGTCAGCACGCGCGACCCGGGCAAGATCGTCATCGCCCGCAAGGGGAGTCCGGTGCTGCTGGGCGTCGGGGCGCGGGGCGAGTACTTGGTGTCGTCGGACGTGGGCGCGATGGCGGCCCACACGCAGAACGTGGTGTACCTGCAGGACGGCGACTCGGCGGTCCTGCAAGCCGACGGCTACCGGATGTTCGACTTGTCCCGCCGCAGCGTGGACCGGGACGTCAAGTTCGTCGACTGGGACGCGAGCGCAGTCAGCAAGGGCGGCCATCGCCACTTCATGCACAAGGAAATCGTGGAACAGCCGTCCACGCTGCGCGACGTCATGCGAGGCCGGCTGCTGGAGGAAGAGGGCGACGCGAAGCTCGGCGGCATCACCATCTCCGACCACGAGCTGGCGCGCCTGGACCGCATCATCGTCACCGCATGCGGCACGAGCTGGCACGCGGGGCTGATCGGCGGCCGGGTGATCGAGGAGATGGCCCGCATTCCCGTCGCGGCGGAATACGCGTCGGAATTCCGGTACCGCAACCCGGTGCTGGGGCCGAACACCCTCGTGGTGGGCCTCAGCCAGTCGGGCGAGACCGCGGACACGCTGGCGGCGCTGCGCGAGGCCAAGCGGCGCGGCTGCCGCACGATGGGGATCGTCAACTGCGTGGGATCGAGCATCGCGGCCGAGACCGACTTCGGGATGCATCTCCATGCGGGCCCCGAAATCGGCGTCGCGTCCACCAAGTCGTTCACCAGCCAGATCGTGGCGCAGCTGCTGTTCGCGCTCTACCTGGCTCGCCGGCGCACGCTCTCGATCTTGCAGGGGCGCGAGGTCGTGCACGCGCTGCGCCGGTTGCCGGAGCAGGTCGAGGAGGTGCTCGGCGTGGACGGGGCCGTGCGTGCGCTCGCGCAGCGCTACCGCGACAGCCCCAACTTCCTGTATCTGGGCCGCGGCTACCAGTTCCCGGTCGCGCTCGAGGGCGCGCTCAAGCTCAAGGAAGTGAGCTACATCCACGCGGAAGGCTATCCGGCCGCCGAGATGAAGCACGGGCCGATTGCGCTCATCGACGAGAACATGCCCGTCATGGCCCTGGCGCCGCGCGACACCGTCTACGCCAAGTCGCTGTCCAACATCGAAGAGGTCCGGGCCCGGCACGGGCGCGTCATCGCGGTGACCGACGCGGGGGCGGACGAGGTGAGGGAAGTCGCGGACGAGATGATCGTGATTCCCAGCGCCATTCCGGTGCTCATGTCCGTGCTGGCCGTCGTCCCGTTGCAGCTCCTCGCGTACCACATGGCCGTGCTGCGGGGATGCGACGTGGACCAGCCGCGCAACCTGGCCAAGGCCGTCACGGTCGAGTGAGCCCGGCGGGGCCCGGCGCCGCTCCCGCTGGACCGTCGAGCCGAACGGGGGCGGGCGGGCCGAAGGGCGACGAGGCCGCCGGGGCATGCGCCGTGCGCCGCCGACTGTCGAGCCGAACGGAGGCGCGCGGGCCGAAGAGCGTGCCGGTCGTCCTGGCGTCGCGGTCGCCGAGGCGGGCGCGCATCCTGGAGACCTTGCGGCTGTCGTTTGCGGTCGTGCCGCCCGCCGTCGAAGAGCGGCGAGAGCCCGGCGAAGGGCCCGCGGGCTACGTGGAGCGCATGGCGCGCGCGAAGGCCTTGGCGGTGGCGGGCCGGCGCCCCGCCGCGCTGATCGTGGCGGGCGACACGGTGGTGGCGCTGGACGGCGCCGTGCTGGAGAAGCCGGACGGGGCGAAGGGGGCGGCGGCCATGCTGTCGGCGCTGTCGGGGCGCGCGCACACCGTCTATTCCGGAATCGCGCTGGCTCGCGGTGGACTTGTGGGCTCCGCCGTGGCCGCGGCCACGGTGGCCTTCGGGTCCGCGTCGCCGGACGCCATCGAGGCGTACGTTGCCACCGGCGAGCCGCTGGACAAGGCGGGCGGCTACGGCATCCAAGGGTGCGGAGCCGCGTTCGTCGAGCGCGTGGAGGGCGACTTCTACGGCGTCATGGGCCTCCCGGTGGCGGCCTTCGTGAGGCTGGCGGGGGCGTTGGGCCTGAAGTACCGCCCTGGGCGGCTGGAACCGCGGTGAGCGCGGCGCCCGCGACGCCATGGCCAAGATGAACTGGCGCGCGCCCGTTGCGGTGCGCGCGGACATGCGCCGCGGCCTGGCCCTCGGCATCGAGCCGGAGCTCCGTTGAGCGGCTTGCCGGTGTTGGCGCTGGACCAGGGCACCACCGGGTCCACCGCGCTGGTCGTCTCGGCCGAGGGCCACGTGCTTGGGCGCGGACACCAAGAGTTCCCGCAGCATTTTCCGGAGCCGGGGCGGGTCGAGCACGACGCGGAGGACCTCTGGCGGGCCACCGTGGCCGCGGCGCGCCAAGCGCTGGAGGCGGCCGGCGCCGAAGTGGGCGCGGTGGGTGTCGCGAACCAGCGCGAGACGGTGGTCGCCTGGGACCCCGAGACGCTGAAGCCCTTGCACCGCGCCATCGTCTGGCAGGACCGGCGCACGGCCGGCCTGTGCCGCGACTTGAAGGCCGCGGGCCACGAAGAACGCGTGCGAGCGCGGACCGGCCTCCTGCTGGATCCCTACTTCTCGGCGACCAAGCTGCGCTGGCTCCTGGACGCGGACGCCGAGATCGCCGCCCGCGCCGAATCGGGAGATCTCGCGGTCGGCACCGTGGACAGCTGGCTCGTGGCGCGGCTGACCGGCGGGGCGGTGCACGCCACCGATCCGACCAACGCGTCGCGCACGCTGCTGTTCGACCTGGACGCGGGCCGGTGGAACGATGAAATGCTGGACTTGTTCGGCGTCCCCGGCCGCGTCCTGCCCGCCGTGCGTCCCAGCAGCGGAGACTTCGGGTTCGTCCGCGGCGGCCTGTTCGGCGTCGACGCGCCCGTGGCGGCGGTCGCCGGCGACCAGCAGGCGGCTCTCTTCGGCCACGGCTGCTGGTCGGCCGGCCACGGCAAGTGCACCTACGGCACGGGCGCCTTCCTGCTGGTCCACACCGGCCGCGAGCGGCCGTTGCCGGGCCCCGGACTGCTCGCCACGGCCGCGTGCGGTCCGGCGGGAGACCTCGCCTACGCCGTCGAGGGCAGCGTCTTCGCGGCCGGGGCCGCCGTTCAGTGGCTGCGCGACGGCCTGGAGATCCTGGACGACGCGGCGCAGAGCGAGGCCTTGGCGCGTTCTCTGGAGGACAACGGGGGCGTGCATCTCGTCCCCGCCTTCGCCGGGCTCGGCGCGCCCCATTGGATCCCCGGCGCGCGCGGCGCGATCGTGGGCCTGACGCGCGGGACGACGCGGGCCCACTTGGCGAGGGCCGCGCTGGAGGCCATGGCGTACGGCACGTTCGACCTCTTGGCCGCCATGGAGCCGAACGCGGGCGCGACCGGCGCGCCGCTGTCCGTGGACGGCGGGGCCGCGCGCAACAACTGGCTGATGCAGTTCGCCGCGGGAGTGCTGAACCGGCCTCTTCGCCGCCCCGAACTCGTCGAGGCGACCGCGCTGGGCGTCGCGGGCCTGGCCGGGCTGCGCGCCGGAACGTGGCGCAGCGCCGACGACTTCGCCGCCGCCTGCCGTGACGGGCGAACCTTCGAGCCCGCCATGGCCGCGCCGGAGCGCGAGGCGCTGCTGGCCGGCTGGCGAGCGGCCGTGCGCGGCGCCCTTGCCGTGGCGGCCGAACCCAAGCGCGGACTCGCCGGGCCCGAACGTGCGCTCGCGGAAGTTCCTGCTTTAGATTGACCGCATCGCGAACACCGAAGCGCTGGACGAGACCCTGGAGATCGAACCCCACGTGAAGAACACGCGCTTTCTGGTCGGCTTGGCGGGCGTCGCCGCCGTGGTCTCCTACCTGATGTGGACCGGCATCAGCGACAGCATGGTCTACTACATGACGCCGGCCGAGCTGGCCGAGCGCATCGAAGCCGATCCGAGCTTCCGCGACGTGGGGGTGAAGGTGAGCGGCCGGGTGGTCGAGGGGAGCTGGGAGCGCAGCCCCGGCCCCGCGCATGCCTTTCGGGTGGCCGACCTGGACGATCCGTCCGTCGTCTTCTCCGTGCGCTACGACGACGTGGTCCCGGACACGTTCAACGACCAGGCCGAAGTCGTTCTCGAGGGCCGCTTCGGACCGGACGAGGTGTTCGAGGCCCACACCGTGCTGACCAAGTGCGGGAGCCGCTACGAAGTCGCCAAGGAGGACTTGGCGACGTGACCGCGGTGGGCGAGGTCGCCCTCTGGATCGCCCTTCCCGTCGCCCTTTGGGGCACAGTTCTCGCGTTCGCCGGCGGGCGAACCGGACGCTTCGACTTCGTCCTCAGCGCCGAGCGGACGGTCTACGCGCTCACGTTCCTGCTCCTGCTGGTCTCGGCCGGCATCGTCGCGGCGTTCGTCGGCGACCGGTACGAGTTCTGGTACGTGGCCAGCTATTCGAACCGCGAGCTCGACACGTACTTCAAGGTGGCGGGCCTGTGGGCGGGCCAGCGCGGGTCGCTGGTCTTCTGGACGCTGCTCCTGTCCGTCTTCTCGTCCATCGCCGTGTTCCAGAACCGCCGGCGCAACCGCGAATTCATGCCGTACGTCGCGGGCACGCTGCTGGCCGTGCTGTCGTTCCTCCTCGTCGTGCTGCTCTTCGCGGACGTCAATCCGTTCGAGCGGCTGGGCTTCACGCCGGCGAACGGCCGGGGGCTCAATCCGCAGCTCCAGAACTACTGGATGACCATTCATCCGCCGACGCTCTACCTCGGCTTCACGGCGTTCGCGATTCCGTTCGCGTTCGCCGTCTCGGCGCTGCTCACCGGCCGGCTGGACTCTCGCTGGATTGCCGTGACCCGCCGCTGGATTCTGCTCAGCTGGTTCTTCCTCACCAACGGCATCGTCTTCGGCATGCGCTGGGCCTACGAGGAGCTGGGCTGGGGCGGCTACTGGTTCTGGGACCCGGTCGAGAACGCGTCGCTGCTGCCTTGGCTCACCGCCACGGCGTTCGTGCACTCGATTCAGATTCAGGAAAACCGGGCGATGCTCAAGGTGTGGAACATGGGCTTGGTCGCCGCCACGTTCCTGCTGACCATCTTCGCCACGTTCCTCACCCGCTCCGGCCTCATCGAGTCGGTCCACAGCTTCGCCGAGAACCTCACGATCGCCTACGTCTTCCTGGGCTTCCTGGGCGTCGTGGCCGCCGTCTGCGCCGTGCTGATCGTCTACCGGCTGCCGCAGCTGCGGGCCGAGAACCGCCTGCAGTCGTTCCTGTCCCGCGAGTCCGCGTTTCTCTTCAACAACCTGCTTTTCGTGGGGATCGCGTTCGCCGTGGCCTGGGGCACGCTCTATCCGCTCTTCACCGAAGGATTCTTCGGCCAGAAGATCAACGTCGGGCCGCCGTACTACAATCGCGTCAACGTGCCGGTCGGCCTGTTCCTGCTGGCCTTGATGGGCGTCGGTCCCGTCATCGCGTGGCGCCGGGCCTCGCGTCGCAACTTGATCAAGAACTTCGCCTGGCCGGTGGGCGCCGCCGCCGCCGTGGCGGCCGCGCTGGCCGCGACCGGCGTCCGTCACTGGGCCGCGCTCGCGACCTTCTCGATCTCCGCCTTCGTCCTGACGGTGATCGTGACCGAATTCGTGAAGGGGACCAACGCCCGGGCACGCATCTCCGGCGACGGCCGGGGGCGGTCCCTGCTCAATTTGGTGCGGCGCAACCGCCGCCGATGGGGCGGCTACGTGGTCCACGCCGGGGTGGTCGCGATCTTCGCGGGCTTCGCGGGCTCGGCGTTCGACGTGGCGGTCACGGCCGAGCTGGCTCCGGGCGAGTCCCTGTCCGTGCGCTCGGCGTTCGGCCACGAGTACCAGCTGACCTACGAGAGCCTCTCCCATTCCAGGCCGCGGTCCAGCGCCGGCGGCGAGAACGACTGGCGGTGGACGGCGCTGGTGACCGTCCGGCGGGAGGGCGAGCGCGTCGCCGTCATGCGTCCCGAACGGCGCTTCTATCCCGTCATGGACGAGTCGTCCACGGAAGTCGGACTGCACAGCGCCCTCTTCGAGGACTTGTACCTGATTCCCCGCGACGTGGACCTGGACGGCGGCGAGGACCGCGTCTCCTTCGAGGCCAAGGTCCTGCCGCTGGTGCCGTGGATCTGGTTCGGCGGGATGGTCGTGGCGGCGGGCACGCTGGTGGCGCTCTGGCCCGCCGGGAACGTCGCGTCGCGCGTGGCCGCCGGGGGCGCGGCGCCTTCGCTCGCTCCTGGACGCGCCGCCTGATGCTGGTCGGCGGAGCCATCGCGCTCGCCGCCGGCGTTCTGCTGTTCGTGCTGGAGCCCGTCTTCTCCGGACGCGGCGCCCCTGCCTATGGAGGGGACGACCGCTGGGACGAAGCCGCCGCCAAGCGCCGCGTGGCGCTCTCGGCGCTGCGCGACCTGGAGGACGACCGGGCGACCGGCAAGATCGACGGACGCGACTACGCCGAGCTGAGGACCGAGCTGTCCCGCGAGGCGTTGGTGCGGCTGGACGGGGAGGCCGGGGCGCAGCGGGCCGGCGATCCGGCGGCCGCCGCGCTGGAGGAAGAGATCGCGGACATGCGCCGCGCCTTGCGGGCGGGACTGAAGTGCGGTAGCTGCGGGCACGTCAACGGCCGCGGGGCCCGGCACTGCGGGCGGTGCGGCCGTCCCCTGGGGAGCCGGGCCGCGCCGAAGCCGTGATCCTGGAGGGCCGGGGCCTTGCGTGCGCCTACGGTCCCACGCGCGCGCTCGACGGCGTCAGCTTCGCCGCTGGAGACGGCGTTCTGGCCGTCTTCGGACCCAACGGGGCGGGCAAGTCGACGTTGCTGCGCGTCCTCGCCGGCGAACGGCGTCCGGATGCCGGAGAGGTGTTGCTGGACGGCGTCGCGCTGTCGGCGGACCGGTTCGCGTGGCGCGCGCGAATCGGCGTGGCCGGCCACAGAAGCGGTCTCTACGCCAAGCTGACCGTCGCGCAGAACTTGCTCTTCTTCGCCTCGCTGCACGGGCGGACGACGCCCGGCGAGGTGCGGGCCGCGCTGGCCGCCGTCGAAGCCGAACGCCTCGCGAACCGGCAGGCCGGGGCGCTGTCCAGAGGCGAGCGCCAGCGCGCGGCCCTGGCCCGGGCGCTCATGCGCGACCCCGAGCTCCTCCTCCTGGACGAGCCGTTCACCGGGCTGGACGCGTCGTCGTCCTCGGTCCTGGAGACGGCGTTGCGCGACCGCGGCCGGCGCGGGCGCATCGTGGTCCTGGTGACGCACGACATCGCGCGGGGCGCCGCGCTGGCCGACCGCGTGGTCGTGCTGCGCCGCGGACGCAAGGCGCTGGACCTCCCCGAGGACGAAGCGAGCCCGGACCGGATCGTGGCCGCGATGGGCGGTCGCGAAGGCGAACGGGACGAGGCGGGCCATGCGGGCCAAGCGGACCAAGCGGGCGAGTTCGACCAAGCGGGCGAGTTGCGCCAGGCGGACGAGGCGGGCCATGCGGGCCAAGCGGACCAAGCGGGCGAGTTCGACCAGGCGGGCGAGTTGCGCCAGGCGGACAAGGCGGGCCAAGCGGGCGAGTTGGGCCAGGCGAGGACGCCGGAAGCCGCGCGCCCGTGACCGTGCTTCGCTGCGCGTGGCACGTCGCCGCCAAGGACTTGCGGACCGAGCTTCGCGCTCCGGGCCGCATGCTCGCGATGCTGGCGTTCACGGCGCTGGCCGCCTTTCTCTTCGGGATGACTCTGGACCGCGCGCGCGTCGAACCGGCGGCGGTGGCGGGCCCGTTCTTTTGGCTGGTGATGCTGTTCTCCGCGACGGCGGGCGCGAGCCGGGCGTTCGACGCGGAAGACGAGGACGGCGCGTTCCGGCACCTGCTGCTGGCGCCGGCGCCCCGGTCCGCCCTGTTCCTGGGCAAGACGGGGGCCAACGCGATTCTCGTGGCGGCCGCCGCGGCCGCGGCGTTCGTCGCGTTCGTCGTGTTCCTGGGAGTGCCGGGGCAGGGGCGGCCCGCGGCTCATGCGGGCGTGCTGCTGCCCGGCGCAATCGGCCTGGCGGCCGCCGGGACGTTCTTCGGCCGCATGGCGGGGCACAGTTCGCTGGGGGACGCGCTGCTGCCCGTCCTCCTCTTTCCGTTGCTCGCGCCAGTCGTGTTCTTCGGCGCCACGGCCACGGGCCGGTTGCTGTCGGACCGTCCTTGGCCGGAGGTGGCGGGCTTGGTCCGGCTTCTCTGGGCGTGCGCCCTGGCCGCGCTGGCCGCCGGCGGGCTTCTCTTCCGGCACGTGGTGGACGACTAAATTCAGGCCATGCGTTCCAAGACCGCCACGATCGGTGGGACCGCGCTTGCCGCGGCGGGCGTCGCGACCAAGCTGGTCGCGCATTGGATGGTCGCCTTCTGGGCGCCGACCGAAGCCAGCATGGGCTTGGTCCAGCGCATCTTCTACGTGCACGTTCCCGCCGCATGGACGACGTTCTTGGCCTTCGGCCTGGCCGCCCTGGCCAGCGCCGCGTACTTGTGGCTGAAGGACGAGCGCGCCGACGCCGCGGCGGTCGCAGCCGCCGAGGGCGGCTTGGTCTTCGGCGCGATCATGCTCGTTTCGGGCCCGCTGTGGGCTCGCATCGCCTGGGGCGCCTACTGGACTTGGGAGCCGCGGCTCACCCTGACGCTGCTCCTCTGGTTCATCTACGTGGGATACTTTCTTCTGCGCGGCTCCGTCTCCGACCGGCGACGCGGACGTCGTCTCGCCGCCGTGGTCGCGGTCCTCGGCGCGCTGGACATTCCGCTGATTCACGTGAGCGTCTCGTGGTTCCGGTCCCTGCACCCCGAAGCCGTCGTGGTGAAGCCGGGAGGACCCACGCTGCATCCCGACATGCTGGCGACCCTGCTCGTCGCGGCCGGCGGCTTCGCGCTGCTGTTCCTGGGACTGTTCGCGTTGCGCTACGATGGCGAAATGGTTCGCCGGCGGGCCGAGGAGACCCCGACGTGACGGTCGCAAGCTTCGCCGTCCAGCTCGCCGGTCTCGCGGCGGCCCTGGCAGATCCGGCGCCCGCCCAAGCCGCCGAGTCCGCCCGGCCGCTCGTTCACGTGCTCCTGGCCTACGGGTTCGCTTGGCTCGCGCTCCTCGGCTGGGGCTGGCGCGTCGTTCGGCTGCGCAAGCCGAAGAAGTGACCCTGTCCAACGCTTGGCGCGCCCACGGACGGCAGGCGCCCCGCGTTGCGCGAGCGCGAAAACGGTTGCTCGCAACGGTGTTATCTTGAGCGTGCAACCGAAAGGCGCCGAAACCGGCAGCGTCTCGCCGCCGGGGTTTTCGGCTGTCCGAAGCGCTGCCCAACGCGCATTGCCCATAACGAACCCTCGCGAGAAGGAGAACTCGCAGATGCCCGTCATCTCCAGATTCCGCGCCGTGGCCGCGGCGCTCGTGGCCCTCGGCCTGTCGGTCCAGGACGCGGCGTCCCAAGCCGAGACCAGCACGTTGCGCTACGGCACCGGGCTCTTCGACGTGCCGACCGCGAAAGTTGCTCCCCACCTTTCCTTCTCGGGGGCGTATTCCGGCTTCGGCTTGTCGGTCGACAACAGGCTGGTGCTCGACCGGGCCGGCAACGAAATCGCGAAGGGCGAGGCGTACGACAAGTGGGTGTCCGACGGCTCGCTGACGATCGGGCTGTTCGACCGCCTGGAGCTGGGCGCGACGATTCAGCACTACGACACGCCCGAGGACGGCGGCAACATGCTGGGCGGGTTCGGCAAGGTGTTGCTGTTGCCCGCCGGCCGCGGCTTCAACGTCGCAGTCGGCGCGCGCTACGTGACCTCGCCCACCTTCGGCGACCAGTACCAAGACGAGTTTCAGCCCAACCGCTTCGGCTATCCGGATTCGCGGATCGTCAAGAATCCCCAGGGCAAGGACGAATTCAGCTCGAACCTCTCGCCCTACGCCGTCGCGACGTTCCATCTGCCCGGCGCCGACGCCAGCTTCCTTCCGGAGCACGACTTGTCGCTGACGGCTGGGTGGGGCAGCGGCATGTTCCGGGCGGGCGGGGACCTGGACTTCTACGGCGCCACGCGGGGGGCCGGCTTCCTCGCGGGAGCCGCTCTGCATGTGGGGATGGGCGAAGGCCGTCTCCTTCATCTGATCGGCGAATACAACGGGTTCGACCTCAACACGGGCGTGGAGATCGACTGGGGCGGAATGCGCGTGGGCGCCTTCGTCCTGGGAATGGAGTCGGACGGAAACTCCCTGTTCCGCAGTCGCAAGATCGGCGTGACGGGGTCGGTGGCCTTCTGCGCGGCGGCCGGCGGCTTCTGCAAGCCCAAGCTGATCGACAGGCCTGCGCCCGACACGGTGACGCTGCCGGCGCCCCCGCCCGACACGGTGTTCGTGGAGCGCGAGGTCGAGCCCGAGCTTCCGACGGGCACGCCGACTTCGATCTGCCTGTCCACCGGGGCGTCCGTGCAGGTCTACGTCACGCCGCAGCTGGACACGCTCGTAGGACCGAGCCGCGTGTCGGTCCGCGATCTGCGTCCCGGCATCGTGTTCGCGGGCGTCTACGCCGAGAACCAGCAATGGTTCGTGGACGACGAGGCGATCGAGCTGGAGCGGCGTTCGTTCAGCCGGTCCGGCAACCCGCGCTCCCTGAACTGCAACGACATCATGCGCGTCGGCGAGCACGAAGGCGTGCCCCTCTTCGCGGAGCGGTCGGCGGAACGGCCCTTGGAGATGATCTTCGTGCCGGTGCGGCCGGGAGTCTGGCAAGCCTACGAGTACGGCTTGCAGGGCACGCGGGGATAGCGGCCCAGGAGGGCGGCGGGCCACGTAAGGGGCAGCCCGGCCAAGTGGGGGCAGCGGGCCAAGAACGGGCGCGGCCTAGGATGCGTGCGTGATTGAACCCAGGCGCGCGGCCAGTTCGGGCGGCACGTCCTCCGGCCGGTCGATGTCGGATTCGACGGGCAGGCAGGTGACGCGCAGACCCAGGTCGGCGCATCGGCTCGTCGTCTCCCGAAAGACGTGCTCGGTGCTCCAAGGCATGTCGCCGAACAGGGCGGGCTGCGGCGCGGCAAGCCCGATCAGGTAGTAGCCCCCGTCGCTGGACGGCCCGATCACGACGTCGGCGCAACGGAGCGCGTCGAGCGCCCGGACGACCGTCCCGTCCCCGACCGCGGGCGCGTCCGTGCCGGTCACGACGACGGCCCGGGCTCCCCGCGCGAAGGCGGCGGCGGTCGCGCGAGACATGCGCTCGCCCAAGTCGCCGTCCCCTTGGGGCATGAAGGCGCGCACTCCCCGTCCGCCGAGCCAGGCGCGGATCTCGTCTTCGCTCCCGGGCGGATCGAAGCAAAGAATCGTCTGCGCGGGCGCCCCGGCCAGCTGGGCCACGACTTGGCGGCCCAGGCGGCGGTAGACATCGGCGGCCGCGGCCGCTCCCCACGCCCGGGCCAGGCGCGTCTTGACGTGGCCGGGCCTGGGCGCCTTGGCGAAGACCAGGAGGATCGCCGGCGACGGCGGGCCGGGAGCGGCTTGGTTGCCGTCTCCGGCTGGGCGGCGCGCCTCGGCTGTCGCACCGCCGTCGCGAAGCTCGAGCTCGGCGGCGTCAACGTGGTCGTCGCCGGCTTGGCTGCCGTCGCCGGCATGACGGCGCGCCGGATAGCGCCGTGCCAGAACGGCGGGGTCGGCCCCGGCCAGGAAGCGGCTGATCAAGCTGGCGTTGCGCAAGAACGCCCGCAGCCGGCCTTCCTCTTCGTAGCGCCGGGCGCTGGTCCGCGCTCGCGCCGGGAGACGCGCCAGCCGCCCGCCCGCGGCCAAGCGGCGGTTGAGGACGACGTCCTCCATGAGCGGCTGGTCCGGGTATCCGCCCGCGTTCCAGAATAGGTCGCGCGGGATCAGCAGCCCTTGGTCGCCGTACACGAGTCCCAGACATCGCTCTCGCACTCGCTGCCCCATCTCGATCAGCCGGTAGAAGGGGTGGCGGTGGGCGACGGAAAGCCCGAAGAAACCCGCTTGGCGGCGGTCTTCGGCGACATGCCGCTCGACCGCGCGCAGCGCCTCGCCGTTCAACCGCGTGTCGGCGTGAAGGAAGAGAAGCCAGCGCGACTCCAGAAAGGCCGCGCCGGCGTTGAACTGGCGGGCGCGTCCCCGGAGGCTCCTCGTCACCCAAGCGCCGCCGGCCCTCGCCGCCGTTGCCGTGGCGTCGCGCGATCCGCCGTCGACCACCACGACTTGATGCGCCGTCCGCAGCTCCGAGAGGTCCGCCAGCAAGCCCGGCAGGCTCTCCGCCTCGTCCAGCGCAGGCACGACCACGCCCAGGTCCGCGTCGCGCCCGGGCGCCCAGACCGCGTCGTGGAATCGTGGATTGGGGGAAGGCGAGGCCCCCGCGCTCATCCGGGCGGATCCTCCTACCGGCATGTCTATGCTCCGGTGCAGTCGAGGGCCGCTTCGAGCGCACAGCCGCGCGCCGCCCGCCAGCCCTCCGCCGGCATGTCTGTGCTCCGGTGCAGGTCGAGCCGCGCCGCGCTCACCCAGAGGGATCGCTCCGGCCGGGCAGGCGCACGCCGAGCCGCTTGAGGACGGCGGGAAGGACGGCCAGCCCGGCCAGCAGCGCGCCTGCGATCAGCGCCCGGACCAGGGCCCCCCTCGACGCTTCCTGGGAGCCTTGCAGGATCGCGTCGGCGAAGAACGTGTACACGACGGTGCCGGGCAGGATGCCGATCAGCGTCGCGCCCGCGTAGACCGGCCAGCGAAGCGTGGTCAAGGCCGCGGCGAAGTTGAGGACGTTGAACGGCGCCAAGGGAATCAGCCGCAAGACGAGCAGTCCGGCGAAGCCCCGCTGCTCCACCGCCCGGTCCAGCTTGCGCAGGGTCGCGGAATCCGTCCCGGCAAGCCGCCGGATGCCGTCCCTGCCCAGGAATCGCGCGAGAACGAAGGCCGCGTTGGCGCCCAGGTTGGCGGCGATCAGGTTGAAGATCGATCCCCAGAAGACCCCGAAGGCGGCGCCGCCCGCCAAGGTGAGCACCGTGCCCGGCACGGCCAGCGTCGTCGCCGTCGCATAGACGGCCACGAAGACGACGGGCGCCCACGGATTGCCCCGCAGCCAAGCGATCGCGTCGCCGATGCCCTCCCGGGTCAGGTAGTCGCCTGCCGGAGTCGCTTGAAGGACGGCGTACGCGGCGCCGACCAAGGCGACGAGCCCCGCCAGCTTGAGGATCGCCCCGCGGCGATCTCGGCTGCCCGGCTTCTGCGCATCGTCGGGTTGCTGCGCGCCGTCGGGCTTCTCCACGCCGTCGGGCTTCTGAACGCCGTCCAGCTCCTGCGTGCCGCCCAGCTCCTGCGCATCGCCCGCATCGTCCGGCTTCTGAACGCCCTCCGGCCTCTGCGCGTCGGTCCGTGCCCGGCCGCGATCCGGCCCCCCGCTCACTTGAGCCAGCTCACGACCCGCTTGAGCAGCCTCCCGGAGCGGTGGTCCAGCCGGGCTCTCATGAACTCGTTCGACGCTCTCTTGACGCTCTCGGCCATGGTCGGATACGGGAAGATCGTCTGGGCCACCCGGCTCAGCGACAGGCCGTTCTGCCGCGCGACGAGAACGGGCGCGAGCAGCTCTCCGGCGCCCTTCGCCACGATTGTGGCGCCCAGAATGCGTCCCTTGCGATCCGCCGAGATCTTCGCGAAGCCGGCGGCCGCGCCGTCGGCGACCGCCCGGTCCAGGTCCGCCAAGTCGTACCGGTAGACCTGCCCGCCCGCCGCCTCGGCCTCCTCGGCGCCCAGGCCCACGTGCGCGACCTCCGGGTCGGAGTACGTCACGCGGGGCACGGCGTCCCAGTCCGGCTTCGCCTTGAAGGGCAAGACGGCGTTGCGGAGCGCCGTCTTGGCCATGTGCTCGGCTGCGTGCGTGAACTGCGGGCCGCCCGTCACGTCGCCGGCCGCCCAGATCGTCGTGGCCGTCGTGCGCAAGCGCGCGTCGACGCGCACGCCCCCTCGCCGCGTCTCGACCCCGGCGGCTTCCAAGCCGAGCCCGCCGATGCGGGGACGGCGGCCCGTCGCCACCAGAATCCGATCGGCGACCAGTTCGCCCGCCCCGCGCGCGCTCCCGTCCCGCCGTCCCGCGGCCGCCGCCACGCCCGGCGCCATGTCCGCAGCGAGCCCCGCCATGTCCGCCGTTGCGCCCGTCGCCACGTCCGCCGCCATGTCCGTCGTCGCAAGCGCAACGGCCCACCGCCCGTCCTCCGCGCGCCGCACGCTCGCCGCCGTCGTTCCCGTGCGCACCTCGATCCCTTCCGCGGCCAGGACGCCGGCCAAGTGCGCCGACGCTTCCGCGTCCTCGCCGCCGAGCAGGCGGCCCGCCGCTTCCAGGATCGTCACCTTGGACCCGAGCCGCGAGAACGTCTGGGCCAGTTCCACGCCGACCGGCCCGCCGCCGAGCACGATCAGGGACCCGGGGAGCTCGTCCTGGTCGAAGACCGTCTCGTAGGTCCAGTAGCCCGCCTCCTCCAGACCGGGCGCCGGGGGCGCCCAGGGTTCGGCGCCCGTCGCCAGCACGAAGCGCTTGGAGCGGAGGAGGCCTTCGCCTTCCACCTCCAGCGTCGTGGCGTCCCGAAACTTGGCGGCGCCGAAGTGCACGGCGACCCCCATCGCGCGAAACCGCTCCGGATCGTCGTGCCGGGCGACGGCGGCGCGCGCCGTCCGCATTCGCTCCATCACCGCCTTCAGCCCGTGGACTCGCGCCGGGGCCGCCCGCAATCCCAGATCGCCCGCGTCCTCCATGCGCCGCGCCAGCCGCGCCGAGGCGATCAGCGCCTTCGAGGGCACGCACCCGGTCCACAGGCAGTCTCCGCCGAGCCGGTCGCGCTCTACGATCGCCGCGCGCAACCCCAGATAGGCGGCCCCGGCCGCCGACACGAGCCCGCCGACGCCGCCGCCGACCGCGACCAAGTCGTAGTCCCGCGTCAAAACGTGTCCCATTCGGCCATGTTCGCGTCCCGCGCCCGGAGATACGTTGGAGGCGTTCCGGTTGCGAAGCCGGATCGCCGAGCCTCGACCGCAGCCTGCCGCCCGCGGGGGTCGATCTGTCCCCCAGCGTGCCTACGGGCGCGGGAACCGATGAGCTGCCGCCCGCGCGGGTCCAATTTGTCCGCCGGGCGGGCCGCGTGCCAGAGGAGCGTCTTTCCGGCTTCGCGTTTCCGGATGTTTCGTGTTATCTTCGGTTTGTCGCGACTTGCCCTTCGGTTCGTCGCGACCGAACCCCGCACATCGACCATCTTTCCCCGAAGGGAGCCCGCATGCCGAACATGCCCAAGTCCTCGACGCCCACCTCCGCCGACCGAGAGCGGAAAATGAAGGACAGAGCCCTCGACACGGCCATCACGCAGATCGAGCGATCCTACGGCAAGGGATCGATCATGCGGATGGGAGCCGCCGCCGGCCACCTCCAGATCGAGGCCATTTCGACCGGCGCCGTCAATCTCGACGCGATGATCGGGATCGGCGGCGTTCCGCGCGGCCGCATCAGCGAGATCTTCGGCCCGGAGTCGTCGGGCAAGACCACGCTGTGCCTGCACGTCATCGCGAACGCCCAGCGCGGAGGCGGCATCGCGGCCATCGTCGACGCGGAGCACGCCCTCGACGTCCAGTACGCGCGCAAGTTGGGCGTGGACGTGGACAACCTGCTGGTGTCCCAGCCGGACACGGGCGAGCAGGCCCTGGAGATCGCCGAAGTCCTGATCCGCAGCAACGCCGTCGACGTCGTGGTGATCGATTCGGTGGCGGCGCTGGTGCCGCGCGCGGAAATCGAGGGCGAAATGGGCGATTCCCACGTCGGCCTGCAGGCGCGGCTGATGAGCCAGGCGCTGCGAAAGCTGACCGGCGCGGTGAACCGCTCGAACGCCGCCGTCATCTTCACCAACCAAATCCGCGAGAAGATCGGCGTGATGTTCGGCAATCCCGAGACCACTTCGGGAGGGCGCGCGCTCAAGTTCTACTCGTCCTTGCGCATGGACATCCGCCGCATCGGCGCGCTCAAGGACGGCGCCGAGGTGATCGGGAACCGCACGCGGGTGAAGGTGGTCAAGAACAAGTGCGCGCCGCCCTTCAAGCAGGCCGAGTTCGACATCCTGTACGCCAGGGGCATCAGCCACACGGGCCTGCTGCTCGACCTGGGCGTCGACAAGGGGATCGTGGACAAGTCGGGGTCGTGGTTCTCCTACGGCGATCTCCGGCTGGGCCAGGGCAAGGAAAACGCCCGGACGTTCTTGGCGGAGAACGACGACGTGGCCGCCGAGATCGAGCGGCGCGTCACCGAGGCGCTGGGCATGCGCGAGGCGCAGGCCGGCAAGGCCGGCGAGGAGGAGGCCGGGGCCGCGGCGCCCGCCGTCAAGGTGATGTGAAGCGCAAGGCGGGGTCCGACGCCGGGCGACCCCGTCGCGCCAGAGGCCGGAGCCGAGTTCGGGTTCGCGCACATGAGCGGCGGCTTGAGCGTGGACGCGCGGGCCGGACGCCAATTCCGCATGGCCAGCTCGAAGACGCTTGCGGGTCGCCGGCGCGGCAAGCGCGAGGCCCCGGCATGGGCTAGCTTTCGGGCCGCGTCCGCCGACCCGTGGTCCGGGCGGTGCGGGCGCGGCCGGCTCGTCCGTCCGCGGTGCGCCGTCGCCAGCGCGCCGCCGCCAGCGTCCCCTGCGCGCCCAATGACATCCACGGAAATCCGCCAGCGCTTCCTGGACTTCTTCCAGGCCCGCGGCCACCAAGTCCGGCCGAGTTCTTCGCTGGTGCCGGCCGACGATCCCACGTTGCTCTTCACCAACGCGGGCATGGTCCAGTTCAAGGACGTGTTCCTGGGCGCCGCGCCGGCGCCGTGCCCGCGCGCGGTCACGTCCCAGAAGTGCGTGCGCGCCGGCGGGAAGCACAACGATCTGGAAGAGGTCGGCCGGACCGCCCGGCACCACACCTTCTTCGAGATGCTGGGCAATTTCTCGTTCGGCGACTACTTCAAGCAGGAAGCCGTCTCGTACGCGTGGGAGTTCCTGACGGGCGACCTCGGCCTCGAGCCGGACCGGCTGTTCGTCACCGTTCACCACACCGACGACGAGGCCGCTCGCCTCTGGACCGACGTGGCGGACGTGCCGCCGGAGCGCATTTACCGGCTGGGCGACGAGAGCAACTTCTGGCAGATGGCCGACACCGGGCCCTGCGGTCCGTGCTCGGAGGTCCACTACGACCTGCGCCCCCGGGCCGAACGCGGAACGGAGCCGGACGCCGAGGAGTTCGAGCGCCGCGGCGAGGCCGGCGAGTTCCTGGAGCTCTGGAACCTCGTCTTCATGCAGTTCGACCGAGACGAGTCGGGCGAGGCCAGCCCCCTGCCTGCGCCCAGCATCGACACCGGCGCGGGCCTGGAGCGCATCTGCGCCGTGCTGCAGGGCGTGGACACCAACTACCACACCGATCTCTTCCAACCGCTGCTGGACCGCGTCGCCGAGACCTTGGGACGTCCGTACCGGGCCGAGCAGCCCGAATCGGTTTCCTTCCGCGTGCTGGCCGACCACGCCCGGGCCGTGGCGTTCCTGCTGGCGGACGGCGTGCTGCCCTCGAACGAAGGCCGCGGCTACGTGCTCCGGCGCATTCTTCGGCGCGGCGTCCGCCACGCTTGGCTCCTGGGCCGTCGCGAGCCCACGCTGGTCCGCGTGACGGAGACCGTGATCGACGGAATGCGAGGTCCGTATCCGGAACTGGAAGCCCGGCGGGCTCACGTGCTGGCCGCGGCCGAGAACGAAGAGGAGCGCTTCTTGGCCACCATCGGCGGCGGCTTGGAGCGATTGGACCGCCTCGCGCCGCCGGCGGGCAGGGAGGGGCGGCTGCGAAGCGCGGGGCTGCCGGACGCGGGCGGCCCGGCCGGAGGAAGCGGCGCCGCTGGGCCGGTTCTGCCCGGCGCCGAAGTGTTTCGCTTGTACGACACCTTCGGATTTCCGCCGGACTTGACGCGGCTTCTGGTTCGCGAGCGAGGCTACGACGTGGACATGGACGGCTTCGAACGCGAGTTGGCGGCCCAGCGGGAGCGCTCGCGGGCGGACCGGCGCCGCAAGGGAGCCGGGGCAGGGCGCGCGGTTCGCGGCGCGGAAGGCTTGGAGTGGGAGCGGCGGCCTTCGGACGGGCCCCAGGAGTTCACGGGATACGACGAGACGACGACGCGGACTCGGGTGACCGCGTTTGCGAGCGCCGGCGAAGTCGCGGGCTTGGTTCTGGAGCGCAATCCGTTCTACGCCGAGGGCGGCGGCCAGGTCTCGGACCGCGGCGTCGTTTCCGGAGACGGCTGGCGAATGGACGTGCAAGACGTCGCCGCCGTGCCCGCCCTGGACGGCCAAGTGGCGGTGTGGGGAGAGCTCGAAGGCGCTCCCGCGGCCGGCGGCCTGCTGGAGCAGGACGCGCTGGCCGAAGTGGACGGCGACCGGCGCCGGGACGTGCAGCGCAACCACACGGCCACCCATCTTCTCCACGCGGCGTTGAAGCATGTGCTCGGGCCGCACGTCGCGCAGCGGGGGTCGCTGGTGGCGCCCGGCCGCCTGCGATTCGACTTCGCCCATTCGGGGCCGATGAGCCGCGACGAGGCCGTCGAAGTGGAGGCGCGAATCAACGAGGCGGTGTGGGCGGGCCTGCCGGTGCGCACCGAGGTTCGGAGCCGGGAAGCGGCCGTCGCCGCCGGCGCGGTGGCCCTGTTCGGCGAGAAGTACGCGGCGCGCGTCCGGGTCGTGGAGGTGCCGGGCGTCAGCATGGAGCTCTGCGGGGGCACGCACGTGCGCAACACGGCCGACGTCGGTCTCGTGGCGGTGGTTTCGGAGAACGGGGTGGCCGCCGGCGTGAGACGCGTCGAGGCGGTGACGGCGGGCGCGGCCTTCGCCTACTTGGCGGACTTCAGGCGGCGGATCGAGTCGCTGGCCGCGTCGATCAAGGCGCAGCCGGGCGACGTGGAGCGCCGGGTGGCCCAGCTGGCGGACGACGTGGCCGAGCTGGAGAAGCTGGCAGCGAAGCGGGCGCGCGAAGGAGGGAGCGTCGTGGAGGTCGTCGCCGAGTCGGTGTTCGGGGAGGGCGAGAGCCGGGTGTCGTACCGGGCCGTTCGCATGAAGGCGCGCGGGCCGGACGAGGTGCGCAGCTGGGGAGACGCGTTTCGGGAGTCGGACGGCGCCGGCGTGGCCGTCGCGGCGGCCGAGATGCCCGGCGGCAAGTGGGTCCTGTTCGCGTTCTCGACCGCTGAAGCCGTGCGCGCGGGCGCGAGGGCCGACGCGGTGGTGCGCGCGGCGGCGGCTGTCGTGGGGGGAAGGGGAGGGGGCAAGCCGCACATCGCCCAAGGAGGCGTGTCCGATCCAGGGAAGCTCGAGGACGCCCTGCGGCACGGCGCGGAGCAGGTGCGGCGGCTGACGGGGAGCGGGCCGTGACGGGACCGGGCGCCTGCGCTCCCCGCGTTGGCGTGCGCCGAGGAGCGTGCGGGCCGGCTGGCGGCTCGCGTCCTGCGGGCTGCGGCCCTCTCTCGCGCCGAGGGGCGTGCGAGTCGGCCGGCTGCCTGCGCCCTGCGGGCTCCCGTGCACACGCGCGCCACGGGGCGGCCGCGAACTCGTGAGGATCGGCGATTGGATCGACGCGCAGCGGCCCGTGGTCCCGGCCGGCTTCCGGCCCTGCCTGCAAGCGGATGGCCCGGCGTCCCCGGCTGGATTCGCCGCCGCGGCCGCCGAAGCGCTCGCGGCCCTGGCGCCTCATGACAGCCCAGCGCCGGTGAGCGCCCGGCCCGGCGACCGGGACCGGAGGCCGAGGAGGCCCCTGGCGCCTCATGACGGCCCAGCGGCGGTGAGTGCGGCCGGCGCCGGCGAGCACGCCCCGCTTGGCGCCGGCGACGATGCGCCCTCCAAGCGCGGCGAGCAATCGAGCGCGGCGCGGCGAGACGGCTCTGGACCCGCACAAGCCGACGAGCCGGCCCCGCTTGGCGCCGGCGACGATGCGCCCTCCAAGCGCGGCGAGCAATCGAGCGCAGCGCGGCGAGACGGCTCCGGACCCGGACGGGCGCGCGACCGCGACCGCCGCGCCGCGTTTACGCTGTTGGCCTTGGACGCCTACGTCACGTACGCCTGTTTCCTGACTCTGGGCGAAGACGACGCGACGGCCGCACTCGAAGACGTCGCGGCAATGGTGACCCGGCAGTGGCCGCCGCCGCCGCCCGAAGTCGGCCCTTCCCCCCGCAATCCGCCCCCCGCGCCAGCGCAAGACCGCGAGTCCCGGCAAGAGCGCGTCGCGCAGGCGCCGGCCGAACGGCGCGCCCCCGGCCCAGCCCCGGAACGTGCGTCGTGACGCGGGGCTACGGGGACATCCACAGCCACCTGGTGCCCGGCGTGGACGACGGAGCGCCGACGATGGACGACGCCTTGCGTTCGGTCGGCAGGATGGTGGACGCGGGCGTGCGCCGGATCGTCACGACGCCGCATCTGCTCGCGTCGCTGGCGTTCGCGCCCGCAAGATTCGCCGCCTTCGTCGATCTCGTCGAAGAGCGGTGGGCGGCGCTGCGCGATCTGGCGGCGCGCGATCACCCCGAACTGGACTTCCGCCTGGGCGCGGAGGTGCGGCTGGACACGGGCGAGCCCGACGTCTCGGATCCCCGGATCAGGCTGGGGGGCACGTCGTTCGTCCTGGTGGAATGGGCGGGATTTCGGGTTCCGGCGGAGCCGCCGCGCGTCCTGTCGCGGTTGCGGGACGCGGGATTTCTTCCCGTGATCGCCCATCCCGAACGCTACGCGGGCGTCGACGACCGGCTGGACGCCGTGCGCGCCTGGAAGGACGCGGGCGCGTTCCTGCAAGGCACGTACGGTTCGCTGGTCGGCCAGTACGGCTCCGCGGCGCGGGCGCTGATCCGGCGGATGCTGGAGCACGGACTGCTCGACTACCTCTCGTCGGACTTTCACGGCCGCCCGCAGTACGCCCTGAACGTCGGCCCGGCGGCCGACAAGCTTCGGCAGTTCGGCGGAGACCGCCAGCTCGGCCTGCTCGCCGAAGAAAACCCCGCCCGGCTCTTCGAGAACCAACTGCCCTTGCCGGTGCCGCCGCTCCCCGTGGAGATGCCCCTCGCCGCCGCGCGCGACTGGACAGGCAACGGTTCGGCGGCGCCGCCCTTGGCGCGGCGCGGCGCGCCGTGACGGCGGACGTGGACCGCCGCGCAGGCTCCGCCGCCCGCCGTGCGGCGAGCGATCTTGCCGATCTCTCCGCCCTGGCGCAGACCGTCGCCGACACCCAGGCCGAGGCCGTCGCCGAATACGCCCGGCGCGCCTCCCAGGCCCTGAGTTCGGGCGGCAAGCTTCTCTTTTGCGGCAACGGCGGATCGGCCGCCGACGCCCAGCACTTGGCCGCGGAGTACGTGGTCCGCTTGTCCCGCGACCGACAGGCCCTGCCGGCGCTGGCGCTGACCACCGACACGTCGGTCCTGACCGCCTGCGCCAACGACCTGGGCTACGAGGAGGTCTTTGCGCGCCAAGTGCAGGCGCTGGCCGGGCCCCGCGACCTCCTGGTGCTGCATTCGACTTCGGGCATGTCGCCCAACCTCGTCCGCGCCGCCGAAGCCGCCCGCGCCGCGGGGATTCCGGTCGTGGCCGTGCTGGCGGGAGACGGAGGCCGGTTGCGCAGCTTGGCGGACGTGGCGGTGATGGTTCCGACCGCCCACTCGGCGCGCGCGCAGGAGATCCATCTGGCCGTCGGGCACGTCGTGTGCGGCCTGGTCGAGGAAGCGGTCGCGCCGTGAGGCGAGCGGATCGTCCGCGGGAGCGCGGTCCGGCCGAACGTCCGCTCGACGGCGGCGCGCCCGAGCTGGGGTCGCCCGTGGACCGGGCCGGCTTTGGCGAGTCGTCGGCGGACTCTCCGGCGAACCGGGCCGGCTTTGGCGAGTCGTCGGCAAGCTCCCCGGCAAACCGCGCCGGCGCGCCCTCGTTCGTGGCGCCCTCCGAGCCCCCGACGGCCTTGGCGGCGGGGCTGGAGCTGGACCTGGCGGGCAAGCGCGCCGTGGTCACCGGCGGATCCCGCGGCGTCGGCGCGGCGACCGTCCGTCTGCTGGCGCGGCTGGGCGCCCACGCGGGCATTTCGTGCCACCGCAGGCTGGACGAGGCCGAACAGGTCGTCGAGGAGGCCAAGCGGTGCGGAGTCCAGGCGTGGGCCGAGCGCGGAGACCTCTCGGACGAGGCCGCGGCCGCCCGGCTCTTCGACCGCGCGGACTCGGAATTCGGAGGACTCGACCTGTTCGTGGGCAACGCGGGCATCTGGCCCGTCGAAGACGTCCCCATCGCGGAGATGGACGCCGCGCGCTGGCGCCGCACGCTCGCCGTCAACCTCGACAGCATCTTCTACACGACGCGCGAGGCGCTGCGCCGCATCTCGCCGCACGGACGAATCGTGCTGGTCTCGTCCACGGCGGCGCAGCGGGGCGAGGCGGGCCACGGCGACTACGCGGCAACCAAGGGCGCGATCCACTCGCTGGTCAAGGGCCTATGCGTGGAGGCGAGCGACCGGGGCGTCGCCGTCAACGCCGTGGCGCCCGGCTGGATCGACACGGAAATGTCGCGCGAGGCGCTGGCGGGCGACGCGCGCGCCGGCATCGAGGCGAAGATTCCCTTGGGCCGCGTGGCGACGGCCGAGGACGTGGCCGGCGCGATCGTCTTCCTGTGTTCGTCGTGGGCCCGCCACGTCACGGGCGAGGTGCTCAACGTCAACGGAGGAGCGGTCCTGGCGGGATGAGCGCTCGCGCAAGGCCATGCCGAGGCCGCGGGGCTGGTCCTGCTCTCGAACGAAGGGCGGTCCTGGCCGGATGAGCGTCCGCGTAAAGGTCCCCGGCGCGGTGCGAGGGCTGGTCGAGCGCTTGGAGGGCGCGGGCTTCGAGACGTGGGTGGTCGGCGGTGCGGTCAGGGACGCGGTGGCCGGCAGGCCGACGCGCCGCGGCGAACCTTGGGATCTGGCGACGGCGGCCGCGCCCGCCAAGGTGCGCCGTCTCTTTCGCCGCACCGTGCCGCTGGGCGTGGAGTACGGGACGGTCGGCGTGTTCGGCTCCGACGGCGCGCTGCACGAGGTCACTACCTTTCGGCGCGATGTGGCCACGTTCGGGCGCAAGGCCACGGTGGCCTTCGGCACGAGCCTGGCGGACGACTTGGCGCGCCGCGACTTCACGGTCAACGCCATGGCGTGGCATCCCGTCCGGCGCGAGCTGCGCGATCCCTTCGGCGGCCGCGCCGACATCGAGGCCGGCGTGCTGCGAACGGTCGGGGACGCGCCGACGCGCTTTCGCGAAGACTACTTGCGCGTCCTGCGCGGATTTCGCTTCGCCGGCGCCCTGAATCTTCGCGTGGATGCGGACACGTGGCGGGGCATGGTCGCCTCGGCGCCCGGCCTCGCCCACCTCTCGATGGAGCGCGTGCGCGAGGAGCTGATGAAGACGATGAGCGGCCCCCGGCCCTCGCGCGCGCTGGCGCTGTACCAGGAGTCCGGCGCTCTCGGCCGGCTCCTGCCCGAGCTTCGCGTTCCGCTGGCGCCGCCGGTGTTCGCCGTCGTGGACGCGGCGCGCGCTTGCAGGCCCGTCCTTCGCATCGCCGTGCTCCTGCTCTTCGGTCTCGGCGAAGGCGACGCGGGCGCAGGGCCGGAGCCTCCCGCCGGCCGCCGCGCGGGCCGCGCGGCGGCCGAAGGCTTGCTGCGCCGGTTGCGGTTCTCCAATGCCGAGACGGACCGCGTCGTCGGCGCGCTGGCCGGAGGAACGGTGCCCGACGAAGTCCTTCGGAGCGACGCCGCAGCCCGGCGCCGCTGGGCCGCGCAGGCCGGTCGACGGGCCGTGCGCGACGTCTTTCGCGTCTGGCTCGCGATCCTGCGCTCCGGCATGGAGTGCCCGGGCGCCGGCCAAGTCGTTCGCCACGTGCGGCGGGACCTGCGCGCGGGCGTGCCGATGTCGGCGGGCGAGCTCGCCGTCGGCGGCCGGGACTTGTTGGAAATGGGATGGACGCCCGGTCCCCAGATCGGGGCCGCCTTGGCGCGGCTGCTGGAGGCCGTGTGGCGGACGCCGGCGCTGAACGAGCGGGCGCGGCTCCTTCGCTTGGCCGCCGACCAGCGCGCGGACGGACCGTCTTGAGCGACCCGTTCCCGCCCCGAGAAGGCGGACGGCCGAACCCTGCCGATTCGCGGCAACGTTCGGCCCGTCGTCGAGTAGCGGACGCCAGCGTGGGCGAGGCGCGCCTGGACTTGTTCCCCGGCAGCCCTGCGCGCGAAGGCGAGGGTCCGCCGGGCGGGCACGCGCCCTTGGCCGCCCGCATGAGGCCCCGCAGCTTGGCGGAATTCCGCGGCCAGGAGGCCGTGGTCGGCGAGGGAGGGCCGCTGCACGCCATGATCGCGACCGGCCGCGTGTCGAGCTTCGTCATGTGGGGGCCGCCCGGATGCGGCAAGACGACGCTGGCCCGGCTCGTCGCGGAGTCGGCCGACGCCGCCTTCGTCTCGTTCAGCGCCGTGACGGAAGGGGTCGCCCGCGTGCGCGAGATCATCGCCGAAGCCCGCGCCCGCCGCCGCGCGACCGGCCGAGCCACGATCCTGCTCTGCGACGAGATCCACCGCTTCAACAAGGCCCAGCAGGACGCCTTCCTTCCCGTGGTGGAGGCGGGCGACGTGACCCTCGTCGGCGCCACGACCGAGAATCCGAGCTTCGAAGTGGTGCGCCCGCTCCTGTCCCGCGCGCCGGTCGTGGTCCTGGAGCCCCTGTCGGTGGACGACTTGGCCGCCGTGATCTCCGCCGCGCTGGCCGACGAGGAGCGCGGCCTCGGCGCCGCGGACCTGTCCGCCGAGCCCGCCGTCGCGCGCCGCATCGCCGAAGCCGCCGACGGCGACGCGCGCCGCGCCCTGGGCATCCTCGAGCGCGCCGCCGAGATCGCCGGACCGGGCGGCGACCTGTCCGCCGCCGCCGTCGACGCCGCCGTCCAGCGCCGCTTCCCCGCGTACGACAAGTCGGGCGACCAGCACTACGATCTCGTCTCGGCCCTCCACAAGTCCGTGCGGGGCGGCGACCCCGACGCCGCGCTCTACTGGCTGGGCCGGATGCTGGACGCGGGCGAAGACCCCATGTACTTGGCCCGGCGGCTGGTCCGCATGGCCGTGGAAGACGTCGGCCTGGCCGATCCCGGCGCCTTGGCCGTGGCTCTGGCCGGCCGGGACGGCTACCGCTTCCTGGGATCGCCCGAAGGCGAGCTGGCCCTGGCCCACGCGGCCGCCTACTTGGCCTGCGCGCCCAAGTCCAACCGGCTCTACACGGGATGGGGCGCGGCGCAGAAGGCCGCCCGCGACACGCCCGCCGAGGCCGTCCCCCTGCATCTTCGCAACGCCCCGACCCGCCTCATGAAGGACTTGGGCCACGGCGAAGGCTACCTGTACGACCCCGACCAGCCCGGGGGCGTCTCGCGCCAACGGTACCTGCCCGAGACGCTGGTCGCGGAGCGCTTCTATCATCCGGGCGAGGCCGGGTGGGAAGGCGAAGCCCGCGAGCGCGTCGAGGACTGGCGCCGTCGCCGAGGATGAGCCGAACCAGGTCCGCCGTGCCGCCGCAGCCCCGCGATGCCAAGGAAAGGGTCCTCCTCGTGGGCGTTCCGACCGGCCGGCGCCCGGCCGGCGAGACCGACGCGGACTTGGAGGAGCTCGCCCGCCTGACGGACACCGCGGGCGGCGTCGTGGCCGGCGCCATGGTCCAGCGGCTGGCGGCGCCGCAGGCCCGTCACTACCTGGGCTCGGGCAAGGCGCGCGAGCTCGCCGCGATGGCCAAGGAGCGCGACGCCGGCCTGGTCGTGTTCGACGACGAGCTGACCCCGGCCCAGGGCAGCAACCTCGAGGCGCTGCTCGGCGTGCGCGTGATGGACCGGGCCGAGCTGATCCTCGACATCTTCGCCACGCGGGCGCGGACGTACGAGGCCCGCCTGCAAGTCGAGCTTGCCCAGCTGCAGTACATGCTGCCCCGGCTCAAGCGGATGTGGAGCCACCTCTCGCGCATCCGGGGCGGAATCGGGCTTCGCGGCCCCGGCGAGACCCAGCTCGAGACCGATCGCCGCCTCGTCGGCGCCCGCATCGCCGAGCTCCGCCGCAAGCTCAAGGGCGTCGTCCGCGCCCGAGCGACCCGCCGAAGCGGCCGCAAGGGCTGGTTCCGGGCCGCGCTCGTCGGCTACACCAACGCAGGCAAGTCGTCCCTGCTGCAGGCCCTCTCAGGCAAGCGCCAAGTCGTGGAGGACCGCCTCTTCGCCACCCTGGACCCGTCCACGCGCGCCGTGCCCCTCGGCGACGGCCGCCAAGTCCTCCTGACCGACACCGTCGGCTTCATCCGCAAGCTTCCGCACCACCTCGTCGCCTCCTTCCGGTCCACCCTCGAAGAGGCCCGCGAGGCCGACGTCCTCCTCCACGTCGTGGACTCGGCGAGCCCCGACCTGGAGCGCCACCGCCGCGTCGTGCGCGCCGTCCTGCGCGACCTCGACCTCGACGCCCGCCCTCGCGTCCCCGTCTTCCACAAGACCGACCTGCTGGACCCGGACGCGCTGCTGGCGCTCAAGAAGCACGCCGCCGGACACTGCGCGACCCCGCCCGTCTTCACGTCCGCCCGCGCCCCGGCGACGCTCGAGCCGCTCCGTCGCGCCCTGGCCGCCCGGATCGACGTCGGCCTGGTCCTGGTGCGCGTGGACCTTCCTTCCGCCGACGGCGCTGCTCTGGCCGCGCTCCACCGCGAAGCCCGGATCCTTCGCCGCACCCACGACGGCGCCCGCACGAGCCTGGTCGCCAACGCGCCGCCCGCGCTCGTGGCGTCGCTGCGCTCGCGGGAAGGCGTGCGCGTGGAGCCGGCCGCTCATGGTCGTTCTTCCTTGAGCTGAAACGCTTGAACGAGCGGCGCCAATCCTGTGTTGTCGATCGTGACGATTCGGTCCTCGAAGACGTCCATCTTGCCGGCCAATGCCGGCAACGTCCGAGAGTACAAGTACCGGCCCGATCGGGTGTCGTACTTGTCAACGAGCCGCCCATGGCCGCTGGCGGACGACAGGACCAACAGCGTATCGCCCGCCGTCTTCATGTCGAAGACTCCTGTGCGCGGCCGGCTCTCGTACCTCGTGGACGTGATGCGCGCATGGCCGTCGCGCCTCCGTTCCACGACGATCCGTGGGAATTCCGAGTGCTCGACGAGCGGATAAGCGGATGCGACGCGGTCGTTGTCGAACACGACCCAACCGTTTCCGTACACGAAAGAGAATGCCCATCGGTCGCCATCGATCCCCGTGATCAATCCGATTCTCTGCAAGTAGGGCATTTCCGACAATCGCGGCCAAGGAGCCTCGGCGCCATGCGAATGTTCGCCCGTTTCCTGGATGAACGGCCACAATGCGCGAGTCGTCTCCAGCACGTATCCCGACGCCAATGTTGCAATGCCTTCGATGGATCCCAACGCCAGTTCGGCATTTGCTCCTATCCTGGCCTCTCGCTGAAGACGGCCGGAACGATCTATCCACAACAGTTTTTGGTTGTCCGTGTCGGCGACGACTACGCCGTCGGCCGTCTTGGACATGGCGCGGGCCCGCAAGAGTTCGCCAGGTCCTTGCCCTCGTCGTCCGTATGTCCAAGCGACGGCTCCTTCCCATGTGAGCTTGGCTACTCTCTGCGTGGAGACGTCCAGCACGTAGATTCCATCGGCTGTCGCAAGCAATGTGTTGGGGACAACGAGGACGGTGTCTTGCAGTCCTCCGTACGTCCAAAGCGTGTCGTATTCCGGCGACCGCACTTCCCGCGCGCCGGCGCCTTCGGAGAAGAAGGCCGGAGCCGAGGCGGGATCGCCGCGATCGCAGGCCAGCGCGACGAGAAGGCCAAGGCCGGCGGAAGAGAGAGCTGTCCGGTTCATCGCATGGCCCTTGCCAAGCACGAGGAAGAGGCTCGGATCGCGCCGCCGCCGATGTTCGGCGTTCGATGCGGGGCGCGCCCCCACGGGACCGAGCAAGGTGCGGGGCCCCGCGGCCTCGAAGCAACCACCTTCGCCGCCGACCGCGCGCCACGGGACCGAGCAAGGTGGCGACGGGGGAGTTGCGGGGGCAAGGCGTGCCGGGATCAAGCCCGTCGGATTATCTTTTGTCGCGTCTCCTGGAAGGCGCGGCGCGCGCGGCACGGCTGAAGGCGGAACGTGAGACTCTACGTCAACATCGACCACGTGGCGACGGTGCGCCAGGCGCGGCGGACCGACGAGCCCGATCCGGTGCGGGCCGCCGTGCTGGCCGAGCTGGGCGGGGCGGACGGGATCACCCTCCATCTGCGCGAAGACCGCCGCCATGTCCAGGACCGGGACGTGCGCCTGCTGAGCCGGACCGTTCGCACGGGCCTCAATTTTGAGCTGGCCGCCGCCGGGGACGTGCTGGAGCTCGCGGAGGAGATCGCGCCGGCCGCCGCGACGCTGGTGCCGGAGAAGCGCGAGGAGGTGACGACGGAGGGCGGGCTGGACTTGCGATCCGCCGAAGTGCGCGCCTCGTTGCGCGACGCGCTCGGGCGGCTGGCGTCCTGCGGCGCCCGCGCGTCGCTCTTCGTCGACCCGGACGAGCAGGCCCTGGACCACGCGGCGAGTCTCGGGCCGCAGGCGGTCGAGCTGCACACGGGCGAGTTCGCCAACGCCGCCGCCGACGACGCCAAGCGGACCGAGCTCGAGCGGCTGGCCCGGGCCGCGGCTCACGCGCACGCGCTGGGGCTTGCCGTCCACGCCGGCCACGGCCTGACCTACGAGAACGTGACTCCCGTCGCCGCGTTGCCGCACGTCGAAGAGCTGAACATCGGCCACAGCGTCGTGGCGCGGGCCGTCTTCGTGGGACTGGAGCGCGCGGTTCGCGACATGAAGGAGATCGTCGAGCGGGCGCCGGACCGGGTGCGCGCGCCCGGCGTCTGGGCGCCGCCCGCCGGCGTCTGACCGCGCCGGATGCGCGCCTGGGGGAAGACCGCGGCCGGAATTGCCGTGGTCGCGTCCCTCCTGTGGTGGGTGTTTCGCGGGATGGACATGGGCGAGGTCTGGGCCCAGGTCCGCGGCGCCGACTTCTTCTTGCTGGCGCTGGCCGTCGCGACGACGACCGCCGGGTTCCTGGTCCGGGCCGCGCGCTGGCGGTACCTGCTGGCGCCGGCGCATCCCTCCACGCCGCTGCGGTCGCGGTTCGCCGCCGTCTGCGTCGGCTTCATGGTCAACAACTTGCTGCCGCGCGTGGGCGAGGTGGCCCGGGCGTACGCGTACAGCCGTCTGGAGCCGGTCCCCGCCACGACGGCGTTCGCGACCCTGGTGGTCGAGCGGTTCCTGGACGGCGTCGCCATCCTCCTCCTGTTGCTGGCGGCCGTCGCGAGTCCCGGCTTCCCCGCGGACGAGCTGCCCCCGGAAGTCGTCCTCGGCATTCGGTCCGTCGCCGGGCTCCTGCTTGCGGTTCTGGCCGGTTCGGTGGCGATGGTGGCCTTGCCGGACAGGAGCGCGCGCGCGCTCGCTTGGCTGGCGAACCGGGCGCTCCCTGCGCGCTGGGCCGCGAAGGTGGAGGACGCGGCCACGGGCTTCGTCGCGGGCTTCGCGGCGCTGCGCGGATGGCGGCTGCTGGTTCCCGCCGTGGCTTGGAGCCTGGTCCTCTGGGCGCTGCAGTCCTTGTCGTTCTGGATCGGCTTCTTCGCCTTCGGCATTCATCTCCCGTACACGGCCGCGCTGTTCCTGAACTTCGCCGTGGCCGCCGCGGTCACCATTCCCACGCCCGGCTACTTCGGCACCTTCCAGGTCGGCTCCATCCTGGCCCTCCGCGACGTCTACGGCGCCGCCGAGGCGCCCGCCGCGGGCTTTTCGGTCGGCTGGCATTTGGGCGCGTTCGTCCCGATCACGCTCATGGGACTGTGGTACGCCCGGCGCATCGGCGTGTCGGTCGGCGCGCTGGGCGCGGGCGGGGCGGGCGCGGCGGGGTCCTCGCGCCGGCCGGACGGTACGGGCCCCGTGGAGCCGGGCGAGTCCGCCTCCCCGCCGGGCCTCTCCGCCCAGCCGGACGCGCGCGACGGTTCCGACGAGCGGAAACGGACCGGCCCTTGACCGGCGCGGTCTCGGTCGACTGTCCGGCCAAGGTCAATCTCTTCCTCCGCATCCTGGCCCGGGAGGACTCCGGACACCATCAGATCGAGACCTTCTTCCTCGCCGTCGGGCTCTACGACCTGGTGACGGTCGCTCCGGGCCGCCCGGGCATCGAGTTGCGGATCGAAGAGGGGCCGCCGAGTTTCGGACCGGCCGGCGCCGTTGCCACGCATGTGCCGTCCGGGACCTCGTCCGGCTGCAAGGGCCGCGATGCGTCGTCGCCCGGCAGCCCGTCCGGCCGCGAGGGCCGCGATGCGTCGTCGCCCGATTTCGCGGCCGCCCTGGCCGTGCCGCCCGATGCCTTGGGTCCCCCCGAGGACAACACCGCCTACCGGGCCACCGAGGCGTTCTACGCCGCCTCGGGCTTGGCGCCCGCTACCATCGTCTCGCTGGCGAAGGGCATTCCTCCGGGTACCGGGCTGGGCGGAGCGTCGTCGGACGCGGCCGGCACGCTGGCGGCGCTGAACCGCCTGCACGGCGAGCCGCTTTCGCGGGCCGAGGTCTTGGCCGTCGGCGGCTCCATCGGCGCGGACGTGCCCTTCTTCTGCAGCGGAGCCCCCGCCGCCGTCGCCTGGGGCAGGGGAGACCGCCTGCTGCCGCGCGATCCCCCCGGCCCGGCTTGGGTTGCGATTGCTGTTCCCCGGCGCCGGACGGCGACGGCCGACGCCTACGGCTCCGTGTCGGCGAAGCTGGCTTTGCCTGCCGAACCGGCCGTGTTGCCCCGAGCCCTCGCGAACAGCTGGGAGGCCTTGGCGCGGATTCGCCGCAACGACTTCGAGGACGACGCCTTTCGGCGGATTCCCGTGCTCCGCGACGCGCGCGCCGTGCTGGCCGAGGAGGGCGCCGTGCTGGCCGGCCTGACCGGAAGCGGGTCCGCGGTGTTCGGCGTGTTCGAGGTTCGGGACGCGGCTGTTCGAGCGGTTGGCTTGGCGGGTGCATTGGACGGCATCGACGTTGCCGTGGCCGTTCCTGCTCTCGAGCGCGCCGGGTCGCCGGGCCGCGGGACATCCGATGGGACATGACAGTCCGAGAAATGGGACATTCCATGGGACATTTCAGATACTCGAAATCTTCTCGCACTGCGGCCGAGCCGACGAACGGAAGGGCCCGGCCATGGCATTCCACGCAGTCGCGGGCTCCTGGCCGCGGACCGACGAGCGGAACGGTCTGACCGTGGGCCCACAGCGGCCGCCAAAGCCCTGCGGGTCGCGCTCGGGGACGCGGAGCCGACGAGCGGATCGTCCGACCATGGCGCTCGAGTTCGTATCGGCGTTAGGATTCCTGAGGGATTCCGGCCCGCTGGGCTTCGATGGCCGGATCCAGCCCTGGCCCGTCGTCTAATGGCAGGACACCGGTCTTTGGAACCGGCGGTGGTGGTTCGAGTCCACCCGGGCCAACTGATCGCCTTGCGACTCCGAACAAGCGAGAACGGGCTGTTCGGCGGAGCCCCGGCCTTCAGCCGTCGGCTAGGAGGTCGCCCGTCGTCCTGGGGTCCCCGCTGCCTGCGCCAAGAAGTCGGCGCCGCTCGCGCAGTCGATGATCAGGTCGGCGATCTCGCCGACGCGCTCCGGGTCCGAGGCCCCCGCCAGCAACGAGGCCAGGCGGTTGGCCGTCTCCGAACCGAACTTGCGCCGCGCTTGGCGAACCAGTGTGGCCTGCTCCCGCTCGCGACCTTCCTCGCGACCCTCGGCCCGACCCTCCAGCCGGCCTTCCTCGCGACCCTCCTCCCGACCTTCCTCCCGACCTTCCTCCCGACCTTCCTCCCGACCTTCCTCCCGACCCTCGGCCCGGCCCTCCTCGCGGCCTTCGCGGCGCGCGGCCAAGCGCTCGGCGCCCCAAAAGCTGTGCACGACCGGCTCGAGGTCGCGCAGCTCCTGCACGTTCTCCATGTCCTCCTCCTTGGCTCCGTCTTCGATCAGCGCGCGGCGCACCCACTCCGCCAGCGCGCGGTTCGCCGGCCCCTCCGGCATCAGCTTGCGCAGCTTCGCCAGCACCTCCTTAAACTCGGCACGACTGAGCGTGTAGCGCAACCGCAGCG
The DNA here is from genome assembly GCA_965242735.1 of Longimicrobiales bacterium. Lineage (GTDB taxonomy): Bacteria > Gemmatimonadota > Gemmatimonadetes > Longimicrobiales > Gaopeijiaceae. The sequence continues at coordinate 1,872,439 of OZ251497.1, read as the reverse complement.
CCGCCGTCCACGCCGTGTCCGCCGTCTCCAGCGCCTGCGCCACCTTCGCCTCCTCGACCAGCACGAACTGGTGGCCCAGCGCGTAGGACAGGAACGCCTGCGCCTCGTCCGGCAACAGGTCTTCCACGCGGGTGGGCCCGCGCCACGGCGCGTCGCCCCCGTACACGACGATCGGCAGCACGGGCGGCAGCTTGCCCCGCTTGCGCACCTCCGGGTCGCGGGCGAGCAGCTCGGCGTAGACGAGCGCCGTCTCGAGCAGGATGCGCACCGCCATGTCGCGGGCGGGCGTGGACTGCGCCTCGAACAGGAAGACGACGTAGAGCCACGAGTCGCGCAGCGGCGCCCGCCACACGAGGTCGGCGTGGCGCACCGTGCGGGACTTGGGATCGACGTACTCGGTCTGCGTCTTCGAGAGCTTGCCGAGGTCGACGCGCTCGGCCAGCGCGCCGGGCACGATCTTGCCGAGCACCAGCGTGGCCAGCAGCTCGGCGGCCATCCGCTCGTCGCCGTAGAACGCCTTGGCGATCTTGTCCTTCGGCTGGTGGACCGTCTTGCGCCGCAGCTCGTCCGGACGGCGGGGACAGGCGGGCGCGTCTGCCGTCGGAGGCGCTTGGCCGGAGGATACCCGTCCAGTGCCGCCGCCAAGCTTGCCGCCTCCGGGCGTCGATCCGCCGCCGTCGCCAAGCTTGCCGTCTCCGGACGCCGGTCCGCCGGCGCCAGCCTCGCCGTCTCCGGGCGCCGTGCCGCTGCCGTCGCCCGCCTTGCCGTCTCGGGAATCTGCAGGGGCCATATGGCGTCTCCTCGTGCACCGGGGTCGAGGTCTCCCGCCGACCCGCCGGGCCGACTTGTTCGGGCGGAGACCGCAAGGCGCTGGTGGCGAGCCGGGGGCGCCGGGCCCGCCCAACCTGCGCTTCCCCAACTATGGGGACTCCGGCGGGACGCATACATGGCTGAATGGGACCGGAGCCCGCCAGAGACCGGGCGCCAGGGGCCCCGAGCCGTTCGTCGTCGGCCCCGCGCTCGTCAGTCCCGCGAAGGACGCTTGGGCCGCCCCAAGCGCCGGCGCCCCGCCTTCCCGCCCTCGCCCTTCGTGGCGTGCAGCCTCAGCCACGCGTCGAAGTTGCGGCTGGCGCGGACCACGCCGTAGAAGCAGCGGCCGGGCCGCCGGCCGCCGAGCAGCAGGTCGGCCAGGATGGCGACGATGGACAGGTTGAAGACGAGAAGGTCCTTGACGCCGTCGACGGCCAGCTTGATCTGAAAGACCACGAAGTCGCGCACGGCCGTGATCTTCGAAGGGCCGCCGGGCTCGATCTCCCTCATGGTCGGCGTTCCGGGCGCGGCGGCGCTGCCAAGGGAACCGGAAATGCCGCCATGGCGCACGCTCCGTCGCCAACCGGGCAGTTTCCAGCGACGTTGGTGAGGGAGACCATCCCGTTCGCCCTTTCCGCGCCCCTGGCCCGCCCGGTTCCACCGGCGAGCGCCGCCGGGGGGCCCAAGGGGCTTGGTTCTCGAGTCCGAAGTATAGCGAGGCCTGCAAATCCTTGGGGCGCGCCCCGAACCTCGCCGCTTGACGCACCGTCGGCTGCCGCCCATTCTGTGTTCCAGCATGATAGTCGTGTACAGCAAATGCCGGCGGTTGCGGGAGCGGTTGCGCCCGATCCTGCCCGGAGACGAGATCGTCTGGACGGAGGCGTGGGACGAGTTCGCGGCGGCCCCCCGGTCGGTCGCGGAGGTCGGCGTCTACTGCACGCCGGACTACGCCGCCGAGGACTCGGCCCGGCTGCGTTCGGTCTTCGGCGCGTCGGTCGGCGGGCCGTCCTGCGTGGTCGTGACGCCGCTGTCCCTGCGCCGGCTGCAGCTGCTGCGCGAGCTGGACTCGTCGTCGTTCCAGGCCGTTTGGGCGGAGGAAGCCGCGGACCGGCTGCCGTCCGCTCTTCGGCGAGCCGGCTGGCGGAGCGGCCCGCTCCAGATGCTGGCCCATCGGATCCTGGCCTGCGCCGAGCTGAGGCCGCAGGTGGACAAGGCGTTGCGGATCGCGTGCGGACTCGGCCGGCAGAATCTTCCCCCCCCCCCCCCCCCCCCCCCATAATGTAAAAGGGCTCGCGTGTCAAGTCAGCGTGGAGCCCGACACGCTGCGCCGCTATTGGCGGGCGGACGTTCCTCTGCGCTGCGGGGTCAAGGAGTTCCTGGGCTGGGCGGTTCTGCTCTGGGCGGTGCCCCAGCGCGGCGCCAAGTCGTGGCGCGGGATTTGCTCGGAGGGCCGGTACACGCGGCGAATGCTCGAGCGGCTGGCGTGTCGCAAGCTGGGCTGCACGCTGGCGGTCGCGGCGCGGGACCCCGAGCGCGTGAACGCCGCCTTCGCGGCGTGGGTGGCGGAGCGGTCGGACGGGAGCGCGGAGCAGGGGACTGGCCCGTGAGCGGCGTTTCAAGGCGGGGGGACGCTGAGCGGGCGGCGAAGACATCCCCGGATTTGGCATAAAACGCCCCGGTTCTGACGTTTCGGACGGATTCGCAGGCGATTACAGTCCGAACTCATGCAATCCGATAGTTCTCTGGAGCACAAGCGGTCGCACGGCCGTTGGCAGAGAAGGCGCTGGGCGGCGGCAGTCGTCGCATCGTGTCTTGCCGCCTGCGGGACCGAACCCGCCAACCGTGCGCCCGAGGTGCAGAGCGCGATACCCGACCAGTCGCTGGCGGGGGACGGGAGCGCGGCGTCGTTGGACGTGTCGGGCAACTTCACGGACCCGGACGGCGACCCGCTGACGTACACGGTCTGGTCGACCAACAGCGACGCGGCCGAGGTAAGCGTGTCGGGCTCGGTCGTGACGATGCGGCCGGTCGCCACGAGAACCGCGACCACGACGGTGACGGTGAGAGCGCAGGACCCCGGCGGGCTGACGGCGAGCCTGCGTTTCGCCGTCACGGTAACGGTCGCGAGTCCGGACCTGGTGGTTGACGTGTCGCCGGACAGCGTGGTGGCTGCGCCCGGGGTTGCCTTCGAGTATGTGGCGGCGGTCCGAAACGAGGGCAACGCGCCGTCGGCGGCTACGAGGGTCAGGACGTTCGTGTCGGCGGATTCCGTCGTCACGACTTCGGACGAGCTGGTCGGCGACGGCGCCGAGGTGCTTGCGCTGGATCCGCGCGAGACGGCGAGCAGGACGGCCTCGTTCACGGCGAGTTTGTCGTCCGCGCGGACGGTCTTCTACGTGGGCGAATGCGTGGACCCGGTGGAGGGCGAGCTGGACACCAGGAACAACTGCTCGCGGGCGCTCAAGGTCACGATCCGGGCGTCGGACTTGGTGGTTGGCATGTCGCCCGACAGCGTGGCGACGGCGCCGGGCCGCAGCGTCCGGTTCACCGTGACGATTCGCAACCAAGGCGGCGCAGGCGCGACCGCGACGCGCGTGCGGACGTTCGAGTCGGCCGACAGCGTCATCACGACGTCGGACAACGAAATCGGCGTGCCGGCGGACGTGCCGGCGCTCGGCGCAGGCGAGTCCGCCCGGGGGAGGGTCACGGTCACGGTGAGGGGGTCGGCGTCGCCGGGGACCGTTCTCTATCTGGGCCAGTGCGCCGACGCCGTGCAAGGCGAGTCCAACACGGGCAACAACTGCTCGAACGCCGTGGCGATCGTCGTTCGCGCCCCGGACGGCGACGCTGGCGCGGCAGGCCAGTCCCGCTCCGCGCGGCCCGATTCGGCGGCTGTCGCCGTCGAGCGGATCGACCGTTCTCGCTTCTTCATTCGCAAGGAAGGCAACCGATGAACCGTAGGAATCTGCGTTGCTTGGGCCTGGCAGCGGCGCTCGCCGCCGGGTGCGCCGACGACGTGACCGAGCCGTCCGGAGGCGCGTCGGTGCAGGTCGCGCAGGGCGTGGCCGTGGAGGTGGCGCTTGGCGACACGGTGCGCCTGTCGGCTTCGGTCCTGGACGGCCGAGACCAGCCCGTGCCGGGAGCCGTGGTTCGCTGGACGAGCGCGGACCCGACGGTGGCGCGAGTGGACGCTTCGGGCTTGGTCGCTGCCGTGGCGGCCGGCAGCACGACGGTGACGGCGACGGTTGTCTCCGGGGCATCGGCCGTGGTGATCGTGACGGTCGGGCCCATTCGAAAGAGTGACGCCAGGACGGCGCTGACGGTCCTGTACGAGGCGACGGACGGGCCGAACTGGACCGCGAACAACGGGTGGCTGACCGATCAGCCGCTGGGCCGCTGGCATGGTGTCGACACCGACGGGAGCGGGCGAGTGGTCGTACTCAGGCTGAACGACAACGACCTGACGGGCGAGATACCGCCGGAGCTGGGCAACTTGGCCAGCTTGGAGGATCTTGACCTGCGTCGCAACTTGCTGACGGGCGAGATACCGCCGGAGCTGGGCAACCTCGCCAACTTGGGATTTCTTAGGCTGAACGACAACAACCTGACGGGCGAGATACCGCCGGAGTTGGGCAACTTGGCCAGCTTGCAGGGGCTTAATCTACACAACAACGCGCTGACCGGCGAGATCCCCGCGAAGCTGGGCGACCTCGCCAGCTTGTCGTTTCTTCGGCTGTCCGCCAACAACTTGACGGGCGAGATACCGCCGGAGCTGGGCGACCTCGCCAGCTTGTCGTTTCTTCGGCTGTCCGCCAACAACCTGACGGGCGAGATACCGCCGGAGCTGGGCAACTTGGCCAGCTTGGAGACTCTTCGCCTAAGCTACAACGCGCTGACCAGCGAGATACCTGCGAAACTAAGTGGCCTCTCTAATCTGAAATTCATGTACTGGTTTAACAATGCAGGTCTTTGTGCGCCGGGCACGCGACAGTTCATTGACTTTGCCGGAGCTCTTGCCCAAGCAATTGGCCCTTTCTGTCACGAACCGGACGCAGCAACACTCGAAGCTCTGTACAGTTCGGCCGGCGGTTCGGACTGGGGTGCGTCGGATGGCTGGCTTCAGCCTGGGCCGTTGAGCGACTGGTACGGAGTCGAGACGGATTCGGTTGCGGGCCGTGTCATCGCGCTCGACTTGAGTGCAAACAACTTGTCCGGCGCATTGCCAGCATCACTCTTGAGGATGGAGGCTCTGAAGGAGTTGCGAATCGACGACAACGGCGAGCTTGGCGGTCGTCTCGCGCTGGGCCTAACCGCTCTGTCGTTGCGGACGCTTCGGTACGACGGCACGAACGTGTGCGCTCCGGCCGAGCCTTCGTTTCGCAAGTGGTTGCAGTCGATAGCATCGCACATGGGCAACGGGATCGAATGCCCTCCGCTGGCGGACCGCGACGTCTTGGAGGTCCTCTACTACTCTACGGGCGGCGCGAATTGGAATGCCCAGGACAACTGGATGACTGCGATGCCGCTGAAGGATTGGCACGGAGTCCAGACCGACGAGAGCGGGCGAGTGGTCGCACTTAGGCTGGGCGCCAACAACCTGACGGGCGAGATACCGCCGGAGCTGGGCAATCTCGCCAACTTGGAGGAGCTTCGCCTGGACCGCAACAACCTGACGGGCGAGATACCGCCGGAGCTGGGCAACCTCGCCAACTTGGGATCTCTTAGGCTGTACGCCAACAACCTGACGGGCGAGATACCGCCGGAGCTGGGCAACCTCGCTCACTTGGCGATCCTTATACTGGACGGCAACAACCTGACGGGCGAGATACCGCCGGAGCTGGGCAACCTGTCGTCCTTGTACTCTCTTGAGCTGTCGAACAACGCCCTGACAGGCGAAATCCCTCCGGAGCTGGGCAATCTAGATTTGCTGTATCTGTTTTTGAGCCAGAACGCCCTGACGGGCGAGATCCCTGAGGAGCTGGGCAACCTGTCAAAATTGCGGAGCCTAGCCGTAGCGAACAATGCCGGGATGTCCGGGATGTTGCCTGCCGAACTGACATCGCTCGATTTGCGGGAGCTTCTGATTGGCGGCACGAGGTTGTGCGCTCCCCGTGACGCCGATTTCCAATCGTGGCTGAGATCGATTCCGCTCCGGCGCGTTTCAGTGTGCGCGGAGCGAGTGGGCGGAGAAGCAAGGGCGGCCGCATACGTCGTCCAAGCGGTCCAGTCGTTTGACTTTCCCGTGCCGCTGGTGGCGGGAAGGCCTGGGTTGCTACGGGTGTTCGCGTGGGGCCCGCAGATGGAGGGCGCCCGTGTGCCGACGGCGCGGGCGACGTTCTACCTGCGTGACGGGTCGGAGCGGACCATCAAAGTTCCGTCCGGGGAAGGGACGCTACGCACCGACTTGCAGGAAGGCAGTTTCGGGGCGTCGGCGAACGTCGAGGTTCCGGCCGACGTGTTGCAGCCGGGGGTGGAGATGGTGGTGGATGTCGATCCGGAAGGTACCCTCGATCCGGGGCTGGGCGTTCCTACACGCATTCCGACGGCGGGGCGGACGGCGTTGGAGGTTTACGAGTTGCCGCCGTTCGACGTGACGGTGGTGCCGTTTCTGTGGAGGGCCGATCCTGACTCGTCGATACTGGACGTGACTCGGGGGTTGACGCCGGACGACCCGCTGTTCGAGACGACGCAGAGGGCGTTGCCTGTGGGGGCGATGAGCGTGACGGTGCACGAGCCCGTGTGGAGTTCTTCCAACAGCGCATTCGTTCTCCTGAGAGAGACCTTGGCGATCCGGACGCTCGAGAACGGAAGTGGCTATTGGATGGGCACCTTGCCCCATCCGACCGGGGCTGCAGGTGTGGCTTCCCCCACCGGCCAGTCTATGTTTTCTGTGCCCGGTAATGGCGTCATCGCCCACGAGTTCGGCCACAACTTTCGCCTTTGGCATGCTCCCTGTGGTGCCCAAATCAGCGTGGACTGGTCGTTTCCGGACGACCGGGGCCGTATAGGCGCATGGGGCTGGAACCGCCGGTCGGGGCGGCTCTTGCCGCCGGTCCTGCCGGACCTGATGAGTTACTGCGGTGGCCTTTGGCTCGGCGATTACCATTTCGCCCGGTCGTTTCGGTGGCGGATGCACGACGAGGCAGGAGTTGCCGCCTTCGCGGGCCCGCCGACCCGGGTTCTGCTGCTGTGGGGCGGCGCGGACGCGGACGGCAAGCCGTTCCTGAACCCGTCGTTCGTCGTGGACGACGCTCGGGCGTCGCTGCCGGACGGGCCGGGCGAGTGGCGGATCGTGGGCGAGGCCGAAGACGGCCGCGCGCTGTTCGACCGGGCGTTCGACATGGCGGAGATCGCGGACGGCGACGGCCGGCAGTCGTTCGTGTTCGCGCTTCCGGCCGAGGCCGGCTGGGCGGACGCCTTGGCGCGCATCGTGCTGACGGGCCCGGGAGGCACGGCCGAGCTGGACGCCGAGAGCGGTCCGGCGGCGGCGTTGCTGCTCGACCCGGCCACGGGCAACGTGCGCGGCATCCTGCGCGACTGGCCCGATGCGGCAGTCGCGGAGGCGGACGCTGCCGCGGCGGCGCCGGAGCCGGGCCTGCAGGTCCAAGTGAGCCGGGGCGTTCCCGCGCCGGACGCCTGGCGGCGGTAGCCCATTTGACCCCCGACCCCCGCCGCTTGACGCACCGCCGGCCGCCGCCCCATTCTGTCCTCCAGCATGATAGTCGTGTACAGCAAGTGCCGGCGGTTGCGGGAGCGGTTGCGCCCGATCCTGCCCGGAGACGAGATCGTCTGGACGGAGGCGTGGGACGAGTTCGCGGCGGCCCCTCGGTCGGTCGCGGAGGTGGGCGTCTACTGCACGCCCGACTACGCGGCCGAGGACTCGGCCCGGCTGCGTTCGGTCTTCGGCGCGTCGGTCGGCGGGCCGTCCTGCGTGGTCGTGACGCCGCTGTCCCTGCGCCGGCTGCAGCTGCTGCGCGAGCTGGATTCGTCGTCGTTCCAGGCCGTTTGGGCGGAGGAAGCCGCGGACCGGCTGCCGTCCGCGCTTCGGCGAGCCGGATGGCGGAGCGGCCCGCTCCAGATGCTGGCCCATCGGATCCTGGCCTGCGCCGAGCTGAGGCCGCAGGTGGACAAGGCGTTGCGGATCGCGTGCGGACTCGGCCGGCAGAATCTTCCCCCCCCCCCCCCCATAATGTAAAAGGGCTCGCGTGTCAAGTCAGCGTGGAGCCCGACACGCTGCGCCGCTATTGGCGGGCGGACGTTCCTCTGCGCTGCGGGGTCAAGGAGTTCCTGGGCTGGGCGGTTCTGCTCTGGGCGGTGCCCCAGCGCGGCGCCAAGTCGTGGCGCGGGATTTGCTCGGAGGGCCGGTACGGGCGCCGGATGCTCGAGCGGCTGGCGTGTCGCAAGCTGGGATGCACGCTGGCGGTCGCGGGGCGGGACCCGGAGCGCGTGAACGCCGCCTTCGCGGCATGGGTGGCGGAGCGGTCGGACGGGGGCGCGAAGCGGGGGAGGGGCCCGTGAGCGGCGTTTCAAGGCGGGGGTGCTGAGCGGGCGGCGAAGGCGGCCCCGGATTTGGCATAAAATGCCCCGTTTCTGACGTTTCGGACGAATTCGCAGGCGGCTACGGTCCAAGCTCATGCATTCCGATATTACAGCTCGCCGGAACAGGCGGTCGCGGTGGGCGGCGGCCGTCGTCGCATCGCTTCTCGCCGCCTGTGGCGATTCTGGCGCCGGGCCGCCGCCGCCGGAGCCGCCGTCCAACAGCGCGCCCGAACGACGCGGGTCGATACCCGACCAAACGCTGAAGCTGGGTGGAGACGCGGCGACGGTGGACGTGGCGGGCAACTTCTCCGACCCGGACGGCGACGCGCTGACGTACGTTGCGCGGTCGAGCGACGACGCTGTGGCGTCGGCGAGCGTCTCCGGTTCCGTGGTCGCCGTGCAGCCTGTCGCTCCGGGGACCGCCACGATCGCCGTGTCGGCCCGGGACCCGGGCGGCTTGTCGTCCAGCTCCTTGAGCTTTGCGGCGACGGTGATGGTCGGCCCGGACTTGGCGGTGAGCGTGTCGCGGGACAGCGTCGCGATTGCGCCGGGCGGCAGCTTCCGGTTCTCCATGACGATCCGCAATCTCGGCGACGCCGACGCCGCCGCGACGCGCCTGCGGGCGTTCGAGTCGGCCGACACCGTCATCACGACCTCGGACGACGAGATCGGCGAGCCCGCGGACGTGCCGGCTCTTGCCCCAGGCGAGTTGGCGCGGGGACGGGTCGACGTCACGGTTCAGCGCTCGGCGCTGCCGGGAACCGTCCTCCGTCTGGGCGGGTGCGCCGACGCCGTGGAGGGCGAGTTCCGCACCGCCAACAACTGCTCGAGCGCCCTGACGATTGTCGTCCGCGCCGCGGGTGGCGACGCCGCCTATCCGGCAGGCCGATTCCGCGCCGCAAGTCCCGATTCGGCGGCCGGCCGCGTCTTGCGGATCGACCATTCTCCCTTCTTCGTCGCAAGGCAGGCGACCAAGGAACGACAATGAATCGTAGAACTCTGGCGCTGTTCTGCACGGCGGCGGCGGTCGCGGCCGGTTGCGCCGACGACATGACCGAGCCGCCGCGCGGCGCGTCCGTGCAGGTCGCGCAGGGCCCTGCCGTGCAGGCGGCGCTGGGGGACACGGTGCGCTTGTCCGCTTCGGTTCTGGACGGCCAAGGCCGGCCGTTGCCGGGCGCGGCGGTGAGCTGGACGAGCGCGGACACGACGGTGGCGCGGGTGGACGCCTCCGGGCTGGTCGTCGCGGCGGCGTCCGGCCGCACGACGGTGACGGCGGCGGCCGCCTCCGGCGCATCGGCCGACGTGATCGTGACGATCGGTCCCGTTCGCAAGGTCGACGACAGGACGGCGCTGACGGCGCTGTACGAGGCGACGGACGGGCCGAACTGGACTCAGAACGAAGGATGGCTGACCGATGCGCCGCTGGGCAGTTGGCATGGCGTCGACACCGACGAGAGCGGGCGAGTGGTCACGCTGTCCCTAGAGGCCAACGGCCTGACGGGCGAGTTGCCGCCGGAGCTGGGCAACTTGGCCAACTTGGAGGAGATTTTCCTGTTCGACAACGAACTGACGGGCGGGATACCGCCGGAGCTGGGCGACCTCGACAGCTTGAAGTGGCTTCGCCTGTTCGGCAACGAACTGACGGGCGAGATACCGCCGGAGCTGGGCAGCTTGGCCAACTTGGAGGCGCTTTCCCTGGGCAACAACGAACTGACGGGCGGGATACCGCCGGAGCTGGGCGACCTCGACAGCTTGAAGTGGCTTCGCCTGTTCAGCAACGAACTGACGGGCGGGATACCGCCGGAGCTGGGCAGCTTGGCCAACTTGGAGGCGCTTTCCCTGGGCAACAACGACCTGACGGGCAGGATACCGCCGGAGCTGGGCAACTTGGCCAGCTTGCAGAGGCTTATACTATACAACAACGGCCTGACAAGCGAGATACCGCCGGAGCTGGGCAACTTGGCCAACTTGGAGGAGATTTTCCTGTTCGACAACGAACTGACGGGCGGGATACCGCCGGAGCTGGGCCGCTTGGCCAACTTGGCGTCGCTTTCCCTGGGCCGCAACGACCTGACAGGCGAGATGCCGCCGGAACTGGGCAACCTCGCCAACTTGGAGGAGCTTTCCCTGGGCCGCAACGACCTGACAGGCGAGATGCCGCCGGAACTGGGCAACCTCGCCAACTTGGAGGTGCTTTACCTGTTCGGCAACGACCTGACAGGCGAGATGCCGCCGGAGCTGGGCAACCTCGCCAACTTGGAGGAGCTTCGCCTGGACCGCAACGACCTGACAGGCGAAATACCGGCGAAACTAAGTAGCCTCTCTAATCTGACAAATATGTTTTGGTCAGACAACGCGGGTCTTTGCGCACCAGGCACGCGACAGTTCATCGACTTCGCAGCCGGACTCGACAGGGCAGTTGGCCCGTTCTGCCACGAGGCGGACGTGGCGGCGCTCGAGGCCCTGTACGGTTCGGCCGGCGGAGCGAGCTGGACGTCGTCGGACGGATGGCTTCAGCCGGGGCCGTTGAGCGACTGGCACGGGGTCGAGACGGATTCGGTTTCAGGCCGGGTCGTCGCGCTCGACTTGAGCGGAAACGGCTTGTCCGGCGTAGTGCCGGGGTCGCTGTCGTCGTTGAAGTCCCTGCGGGAGTTGCGAATCGACGACAACCGCGAGCTTGGCGGTCGTCTTGCGCTGGTCCTAATCGGTCTGTCGTTGCGGGCGCTTCGGTACGACGGCACGAGCGTGTGCGTCCCGGCCGAGCCTTCGTTCCGGGACTGGTTGCAGTCGATTGCGTCGCATATGGGCAACGGCGTCGAATGCCCGTCGCTGACGGACCGCGACGTCTTGGAGGTCTTGTATTACTCTACGGACGGCCCGAACTGGAACGCCAATGACAAGGACAACTGGCTGACTGCGGCACCGCTGAAGGACTGGCACGGAGTCCACACGGACGACCAAGGACGAGTGGTGACGCTTTGGAGGGAGGCCGCGGGCCTGACGGGCGAGATACCGCCGGAGCTGGGCAACCTCAGCAGCCTGAAGAGGCTCTCCTTGGCGTGGAACGACCTGACGGGCAGGATACCACCGGAGCTGGGCAACCTCGCCAATTTAGAGTTCCTTAGGCTGATAGTCAACGACTTGGCGGGCGGGTTACCGCCGGAGCTGGCCAAGCTCGGCAATCTAAAGTCACTTCAGTTGCAGGGCAACGATCTAGCGGGCGAGATACCGCCGGAGCTGGGCAACCTCGCCAGCTTGGAGGGGCTTGGCTTGGGGTGGAACGCACTAACGGGCGATCTCCCCGCGTCGCTGGGCAATCTCGCCAACTTGAAGTGGGTCGGGCTGCAAGACAACGACCTGACGGGCGGGATACCGCCGGAGCTGGGCAATCTCGCCAACTTGGAGGAGCTCTACCTGTACGGCAACGACCTGACGGGCGGGATACCGCCGGAGCTGGGCAGCTTGGCGAACTTGGAGGAGCTCTACCTGTACGGCAACGATCTGACGGGCGGGATACCGCCGGAGCTGGCCAACCTTGCCAGCTTGGAGCGGCTTTCCCTGTCGCACAACGCCGGGATGTCCGGGACGTTGCCTTTCGCGTGGACGTCGCTCGATATGTCGGAGCTCCTGCTCGGCGGCACGGGGCTGTGCGCTCCACGAGAAGTTGCCTTTCAGTCGTGGCTGAGGTCGATTCCGGTTCGGCGCGTCGGGTCCTGCGCTGACCGAGCGGACGGGGAGGCCAGGGCGGCCGCGTACGTCGTGCAGGCGATCCAGTCGTTCGAGTTTCCCGTGCCGCTGGTGGCGGGAAGGCCGGGGCTGTTGCGGGTTTTCGCGTCGGTGCCCGCAGGCGAGGGTGCCCGTGCGCCGGCGGCGCGGGCGACGTTCTACCAGCGGGACGGGTCGGAGCGGGTTTTCGAGGTCCCGTCGGGAACGCAAGCGCTGACGGCGGAGTTCCAGGAGGGCAGTCTCGGGGCATCGGCGAACGTGGAGGTCCCGGGCGACGTCTTGCGGCCGGGCGTGGAGATGGTGGTGGAGGTCGATCCGGACGGTGTCCTCGATTCGGCACTGGGCGTTCCGGACCGCATTCCTGCGGTGGGGCGAACGGCGTTGGAAGTGCACGAGCTGCCGTCGTTCGACGTGACGGTGGTGCCGTTCCTTTGGGAGGCCGATCCCGACTCGTCGATTCTGGACGTGACGCGGGGGATGACGCCGGACGATCCGCTGTTCGAGGAGACGCGGAGGCTGTTGCCCGTGGGGGCGATGAGCGTGACGGTTCACGATCCCGTGTGGAGTTCTTCGAACAGCGCATTCGATCTCCTGGCCGAGACTGGGGCGATTCGGACGATGGAGAACGGAGGCGGCTACTGGATGGGCACCTTGCCCGATCCGACCGAGGCCGCCGGGGTGGCGACTGTCCCGGGCCGATCCCAGTTCTCTGTGCCTTATCCATCGACAATCGCGCACGAGTTCGGCCACAACTTCTATCTTTGGCATGCGCCCTGCGGCGGCGCGCGCGGGCCGGACCCGTCGTTTCCGGACGACCGGGGCCGCATCGGCGCATGGGGCTGGGACCGCCGGTCGGGGCGACTCGTGCTGCCGGTACAGCCCGACCTGATGGGCTACTGTGGGAGGGATTGGGTCGGCGACTACCACTTCGCCCGGTCGTTTCGGTGGCGGATGCACGACGAGGCCGGAGTCGCTGCCTTCCAGGGGCCGCCCACAAGGGTTCTGCTGCTGTGGGGCGGTGCGGACGCGGACGGCCAGCCGTTCCTGAACCCGTCGTTCGTCGTGGACGACGCTCGGGCGTCGTTGCCGGACGAGGCGGGCGAGTGGCGGATCGTGGGCGAGGCCGAAGACGGCCGCGCGCTGTTCGACCGCCGGTTCGGCATGGCGGAGATCGCGGACGGCGACGGTCGGCAGTCGTTCGTGTTCGCGCTTCCGGCCGAGGCTGGCTGGGCGGACGCCTTGGCGCGCATCGTGCTGACGGGCCCAGAGGGCACGGCCCAGCTGGACGCCGAGAGCGGTCCGGCGGCGGCGTTGCTGCTCGACCCGGCCACGGGCAACGTGCGCGGCATCCTGCGCGACTGGCCCGACACGGCGGTCGCGCAAGCGGACGCCGCCGCGGCGGCGCCGGAGCCGGGCCTGGAAGTCCAAGTGAGCCGGGGCGTTCCCGCGCCGGACGCCTGGCGGCGATAGCTCATTTGCTTCCGCCGGTGCCGTCGTGCGCGCGTTCCCTGCCAAGGGACGAGACGGAGGCCGGGCCCGCTTCCTGCTGGGCTCGTGCCACTACCCGCCGCTTGACCCGCGGGCCACCGCCGCCCCATTCTGTCCTCCAGCATGATAGTCGTGTACAGCAAGTGCCGGCGGCTGCGGGAGCGGTTGCGCCCGATCCTGCCCGGAGACGAGATCGTCTGGACGGAGGCGTGGGACGAGTTCGCGGCGGCCCCTCGGTCGGTCGCGGAGGTCGGCGTCTACTGCACGCCGGACTACGCGGCCGCGGACTCGGCCCGGCTGCGTTCGGTCTTCGGGGCGTCGGTCGGCGGGCCGTCCTGCGTGGTCGTGACGCCGCTGTCCCTGCGCCGGTTGCAGCTGTTGCGCGAGCTGGACTCGTCGTCGTTCCAGGCCGTTTGGGCGGAGGAAGCCGCGGACCGCCTGCCGTCCGCGCTTCGGCGAGCCGGCTGGCGGAGCGGCCCGCTTCAGATGCTGGCCCATCGGATCCTGGCCTGCGCCGAGCTGAGGCCGCAGGTGGACAAGGCGTTGCGGATCGCGTGCGGACTCGGCCGGCAGAATCTTCCCCCCCCCCCCCCCCCCCCATAATGTAAAAGGGCTCGCGTGTCAAGTCAGCGTGGAGCCCGACACGCTGCGCCGCTATTGGCGGGCCGACGTTCCTCTGCGCTGCGGGGTCAAGGAGTTCCTGGGCTGGGTGGTTCTGCTCTGGGCGGTGCCCCAGCGCGGCGCCAAGTCGTGGCGCGGGATTTGCTCGGAGGGCCGGTACACGCGCCGGATGCTCGAGCGGCTGGCGTGTCGCAAGCTGGGATGCACGCTGGCGGTCGCGGCGCGGGAGCCCGAGCGCGTGAACGCCGCCTTCGCGGCATGGGTGGCGGAGCGGTCGGACGGGGGCGCGGAGCGGGGGACTGGCCCGTGAGCGGCGTTCAAGGCGGGGGATGCCGGGTCGGCGGCGAGGCGGCCCCGGATTCGGCGTAAAGCACCCCGTTTCTGACGTTTCGGACGAATTCGCAGGTGGCTACGGTTCGACCGTCCTGGACCAGTTGGTCCACACCGTCAACAACAGATCGACAAAGGAGCTTGCCGTGAACGCTTCCTCCGCCAATATCGTGGCCTGGGTAATTGTCTGCTTGGCCGTGCTGGCCGTTGGCACAGGGTCCGCATTCTTGGTGAAGAAGCAAAAGGCGTTGGCCAAGAAGCGAGAGGAACAAGCCAAGAAGCAAGAAAAGCTCACGGTAGTCGGGATGGTGGTAACAGTCGTCACGGCAATCGTCGGGGCATGGGTCGCTTCTCAATGCGGCTCGCCGTGACGGTCGTCCCGCTCTTTGGGGGCCGCGCCGACTCGTCGGTTCGGGCGGCGCCGCTGGCGTCCCCGGGCCCGCCCCCTTGACGTCCAGGTGAGCCGCGGCGTCCCCGCGCCGGACGCCTGGCGCCGGTAGCCCATGTCCGCACTGCGCCTCCCCGGACTGGGCCCCATCGTCGGGCACACGACGGCCACGACCAGCCGCATCTGGGTGCGGGCCGACCCGGCGACCGACGGCGGGGACCACCCGGACGCCGCCCGCCGCACGATGGCGGTGATCGGCGTGCTGTCGAAGGACGGCGCCGCGCTCGACCCGATGCCGACCGGCTACTTCCGGCTGCGCCGCGAGTTCGACCGCAGCGGCAGCATCAACCTGGGCGCGGACGACATCCGGCTGCCGGAGGACGACGCGCTGTTCGTGCTCGAGCCGGACTCGGAGTACGAGGTCCGGGTCGGGTGCCTCGTTCTCGACGACGCGCTGGACGACGACGACGAGTTCGAGAGCGGTGCGCTGCTGCGGCGGCTTACGCACTCGAGCGCGTGGCGCGGCGACCTGCGCCGCCTGGACCCCGCCAAGGCCAGCGCGGTGGTGCGCACGTTCCCGGCGGAAGGCCGCGGCGGCGGCCGGGTCAGCTTCCTGCTGGGCTCCTGCCGCTATCCGGGCCTGCTGTGGAAGGTGCGCCACTCGGACCGCATCTTCGCGCCGATGGCCCGCTTGGCGGAAGGGAGGGCGGCCAGCGCGGACGGGGCCAGCCCGGACGCCGGCGACGCCGCCGACACGGCCGCGCGCGCCGACCGCCCGCGCTTCGTGCTGATGGTGGGCGACCAGATCTATGCCGACATGTTCAGCACGTTGCTTCCCGTAGGTCGGGCCGACACGTACCGCGAGTTCCGCGACCGGTACCTGACGGCGTTCGGGTCGCCCCGGATTCGCCGTCTCATGCAGCGGTTGCCGACGTACATGATCCTCGACGACCACGAGATCGAGGACAACTGGTCGCAGGACCGTCTCCACCGGTCGGCCAAGCGCCAGCTCTTCACGATCGCCGTGGACGCCTACCTGAGCTACCAGTGGAGCCACGGGCCTCGGACGTGGGGCCGGCGGCTCTACTACCGCTTCGACTGCGGCGGCCTGCCGTTCTTCGTGCTCGACACGCGCACGCAGCGGTTCATCGAAGGCCCCAAGGGCGACCTGTCGCGCAACAGCCTGCTCGGCCGCCCGACGTTGCCCGGCTCGCCTCCCGGCCAACTGCAACTGCTGCTCGACTGGCTGGCCGAGCAGCAGGCCGAACGCGGCAACGCGCCCAAGTTCGTGGTGACGTCGGGCGTGTTCGCGCCCAGCCCCGTCTCGGCGCGCACGGCCCTGGCCGGGACCGACCCGGAGGCGCTGGAGCGCAGCGACGGCTGGCCCGCGTTTCCCGCCACGCGCGCCGCGGTCCTGCGCCGGATCGTGGACGCCGGCGTCCAGAACGTCGTGTTCCTGTCGGGCGACGTCCACTGCTGCAACGTGGCGGAGCTCTTCCTGCGGGGCACGCCGGAGGCCGAGCGCGTCAAGGCGTTCTCGGTCACGTCGTCGGCGTTCTACTGGCCGTTCCCGTTCGCCGACGGAGAGCCTTCCGACTTCGTGCACGACTCCCGCGCCGAGGGCCAGGAAGACACGTTCCGCTTCCTGGACTCCCGGGACCGCGAGGTCGCGATGGACTACCGGGCCTGGAACTTCTCCCAGGAGGACAACTTCTCGCACGTGACCGTGGACCGCGAGGCGGCCGAGCTCCGCGTCCGCGTGCACGACAAGCGCGGCGATCCGGTGGTCGAGGAAGACGGCCGGGACGGCAAGGTCCGCCTGGACGCCAGGCTGGGGCTGGCGGCGTGGTAGGGGGCGGGCATTTTGCCTTGAATATCCAGCACGTGCGCGCCTTGAACACCGACAATTGCGGAAAACGTCGAATATTGGCCGCCATTTGACGTTGTAGGCAATCGACTGACATGATACGTTGACAATGTCGGGAAGATTCCATCTGGCCGGATGCCCGATCAATTCCTCCTACTCTACTCTACTCTAAATCTAATCCACCTCCACATGATCGAACGTCTGATGTCACTTGACGAATGCTCCCCCTTTCTTTCGAAGGCACGCACGACGCCGGGTTGCTTCCTCGCGGCCTTGGCCGTCGTCTGGATGGCGTCGCCACTCGCGACGGTTGCTCTCCAAACCCCAGCGCCGACCGTTAGCAATGTCGAGATCACCTCGGATGCCGGGAACGACAGCATATATGAAGCCGCACAAAGCATCGAGATTCGGGTGACGTACGATACTGCGATCAGTCTCTATGGTACGGGCAACATTACGTTAGCATTGCAGATCGGGATGGATACGGTGGAGGCTTGGCCGAACTGGCGCACGAGTCGTCTCAGCGATGGATACATCGATTTTCGATGGTGGGTGAAGTCGTCGTCGTCAGACAACGACGGCGTAAGCATCGCGGCGAACGCGCTGACGACGACGGGTACGAGGATGCTGAAATCGGCGGACGGGACGGTGGACGCGGTGCTGGGATTGGGTAGTCATGCGATCAGCGACGCTGCGTCCCACAAAGTCGACGGGGGCCTTTTGACGGCACCGTCGGTGATCGGCGTTGAAATAACGTCTAGTTCTGGCTCCGATTCGACCTACACGGCAGGCGACCGTATTACAATCGATGTGAGCTGGGACAGAAATGTCGTAGCGGATTTTGATAGTACGTATCTAGCTCTACATATCGGAACGACGACGCGGAGAGCGCGCCTTGACTATTGGGGTCTGGGGAATTTAGGTTTCTATTACATTGTGCAGACGTCAGACATTGATATCGACGGCGTGAGTATCCCGAGGAACGCACTCAGCGATGGAGGGACTATTTCACTTAACGCTCATTCTATAATTCCAATATCAGCAAATCTAGATCTCGGTATCCATGCGATCTTGAACGATCGTCGTCACAAATTCAACGGGGGGATGGGCGTGGGGGTGACGGATGTGGTGCTGAATTCGCCAGTGGTGGGCGACACCTACGAGCTTAACGACACGATCGAGGTCACGGTGAAGTTTTCTGCACCGGTGGATGTGAATGGCACGCCGACGTTTTCGCTTAGAATCGGCTCGTCGGATCGGCTAGCGGAATACGTGAGCGGCACGGGCACGGGGAGTCTGGTGTTTAAGTACGAAGTACAGTCATCGGACACGGACGCGGACGGGCTCCGAATTTGGTGGAGCCGACCGCTACGTGGGAACATCAAGGTGGCGGGCACCAACACGAATGCGGGGCTTGGATCTCACATCCAAGAACGCTACACGGACTTCGCAGGCCACAAGGTGGCGGGCAGCTACGTGGCGCCGGTGGTGGGCGGCGTGTCGGTTTCGAGCGTACCGCCGGCGGTCGGCACGTACGGGCGGGACGAGGCGATCGAGGTGGACGTGACGTTCAACCGTTTGGTGGACGTGGTGACGACGGGTGGCACGCCGCAGCTGGCGCTGGGGATCGGCGAGAACACGCGGCAGGCGGAGTACGCCAGCGGTACGGGCACGAAGGTGCTGAAGTTCCGGTACGTGGTCGTGGCTGCGGACGCGGACGCAGACGGGATCGAGGTGGCTGCTGGCGCGCTGGCGCTGAATAGCGGGGCGATCAACGACGGGCGGTCCAGCACGCTGGCGGCGGCACTGGGGCTGGGGACGCATGCGTTGTCGGCGCAGGCGGGCCACAAGGTGGACGGCACGATCGCGCCTGCGTCGGTGGCCGGGGTGGCGATCACGAGCAGTCCGGCGAGCGGGGACACGTACAGTCTGGGCGAGCGGATCGCTGTGGAAGTGACGTTCGACCGTGCGGTGGCGGTGACGGGTTCGCCACAGTTGGATGTCGAAATAACCGGCATCTTGCGGCAGGCGAGGTACGCGAGCGGTTCGGGCACGACGGTGCTGGCGTTTCACTACTGGGTTCAGGGCGCGGGCTCGGGCGGCGCCGGACCGGGCGGCGTGGACGAGACGACGGCCGGGATCTCGGTGAGCTTGGGCGCGCTGGCGCTGAACGGCGGGACGATCAAGAACGCGGCGGACGGCGTGCGCGAGGCGGCGCTGGGCTTGGGGAGCCATGTGCTGACGAACGATTCGAACCACCAGGTGGACGGCAGCGTCGAGGTGGCGCCGGTGGTGACGCGCGTCGAGGTGACGAGCACGCCGACGGGCCCGACGGGCTACGGGTCGGGGGGCCGGATCGTGCTGCGGGTGTCGTTCAGCCGGGCGGTCGTGGTGACGGGCGCGCCGCGTCTGGCGCTGGTGATCGGCAATGCGCGCCGCCGGGCGGCGTACGTGTCGGGCAGCGGGACGGACGCGTTGGAGTTCCGGTACCGGGTGGTGCCGTCGGACGCGGACCGCGACGGGTTCAGCGTGCCGGCGAACGCGTTGGAGCTTGCGGGCGGCGCGATCGGGCTTTCGGGCGGTTCGGAGAATGCGGAGCTGGGCTTGGGGAGCCATGCGCTGACGAACGTGTCGGGCCACGCGGTGGACGGGGGCACGGGCGCGGACGATCCGAGGTTCGAGCGTAGAGAGTACGTGTTCGAGCTGGCGGAGAACGTGGCCGGACCGGTCGAGCTGGGCGAGGTGCGGGCGACGGACCCGTACGACGGTGCCGTGAGCTATTCGCTGGGCGACGGCTCGGAGGGCTTCGAGGTGAGCGAGCGCGGCGGCGAGCTTCGGTACGTGGGCGGCGGGCTGGACGCGGATTCGGAGCCGAAGCGGGTGATGAAGGTCTTGGCGGCTGCGGAGGACGGTCGCGAGGGCGAGGCGTTGGTGATCGTGCACGTGTTGGACGAGAACGAGGCGCCGGCGTTCGCGGACTCGGCGTACGCGTTCGAGCTGCCGGAGAACGTGGCCGGTCCGGTCGAGCTGGGCCGCGTCGAGGCGACGGACCCGGACGAAGGCGACGTTCTGTCCTACGGTCTGGCGTCGGGCGACGCGCAGTTGTTCGAGGTGGACGCCGCGAGCGGCGAGGTGCGCTACGTCGGCGACGGCGAGGACTTCAACGGTTCGGGACCGAAGTCGTGGGAGCTGGAGGTGGCGGCGACGGACAGGGCGGGATTGAGTGCCGTGGCGGTCGTGTCGGTGTCGTTGCTGGACGTCAACGAGGCGCCGACCTTCGTGGACTCGGCGTATGCGTTCGATCTGGCGGAGAACATGGCGGGTCCGGTGGTGGTGGGGACGGTCCAGGCGATCGATCCGGACGCCAGCGACCGGTTGGCGTACAGCTTGGCGGACGGCGGCGCGGAGCTGTTCGAGGTGGACGCCTCGAGCGGCGCGGTGCGCTACGTGGGCGAGGGCGAGGACTTCGACGCCGAGGGCCCGAAGTCGTGGACGCTGGTCGTGCGGGCGACGGACGGCGGCGGGCTGACGGCCGAGGCGTCGGTGTCCGTGTCGTTGCTGGATGTCAACGAGGCGCCGGCGTTCGAGGTCGAGCGCTATGAATGGGAGTTCGACGAGAACGTTGCGGGTCCTTTGGCGCTGGGCGTCGTCCGGGCGAGCGACCCGGACCGGGCGGACACGACGCTGGCGTACAGCTTGTCGGGCGAGGGCGCGGCGTTGTTCGAGGTGGACGCTTCGAGCGGCGCGGTGCGCTACGTCGGCGACGGCGAGGACTACGAGGCGGGCCCGACGTCGTGGCAGTTCGAGGTCGTGGCGACCGACGGCGAGGGCTTGCAGGGCCGCGTGCCGGCCGAGGTGACGTTGCTGAACGTGAACGAGGCGCCGGCGTTCGCCGATTCGGCGTACGCGTTCGAGCTGGCCGAGAACCAGGCGGGTCCGGTCGAGCTGGGCCGCGTCGAGGCGTCGGACGAGGACGCCGACGACGAATTGACGTACAGCTTGTCGGGCGGCGGGGGCCGGTTCGAGGTGGACGCTTCGAGCGGCGCGGTGCGCTACGTGGGCTCGGGCGAGGACTACGAGTCCGGACCGCGGTCGTACGAGCTGGTGCTGCGCGCGACGGACGCGGGCGGCTTGTCGGGCGAGGCGCGCGGCGTCGTGTCGCTACTGGACGTCAACGAGGGCCCGGAGGCCGTGGGCGCGATGGCGCCGAAGGTGCTCGAGGCCTACGGCGCGCCGGCCGAGGAGGACTTGGGCCAGTACTTCCGCGATCCGGACGGCGACGCGTTGAGCTACGCGGCGGTGTCGTCGGCGCCGAGCGTGGCGGCCGTGTCGGTCGCGGCCGGCCGGCTGTCGATCGCGCCTCGGGCCATCGGCGCGGCGACGGTGACGGTGACGGCGCGCGACCCGGACGGCCTCGAGGGGACGCAGACGGTGTCTGTGACGGTCGAGGCGTCGCGTTCGGAGCGCGCGCGGGCGCTCGAGGCGGCGCTGACGGCGTTCGGGCGTTCGGTGGGCGCGGAGGCGGTCGACGCGATCGGCGGGCGTCTGGGGATCGAGTCGTCGAGCGTGCTGGGCCGTTCGCACGTGCAGCTGGGCAGCCGCTCCGTGGGCTGCGGCGCGTTCGGCGGCGGGTCGTCGTGCGGCTGGGCGCAGCTGGCGCGCGGCGCGTCGGACCTGCTGGGCGTGCAGCTCAGCGGTCCGGCGGCGATGGCCGGCCCAGGCGGCTCGGGCGGCGGCGTGTCGCTGGACGCCGTCTCATTGCTGTTCGGCGACGGCCGTGGCGGCGGGGGTGCGCAAGGCCGCTCGGCGAGCGGATTCGGCGGCGGCGTGCCCGGCGGCCTGGCGAGCGGATTGGGCGGCGGGAGCGCGTACAACGGCCAGCAGGCACCGCCGGGTCCGGGCGGCACCGAGCAGCGCGGCGGGCTGGCGTTCAATCCGTTGTCGAGCAGCGATCTGCGGTCGCAGAGTTCGTTCCGGCTGTCGTT
This sequence comes from Longimicrobiales bacterium, assembly GCA_965242735.1. GTDB lineage: Bacteria > Gemmatimonadota > Gemmatimonadetes > Longimicrobiales > Gaopeijiaceae. Next base: position 1,850,685 of record OZ251497.1, on the reverse strand, counting down.
CGGCGGCAGCGATGGCGCCGACTCGGGCGCGAGAGACTCGGGCGCGCCGCAGTCGGCACTCGGCACCGGCTGGACCGTGTGGGGCCAAGCGAACGCGGGCGCGTTCGAGAGCTCGCCCGACGACGGCCTGACGCTCGAGGGCCGCACGCGCTCGGTCTACGCCGGGCTCGACTACGGGTTCGGCTCCGGCCTGCTGGTCGGGCTGGCCGCGTCGCGCAACACGCTGGCGTCCGACTTCGAGAGCGAGATCAACGGCGGCGGCACCGTCGACGCACGCCTGACGAACCTGTACCCGTACGCGCACTGGTCGCCGCGCGACGGGCTCGGGCTGTGGGGACTCGTGGGCGCGGGCCGCGGCAGCGCCGACCTGGCCGAGACGGCGGGCGGGCGCTTCAGCACCGACCTGACGATGCGCATGCTCGCGCTCGGCGGCCGCCAGGAGCTGGTCGGCGCGCTGGCGCTGAAGGCCGACGCGTTCACCGTGCGCATCACGTCGCAAGACGGCGCCGGACTGGCGGGCGTGACGGCCGTGGCGCACCGCGCGCGCGTGGCGCCCGAGCTGGCCGGCCGGTGGGCGGTGGGCGACGGCATGGCCGTGCGCGCGCGCTTCGAGCTCGGCGCGCGCTACGACCGCGGCGACGCCGAGACGGGCCTGGGCGCCGAGGCGGGCGCCGAGTTCGGGTTCGCGCACATGAGCAGCGGCTTGAGCATCGACGCGCGCGGCCGCACGCTGCTGGCGCACCAGAAGGACCAGTTCCGCGAGTGGGGCGCGAGCTTCGCCGTTCGGCTGCAGCCCGGCGGCGAGGAGGGCGGGCTGTCGTTCTCGCTCGAGCCGTCGTGGGGCGAAGCGGCCAGCGGGACGCAGGCGCTGTGGCAGGCGCAGGCCGGGCTGGGCGGTCGGCAGTGGGGCCGCGACGCCGTCGCGCCTTCGGCCAGCGCGTCCGGCTGGGAGCCGGACCGGCTGGCGATGGAGCTGGGCTGGGGGGTCGTGCTTCCGGGCGGCGCCCAGATCGTGCCGTTCGGCCGCTGGAGCCGCGAGGGCGCCGCCGGCTACCGCCTCAACGCCGGCACGCGATGGACGGCGTTGGGCGCGCCCGGCGAGGACCAACGCGAAGGCGCCCCGCGCGGCCTGCAGCTGATGGTCGACCTCTTCGGCGAGCAGGCATCCGACGGCGCCCAGCCCGCCCAACGTCGCGTCGGACTGCTCGGAAGAATCGCTTTCCGCTAGCCCGCCGAGCGTGCTGGAACTGGACGAGAGTGTAGGCCGCGGGGCGAGGCGCGTCGCTCCGCGGCGCGGCCTCAAGCCGCCGCTAGGAAGTCGTCTGTCGTCCTGGGGTCCTCGCCGCCTGCGCCAGGAGGTCGGCGCCGCTCGCGCAGTCGATGATCAGGTCGGCGATCTCGCCGACGCGCTCCGGGTCCGAAACGTCCGCCAGCAACGAGGCAAGCTGGTCCGCCGTCTCCGCACCGAACTTGCGCCGCGCTTGGCGAACCAGTGTCGCATGCTCCCGCTCGCGGCCTTCGCGGCGCGCCGCCACGCGCTCGGTGCCCCAAGCTGTGCACGACCGGCTCGAGGTCGCGCAGCCCTGCACGTTCTCCATGTCCTCCTCCTTGGCTCCGTCGTTGATCAGCGCGCGGCGCACCCAGGCCGGCGTCGCCGAGCTTGCGGTCTCGGGGTGCCGTGCCGGCGTCGTCGGCGTCTCGTTCTCGGGGCTCTGTGGGGGCCATGAGCGTCTTCGTGCGCTTCGCGGGGCAGGGGTTGCTCCAGCGGTCCGGTCCGGCGCGATCCTGGACAAGGCTACAGGACCGTCGGCAATCAGCCCCTGGATGTGCACCCCCAACGATGGCGACTCCGGCGGGACAGATACATGGCTGAATGGGACGGGAGCCGGAAGCCGAGCGAGTCAAGGCGTTTTCGGTGACTTCGTCGGCGTTCTACTGGCCGTTCCCGTTCGCCGACGGGCCGATACTGGCGGGCCGAGACTCCCTCCGTTGCGGCCGCAAGGAGCGTGCGCCCATCGCAGCGTTAGTTGGTCGGACAGGAGCGCGGAACGGTGGAGCGGTAGGTCGCTACCGGGGAAGCCGGACTTGGGCGCAGTGGTCGCGCGGCCGTCTTCTTGGCCGCGAACGTCGCATTTTGACTCGGTTTTGGTGTAGCGTGCGGAAGTTGTTACGAGGCAATGTCAACTGCAGTTGGAAATCCCGGCTGACGCTTGACCAACCGGATATCCAGCCAACCGTTCGTCGCTATTCAACCCACTTCCACATGTTCCCGTGTCCGCTTCCCTCCCTAAGCAGGTGCGTCCTGCGCCTGGGTTGCTTCCTCGCGGCCTTGGCCGTCGTCTGGATGGCGTCGCCCCTGGCTTCAAGGTGTCCCACCTCCGTAGAGCCTCCCGTCCGTGCGTCCTCGTCGCTCTCTTCGGCGAACACGCCGCGTGCCCCCAAGCCCCCGTCCGAACGCCACATCGCGCCCGTCGGCATCATCCTGCTCCGGTAGGACAGGATAAGATCGTGGCCAAGCCTTCCCGCTCGCATCCACAGCCTTGGTATAGCTATGCGCATTGATTTCAGTGACAGCATACAATCAATTCTTACCAAATTGATCGACAATATTGTCTTGCCGCCGTGCAGACTCTTTTGCTTTCTCTTGTGTATACTCTTAGGCATATGGTTGCCATTTTTTATTGTCTTGTCGTTAGTACTAGTGCTTGCCTTCGTAGGTCTGGAATTTGCCGAATGCTTTATGGACTGGGTAAAGGATCGAGCGTCTGATCCAAATCGGATATGGGTGATCATAATAACTGCTGTCACGGGATCGGCTGGGATGGTATTCAAAGAAACAAAAATAACACAATACATAATAAATATAATAACGCACAAAGTGGAAAAATTATTCAAAGAAATCTGGGATAGCATGAAAGGCAAGTCTGAACCATCAATGACAGGAAATCAACCCGATGAGTGAAATATCGATATTTGATAGATTTAAATTTATCATAGATAAGCAAATAGGCATCATCAAGAACATCGCGATAATATCTATATTTTTCGTAGGATTGCTGTTTGTCGTTGGGTTGCTGGACCATGGCCAAGAGGATCGACAAGGCCGAATCATTGAAGAAGCTGTCGAGAATGTTGTAGGCCGACACATTGCAGGCATCAGAGATGAGATGAGAGACTCTCGTGAAATGATGGACTCGGTGTTGCATATCTACTCGAATTTCATGCAAGACAATATGGCTCTTACGCGACGCCATATGGACCATTTAGATGAGCATATGGATCACGATCACAAATGAATCACAAATGAACCAGGAAGATACCAAATCGCTTGACCCCGACGAGCTGGAGAAAACCGCTTTTCGCGAGTCGGTGAATTCGCTTACTAGAACCATTGCATTGCTGGCATTTCTGGCAGTGCTTCTCATGGTTTCTTTGGCTCTTTTCTTCAGAGCTATGTCCTTTTGGACACAACGCGACCGCGCCACGGAGGCTATGGTAACGGCCTATGTTGTGCAGGCAGTTCAGTCGTTTGAGGCTCCGGTGCCGCTCGTGGCGGGAAGGCCGGGGCTGTTGCGGGTGTTCGTGTCGGTGCCGAAAGCAGAGCACGTACGTGTCCCGGCGGCGCGGGCGACGTTCTTCCAGGGGGACGGGTCGAGGCAGGCCATCGATGTTCAGTCTGGAGGGGGAATGCTGACGTCCGAGTGGCAGGAAGGCGGTCTCGAGGCGTCGGCGAACGTGGAAGTGCCTGGAGACGTGTTGCAACCGGGGGTGCAGATGGTGGTGGAGATCGATCCGGACAACGTCCTCGATGCTAAGCTGGGCGTACCCGACCGCTTCCCTGCGAGGGGGCGGACAGCGCTGACGGTGGCCGAGTTTTCGTCGTTCGACGTGACGGTGGTGCCGTTCCTACGAGCGAACGATCCGGACTCGCTTCCAAATTCGTCGATCTTGGAGCTGACGCAGGATTCGACGAGGCGCCACGCGCTGTTTGAAGACACTCGGAATCTGTTGCCCGTGGACACGATCAACGTGGAGGTTCACGAGGCGGTGTGGACTTCGTCCGGAGACGTAGGCGATCTCCTGGAGGAGATCGAGGCGATTCGGACGATCGAAAACGGAAGCGGCTACTGGATGGGCACGATGTCCGTTGCGGTCGGCTGGGGCGGTGCGGCCCGGTTTTCTGGCAGAGCGATGTTCGCCGAGGCGGTTTCGTCAACAATTGCGCATCAGTTCGGCCACAACCTTGGTCTTGAAAACGCGCCCTGCGGCGGTGTGTCGCGACCGGACGCAGAATATCCCGAGCCCCTGGGCAACATTGGGGCGTGGGGCTACGACCGCCGACTGAAGCGTCTCGTATCGCCACTACGGATGGACCTGATGAGTGCCTGCGATCCCGGTCCCAGGTGGATCAGCGGTTATCACTTTAGCAAGGCGTTTAGGCGGCGGATGGACGAGAAAGCTGGTGCGGATTCCGCCGTCCAGGATGCGGCTGGGCGGGCTCTCTTGCTTTGGGGCGGCGTGTCGGCGGACGGCAGGCCGTTCCTCAACCCGGCGTTCGTCGTGGATAGCGTGCGGTCGTCGCTGCCGGGCAGGATGGGTGCGTGGCGAATCGTCGGCGAGGCCGAAGACGGCCACGTGCTGTTCAACAGGGCGTTCGAGATGGCGGAGATCGCGGACGGCGACGGCCGATCGGCCTTCGTGTTTGCGCTTCCGGTCAGGGACGGTTGGGCGGACACGTTGGCGCGGATCGTCCTGAGGGGACGGGAGGGCACGGCGGAGCTGCGTGGCGAGAGCCACCCGCCGATGACGCTATGGCGCGACCGGGACACGGGCCAAGTGCGCGGGATCTTGCAAGGCGTGGACGAATTGCCGCAGCTCGAACTGGACCGTCAGGAGAGCCGGGGCATTCCTGGGCCTGAGGCCTGGCAGCGGTAGAGGGCCTGCATCGCTGACCTCCGGAAACGGCGGTAAGTTGTTGGCTGTGCACGCCGCCGACGCCGGGCTTCGTTAGGTCGGTCCTGTCCATTGGATATGCCGGCTCCGCTCACGGGGTGCGCCGGCGCACCATCCTTTCCTCTTCTCGGGGAGCGCGGGTCGAATGCGTCCAGCCCGGAGGCGTCGCGTTTGCATCGCCGCCGGGGTTCTTTGCGCGACGCTCCCGTGGGCTGCTTCCGCCAAGGACGTACGCGGCGGCAGCGGGGCGGCACCGGCTGTCTCTCGGGGCGTGCCGGTCCAAGACGCAAGACCCGCCGCCCCCCGCCCCGACTCCGCCCGAGCCCTCGCCCAAGCCCGCAACCTCCAAGTGCGCTTCGAGCGCCACCGATTCCGCGAGCTGTCGCGCGCTCGTGGCGGAAGCCGGCGCTGCCAGGTCGTGATCGGCGGGCTGTGCGTCTGGCACGGCGACGAGCCGGACCCCCTTCCCGAAGAGCCGGCCGGGATCGGCCGGGCACGCACCCAGCTGCTGGCGGACTTGGCCGCCATTCACGCGCGCATCCCGGGCGACCGCTGGATCTTCGGGCAACGCGTCCGCTATCTGCTCGAGGCCGACCGCCAAGGGGAAGCGGCCCGCTTGACCCGCGCCTGCGGACTCGCCGACGCCTGGCGCTGCGACGCGTACTTGGGGCTGGTCCTGCACGAAGCGGGCGACGTCCAGGGGGCCGAGGCGGCCTTCCGCGCCGCGCTCGGCGACATGCCGGCCGAGACGGCGGCCGCGTGGACGGATCCGGCGCCGCTCCTCGACGCGGACCTGCGCGGCTGGCTCGAAGCGCAGCCGGACTCGGCGGTCGCGGCGGCGCATCTCTGGGCGCTCGCCGATCCGTTGCTGCTCGCTCGCGGCAACGACCGGTGGGCCGGGCACATGAGCCGGCACGCCTACGCCATGAGCGCCGAACGCTCGTTCAGTCCGTACCAGATGCGATGGGGCGGGGACTTGGCCCGCGTGGTCGTGCGGTACGGCTGGCCGGTCGCGTGGGCGCAGACGTGGCCTTCCGGCGGCGAAGCGACGGGTTCGGTGGTGGGCTACGACGCGCCGGGCGTCCGCCGAAGCCTGCCGTCGCGCGCCGTGCTGGAACCCGGACTGGCCAGCGCCGTGCCGTGGACGGTTCCTGCGAGGAGCGCGGGCGGCCGGTCCATGTACGTGTCTCCGCGCGTCGATTCGGTCGGCGCGTTGGACGGCCAGATTGGGCGTTTCTGGCGGCGCGACGGCGTCTTGGTGGCGGCGGCCGCGACGGCGCCGGGCGCGGCGTCTGCGCCCGCCGAGGGCGGCCGCGGCTTTGCCGACGACGGCGGCGGCGGAGGCGAGAGCCGCCGTGACGGGTCCTCGCGGGTCTCCCGACCCGCAAGCGCTCCGCCGGTCTCCGCGCTGGCCGGACTCTTCGTCGTGCGCGACGGCGAGACCGTTCTGGAGTCGTGGACCGCCGCGCGGCCGGGCCTCGCCGTGCGGCTATGGGGGCTGGCGCCGCCGAAGGGGGTCGCCGTGGCCAGCCTGGAGATATGGGTTCCGGCCGAGCGGGCGGCGCACCGGTTGCGCGCCGGCCTGGCCCTTCCGCAGCTGATGCCGGGCACGCTTGCCGTCTCCGATCTGCTGCTGCTCGAGCCCGGCGCCGCCCCCGAGAACGCGCGGCAGGCCGTTCTGGCCATGCGAACCCGCACGGCCGGCGAGGACTTCGGCGCGCTCGACGTGGCCTTCGAGGTGTACGGCCTCGGCGACCGTTCGGACGCCGTCTCGCTCGCCGCCTGGGTGGAGGGCCGCGAAGGCGCTCTCGCGAGGCTGGCGCGGCGGCTGGGCCTGCGGGGCGCCCGCCGGATTGCGTCCGTGAGGTGGACCGAACACGTTCCGCCGGGCGACGACCATCTGTTTCGGACGCTCAGGATTCAGTTGCCTCGCCTCGCGCCCGGCGAGTACCGGCTCAACGTGGAGGCCGCGGTCCCGGGCGGCCTTCCGGCCCGTGCGCGCAGCGTCCGCGCCTTCGAGATTCTCCGTCCGGGCCGATCCCCGGCGTCGTCGCCGCCCCGGCCGCCCGTCGTTCACCCTCCGCCCGCCATTCACCCTCCGCCCAGCACGCCATGAACCCGACCGCCAGCCGTCCGATCCGCTTGATCCTCGCCGCCGCCCTTCTGGCCCCGGCCCCGGCCGCCGTCCTTCTGGCCCCGGCCTCCGCCGCCGGCCAGGCCCACAGCCTCGTCTCCCCGGCAGGCGAAGTCGACCTGAACCGCTTCTACACGGCCGCCGAGACCGATCAGATCCTGCGGGAATTCCACGCCCTCTATCCGCACTTGACCGAACTCCGCGAGATCGGCAAGAGCTACCGGGGCCGGCCGCTCATGGTCGTCGAGATCACCAACGAGGCGACCGGTCCGGCCCGTGACAAGCCCGCGCTGTACGTGGACGGCGGCATCCACGCGGGCGAGCTGACGGCTTCGGCGGTCGCCACCCATCTGGTCGCCCATCTCCTCAACAACCACGGCCGCGACCCTCGCGTCACCGCGCTTCTCGACGCGCGCGCCTTCTACGTGCGGCCCAAGTTCAATCCCGACGGGTCGGACTTGGCGCTCGTCCACGACCAGTTCCTGCGCAGCACGACGCATCCGGTGGACGAGGACGAAGACGGGGTCGCCGACGAGGATCCGCCCCAGGACCTGAACGGCGACGGCTGGATCACGCAGATGCGCGTGCCCGATCCCGAAGGCGAGTGGGTGGCCGATCCCGCCGACGACCGCATCCTGCTGCGCGACGCCGACGGCCGCGTGTCCGGACGCCGCTACTCGGTCCTGCGCGAGGGCTTGGACGACGACGGCGACGGCGCCATCGACGAGGACGGCATCGGCGGCATCGACATGAACCGCAACTTCCCGCGCAACTGGGAACGCCGCCATCTGCAGCCGGGCGCGGGCGACTTTCCCCTCTCCGAGCCCGAGACGCGCGCCGCCGCGGAGTTCGTCAACGCGCGGCGCAACATCGCGGGCATCGTGCACGGCCACACGTCCGGCGGGTTCGTCTACCGGCTGCCGTCCGCTTCGGCCCCGTCGCTGTTCCCCGAGGACGACTTGGCGCTGATCGTCCACTTGGGCGAAGAGTACACGCGCATGACGGGACGGCCGGTCGTGCCCAGCGCGACGCATCCGACGCGCCACCGCTACGGCACGCTGATCTCGTGGGGCTACTGGGACCACGGCGTGATCGGATGGGTGCCCGAGTATTCGCCGGGACCGGAGGCCTGGGTCCCCGACTACGACGGCGACGGCGAAGCGAGCCCGGCCGAGCAGCACCGCTTCAACGACGACGAGCTGGGCGGGCGCTACTTCGTCGACTGGACGCCCTTCGAGCATCCGCAGCTCGGCGCGGTCGAGATCGGCGGCTGGCGCGCCAAGTTCTGGGGCCAGAACCCGCCGCCGGAGTTCCTGGGGGAGGAGACGGCCGCGCAGCTGCCCTGGATCCTCTACTTGGCGGAGCAAAGCCCCTTGCTGGCCGTGAGCGAGCCCCGCGTGGAGCCGCTTGGGGAAGACGGCCTGTTTCGCGTGAGCGCCACCGTCTCCAACGAGGGCTTCCTGCCGACGAGCGCGACGGGGCGGGGCGCCGTGGGCCGCGAACGTCCGGACGGCGGCGTGGACCGGCAGGTGGTGCGGCCTCCGGCGGTCGTGCTGGAGCGCCGGGGGCTGGAGATCGTGTCCGGCGACGCTCGAATCGGCCTGGGCCACTTGGCGGGCGCCAACGCGTTCTTGGACGCGGGCGGGGGGCGGGAGGCGGCCGTCTCGTGGGTCGTGCGCGTCACCGGCGGGGAAGCGCGCGTGCGCGTGGTGGCGTCGGCGGACAAGGGCGGCGTGGCGCGGTCGGGTTGGGTCGGCGTGGGCTAGGCGGACGGCAAGCGGCCCCGAAGCCGCTGTCGAGCGCCTGACGCCCGGCCCCGGCGTCGCTCTCGTCGAATGCAAGCGGCCCCGAAGCCGCTGTCGAGCGCCTGACGCCGCCCCCCGGCGTCGCTTTTCGTCGAAGTGGCCCTACGTCTTCTCCGGGGCGTCGGCGTCGGCGACCGCCAGGAGTTCCTCGGCGGTGTCGCACTCGACCACCGCGTCTCCGACACGAACCAGTTGCTCGGCGCCCATGGAGCGCACGCGCTCTTCCAGCCGTCGCGCCGCGCCTGCTCCGAACCGCCTGCGGGCCTGGCGCAACAGCATCGCCCGTCCCTCCGCTCGCCCCCGTTCGATGCCCCGCTGGAGTCCTTGTTCGAGTCCTTGTTCGAGCCCTTGTTCGAGTCCTTGTTCGAGCCCTTGTTCGAGCCCTTGTTCGAGCCCTTGCTCGAGGCCGCGGCGCCTGTGGCCCTCGGCCCATTCCGTGTAGGTCTGGCCCATCTCGTCTTCCTCCTTCGGTTGGATGATCTGCTGCCGCACGTCGTGGCGAATCTCTTCGGGCGCGCCGGCCGCCCGCATCCGCTCGTCCGTCCAGTCCGCGAACGCCTGTCGCTCGGCAAGGCGTTCCGGGCCGTCCCACTGCCGCGCCATGTTGCGGTGCACGGCGGGAAAGTTGGTCCACGGGTCCTGCTCGAGCGCCGCGACCCAGTGCAGCACGCTGTCCTCCGGCAACAAGTCTTGCGCCAGCGCCGAGCGCAAGTCAAGCACCTTGTGGCCGTGCGCGGTGGCGAGTCCGGCGAGCGCGCGCGCCAGGGCCGCGGGGTGCGCTTTCCTGCGCGCCAGTCCGGCCAGCGTGGTTTCGGCGGTCCACGGGCTCGCGCCGGCGTAGACGACGAACGAGAGCACGAGGGGCAGGCTGCCGTCGGGGTTGCGCTGGCCTTCGTGCTCGTGCAGGGCGGCATGGGCCGCTTCGCTGTAGCGCAGCGTCTTGAGGACCATGGCGGGGTCCTTCGAGGACTGGAATTCGAAGAGGAAGACGACCCACCGGCCGTCGTGGAGCCGGACGCGCCAGGCGCAGTCGCAGAAGCGGCGCTGGAGTTCGGGGCTGACGGTCTCGGTGGGGAAGGGGTCGAGGGTCGAGAAGTCGAGTTCGCGGGCCCAGGCGTCGGCGGCGAAGTCGCGGACGAGGGCGGCGAGGGCGGCTTGCGCGTTGAAGAGACGCTTGTAGGTCTGGTCGTGGCGGCGGCGGTCCCGCGCGGGCGTGCTCGGCGGGTCGGCGGCAGGGTCCATGCGGCGGTCTCTCCGGCGTTGCGGGACGAGCTTGCTTCGGGGGTCGTCGGGGACGGGCCTCCCGAAGCCGGCCGGGGCGATCTCCGGCTCCGCCTTAACTCTGTCGTCTTGGCCGGGACGCCTCCATGGCTGAATGGGACGGATATCGGCTGAAGCCGATGGAGCCTCGGGACGATCTGCTTGCGCCACGGATGGTGCGGTTCCGGGCTTCAGAGGCTGCGGACGCGGACGCGGCGGAGCCGGAAGGGCGCCGAAAGCGGACATTTCTATTGCCGTAAGGGCGGACATTTCTATTGCGGTACGACACGCCGTGAACCCCGTCGCTTGACCCGAGGCGGTCGCCGGCCCATTCTTGCTGCCAGCATGACTGTCGTGTACGTCAAATGCCGACGGTTGCGGGGGAGCGGCCCGACGAGCGGCCCGACAAGTGACGAGTCCAGATGGAGAAAGCGAGCCCCGCATGACCACGAACGCCCGACCGAAGCCTCATGACCGGTGCGCGCGCCTCGGGCTCGGAGCCGTTTGCGTCGCGCTGTTGCTGCCCCTCGCGGGCTGCATGCCTGATGCAACGCTGGAGACGGACGCGCAGAAAGTCAGCTACGGCAAGGGGTTCGAAGTGGCTCGATCGATGGGCACCTTGGCGGACAGCCTTCACTTGGGAGCGCTCCTGTTGGGACTGACGGCCGGCCTGGACGGCCAGGATCCCCAGGTCTCCGCCGAAGAGGTCGAGGCCGCCGCCGCCCGTCTGTTCGGAGAGCTGGGAGAGGAGGAAGAGGCGGCGGGGAAGGAAGCAGACGGCGGCGAGCCCGCGGGCGAGGGGCGGGAGGACGAGGCCGGTCAAGTCCCGGACTCGACGGAGAACTCACCCGAGGGCTAGGAGTTCCGACGGCGCGCGCCGTGCAGGAAGAGGTTGGCCGCGGCGCGACCGCCGAGAAAGGCCAGGGCGGCCGCCGTCGCGCCCGTGAGGGACCCGTGGCGCCCGGCCACGAAGAAGATGGCGGCGATCGTCGCGAGCTCCAGCGCCGTCGCGCTCGTGATGGTGATGGTCCGCCGGTCGAGCACTTGCTTGCTGCGCTGGCACGCCAGCCAGACGGAGAACGCCGGCATCGGCACCAGGATCATGATGGGCAGGCGGGCATGGGCCGCGAGATCGGGCGTCAGTCCCGACACGCGCTCGAACCAGAGGCCGAAGAGCGGCGTGAAGGCGGCCAGCGCCAGTCCCGTCGCCGACGCCGCAGCGAGCAGCACGCCGAACCGGTCCAGCGCCGCGAAGCGCCGGCGGTCGGAGCTCCCCAACGCGATGACGACTTCTTGGTAGCTGAGTCCCACCGCCCTGAACAGGAAGGCCAGCGCGTGCACGACGGGGAACACGGCCAGCGATTCGAGCGGCGCCCGGCCCCGGGTCATGAAGAACGTGGCCAGCGGCTGCGAGGCCAAGTTGATCATCTGCGTCAGGGCCAGCGGATAGTAGAAAGAGAAGATGCCGCGCCAGCCGAGCCGGGGCCCGGATCGAGAGGCGTCGGCCAGGAACCGCCGAATGACGCCGGCCGCCATGGCGCGGGCCGCGACCGCTTCGACGCAGACCGCCGTCACCAGCCCCAGCGCGCCCGCCCAGGCGCCGGGCACCATGGGCACGGCCGTCAGGAAGACCATGACGCCGGCCACCGCAACGAGTCGCAGCGCCGTGCCCATGGCGACCTGCCGGGTCTTGCCGGAGCGAATCATGACGCCGTGCACGAAGCGCCGGTACCCGATCGCCGCGGCCCACGGCAGGTAGAACCAGAGCGCGCCGTAGACCAAGCGCGCGATTTCCGGCGGCAGCTGGAGGAGGCGCAGGGCCAGCGCGTCGAAGACCGGCGGCACGAGCAGCAGGCAGAGCAGTCCCGTCGCGAAGCCGTTGACGACCGCGGCGAAGCGGCGCAGCCGCCGGTAGCTATCGCCGTCCTGCACCAGGGCCGTCGCGGCGCTCATCAGCATCATGACGGGCGCCTCGACCAGAATGGCAATCGCGAACGCCACCCCGTGCGCGGCCAAGTTGACCGTGGCGTCCGGCATGCGCGCGATGGCGGCCGCCAGAATGGGCCCTTCGAGCGCCATCATGACCCAGGTGGCCGCCAACGGGTACCAAAACCGCGCGATCGCCCCGCTCGTCAACGGGGCCGATGGGGCGGGGGCTGCGCCTGAGTTCATGACGGGTGCGCTCTCGCCGAACGCGACGGTTCTGCGGGTTGAGCGGGCGGCGGCAGGACGCTCGGCGCCGAGGGCGACCCGGGACGCTGCAAGGATAACGGCGCCCGGCGGGCGCCGGCGGAAGCGCGAGCCGCGAGCCCCGCCTTGCGGACGCGCCATGCCTCCGGCATCGCTGCCGAGTGCGGCGCCACGGTCGTCCGAGCCGAGCCCAGCCCGCCCGGCCCCGGCCCCGGTCCCGCTTGCCGGACATGCTGTTTGGTGGCAGATTTTTCGCTGTTCCAGAACTGCGCTCTCCGTTTTTCCGTGCTGCCTGCTTGCCGTGATCGACCTGCGAAGCGACACCGTGACGAGGCCCACCGAAGCCATGCGCGAGGCCATGGCCCGCGCGCCGGTGGGCGACGACGTGTACGGCGACGACCCCACGGTGGGGCGGCTCGAGTCCAGGGTGGCCGAGGTGCTGGACAAGGAGGCGGCCGTCTACGTGCCGACCGGGACCATGGCCAACCAGGCCGCCATCCGGGCGCACACCCAGGCGGGGGACCGCGTGATGATGGACTGGGGGACCCATTCGGTGCGGTCCGAAGGCGGCGGGCCGGCCGCGTTGTCGGGCGTGACGACCGACCGCATTCGAGGCGACAGGGGCGTCTTCACAGCGGCGCAGCTGGAGGACGCCGTGGGGTCGGTGAACGAGGACGACTACTGCACGCCGCCCCCGACCCTCGTCTGCGTCGAGAACACCCACAACGGGGGCGGAGGCACGGTTTGGCCGCTCGACACGCTCCAGGAAGTCGCGCGCGCGGCCCGGCGGCTGAACTTGCGGACGCATCTCGACGGCGCGCGGCTGTGGAACGCCGTAGCGGCGACCGGCGTCCCGGAGGCGCGCTGGGCAAGCGAGTTCGACAGCGTCTCGGTGTGCTTCTCCAAGGGCTTGGGAGCGCCCCTGGGATCGGCGGTGGCCGGGCCCGAGGCCTTCGTGCGGCGCGTGCGCCGGTTCAAGCAGCTGTTCGGCGGCGGATTCCGCCAGGCGGGGATCGTGGCGGCGGGCGCGCTCCATGCGCTGGAGCATCACCGGGCCCATTTGCAGGCCGATCACGAGAAGGCTCGCGTGCTGGCCGAAGGGCTCTCCGCGCTTCCGGGCGCGATCGTGCGGCCGACCGACACGAACATCGTGCGGTTCGAGTCGGCGGCGCCCGCGGCCGACTTGGTGGCGGCGTGCCGGGAAGGCGGAGTGTCCATGCTGGACACGGGTCCCCGCCAGGTCCGGGCCGTGACGCACCGGGACGTGTCGATGGACCAGATCCACCAAGCCGCCGGCGTGATCGCCCGGACCTGGGAGCGAATCCGGGCGTGAGGCGGCGGCTCAGGCGGGTTGCCGTGCTTGCGGCGTGTCTGGTCGGGCTCGCCGCCGTGGCCGCGATCCTGGTCCACCGGTCCCACGTCAAGAAGAACCGACGGATGCTGGATGCGCTCGAGCAGGCGAGCAACGTGCTGAGCGCCGAGTTGCTCATGGAGTTTCCCCGGAAGCTTCGCGAGAGTTCCGGCGTCGCCGTCAGCGTGGGGAATCCAGGACTCTTCTGGACGCACAACGACTCCGGCCACGACGCGATTCTCTACGGCGTCAGGCCGGCCGACGGCCTCGTGGCGGAGATTCGGCTGGCCGGCGCGAGCGCGCGCGACTGGGAAGACATCTCGATGGGTCCGTGCATTCGCGATCCGTCGAAGCCGTGCGTCTACGTCGGCGACGTCGGGAACAACCTCGTCAGGCGAACGCGCTTCGCGTTGTTGGTGATCGACGAGCCCCGGTTCGACGCCGCGGGCGCGTTGCCTGCGGAGACCGCGTGGGACCAGTTGGAGATGGTCTACGAAGAGGGCGCCCGCAACGCCGAAGCGCTTGCCGTCTCCCGAGCGGGCGACTTGGTGGTCGTCGCCAAGGGCGGCATGGTGTTCGGCGCCTCTCGCCGCGACTTGGTGGCCGGCCTGGAAGGGGCGCCCGTCGTCCTGCGCCCCGACGAGTCTCTGCCCCTGCCGCCGGAGCCGCCCGATCTCCACTTGGGTCGCGTCACGGCCGCCACGTTGCAAGACGACGTGCTCGTTGTGAGGACCTACCAGGGCGTCTTGTTCTATCGCAGGACGGAGGAGGGCTGGACCTCCGTGCGCCAACCGTGCTGGGTGGGCCACCTCGGTCCGATGGGCGAAGGCATGGACATCGCCCGGCCCGACATCCTCTACCTCACCAGGGAGAAGCTCTTGGGCTTCGAGCGGCCCGCCGCTCTGCACCGAGTCGTCTGCAGCCCCTGAGCCCAGGACGCGGGCGTCCTGGGGCCCGGGCGACTGTTGCTCCAGGCGGTTGAAGAAAATTTAGGCTTGCCTAAATTTCGGCGCCAACTGCGTGCAAGCTCGAACTCCCAAGGGGCGCCGGATGTCCGACCCGGCAGTCAATCTGATGATCGCTGGCGGCCTCGTACTTGCGGGGGCCGCACTCTTCTGGCCCGCCTCGGGCGCCGCGGCCCGAGTTCGGCGCGCATGGCGGACGAGCGAGCGCGTTCGCCTCGAGGACGTGCTCAAGCAGATGTACAAGCTGCGCCGCGAAGGGCGGACGGCCACCGCGGAGAACGTCGCCGGCGGGACCGGCATTGGCCGCCAAGCGGTTGCGCGCCTGCTGCGTCTGCTGGAAGACAGAGGCCTCGTCGAGACGCGCGGCCCGCGGCTTGGCCTGACGGAGGCGGGCCGGACGTACGCGCTCCGCGTCGTGCGGGCGCACCGCCTCTGGGAACGCTTTCTGGCCGACAGAACGGGAGTCGGACCCGAGAACTGGCACGAGGAGGCCGAGGCGCAGGAGCACGCGCTGACCACGTCGGAGGCCGACGACCTCGCGGCCTCCTTGGGGAATCCGGCCTACGATCCGCACGGCGACCCGATTCCCAGCGCGGAAGGCGACGTGCCCGAGCGCGCAGGCGTGCCCCTGGCGAGCTTGGAGGCCGGCCGGCACGCGGTCGTCGTCCACGTGGAGGACGAGCCCGCGGACGTCTACCAACAGCTCGTTGCGCTGGGCTTGGGGCCGGAGGTCGGCGTCCAGCGCTTGGCCGGCCCGGCAAACGCCGTGCGCGTTCGGGTGGACGGGGTCGAGCGGGAACTGACCGCCGCCTTGGCCGCCAACGTCGCCGTGACGCCGGACGCTCACGGGCCAGGGCGTTCGCGGTCGGCCACCTTGGCGCAGCTGGGGCTGGGCCGCGAGGCGGTGGTGGCGGGACTGTCGCCGCTGTGCCGAGGCCCGGCGCGCAGGCGGCTCTTGGACTTGGGGCTGGTGCCCGGCACGGCCGTCGCGGCGCGCCTCCAGGCCCCGGGCGGCGGCCCCGTGGCCTACGAAGTTCGCGGCGCGATGATCGCGCTGCGCCGCGAGCAGGCCGCGCACGTCTACGTGGAAGCGGCGGACGGGGGGCGCCGCGGATGAGGGCGGCGGCCGAGCGGCCGCGGTCGCGCCGTCTGGCCAAGCTGGGACTGGATCCTCGCAAGTGGGACTGCCTGGTGGCGCTCGCCGGCAACCCCAACGTCGGCAAGACGACGGTCTTCAACGCCCTGACCGGATTGCGGCAGCACACCGGGAATTGGCCGGGCAAGACCGTCGCCAGGGCCGAGGGGGCGTTCGCTCACCGGGGCCGGCGGGTCAAGGTGGTGGACCTGCCGGGCGCCTACTCGTTGCGGGCGGGCAGCGCCGACGAAGAGGTGGCGCGCGACTTCCTGCTGTTCGGCAAGCCGGACGTGACGGTCGTGGTGGTGGACGCGGGGCGGCTGGAGCGCAACCTGGGACTGGCGCTGCAGGTGCTGGAGATCACGGATCGCGTGGTGGTGTGCCTCAACTTGGTCGACGAGGCCGAGCGTCTCGGCGTGGCCGTGGACCCTTCTCGCTTGGAAAGGGAGCTGGGCGTGCCGGTGGTGCCCGCCGTGGCGCGGCGGGGCGAGGGAATGGACGCCTTGCTGGACGCCGTCGCGGCCGTGGCTTCCGGAGATCGGCGGCCGCGCCCTCGCCGGCCGGCGCCGGTGTCCGAGCAGGTCGACGCGGCCGCGGAGGCGTTGCGACGCGTCGTCGAAGCGGAGCGCCCGGACTTGCCCAACGCGCGCTGGGTGGCGTTGCGGCTCCTCCACGCGGACGAGAGCGTCGCGGCGGCGCTGCGCTCGGGCGCCGTCGCGGGAGCGCCGAGTCCGGACGGCGCGGATCGGATCCTGCGGGCCGCCGCGCGCCAGCGTTGGTCGGCGGGTCCGGGGTTGGACGACGCGATGGCGGAATCGCTCTACCGCGAGGCGGCGCGAGTCGCGAAGACCTGCGTCGAGCGCACCGAACGCGGGCCGGGCCGGGCCGAGCGCGCGCTGGACCGTTGGCTGACTCGCCCGGCGACCGCCTTTCCGCTCATGCTGGCCGTCCTGGCGGCCGTCTTCTGGCTGACCATCGCCGGAGCCAACGTTCCGTCGGCCTTGCTGGCCACCCTGCTGGTCGAGCGGGGGCACCCGATGCTGGTGGACTTCGGGACGTCCGCGGGCTTGCCGTGGTGGGCCACCGGGTTCCTGTTCGACGGCGTCTATCTGGCGACGGCCTGGGTGGTGAGCGTGATGCTCCCGCCGATGGCCATCTTCTTCCCTCTGTTCACGTTGCTCGAGGACTTCGGCTACCTGCCCCGGGTTGCCTTCAACCTGGATTCCCTCTTTCGCCGGGCCGGCGCTCACGGCAAGCAGGCGCTGACCATGGCCATGGGGTTCGGGTGCAACGCCGCCGGGGTCGTGGCCGCGCGCATCATCGACAGTCCGAGAGAACGGCTCATCGCCGTCGTCACCAACAATTTCTCGCTGTGCAACGGCCGCTGGCCGACGCAGATCCTGATTGCGACGATCTTCATCGGCGCCCTCGCTCCTCCGGCGCTGGCGGGCTTGGTGTCCGCCGCCGCCGTCGTCGCCGTCGCGTTGCTGGGCGCGGGCTTCATGCTGGGCGCGTCGTGGCTGCTGTCCAACACGATGCTCAGGGGCGAAGCGTCCACGTTTTCGCTGGAGCTGCCCCCGTACCGGCCGCCCCGCGTCCTGCAGACGCTCTACACGTCGCTCGTGGACCGCACGCTGATCATCCTTGGGCGGGCGGTCCTGTTCGCGGTCCCGGCGGGCGCGGTCATCTGGCTGGCCTCGAACATCTCGGCGGGCGGCGCGTCCCTTGCCGAGCACGCCGTCGTCGGCCTGGATCCGTTCGGGGCGCTGCTGGGGCTCAACGGCGTGATCCTGCTCGCCTACGTGATCGCCATTCCCGCCAACGAGATCGTCGTGCCCACCGTCCTGATGCTGACGGCGCTGGTGCTGGGCGACGCCGCCCTGGGGGCCGGGCCGGGCGTGATGTTCGAGCCCGGTTCCGCGACGGCGGCGGCCAGCTTGCTGGAGGCCGGCGGCTGGACCGTGCTGACGGGGGCGAACCTCATGCTCTTCAGCCTGCTCCACAATCCGTGCTCGACGACGCTGTACACGATCTACAAGGAAACGGGCAGCGCCAAGTGGACGGCCGTCTCGGCGCTGCTGCCGCTGGCGGCCGGCTTCGCCGTCTGCTTCTTGGTGGCCCAGGTCTGGGCCTTGGCTTCGGGCGCCTAGGGGCTAGGCCGGTGACGGCCTGGGCGCCGAGGCAGGCTCGAGGCTTGGCCGCGGGTGCCTAGGGCTGGGCTGGAGATGGCCGGGCGAGCAGGCGGGCTCGAGGCTTGGCCTCGGCCTAGGAATCCTGGGAGCCCGCCGGCTTCGCCGCGGCCGCCAGCATCTCCTTCACCGTGCACATCTTCACGCGGGGACGGCCCTGCCGACTGCCCAGCGCCGTCTCGTGCGCGTCCAGCCGCCGCCATCCCTCCTTGCCGATCCACCGAACGCCCCGGGCGCGCAGCAGATCGCCCAGCGGGGGCTCGGCACGGGCGCCCGAGGCACCGCCGCCTCCGTTCGCGGCCCGTCGCGCGCGCAGACTGATTCCCGCCTGCACGTCGTCCACCAAGGCCTCGACCGTCTCGGTCGCGTCCGCCTTGTTGGTGCCGATCACGCCGGACGGTCCGCGCTTGGCCCATCCCGACACGTACTCGCCGGGAAGCGGCGTCCCACCAAGGTCCGTGACCCTGCCGCGCTCGTTGGGAATCACCCCCCGGCGCTCGTCGAACGGCACGCCCGGCAGCGGCTGGCCCCTGTAGCCGACAGAGCGCAGCGCCATCCCGCATTCGATCGTCTCGTGGACGCCTGTGCCCCGCGCCCGGACCGCGCCGTCCGCCTCCGCGACCAGCTCGTTGCGCTCGACCCGAATCCCGGTCACGCGGCCTCCTTTCCCCTCGATGGCCACCGGCGACGCCAAGAACCGGAACCGCACCGTTCGGTCGCCCGCCCTTGGTTCGGCGCGGCCGTACTCGCGCAGCGCCGCCATGTTGCGCGCCCGCACGCGGTCCGAAGCGACCAGGGCTTCGCTGGCTGGATCCAGCGCCAGCTCGCGCTCGTCCGCCGTCGGCGACACGCCCGCCAGCTTGCCGAATTCCTTGAGCTCGGGGGTGGAAAACGACGCCTGCGCCGGCCCCCGTCGCCCCAGCACCACCACTTCGCGCACGCGGCTTTCCCGCAGGGCCGCCAGAGCGTGGCAGGCGACGTCGGTTGTGGCCAGCCGGTCCGGATCCAGCGCCAGGATGCGCGCGACGTCGAGGGCGACGTTTCCGTTGCCCACCACGGCGACGGTTCGGCATCCCAAGTCGAAGCGCGCGTCTCGGTAGCTCGGGTGCCCGTTGTACCAGCCCACGAACGCGGTCGCGGGGCTGCTGCCCGCCAAGTCCTCGCCGGGGATGCCCAAGCGCCGGTCCGTCTGCGATCCCACGGCGTACACGATCTGGTCGTAGAGGCCGCGCAGCTCTTCGACGGACACGTCGCGGCCGACGTCCACGTTGCCGAAGTACCGGACCCGGTCGCGGTCCAGCAGGCGGGCGAAGACCTTCGAGACGGACTTGATGGGCTCGTGGTCGGGGGCCACGCCGTCGCGAACCAGTCCGTAGGGAGCGGGGAAGCGGCTGAAGAGGTCGGCCGACGCTCCGGGCAGGGACTTGAGCAGAGCGGCGACTGTGAAGAAGCCGGCCGGCCCGGCGCCGACGACGGCGATGCGGTGCGTGGGTTCCATGAGGTGGCTCCGGGCCATGGCCGGCTAGGATGGCTTCGTGGCCCGCGAGGCCGTCCCGGCGTTCTCGGCCAGCTCGAACGCGTACGCCGAGTCGGCGCTAGGATGGCTTTGTGGCCCGCGAGGCCGTCTCGGCGCGGGGTGGTGGTGGAGCGTCGCGTCAAGTGCGCCCGGCGGCCCGCGGTTCCGCCGCTGTCCGTCTCGGCCCGCAGTTGACCATCCCTATTCTAGAATGCAAATTGCGCTTGGCAAACGAAGGCTTGCACAGGACGAACGCGTAAGGACGACTTGGGGGCGATCATGGAACGGGCTCGGACATGGACCGGCAGGGCGGCGCGGACCAAGGCGGCGCGGAAGGCTGGACCGGCTTGGCTGGCGTTGTGCTTGGCGTGCGGGGCGGGGGATTCGCCGGACGGCGAGGCTCCGGCGGACACCGGCGGCGAGGCGGCGGCGGGAGAGACCTCGGGCGCGCAGGACGCGCAGGGCGGAGAGTCCGCAACGCTCGAGATCGATCCGGCGGCGTTGCCCGAGGGCGTGACGGTAGCGATGGTCGAGGAAGGCAAGGAGCTCTTCGAGGGAGGCGGCATCTGCTACACGTGCCACATGGCGGACGGCGCCGGGGGACCGCTGGCGCCGGACCTCACGGATTCGGAGTGGATCAACGTGGACGGCGAGTACGCGTCGATCGTGGAGCTCGTGAAGACGGGCGTGGCCCAGCCCCTCGAGCATCCGGGCGCCATGCTGCCCCGGGCCGGAATGCCCCTCACGGACGACCAAGTCGCGGCCGTGGCCGCCTACGCCTACATGCTGAGCCGCTTCTGACCGGGCGGGGACCTCACGGGCCCGGTCGGAACCGCTTGGCCGGAGACGGCGGCGAGCGGCGCGAAGCCGGGAACTTCACGGGCCAAGCCCGAACAAGTCGCGCTGGCGTCGCGGGTGCGTGAATCCGCTTGCCGACAGCCGAGGCGGAGGCCGGTCCAGGCCGAACTTCCGAGCCGCGACCCTGAACAGCCCGGCCAGGTGTTCGGCGTACTGGCCTTGGCCCCGGAAACGGCGGTGGAACGCCGAGTCGTCAAGCTTTCCTCCTCGGGTCTCGCGAATCCGGGCGAGGACCCGCTCCTTTCGGTCCGGGAGCCGCGTGGACAGCCAGGTCTCGAAGTGGCGGTCCACGCCGGCGGGCAGTCGCAGGAGCAGAAAGGCGGCACGGGTGGCGCCCGCCTCGGCGGCGGCTTCCAGGATGGCCGGCATCTCGTGGTCGGTCAGCCCGGGGATCACGGGGGCGACGTTCACGCAGACGGGAACGCCCGCCCCCGCCAGGATACGAATGGCCTCCAGTCGTCTTGCCGGAATCGAGGTCCGGGGCTCCATGACGCGCTGCAGCTCGGGGTCCAGCGTCGTCACCGACAGCGTCGCGCTGGCGCAGTCGAAGCCGGCCATCTCCGCCAGGATGTCGCGGTCCCTAGTCACCAGATGATTCTTCGTCACCACGCACGCGGGATTCCGGAAGTCGCGCAGGACGGACAGGCAGCCCCGGGTGATTCCGAGGCGGCGCTCCACGGGCTGGTACGGGTCCGTCACTCCAGAAATGCCGATGACCGAAGGCTTCCACGACCGCCGCGAGAGCGCGCGGCGCAGCAGGGCGGGGGCCTCGTGCTTCACCATGATCTTGCGCTCGAAGTCCAGGCCGGACGAGAACCCCAGGTACTCGTGCGTGGGACGGGCGTAGCAGTAGACGCATCCGTGCTCGCAGCCGCGGTAGGGGTTGATCGAATGACTGAACGGGATGTCGGGGCTCCGGTTGGACGAGAGGATCTGCCTGGACGCGTCGGCGATGAACTCCGTGCGGGGGGACGAGCCAGGGCGGTCGGGCTGGTTCGGGCGGCTGGGCGGGTCCAGCGCGCAGGCGTCGCCGGGGACCATGTGGACGCGCTCGAAGCGGTTCGGCGGATCGTAGGGGACGGCGCGTCCGCGCATCAGGGGGAGCCTCATCCGACCATCTTCGCATTATGTTCGGTTCGCCGCAAGGAGGAAGCCGAATGGAACTAGCCGATCTCGAGAGCAGGCTGGCGAGCCTGCCGGATCGAACCCTTCGCTACCACTACATCATCCAGCTCGGCAGGCAGCTGCCGCCCATGCCCCCGGAACTGAAGACCCGCGAGACGCAGGTTCGCGGGTGCATGAGCCCGGCGTGGCTGGTGGCCGGGCTGGACGATGGGGATCCTCCCGTGTTCGCCTTCGTGGGGGACTCCGAGTCCGAAATCGTGAAGGGGCTGCTCGCGATTCTGGCCGGCCTTCTCAACGGCAAGCGGCCCGAAGCGGTCTTGGCGGTGGACATTTCGGACATCTTCGAACGCCTGAAGCTGGCCGACGCGCTCAGCCCCAACCGCCGCAACGGGTTCTATTCGATGGTGGAGCAGATTCGCCGGGAGGCGACCCTGCTGGCCGGCTAGCGCGTCTCTTGCTCACTGGCAGGCGCCCGCGCGCGCTTTGGGCGCGATCAGGCCCGGCCAGC
Source organism: Longimicrobiales bacterium (assembly GCA_965242735.1). Taxonomy (GTDB): domain Bacteria; phylum Gemmatimonadota; class Gemmatimonadetes; order Longimicrobiales; family Gaopeijiaceae. The sequence continues at coordinate 1,828,696 of OZ251497.1, read as the reverse complement.
GCAGCGCCTCCGCCTCCGGGGCGCCCCCGCGCGCGCTTGGGCGCGATCTGATGGCCGATGCTCCGAAAGCGGCGAGCTGAAGGAGTCCCCGCGCCCTCTTGGGCGCGGCCTCGTGAAAGGGGGGCCTGCCGCCCTCGGGGTGCGCGACGAAGACGCGCGGCCGAAGCTCGTGAAGACGCGGGCGACGGGAGGGCGAAGCCGGTGCGGACGCGGCCTTGCGACGGGCGGCGTGCCGCTCGCGGGCCGGTTGTTGCGGGCGCTCGGGCCGGAGCCCCGGGCCGCGTCAGCGAGCCGTCCAGCCGTCCTGGACCTCCCGGATCGCCTCCTGCGCTTCTTCCCAGACCTCTTCCATGAAGACTAGGTCTTCTCCATGGCGCTCCACGAACGCCAGCAGGGCTTCGGCGGACGTGCCGTGTTCGGCGAGGACCCGATCCCGATCGCGGTCCGAGACCACGCCGCTGGGCGACTGCAGAGCGGCCAGCCGGAGTGCCGCGTAGGTCTCGACGAACGCTTCCCGGTCCAACGCTTCGGCGGCGGGCCCAGCGGTCTGCGGACTGCAAGCCAGGGCGGCCCCGGCCCATGCCGCGAGGGCGCGCTTGCATCGGGCGGACCGGCCGCGCAACGAGGCGCGGCCGCTGGCGGGGATCGACCTGTCCGCGTTGCCAAAGGCGCGGCCCAGCGAGGCGGTTCGGCTGGTCGCACCGTCGCGCGGTCGCCGTCCGAGGCTGCGCTGGTCCGATTCTTTCATCTACTGAGGGCGGGGAAGGCGGAAAGGGCGGGAGTCCTGCCAAAATGGCAGGAAAGAGGCCCGTTGTCACCTGCTTTCCTGCCAAAATGGCAGATCGCAGGCCCTTGGACGGCCCCGGTCCTGCCAAAATGGCAGATCGCGCGACGCCGTCCGGCACTGGGCCGGGCGAGCCGAGCAATGGAACATCGACGGGAGAAGACGAATGGACAGACTGACGATCAAGGCTTCCGAAGCGCTGGGACGGGCCGTTGCGGAGGCCGGCCGCCGCAATCATCCGGAGGCGGGCGGGGTCCACCTGCTGGCGGCCCTGCTGGAGCAGCGCGACGGCGTGGTGCTCCCGGTGCTTCGAAAGATGGAGGCGCCCGCGGGCGACATCGCGCAGGCCGTCGAAGCGGCCCTGGACGCGGCGCCGCGCGTGTCGGGGGGTGCGGCGCCGACGGCGTCCCGGGCGTTGCGTGCGGTTCTGGACGCGGCCGACCAAGCGGCGTCGCGGCTGGGGGACGCGCACGTGTCCACGGAGCACCTGCTGCTGGCGCTGGCGGCCGGGGACGGTCGAGCCGCCCGCATCCTGCAGGACCACGGCGCCGGCAAGGAGCGCCTGGAGGCCGCCCTGGACGCCGTTCGCGGCTCCCACCGCGTTACCGACCGGAGCCCGGAAGACGAGTTCCAAGCGGTGGCCAAGTACTCCCGAGACCTGACCGCGGAGGCGCGGCGCGGCAAGCTGGACCCCGTCGTCGGGCGCGACGCGGAGATTCGTCGCGTCGTCAAGGTCCTGGGCCGCCGCACCAAGAACAATCCCGTGCTGATCGGCGAGCCGGGCGTCGGCAAGACGGCCATCGCGGAGGGGCTGGCCCAGCGGATCGCGGCCGGCGACGTGCCGGGCTCGCTGCAGGGCAAGACGCTGGCGGCGCTCGACGTCTCGGCGATGCTGGCGGGCGCCAAGTACCGGGGCGACTTCGAGAAGCGCATGAAGGCGCTGCTTCAAGAGGTCGCCGGAGCCGACGGGCGCTACGTCCTCTTCGTCGACGAAATGCACACGCTCGTGGGAGCGGGCGCGGCCGAAGGCGCGGTGGACGCGGGCAACATGCTGAAGCCGGCCCTGGCGCGCGGCGAACTGCGGGTGGTGGGCGCGACGACGCTCGACGAGTACCGCAAGCGCGTGGAGAAGGACCCCGCCCTGGAGAGACGCTTCCAGCCCGTCTTCGTGGCGCCGCCGTCGGTCGAGGACAGCATTGCGATCCTGCGGGGGCTCAAGGAGCGCTACGAGGTGCACCACGGCGTGCGCATCACTGACGATTCGTTGATCGCCGCCGCCAGACTGTCGGACCGGTACGTGGGCGGACGCTTCCTGCCCGACAAGGCGATCGACCTGATGGACGAGGCCGCCAGCCGCCTGCGCATCGAGATCGACTCCCTTCCCCAGGAAATCGACACGCTGGAGCGACGCATCGTGCAGCTCGAGATCGAGAGGCAGGCGCTGTCCGGGGAGGAGGACGCCGGCGCCGCGGAGCGTCTGGACGGCATCGCGGCCGAGCTGGCCGACTTGCGCGAGTCGAGCCAAGCGATGAAGGCGCGCTGGCAGGCCGAAAAGGAGGAAATCCTTCGCATCCAGAAGCTCAAGGAGCGCGTGGACGGCCTGCGCACGGAGCAGGAGCGGGCGACCCGCAGAGGCGAGCTGGAGCGCGCGGCCCAGATCCAGTACGCCGAGACGCCCGCCGCGAAGGACGAGATCGCCAAGGCGGAGGCGCGCTTGGCGGAGCTTCAGGCGGAGGGGAAGTTCCTCAAGGAAGAGGTCACGGCCGAGGACGTGGCCGAGGTCCTGGCCGAGTGGACGGGCGTTCCCGTGACTCGTCTGATGGAATCGGAGCGGCAGCGGCTCGTGAACCTCGAGCGCCTGCTGGGCCGGCGCGTCGTCGGTCAGGACAAGGCGTTGAGCGTCGTGTCGAGAGCCGTGCGGCGCGCGCGGGCGGGACTCCAGGACCCGAGGCGCCCGGCGGGGTCCTTCCTCTTCCTGGGGCCGACCGGCGTGGGCAAGACCGAGACGGCGCGGGCGCTTGCGGAGTTCCTGTTCGACGACGAACGCGCCATGGTGCGCCTGGACATGTCGGAATACATGGAGGCGCACGCGGTCTCGCGCCTCCTGGGGGCGCCTCCGGGCTACGTCGGATACGAGGAGGGCGGACAGCTGACCGAGCCGGTGCGCCGCCGCCCGCATTCGGTCGTGCTTCTGGACGAGATGGAGAAGGCCCACCCCAAGGTCTTCAACGTCTTCCTGCAGCTGCTCGACGACGGGCGGCTGACCGACGCGCAGGGGCGCACGGTGGACTTTCGCTCCGCGGTCGTCGTGATGACGTCCAACATCGCGGGCGCGGAGGTGCTGGCGCGGGCGGAGACCGACGCATGGGAGGACGTGGAGCGCATGGTGGGCGCCCGCCTGCGGGAGCGCTTCCGCCCCGAATTCCTCAACCGCGTCGACGACGTCGTCGTGTTTCGGCCCTTGGGAAAGGCGCAGATCGAGGAGATCGTCGACCTGGAGCTGGCTCGCGTCGTGGACTTGGCGGCCCAGCAGGGTGTTGCGCTGGCGGTGTCGGACGGGGCCAGGGCGCGCATCGCCGCGGAGGGCTTCGACCCGGTCTACGGGGCGCGCCCGCTCAAGCGCGCCGTGCGGCGCCGCGTGCAGGATCCCCTGGCGCTCAAGATGCTGGACGGGACGCTGGACGCCGGCGCGTCGGTCGAGCTGGCGGAGGCGGAGCGCGGGGCGGGCCTGGAATTCCTGGTGGCCGCCGGGGGCGACGGCGGCCAGACCGCCGCCGCCGGCCCGGACCTCCGGCGCGGCTGACTGCGGGGCGTTGGGGGTCCGGACCTCGGGCGGCGCGGTCCGCAGGCGCTGGGCCCGGCTTGGGGGCGGCGTGACCGCGAGGGCCGTCGTGTTTGGTTGCGGGGCGGCGTGACCGAGACGGCCGCCGGGTGCCCGGCGCCGACCGGCGCGTGAGTCGGCAGGGCGCTCGGTGGCGGCGGTGGATCGGCCTTGCGGCGGTCGTAGGGACCATGGCGGCCTGTTCGCCCTCGCCGCCCTCGCCGATTGGCGCGGCGCCGGCGCGACCGGCCGGGGTCGTGCAGCGGTTCCTGGACGCGGCCGGCCGGGGGGACCACGCAACCATGGCGGCGCTGTTCGGGACCGCGTCGGGTCCGTTGGGCGGCCGTGGCGGCCCGGGATGCGCGCTGCGACGCTTGGGGTCGTGGGTGCGGATGGCCCGCGCTTGCGCGTCGCCCGCCGCCGTCGAGCGGCGCATGGCCGTCGTGGCGGCGCTCTTGGACGGGGCGGTCGCGCGCGAAGTTCGCGAAGCGTCCCCGTCGGCGCCGGCCCGCGCTGACGGGTCGATCCGCCTCTTGGCCGTCGTGGACTTGGCGGGCGGCGGAGCGGCGCGGGTTCCCTTCGTCGTGGTGCGGACCGCCACCGGCGCTTGGCTGGTGCGCGAGATCGGGCTGGCCGGCCTCGTGGGCGAGGGCCCGCACGCGCCCCCCTACCTAGATCCAAGGTGGGTGGACTATTGACGTCTATTAGCCGTCCTGATAGGATTTCACTATGAATCTCTCTCCCCCCCCCCCCCCCCCCGATAGTGTAAGAGGGCTGGCACGTCAAGTCGGCGTGGAGCGCGACACGCTGCGCCGCTGTTGGCGGCGATGGCTGCTGGCTTGCACGGCCGTCGTCGCCATGGCTTCGTGCGACGACGGGCCTGCGCCGTCTCGCCCGGTGTCGCTGGCCATCGTTCCTTCGTCGGTGACGTTCGCGTCGCTCGGGGACACGGCGGTGGTCACCGCCTCGATGACGGACCAGTACGGGGCCGCGTTTGCCGGCGCGGTCCGATGGAGCAGCAGCCGGCCGGCGGTGTTCACGGTCACGGACGGAGGCGTCGTCGAGGCCGTCGCGAGCGGGTCGGGGATGCTGACGGCGTCGTTTCAGGACCTGAGCGCGACGGCCGAAGTCACGGTGGCGCAGGAGCCGGCGACGGTGAGCGTGGTGTCGGGCGCGGAGCAGGCAGTGCGCCAGGGGCTCGCGCTTCCGGCGGACGTGGTCGTCCGGACCGACGATGCCGGGGGCTCGCCGATCGAAGGCGTGACGGTGGTCTTCGCTCCGGCGGAAGGGGACGGCACGGCCGCCCCGGCAACGGCGGCGACGGACGCCGAAGGGCGCGCGGCCACGTCGTGGACGCTCGGCGACCGCGCCGGCGCGCAGAGCCTGGTCGCTTCCGTGGCCGGCGGCGGCGGCCCGTCGGTGCAGCTCTCGGCCACGGCCCTGACGCCGGAAGAGGCGACGGACTCGCTTCAGGTCGTGCAAGGCGACGGGCAGACCGGACTCCAAGGGCGCGCGTTGCGCGAGGCCGTGGTCGTGCTGGCGCTGGACGGGCGGGGCGAACCGGTTCCCGGCGTCCGCGTGGCGTTCGCGCCGGCGGACGGGGATGGCGCGGCGGGTTCCGACACCGTGGCGACGGACGCCGAAGGGCGCGCGGCCACGTCGTGGACGCTCGGCGACCGCGCCGGCGAGCAGAGCCTGGTCGCTTCCGTGGCCAGTGGCGGCGGCCCGTCCGCGCAGCTCTCGGCCACGGCGCTGACGCCGGAAGAGGCGACGGACTCGCTGCGGGTCGTGCAAGGCGACGGGCAGACCGGACTCCAAGGGCGCGCGTTGCGCGAGGCCGTGGTCGTGCTGGCGCTGGACGGACCCGGCGAACCGGTTCCGGGCGTCCGCGTGGTGTTCGTGGCGGCGCGAGGGGACGGCGCGGCGGGTTCCGACACCGTGGCGACGGACGCCGAAGGGCGCGCCGGCACGTCCTGGACGCTGGGCGACCGTGCCGGCGCGCAGCGCTTGGTCGCTTCCGTGGCCGTCGCGGGCGGCCCGTCCGTGCAGCTCTCGGCCACGGCGCTGACGCCGGAAGAGGCGACGGACTCGCTTCGGGTCGTGCAAGGCGACGGACAGAGCGGCGTCCGGGAAGCGACGCTGCCGGTGCCGGTCGTGTTCGCGGCGCTTGACGCCGACGGACAGCCCGTGCCCGGCGTCGAAGTGTCCTTCGCTCCCAACCGCCGCAACGGGCGCGCCGATCCGCGCTCGGCCACCACCGACGCCCGCGGCCGCGCGCAGACCTCCTGGACCCTGGGCGCTTCCTTGGGCACGCAAGTCCTGACCGCGACAGCCGGCGGCGTGTCCGTGCAGGCCACGGCCACGGCGCTGACGCCCGAGGAAGCCGCGGACTCGCTTCGGGTCGTGGAAGGCGACGGGCAGCGCGGCGTCCGAGAAGCGACGCTGCCGGCGCCGGTCGTGGTCGTGCTGCTCGGCACCGACGGGCAACCCGTGCCCGGCGTCGAAGTGTCCTTCGCTCCCAACCGCCGCAGCGGGCGCGCCGCTCCGCGCTCGGCCACCACCGACGCGCTCGGCCGCGCGCAGACCTCCTGGACCCTGGGCGCTTCCTTGGGCAGGCAAGTCCTGGCCGCGACGGCCGCCGACGTGTCGACGCGGGCCACGGCGACGGCGACGACGCCCGAGGAGGCCGCCGACTCGCTTCGGGTCGTGGAAGGCGGCGGGCAGCGCGGCGTCCCGGAAGCGACGCTGCCGGCGCCGGTCGTGTTCGCCGTGCTCGACGCCAACGGGAGGGGCGTGCCCGGCGTCGAAGTGTCCTTCTCTCCCAACCGCTGGCACGGGCGCGCCGATCCGCGCTCGGCCACCACCGACGCCCGCGGACGGGCCCGCACCTTCTGGACCCTGGGCACCTCCTTGGGCACGCAAGTCCTGACCGCGACGGCCGCCGAGGTGTCGACGCGGGCCACGGCGACGGCGACGACGCCCGAGGAGGCCGCCGACTCGCTTCGGGTCGTGGAAGGCGACGGGCAACGCGGCCGCCCAGGAGCGCCGCTTTCGGCGCCGGTCGTGTTCGCCGTGCTCGACGCCGCGGGACAACCCGTGCTCGGCGTCAAAGTGGCCTTCTCGACCGCTGCCGGCAACGGGCGCGCCGATCCGCGCTCGGCCACCACCGACGCCCGCGGCCGCGCGCAGACCTCCTGGACTCTGGGCGCGCCCCTTGGGGCGCAAGCGCTGACCGCGACGGCCGCCGGCCTCTCCGCGCAGGCCACGGCCACCGCGCTGGTCCCCGAAGACCACGCGGCGGACATTCGAGTCGTGTCGGGCAACGGGCAGCGCGGCGTCCAAGGAGCGACGCTGCCGGCGCGGGTCGTGTTCGCGGTGCTCGACACCGCCGGGAGGGGCGTGCCGGACATCGAAGTGGCCTTCTCGACCGCTGCCGGCAACGGGCGCGCCGATCCGGGCTCGGCCACCACCGACGCCCGCGGCCGCGCGCAGACCTCCTGGACTCTGGGCGCGCCCCTTGGGGCGCAAGCGCTGACCGCGACGGCCGCCGGCCTCTCCGTGCAGGCCACGGCGGAAGCGACCGACGCGCCTTCGCTTCCGACGGTCAGGGTTGCGGCCGCCTATCTCGTTCAGGCCGCGCAGGACAGCGCCGGCTCCGTGCCGCTGATCGCGGGGCGCCCGGCGCGCCTTCGGGTCTTCGCCGTCGGCGACGGCTCTCCGACGGCCCGGTTCCGGCCCCTCGCCCTCTTCTACCGGGGCTCGACGGTGGTCGATTCCGTCCGGCTCGATTCGGGCGCCGTTTCGGCGACGATGGACGAAGGCGCCGAAGACGAGTCGTTCGACGCGACGATCCCCGGCTCGCTCGTGAAGCCCGGCCTCAAGATGGTCGTGGAACTCGACCCCGACGACGAAGTGGCCGTGGCGGACGGGAGCGTCACCCGCTTTCCCGCCACGGGCCGAGCAGGCGTTCTGGTCCAAGAACTGCCGAGCTTCCCGCTGACTCTCGTTCCCTTCCATTTCGCGACGCCCGGAAACACTGGAGCCAACGCCGCCATTACGGCGCAGGCGCAAGACATGGCGGGCGCCGACACCGAGGGCATCATCTCCTACACGCGCAACGTCCTGCCCATCGGCGACATCAGCGTGACCGCTCGCCAACCCTTCGTCTCGGGGGCCGACACGGCTGTGGGCCTTTACACCGTGCTGGGGGAGCTCGGAGTCGTGAGGCACGCGGACGGATCCAGCGAGCATTATCATGCCCTTGTCGCCGAGTACCGGCGCGTCCGCGGGATCTCATACGGGGTCTCAGGACAAGCAGGCTTTCCGTGGTACATCGCCGCCACCACGACGCACCACGTCGACGGCTCGGCCTTCAGCGCTGACTCCGTGGCTAAGGTCTTTGCGCACGAGCTGGGGCACCTCATCAGCCTGGAGCATGCGCCGTGCGGTAGGCCAAGCGGTCTCGATCCGGACTTTCCGTACTCCGACGGCTCCATCGGCACCTACGGGTACAGCTTCTCGGACACGTTCGTAAGCGGTCTCGTCAAGCCGGCGATGCCGGACGTCATGGGGTACTGCTCGCCCTCCGTCTGGATCAGCGACTACCACTTCAAGAAAGCGATGGACTACCGGCGCTCGCTCGCGTCCCGGGCAGGCCGCGCCCCGGTCGCCAGCGGCAAGACGCTGCTCTTGTGGGGAAGCGTCGAAGACGGCGGCGAGATGCGGCTGGAGCCGGCGTTCGCGTCGGACGGGCCCGTCAAGCTGCCGGAGTCGGCGGGCCCGTACCGCTTGGAGGGGCTCGCAGCCAACGGCGAGAGCCTGTTCAGGCTGGCGTTCTCCCCGGATCCGGTCGTCCATGGCGGCGGCGGCACGTTCGTGTTCGCCTTGCCGTTCGAGGAAGCCTGGACCGGCGCGCTGGACCGCATCGAGCTGACCGGCCCCGAAGGCGCGACGGCCGTGGACCGCGCCGTCGGCGAACGCGCAGCCATGTTGATCGACCGAGCAACGGGCCAAGTCCGAAGCATCGTGCGCAACTGGTCCGGAGCCCTCCCCGCCGCCTTCGGCGCACCCAACACCGTCGTGATTCGGCGCGGGCTGCCCCGCTAGCGCCAGCCGCCCTCCGAGCTGGACGGCTCCGCCCGGCTCTCCACGAATTCGACCAGCACGCCGCCCGCGGACCGGGGATGCAGGAACGCGATGCGGTGGCCGTGCGCCCCGGGCGCCGGTGCGTCCGAGGTGAACTGGCGGCCCTCCGCCCGCAACCGCGCCATGAGCGCGTCGAGGCCGTCCGTTCGGTAGGCCACGTGGTGCAGCCCCGGCCCCCGCCGGGCGAGGAAGCGCGCGACGGGGCCGTCCGCGTCGGTGGGCGCCAGCAGCTCGAGAGCGCCGACGAAGCAGATTTCCGCTCCCTGGGGGGCCACCCTCACGGGCGGCGTGGCCGCTCGGCCCGCGATCTGCTCGAACAACGGCGCGGCTTCGTCCAGAGACCGGACGGCGACGCCCACGTGATCGAGCGGCAGAGCAGGGAGACCGGGGGGCGGGTGCATGGGAGCGTCCTCGAAGGAAGAGGGCGGTCGGCGGCGCTTGCCCGGGGCGGCTTCGCTCCCCCGGTCGGCGGCGCGCGCCGTCCGGCAGGGCGCGCGCGCCAGCGGTGGGCCTTATCTTAAGGGATTCCCTCGAAGTCCACCCCGCAATGCCCAGGAGGCGACAGAATGGCCGAAAGCGCGAACGTCAACGAGATCACGGACGACAACTTTGCCGAGCGAATCGAAGAAGGGGAGGGGCTGTCGATGGTGGACTTCTGGGCCGAGTGGTGCGGTCCGTGCAGGATGGTGGGACCCGTGGTCGACGAGCTGGCGGACGACTTCGCGGGCAGAGTGCGGGTCGGCAAGATGAACATCGACGAGAATCCGGCGACGCCGGTCCGCTTCGGCGTTCGGTCGATTCCGAGCATCCTCTTCTTCAAGGGCGGCAATCTGGTGGACACGGTGGTCGGCGCGGTGCCAAAGTCCCACCTCCAACAGAAGATTGAGCAGCACTTGTAGGGTCGCTCGCCGTTCGAGCGAACGCTCGCAGGCGAACCGGCCGCCGGTCCAGGCCAAGGCGGCCGGCGCGCCGGCTCCGGGGGCACGACCCAAGGGCACGCTCTTCGTCGTCTCGACTCCCATCGGAAACCTGTCCGACGTCACGCAGCGGGCGGGAGACGTGCTGCGTTCGGTCGCTCGCGTCCTGGCCGAGGACACCCGAAGGGCGCGGACGTTGCTGGACCGGTTGGGCGCGACGGTCCGCCCGGCGTCGCTCCACGCGCACAACGAGGCCGGACGCTCGAAGCAGGCGCTGGCGTGGCTGGCGGAGGGGCAGGACGTGGCGCTGGTGTCGGACGCGGGCACGCCGTTGCTGTCGGACCCGGGGGAACGGCTCGTGGCGGCGGCCGCGGCGGCGGGTTGCGCCGTGAGTCCGGTGCCGGGACCGTCGGCGGCCCTGGCGGCGCTCGTGGCGTCGGGACTGCCGGTGGCGCCGTTCACGTTCGTGGGCTTCCTGCCTCGCAAGGGCGCGGCCCGGCGGGCGGCCTTGGCGTCGCTGGCCTCGGTGCGCGAGACGTCGGTGCTGTTCGAGTCGCCGCGCCGCTTGGCCGGATTGCTGGCCGACGTGGCGGACGTCGCGGGCGCCGATCGGCGCGTCGCCGTCTGTCGCGAGCTGACCAAGGTGCACGAGGAGATCGTGCGCGGCGGCGCCGGCGACTGCGCGGCTCGGTTCTCGGCGTCGCCTCCGCGCGGCGAAGTGACGCTGGTGGTGGAGGGCCGGCCGGCGACTGCGCGCCAGCGGCAGGCCGGGGCGGAGGCGCACGCGCTGGCGGCTTCGTTGCTGGAGGCGGGGTTGCCGCCGGGGGTCGCGGCCAAGGTCGTGGCGCGTCATGCTTCGACAACGCGGGCGGCGGCGTACGAAGCGGTTCGCAACGCAGGGCCCGCCGGTCCGTGACGTCGGCTTCGCCGACCTTTGGAGGGCGTTTTCTCCGCCTCGTTCCTGCCGTCCTGCTCGCGACGGCGGTCGCTTGCGCCGAGGCCGAGGCGCAAGCGGTCGGCCCGCCGACGATCGCCCGGCTCCACTACGACGGCGGGGGCGACTGGTACGCCAATCCGTCGTCGCTGCCCAACCTGCTGGCGGCGGTGCGGGAACGCACGGGCATCGCGACGGCGGCCCGCGAGGCCGTGGTTCGCCCCGGCGACCTCTCGCTTCGGGACCATCCCTTCGTGTACATGACGGGCCACGGAAACGTGCGTTTCTCCCCTGAAGAGCGGGCTGCGTTGCGCGCCTACCTGCTGGGGGGCGGCTTCCTGCACGCGGACGACAACTACGGCATGGACGAGTCCTTTCGGCGCGAGATGGCGGCCCTGTTCCCGGACAAGAGGATGGTCGAGCTGCCGCCGGACCATGCGCTGTTCGCGGCCCCCTACGCCTTGCCCGGCGGCCTGCCCAAGGTGCACGAGCACGACGGCGGCCGGCCCCAGGCGTTCGGCATCTTCCACGAGGGCCGGCTGGCGGTGCTCTACACGTTCGAAGCGGACTTGGGAGACGGCTGGGAGGACGAGGCCGTGCACGGCGATCCCCCGGCGGTTCGCGAGGCCGCGTTGCAGATGGGCGTCAACGTCTTCGTGTTCGTGACGAGGCAGGCGGCGTGGGCTTCGTGAGCGGGCCGGGCGCTTCGGGGCGCCGGAGCGGGTTCGCCGGCGTCGCGTTGCGGGGCGGCGCGCAGGCGGGCGGCGACCTGGAGCAGGTCGTCGCAAGGGCGCGGTCGCGCGTCGCCGGTCGCGCGGCGGGCTTGACGGCCGCTTGGACGGGGACGGCGTTGTGCGGCCTGCTCGTCGCGGCTTGGCTGGCGGCCGGCGCCGCCGGATGGACGGCGGGCAGCCCCGGGCCTCTCGTCTTGGCGTGCGCGATGGGGTGCGTGGTGGCGGCGGCGGCGTGGGCGTGGGTGCGGCTGCGCAGGCGGTGGGCGAGCGAGCGGGCGGTCGCGCGCGTCTTGGACGGAGCGGCCGGGCTCTCCGCGGGCACGACCCTGGGCGGTCTGGAACTGGCTCGCGGGGCGGCGCCGGGGACTTCGGCCGGTCTGCGCGACCTCGCGCTGCGGTCCGTCGGAGACCGCCTGAGCGCGGCGGGTCCGGCGCTCTCGGGCGCCATGGACCGGCGGGTGCGGCCGCATGCTCGCCGCGCGCGCATCGGCTTGGCGCTGGCGGCGGCCGTGCTCGCGGCAGTCGCGGCTCGGGCGCCGGGTCGGGCGCTGAGCGCGTGGGGCGGTCTGCTGACGCCGGTCGCCATTCTGGTCGAGCCGGTCCTGCCTGCGGTCGGCGCCGGCCCGGGCACGGTCGAGGCCGTGCGGGGCTCGGAGGTGGAGGTGGAAGTCCGGGCCCCCTTGCGCGACAGCGCCCGGCTTCGCTGGGAATCGGCCGGCCAAGTCGCCCGCTCGCGCACGCTGCCGCTCGTTCGGGGCGTCGCCCGGACGCGCCTGCCTCCGCTGGCGTCGGTCACCCGCTACTGGGTCGAGACGGCGGACGGCGCCCGGAGTCCCGAGTACGTGCTGACGCCCGTCGATCCGCTGCTCGTGGCGGACGTGGAGGCGACGGTGCGCCATCCGCCCCACACCGGCCTTCCGCCCGTCGAGCGCCGGGGCGGGGTCTTGGACCTGGAGGTCGTGGAGGGCGGCCGGATCAGCCTTCGGGGGCGCGGCAACCGGGCGGTCGGCAAGGCGCGGCTCCTGGCGGAAGGCGGGCGAGCCGAGGTGGACTTCGACGTGCGGGGCGTCTCCTTCTCGGCCGAGTGGGTTCCGCGGTCGGGAGGCGTCTTCCAGTGGGACTTGGCGGACGAGAGCGGCGCCGAGGCCGCGCTGGCGCCGCCGCCGCTGCGGGTTCGAGTGGTCGCGGACATGCCGCCGCAAGTCGCGATCGAGCATCCCGAGCCTCTGGCCGTCTTGCCGCCTGGGATGCGCCAGCCCTTGGTCGCGACCGCCCAGGACGACTTCGGGATCGCGCGCATGGAGATCGTGGCCTGGCGGGTGAGCGCGTTCGGCGAATCCGGCCCGCCCGTGGGCGCCGGCGTCGCGACCAGCGGCGCGCCGGGCGTGATCGCGCGGCCCGTGCTCGACGTGTCGCGCTGGGCGCTGTCGCCGGGCGACACGGTCCGCTACTTGGCGCGGGTGATGGACAATCGTCCGTCCGGGCAATGGGCGGAAACGCCGGAGCGCGTGCTTCGGGCGCCGGGGACGGCGGACCTGGACCGCGCGGCGGGCGAGGCGATGGAAGACGCGGCCCGGACGGTCGAGGAGTTGGCCGCCGGCGCGGCCCAGGCGTCGGACGAGGCCCGGAGCGCGTTGGAGGGACGCGACCGCGCGGACCCGTCGCCGGGGAGCGAGCAGGCCGGCTTCGGGGACCGCGAGGAGGTCGCGCGCGCGCTCGAGCGACGAGACCTTCTGGCCGGCGCGGTGGACTCCCTGCGCGCCGAGCTCTCGGCGCTCCGAGAGACGCTGGAAGCGACGGGGCTGGCGAGCGACGCCGCCCGCGAGCGGCTGGGCGAGCTGGCTCGGGCGCTCGACGAGATTCCCGAACTGGCCGGGCAGGAGCGCCGGCCGCTGTCCGAGATGGACGCGGACGAACTGGCGGAGGCGTTGGAACGCGCCGCGCGGGACCAAGAGGAGATGCGGCGCCGGCTCGAGGAGTCGCTGGACGCGTTCCGGCATGCGGCGGCGAACCAAGGGCTGGACGTGGCCGCTCGCGAGGCGCAGGACTTGGCCGGGCGGCAGGAGTCCATGGCCGCGGCCATGGCGGAGGGAGACGCGAACGAGTCCGCGGCGCAGCAGCAGGAGGCGTTGGCCCAGGAGACGGCGGGGCTGGAGCAGGAAGTGCAGGAGCTGATGGAGCGGTTGGCCGGACTGGGCGAGACCCCCGAGGGGATGCAGGCGGCGGCCGGCCAGCTCTCCCAGGGCGCCCAGCAGATGCGGCAAGCGGCCCAGTCGGCCCGGCGGCAGGACGGACGGGCCGCCGGGCAGCAGGCGGCCGAAGCCGCGGGCGACCTGTCTCGCGCCGCGCAGGCCCTGGACGAGGCCGGGGCCGAGATGCGCGAGCAGAGGATGGCGGCGTTGCGGGCGGCGTTGTCGCGCACGGCGGTGGACGCGCTCTTCTTGGCGCGCCGCCAAGCGGAGGTCCAGGAGCAGATGCGGGAGGGCGCGGCCTCGCAGCTGCCGGAGCTGCGCGGCGCGGAGGCGGCGATCGCCCAGGGGATTCGCAACTTGGCGGAGAGCTACGCCGCCGAGACCGGCATGGCGGCGCCGGGCGCCCGCGACTTGCTGGCGGCGGCGGGAGAGGCGCTCGAACACGTGGACCGGACGGTCGAGGCCTTGGAGGCGCGGCGCAGCTCGCTGTCTCCGCTCGATGCGGCGCGCCAGGTCGTGCGGGCTCTCAACGAGACGGCGCGCTTGGCGATGGCCTCCGCCCAGGAGGATCCCTCGGCGAGCGCGGCTTCGGCGAGCGCGGCCATGATGCAGCAGTTGGCCGAGCTCGCGCAGCAGCAGGGAGACATCATCCAGGACGCGGCGGCGCTCGCGCCAGGCCGGCAGGAAACGGAGGCGGCGGCCGATGCCATGCGCGAGATGGCCGGCGAGCAGCAGGACGTGGCCGGCGACCTGGGGGCGATGGCCGAGGACGAGGCGAACGGAGACGAGGGTCCGCTGGGCGATCTGGGCGACATGGCGGCGGAGGCGCGGCAGCTCGCGCAGGCCTTGGCCCAGGGCCGGTTCGACCCGGAGGTGCTGCGGCGGCAGGAACGCTTGTTCCACCGGCTCCTCGACGCCGGCCGGGGTCTGGAGCGCGACGAGCAAGCCCAGGAGCGCGAGTCGGAGCGGCCGGACGATTTCGTCCGCCAAGACGTCGCGCCCCTCTCGGCTTCGTCGGTGGACGCCTTGCGCTACGGGTTGCCGGACCCCGCCGCGATGCGCGCGTTGCCCCCGGCGATGCGCGCCCTCGTCGTGCGCTACTTCCAGAGGCTGAACGAACGCCCTCCTCCTCCGGGGCCGGCCGGGGCGGCGAACGAAGGGACGCGGCGATGAGGGGGCGGCGTCGGGCGAGCTCCGCTCCCCAGACAGCGACGGCACGGCTTGGCGAACCCCAAGCGACGCGCCCACCGAGTCCGCCAGCGGCCGCGCGGGGACGTGGGGCCGCGAAGCGGCGGCGCGGCCGTTCTTGCCGCGCAGTCCCGGCCCGCGTCGAGCGAGAGGCCGCGCTCGTCGGCCCGTCGAGGCGGCTCCCCGGCCCGCGCGTCGCCGCGGTTTGGCTTCCCTCGGTCCTCCGCCAGGATCGCGGCCTGCTCGTCGGCCACGCGCTGCCACGCGTCGCCTCGGCCTGGCTTCTCTCGGTCCTCCTGCTGGCTTCGGCGCCGTCGGCACAAGCCCAGAGGTGGGCGAGCGACCCCTACGAGAGCCGCCTGCTTCGCGAAGCGTCGGCGCTGGAGACGCGGGGCGACCTCGACGGCGCCGAAGAGAAGCTGCGGGAACTGGCGCGGCGGCGGCCCGAGTCCTCGGCGGCGGTCTTCGCCCTGGAACGGGTGCTTCGCGCGGCGGGCGGGCTGGCCGGGCTGGTGCCGATCGTGGCCGCCCATCTCGAAGCGAACCCCGGGGCCGCCTCCGTGCGGTCGCTGGAGCTGCGCGTCCTTCGAGACGTGGATTCGCTCGCCGCCGTGGACGCGGCCGTGAAGCGCTGGATCCGCGCCGACCCCGCGGCGGCGCGCCCCTACCGCGAGGGCGCCGACGCCTTCGCGCAAGCCGGCGACGTCGGCGCGGCGGCCGCCCTGCTGGAGCGGGGCATCGACGCTCTGGGTCCGCTTCCGGCGCTGCTCCTGGCATTGGGCGACGCGCGCGCCGCCTCGGGCGCCTTCGAAGAGACCGCCCGGGCCTGGAGCGCCGCCGGCGCCGCCGACCGGGCGCGTGTCGCCGAGGTCCTGGAGCGGCTCGGCGACTTGGACGCAGGCCGCGAAGAGGTGGTCCGGGCGATGCTGGACGTCGGCGCAGCTTGGTCGCTCGGGGCGGCCCGTCCCGAAGTGGCCGCCGAGATCGCGCTTCGCGAAGGGCGGGAGGACGAGGCGCGGACGCTGGTGGAGCAGGGGACGCGCGGCATGGACGCCATCGAGGCCCGGGGCTTCGTTCGGGCGTTCGCGCGCAAGGCCGAGGATCTGGAGCGCTGGGCCGTCGCCGTCTGGGCGTACGAGCGGTTGCGCGAGACCGCCGCCGCGCCCGCTGAAGCGCGCGCGACCGACGAACGCTTGGCGGAGGCGGCGTTGGCGGCCGGCGACACGAGCGCGGCGGCCGCCGCGTTGCGCCGCGTGCGCGAGGCGCATCCTCCGAAGTCCCCGGAACGCCGCGCGGCCTGGGCGGCCGAGGTTCGGTTGCGGCTGGCTCTCGGCGGAGCGGACGAGGGCAGGGAAGCCTTTGAAGCGTTCCGCCAGGAGTTCGCCGACGCGAGCGAAATCGGCGAGCTGGCCGCGGTCGTCGCCGCCGCGCTCATCGAGGCCGGAGACAAGGAGGCGGCGTTCCAGACGCTGGACGGGGCCGCCGGCGCCGGGGCGGGCATCGAGCGCGCCTTTCTGTTCTTGGAAGCGGGGGCGGTGCTCGAGGGCGCGGAGGCCCTGCTGGGCGCGCTGCCCGGCTTGGACCCGGCCGAGGCCACACGGGCGCTGGGCCTTGCCCAGACGATTGGGCGGCTGGGACCCCATGCGGCCCGGGTGGCCGCCCGCGTCGCCGTCGCGGGCCGGCGGCGGACGGCCGCGGACGCGGTGCAGGCGGCCCAGGAGGGGCTGAGCACGGTCGCGCCTGCCGAGCGGCCCCCGATCCTCGCGTTGGCCGCGCGGACCGCCGACGAGGGCGGGCTTGCCGAGGCGGCCGAAGACTTCCGGCGCCGCATCGTCGCCGAGCATCTGGAGTCGGACGAGCTCCCGGAAGCCGCCCTCTTGCTGGCCAAGGCCGTGGCCGGACGCCCGGGGGGCGGACCGGAGGCGATGCGCATCTTGGAAGACCTCATCGTGGCGCGCCCGGGCAGCGCGATCGTGCCGGAGGCCCGCCGGGAACTGAACCGTCTTCGCGCCGCGGGGGGAACCGCGCTCCATGCCCCGCGTCTCTCGTGACGCGCGGTCCGGGGGCGTGCGCGGAAGACTTGCCGCCTCGCTCGGCGCGTTCGGCCGAGGACCGCCGCGCCCGGCCTGTCTCCAGCCGCCTCCGGCGCCGCGCAACGCCGATGCGGGCGCTCCACGAATCCACGCGACGCGCCCGTCCTGCTGTGGGCCGAGTCCGGCGGCGCGCACGGGCGATGCGCGGGAAAGGCCTGGTGGCGGCCTCCGGTTGCCGGGTTGTCGGCCGAGTTCCGCGCCGCGCACGGGCGATGCTGTCCTTCGCTTGCCTCGCGACGGCCCTGTTGCCGCGCGCCGCCCGCAGCCAGTCCGTCCTCGTGCCCATGGACCACGACCAAGCCAACCATCTCAAGGCCTACGGCCTGGCCTACGCGGTGCTCCGAAGCGGCGTCGACGCGGAGTGGCTGCTCAACTACCGCGGCGGCTCGTTCCTGCTGCCGGACACCGAGGCCGTCCACCGCCAGGCCGCGCTCATGGGCGTCACGACCGCGCGGGTCGGTCCGGCGGACGAAGCCCGCATTCGCGCCGAGGTCGCCGAGTCCAACATGGACGCCATCGTCCTGGAGAAAGCCACCAGGATCGCCATCTACACGCCGCCCAACAGCGCGCCCTGGGACGACGCCGTCACGATGGCGCTCGAGTACGCCGAGATTCCCTACGACAAGGTCTGGGACCCGGACATCCTGAACGGCGACCTGAGCCGCTACGAGTGGCTCCACCTGCATCACGAGGACTTCACCGGCCAGTACTCGAAGTTCTACATCACGTACGCGGGCACGTCCTGGCTGGAAGAGGAGGTGGCCCGCAACGAGGAGGAGGCGCGCGCGCTGGGCTTCGCGGACGTGCCGGCCCTGAAGAAGGCGGTCAGCCGCGGCATCCGCGACTACGTCCAAGCGGGCGGCTTCCTGTTCGCCATGTGCTCGGCTCCGGAGACGCTGGAGCTCGCGCTGGCGGCGGACGGCGTGGACATCGCGGCGGCCTATTCGGACGGAACGCCGCCCGACCCGGCGGCGAGCGATCGAATGAACTGGGACGCGGCGATGGCGTTCCAGGACGCGCAGATCCAGACTTCTCCCTCCGTCAACGCCTTTTCGGACATCGATGGACATCAAGTCAACACGCCGTGGCGCAAGCAGTTGGGCGCCTTCACCTTATTTGAATTCTCGGCCAAGCTGGATCCCGTTCCGACGATGCTCACGCAGAATCACGAGTCCGTTCTTCCGGACTTCTACGGCCTGACGACGTCGTTCGAGATCGAGCGCCTCAAGCCCGGCGTCGTGCAGCTCGCCAAGGAAGGCGGCCGGGCCAAGTACGTCCACGGCGTCGCGGGCAAGGGCACGTGGACCTACTACGGCGGCCACGACCCGGAGGACCCGGAGCACCAGATCGGCGACGCGCCGACCGACCTGGACCTTCACCCCAACTCGCCCGGCTACCGGCTCATCTTGAACAACGTGCTCTTCCCGGCGGCAAAGAAGAAGAAGCTGAAGACGTGAGCGCGGCGCCGGCGTCTCTGGAGCAGGCCCGGGATCGGGTGGTGCACGCGCTGGGCGAAGCGTGGGCCGCGGACCAACTGACGGAGCGGGAGCACGGGGAGCTGGCGAAGGCGGCCGGGGCGGCGGCGAACATGGACGATCTGCTGGCGGTCGTGGCCGAGCTACGCGCCCGCCGGGACAAGATCGCGGAGGTCGTAGAGGTCGCGGAGAGGGTCCAGGCCGCCTCCGAAAACGCTTCGCTCGAAGATGCGCGGGACGCGCTGACCGAGAAGCTCAAGGCGCTGTGGTCCGAAGACCAGATCGCGCAGGAGGACTTCGAGAGGCTGTTGGAGGCCGTCGGCCGGGCCCTGAACGCCGGCGACCTTGGCGAGGTAGCGGCCCAACTGCGGACGCTCTGGGACCGCAACAAGAAGGCGCTGGAAGGGCTTCGCGCCGCGCTGGACTTCGACGAGCCTTGGCCGAAGCCACCCTCGAAGGAGGGCCGCGAGGGAACCCGGCCGCTGGACGAGAACGCCCTGGCCGCCTTGCTGGCGCCGGGCGGCGCATTCGCCGCCGAGCCGGAATACGAGGACCGGAAAGGGCAACGGGAGATGCTGCGGCTGGTGGCCCGCCGCTTCAACGAAGGAGGCGTCGGCTTGGTCGAGGCCGGCACCGGGACCGGCAAGTCGCTTGCCTATTTGGTGCCCGCCGCGAGCTGGGCGCTCCGGAACCGCGAACGGACGATCGTGTCCACGAACACCATCAATCTGCAGCAGCAGCTGGTCTCCAAGGATCTTCCGCTTGCCCAGGACGTCCTCGGCGAGCCGGTCAAGTGGGCGCTCTACAAGGGCCGGGGCAACTACGTGTCGATCCGGCGCGCTCGCTTGGCGGCCAAGTCGGCGGGCGCCCTCTTTGCGGACGGGGAGAGCGCCGACCTCGACGCCGTCATGAAGTGGATCGAGAAGACGCGGGACGGATCCAAGAGCGACCTCTCCGCGACGCCGGCCCCGGAAGTCTGGAACGAGGTCAGGAGCGACAAGGACGCCTGCCAGGGCGACAAGTGTCCGCACTACCAGGAATGCTTCTACTATCGCGCCCGCAGGAACGCCGCCGACGCGGACGTGATGATCGTCAACCACGCCCTCTTCTTCGCGGACCTGAACATCCGCATCGCGGCGGGCAATTTCGACGACACGGTCGTGCTGCCGAGCTGCCGGAGAGTGATCTTCGACGAGGCGCACCACCTCGACGAGGCCGCCACCAAGGCTCTCACGACCGAGGTCGCGCGCCGCGGCGTGCTCGCGCTCCTGACCCGGTTGCACAGCCCGCGCCGGAATGCGGGATTGCTGGCTTCGGCCGCGGCGGCTCTTCGAGAGCGGGGCGGGGAGCTCGAGGCCGAGTTGCGCCCACGCGTGACGGAGCACGCCGTCGCGGCCGTGGAGGTTGCCCGAGAACGGACCGACGAGTTCTTCGACGCGCTCAGGGCTTGGACGGCGAGCCGCGCCGATCGGGACGACCGGATTCGCCTGCCCGCCGGCCGCGGCCAGGAGCCGGCCGACGACCCCCGGACGCGCACGGCCCTGGACAACTTGGTGGCCACGCTCGGCGCCGCGTCCCAGGAGCTGAACCGGATCTGCGAACGCATGGACGACGAGGAGGACCTGGGCGCCGATCTCGCGGGCCGCGTCCTCGACCTGCGCAGTTCGGCCGGCCGCCTCGCCGCCGTGGGCGCGGATCTCGGGCGATGCCTCCTTCCCGGCGAGGCCGAGGACGTGGAATGGGTGCGCTGGATCGAGAGGACGCGTTCGCGTGGGGGCATGCCCGACGCGAAAGTGGGTTCGGCGCCGGTGAGTGCAGGGCCGCTCCTCCGGGAACATTTGTTTGGCCGGGTGGACGCCGCCGTGCTCACGTCGGCCACGATGGCGGTCGGCGGGAGCTTCGACCACTTCAGAGAATGGACGGGCCTGCAAGGCGATCGGCCGAGCGTGCACGAAGCGGTGGTCGGGTCGCCGTTCGACTACCGCAAGCAGGCCGTGCTCAAGGTGTGCACGGGCGCCGGCGGGGCAGGCTTGCGGACCGGCCGCGCCGGGAAGTGGAGCGAGATGTCCGGCCCGGAGGTGGCGCGCGTCTTGCACGGCTTGGCCGAGGTCACCGGCGGCGGCGTCATGGCGTTGTTCACGTCGTACAAGGCGCTTCGCGCCGCGGCGGAGGAGTTCCGCAGCTTGGCCGGCGCGCGCTGGCTAGTGTTCGTGCACGGCGAGCGGCCGCGCGACGCGCTCGTCCGCGACTTCGCTTCCGCCCGAGACGGGATTCTGTTTGGCACGCAGTCGTTCTGGGAGGGGGTGGACGTGCCCGGCCCGGCGCTGCGCGCGCTCGTGATCCACAAGTTGCCGTTTCGGCCCCCCAACGATCCCGTGGCGAAGGCGCGCAAGGAGGCGATCGAGGAGCGGGGCGGAAACGCCTTCCACGACTACGACGTGCCGGTGGCGGCCCTGAGGCTCAAGCAAGGCGTGGGCCGGCTGATTCGCGCCCGCAGCGACCGAGGGGCCGTTCTGCTGCTCGACGACCGGGTGCGGACCAAGTCGAAGTCCTACGGGCGCGCCATCCTGGACGCCCTGCCGCCGATGCCGGTGGAGTACGGCGAATGGCCGGTGCTCATGGCGCAGCTGCGGGAGTTCTATGCGGCGGGCCCTCGGGGTTCGACGGGCGCGAACCCCAAGCCCAAGGAGCCGCACGCGCCGCCGGGGCGCATCCGGCCCGCCTTGGCCCGAAAGGGCGGTGAGCCCCTGCCTCGCCGGTTGCCGCGACCCCAGGCGGAGCCGTACGCGCCGGGCGACCACATCGAACACCACGCCTTCGGACATGGGACGGTTGTCCACCGCGAGAGCTCGGGTGCGCGCTTCAAGATCACGGTCGAATTCGACGAAGCAGGCCGCAAGAAGTTGCTCGTGCACGGCAGGACGCCCGCTCCGCCGCCGCCCGGCGACGACCTGCCGTTCTGACTCTTCAGGGTGCCGCGAGAGCACGGAGGGCGCCTGTCCCGAACGTGCGCCGCCGGGCGCGGACACTGTCGGGCACGGACACGTTTGGGCGAAATGGTCTGCGGCCCTAGATTTCAATGCGGCGCCTGCGCGTTCGCCGTCTCCGTTCCCACCATTCCTCCAATTCGGACGATTGTCGCACGATGAAGAAGGCGCTGGGAGTTCTCGCCGGTCTCGGCTTGCTTGCGCTCGCCATGGGCGCCGGGCACTCGGAAATGGGGCAGCAGGTGCTTCGCGTCAGCTTCCTGGACGTGGGGCAGGGGGACGCCGTGGTAATCCAGGCGCCGGGCGGCACGGCGCTGGTCGATGCGGGTTGCGGACGGGCGAGGGGCGGAGCGTGTAGGTTGAGGCGCCCGGGGTCTGTAGCGGTGTCCGAGTTGCGCCGCCTGGGCGTGCGCGAGATCGACCTCCTCGTCGCCACCCACGCCCACGTGGACCACATCGGCGGCATGGACGAAGTGCTGGAGCAGTACCGCGTGCGAAACTTCATGGACAACGGCCTGCCGCACACGACCCAGGCCTACAAGAGATTGATGAAAGCGGTCGAGGACGAGCCAGGCATGACCCGCCTGCGGGCGGAGCCGCGCACCTTGGACCTCGGCGACGCGTCCGTCGAAGTGCTCCCGATGCCCAAGGGCCGGTCCGACCAGAACAACCGGTCGGTCGCCTTGGTGGTCCGCTACGGTGCCTTCTCGGTCTTGCTGAGCGGCGATTCAGAGAGGCCCCAACTGAACTTCATGACGTGGGGCGGCATGGTGCCGGACGTGACGGTCCTCAAGGCGCCGCGCCACGGCTCCAGGCCAGGGTTCACGGAAGACTTCCTCTACGCGGCCCGCCCCGAGGTGATCGTCGTCTCGGTGGGCAACAACGCCTATGGCCATCCGAGCCCGGAGGCGATTGCCGCGTTCGAGTCGGTAGCGGATACAGTGCTGAGGACCGAACACCACGGCACGGTCACGGTCGTGGGTCGCAGGAGCGGCGCCTACGAGGTCAAACAGCATTGAGCAGCTCACGGTCCCTCGACTCCCAGCGCGTCTGGATGGCGGACCGGATCGAAGGCGTGTCTGTTCTCACGTGTTGTGACGGCCTAGATTTCATGCGGCGGCCCGTGCGCTTGCCGTCTCCGCCTCCGCCATTCCTCCAACTCGGACGATCGTCGCACGATGAAGAAGGCCCTGGGAGTTCTCGCCGGTCTCGGCTTGCTTGCGCTCGCCATGGGCGCGGCTCGGACGTCGCTCGCGGGATGGGACGCCGGGCGCTCGGACGTGGGGTTCTGGTGGACGGTCATCGCCAGCTTGTTGCTGATCGCGTCCATGGCGGCCCTGATCGGCACGGCCGTGCATTCGCGAGCCTCCGACTGACTTGGTCTGCACGCGCTTGGCCACCGAGTTCGTCGCGGCCGGCATGGTGGCCGACTCGCGGGCGGCCGACTGACTTGGCCTGCACGCGTCCGGCCACCGAGTTCATCGCGGCCGACTGACTTGGCTTCCGCGCGTTCGGCATCTCGACCGGTCTCGGCGCTTCGACCGGTTTCCGTCCCGCCGCGCCCGCTGGCCGGATCCGCTTGATCGACAGGCCCGGCAAGATCGTCTGCGTGGGCCGCAACTTCGCTCCCCACGCGGCCGAGCTGGGCCACGACGTGCCGTCGGAGCCGCTCCTCTTCCTCAAGCCGCCGTCGTCGCTGATTCCCAGCGGCGCTTCCATTCGCGTGCCGCCCGACGCCGGGCGCGTGGACTTCGAGGGCGAGATCGGACTGCTCGTCGGCAGGCGGGCCCGCCGCGTCTCGGAAGCGAGCGCATGGCAGCACGTGAGCGGCGTCCTGGCGCTCAACGACGTCACCGCCCGCGACCTGCAACGCGCCGACGACCAGTGGTCGCGGGCCAAGGGCTTCGACACCTTCTGTCCGGTGGGCGATCCCGTCGACGCCCGCGAACTGGACCCGCAAGACCTGTCCGTCTCCACGCGGGTCAACGGCGAGGAACGGCAGCGCGGGCACGCCTCGGATCTCGTCTTTTCCTTGCGCAGCTTGATCAGCTTCATCTCCCGCTTCATGACTCTGGAGCCGGGCGACCTCGTGGCCGCCGGAACGCCGGAGGGTGTGGGCCCGCTGACGCCGGGAGACACCGTGGAGGTCGCCCTGTCGTGCGGCTCTTCCACAAGCAATCCGGTCGAGGCTGCCGTGCCGCTGGGCCTCGCTGGGACGGCGTCCTCCGCATCGCGTCCCCCGCAAGCCGGCGGATCCCGCCGCCGGTCCGCCTAAGGCCCGAACCCGCGGGCGGTGGTACACTTCAAGGAACATGTTGCACGCCGCCCAGCCCCCCGGAGCCCGCAAGCGCGTCGCGCGCAGGGGCCGCCCGTGGCCGTTCGCCGCCGGCTTGGGCGCGTCTTTGCTGCTGCACTGGGCGGCGCTGAGCCTGTACCCGGCGCTCCCCTACGCGCCCGCCGGCGAAACCGACCCCTCGGTCCAGGCGGCCTTGCCCCTGCGCGCGCTTCAGGCCGTGCGGATCACGGAAACGGGTCCGTCCGATCCCAGCGCCGAAGAGGCTCCGGTCGAGATCGACGCCGCGTTGCCCGACGGCGTGGTCCCCGAGACCCCCGCCATCGACGACCGGCACTACCGGTTCCTGCCGGCGTACGAGCCCGCGGCGGACCGGTTGCGCGCGGGACAGGGAGATCCCCGGCTCTGGACGCCGATTGCGCCCGAATTGATCGAGCCCACGCCCGACGAAGTCTTGCGCATGGAGATCGTGGCCTCGTTGGCGGCGATGGCGGATTCGGCCGCGACGGAGGCTGAGGCCCGCAGGCGCGCGACCGACTGGACCTACACGGATTCCGAAGGCAAGAAATGGGGCGCCCAGGACGGCGTCGTCTACCTCGGCGGCATCCCGTTGCCGATCCCGTTCGGCTTCGCCGGGCCTCCCGACTACGATGGAGAGCGAGCCGCCCGGGCCTACCGATTCAGCGAGATCGACCGCCACGCCGGCACGCGCGCCGTCCAGTTGACGTGGAAGGAGCGCGTGAAGTTCATGAGGCTTCGCCGCGAGGCCCAGCGCGCGGCGGAGAAGGCGGAGGAAGCCGAGGCGTCCAAGCCCCCGCCGAAGCCCCCGGTGCCGCCCGACACGCTCCGCTCGGGTGGTCGCCCCCCGGCCGTTCGTCCCGCCGCTGTCCCGCTCGCCGCCGTCCCTCCCGCCGCGGTTCGTCCCTCCGCCGTCCCTCTTGCTGCCGTTCGGCCCCCCGCTGTGCGTCCCGCTGCCATCCCTCCCGCCGCCGTTCGTCCCCCCGCCGTCCCGGACGCCCGGTAGCCAGAGGCAGCCTTCAGGTGCCGCGTCCCAGCCCCGCTTCGCCGGCCTCCTCGGTTGCGCCGCCGGCTTCCCCGGCCCGCGCCGCCGCCGCCGGCCCCGAGCCGCCCCTTCCCACCGTCTTCGACCCGAAGGCCGTGGAGCCCCGCGTCCTCGCGCTCTGGGAGCGAAGCGGCACCTTCGGCGCCTCGTCCGCCGCCGGCCCCGAGCCGTTCGTCGTCGTCATTCCTCCGCCCAACGTCACCGCCGTCCTCCACATGGGCCACGGCCTCAACAACACGTTGCAGGACGTGCTGGTTCGCTGGCGCAGGATGCAGGGCCGCCGCGCGCTCTGGATCCCCGGCACGGACCACGCCGGCATCGCGACGCAGAACGTCGTGGAGCGCCGGCTGGCGGCCGAAGGCACGTCCCGCCACGAACTGGGCCGCGAAGCGTTCGCGCGCCGCGTCTGGGACCACGTGGACCGGACCGGCGGCCAGATCCTCGAGCAGCTCAAGTCCATCGGCTGCAGCTGCGACTGGAGCCGCGCCCGCTTCACGCTGGACGAGGGCCTGTCCAAGGCGGTGCGCGAGATCTTCCTGCGGCTCTATGAGGACGATCTGATCTACCGCGGCAAGTACGTCATCAATTGGTGCCCGCGCTGCCTGACCGCCCTCTCGAACGAAGAAGCGGAAGGCCGCGAGACCGAGGGGTCGCTCTGGCGCCTGCGCTACCCGCTGGCCGACGGGCACGAGGACGCCGCGCGCCGCGCCCGCGACGCCGGAGCGGCCGCCGTGGAGCGCGGCGCGGACGGCCGCTGGTTCCTGGCGGTGTCCACGACCCGGCCCGAGACGATGCTGGGCGACACCGGCGTGGCCGTCGCGCCGGGCGATTCGCGCTACGAACCGCTCGTGGGCGCGGCCGCCGAGCTGCCGCTGGCCGGCCGGACGATTCCGGTGGTCGCCGACGCGCATGTGGATCCGGCGTTCGGCACGGGCATGGTGAAGGTCACGCCGGCCCACGACGCGAACGACTTCGCCATCGCCGAGCGCGCGGGGCTGGACGCGATCGAGATCATGGACGAGCGGGCGGTCATGAACGACAACGCGCCCGAGGCGTTTCGCGGCCTGAAGCCCGCAAGCGCGCGCGAAGCCGTGCTCGCCGCTCTGGAGGCCGAGGGCCTGCTGGCCGGACGCGACGCCTACGCGCACGCCGTGCCCCGCTGCTACCGGTGCGACACGGTGGTCGAGCCGCGCCTGAGCGAGCAATGGTTCGTGCGCATGAAGCCGCTGGCGAAGGCGGCCCTGGAGGCTTCGCGGACGGGCGGCGTGCGCTTCGTTCCGGGGCGGTGGACGAAGGTCTACGAGCAGTGGATGGAGAACATCCGCGACTGGTGCATCTCGCGGCAGCTGTGGTGGGGACACCGCATCCCCGTGTGGTACTGCGGCGGCTGCGGCGAGGCCACCGCGGCTCGCGAGGACCCGAGCCGGTGCCCGTCGTGCGGCGCGCGGGCGCTCGAGCAGGACCCCGACGTGCTGGACACGTGGTTCTCGTCCTGGCTCTGGCCCTTCTCCGTGTTCGGCTGGCCCGAGAAGACGCGCGACCTGGCCGCCTTCTATCCCGGCCACGTGCTCTCGACGGCCCCGGAAATCCTCTTCTTCTGGGTGGCGCGCATGATCATGGCCGGCTGCTACGCGCTGGGCGAGCCCCCGTTCGCCGACGTCTACCTGCACGGCACGGTCCGCGACGCGCAAGGCCGCAAGATGTCCAAGTCCCTGGGCAACGGCATCGACCCGCTCGAAGTCGTCCGCCTGTACGGCGCCGACGCCCTGCGCTTCACCCTCGTGGCCGGCGCCGGCGTGGGGGCGGACCTTCGGCTGGACCACGAAGACCTGGAAGCGTCGTTCGCCCCCGGCCGAAACTTCGTCAACAAGCTTTGGAACGCCGGGCGGTTCGTGCTGCTGTCGGTCGGCGACGACCCCGTGCCGGAGCTGGACGAGGTCGCCGAGGGGCTGCGATTGGAGGACCGATGGATCCTGTCCCGGCGCCAAGCGGCGGTGCGGCGGATCACGGAGGACTTGGAGGCTCTGCGCCTGCACGCCGCCGTCGAGACGCTGCGCGACTTCTTCCGGGGCGAATTCGCGGACTGGTACGTCGAGATTGCGAAGGACAGGCTTGCGGACGGAGGCGCGGACCGGGACGCCGCGCGCGCCGTGCTCGTCCACGTCCTGGACACGGTGTGCCGCCTCCTGCACCCCGTCGTCCCCTTCGTCACGGAAGAGATATGGGGACGGTTGCCGGCGCCGGGGCGCGAGACAGGCGCGCTGGCCGGCGCGGCCTGGCCGGCGCCGCGCGAGGACCTGGAGGACGCCGAGGCCGAGCGGCAGTTCTCGGGCTTGCAGGAGCTGGTGACATGCGTGCGCGGCCTGCGAAAGGAGTACGGTGTTGGCGAAGGGCGAGGGGTTGGGTTGCACGTGCGGCGGGCCGCGCCTGGGGACGGCGCCGAGGGCGGGGCGGCGATCCTGCGAAGACTGGCCCGGGTCGAAGCGGTCGAGGACGGCTTGCCGGACGGGAACGTTCCTGGAGCCGCCGCCGTGCTGAGCGACGGCACGGAACTCTTCCTGCCGCTGGAGGGACTGGTGGACTTGGAGCGAGAGCGCGCCAAGCTGGACCGCGAGCTCCAGCGCGCCGAAGGGTTCCTGGCGGCCGCGCAGGCGAAGCTGGCCAATCCGGGGTTCGTGTCGAAGGCGCCGCCGGAGGTCGTGGAGCGCGAGCGGGACAAGGCCGGGGCGCTGGCCCGCCGGATGAGCAAGCTTCGAGAAAAGCGGACCGCGCTGGGCGGTTCGTGAGCGGGACGCCGGCTTCGCGTCGCGCCCGGCCGGGGCCTTGGCTGCCGAGGTCCTCGCGCCGGCGTCGGCCGCCGAGGCCCGCGCGCCGACGTTGGCCGCCGAGCTCGCGCCCGGCGCGCTGGACGACGACCCGAGCCAACGCGGGCTTGAGCCGAGCCAACGCGGGTGCGAGGCTGGTTGCGGCGTCGGTCGCGCTGGCGTGGGGCGGCTTGGCCTGCGCGCGCCCGGATGTGCCGCCCGGCGGGCCCGAGGATCGGTTTCCCCCGTACGTGGTTGCGACGGTACCCGACACATTTGCTGTTGTAGAAGAAGGACTTAGAGATTTTGAGTTCAAGTTCAGCGAGAGGATCAGCGAGCGCGTGGCGAACGGCAGTCTGCAAGATGCCGTGGTGGTCTCTCCCAGCGCCGGAGCGGTGCGCGTCCGGCACAGCAGGGACGCCATTTCCGTGGAGACGCAGCAGGGCCTGCTGCCCAATCGGGTCTATCGGATCACGATGCTGCCGGTGGTCAACGACATGTTCGGCAACTCGCTGCGCGATCCGTTCGATCTGGTGGTCTCCACGGGCGCCGACTTCGTGCCCAACGTCCTGGCCGGCGTGGTGGAGAACCGCGTCGACGGGACGGCGGCGCAAGGGGCGCGCGTCGAGGCCGTCTTCGCCCAGGAGGACGACACGACGGCGCATTGGACCTACGCCGACGCCGAGGGCTTCTACACGCTCCGCTTCGTGTCCGGCGGCGCCTTCGAGCTCCGCGCCTGGCAGGACCGGAACCGCGACGGCGAAGCCGGTGCGGGCGAGCCCGTCACGTCGCAGCTCGGAGGACTGGCTCGGGACGCGCCGGACACGGCCTACGGCGTACTGTCGCTGATCGAGCCCGACACCACGGCCGCCCAGATCGTCTCCGCGACGGTCTCGGACTCGGTGACGATCCGCTTCGACTTCGACGACTACCTCGATCCGCGCGCGCCGAGCGAGTTGATCGAGGGCGTGCTCTTCCCCGGAGGAGACGAGCCCTTGATCGTCTTTCGGCTCCGCCACGATCACGAACTGGACGCGTGGCGGGCCGAGCAGGCGGACTCGGCCGCCGGGGACGCCGCCGGCCGGGACGTCCCCGAGCCGGCCACCGGACTCGCGGGACTCGTGCTGCCCGCCCAGTCGCTGACGGGCACGCTGGACGAGCCCCTCGAACCGAACCGCGCCTACGAGGCGGTGCTCTCCGGCGTCGCCAACCTGGCCGGCCTGGAAGCGCGCGGCGCCAAGATCGTGGTGGCCTGGGAAGTCGCCCCCCCAGACAGCGCGGAGGCGGGGGAGGCCGCGCCGGACACGACGCAAGCCCCTCTGGACACGGCGCAGGCCCCCCCGGACACGGCGCGGCTGCCTCCGGACAGCGCGCAAGCCCCTCCTGACACCGTGCAAACGCCGCCGGACACCGTGCAGGCCCCTCCCGACACGACGCAAACGCCGCCGGACACCGCGCAAGCCCCGCCGGACACGTTGCGTCCGTCCGTCGGCGCGGCCGGTTCGGGGCGGTGAGCGGGCCCGCCATGCCCCCCGAGACCGACCGGCGGCGCGCGATCCCGGGCGTGGACCGCGTCCTGGCCCGCCCGTGGTGCGCAGAACTGGTCGATCGCCACGGCCGGCCGTGGGTCGCGGCCCGCGTGCGAGGTCTGCTGGCGGCCATGCGGACCGGCGGCCTGCCCGTGCCGGAGAGCGACGCTGCGCTGCGGGACCTGATTCGCGACGACGCCGCGAGGGCCGCGGCGCCCGGCCTTCGGCGCGTCGTCAACGCCACCGGCGTCGTCCTGCACACCAACCTCGGCCGGGCGCCGCTCGCGGCCGCCGCCCGCCGGGCGATGGCCGGCGCGGCCGGGTACGGCGCCGTCGAGTTCGACTTGGCCGAAGGACGGCGCGGCTCTCGATACGACCACTGTTCGCGGCTGCTCGCCGAGCTGACGGGCGCCGAGGACGGCTTGGCGGTCAACAACGGCGCCGGCGCGCTGGCCCTGGCGGTGGCGGCGCTGGCCGCGAACCGGAGCGTCGTCGTCTCCCATGGCGAGCTCGTCGAGATCGGCGGCGGGTTCCGGGTCCCCGAGGTCGTGGAGGCCGCGGGCGCCCGCCTGGTTCCCGTCGGAACCACCAACAAGACGCGCCTCGAGGACTACGCCCGCGCCCTGGACGGAGGCGGAGCCGGGGCGATCCTCAAGGTTCACCGATCCAACTTCCGCGTGTCCGGGTTCGCCGAGGAGACGCCGGTGGACCGCTTGGCGGCGCTCGGCGCTCGGACAGGCGTGCCCGTCGTCCACGACGTCGGCACGGGACTGCTGGCGGACCCCGCCGCGCTCGGTCTTCAGGACGAGCCCACGCCGGCCGCCAGCGTCGCGGCGGGCGCGCACCTGGTCGTCTTCTCCGGCGACAAGCTCCTGGGCGGGCCGCAGGCGGGGCTGCTGGTCGGCGAAGCGGCGCACGTCGCCCGCGCCAAGGCCCACCCTCTGTGCCGCGCCCTGCGGTGCGACAAGGCGGCCCTGGCGGGACTGGAGGCGACCCTCGCGCTCTACAGGGACCCCGAGCGCGCGTTGCGGGAAGTCCCGGTCCTGCGAATGCTGGCGACCCCCGAGGCCGTCCTGCGCCGCCGGGTCGACGAACTCTTGGAGCGCGTGGCCGCCGCCGGGGACGCCTTCGCGGCCAGCGCGAGCGTCGTGGCGGGCGAATCGGTCGTCGGCGGCGGCGCGTGCCCGGGCGTGCGGTTGCCCACGCCCCTGCTGAGCCTCGAGGCCGGCGGCCGCCTGGACGAACACCTCGCCAGGCTGCGCGCTCACGATCCGCCCGTCGTCGCGCGCGGCCGCCGGGGCTGCCTCCTCGTGGACTTGCGCACCGTCGCTCCCGAGGAGGACGCCGTGGTGGCGTCGGCGTTGGCGGGGCTGAGCGGAGGCGGCCCGGACGGCGGAGGTCGCGCCGACCGGGAGGAACGCACGGACGGGAAGGAATGCGCGGAGCGCTCCGTTCCTGCCGCGGACGCCGCAACCGAATCGCGCTTTCAGGGTTGCAGAGCGTCGGGCGAGGAGGCCGCTTGGTAGCCCAGGACTCCCCCGGATCGCGAGCCGCCGTCTTCGTGGACAGGGACGGAACGATCATCGAGGAGCGCCACTACCTGGCCGATCCCGCCAAGGTGGTCTTGCTGCCCGGCGCGGCCGAGGGCCTCCGGCGCATGAGGGACGTGGGCTTGGCGCTGGTCGTCGTCACCAACCAGTCGGGCATCGGCCGGGGCCTCTACACCTTGTCGGACTACCGGCGCGTGGCCGCCGAAGTGGACCGGCAGCTGGCGGCCGAAGGCATTGTCGTGGACGCCACGCGCTATTGTCCGGACGCTCCCGGACGCCCCGCCGAAACGACCTGCCGGAAGCCCAGCACGGCCATGCACCGGGCCGCCGCGGCCCGCCTGGACCTCGACCTGATCCGCTCCTACTACGTCGGCGACAAGGTCTGCGACGTGCTGCCGGCCGTCGAGACCGGAGGCACGGGCATCCTGGTGCGCACCGGCTACGGCCGCGAGGTGGAGGGCCGTGTCCCGACGGCCACGTGCGTCGTGGACGACCTGCTCGCCGCGTCCGCCCTGGTCGGCCGCCTGGAAGCCGGGAGGGACGGCGTTGCCTAACGATGGTCGCCGCCGCTGGCGCGCGCCCGACCCGGCCGCCTGGAGCAGCGCTTCGGACTCGAACCGGGCGACTTGTCGGCCTCTTGGCCGGCAATGGGGCGGTTGGACCTTTGCACGGCGCCGCCGACTGTTGACCCCGTGACGCAACCGCGATAGGTTTCTCGGACTCGCGGTCGGCAGGCCGCAGTCGCGGGCGTCCGTCCGTCGACCGGCCGGCCCAATCGAGCACAGGAACGCAGGCGGCCATGCAGCTGACCCTCACGCCAACCGCGGCAGAGAAGGTGCGGGGCTTCCTGGCGGAGCACGGAACGGGAGGGGCGCCGGGCTTGCGCGTCTCAGTCCTGCCGGGAGGCTGTTCGGGCTTCCAGTACGGCGTGGACATCGACGGGGCGCCCGAAGAGGACGACGAGGTGTTCGAGGCGAGCGGCATCCGGGTCTTCGTCGATCCCTTCAGCGCGCAGTACCTGGAGGGACTGGAGATCGACTACGTGACCTCCATGATGGGCTCCGGCTTCTCCTTCAAGAATCCGCAGGCGTCCGGCGGCTGTGGTTGCGGGAGCTCCTTCACCGTCTGACGGCTCGGTCGCGACCGGGCCGTGAGGGTCTTCGCGTTTGCGGGCGGCGCGTACCAGCAGAACACCTTTCTGGCGGCGTGCGAAGACGGGCGCACGGGCGTGCTCGTCGATCCGGGGGCGGCGACTGGGGAAGCGCTCGCCGCGGCTCGGTCGCGCCGGCTGGACGTCGCGGCGATCCTGCTCACCCACGCTCACGTGGACCACGTCGAGGGACTAGCCCAGGCGAAGCGGGCCACCGGAGCCCCGGTTCATCTGCATCCCGCCGAGCGTCCGATCTACGAATGGTCGTTGGGGCAGCTGTCCGCCCCGGCGCCGTCTCCGGACGCGGACCTGCAACCCGGCACGGCGCTGGCGTTCGGCGGCTCCCGGCTCCGCGTCGCCTTCGCCCCGGGCCACTCCCCCGGCCACGTTCTGTTCGCGTGCGAGTCCGCGTCGCTGGCCTTCGTGGGCGACGTCGTCTTCTCGGGGTCGATCGGCCGCACCGACTTGCCCGGCGGCGACTACGCCACGCTCATGAGTTCGATTCGCTCCGAGGTCCTGACGTTGCCGTCCGAGACGACGCTCCATCCCGGCCACGGCCCCGACACCACGGTGGCGCGCGAGCGGACGCACAATCCGTTCCTGGCGCCGCTCGGCCCGGCGGACGCCTTGGCGTGAGCGCGCGGTTCGCCGTGTTCGCGTCCGGTTCGGGCACGAACTTCCAAGCGTTGCTGGACGCGGAGAAGGCCGACGCGCCCTGGCGCGTCGCCGTCCTGTTCTCCGACCGGCCCTGCGCCGCGGAAAGCCGCGCCCGCGCGGCGGGGCGGCCCGTTCATCGGATCGGCATGGACCCCGGCGTGGCGGACGAGCTGCTCGGCCTGCTCGACGAGCGCCGCGTCGACGGGGTCCTGCTGGCCGGCTTCTTGAGACTGGTGCCTGCCGCCGTCTGCGCGGCCTATCGCGGACGCATCCTCAACGTCCATCCTTCGTTGCTCCCCGCGTTCGGGGGCCGGGGAATGCACGGCCGCCGGATACACGAGGCCGTGCTGGCGTCGGGCGCGGCCGTGTCCGGCGCCACGGTCCACCACGTGAACGAGCGGTACGACGAGGGCAGGATCATGGCCCAGTGGCCCGTCCCCGTGATGCCGGACGACACGCCCGAGTCGCTCGCGGCCCGCGTGCTGGCCGTCGAGCATGTCCTCTATCCCGAGGCCGTGGCGGCCCTGGCCCGCAGCCTCGATCGCGGGGCGCCGCCGACGTTTCGCTGGCCCGGCCCGGATCGTCGGGAGACGGGCGAGCTTCGCCGGGCCGTTCGCGCCGCCTTCGGAGGGCCGGCCGGCCAAGCGTCCGCATGACGCGCCGGCGCGCCTTGGTGAGCGTGTCGGACAAGGCCGGCGTCGCGGAATTCGCGAAGCGCTTGACCGGGCTGGGCTGGCAAGTGCTGTCCACCGGCGGCACGGCGCGGCTCCTCGCCGAGGCCGGCGTCGCCGCCGTCGAGGTCGAGACCGCGACCGGGCACCCGGAGATGATGGAGGGCCGCGTCAAGACGCTGCACCCGGCGATCCACGCCGGCGTCCTCGCCCGCCGAGACGTGCCGGCCGACATGGCCGCCCTGAAGGCCCGCGGCTACGCCCCAATCGATCTCGTCGCCGTCAACCTGTACCCGTTTCGCGAGACCGTCGCCGACCCGCGCGTGCCGATCGAGGCCGCCATGGACAACTTGGACGTCGGCGGTCCCGCCATGCTGCGCGCGGCGGCGAAGAACCACCGCCACGTCTGGATCGTGACCGACCCGTCGGACTACGAGGCCGTGGCCGCCGCCCTGGCCGGCGAGACCGTGTCGGCCGTTCCCAGCGCCGAGACTCCCTGCGCCCTCCGCCGCCGCTTGGCCGCCAAGGCGTTCGCGCTCTCGTCCGCCTACGACCGCGCCGCCGCCGATTTCCTGGCTGGCCGCCGAGCCCGCGACGATTCGGACTTGGCCGCCGCGCCGCCCGCGCCACCTGCGCCGCCCGCCGATGGAAGCCGTTCCGGCGCGCACGACGATTCGGACCTGGCCGCCGCGCTGCGCGGTTCACATGTCGGCGCCGCCGAGAACCAGTCCAGCGCGCGCCATTGGGCCGTAGCGGAGGGCCGCGCATGCGCCGCGCGGGCTCTAGAAGCCGCCCCGGCGCCGGACCGCTCGTCTCCTCGCGCCCCGAACGCCGCCGAGCCCGCGCCGCCCTGGGCCGCGCAGACGGGCGCCCCTCGTCCACTGCGCTACGGCGAGAACCCCGGACAGACGGCCTCGTTCCTTCCCCAGGGAGACGGCGACCCCGCGGGCTTGGCGGCGCTCCAGCAATTGCAGGGCAAGGCGCTGTCCTACAACAACTTCCTCGATCTCGACGGCGCGCTGCGCGCCCTGGCGCCGTTCGCGTTCTGCCCCAGGCCGGCAGTCGCTGTCGTCAAGCACACCAGCCCCTGCGGCCTGGCCGCCGCCGAGACGCTGGCCCAGGCGTTCGCGCGGGCGCGCCGGACGGATACCGTCTCCGCGTTCGGCTCCGTGGTGGCGGCGAACCGGCCCGTGGACGCGGCCACGGCCGCCGAGCTCGCGTCGATGTTCGTGGAGTGCGTGGTGGCTCCGTCGTACTCGCCCGCGGCCCTGGAGGCGCTGGCGCACAAGAAGAGCCTTAGGCTGCTGGCCTTCCCGGGCGCCGGCGAAGCGGCGGGGCAGGGGCCGCATTCGTCCGAGCCGGCCGACGCGGCTTGGTGGCGAGAGGCCGGCGGCGCGGCGCGGGCGGCCGCCCGGTTCCTGGCGCGGGCGGCCGAGCATCCCGAGGGCGAGGAGCGGCGTTCCGTTTACGGCGGCGCGCTCGTGCAGTCGGCCGCGCCGCTGCCGTTCTACCTGGGCGCGGGCGCAGGCGGGGGCGGCCCTGCGGCTCGGGACTCGGCAGGCTCCGGCTCGGCGAGCGGATCCCGCGCTTGGCGAGTGGTCACCCGCAGGAAGCCCAGCGAGGCCGAAGCGGACGACTTGGCCTTCGCCTGGGCGGTCGTGGCCGGCGTCAAGTCCAACGCGGTCGTCTTGGCGCGCGGCGGGACGACCGTCGGCGTCGGCGGCGGTCTCGCCAGCCGCGTCGACGCGGCGCGCTTGGCCGTCCGAAAGGCCAGGGAGACCGGCGAGGAGGACCGCTTGGCGGGCGCCTGCATGGCCTCCGACGCCTTCCTGCCGTTTCGCGACGGCTTGGACGAGGCCGCCGAAGCGGGCGTGGGCGCCGTCGTGCAGCCGGGCGGCTCCGTCCGCGATCAGGAGGTCGTGGACGCGGCCGACGAGCACGGCATCGCCATGGTCTTCACGGGCCAGCGGCTCTTCCGCCATTAGCTTCTTGGCGTGGCTTCCATCGACAGGAGGGACGGCCCGTTGATCCGAGCGTTCAGGCGAACTCGCGTTCAAGCCCGGCAGCGTCCGCCGGGTCCGCAAGGAGACATGGCCCGTTGATCCGAGCATTCATGCGACGCCGCGCCGCGATGGAGTGGCTGGGACTCGCCGTGGCCGTGGCTGCCCTGTTCGCCACGCCTCCCGCCCGAGACTGGATTCTCGGCCGGTTCAAGGAGCGTTGCGAAGTCCAGACCGTCGAAGACCAGGGACCGTTCGGCGAGCCGATTCAACGCCAAGCGATGGTCTGCACCAAGGGGCGCACGAAGTCCATTTCCTTCATCCCGTGACCGGCGAGCGGCGGAGAGCGCCGACCTCCGGCTTCCGCGCCGAGCGGCCGCCACCGGCGCCTCGGCATGCGCGACGGCCCGCCGCTGGGCTGAAGCGCGGCGGCCCGTCGGGTTGAAGCGCGGCCGCCTTGCGGCCATCTTTCGTCGCAGGGAACAGGAGGGGTGGCAGAGCGGCTGAATGCACCGGTCTTGAAAACCGGCGCCTCCGGGCACGTGGGTTCGAATCCCACCCCCTCCGTGCCGATCGGCGGCCCCACCGCCGGGGCGCAGCGGCGGCAGGCGGCCGAAACGGCCCCGGCGCGATCTCGCCACTTGGTTGTGAACGCGCTCAGACCTCGCTTGCCGCCAGCAGTGCGCTGAGAGAGCCGCCGGCAACGATCCACCCGCTCCCAAGGCACGCCGTTGAACTCCTGCCGCGCTCAGTCCGCGCCAGCGCAGATCGCCGCCGACCCACCCGCCCCCAAGGCACGCCGTTGACCCCTTCCCGCACTCTCCGCGCCGACGTCGGCGGCGTCCAGATGGGCGGCGGCGCCCCCGTCGTCGTCCAGTCCATGACCAACACGGACACGGCCGATCCGGCGGCCACGGCGGAGCAGGTGCACGCCCTCGCCCAGGCCGGCAGCGAGATCGTGCGCGTCACGGTCAACCACAAGAAGGCCGCCGCCGCCGTGCCCGAGCTCTTCCGCCGCCTGGACGATCTGGGCTGCCGCGTCCCCATCGTCGGCGACTTCCACTACAACGGCCACCTCCTCCTCCGCGAGCGCCCGGAAGCGGCCCGCCTGCTGGCCAAGTACCGCATCAATCCCGGCAACGTGGGGACCCGCCGCCGCGACGAGAATTTCCAGACGATCGTCCGCATCGCGAAGGACAACGGCAAGGCCGTGCGCATCGGCGTCAACTGGGGCTCGCTCGACCAGCGCCTGCTCACCGAGCTCATGGACGCCAACGCCAAGCTCGACGCTCCCAAGGACGCCGGCGAGATCGTCCTCGACGCCATGGTCGAGAGCGCGGTTCGCTCGGCCGCCCTCGCCGTGGACACGGGCCTGGCGCCCGACCGCATCGTGCTCAGCGCCAAGGTGTCGGGCGTGCGCGACCTCATCGCCGTGTACCGCCGTCTCGCGCCGCTGACCGAGCATCCCCTGCACCTGGGCCTGACCGAGGCCGGCATGGGCGCCAAGGGCGTGGTCGCCACCGCCGCCGCCCTCGCGCCCCTCCTGCTCGACGGCATCGGCGACACCATCCGGGTCTCGCTCACTCCCCGGCCCGGCGGAGACCGCGCGGAGGAGGTGCGCGTCGCCCAGCAGATCCTGCAGTCGCTGGAGATTCGCAGCTTCGAGCCGCAGGTCACGTCCTGTCCTGGATGCGGACGCACGACCAGCACGTTCTTCCAGGAAATGACGGAAGACATTCAGACGCACGTCCGCGCCCGCATGCCCGAGTGGAGGCGCAGCGCGCCCGGCGTGGAAGAGCTCAAGGTGGCCGTGATGGGCTGCGTCGTGAACGGACCGGGCGAGTCTCGGCATGCCGACCTGGGCATCTCGCTGCCCGGCACGTTCGAGGAGCCCAAGGCCCCCGTCTACGTGGACGGCGCGCACGCCTGCACGCTCAAGGGCGAGCGCATCGTCGAGGAATTCAAGGACATCCTGGACGACTACGTCGCGCGCCGGTACGGGGCGGCCTAGGCCCCGTCGCCGCGCCCGGCCGCTCGCCCGCGACGCCCGGTCCGTGACCGAGGCCGTCGCAGGGCTGGCCCCGTCGCCGAAGCCGGGCCGCGGCGCCCGCCGGCGATCCGAGCGCGCGCAAGCACGGCAGCGCCGCAAGCCGGACCCGGCGCGCGTCCCAACGCGACATGAGAACGCCCGGCAACCTTTCGACATGCGCCGGCGTACTCTATAGTCAGCACACCTGCCCAAGGCGTCTTCGCGGGCAACCGCCGGCGCCGGGAGAGGAGTCCAACGGGGCGGAGGGCCAGGGGAGCCCGTCCTTCCGTCCCCCCAAACATCCGCGGAGGCGATCAGATGACACTCTCCAACAAGGCGCTTCTCGGCGTGACGGCGGCGCTGGCCGTCGCCGCGGTCGCCTATTGGCAGATCAGGCCCGTGCAGGGCGAGGACGAAGGCGCCCAGAACGACGATCCCGTCGAGAACGAGGAGGTCTTGCGTTCCGTCCAGGAGCAGTTCGCGACCGAAGTGCCGCAGCCCGTCGTGGGGGCCGCCGCCGTGCAGGGCACGTTCTGGGTGTCCTTCGACGCCCGCGGCGTGTCCGAGGCGATGCGCCAGTCGACGCTCAAGGCGCGGACCGCCGGCGTCGTCACCGCCGTGCACGTCGAAGAAAACCGAAGGGTGGGCGGCGGCGGCGCGCTGATTCAGATCGACACGACGGAGTACGCCCTGGACGTCCTGGCCAAGGCCGCGGCGATGCGGAAGGCCGAAGTCGACTTTCTCGCCCGCACCCTCATGGACGAGGAGCTCACCGAGGAAACCCGCGCGGAGCGGACGCGCTTGGCGCGTTCCGTGACCGGCCTGGAGCAGGCCGAGGCCGACCATCGGCGGGCGGTGCTGAACCTGGAGCGGACGACGATTCGCGCTCCCTTCGCCGGGCGCATCGCCGACCTCAAGGTCGTGACGGGCCAGTACGTCGAGCAGGGCGGGGACGTGCTGACGGTCGTGGGCCTCGATCCGATCAAGGTCCAGTTCCAGGTGCTGGGCACCCAGATCCCGCACCTCGCCGAGGGACGCAGCGCCTCGATGGTCTTCTCCGCCTTGCCGGACACGACGCTGGTGGGCGCCATCGCGACCATCAACCCGTTGATCAACAGCGAGACGGGCACGGGCCGGGTCACGGTCTACCTGCCCAATCCCGCCGGCCGCATCAAGCCGGGCATGTACGCCCAGGGCACGTTGCAGGCGCAGAACTATCCGGACCGGCTCTTCGTGCCGCGCCAGGCGGTCCTCGAGAAGCGCCGCCGCACGATGCTCTTCGTCTTCGAAGACGGCCGCGCCAAGTGGCGCTACGTCAACATCGGCTTGCAGAACAGGGATCACTACGAGCTGGTTCGCGACGGCCCCGAGGACGGCTGGGTCGAGCCCGGCGAAATCGTCCTGGTGGACGGCCACTACTACCTGCCCCACGATGCGGCCGTCCGGCTCGTGGACGACTTGGCGGGCGCAGGCGGAGTGCCGACCCGATGAGCGCCGCCCGCGTCGCCTCCGGCCCGGCCCGGTGCGCCGGGGCCTGCTTGGCCGCGCTCGTCGTTGCGGCTGCGCCGGCGTTCGCTCAGGAATCGGCGGCGTCCCGCCAGGACGCCGTGACCGTGCTCACCCTGCAAGACGCGCTGGACCGGGCCGCGGAACACAATCCGAGCTACCGCCAAGCGCTCAACCGCGTCGAGCTGGCCGGCCCACAGGCGCGACAGGCCTGGGGCGCCTTCCTGCCCAGCTTCGACGTCAACTATTCGACGGGACAGAGCTTCAGCCGTCGGTCCACGGCCTTCGACAACTTCGACAATCCGATCGAGCGCGAAGTCACCCGGACGATCACCAGCTCCAGCGCAAGCCAAGGGGCCTCGCTCAACTTGAACGTCCTGGAGGGCGGGCGCCGCTTTCACGCGTTGGGCCAGGCGCGCTCCGAGGCGGAGGCGACGCGCCGCGCCGGCGACGTCCAGCTCAACAGCATACAGGCCGAGACCCGGCGCCACTTCCTCGTGGCCCAGCGGCAGAAGGCCAGGCTGGCTCTCGAAGAGCGGTTGCTGGCGGACCGCGCCCAAGATCGCGACTTGACGTCGAGACGCTTCGAGCTGGCCATGATCGGGCGCTCGGACTTGCTCGCCGCGGAACTGGACTTGGAGCGCCAGAGAACCGCCGTCAACACGGCCCGCACCAGCTACGACAAGGCGCTCTTCGCGCTGCGGGCGAACCTCGGCGACCCCTCGCTGGGCCGGATCGACGTGGACGGCACGGCGCCGCGCATCTTCGACCCCAACGAAGAGATCGACCTCGGCGACCTCCTGGCGCGCGCGCTGGACGCCAGTCCGCGCATTCTCCAGGCGCAGGCCGAGTTCTCGGCCAATCAAGCCGCCTTGAAGACGAGCAAGGCCCGCCGGTGGCCCAGCATCTCGGTGGGCGGGAGCATCCGGCGGAGTTCGTACGCGCGCGAGGGCGCGGCGCTGTTCGACATGAGCCCCAAGGACATGTCGGGCGGACTGACGCTCAGCGTGCAGGTGCCTGTGTTCAGCCAGTTCCAGACCTCGTACGCCATTGCGCAGGCGGACGTCGCCCTTCGCAACGCCGCCGAGTCGATTCGCGAGAACGAGCTGGACGTCGAGCGTCAGATCCGCACCCAGTTCGCGGACTTGGAGGCCGCGTGGCGCGCGGCGTCCGAGCAGGGGCGCACCCTCGAGATCGCGGAACAGCGCCTGGTCATGGTGCGCGAGGAGTACGAGCTGGCGGTCAAGTCGGTCGAGGAGCTACGGACGGCGGTGCGCGAGCAGGCGTCCGCGCTTCGCGACGCGGTGGACCGCAGTTACGCCTTCGCGGCCGTGCTGGTGAACTTGCACGAAGCTGCCGGAATGTTCGGGGGAACCGGCCTAGCCGGTTCGGCGCCGGGCTTGTCCGAGGGCTGACGGGTGTCCGTCTCGAGAACGTGCGTGTGGCGGCCGGTCGCGGTCGCCATGCTCGTGCTGGCGGGCGTCCTGATGGGCGTCATCTCCTTCGCGCGCCTGCCCATCGATCTCCTCCCCGACGTGACGTTCCCCCGGCTCGTCGTGCACACGGCCTACCCCGACGTGGCGCCTGCGGAGGTCGAGCGGCTCGTCACGGAGCCCATCGAAGCGCAGGCGGCCGCCGTTCCCGGCGTCGAGAAGGTGACGTCGGTCTCCCAGGAAGGCGTGAGCTTGGTGACGCTCCGCTTCACGTGGGGCACCGACATGGACTTCGCGACGCTCAACTTGCGCGAGCGGATGGACAACATTCGCTACCTGCTGCCGGAGTCCTCGGCCCGGCCCAACATCCTGCGCGTCGACCCGCAGGCCGAGCCGATCATGACGATTTCCATCGCGCGGACGAGCCGCGACGGATCGGCGGCGAGCGAACGCGACGACCTGCTTCGCAACAAGGAGATCGCCGAGACCATCTTCCGGCGGCGGCTGGAGCAGCTGGACGGCGTGGCGCAGGCGAGCGTGACGGGCGGGCTGGACCGCGAGATCCACGTCGAGCTCGATCCCACGCTCATGGAGACCTACAGCGTCTCGTACCAAGACGTCGACAACGGCTTGGAGCAGGCCAACTACTCTTCGCCCGGCGGCTCGGTGCTGCGGGGCCGCTATCGCTACCCGTTGCGCACGCTGGGCGAGTTCCAGTCGGTCGGCGAGATACCCGACGTCGTGGTGGCTCGCCGCGGAGGCCGCCGCGGGGCGGGGGCGGGCCAAGGGCCCCCGGGCGCTTCTTCGTCCGGCACGCCGCCCGCGGGAGCCCAGTCGACGCCGACGCCGTACCACTTGGTCCGTCTGTCGGACGTGGCGACCGTCGTGGACGGATTCGCCGAGCGAGAGGCCATCGCGCGCTACGACGGATTCGAGGCCGTGGGCATTCTGGTCTACAAGGAGCCGAACGCCAACACGGTGGCGGTGTCGGAAGACGTCCTGGCCACGCTGGACCTGCTGGCCGAGCAGTATCCGGAGTTCACGGTCGAGGTCGCCTCCAACCAGGCGTCCTTCATATCGGACGCCATCAGCAACGTCGTGCAAGCCCTGGTGCTGGGAGGGCTGCTGGCGTTCGCGGTGCTGTTCTTCTTCCTGCGCGACCCGCGCTATCCGATGACGGTGTCGCTGGCCATCCCCGTGTCGGTGATCGTCACGTTCGCTCTGATGGACGCGTTCGGCGTGTCCTTGAACATCATGAGTCTGGGCGGACTGGCGCTGGGAGTCGGCATGCTGGTGGACAACTCCATCATCGTGCTGGAGAACATCTTCCGGCACCGCCAAGCCGGCCTGCCGCTGCGCGAGGCCGCCGCCAAGGGCGCCGAGGAAGTGCAGGGGGCCATCACCGCCTCGACGCTGACCACCATCTCGGTCTTCGGTCCGATCATCTACGTGGAAGGAGTGGCGGGCGAGCTCTTCGGCGCGCTGTCGCTGGCGGTCGCGTTCTCTCTGCTGGCCAGCCTGCTGGTCGCGCTCACGCTGCTCCCGACGATGGCGGGCAACCTGCGGGGTCCGCAGCCGGCCGCGGCGCTGCCCGCCGCGACGCCCTCGGAGCGCCCGTCGGGCTTCTGGCGCCGTGCGGGCCGCGCGGTCGCATGGCTGCTGCGCTTGCCGTTCAGGACCATCGCGCTCGTGTTCTCGGTCGGACGCCAGCTCTTCTCGTTCTGGACGGGACTGGCCCGGCAGGTCCTCGGCGCCGCGTTCTCGCCGTTGTTCGACGCCTTCGATCGCTTCTTCGCGGCCTTTGCGGCGTGGTACCACCGCCTGCTCGACCGCGCGCTCGACCGCCGGGGCCTGGTGCTGGGGATCGCCGGCTCCGCGCTGGCCGGCGTCCTCTTGCTGGCCTCGACGCTCGAGACCGATCTGTTGCCGAACGTGGACCAGGGCGCCTTTTCCGTGCGCGTGGACCTGCCCGAGGGCACGTCCCTGGAGGCCACGGCCGAGTCGGTGGCCCAGCTGGAGCGCGCGTTGCTCGACGACCCCGGCGTCGGCGCGGTCTTCAGCCGCATCGGGCGCGATGTCCAGACGGCCGGGCAGCAAGAGGAAGCGGCGGGAGTCAACACGGCCGTCCTCCAGGTCCGCTTGACCGACGACGCCAGGACGGAGCGCGTGCTTGAGCGCGTCCGCGCGCAGACGGCGGGATTTCCCGAAGGCGCGCTTTCGTTCGAGACCGGCCAAGCCACGGCGCTGGGACAGCTGATGGGCGGCAGCGAGGCGGACATCGCCGTCCGCTTGCTCTCGCAGGACATCGAGACCTCGTACGCCTTCGCCGAAGAAGTCGAGCGCCGGCTGGCCCGCGGGGTGCCGGAAATCCGCAACGTCCGGATCGACTCCGAACGCGGCCAACCGCAATACCAGGTGAGCATCGACCGGGAGAAGGCGGCGCGCTACAGCCGAGAGCCGCGTTTGGTGGCCGAGGTCATCTCCACGTCCATGCGCGGTGCCACGGCGACCGAGTTCGTCGACTTCGACCGCAAGATCCCGGTGGTCGTGCGGCTGCCCGACTCGTTGCGGTACAGCGCCGAGACCTTGGACCTGCTTCGGGTGGACGGCGTGCCCATGCGCGAGCTCGTGAACGTCGAGGAGACGCTGGGCCCAGCGGAGATTCGGCGCGAGGAGCAGGGCCGCGTGGTCACGGTGTTCGCCGACGTGGCCTCCGGGGGACTCGGCGGCGCCATCGCCGCGGTCGAGGGCGCGCTGGCGGAGCTTCGGACGCCGGCGGGCGTGCGCGTCGAAGTGGGCGGCGAGAACGAGGAAATGCGCAGGTCCTTCCGGGACTTGGCCTTCGCCTTCGGGCTCGCGCTGCTGCTCGTCTACATGATCCTCGCCGCGCAGTTCGAGTCCTTCGTGCATCCCTTCACCATCTTGACGGCGGTCCCGCTGGCGTTGGTCGGCGCCGTCTTGGCGCTCGGTTTGGCGGGGGAGGGGTTGAACACGATGAGCCTCATCGGCATCGTCATTCTGGTCGGCATCGTCGTCAACGACGCCATCGTGAAGGTGGACTTCATCAATCAGGCCCGCGCCCGAGGCGCCGCGCTGCGCGAGGCCATATTGCGCGCCGGCGAAGTTCGGCTCCGGCCCATCGTGATGACGACGGTCACCACCGTGCTGGGGCTGCTGCCGATGGCGCTGGGGATCGGACGCGGCGCCGACCTTCGCGCTCCGATGGCGGTGTCGGTGATCGGCGGCCTGATCGTCGCCACGGGACTGACGCTGATCGTGGTGCCGGTCACGTACTCGCTGCTGGAAGACGTCCGCGCCCTCCTGCCTTCGGCGCGCAAGCGCCGGGCGGCCGCCGACTTGGCCGCCGCAACGCAGTCCGCCCGATGATCCGGGCCAGCCTTCGCCGGCCGGTGGCGGTCGCCATGGGCTACTTCTCCGTGGCGTTGCTTGGCGTCGCGGCGTTTCGGAACATTCCGATCGAGCTTTTTCCCGACACGCGCCTGCCGCGCCTCACGGTGAGCGCGACGTGGCCCGGCACGTCGCCGGAGACCATGGAGGCCTTCGTCACCTCGCCGATCGAGGCCGCGATTCAGCTTGTTCCGGGCACCGAGAGGGTCGTGTCGACGTCCAGCGAGGGCTTTGCCTCCGTCTCGGTCTACTTTGCCCGCGACACGGACATGGACTTCGCGCGCCTCGACCTGTCCGAGCGAATGTCCGCGCTCGAAGAAAACGAGCTGCCCCCCGGCTTGACCCGGATCGACGTGCGCCCGTACGTGCCGCTCGAGGTTGCCAGACAGCAGGTGCCGTTCCTCCGGTACACGTTCACCGGCGCGCGCACGCTGGAATTCTTGAAGCACTACCTGGAGGACCAGGTCGTTCCCGAGCTGCAGCGCATCGAGGGCGTGGCCCTCGTCGAAGTGGAGGGCGGCCAAGACCGTCTGCTCGAAGTCATGCTGGACAAGCGCTTGATGGC
The DNA here is from genome assembly GCA_965242735.1 of Longimicrobiales bacterium. Lineage (GTDB taxonomy): Bacteria > Gemmatimonadota > Gemmatimonadetes > Longimicrobiales > Gaopeijiaceae. Next base: position 1,784,768 of record OZ251497.1, on the reverse strand, counting down.
TGCGTTCAATCTGAATCCCTACGCCGTGGCGCAGAAGCTGAAGGACCTCGACTTGGTGCAGGAAGCGGGCTCTGTGCGATCCGGAGACAACGAATGGACGGTCACGATCCAGAACCGAGCCGCGTCCGCCCAGGACATTCGAAGCGCGATACTCACGACCTCCGAAGAACGCTTGGTGCGCGTGTCCGACGTCGCCGCCGTGCACGACACGCACGAGGAACCGCGAGACCACTACCGCGTCGACGGCCGGTCGGCGGTGGGTCTGGAGCTCAGAAAGGAAATCGGCGCCAACACCGTCCGCGTGGCCGACGCCGTCAAGGAACGAATCGCCCAGCTGGAGGACGGCTTCCCGTCCAACACGCGGTTGCTGCTCAATTCCGACGAGAGCGAGCAGATTCGCAGGCAGCTCACCGACTTGCGCACTCGCGCGCTGGCCTCCGTGGCCGTCATCCTCTGCGTGCTTCTGCTGTTCCTGCGCTCGTTGCGCTCGTCGCTGGTCGTCTTCGCGACGATCGCGTTTTCGGTGCTGATCGCGCTGAATCTGATCTACTGGCTGGGCCTGTCGCTCAACATCTTCACGCTGATGGGCTTGGCCATGGGCTTCGGGCTGATCGTGGACAACTCCATCGTGGTCCTGGAGAACATCTACCGGCGTTGGCAACGGGGACGCTCCGCCGAGGACGCCGTTCGGGAAGGCGCGTCGCACGTCGTCCTTCCCGTCTTGGCGGCCACGGCCACGACACTGATCGTGTTTGCCCCCTTCGTCTACATGCAGGACGAGCTGCGCATCTACTACTTGCCGATGGCCGCCGTGGTGGCGATGACGCTGATGGCGTCGTTGGCGGTGGCGTTCAGCTTGATTCCCGCGCTGGCCCGAAGGCTGTTGCCGCGACGAGCGGACGGGGGGCTTGGAGCGCCGGCGCCGGAGCGTTCGCGACCGCCCGTCTACGAGCGCTTCTATCATGCCCTGGTGACGCGCAGCCTCCGCTGGCCGTGGGTGGTGGTGGCCATTGGCGCGCTGTTGCTGGCCGGGACGGGCTACCTCTTCGACAAGAACGTCACCAGGGGCGTCAACTGGGGCGGCAGGTGGGGAGGACAGCAAACGTACGTCCAGATCTCCATCACCTTGCCTCGAGGGTCCGACTTGGAGCGGGTGGACGAGCTGACGGGCTATTTCGAGGACCGCTTGGCGCTGATGCCCGAGGTCCGAAACTTCGTCTCGCGGGTCGACGGCACGAGCAGCAGCACGACCGTCAGGTTTCATGAAGAGCTCGAGCACACCAACGTGCCCGTCATGATCAAGGACCAGCTCTATGCGTTTTCGCTCGGGTTCACCGGGGCGCAGGTGCGGGTGACCGGATTCGGTCCGTCGTTCTACGGCGGAGGCGGAGGCGCTCCCCAGTTCCGGGTGCAGATTCTCGGATACAACTACGAGAAGGTGCGCGACATCGCCGAAGACATGGGCAGGCGGCTTGCGACCCTGCCGCGCGTTCGCGACGTCAACACGAACGCGCAAGGCGGCTGGCGCCAGCGAGAACGGATATCGGAATTCGGGGTAAGCGTGCGGCGGGACCTGGCCGCCTTCCAAAACATGCCCATCGACGGGCTGTCGCGCCAAGTGATGGCGGCCGTGAGGGGAAACGCCGGCGCGAGCACGCTGAAGCTGGGGGGCGACGAAGTCGACTACGCGGTCAAGTTGGAGGGCAGCCACGACACCGACGTGCACGAGCTGGTGGAGACGCTGGTTCTCAACGCCGACGGCGTGCCCGTGCGCCTGGGCGATCTGGTGGACGTGGAGTCGCGAGAGGTGCTGGCGCAGATTCGCCGCGAAAACCAGCAGTACGAACGCACGGTGGGCTACGAGTTTCGCGGATCGTACAAGTTCGGCGACTTGACCACCCAGGCGATCGTCGACGCGACCGAGGTGCCGCCCGGCTACGAAGTCAAGCGATCGGACAGCTACGGCTTCACGTCGGAAGAGAAGAACCAGATGCGGCTGGTGCTGATCGTGTCCATCGCGCTCGTGTACATGGTGACCGCGGCGCTGTTCGAGTCCTTTCTGCTGCCGCTCTGCGTCCTGCTCACCGTGCCGATGGCCTTGATCGGCGTGTTCGGCCTGTTCCTGTTCCTCGACACGACCTTCACTCGCGAAGCGAGCATCGGCGTGATCATGATGGGCGGCATCGTCGTCAACAACGCGATCCTATTGGTGCATCACGTGAACCGAATCAGAGTCGACCGAAATCTCGACCTCCGCGACGCGGTCGTGGAAGGCACCGTCGAGCGCGTGCGCCCGATCCTGATGACGGCCACGACGACGATCACGGGCATGCTGCCCCTGGTCCTCTTCAGCGAAGCCGCGAACTCCAACGTGTGGAACGCGCTGGCCTACACGCTCATCGGCGGTCTCCTGTCTTCGACCTTGCTGGTGCTCACCGCCACGCCGAGCCTCTACTACCTGTTCGAACGCCGTCGCGCCCGCGCCGCCGCGTGAGGGTTCGCTTCGCGCCGTCGCCGACCGGCGCGCTCCACGTGGGCGGCGCGCGAACGGCGCTCTTCAATTGGCTCTTGGCGCGGCGCTCCGAAGGCGCCTTCCTGCTCCGCATCGAGGACACGGACCGCGAACGCAGCCTGCCCGAGCATGTCGACGCCATCTTGGATGCGCTGGCGTGGCTTGGCATGGAGTGGGACGAGGAGCCGGTGTTTCAGGCCGCGGGCGTCGAGCTGCACCGCGCGCTGGCGCAGCGGCTGCTGAGCGAGGGACTGGCGTACCGCGACTTCACGCCGCCCGAGGAATACGCGCGCGAACGCGAGGCGGCGGTGAGCGCGGGCGCCGGCGCCGTCACGCGGCTGGCCAGGCGCCTCGCGGATCGCTGGAGTCCGGAGGACGCCGGCCGCTTGGCGGAGGAGGGGCGGCCCTTCGCGGTGCGCTTTCGCGTGCCCGACGGCGAGACCGCTTGGGACGATCTCGTTCACGGCGCCGTGCGCTTCGACAATCGAGAGATCGAGGACTTCGTCGTCCTGCGGAGCGACGGCACGCCGACCTACAACTTGGCGGTCGTGTCGGACGACGCGGCCATGCGCATCTCGCACGTGGTGCGGGGCAGCGACCACATCTCGAACACGCCCAAGCAGATCATGCTTTGCCGCGCCGCGGGCGAGCCCGTGCCGCAGTTCGCGCATCTGCCGCTCATCCTGGGACCGGACGGCCGCCGGCTCTCGAAGCGCCACGGAGCGCAGTCGGTCCAGGCATACCGGCGCGAGGGCATCCTGGCCGACGCTCTCGTCAATTTCTTGGCGTTGCTGGGATGGTCGCCGGGCACGGACGAGGAAGCGCTGTCGAAGCAGGCCCTGGTCTCGGCCTTCGGACTGGACCGGGTGCTCAAGAAGGGCGCCGTCTTCGACGTGGACAAGTTGCGGTGGCTGAACCGCAGGTACATGACGGATCTGGCGCCGGAGAAGCTGGCGGAGCACTTGGCGTCGGCGCTGGAAGCGGAGATCAAGAGCGAGCGGCAGGCCGCGGAGACGAGTCCGCCGCCTGGACGGGCCGCGCCTTGCCCGGCGGGCGCCGGAGGTCCGCCCGGCGGATGGTCCACGCCCAGCGGGTTGCCGCCGCCGGGCGCGCTGGCCCCGGAATCGCCGGTTCTGGGACCGGGCACCGGTTCGGGGCCGCTGAGTCGGCTGGCGGAACTGCTCGCGCCGAGAAGCAGCTCCTTGCGAGAGATGGCCGTGGCGGCGCGGCCCTACGTGGGCCCCGTGAAGGACTTCGAGCCCAAGGCGGCTCGCCAAGCCTGGGGACGCGAGCCCGAAGCGGCGGCGCGCGTCCTCTCTGGCGCGCGGGAGGTCCTGGCAAGCGCGGAGTGGGAGGCGTCCGCGCTGGAGGACGCGTTGCGCGCGTTGGCCGAACGGATGGGCGTCGGGGCCGGCAAGGTGTTCCGGCCGCTGCGCGTGGCGCTCACGGGATCGGGCGCCAGCCCAGGAATCTTCGACGTGCTGCTGCTGGTGGGGCGCCCGTCGTCGCTGGAGCGGATCGACTTCGCGTTGGAGGCCGTCGGCTCGGCCGAAGAGGCATCGCAGGGACCCGCGCCGGCCGCCTGAAGCGCGCGACGCGCCTCGCCGGGCGCGCCCTGTCGTCTGCCATCGCCGTCGGCCTGCGAGCGGGCGTGCCGCCTCGCCGCCAGCGAGCCCCGTGCGGCGACCGCCGTTTGCATGTCGCCGCGAAGGTTTGTACCTTGCCGCCTTCGTCCTCCTCGTCCGCCGCCTCGGTCGGACTGTCCGCGCCCCCTCTCGCCCCCTCGATCCGCCGCCCCCAACGCATGAGCAATGGACCAGGACCGGGCGCCTCTCCCCTCGTGGCCGTCGGCCCCAAGGTCACCTCGATCCTCACGGAGATCGAGCGCGGCATTCTCGACTACATGATCCGGTACTTGCGAACGCGCACGTACCAGCCTTCCATCCGCGAGATCGGCCGCGAGTTCGGCATCAAGAGCACGAAGACGGTGTCGGAACACCTTCAGGCCTTGGCCGACAAGGGCTTTCTCGAGCGGGACCCTTCGAGATCGAGAGGCATCCGCCTCCTCGGCGTCGATCTGCAGGCGGCGACGGCGTCCCTGCCGTGCTTCGGAAGCTTGGCCGAGGCGACGCGCGCGAGCCGGGAGCACGCCGGCGCTCACCTGTCGCTGGACCGCCAGCTCGTGGAGGGCAGGGGAGCGTTCGTCGTGCGCGCTCATGCCCGGCTGGGCCCGCTCGGAATCGAAGAAGGCGATCAACTCGTCGTCGAGCCCGTCCTCATGGAGGAACTGGCCAACGGACAGCTGATCGTGGCCAGCGTCGGCGGCGTCCCGAACTACTATCGCCTGGAAAGGCGCGGCGCCCGCGTGTCGCTGCATCCCGTGGCCGACGAAGGCCCGGCGACGCTCGTGGAAGAGCCGAGCGCCCTGGTGCTCGTTGGGCGCGTTTCGGCTTTGATCCGGCGCATGCGTCCGCTTTCCGCCGGAGCCGGAGCCGCCCCGCACTAGCCTAGCGCCGGTCCGGTCCTTGTCTTCAGCCGTCGATCGCGCTTGGATGACGCGAGCGCTGGAGATGGCGCGAGCCGGCGAAGCGCGGGGCGAAGTGCCAGTGGGCGCCGTCGTCGTGTGCAACGGCCGCCTTGTCGCCGAGTCCCACAACCGAACCGTCGAGTGGACGGATCCGACGGCCCACGCCGAGCTCGTGGCCATTCGTTCGGCAGCCCGCCGGCGTGGCGACTGGCGGTTGAACGGCTGCACCCTCTACACGACGTTGGAGCCGTGCACCCAGTGCGCCGGCGCGATCGTGCTGGCTCGCTTGGACCGTGTGGTCTTCGCCGCCACAGACCCCAAGGGCGGAATGGCCGGCAGCTTGGAGAACCTCCTTTGCGACGACCGGTTGAATCATTGCGCCGAGGTGCGCGGCGGCGTGCTCGCCGAGGAGTCCGGCGCCCTGTTGCGGACCTTCTTTCGAAGCCGGCGCGGCCGGGAGCTTGACGGCGGCCAGTAGCTGGGCCGGGCCCGCGAGGCCGCGGCGGCCGCGGAAGTCCTCGGCTTTGCGGGCGACGGCCCGACGGTCGGCGACGGTCGGCCCAGCTAGCTGCCGCCGGCCGCCGAGCGCTCCGGCACGGCAACGCCGAACAATCGCAGGAAGAGCGCCAGGACGGCCAGCCCGCCGGCCAGGGCCAGCCACGGAGACAGCCCCAGGGCCGTGCCGAGGCTTCCGAGAAGCAAGGCGGCCCCGCCCGCCACCATCGCATAGGGCATCTGGGTGCGCACGTGGTCCATATGGTCGCACGCCGCGGCCGTCGAAGACAGGACGGTCGTGTCGGAGATCGGCGAGCAGTGGTCGCCCCAGATCGCCCCCGCCAGCACCGCGCTGACCGTGCCCAGAAGGAGTCCGTACTGGGAGCCGTCCGCGAATCCCGTGCCGCCGGCCAGGGCCACCGCGAGCGGCACGACCAGCGGGATCATGATCGACATGGTTGTCCACGACGTGCCCGTGGCGAACGCCATCGCCCCCGAGGTCACGAACACGGCCGCGGGCAACAGGAAGAGCGGCAAGTTGCCTTGAATGATCTGCGCCAGGTAGGCGGCCGTTCCGACGTCCTGGGCCGCCGACCCCAGGGCCCACGCCAGCGTCAGGATGACCATGGCCACCATCATCGCCTTCACGCCGCCGGTCCATGCATCCACGCATTCCGACAGGCTCAGCGTTCGCTGCCCGATCGAGAGCGCGGCGGCCACGGCGCAGCCCGACAGCGATCCCCACAGCAAGGTCCGGAACGGATCGGCCTCCCCGAAGATCTCTCGCAGCGACGCGTTCGGCCCCGCCGCCTCGCTGCCGGTCGCATAGAGGCCGCCCAAGACGACCAGCACCACGGCCAGAACGGGAAGGCCCGCGTTCCACCAGCGATGGGACACGCCTTCCTTGGGCGCCAGGAAGCTGCCCGAGGCCTCGGTGGCCGGGGTTGCGCCGGCGCGGTGCAGGCCGCCGCCTTCCGCGGCGCGGAGCTCGGCGCGCGCCATGGGACCGAAGTCCCGGTTGGTCAGCGAGGTGAGAAAGACGAGCCCCATGGCCAGGATCGGGTAGAACAGATAGGGGATCGTGTCGAGAAACACCGCGAAGGGACTCAACTCGCGCAGGAACGCCGCGTCGGCTCCCGTGGCATTGGCGGCGGCGGCGCCCAGGCCGCCGTCGATGAGCGAGATCTCGTATCCGACCCATGTGGAGACGGGGACGAGCGCCGCCACCGGAGCGGCCGTCGAGTCCACGAGATAGGCAAGCTTCTCGCGCGACACGCGGAGCTTGTCCGTGATGGGCCGCATGGTGTTGCCCACGACCATCGTGTTCGCGTAGTCGTCGAAGAAGATCGCGAGACCGGCCAAGGCCGTCGCCACCTTGCCGCGCCGGCGGCTTCGGGCCAAGGGCGCCACGGCGCGCACGATGCCGGCCGTGCCGCCGTTCTTGCCGATGATGCCGACCATGCCCCCCAAGAGCAGGCTGAACACGACGATGTGCGCATGGCCGCTGTCGGTGTCGGCGAGGGCCTGAATCACGTACTCGTCCACGAGGCGCCAGGTCGCCTGCAACGGGTCGTAGCCCGCCACCGCCAGCGCGCCCAGCCAGATGCCGGCGAGCAAGGCGCTGATCACCTCTCGGAACACGAGTGCCAGCAGGATCGCCAAGAGCGGCGGCAGCAACGAGAACCAGCCGGGAGCGAAGGGCCTGTCGAACGCCTCGCCGCCGCCGCCCGCCCGCACTTCCAGCGGTAGCGCGCGGCGCGATTCCACGACGATGCCGCGGACCTCGGCCGTCCCGTCCGCGCCGACGGCTTCTTCGGCGAGCAACACGCCCCCGGCGTCGAGCACCTGGACGCTGTCCGCGCCCTCCAAGGCGTCCACGGCGAGCGTGAACGGTACGGACCCCAGGACGACCTTGGGGCCGTCCGTCACCAACTGGGCGGCGGACAGGGCCGGGGCGCCACCGAGCAGCGCGGCGGCCAGCGCCGGGACCGGCCATGCGACGACGCCGGGACCCGCCACGGTGCGGCGGCCGAACGGGAACACGGCAGCCAGCGCCGCGATCGGCCACGCGACGACGCCGAGGGGCGCAACCGTGCGGCGGCCGAACCGGAACGCGGCGGCCAGCGCCGGGACCGGCCATGCGACGACGCCGGGACCCGCCACGGTGCGGCGGCCGAACGGGAACACGGCGGCCAGCGCCGCGATCGGCCATGCGACGGCCCTGCGGGCGCGGCCGACCGTCGTCTTCCCGGAGGCGGAGGAGCGTTGTTGCATTGCGGAAGGGCCTGGTGGAGTTGCGGTGCCCTGTCGGTGTCGCCCTAGACCTGTGACGATGCTTGGTTCGGCTTGATGATGCTGGTTCGGCGCCGTTTGCGCAATTACCTTCCTCCCACGCCGTCGAGCTGGACGCGCCGGGCATTTCCTCGGCCTTGATCCGCGCCGGATTCCTGGCCGTCGGCTCGCGGCCGATCCCGACCGCTCCCGGCGTCCGCGACGGGAAGGGCGCCGACCGGGCCGTCCGAGGTCCCGTCTCGGAGGGCCGCCCGCAAACATTGCCCCCCGCCATCCCGCGCAACTGCCACAGTGACCTCCGCTCTTCCGGCCGTGCTCATGGACGCCGGCGAAGTCAGGCGCGCCGTCGCCCGCATGGCCGCAGAGTCGCTCCGCGCGCTGGACGGCGCGGCAGGCCTCGTGCTCATGGGCATTCAGCGGCGAGGCGTCCACCTCGCCGACCGAGTCGGCCGCGCCATGGCCGCCGAGGGTTGCGGACCCGTCCCGGCCGGCACGCTGGACATCACCTTCTACCGCGACGATCTCATGCAGATCGGCCCGCGGCCCGAAGTGCGAGAGACGCGAATCCCGCCGGGCGGGGTCGACGCCAAGACCGTCGTGCTGGTCGACGACGTCCTCTACACGGGCCGCACCGTGTGCGCCGCCATGAAGGAGCTGACGGACCTGGGCCGTCCGGCGCGCATTCTTCTGTGCGTGCTGGTGGATCGCGGCGGCCGCGAACTCCCGGTGCAGGCCGACGTGGTCGGGCGTGCCTTCCACGTGGCGGCCGGCCGGCGGATCGACGTGCGGGTGCCGGAAGTGGACGGCGACCTGGGGGTCGTGCTCTCGGCCCGCGACGCGGCGTGAGCGCCCCGGCCGCGCCGTGGATCGAGACGGGCCGCCGTCTCCCTGTCGTGCTTGTGGCGCGCGACGCGGCATGAGCGCCCCGGCCGCGCAATGGATCGAGACGGGCCGCCGTCTCCCCGTCGTGCTTGTGGCGCGCGACGCGGCATGAGCGCCCCGGCCGTGGCCCTGGGGAAGGACCTCACCGGCCTCGAGCCGCTCTCCGCGACGCAGATCGCCTTGATTCTCGACACCGCCGGGCCGTTCAAGGAGGTGTCGAGGCGCCGCATCAAGAAGGTGCCCGTGCTGCGCGGCAAGACCATCGTCAACTTGTTCTTTGAGCCGTCCACGCGGACGCGCCTGTCCTTCGACTTTGCCGAGAAGCGTCTGGCGGCGGACACGGTGCACGTGGCGCCGTCCGACTCGTCGGTCACCAAGGGCGAGACCCTCGTCGACACCGCGCGCAACCTCGAGGCCATGCAGATCGACATGGTCGTGCTCCGCCACTGGAGCGCGGGCGCGGCGGCCTTCCTCGCCCAACGCATCCCGTCGAACGTGATCAACGCCGGCGATGGCGCGCACGAGCATCCGACGCAGGCCCTGCTCGACATGCTCACGCTGCGCGACCACTTCGGCGACCTGGAGGGCCTCAAGGTCTGCATTCTCGGCGACGTCCTGCACTCGCGCGTGGCGCGCTCCAACATCTTCGGACTGACGAAGATGGGCGCGCAGGTCGCCGTCTGCGGACCCCGAACGCTGGTTCCGGCCAGCATCGAGGACCTGGGCGCCCGCCTGCTGGGCAGCGTGGAAGAGGCCGTCGAGTGGGCCGACGCGCTCAACGTGCTTCGCCTGCAGCTGGAGCGGATGCGCGGCGGATTCGTCCCGTCGCTGCGCGAGTACAACCGGGTCTTCGGCGTCACCCAGGAACGGCTGGCGCGGGCGCCCAAGCCCCTGCTGATCCTGCACCCGGGCCCCATGAACCGGGGCGTCGAGATCGATTCGGCGGTGGCCGACGGACCTCACGCGGTGATCTTGCGCCAAGTGACCAACGGCATCGCGGTGCGCATGGCGGTGCTGTACCTGCTGGCCGGGGGCGCGCCTTCGGCCGCGGAATCGAAGGCGGCCGCGGAGTCTTCGTGAGCGGACGCCTGTGGATTCGGGGCGGGCGCGTGGTGGACCCCGCCCAGGGCATGGACGGTCTCGCTGACGTGTTGATCGAAGACGGACGGATTGGGGATGTGGGCGAGGGGCTGGCTCCGGACGGCGCGGACGGGCGCTGGGGCGGGGGACGGACCCCGGAGCGAGCGGACGAGCGCTGTGGCGAGGGGCCGACCTCGGGGCGCGCGGAAGAGGGCGCCGCCCAAGGCGAACCGGCGGCTGGGCCGCGGGCCGAGGGGCGGGCGCAAAACGGGGACCGGGTGCTCGACGCGACCGGCTTGGTCGTGGCGCCCGGCTTCGTGGACCCGCAGGTGCATTTGTGCGAGCCGGGCGGGGAGCGCCGGGAAACGATCGCGTCGGGGGCCCGGGCCGCCGCCGCCGGGGGATGCTCGGCGGTGTGCGCCATGCCGAGCACCGCTCCGCCCGTGGACGATCCCGCGGCCGTGGGGTTCGCCGTCGCCGCAGGCCGCCGGGCGGCCGGAGCGCGCGTGCTGCCTGCGGCGGCTCTGTCCGTCGGGCGCGAGGGAGAACAGCTGACGGAATTCGGCGAGGTCGTGGCGGCGGGCGCGGTGGCGCTGGCCGACGGCAAGACCGTGCGTTCCACGCTGCTCATGAGGCGCGCGCTGGAATACGCACAGTCCTTCGGCGTGCCCGTCCTGGCGCGCTGCGAGGACCCGTGGCTGGCCGAAGGCGGGGTCATGCACGAGGGCGTGGTCTCGACGCGTTTGGGACTGCGCGGCAAGCCGGCCGTCGCCGAAGAGGTCGCGGTCGCCCGCGACGTTGCGCTGGCCGAAGCCACGGGCGGCCGCCTGCACGTCCAGTGCGTTTCCACGGCCGCGTCCTGCGAAATCGTTCGCCGGGCCAAGGAGCGCGGCGCGCAGGTGACCGCCGAGGCCACCCCGCATCATCTGCTCCTCGACCATGGCCGCCTCGAAGGCTACGGGACCGACTGCAAGGTCGACCCGCCGCTCCGGCCTCGCCGCGACGTGGAGGCTCTGCAGCTAGCGCTGGCGCAAGGCGTGATCGACTGCGTGGCCACCGACCACGCGCCCCGCCACTACGACGAGAAGGAGCAGGCCTTCGACGACGCGCCCTTCGGGGCCGTGGGCCTGGAGACGACCTTCGCCGTGCTGCATGCGAAGCTGGTGCTGGAAGGCGTGCTCAGCTTGTCCGCGCTGATCGAACGCATGTCCGCCGGGCCGTCCGCGCTGCTGGGACTCGGCGGCGGCGCGCTGGTTCGGGGCGCTCCCGCGGACATCGCGCTGATCGACCCCGCGCACGCATGGACCGTCGATCCGGACGCGTTCGTGTCGAACAGCCGCAACACGCCGTTCGTCGGCGCCGACCTGGTCGGCCGGGTCGTGAGAACGCTCGTGGAGGGCGAAACGGTCTGGGATCTGAGGCGGGCGCCGGCCTAGAGCCTTTGGCGGCGTGGCGCCGCGGTGGACTCGCTAGCCGGGAGGCTGACCGCCTCGAAGGAACGCGCAGGAAGGCCGGCGCGCGAGACCCGGCCTTGGCGGGCTCGCGTCAGGAAAGCGCGCGCACCCACCGGTCGAGCTGCGACTTGATGCGCGCGGCCCGGTTGGGATGCAGCACGCGCCGGTTTGCCGCCCGGTCCACGAGCGCCACCGCGTCGCGCCGCAACGCCTCGGCTTGCTCCGGCGAGTCCGCTTCCCGCACCCGCCGCAGGATCGTCCGAATGCGCGAACGCGTGATCCGGTTCCGGCCGCGCGCCCGCCGACTGAGCTCCATGCGCTTCTTCGCGCTCTTGATGTTCGGCATGTCTCTCCGCTCTTGCGTTCCGCCAAGCCCCGCGACGGCGTGGGGCAGGGAGCCCAGCCAAGCCGTCGCGGCCAACTTCGACGGAAGAAGGATAGAAGCAGCGCCGCCGGACGTCAACGGCGCGGCGGTCCACGGACTGCGGGGCCGTCGGTCGAACCGAGCTCATCGCCGCAGGTCCGCGAGCAGGTGCCGGCGCCGGCGGCGGAGCCGGTCTACGCGGGCTTCGGGCCGACGCTGCTGGCCGAGCATGTGCGGCAACGGCTGGGCGTGCGCGCGAGCCGTTCGCGTATATTGCAACGCAATGGACTTTCTCCTGGCCGTCCTGGTCCTCCTGTTCTCGGTCGTGGTCCACGAGGTTGCCCACGCTTGGCAGGCTTGGCGCGAGGGCGACCCCACGGCGCGCGATCTGGGCCGCATCACCCTGAATCCGCTTGCGCACTTGGACGTCGTCGGGTCCCTCCTGGTTCCGCTGGTCCTGTACGTGCTTCCCGGCGACTTCCTCCTGGGCTGGGCCAAGCCCGTCCCGGTCCGCCCGGAGAACTTCCGCAGCCCCCGCGCCGGCGACGTTCGCGTTTCGCTGGCCGGGATCGCGGCGAACCTGGGCTTGGCCGCGCTGGCCTCGGTCGCGTGGATCGTCGCGTGGCCGCTTCTGGACGCGGCGCCCCTCGGCTCGGGTCTCGGCTCGGGCCTGCTGGCGAGCGCGGGCTTGTCGTCCTTGCTGCTCTACGGCATTCTGATCAACTTGACCCTGGCTTGGTTCAACTTGATCCCCGTTCCGCCCCTCGACGGATCCCGCGTGCTCCGCCATCTGCTCCCGCGGTCCTTGCAGGCCCCCTATCTTCGCCTCGGCGGGTACGGCACGCTTGGCCTCCTGCTCGTGGTGGCGCTGGCGCCGGGCGCGTTCTCGGCGATCTTCGCGCCGGTTCTCTTCGTCTTCGACTGGGTGATTCGGACAGGGCTCGCATGACGACGTCGAGGATCGCCCTGCCCAGGCTGGAAGGAGACGCCGCCGGCGACGGACTCCTCATGGTCGAGACGGACCACTTTCAAGGTCCCCTCGATCTGCTGCTGCACCTGATCCGCACCCAGGACGTCGACATCTTCGACATCCCCATCGCGCCGATTGCGCAGCAGTTCCTGAAGGCCGTCGAGAGCGTGGTGGCCCGGAGGATCGACGAAGCGGGCGAGTTCCTCGAGATGGCGGCCACCCTTGTGCGCATCAAGGCCAAGTTGCTCTTGCCCCGGTCGCCGGACGACGAAGACGACGAGGATCCGCGCGCCGAGCTGGTGCGCCGCCTCTTGGAGCACGAGCAGGTGCGCGAGATCGCCCAGCGCTTTCGCGCCGCCGAGGACGACCGCCGCCGACGCTTCTCGAAGGGCTACGTGCCCGCCCGCCCGAAGCTCCGGCCGGCCGACTTGCCGATCGACGTCGATTGGGACGACGTCTTCGCCGCCGCGCTGGGCGTCGAGCCCCCGGACGAACAGGACGCGGCGCACCGGATTCGGCGAAGGCCCGTGGCCATGCGCGCCAAGGCGAAGCTCATCGTGGAGACGCTCCGGCGCGTCCGGCGCATCGAGTTTCGCAACTTGGTGGCGCCCTGGAAGCGGCGCGCCCACGGGGTCATGACCTTGCTGGCCGGGCTGGAGCTGGGCAAGCGGCAGATCGTGTCGCTTCGCCAGAGACGGCCGTTCTCGCCGCTCTGGATGTATCCGGGGCAGCAGATCGACCAGAGAGGACTGGACGCGCTCTCGGACGTCGGCGGGGAAGGCGAAGGGTCCTCGTCGGAGGATTCGGCCGCCCCGTTGTTCGCGCAAGGCGACCCGGCGGGCGGTGCGGCCGCCGTCGCGGCCCCTGCGGGCGGGAGCGGGTGACGTGAACGACGCCGGCGCCGTCGAGGCCGTCCGACTTGGCCGCCGGACAGGTCCGGGATTGCCCGAGCGGGTGACGTGAACGACGCCAGCGTCGTCGAGGCCGTCCTCTTCGCCAGCGACGCCCCCCTGTCGTCGGACGAGATCGCCCGCGCCGACGAGGGGTTGGACGAAGATCGCGTGGAGGCGGCGTTGGCCGAGCTGAGGACCCACTACGCGGAGTCGGGCCGCGCCTTCGAGCTGCGCGAAGTGGCCGGCGGCGTGCAGCTGCTGACGCGCTCCGAGTTCGCCCCCTACCTGGAGCGGATGGACGCGGTCGCCAAGCCTGCCCGCCTGTCCGGCCCGGCCTTGGAGGCCCTGGCGATCGTCGCCTACCGCCAACCGATCAGCCGGGTCGGCGTCGAGAACGTGCGCGGCGTCAACTCGTCGGGGGTGATCCGCACGCTGCTCGCGCGCGACTTGGTGCACGTCGTGGGGCGGGGCGACGGCGTCGGCAGGCCGGTCCTGTACGGCACGTCGCCGCGCTTCTTGGAGCACTTCGGCTTCGACTCGCTGGACGCCCTGCCCAGGCCGGAGGAGCTGCCCGTCGTCCTTCGCGACCCGGCCGCGGCCGAAGCGCCGGCCTGGGACAGCCCCGGTCCGCCCGACGGCGACGCCGAGACCGCCGAGCGTCTCCCTCCCGCCGACGCCGTCGAAGCCGTCCTGGTGCAACCCGGCGTCGACGCGCTTGAGACGGGGGAAGCCGGCGACGGAGAAGACATTTCCGAGGCCGTCCGGCCGGAACCGCCGCCGCCGGAGCCGCCGCCCGATCCTCCCGACGTTCGCGCCGTCGGCGAAGCCCCTCTGCCGGATCCACCGAAGACGACCCGATGAGGCCCGGCGCTCCCGTCCGGGTGCAGAAGTACCTGTCTCAGGCCGGCGCCGCGTCCCGTCGGCAAGCCGAGGCGATGCTCTTGCAGGGCAGGGTGGCCGTCAACGGAGAACGCCTGACGCGGTTGGGCGCGCGCGTCGTGCCCGGCGTGGACGTGGTGTCGGTGGACGGCGAGGAGGTCCAGCCCGCGTCGAGGCGGTGGGTCGTGTTCCACAAGCCGGTGGGCGTCCTCTGCACCCGGCGCGACCCGCATGGAGGCGAGACCGTCTACGACGTGCTGCCCCCGTGGGCGTCGGGCCTGCGCTACGTCGGGCGCCTGGACCGCGACACTTCGGGCCTGCTCCTGATGACCAACGAGGGCGACTTGGCCGCGGCGCTGGCGCATCCCGCGACCGGCGTCGAGCGCGAGTACGTGGCCGCCGTGAAGGGGGACGTCACGGCCGAGCGGATCCGTGCGCTCAAGAAGGGAGCGGAGCTGGAGGATGGATTCGCGCGTCCCAAGCGCGTGCGCCGAGCGCGGCTGGACAACGGGGAGTGGGGCGTCAGACTGGTCCTGGCCGAGGGGCGCAAGCGCGAGATTCGACGCCTCCTCAAGGCGGCCGGACGCCCAGCGGAGCGGCTCTGCCGCGTTCGGTTCGGCCCCTTCCGGCTTGGGACGCTCGGACCGGGACGATGGCGTCCGGCGCGCGACTCGGAACTCGAGGCGGCGCGGCTGGCGGTTCGTCCGCGCCGGGGCCGCAGGGCGAAGCGGACCGGTCCTGTCGCCGGGCGCCGGCGATCTTGACGGCCGGGAAGACCGAGAAGGTGCTTTGGTGGCTGCTTCGGCCTCGTCACGGCCGGCTCGCGGTGACCTTGGCCGTCTTGATCTTGTGCGGGGCCACGCTGGCGGGCTATGCTGCCGGGCCGGAGATTCTTCGGGCGGCGCACGAACGCGTCGACTTGCAGCTCTACCAAGCCTTCGTCGCGGGCGCTCTGCTTCATGTCGTCTTCCACCAAGGCAGGCGAGACCATGCGCACGGCGACTAGACGCGCCGCTTCCGGCTTGTTGACCACCCGGACTTGCCCGTCTCGGACCCTCTCGTCGCAAGTCTCCTGCCGCGGGTTGCTGGAACGGCGCGCATGACGACGGACTGTCGGCGGGCCCAGGCCGGCCTCCTGGCTGTCGTTGCTGTTCTGGCGGCCGCCAGCCTCGTCGCGCCGGCCCGCGCGTCCGCTCAAGCGCCGCCCGCCGGCCCGGACATGCGGCCGGCCGGCTCGGACGTGTGGCCCGGCGCGGAATGGCCGGTCTCGACGCCGGAGGCCGAGGGCGTGGACCCCGCCGCCGTGGACTCCCTGCTGGCCGACATCGAAGCCGGCCGCTACGGCCTGATCGACCACTTCCTGCTGATTCGCCACGGCAAGGCGATCGTGGACCGCAGCTGGGATCACGGAGCGCGCTACGCCGAACTCCTGGCGGCCCAGGGCGACACGGCCGAACACCCGTACAACTACGACCACCCGGCCTGGCATCCCTTCTATCGCGACACGGACCTGCACACGCTTCAGTCCGTCACCAAGAGCGTGGTTTCCGTGGCCTTCGGCATCGCCGTGGACGCAGGCCTCCTGCCGGGCGTGGACGCGCCGGCCTGGCCGTACCTGGCGGCCTTCGCGCCGGACGCGGCCGACCCGCGCCGCCGCGCGGCGACGCTCGAGGACTTCCTCACCATGAGAAGCGGCATGTCTTGGGCGGCGCCGGGCCAGACCTACGACGATCCCGCCCACCCCACCGTCGAGCTGGAGGCGAGCGACGCCTGGATCGCCTACGCGACGGCCCGGCCCATGGCCACGGAGCCCGGCGTCCGCTTCGACTACAACGACGGCGTCAGCGTCCTGCTGGGCAAGATCGTCCGCGAGGCGACGGGCCTGCGGATGGACGCCTGGGCCGACGAACGGCTGTTCCGGCCGATCGGCATCGACGAGCGCTACTGGAAGATCACCCCGGACGGCGAAGCGGACACGGAGGGCGGGCTCTACCTGTCGGCGCACGACTTGGCTCGCGTCGGCTACCTGATGCTGCGGGGCGGGCGCTGGAATGGCCGGCAGATCGTGTCGGAGGCATGGGTGCGCGCCTCCACGTCGCCCGTCGTCCCGGACGTCGCCCCGGCCAACGGGCGGCCCGACAGCGGATACGGATATCATTGGTGGGCGCCCGTCCACGAAGACGGCGAGACGGTCGTCTTTGCGGCGAACGGCTACGGCGGCCAGTTTCTCCACGTCGTGCCGGGGCTCGACTTGGTGTCCGTCTTCAACGGATGGACGCTCCACGAGCAGCCCCCGCTGTCCAGCTGGCGGGCCGTGCAGGACCGGATCGTTCCCGCGACGCGACGACGCCCGGAGGCGGAGGGCGCCGCCGCACCGGACCGCCGAGGGGCCGCCCGCCGCCCTCCCACATAGGCCAGCCATGCATTCGATGGACGACACGGCGGGACGCCCCCTTCTCCGACGCCCGGTTCCTTGGATTCGGGAGACGGCGCTCCGACGCCCGGTTCCTTGGATTCGAGAGACGGCGCTCCGGCGCGCGCTCGCGGGGTCATTGGCCGCGCTGGCCCCAAAGCGTCATTGGCCGCCCGCTCGGCAATCGGCGCTCCGGCGCTCTCTCTCGGGGATCTTGGCCGTGCTGGCCGCTCTGGCCGCGACGCCCGCGACGGACATGACGGGCGTCTCCGCCCAGACGGCCGGGCAGGCCGCGCAGACCTCCAACGGCGACGAGAGCGCCGTTTCCGAGACGCGCGCCGCCGCCGTCGCCGTCCGCACGGCCACGCCCCCGGTCGTCGACGGCGTGCCGTCGGAATCAGCGTGGCAGGCCGCCCCGCCGCTCGCCGACTTCGTGCAGCGCGAGCCCGCCGACGGCCAGCCGGCGTCCGAGCCCACGGAGCTGCGCATCCTCTTCGACGACGACGCCTTGTACGTGGCGGTCTGGGCCTACGATTCGCGGGCGGACGCCATCGTGCCCGGCGAAGCGATCCGCGACTACGAACTCACCGACACGGACGCCGTGCTCATGGTCTTCGACACCTACGACGACCAGCAAAACGGCTTCGTGTTCGGCACGACGCCCACCGGCATCGAATACGACGGCCAGGTGGCGGCCCAGGGCGGCGGAGGCGGATTCTTCCTGGGCGGGGGCGGCAACCCCCAGCGCCGGTTCCAGGCCGGAGCCGGGGGCGGATTCAACAAGAACTGGGACGGCAGCTGGAACGTCGCCGCCTCGCGCGACGACGAAGGGTGGTACGCGGAATTTCGCATCCCGTTCAGCACGTTGCGCTACGGCTCGGCGACGGACACGTGGGGCTTCAACGTCTCGCGGCGCGTCCGCAGGCTGAACGAGGAAGCGCTGTGGTCGCCCGTGCCGCGCGAGTTCGGGCTCTACCGGCTGGACTTCGCCGGACGGCTGGCGGGCGTGGAGCCGCCGTTTCGCCGGGCGGCCACGGTCACGCCTTACGTGCTGGGCTCGACGTCCCGCGACTACGAAGACCCGGCGCAGACCTCCTTCGTGCGCGACGCCCAATTCGGGGGCGAGACCAAAGTCCAGATCACGCAGGGAATCACGCTGGACGCGACGCTCAACACAGACTTCGCGCAAGTCGAGGTGGACGACCAGCAAGTCAACCTGACGCGCTTTTCGCTGCTCTTTCCCGAGAAGCGCCCGTTCTTCCTGGAAAACGCAGGCTTCTTCACGGTCGGGGCGGGCGGCGCGGACCTCTTCTTCAGCCGGCGCATCGGAATCTCCAACGGCCAACCGGTGCCCATCCGGGCCGGGGGCCGCCTGTCGGGACGGGCCGCCGGGCTCAACGTCGGCCTGCTTCACATTCGCACCGAGGCGCCGGCGGCGGGCGAAGCCGCGAACCACTACTCCGTGGCGCGCCTGGCCAAGGAATTGCCCAACCGCTCGCGGCTCGGCGGCATCTTCGTCAACCGCGCAAGCAATTTGGACGGCGACTACAACCGCACTTACGCCGTGGACGGACGCCTGGGCCTGGGCGACCAGCTGACGCTGACGTCGTTCGTCGCGCGCACCGAGACGCCCGGCCTGGAAGGGGCGGACATGGCGTGGGACTTCAGCGGCGGATGGGCGAGCCGCGATTGGCGGGCCAACGTCACCGTCCGCGAGATCGGCGAGCGCTTCAACCCCGAAGTCGGCTTCTTGCCCCGCGACGGGCACCGCTACTACCAAGCGTTCGGGATGTGGTACTGGCGGCCGTCGCGCATCCTCCGCGAAGTGCGGCCGCACGTTTCCTACTACACCTACCGTTCCGTGCGCGAAGGGGTCGAGCGCGGCTTCAACGAGTCGTCGCGGTGGCACCTGGACACGCACTGGGAATGGCCGTCCGGCATGGAGCTGCACACCGGCGCGAACTACGTCACCGAAGGACTCTACGAGCCCTTCGAGATTTCCGACGGCGTCGTCGTCCCCAGCGGCACGTACGGCGGCTGGGAATCGCAGATCGTCTTCTTCACCGACCAGTCGCGCACGCTGTCCCTCAACTCGCGCTTCAACTGGGGCGGCTTCCTGTCGGGCGGGAAGAGGAGTTCGTCCGGGAACGTCACGATTCGCCGGGCCCGGTCCAGCGCCACCTTCCGGCTGGCCTACAACGACGTGCGGCTGTCCGAGGGCGACTTCACGGCCACGCTGGCCGGCCTCAACCTCGGCTACTTCTTCACGCCCCGCGTCTACGTGCAGTCGCTGATCCAGTACTCGGACCAAGCCGACCGATGGTCCGCCAACGTGCGCTTCGGGTGGCTCAACACGGCGGGCACGGGCCTGTTCGTCGTCTACAACGACGTTCGCGGCCTCGGCGACCTGAGCGGTCCCCTGGGCCGTTCGGTGTTCGTCAAGTTCACTCGCCAGGTCAACGTGCTGGGCGGCTGACGGGACGAGCGGCCTGGGCTTGCTGCCCGGGCCGTGCTTGGCCGCGAAGGCCCCGATGTCCCTCTGGCGCGACCGCGCGCCGCGCCCTTCGCAACACCGGCCCCGTGCACGCGCGCCTTGAGACGATCCGCCGGCGAGAACGCGGGCAGGACGCCGCGCCTCGAACCCAACCGTCGGCGAGCGGGCGGGCAGGGTGGCCGGGGTCGCATCCAGCCGGCCCCTGCGGAACCTTCTTTCGTCCGCCTTCGTACAGGAAGAACGCAGACCCTGCTCACGGCTCGGGCGTCGCCCGGCCACGCAAGGAGGAGTCCAATCATGTCGAAAGCAGCAGCAGTTCTGTCCCGCATCGCGGCCGTTGCCGCCGCCGCGGCGCTTCTGGTCGCGATTCCCAGCCCGTCCTCCGGGCAGTCCACCGCCGGCGTCCAGGCCGACGCTCCGGCCTCGTCCGGGTACTATTTCCGCTTCGCCGGAGGGGCGGGGCGCATGGACGCCCTCGGCGGTCAAATCGCCGGCAACCTCTCGCTCGCCTTCGGAAAGCATTCGTTCTTCAGCACGCTTCGGGGCGAAGTGGAAGTCTCGTTCGCGTCGGGGTGGGCGGACGGATGCCCGCACCTGGCCGCTGGAAGCCGGCGCGGAACGGGGGTGTGGTGCGATGGATCCGTGCACGGGCAACAGCAGCGCGTGCAGGCGTTGTCCGTGATGGCGACGACCTACTTCGACTTTCGCGAGGGCAAGGCGTTCCGTCCGTTCATCGGCGCCGGACTTCGCTACGAGGCGCGAGGCACGACCACGAGTGTCGGAGAGACGCTCTCGTCGGCATTCGGAATGGGCGCGAACCTGACGACGGGCGTAGCGTACGCCGTCCGTCCGTCGTTGGCTGTCCAACTGGCCTACCAGGCGCTCGTCGCCTCGGGAAGAGACGACCGGATCCAACTGGGATTCCGCTACCGGCGCTGACTCGGTCCCAAAGGAGGGGCGCGTGAAGCCCCGCCGGGTCGCGCTCGCGCCGGGAAGCGGGCAACAGGCGTCCCCGTCGCTCGCCGGGAGCCGTCGCGGCCTCGGCGGGCGGCGGCGGAGCTGGCCTGGGGCCCTAGCCCTCGTCCTCCGCGTTGACCGCCTTGAACGCCTCCACGAAGTCGGCCAGCTTGTCGCGGAGCGCGCCGCTCGTCGCGCGGGCGGCGCCGCCGGCCTCGGCCACGCCGACGGCGGTTGCGAACCACGTCACCGCTTCGGCGAGGGTGACCTGCGTGTCGCGAATCATCTGGGCGGCCTGCTGGACCCGCACGGAGACGGCGTAGCCGACCATGCCCGAGACGCCGCCGCCGCATTCCAGCGAAACCCGAAGTTCCGGCAGTCCCGGGGTCTCCAACATCTCCTCGCGGCCGAGCAACGGAACGCCGCCCTCCTCGAGAACGGCCTCCGCGTCCTCGCGGAGGGCCTCCGCGACCAGTCCAGCGCCTTGGCAGCCCTCGCTGGTCTCGGCCACCACGCGCACGCCGGGCAGTCCTTCCAGGGTGTAGCGGTTCCATTCCGTGTCTTGAGCGGCCGTCAAGCTGGGGGCCGAAGCAACCAAGAGCCCGGCGGCGCCCAGTCGCCACGGCCGCAGCCGCGCTACCGGCCGCAAACGCGCCACCGGGTGCAACCTCGCTGCCGGCCGCAAACGCGCCACCGGGTGCAACCTCGCTGCCGGCCGCAAACGCGCTACCGGCTGCCGCCGCACGACCGGCACTGGTGGTTGTTGCGGGAGCCCAGCTTCTCCAACAAGACGACGGTCGCCGGGTGCGGCTGCGCCCGTTGCTCCGGGCTGTTGGCCAAGTCGGCGGTGGTCTGGCCTCTCCGGCTGACGGCGCGCACGTCCGTGCCCTTGGACGCCAAGTACAGGATGGTCTCGTTGTCGCCTCGCGCGGCGGCGTGGTGGATCGCGTTGTAGCCGTCCTTGTCGCGCAGGTTGGGGTCCACGCCCAGCTCCTCGATCAGGTAGCGCACGGCGGGCAGCCAGCCGTCCGGAACGGCCCGGTGCTGCTGGGCTACGCGGGACGTGCCGAATCCCACGCCCGCGGCGGCATGCAACGGATGCACGGCAGGTCCGCCGGGAGGAACCGGCAGCAATCCGGAAGGGTCCGTGGGAGGCTCTTGGGGGCGCGTGTCGGGAAAATTGGGGTCGGAGAACCGTCGGCGAGGCGGCAAGTTGAGGGTCCAGAGGTTGGGGTCCGCCCCGTGTTCGACCAGCAACTGCATCGCGGCCACGTCCACCGCGTAGGCCGCCCTCCAGAAGGGCGTGGCGCCGGTGAAGTCCACCCCCATGCGGCCCGCGTTGTAGGCGGCGTACCAGATGTGCGTCGAGGTGCGCTGGTTGGGGTCGGCGCCGGCCTCCAGCAACAGCCGCATGAGCTCCAGATAGGTCGTCTCCTGCTGGCGGAAGGCTTGCGGCTGCGGATACCACGTCCGCAACGACCACTCGATGTTCAGCGTGGCGAAGAGAGGACCGGCCCCGTCGTCGCTGACCAAGTTCGGGTCCGCGCCGCGCTCGAGCAGATCGCGGGCCAAGTCGTAGTTGCCGTTCACGACGGCCACCAGCAACGGACTGGATCGGTCGCCCGCGGTCGGCTGGTCGACGTCCGCGCCGGCGTCGGCCAGGAGGGCGGCCGTGCTCCGGTGTCCTTCGCGAGCGGCAAGGTGGAGCGCCGCGAAACCACCCTGCGTGCCGATCTGCTGGGCGGAAGTCAGCGCCTTGACCGCCGGCAACTTGGGCGGCTTCGGGTCCGCGGCCGAGTGGGGGCTCGCCTGGTCCGCGGAGTCGGCCTCCGCCGGAGCCGGGCCGGCCGGATTGGCTGGACTCGCCGCGTTGCCCGGATTGCCCGCACGCGCCGGATTCGCCGCGCTCGCCGGATTGGCCGGATTCGCTGGGTTGGCTGGGTTGGCCGGATTCGCTGGGTTGGCTGGGTTGGCCGATGGAGCCGCGTTGGCCGCCTGGGGCCGGGCATTTTGGGGCGCGCCGGCCGGCTGGCGGCGCTGGGCCGCGGCTTCCTCTTCGGGCTCCGGGTCCTCGGCGGCCTTGCGGATCCGCGCCCGGCGCGTCCGCTCCTCTCGCATCGCCAGATCGAGCGCTTCGTAGTCCTTGACGCGCGTCGTCAGGCCGGGGTCGGCGCCTGCGTCCAGCAGGGCTCGGGCGGCCTCGTTCGCCCCGCGCGCCGCAGCGAACATCAACGGCGTCCGTTGCGCGAAGGCGTCGCGCGCGTCGGCGTCGCCGCCATGGGCCGCCAGCAGGGCGACCACCTCCGCCGCGTCCGCTTCGGCGGCGAAGTGCATGGCGGTTGCGCCCGTGGTGGTGAAGTGGTTCGGGTCGGCCCCGGCCACGAGCAGGACCTTGGCCACGCCCGCGTGTCCGGCCCGGCCGGCCAAGTGCAACGGCGTGTAGCCGCCCAGTCGCGTGGCGGCGTGCACGGCCGCGCCGGCGTACAGGAGCGTCTGCGCCATTGCGGCGTCGTCCCGGGCCGCCGCCCAATGCAGGGCAGTCATGCCGTCGTTTTGCGCCGCGTTGGGATCGGCGCCGTCGCGCAGCAACGCCCGCACGGCCTCCGCGTCCCCCCGTTGCGCGGCGTCGGCCACCGGCGAATCGAAAGACGGCGTGGCCGCCGCATCCGTCGCCGCCAGCCCCATTCCAGGCGCCGATCCCACTCCAAGCGCCAGCCCCAGCGCCAGTCCCATTCCCAGCGCTCTGGTCCAACCCGTGGTCGTCTTCGTTTTCGTCACTCTCGGCTCCCCGTCCCAACGGTGCGCGTCCCCAAGGCGGGGCCTCCTGCGCACCGAAGCGTGTGGTCTCGCGCGGCGCGCAAGCCGACGCCGTCCGCCGTTTGTCGTCTGCGGTCCGCCGTCTGCCGTCCGCCGTCCCCGTCCGCGCTACAAGGCAAAGCTCCCGTTGCTGTTCCCGAAGCTCTCGATGTCGGCGGCCCCCAGCTTGTGCAACATGCTGAGCATCACGTTGGCCATCGGCGTGCCCGGCTGGGCGCGGACGTGCTGTCCGCCTTCCAACGCGCCGTTGGCGCCGCCGACCAGGAAGAGCGGGCAACGCGCGTGGTTGTGCAGGTTGCTGTCCGCCATCGCGGACCCGTACACCACCATCGTCTTGTCCAGCAAACTGCCTTCGCCCTCCTCGGCGTCCTGCAGCTTCTTCAGCAGGTAGGGGAGCATCGACACGTGGTAGTCGTTGATCTTGGCGAACGCGCGCACGCGTTCTTCCCGCCCGCCGTGGTGAGAGGCGGCGTGGAACGGCGTGTCGACGCCCGACTCCGGGTACACCCGGGGCGAGGCGTCCCGGCCCAGCTTGAGCGAGAAGACCCGGGTCGTGTCCGACTGGAACGCCAGCACCTGCAGGTCGAACATGAGCTTGACGTGCTCCTCGAAAGAGTCCGGCACGCCGACGGGCGCCTCCGGAATCTGGCGCTCCTCGCCGCTCGAGTTCTGGGCCTCGATCCGCTGAATGCGCTGTTCGAGCTCGCGAATGTTGTGGGCGTACTGGTCCAGCCGGCGCACGTCGGCCGGCGCCAGCGTGCGCTGGAGCGACGACATCTCCTCTTGGACCCAATCCAAGATGCTGCGGTCGGTCGTGAGGCGCTCCGCCCGCTGCTCCGGCGTCCCGCCCGCTCCGAAGAGCTGCTCGAAGACGGCCCGGGGGTCGCGGATCATCGGCAGCGGCTCGGTCGGCGAAGCCCAGCTGATGGTGTCCGTGTAGACGCATGCGTACCCGTAGGCGCATCCGCCCGCCTGGTCCACGTTCTCGATGGAGAGCTGCAGCGAGGGGATGGGCGTGTCCTGGCCGAAGCGCTGCACGTACAGCTGGTCCATCGACGTGCCGACGAAGACGTCCGATCCTTCGGTCTGCTTGGGACGCGCCTGGGTCAGGAAGACCGCGCTGGTGCGGAAGTGGTCGCCGCCGATCTCGCTGGGAGCATAGGCGTCGGCCATCCGGGCGTCCGTGTCGCTGACGATCGTCAGGTAGTCGCGAAACGGCTCCAACGAGCGCAGGCTGGTCGGCGACAGGTCGAAGTCGCGGCCGGCCTCGGCGGGCGACCACAGGTTCTGCGACGCGCCCCAGTCGTTGCATCCGGCGGCCCCGTGGACCTGCTCGATGCACACCAAGCGCGTGCGGTTCGCCGCCCTCGCGTTGGGCGTCGCGGCCCAAAGGCGTCCGGCCGGAACCATGGCGTCCAGCAGGGGCAGGCCGATGGCGGCCCCGGTCCCCTTGAGCATCGCCCTTCGGGAGATGTGCTTGCCGCTGATGATCTTCATCGCGTCGTCCCCTCGTTCTCGTGCTGCACGATCGGTGGTGGTGGTCTGGCGGGGTCCGGCTGCGGCGACTCTGGACCGTGGGCGAGGTCCTCGTCGGCCAGCGTGCCGGCCCGCGCCATGCGGAAGGCCGGACTGCGCACGACGCCCAGCAGGAACGACGACATCCGGTAGTCGTCCGCAGCGGCCTCGCGCGTGATCCGGCGAATGGTGGGCATGTCGTAGAACTCGATTCTGCGGCCCAAGGCGTACGCCATCAAGTTCTCGGCGAAGGTCTGGTAGAAGACTTCCGAAAGGCTGAGCAGCGCGTCGCGAAGGTCCCGGGGTCCGGCGAGCTCCCTGCCGTCGTACATGACGCCGGTCGGGTCCACCGGATTGCCCCCGTCGCGCGCGCGCCAAGCGCCGGTCACGTCGAAGTTCTCCAGGGCCAGCCCCAGCGGATCGATCACGTCGTGGCACGACTGGCACTGCGGGTTGGCGCGGTGCTCCTCCATGCGCTCGCGCACCGTGAGGACGCGGCCTTCCTCGGCGTCCGCCGTTTCCTCGAACGCGGGGATGTCGGGCGGCGGGGGCGGCGGCGGCGCGCCCAGCAGGACTTCGAGCACCCACTTGCCCCGAAGGACCGGCGACGTGCGGTCCGGATGCGACGTGAGCGTCAGCACGCTGCCGTGCCCCAAGATGCCTCTGCGCTGGGCCGCGGGGTAGGCGATCCTCCGGAATTCGTGGCCGGTCACGCCGGTGATGCCGTAGTGCCGGGCCAGGCGCTCGTTGACGAACGTGTAGTCGGCGGTGAGCAGTTCGTGGACCGGCCGGTCTTCCTCGACCACGTGCGCGAAGAACGCTTCCGTCTCGTGGTGCATGGCGTCGGCGAGCGTGTGGTCGAAGTAGGGATACGACAGCGCGTCGGGATGAATCTCCTCCAGGTCGTGCAGCCGGAACCACTGGGCGGCGAACCGGGTGGCCAGCGCGCGCGACTTGGGGTCGGCGATCATGCGGCGGGCCTGGGCTTCGAGTCCGGGCTCGGCGGCCAGCTCGCCCCGGGCGGCGGCCGCGGCGAGTTCGGCGTCGGGCGGGGCGCCCCAGAGAAAGAACGAGAGCCGGGACGCCAGCTCGGCGCCGCCGATCGGATAGGCGCCCTCCGGAGGCGGATCTCGAGGCGCGGGCTCGATCCGGAACAGGAAGTGCGGGCTGGCCAGGATCGCCTGCAGGGCGGTGCGCACGCCCTTCTCGAAGCCGCCCGACTCGCTGCCCTGATCGTAGAACGCGAGCAAAGCGTCGACGTCCGCCTCGGTCGCCGGCCGCCGGTACGCGCGAGCCGCCAAGTCGCCGACGATCTTGCGCGCGCAGGGCCGCGCTTCGGCGGGCGACGTCGGACGGCAGCTGAACACCCTGCGGCGCGCCGGCGTCTCGGACACGCCGGTGACGTCGAACGGACCCAGGATCGTGACGCGCTGCAGGTGCTGTTGCGTGGTCACCCCCAGGCCGATCCCGATCTGCCCGTCGGCCAGCGTGTGGTCGATCGGCCGGATCAAGTCGTCCAGTTCGCCTTCGAATTGGCGCAGGAACGCCACCGAAACCCGCTTCGGACCGGCGGTCAGGCGGATCGAGTCGGTCCGCACGTTGAGCCCCGTCGGCTCCGATTCGGACATCCACCGGTCGATCGTCAGCAGCGCGACGCGCGCTCCGTCGATCGAGACCTCGATCTGCTCCGTCCCGAACGTGCGTCCGAAGACTTCGCCCTCGACGGCGGCGTAGGGCATCACGTGGAAGACGTACTTGCCGTCCGCCGGGAACGTGTGGACCACCGAGAGCCCGCCGCGCGTGCCCAGCGGCGCGCCTTCGGCCCGGTCCTTCTGCGACGCCACGCGAGGGATGCGATAGATGGTCGACACGGGCTCCGTGCCCGGGTCGCCCAGAGCCAGCCGGCTGATGTGCCCGGCGGCGCGCAGGTAGCCCTCCATGACGGTGGCCGACGGCATCTGCACGTCGGCGATGTTGTCGAAGTTGGCGCTCTTGGTGTCCAGCGGGAGAAACGCGCCCACGTCGACGTCCAGCCCCAGCAGGTCGCGAATCGCCGCCGCGTACTCGGCGCGGTTGAGGCGCTGGAACGCGCGGCGGCCCGGGTCGGGCGACTCCGCCGCGAGCCGGTCCATCTCGGCCTCCAACGCGGCCGCCATGTCCGCCACCACGCCGGGTTCGGGCCGGCGCACGCCTGACGGGGGCATCATCCGGGCGCGCAGCTTGCGGATCATCTTTTCGATGGTGGGCCGCATCTGGGCCGCGTTGGCGACGTCGAAGTCCTCCAGCACGAGATTGCCGGTTCGCCGCCGCTCGTTGTGGCAGCGCGTGCAGTATTCCTCGACGATGGCGTTGGGGTCCACCGCTGGGGGCTGGACCGTGTCGGCGGGAGCCGGGGGACGACCGGCGCCAGACGGGCGAGTTGTTCCGCGCCCCGCGGGACGGCGCACCGTGTCGGGGGAAGCCGGGGGACGACCGGCCGCCAAGTCCTTCGCGCGCGTGCCCGGCCCGGCGGACCTGCCGTAGCCCTCGGGTCTCGGTTCCGGGCTCGTCTCGCGGACCTGCGGGCCGACCTGCGACTGCGCGGGGCCGTCGACCGGTCCTCCGGCGCGGGGCGGCCCTCCAGCGCCGTGAAGCGACGCCGACGCCACGCCCAGTCCCGCCGTCCCGGCGGCCAACCATGCAAGGAGCGATCTGTTCATAGGCGTCTTCCCGCCCGCGCCGTTGCCCGGCCGGCTTCGCGCCCCGCGGTCCGGGGGAACGGCTTGCGCGCCGGCAACCGCCATGGAATATACGCAAGCGGGGGCGCGCAAGCCAGGCCGCGCAACCCCGTTAGGTTTAGGCTTCTCCGAGTCGGCGCCTCGGTGCCGAAGCCCCCGTGCGTCCGGCGCCGGCGTCCGTGGGGCCAACGCTCGCCTGCGGCGTTCCCCGAGCGCGCCCGGCGTCGGCGCGAATCTTCAGTGGACAATGCCTCGCCAAGGCGGCGTCGCCGCGTGCGCCGACGCACTTCGAAGGAGTGGACGAGCCATGACCAAGATCGCCCCCGGGGCGCAGGCCCCCGACTTTTCTCTGTTGCGGGCGCTCGGCCAGGAGCGCGTCACGCTTTCGGAACAGCGCGGATCGCCCGTCGTGCTTCTCTTCGTGCCGCTGGCGTTCTCGGGCACGTGCACCAAGGAACTCTGCCATGTGGCCGAGAACTGGGACGCCTGGGGCCGACTGGGCGCGACCGTGCTCGCCGTGAGCGTCGACTCGCCGTTCGTGAACCAGAAGTGGGCCGAGGACATGGGCGTCCCGTTTCCGGTCCTGTCGGACTTCAACAGGGACGCCGCTGCCGCCTACGGAGTGTTGCAGGAGGACTTCTTCGGATTGCGCGGCGTGGCCAAGCGGTCCGCTTTCGTCGTGGACGGCGAGGGGCGGGTGACCTACGCGTGGACGAGCGACGACCCCGGAGTGTTGCCGCCCTTCGACGAGATCGAGGCGGCGGTCAAGGCGCTTTGAGGCGAGGCCGCCCCCGGCCTGGGTCCGGGCGAAGCCGCCGGACGCCGCGACGGGCCCGCCGGCTTGGCGCAGTCGGTCTCCTCCCGAGGCCGGCGCCGTGACGCCGGAAGAGCAGCGCCCGGCGGGGGGCGGCGCCATGGTCTTCGACCGGTTCGGCCAAGCCCCGGGCCTGCGCATCCTCTTCACGCTGGCCGTGGTGGTCATCCTCATCCACGGGCTGCGGCTGACCCAGCCCGTGCTGCTGCCGTTCGCCGTGGCCGCGTTCCTGGCGGTCATCGGCCTGCCGATCGTCTTCTGGCTGACGAGCAAGCGCGTCCCGCTGCCGGTGGCGATTCTGGCCACCGTCGTGGTCGTGGCCGGCGTCTTCGGGCTTCTGGTCGTGCTCTCCGTGCAGCAGTTCTCCGAGCTGCAAACCCGAATTCCCGCCTACGTCGCAGCCCTCCAGGCGCAGCTGAACCATGTCCTCGGGCAGATGGAAGGACGCTGGGGCCTCTTCGGCGACTTGCGCGCCGACGTCATGGGTCTCTTCAACTTTCCGGTGCTGGTGTCGTGGGCGGGAGTCGCGTTTCGCTGGGCGCTTTCGGTCGTGTCGATGACGCTGCTGGTGTTCTTGATCCTCGCGTTCGCGCTGGGCGAGGCCGCCGTCCTTCCGCGCAAGCTCCGCGTCATCGCGGGGAGCGGCGTCGGGTCGGGGACCCGCCTGGAGAAGATTGTTCGGGAGGTGCAGCGCTACCTGGGCATCAAGACGTCGGTGAGCCTGGCGACGGGAATTCTGCTGGGGTCGTGGACCTGGGCGATGGGCGTGGACTCCCCGATTCTCCTGGGGCTCGTGGCCTTTGTGCTGAACTACGTGCCGACCATCGGATCGATCTTGGCGTCCCTGCCCGCGCTGGCGCTCGCCGTCGTGCAGTTCGACTTCGAAGTCAACGCCGTGACCGGTTTCGACGTGCAGGGCGCCCTGCTCGTGGGCCTGGGCTACCTGGTGGTCAACGTGGTGCTCGGCAACTGGCTCGAACCCATCCTGATGGGACGCAGCCTGGGGCTCTCGACGATGTTCGTGGTCTTCTCGCTGATGTTCTGGGGGTGGCTCTGGGGGCCGATCGGCGCGCTGCTGTCGGTGCCGTTGACGATGATCGTCAAGATCATGCTCGAGAACACGCCGGACTTGAAGTGGGTGGCCGTCCTTCTGGACAAGGCGCCGCCGGCGGAGGGGTCCGCCGTCGTCGTCGGGGACGTGGCGTCCGCCGGCGGGGCGCCGGACAGCGCGGAGAAGAGCGCGGCGTGACGGAGCCGCCGGGAGGGGCGGCGGGATTGCCCCTCGGAGACGTGCCTGGCGGCGCGCGCGCCGGACCGGCGTCCCCCGGTCCGCGGCCGGGAGCCCCGCTGGAGGACGTGCCCGGCGGCGCCCGCATGGCGCCGGGAGCGCCGCCCCTCGGTTCGCCGCCCGGGATGGCGCTGGAGGACCTGCCGGACAGCGCCCGCGTTTGGATCTTCGGCCTGGATCCGGAGCTGCCGGACGCCGCCGCACGCGACTTCTTGCGCGGCGTGGACGCGTTTCTTGGCGGATGGGCCGCGCACGGAGCGCCGCTCGAGGCCGGGCGGTCCTTCCGCTACCGGCGCTTCCTCTTCGTGGGCGTGGACGAGCGCGCCGCCCCGCCGTCGGGGTGCGCCGTCGACGCGCTGGTGCGCGCGGTCCACCGGCTGGCGGCGCAGGCCGGAGCGCGTCCGGCGGGCAACGAGGCCGTGTGGCGCCGCGCCCCGGACGGCAAGATCGCGCCCCTTTCCCGCCCGGCCTTCCGGCGAGAGGCGCGGGCGGGCCGGATCGACGGGGCCTCGATCGTGTTCGACAACACGATCTGCCGCATGGCCGACCTCCGGGCGGGCCGGTGGGAAGGACCGGCTTCCGAGCGCTGGCACGCGGCCTTGCTCCCCTGACGAGGAGCGGCCCGTCCCCGCCTTCCACTTGGGACGGGTGCGACGGCCGCTTGCCCTCGCCGGCGAGGGGGACGCCGGAGGCGGAGCTCGAGGGGCGCGGGGCAATGAGCGGGGCGCGACGGCCCGGTGCGTCCCCGCCGAGCGCGGCGTCTGCCGATGCGGGGCCTCGCCGTCCAAGGGGAACTCCGGGCGCCGTCGCTCCGCCGGCAAGCGGGACGTCCGCCGATGCGGGCTTGCGTCCGCTTGGCGCGCCGGCGCCGGCCGACGGGACCCGCCGCATGCGAAACGGGGCCGGCGCCCCGAAGAACGCCGACCCCGCCCGTTTTCCTTCTTGGACCCGTCCGCTCCTGGCGGCGGATCCCTTGCCTAGAAAGTGTCTCTACGCCAGCTCGCTTCCCCCGACGCGGGTCACGTTCTCGGCCGACGGCCCCTTCGGCCCGTCAACCATGTCGAACTCGACCTGTTCTCCGTTGGCCAAGCTCTTGAAGCCATCTCCCTCGATGGCGGAGTAGTGGACGAAACAGTCCCGTTCGCCGGCTTCCGGCTGGATGAACCCAAAGCCCTTGGCATCGTTGAACCATTTCACGGTTCCCGTGGTCCGCATCCTGTGCTCCTTCAGATTAACTGATGTGGCTTCGGCGCCCGCCGGACGAACCCCGCCCGGCGTTACCGAATGGTGATGATGCATGAAGTCTATGTCGGAAGCGGGGCTGCGTCAAGCGGCGCAGGTCCGCCGCTTCGCGTCCGACGGCCCGCGTCTCCGTCTCGGAGAACAGCGCCTCGCGCTGGAGGAACGGCCGCGAGCGGTACTTCACCGCCGAGCTGTTGGGCGCCGAGCGTCCTGCGCCGCGGGTCGCGCCTCGGGCCCCGCCACGTCCGCAGCCTCCGAAGCCGGGACCGACCATCCATGGCGCAAGCAGATTCGCGACGAGGTCGAGCGAGCCGTCGCCCGGTGCGGGCCGCGCCCCGTTCGCCGCGTCCGACGCCACCGTCGCTCTTGGCCCCGAGCCGTTCCCGCCCCCGGGGGAGACGGCTCGGGGCCACCGTGCCCCAGGAGGCCGCCAAGAACCTGCCACGATGGCAGGACCCGCGCCCTCCAATCCCCCCAAGAACCTGCCAAAATGGCAGGACCTGGACCGCGTGGAAGCCAAGAACCTGCCAAAATGGCAGGAATTGGCGTCCGCATCGACGAGCTCGCCCGGCGCTGTCCTTGCACGACCGCCGCGCCGGAACCGCCGGAGGCGCGGGCAGAAGAGCAAGTAGATTTGGAGCGCGGAAAGCGGAGCGGCGGGCGCCCGGTCCGGCGCGCTTGGCGAATCCCAGGCGGGCTCGGCTTCGTAGCCTGTTCCCAACGGGGCGCACCGTCGGAAGCCGCATTGCCGTCCCGAACACGAAATCGACAGAGGCGATCATTCAAGCATGAAGTCAAGAGGAGAACGGGCGGACGGCGCGGGCCCGAGCCGAACTCGTAGTCGACGCCGGCGTAGACAGGCGGGCCGTTCATGAGGGTCTTGGAGGCCAAGTTCGCGTGGGTCCTCTTGGCGGCGCTCGTCTCGGCGCCTGCGCAAGCCCAGGACCGGCGTCCGGCGCTCCCGCCCACCGACCCTCCGGGCGCTCCGATGCTGCTGAGCCAAGCGGCGCGCGCCGCGCTCGACCGCAATCTGGACGTGGTGGACGCCCAGCAGGAGGTCGCGCTGGCCGACAAGCAGCTGGCGGAGTCCTGGAGCTCCTTCTATCCCAGCCTGAGCCTGTCGAGTTCCTACACGCGCAACGTCGCCCCCCAGGTGAGCTTCCTGCCGGCCCAGATCTTCGACCCGTCGGCGACCGAGGGCGAGTTCATCCCCGTGCAGTTCGGGGCCGACAACATCTGGAACCTCTCCATCGACGCCGAGCAGCGCCTTCTGGAGCCGTCCGTGATGGTCGGACTGGGCGCGGCGTCCATGTACCGCGGACTGCAGCGCGAGGTTCTGCGGGGCCGGAGCCAGCAGGCGGTGACCCGCGTGCGAATTGCCTTCTACGATCTCCTCCTCGCCCAGGAAGAGGCGCGACTGCTCGAGGAGTCCGTGGCGCGCGTGCGCCGGTCGCTCGCCGAGACGTCGGCGATGCACGAGGCGGGCCTTGCCGACTCCTACGGCGTCCTTCGGCTGGAAGTCGAGCTCGCCAACCTGGAGCCGGACCTCCAGCGCGCCCGCAACGGGGAAGTGGCCGCTGCCCGCCTGCTCGGCGCCGAGCTCGACGCCGGTCCCGGCGCGCGGATCTCCGTGGCCGGCGAACTGGCGGAGCTCGCCCTGGACGACGTCGCCGCGAACTCGCCGGCCAACCGCGACATTCTGGAGTTCTCGCGCACGCTTCTGATGGACGACGCGGACGTGGACGGCCTGATCGCCCGGGGCGCGGGCGGCCGTTCGGACGTTCGCCAGCTGGAAATCACGGAAGACCTTCGGCGCGCGGAGCTCCGCGTCGAGCAAGTGGGCTACCTGCCCACGATCGTGGCCTTCGGGAGCTACGGGGTGGCCGCGCAGCAGAACGGCCCTCCGGACTTCTTTGCCGACGCGTCCCAGCGCGGCACGACCAAGCAGGTCGGCCTGCGCGTGAGCCTGCCCGTATTCTCGGGGTTCAGCCGCGAGGCTCGGATCGGACAACGGCGCGCGACGCTTCGCCAAGCGGAGGCGCGGATGAATTCGCTCGGCGCCCAGGCCGAGGTGCAGCTCCGCAACCTGGTCGACGAGATGCGCGAGGCGCGGGCCCGCGCCTCCGCCCAGCGCTTGGCCGTCTCGCAGGCGGAGCGCGGATACGAGATCGTCCGGACGCAGTATCGCGAGGGAATCAGCAGCCGGCTGGAACTCACGGACGCCGAGGTGGCGTTGCGCCAGAGCCAATTCAATTACGCGCGCGCGGTGCACGACTGGTTGTCGGCGGGCGCTCGGCTGGACGAGGCGGCGGGACGCGTGCCCCTGGTCGACGACGTCGGCGCGGGGCGCGCCCGGACCCGAGAAAGGGAATGACAATGGAGAGGAGGGACGCGGGACGCATCCCGGCGCGCGTTGCGCTGGCGGCGGCTTGCGCCGGTCTGGCGGGATGCGGGAGCAGCGCGGAGACGCCGCCCGAATCGGCCGAGACGCCGTTCGCTCGCGTGGTCAACGTCGAGGCCATGCCCGTCGAGCCGCGGCCGCTGGACCTGACCATTCAGTTGGTCGGCGTCGTGGAGGCCCTGCAGGACGTCGTCGTCTCGGCGGAAGAAGCGGGCGTCGTGCGAAGCGTCTTGCGCGACAAGGGCGCGAGCGTGCGCGCCGGCCAGCCGATCTTCCAGCTGGCCGACGACATCTTGCGCGCCCAGGTCCGCACCGCCGTCGCGGACGCCGATTTCGCCCGGGAGATGTGGGAGCGGCGCAAGAGGCTGTACGAAGAGGACGGCATCGGCTCGGAGGCGAGCTACTTGGAGGCCAAGGCCGCCGCCGAACGGACGCAGGGGACGCTGGACGCGTTGCAGGAGCGGCTCGACCGGACCACGATCGCGGCTCCCATCCGCGGAGTGCTCGACGACCGCATGGTCGAAGTGGGGACGATGGTCGCCCCCGGCACGCCGGTCGCCCGCATCGTGCGCGTGGACTCCGTGAAGGTGGTGGTCGGCGTTCCCGAACGCTTCGCGCTCGACGTCGTCCCGGGCGCGACGGCGTCGGTCGCGTTCGACGTGCTGGAAGGAGAACGCGTCGAGGCGGCGATCCGGTACGCCGGCGCGACCGTGGACACCGACGACCGGACCTTTCCGGTGGAGCTGACCGTGGCCAATCCGGGCCGGCGGATCAAGCCCGAGATGCTGGCGTCGGTCACGGTCGTGCAAGAGCATCTGCCCGACGCCGTCGTGGTGCCGCAGGACGTTCTGGTGTCCATGGACTACGGCTACGTCGCGTTCGTGGTGGACGGCGACGGCGACCAAGCCACGGCCCGGGCGAGCCGGGTCGAGATCGTGGCCCGGCAGGGCAACGACGCCGTGATCGGCCAGGGCCTGAATCCCGGCGACCTGGTGGTGGTGGTGGGCCAGCACGGGCTGACGGCGGGAGAACGCGTGCGCGTGGTGGGCACGCCGGTGCGCCCCGGGGCGCGGGAATAGCGCGATGACGCCGAAGACGCCCGGCGCCGGCGCCGGCGACGGCGGGCCGGAGCAGGGGTCCTACAAGGAATTCAAGCTGACGTCCCTGGCGGTCGAGCATTCGACCTCGGTGATCGTCCTCTTCTTCTTCCTGGCCGTCGCCGGCCTCCGGTCGTACGGCGCGATTCCCAAGGAGTCGTTCCCCGAGATCGAAATCCCGATGATCGTCGTCAACACGATCTACCCCGGGGTGGCGCCCGGAGACGTCGAGAGCTTGGTCACGCTCAAGATCGAAGAGGAGCTCAACGGCATCTCCGACGTCAAGGAGCTGTCGTCCACGTCGGTGGAGGGCTATGCCTCGGTGACGGCGGAGTTCGAGTCGTCCATCAGCATGGAGGAGGCGTTGCAGGAGGTCCGCGAGCGGGTGGACTTGGCCCGGCCCGAGCTGCCCGTCGACGCGGAAGAGCCGTCGATCTTCGAGATCTCCTTCAGCGAAGCTCCCATCATGCAGGTCAACGTGGCCGGCGCCTTCGGGCTCGTGAAGCTCAAGGAGATCGGCGAGGACCTGCAGGAGCGCATCGAGTCGATTCCCGCCGTGCTGAGGGCCGACCTGCGCGGCGGGCTCGAACGAGAGGTCCAGGTCGACGTCGACTTGGCCAAGCTCAAGTACTACAACGTCTCGTTCAACGACGTGCTGGACGCGATCCGCACCGAGAACGTCAACGTGCCCGGCGGATCGATCGACGTGGGCGGCTTGAAGTACCTGGTTCGCGTGGACGGAGAGTTCGACGATCCGTCGCTCATCCGCGACCTGGTGATCAAGACGCCGGGCGGCCGTCCCGTGTACGTGCGCGACGTGGCCGAAGTGAATTTCGGATTCGCGGAACGGAACACGTACGCGCGCCTGGACGACGAGCCCGTCGTCACGCTCGACGTGATCAAGCGGGCCGGCGAGAACATCATCGAGACGGCCGTCGCCGTGAGGGCCGAGATCGACGCGATGAGGCCGCTCATGCCGCCTTCGGCGTCCGTGCAGATCACGTCCGACATGTCCGAGGACATCGGCGAGATGGTGTCGAGCCTGCAGAACAACATCGTCTCGGGGCTGCTCCTGATCGTCGGCGTGCTGTACTTCGTGCTGGGACTCCGCACGTCGATCTTCGTGGCCGTCTCCATTCCGACGTCGATGCTCGTCTCGTTCGTCGTGCTGGGGCTCCTCGGCGTGTCGATGAACATGGTCGTCCTGTTCTCGCTGATCCTGGCGCTCGGCATGCTGGTCGACAACGCCATCGTGATCGTCGAGAACGCCTACCGGTTCGTCGAGGAGGGATGGGACCGCAAGACGGCCGCGAAGAAGGCGACGGGAGAGGTCGCGACGCCGGTGATCGCCGCCACGGCCACGACGCTCGCCGCGTTCGCGCCGCTGCTCTTCTGGCCGGGCACCGACGGCGAGTTCATGAAGTTCCTGCCCATGACGCTCATCATCACGTTGTGCAGCTCGCTCTTCGTGGCGCTGGTGTTCATCCCCACGCTGTGCTCGATCTTCCTGCGTCCCGAGGGGCGGGCGAAGCGGTCGCCGACAAGGCGGACGAAGGCGTTCCTGTGGGGCGCCGCCGCCGTCGCCGCGCTGCTCGTCGCGCTCTCCAATCCGCTGACGGCGGTCCTGCTGTTCGGCACGGCGGCCGGACTGTGGTTCCTGCACGGGCGCGTGCTGGCCGGCATCAGCAAGCGGTTCATGACGAGCGGCTTTCCCCGCCTCGTGCAGTGGTACGAGCGGCGTCTCCTGTGGTCGCTGCGCCACCGCGTCACCGTTCTGGCGGGATCGGCCGGAGCGCTGGCGCTGACGGCATTCGTCTACGCCCGCGTCGCGCCGCCCGTCGAGTACTTTCCAGAAGACATTCCGCCGTCGGCCCTGCTCGTCGACATCGAGGCGCCGGTGGGAACCGCGGCGGCGGTGACCAACGGGTACGCGACCCGGTTGCAGGCCGAGCTGGCCGGGGTGGCCGGAATGGCGGACGTCGAATCGGCGGTGACGACGGTCGGATCCGGCGGAGGAAGCTCCAATCCGATGTCGGGCGGCGGCCCCGGCGGTCCGGAGGCGGGCCGCATCACGCTGAGCCTGGCCGACTACCGGGACCGAGACTTCGACGCCTTCGCGACGCTGAGCGAGATGCAGTCGCGCATCGGCGCCGACCTGGCGGGCGCGAACGTGCGCGTGGACCAAGCGCAGGAAGGGCCGGCCAGCGGCCCGCCGGTCAACATCGAGATCGTGGGCGAAGACCCGGAGACGTTGAAGGGGTTGGCCGACGAGGCCATCGGCATCGTCGAGCGTTCGCCCGCGTACCCGCACTTGGTCGGGCTCGAGAGCAACATGAACGACGCGCGGCCCGAGCTGCACGTCGAGGTGGACCGGGAGGCGGCCAGCCTGCACGGCCTCTCGACGAACGCCGTGGGGTTCCTGGTGAGGGCGGCCGTCAACGGCATCGAGGCCGCCAAGTACCGAACGGGCAACGACGAGTACGACATCGTGGTCAGGCTGCGCGAGGAAGACCGGCGGGAGCTGACCGCCCTGGGCGGCTTGACGGTCTACTCCGACGGCAAGCAGATCCCGCTGACCTCCGTCGCGCGCTGGGTCGTCGGCGAAGGCTACGGATCGATTCACCGCAAGGACATGGACCGCGTGGCGACGATCAGCGCCGAGGTGGCGTCGGGCTACAACAGCAACGCCGTGGTGGCCGAAGTCCAGGCCGTGCTGGCCGAATTCACCGAGAGCCTGCCGCCGGGCTACCGCCTTCGGTTCACGGGCGAGCAGGAGCAGCAGCAGGAGGCCCAAGAATTCCTGACGACGGCCTTCATGGCCGCGCTCATGCTGATCGCGCTGATTCTCGTGTCCCAGTTCAATTCGGTCGTCAAGCCGATCATCATCCTGTCGTCGGTGGTGCTGTCCACGATCGGCGTGCTGATCGGGCTGATGGTCTTCCGGATGCCGTTCGTCATCATCATGACGGGGGTCGGGGTGATTTCGCTGGCGGGCATCGTCGTCAACAACGCGATTGTGTTGATCGACTACATCGACATGCTTCGCCGCCGCGACGGACTCTCCGTGCACGATGCGCTCGTGCTCGGCGGCAAGACGCGCCTGCGCCCCGTGCTGCTGACCGCGCTGACGACGGCGCTGGGGCTGGTGCCGCTGGCCGTCGGGCTCAACATCGACTTCTTCGGGCTGTTCTCCAGCTTGTCCCCGGAGCTCTACTGGGGGGGCGAGCAGGCCTCGTGGTGGGGACCGATGGCGGTCGCGGTCATCGTGGGCATCATCTTCGCGACGTTCCTCACGCTGGTCATCGTGCCGGTCATGTACAGCCTCGTTCACAGCTTGGTGAGCTTCGTCCGGCGGGCGAGGCTGCCCGCGGTGCCGGCCTCGCCGTCGCCGGCCGTCGCCGCCGGAGTCGCCGGGCTTCGGCCCGCCGCTGAATTCGTTCGCGAACAGCCCGCCGAATGAAGCCCAACTGGCGCTCGCCGCCCTTTGCGATTTCCGCCCGCCGCGAAGCTCGTTCGCGAACAGCGCGCCGAGTGAAGCCGGCTTGCGCTCGCCGTCCTTCGCGGCGCCGCGCCGTGTCCGACCCCCGTTCCTCCATGGAGACAACCCAAGTGTCACACGCCCGACAGCTCCCCCCAAGAAGGCGCCTTCGCCGGGGCTTGCAGTTCCTCTTCGCCGTCGCGGTCGCGCCGATCCTGATCCTCGCTTGCGAAGACCGCCGCCGCCCCATGCTGCCCGAAGTGCGGTCGGGCCAGGAAGTCGTGACCGTCGACGGAGGCATGGTCGTGTCGGCGTATCCGGACGCCAGCCAAGCCGGGGCCGACGTGCTGCGCCGTGGCGGCAACGCGGTGGACGCCGCCGTGGCCGTGGGCTTCGCGCTGGCCGTCACGCACCCGGCGGCGGGGAACATCGGCGGCGGCGGCTTCATGGTGATCCGCTTTCCCGACGGCGAAGTCACGGCCTTCGACTTTCGCGAGAAGGCGCCGCTGAGGGCGCATCCGGAGATGTTCGTGGACGAGACCGGCGAGTATTCCAGCGAACTGCATCACCGCAGCCACTTGGCCGTGGGGGTGCCCGGAACCGTCGCGGGCTTCGCGCTGGCGCACGAGCGGCACGGCAGCGCGGAGTGGCGGCATCTCGTGCAGCCGGCCGTCGATCTGGCGGCCGACGGCTTCGTGGTCCGCGAGCGGCTGGCGGCTTCGTTGGAGCGCATGTTGCCGGCGTTCGAGGACTACCCGGCGACGCTGGCGCAGTTCTCGAAGGGCGGCGAGCCCTACCAAGCCGGAGAAACGCTCGTCCAGGGCGACTTGGCGAGCACGCTGGAGCGCATCCGCGACGACGGGCGCGACGGCTTCTACGCCGGGGTCACCGCCCAGCTCCTGGCGGCGGAGATGAGGGCCGGCGACGGCTGGATCACCGAAGAGGACTTGGCCCGCTACGAGGCGAAGGAACGCGAGCCCGTGCAGGGCACGTACCGCGGCTACGACGTCGTCGGCATGCCGCCGCCGTCGTCCGGCGGCACGGCGGTGGTCGAGATGCTGAACGTGCTGGAGGGATACGACTTGGCTTCCCTGGGGCACAACACGCCGGACTACGCGCACCACTTGGCCGAAGCGATGCGGCGCGCCTTCAGGGACCGCGCGGCCTTCCTGGCGGACCCGGACTTTGCGGACGTGCCCGTGGCGCAGCTCACGAGCAAGGCCTACGCGACGGAGCTGCGCGCAGGGATCGACGGGGCGGCCGCCACGCCGTCCGACGCGGCCGACGTGGACGCCGCCGCGGCCGCGCTGGCCCGGGAGAGCTCGGAGACGACGCACTACTCCGTCGTGGACGGCGCCGGGCTGGCGGTGGCGGTCACCTACACGTTGGAGGGCAGCTACGGCTCCTACATCACCGTTCCGGGCGGCGGCTTCCTGCTCAACAACGAGATGGGAGACTTCAACGCCCGGCCCGGCCTCACCACGGATCGGGGACTGATCGGCACCGAGGCCAACTTGGCCCGGCCGGAACAGCGGATGCTGTCGTCGATGACGCCGACCATCTTGGCGCGCGACGGAGAGCTGGTCGCGGTCGTCGGGTCGCCGGGCGGGCGCACGATCATCAACACCGTGCTGCAGATCGTGCTCAACGCCATCGACTTTCAGCAGACTCCGGAGCAGGCGGTGGCGTCCAGACGGATGCACCACCAGTGGCTGCCCGACGTGGCGGTCCTGGAGGAAGACTTCATGACGGCGGAAGACGCAGCGGCGCTGGCCGCGATGGGGCACGAGGTGGCGTGGAGGGGCGGGCAGGGCATCGCGCACTGCATCTTCGTGGACGCCGCGTCGGGCGATCTGGTCGGCGTGCCGGATCCGCGCGACTCGGACGGCACGGCGGCCGGGTACATGGAGCCGGTGGCCACGTACTGAGCGGCCGCGCGCGGCTCGCGGCCCGCGGCATTCGTCAGTCCGGCGAGTCCTCGTCGTCGAGGAGCATCGCGCGGAGCAGGGCGCTGGCCGCTCGCGGGTCGGCGGCACCCCCGGTTCGCTGGAGGACCTGCCCGACGAAGAAGCCCAACAGCCCGCGCTGGCCGCTCCGGTAGGCGGCGACCTTGGCCGGATGCTCGGCGAGGAGAGCCCGCGCGACCGGTTCAACGGCCTCGGGGTCGCCGACTTCTTCAAGGCGCATTCGCTTGCGGGCGTTCTCGTACGAGCCGCCGCCTGCAACGAGGGCTTCCAGAACGACGCGGCCTTGGCGGTGCGACAACTCGTCCTCGTCGACGGCGCGCGCCAGCGCCGCGAGGGCTTCCGGCTCGAGTCGCGCCGCCCCGTCCGCCGCGCGCGCAGCCAAGCGCGAGACCTCGTTGGCGATCCATGCGGCGAGCGACGCGCCCCCTTCCGGATAACGCGCCCGCGCCGCGCGGAACAAGTTGTCGAGCGCCGGATTCTTGGCAATGGCGAGGGCCGCGGCTTCGCCGGCGCCGAGCGCGGTCAATTCCTCGAAGCGCCTCGCCGCGCCTCCGCGCAACACCTCGCGCTGGCCACCTGCCGCCCTTCCGTCTCGCAACGCCTGGCGCGGGCCGCCCACCGCGCCTCCGTCGCGCAACGCCTCTCGCCGACCTCCCGCCGCCGCGTCGTCGCGCAACACTTCGCGCCGGCCACCCGTGGCCGCGCCTCCGTCGCGCAACACCTCTCGCCGACCTCCCGCCGCCGGGCCTCCTTCGGAGGAACGCCCGGCTTCGGGCGCCCTTCGACCGTCGTTCCCCTTCGGCTTCCACGAACTGCGAAGGGCGACCGTCCGATTGAACACCAGGCGGTCCGCCCGGCAGTCCTCGCTGTCGGCCACGAAGTAGCCGAGGCGCTCGAACTGGTAGCGCGCTCCGGGGCGGGCGCCTGCGACGCCGGGCTCCACGAGGGCGCGGGCCATGACGCGCTCGGAGTCCGGCGAGAGGACCGATTCCAGATCCTCGGCGGCGCCTGGATCGCGCACCGAAAAGAGCCGGTCGTAGAGCCGGACCTCGGCGGCCGCCGCGTCGGCGGCCGACACCCAATGAATCGCGGCGCGCGGCCGCGGCCCTTCCTCCGAACCTCCGCTTTCTCCCTCCCAATCGCAGCGCAGCTCCACCACGTCTCCGGCGCTGTCCCGAATCACGCTCCGGCAACGAATCACGCCCGCGTACTTGAGCCGCACGCGTCCGCCCGGAACGAGACGCCGAAATCCCGGCGGCGGATCCTCGCTGAAGTCGTCGCGGTCGATGTAGAGTTCGCGGCCCACCGTCAAGCTGCGGACCTCCGTCGTGCGCGCCCCGGACGCGCCGGGAAACGCAGGAGCGGAGAAGCGCGCGCCGTCGCCCCGGGGAGCCCCGGCGAGCACGACGCGCAACGGATCGAGCACGCAGAACGCGCGCGGCGCCTTGCGTTCCAAGTCGTCCCGCACGGCGAACTCGAACTTGCCCACGTCCACCATCGACTGGGCCTTGGTGACGCCCACCATCTCGCACAGCTTGCGGATGGCTTCGGGCGTGACGCCGCGCCGCCGCAACCCGGCCAGCGTGAACATGCGCGGATCGTCCCAGCCCCGAACCGCGCCCCCGTCCACCAAGGGGCGCAGCTTGCGCTTGCTGGTGACCACGTGCTCCAGCGCCAGCCGCGCGAATTCCGTCTGCTCGGGGCGGGGACGGGGCGCGTCCGCGTGCTCCAGCAACCAGTCGTAGATCTCGCGGTTGTTCTCGAACTCCAGCGTGCAGAGCGAGTGCGTGATGCCCTCCAGCGAGTCCGACAGGCAGTGGGCGAAGTCGTACAGCGGATAGATCGGCCATTCGTCGCCCCGCCTGTAGTGGCGGGCGTGGCGAATCCGGTAGAGCACCGGATCGCGCATCACCATGTTGGGATGCGCCATGTCGATCTTGGCCCGGAGCACGCGGCTCCCGTCGACGAACTCGCCGGCGCGCATGCGCTCGAAGAGGTCGCGGTTCTCGGCGGGGAGACGATCCCGGTAGGCGCTGTCGCGGCCCGGCTGGGTCAACGAGCCCCGTTCGCTGCGGATCTCGGCCTCGGTCGAGTCGTCCACGTAGGCCCGTCCCTTGTCCACCAGCCGGAGCGCAAGCGCGTACAGCTGCTCGAAGTAGTCCGACGCGTGATGGAGATGCTCGCCCCAGTCGAATCCGAGCCAGCGAATGTCGCGCGCCATGGCCTCGGCGTACTCGGCCTTCTCGGTGTCCGGATTCGTGTCGTCGAACCTCAGGTGGCAGCGTCCGCCCGCGTGCTCCCCGGCGATTCCGAAGTTGAGGCAGATGGCCTTGGCGTGGCCGATGTGAAGGAAGCCGTTGGGCTCGGGCGGAAACCGCGTCCGGACCCGGCCGCCGTACTTGCCGGTTGCGATGTCTTGCGAGATCTTCGCCCGGATGAAGTCCATGCCCGCCTCTCGCCAGCAACCTGCGCCCCCGTGGCCGGGCGCGTGGACGAGTAAGCTAACCTGCGAGTTCCGGCGGCCGGGCGGCGCCTGACGTGCGAACGCTGGGCGGCGTCCCGCGGGGTCCAGGTTGCGCCTGACGCTCGAAGGCGACGGACATCCCCCGGTGTCCGGCGTCCTGGATCGCGCCGCCGGGGCGCATTGCCTGCTGGTCCTGGGCCACGGGGCCGGCGCGCCGATGACCCATCCGTTCATGGAGAAGCTGGCGGCCGCGCTCGTCGCCGAGCGCGTCTCGGCCCTGCGGTACAACTTCGCCTACGCGGAGGCGGGAAGGCGGCGCCCCGACGTGGCCGGGAAGCTGCATGCCGTCGCGGCCAGCGCGTTGAGGCTGGGACGGAAGCTGGCCAAAGGCGCGCCCTTGTTCGCCGGAGGCAAGTCGATGGGCGGGCGGATGTCGTCCTCTTTGATCGCCGAGCGCGTCGGCGGGGCACCGGGGAGCGCATCGCCGCTCCCGGCCTTGGCGGGACTCGTCTTCTTCGGCTTTCCCCTGCATCCGCCGGGACGCCCGGACACGGCCCGGGCGGACCACCTGGCGAGCGTCGGCCTGCCCATGCTCTTCCACCAGGGCACGCGCGACCGGCTCGCGGACATCGGCCTGATGCGAACCGTGGTGGCCGGCCTCGGCGCCGCCGCTCTGCGCGAGGTGGACGACGCCGGGCATTCGTTCGATCTGCCGAAGCGATCCGGCCGCACCACGGACGAGGCCATCGCCCGCATGGCGGAGCAGACGGCGATCTGGACCCGCGAGGTGGCGGCCGACTCGCCGCGGCTAGGCCGGGTTCACGTGGCCGAGGTGGACGATCCGAAGGACTGCGTCGGCCAGCCGGGGCGGATCCGTGATCGGCCGCCCGGCGCGGAGCGTCCGGACGATCGCGCCGGGCAGCCGGGGCGGACCCCGTGAGCAACCCCTTGCTGGAACGCGCGAACCCGCCGCCGTTCGACCGCATTCGCGCCGAGCACGTCGCCCCCGCCGTCTCCGAAGCGCTGGACGACGCGCGACGCCGCATCGAAGCCGTGGCGGACGCCGGCGACGCCGCGGACGGGGACCCGCTCGCGGCCTTGGACGAGACCGCCGACCGCGTCGCCCGCGTCTGGGCGCCCGTCGCGCACCTGGCCAACGTCCACGCCACGCCCGAAGTCCGCGAGGCGCACGGTTCGGCCTTGCCGAGCCTCTCCCGCTTCTGGAGCCGGCTGTTCCACCACGAGGGGCTCCACCGCAGGTTGCGCGCCTTCGCCGCCGCCGTGAAGCCCGGCGCCCTTTCTCCCCTCCGCGCCCGGCACTTGCGCAAGACGCTGCAGGACTTTCGCCGGGCCGGCGCCGAATTGGAGCCGGACGCCAAGGAGCGCTTGGAGGCGTTGCGCGTGGAGAGCGCGGAGCTGAGCCGCCGGTTCGAAGAGAGCGTGATGGACGAGACGGCGGCGTACGCCAAGCACGTGAAGAGCCCCGCGGCGCTGGCCGGACTTCCCCCGTCGGCGCTCGGCCCCGCTGCCGCGCGAGCCGAGGAGCGGGGACTGCCCGGATGGGTCCTGACGCTGGACATGCCGAGCGTGCAAGCCGTCCTCAAGCACGCCGAGGACCGAGCCCTTCGCAAGGAGATCTACGAAGCCTACATGGGTCGGTGCGGCGAGGGCGAACGCGACAACCGCCCAGTCGCCGAACG
Organism: Longimicrobiales bacterium; assembly: GCA_965242735.1. Taxonomy (GTDB): domain Bacteria; phylum Gemmatimonadota; class Gemmatimonadetes; order Longimicrobiales; family Gaopeijiaceae. The sequence continues at coordinate 1,741,056 of OZ251497.1, read as the reverse complement.
ATTGCTGGCGTGCAGGCGAGAGATGGCCGGCGTGCTCGGATACGACGACTTCCCGGACTACCGGCTCGAGGACGCCATGGCGCGCACGGGCGACGCCGTCAAGACGTTCCTGCAGGACTTGGCGGGCCGCACGCGGCCGTTCCACGAGCGCGACGCCGACCTCCTGGCCGCCCGCGCCCGGGACGCGGGCCTGGGACGGCTCGAGCCCTGGGACGTGGCCTTCCTGGCCGAGAAGATGCGAAGGGAGCGCTTCGACGTGGACGACGAGGAGCTGCGGCCCTGGTTCCCGTTGGAGGAAGTGCAGAGCGGGCTCTTCGAGATCGTCCGGCGCCTGTTCGGATTGAAGGTGGAGCCGGCCGACGCTCCCGCGTGGCACGAGGACGTGTCGTTCTTCGAGGTCCGCGACGAGACCGGGCTGCACATCGGGTCGTTCTACGCCGACTGGTTTCCGCGCGAGACGAAGCGGCAGGGCGCCTGGATGGACGGGCTGATCGCCGGCGGTCCGCGCGACGGCGGGTTCACGCCGCATCTCGGCTTCGTCGGCGCGAACTTCACGCCGCCCGCCGCCGGTCGCCCGGCGTTGCTGACCCACGCGGAGGTGCGCACGCTCTTCCACGAGTTCGGCCATCTGCTCCACCACGTCGGGTCGACGGTGGAGGTGCCGGCCCGCGGCGGCGTCAACGTGGCCTGGGACTGGGTCGAGGTGCCCTCGCAGATCATGGAGAACTGGACCTGGGAGTCGGAGGCGCTCGCGCTCTTCGCGCGCCATTTCGAGACGGGCCGCCGTCTGCCGCCCGAAGTCCTGGAGAAGCTCCTCGCCGCGCGGCAATTCATGGGAGGATGGCGCCAGATGCGGCAGATCGGCCTGGCCACTTTGGACTTCGAGCTCCACAGAACGTTTCGGGGCGAGGTCCCCGTCGGCGAGTTCGCCTCGCGCGCGCTGCGTCCGTTCGTGCCGTCGCCGGCCTTCGTCGAGCTGCACGGCCTGCCGTCGTTTTCCCACCTCTTCGGCGGCGGCTACGCGTCGGCCTACTATTCGTATCTGTGGTCGGAGGCGCTGGAGGCCGACGCGTTCTCCCGCTTCCGCGACGAGGGCCCGTTGAACCCGGAGACGGGGCGGGCGTTCCTGAACAGCGTGCTCTCGCAAGGCGACCGCCATGACCCGGAACATCTGTTTCGGTCCTTCATGGGCCGCGACCCCGATCCGGGCGCGTTGATTCGCCGCAACTTGGGCGCTACGTTGCGCGGCGACATCCCCGGCACGCCGACCAACCACGAAAGGGAAGCTCATGCTTGAAATCGGGCCGACTTCGCCGCCCCTCCTCGCGACCGCGCCCGGCAGGCTGGGGCCGGGCAGGGGTTCGGTTGCCCCCGGCGCCGGAGATGCCGGTCCGGCGATCGCGCCGGGCCCGGACATGCCGGACGTCGCCGTCCAGCGAGGCGCCGGGCGGTCGCGTTCGGTCAGCCGCCGGCTTCTGCTCCGGGGCGCGCTGTCGGGATGCGCGTTGCTGGCGGGCGCCAGGGGAGCGCAGGCCGGCGGCGTCCTCGCCGGCGCCTCGGCCGGGCCTCGTCCTGCGAGTGGGCGCAGGGGCCACGCCGCGCAAGCCCCGATCGTGCTGGGCGTGTCGGCCGCGTTCTCCGGCTCCTCACGCGGGCTCGGCATCGAGCTGTACCGGGGCGCCAGCGCCTACTTCGAGCACGTCAACCAGCGCGGCGGCGTCGGTGGACGGCAAATCGTCCTGAAGCTCTACGACGACGGCTACCAGCCCGACCCCTCGGTCGAGAACACCCGCACGCTGATCGAGGAGGACCAGGTGTTCCTTCTCTTCGGCTACGTGGGGACGCCGACGGTCACGCGCGTCCTGCCGTTGCTGAAGAAATTCCAGGACGACAACTTCTACCTGTTCTTTCCCTTCACGGGCGCCCAGCCCCAGCGCGAGCCGCCCTACGGCGACATGGCCTTCAACCTGCGCGCGTCCTACCGGCAGGAGACCGGAGGGCTGGTCGACAACTTCGTCCAGTCCGGAAGGAACCGCATCGGCATGTTCTACCAAGCCGACGCCTACGGCCGCAGCGGGTGGGAGGGCGTGAAGCGCGCGCTCGAGAGGCACGGACACGAGCTGGCGGGAGAAGCCACGTACCGCCGGGGCGCGCAGTTCACGGCGAGCATGCGCAGGCAGGTCGAGATTCTTCAGGAGTCCGACCCGCAGGCGGTCATCTGCGTGGGCTCCTACAACGCGTGCGCCGCGTTCGTGCGCGACGCCGTCAACCTGGGGCTTGAAGTCCCGATGGCCAATCTGTCGTTCGTCGGCAGCGAGAACCTGCTTGGACGCCTCACGACCCTGGAGGACAGCGGCCGCTACACGCGGTTCCTGGTCAACTCCCAGGTCGTGCCTAGCTACCACGATTCGTCGATCCCGGCCGTGCGCGAGTACCACGACATGATGGAGCGCTACGATCCGCGGCCGCCCGAGGCCCTGGTCACGGAGGAGTACGAGACGGTCGCCCGCAGCTTCGTGAGCCTCGAGGGCTTCCTCAACGCGAAAGTCATGGTGGAGATCCTCGGCCGGCTGGGCGGCGACCCGCAGCGCGGCGCCCTCGAGCAGGCCGTCTTCTCGGTGCGCGACTTCGACTTGGGGATCGGCGAGCTGGCCTCGTTCGGTCCGGAGCGGCGCCAAGGGCTGCAGCGCGTGTACTACACCGTCGTCGAGGACGACCGGTTCGTGACCCTCGAGGACTGGGCGGCGGTCGGCGCCCCGGCTCAATCGGAATGAAGGTCCAGAAGCTCTTCCGAAAGACGCTCTTCGGCGTCCTCTTCCTCTTCTTCCTGATCCTGCTGTCCACGTCGGTGCTGTGGTACCGCACGATCGACCGGCAGCTCTCGGAGGAATACGAGACCAACAGCCGCAACATCGCCAAGACGATCGCGGACTCGAGCGTGGACATCCTGCTCAACCGCGACTTGTCCGCCCTGCAGTCGCTGATCGACCAGTTCGCGGAGATTGGGAGCATCGACTACATCTACATCACGAGCGAGACGGGCGAGTTCCTCGCGCACACGTTCGTGCCCGGCATTCCGTCCGACATTCGCGACAGCGATCCCAACAGCACGGAGGCCGTGGAGCGGCAATTGCCGGGCATGGGGAGCTTCGTCGAGGTGGGCAGTCCGATCCTGGCCGGCGTGGCGGGCACGGTGCACGTGGGCATGGACACGGACCACGTCTCCCTCAAGGTCCAGCGGGCCATCGGCCAGCAGAACTACCTCATCTCCATCCTGGTCGTGGTGGGCTTCCTGTCGTCCATCTGGTTCGTCAACCTGGCCGCCAAGCCGTTGGGCGAGCTTCTGGGCTACGCGGTGTCGGTCGCGCGGGGCGACGCGGACCCGGAGGACAAGGCCGGCCGACTGCTGGCGCGCGACGACGAAGCCGGGCACCTGGCCCGGCTCTTCAGCCATCTCGCCCGTTCCGCCGACGACGCCCGAGAGGGCGGCCCGGAGCCTGAAGGCGGGGCGGGGGCAGGGGGCGGCTAGGCCGTGAACTGGCAGTGGGTCGCCCGGCCGCCGAGGGCGCTGATCGTCTTCTACTGCACGGCGTTGCACGTCTGCTTCGGCACGGTGTACGCGTGGAGCTACTTCCAGAGCATCCTCGTGCGGCAGTACGGCTGGACGTACACCGAAACGGCGCTGGCCATCAGCGCGGCCTTCTTCTCGATCGGCATGTCGGCGGCCTGGGCGGGCAACGTGCTGCCCAAGATCGGCCCGCGCCGCATGGCGCTGGCGGGCAGCCTGCTCTTCTCGGGGGGCTACGTGATCGCTGGACTGGCCTTGCAGCTGGGATGGGTGCCGCTGTTCGTGCTGGGCTTCGGCGTCGTCGGGGGCACCGGCATCGGACTGGGCTACGGCACGCCGGTCACGACGGCGGTCAAGTGGTTTCCCGACAAGAAGGGGCGGGTGAGCGGGATCGTCGTCATGGGCTTCGGGCTGGGCGCGCTGCTGATGAGCAAGGGTCTCGCGCCGTACCTGATCGCGATGGCCGACGGCGACCTGCCGCTCGTGTTCATGGGATTGGGCGTCGTCTTCGCGTGCGTGATGGCGCCGTGCAGCCTGGCCCTCAAGAATCCTCCGGACGCCGAACCGGAGTCGGCGCCGAGGCCGGCCATGCCCGCGACCCTGCCTGCGCCGGAGTCGACCAAGCCGTACTTGGTCTCCATGCAGTTCTTTCTGATGTGGGTCGTGTTCTTCTTCAACATCGCCGCGGGCATTTCCGTGATCAGCTTCCAGTCCGAGCTGCTGCAGGAAGTCTGGGGCCTCGCCGACCCGACCGTGGAGCCCGCGACGCTGGCCGAGTACGGGGCGACGCTGATCGCCGTGAGTTCGCTGTGCAACGGAGGCGGACGGCTGTTCTGGGGGTCGCTGTCGGACCGAATTGGGCGCGTCAGGGTCTTTCGCATCCTGCTGGCCAGCCAGATGTTCGTGTTCGGTGTCCTCATGACGGCCTCGAACCCGTGGGTCTTCTCGGTGCTCGTGTGCTACGTCCTCCTGTGCTTCGGCGGCGGGTTCGCGACGATGCCCCCGTTCATCCTGGCGGTGTTCGGCGGCAAGCGGATGTCGACGATCTACGGCGCCATGCTCACGGCCTGGGCGATGGCGGGCATCTGCGGCCCCGTGTACGTCGGGTTCCTCAAGGATCAGTATCCCGACAGGGCCGTGATGTACTGCTTCCTGGTCGGCATCTTCATGCTCGGCGCCGGGTACCTGTTCTCCTACCTGCTCGACGACGACCGGATGCGCGTCGGCCGGCCCACCGTGGCGACGACGCTGAGGGACCTCGGCATCTCCGCCGAAGGGAAGGCGCAGCCGGGCTAGGCGCCCAGCGCCCGGCGCAGCCGGTCCAGCGCGCCCCGAAGGTCGGGCTTGACGTCCAGGACGCCGCCGAAGGGATCCCGGCCGAGCGCCTCCATGCGCGCCGGCAGGGTCCGGATGGTGTGGTCCCGCAACGACAGGCTCTCGTCCACTTCGGTCCAGTCGAGCGGCGCGGACACCGTCGCTCCGGGCCGGGCCCGCACGCAATAGGGAGCGGCGACGAGACGCCCCTGCCCGTTCTGCACGTAGTCCACGTACACCTTGCCTTTTCGTTGCGACGGCCTGCGCTCCACCGTGGCGATGCCGCTGGACTCGCGGATCGCCATGTGCGCCAGCAGCTCGCCGATCTGCCGCGACTGCTGGTGGGTCGCCATGCCGCCCAGCGGAAACGCCAAGTGCAGCCCGGCGGAGCCGCTCGTCTTGACGAACACGGGCAGCTCGATCTCGTCGGACACCTGCTTGAGGATCAGGGCGATTCGCACCACGTGATCGAACGGCGCTTCCCCGGGATCCAAGTCGAGCACGCAATAGTCCGGCCGAGCCAAGTCCGGCGTCCGGCTCAGCCACATGTGCAACGGGATGCCGGCGCTGTTCGCCAAGTACAGCAGCGTTTCCACGTCGTCGGCCACGAAGTAGTCGATTTCGCGCTCGGCGCCTTCGCTGTAGATGCGCACCTTGCGTATCCACGCGGGCGCGAAGGCCGGCGCGTTCTTCTGAAAGAACGACTTGCCGTGGATGCCGTCCGGGTAGCGCGTCAGCACGACGGGCCGGTCGCGCAAATGGGGCAGGATCCATGGCGAAACGGCGCGGTAGTAGTCGAGCAGGTCGCGCTTCGCGTATCCGTCCTCGGGCCACAACGTCTTGTCCAGGTTGGAGAAGTGAACCTGCTTCTCGACTTGGGCCTTCTCGATTTCCACCGGCTCCGGCAACGGCCCGCCGTCCGGCTCGGCCAAGGCGCATTCGGCGGGCGTCTTGTCGTCGCGCAGCCGAAGGAACGTGGGCTGCCGGAGGTGGCCCCCCTTCGTCGTCTCGATGAACTGGACCTCGGCCACCAGGGCGGGCGTCGTCCAACGATGTCTTCCCCGGCCCGCGCCGCCGGCGCCCTTGGGCGGCTCAGCGGGCGGCAAGCGGCGCAGCGCACGGCTCATTTCCGCCATCGCCGCCACCGAGAATCCGCTGCCGACCTTGCCGCGGTAGACCGCTTCGCCCTGCGCGTCGTACTGCGCCAAGTGAAGCGCTCCGAATCCGTCGCCGGACTCCGGTTCGGTGAAGCCGTGCACCGCGAAGTCTCCCGTCCGCGCCGTCCGCACCTTGACCCAGGCCCGGCTGCGCCCGCCGACGTAGGGCGAGTCCCCGCGCTTGCCCACCACGCCCTCGAGGCCCATGGCCGCGATCCGCTCGAACACGGCCTTGCCCTCGCGGGCGACATGGTCCGAATAGCGGATCGGCCCCACCGTCGGCAGCGCCTCGCGCAGAATCTCCTTGCGCGCCAAGAGGGGCAGGGGACGCAGGTCTAGTCCCTCGAACGCGAGGAGGTCGAAGGCGAAGTAGGTGGCCGGCCGTTCCGCGGCCGCCCGGGCGACGTCGCGTTCCCGGCGCAGGCGTCCCCGAGCTTGGAGGAGCTGAAAGCTGGGCAGCCCGGACGGCCCGGAAACGACGACTTCGCCGTCGAGCACGAAGCCCTCGTACGGCAGGCCGCGCACCGCCCGCGCCACCTCCGGAAACGTCCGCGTCAGGTCGTTGCCGTTCCTCGACAGCAACCGCGCCTCCCGGCCCCCGCCCTCGCCGAGCAGCCGGTAGCCGTCGTACTTGATCTCGAACACCCATCCGTCGCGCGAGAACGGCTCGGAATCGGCCTCGGCGAGCATCGGCGTCGCCGCCCGGCCGTCCACCTTCCCCTCCTGCGCTCCGAGCCCCCGGCACCGCTCGCGGATCGCCGCTCCCACGTCTCCGCCCTTCTCCAGCTGCTCGACCGTGAGACCGGAAAGGATCGAGTCGTCCGGATAGTCTTCCGTGCCGCCGTCCGGGTCTTCGTAGGCGTCGCGCTCCTTGATGAGCAGCCAGTGGTTGGCCTCGCCCCCCTTGGTTCGGACGAGCGTCCAGCGGCCGCGCAGCTTGTAGCCGTGCAGGTCGAACAGGAGCTTGCCCGCGGCCATGCCTTCCACCGGGTCGCCCACGGGCTGCCAGGACCCGCGGTCCCACACGATCGACGGCCCCGCGCCGTAGTTGTCGGCTGGGATGACGCCCTCGAAGTCCGCGTATTCCAGCGGATGATCCTCGACGTGAACGGCCAGCCGCTTGTCGCCTTGGTTGGGAGAGGGCCCCTTCGGCACCGCCCACGACGCGAGCACGCCGTCCATTTCGAGGCGGAGGTCCCAATGCAGGGAGCTCGCCTTGTGCTTCTGCACGACGAAGAGCCGCCCGCCCGCGCTGGGGCCGCCCCCGAAGGGCTCGCCGGTGGCCGACGCCGACCGCTTTGCCCGGTAGTTGTCGAGGCGACTCTCGTCCTTGCCGTCCGCGCGCCTTGCCTTCATGACTAAAAAGCTACAGATTCCCTGGCATGAGCGCCCGCCCGATTGCCGCCTCGACCATCTCCTTTGGTCTCGTCTCGCTTCCGGTGAAGCTGTACTCCGCCGGCGAGTCGGCGGCGAGAATCCGCTTCAACTGGATCAACCGGGAGACCGGCGCCAGGGTCAAGCAGCAGTACGTGGACGTCGGCACCGGCGATCTCGTGCCCCGGGAGAACATGATCAAGGGGTACGAGATCGCCAAGAACCAGTACGTGACGTTCGAGGCCGAGGAGCTCAAGGCGTTGGAGGCGCAGGCCACGGACCTCATCGAGATCGACGAGTTCGTGCCGGCCGGCGCCATCGATCGCGCGCAAGTCAGCCGGGCCTGGTACTTGGGACCCGCCAAGGGCGGCGGGCGCGCCTACCGGCTTCTTTCCGCCGCCTTGGCGGACGCGGGCGTCGTGGCGATCGCGCGCTACGCCGCGCGGGGCAAGCAGTACCTGACCGCGATCCGGCCCGTGGAAGACGGCCTGGCGCTGGAGCAGCTGCTCTACGCGGACGAGGTGCGCTCGTTCGACGAAGTGCCGCGCGAAGAGGGCGAGGTCAGCGACGAGGAGCTCGCTTTGGCCAAGCAGCTGGTGGCCAACGCCACGGCGGAAGCGTTCGATCCGTCTCGCTACAAGGACGAGGTGCGCGAGCGCGTCCAGGAACTCATCGACCGCAAGATCGAGGGCGAGGAGATCACGTTGGCGCCGCAGGAGCGTCCGGAGACCAAGATCATCGACCTGATGGAGGCGCTCAAGGCGAGCCTGGAGTCCCAAGACCCGGCCGCGGCCGCGGGCGGCTCGAGCGGCGGCGCGGGAGCGGAAGATCGGGGAAAGACTGACGGCGCGGCGGCGGAGCCCGCCAAGAAGGTGGCGAACGCCTGAGCCGCTACGGACGTTCTCGGCCTCCGCGAGACAGCCAGACGCGGATCAGCACGGCGCCCCACGCCAGCCCGACCGCTCCCCAAACCACCTTGGCGACGACCGGCGACGCGATCCGGGTCTCCAGCCCCGCCTGAATGACGAGCCCTCCGCCCGCCGTCAGCAGCAGCGTGCCGATGAAGAAGGTGGTGTCTTCCCACTGGGACCGGTCGGCCATTTGCCTCTCCTCCGTCGCGTCAAGGACTTCCGCCCGCCACCC
>OZ251497.1:0-1727500 GCA_965242735.1 Longimicrobiales bacterium | reverse complement strand
GCAGGCGATCCCGCTGGCGGGCGTTCCCTTGCGCTTCGGCGCCATGCTGGCGCACGCGGGCACGGACTTCCGGATCCGAAACGAAGAGCAGGCTGATCCCCTGCCGATGCGGCTCCGCTTCGCGGCCGCCTACGAGGTGCTGCACTGGATCGCCGAGGCGGCGGCCACGGAACTGTGGCTCGCCCTGGAGGTCGAGGACCGGGCGCGTGACGTCGGATCTCCCTCCTACTACCTCGGCCTGGACTTCTGGGCCGCGGACCTGTTCTCAGTGAGCGCGGGCTACGTCGGCGGGGAACTTGATCAGACCAACGGCGCGTCCGTCGGCGTCGGGTTCCGCGTCGACCGCTTCGACCTGCATCTCGCCAAGTCGCTGACGCGCTCGCCGGTGACGGGCGAGAGCGAGCCGGTTCACGTCAGCTTCGGCGTGGCCTTCTAGCAGGGACGTCGATCCTGCTGTGGTACGGGGCGAGGATGGTGGTCGTGGACAACTCGCTGAGCGGCACGCGCCTGTACGCGCCCGTCAAGTACCTGAGCAAGCTGCCCGCCATGGTGCAGCCGGGCTTGGCGGGCGCCGAGCGGCTCTTCGAGTTCATGGACGCGCCGGCGCGCATCCGGAACGCACCGCCGCTGGAAGACCGCGCCCCCTCCGTCTGCGGGCTAGGGGGGGCTTGCGAGAGCCGGAGACTCCATCGTATCTTGTCGAGCATCGGTTGGCCGAACGTTGGTTCCTGACTGGACGAGACGAGGACTGCACAAGGTGAAAATCCCCCCCCCCCCCCGATTTTCGGAATCGGCCTGCGCTTGGCGGTTCCCTCGCGCTAGCGCTAGCCCTAGCGCAATCGGCCGCGCCGCGGCTCCGTCCATGACGTTCGGCCGCGTGGCGGCTCGGGCCGCCGGAGTCGTCGGAATCATGCTGGCGGGCCTCGTCGGGATCGCGGGCGACCTCGCGGCCCAGGCCCCGACGGTGACGGGGCTGTCGGTGAACTCGCCGAACTTCGCCGACAAGACTGGCACTAACGAGCAGAACACCCAGTTCTTCTGGCTCACCGAGAAGATCCGGGTCTCGGTGGCATTCAGCGATTCGGTGAACGTGACGGGCACGCCGCATGTGGTGCTGGGGATCGGAACGTGCACCACATGCTTCGCGGAGTACGCCTCGGGCACGGGGACGGACACGCTGGTGTTCGTTTACGAAGTCTTCAAGGGCGACGAGGATTCGGACGGGCTCAGCATCGCGGCGGACGCGCTGAAGCTGAACGGCGGCGCGATCACCGCGACCAGCGGCGGCGCTGCGGCGACCTTGGCCTTGGGGACGCACGCGTTCACCAACGATATGACACGCAGGGTAACGACAACGGTCATCGGCAGCCGCGGCGACGGCATCACAGGCGTGGCGCTGAACAGCCCGCCCGGCGGCGACACCTACGCGAACGGCGACACGATCCAACTCACGGTGACGTGGAGCAGAAACAACGGTCCGTGGCGCGCAGCATGGCACGATTGGAACAACGTGAGGGCGCCGATAACGATCGGCGCCAACGTCCGGGAAGCGAACCACGTCAGCATAACTGGAGCCAACTCCATCCTCCGCTACGTCGTGCAGTGGAACGACATGGACGCGGACGGGTTGAGCGGGGCGGAACTGACGAACACGGCGTTCGTGCCTTACGTCTCCTCGAAGTTCGGTCACCATGCGATCGTGAACAGCGCGAACCACAAGGTGGACGGCAACTTGGGTCCCGCGTCGGTGACCGGTTTGACGTTGAACTCGCCGGCGGACGCGACGTACGTGCCGGGCGACGTGATCGAGGCGACGCTGCAGTTCAACAAGGCGGTGGCCGTGACGGGCACGCCTCAGCTGGCGTTGGCGCTGAACACGGGGACGGTGCAGGCGGACTACGCGTCGGGTTCGGGCTCGTCGCGCCTGGTGTTCCGCTACACGGTGGTTGCGGGGAACGAGGACTACGACGGGATCAGCGTGTTGGCGGACGCGCTGGCGTTGAACTCGGGGACGATCACGACGTCGGGCTCGACGACGGAGAACGCGTTTCTGACGTTGGGGAGCGCGGTGCTGACGAACAGTGCGGCTCACCGCGTGGCGGCGAGCCGGGCGTGGCCGGCCGAGTTGTCGTTCAACACGCCGATCGCGGCCTCGACGTACGAGCTGGACGACACGATCGTGGCGACGGTGCGGTTCGCCCGGACGGTGAACGTGGACGTGACGGGCGGGACGCCGCAGCTGGGCTTGGGGATCGGCGCGAACACGCGCCAGGCGGTTTACGCGAGCGGCACGGGCACGTCGTCGCTGGAGTTCCGGTACGTGGTGCAGTCGAGCGACACGGACGCGGACGGGATCAGCGTCGCGGACGCCGCGCTGGGGCTGAACGGCGGGACGATCACGACGACGTCGGGGGCGGCCGCGGTGCTGTGGATGGCCGCGCACGCGTTCGCGGACGACGCGAACTACATGACGTCGGGCACGCGGACGGCGGCGGCGGTGAGCGGCGCGTCGGTCGCGAGCGCTCCGGTGGTGGACGAGACGTACGCCGCGACCGACACGATCGAGGTGGACGTGACGTTCAACCGTCCGGTGGACGTGGTGACGACGGGCGGCACGCCGCAGCTGGCGCTGGATGTCGGCGGGACCTCGCGTCAGGCGGCGTACGCGAGCGGGACGGGGACGCGCACGTTGCGGTTCGCCTACGTGGTCGTGGCTGCGGACTCGGACGCGGACGGGATCGAGGTGGCGGCGGGCGCCTTGACGCTGAACTCGGGCGCGATCAACGACGGGCGGTCCAGCACGCTGGCGGCGACGCTGGGGCTGGGGACGCACGCGCTGTCGGCGCAGGCGGGGCACAAGGTGGACGGCACGATTGCGCCGGCGGCGGTGGCCGGGCTGGGGATCACGAGCAGCCCGGCGAGCGGCGACACGTATGGTCTGGGCGAGCGGATCGAGGCCGCGGTGAACTTCGACCGGCCGGTAGTGGTGACGGGGGTGCCGCAGTTGGAGCTCGAAATGACGGGCACGTTGCGCCAGGCGAGGTACGTCAGCGGTTCGGGCGGGACGCTGCTGACGTTCCACTACTGGGTCCAGGGCGCGGGCTCGGGCGGCGCCGGACCGGGCGGCGTGGACCAGACGACGGCCGGGATCGCGGTGACTTCGGGCGCGCTGACGCTCAACGGCGGGACGATCAAGAACGTGGCGGACCCGGTGCGCGGCTTCGAGGCGTCGGTGGACATCGCGGGCCACGAGCTTGCAGCGGACGCGGACCACAAGGTGGACGGCGCGATCGAGGTGGCGCCGGTGGTGACGGGCGTCGAGGTGACGAGCACGCCGACGGGTCCGACGGGCTACGGCTCGGGCGGCCGGATCGTGTTGCGGGTGTCGTTCAGCCGTGCGGTGTCGGTGACGGGTGCGCCGCGCTTGGCACTGGTGATTGGCAACGCGCGCCGGCGGGCGGCGTACGTGTCGGGCGCGGGGACGGACGCGTTGGAGTTCCGGTACCGTGTGGTCCCGTCGGACGCGGATCGCGACGGGTTCAGCGTGCCGGCGAACGCCTTGGAGCTTGCGGGCGGCGCGATCGGGCTTGCGGGCGGTTCGGAGGCGGCGGAGCTGGGCTTGGGGAGCCACGCGCTGACGAACGTGTCGGGCCATGCGGTGGACGGCGGGACGGGCGCGGACGATCCGAGGTTCGAGCGGCGCGAGTACGTGTTCGAGCTGGCGGAGAACGTGTCCGGCCCGGTCGAGCTGGGCGAGGTGCGCGCGTCGGACCCGTACGACGGCGACGTGAGCTACTCGCTGGGCGACGGCTCGGAGGGCTTCGAGGTGAGCGAGCGCGGCGGCGACTTGCGGTACGTGGGGCGCGGGCTGGACGCGGATTCGGAGCCGAAGCGGGTGATGAAGGTGTTGGCGGCGGCGGAGGACGGTCGCGAAGGCGAGGCGCTGGTGATCGTGCACGTGTTGGACGAGAACGAGGCGCCGTCGTTCGCGGACTCGGCATATGCGTTCGAGCTGCCGGAGAACGTGGCCGGTCCGCTGGCGCTGGGCGTGACGGAGGCGACGGACCCGGAAGGCGACGCGCTGTCCTACGGGCTGGCGGCCGGCGACGCGCAGTTGTTCGAGGTGGACGCTGCGAGCGGCGAGGTGCGCTACGTCGGCGCGGGCGAGGACTACGACGGTTCGGGACCGAAGTCGTGGGCGTTGGAGCTGGTTGCGACGGACGCGGCGGGCTTGAGCGCGGCGGCGGCGGTGGTCGTGTCGCTGGGCGACGTCAACGAGGCGCCGGCGTTCGCGGACTCGGCGTATGCGTTCGAACTGCCCGAGAACGCGGCGGGTCCGGTGGTCGTGGGGACGATTCGCGCGATCGACCCGGACGCGAGCGACCGGCTGGCGTACGAGCTGGCGTCGGGCGGCGCGGAGCTGTTCGAGGTGGACGCCTCGAGCGGCGCGGTGCGCTACGTGGGACCGGGCGAGGACGCGGAGACGGACGAGGGCCCAAAGTCGTGGGCGCTGGTGGTTCGCGCGACGGATGTTGGCGGGCTGACGGCCGAGGCGTCGGTGTCCGTGTCGTTGCTGGACGTGAACGAGGCGCCGGCGTTCGAGGCCGAGCGCTACGACTGGGCGTTCGACGAGAACGTCGCGGGGCCTTTGGCGCTGGGGGTGGTCCGTGCGAGCGACCCGGACCGGGCGGACACGACGCTGGCGTACAGCTTGTCGGGCGAGGGCGCGGCGTTGTTCGAGGTGGACGCCTCGAGCGGCGAGGTGCGCTACGCGGGTCCGGGCGAGGACTACGAGGCGGGCCCGAGGTCGTGGCAGTTCGAGGTGGTCGTCGCGGACGGCGGCGGCTTGCAGGGCCGCGTGCCGGCGGAGGTGTCGTTGCTGAACGTGAACGAGGCGCCGGCGTTCGCCGATTCGGCGTACGCGTTCGAGCTGGCCGAGAACGAGGCGGGCCCGGTCGAGCTGGGCCGCGTCGAGGCGTCGGACGAGGACGCGGACGACGAGCTGACGTACAGCTTGTCGGGCGGGGGGGGCCGGTTCGAGGTGGACGCTTCGAGCGGCGCGGTGCGCTACGTCGGCGCGGGCGAGGACTACGAGTCCGGCCCGCGGTCGTACACGCTGGCGTTGCGCGTGACGGACGCGGGCGGCCTGTCGGGCGAGGCGCGCGCCGTGGTCGCGCTGCTGGACGTCAACGAGGGACCGGAGGCGGTGGGCGCGATGGCGCCGAAGACGCTCGAGGCCTACGGCGCGCCGGCCGAGGAGGACCTCGGACAGTACTTCCGCGACCCGGACGGCGACGCGTTGAGCTACGCGGCGGTGTCGTCGGCGCCGAGCGTCGCGGCCGTGTCGGTGACGGGCGGCCGGCTGTCGATCGCGCCTCGGGCCATCGGCGCGGCGACGGTGACGGTGACGGCGCGCGACCCGGACGGCCTCGAGGGGACGCAGACGGTGGCGGTGACGGTCGAGGCGTCGCGTTCGGAGCGCGCACGGGCGCTCGAGGCGGCGCTGACGGCGTTCGGGCGTTCGGTGGGCACGGAGGCGGTCGAGGCGATCGGCGGGCGTTTGGGGATCGAGTCGTCGAGCGTGCTGGGACGTTCGCACGTGCAGCTGGGCAGCCGCTCGGTGGGGTGCGGCGCGCTCGGCGGCGAATCTGCGTCGTCGTGCGGCTGGGCGCAGCTGGCGCACGGCGCGTCGAGCCTGCTGGGCGTGCAGCTGAGCGGCTCCGTCGGCGGCGCGAGCGTGTCGCTGGACCCGGCGACGCTGCTGTTCGGCGGCCCCGGCGGCCATGGCGGCGGCTTCGGCGGCCTGGCGAGCGCGTTCGGCAACGCGTTCGGCCACGGCGGTGGTTACGGCGGCGGTCATGGCCACGGCGGCGGTGCGTTCGGCAATGGCCCCGGCGGCGGCAACAGCACGTTCGGCCACGGCACCGGCGGACAAGCGAACGGACCGGCGCCTGCGGGCTTGGCGGCGGAGGACTTGGCGCCGCGCGGCGGCCTGACGCTCGCCCCGCTGTCGAGCAGCGATCTGCGGTCGCACAGCTCGTTCCGGCTGTCGTTCGGCGGAGCCGAAGGCGCGCCTCAGTCGGCGGTCGGCACGGGCTGGACGGTGTGGGGCCAGGCCAACGCGGGCGCGTTCGAGAGCTCGCCCGACGACGGCCTGACGCTCGAGGGCCGCACGCGCTCCGTCTACGCCGGGCTCGACTACGGATTCGGCTCGGGCCTGCTGGTCGGGCTGGCCGCGTCGCGCAACACGCTCGCGTCCGACTTCGACAGCGAGATCAACGGCGCCGGCGCCGTCGACGCGCGCCTGACGAACCTGTACCCGTACGCGCACTGGTCGCCGCGCAAGGGACTGGGGCTGTGGGGGCTCGTCGGCGCGGGCCGCGGCAGCGCCGACCTGGCCGAGACGGCGGGCGGACGCTTCAGCACCGACCTGACGATGCGCATGCTCGCGCTCGGCGGACGCCAGGAGCTGGTCGGCGCGCTGGCGCTGAAGGCCGACGCGTTCACCGTGCGCATCACGTCGGAAGACGGCGCCGGGCTGGCGGGCGTGACGGCCGTGGCGCACCGGGCGCGCGTGGCGCCCGAGCTGACCGGCCGGTGGGCCGTGGGCGACGGCATGGCCGTGCGCGCGCGCTTCGAGCTGGGCGCACGCTACGACCGCGGCGACGCCGAGACCGGCCTGGGCGCGGAGGCGGGCGCCGAGTTCGGGTTCGCGCACATGAGCAGCGGCTTGAGCGTGGACGCTCGGGGCCGGACTTTGCTGGCGCACCAGAAGGACCAGTTCCGCGAGTGGGGCGCGAGCTTCGCCGTGCGGCTGAAGCCCGGCGGCGAGGAGGGCGGCCTGTCGTTCTCGCTCGAGCCCTCGTGGGGCGAGGCGGCCAGCGGGACGGCGGCGCTGTGGCAGGCGCAGGCCGGCCTGGGCGGCCAGGAGCTGGGCGTCGGCGGCACGGGCGCGGCGCTCGCCGACGCGCCCGGCTGGACGCCGGACCGGCTGGCGATGGAGGTGGGCTGGGGCATCGTGCTGCCGAATGGCGCGCAGGTCGCGCCGTTCGGACGCTGGAGCCGCGAAGGCGTCGCAGGCTACCGCCTCAACGCCGGCACCCGGTGGACCGCGCTCGGTGCGCCCGCCGCGGACGAAGGCGAAGGCGCCCCGCGCGCCCCGCAGCTGACGGTCGACCTCTTCGGCGAGCAGGCCTCCGACGGCGTCCAGCCGAGCCAACGCCGCATCGGGCTGCTCGGGAGCATCGCCTTCCGGTAGCCCGCCAAGCCGCCGGAGCTCCTCCACGCGGGCGACGGGCGACGCGCGCCCGCCGCCCCGCGTGGAGCGGCTGTCCGCGTGCGTGCGCCGGCGGGTCCGAGCGCACGGTCTGCGCCGTGCTCGTGGGTCTCTCCGCGCGCTGGCGGGCGCTGATGCCCAAGACACGTCCCCGCCCGCTCGCGAGTCTCCCCGCGTCCGTGCGCTGGCGGCTCCGAGTGCACGGTCTGCACCGGCACCGCACTTGGTCTCTCCGCGTCCGTGCGCTGGCGGGCCGGGCGGCGATGGGGCGGCTGCTCTCCGCGTTCGTGCGTTCGGTCCAGCCTGGTTGCGGCTTGGCCGCCGCCAGCTTGGCGGACACGCGTGTCCGCCAAACGACGGCGCAACGGCCGCGAAATGTCGGAAAACGATCGCAAGAACGACCCGGCGCCGGTCACGCGACGGCGAAAATGGCCGCCGAGTCCATTTGGCGGACATCCGTGACCGCCAAAGACAACTCTGCCGCCACGAAACGCGGCGTTGCGGCCGCCCGCTTCGCGGACGTGACGGCGGTGACGCACCGGGCGCGCGTGGCGCCCGAGCTGACGGGGCGGTGGGCCGTGGGCGACAGCATGGCCGTGTGGGCGCGCTACGCGACCACGGCGACGCCGAGACGGCCCTGGACGCGGAGGCGGCGCTAGCCCAGCGCTAGGAGGTCGCCCGTCGTCCTGGGGTCCTCGCCGCCTGCGCCAAGAAGTCGGCGACCTCGCGCGGATCTGCTCTAGCCGATGGGCTGCGGGCCTCGACCTTCTCGCGCCGTTCTAGCTCTAGCTCCAGTCGAAGTCGCAGGCCCCTCAATCCATCGGCACGGTCGGGAGGATCTTGCCTTCGATCCGTTCGAAGATCTCGTCCAGCGTCTCGCCGGTGATCGTCAGGCCGTGGTTCTTCAGGCCCACCACGCACCGGGCCGGATCGTCGGCTTCCCGCACGATGTCGGCCACGGCCTGTCCCAGCTCCCGGGTCCCGCAGGGGAAGTTGAATTCCGTGCTTCGGACGCCGTCCATCCAGCCGTGAACGTGGACGATGGCGCCCACGCGGGGATGCTCCCGGTAGATCATCCAGTGCTCGATGGCGTCCACGGAAACGCGGCGCGGCTCGACTCCGGGCGGATGGGCCACGCGCATGCCGTTTCGCTCGGCGTCGTAGTCCTTCACCATCAGGAAGTCCCGTCCGACCGCGCGCAGGTTGGACTTGTCGACGCCGCTGGCGCTCATCCAGAACCAGTTGGCGTCGTAGCGGGTCGACAGGTTGCCGTAGGAGAGGCCCCCGATCCCGAAGAGACGCTTGACGTGGCGGAAGTCTCTCTTGGCCAGGAGATCGTCCATGGGAAACGGGGCCGGGAGCAGGTCCAGCTGGTCCAGCTTCTTGCCGGCGCGGCCTAGCGACTCGGTGAGATGGTCGCCCTCCCAGAGGCGCTCGGGCAGGTCGGGCTCGAAGAAGTTGTCGATCACCAGCGTGGAGGACGCGAGCGGCTCGATGCGCTCGTACACGCGCCGGAAGTAGGTCTCGGGGCCCGCGTCGTCGGCGACGGTGTAGTGCCCCTGCTCGGGCGTGAGGAAGTGGACGTCGTGGCGTCCGTTGCTCGACGGCACCAGGCCCACCACCAAGTTGGCCAGCGAGCGCACGAGCACGGGATAGCCCTGAAGGACGGGATCGAAGGGGTCGCCGAACTGCGTCACCGAGCACACGAAGACCGCCTGGGCGTGCCGGCGCACCGGCTTCGGCCGTCCGCCGGGGAAGAAGTTGACGACGAGCTTGGCGCTCCCGGGTTCGGCGACGAAGCGGTGCCCGCGCGACTCCATGACGTCCCGGAGGCCGCGGGAGAACGCGGAGAACGCGCTCGTGTCGGAAGCGCCGGTGAAAGCAAAGTTCATGTGGCTGAAACACCCTGGTGGCGTCTTGGCGTCGCCTCGGGAGCCGGCTGCCGGCTTTCGGGCCTGCGACCCGGGGCTTTCCTGCGAGACCAACATACAAGGTCGCGCACCGTCGCGCGAAAACGGCCCGCCGCTGGACGCCCAGCCTCGGCGGCGCGACGGAGCTCCACGACCGGCCGGCTCGCTCCCCGCCTCGCAGGCCCGGCGGAGCCGATTGGGGCGTCGCCGCCGACATCGCCCGCAGAGGATCCGGCCGGTCGCCGGGGTGCAACGGGGCCGCCGAATGGGCTACATTTCGGTTTCCCGCTCCGCCTTGGACGGCGGAGCCCGTGGCTGCTTGCGGACCGAGGGACGCCGAATCAAATGAGATCGTACGAAGTCGTCTATGTCCTGGACGCGACGCTCGACCAGGACGCCGTCGCCGAGAAGCTCGGCGGCTTTCACGAACTGCTGGACGGAGAGGTGGAGGCCCTGGACCATTGGGGCGTCCGCCGACTGGCCTATCCGATCGCCAAGGCGCGCATGGCGTACTACGCGGTCGCGCACGTGCAGGCGTCGCCGTCCGCGTTGCCGGAGTTCGAGCGGCGGCTGAAGCTGGACGCGCACGTGCTGCGCTACTTGATGGTGCTCAACGAAGGCCAGCCGGCGTCGGGCGACTCGATCTTCGCGGAGGCACCTCCGGACCCCGGCGCTGCGGCGGCGGACGAGGAAGGCGCGCCCGCGGAAGACGGAGAGGCCGAGGACCCCAAGGAGGCCGCCGCCGAGCCGGACGAAGCCGCCGACGCCAAGGCCGTCGCTGAAGGGGACGCGGCCGCCGCCGAAGGGGACGCGGCCGCGGAAACCGGCGAGGCCGCCGAGGGGGCGGAAGCCGCCGCCGAAGAGGCCGAAGCCGCCGGCGCCGCCGAGGACGGGCAGGACGAATGGCAGGGGCCGGCCGCCGGTCCCCCCGAATTCTCCGGATCGAGAGGCAGGGGCCGGCGCCACGACGCGCCCCGCATCCTGCTTCTCAACTACAAGGACGTGGCGACGCTGTCGCACTACGTCAGCGAGCAGGGCAAGATCCTGCCCAAGCGCACGACCAAGGTGACGGCGCGCTTCCAGCGCCGGCTCGGCGCGGCGGTGAAGCGCGCCCGCTACTTGGCGCTGATGCCCTACGTCCGCGACCACGGGAGCTGACGCCATGAAGGTCGTGTTGCGCAAGCGGGTGCCCAAGCTGGGCGAGGCGGGCGAGGTGCTGACGGTCAAGCCGGGCTTCGCCCGCAACTATCTGGTGCCCCAGGGCCTGGCCAGCGTGGCGTCGCCCGCCAACATCCGGGCGATCGAGGAGGAACGCCGGCGCAGCGCCGAGGAAGCCCGCAAGAACTACCTGGAGGCCAAGCGGCGCGCGGCCCGGCTGGAAGGCCTGGTCGTCACGATCTCCGCCAAGGCCGGCGAGGCGGGACGACTCTTCGGCTCGGTCGGCGCCAAGGACATCCTCGACGCGGTGCACGACTCCGGCATCGACTTCCGCCTCGATTCGCGGACGCTCCAGCTGGCGGAGCCCATCAAGACGGTGGGCGAGCGCCGGGCTTCCCTTCGGCTGCACGCGGAAGTGACCGCCGAGATCGGCGTCGTCGTGGAGGCCGAAGCGGATTGACGTTCGTCGGCGCGTGACCGAGGCGCTGAAGTCGGGCATGAGGCCCCGGGTGCGAAACGCCGTCCGTTGCGCGCTGGACCGCAAGGCGCAGGACGTGACCGTGATGGACCTGCGCGACCTGTCTTCCGTCACCGACTTCTTCGTGATCGCCACGGGCCGCTCCGACGTCCATGCGCGCACCATCGCGGAGCACGTCATCGATTCCTCCAAGCGCGACGGCCAGGCGCCCGACAGCGTCGAGGGGCTGGAGCAGGGCCGGTGGGTGCTGGTCGACTACATCGACTACGTGGTCCACGTCTTCCAGCCCGTCGTGCGCGAGTACTACCAGCTGGAACATCTCTGGGGGGACGCGAAGACGGTCGTCGTGGAAGACGTGTGAGCCGCCCGCGCCTCGAGGACGGGCCCGAAGGCTCGCGGACCGGGATCGCCGCCGCCGCGGTCCCGCTTCGCCGGAGGGGCTCGTGAGACTCCGGTCCCTGAAGATGCAGGGCTTCAAGTCGTTCCCGGACTCGACGACGGTGAAGTTCCACGAGGGCATCACCGCGGTCGTGGGTCCGAACGGCTGCGGCAAGTCGAACATCGTGGACGCCGTGCGGTGGGTCTTGGGCGAGCAGCGTCCGACGGCCATCCGCGGCGCCCGCATGGAAGAGGCGATCTTCCAGGGCACGGTGTCGCGCAGGCCCGTGGGCCGGGCGTCGGTCTCCCTGCTCCTCGCCAACGAGGACGGCGCGCTTCCCGTGCCCTTCGAGGAAGTCGAGCTCAGCCGGACGGTGTACCGCGACGGGGGCAGCGAGTACCGGATCAACCGGACGCCCTGCCGGCTGCGCGACGTCGTGGACCTGTGCCGCGACGCCGGCCTGGGCGCCGGCGGATACTCCGTGATCGAAGCCCGCATGATCGACGCGATCCTCTCGGGGCGGGCCGAGGAGCGGCGCGCGCTGTTCGAGGAAGCGGCGGGCATCGGCAAGTACAAGGACCGCCGCCGGACGGCGCTGCGCCGCCTGGAGGCGTCCGACGCGGACCTGCAGCGGGTCGAGACGGTGATCGAGGAAGTGCGCTCGAAGGTGCGCTCGCTGGCTCGCCAGAGAGGCAAGGCGCAACGCTGGAAGGACATGCGCGCCCGGCGGCTGGTCGTGGAGCTGGCCGTGGCGGTTCACCGGACGTCGGACCTGAAGGAACGCTTGGCGCGCATCGACGCCGAACTCCAGTCCGGCCGGGGCGAGAGCGCCGCGGCCGAGGCGCAGCTGGCCGCCGCCGAGGCCGGTCTGGAGCGCGCCCGGCTTCAGCGCGTCGACGCGGAGAAGGCCCGGTCCGGCGCGGCCCAGGCTCTGGACCAGGCCCGAGCGGAGCTGGCTCGCGTCGAGAAGGAGACGGCCGTGGCGGCCGTGCAGATCGAGGCGGGACAGCGCCGGCTGGGCCAAGTCGGGGAGGAGCTGGCCGGGCTGGAGGACCTCCGGACGAGTTCGTCCGCGAACGCGGCTTCGTTGCGCGAGGAGCTCGCCGAGCAACGGGCGTCGCTGAAGGCGGCCGCGTCGGACCTGGCCGCGCGGCGCGCCGCGTCGGACGAGGCCGGCGGCCGGTTGCAGGAGGCGCGGGCCGCGATGGCCGTGCTGGAGGAGCGGGGAAGGGACTTGGCCCGCCGTCTGGCGCAGCTTCAGGGCGACCGGGAGAGCGCCCGCAACCAGGCCGGCGAGGCCGAGCGGCAGCACGCCAAGCTGACCGAGGAGGAGGCCGCCGGGGCCATGGCCTTGAAGGAGCTGCGCGCCCAAGGCGATCTGTTCGCCCGGCAGAGCGTCGAGATGGCGCGCAAGGCCGAGAAAGCCGCGGCCGAGGCGGACGGGGCTCGCAAGACCTTGGCCCGCGCGCGAGAACGGCTGGCGGAGGCGCGCGAGCGCGAGATAAGCCTGGAGTCCGAGAGCGCGGGGCTTGCGGCGGAAGCGGCCGGGCTGCGGCGAGCGGCGGAGGCCGAGGGGGACGCGGAGGCGCGGGCGGCGGCGGCGGCCTTGCCCGGACGCGTCCGTGGACTGCTGTCCGACTTCGTCAGCGTCGGCGGCGCGGAGGCGGACGTCCGGATCGTCGACGAGGCTCTGGGCGCTCTGGGCTCCGCGCTGGTGATCGGAGAGGTCGGCGACGCGGAAGCCGTGCTGGAATGGTACCGCAAGGCGCCGGACCGCTCCAAGGGCTTGATCCTTCTTCCTGCCGAGGACGCGCCGGCGTCCCCTGGACCGTTGCCGCCCGGCGTCTCGGCGAGCGGGGCGGGGGCCGCCTGGGCGAAGGCGGTCCTCGGCGGAGTGCGAGCCCGTGCCGCGCCGCCCGGCGGTGCGAAAGTGGAGGGTCTAGAGGTGGGAGTCCGCTCGGCGCCCGGAACGCCGGTGGTCTGGACCGATCCGCTGGGGGCGATTCATCTGGCGCCCCGCCACGGCACCGCCGGGCCGCTGGAACGCGCCGTCCACTTGGAATCGCTGGAGTCCAAGCTCGGTCAGCTCCGCAGCGACCTAGAAATCGCTCAAAACCAGCGCATGCAAATCGAAAAAAAGCAAGCAGTTAAGGAGTCCGATGCAGAAAGGGCGTCGGAACGTTTGCTGAAGGCCCGCGACGACGCGCGCTCCGTGCAGGCCGACGCGGCAGCCCGCTCGGACGAGCATGAACGGGTCGGCCGGCACCAGAAGGAGATCGCGCGACGCCGGCAAGCGGCCCGGGAGGCCCGGGCGCAGGCGGTGGACCGGGAGCGGACCGCCGGCGAAGAGATCGAGGCGGCCACCGGCGAGGAGCGGCTCTTGGCCGACGAGACGGACGGTCGGCGGGAGGAGCTCCGCGCCGCGGAGACGGCTTGGGAGGCGGTTCGCGACGCGCAGGCGGAGGCGGCGATCCGCGCCACCCGCGCCGAGAGCGCGTGCGAGCGGCTCGAGGGCCGGTTGTCGGACACGGAGGGCGTCGCCGAGCGCACGGCCGGCCGAATTGCCGAACTCCAAGCCGAAGCGGCCGAGCTGGAAGCCGAAGTCGCGCGTCTGGCCGAGGCGTCCAAGGAGGGGCAGGGCGAGCTGGAGGGACTGTTCGGCCAACGCGACCGAGCGAGCGCCGCCCTGTCCGAGCGCGACCACGTCCTCGACCAAGCCCGCGAATCGGAAGCCGGCTTGGAACGGCAGCTGCGCGAGGTGCGCGGCGCAGAGCGCAAGGCCGCCGACCGCCGGCACGAGCTCGAGCTGGAGCGCCAAGGCCTCTCCAACGAGACGGGCCGGATCGGCGAGCGCCTGGCGGCGGAATGGGGCCGCCCGCTCGACGCCCTCCTCGCCGAGAACGAGCCTGCGCAAGGGGACCCCGAGGAGCTCTCGGCCGAGCTGGACGACATCGTGGGACGGCTGGCCCGCCTGGGGCCCGTCAACATGCTCGCGGTGGAAGAGCACGCCGAAGAGAAGGAGCGGCTGGACTTCATGGAGCGCCAGCGCGACGACCTGGCCGCGGCGCGCGACGACCTGCGCGCCGCCGTGCGCGGCGTCAACGCCAAGGCCACGGAGCTCTTCAACACCACCTTCGAAGCCATTCGGGAGCATTTTCGCCGCACCTTCATGCGGCTCTTCAGCGGCGGCGAGGCCGATCTCTGGCTGGCCGATCCCGACGATCCGCTGGAGTCGCCGGTGGAGATCCACGCGGCGCCGATGGGAAAGCGGACGCAGCGCATCGACCTGCTGTCCGGCGGCGAACGCGCGCTGACCGCGCTGTCGCTCCTCTTCGCCATCTATCTCTACCGGCCCAGCCTGTTCTGCTTCCTGGACGAAGTGGACGCGCCCTTGGACGAGGCCAACATCGTCCGCTTCATTCGCCTGCTCGAGTCCTTCAAGTCGGAGACGCAGTTCGTCGTGGTCACGCACAATCCGCGCACCATCGAGGCCGCCGACTGGATCTACGGAGTGACGATGGAGGAGCCCGGCGTGTCGTCCCTGGTCGGCGTGCAGCTGGACGCCGACCAGGACGCGGGGACCACCGCCGCCTGACCGAAGCGCGACCATGCCGACCGTCATGAACCACCGCCGCCTGACCGAAGCACGACCATGCTGATCGTCATGAACCACCGCGCCACGCCCGGCGAGATCCAGCGCGTGGTGGACACCATCGAGACCATGGGCTACGGGGCGAAGCCGATGCCGGGCAAGCAGCGGACCGCCATCGGCTTGGTCGGCAACGACGGCCGCATCGACTCCGCGCGGCTCGAAGGGCTGCCCGGCGTCCGCGAGGTCATCAAGGTCAGCAAGCCCTACAAGCAGGTGTCGCGGGAGTGGCGCGACGAGGACACCGTGATCGAGCTCGGCAACGGCGTCCGGCTCGGCCAGAAGGAGGTCGTGGTGATGGCGGGGCCGTGCGCCGTCGAGAGCCGCGAGCAGATTCTCGACGTGGCGGCGCAAGTGCGGGAAATGGGCGCGACGGTGCTGCGAGGAGGCGCGTTCAAGCCGCGCACGTCGCCCTATTCGTTCCAGGGCTTGGGCGAGAAGGGCCTCGAGCACCTCGCGGAGGCGCGCGAGCGGACCGGCTTGGCCATCGTCACCGAAGCGGTCGATTCGGAGAGCGCGGCGCAGGTGGCCGAGTACGCGGACGTCATTCAGATCGGCGCCCGAAACATGCAGAACTACCGGCTCCTGCGTTGCGCCGGGCGCGCCGGCAAGCCCGTGCTTCTGAAGCGCGGCATGTCGGCCACGATCACGGAGCTGCTGCTCGCCGCCGAGTACCTGCTGAGCGAAGGCAACGCCGCCGTCGCGCTCTGCGAGCGGGGGGTCCGAAGCTTCGACCAGTCCACCCGCAACCTGCTGGACCTCACGGCCATCCCCCTGGTCAAGTCCCTCACGCACCTTCCCATCGTCGCCGATCCCAGCCACGGCACGGGCGTGCGCACCAAGGTCACGCCGATGGCCAGAGCCGCCGTGGCGGCCGGCGCCGACGGCCTCGTCGTGGAGGTGCACCCGAATCCGCCCGAAGCGCTGTCCGACGGCGCCCAGAGCCTCTTCCCGGAGCAGTTCGGCGAGCTGATGGACCAGTGCGCCGCCATCGCCGCCGCCATCGGCCGCCGCTTGGCCGTTCCTTCGCCGCCGAACCGGGCGGGCCGGGCGGGCGACCTTCACGCGCCTGCCCCTCTCGACGTCGACCCAGAAGTTCCTTCGCCGCCGAACCAGGCGGGCCGGGCGGGCGGGGAAGACCTCGACCGAGCCGGGCGGGAAGACCGCCGCCGGGACGGGCGGCCGCCGGGCTGATGCCGCCTGCGGGCAAGGCGAGCGCGGACAAGTGGGCGACCGGGCGGCGCGGCGAGGACTTGGCGGCGGAGCACTTGGCGGCGCGCGGCTGGACCGTGCTGGCGAGGAACTACCGGGCCGGACCGAAGGAGATCGACGTGATCGCGGCTCGCGACGGCGTCGTGGCGTTCGTCGAAGTCAAGACGCGGACCACGACCTCGGGGGGCACGCCGCTGGAACCGATCGGGCGTGCCAAGCGGCGCGCGGTCGAGGCGGCGGCGCGGCGGTGGATCCGCGCCCACGGGCCGCCCGGCGCCGAGTACCGCTTCGACGCCTTGGCTGTCACGACGGTCGGCGGCCGCGTCCGCATCGACCACGTGCCGGACGCTTGGCGGCCCGGCATGTGTTAGCTTCTTCTTGCGCCCCAGGTCCGTGGGACGGGAGCCCGCGAAACCCGTCAGGGCCTTGCCGGCAGCAGCGGTAAGCGTGGCGAGCGTGGCCGCGGAGTGCCTGGGGCGCTTCGCCTTCCTGTTGCCCCTCGAGAGGGCGCCGTGCCGCATCTCGCCCTAGCCCGAAAGTACAGGCCGCGCCGGTTCGGCGAAGTGGCGACGCAGGAGCACGTGTCGGACACGCTCCGGCGGGCGGTGTCCGGGGACCGGGTGGGGCACGCGTACCTCTTCTGCGGCCCGCGCGGCGTCGGCAAGACGACGCTGGCCCGCGTGCTGGCCATGGCGCTCAACTGCACGACGCGCGCGGCCGAAGGCGAGCCCTGCGGAGAATGCGAGGAATGCGAGCGCATCTGGGCCGGCCAGACTTCGCTGGACGTCGTGGAGATCGACGCCGCGTCCAATCGCGGCGTGGACGACGCCCGCGACCTGCGCCAGCGCGCGACCTACGCTCCGTCCGGGGAGGGCCGCCACAAGGTCTACATCCTCGACGAGGCGCACATGCTCACGAGAGAGGCGTGGAACGCGCTGCTGAAGATTCTCGAGGAGCCCCCGCCCAGGGTCGTCTTCGTGTTCGCCACGACGGAGGTCCGCAAGATCGAGCAGACCGCCCCGCCGATCCTGTCTCGCTGCCAGCGCTTCGACTTTCGGCGCATCGGCGCGGCCGACATCGTCGCGCGCCTGCGCCAAGTGCTCGACGCCGAAGGGCTCGGCTACTCCGACGAGGCGCTCGGGGCCATTGCTCGCCGGGCGAACGGCGGAATGCGCGACGGGCTCTCGCTGCTCGACCAGGTGCTCGCGCTGTCGGACGGCAAGCTGGCCGCCGAGACCGTCGTGCGCGTGCTGGGCGTCGTGCCCGAGGAGCGCTACCTGACGTTGTTCGGCGTCGTCGCGGATCGCCGGCACGGCGACGTCTTCGGCTTCATGGACCAGCTGGTCGACGAGGGCTACGACCCCGTGGAGTTCTACCGAGGGCTCGTGGAGCGGATTCGCCTGCTACTCCAGCTGGCCGTGGGCGGCGCGTCCCAGACCGGCGGCGAGATGGACGCGCAGTCGCTCGGCGCCTACCGCGACGCGGCGGGCTGCTTCGCTCCCGGAGACCTCCTGCGGATGCTCTCGATGGCCGGGGACCTGGAGATCGACGGCAGCCTGCGACGCACCGGGCAGCCGCGCCTCCTCGTCGAGATGCTGCTGCTGCGCATGAGCTACCTGGACCGGACCGTGGAGCTCGAAGAGGTGATTCAGGCCCTGGGGGGCCAGCCCGCCGCGTCTCGCCAAGACGCCTCGGCCGGCGCCGGGGCCGGCACCGCGGCGGCGAGGTCGGCAAGTTCGGGCCGGCGGGCCGGGCAGGGCAGGTCGGACGCCCCAGACAGGTCGGCGCCGAAGGCGGACGGACGGGCGTCCTCGCGCACTGCCGCGACCGGCGGCCCCGCGGCCCCGCAAGGCAAGGCGGCGCCGAAGTCGCGTTCGGCCGCGTCCTCGCGTTCGGGCGGGCCAGGCGAGCCGGAAGCGCCCAGCGTTCCCACTGGCCGGACGCCCCGGAAAGCGCGCCTGGCCTCCTCTCCTGCCGCCTCCTCGAGTTCGGCCGCGCCGGAAGGGCCCAGCGCCCCCGCCGGCAGGACGCCCCGGAGAGCGCGCCCGGCGTCCTCGCGTGCCGCCTCCTCCCACTCGGCCACGCCGGCCGCGACCGGCGCTCCCGAAGACGGAGCGTCCTCTGCCGCGGCGCCTGCCCGCTCGCAGCAGTCGCTTGCCGTCGCGTGGGGCAAGGTCGTGGCGACGCGGGGAATCCTTCCGGCAGGGCTCGGCGCGTTCCTCCAGGGCGCGTCGGTGGCCGAGCGCGAGGGACGCCTGGAAGTGGCGGTGCCGCCCGGCATGGGGCTCGACCGGCTGCAAGACCCGCTCGTGCGCCGGTCCCTCCACGAGGCGCTGGCCCTTCACTCCGGACGCGATTCTGTCGAAGTTACGTTCAAGGCGGGCAACGGCGCGGAGGGCTCCGGCGACTCGGCGAACGTCGGCGACCTCGCCGTCGATCCCCGATTGCAGGAAGCGATCGAGCAGACGCCCGCGCTCAAGGCCGCCGTCGACCAGTTGGACCTGGAGATCGCGGACTGACCGGCCAGCCAGCCGGGGGCCTGCAACGAAGACACCAATGAACAACATCCAACAGCTCATGAACATCCAGCAGCTCATGAAGATGGGGCAGTCCTTCCAGGACCGGATCAAGGAGGTCCAGGAAAGCTTGGAGTCGGAAGTCCTGGAAGCGTCCGCGGGCGGAGGCATGGTCACCGCGCGGGTCACGGGCAAGGGCGACCTGACCGAGCTCGTCATCGATCCGGCGGCCATCGACCCCGACGACGCGGAGATGCTCGAGGACTTGGTGATTGCCGCGGTGTCCGCCGCTCAGAAGAAGGCCAAGGGCTTCTCGGAAGAGCACATGCGGCGGGCGGCGGGACAATTGCCGACAGGACTCTCCGGCCTCTTCTAGGGCAGGGGCCCGGCGGTCCGTGTCGTCCATCGACGGCCTCGCCCGAGAGTTCCGCCGGCTGCCCGGGATCGGCGCCAAGACCGCCTACCGGCTGACCTTTCATCTGGTGAAGGGGCCGAACGAGCAGATGAAGCGGCTCGCGACGGCGTTGCGCCAGGTCGCCGAGCACGTGCGCCCCTGTTCGGTTTGCGGCGCCTACTGCGAAGACGAGACGTGCTCGGTGTGCGCCGATCCGGGGCGGGACCGCAGCGTCATTTGCGTCGTGGAGGAAGCGTACGAAGTCGGGGCGATCGAGCGCACGGGGCGCTACAAGGGGCTGTTTCACGTTTTGGGCGGACGTCTCTCTCCGCTCGACGGCGTCGGGCCGGAATCGCTGGCGTTCGACCGGCTGCTCGACCGAATCGGCAGCGGCGAGGGCCGGCCCGGCGAGGTGATCCTGGCCACCAACGCGAGCGTCGAAGGCGAGGCCACGGCCGTGTACCTGGAGGGCTTGCTCCGCCCCTACGCGGTGCGCGTGACGCGCCTCGCCCGCGGCATTCCCATCGGCAGCGACCTGGAATACGTGGACGAGACGACCATCGCCGAAGCGCTGGCCGGAAGAACGGAGATGCAAGCCTCGTGAGTTCGAAGCTTGGGCGCGCGGGGCTGTTCCTGGCCGGGGCCGCCGTCGCCGGCGCCGTGGCCACCTGGCTGGTGAGGGACCAGGTGCGAAGGCAGCGGCGCAACCTGTTCAGCCCCAACGTGTTCCGGCGGATGGCGGCCCTGCGCCACGTCGCCGGGGAGCCGGCGACGGTGGACGCGATCAACCTCGTCCGCGACTTCGCCGCGTGGGAGCCCCGGCTCCTCTTGCGCAAGACGGCGTGGGCGATCGCCGAGCGCATGGAGCAGGAGGTGCAGGAACGGAACGAGAGCGCTTGAATCTTCCGAACGCCATCACGCTGGCCCGCATCGCCGCGTGTCCGGCCGTCTTCTTCCTCGCTCTGTCGCCCTCCACGCCCCTGCGCTACGCGGCCTTCGCCGTGTTCCTGGCCGCCGCCCTCTCGGACGTCTGGGACGGGCACTTGGCTCGCAAGCACGACCTGATCACGGACACGGGCAAGCTACTCGACCCGATTGCGGACAAGCTCCTGCTGGCCAGCACGCTGGTGCCCTTCTACCTCATCGGCCAGAGGGCCGGCGAACTGGACCGCATGCCGTGGTGGGACGCGTTTCCGTTCTGGGCGCTGCTGGTCGTGTTCGGGCGCGAGCTCCTCGTCACCCTCTTTCGGGGCTACGCGATGCGGCGGGGCGTCGTGGTCTCGGCCGGCAAGTCGGGCAAGTACAAGGCGCTGGCCCAGAACCTCTTCATCGGAGGCCTGCTGCTCTGGTACCCCCTGGTGCGGACCAGCGCCGACGCGGGCTGGACCGGCGGCGCCTGGGGCGCGTGGCAAGCCTTCCACGCCGCGTGGATCGGCATCCTGCTCGGGGCCGCGCTGGCGCTCACGGTCTACTCGATGCTGGACTACTTCTGGAGCTGGCGAACGCTCGGACGGCGGTAGGAGCCGGCGCTTTCAGGGGGGCGGGCGAGGCGGCCGCGGGGCGGGCTGCGCGGGGGATGCGCCTTCAGCGTGCCAGCGAACGCCTGGGAGCTTGCGCGCGGGGCGGGCTGCGCGGGGAGGCGCCGCCGGCGGTCGAATTCGCCGGAGAATGACGACGGATCCGGATCCTGCGCTCGATGCGGTCGGGGTCGGCCTCCACGCGCCCAGGGCCGGGGTCCGTTGGCGGCCGACTGACGGCGTCCGCCCGACAGCCCCAATTATCTTTCGTTCTCCAGTTCGGGCCGGAGAGCCCGGACGCGGCTTCCGTCAAACGCGCAAGAGAGTCCGTGACCGCATCGCCTCCCGCCGACAAGCCCGCAAGCGAGCCGTCCGACCTGCGGGACGGGCTCGACGCCGAATCCTTGGACGGCCGCAAGGCTGCGCCCGCCGACGGCGAAACCGCCCAAGCCGAAGGTTCGTCGCCGGAGGACGTCGCTTCGCGGCCGTCCGCCGAATCCACTGAGGACGCCCCCTCCCCCTCGGCCCCGCAGACCGAGTTCGATGCGGAGAGCAATGGCGATCCCGCCGCCGCCGATCCCTCCGTCTCGGTGTCGCAGACCAAGCTTTTCGCTGACGCCGACGACCACGACGCTCTCCCCGAAGACGCCTCCGCTTCGCCCCCGCAGACCGAGCCCTCGGCCGAGGTCGCCGACCGCGAACCCGCCGCCGACGCCCCCGACGCCTCGGCCCTCCAAGCCGAGCTCGAGCGCGCCCAGGACCAGCGGATTCGCTTGGCGGCGGACTTCGACAACTACCGAAAGCGCACCGAGGGGCAGCTCAAGTCGCGCTGGAACCACGCGCAGGCCGATCTCTTGGCGCGCTTGCTCGATCCGCTGGACGATCTGGGCCGCGTGATCGACTGCGACCCGGAAACCGCCACCGCCGAGTCGCTCTTGGAGGGGGTTGCCCAGGTCGAGCGCAAGTTCGCGCGCATTCTGGAGGAAGCGGGCGTGGAGGTCGTGGACCCGCTGGGCGAGCCGTTCGATCCCACCCGCATGGAGGCGATGATGCGGGTGCCCGCCGACAGCGAGGACATGGACGACGTCGTGCAGATGGTGATGCAGCGGGGCTTCACGCTCAAGGGGCAGCTCTTGCGTCCCGCGCGGGTGGCCGTCTACAAGGCCGAGTAGCGGACCGCCGGCCGCCATGGCGCACGCGGGCAAGGACTACTACCGGGCGCTCGGCGTCGCCGAAAACGCGGACGCGGCGGCGATCAAGGACGCGTACCGGAAGCTCGCCAAGCGGCATCATCCGGACGCCAATCCGGACAACCCCAAGGCGGCCGAGCGGTTCAAGGCGATCGGCGAGGCCTACGGCGTCCTTTCCGATCCCGCCAAGCGCAAGAAGTACGACCAGATGCGCAAGCTGGGCGCCTTCGGGCTGGGCGACGCGCGGCCCGGACCCAAGACCGGGGCGGCGTCCGGCGCGCCCGGATTCTCCTTCGAGGACTTGGGCGGGCTCGGGGGGTTCTCCGACATCTTCTCGTCCATCTTCGACCGCGCCCGCAAGGAACGCGGGCCTCGGCCGCCCGGCCCGCGCAAGGGCCGCAACGTCGAGTACAGCGTGGACGTGTCCTTCACGACCGCGGCCAACGGCGGCAAGATCGCGCTGACCGTTCCGATCACCGAGAAGTGCGCCCGCTGCGACGGATCGGGCGGCGCGCCCGGCGCCGAATGGAAGCGATGCGCCGAATGCGGCGGGTCGGGCACGGTGTCGTTCGGCCAGGGCACGTTCGCCGTCAAGCGCCCCTGTCCGGCGTGCGCCAGCCGAGGCCGGCAGGCGTCCGAGCCGTGCGCCGCCTGCGAGGGCGCGGGAAAGATCCGGCAGCGGCGAAAGATGCACGTCGCCGTCCCGCCGGGCGCCCAGACGGGGCAGAA
This sequence comes from Longimicrobiales bacterium, assembly GCA_965242735.1. Lineage (GTDB taxonomy): Bacteria > Gemmatimonadota > Gemmatimonadetes > Longimicrobiales > Gaopeijiaceae. Next base: position 1,705,092 of record OZ251497.1, on the reverse strand, counting down.
GGTGCGCGTCCCCGGCCAAGGCGAGAGCGGCGAGGGCGGCGGCGCGCGCGGCGACCTTCTCATCACCTTCAAGGTCAAGCCGCACCGGTTCTTCCGCCGAGAAGGATCGGACATACACGCGAGCGTGACGGTCAATTTCGCCCAAGCGATGCTCGGCGCGCGGATCCGCGTGGCCACGGTCTCCGGCGACAAGGCCCAGATCCGCGTCCCGCCGGGCACCCAGCCGGGCACCCGATTTCGCATCAAGGGGCAGGGGATTCGCCGCGACGGAAGAGCGGGCGACCAGATCGTCGAAGTCAAGGTCAAGCTGCCCGAGTCGCTGTCTTCCGAAGAGCGGGAGCGCGTCAAGGAGCTGGCCGACCTGTCCGGCATGAAGCGCTGAGACGCGACCGGCGTTGCGGCTTGCCGCCGCCGAACGCCCGGCCATAGAATGTCTTCGCCTCCCCGCAGCGCGACGAGCAGGCCGCCGCTGCACTCCGCCCGCCCTCCCATCCACGCCCCCCAAATGGCAGTGCCGACGATCTTCGAGACCTGCCGTCCTCGGGAAGACGTGCGGCCGGGGCCGCCGACGCGGCGCTGGACGACGTGCTCGACGATGCCGCCCAGCCCGAGCCTCTCGTGACGATGAAAGACCTGGACCGAGTGATCGGCTCGCCGGAGCTGCTCCCGCCCGACACGCGAATCCAGCCCCTCGGCAACCGCGAGTACGGCTTCACGCCGCCGGCGTCCGCCGACCCTGTGCGCGTGACCACCGATCCGGACCACTACCGCGAGCACCCCGACAGCGTGGAGCTCTGGTCTCCCGGCAACCCGCTCTTCGAGCCGCCCGGCCCGGCCGCCGACGCCCGGTCCCCCGACTGGCCCGCCGGCACGACGCTGAAGGACGTCCTGGACGACGGCGCGACGGAAGACGCAACCGCAAAAACGCCACGTTGAGAGGCCGGATCGTCCCGTGACTGCCGAGGCGGACTGACGAGCTGGAAAGGCTTGTCTGGATGGCCTCTTGGCCATCGCCGAAATGCCGATCACAGATTTCATATGCCTAAAATGTCCATGAAAATGTCCCATTTTCGCGCTCGTGATGTCCCACGCGGTTCTTCTGTCGGCGCACGACGCTGGGAGATCTGGTGCCGTGGGACAACTCCCCCGTGTAGATTGCAGGGACGGCGGCGAGAGCGAGTCGGGCGGGCCCGGCTTCAGCGCAACCCCGCCCCCCTTGCCGAACCCATCAAGGAGCAACCGACATGGCCGATTTCGCAGCGAACGTGGTCCGGGTCAGGATCGAAGAGCATCCCAACGCCGACGTGCTGGAGATCGGCAAGGTCAACGACGTGACGGTCATCGTGGCCAAGGGCAAGTACCAGACGGGCGACCTGGCCGCGTACATTCCCGAGGCCGCGATCGTGCCCGACGACGTCATGGAGTTGCTGGGCGTTGCCGGGAAGCTGGCGGGGAAGCAGAAGAACCGGGTCAAGGCGATCAGGCTGCGGGGCGTGGTGTCCGGCGGGCTGCTGCACCCGCTGGGCGAGGGGCGGCTGGCGGGCGTCGAGCTGGCCGAGGGCGACGACGTGACGGAGCGGCTGGGCCTGGTCAAGTACGAGCCGCCGATTCCGGTGACGATGGCGGGGCAGGTCTTCGCGGCCCGGGGCGGCACCGTCAAGTACGACATCGACAGCATCCGCCGCTATCCCGACTTGCTGCCCCGGCACGTCCGCGTCGTCGTCACGGAGAAGCTTCACGGGACGTGGTGCTGCATCGGATGGCACCCCGGCTTCGGCGACATCGTCAGCTCGAAGGGGATGAGCGGCCGAGGGCTGGCCCTTCGCCTGACGGAAGAGAACGAGGGCAACTTGTACGTCCGCGCGTTTCGGGCCTGGAGCGCGTGGCTGGAGGCGGCCCTGGGGCGCCACCGGGAAACGGAGACGCCGTACTACGTCCTGGGCGAGGTCTTCGGGCGCGGCGTGCAGGACCTGCACTACGGGCTGGCCAATCCTGGACTGCGCGTCTTCGACGTGAGGGTCGGCCCGCGCTACCTGCCGTGGCCGGAGGTGGAAGCGCTCGCGGAGGCGGACGGAGGGCCCGGCGTCGTTCCGGTCCTCGGCGTGGTGGACGACTGGCCCGAGGCGGAGCCGCTCGTCTCCGGGAGCACGACCCTGGGCGGCGCGCACGTCCGAGAAGGCGTGGTCATGCGCCCGCTGGATTCCTCTTGGAGCGTCGGCGACCCGGAGGAGCGTCCGATCGCGAAGTGGGTCAGCGACGCCTTCCGCGTGCGCAAGGGCGGCACGGACTTCAACTGATCCGCCCGACCTCGTGACCCGCAGCGCCGGACCCGGCGGCCGCCCGCTTCCGTGGTGGGTTCCGGCCGCGCTCTACGTGGCCGCGACGCTCGCGCTCTTCGGCGAGTTCGTCTTCTCGGACCTGATGCTCTTCGGTCTCGACACGATCGAGGCGGGCGGCTACATGGCGCGGGCGTACTTCGCCGAACAGCTGGCGAAGGGCGACTTCCCGCTGTGGGGCACGCGGCAGTTCGGCGGCATTCCGTTCCTCGAGGCGCTGTCGGGCGGCGACGCGGTCTATCCCACCAGTCTCCTCTTCTACGTCGCCGAGCCGTACCGCGCGGTGGGTTGGAAGCTGGTGCTGCACGTGCTGGCCGGCGGCTTCTTCATGCACGGCTGGATCCGCAGCCTGGGGCTGGATCGGCGAGCGGCGACGGTGGCGGGCTTGGCGTGGATGCTGGCGCCGGTGATGGTCACGCTGACGCTGCCCGGCAACGACGGGAAGCTGATGGTCGCCGCGCTCGCGCCGCTGGTGTTCTGGGGGGCGGAGTCGGTCATGCGCAGGCCGTCGGGCCGGAGCGGGGCGGGGCTGGCGGGCGCGGTCGCGTTGACCTGCCTGACGACCCAGTTCCAGACGGCGTACTTCCTCTTCCTCTCCGTGGGCGCGTACGCCGCGTTCCGGACGGTGCAGCGGTGGCGCGCGGGGGCGAAGGGGGCGCGCCGGTTCTTCCCGGCGGCGGTCTTCCTGGGCAGCGCGCTGCTCGGCGGCGGGATGGCCGCGTTCCAGCTGTTGCCGGCGGCCGGCTACGTGACCGAGGCGTCGCGAAGGACCGCCACGACGGTGGACGCGTCGCCGGAGGACGCGCGCGCCTACTCCAGCTCGTGGTCGCTTCATCCGGAAGAGGCCTTGTCGCTGGCCGTGCCCGAGTTCGTCGGCAACAGCGTGGCCGACGCCGAGTGGGGCGCCGGAACCTACTGGGGGCGCAACGCGATCAAGTTCAACCACGAGTACGTGGGCGTGACGGTGCTGGCGCTGGCGGTCTTCGGACTGGCGGGGGCGCGGGCGCGGCGCGGGCGCGGGCCGGGCAAGAGGCGAGGGCCCGGACCGCGGAAGGGGCAGGGGGGGGGTTCGTCCGGCGCGTCGCCGGGTCTTCGATGGTTCATGGCCGCCATGGGCTTGACCTGGCTGTTCTTCGCCCTCGGTCCGCACACGCCCGTCTGGAGGTTGTTCTACGAAGTCGTGCCGGGCGTCTCGATCTTTCGCGCCCCGGCGCTGGCGGCGTTCCTGGTCAGTTTCGGGGCGACCACCCTGCTGGCCGCGGGCGTGGACGACCTCGTGCGCGGCAAGCCGTCGCCGGGGGCCTTTCTGGCCGGCGCCCGGGGGCGGGCTCTGCTCGCGGTCGCCGGGCTGCTGCTGCTCGGGCTGGTCCTTCAGTCGTCCGGCGTGCTCGAACGCTTCTGGACGACCGTGGTCCATCCGGACGCCGCGACGGACCCGAGGGCTTCGGCGGCGCTGGCGCGTCTGGAGCCCTTCGTCACCCGGGGCTTCGGCATCGCGCTCGTGCTGGCCGGAGCGACGATTGCGGTCCTTTGGGCGGCGCTGGAAGGAAAAATGTCCGCGACCGTCGTCGCCGCCGTCCTGGCGGGCCTCGTCGCTCTGGACCTGGGCCGGATCGACCGTGCCTTCGTGACCACGTTCGACTATCATGAGTGGGCGGCTCCGGACGCCAACGCCCGGTTCCTGGCCGACCGCAAGGAGCGCGGCCCTCCCTTCCGCGTCGCCGACATGCGGGGCAGCATCCAGGAGGTGGAATACGCCATGCACGGGCAAGACCTCGTCGGCGGACACCATCCGAACGACCTGTTCCGCTACCGGCAGCTGCTGGGCCTCGCCGGCAGCGAGGCGGCGGGAGCCAACGCTCGTCACCCGAACGTCCTGAGGATGCTCAACGTCAAGTACGTCGTCTGGCCCTTGGCGGGGGCCGGGCGAGCCCCGTACGAGGGCGCGGAGGCGCTCAGCACGACGGCGGCGGGCGACGAGGCCGTCTACGCGTACCCAGGGCTGGAGAGAGCGTGGGTCGCGGGGTCGGCGACCATCGTGGACGACGACGAGGCCGCGTTGGCTCGGATCCTGTCCCGCGACTTCGACCCGGCCCGAGAGGCGGTCGTGTCCGAGGCCGGGCCGGAGTTCGCCGGGGCGCTGGCGGCGCTTTTCGCGGAGGACGGCGGGGACGGGACGAGCGCCGTCGTGTGGGAGGCGGCCGGGCAGGACTACCGGCGCCTGAGAGTGACCACCGATCGCCCGGGACTGCTGATCGTTTCCGAGAACTGGTTTCCCGGATGGACGGCCCACGTCGGGGGCGCGCCGGCCGAGGTCCACCGCGCGAACTTGACGTTGCAGGCCGTTGCGTTGCCGTCGGCCGGCGAGCACGTGGTCGAGCTGCGCTACACGGCGCCCACGGTGGCCCGCGCCTTGCGGGTCAGCGCGGCCTCGGCCCTGGGCGTGGGGCTCATGCTGGCCCTGCCGGGCTTGCTTCGCGTCGCCGCCTCGGTCCGGGGCGGGCGCGCGCGAGAACGGTGACGGAGCCGCCGCCGAGCGACTCGGGCTGGGCGGGCGCCGCCAAGTACGGGGCGGCCGCCGCGAAGGCGGCGCTGACGGCGCTGGTGGCTTGGTTCGTGTGGCGGAGCGTCGAGAGCCAGCTGGCCGACATCGGCGGCATCGACTGGAAGTCGGTGGACGTGGACCTGGCGCTGTTGCTCCTGTCCTTCGCGGTGCTCTTCGGGGAGCTTGCCGTGGGCGCTTGGTGCTGGTCCACGTTGGTCGCGCGTCTCGGGGGACCGCGCGTTTCCGTGCCGACCGCCGCGGCGATGGTCGTTTTGGCCAACTTCGGCCGCTACGTTCCCGGAAAACTGCTCGGCATCGTGGGCGTGGCGGCCCTGGCCGGGCGGGCGCGCTGCCCCGCGTCCGTGGCGGCCGCGGCCTCGCTGGCCAGCCAAGCGCTGCACCTGCTGGGAGCCGTCATCGTCAGCGGATGGACGATGCTTCAGTTGTCGGGCCTCTCGTCCGGCTCGGCCGCGGCGGTCGGCGCGGCGTTGCTGATCATGGTGGCCGCCCTGGCCGTCCTGGCGGGTCACGCGCGCGTGCATGCCGCGCTGGTTGGGGCGCTGGCTCGGATCGGCCGCCGCCGTCCGTCCGACGTCCCGTTGGACTTTCGATCGATCTCCGGGCTCGCGTCGCTGCCGTGGGTCGCGGCGTTCGTCGCCCAGTGGTTCGTCTACGGGCTCGCCTTCTTCCTGCTCGCCAGGAGCCTGGGGGCGGACGGCTCGCTGCTCTTCTACACGACGGCCTTCGCCGGCGCGTACCTGACGGGCTACGTCGCCGTGCTGGCGCCCGCGGGCCTGGGCGTTCGCGAGGCCACGCTCGTCGCCCTGCTGGCTCCCACCCTCGGCGCCGGCCCCAGCGTCGTCCTGGCCGTCGCCCAACGCGCGTGGATCACGGCGTTCGAGCTGGCCGCGGCCCCGGGTTGCGTTGCGGTGTTCTGGCGGCGAGGCCGCAAGGCCTGACGCGGCAGATCCGCCGCCCTCGACGGGAGGCCGCCGGGTCAGCCACGCCCTGCGAAGACTTGCCATAGATCCGCAGCCCGCGGGAGGGCCCCAAGCCGATCCGCGTTCGGGCTCGCCGTCAAGGGCGCCGGGCGGCGCTCCTGCCCAGACGGGCGGCGATCCGATAGTTTCGATGCGCGGCCCCTCGCCGCCGACATCTTCTTCCCGGAGAGCCACAGATGATCACCGACCGATCCGCATCACGCGCCCCTCGCCGCTTCCGCCGCCTCCGCGCGGCCTGTGCCGCCGCGACGGCCCTTCCTCTGGCCGTGCTGGAGCAGCCGGTCTCGCGTGGCCTCGTCAAGCGCCGCGCGGCTTTCGCCGCGGCCGCCCTTCCCCTGGCCGTGCTTCTCGCCGCCTGCGCTCCCGACGGCGACGTCGGCCTGTCCATCGACTTCGAGCGCTACGAGCTGGCGAACGGCCTCGAAGTCGTCCTCCACGTGGACCGCTCCGATCCGGTCGCGGCCGTGGCCATGACCTTCCATGTCGGCTCGGCTCGCGAGGTCGAGGGGCGCACGGGGTTCGCGCATCTGTTCGAGCACCTCTTCTTCCTCAACTCCGAGAATCTCGGCGCGGGCGGACTCGACCGTCTCATGACCCGCATCGGCAGCTCCACGAACGGATCGACCAGCCGCGACGCCACGAACTACTTCGAAGTGGTGCCGACCGACGGCCTGGAGAAGGCGCTGTGGGCGGAGTCCGACAAGCTGGGCTTCTTCATCAACACCGTCACCGAGTCGGTGGTGGAGAAGGAGAAGCAGGTCGTCAAGAACGAGAAGCGCCAAAGCGTGGACAACCGCCCCTACGGGCACACCAGCTTCGTCCGCGACCGCGCGTTGTACGCGGAGGGCCATCCCTACCGCTGGCAGGTGATCGGCTCGCTGGAAGACCTGGACGCCGCGTCGCTCGACGACGTCAAGGAGTTCCACGCGCGCTGGTACGGCCCCAACAACGCGACGCTCGTCGTGGCCGGCGACATCGACGTGGAGCAGACCAAGCAATGGATCGACAAGTACTTCGGCGAGATCCCGGCCCGCGAGATTCCCGGCGCCGCCGATCCTCCCGAGGTGCGGCTGGAGGCCGCCAAGCGGCTGATGCACGAGGACAACTTCGCGCGGCTTCCCCGTCTCACGCTGTCGTGGCCGACTCCGGCGCGCTATCACCCGGACACGTACGCGTTGCAGGTCTTGGGCTCGTTGCTGGCGGACGGGAAGTCCACGCCGCTCTACGAGGTGCTCGTGGAGGAAGAGGAAGTGGCGCCGGGCGTCTCGGCGTTCAGCTTCGGCAGCGAATTGGCCGGGACGTTCGAAGTGGCGGTGGGCGCGTTTGCGGGCGTCGACCTCGACCGCGTCCACGAGGCCGTGCAGGCGGCGTTCGCGCGCTTCGAGGAGGAGGGCGTGTCCGAGACCGAGCTGAGGCGCGTCAAGGCGGGGACGGAGACGGCCTTCTACCGCGGGCTGTCGAGCGTGCTCGGCAAGGCGTTCCAGCTCGCCGACTATGCGATCTTCGCGGGCGATCCCGGATACGTGTCCGAGGACCTGCGGCGCACGCTGGCCGTCGACGCGGACGACGTGAGGCGGGTCTACGAGACGTACGTGGCCGGCATACCGCACGTGGCCACGAGCTTCGTGCCGCGGGGCGAGGCCGAACTGGCGTTGGAGGATTCGGAGCGCGCCGAGGTGGTCGAGGAGCCGATCGTGCAGGGCGCGGAGGCCGAATTCACCGCCGTCTGGAACGACGAGCGCTCGCCGGCGGGGGCGTTCGACCGCTCGGTGGAGCCGCCGTTCGGACCGTCGCCGAGCTTGGCGGCGCCCGCGGTCTGGACGGAGACGCTGGACAACGGCCTGCGGCTGGTCGGCGTGGAGGACCGCGAGCTTCCTCTGGTCAACTTCGAGCTGTACTTCCGCGGCGGCATGTTGCTGGACGAGCCGGGCCGCGTCGGCGTGGCGAACCTGCTGGCGGCGACGATGCTGGAAGGGACGGCCAACCGATCGCCCGAGGACCTGGAGGAGGCGATCGACCTGCTGGGGGCGTCGATCACGGCGTCGGCCGGGGCGAGGTGGTTCGCTCTGTCCGGCAGCGTGCTCAGCCGCAACTACGCCGAGACGATGGCCCTCGTGGAGGAGATTCTGCTGGAGCCCCGGTTCGACGCGGACCGCTTCGCGCTGGCCCAGCAGCGCGTCGCGAACCAGCTGCAGCGCGCCGAGGCGATTCCGGGCGCGGTGGCGTCCACGGCGTTCAACCGGCTGGTCTACGGCGACCACGTCATGGCCGAGAATCCGGACGGCACGGTCGAGTCCGTCGAAGCGGCGACGCTGGACGACCTGCGGGCCTATCACGAGCGGGCGCTGGCGCCGGGCGCGGCTTCGTTCCATGTGGCCGGCGCGGTGTCGCCGGAGGAGGCGGCAACGGCGTTGGCCGGGCTGGCGGCGCGATGGACGGCGGACGGCGCGCCGGAGCTTCCCGAAGCGCCCGGATGGGCGCCGGAGCGGGCCGGACTCTACTTCGTGGACGTGCCGGGGTCGGCCCAGTCCGTCGTGTTCGCCGGGCGTCTCGCGCTGGCCCAGACCGACCCCGAGTACTATCCGGCCACGGTGATGAACTTCCGGCTGGGCGGCGGCGGCTTCGCTTCGGATTTGACGCAGATTCTGCGCGAGGGCAAGGGCTACACCTACGGCATCGGCTCCGGGTTCCAGGGAAGCGACTGGCCGGGTCCGTTCGCCATCTCGTCGTCGGTGCGCTCGAACGTGACGCTGGAGTCGCTGGAGCTGATCAAGGACATCGTGGAGCGCCACGGTCCGGAATTCGACGAGAGCGACCTGGAGGCGACCCAGGGCTTCCTGCTGCGCGCCAACGCGCGCGCCTTCGAGACCCTGGGGGCCAAGCTGGGCGTCGTGCGGGCGGTGAGCCTCTACGGCTTCGAGCCGGACTACGTGCTGGAGCGCGAGCAGGTGGTGCGCGAGATGACCGTGGACCGCGTGCGCGAGCTGGCCGGACGGCACCTGCGCACCGACGAGATGATTTGGCTCGTGGTGGGCGACGCCGCCACGCAGAAGGACCGGCTGCGCGCCCTGGGCCTGGGCGAGCCCGTCATGCTCGACAGGACGGGACGGCCTATCGGCTGAGCCGCGGCGGGGGTCGGGGCCGTCGGAGGTCGGCCGGCGGCGGCTTCTGGCCGGAAGCGCCCGCGGCTTCTCGGTCGGAGGCGTCCGTGGCATTCTCGCCGGAGGGGCGGCGCGGCTTCTCGCCGGAGGGCGGGCCGCCGGGCCGTCTCGCTACGGCAACGGCTGCACCGTCGCTCCGGGCCAGTCGGCCGCCATCGCGGCCGCCGTTCCGGGCGCGGTGGCAAGCCCGGCCACGGTCCAGTCGCTCGCTCGCTCGCCTGGAACGGCCAACTCGGCGAGGCCTCCACCGCGCGCAACGCCGCGCCTAGCCGTTGCGGCGGCTGCCGTTCGAGGCGAGGCCACCGTCCCGGGCGAGACCACCGTTCCAGGCGCGGCCGCCGTCCCGCCCGCGCCCATGTCCACGGTGAACGCGCCGAACGGCGTGGCGAGGCCGCGCCCCAGGGCCTTGGCGAAGGCCTCCTTGCGGGTCCAGACGGCGAAGAAGGCCGCCTCGCGCTCGCCCTCGGGAACGGCCGAAAGCCATGCCCGCTCGCCCGGCGCGAACCACCGCGCCGCCAGGGCCTCCAGCCGCCGCACCGGCCGAATCCGCTCGACGTCCGCGCCCACGCGCCCCCCGGCGGCCACCGCGATCAGCACGCGCTCGCCCGAATGCGACAGGCTGAAGGACGGCCCCCCGGGCAAGAAGGGCTTGTCATGCGCTCCATACGCGAACCGGATGTCGCGGGCGGCGACTTGGGTCAGCCGCGCCAACGCCCATCGCAAGCAGGCGCGCCCGGTCACGAAGCGACGGCGCGCGCCGGCATTGTTCATGCGCTCCGCCCGGGCCCGCTCGTCGTCCGGGAGCCCGGCCCAGAGCCGCGCTTCGCCAACCGGCAGCCCGGCCCAGGCCCTCGTCTCGCCGACCGCCAAGCGCCTGCCCAGACCCTCGGCGGCGCCGGCTTCGCCGCCCGAGTCAACCTCCAGCACGTAGACCACGCCGGGCTGGAGCGTCGCGTCGCGTGCTGGCGTCATGTCGTCGCCGTCCGTGATGCGCAGAGCGTCATGTCGTCCTCATGCCGGAGCCCACGGGTTGCGGCCAAGTCTCGGGCCGCCGGACCGGGAAGGCAAACGGGACCCGCGTCGGCCCCGCAAAACGCTCGCCAGCCCCGCAACGTCTCGTCGGCGCCGACGGGAGCCCGCGCCGCGGGCCGCCGGACCGACCGCAGCAAGTTTCGCTAAATTTCCGCCTTCATGGACCTCTACGAATACCAAGCCAGCGAGCGATTCCGCGCCGCCGGCATGAAGACCAACCAGGGCAGGGTCGCGGACACGCCGCAGGCCGCCCGGGCGGCCGCCGAGCAGATCGGCGGACCCGTGGTCGTCAAGGCGCAGGTGCACGCCGGGGGGCGGGGCAAGGCGGGCGGCGTCAAGCGGGCGGCGGAACCGGACGAGGCGTTCGAGCGGGCGCGCGCCATCCTCGGCATGGAGATCAAGGGCTTGCGGGTTCGCAAGGTGCTGGTCTCGCCGGCCGAGGACATCGTCTCGGAGGCGTACGCGGGCGTGCTGGTCGACCGCGAGGCGCAATGCCCGGTCCTGATGGTCTCGGCCGAGGGCGGCGTGGACATCGAGGAGGTCGCGGCGCGCTCCCCGGAGGCCATCCACAAGGTCCGCGTGGATCCGAGGTTCGGCTTTCTGCCGCATCAGGCGCGCGCGCTGGCCGGGCGCCTGTATGCCGATCCGGCTCTGATCCGGCAGGGGGCGGACGCCATCGCCTGTCTGTACCAGGCGTTCGTGGACAGCGGCGCGTCCATGGCCGAGATCAATCCGCTCGTGGTGAACGGGGAAGGCCAGGTCGTGGCGCTGGACGCCAAGATGAGCATCGACGACAACGAGCTCTTTCGCCGGCCGCAGGTCGAGGCCTTGAGGGACGCCGGCGCGGAGGAGCCGTCGGCCCGGCAGGCGCGCGAGGCGGGGCTCAGCTTCGTCAAGCTGTCGGGCAACGTGGGCTGCTGCGTCAACGGGGCGGGGCTGGCGATGGCGACCATGGACCTCGTCAAGTACCACGGAGGCGAGCCCGCCAACTTCCTCGACATCGGCGGCTCGTCGTCGCCCGACAAGGTCGTGGCGGCGCTGCAGATCATCACCGCCGACCCGGCCGTCAAGACCATTCTCTTCAACATCTTCGGCGGCATCACGCGCTGCGACGACGTGGCGCGGGGCATCGTCGAGGCCACGGGCGGCATCGACTTGAAGGTTCCGCTGGTGATCCGCCTGACCGGCACCAACGAGGCGCTCGCGAAGGACATCCTCGCGGAGGCAGGGTTCGACTTCGCCTCTTCCATGGACGACGGCGTGCAGAAGGCCGTCCGTCTGGCCTCGGCCTGAGATTCGATGGCGATCTTCGTCGACCGCGGCACGAAGGCGATCGTGCAGGGGATCACCGGCCGCGACGGGTCGTTCCACGCTCGCCAGATGCTGGAGTACGGCACGGCGATCGTCGGGGGCGTGACGCCGGGCAAGGGCGGATTGCGGTTCGAAGGCCCCGGCGGGCGCAGCGTGCCGGTCTTCGACACGGTCGAGCGGGCGGTGGCCGAGACGGGCGCGGAGGCGTCGGTGATCTACGTGCCCGCGGCGTTTGCGGCGGGGGCCGTCATGGAGGCCGCGGACGCGGGCGTCGGCTTCGTCGTGTGCGTCACGGAGGGAATTCCGGTCCTGGACATGACGCGCGCGCTGGCCTTTGCGAGAGACCGGGGGACGAGGGTGCTCGGCCCCAACTGTCCCGGCCTGATCTGTCCGGGCGAGACCAAGCTGGGCATCATTCCCGGCGACATCGCCGCGCCGGGTCCGGTGGGACTGGTCTCGCGCTCCGGGACGCTCACGTACGAGGTCGTCCACCATCTGACGGCGGCCGGGCTGGGGCAGACGGCCTGCGTCGGCATCGGCGGAGACCCGCTGATCGGCACCAGCTTCGTGGACTGCCTCAAGGCGTTCGAGCAGGACGAGCGCACGGAAGCGGTCGTGATGATCGGGGAGATCGGGGGCACGGCCGAGCAGGACGCGGCGGCCTGGGCGGCGGACCACTTGAACGTGCCTGCGGTGGGACTGGTCGCCGGCCGCACCGCGCCGCGAGGGACCAAGATGGGCCATGCCGGGGCCATCATCAGCGGATCGGCCGGCACCGCGGAGGAGAAGATTCGGGCCTTCGAGGAGAACGGCGTCTGCGTCGCCCAACGGCCCGTGGACATTGCGGCGGCCGTCAAGGAATTGCTGGGCCGGTAGAGCGCCGATCGGGGAAAGCCGGACACAAGCATGAAGCTCCATGAACTTCTGGCGTCGCCGCCTTGCGTGCGGGGCGCGGCGGGCGGCGACCTTGACGCCTTGCGCCAAGTCGCGGGCTGCCTGCCGGAGAGTTCGCCTCTGAAGCGGGCCGTGGCTCGTTGCGACCCGGCCGCGCCCGCGCGCCACGGCGCCGTCGGCAAGCGTGCCGGCATCCTCGACCTCGGGCCCGAGGCCGGCCCGCCCGGGCTGGCGCTGGGCCTTCGCGCCGCGACGGAGGAGGACCGCGGCTCCTCGGCCAGGGCCAAGGACCTCGGCGGCTCGTCCGCGCGCAATTCGCTCGCACCGAGCTCGTCCACGCCGAATTCCTCCGCGCCGACCTCGTCTGCGCCGAATGCCTTCGCACCGACCTTGTCCGCGCCGACCTCGTCCGCGCCGAATTCCCCGCGGCGCCCGCGCACCCCGGCCGGCGCGCCGCAGGAAGTCACCTGGATCGCTTGGGGGCTGGAACGACCGGTCGTGAACCTCTTTCTGGCTCCCGCGCTGGCACGCTTCGGAGATGCAGTCCGGACCGCGGTCCGAAACGACGACGCCGACGCCGTGCTCGCGTCCCGCGACTTTCGCGAAGCGGAGATCGTCACCGACGTGCGGGTCGCCCACGTGCTGACGCCGCTCTCCTACCGCGTCTACCGCGACACGCCGGTGCCGGAAGTCCAAAACTTGATGCTGCGCCGGCGGATCGCGGCCGTGCCCGTCGTGGGAGACGACCTCGAAGTCCTGGGCTTGATCACGGCGGGCGACCTCCTCGAGCACGCGATGTCCGAGGCCGACGGCGCCGAGCGCGGCCCCTTGGCCGCCCGAGACGTGATGACCCGCTCGGTCTACTGCGTGTCCGACGAGGAGAGCCTGGCGGAGGCCGGCCGCGCCCTCTCCGCGCGCGGAGTCGCCCAGCTTCCCGTCGTCAGGGAAGGGGAGATCGTCGGATTTCTCGAGCGCGCGGCCGTCATGCGCGCCTTCTTCTCGCCTCCAACGGAGCCGCCCAAATGAACCGCACGCTCGCCATCGTCAAGCCGGACGCCGTCGAACAAGGACACACCGGCCGCATCCTCGCCCAAGCCGAGAGCGCAGGCTTCACGATCTTGGCGATCTCGATGCGGGCCTTGACCGAGGAACAAGCCCGCGCCTTCTACGCCGTCCACAAGGAGCGCCCGTTCTACGAGTCGCTGGTGGCGTTCATGACGTCCGGGCCGTGCGTGCCCGTGGCGCTCCGGCGACCCGGCGCCGTGGCGGCCTTTCGGAGGCTGATCGGGGCGACCGACCCGGCCGAGGCGGCCGAAGGGACCGTGCGCCGGCTCTACGCGGAATCCAAGGAGCGCAACGCCGTGCACGGCTCCGACTCGGACGAGAACGCGCGGGCGGAGATCGCCTTCTTCTTCCCCGAGCTGCCGGAGGCCGGGTGAAGACGAGCGCGGCGCTGGGGCTGGCCGGCTTGCGGCCCGGAACCAAGATGCCCGTGGAGGGCGTCGTCGGACAGGAACCGGCCTTCTGGGAAGGCTCCGGATTGGCGTTCGACGGCGGCGTCGCGTTCTCCGCCGTGGCCGAGATGGCGGCGGACGGCACCCTCGTGGTGCGCGGTTCCTGGTCCGGGCGGGCGGCGTACGAATGCGCGCGCTGCCTGGAACCGTTGCAGCTGGCGGTGCGCAAGGAGCTCGTCCTCTTCTTTTCCCTGAACGACGAGTGGGCCCGAGACGATCCGGACGTGCGGACCATTGACGCCGGGGCGACGGAGGCCGACCTTGGAGAAGCGATTCGAGAAGAAGCGTTGCTCGAGATGCCGCAACACTACATGCCGGCGGCGGGAAGAGACGGCCGGTGCGTCGAATGCGGCGCGTCGACGTCGCGGACCGCGAGCGCCGGACCCGACCCGCAAGGCAGCCCGGACCCGAGATGGGCGGCCTTGGAAACGCTCAAGACCGACTAGGAAAGACGATCATGGCCGTCCCCAAGAGGCGAGTGTCCAAGCAGCGGAAGCGCAAGCGCCGCACGCACTACAAGGCCAAGCCCGCCACGCTGGGCACCTGCTCCAAGACCGGCGACCCGGCCTTGCGTCACCGCGTGTGCCCGACTTCGGGCATGTACCGCGGCAAAGCCGTCCTGGAAGTGGACGGAGACTAGTCCAGCCTTCCGCGCTTCGGGCGCTTCGTCACCCGCCATGCGTATCGCCCTCGACGCGATGGGCACCGACCAGGCGCCCGCCAGCGAAGTGGAAGGCGCCGTCGCCGCCGTGCGGGAGGATCCCGAGCTGCACGTCCTCCTGGTGGGCGACGAAGCCGTCGTCGCCGAACACCTCGAGGGGCAGTCGCCCCAGTCTCGCATATCGGTGGTTCACGCGCCCGACCGCGTGACCTCGGCCGACGGACCCGCCTCCGCCGTGCGGCGCCGGCCGCGCTCGTCGATGAGCGTGGCGCTTCATCTGCACGACGAAGGCAAGGCCGACGCGTTCGTCTCGGCCGGGCCCACGGGCGCCGTCATGGCGGGCTCGCTGCTCGCGCTCGGCGCCTTGCCGGGCGTGGACCGGCCCACCGTGGCGACGCTGCTGCCCACGTCGCGCGGCGCCGTGCTGCTCGTCGACGCGGGCGCCAACATCGAGTGCAAGCCCCGCCATCTCGTGCAGTTCGCTCGGCTGGGCACGGTCTACATGCAGGACTTGCACGACATCGGCGCTCCCCGCGTGGGCCTGCTCAACGTGGGCTCCGAGGCGGTCAAGGGCACGGAAGTGGTGCAGGAGGCGCACCGGCGGCTCGAGCGCAGCGGCCTGAACTTCGTGGGCAACGTCGAAGGCCGAGACATCATTCACACCGCGTGCGACGTGCTGGTCTGCGACGGCTTCGTCGGCAACGTGCTGCTCAAGTTCTACGAGTCGGTGGCCGGCTTTCTGGTGGACAACCTGCGCTCGCGGCTCGGCGACCGCCGGCTGGAGCCGGCCGTCGAGGAGGTGTTTCGCGTGCTGGACTACGAGGAGTACGGCGGCGCGCCGCTCCTGGGAGTCGACGGCGTGACCGTGATCTGCCACGGTTCGTCCTCGTCCCGGGCCATCCGCGCCGCCTTGGGCGTGGCCTCCGGCGCGGTGCGCAGCGGCGTGGCGTCGCACATCGCGCGCGAGCTTCTGGCCGCCCGCCGGGAGGAACCGCAGGCGTGAAGCGCGCTGTCCTCTCCGCGCGCATCGCGGCCACGGCGCGCTTCCTGCCCGAGAGAGTGCTGGCCAACGCCGACCTCGAGCGCATGGTCGACACCACCGACACCTGGATTCGCGAGCGCACGGGCATCCTGGAGCGGCGGATCGCGCCCAAGGAGATGACCGTGGCCGAAATGGGCGCGCGCGCGGCCCGGGCCGCCCTCGAGAAGGCCCGCGTCGAACCGTCCGACATCGACCTGATCATCGTCACGACGGCGACGCCCGACCACTGGCTGCCCTCGACGGCGTGCGAAGTGCAGTCGCGGATCGGCGCCGCCCGCACGTCGTTCGCCTTCGACCTGCACGCGGCCTGCACGGGCTTCCTGTACGCCCTTTCGGTGGCCGAAGGGCACATCTCCGCCGGGCGATGCGAGACCGTGCTGGTCGTCTCGACCGAGAAGATGTCGTCGATCATCGACTGGGAAGATCGGGCCACGTGCATCCTGTTCGGCGACGGCGCCGGAGCGGCGGTCGTGCAGCCGAGCGACGACGACCGGGGCATTCTTTCCTGCTACCACAAGTCCGACGGCGACATGGCGAACCTGCTGCAGCGTCCGGCCGGGGGCGTGGCCCAGCCCCTCGACGCCGAATCGCTTCGCAACGGAGAGCACTTGCTCCGCATGTCGGGACGCGAGGTCTTCAAGTCGGCGGTCCAGTCCATGGCCCAGGCCGGCTTCAAGGCGCTGGAAGACGCGGGGAAGAAGTGCGAGGATGTGGACTTGATGGTGCCGCACCAGGCCAACCGGCGCATCATCGACGCCACGGCGCGGTACGCGGGCATTCCCAGCGAGCGGGTGTTCGTGAACCTGCATCGCTACGGCAACATTTCGTCGGCGACCATCCCGGTGGCGTTGGACGAAGCCGTCGAGCGGGGGAAGCTGGAGAAGGGGGACTTGGTGCTGTTGACCGCCTTCGGCGCCGGCCTGACGTGGGGCGCCATGACCCTGCACTGGTAGGCGGCACCGTGAACGCTCCAGCCGGCCTCCTGTTTCCAGGCCAGGGATCGCAGCGCGTGGGCATGGGCCGAGCGCTCGCGAGCCGCCATGCGGCGGCGCGCGCCACGTTCGAGGAGGCCGACGACGTCCTGGGCTTCGGGCTGTCCAAGGTGGCATGGGAGGGTCCCGAAGACGCCTTGCGCGCCACCGAGAACGCGCAGCCGGCGCTCTACGCGCATTCGCTGGCCGCCTACCGGGTGGCCAAGGACCGCCTGGGCGACGTGGCCGTGGCCGCCGGGCATTCGCTGGGCGAGCTGTCGGCGCACGCGGCGGCGGGCTCGTTTTCGTTCGCCGACGGCCTGCGCGCGGTTCGGAAGAGGGGCGAGCTGATGGCTCGCGCGGGGGATTCGGCGGCGGGAGCCATGGCCGCCGTGCTGGGGATGAACGAAGCGGCGGTGGCCGAGCTGTGCGGCGAGGTGCGCGACGCGGGCTTCGTGGTGGTGCCCGCGAACCTGAACGCCCCCGGACAGGTGGTGGTGAGCGGCGTCGCCGACGGCGTGGAGCGGGTCGGCCGCGCCGCGCTGGAGCGGGGGGCGCGCCGCGTGACGCCTCTGCGCGTGTCGGCGGCCTTTCATTCTCCCCTGATGGCGCCCGCGGCCGAAGCGTTTCGAGAGCGCCTGAACGGCATGCGCTTCGGGCGGCCGGCGTTTCCGGTCGTCTCCAACGTGACGGCCGAACCGGTCCTGGAGGCCGAAGAGATCCGCGACTTGCTGGTGCGCCAGCTGACGGCCCCGGTGCGCTGGACGGACTGCGTGTCTCGCATGGTCGCGCTGGGCGCGCAGCGCTTCGTCGAGCTGGGGCCCGGCAAGGTGTTGTCGGGGTTGAGCCGGCGAAACGCGAGAGGAACGCCTGTCGAGGCCGTGGGCGACGACGAGGCGGCCGAATGACGGGCGGCGGCGGCCGGCGGGAGCGGGAACGCCCCTTGGCGGGCGGCGTCGCGCTGGTGACGGGGGGCTCGCGCGGAATCGGGCTGGCCGTGGCGAAGGCGCTGGCCGGGGACGGGGCGCGGGTGGCCCTGGCGGCCCGCGACGGGACGCTCGCGGCGGCCGAGGCTTCTGCCCTTCCGGGAGAAGGACACCTTGGACTCGCCTGCGACGTGTCGCGCGCGGACGCGTGCAAGGCGGCCGTCGCCCAGATCGCCGACCGCCTGGGCCCGGTCTCGATTCTGGTCAACAACGCGGGCATCACGCGGGACAACATTCTCCTGCGGCTTCGCGACGAGGACTGGCACGACGTGCTGGCCACCAACCTGGGCGGCGCCTTCAACATGATCCGCGCGGTGGGGCGGGGCATGATGCGGCAGCGTGCCGGCGCCATCGTCAACGTGAGTTCGGTGATCGGCCTGATGGGCAACGCCGGGCAGGCCAACTACGCGGCGTCCAAGGCGGGCCTCCACGGCTTGACCAAGTCCGTGGCGCGCGAACTGGCCCCGCGCGGCATTCGTTGCAACGCCGTGGCGCCCGGATTCGTCGAGACGAGCATGACGGCGGGGCTGGGCGAGTCCCGAACGGAAGCGCTGCGCGAGCGAATTCCGCTGGGCCGCCTGGGCCGGCCCGCCGACGTGGCCGGCTTGGTCGCGTTCCTTGCCGGGCCGGGCGCACGTTATATTACAGGGCAGGTCATTGCCGTCGACGGAGGCATGGCCATGTAGGCTGGGGCGTGCGCCACCTGATTCTGTCCAGATTCCCTCGAAGCCCCGAAGCGGGCGGAAAAGCAAGCGAACATGTCCGATACTCCGGAAGCCAAGGTGAAGGAAATCATCATCAACGAGCTCGGCGTCGAGCCCGACAAAGTGGTTCCGGAAGCGTCCTTCGTCGACGACTTGGGCGCCGATTCGCTGGACACCGTCGAACTCGTCATGGCTTTCGAGGAGGAGTTCGACATCGACATTCCCGACGAAGACGCCGAACAGATGCGCACGGTGGGAGACGCCATCTCCTACATGAAGAGCAACACCGAGTAGTCGGCGCGAGCCGGCCGGCCGGAGCCGCCGGCCTTCCCTCCCCGGACGAACGCATGCGCAAGGCGCAAGAACGACGACGGGTCGCGGTGACCGGGCTCGGGCTGGTCAGTCCGGTGGGGCTGGACATGAAGTCGACCTGGGACGCCGTGATGGACGGCATGCCGGGCGGCGGTCCCATCACGCTCTTCGACGCGGACGAGCGCTTCTCCACGCGGATCGCCTGCGAAGTCAAGGGGTTCGACCCGCTTCGCCACATGGATCGCAAGGAAGCGCGGCGCAACGACCGGTTCGCCCAGCTTGCGCTGGCGTCCGCCGACGAGGCGATGGCGTCCGCCGACTTGAGCGGTCCCCCTCCCGGATGCAGCGCCTCGGCGTTCGGCGTCGTCTTCGGAAGCGGGATCGGGGGCATCGACACGTTCGAACGAAACTGCAACGCCCTGTTCAGCAAGGGGCCCGCCCGCGTCAGCCCGTTCTTCGTGCCGATGTACATTCCGGACATCGCGCCCGGACTGATTTCGATCCGCTACGGCTTGAAGGGACCCAACTACGCGACGGTCTCGGCCTGCGCGTCCAGCGCACACGCGATCGGCGCGGCGGCCCGCTACATCGAACGCGGGGACGCCGACCTGATGCTGGCCGGCGGCACGGAAGCCTCCGTCACGCCGCTCACGATCGCCGGCTTCGCGGCGATGAAGGCGATGTCCACCCGCAACGACGACCCCGAGAGCGCCAGCCGTCCGTTCGACGCCGGCCGAGACGGCTTCGTGATCGGCGAGGGAGCGGGGTGCCTGCTGTTGGAGGGGATGGATCGCGCGCGCCGCCGAGGCGCCGAGATTCTGGGCGAGATCGCAGGCTACGGACTGTCGGGCGACGCCCATCACGTCACCGCGCCGCCGGACGACGGCGAAGGCGCCCAGACCGCCATGCGCATGGCCATGGACGACGCGGGCATCGGCCCGGACGACGTCGCGTACGTCAACGCGCACGGCACGTCCACGCCGCTCAACGACAAGACCGAAACGCTGGCGATCAAGTCGGTCTTCGGGGCGCGCGCCTACGACATCGTCGTCGGGTCGACGAAGTCCATGACCGGCCATCTCCTGGGGGCTGCCGGGGCGGTGGAGACGGCCTTCGCCCTGATGGCCTGCCGCACCGGGCGGATTCCGCCCACCATCAACTTCAGCGAGCGCGACGAGGACTGCGATCTGGACTACGCCCACGAAGGCCCCGTCGAGCGGCCCGTCCGGTACGCGCTGAGCAATTCCTTCGGCTTCGGCGGCCACAACGTTTGCCTCGCGGTGAGCCGATACGAGGAATAGGGCGGTGGCCGGCCTTCCGTCCCTTCGGATCGGCGCCGGATACGATTCTCATCGCTTCGACTCGCGGCGCCGGCTCGTGCTGGCAGGCGTGCATTTTCCGGACGCGCCGGGGCTGGCGGGCTTTTCCGACGGCGACGCGGTGGCGCACGCCGTGATCGACGCCTTGCTGGGCGCGGCGGCGCTGGGCGACGTCGGACGCCATTTTCCGCCGGGCGACCCGCGCTGGAAGGACGCCGATTCCATGGACTTGCTCGGCCGGGTGGTCCGGATGGTGCGCGCCGAGCCGTGGGAGATCGGCAACGTGGACGCGACCGTGGTCTGCGAGCGCCCGAAGATCGGCCCGCGCGCGCAAGCCATGACGGCGTCGCTGGCGCAACGCCTGGGGATCGGCGCGGACTGCGTGTCCGTCAAGGCGAAGACGAACGAGGGCATGGGCTGGATCGGAAGATCGGAGGGGATGGCCGTGCATGCGGTCGCGCTGCTGCTCCGTCCGGCGCGCGCGGCGGGCGCGGGAGCGGCGGCGGGTGGCACGGAGGCGGGCGCGGAGGGCGCTTCGGCCCTCAGGGCGGCGGCGGAGACGGAGGGCGCCCCGGCAAGGGCCGGGCGGTGAGCGAGGCGCTGACGTTTTTGGAGGGCCTGTCGCCTTGGCTCGTCTACGGCGTGCTCGCGGTGGGCGCGGCCATCGAGAACGTCTTGCCGGTGCTGCCTGCCGACACGTTCATCGCGGCGGGCGGTTTCTTGGCCGGCCGGGGGACGATCGGACTGGCGGCGGCGTTCCTCGTGGTCTGGGGCTGCAATGTGGCGGGCGCGATGGCCGTCTACGCCTTGGGCCGCCGTCATGGACCGGGCTTCTTCGAAACGAAGACGGGCCGGCGCATTGCGGACGAGGGGCAGATCGAGCGCTTGACGCGGTTCTACGAGCGCTGGGGCGTGGCCGCGATCTGCGTCTCGCGCTTCCTGCCGGGGTTTCGGGCGCTGGTTCCCGTGTTCGCCGGCGTGGCCCGGCAGCGGGCATGGCGGGTGGCGCCGCCGCTGATGCTCGCGTCCGCGCTGTGGTACGGCGCGCTGTTGCGGCTCGGACACGTGGCCGGCGAGAACCTCGACGTTGCGGCGGAGACGCTGGGGAGGGCCAACCGGGGGCTCCTGGCCGTCTCGCTGGCGTTGGCGGCCGGCGTGATCGCGTGGTGGGTGCGGGCGCGCCGGACGGCCAGGGCGACCGGATCGGATGCCTAAGGAAAGCGCGGCGGACGCGCACCAGCGGCGGTTCCTCCTGGAGCCGTTTCTCGACTTTCTTCAGTTGGAGCGGGGGCTACGGCCCATGACCGTGGCGTCCTACCGGAGCGACATGGCGCGGTTCTTGCGGTTCGTGCGCGAATCGACCGTCGCGGCGCCTGGGGAGCTGACGGCGGACACCCTGCACGAGTACGTGGCGCACCTGGCCCAGGACGGCTTGGCGCCGACGTCGATTCGCCGGGCCCAGTCGGCCTTGCGCGCCTACTTGGGGTTCCTGGCCGGCGAGGGCGTGCTGGACGCCGACCCGTCCGACCGCATGGACTCTCCGAAGGCGTCCATGCCGCTGCCGGAGTTCCTGACGCGCGACGAGGCCGTCCGTCTCGTTCAGGCGGTGGACCCGGACTCGCCGGCGCATTGGCGGGACCGCGCCATCCTGGAGCTCTTGTACGCCACGGGGATGCGCGTCAGCGAACTGGTCGGGCTGGAGATTTCGATGCTGGACTTGGAGCGGCGAGACTGCTTGGTGCAGGGGAAGGGCGGAAAGGAGCGCTTGGTGCCCGTCGGGCGAACGGCCTGCGATGTGCTGGGCCGGTACTTGCGCGAGGTGCGCCCTCGGCTGGACAAGGGCCGAAGCGGGGGCGCCGTCTTCCTCAACCACCGCGGGACGCGGCTCACGCGAGCGGGAGTCTGGACCATCGTGCGCAAGGCGGCGGCCAGAGCCGGCATTTCGCGCGCGGTGTCGCCTCACACGCTCCGCCATACCTGCGCGACCCATCTCCTGGAGGGCGGCGCCGATCTGGCCGCCGTCCAGGAAATGCTGGGACATGCGAGCATCGCCACCACGGAGCGCTACACGCACCTGGACCGCGAGCACCTCCGAGAGGCGCACCGGCGTTTCCATCCTCGGGGCGGCTGAGACGTCAAGCGCAGGCGTCCCGGATCACCGGCGCAGGCACGGGGCCGACCTGGCCGTCCACGGGCGGCCGGGACGCCGAAGGGGCGCGCCCAAGCGTCCGTCCATGCGGCGGGACGAGCCTCGGGCTTCGTGTGCCGTCGGCGCGGGTCAGGCGGGGCGGAGCGCTTCCAAGGGCACGTAGTACTTGGCGTAGCGGCGGCCGTCGGCATACAAGACGCCGCCCGGATCCGGAACGAGGACCGTGGCGCGCTTGGTGACGCGGTTCACCCTTCCGGACCACCGCCGGCCGTCGTGGTCGAAGACGACAGACGCGCCAACCACGATGCCGTTGCGGGCGGCCTGGGCTTGGCGGGTCAGGAGCTGGTGGGTGAACTCTTGGTGGCCGAAGAGCGCCGTTGCGATGTCGTGGAACGGGCGGCGGCGGCAACTGCTTTCGCCCGTGGTGGCGTACTCGATCACGTGCACGATTTCATGTTCGAGGACGCGCTGGAGGGCTTCCAATCGGGTCTGGCAAGGCAGGCCCGCGACGGTCACGTCGGGGTCGCCCTCGGCGAAGCCGTCGAAGAGCAGGTGGGCCGACACCGCAATTCGATAGTCGGCCGCCCCGTTCGCTCGGGGCAGACGCGCGGCGCTGCCGGCCGAGCGGGTCATGCGATTGGACAGCCGAAAGCCGATGCGGCCCGGCGCTACGGCGCGGCGGATCAGTCCGTCGAGAAAGCGCTGGTCGTACAAGTCGAACATCCGCGCCAGGTCGCCGGGGCTCAGAGCGGCGACGTCCGGGGTCCGGATGCAGGACGATTCGGCCACGATCGCCTCGCCGATCCGGCGCTGGAGGAGACGCGCCCGGTCGATCCCGAATCCCGGCGCAAGGGCGCGGGCGGCCAGCGCCGAGCGGGCCCGGGTGGACGGCGACCCGGGCGCGCCGGCGGCCGACGACGAGGCGATGGCGTCCGCCGACTTGAGCAGTCCCCCTCCCGGATGCAGCGCCTCGTCGGCAGGCGAAGCGGCCCGCCGTTTCGCGCTCCGGCTCCGAGTCCTCGTCCTAATGGCTTGGCCCAGCCGCCTGTCCCTTCGCCGTTTCCGCGAACAACGCCTCTTGGGTCGTGGCCGTCCTCGCGAGGTCCAGCGCCGCGGCCAGCACGACGTCGCGCTCCGCTTGCACCTGCAAGGCCAGCGAGCGGGCTCCCGCTCGGTTCAGGTAGCGGAGCTGGGTGCGCCAGCGCAGGTAGTCGCGCGCCACCGGGTTCAGCGCCGCTTCGTCCTCGATCTCGGTGGCCGCCACGAGGTCGACCAATTCGTCCAGCCGGCCGACGGGCAGCCGTTCGATCCGGCCCGTCGCGCGCGCTTCCTTGGCGCGCTCGAACGCGAACTCCTCGATGGTTGCGAACAGGGAGACCTCGGCGCGACCGGCCGCGGCGAGGAGATCGCGCTCTTCCGGCTTCAGCAAGGCGTCCTCGACCCTCATGTCCGGAAACACGCCGCCGCCCGACCGGAGCGACCGGCCCGCCCGCGTCTGGACCTCGGCCTGGCCGTCCTCGATCTCGGGCTCGGGCTTGAGCGTGCCGTCCCGGTGCCGCAAGCGGTGCAGGGAACGGCCCAGGGGCGTGTACCAAGATCCCGTCGTCACGCTGATTTGCCGGCCCGCCGGAAGCGGGAAGACGGTCTGGACGTATCCCTTTCCGAAAGTGCGTACCCCCACGACCAGGGCCCGGTCGTGGTCCTGCAGAGCGCCCGCGATGATCTCGGCGGCCGAAGCCGTGTACTCGTCGACGAGCACCAGCAACGGCACATCCGGGCTCGTCGCCGGCGACCACGCCTTCACCAAGTTGCGGTTCACCGTTCCGTCGGCGGCGCGGGCGTCGGCGCTCGCCAGCGTCTGTCCTGCGTAGAGAAACAGGTCCGCGGACCGCAGGGCTTCGTCGAAGTAGCCTCCGGGATTGCCTCGCAGGTCCACGACGACCGCCTGGGCGTCGCCGGCGTCGCGGAGCGCTTCGGCGAGTTCGTCCGCAACGCCGCGAGCGATGCGGTCCACCGACAGGTAGACGACGCCGTCGTCGAAGCGGGCCGCGGCCACGGCCGAAAAGTGCACGCTGTCTCGCTCGATGGCCAACGCGATGGCCCCGGCCACGCCGTCGCGCTCGACCTGCAAGTCGACGACCGATCCCGGAGGGCCGCGAATCGCGTCCCGGGCCTGGTCGAGAGACCAATCGGTCGCGTCTGCGCTGTCGACCCGGACGATGCGGTCGCCGACGATCATTCCCGCCTGCTCGGCCGGCGCCTCGCGAAAGACCGCCGTGACCGTCACGCGCCCGCTCAAATGGGTGATCTGCACGCCGATGCCGGCGTAGTTGCCCGTGTTGCGTTCCGCGAAGCGCCCGTACTCCGTCGGCGTGAAGACCGTCGAATAGGGATCGTCAAGGCCCGCGAGCAGGGCGTCGATGGCGCGTTCCCAAAGCGCCGAGTCGGCCGGAGGAGGGTCTTCCACGCGGGCGGCGGTCAGGAAGGCGTCGACGAACGGGCGCGCCTCGAGGCTCTCGAACGCCTTCAGACGAGGATCGCTGACGGCCAGCACGGGCGGTCCCAGGCTGCGGCCGGGCGAGTCGAGCAGGGCCGTGCTGTCGAACTGCGCCAGCAAGCGGTCGGCGGCACCGTGCCAGAGAGCGGAATCGCCCAGCGCCGAGGCGTGGTGGCGCGAGATGACCTGCAAGGCGGCCAAGAAGACGCGCGCCTCGTTCGTGTCGAACGCCTCGGAAGGCCGAACGTGCTGGCGGGCGCCGGAATCGTCTTGCCAGCCGGCGGCTGCCGTCGGAGCGGCCGTCGCGGCGGCCAGGAGAACCAGCAGGACTGCACGGACTCCAAGAACCATGGAGGCTCCCATCAGAAGGGCGTGGGACGCGGCAACTCGAAAGATAATCGACCAGGGGCGACGCCAACGGCGGGTTGGGGGCCGCAATGCGGCGTTTCGTGGCGGCAGAGTGGTCTTTGGCGGTCACGGATGTCCGCCAAAATGGACTCGGCGGCCATTTTCGCCGTCGCGTGGCCGCGCCGGGGTCGTTCTCGCGATCGTTTCCGGCATTTCGCGGCCGTTGCGGCCGTCGTTGCCGGACATGCATGTCCGGCAAGCCGGCGGCGGCCAAGCCGCGGCAGGCGAGAACCCGCTCGGCGCCGGCGCGCCCTCGGCCAAGCGGCGGCAGCCCGGCCGCTGACGCGCGGCCGCGCTTGAAGGCCCGACGCTGGCAGGCCGGCGGCGGGCTCAGTCGGCGGCTATCGGCGTCGCTTCGAAGTCCGCAGGCGGAGCGGGTCTTCCGTCAGGCCCGCGCGGCCTTGGCGATCAGCTCTTCACCTGTCTCGCATTCGGCCAGCAGCCGTCCGATCCGAGAGGCCCGCTCCGCGCCCGCCGCCTCGAGCAACTCGGCCAGACGCCCCGCCGTCTCCTCGCCGAACCTCCATCGCGCGATGTCGACCTGGGCCTGCTTGACGCCCTGCGCCAGCCCTTGCTCGACGCCCTGCGCCAGCCCTTGCTCGACGCCCTGCGCCAGCCCTTGCTCGACGCCCTGCGCCAGCCCTTGCTCGACGCCCTGCGCCAGCCCTTGCTCGACGCCTTGCGCCAGCCCCTGCTCGACGCCCTGCGCCAGCCCCTGCTCGACGCCCTGCGCCAAGCCTTGCGCCAGGCCCTGCTCGACGCCTTGGGCCAGGCCGTCGCGGAACGTTTCCTGGAATTGATTCACGTACATCTCGCCCGCCTCCCGTAGGGTGTCCAGGTGCGCGACCTCCGCCTCCGTCGCACCCGAATTTATCATCTGGCTCCGAAGCCACTCCACGAGCGCGTCGCGCGCAACCGACGACGCGTCCAACTCCGCGTCCAGAGACCGCAACGCCGCCGACAGCCGTGTCACGTCGCGCTCGTGGCGCAACACCATGCCCGCCCGCACCACGCCACCGCTGGCCCCGGCCTTCTTCGCCTCCGCCGACTCGTCCAGCAGCCCGTAGCGCTGGCCGGTCGCGTACTCCGCCAGCCCCTCCGGCACGCCCGCGCCCAGCCAGTCGGCCATGCTCCGCGCCGCCGTCCACTTGCCCTCGAAGCTCTTCACCACCACCGGCACGACCACGTGCTCGCCCACGCCGGGGTCGCGCTTGCGCAACTCGGCCAGCTCGCGGTAGAACACGCCCGTCTCGACGGCGATCCGCACCGCCATGTTCGGGTCCGGGCCCGACTGGAACTCGAACAGCAGGACGACGTGCAGCGGCCGGTCCCGGAACCGCACCCGCCACATCATGTCGGCGTGCCGCACGACCGGCAGCACGGGGTCGACCATCTCGGTCGGCAGCCGCTCGAGCGTGCCGAAGTCCAGCTCGCGCGTCCACGCGCCCCCGACGAAGTCGCGCACGATCTCCTCGACGACGGCCGGGTCCGCGTAGAACCGCTTGTAGACGCGGTCCGTCTCGCCGTGCTTCGCCTCTTTGCGCAATCGCCGCTCCCCGGGGGCTCCGCCGGGGGGAGCGCGCCGGCGACCGGGGGCTCCCCCGCAGCTCGATCCGGGGAAAGTCGCACACGGGGCGGGACGCCTCCATGGCTGAATGGGACCGGCTGCCTTTCGACGCGGGAGCGGGCAGGTCGATCCGCGGCACCGACGCCAGGAGAAACAGCAAGACGAACGCCGGGGAAGGCGGCTACCCGGCGCGCAGCCATTCTGCCAGCGCCGCGGCGGGCGACGCCTGGCCGCGGTCGCGCCATCTCCGCCAGAGGACGAAACCGAGAGCGGGCGCCACGATGCCCGACGGGTCGGAAAGGTTGCCCGCAAGCCAACGGGAGGCGTCAGCGCTGTGCGCGCCGGTCTTCGGCAGGCGATCGAGCGCGCCGGGCACGTCCAGGCGGCCGAGGTGCACCAGAAGCGCCGAGCGCGCGGCAACCGCCTCCGTCAGCGCCGCCCTTTGCTCTTCGGGGGGCAGGGGAGCGCCGCCTGCCGCGGTCGCCCTCGCGAACCAGCGCACAGCAGCTTCCAAGCCGTCCCAGGCGACGAGCAGGCGCGTGCGGGCCCAGGCCGCGTTCCCGCTCCCGGAAGGCATGCCGGCCGCCGGCAGCAGCCAAGCGGCCGGGGCGGCTTCCGAGACCACGCGCGACGCCAAGGCAGCTCCGTCGCCGGCGCGTTCTCGGGCTACGTGGACGCGCGCCAGTCCGCCCGACGACGCGGACGCGACGGGCCGCCAAGCTACCGCAACCCCGCCGCGATGCACGACGGCGGGGCCGTAGGAGATCGACACGGCGGGCGGGCGGCCCGCGCCGGGCCATCGAGCGGCCACGGCGGCCGAGAGCGACACGGGCGGCGACGGACCGGCCGACATGGAATCCGGGGCTGCCGGGCTGGGTGCGCGGGCAGGCTCGGCATCCAAGGCTGCCGTCGCGGCGTTCAGGATCTCCAGCACGTGGAGCGCACCGTCGAATCCGTAGGAGACAGCGATCTCGGACACGACGTCTTCGCCGAGGCCCGGGGCGCCGTTGGCGCTTGGCAGGTCGGCCTCCGTCCGTTCGAGAAAGGCCTGAAGAGATTCGTCGGCGGCTTCCAGCGCCTGGGCCAAGGCCCACTTCTCGCCGCCTTCCGGCAACGACGCCGTCCGAAAGGCCAGGGCGGCGATCCACTGCCTGAGCGTTCGGCCTTCGGCCAGCGCTTGGCGCGACAAGAGGCGCGGCGGATTGACGAGCGCAGCGCTTGCCGCGCTCAGCACGTAGGGCAGTTGGCGCGCGCGCTCCGTCAGCGCCTGCCGCCGTTCGGCCTCTTCCAGTCCGGGATCGAGCTCGACGGCCGCCAAGGCCGCCGCAACGGCGCGAACGTAGTAAAGAGGAGAGCGTGCCCACGCGCGCACCCGGCGAAAGCCGGCGACGCGACGGTCCAGGAAGCGGCGCGCATCGACCGCGGCCGCCAAGTCCTCGGGCATGTTGGGAAACAGCGGCGGACCGCGCAGTCCGGCCCGAATCCGCTCGAAGCCTCGGGCGCGCGCGGCCAGTCCTTCCTCGCTGAGGTCCGTCACGCGGCCTGTCTCGGGCGACAGCCCCAGGGACGCGGCCGTCTCGGGTTCGAAGAAGGTCGCGTAGTTCGCCAGACGCTCGTAGACGTCGACGTCCTGGGCCGCACGCAACGGCACCAGCGAGACCGCCGAGAAGAGCGAGACGGCCAGAGGCAGGAGCGCAGGGTTGCGCGCGCAAGCCGTCAACGGCGGTGCGCCTCGGCGACGTCCGTCACGCGGACCGGCCTTGCGACGGCCTGCGCCGGAGCGTTGATAGCCGACGGGAACGGCGCCAGCTCGCCAATCACGCGGACCGGCCTTGCGACGGTCCCGCGGCAACGTCGGCGGCAGAGGCCGCCGTCGCGCCGGCGCCGGAATCGCTGGAGTCGGCCACGGCCCGCGCCGGAGCGTCGATAGCCGACGGGAACGGCGCCAGCTCGCCGTCGATGATCTCGGCCAGCGCTTCTTCCTTCCGCCAATGCGCCTCCAGTTCGGAGACCTCCATTTCCAGCAAGCGTCTCTCCCGCTCTTCGTGGACCGCGATTTCGAGCGCGATCCGCCCGATGCGCCCGACTTCGCCCAGCTCCCTCGGCGTGGGCACGACCTTGGACGGCGTCCGCTCGGGTCCTCCGACGACCTCGACGAGCCTCGTCGCCTCCTCGACGCACCGCGACGACGCGCCGGAAAAGTGATGGTACGCCAGGGCGCGTCCCAGCGCACGTTCGCCCTCCCGGCGCGCCAGCACCAGTCCGGCGCCCGCCTGCCGCCCGCAGGCCACGCAGGGAATCGTGACCCTCAGCGCGCCGTCGCTCGCGTCCAGGACGAGTCGGCGGCGATCTCGGAAGCGCAACGAATCCACTCGCAGACCACAACGAGGACAGCGTCCGGTCCCGCGCCAGGCGGCCGGCCCGAAGCGGAGCCGCCGCGCGACGCCGAGAACGCCGTCGCAGACGCGATCCCACAGGAGGTAGGCGACCACCATGCTCCCGCCCCCGGTCCCGATCGCGCCTGCCGCCGCGACCCCGGCGCCCAAGGCCGCGGCCGCGGCGAGCTTCCGATGGCGCCGCCGCCGTTGGCGCAGCCGCCGGCCGTACCGCCACCACGCCTCCTCGGCCAGGCCGGCGCGGCCGACGCGCACGATCTCCAGCGGTCCGGCTCTCAGCAACCCGACGTTGGCCGTCTCCGCGAGCAGCCGGCCCTGGTCGCGAACCAAGCGCTCGAGGTCCTCCAGCGCTTCCCAGCGAGATTCCACCGGCGCCAGCGACCATCGCTCGCATCCTCGGCAGAGGGCCCACAAGCGGCCGCGATCCGGGTCGTAGGCCACGCGGTCGCCGGCGGGCATGTCGCCCAGCATGGCGGCGCGCTCGAACGGACGGTTGCAGATCAGACACTTGTCGTACATGCTTGGACGGTGATCTCGCCCTTGTCCTCGCTCTCCCGCGACGGCGCTCCCGCCGGCGTCGTCCGGCGCCCGGCAACGCCCGCAGGCTCCCCATGCTCGCCCTCATCGACAACTACGACTCCTTCACGTGGAACCTAGCGCAGGCGTTCGGCAGCCTGGGCGCGGAGCCCCGCGTGTTTCGCAACGACGAGGTGACGGTGGCCGAACTGCGGGAAGCGGGCGTCACGAGGCTGGTCCTGTCCCCAGGGCCGTGCACGCCGGCCCGGGCAGGCATCAGCGTCGAGGCCGTCCGCGAGCTGGGGCCGCGCGTTCCGACGCTGGGCGTCTGCCTGGGGCACCAAGCCGTCGGCGAGGCGTACGGCGGCAGGACCGTCGCCGCCGCGCGTTGCCTCCACGGGAAGATCGGCGTCGTCCGGCACGAAGGCGACCCGTTGTTCGAAGGCCTTCCTTCGCCGTTGCGCGTGGCGCGGTACCACTCGCTCGTCACCTCGCCGGACCTGCCGCCGGGCCTGGCGCCGATCGCGTGGAGCGCGGATCCCGCCGACGGGGACGAGATCCAGGCCATGCGGCACCGCGAGCATCCGGTCTGGGGCGTTCAGTTCCATCCCGAGTCGTGGTTCACGGAGGGAGGACCGCGGCTCCTGGCGAATTTCCTCGCGGCGTGACGCGGGTCCTGGGCGTCATTCCGGCCCGCATCGGATCGACTCGACTGCCTCGCAAGCCCCTGCGACGGCTGTGCGGCGTTCCCATGATCGTGCGGGTCTGGAGACGGGCGGGGGGGCTGACGGACCGCTTGGTCGTCGCCACGGATTCCGAGGAGATTGCGCGGGCGTGCTCCGACGCGGGCGCGGAGGTCGTCATGACGAGCGCCGGCCATCCCTCCGGCACCGACCGCGTGGCGGCCGCGGCCGAGCAATGCGGCGCAGACTGGGACGTGGTGGTCAACATTCAGGGCGACGAGCCGCTGCTCGAGCCCGGCGTGGTGCGCGCGTCGGTGGCCATGGTCGAGGCGGGGTTCGCCGTGGGGACGTGCGCCACGCCCGTGCGCAGCGAGGCGGAGCTGCGCGACCCGTCGGTTGTCAAGGTGGCCAAGACGGAGCAAGGCAGGGCGCTATACTTCTCAAGGGCCCCGATTCCTCATCTTCCTCATCGTCGCGAGGGATCGGACGCCGGCCAGGTTTGGCGCCAAGGACTTCATCTGCGGCACGTCGGGGTCTACGCCTACCGTCGCGAGTCGTTGATGCGGTGGGTCCGCTTCGACCCGTCGCCGCTGGAAGCGGAGGAGGGACTCGAGCAGTTGCGCGCCTTGGAGCACGGGATCGAGATCGGCGTCGGCGTCGTCGCCAAGGCAGGGCGGGGCGTCGACACCGAAGAGGACCTGCGTCGCGCGGAACGGAAGCTCCGAGCGCTCGCAACGGAAAGAGGATAGGCCGGGATGGCCTCGGAAGGCGCCAAGTACATCTTCGTCACCGGCGGCGTGGTGTCGTCCCTGGGCAAGGGCATCGCGGCCGCGTCGCTCGGCTTGCTTCTCAAGGAGCGCGGGCTCGACGTGACGCTCCAGAAGCTCGATCCCTACATCAACGTGGACCCGGGCACGCTCTCGCCGCTCCAGCACGGCGAAGTCTTCGTCACCGACGACGGCGCCGAGACGGACTTGGACCTCGGCCACTACGAGCGCTTCACGGACGCCAGCCTGTCGCAGGCCAACAACGCGACGACCGGCAGCGTCTACCGCACCGTCATCGAGCGCGAACGACGAGGCGACTACCTGGGCCGCACCGTGCAGGTCGTGCCTCACGTCACGGACGAAATCAAGCGTTGCGTGCGCGCCGTCTCGGACGGGCACGACGTGGTCATCTCGGAAGTGGGGGGCACGGTGGGCGACATCGAGAGCCTGCCGTTCCTGGAGGCGATCCGGCAGTTCCGCCAGGAGGTGGGGCCGCACGGCGCCTTGCACGTGCACTTGACGCTGGTGCCCTACATCGGGGCGGCGGGCGAGCTCAAGACCAAGCCGACGCAGCATTCGGTCCGCGAGCTGATGCAGACGGGCATCCAGCCCGCCGTGCTGGTGTGCCGCACGGAGCATGCGCTGGGCGAGGCCACCAAGGCCAAGATCGCCGGCTTCACCAACGTGGAGCCCGCGGGCGTGATCGAAGCCCGCGACGTGGAGACCATCTACGAAGTGCCGCTCGAGTTTCGGCGCCAGCGGCTCGACGACTTCGTGCTCTCCTGGTTCGGCATCGACGCCCCGGCGCCCGACCTGAAGCCGTGGACGCGCATCGTGGAGCGCGTCAAGTCTCCCGGCGGCCCCACGGCGCGCATCGCCGTCGTGGGCAAGTACACCAAGCTGGTCGACGCCTACAAGTCCGTCGAGCAGGCGCTGATTCACGGCGGCGTCGCCAACGACGCCCGGGTGGAGATCCGGTGGATGTCGAGCGAGGCGCTGGAGGGCGACTTCGATCCGGGGGCCTTGGCGGAGCGCGACGTGATCGCGCGCCTGGAAGGCACGGCCGAAGGCGACGGCGGCTTCGATCCGGAGGCCTTGGCCGACTGCGACGGCTTGCTGGTCCCGGGCGGATTCGGCGACCGGGGCGTCGAGGGCATGATCCGGGCAGTCGGCTGGGCTCGCCGAAACGGCTTGCCGTTCTTGGGCATCTGCTTGGGACTGCAGTGCGCGGTGATCGAGTTCGCGCGCGCCGTGTGCGGCCTGCGGGAGGCCGACTCGTTCGAATTCGACCCGTCTTCGCCCGATCCGGTGATCTGCTTGATGGACGAGCAGCGCAACGTGACCACGAAGGGCGGCACGATGCGCCTGGGCGCGTACCCCGCCAAGCTGGCCCCCGGCTCCGCGGCGGCCCGCATCTACGGCGCGGACGTCGTCGAAGAACGCCACCGCCACCGCTACGAGGTCAACAACGACTACCGCGCCATGCTGTCGGAGCAGGGAATGCGCTTCTGCGCGACGTCGCTGGACGGCAAGCTCGTCGAGATGATCGAACTGCCGGACCACCCGTGGTTCGTGGCCGGACAGTTCCACCCCGAGCTCAAGAGCCGCCCCAACCGCGCCCATCCGCTGTTTGCCGCGTTCGTGGAGGCGGCGTGCGCAAGACGGGCAAGCGCCGGGACGGCCCCCGTGTTCGCCGGGAGCCGCGGCCCGGACTCCGAGGCGGGCAGGGAACCGGGCGCCGGAGACGACGCGGCGCGGGAACCCGTGCTGGCCCAAGGCTGAGCGCCGGGGCGCCGCCTCGTGTTTCTCGTCGACGGGTTCGTCTTGTTCGCGGGCCCCTGCGTGCTGGAGGACGAGGCGCTCAACTTGCGCGTGGCCGAGGGCGTGCGGGACGCGGCCGCGGCGGCGGGCATGCCCGTGGCGTTCAAGGCGTCCTTCGACAAGGCGAACCGGTCGCGCTCGGCGTCGGCCCGGGGTCCGGGGCTGGCCGAGGGGCTGGCCTTGTTGCGCGCGGTGCGCGAGGCGACCGGACTGCCGGTGGTGACGGACATCCACGAGCCCGGCCAGGCGGGGCAGGTGGCCGAAGCCGCCGACGTCCTGCAGGTCCCCGCCTTTCTGTGCCGGCAGACCGACCTGCTGCGGGCCGCGGGCGCGACGGGCAGGGTCGTCAACGTGAAGAAGGGGCAGTGGATGTCGCCCGAAGCAATGGCGGGCGCGGTGGAGAAGGCGCGGGAGGCGGGCGCCGCGCAAGTGCTCGTGACGGAGCGGGGGACCGCCTTCGGCTACGGCGACTTGGTGGTGGACATGCGGTCGTTCGGGCGGACGAGGAAGGCGACCGGGGCGCCGGTCGTGTTCGACGGCACGCATTCGGTCCAGAAGCCGGGCCTCGGACAGGACGGCTCTTCGGGAGGGACGCCCGAGCACATTGGCGCGTTGGTCAGGGCGGCCGTGGCGGCGGGTTGCGACGGGCTGTTCGTCGAGGTTCATCCCGATCCGGCGAGCGCGCCTTCCGACGGCGCCAACATGCTGCCCCTCGACGCGCTGGCCGGGCTCTTGCAGTCGGTCGTTGCGATCCGGGCCGCGCTGGCGCCGGCGTCCGGGCCGGACGCGGCGTGACAAGCGCCGAGCGGGGAGCGCGCGGGTGGGCCGGGGCCGCCCCTGCCGGGTCTCCTGGATCCGTCGCGCCCGGAGGCGCCATGCCCGTGGCCGCCGACGTGGCCCGCCGACTGCGGCTGGTGATGCTGGATGTGGACGGCGTGCTGAGCGACGGAGGCATCTACATCGGTGCCACGGAAGGAGATGCGCCTGTCGAGCTGAAGCGGTTTCACGTGGAGGACGGCATCGCCGTGCTCATGCTTCGAAAGGCGGGGATTCACGTCGCCGTCGTGTCGGGGAGGGTGTCGGCGGCGACCGCCGTTCGTGCCCGAGAGCTCGGCATTCGCGACGTGATCCAAGACGCGAACGCGTGCAAGCTGCCGGCCGTCGAGAAGCTGCTGGATCGTCTCGGCGTGGACTGGTCCGAGACGGCGCACCTGGGCGACGACTTGGCGGACCTTCCGCTGCTTCGAAGAGTGGGCTTGCCGGCCACGGTGGCCAACGGCGTGCCGGAAGTTCGCCGCGTGGCCGCGTGGCAGAGTTCGCGGCCGGGGGGAGCCGGCGCGGCTCGGGAATTCTCCGAGGCGATCCTGCGGGCGCGGGGCGAGTGGGACCGGCTGGTCGACGAGTACTGTCGCGAGCGTGGCGACTAGCGCCGGCGCGGCGGCGGAAGGAGTCCGCGTCCTGCGTCTGGAGGCCGCCGCCGTGGCCGCCTTGGCCGAGCGCGTCGGAACGGAATTCGAGCGGGCCGTGGACTTGGTGGCCGGGGCCGGCGGGCGCGTCGTGGTGTCGGGCGTGGGCAAGTCGGGGCTCATTGCGCGCAAGGTGGCCGCGACGTTGACGTCGACCGGCACGCCGGCGGTGTTCGTGCATCCCGTGGACGCGTTGCATGGGGACCTGGGGATCGTCGGCGCGGGCGACGTGATGGTGCTCCTGTCCAAGAGCGGGGCGACGGCGGAGCTCGACGGGCTTCTGGAGTTCGCCGAGACGCGCGGGGTGCCCGTGGTGGCCTTGGCCGGGGACGCGCGATCGGCGCTCGCTCGGCGCGCGGAGGCCGCGCTGGACTGCAGCGTGCCGGAGGAGGCATGCCCGATGGGGCTGGCCCCGACGACCTCGACCACGGCGGCGCTGGCCATGGGGGACGCGTTGGCGGTGGCCGTGCTGGCGCGACGGGGATTCGGCGCCGACGACTTCGCCGGCATCCACCCGGGCGGCGCGTTGGGCCGACGGCTCGCGCTGCGCGTCCGCGACGTGATGGAGGCGGGAGACTATCCGGCGACGGCGCCGGACGCGCTCGCCAGGGACGTGGTCGTGCCGCTCGCCCGGATGCGCGGCACGGTCCCCGTGGTCGACGAGGACCGGACCGTGATCGGGGTGGTGACGGCGGGCGACCTCACGCGGCTCATGGAGGACGAAGCGGACTTCCTGGACCGGCCCGTCTCGGAGTTCATGTCCCGCTCCCCGAAGGTGGCCGCGCCCGAGGAACGGGCGGCCGGGGCCCTTCGCCGCATGGAGGAGCACGGCATCATGGCGATGCCGGTCGTGGGCGAGAACGGACTCGAGGGCGTGGTGCACCTGCACGACCTGTTGCGGGCGGCCGCCTCGTGACGCGGCCCCGAATTTGCTCTTTGAGCGGGCGGGCGCCTCGTGCGGCCCGAATCGGTCTTGTTGCGGGCGGCCCCCCGTGACGCCGCCCGAATTGCTCCTGGAGCGGGCGGCGCCATGCCGTCCGCGCGGCCCGCGGGCGTCCTGGCTCGGCTTCGGGGCGTTCCTCGTCGCCGGATTGGCCGCATGCACGTCCGGGTCCGACGAACAGTCCGCGCCCGGCGAGCTTGCGGAGGCGTCCGCCGACGAGGTCACGTTCGACGTCGCGCACGTCGTGTCGGTGAACGGCGTGAGGACGGCGCGTCTCCAGGCCGACAGCATGTTGGCGTGGCGCGATTCCACCCACGTCCTGCTTGGAGGCCTTCAGCTGTCGATCTTCGACCCCCAGGGCCGGGACCGCGCCACCATCGTTGCCGATTCCGGACGCCTGTTCCCGCGCACCGACGAGCTCGAGGCCATGGGAAGCGCGCGGCTGGTCGTGCCCGCCGAGGGACTCGAGATCTTGAGTTCGGAACTCCGCTTCGCCCCCGCCGAGGACCGTGTTTGGAGCCGATCCCCCGTGGTGATGCGACGGCAGGGCTGCCAAGTCGAGGGAGACGGCTTCGAGGCCGACATGAGCTTCGACGACGTGACCATCCAGGGCACGCAGGAGCGCGGATGCGGCGGCTAGTCCCGTCGCCGGCCGCCGTCCTGGCGCTGGCCGCCGGGCTGGCGCCGGACATGGGCGCGGCGCAGGACGGAAGCTGCCGCCTCCATGGCGTGGGCGCCTATTCCCGCAGCGTTCGCGCCGACGGTTCCGACAGCTACCGGCACTACGGATCGGGCGGAATCGACTACCGATGCGACGACGGCGTGCGCATCCAGGGCGACTCCGCCGTGGTCTTCGAGGCCAGCAACCAGATCCACCTCTTCGGCGACGTGCGCTTCGCGGACCAGACCAGCGAGCTGAGGGCCGACAGCGCGTTCTACTTCGGCGAGGACCGCCAGCTGCGCGCCTGGGGATCGGTCAGGGTGGAGGACCACGAGAGCGGCACGATCATCACCGGTTCGTCGCTCAACTACTTTCGGGCGTCCTCGATCCGGGCTCTCGACCGGCTCGAGGTGTACGAAGGGCAGCCGCACGCGACCGTGCGCCCGCCGCGCCCGGCGCCGGCCCCCGCGCCGGACTCCTCCGACACCGCCACGCCAGACTCGTCCAACAACGCCCCCGCGCCGTCCAACGCCCCCGCCACGGACTCGGGCTCGGCCGAAGCGGGGGACGCCGAGGCGGAAGCCCAGGCCCCCTACGAAATCGACGCGGACCACTTCGTTCTCGAAGGGCGGCGCATCTTCACCGCCCGCAACGACGTGTTCGTCACCCGGGACTCGCTGGCCATCCGGGGCGACACCTTGATCTACGACCTCCAGCGAGGCGTGATGACGGTCGAGGGGAACGCCCGCGTGGAGGAACAGGACTTCGAGCTGACGGCGCCGTGGCTGACCGCGCAGCCGCGCGAGGGCGGCGACGTCGTGCTGGCGCGGGGCGGCGCGCAGCTGACGGGCGGAAACATGCTCATGCTGGCGCCGGCCATCCGCGTGTTCCTGGCCCAGGGAGTCGCGCACCGGTTGGTGGCGCTGCGCCGCCCGCCCGCCGAGGACGAAGCGGAACTGACGGAGACCGACATGGCGGGCCTGTCGCCGGGAGACCAAGCGCGGCTGCAGGACCTGTTCGAGCGCCAAGCCGGCGCCCTGGACCAGGCGGGAGAGGACGACGTCCAGCCGTCGGTCTCCACCAGCGCCTTCAGCCTGTGGGCCGACTCCATCGAGGTCGTGGCGCCCGGCCAGGCGCTGGACGTGGTCAACGCGGTGGGCGCCGCTCGCGCGGAAACCGATGCCAACCGGGCGGTGCAGGGATGGAACGCCCCCGAGATCGCGGCCAGCGACTGGATGACGGGCGACACCATCATTGCGCACTTCGTCCCCGGGGCCGCGCCCGCGCCGGGCGAGCCGCCCGCCGCCCGCCTGGAAACGCTGACCGCGTCCGGCAGCGCGATCAGCTTCTACCGCTTGGCGCCGGCCGACACGCTCGAAGCCGACGAGGACGCCGAAGCCGCGCCCGCGCCTGCGTTGCACTATGTTGCGGGCGACCGCATCACGGTGTTGCTCGAAGGGGGCGAAGTGGTCGAAATGGACGTCGAGGGCCAGACGGTGGGACATCACTGGGAGCCGGCGCCCCCTGTGGAGGACACGATCCCGTCGAACACGATCCCGTCGCCGCCGGACACGACCTCGCTGCCGCCGGACACCACGCCGTCGCCGGACTCGATTCCGCCGTCGCCGGACACGACCCGCCAAGGCGAAGCCGCCGGCCGGCTCCCGTGGACGTAGCCCTGGCGGACGCCCCGGCCGCCCCGGCGCAGGCAGGAGCGGAGTCCACCGAGCCGCGCGCGGAATCGCCGGCGGCCGGCGCGTCCTCGTTGCTCCGCGGCGAAGGCTTGACCAAGGTCTACCGCAAGACGGCCGTCGTGTCGGAAGTGGACATCTCGGTCCGCCAACGGGAGATCGTGGGCTTGCTGGGGCCCAACGGCGCGGGCAAGACCACGCTCTTCTACATGCTGGTCGGGCTGATTCCGGCCAACCGAGGGCGCGTCTACCTGGACGATCGGGACCTCACCGACGTCCCCATGTACAAGCGGGCGCGGCTGGGCGTGGGCTATCTGTCGCAGGAGCCCTCCGTCTTCCGCAAGCTGACGGTGGCGCAAAACGTCATGGCCATCCTGGAGACGCTGGACATTCCGCGCAGCGAACGCGCCCAGCGGCTCGAGCGGCTGCTGGGCGAGCTGTCGATCGGCCACCTGCGAAGCGC
The DNA here is from genome assembly GCA_965242735.1 of Longimicrobiales bacterium. Lineage (GTDB taxonomy): Bacteria > Gemmatimonadota > Gemmatimonadetes > Longimicrobiales > Gaopeijiaceae. The sequence continues at coordinate 1,667,275 of OZ251497.1, read as the reverse complement.
CAAGGCCTACACGCTGTCGGGGGGCGAGCGACGCCGGCTGGAAATCACGCGCGCGCTGGTCCAGAGGCCCAAATTCATGCTCTTGGACGAACCCTTCGCCGGCATCGATCCCATTGCCGTCAACGACATTCAGGAGATCGTTTCGCGGCTCAAGACGCGCGACCTCGGCGTCATCGTCTCCGACCACAACGTCGAACAGACGCTCGACATCGTGGACCGGGCGTTCATCATGTACGAAGGCCGCATCCGGTGCAGCGGGACCGTGCCGGAACTCGTCTGGAACGACGAGGTGGCCGAGCTCTACCTGGGACCGAGCCTCACCGCTCGCATGAGGACGAGGTTCCCGCCGCCCTCTCCCTGACGCTGCGCCATGAGCACGGCCAACAGATCCCGGGCGGGACAGCTCCCGACGCCTCGCGGCGAGCCGGCGGCCAGCCCGCGGCTGTACCAAGCGATGGCGATGCTGGCGATGCCCATGGACGAGCTGGAGGCGCGCCTGCAGGAAGAGCTCGCGGCCAATCCGTTGCTCGAGGTCGAGGATCCCGGCGAGGACTACGACGAAGAGGACGAGGAGGAAGAGGACGAGGAAGACGACGACCTGGACGACGAAGGGCTGGACTGGGAAGACGCCTACTTCGACGATTCCGGTTTGCCGGCGGAGCCCGACGCGGCCGAGCCCTGGGAACGCGAACGGCCCTCCGTGGCCGTCACGCGCGGCCTTCACGACTACATGGAGGACCAGCTTGGCGTCCTGCGCCTCGGCGACAAGCAGATGGCGATCGCGCAGGAGATCGTCGGCAACATCGACGACGACGGCTTCTTGGCATGTCCGGCGAGCGTCGTGGCCGACGGGGCGGACATGCTCTTCGAGCCCGAGCGCGAAGCGGCGACGGCGCGCGCGAAGACGGCGCGGAGCGGTCTCGACGCCGCAACGGAGGCGGACCGGCTCGCGGTCGCCTTGGCCGAGCAGGCATGCGAGGAGGTCGAAGAAGCGCTGGCCGTCGTGCAGTCGCTCGACCCGGCCGGAGTCGGCGCTCGCAACCTGTCCGAATGCCTGGCCCTGCAACTGCGGCGCCTCGGCGAAGGCTCGGCCTTGGCCTGCCGGATCGTCGAGCGGTGCTTCGACGCGTTCGCGGCGCTGCAGTGGACCGCGATCGCCGCGCGCCTGGACGTGTCGCCCGAAGAGGTCGAGGAGGCGGCCCGCCAGATCGGCGCGCTGGATCCCAAGCCGGGGCGGCAGCACGACGCCGAAACGGAACGCTACGTTGTGCCGGACTTGGTCGTGGAGGCCGTCGGCGGCGAATACCGGGTCTTCGCCAACGACGCGTGGCTCCCGCGGCTCCGCCTCGCGCGCTCCTACGTGGAGGCGGCGGAGCAAGGCCGTCTGACCGGCGAGACCAAGCAGTTCGTCGCGAAGCGGATGGAGGCCGCCAGCTGGTTCCTGCAAGCCGTCGAGCAACGGCGCAGAACGATCGTCGATCTGACGAAGTTCATCGTCGAGCATCAGCGCGGGTTCTTCGACCGCGGCGTGCGCCATCTCGCTCCGCTCACGATGCGCGAGGCCGCCGACGCGATCGGCGTGGCCGAGTCCACGGTCTCCCGGGCGGCCAACGGCAAGTACATCCAGTCGCCCGCGGGCGTGCATCCGCTTCGATATTTCTTCTCCGGCGGCTTCACCACGATTTCCGGCGAGGCCGTGTCGGTGCGCGCCGTCGAGGCCCGCATCGCGAAGCTCGTGGAGGACGAAGATCCCCGGCGTCCCTTGACGGACGATGCAATCATGACGTTGCTCAAGAGCGAAGGCATCAAGATCGCGCGCCGCACGGTGGGGAAGTACCGAGACGCGCTCGGAATTCCGAACGCGCGAATGCGCGAGAGCCCCCTGGACGGGATCCGTTCGTGACCGGCCCTCCGGAGGGCGCTCCAGCCCGCGCAACCGGCCCGGCAGACGGCGCCCCAGCCCGCGCAACCGCCGCCGGACCCCCCGTCCGCGCCCCAGACGCGCCGCCGGACTCCGACGTGGCGCGCGCCTCCTCCTCCGCACGCGACGACTTCGCCCTTGTGATCCCCGCCTTCGACGAGGCGCCCAACATGCGGGAGCTCATGCGCCAGCTACGCGCGGCCTTCGACAAACACGGGCTGGGAGGCGAGGTGCTCCTGGTCGACGACGGATCCAGCGACGGCACGGCCCGACGCGCCTTGGAGGAAGCGGACGGATGGTCTCGCCTGCGCGTGCTGCGCCACCGGGCGAACCAAGGCAAGACCGAAGCGATGCTCACCGCCGCCGCGGCGACCGACAAGACGTATCTGGTGCTCTTCGACGCCGACCTGCAGCATCTTCCGCGCGAGATTCCCCGGTTCTTGGACAAGCTCGACGAGGGCTGGGACATCGTGACGGGCCGCAAGGTGGGGGCGTACGACAAGCGGGCCGTCTCCTCGATCTACAACGCGCTCAGCCGGCGCATCTTCGCCGTGCCCGTCAGCGACCTCAACTCGATGAAGGCGTTTCGGGCGGACATCCTCGGCGAGGTTCGTCTGCGCCACGACTGGCACCGCTTCTTCGTGGTGATGGCCTGCCAGGCGGGGTTCAAGGCCACGGAGATCGACATCGAGCTGTACCCGCGCGTGGCCGGCAAGTCCAAGTACTCGGGCGTGGGGCGCATCTTCGTCGGACTGCTCGATCTGGCGGCGGTGTGGTTTCAGTTGCGCTTGGCTCGCAAGCCCATGCTGGCCTTCGGGATTCCCGGGATCGCCTTCGTGTGCCTCGGCGTGGCCGTCGGCTTGTTCGCGACGTACTTGCGGTTCGGCGCCGGGATCGGATACCGGCCGCTGATCTACGTCGTGATGCTGCTCGTGACGGTCGGGACCTTGTGCTTCGTGGCGGGCTTCCTCGGCGAGATGATCGCCGCTGGAACCGGCGGCCTCGGGCGACCGGAGCGGCTGGCGCGAACCGGTCGCGCCGTGGAGCCGGAATCCGTCCTTCACGATCGCCAAGCCCAGGCCGACTTGGGCCTTGTCGGTGGCGAAGATCGCTCGCCAAGTTCTCCGGCGGCGGATGGCTGAAGGCGCTGCCCGCCCGAGGGCGCTGAGCATCGTTGGCACGCGCCCCGAAGCGATCAAGATGCTGCCCGTCGTGCAGGCGCTGAACCAAGTTGAAGAAGTCGAGCACCGCGTGGCGCTCACGGGGCAGCACGAGATGGCGGGCGGCCTCCTGGCCGCGTTCGGCGTCGAAACACACTACGACCTCGAGATCATGACCCCGGGGCAAACCCCCGGCGACGTGGGGCGGCGCTGCCTGGACCGCGTCGGCCGCGTGATGGCGGACTTCGCGCCCCAGGTGGCCATCGTGCAGGGGGACACCGCCACGGTCTTGTTCGCGGGCTTGGCAGCGTTCTTCGAGCGCGTCCGCTTGGCCCACGTCGAGGCCGGCCTGCGAAGCCGGCGCAGATGGTCGCCGTTTCCCGAGGAGATGCTGCGCCGCATGACCGACGTCCTGGCAGACTGCTGCTTTGCGCCGACCCTGGAGGCCGCCGAGAACTTGGCCCGCGAGGGCGTCGCGGAGGAACGCGTGTACGTGACCGGCAACACCGTCGTGGACGCCCTGCGGGCCATGCGTGCGCGGCCGGCGCCGCTGCAGGACCCCCGGGTGGCGGAGCTGTTGGAGCGACGGAACCGCGGCGGACGCTTGGCGCTGCTCACGGCCCACCGGCGGGAGTCCTTCGGGCCGCCATTGGAGTCCGTCTTTCACGCAATCGCAGAACTTGCGCGCCGCCGCCCGGACATGAACGTGCTTTTCCCGGTGCATCCCAATCCCAACGTCGCGGAGCCGGCGCAACGGATTCTGGGCGCCTGCCCGGGCGTGCACTTGACCGATCCGCTGGCGTACGGCGATCTCGTGCAAGCCTTGGATCGCGCGGACTTGGCGATCACCGACTCCGGCGGAATTCAAGAGGAGGCCTGCGCGCTTGGCGTGCACGCGCTGGTGTTGCGCGACGTGACCGAGAGGCCGGAAGGGGTGCGCGCCGGGGTCGCGACGCTCGTGGGCACGGATCGGGACGAGATCCTGATCGAGGCCGGCCGACAGCTGGCGCGAGGACGAGCGGACCCCTTGCCGACCAACCCCTACGGCGACGGGCGGGCGGGGGAGCGCATCGCGGACGTGATTGCCGCCGCGCTCCTCGGGAGGCCGCGCCGGACGAGCGACTGGATCGGGCTGTGAGCGCCGCCGCGCCGGACGAGCGACCGGCCCGCGCCGTGAACAACGCCACGCCGGACGAGCGACCGGCTGCGAGCGACGCCGAGTCCCGTCCGCGCGCAACCAAGTCGGCGCGGTGAACATCGTCGTCCACTGCATCTACTTTCCGCCGGAGGTCGGCGGCCTGGAGAGTCACGTGCACCATCTCTGCCGGCGGCTGGCGGCCATGGGCCACGACGTCTCGGTCGTCACGTCGCTCTCGCGGCCCGGCCTGCCCGAGCGCGAGGACATGGACGGCATCCAGGTCCACCGGACGCCGATGCCGTCCCGGACGCCGACGGGGTGGTTCGCCCACGCGGTCGGTTCCACGCGGCGCACGCGCGTCGTCGCCGAACGGGCCGACGTCGTGCACGCTCAGGCGTTTCCGTCGATCCTCCCGTGCGCCTTGGCGCTGGCCGGGCGGAGCTGCCCGCTGGTGGCGACCCTGCACACGTCGCATTTCCTGCGGCTTTGCGAACGTCCGGCGGCCCGGTGGCCGCTGGGCAGGCTCGTCGGCCTGGCCGACCACTGCTTTGCCGCGAGCCGGCAGATCGCCCAGGTCGGCGAAGCTCTCGGCTCCTCGCTGCGGGTCGAGGCGCTGACGAACGGCGTGGAAACCAGCGTGTTCCGTCCTCGCGGGGCGGAGGAGGGCGGCCGCGCGAGCGCTGTCGGCCGAGCCGAGCCGGGGCCCAGCGGCGGCGCGAGCACTGTCGGTCCCGCCGGACCGGGCCCCGGCGGCGAGCTGGACTTGTTCGGCAGCCCGGCGGCCCCCAGGCGGCTGGTCGTGCCGCGCAGGCTGTTTCCCAAGAACGGCGTCGAGTACTTTGTGCGCGCCCTGCCGACCATCTTTGCCCGGTTCGACGCGAGGGCCGTCGTGATCGGCGACGGTCCGGAGCGCCCCCGTCTGGAAGCGCTCGCCCGAGAGCTTGGCGTGGCGGATCGAATCGACTTTCTGGGTGCGCGCCCGCATGGAGAGATGCCCGACTTGCTCGCCGGCTCCGACTTGGCGGTGTTCCCTTCGCTCATGGAAGCCACTTCGGTGGCGGCGCTGGAGGCGATGGCGTGCGGCGTGCCGGTCGCGGCCAGCAGGGTAGGCGGCTTGCCCGAGATCGTGGACGACCGCGTGGGCGGCCTGTTCCCGCCTCGCGATCCGGAGCGTCTTGCCGGCACGGTGATCGGGCTGCTGGCCGATCCGGGTCTCGCGGCTCGGGGCGTTCGGGCGAGGGCGCGCGTGGTGAAGCATTGGAGCAACGCCCGCTTGGCCGAGCGCCACGTCGCCGTCTACGAAGCGTTGTTGGCCGGACGTGACCGCTAGCCGGGGGCCGGGAGCCCGCGAGCCCGCGAGCGCGACGTCCAAGGCGCTCGTCGTCGTTCCGACGTACAACGAGCGCGACAATCTCGCGAGGGTCGTGCCCCGCGTTCTGGAGCAGGGGCCTCGCTTCCACGTCCTGGTCGTCGACGACGCGTCTCCGGACGGAACGGGCGCCATTGCGGACCGCCTGGCCGCGGAGAGCGAACGCGTGCACATGCTCCACAGGAAGGCCAAGCAGGGCATCGGGCCCGCCTACCTGGCGGGCTTTCGGTGGGGTCTTCGCGAAGGATTTCAAGCCTTTCTCCAGATGGACGCGGACCTGTCCCACCCGCCGGACAAGCTGCCCGCGCTCCTGCGGGAGTGCGACGCGGGAAACGTGGCCGTCGGGTCCCGCTATCACGGATCGGAGTTCGCCGCCGAGGACTGGCCGCTGAGCCGAGTGCTCCTCAGCCGGTCCGGATCGGTGTACGCCCGCTTGGCCACGGGCCTGCCGGTCCGCGACGCCACGGGCGGATTCAACGGCTTCGGCCGCGACGTGCTGGAGCGGGTCGGGCTCGACAAGATTCGATCCCGAGGATACAGCTTTCAGATCGAGCTGAAGTTTCGGGCGTGGCGCGCCGGCTTCCCGTTGGTCGAAGTGCCCTTCGTGTTCGCGCAGCGGCAGAAGGGAAAGTCCAAGATGTCCCTGAGAATCGTGGCCGAGGCGAGCTGGCGGGCCTTGCAGCTTCGCTTCTTGGCCCTGGCCGGACGGCTGTAGCGCGGACGCCCGTCCGGGGTCCAAGACGTGCTTGATCCGCATCGGGCAGGACGGCCGTCGCGCGGACGCCTGCTCCGGTCCGGCCGGCGAGGAGGAACGCGCACTTGCCTCCGAAGGCCGGCGACCCCTCCCGCGGCCGGACGGTGGCAGAGCCCACGGCGCGGCATTTGGACAGCGTGCCCGGAGTTCGTATACTCGTAGACATGCGCTCGCTCCTCCTCTGGGCCTCGGAGAACCAGTGGTGCGGCCGCCGCTTGCCGCGCTACCGGTTCGTGAAGAGGGCCGTTCGCCGGTTCATGCCGGGCGAGACGTTGGACGACGCCTTGGCCGTCTCGGACAAACTGGCGCGGAAGCGGATTTCCGCGCTCGTCAGCCTCTTGGGCGAGAACGTGGGCGGCGTCGAGGACGCCCGCTCGGTCGCCCGCCACTACGCCGTCGCCGCGGCGACCGTCGCTTCGCGCGGGCTGGACGCGGAGATCTCGCTCAAGCCCACGCACTTGGGCTTGGACCTCGGCGCCGGGGAAGCCCGCAAGAACATCGCGCGCGTCGTGGAGGCGGCGGCGCCAAGCGGAAACTGGGTCTGGCTCGACATGGAGTACAGCCGCTACGTCGATCCCACGCTCGATCTGTACCGGTCGTTGCGCGCCGAGCACGCGAACGTCGGCATTTGCCTCCAGGCCTATCTGCACAGGACGCGGGCCGACTTGGAAGCGCTGCTCCCCTCTGGTCCGGCGATCCGGCTGGTCAAGGGCGCCTACGCCGAGCCGCCCGACGTGGCGATGCCGCGCAAGGAAGACGTGGACCGCGCATTCTACGAGCTGGCCCTGCGGATGTTGTCCGAGGACGCCCGGCGCGCCGGACTGCGGGCCCGGTTCGCGACCCACGACGGCAAGCTCATTCGCAAGATCGATCGGTGGGTCGCGGGCAACGGCGGGGACTGGAGCGCCTTCGAGTACCAGATGCTCTACGGCATCGCCGCGGGCGAGCAGAACCGGCTGGCCAGGGAAGGAAGGGGCGTCCGCGTGCTCGTGAGCTACGGGCGCGACTGGTTCCCCTGGTACGCGCGGCGCTTGGCCGAGCGTCCCGCCAACCTGTGGTTCGTCCTCCGGCACATGGTCCCCGTGTGACGTCGCGGAGCGGGCGGTTGCGGCGCGCGCCCGGCCGGGCCGGGGCTTGGCAGGGCTCCCATCGGCTCGTGCTGGGCGCCTGTCTGGCCGTTGTCGTCACCGGCGTGCAAGCGGCGCCCGGTGCGGTCGCGCCCGCCGCGGGCCAAGCGCCGACCGCCTCCACGCAGCCCGCGACCCATGCGACCCATGCCGAAGCGATCGACGCGGCTCGCCTCCTGCTGGACTCCGTCATGGCCGCCGGATCGATCCCAGGCCTCTCCGTGGCTGTGGGCAGAGGCTCGGAAGTTCTTTGGTCGCAAGGACTTGGCTATGCCGACTTGACGCACGGCGTCATCGTCACGCCGCTGACCAAGTTCCGCGTGGGAAGCGTGTCCAAGCCCGTGGCCGCAGCCGCCGTCGCCCACCTGATCGAAGCCGGCGCGCTGGACTTGGACGCTCCCGTCCAGGACTACGTGCCGACGTTTCCGGAGAAGCGTTGGCCCGTGACGACCCGGCAGGCGGCGGGCCACTTGGCCGGAATCCGCCACTACCGCGGCATGGAGAACTTCTCCGCGATCCGCTATCGGTCGGTCCTCGCGGGACTGGCCATCTTCGAGGACGATTCTCTGGAAAGCGAGCCCGGCGTCGAGTACTCGTACTCCAGCTACGGCTGGAATCTCGTCAGCGCCGTCGTGGAGGGCGCGAGCGGCGTGCCGTTCCTGTCCTACATGGACAGCGTGGTGTTCCGCCCCTTGGGGATGCGCCACACGACGGCCGATCACACCGACAGCATCGTCGCCCACCGAACGCGCTTCTACGTGCGCGGCGGCGACGGCCGCGTGCTCAACGCGCCCCACGTGGACAACAGCTACAAGTGGGCGGGCGGGGGATTCCTCTCCACGCCGGAGGACCTCCTCCGCTTCGCCGCCGCCCACGCCCAACCCGGCTACCTGCGACGCGAGACGCTGGAACTGCTCTTCGCGTCCCAGCGCTTGCGAAACGGCGAGGAAACCGGCTACGGCATCGGCTGGCGGAACTACTCGGACGCCCGTGGCGAGCGGGTCGTGGGCCACAGCGGCGGTTCCGTCGGCGGCACGACGATTCTGACCCTGAACCGCGACACCGGCTTGATCGTCGCCATCGTCGCCAACGTGTCCAACGCCCCCCTCGGCGCGAATCTGGCCGCCCGCGTGGAGGCGTTGTTCGCGCCCGAGGACTCGCCGCCCGAGATGGATTAGGGGATTGACCTTCCCACAGGCGCCGGTCCCGCCGCTGCCGAGCCGAGGGCATGGCGCACACGGGAGGAGGCGCGGCGCGGCTGAACGGCCGCTTCGGGACGCGGCGGACGGCACGCGTGGAGAGGAACGATTAGGGGGCGACACGTTGGCGCCGGACGTTGGCCCTGGTGTGAGCCCTGAGGCGTGCGAGTGGATTCCGCCGGTTGAGGTTCAGGGGCACGGTGGCGCCGGACGTGGACCCCTGGCGAGCCAGCCCAGGGCGCGCGAGCAGGGATGGGCCGCAAGAAGGCGTCATTCTATAACTTGACATAATATATATTATGCGAACATCCATCGCGCCGGACGAGTCGGCAGCCGCGCCGCCAAGACCGCACCGTGCGCATCGCGGACCCAATCGCGGACCCACCGGCGCAACCGCCCCGCATGAGTCGGCGGACGCACCGCATGAGCCGCATGAGCCGCTGGAGCCCGGCTTCCAGCAGAACCGCCGCGTCGGCGGCCGTGTTCATCAGGCCGAACGAGCTTGGGGCCCTGCGTCTTGGCCCGTACCGCCCTGGCGGCGGTGTGCCTGGCGGGTCCTGCTGGCGGTGTGCCTGGCGAGCGCCGGGACCGTCGGCGCCCAGCAGGTCGAGCGTTGGGAGACGTATGCCGAGCCATGCGAGCGAGACGGACGCGCCGCTGACGGACGCGCGTTGCGGCTCGTCGAGATCGCCCGCATCGGCGACGCCGAAGGCGACGGCATCATCGAGAGCGACGTCGTCGGGGTCTCCTGGAGCGAAGAGGTCGGATACCTGGTGCGCGACGGTGCTTCCGGCGTCAGCACGCGAATCAAGGTGTTCGCCCGCGACGGGACGTTCCAGCGAGTGATCGGGCGGCGCGGAGACGGCCCCGGCGAGTTTCGCGCGCTGGGCGAAGTCCACGTCGTCGAGGACCGCATCGTGGCGTTGGACGCTGGGCGGCGAACCTGGATGATCTTCGATCTCGCCGGCGAGTTCCTGGAGCGTCGCTCCTTCGGCTTGTCCGGCAGGCAGTTCGTGTCCGTGGGAGAGGATCGCGTCGTCGTCGGCTCCATGGACGCCAGTCCGCAGGCCGTGGGCTTCCCGTTGCATCTGGCGAGCTTGGCGGACGGAACGCCGTCGCTCCACTTCGGGGCCGCTGATCCGGATTGGAACATCAGCGACCCCTTTGCGTTCGCCGTCACGATCGCCAAGGTGAACCGGCCGGGCGCGATCCTCGTGGCCAAGGGATCCGGTCCGGCGGTCGAGGAATGGTCCCTGGACAACGCGATGGTGTGGGCCCTGCACGGCAACCTGCCCTGGTTCCCCCAAGCGGACCGGATCCCCGACCCGAGAACGGAGCCGCCGCCCGCCAGGCTGGACGAACTGGCGGCCGACCGGGACGACGGTCTGTGGCTGGCCTCGTCCGTGGCGGACGCGCGATGGCGGGACATTCGCTTCCCGGCGACAGGCGAGGCCGGAGTGCCCTACAACCGGCTTCGAGAGTACCGGGACGGACAGCTCGACGTCTTCGACCTGCGGCGCCGTTGCCATGTCGGCGCGCGCACCTGGGACGCTCCGACGGTCGAGCTTCTGGACCACGGAGGCGTGCCCGCGGCCGCGGTGGTCGAGCACGGCGAGGGCATGACGGCGCAGGTGGCCGTCTATCGCGTCGAGTGGCGAGGCGAAGGCCTTCCGTTTAGCCCCTCCGGCCGCGGCGTCGTCCTGGTCCGGTCGCCCTCCAGCAAATAGGCCGCCGTCTGAACCCGCTCGTCTTCATCGGCCGGCTCGTCCGAGCACGACGTCCGGTCTTGGCGCGGATCAGCGCAAGGCGGAGGCGGCTTCGGACCGGCGCAACTCCACCAAGGCCAGATCGGGGCCCAGGTCGCCGGGAGACTCCAGCAGGCGGTCGTAGAGCGCGACGGCGCCGGCATGGTCGCCGCGAGCCTGGCGCATTCGAGCGGCGGCGGCGAGTCCCTCGCGGACGTGGAAGTCCAGCTCGGCTTGGTCGGCGAGGCGCATGTAGAGGGCTTCGGCGCCCGTCGCGTTGCCCATGTCCTCGAAGACCGCCGCAAGGAACGCCGCCGCCTGGGCGCCCAGGGGGTCGCCCACGTCGCGAGCCATCGGCTCCAAGCGCTCGGCGGCCGACTCGAGTTCCCCGGCGTCGACGAGCGCCTGCGCCAGCGCGATCCGGGCCTCGGGCGCCTGGGGCGTGCTGTCGTACCGGTCCAGGAAGACGCCCAGGTCGTTTTGGACGCCGTCGAGCTGGCCGGCGTCGATGCGCTGCTGAAGAATCTCCAGCTGGGCCGCCGCGTCGGCCCGCAGGCCCCGGCGGTGACTGGCGTAGTAGATCGCCGCGACCACGGACGCCGCCACGATCCCGAGCAGCAGCACGACCGCCTTGTTGTTGCGCCGCATCCACTGGGACGCCCGAAGCGTGGCGGCGACGAAGGCGTCTTCTTCGTCGGCCGCGGCAGAAGACGGCTTCGGAGCGTGAGCCGCCGGCTTGCGATACATGGCCATGCTCGGGCTCCCCGGCGCGGGTACGGGTGTTGCCCCTTGCCAAGGCGGGGCGAAAATGCGAAGATGGACAAGCAATGAACGCCGCAAATCTAACAGACATGGCGGACCGTTCTCCCGGCGGACGGCGGGTCCCCTTCCCTCTCGCGCTGGCCGTGGCCGCCGTCGTCGCGCCGACGTGCGGGTCGCCCTCCTCGGCGTCGCCTGACGGTTCGGCGCAACCGGGCGGCGGCCGTCCGGAAGTCCGGGGCGCCCAAGGCGCCGTCTCCGCGGGCCACCCCTTGGCGGCGGGCGCAGGCATGGACGTCCTGCGCCGTGGCGGCAACGCGGTCGACGCCGCCGTGGCCATGGCCGGCGTGCTCGCGGTCGTGCGCCCCCACATGAACGGCGTCGGAGGCGACGCCTTCGCCCTTGTCTACGAGGGAGCGACGGGAACGGTCCACGGCCTCAACGGGAGCGGCCGCGCAGGCGCTCGGGCCACGCCGGACTTCTTTGCCGAGCAGGGCTTCGAGGCCATCCCGGAGACCGGTCCGCTGTCCGTGTCCGTGCCGGGGGCGGTCGCCGCTTGGCACGACGCGCACGCGCGCTTCGGCTCCCTGCCCTTCTCCAATCTGCTCGCCTTCGCCATCGGCTACGCGGAGGACGGATTCCCCGTCTCGACGCGCCTGGCCCGCGACTTCGAGGCGCAAGGGGGCGAACTCAACGAGCCCGGGCGGGTGCTCTACCTGCCGGCCGGCGCTCCTCCGGCGCCCGGTTCGGCGCTGCGAAATCCTGCTCTGGCCAACACGTTGCGGTCCATCGCCGCCCACGGCAAGGACGGCTTCTATCGCGGCGAGGTGGCGGCCAGGCTCGCTGCCTTCGTCGATTCGGCGGGCGGCTTGCTGACGGCGTCCGACCTGCACGAGCACGTCTCGACCTGGGTCGATCCATTGTCGGCGGCGTACGAGGGAGTCCGTCTGCATGTCCTGCCGCCCAACTCGCAGGGAATCGCGCAGCTGATGTTCGCGAAGATGGCTGCCCGCCACGACTTGGCGCGGATGGGGCACAACACGCCCGAGTATCTCCACGCGCTGATCGAACTCAAGAAGCTGGCCTTCGCGGATCGCGACGCCTGGGTGGCCGATCCGGAGTTTTCCGACGTCCCGACGGACCGGCTCCTGGATTCCGCCTACTTGGCCCAGCGTTCGCAACAGTTCGATCCGGCGGCGGCGGCGCCGGACGCCGAGTCCGGACTTCCTGGGCCGGACGTGTCGGCGACCGCGGCTCCGTCCAGCGGGGGCCGCCCGCCGAAGCCGGGCGCTTCGTTGGCGCCCGCGGGGTTCCAGCGCGCCGGACGGGCCGGCGGCGACCTGGCCTCCCTCGACGACTCCGGCGACACCGTCTATCTGACCGCCGTGGACCGCTGGGGGAATGCCGTCTCTTGGATCCAGAGCCTGTTCCACGGCTTCGGCTCGGGGCTCCTGGAGCCCGAGACGGGCGTCTTGCTGCACAACCGGGGCGCCCTGCATGTTCTGGACCCGGCCCATCCCAACGTCGTGGCGCCCGGCAAGCGGCCCTACCACACCTTGACGCCGTTGCTCGCGACCGATGCCGCGGACGCGTTCGCGTTCACGCTCGGCACGCCGGGAGGCGACGGCCAAACGCAGACCCTCATGCAGATCGTCCAAAACCTGTTGTTGTTCGGCATGACGCCTCAGCAGGCGATCGAGGCGCCTCGCTTCCGCAGCTATTCGGGCCTTCGCGTGCAAGTGGAGGATCGGGTGCCCGCGCCGGTGCGCGAGCGGCTGGCCGCGCTCGGCCACCAGGTGGAGCCGATTGCCGGATGGACGGCGGCCTTCGGCGGCGCCCAGATGATTCGGACGAGTCCGGCCGGCGGGACGCTGGTCGCCGCCGCCGACCCGCGCCGGGAAGCTTATGCGCTGGCGTACTGACCGCTGCGCCCACGGGCGATTGGCGCGTCCGGCTGAGCCCCGTGCAGGGAGGCTCATGCACCGGCCCGCCGACTACTGCCCGGGCCGCTCGAGGCCAGCAGCGCAAGCCTTTTCGGGAGACGACCGCTTCGAGGCGCACTTCCTGCTTGCCGCGGGCCGCCCGAGGCCGGCGGATCAAGCCTTTTCGGCGGCAGGCCGGACCAAGCTTCGGCGGCGTCTGCTGCCGCTCGGCCCCGTTCTCGCCGTCGTAGCCGCGGCTTGCGGAGGAGACTCGGTCGAGCCCCCGGTTCCCGCCCGCGTCAGCGTGACGCCCGCGAGCGTCGAAGCTCGAACCTCCGGCGAAACCTTCCAGTTCTCGGCCCGCGTGCTCGACCGCGAGGGCAACGCCATGCAGGACGCGACGGTGACGTGGTCTTCCAACGACCAGGCGGTCGCCACCGTGTCGTCGTCGGGACTGGCGACCGTGGTCGGACAAGGCCGAACCCAAATTCGCGCGACGGCCGCGTCGGCGTCCGGGCAGGCGACGGTGGTCGCCGCATTGGAGCCTGCGGAGCTGCTCAAGGTGTCGGGAGACAAGCAGACGGTTCCGGGGCTCACTCGAACGCCCGAAGACCCCGTCGTGCGCGTGACCGACGCGGCGGGCCTGCCGCTCTCGGACGTGAGGGTGGAATTCGACGTCTACGCCGATCGGGCGAGCGTCTCGCCGACCGTCGTCCGGACCGACGATGCCGGAGAAGCCCGCACGGCGTGGACGATCGGCCTGGAGTCCACGCAGCATCTGCGCGCCTACGTCCAGAACACGAGCCTCTACGTGGATTTTGCGGTGGACGCCACCGAGCCGCCTCTGACCGTGTGGACGATCCGCATTCCCGACTCGCGGGCGACCGTGCCCTACCATGTGGTTCTGGAAGAAGTGGGAGGAACGCCGCCCTTTGCTTGGTCGCTGGCGGGGGGAGCGTTGCCGGCCGGCATGTCCCTCGATTCGGCCGGAGCGCTGTCGGGGCAGTCCGCAAGCGAAGGATCGAGCGAGTTCACCGTCGCCGTGCGGGACGCCCAAGGCACGGTAGCGACCGGCACGCTGACCTTGCACGCCTGTCCCGCTCCGCTGGCGCTGGAGGCCGGGCAAGTCGAGGTCTTCGACGCCTTGCCGCCCGCGGTCCGTTGCGCGCCGTTCTTGCCGGCCGGGAGCCCCGGCGACCGCTATCACGTTTCTGCCGTCCGGACGACAACGAATTCCGGCCACGTGGAATTCGTCCTGGAGGTGAGCGAACCCTGGCCAGGCGCCGATCCCGCGGCGGGGGGAACCCGCCGGACGCCCGCGGAGCCGCCCCATTACGAGCTGCACCCCGTCATTCCCGGCTTCGACCCCGAGGCGGACCGTCGGCGCGCGCGAATGAAGCATGAATTGCTGGCTCGAACGCAACGCATCGTCAGCGCATTGGATCCCGCGGCGCTGCTGCCCAACGCGGGCGGTTCTCCTCGCGCCCAGCGCCGCGCGGCCGCGACGAATCCGCCCGCGCAGACCGCCGCGCTTCGCCCCACGACCTGGGAGAGCGGACCGTGCAGCTCGAATCCTCCCGAACGCGTGACGGCGAACTTGGTCGGCTACAACGACTACCTCGCGATCTACCAGGATTCCGCCCAGCAAGCGACGGCGCCCGTTCGGCCGGCCACCGCGACCCAGGTGCTCGACTTCTACGCCGACTACGGGGCGTCCACGATCGAGGAGTATTTCGGCGGCGTCACCGACATCAACAGCGACGGCCGGGTGGTGCTCTTCGTCACGCCGGTAGTGCCCAACAACTACGCGGCCTACGTGTGGGGCCCGGACTTCTTTGCGGCAAGCGCATGTCCAGGGTCGAACGAGATGGAGATCGTCTACTACAACCAGCAGATGTTCGACTACGTGACCCGTCCCGTCGGTCGGCGAAGCTACCAAGTGATGGCGACGACCGTGCACGAGGTCAAGCACATCGCGTCGCTGTACCGGCGGGCTTCGTCGAGAAACTGGCCTCCCTCGTGGCTGGAGGAGGGGACGGCCGAGATCGCGGGGGAAGTGGCGTCCCGCCGAGCCGTCGAGGCCACGGGCGGCGTGGCGCGCACGGCCGTCTTCGACAGGAGCGCCTACCCGCCTCGGAGCGGGGAGGTCACGACGCCGGAGAACTCGGGCACGTTGCTTCGCTTGGTCCGCACGGCGCTGTCCTATTCGCAGGCTCGAAACTCGCTTGTGGAAAATCCAACCGACGACCACACGTTCTACGGGACGTCATGGCATTTCCACAGGTTCCTTGCCGACGCCTACGCAGACGCGGCCGCGCTCGGCGACAGCGCGTTCTTCCGCAAGCTCAACACCGACTTGCCCGTCGGAGTGGCGGGCATCGAACAGGTCACCGGCAAGCCGATGGCGGATCTGCTGAGGGAGTACGCGATTGCGATGACGCTGAACGGGACGGGAGCGCCCCAACCGGAACGGGCCTTCACGACGTACGACTTCCGCTCGGCCATCCGGGACCTCTTCCGGCCCACGTGGGAGGACCGCCCCCGGGGCTTCTACCCCTGGCCGAAGACGGGCATCGAGGTCGGCGCCTTCGAGCCCGCGCGCTTCCCCGAATACCTGCACCCGGGCGGCATCCTGTTCCACGAGTTCCAGTCCGACGGCAGGGGCGAAGGCATCACGATCGCCGGGCGGGCAGGCTACGGCAGCCGGGTGAGCGTCGTGGTCGCCCGCGTGCGCTGACGGGGCTGGCGCCGCCCAGTCGTAGTCGGCGGAGCGAACCGGCGCCCCCCGGCAGCGTGCCGGGCTTCGCCTCTACGAGATCGTTCTCGACGCCTCCACGAGCTTCACGACCCACAGTCCCGAGTTGAGGTCGGACGTGAAGATGTTGCCCTTGTGGATTTGGGCGCCCCAGGTCATGCCCCAGTTGGGCACGGTCGACTGCGAGTCGATGGTCTTGAAGACGGCGACTTCCCGCCCCTGCGCGTAGAGATCGCCGCGCAGCTCGCCGGAAACGTCCACCACGCGAAGGCCGGCCTGGTAGTAGCCGACGTAGAGCCGGTCGTCCTCCACCCAGATGTTGTGCGCGCCGGCTTCGGGCACTTCGTAGCGAGCCACTTCGACGGGGTGTTCCGGATCGGCCATGTCAAGCACGTGGACGTAGCCACGGGCCTCGATGGGCCTGTCGGCGTCCCAGTCGGTGGGGAAGATCTCGTCGCCCACGAACAAGTAGCGGCCCGCGCGCCAAGCCGTGTGGGTGTTGCCCTCCGGGTACTTGTAGCGCGACACGAACTGGGGCTCCGTGGGCGTGCCGCCGTGCGTTCCGGCGCCGACGTCCAGCATCACGACGCCGTCGTCCCAGTATGACAGATAGGCGTAGCCCTCTTGGACGATCACGTCGTGCAGGGACTTCCCCGGGGACTCGGGCATCCCCCAGCGGCCGACTTCCTCGGGCGCGGCGGGGTCGGAGATGTCGATGACGTGGATGTCGCGCGTGCCGTTGTGAACGGCGTAGACCAAGTCGCCCTCGATCCAGACGTTGTGGACGCCGCCGGTCACCGTGCTCTTGTACTCCGAGAGCACCGAGGGATGGGCCGGATCGGCCAAGTCCAGCACCACGATGCCGTTGCGGCGGTCGGAGGCCCCTTCGCGCGTGACCACGCCGAGCCGGTTGTTCTCGTGGATCTTCACGTCGTTGATGCGCCGCGCGTCGAGCTGCACCGAATCGGTGAGCACGGGAGCCGACGGGTCGGTCACGTCCCACGCCTTCATCCAGTCGTGCATGTAGGTCCCGACGTAGGCGTAGTCGCGTCCGTCGGCGCCCTCGAAGACCCACGTGTCGCCGGAGTGGTGGTCGGCCGCGGCGCCGCGGCCGACCTGCACGAGTTCGGCCGGCGCCGATCTCGGCTCGACGTGCACGAAGGCGGAGGCGGCATGAGACTCGCCGACCAGCGCCGTCACCCGGTAGGCGCCGGGGCGTTCCGCGACGAAGACCCCCTCGGCTTCGTCGGCTTCGATCTGGGCGCCGGCGCCGTCCACGCTCCACGCCGGGCGCTGGGCGCGCCCGCCGATGGTCGCGCGAAACCGGACCACGTCGCCCGTGCGGGCTCGGGCGCTGGCCGGCGAGAGAACGGCCGGCTCGACCGCCTCCCCGGCCACCTGCACCCCCACGCCGGCCCGCAGCCGACCGGCCGTCACGACGATTTCCGCCTCGCCTTCCGTCCGCGCGAACACGCGGCCGAGGGCGTCCACCGCGGCGACGCGCTCGTCGGAGGAGGAGAATGCCAGCGTTCCCGGGTCCACCGCCTCGCCGTCCGCATCGGTCGCGACGACGACGACGGGGGCGCTGGCGCCCGCGAGCAGGGGCGCGCCGGGCAGGGTCGCCGAGAGCGCCGCCGCCGGCGCGGCCCGCACCTCGACGACCGCGAAGCCCATCGTGTTGCCCGCTCGGGCGGCCACCCGCGCCTCGCCCGGCGAGAGGGCCGTGACCCGCCCGTTCGCGTCGACGGCGACGACCTCGGGGGTCAGGACGCGCCAGGCAAACTCCACGCCGCTCATGACGGCGCCGTCCGGGCCCAGAGCGCGGGCCTGCACCACGACGGATTCGCCTGCGTCGAGCGAAAGGCGCGCGGGTGCGAGTTCAATTCGGTCCGGCGCGGCCTGCATCGCCGCGAGCAGCATCGTCGTCGTCGCCAACATGGGCATGTCCTTTCTTTGTGGATCCAGTTGTGGTTCGGCCCGTGCGTCCGGGCCCTTCGATTCAAGGTATCTCGCTCGCCGCGACTTGAACATGGAGTCCGGCAAGGCGACCTTGAGCGTTGCGCGCGCGTGGCATCGCGCGCTCGTCCCCGTAGCTCAGGTGGATAGAGCGACTGCCTCCTAAGCAGTAGGCCCCAGGTTCGAGTCCTGGCGGGGACATCGGCTTCGCCGCCCGGCGCGTTCCAGCGACGCGACGATCGCGAGCCCGGCGGCGAACATGGCGATCACGGACATCGTGACCGCGTCGGCGGCCGACGGCAGCGACAGGGCCTCTTCCCCGCTGGGCAGATGGCGGGAGAACGGCCAGAGTTCGCGCAGCGAGCCCAGCATCATCCCGGCCATGGCGGCCAGGACGGCGTCGGGCCACTTGGCCAGCAGGCGCTTGAGAACGCGGGTGAACGTGAGAATGCCGGCGGCCATGGCGACGATCATCGTGGCCACGACCATGCCGGCGCCCGCGTCGCCGTGGTAGAGGGTGGAGCGCAACGCATCCACGACGTAGCCGTAGAGTCCCAACGCCACGAGCACGAACGAGCCCGACAGGCCCGGCAGGCTCATGGCCGAAATGGCCAGAACGCCGGCGAAGAACACGTAGTGGAGGCCCGGATCCCGCCCGCCGGCGAACGGCTCCGCCTGCCGAACAGACGCCACGGGGAACGGCCCGTCGGCTGCGTCCACCGAGCCCGCGGGCACGTTTCCCGCGGCGCCCGGCACCCTTGCGACCACGTCGGCCCGCGCCTCGGCGGCGCCGGCGGGCACGACCAGCGGGCTCGCCACTCCGAAGGCGACGGGGGCGCCGCCGCCGGGCCGGGGCGCCCACAACGTCGTGTTGGCGGGCGTCAGCAACGTCTCGG
This sequence comes from Longimicrobiales bacterium, assembly GCA_965242735.1. Taxonomy (GTDB): domain Bacteria; phylum Gemmatimonadota; class Gemmatimonadetes; order Longimicrobiales; family Gaopeijiaceae. The sequence continues at coordinate 1,648,574 of OZ251497.1, read as the reverse complement.
CGGCGACGGGCTCCATCGCCAAGTGCACCGCGCCCTGGGCCCGGCCCGTCGCGGAGGTCTCCAGCCCGGTGAGCCCAAAGGCGCCGACCGCTCCGAGGACGCCCCATGCCCAGGCGGCAGCCCCGCGCCGCTCCAGGCGCCGGATCGGGATCGCCACCGACGCCAAGACCAACCCGAAGAAGAGGCCCTTCGCCTGCGCCGGGTACGCGTCGAGCAGCGGAGACAGGAAGCGCGACCCCACGGCGACGGCCAGCGCGATTCCCAGCCCCAGCGACGCGAGGAAGAGCACGCGGCCGGCGTCCCGTCCCTCGTCGTCGTCCGCTAGCGCGCCCGGATTCCTGACGCCGGCGAGCGCCATCCGCCGAAAGCGCCGGCTCCGCAGCCGCTTCGCCATCGCCGGGCCGATTCCGCTCACGGCGTCGATCGCCCGAGCGTAGATGCCGAGCACGAGCGCCACGGTGGCGCCCGACACGCCCGGAACAAGGTCCGCCAGTCCCATGCACGTCCCGCGGACGCTGTTGGCGAGCCAGCCGGCGGCCCGCTTCTCCGTCACGCGGGAGGGATCGCCCGGCGCTCGTGTCGGGCCAGGCGGGGCGGCGAGCCGGCCGGCGGCCCGCCCCTCCGTCACGGCCGGCGTCCGATCTCCAGGTTCCACTTGCGAATGGCGTCCATGCGCGGCCGGTTCGTGAGATCGGGATGGAGCGGGGTCACCGAGATGCAGCCGGCGCTGACGGCCTCGAAGTCCGAGTCGGGGCGGTCGTCCCAGGACGACACGGTGCCGCCGATCCAGTAGTATTCCCTTCCCGACGGGTCCGGGGCCCGCGTGACGGTGTCCGTGTAGTGGCGGCGGCCGAGCTCGGTGACGCGCACGCCGCCCGTTTCGTCCGGCGGAACCGGCGGCAGATTGACGTTGAGCACTTCCCCCTTGCGGATGCCCTGCGCGACCATTTGGCGAAGCAGGGCCGCGAGGGCTCCCTGCCACCCCTCCACTTCCTCGACGCGCCGGCCCGCGAACGAGACCGCCACGGCCGGAATGCCCATGATGGCCGCCTCCATGGCCGCGGCCACGGTGCCGGAGTAGAACACGTCTTCGCCCATGTTGGGCCCCGCGTTGACACCGGACACGCAGAGCGCGGGCCGCTCCCCCAGCAGCTCGTGGACCGCCAGCATCACGCAGTCGGTCGGCGTGCCGTCGATGATCGTGGCGCCGTCGGGCGCTCGCCGCTTGCGCAACGGATGGTGCAGCGTCAGCGCGTGGCTCGACGCGCTGCGTTCTCGGTCGGGGGCGACGACGTCGACCGCGCCGATCTCGTGGGCGGCTTCCGCGAGCACGCGGAGACCCGGCGACAGATAGCCGTCGTCGTTGGTGCAGAGGATTCGCACGGAAGAAGCGCGATCAGTCCGGGCTTGGGGCGGCCGGGACTTCCGGCAAGGCCAGCGCCGAACGCGCCGCCAGGAGACCTTCCTTGATCAGCGCCAGCATGGCCGGTTCGGCCCGCAACGCGCTCTCCTTCCCGAGCGTTTCCTCCTGCCGCATCTCGTCGAGCTTCTGCTTGGCGCCCTCGATGGTGAACCGTTCCTCGTAGAGCAACCGCTTGACCAGAAGGATCGCGCGGATGTCGCCGACCCGGTAGACGCGGCTGCCGCCTCGGTTCTTGCCGGGCGAGATGGCGTCGAACTGCGTCTCCCAGTAGCGCAGCACATGCGGCTTGAGCCCCGTGAGGACGCCGACTTCGCCGATCGAGTAGTAGACCCTCTTGGCCACGGGGCCGCTCTCGGCGGCGACTTCGCCCCTCTCCGGGCGCGTCGGCGAGCCGTGGCCGCCGTCCGCGTCCGGAGGCCCGGCCGGCGGCGGGTCTGGAAGTCCAAGGTCCGGCAGCTCCGGCGCGCTCTCGGCGCCGGTCGCGCCGGGAAGCTCTTGCGCGCCGCCACCGGCCACGGCGCTGCCGCTCTCGCGGGACACGGCCGACGACGGCAAGAGGCGGGAGGCGGGACCGGGCTCCCCCAAGGGCGCGTCGCCGCTCTCGCGGGAGGGAGCCGAAGATCCGGAGGCCAGATCGGTGTCCGGGGAGTGTTGCGCTCCCTCGGGGGGGACGGCCGAAGACGGCGAGAGGCCGGAGGCGGGCTCGGGCTCCCGCGAGGGTTGCGCAGCGCCGCTTTCGGGGGGGACGGCCGAACGCGGGATGCCGGTGGTCGTCATCGCTCCTGTTCCCCGGCTTGCCCGGGCACGGGTTCGCCGTCCGGCCAGCGCAGGAACGCCAGCTCCGGGTTTTCGGGCTTGGGCTGCCGGGTCATGAGCCGAGACAGCGCCTCGTTGGGATCGGCGCCCTCGACCACGATGCGGTAGGTCTCCACGCAAAGCGGCATCTCGACTCCCACGGAAGCTGCAAGCTGCACGACCGCGCGCACCGTGGCCACGCCTTCGGCCACCGTGCGCTCTCCGCGCAAAATGTCGCTTATCGAACGCCCTTTGCCTAGTTCCACTCCGACCGTTCGATTGCGGCTCCGCTCGCCGGTGCAGGTCAGGACCAGGTCCCCCATTCCCGCGAGCCCGGCGAACGTCGCGGCTTGGGCGTCCAGGGCCCTGCCGAGCCGGCTCGTCTCCGCCAGCCCCCGGGTGATCAGCGCGGCCACAGCGTTGTGGCCCAGCCCCAGTCCGGACGCGACGCCGGCAGCCACGGCCACCACGTTCTTGAGCGCGCCCGCCAGCTCCACGCCGGCGACGTCGGGCGACGTGTAGACGCGAAAGCGACCCGTCTGAAACAGGGACTGCGCGGCCAAGCACGCCGGTTCGTCTCGGCTCGCCACCACCACCGCCGTCGGCGTGCCGCGCGCCACCTCGTAGGCGAAGCTGGGACCCGAGAGCGCGCAAAAGCGCCTCGCCTGCTCCGGCGGCAGGAACGCGGCGAACACTTCGGCCATCCGGCGCTTGGTCCGAACCTCGATGCCCTTGGAGCCCGACACCACCAGCACGTCCTCCTCGATCCACGGCGCGGCCTGCTCCAGCAAGGCCGCGGAGTGTTGCACGGGGCACGCCCAGACGACCGCCGCCGCTCCCGAGAGCGCCTGCTCCAGCGAAGACGTCGGCCGGATTCGCTCTCGGTCCAGAGGGACTCCCTTCAGATAGAGGGCGTTCTCGCCCGACGCCTCGATCGAGTCCACGACCTCCGGCTCGCGCACCCACAGGCGGACGTCGCGCGAACTCGCGAGCAAGCCGGCCAGCGCCGTGCCCCACGAACCGGCGCCCACGACCGCCACGGGCCCGTCCGGCGCCGGTCCGCCGCCCGGAGACGGCCTCGCGGCGCCGGTTCCCTGCTCTCCCTCCGACTCCGGCCCACCCCACTTGGGCTCCTTCGGCGCGGTGGTGACGTACGGCGTTCGAGGGTCCGCTCCCTCCGACCCCGGCGCCCCCAACTTGGGCTCCTTGCCCGCCCGCAATCGCGCCAAGTTGCTCCGGTGCGACCACGCGACGAACACGGCCACCGCCAACAGGAAGGCGCGAAGCGCCGTCCCCTCGCCTGCGACGAGCCAGGACGACAGGGCGGCCACGGACGCCGCGGAGACCGAAGCGAGCGAGACGTAGCGCGTCAGGAAGAGAGCCATTCCCCAAGCGACCGCCCCGACGACGAGGACCGGCGGGGACAGGGCCCCGACGACGCCCGCCCCGGTCGCCACCCCCTTGCCTCCCCGGAACCCCACCCAAAACGAGAACACGTGACCCAAGACGGCCGCCGCGCCGTAGAGCACGGCCCAGTCCGCGGAGGGCAAGCCGTCCAGGCGGGGGAAGAAGTACGCCGGCGCGAATCCCTTCAGGACGTCGGCGACGATCACGGGCACGCCGGCCCGCCAGCCCAAGACGCGAAAGACGTTGGTCGCGCCCAGATTGCCGCTTCCGCGGGCGCGCAGGTCCACCCGGTACGCGGCCCGCCCGATCCAATGCGCCGTCGGCGTGGCGCCGACCACATAGGCGGCAACCGCCAAGAGCGCCGCGGCGGTCATGAGCGCGCTCGCTCGGCGCCGCTCTTGCGAAGCCGGAGCCGCACGGGCACGCCCGCGAAGTCCCACCGCTCGCGCAGTCCGTTGACCAAGTAGCGCCGGTACGCGGTCGGCACCTCCTTCGGGAAGTTCGCGAAGACGATGAACGTCGGAGGCGCCGTGGCCGCTTGCGTGGCGTACTTCAGCTTGATGGGACGCCCTCTGGCGTGAGGGGGCGGGCGGCGCGCCGTCAAGTCCTGGAGCGCTTCGTTGGCGGCCGGCGTCTCGATGCGCCTGCGCCGCCGGTCCGCCACGGCCAAGCCCAGATCCAACGCCTTGCGGACCCGCAGACCGGTGACCGCCGAAGCGAAGAGGAACGGCGCGTCGTCCAGGAACGGCGCTCGCGCGCGCACGGCGGTCTCGAAGTCCCCGGCGGTTCGCGTGTTCTTGGCGACCAGGTCCCACTTGTTGCAGACCACGACGACCCCGCAGCCCGCGTCCCATGCCGTGCGGGCCACCTTGACGTCCTGGGCATGCAGTCCCTCGACGGCGTCGATGGTCACTAGGCAGACGTCGGCGTCGCCGACCACCCTGGCCGTCCGCAGGTTCGCGTAGTATTCCACCGAGTCGCGGATGCGGGCATGCCGCCGGAGCCCGGCCGTGTCCACGAACGTCATGGTGCGGCCGTGGTGCCTGAGGCGGAGATCCACCGGGTCGCGCGTGGTGCCGGCTTCTTCGCTCACCACCATGCGCTCGTCGCCGAAGAGCTTGTTGACGAACGACGACTTGCCCGCGTTGGGCTTGCCGATCACGGCCACGCGCACGCCCCGGGGCGCTTGCGGGGTCGTCTCGGCGGGCAGGCGCGCCAGCAGCGCATCGAACAGATCGCCGAAGCCCCGGCCCGACATGGCGCTGACCGGGTGGGGCTCGCCCATCCCGAGCGCCCAGAAGTCCAGGTGGGCCTGCCCGCCGGGGAGGTCGTCCATCTTGTTGGCCACCAGCGCGACCGGCTTTCCCGCGCGGCGCAGGACGGCGGCCAGATGCTCGTCGAGCGCGTGCACGCCCACCTTCGCGTCGACCAGGAACACGACCGCGTCCGCCTCGCCGATCGCAATCATGGCTTGCGCGCGAATCCGGCGGTCCATCTCCCGGGCCGAGTGCGGGACGACGCCGCCCGTGTCGACCACCATGAACCCCCGCCCCGACCATTCCGCCTCGGCGAAGTGGCGGTCGCGCGTGACGCCGGCCGCGTCGTCGACGATCGCGGCGCGGCGTCCCACGGCCCGGTTGAAGAACGTGGACTTGCCCACGTTGGGCCGCCCCACGACGGCCACGACCGGAAGGCTCACGGCCCCCGCAGCATGGCGTCGACGAGCGTGGCGCCGGTCCGCACGCGCGCCGGCGCCAGCCTCCGCTCCGCTTCCGCCAGCGGCAGCCCGTCGATGAAGAGGTCGTCCGCGTTCAAGGCCCCGGCGGGCAGCAGGACCAAGTCCCCCTCCTGCGGGGGCGCAGGCCCGAAGGCGTCCAGCAGGTCGCGCCCGCCCAGCAGTCCGGCGACGGTGACCGTGGGTCCGAAGTACCGGTTCGTCACGGTCACGACCTCGACTTCGGCCGCGACCGCCTTCCCTGCCGTCCCCGCGACCCGCTTCATGAAGGGCGCCATCGAGCCGCCGGTCGCGATCCGCACGCGGTCCACGCCGGCCAGGGGCCGCAACGCGCCCCTTCGCGCGTCGAAGTCGTCCAGGAAGATCCGCAGCGCTCCCACCCCGTTCTCGGCCAAGTCCGCGTCGTCGTAGTAGCCGAGGGCCGGCGGCTCCCGGCCGGCGATCAGGAACATTTCGTCCGCCGCATAGCACCAAGCGCCGCCGCGCTCGCGCCGCGCTCGCTTGCGGGCCTCGCCGACTTGGGCCAGGGCCTGCGCCGCCTCGGCGGCCGTCAGGAGACGCACCGGGCGGCCGACGTTGTGGCGCGTCAGGCCCACGGGGACGACCGACAACGTGAGCACGCCGCCGCCCAGCGCGTAGAGTTCCCGGATGGTGCGATCCAGCTCCGCGCCGTCGTTCCATCCCGGACAGAGGACGACTTGGGCGTGCACTTCGACGCCGCCGGCCAGCAGCAGGCGCAGCTGGTCGAGCACGGGCGCCGCTCGGTCGTTGCCCAGCAGGCGGTTGCGGATGGCCGGATCCGTCGCATGCACGCTGACGTACAGGGGCGATATCCGCTGGTCCACCAAGCGTTGCAGTCCCCGCGGGCCCAGGTTGGTCAGCGTCACGTAGCTACCGTAGGTGAACGACAGGCGGAAGTCGTCGTCGCGCAGCCACAACGGCGCGCGCGCGTCCGGAGGGTTGCCGTCGATGAAGCAGAAGACGCAGGCGTTGGCGCACTCGCGCACCACGTCTCGATCGGGCACGATCCCGAGCGGCTCGTCCAGGTCGCGCTCCACGTCGTGGACGACCACGTCGCCGTCCGGGCCGACCGTCTTGATTTCCAGCCGGCTGTCGGCCGTGCGAAACGCGAAGTCCAGCGAGTCGCGCACGCGCTCGCCGTTGACGCTGAGGATGCGCGTGCCAATCTGCAACTGCAGGGCCTCTCCCAGGGAGCCGGCAGCGATTTCGGCGATTCGCACCACGAACGATTCCCTCGCGCTGGGCCGGCGGCGTCCGAGCCCCGCTGGCGGGCCCCGGAGCCGAAACTAGCGGTTTCGCGCCAGCATCTCCTGGAACGCGGGCTCGTCGCGGACGTTGTCCCAGGTGAAGCGCGTGGAGAGACTGTTGACGGTCACCAGCGTTGAACTGGCGATCAGAGGCTCCAGCAGGCCCACGGCGCGGTCCACGTCGCCCAGCTCGGCGTAGGTCTGCGCCCACCGGCGCTGGACGGCCGGGCGCGCTTCGGCGCTGACGGGCATGGACATCGCCTTCTCCAGCGCGGCCCGAGCGTCGGCCATCCGGCCTGCCCTCGCGAGATTGCGCGCATAGCGCGCCTGCCAGTCGGCTTGCTGGTCTTCGGAGTCGAACGCCAATGGATTGCGGTCCCACGCCGCCACGAGCCGTCCCCACAGCACGCGCGATTCGTGGTCCCGGCCGGCCACGCGGTGCATCCAGGCCTTCACGGCCAAGCATTCGCAGTGATAGCCGGGATCGGCGTGATCCGCCGAGAGCTCCGCGACGAGTTCGTCGAATTCGCCGCCCTGAAGCAACGCCGGGAACGTGTTGATCACGCCCGCGAGCTGGACGGGGGTCAGATGTGCCTGCTGCTGCGCCTGGCGCAACGCTCTGCGCATCCCGTTGACGCCGCCGCCGGACGCCAGCGCTTGGAAGACGTGCTCTCGAATCCAGATGCCCTTGACCGCATCGAGCGCGTCGTCGGCTTGGCGGAGCAGCTGAGCCGCCACCTCGAAGTCGCCGAGCCGCCGGGCCGCCGCCGCTCCGCTCATCAGGACGCCGAGGTCCGCGGAATTCCGGGCGGCCTGGACGCGCGTCATGAGGTCGGGGGCGGGCGTCTGCGCCGACGCGGGCGCGACCGACAGGACGACCCAAGAAGCGACGGCCGAGAGAAGGGTTCTGTGCATGGCGAATGTCCTGGCAAGACGCGGGGGCCGCGCGTCCGGGCCGCCGACCGCATGCGGCGGCGTCCGGAGCAAAGAGCGGGAGACGGGACTCGAACCCGCGACCCTCAGCTTGGGAAGCTGATGCTCTGCCAACTGAGCTACTCCCGCTGGCTGGCGTTTGCAGTCAGTAGCTCAGCACCTCCAGGTAGTATCCCAAGACGGCTTCCCCGCTCGTCAGGTCGGCCTGGAAGACCGTCGCGACTCCAGCGTCGGGCGCGATGGCCCGAACGTCGACTTCGCCGATCTTGGCCCCGTCCAGGCCCAGGAAGTGCACACGCACTTCCACCGTCGTGCCCGGCTCGAGCGACTTGTTGAGCAGCTCGACCGCCAAACTCGCGCCGCCGGAGGAACGCGGCTCCAGACGCGTGTTTTCGATGTTGAACTCGAAGGCGAGCGCCTCGCCCTGCTCCAGGATACGCACGGCCTCCTGCTCGTCGCCCGAGTTGACCAGCGCCTGCGCGTAGAGCCGGTAGCTGTAGGAGTTGAAGGCGTCCAGCTCGATCAGGCGGGCGCCGACTTCCAGGAGTTCGTCCCACGCCTCGAGGTCCGAGAGAGACTGGGCGAGGTTGGAGACGGCGTCGCGATTGTCGGGCGCGACTTCCGTCACCCTGCGAAACGCGTTGGCCGCGTTCTCGTACGATTCGGCCCTGTACAGACCGACGCCCACGTTCATGAGCTCCCGCATGCCGAGCTGGTCCGCGTCGGCCATCAGGCCGTCGTAGACCGCCTGAGCGGAGTCGGGCATGCCGGACATGGCCAGCACGGACGCCATGCTCGAAACGGCCGTGATGTCGCCCGGATGGTTCGCCAAGTAGGTCTCGTACTCGACGATGGCTTCGTCGTAGCGCTCCGTTCGGCTCAGCAGTTGGGCCAGGTTGAAGGAGACGCCCGCCTCCCGCTCGGCCCAGCTCGCGACCATCGCGCTGTCCATGCCCTCGGCACGGGGATTGCGGATGATCTCGAGCGCCGCCCCGTAAGCGTCGACGGCCTTCTCCGGCTCTCCGGTCCTGTCGTATGCCAGGCCGAGGTTCATCAGGGCCTCGGGACGCTGCTTCGTGTAGAGAACTTCGGCCTCTTCGAGCATGCGAATGCCCTCGGCGTAGTCGCCGGCGTCGATGGGGGCGAGGGCGGCGTTGAAGATCGTGATCCAGGCGCTCTCGCGCTCGATGCGGATGTCCTCGGCATAGGCCGGATACAGTTCGAGCGCCTCGTCGAACAACGTGTCGGCGGCCAGGTAGTCGGCGAGCCCGACCTGGGCCTGGCCCGCCAGCATGTAGCCCATCGGGTTGGTCGCCTCCTGGGCGATCGAAGTCAAGGCCGCCGCCAAGGCCTCCCGGTAGCGCGCTTCGCCGCCGTCTTCGGCGCTGCCGGCCTGCAACAGCGCAAACTGCGCGGTGCGCGTGTGCGTGTTGTCGCTCGGCGCGAATCCAGCCATTTCGCCGCCGCCTCCGCCTCCTCCGCCCGAGCCGGACGCGCATCCCGCCGCCGCCAGTCCACTCGCAACCACCGCAATCAAGCCGATCCGAGCCCTGTTCACTCCGTCATCCTCCTGATTTTCCTTGGGGTTCGAGCGCCCGCCCGGCTGGCAAGACCCCTGCCGGCAGCGCCACGCCGAAATGCCAACCAGAAACATACTGGCCAGCGGGCCGCGCCGCAAAGCCCTCCGGCGCACGGGCGACGAGTTGGGCGTGGGCACGCGGAGGGGCCGCGGCGCAGGACGACCCGGGCAGGGCGCGCCACGTCGCGCTGCCCGCAAGGGCCTGGCCGTCGCGGGCCGCCGGCTCAGGGCGGCGAGCCGTCGAGGAAGGAGAGGATGCGCACGCCGGCGGCTTCGCTGAACCCGGGGATGCGGGCAATCTCTTGGGGCGTGGCGTCTCGGACGCCCCGCACCGATCCGAACCGGGACAGCAAGGCCTGCTGGCGCTTGGGGCCGACGCCTGGAATCTCCGAGAGCCGCGAGCGCAGCGTGCGCCGGGAACGCAGCTTCCGATTGTATCCGACCGCGATGCGGTGCGCCTCGTCCCTGGCCCGCTGAAGGACGTAGAGCGACGGGGCCGTCGGCGGAATGCGGATGCCCGCGCCGCGGCCGGGGACGTAGGCGATCTCCTCCTTCTTGGCGATGGCGGCCAACGCCACGCCGGTCGCGCCGGCTTCCGCCACGGCGGCCCGCGCCGCGCCCAGCTGGCCCTTCCCCCCGTCCACCAAGACGAGGTCGGGAAGCCGGGCGCCCTTCCGGATCGCATGTTCCAAGTAGCGTCCCACGGCCTCGGCCATGGACCGGTAGTCGTCCCCGGCCCGCCCTTGGCGTATCCTCATTCGCCGGTATCCGGCCCGCCACGGCTCTCCGTTCTTGAGCGTCGCCACGCCCGCGACCGTCTCGGCGCCCTGCGTGTGGGAGACGTCGAGGCAGGCCAGCAGCCGGGGCACGACCTTGAGCCCCAGGTAGTCCTGCAGCTCGTACAAGGTCTCGCCCGCACGAGCCGGGGGCGCGGCGCCTCCGCGAGCCGCGTCTTCCAAGGCGTTGCGGGCGTTGGCCACCGCCAAGCGCACGAGAGCGGCCCCGGCGCCCCGCAAGGGAACGCGGACCCGCACTCGCCGGCCGGCCTTGCCGGACAGCACCTGGCCGAGCAGGTCCATGTCGGGAAACGCGGCGGGGACGAGCACCTCTCGCGGCAGGTCGTCCGTGGCGACGGCGCCGTCGGCCAGATAGGCGTGCGAGACGAAACGCGCGATCAGCCCCTCGTCGGCGCCGTCGGCCTCCCCGTTCAGGAAGCGCGCGTCTTGGCCCGTGAGCGCGCCGTTGCGGATTCGATGCCTGACCGCCACGGCGCGCGCGCCGTCCCTGGCGAGCCCCACGACGTCCCGGTCGCCCCCGGCGGGCGCGTGCACGCGTTGCCGGCCCGCGATGCCGTTCAGGCCGGCCAGCACGTCTCGGAGTTGGGCGGCACGTTCGAAGTCCATGTTGGAAGCCGCCTTGCGCATGTCGAATTCAACCTTTGTCTGAATCTTTGCGACATCGCCTTCCAGGACGCGCACGAGGTCGTCGATCATGCTCCGGTAGGCGTCCTCGTCCTGCTTGCCTGCACAGGGCGCGTGGCACCTGCCGATGTCGTAGTCCAGGCAAGGGCGCAACGGAATCTCGGTAGGCAAGTCGTAGCGGCACGACCGCACGCCCAAGCTCTTCTTGAGGAGTTCGAGGGCCAGCCGCACACGGCCCACCGCCACGAACGGTCCGAAGTAGCGCGCTCCGTCGCGGCGCACGCGGCGGGTCAGGTACGCGCGGGGAAAGCGCTCCCCGACCGTGACCTTGATGTAGGGGTACTTCTTGTCGTCGCGCAGATGGATGTTGAAGCGAGGCTGGTGCTCCTTGACGAGATTGGCTTCGAGAATCAGCGCTTCCGCTTCCGAGGCCACCACGAACGTCTCGACGGTTTCCGTGCGCCGAACCAGCTCGCGGGTCTTCACGCCGAGTCCGGAGCCCAAGTAGGACCGCACGCGGGCTCGAAGGCGCTTGGCCTTGCCGACGTAGAGGATCTCGCCCGCCGCGCTCCGGAACAGATAGACGCCCGGACCGGCAGGCAGGCGGCCGACGCGGCCCCGCTCCATTGGCAGCCCTTGGCCCGATCCGGCGCGTTCGCCGAGTCGGACTCGGCTTCGTTCTTCGGCCACGCGCTACTTCCTGCGTCCGCGGTGGCGGGCCAGCGCGACGCGGAGCCTGTCGCCGAGTCGAAGCGGCGAGCATCCCAACGCCTCCGCCGCAACGACGCAGCCGGTCACGTAGGCGCCCAGGACCAGCGGCGCCGAGGCGGAAGCCACGACGGCCTTGGCGCCGAATCCGGCCGCTGCGCCGACCGCCGAGGACGCCAAGACGCGAGCGGCGTCCGCGCCGAAGAGCGACAGTCCGCCCAGCCGGCGTGCAAGACGGGCCCTGAACAGTCCCAGCTCGATCCAGCGAGCCAATCCCGAGCCCAGCGCCAAGCCCGCCGCGCCCAGGCCGTACGGTCCCACAAGCATGTTGTCGAACGGAAACATCAGACCGACGCCCAGCAGCGGCGCAATCCCGATGGCCAGCAACACGATTCGGGCCGGCGTGCGCGTGTCGCCCAGACTGTGAAAGGACGCCGCCAGCACGCGGGAGACGCCCGAGGCGGGCAATCCCACGGCGTAGGCCGCCAACACCCAGCCGGCCGCCGAGACCGCATCCGCGCCGAATTCTCCCCGTTCGTAGAACGCCATGGTCTCCTCGCGGAACGCCAGGAAGGCGACGGCGGCCCCGACGAGTCCGAACAAGGACGTTCGGACCGCTTGCTCCGTCCGCTTGCGAACGGCCTCGAGTCCGTCGACGCGGTCGCGGGACAGCGCGGGCAGAGCCGCCGCCGTGATCGAAAGGGCGAAGACCGCGATCGGAACGAAGTACAGCGTCGAGGCGTAACGCAACATGCCTACGGCCCCGGGAAGCAGCAAGGACGCCAAGCCCATCTCGATCAGACTGCTGATGCTGCCGCCGCCCCGGGCGGCGACCGCCGGCAAGAAGTTGGACACGACCACGCGCGTCTCGGAAAGCCGGCCGCGCGCCCGGCGGGAAGCTCCTCGAAGATGGCGCCACGCAAAGGGCAGCTGAAACCCGAACTGCACGACCCCGCCCGCCACGGCGCCCCACGCCACGGCCATCATCAAGTCCAAGTCGAACCAGCCCCACGCTCCGAAGGTCACGCCGGTGACGATGATGGACGCGTTCCAGAGCGCGGGCGCCACGTACGCGGTGAAGAAGCGTCCGTGGCTGTTGAGCACGCCCAGCGTCCAAGCCGAGAGGATCAGGACCCCCGCCATCGGGAAGAACAGCTCAAGCAGCGCCGCGAGGATCCGCGCCGTGGCGTCGTCGAAGCCCGGCGCGACGGCTGCGGCCAGCCAAGGCGCCGCGACGTGGCCTGCGAGCGCCAAGCCGCCGGCCGACGCCGCCAGCAGGCCGAAGACCGAGCGAGCCAAGCGAGCGGCGTCCTTCTCCCTGCCCTGCTCCAGCAGCCGCACGTAGACCGGCACGAACGATGCGCTCAGCGTGCCCTCGCCCAGCAGGTTCTGCAGGGCGCCGGGGATCCGCGTCGCGACGCCCCACGCGTCCATCAGCCGGCCGACGCCGAAGTAGTGGGCCAACACCTGCTCGCGCACGACGCCCAAGGCGCGGCTCACGATGATGCCGGATGCCACGCGGCGCGCCGACACGGTCCGGACCTAGGCTAGGCTCGCGGGGAAGTTCGGTCTTCTCGCGACTCGCCGGGGGCGCTCGCCCGCTCGGCGAGCAGCTTCTGGAAGAACCGGTTCTCCTCGTCCAGGCGCTCCACTTCCGTCGCGATCCGTCCCACTTCCCCCTCGAGAAACGCCAGCCGCTCGTGGCTCAGCTTGTCTCCCTCCGGCGCCCCTGGGCGTTCCAGGCGACGCGCCAACGCCTTGGCGACCGGCGAGTCCAGCACGATGGCCAGGATCGGGATCAGCAACGCGACAAAGACGATGGGCAACCAGAACATGCCCACAAACTACGAAATCTTCCGCGCCCACGAAGTCCGGACGGCCTCCCGCGCCGCATTCACGAACTCCGGGCCGTAGCGGGCGACGTACTGAAGCGGACCCAAGACGCGTTCCTGGGGCTTGCCGTCCGGCCAGAGGTTCGTCCGCGCCTTCTCGACTTGTTCGAGCGTGGTGGCGTTCTTCCGCTTGAGCGCCCGAGAAATTTTGGTTTCCAGGGCGCCCAGCGCGGCCAAGCCCGTGTTGCGGGCGGCTTGCACAGCCCCTTGCAACGTGGGGTCCACGCCGCCGACCGCGTCGGCCAGCTCCGCCGCCTGGGCCTCGGAGGCGCGCCGCCACGCGCCCAACGGTTCGCTGACCGCTTCGGGCATTTCCGCCCGCGCCAAGCGGTTGGCCAGCAACGCGCCGTCGCGCGTCTCGGCCGGCGACAGGCCGAACTTGGCCAGCACGCGCTCGACCTTGCGCTCCACCACTACCAGCGACGCCCGAGGAACCGCGATGGGCGGCGACAGCCCGTGCACCCGGAAGAGCCCGCCCAGCTGACCGAGATAGGCCAGCTCGGCGGGTCCGCCCACGTAGGCCAGGGTCGGCAGCAGGAAGCTCTCGGCGACCGGCCGCAGGAGCACGTTCGGGGACGCGGGAAACGGAGGAGCGGCGATCAAGCGGCCCAGCCGCCGGGAATCCAAGGCCGTGCCGGACCTGCGGAGACGGAATCCGGAATCGGCGCGTTGAATCCGATCCCGGCCCTCCGGCGTGTCCAGAAAGATGTTGAGCGTCCCTTCGATCAGCCGAACTTGAAGCCCGTAGCCCTCGCCGGCCAGCGCGGCGGCCGTCTCGGCCAACGCCTGAGCGCTCTTCGCGGCCACCTCGATCTCGGCGCGCACCAACGGACAGATCGCCTCGCGCACGGCCGGATCGGCCGCGTCGACGAAGCCCAGAGGCGCGTCCTCCAGCAGGCCCTCCAGCAGGGCGGCGTAGCCCTGGGCCATGGTTCCCTCCGCGCGGTAGGACCGGTGCGCCAGATCGATCGCCCAGGAATGGAATTCGCTTGGCGCCAGCGTCGCGGCGAGCCGCTCGGCGAGCGCTTCGACGCCCGGACCGAGAGGCACGCGCGCCAGTGAGAGACGACCCGCGCCCGGCACGTCGTCGCCCAGAGCCAGCCGGGCAAGCTGGTTGTCGGCGCCGACGAAGGCGGCGTGCGCGGCTTCGTGCCAGTCGTGGTCGTCGGAGGCCATCCAGAAGACCGGCATGACGGGCGTGGCCAGGGCCTCCTCCAGCGTCTCGGCAAGCCGTTGGGCGGAGAGCGCCTTGTAGAGGCCGTACAGCGGCCCTCCGAAGAGCCCGGGCTGCTGTCCCGTGGTGACGAACCATCCGCCCGCCTCCACCACCTCGTCGAGCTTTCGCCGACCGGCTCGGCCCAAGGGGCGGACCACGGCCGCCGCCCGGGCCCGCCGGGCCGCTCCGTCCGTCTCGTCCAGGGCTCTTGCCTTCGCCACGAAGGCGGCGCGGTCCCAGGGCGATCCGAAGTAGAAGGCGCGCGCCGCGGGCACGCCCGCCAAGTAGTCTCGCACGAGGCGGGCGCCACCCAGCGGTTGGCCGGCGAACCGCATCAGCGGGTCCCCGCCGCCACGGCCAGCACGATGCAGCGCGGGGACTCGGGCTGGAACGGCGCTTGGTCGTATCCGCCGAACCGCACCCGCGGCACGAGGCCCGCGTCCTGCAACATCGTCTCCAGGTCGCCGGGACGGTGGAGACGCACCCGCTCGACGAACTCGCGCTTCGCCGTCTTGCCGCCGGTCGCGATTGCGATGCGCTTCTCGACCACGCGTCCGCCGTCGACCAGCCGCCGTCGCAGCGTCACGGTCCGGCCGGCCACCGTCAGGCGGTCTTCGCTTCGCAGGTTGGCCCTCACGTACGCGGCGTTGAGGAAGTCGAGCAGGAACACGCCGTCCAAGGCCAGCACCCGGCGCACTTCCCCGAGCACCGCCCGGTCCTCGGCTTCGTCGTCGAAGTACCCGAACGACGTGAAGTACGAGGTGACGCCGTCGAAGACGCCGGACGCGAACGGAATGCGGCGCATGTCGCCCCGGGCCAAGGCCGCGTCCGGCGCGGCGGAACGGGCGGCCTCGAGCATCGGCGCCGAGAGGTCGAGGCCCGCGGCCCAGCGGTTGGCGCGCCCCAGCTCGGCGAGGTGCCTGCCGGCGCCGCACGCCAAGTCGAGCACGCGAGCGCCCGAACCCAGCGCCGCCACGGAGTCCAGGAGCCTTACGGCCCGCCGGGCCTCTTGGCGGTCGCGGTGGGGATAGACCGCCAGATACTCCCTGCCGAACCATTCGCGGAACCAAGCGGCCGCGTTCGGCGGCCGGCCTCGTTCCGATGCCGCGAACTGGGCCGCGACCGCCGGATCTTCGCGCGACGTCACCGCGGTCTCCCGCCGGCAGCCGCCGCCCGGACTCCGTCCCGATCCGCCCGACGCCGAAGCGGGAGCTGCCGGGATGGGCGACGTGCGCCGTCTTCACATGCGCCAACCCGTCGTGGTGCAGCACCGGCGGGGCGTCCGGGACGCCGGGACGGCCGACGTGCGCCGTCTTCACATGCGCGCGCCAGCGCGGCGGCGAGCGCCTCCGGCACGGGATCGGCGACCCGGAAGCCCACGGCCCGCGCGCCGGGCAGCGCGCCGGACCAGCGGGCCAGCTTGACGGCGTCCTTTTCCGTGCAGACGACCGTTCGCCCCGCGCGCCGCTCTCGAATCATGCGCACGTCCCGCTCGGAGAAGTCGTGATGATCGGGAAACCAAGCCAGCTCGATCCCGGCGCCCGCGCCAAGCAAGTCTCGAAGGCCGGCGGCGAAGGCGCCGGGGCGCGCCACCGAGCATACCGCCAAGACGTCGCCGGACGGAGCGGCGGCCCGGTCGCCGGCCAAGTCGGTCCACAGCCCCATCTCCATCCGAATCTCGGCGGCGGGGACGCCGGGCGCCACGCGGGTCAGCCGCTCGCGCCACGCCGCAGCCTCGGCCGGCGCGGCCGTCCGGCGAGTCACCAGCACGTGGGTGGCGCGTCGCACGCTGCCGAGCGGCTCGCGATAGGGTCCCCGCGGCAACAGGCGCACGCGGGCCGGGTCCTCGGCCGCCACCAGCACGACGTCCAAGTCCCGCGCCACCCTGCGGTGCTGGAACCCGTCGTCCAGCAACGCGATCCGATGGCCGTCCTCATGCGCCGCGACAACCAAGGCGCGCCGGTCCGCGCCCGCGAACACGGACGGCTCGCCCGCCCAGCGGCGGTGCAGCTGCACCTCGTCGCCATAGCCACGGGCGATCACGGCCGCCTGGGCCCCGGCATCCCGCAGCCACTCGCCCAGCCATCGCACGACGGGCGTCTTCCCTGCACCGCCCACCACAAGGTTGCCGACCGAAACGACCGGCATGGGCGCCGGCTCCGGTCGGCGGCGGTCGTGCCAGGCGTTCCTCGCGGCGGCGCCCCAGCGAAACAACCACTCCGCGGGGGCCAGCAGGCGTCCAAGCCACGGCAGGTCCGCCTCGCCCTCGGGGGTTCGGTCTCCGCCCCACAACGCGTGTCCCGATCGTCGCATCGCCCGGCCGACGTTCACCCGCGGCAACCCGCCGCCCGCTCTCGCGCCACTTCTTCCGCCAAGTCCGCCACTCGGGTCGAAGCGCCCGGCTCTCCCAGTCCCGCCCGCACCGCTCCGAGGCCCTCGAGCATGGCGCGCCGCTCGGCCGACCGGCGGTCCAGCAAGGGAGCCAGCGCGGACGCCAGCGCGCCAGGACTGGCCCGGCGCTGCACGAACTCCGGCACCACGCGCTTGCCCGCGACCAAGTTCGCCAGGGCCACGTGGGGCACGCGCACCAGCCGGCGCGCCAGCGCAAACGTCGCGGGATGCGCAACGTACGCCACCGCGAACGGCATGCCCGCGAGCGCCGCCTCCAGCGTGCTCGTCCCCGACTTGACCAAGCCCGCCGTCGCCAGGGCCCTCAGCGACGCGCCGTCCTCGGTTCGCGCGAAGGGAAACCGGCGGTAGTGGCCGTCCGCCAACGACCGGGCCTTGCCGACCACCACCTGCAGTCCCGCCACGCGTGCCTGCAGGAGCTTGGCCGCGCCCACGAACGGCTCGGCGTGCCGGGCCAATTCCTGCTGCCGCGATCCCGGAAACAGAGCCAGCACCGGCCTGTCGGCGTCCAAGCCCAGAGTTCGCGCCAGCGCAGCGGGGTCGCCCTGCGCCGGATCGTCCAGCAGGGGATGGCCGACGAAGACCGCTCGTCCCCCGTGCCGCTCGTACAGCGGCGCCTCGAACGGCAGGATGAGCGCGATGCGGTTGGCCGCCTCCGCCAAGCGGCGCGCCCGCCCCGCCTTCCAGGCCCAGACCTGCGGACCGATGTAGTAGAGCACGGGAACGCCCAGGCGTCCGGCCGCCGACGCGATGCGCAAGTTGAACCCGGGGTAGTCGACCGGAATCACGACGTCGAAGCGCCCGACCGAGAGCAGCCGCCGCACTTCCCGCTCCAGCCGCCGGAAGAATCGCAGCTTGGCCGCCACTTCGGCGAAGCCCATCACCGCCAGCTCGTCCAACCGGCGCAGCAAGCGGACGCCCGCGGCCTCCAAGCGCTCTCCGCCCAGCCCCGTCATTTCGACTCCGGGCCAGCGCCGCCGCATTTCCGCGGCGACCCGGGCGCCGTGCGCGTCGCCGGAGGCCTCGCCGGCCAGGATCATGACGCGCCGCAACGGCCGCGCGGGCGCCGGCTCCGCATGGGGCGCCATGGGCGTCAATCCATCAGAAGGCCCGCCCCAAGTACCACACGAGGGCAAGGACCAGCACGAAGAGCACGGCCAGCTTCCAGGGCGGCGCGCCCTTCTTGACGTCGATCCACTCCCGCTTACGACGACGCCGAGCGCGTATCAGCGACATGTTCCTCGATCTGCTGTTCGATGGCCAAAGAGAGCGCAAGCGCCCGCCGTCCGTCCTCGCCCGTCACGGCCGGCGGCGCCAGTCCCAAGATTGCGTCGCGAAACGACGCCAGCTCGGCCGCCAGCGGCTCGGGACCCGTCCCGGGAACGGGAATGCGCTCGACGACGGAATCGAGTCCGGCCCCTTCCGAAGGCGCCCGCAGCGGCCCCTCCCCGAGCGCTCGGGTTCCGTGCTTGAGCCTGTAGAAGTCCCCCTCGCCCGCCGCCAAGTCCAAGGACAGATACCCCGACGCTTGCCACACGCGCAATTTTCGCGTGCGCTTCACGGAGATTCTGCTGGCGGTCAGATTGGCCACGGCGCCGCCCTCGAAGCCCACCCTCGCGTGGGCGACGTCCACGCGCGGCGTCAGCACGGGCACGCCGGCCGCGTGCACGCTCGAGGCGGGCGCGCCGGTCATCATGGCGACCAAGTCGAGATCGTGAATCATGAGGTCGAGCACGACGGCCACGTCGAGCGACCGGGGCGTGAAGCGCGCCAGCCGGTGGCTCTCCAGAAACAGCGGCCGCTCCAGAAACGGCCTTGCGGCCACGACGGCCCGGTTGAAGCGCTCGACGTGGCCCACCTGCACGACGACGCCGTGCGCGGCGGCCGACTCCAAGATGCGGTCGGCGCTCTCGATCGACGGCGCCATCGGCTTCTCGACCAGCACGTGGACGCCGCGGGCCGCCGCGGCGCACGCCACTTCCTCGTGCGCGCCCGTGGACGTGGCGACGACCACGGCGTCGCTCGCGTCGAGCAGCTCCTCCAAGGACGAGCGCGCGACCACGCCGAGTTCCCCGGCGACCGCCCTGCACCGCTGCGAATCGAGGTCGTAGACGCCGGCCGCCGAGGCTCCATCGAGGCCGCGGAGCACCCGGGCGTGGTGGCGCCCCAGGGCGCCGACGCCCACGACGCCGATCGCCGGCCGACTCAAGCCGCCCACGGCCCCTGAGGGATCAGAACGTGATCCCTCGTTCGCTGTTGCGGATGAAGTCGAGGAAGTAGCGCACTTCGGGGCAGGCCAGCTCCGGGTCGGCCTCGGCCAGCGCGATGCCGTCGGACAGGGACGACCCAGACTGAAAGAGCAAGCGGTACGCCTTCTTGAGGCGTCGCCGCACGTCGCGCGAGAACCCCTTGCGCTCCAGCCCCACCTTGTTGAGGCCGTACAGCTTCGGCGACGGATTGCCGACCACGCTGCAGTAGGGCGGCACGTCCTGCGGCACGCGCGATCCGCCCCCGACGAACGCATGAGCCCCTATTCGCACGAACTGGTGGATCGCGACCAGTCCGCTGACCACCGCGCCGTCGGCGATGGCGACGTGGCCGGCCATGTTCGTCGCGTTCGAGACGATGACATGGTTGCCCAGTTCGCAGTCGTGCGCAATGTGAGAATACGCCATCAGAAGGCAGTCGGAGCCGACCACCGTGCGGCCCGCCGCCACCGTTCCCCGGTTGAGCGTCGCGAACTCGCGGATCACCGTGCGGTCGCCCACTTCCAGAAACGTTTCCTCGCCCTGGTACTTGAGGTCCTGCGGGTCGCTGCCCAGCACGGCGCCGGTGGCGACGAAGCAGTTGGCGCCGATTTCCGTGTTGCATTCGACAAGCGCCCGCGGCCCCAGCCGGGTGCCGGCGCCGATGCGCACGCCCGGGCCGACGATCGCGAACGGACCAATTTCGACGCCGTCCGCGAGTTCCGCGCCCGGGTCCACGATCGCGGTCTCGTGGATCACGGTCGCCGGGCTCCGCGCCAGCGGGGCGCCCTTCACCGGTCCATGATCCTGGCGGTCATCTCCGCCTGGGCGACCAGCCGCCCGTCCACCGTGCTCGTCCCGCGCATCTTGCACACCTGCCGGCGGAAGTGGAGCATCTCCAGTTCGAAGACGAGTTGGTCGCCGGGCACCACCGGCCGGCGCCACTTCACGTTGTCGAGCGACATGAAGTAGACGACCTTGCCCTCCGGATCGTCGACCGCGTCCATGAGGAGCAGTCCGCCCACCTGTCCCATCGCTTCGACGATGAGCACGCCCGGCATGATCGGATGCTCGGGAAAGTGCCCGCCGAAGAAGGGCTCGTTGATCGTCACGTTCTTGAGGCCGACGATTCGCTTTCGCGACTCGAACTCGAGGACGCGGTCCACGAGCAGCATCGGGTAGCGGTGCGGCAGGCAGTCCATGATGCGCCGCACGTCGATCGCGCCGGGGCCCGGGCCGCCGCCGTGGCGTTCGCTGATCGCCGAGGCCAGCTTGAAGTTGCCCGCATGGCTGGGCCTGTCCGCCACGACGTGGCCGCGGAAGCGGCTTCCCAGCAGCGCCAAGTCGCCGACGATGTCGCCCGCCTTGTGCCGCACGAACTCGTCCGTGAAGCGCAGGCCGTCGTTCATGACGCGCGCGTCGTCCAGCACCACGGTGTTGTCCAGCGACGCGCCCAGCGCCCGTCCGCGCGCGTGCAGGGCGTCCGCGTCGGCCTTGAACCCGAACGTCCTGGCGCCGGCCAGCTCCTCGGCGAACGCGTTGCCGGTCGCGCAGTAGGAGCCGTGTTGGCGCCGGATGGCCGGATGCGGGTAGTCGATGGTGGCCGAGACGCGAAAGCCGTCGTCCGGCACGGCCACGTAGGAGCCGACGCGTCCGTCCCCCGCCGTGACCGGAGCGGACAGGCGCACGACGGACGCCGGGGCGCTCTGCGCCTTCACTCCCGCCTCCGTCACCGCCGCGACGTAAGGAGCGAAGCTGCCGTCGAGGATCGGCGGCTCGGGTCCGTCGAGCTCGACGAGCGCGTTGTCGACCTCGAGCGCGGCCAGCGCCGCCAGCACGTGCTCCACGGTCATGACCTCGGCCCCGTCGCGGCCCAGCGTCGTGCCCAGATCGGTGTGCGTCACGCACTCCAGGCGGGCCGGCACCTCCGGCGCTCCGGGCAGGTCCGTGCGCCGAAACCGCACCCCGAACGAGTCCGCCGCGGGCTTGATGCGAAGCCGGCTCTGTTGGCCCGAGTGAACGCCGATCCCTTCAAGCGCAACCTCGCTGGCGAGAGTCTGCTGGCGCTCTGCGGCCATCGGCGGAACAGTTGAATGAGGGTCGGAGAGCCGTGGAAGGAGCCGCCCGGGCGCACGACCCCGCGAACGAGACGACGGGGCAACTTAATAATCTAACAGAACCGCTGGGCTCGCCGTCCGGCGGACTTGGCCGGGAGCGGGCAGATGCGCCGGGCCGATATATCCGCGGGCGCGCGCAGGCGCCCGCCCCGCTCGGCTTCGTCGCCGGCCTTGGCGGAGCCGCCGCGCACGTCTTGCGCCCCGGCCCGCGGCCGCTGGCGATGCGGCCGACTCGGGCGAAAGGTCAGTAGGCGATCCGCCGCACCTGGACCCGATCTCTCTCGAAGTCGCGGAGGCGGACCATGACGCGGTCGCCCTGGGCGTCCAGGAGCTGCTCGTCGACGGGAAGTTCGACCGCGAACACGTTCTCGTCTCGCTCCCATATCGTCCATCGCTGAGCGTCCGCGCCGGGCAGCACGTAGTCGCGCACCCAGACCCGCCCGTCGCGGTCCGTCATGACCGCGTCGATGGGCGGCGCAACCGGATTGTGCGGGGTGGGCGCTCCGCGACGTCCGAAGCTCGCCCGGAGAGACGCAGGAATCTCCGGAGACGACCCGGCCGCCTTGGCCTCCAGCTGTGCTCGCGTGACCACGACGCGCTCGCCCGGCATGGGGATCGTCCACAAGACGCCGCCGTCTCGGGCCCGCACGACGATCTCTTCCGCCTGCGTGTCCGCGACGACGACGCCGGCGCTCGTCATCGCGACATGCGTGTCGTGACCGAAGAGCACCCGCCGGGGCGAATTCCGGCCCGGCCGCGGCCTGACCGTGTGGATTTCCGCGGCCGGAAACTCGAACATCACGCCCAGGCTGTCGTTGGGCAGGTATTGGAAGACGGCGCCCGTGTCCCGGCTGAGGCCTTCCGGCCCAACGCCTCGGATGTCAGATCGCCAGAAAACCGGGGCGCCGTCGGCAAGAACGCCGAGCAGCTCGGGCGGGCTCGCCATGATCAGCAACTGAGCCACTTGGTCCGCGACCTGGCCGAATTCTCCGTCGGGCTCGCGCAACACCTGACGGAACGCATCGGCACGGAGGCTCGCCTCTTCGACGAACTCGCCGTTCGGAGAATAGCGAGCAAGCCGGTACCGAGCGCCGGCCCAGGTCGCAAAGCCGTCCGGCGTCGCGACCAGACCGGCCTGCCACGGAATCGAGAATTCGCCCGGCCCCTCTCCCTCGCCGCCCATCGTCCGGAACGCTTGCGTCGTGGTGTTCACGACCAAGACGGTCGCGTCGTCCAAGACGACGATCCTGTCCGCGCCCACGAACAAGCCGCGCTGAACCCGTACCATGTGAGACACCGCCGAATCCGGATGCAAGGCGGAGTCGAACAAGACGTCGGTCGCCAAAGACGTCTCCGGGCTTGTGCCCCGGGGGCGGCCCTCGCCCAAGCTCTCCAGGGCGGCGCGCCAGCCGGGCGCACCTGCGAACACTCCGTTTCTCGTCGCGAACGTGCCGCTCGGCGCACACGGCGGCGCGGGCAGCCGAGCGAGCATGCGGGTGAACGACGTCCAGCGGAAGGTGCCGGACCACGACCGTCACGCCGCCCTTCGCCGTTTCCGTGGCCACGGACGACGCGACCTGCCTGCAGAACGGACACTCGTAGTCGACGAACTCGACCACGATCCGGCCGGGCGAAGCAGGGCTCGCGCCGAGGCGGCCCGGCGCGGCCGCGAGATCGTCCCAAGCGTCGCGGACCGCCCTGCCTTGGCGCCAATCGGCGTACCACGCCACCGCCCGGCTGCCCACGACGCCCGACGGGCCGAACACGAGGACGGCCAGGACGGCCAAGATCGCAACGTTGACCGCCGTTTCCAGCCGCCGGGAAGGCCGGGAGGCGTCTCGGCCAGGCTTATTCAACGAAGATCCAGTCGCAACCCATGGCCTCCGGTTGGTCGCCATACGGCAGGGTGGCGCACCCCTTTCCGGTGTTGCAGCACACGCAATCCGTCTTTGGGGAGGAAACGCAGCAGGGCGGCACGTCCTGTTGCGCACGGCCCGTCTTGGCCAGACTGATGGCGAGGATCGCGGTCAACCCGGCCAGTCGGATCGCGGCGTTC
This sequence comes from Longimicrobiales bacterium, assembly GCA_965242735.1. GTDB lineage: Bacteria > Gemmatimonadota > Gemmatimonadetes > Longimicrobiales > Gaopeijiaceae. The sequence goes on along the minus strand of OZ251497.1, from coordinate 1,625,369 downwards.
GCCGCTGTGCCCCCTCCGCTACCCATCTCCCGTTCCTTCCTCCGGGCCGGACGAGGCGCGCTCGCGCCGCTCCAGCCGCGCCACTCGCTTCGCCAGCTGGGGCAGCCGCATCAGGCGCGCCATGGCCCGCAAGTAGCCCTTGTGGTCGCGCGCCGGGTAGCCGGAGACGACCTCGCCGGGGCCCACGTCCCCGATGACGCCCGCCTGCGCGCCGATGCGGGCGCCGGCGCCGATGCGGAGATGGCCGATCAGGCCGGCTTGGCCGCCCATGGCCACGCCGGGGCCGGTCCGGGTGGAACCCGCCACGCCGACTTGCGCCACCAAGAGCGAGCCCGGGCCGATCTCGACGTTGTGCGCCACGTGCACCAAGTTGTCGAGCTTGCTGCCGGCGCCGATCACGGTTCGTCCGATCGAACCCCGGTCGATCGTGCAGTTCGCGCCGATCTCCACGTCGTCCTCGACCACGCAGCCGCCGACTTGCGGCACCTTCACGTGCTCGCCGTCCACCGTGGCGTAGCCGAATCCGTCCACGCCGATGCGCGTGCCCGAATGCACCACGACCCGGGCCCCCAGGACGCTGCCCGCATAGACGGTCACGTTGGGGAAGAGCCTCGCGCCCGCGCCCACGACCACGCCCTCCCCCAAGACGCAGTTGGCGCCCACGCGCGCTCGGTCGCCCACCACCGCCCCCGCGCCCACGACCGCGCCGGGACCGATCTCGGCGGACGACGCGACGTTCGCGCGCTCGTCCACCACCGCGCGCGGATGCGCCCCGGCTTCCACGCGCCCCTGCCATTCGGGCCGCAGAATGCGCAGGAGCTCGCCCAACGCCCGGTGGGGGTCGCCGGCCACGAGCCGGTTGCGTGGTCCGCCCTGCACGGCCGCCAGCGACTCCGGCACCAGCAACGCCCGCGCCCGGCACCCCGGCAGCTCTTCCACGTAGCGGCCAAGCGCCAGAAACGCCAAGTCGCCTTCTCCGGCGTCGCGCACCGAAGCAATGCCGGAGAAGACGGTCCCTTCGTCGCCCACGACCCGGCCGCCCGTCGCCCGGGCCGCCGCCCGCAACGTCAGCGTCGTTCGCGTCACCGCCCTGCGGCGACCGCGCGGGCCGCCCGGCGCCGGGTCATCCCCCTCCCGGACTTCCCGTCCCGCTGCTCGTCCCGCCGCCCGTCTGGAGCCGCGTGATCACTTCCTGGGTCAAGTCGAGCGACGGGTCGGCGGCGATGATCGCCGTCGACGCCACGTCCAGGATCACCGCGTAGTTGCCTTCGACGCGGATGTCCTCGATGACGGCCTTCACGGAGTCCATCACCGGCTGAAACAGCTCGGCCCGCCTTTGCGCGGCCTGGCCGTTCAAGTCCGCGCGCCGCTGCTGCAGCGCCTGGTCCTGGTTGATGAGCTCCTGCTGCCGGGCTTCCCGCGCTTCGGGCGTCATCGTCAACTGCTTCTGGCGGAATTCGTCGGCGCTCGTCTGCAAGGCGCTCTGAAGCTCCTGAATCTCCAGCTCGTAGCCCCTCAGGCTCGCCTCCATTGCGGTTTGCGCGTCCTGAGCCATCGGGAACGCCGCCAGGACGGCGTCTGAATTGACGTAGCCCACCTTGGTCGGCTGCGCGTCGAGCGAAACGGCGGAAGCGAGCACGACGGCCAGCGCCAGGCTCACGGACGAACCACGCATGTTCCCTACTCTCCGGTTTGGTTTCCCTTGGCCGGCCGGCCGGCGCCGGCTCCGCACAAATGTAATGGGCGCAGGCGTGTAATGGGCGCAGGCGCGGGCCGCGTCAGAAGTTCGGTCCCATCTTGAAGTGAAGCTGCCAACCGGGCTCGGTCTTGTCGAATCCGTAGGCGTAGTCCAGTCCGATGGGACCGAAGGGCGTCACGAGCTGCACGCCGAAGCCGGCCCCCCGGTAGAGCTTGGAGGAGCTGAAGTCGCCGGGGCCCTCCCACAGGTTGCCCGCGTCGAAGAAGGCGGCGAGCCCGACGTTGGAACCGATCACCGCCCGCAGCTCGCTCGTCGCGGAGAAGTAGGCGTTCCCCAGGCGGTCGATCTGAGCGATGTTGCCGGCGCGCCGCGGGAAGTATCCGTCCGGCGTGATCGTCGTCTCCTCGTATCCGCGCAGGGGCTGACCGAACTGCACGCCGCCCAGCCAAAAGGACTCGAAGGGAAACCGCGAAGCGTCTCCGAAGAGCGCGCCTCCGCGCACGCCCGCCGCGAGCGCGAACCGCACGCCGCCCGCGGACATGCCGTCGGTGCCCAGCCCGCCGACCGGCACGATCCACTGCGCTTCGACCGTGTTCTTCACGAAGTCGCCCGCCCCGCCCAGAGGCCCCCCGTTGAGTTCGGTCGTCCAGGACTGCAGCGAGCCTGAAGTCGGGAAGAGGGGGTGATTGAGGGTGCGCCGCGTCACGCCGATCGAGAAGGAGCTGAGCGTCCCCGGCGGCAGCCCGAAGAGAGACGAGTCGTCCACGTCGCGGAAGAGCTCGTACCGGGTGCGCGAGAGCGAGTAGCCGAAGAAGATTCGCGTGTACAGCGAGCCGGGGAACGGAATGCCGAAGGTGGTGGTGAAGCCGGCGCGGCGGCGGCGGCCCGTGGCGAACTGGAAGAAGCGGTCGGTGGAATTGAAGAGCGAGATGGAGCCGCTGACGGTGGACTGAAAGAGCGCGGGGTCGCTCGCGCTCAGGGTGAAGCTGCGGATGTACCTGCCGAAGTCCCAGCGAATGCTCCCCGACTTGGCTTGGCCGAAGAGGTTGGGCTGGTCGTAGCCCAGGAATCCCGAAAGGCCGACGCCGCCGCCCACCGCCGTGCCGAACTGAATGGACCCGGTCTGCTTTTCCTTGACCGTGAACACGATGTCCACGTCGCCCGTCTCCTGGGGCTGGATCTCGGGCGGCGGCATGGGCGTCTCGAAGAATCCGAGCGACTGAATGTTCTGGTAGGACTGCAGCAGATCGGCCTGGCTGTAGACGCCGCCGGGCAAGAGAAAGATCTTCTCGCGGATCACGCGGTCGTACGTGAAGTCGTTGCCCGCAATCACGATCCGGTTCACGTACGCCTGCGCGGATTCCTCGATGTGCCACGTGGCCCGCACCCGCGGGCGCCCGTCTTCGTCCTCGCCCATGCGCTCCCACAGCGGATCGACCTGGGCGTACAAGTAGCCCTGGTTGCTGTAGAGCTCCCGGACGCGCTCGGCGGCCTCTTCGAACCCCACCGCGTCGAACGCCTGCCCGGCGGCCTCCTCGCTGTCGTCGCCGATGCCCAGCATTCCCAGCAAGCCCCCCGACCCGCGCTCGAAGTAGCGCTTCAGATCGTCGGCCTCGAACGCCTCGGCGCCCTCGACCACGAACTCGCCCAGCGCGTACTGCGGACCTTCGAACACGCGGGTCTCGATCCGGGCCTTCCCGGTCCGCGGGTCCACGATCAGGGTGTCGCCCAGGACTTCGAAGTCCAGGAAGCCCGCCTCGTAGTAGCGCTTGGGCAGCGACTCCAAGAGGTCCGTCTCGAATTCCAGCTCGTCGTAGTCCCCGCCGCGGAACCAGAAGAAGCCCTCGGGCTTCGTCGTCATCGCGTCGCGCAGCTCGGCGTCGGAGAAGCGCTCGTTGCCGGAGAACGAGACTTCGGCGATCGTGACGCGCTGGCCTTCCTCGACTTCGAGCACCACGTCCACGAGGCCCTCGCTTCCCGGCACGGGCTGCTCGCGCTGCTCGATGCGCGCAAACGGCACGCCGCGCTGGCGCAGCTCGTCGCGGATGAACGCCTGGGCCTTCTGGATGCCGTTGGGCGACAGCGGCGCGTCCTCTTCCAGCCCGCCGGCCTCGAGCACGTCGTCCGTCCCCACGGACTCCAGGCCGGTGATTCGAATCAGGCGCGCCAGCGGCCGCTCCTCGACCTCGAAGACGAGCACGTTGCGTCCCGTCGACTCGTCCAGGCGCACCACGACGTCGGCGTACTGTCCGGTGGCCCACAGCGTCTTGACGGCGCGCTGAATGTCGAGCCAGCTGTTCAGCGACCCCGGCTGAATGCCCGCCGCTCCCACGACGTCGCCGCGCGAGAGCCGCTGCATGCCCTCGGCGGCCACCGAGTCGATCCGCACCAACGGGTCGCCGGCCGGCGCCTGGGCGGACGCGGAGGACGGGATCGCCGACGCCGCCAAGCCCGGCAGCAAGCACGCGAAGAGGCCCGTCCAGGCCGCGCCCGCCCCCGCTCGGCGCCGCCTCACGTCTTGGTCGGCGAGGCCACCACGACCGACAGCCGCTCTCCGTCCTCGCTCGCGTCCACGGCGACCTCGTCGCCGGCGCCGAACTCGGCCAGCAGGATCTTCTCGGACAGCGGGTCCTCCAGGAAGCGCCGGATCGCCCGCTTGAGGGGACGGGCGCCGAACTTCTCGTCGTAGCCGCGCTCCACCAGAAAGGCCACCGCGGCCTCGGTGATCTCCAGCGACATCTCTTCGCGCGCCAGGCGCTCCTTGACGTCGCTCAGCAGCATGTGGACGATGCGGCCGATTTCCTCCCGGCTCAGCGGATGGAACACGATGGTGTCGTCCAGCCGGTTCAGGAACTCCGGGTTGAACGCGCGATCGATCTCCTCCTTGACCTTGTCGCGCATGAATTCGTAGCCCGAGTCCGCCCCGCTCCGCCGAAAGCCCAGGCCGCCCTTCGAGATCTCTCTCGCGCCCAGATTGGAGGTCATGATCAGCACGGTGTTCTTGAAGTCGACGACGCGCCCGTAGTTGTCCGTGAGGTGGCCTTCGTCGAGCACCTGAAGGAGCACGTTGAAGACGTCCGGATGGGCCTTTTCGATCTCGTCGAGCAGCACGACGGCGTAGGGACGGCGGCGCACGGCCTTGGTCAGCGCTCCCGAGTCCTCGTAGCCGACGTAGCCGGGAGGCGCGCCGATCAGCCGCGAGACGGAGAAGCGCTCCATGTACTCGCTCATGTCCACGCGGATCAGGGCCTCCTTGTCGTCGAACAGGAACTCGGCCAGCGTGCGCGCCAGCTCGGTCTTGCCGACGCCGGTGGGCCCCGAAAAGATGAAGGATCCGATGGGGCGCGCCGGGTCCTTGAGTCCCGCCCGGCTCCGCCGGATCGCGCGGCTGATGGCGGCGATGGCGTCGTCCTGGCCGACGACCCGCTTGTGCAGCTCGTCCTCCATGCTGACGAGCCGTTCGGACTCGGCCTGCTGAATGCGCGAGACCGGGATGCCCGTCCAGCGGCTCACGATGAAGGCCACCCCCTCGGCGCCCACCTCGGGCCGGTGCTCCTTGCGTTCTTCCTCCCAGGCGGCCTGGGCTTCCTGAATGCTCTGCTGGATCTCGCGTTCCTGGTCCCGCAGCTGGGCGGCCCGCTCGAAGTCCTGCCCGCGAATGGCCTCTTCCTTGGCGGCCACCGCCTCCGCCAGCTCCTGCTTGAGCTCGTCGACGCCGGGCGGCGGCGCCTGGCTCGTGATGCGGGCGCGGGCGCCGGCCTCGTCGATGACGTCGATGGCCTTGTCGGGCAAGAAGCGGTCCGTGATGTAGCGGTCCGCCAAGTGGGCCGCTTCGCCGAGCGCCTCGTCGGCGAGGACGATCTTGTGGTGCTCCTCGTAGCGGCCGCGCAGGCCGCGCAGGATGTCCACCGTGTCCTCCACGGAGGGCGGTTCGACGACGACGGCCTGAAAGCGGCGCTCGAGCGCCCCGTCGGTCTCGACGTGCTTGCGGTATTCGTTGAGCGTCGACGCGCCGATGCACTGAAGCTCGCCGCGGGCCAGCGCGGGCTTGAGCATGCTGGAGGCGTCGATCGCCCCTTCGGCGGCGCCCGCGCCGACGAGCGTGTGGAGCTCGTCGATGAAGAGGACCACGTTGCGGCTCTGGTGGATTTCGTTGACGACGGCCTTCAGGCGCTCTTCGAACTGGCCTCGGTACTTGGTTCCGGCGATCACCGCGGCCATGTCCAAGGCCAGCACCCGATGCGCCTTGAGGACGTCCGCGACCTCGCCCTTGGCCACCAGCTGGGCCAATCCTTCCACGATGGCGGTCTTGCCGACGCCGGGCTCGCCGATCAGCACGGGGTTGTTCTTGCGCCGCCGGCAGAGGATTTCGACCACGCGCTCGATCTCGCCGGCCCGGCCCACGATCGGGTCCAGCTCGCCCTGGCGGGCCAGCCCGGTCAAGTCGCGGCAAAAATGATCCAGCGCCGGCGTGCGCGACTTCTTGCCGCCGGACTTCTTCATCGAGCCCGGAGCCGACTTGCCCGGTCCCGCCGACACCATCGCCGGTCCGTCGCCGGGTCCCGCGTCCGACCCCAGCACCTTGAGCGTTTCCGCTCGCGCGTCGTCCAGCGACACGCCCTGGGCGTTGAGCACCTGGGCCGCGATTCCCTTGCCTTCGCGCAGCAAGCCGAGCAGCAGGTGTTCGGTGCCCACGTAGGAATGGTTGAGGTCGTGCGCTTCCGCGACCGCGTAGTCGAGCACTTTCTTGGCCGGCGACGTGTAGGGCAGTTCACCGAGCGCGATCGTGGCGTTCCCCTTGCGAACAGCCCCCTCGATTCGGCTGTGGACCTCGTCCAGGTTCGCGTTCAAGTTGCCCAGCACGTGAGCGGCGACGCCCTCGCCCTCGCCGATGAGGCCCAGCAGGACGTGCTCGGTGCTGATGTAGTCGTGCTGCAGCCGAATGGCCTCCTGCCGGGCCATCGACAAGACCTTCCGCACTCGTTCGGTGAAGTTGTACTTCTTCATCGCCTCCACGCCTCCGAGGTCGCCGCGCCTGCCGAAAAGGTCGCGCCCAAGGGCCTCAACCGGAAGCCCCGCCGTCCTGGGCCGTCTCCTTGTCCCGCGCCTTGCCCCGCCGAGCGTTCCCGCGACCGGGCCGCGCGCCGTCCTGGGCCCCCGACGCGGCCTCCATGCGGGCTCTCACGTGCTCGGCGCGGCGCCCGTGGCGCTCCGCGGCCGAAAGGTCCCCGCCGCTCGTCTCCTCCACGTGCGCCGTCTGCGCGAGGATCATGAGCTTGTTGAGCGTCTCCACGGGCGGGTCCGGCAGAAGCCTCAGCGCCACGCCCAGCCGCACGCCCGACAGCAGATTGATCATCTCTTCGTAGCGGAGGCTGCGCGCATGACGGAGCAGTCCGTACGCCCGCCACACCTTGTCCTCCATGGCGGCGCGCGCGTCGCGCATCAGGACCTCGCGAGCCTGCGCCTCCTTTTGGATGACCGTGTCCACGATGCGTTCCACGTGGTCCACCAAGTCCTCCTCGCTTCTGCCCAGCGTGGTCTGGTTGGAAATCTGGAAGAAGTTGCCGACCACGTCGGAGCCTTCGCCGTACAATCCCCGGAACGTGAGCCCGACCTGGGAGACCCCGCGCAGGACCTTCTCGATTTCCTTGGTCAGGACCAGCCCGGGCAAATGGACCAGCGCGGAGGCGCGCAGACCCGTGCCGGCGTTGGTGGGGCACGCCGTCAGAAATCCGAACTCGTTGTGATAGGCGAACGGAAGCGCCGCGCCGATCTCGTCGTCCAGACGGTCCGCGCGACGCCACGCCTCGGCGAGCTGCAGCCCGGGAGCCAAGCTCTGCAGGCGCAGGTGGTCCTCCTCGTTGACCATCAAGCTGACGCTGCGGCCTTCGGCGGCGATCGCCGCCGTTCCCGCGCGCGGCTCGTTCTCCGCGCCGAGCAGCTCGCGCGACACCAAGCGGCGCTCGTGCAGCATCCGCCGGCGCCGTTCCGAGACGGAGGGCAGGCCGAACACCGTCGCGCCCTGCAGGGCCGGCGCCTCGGCGACCGCCGCGGACACCCGCTCCAGAACCTCCATGCGGCCGGTCTCCCCGGCTCGCGACACGAACGGACTGCCCTGCAGGTTTCGCGCAAGCCGAACCCGCGTGGACACGACGACCTCGGCTCGAGGTCCGCTCCCGTCCAGCCAGCCCAGGCCGAGGCCGGCGCCGAAGTCCGCCGAACTCATCTAGAGGCCGTCGCCGTTCGCCTTCTTGCCGCCCGCGCTCACGGGGGAGGGCCGGCCTTGGCGGCCTCGAGCGGACGAACTCGCGGCCGGGCCGACGGCGGAGGCGTCGCCGTCGTCCGGCGCCTCGATCAGGCGGATGGCGTCGCGCAAGACGGCCGCGTGCTCGAAATCCTCGGCGGCGACCGCCCTGGCCAGACGGCCGCGCAGCGCGCGCAGCCGGCCGGCCTCGTCGGCGCCGGGACCGGGCGGCAGATAGACCTTGCCCGCATGTTGGTCCGAGCCGTGAATGCGGCGCAGAAGCGTGCGCAGCTTCGCTTCGAAGGACCCGTAGCACTCCGGACATCCGAGCCGTCCCGTCTTCTTGAAGTCGCCGTGGCCGAGACCGCAGAAGCCGCAAGTCTCGGCCTTGTCGGCGCCGGGCGCCTCCGCGCCCATCTGCGCCAGAATTTCGCCGATGTCGAAGGCCTCGGACTTGGGGCCGAGCCCCTTCTCGGCCGCGCATCCCTCGCAGTAGTAGTGATTGGACCGGTGGCCGTTGACGACCTTCTCCAAGTACACGACGGCCCGATTCTCGCAGCCTTCGACGTCGCAATTCTTGCGTTCAGGCATCCTGGAGAACTCCGTCGACGAGCGCCAGCGCCCTGTCCGCCTTGGACGCCAGCACCAAGTTGTGGGTTGCCACGACCAAGGCAACGCCGTGCCGATCCTTCGCCTCGAACATAAGTTCGCGCACGGATTCGCCCGTGCGGCCGTCCAAGTTGCCCGTGGGCTCGTCCGCCAAGACGACCAGCGGCTCGTTGACGAGGGCGCGCGCCACGGCCACGCGCTGCTGCTCCCCGCCCGAGAGCTCGCTGGGCCGGTGCGCCGCGCGCGCGGCCAGGCCGACTTGGTCCAGGAGCCGCGCCGCGCGCCGCCGCGCCGCCGGCAGGCCCTCGCCGCGGAGCAGAGCCGGCATCATGACGTTCTCCAAGGCGGAGAACTCGCGCAAGAGGTGGTGAAACTGGAACACGAAGCCGATGCCGGCATTTCGCACTCGGGCGAGCCGTTCGTCGTCCAGGGCCGCGACGTCGGCGCCGCCCACCTCGACCGCGCCCGCCGTCGGCCTGTCGAGCGCGCCCAGAAGATTGAGCAGGGTGGACTTCCCCGCCCCGCTCGCCCCGACGATTGCGACCGCCTCGCCCGGCGCCGCCTCGAAGTCGATCCCGCGCAGCACGCGCAGCCGCCCGCCGCCGGGCGCCGGAAACGAGCGATGCAGCCCTCGCACGGCCAGCGGCGGGACCTCGCGCCCTTCCGTCGCAGGCTCGCGCCCCGCGCTCCCGTCCGGCCTCTCCCCGTCCTCATTCATGCCGGATGGCTTCCACCGGATGGAGCCCCGCGGCCCGTCGCGCCGGGTACAGGGTCGCCGCGAACGAGATCGCCATGCTGACGCCCGCGATCCAGACGATGTCGAAGGGCGAGACGGCCACGGGCAGCCGGTCCACCAAGTACACGTCCGGAGGAATCGGAACGAGCTGGTACTTCTCGACGGCGAAGGCGACGCCCGCGCCGAGCGCGACGCCCGCGGCCGTGCCGATGGCGCCGATCCAGAGCCCCTGAAGCAGGAAGACCAGCAGCGTGTCGCGGCGCGTGAGCCCCATGGCCTTGAGAATGCCGATCTCGCGCGTCCGGTCCACGACGACCATGACGAGCGTGCTCACGATGTTGAACGCCGCCACGAGCACGATGAGCGACAGCACGACGGCCATCGCCAGCTTCTCGAGCTTGAGGGCCCCGAAGAGCTGCCGGTTGGTGCGGGTCCACGGGTCCACCACGTACGGGAAGCCCCCGACGGCCTGCCGAACGGCGTCCGCCGTCGCTTCCGCGTTCCAGGGGTCCTCCGATCTCACGCCCACGAACGAGGCCGCCCGCGCGTCCATCCGCAGCAGCTCCTGCACGTCCGCCAGATCGGCGTATCCGTTCTTGAGATCGTAGTCGTGGATGCCGGTCGTGAAGACCGCGGACACCTCCCACTGGGCCATTCGCGGCCAGAAGTCGGCGTTCGGGGTCAAGTCGAACGTCTCCAGGGCGACGACCAGAACCGTGTCGCCCGGGAACAGGTTCATGCGCGCGGCCACGCCGCTTCCCAGCGCCAGCGGAACGAGGCCGCCCGGCGCGCGCGCCAACGGCAGCGCGCCCGAACGCAAGCTGTCGTGGATGGCGTTGAGCGGCGGCTCCGGCCCGTCCAGGTCCATGCCGTAGAGGTCCAGGACCTCGGAATAGTCGCCCCGGACCAGACCGACCCGCGTCAGCGCCAGCGGCGCCGCGGCCACGACGCCTTCCACCTCGCTCGCGCGCTCGACCACGCTGCGCCAGTCGTGCACCCGCAGCGACTCGCCCGCCTCCAGGACCAGCACGTGCGGGTTCGAGCCGAGGATCTTCTCGCGCAGCTCGTTCGTCATGCCCGTCATGACGCCGATGACGACCACCAGGGCCGTCACGCCCACGACGATCCCGCCCAGCGCGACCCAGGTGATGAACGACAGGAAGCGCCCTCCCCTGCGAGAGGCCAGGTAGCGGCGCGCCAGGAACCACGCGAGGCGCGGCCTGGACGTCGTCCGCGTCACCCGGATTCCTTGAGCGCCGGGAACAGGATCACGTCCCGAATGGACGAGCGGCCGGTCAGCATCATGACGAGCCGGTCGATCCCGACGCCCACGCCGCCCGTCGGCGGCAGTCCGTACTCCAGCGCCCGCACGTAGTCCTCGTCCACGCCGTGCGCCTCGCGGTCGCCCGCCGAGCGCAGCGCGGCCTGCTCGCGGAAGATCGCGGCCTGCTCGAGCGGATCGTTGAGCTCGCTGAAGGCGTTGGCGAGTTCTTGGCCGCCCGCGAAGAGCTCGAACCGTTCCGCGAGCCTGGGCGCCCCGCGCTTCGGCTTGGCCAAGGGACTCATCTCGCGGGGATGGTCCACCACGAAGGTGGGCTGGACGAGGCCGGGCTGGACCAGCGCGCCGAACAGCTTGTCCAGCAGCTTGCCCGCGCCCGTGCCCGCGCCCTCCGCGCCGGGCAGGCCCAGGCGTTCGGCCGCCGCGCGCAGCTCCTCGGGCGGCGCCTCCAGGGGCGCGAATCCCAGCGCGTCTCCCAGCGCGTCCACGAACGAAAGCCGCGCGTACGGCGGCTCCAAGCCGATCTCCTGCCCTTCCCACGACACGCGTTGCGCGCCGACGACGGCCTGGGCCAAGTGCGAGAGCAGTGCCTCCACCAGCGCCATCATGTCCTCGTAGTCCGCAAACGCCTGATAGAACTCGAGCATCGTGAATTCCGGGTTGTGGAACCGGTCGACGCCTTCGTTGCGGAAGTCCTTGCCGATCTCGTACACGCGGTCCAGGCCGCCCACGACGAGCCGCTTGAGGTAGAGCTCGTCGGCGATCCGCAGGTAGAGCTCGCGGCCGAGCGCCCGGTGCCGGGTGACGAACGGCTCCGCGGCCGCGCCCCCGTAGACGGGCTGCAGCACGGGGGTCTCCACTTCGACGTAGCCCCGGTCGTCCAGGAACCCGCGCGCGGCGGAGACGATCCGAGCCCGGTCGCGGAACACTTCGCGAACCTCGGGATGCACGGCCAAGTCGGCGGCCCGGCGGCGGTAGCGGGCTTCCTGGTCGGCGAAGCCGGAGTACTCGGCGCGCTCCCCGGTCTCCTTGTCCACGCCCGCCTTGCCCAGCGGCAGCGGCCGCAGGCACTTGGCCAGCAGGCGCAAGCGAGCCGCCCGGACCGTGACTTGGCCGGCGCGGGTGCGAAAGACGTCGCCCTTCACCTCGATCCAGTCGCCCAAGTCCAGAAGCGCGAGCATTTCCCAGGCGGTCTGGCCCAGCACGTTTCGCTTGAGATGGATTTGAATGCGGCCGGTGTGGTCCTCCAGATCGGCGAAAGCGCTGCCCCCGTGCGCTCGCACGGCCACCATGCGCCCGGCCCAGGTGCCCGAGTGGCCGCCCTGTTCGAGCGCGCCCGCCGCCTCCGCTTCCTCGAACTTCGCCTGCGCCGGCGCCGCGTGGCGGTCGACCGCCGAGGAGTACGCGTACGGCTCGACGCCCATGCGCCGCAGCGCGTCCAGCTTCTCGCGGCGCGCCCGCATCACTCCGGAGAGCGAGTCCGCGGCGGTCGTCACCGGGCCGCCTCGGCGCCGAACTTCTTCAGGAACGCCTCGATGAACGGATCCAGGCGTCCGTCCATCACGGCGGCCACGTTGCCCGACTTGAGCTCGGTGCGATGGTCGTTGACCAGGGTGTAGGGAGCGAACACGTAGGAACGGATCTGGTTGCCCCACGCGATGTCGGTCTTCGACGCCTCCAGGGCCTGCTTCTCGCGCTCCCGCTCTTCCTTGGCCCTCTGGTACAGCGCGGCCTTGAGCATCTTCATGGCCGTCGAGCGGTTCTTGTGCTGCGAGCGCTCCTGCTGGCACGAGACCACGATGCCGGACGGCTCGTGCGTGATGCGGATCGCCGAGTCCGTCTTGTTGACGTGCTGGCCGCCCGCCCCGGACGCGCGGAAGGTGTCGACGCGCAGGTCGGCGGGGTCGATCTCGACTTCGATCCCGTCGTCCACCACCGGGTAGACGAACACGGACGCGAACGACGTGTGACGGCGCGACTGCGAGTCGAACGGCGAGATGCGGACCAGCCGGTGGACCCCCTTCTCGGCGCGCAGGTAGCCGTACGCGTGATCGCCCGAGATCTCCATCGCCGCGCTCTTGACGCCGCCGTCCTCGCCGGCCTGGACGTCGAGCACCGACACGCCGCGCCCCCGCCGCTCGGCCCATCGCGAGTACATCCGAAAGAGCATCCGAGCCCAGTCCTGCGACTCGAGTCCGCCGGCCCCCGGGTGGACCACCAGCATGGCGTCGCGGTGGTCGTCCTCGCCTTGCAGCATGGTCTTGAGCTCGAGGCGCTGCACCGCGGATTCCAGCTTCTCGACACCTTGCCGCCACTCTTCCCTGAAGTCCGCGTCCTCGTCGTCGTCGAGCAGCTCGCCGATCTCGCGCAGCTCCCCGGCCTGCGCGCGCAACGCCTCCCAGGGCTCCACCCACGCCTTGAGGCGTCTGGCCTCGCCGATTACGGCCTGCGCCCGCTCCCGGCTGTCCCAGAAGCCCGGCTTGGCCATCTCCTCGTCCAAGGCCTCGATCCGCTCCCGCCGCGACGCGACGTCAAAGATACCCCCGCAGCTCCTCCACGCGGCGGGTCGCGGCGGCTAGGCGTTGGCGGACGTCTTGGGGGGCGCGCATGGCGGATGCTCCGTGCAGAGGTCGTTGGGAAGAGGACGAGACGCGCGCCGCCGACGGCGCCGCACGGGAAAGATAGGCAAGGCCCGCGGGCCCGGCCCTTCCTTCATCCGCCCCCGGTCTCCACCAAGCGCGCCCGCACGACGTGCTCCGTGTCCAGCTCGTCGGTCGTCACCAGCCACATTTGGTCTCCGCGCACGACCGGCGTCGTCTCCCTCATGTGCACCGGGAAGTCGGCGACCGCCGCCCCCAAGTGCGTTCCGTCCGGCGACCAAACGTCGAAGGCCGCCTCGTCGCCCGGCGACAGGAACTGGACCCAGAGGTTGCCTTCGTCCGACATGAAGAGGTCCTGCACGACCGGCTTGACGCTGGGAATCCTGGACCAGTCCAAGTCTCCCGCCTGCTCCCGGAGCTCGGCGATCGCGGCGTCCCTTTCCGCCGGCGTCACCGGCGTCGGCCGACGGTCGCCGGTCACGACCCGCACGGTGTCGCCCCCCGGGGCCCACTTGCGGATTCTGTAGTCGACGACCCCGCCCTCGCGTTCCCACACGTAGCCCTGCGGGTCGACAAGACGCACGCTGAAGGCGTAGAACGGCACGCCGGCGCACCGGGTCACGCCCTCGGACGGCGACCAGCAATAGGACGCGGGATTCGTGCCGTCCGCGGACTCGTCCGGCGGCTCTTCCAGCGGCAACGTGTCCACCACGGCCATCGTCGAGTCGTAGACGACCAGCAGGTCGGCTCTGGTCTCCGGGGCCAACCCGGGGCCGAAGACGCGACCGTCCGCGCCCATGGCTCCCGACCACGCCCACTGGGTGAGGTTGGTGCAGTACCGCAACTGCCCGACGAAGCCGCTGTCCGGATCGAACAGCGACATGCGCGCGTTGGACGGGTCCGGCATCCAGAGCCGGCCGCGTGGACCCAGCATGAGACCGTTGGGGAACTCCGACTCTCCGGGTCCCTCGCCTCGCCGGCCCCATGTGGCCAAGTGGCCGCCGTCCGGGTCGAAGACGCGGATCTCGCGGGCCTGCGACTCGAGGACCGCAAACCTGCCGTCGGCGAGCACGGCCAAGCCCTTCAGCTCGCCGAACTGCTCCGGGCCGTTGCCCGCGCCCATCCGCAGCTCCTCCACGATCGTCCAGCGAGCGTCGGCAAGGCCTGTTTCGGCGTCGCCCGGCGCGTCCGCGGCGCCGTCGTTCAGCGCGTCCGCCTCCCCGCAAGCGACCACGGCCAACGCCGCCAGGCCGGCGCGCGCTCCAGAGCGCGCGCAATCGCCGCCTGCTCGTTCGTCCTCCGGGCTTGCTCATTCGTCCTCCGGGCTCGAGTGGGAGTTGGCGGTCAAGGGCAGGGCTGGCCCGATGCCGGCCGAACCGGGCGCACGAAGATGTACGCGGGATCCGTGCTGAACACGGGGTGCCGCTTGCCCTCGTAGACCGTCGTCGTCACCGGTTCCCGACTGGCCTCCAGCGTCACGAGGCTGTCGCCGAGCATCCCGACGTAGCGCCGGCCGCCCGGACGAGTATCGTCTTTCAGCAACGCATAGCAACCCGTCGCCGGGTTCACCACAGCCCCCGTCACCCCCCACGTAGGCGTCACTACGACGAGTCGGCCGTCAGCCGCGAGGAACAGGTTATTGTATCCGCCCCTGAAGCGACCCGCTGGAAGACTCCATTCTCTTGCGCGCCGCTTCCATCACGTCCTCGGGAATCGCAACCGTCCGCGGCTCCGCTCCCCGCTTGTATTTCGCGAGGATGTGGCGATAACCGTCCAGCCTGTATGCAACCGAATCAACACATGCCAGATAGGTTGTCCAGCCGGCCCTCCTGACATCGGTCTCGGATGCCACGGCAAAGTCGAATTCCGGTGCAGCTTTCCCGCCCAACGCAACGCTTTCACCGTCGTCGCCACGGAACACGATGCCCTGCTGCAACGGGACGGCCGGACGGCCGTTGAACGCGCAGACATCGTTCGTGCTCGGCGCGGTTGGCCTCCACTGATGGAGCAGAGCGCCCGACCAGCTCCAATAGAGCACCCTGCCGATTCCCGCCACCAGGACGCCGTCCGGTCCAGGGGCTACGGCATCCACGCGCCTGAGTTCCCCCGGGCCGTCGCCCGCCGGGCCTCCCCCGAAGACGCTCTGCACCGAACCGTCGTCCAGCGAGTACGCTGTCACGGCCAGGGGATCGGCGGCCTCGGTGACCAACACCTGCCTTCGGCCGTAGTCCACGACCGCCTCGAAGCCGAACCGGTATTCGAGACCGCCGGCGACCTCGCGGCCGGCGTCCATATCCACTTCCAGAACCTGTTGCGCGGCTGCCTCCGAGATACCCGCTGCCAACGCGAGAATGCCAACGCTCCAAATGCGCATGCCTATCTCCTGGTCTCCTCGCGTGGTCTCCTCGCGATGATCGCATCCGCCAAGGGCGCGGAGGGGGACGCAAACCTGCTCCAGCAAGATAAGCAATTGCGGTGCGGCAGGCAAACGAAGGCGTCCTGCGGTGTCGGAGGGCCGCGGCGCGGCCGGACGTGACGCGGCGCCGCATGAGGCGGAGCCGCCGGGTCAGCGCACAGGGGCGGAGACCACGATGCCCAGGCCGCGGTCCGGGAGGGCGGCCAGCCGGGCCGACACGAACCCGTCGAGCGCGCTGGCCAAGTGGTTGGCCAAGACGATCCACAACGCCCGCCGGGCTTGTCCGAAGAGGCTGTCGCTGCGGCGGATCAGTCCGGCAAAGCGCGTGCGCTCGCCGGTCCCTTGCCAATCCCAGAGGAACGCGGGGCCGTGGGCGTGCCGGCGGTAGTAGTCCAAGGCGCGCTCGAAGCCGGGGGACTGTTCCGGCGCGTCTCCGCTCACGTCGTGGAGGGCAGCCGCCAGCGCCCAGATCGATCCGTTGTGGGTTGCCGGATCGGTCTCGGGCTGGACGCCGCCGCGACGGGGGTCCGCGTCCCACGCGCCCGACGCGTCCCAGTGGGCCATCGCCTCGTAGTACTCGAAGCCGCCGTCCCGGCGCGACCCTCGGCCGACGACGTCCTTTCGCGCCGCGTCCCATGCCAAGTCGCGGTAGGCGCCGCGCGCGTCGGCCGCCTGTCGCCGCCGCACGCCGTACGCGACCGCGAACACCCCCTCGGCGACCGCGTACGCGATCCAGCGGCGCGACCCCAGCCGGTACTGCGCCAAGCCGGGCAGGACCAGCGACGACAGAAAGGCCTCGCCTTCGCCGATGGGGCGGCCCTCTCGGCCTTCTCGGCCGTCTCGGCCGACGACGGGGTGGCGGAACGGCTCCGGCTTCCAAGTTCGCAGGCCGCGGACGCCGGGCGAAGCCGAAGCGCGCAACAGGACGCCCTTCTCGAACGCCAAGCCGTGGGCGCCTCCCGCATGGCGGCGGCCTCCCGCCTCGGTCTCGACAACCGCCGCGCGCCCGTTCTGCCCGAGCCGCCCTCCGTCGAGGCTCGCCGCCGCGCTTGCCGGGGCCGCAAGAGCGCCGACCACCGCCAGCGCCGTCCGGGCACGCGCGGCGCGTGCGAACGCGAGGTGCATGTGTCCCTCTCTTCTCGGCAAGGCGCGCGCCGGGCGCTCCCCATGGTCGCTGCTGGACTCGAACCAGCGACCCCTACGATGTGAGCGTAGTGCTCTACCAACTGAGCTAAGCGACCGAATACCCCCACGGGGAATCGAACCCCGGTCTCCTGGCTGAGAACCAGGTATCCTAGGCCACTAGACGATGGGGGCGGGTCCGCGCGTCCCGTCTCCGGGGGCGCGAGGCGACGGCTCGTCGCGGAGCAACGGGCAATCTAGAGGATCGGACGCGACGGTTCAAGCTCGGAGCCAAGATGCTCCCGCGCTTGCGGCAGTCCGGGCCGCCCGCGTCATGGAAGGGGTTCCCGCGCGGCTCCCTGCACGGCCGGCACGAGCTCCAGGTACTTGCCGTAGGCCCATCGAGCCTCGTCGAGCGACAAGCGTTCCGTGTTGGTGTGGGCGTGGCGCTCCTCGCCCGGGGCGAAGCCGACGGTGGGAATGCCGCGCACGCCGCACGTCCAGCCGCCGTCGGTCGCGAACTTCCAAGGACGGATGCGCGCAGGCGCCGGCGAGCCGCGGCGCCCCACGGCGCGAGCGGCCGCGGCGGCGACCGGGTGGGCGGCGTCCACGAGAAAGCCCGGCGTGAGGATGCGGCGCTCGGCTTCGACGCCGGTGTAGGACCGTTGCACTTCGGTGGCGAGGCGGCAATCCACCTGGGCAGGCGCGCTCCGGGCGCTCCCGGCGGGCGCCGAATCGGACGGCGCGCGCGAGTCCTCGGACGCCGGCGCGCGGGACGCCAACCAGTCCTCCAAACGCGGACCGATCGCGCTCCGGACCCGGGCCAGCAGGCTCTCCTCGGTGTCGGACGGAAGGATGCGCCAGTCGAGCACGACGACCGCCTGGTCGGGAACCACGTTGCGGCTGGCCGGAGACGCTTGCACGTCGGTCGCGACCACGGAGGCGCTGCCCAGGGCGCCGGCCGACTCCTGGCTCGCCGCCAAGTCCTCCACGCCCTGCAGGACGGCGGGCAGCGCGTCGAGGGCGTTGCGAGCCCGTTCGGGCGCGGAGGCGTGTCCCGCCAAGCCGCGCACCACGATCTCGACTTCGGCCCGTCCCCGGTGCCCGATCGCGATGTCGCCGTTCGTGGACTCGCCGATGATCACGGCCGCAGGGGCAAGGCCGCCGTCCGGGCGCGTCAGATGGTCCATCCCCCACCCGCCCCGCTCCTCGAACACCGTGTGGGCCACGATCACGTCGCCGTCCGTCTTGCCGTTCAGGGCCGCTGCCGCGTGCGTCTGCAGCGCAAGCGGCCCCTTGATGTCCATGGCGCCGCGGCCATGCAGGCACCCGCCCGCGATCACGCCGTCGAAGGGCGGGAACTCCCATTCGGCTTCGTCGCCGGCCGCCACCATGTCCAGATGGCAACTGAGCATGACCGGCGGACCGCCGTCGCCGCGCAGCACGCCCACCACGCTGCCGAGCTCGTCGGTGTACGCTTCGTCGTAGCCCAGCGCCTCCATCTCTTGCAGGACGCGCCGGGCCACGCCCTCCTCCGCGCCGGGCAGGGACGGAATCCGAACGAGGTCTTGGGCGAAGGCGAGCGCGGCCTCGAAGGATGGCGTCATTTGCGGGCGGTTGGGCGTCGACGGGAGCGGGTCGTCATCGAGCCGCGGGAGAGAACTCGACCTCGAAGCGCCAAGCCGACGACGGCGAGCGCCGTCTTGCGGCGCGCAAGCCTCATCCGAACTTGGCCAGCCACGGCGCCAGCACCAGCGCGACCACGCTCATCAGCTTGATGAGGATGTTGAGCGAGGGGCCGGAGGTGTCCTTGAAGGGGTCGCCCACGGTGTCGCCGACGACGGCGGCCTTGTGGGGGTCCGATCCCTTGCCGCCCAGGGCGCCGCCCTCGATGTACTTCTTGGCGTTGTCCCAGGCGCCGCCCGCGTTGGCCATGAAGAGCGCCATCAGGACGCCGGTCACCGTGGCGCCGGCCAGCAGGCCGCCCAGTGCCTCGACGCCCAGGAAGCGTCCCACGATCACGGGCGCCGCGATGGCCGTCACGCCGGGCAGGAGCATTTCGCGCAGCGCCGCGCGCGTCGAGATGTCCACGCAACGGGCCGAGTCCGGCTTGGCGGAGCCGTCCATCAGCCCCGGAATCTCCCGGAACTGGCGGCGCACCTCGTCCACCATCCCCGAGGCGGCGCGGCCCACGGCCGTCATGGTGAACGCGCCGACCAGGAACGGCAGCATCCCTCCGACGAAGAGGCCGATGACCACCATCGGGTCGGCGATGTTGATGCCCGCTTCCTGGAGCCCCACGCTCGACGCGTAGGCCGAGAACAGCGCCAGGGCGGTCAGGGCGGCCGAGCCGATCGCGAAGCCCTTGCCGATGGCGGCCGTCGTGTTGCCGATGGCGTCCAGCGAGTCGGTGACCTTGCGGGTCTCCGGCCCGAGGCCCGCCATCTCGCTGATGCCGCCCGCGTTGTCGGCGACGGGGCCGTAGGCGTCCACCGACATCGTCGTGCCCACGGTCGCCAGCATGCCGACGGCGGCGATGCCGATGCCGTAGAGGCCGGCCGCCACGAACGACACGAAGATCGCCGCGCAGATCAGCAGCAGCGGGATCGCCGTGGACTCCATGCCGACCGCCAGGCCGGTGATGATGTTGGTGGCCGAGCCCGTGCGCGAGGAGTCCGCGATCTTCCGAACCGGGCGCGCGCCGGTGTAGTACTCGGTGACGACGCCGATCAATATGCCGACGAGCGTGCCCGCCAGGATGGCCCAGAACGGTCCCATCGGCGACTTGCCTTCGATCTCCATGTCGAGGGCGCCGACCACGAAGTACATGACCACCAGGAACAGCCCGGCGGCGATGAACGTCACGTTGCGCAGCGCGGCGCCGGGCTCGGTGCGCTCCAGGACCTTCATGGCGCCGATGGCGACGAACGAGCACAGCAGTCCCACGAGCACGGTCGCGATCGGCAGCGCGACGGCCTCGGCCGTGCTGGCGACCAGCGCGGCGGAGGTCGCTCCGATGGCAATCGTCG
Source organism: Longimicrobiales bacterium (assembly GCA_965242735.1). GTDB lineage: Bacteria > Gemmatimonadota > Gemmatimonadetes > Longimicrobiales > Gaopeijiaceae. Next base: position 1,605,635 of record OZ251497.1, on the reverse strand, counting down.
CGACCATCGAGCCCACGTACGACTCGAAGATGTCGGCGCCCATGCCCGCCACGTCGCCCACGTTGTCGCCCACGTTGTCGGCGATCGTCGCGGGATTGCGCGGATCGTCCTCCGGGATGCCCGCCTCGACCTTGCCCACGAGGTCCGCGCCCACGTCGGCCGCCTTGGTGAAGATGCCGCCGCCGACGCGCGCGAACAGCGCGATCGACGACGCGCCCATCGCGAACCCGGACACGATCTTGGCGAAGTCCGGCAGCTCGTCCGTGCCCGGAATGGCCCCTGCGCCCAGGAACCAGTAGAGCACGCCGATGCCCAGCAGGCCCAGCGCCGCCACGGACAGGCCCATCACCGCGCCGCCGAAGAACGCGATCCGCAACGCCTTGCCCTGCCCCTGCTCGTTGGCGGCGGCCGACGTTCGCACGTTGGCGCGCGTGGCCGCCTTCATGCCGAAGAAGCCCGCCAGCACGCTGCTCGCCGCGCCGAAGACGTACGCCATGGCGGACTGCTGTCCGATGGCGAAGTACAGGAGGGCGGCGACCACGGCGACGAACGCCGCCAACACCATGTACTCGCGGCGCAGGAAGGCCATCGCGCCGTCGTGGATCTGGTCGGCCAGCGCGGACATGGCGTCGCTGCCGGCCGGCTGGGCCACGACGTAGCGGTAGACGCCCAAGGCGACGAGGAGGCCCGCGGCCCCCGCTGTCCACGACCACTCGGTCAAGCTCATGAAGTTCACGTTTCGGTCCCCCGTGCGAAGGCCGGCGGGCGGCGGCGCGCAGTCCCGCGCCCGCCGTCCACGGTCATCGGTTGAATTGGTTCATGGCCGCGGCCGGGCCCTCCTGCGCCCAGGCGCCGACGGCCGCGCTCAGTGCCGGCAGCAGCTCGGCCACCGCCTCCTCGTCCTCGGCCGGCATGGGCGACAGCACCCAGTCGGCCAGGTCCACGCCCGGCGGCCGCTCGCCCACGCCCACCCGCAGCCTCGCGTAGTCCTGCGTGCCCAGCGTCCCGCTGACGGACTTGAGGCCGTTGTGGCCTCCCGATCCCCCTCGGGGCCGCATTCGGATCCTGCCGACGGGCAGGTTGGCGTCGTCGGCGACTACCAGAAGGTCCCGTCCCGCCTCGAAGCCCGGCTCGCGCCACAGTCCGCCCAGCGCCAGCCCCGAGCGATTCACGTACGTGCGCGGCTTGAGCAGCCGCATCGGCCGTCCCGCCACGTCGCCGGACGCCTCCCACGCCCTGCCCCGCCGCTCGAACGGACCCAGGCCGCGGTCGTGGGCGAACCGGTCCAGCACCCACCAGCCGACGTTGTGGCGCGTCGCCTCGTACTGCGGACCCGGATTGCCGATGCCCACGACGATCTTGACGCGCGAGCCGACGTGCGCCTCCGAGGCCGTCAATCAGCGGATCCGCCGGACTCTTCGGCGGCGTCCGGCGCTTCCGCTCCCGGCGCGGCCTCCTCGCCTTCCTCCAGCCCCTCTTCGTCCTCGGCGGCCACTCTCGGCGCCGCGACGGAGCAGACCGTGCGCATCGGGTCGTCCATGTTCTCGACGTCCTCGGGCATCTCCAGGTCGCCCGCGCGCATCACGTCGCCGATCTTGAGCGCGGTCACGTCCACGACGATCGCTTCGGGAATCTTGGACGGCACGCACTTGACGGTCACGTCGTGGACGACCTGGTCCAGCAGGCCGCCCTCCGAACGCACGCCCTCCGGCAGTCCCTCCAGCGAGATCGGCACGCGCACCTCGATGGGCTTGCCGCGCTGCACGCGCAGAAAGTCGACGTGGAGCAGCTGCGGCTGGAACGGATGGGTCTGGATTTCGCGCACCAGGGCGCGCTCGGCCTCGGCGCCGTCCACGACCAAGTGGAGAATCGTGTTTTCGACCGAGATGGCGTTGAAGAGGCGCCAGGCCTCGCGGGCTTCGGCGGAGACCAGGACCGGTTCGCCGCCGCCGCCGTAGACGACGCCCGGCACGCGGCCGGCCCGGCGCAGCCTGCGCGCGGCGCCTTTGCCGGACTCGGCGCGCGACTGAAGGTTGAGTGTCGTTTCCATTTGGGGATGATCGGGTTCGTGGATTGCGGTTTCGTCGGAAGGACCGGCGCCGGGAGCGCCGGGCGGTTCAGGCCCGCGGGCGACGCCTCGCGGGGGTCAGGCCAGCGCGATCTTGGGCGGCGCCTCGCGGCCGGAGATCTCGAACAGCTGGCTGACGGACTCGTTCGAGTGGATGTAGCGGATGGCCCGGGCCAGCAGCGGCGCCACGGAGAGCACCTTGAGCCTGTCGAAGCGCTTGGCCTCGGGCACGTCGATCGTGTTGGTGACGACGAGCTCCGCCAGGGGCGTGGCCGACAGCCGGGCCACGGCGGCGCCCGAGAGCAGAGCGTGGGTCGCCGTCACGTAGACCGAGGCCGCGCCGCGCTCCATCAGCGCCTCGACCGCGTGCGCGATGGTGCCGCCGGTGTCGATCATGTCGTCGGTGATCAAGCATGTCCGATTCTCCACTTCGCCGACCACGTTGAGCACTTCGGCCAGGTTCGGGGCAGGCCGCCGCTTGTCGATGATCGCGAACGTCGCGCCCAGCCGCCGCGCGAAGCCCCGCGCCATGCGCGCCGACCCGACGTCCGGGGCCACGACCACGGGGTCTCGCAGCCGCTTCTCGAGGAAGTAGCGCGTGAAGACCGGCGCCGCGTACAGATGATCGACGGGAATGTCGAAGAAGCCCTGGATCTGGTGTTGGTGGAAGTCGATGCTCACCACGCGGTCGGCGCCCGCCGCGACGATCAGGTTGGCCATGAGCTTGGCGCCGATGGCGACCCTGGGCTGGTCCTTCCGGTCCTGGCGGCCGTAGCCGAAGTACGGCACCACGGCGGACACGCGGGCCGCGGACGCGCGCTTGGCGGCGTCGACGAGGAGGAGCAGCTCCATGATGTTGTCGGCGCCCGCCACCGTCGGCTGCACGATGAACACGTCGCGGCCGCGAGCGTTGCGCACGATGCGCACGAAGATCTCGCCGTCCTTGAAGTTGCTGACGACGGCGTTGTCCACGGCCACGCCCAGATTCTCGGCGATCTCGCGCGCCAGGGGCAAGTTGGCACGCCCCGCCAGCATCAGGAGCGGTCCGCGCTTGTAGGTGTCGTCCATTGGCCGGGCACGCTCGGGGTGGGACAGCTACGGGACGATGGCGAAGGACTCCGGGAAAGCCGTTGATGATCGCAAGGCCGGGCGCGGGCGTCAAGCCGGGCGGAACTTCCGGCTAGCCGTGGCGATCGTGGGATCGCTCGCAGCGAATCCGCTCGTGCATCCGGTCGCGGGCCTGCTTCGCGTCGCGCCGCTTCACGGCCCGGGCCGACATGCTCCGGGTCGCGGACGACTTGACGCGGGGCGACGACAACAGCTTCTCCAGGTCCGCGGCCCCGCAGCGAGGACACGCCGGCGAGCCCGATCCCAGCACGAGCCGCTCGAACGCGTTCGCGCACTGCCTGCACCGGTACTCGAAGATTGGCATCAGCCGGGGCGTGCGCGACGGCGGCCGTCGCCGGGCCGTGCGAGGCCTCGTCCAGGCGCCCGGCGGCGACAAGACCGACTCATTCGGCCTCGCCCGCCCGCTCGGACCGGCCTTCGCGGGCCAAGTGGTCCTCCACGGCCAGCAGGTTGTCCTCGCCCGCATGTTCCACCACGTCCAGCAAGGCCTGCATGGACGTCACTTCCTCGTGCTGCTCGTTGACGAACCAGTCGAGGAAGCGTTCGGCGATCGGGTGCCGGTCGCCCTTCGCTTGATCGACCAGGGCGTAGATCTGGCGCGTGACCTGCTCTTCCCACGCCAGGGCCGCCCCGACCGCTTCGGCGGCCGAAGCGAAGTCGGCCTTCTGCTCCGGAATCGCGGGCACGCGAAGCTGCGCCCCCGAATCGACCACGAAGCGGGCAAAGCGCATCGCGTGGTCGCGTTCTTCGTCCGCCTGCGCGTAGAAGAAGCGCGCGAGACCCGGCAGGCCCCGGCCGTCGAAGTACGCGGCCAGCAAGACGTATTGGACGGACGCGCCCAGTTCGGCACCGACCTGGGCGTTCATGGCGCGGAGCAAGTCGTCGCTCATGGCCAGCACGCTGGATTTCGGCACGTTGCTTCCCTTTCGCGCGGCCGGCCGCGTCGGGGCGGCCGCAATGCGGGGCCGCCGGGCCGCTCGGCGACTCCGGACAGCTGGCGAGCATCGACAGCACGTCGCTCGGCGGCTTGCGCGCAGCCCTCGGGCCGTCGTTCCGGCGACGCCGGCCCCGCGCACCGCGGCCCGGCTTCATCCTTCCGAGATGCGAACCTCGAAGATGTTGGCCCACAGCTTGCCGGTCAAGTAGAACAGCCCGGTCGCCGGGTCGTGCGCGATGCCGTTCAGCACGGCGCCCGCGTCGGGCGGGCGGGCGGTTTGCAGGAAGAGCGCCTGGGCGTCCAGCTCGCCGGTGACTTCGCCCGTCCGCTTGTCGATGCGCACGATCGTGTTGGACATGTAGACGTTGGCCCACACGTGGTCGCCCACGCACTCCAGCTCGTTGAGTTCGGGCACGCTGAAGCCCTCGCGCGTGACCTGCACGCGCTCCAAGACCTCGAACGTCGCCGGATCGCGCCGGGCGAGCACGGAACTCCCGTCGGACATGTAGAGCGCTTCGCCGTCGTGGCACAGCCCCCATCCCTCGCCGTCGTAGCGCAACGTGTCGACCACATTCAAGGTGGCCATGTCGTACACGAGCGCGAGGCCCGCGTGCCACGTGAGCTGGACGAGCTTGTCGTCCACGGCCGCCAGTCCCTCGCCGAAGTGCTCCGCGGCCAAGTCGCGGGCGCGCGTCACCGCCCCGCTCTCCAAGTCGACCCGGCGCAGCTGCGACCTGCCGCGCTGGCCGGTGCTCTCGTAGAAGGCGCCGTCGCGCAACAAGAGTCCCTGCGTGTAGGCCAACGTGTCGTGCGCCAGCGTCCGCGTGATCTCCATCGTCAGCGAGCCCACCGAGGGCCCGGCGCATCCCCAGGAGGCGGCGGCCAGCGCCAGGAGGATCGGCGCCGACCAGCGGCCGGGCCCGCGAAGGAAACGGCCGCCAAGAAGCGGCCGGGCGGCCGACGTGTCGCGTCCAACCGCGCGGCGGGGCGGGCCGGCTGTGCCCGCCCGAGAAGTCGGGGACGCCCGATGCGCCCATGGGAATCGTTCCACGGGTCAAGTCTAGCGCCGTGGTTGGCCTCGTGCGCGAGGGAGGCGAGATTCGACGCCGAGACTCCAGCGCGAGCGCGCGGCGCCGACCGCTGCGCTCCAACGGCCGTCCGCGAGAGCCGCCCCGGACGCGCCGCGCAACAGGAAGGCCCGGCGGCGCCAAGGGACGGAGGGGATGCCAGGATTGCGCCCGGAGGTGGACCCGGACGGATTGCTCGAGTACTCGGTCGTGTTCACGGACCGGTCCCTCAACCACATGTCCGCAGCGTTTCGCCGGACCATGCGGAGCATCGGCTCGACGCTCAAGGAAGTCCACGGGGCCCAGGCGTGCGCGGTGGTGCCGGGCGGCGGCACCTGCGCCATGGAAGCCGTGGCCCGCCAGCTCGCCACGGGCCAGTCGTGCCTGGTGCTCCGAAACGGCTGGTTCAGCTACCGCTGGAGCCAGATCCTGAACGCCGGCGCGATCGCGTCCGAGTGCGTCGTGCTCAAGGCCGTGCACGACGGGCGGCGCCCGCCGGTCTTCTCGCCGGCTCCGGTCGAGGACGCCGTGGCCGCGATCGCGGCGGCGAAGCCCCGCATCGTGTTCGCGGCGCACGTCGAGACCGCGTCGGGCATCATGCTGCCGCGCGAGTACGTGAAGGCCGTGGCCGAGGCGGTCCATCGCCACGGCGGCCTCCTCGTGCTGGACTGCATCGCGTCGGGCGCCGAGTGGATCGACATGCGCGCGCTGGGCGTCGACGTGCTCGTCAGCGCACCGCAGAAGGGATGGAGCGCGTCGCCTTGCGCCGGCTTGGTCATGCTGGGCCCCGCAGGTCTGGCGGCCGTGCGCGAGACCGCCAGCACGAGCTTCGCGTCCAACCTGGCCGAATGGCTCCGCGTCATGGAGGCGTACGAGAGCGGAGGCCAGATGTACCATTCGACCCTGCCGACCGACGCCCTGCGGACTCTGGCGAAGGCGATGGCCGAGGTCCGCGCGCTGGGATTCGGAGAAACGCGACGGCTGCAGCGGGCGCTGGGGGCCCGAGTGCGCGCCCTGCTCTCGGCCCGCGGCTATCGGAACGTGGCGGCGCCTCCGTTTCAGGCGGACGGAGTGGTGGTCAGCCACACGTCGGATCCGGAGATCCAGAACGGGGCGAAGTTCGCGCGGGCGGGCCTCCAGATCGCGCCCGGCGTGCCGCTAGCGTGCGACGAGCCCGCCGACTTCCGCACCTTTCGCATCGGGCTCTTCGGGCTGGACAAATGGGTCGCCGCCGACCGGACCGTGGCCCGACTGGAGTCGGCCTTGGACCAGCTTGGGTAGAGACGAGGCCGCGCGCGACAGGCAAGGCGGGCGCCCGAACGCGCCCCACGCCGTTCACGGACGCCGGTTCCGCCGAGGAGCTGCGGCCGCGCTTCGGACCGGGCCTCCGCGTCTCGTCCAGCCATTGCAACGCCCGTCGCATCTTGATTGTGCCACCGCGCCTTGATTAAGTTTCGTGGCCATGGATTGCTTCCCGTTGCAACTGGCCGACGGCAGCGTCCCGCTGTCGCCGGACCACTTGTTCGCCCGGTTGGACGACCTCGGAGTGGCCCACCGCACCGCAAGCCACGCCCCGGTGTTCACGGTCGAAGAGGCGCGGCGCATTCGGGGCGCGATTCCCGGCGCGCATTCCAAGAACCTCTTTCTCCGCGACAAGAAGGAGCGCCATTGGCTGGTCTCGTGCCGGAGCGACCGCACGGTGGACTTGACCTGGCTGGCGCAGGAGCTGGGCACCAAGCGCCTCACGTTCTGCAGCCGCCGTCGGCTGACGGCCTACTTGGGGGTCCGCGCCGGCGCCGTGTCCCCCTTCGCCGTCGCCAACGATCACGGGCGCGTCGTGCGCGTCGCCTTGGACGGCGACATGCTGGCGGCGGATCCGCTGAATTTCCACCCCCTGGACAATTCCAAGACCACGAGCATATCGACGGAAGGACTCCTGCGGTTCCTCGCCGCCGAGGACCACGAGCCCCAGATCGTTCGCTTCCCCTCGGACGCGATCGCCGCGACCCCCGGCGGCAGTCTCGCGCCCAGCAGCGCCGATTCCCTCGAACGCCCAGCCTGAACGAGATGAGAGGAGTCCGTTTCGCAGCGGCCGCCCCGGCCCTTGGCGCCTGTGGTGCAGCCAGCGCGCAGGTTCCGGTCCTGTCCGCGACGCGGCACGACGGCTGATCGATGCCCCCCCCCCCCCCCCCCCCCCCGGAAAAATTCTCTGCCTCCATGCCCAGTTCGCCAGCCCAGCCAAGCCGGATAGATCCGCAAGGCAGACCGCCTCCGCCAAGCAGCCTGCCAGGCTCGCTTGAGTTCTTCCCGTCGCCGACCGCCGCCGCGGGCCGCGGTTGGGCCGGCGGCAAAGCGTTCCTGGCGGGCGACGGCGTCGTCATCGCGGCCACGATCGCCGCGACCGTCTTCTTGGGGAACATCCGGCCGGAATCGATCGTGGGCGTGTCCATCGTGCTGAGCCTGTGCTCGGTCGGCGGCTTGTACTTGGGAGGGTGCTACGACGAGCGGGTGTACCACCGGGCCAACAGGATGTCGGCGCGCCTGCTCTTCGGCTTGGGGCTGGGGGTCCTGGCGGCCAGCACCGCCGCCTTCTTCTTTCCCTCCATTGGACTGGAACGCACGGTCGTCGTCATCTATCACGTCCTCGGCGTGCCGGCGCTCGTGCTCTGGAGACGAAGCGGAGGCGAGCGCGTCAGAGCGCGCATCTCTCCCACGCCCGTCGCGGTTCTGGGACGCGGGCCCGGCGCGGACGAACTCGTCAGCGCGCTGTCCCAGGACAAGACGTACCGCGTGGACGCCGAGTTCAGACTGTTGCCCTCGGGCGAAGTCGAAGTGCTCAAGTACGGGCGCAAGGCAGGGCGGCGACCCGTCGCCGACATCCCGACGGTCGTGGCGACCACGGGCGTCCAGATGATCGCGGTCTCTCCCGTCGGGTTGGCCGGTCGAAAGGACCTCTTCAATGAGCTCATCAACTGCAAGCGCCTGGGCGTGGAGGTCAAGGACATCGGCTCGTGCACCGAGATGCTCACGCAACGGCTTCCCATTCGCCACGTGGACGACTGGTGGGTCGCTTTGTCCTTTCGCTTCTTGGGATGGGGCCAAGCGTTCGACGACCGTCTCAAGAGGGCGGTCGACATCTTCGGGGCCTCGCTGGGTCTCCTGCTGAGTTCGCCGATCCTGCTGATCGTGGCGGTCGCCGTACGCCTGACTTCGGGAAGGCCCGTCCTCTTTCGCCAGGAACGGGTGGGACTGCGCAACCAGAACTTCGTCATCAACAAGTTCCGCACGATGGTCGTGGGCGCCGAACGAATCCCGCGCGCCGGGAAGGAGGATTCGAGGATCACGCGCCTGGGGCGCCTCCTGCGCAAGACGCACTTGGACGAACTGCCTCAGCTGTGGAACGTGCTTCGGGGCGACATGAGCCTGGTCGGTCCCCGGCCCGCACCCTGCCAGAGCACGCCGGAGTTGCGAGAGCACATTCCCTATTTCGATCTGCGCCACATCGTAAGGCCCGGCATCACGGGCCTAGCGCAGGTCGAATGGGGCTACTGCCAGACCGTCGCCGACAACGAAGTCAAGGTCGAGTACGACCTGCACTACGTGCGCTACAGAAACACGCTATGGGACATGTGGATCTTGCTGAAGACCCTGTTCGTGGCCCTCAAGTTTCGGGGAAGCCAGCCTTAAGGCCCCGCGCCGGGGCGCCAAAGTGACGAGCCTGGGCCCCTTCTTGTTCGTGGCGGCGAGCCTCGTCGTCGCGATGCAGTTGGTGTTCGTGGCCTTCGTTCTGTTGCGTCCGCGCATTCGGCAGGCGTCTTCGATGGCCTGGATCCTGGTCATCGTCGTGCTGCCGGTGGTCGGCGTCGTGCTGTACTTGGCCCTGGGGGAAGTGCGGCCAGGCAGCAAGCGCAAGCGCCGCCACCGTGTCATTCAGCGCAACATTCGCGACGTCCTCAGCCGCGCATGGCTGGACGCGGAGCCCCCGAAGCTGGCGGCCGGAGCGCCCCGCGCCGTGGCGAGGCTGGCCGGGCTGGTGAGCGACACGGCGCCTCGGGCGGGCAACCAGCTGACGCTGCTGGATCAGACGAGCGACTTCGTGGACGCGCTGGCCGGCGACATCTCGAGCGCGCGCAGGCATGTCCACATGATCAGCTACATCTACTTGGACGACGACGTGGGGCGGCGGATCGGAGACGCGCTCATGGAACGGGCGCGGCAGGGCGTGGAGTGCCGGCTGCTCGCGGACAACGTGGGGTCGGCGGCCTTCCTCAGGTCGTCGCTCTGCCACGAGATGAAGCGCGCCGGCGTCGAGGTCGCCGCCGCGCTGCCGACGCGCATCGCCCAGATCGCCTCGATCCGCTTCGACATGAGGAACCACCGCAAGATCGTGGTCGTGGACGGACGGATCGGCTACACGGGAAGCCACAACGTCGCCTCGGCCGCCTTTCATCCGAAGCCCAGGTTCGCGCCGTGGATCGACGCGACGCTGCGCATGGACGGGCCCGCGGTGCGCGACCTGCAAGCCCTGTTCGTCGAGGACTGGTACTTGGACACCGGCCAAAGCCTCGACCAGCTGATCGCCGTCGAGCCGGAGCGCCATCTCGACGGGACCGCGCTCCAAGTGGTCGGCAGCGGGGTCAACTCGCGCAACCAAGCACTCGTGCGCGTGATCCAGTCGGCCATTCACACGGCCCGCAAAGAGCTGGTCCTGACGACGCCGTACTTCGTGCCCGACGAAGGCACCGTGGCCGCCCTGTCCACCGCCGCGCTCCGCGGCGTGTCCACCCTCATCGTGGTGCCTCGCCGAAACGACTCGTTCTTGGTGGGACTGGCCAGCCGCAGCTACTATCAGGGACTGCTCGACGCGGGCGCGGAAGTGCGCGAGTTCCAGGCGGGTCTGCTGCACGCCAAGACGATGACGGTGGACCGGGAGTTCGCGATGGTGAGCACGGCGAACATGGACCGGCGCAGCTTCGACATCAACTTCGAGATCACCACGCTGGTCTACGACGCCGGATTCGCTTCGCGCCTGCGCGGCCTCCAGGAACGCTACTTGGCCTCGTGCCGGGCGGTCGACGCGCGGGAATGGGGGCGGCGCAGCTGGCCTCGCCGTCTGGCCGAGAACGCCGGGGGGCTGCTGGGTCCTCTTCTGTGAGCCGCGCCTTGGCCGTCCTCTTCCGGTGCGGCACCACCACCGGCGTCGGCGCGCGCGACGCATTCGTCCTCGGCGCCGGGGCTGTCGCCCGGCGGGTCCTGCCCCGGCACGCGCGAACGCGCCGCCGCGCCATGCGGGTCGTGGCGGCTGACGTCGTCCTGCCCCGGCCCGCGAACGCGCTGTCCTGCCCATGCGGATCGTGACGGCTGACGCCCTCCTGCCCCGGCGCGTGTGGATGTACTGGCACCAGGGCTGGAGCGCCGCGCCCGCCGTCGCGCGACGCTGCGCGGACACTTGGCGGTCGCGCAATCCGGACTGGGACATCGAGCTGCTGGACGGCGCCAGCGAAGTTGCGGCGGACTTGCTGTCTCCGGTTGTCCAGCAAGAGGCCGAGCCCGCGCTCCCGGCCCGTTCGGACCTGTTGCGCCTTGCATTGCTTGCCCGCCACGGCGGCGTGTGGGCGGACGCGACGTTGTGGTGTGCGCGGCCGCTGGACGACTGGATCGATTCGGCGGCGCGGCCGAGCGGCTTCTTCGCGTACGACCAGCCGACGGCGGATCGACCTCTGGACACCTGGTTCCTGGCGGCAGCATCCGGCAACTACGTCGCTCGCAGGTGGCACGACGAAGCGCAGCGCCTCCTCGAAGCGACCCTCCGGCGAGCGGCCCGAAGGCCTGCCGCGGCGCGGGGCGTCCGGTCCAAGCTGCGCCATGCGCTTGAACGCATCGGCACGCGGTGCACGATCCTGCGGTTTCGGCACGGGGCCGGAAGGGCGTGGGGCCGTCCCTACGGGAGGCTCGCCGTCCCGACCCTGCCGCATCCCAAGCTGGGCGTCTACTTCTGGGTGTGCTACCTGTTCCGCAAGCTGCTGGAGGAAGACGAGGAGTTCCGGCGGCTCTGGCGGGCGACGCCCAAGATCCGGGCGGCGGGTCCGTTGCGGCTGCTGCACGCGGGCATGGCGAGTCCGGCGAGCCCGGCGGTTCTGGCGGCCGTGCGCGGGCCGGCCGCTCACGTCTTCAAGACGACGTACAAGGTCGAGCTGCCGGGGGATCTGTCGGGAACCGTGTTGGGGGCGCTGTTCGACACAGCAAGGGAATGACAGCCGCCGAGGACGCCTCGCGCGTGGCCGCGATGCTCGTTCGCTCGGGACAGCTCGGCACCGGCGCGGAGGCCCCGGCCCTGGTCCTGAACGACCCGGCCGACCATTTGAGCGCGGCATTGCGCGCGCAAGGGAACGCCGTCGTCCGCTGGAGCCGCTTCGCGACGGCGGGCCAGCCGTGCTCTCCGTGGCCCCCGCAGGGCCGCTTCGGCGCGGCTTGGGTGCGCATGCCGCGGTCCGGCCTGGAGGCCGAGATGCTGTTGCACGCCGCCGCGGCTCGCGTGCCGGACGGGGCACGGATCTTCCTCTACGGCGCCGCGCGCGAAGGCATTCGCTCGGCGGCCAAGCGCTTTCCGCCCGGCACCGACGCGCCGCGCGTCGAATTGGCCAAGCGCCGTTGCCGGACGCTCTCGGCCCGAAGGCTGGCGCCTCCGCCGCGCCAAGACGGCCTGAAGGCCTGGGCGGCCGACGCGCCGATGGACTGGGGCTCGGGTCCGCGGCCGTGGCGGCACTATCCCGGGGTGTTCGCGTACGGCCGGTTGGACGCAGGCACGGCTCTGCTCGCCGAACACCTGCCGAGGCTGGCCGAGGGCGGCCGGCTGCTCGACTACGGCGCGGGCGCAGGCGTGCTCGCGGCCGCCGCCCTGGAGCGCGCCGCGCCCGGCGTCCAAGCCGACCTGCTGGACCGCGACGCCGTGGCCTTGGCCGCCGCGCGGCGCAACGTGCCGGGCGCGCGCGTCATCCTGGGAGACGGACCGGGCGAGGCCCGCGGTCCCTACGACCTCATCGTCTCCAATCCGCCCCTGCGCCAGGAGCGAGAAGAGAGCACGGCGGCGTTGGAGGCCCTCGTGCTGCAAGCGCCCGCCCTCTTGCGCAACCGGGGCCGCCTGCTGCTGGTGACGCAGAAACGCCGCCCCATGGCCTCCCTGCTGGCGCGCGCCTTCGCCCGGTCCGAGATCGTGGCGGACCGCGGCGCCTTCCGGGTCTGGGCCGCGAGCGCGCGCGACACGGCGGATTTTCCGTAAGTGATATCATGATATCACTCTTCGGCGGCGGCACCCGGCCAGGACGCGCCGGGACGCTGCGCCCGGTCCGGGGCCTCGCCTACCCGTAGCGGCCGGCGACGTAGTCGGCCGTTTCCTTGTGCGCGGGGTCGTCGAAGATCGCCTCGGTGGGGCCGGCTTCCACGATCCGTCCCATCAGCATGAACACGCATTCGCTCGAGACGCGCCGCGCCTGGGCCAAGTTGTGCGTCACGACGAGGATGGTGTAGTCGCCGGCGAGCTCCGCGATCATGTCCTCGACGGCTTCGGTCCCCGCCGGATCGAGCGCGGAGCACGGCTCGTCCATCAGCAGGACGCGCGGCTTGACCGGGAGCAGGCGGGCAATGCACAGCTTCTGCTGCTCTTCCAGGGAGAGCGCGGTGGCCGACCGGTCCAAGCGATCCTTCACGGCGTCCCACAGCAGGACGCGCCGCAACGCGGTCTCCAGCACTTCCTCTTCTTCGCCGGCGCCGACCCGGCGGCCCCGGGCCTCGTGGAGACGGAAGCCGAACAGCACGTTGTCGCGAATCGACACGGGGAGCGGATTCGGGCGCTGAAACACCATGCCGACCTGCTTTCGCACCTGGGCGACCTCCACGCCCTCGGCGAAGACGTCGTGACCGTGGATCAGGACGCTCCCCGTCGTTCGCACGTAGCCGAGCCGCTCGGCGATGCGGTTGCAGATGCGCAGCACGGTGGACTTGCCGCACCCCGACGGGCCGATCATCGAAGTCACGGCGCCCCGCCTCACCTGCAGATCGACGTCGAAGAGCGCCTGGAAGTCGGCGTACCAGAGGTTGAGGCGCCGCGTCTCCACGGCCAGACGAGAGCCGGCGTCGCCCGGGGCAGCGGCCCCCGGTCCCAAGCCCGAGCCGCCCCGCGACGGGCCCACGGAGGCTCCCCCGCCGCCGCTAGCCAAAGCGGCCCTCGATGTAGCCGGCCGTGCGGTCGTCGGCGACACGGCCGGCGAACAAGTCCTCGGTGTCTCCGACCTCCACGACCTCGCCCGTCAGAAAGAACGCGGTTCGGTCCGCCAGCCGTCGCGCCTGCTGGACCAAGTTGGTGACCAGCACGATGGTGAGCTCGGACCGAAGCTCTCGGAGCACGTCCTCGATGCGCATCGTCGTCACGGGATCCACGGCAATGGAGAACTCGTCCAGCAAGAGGAGCTCCGGGTCCTGGGACAGCGCGCGGGCGATGGTCAGCCGCTGCTGCTGCCCTCCCGACAAGAGGCTGCCCAGCGCGTCCAGCCTGTCCTTGACCTCGTCCCACAGCGCGGCGCGCACCAAGCACCGCTCGACCACTTCCTCCAGCTCGGCCTTCTTGCGAATCCCCCGCAGGCGAGGCGCGAACGCCACGTTGTCGAACACGCTGAGCGGCAGCCCGACAGGCAGCGGAAAGACCACCCCGATCCGGCTTCGAAGCGCGTACAGGTTTCGCCAGTCCTTCGTGTCCTTGCCGTTGATGCGCACGGCGCCGCGCACCTCCATGCCGGGCGTGAAGGCGTCCATGCGGTTCAGCGCGCGCAGGAACGAGGTCTTGCCGCTGTTGGCGGGGCCGATGATGCCGAAGATCTCGTTTCGGCGAACCTCGAGGCTCGCCCCGGAGAGCGCCGGCTTGCCGCGATAGGAAATCGACAGATCGCGCACCTCGACCGCGGGCGGCGGATCGCGGGGGGCGCCGTTCGCGGCGGCTACCACTTCTTGAGCCCCCGCAAGTAGACGCGAAACGCGATGGAGACGGCGTTCATGAACAGCACGATGGCCACCAGCGAGAGCGCGACGCCGTAGGGCATCGCCTCGGGGACGCCCGACGTCTGCGTCGCGATCACGTACAGGTGCAGAGACATCGCCATGGTCTGGTCCATGACGCTCTCCGGGTAGAACAGCATGAACGCCGCGGCGCCGGTGAACATGATGGGCGCCGTCTCGCCCGCCGTCCGGGACACCTCCAGGATCACGCCCGTCAGCACGCCGCTCACCGAGTTGGGCAGGACCACCTTGCGGATCGTCTGCCAGCGCGTCGCCCCCATGTTCCAGCACGCCTCCCGAAACGCGCGCGGCACGGCCTGCAGCGATTCGCGCGCGGCGACGATCACCACCGGCAGCGTCATCACCGCAAGGGTGAGGCTGGCGGCCAGGATGCTCGTCCCGAATCCGAAGAAGAGCACGAAGGCGCCCAGCCCGAAGAGCGCATGCACGATCGAGGGGACGCCGGCCAAGTTGACGATCGCCAGGTTGATGACGCGCGTCAGCATGTTGTCGGGCGCGTACTCGCTCAAGTACAGCGCGGCGGCCACGCCCACCGGCACGGAAGCCAGCAAGGCCACCGCGACCAGCCACACCGTGCCGACCAGCGGGAGGGCGATTCCGCCGCCTCCGTCGCTGGCGGGCGGCGTGAAGAAGAAGTCCCACGAGAGCGCCGGGGCGCCGCGCCAGAGGAGCGTCCCGAGAATGAGCAGCACCGGGACGACCAGCACGACGGTCGTGAAGCACAAGACGGCCTTGGCGAGCGTCTGGGCGCGACGGCTCCGCCGGTCGAGCCGGGTCGCTTCGAACACGGCCGGCTTCTCCTACTTCTTCCTGATGCCCCGCACCACGACGTCCGCGGCGAGGTTGATGACGAAGGTCACCGCGAAGAGCCCGATGCCGAGCGCGAAGAGCGACCCGTAGTGATCCGATCCGTACGCGGTGTCGCCCAGCTCCGAGGCGATCGTCGCGGTGAGCGCGCGCACCGAGTCGAAGGGGCTCGTCGGCAGGTTGATCGCGTGTCCCGAGGCCATCAGCACCGCCATCGTCTCGCCGAAGCCGCGTCCGACGCCCAGTAGCACGGCGGCAAGCAGCCCGTTGCGGCTGGCGGGAACCACGACCTTGCGAATCACTTCCCAGCGCGTGGCGCCCAGAGCCTCGGCCGCTTCGCGGTAGGCGTCGGGGACGGCCTTGAGCGCGTCCTCCGCGATCGTGGTCATGATCGGCGCCGCCATGAGGCCCAGAATGACGCCCGCGTTGAGCGCGCTCAGCCCCACAGGGACGTCGAAGATCTGGATGATCAGGGGGTGGAAGATCGACAAGCCCACGAACCCCCACACCACCGAAGGAATCGCGGCGAGCAGCTCCACGAGGATCTTCAGCGTCTCGCGCACCCGGCCCTTCGCGAACTCGCCGATGTACACGGCGGCCCCCAGCGACAGCGGCACCGAGAAGAGCATGGCGATGCCGGTCACGCTGGCCGTCCCCACGAAGAGGGCCAGCGCGCCGTAGGTCGGATTGGGGGACGTGGGCCGCCATGCGATCGATCCGAAGAATTCGCCGATCCGCAGCGGGCCGAACACGAAGCCCAGTCCTTCCTTGGTGACGAAGACGAAGATCCCGACGACGAAGACGATCGCCGACAGTCCCCCGACGAAGATCAGGACCTGGGCGGCGCGGTCCGAGTACCAAGCGAAGTCGCGACGATCCATGGCCCGGGGCGCCGGGCCGCTGCGGGACGGAGTCGCCGGGTGGGCGGCCCCCGCGCGGGCGAAGGGTCCCGGCCGACCGGGCCCGTCCTGGGGGGCGTCCATTTCGTCGGAAGTCAGCGTGGCGCGGCCTGGGCGCCGGGAGGCTCGGAGGCGGTCCGCGCGGGATCGCAGTTCAGCCGCACCTCGGCTCCCGGACCGGCGCGTAGCCCCGCTCGAGGATCACGCACTGGCCCTCGTCCGACAGAATCCAGTTCATGTAGGTCTCCACCGGTCCCCTCGGATGTCCCGCGGTGTACATGAAGAGCGGACGCGCGATGGGATAGCTGCCCCGCACCGCGGTCTCGGTGGTGGGCGTCACGCAAGCGGCGCCTTCCTCTTCGGCCACGCAGGGGATGCGCACGTGCTCGGTGGCGTAGGCCAAGCCGCTGTAGCCGATCGCGCACGGCGTGTTCTCGACCAGGTCGACCACGTCCTTCGAGCCGTGCATGTCGCGCGATCCCAACCGGAACTCCACGTCGTCGCCGAGCACGGCCTCCTTGAAGTAGACGTAGGTGCCGGAGTTGTTCTGGCGGCTGACGCGCACGACCTCGTCCGAGCCGCACCCGGGCACGGAAACGCCCAGGTCGGCCCAGCGGCCGACCGCGCCGCCTTCGCCGTAGACGTCCTTGATCTGGCCGAGCGTCAGGGCTTCGACGGGGTTGTCCTCGTGCAGGAAGATCGCCAGCGCGTCGTAGCCGACGACGAACTCGATCGGCTCGATGCCGTTCTCGCGCGCGGCGGCGAGTTCCCGTTCGCGCATCTTGCGGGACGAATTGGCGATGTCCACCGTTCCGTTGATCATGGCCGAGATGCCCGTGCCCGAGCCGCCGCCGGTCACCGCGATCAGGACGCCCGCGTCCACGCCGCTGTACGCCTCGGCCCACGCCTGGGCCACGTTGAGGAGCGTGTCGGAGCCCTTGTTCTGGATGACGGCGCGCTGGGGACGGTCCGCGCCCCCGCATCCGAGCAGCAGCAGGCCGACGGCAACCGCTCGCAGGCGGGCTGGACTCTTTCTCATTCGGCTGAAACTCCCTGGGTTCTTGATGGGACGGCGGGTCCAGCGCGCGCGGCCTTCGGACGAAGGACGCGACGGACCACAACTTGCGACGAACGGCCAACCCTCAACAATGGGCGCCGGTTGTCACACGGCCGTAACGGGGCGGCTTCGGCGCCGTACCGAGAGAGGAGGCCGGCGCGGGAGGGTCAGCCGGCCGACGACTCCGCCGGGAGCTCCTTCGTTTCCCCTGCGGGCCCGGCCGCCGCTCGCCGCAGCACCTGCTCGAGGTCGAGACCCAGCGCCGCTGCCAATCCTTCCAGCGTCCCGTACGCCCCCTTGACGCGCTGGTTGAGCGCGTTGGACACGCCGCCGCCGTCGCCGCCGTCCATCACCACCACGCGGTCGATGTCGACGCCCTTCACCGCCTCGACCACCATCCCGAGGAGCTCCGGGAGCTTCTCCGCCACGAAGACGGCGAACGCCGCGTCGCCGCCCGCGCTGACCTCGGCGTAGAGCCGGCGCAGCACCTCGACCTGCGCCTTGCCTCGCGCGAGAATCGGCGCCGCCTCGGCCTCGGCGCGGGCGACGGCGGCCACCTGCTCCGCCTTCGCCGGTTCGACGACGTCGGCGCGCAGCCGCTGCGCCTCGCGCTCGACCCGCTTCGCCTCCAAGACCTTCTCCGCTTCGACCTCGGCCTCCCGGGCGCGCACGCCCGCGATCTTCTCGGCCGTGACGCCTTCCTGGTCCAGCTCCGCCTGGCGGACCCGCAGCTCGTTCTGCGCCTCCGCCACCTTGATCGACGCCCCGGCCTCGATGACCTCGGCCCGCCGGCGCGCCTCGGCCCTGGCTTCGCGCGTGTCGGCCTCCGCCCTGGCCTCGGCGATCTCGGCCTGGCGAATGGCCTCGGCCGCCTTCTCCCGGCCAATCGCCTCCAGGTAGCCCCGCTCGTCGCTGACGTTCTGAATCTTGAGCACGTCCAGGTGGAAACCCAGAGAAGCCAAGTCCTCGCCCGCGTCCTCCGAGAGCGCCTTGGCGAAGCCCAGACGGTCTTCGTTGACCGCCTCGGGCGTCATCGTCGCCAGCACGCCGCGCAAGTTGCCGGTGAGGGTGTCCTGGGCCAGCGTGCGCACTTCGTCTTCCGTCTTCCCCAGCAGGCGTTCGACCGCGTTGTTGAAGACCCACTCCGGCTCCGACGCCACCTTGACGTTGGCAATCGCCTCGACGTTGAGCGGGATGTTGCCCTTCGAGAACGCGTTGCTCACCGACACCTCGATGGGGATGGTCTCGAGGTTGACGTTCTGCACGGTCTCGATGATGGGAACGCGGAAGGTGCGCCCTCCCGTGATCGAGCGGTAGCCCACCGTCTGGCCGTCGGTGAGCGCGCGCTTGCGCCCAGTCAGGACGGCGGCCCGGTTGGGCGGCACGATGACGATGAGCCTGCGGACGGTCGCGATCAACACCAGCGCGACGAAGACGACGATTCCCGCGATTGCGAGTCCCGGCAGCAGTGCGGATTCCAGCAGCGCGGATTCCATTTTTTCTTGATCCTTTCGTTGTGGTGGGCGCCGAGGGCCGTTGCGATCTGGAGGGCTTCGGGCGAGGGCGCGCAGACGGCGCGGCTCGCCGGTCCCGGTCGCCTGCGGCGGCGCGGCGTTCCCGTTGTCTCTCTGGTCAGTCCTCCAGCAACTTCGCGTTGACGGCGGTCACCGCGGCGACGCCGTCCTTCATCTCCACCACGACCACTTCCCGGCCCTCCGCCAACGTCTCGCCGACCGCGGCGGCAGCCAAGCGGGCGCGGACGCGAATGCGCCGGTCTCCCCTGCGCAGCCTCACGAGGCCGGGGCTGTCCGGACCGATCTCGAGCGCCACCCGGCCGGCCGTGCCGACGAACGCTTCCTCGCCTTCCATCAAGCCGGCCTCCGTGCGTCGGAGATAGCGGAAGACGACGCTGGCCAGCGCGCCCGAGACGAGTCCCGTGCCGGCGGCGGCGAGCGCGGCGCCCAAGGGCCTGCCGCCGTCCCAGACGACGTGGAGAGCCGTGCCGGCCGCGCCGAATCCGAAGAGGGCGTAGATGACCGTGCGGACGGAAAAGATGGCGGACGCGGCTTCGGACGCGGCCGTCGCGTCGGCGTCGACCGCCAAGTCCGCGTCCCCCTCGAGGAAGTCGCCGAACAGCGACAGGACGAGCAGGACGCCTCCGACTCCGAGGCACGCGATGTACGCCGTCAGCATTTTCCGTCGGGTCCGGTACGACGGTAGATGGCGGCCGAACCCTGCCGTGCTCTACCCGTGCGACGCCACATCTCTAGTTGACAGTGTCCATTGCACGCACCTCCAGCCTCGGAAACGGCTCTTCGAACACGGCGACATAGCGGTCGGAGTGGGGCGCCATGATGCGCGGCAGGTCATCTGCCATAAGGCCGCCAAAACCAGTTTGTGCATCCACCAAGTACGTGCGCACGACCACTCTCCGCTCTTGAGGAAGAACAAGGCCTGTTTGCAGGAGAACATAGTCGTCGCCAAATGCCACGACATTGCCCACGACCTCGTGCTCGGAATTGCGGGACGTCGCTACCGCCGCCGGCGGTCCCCGTTCCGAACGAACGTTCATCTGGCGAAAGTCCTCGATTAGCGATTCCCACGCGATCTCCCTGCTATGGACGTCGAAGGCCCGGACGATGGGAAACAGCTGGAACGCGAAGACGACTCCGGAGCCGCCCTCCAGGCAGCCGACGACTCCATCCGACAGCTGCTGGCGAACGAGCGAATCGTCGTCACGGTAGCCGGCGCCAAAGCTGCGCTGGGAAGTGTCGGGCGGAAGGGGCACGCGATGAATCAAGGTCTCGTCTTCGCGGTTCCAGCCGGAAACGAACAAGCCCGAATCTCCGAAACACATGGACTCGGGCGTCACGGGAAATACCACGGTCTCCGCCAAGTTCCATCCCTGTTCGTCGCGCCCGAAAATCTTCAAGCGATTCCCGCGATCCGAGACCAAAAGGCGCCCGTCCGCCGATGCTTCGACCCCGTTGGCGCTCCGGAACTCGCTCGGGCCGTCGCCCCTGCCCCCGACTACCTGGACGAAGGAGCCGTCGCGGTCGAAGACGTGAACCTCCTGGCCCTGCACGTCGAACACGAACATGTTCCCTTGGCCGTCCACTGCCACGTCCATGATGGATCCGAACAGCTCGGGGCCTTCCGCGTCCGCCCCCAGCGCCAACACGGCGCGGGCATTCAGGATGCGTTGCTTCATGTGCTCCCAGGCGGCCCGCGCCTCGTCGTCGAGCGCCGCGGAGGACGGCAGAGACGTCGCGATTCGCGGCGCGTCCCGCCGCGGCATGTTCTCGCGCGTCGGATGGACGGTGCTCCGGGATTGGCCCGCGTCGCACTCGGCGACGGGGACGCCCCAGCCGACCAGGGAGGCGAAGACGACGAGGACGGCCTTGCCTTGCGATCTCATTTCCGTTGCTCTCCTTTGAATCATCGAGGATCCCATCGCCGCAAATGGGCCGGCCTTCGCCGACGGCGCGCCGCGCACGCCGGACCGCCTACCTTTGGACACGCAACCTACCGCCCCTTGGACGCAATGGACAAGGCGCGGCGTGCGCGGCGGAGAGCGCCTTCCCCGGCCAGAGGCAGGCCGCCCCGCCCGCAACGGAATCCCAGCCGCAGGACCCACCCATGCCCGCCATCCCCTCCACCCGACGCCCGCCGGCACGCGCCGCGCGTCTCGCTTGCGCCTTCTTCGTTCTCCTCTCGCCGGCCCAGTTCGCCTCGGCGCAGCAGGGCGCCACGGACAGCCAATGGCGGCACTACGGGGGCGACGCCGCCAACACGCGCTACTCGGCGCTCGATCAGATCGGTCCGGGCAACGTGGCCCGGCTCGAAGTCGCTTGGCGATGGCGGGCGGCCAACTTCGGGCCCTCGCCCGAGTTCAACTACCGGACCACGCCGCTGATGGCGGACTCGACGCTCTACGCCACGGCCGGGTACCGCCGCGCCGTCGTCGCCATCGATCCCGGCACGGGCGAGACGCTGTGGACCTACCGCCTGGACGAGGGGGACCGCGCGGCGCCGAGACGCAATTCCGGGAGAGGCGTCGCCTACTGGGAGTCTCCGGAGACCGGTCCGCGGATCTTCTTCGTGACGCCCGGCTTCCGCCTCGTGGCGCTGGACGCGGCGACCGGCCGCCCGGCGCCGGACTTCGGCGAGGACGGCGTCGTGGACCTGCGGCGCGGCCTGGGCCGTCCGCTCGACCTGGAGCGCGCGCCGATCGGTTCGAGTTCCCCGCCCGTCGTGGCCGGGGACGTCGTGGTGGTCGGCTCGGCGCTGCCGTCCGGAGCGGCGCCCCCGTCGCCCGAGATGCCGCCGGGACACGTGCGAGGCTACGACGCGGCGACCGGCCGGCGCCTGTGGACGTTTCGCACCATTCCGGAGCCCGGCGAGTTCGGAAACGACACGTGGGAGGACGAGTCGTGGAGCTACACCGGCAACACGGCGGCCTGGACCGCGCTCAGCGCCGACACCGCCTTGGGCTTGGTGTACGTGCCCGTCGAGGCGGCCACGGGCGACTACTACGGCGGCCACCGTCCCGGCGACAATCTCTTCTCGCAGAGCCTGGTGGCCCTGGACGCGGCCACGGGCGAGCGGAGATGGCACTTCCAGACCGTGCACCACGGCATCTGGGACTACGACTTGCCCGCGGCGCCGGTGCTGGCGGACCTGCTCGTGGACGGCAGACGCGTGCCGGCCGTCGCCCAGCTGACGAAGCAGACGTTCACGTTCGTGTTCGACCGGCGCACCGGCGAGCCGGTCTGGCCGATCGAGGAGCGTCCGGCGCCGCAGTCCGACGTGCCGGGCGAACGCACCGCGCCCACGCAGCCCTTTCCGTCCAAGCCGCCCCCCTTCGACCGGCAGGGCGTGGATCCGAACGATCTGATCGACTTCACGCCCGCGCTCCGGGCCGAGGCCGAGGCGATCCTGTCGCGCCTGCGCTGGGGGCCGCTCTACACGCCGCCGTCCGTGGCCGTTGAAGGGGGCGCGCAGGGGACGCTCATGGTCCCGGGGTCGCTGGGCGGCGCCAACTGGCCGGGGGGCGCCTTGGACCCGGAGACCGGCTACCTCTTCGTTCAGTCGGCCACGGCCCCGAGCGTCATCTCGCTGGTTCACGACCCGGACGTCTCGAGCATGAACTACGTGCGCGGCGGCGGACTCCGGTTGCGGGGCGACGGCGGGCCGCAGGGTCTTCCCCTCTTCAAGCCGCCCTGGGGCCGGATCACGGCGCTCGACCTGAACGAGGGCCGGATCGCGTGGCAGGTACCCAACGGCGACGCGCCCGAGCACGTGAAGAACCATCCCGCGCTGGCAGGAATCGACGTCGGAAGGACGGGCCGCATGGACCGGGGCGGGCTCCTCGCGACCAAGACGCTGCTGTTTGCCGGCGAGGGCGGCGGGATGTACGCGCCGCGGGGCTCGGGCGGCCGGATGCTGCGCGCGCACGACAAGGCGACGGGGCGGATCTTGGCCGAGATCGAGCTCCCGGCCAACCAGACCGGCCTGCCCATGACGTACATGCACCGGGGCCGGCAGTTCGTGGTGGTCGCCGTGGGAGCGCGGGGCCATCCCGGAGAACTCGTGGCGCTGGCTCTGCCCGAGAGCTGAGCGGGCTTCGAGCAGCCGGCGGTCCGGGACGACGATCCGGGCCGACGACCAAGCGGCATCTGCCGAGAGCCGAGCCGCCTCTCGACCGCTGGGACACGTGCATCGACGGCAAGCCGGAGGTCCCGCGGCGGGCTCTGCCGAGAGCTGAGCCAGCCTCTCGGCCCTCGACGCGACGTCGACCGTCCTGCGTCGTCCGGAGTCCTGCCGTGGGCTTGACGCCGCGCGTCCCCGGACGTATCGTTCTCGCCACAATCGAATTGGCCGATGGGGCTCACGGAAGCCGGTGCGAAGCCGGCGCGGCCCCGCCACTGTGACGAGGTCCGGGACGATTCCCCGGAACGTCGGCTCACGCTGTTGCCACTGGGACTGAACGCCAGTCCCGGGAAGGCGAGCCGGACGGCCTCGGAGCCAGGAGACGTGCTCCCTCGGCGCCCACTTCCACACCTCCGCGGGGAGGCGAGGGCACCGGCGATCCGGGCGCGTCCGGACGGGTCCTTCCTCGCAGCGGAGAAGGAGACCCGCCGTGAGACATGCCCGCCGCATTCCCGTTCTCGCCCAGGCGCCGATCCGCGGCGTCGCAATCCGGGCCTTTCTGCTTGCGTCCGTTCTGGCCTCGGAGCTTGCGCCCCGTCCCCAAGCGGCGCTCGCCGCGCAGCAGCCCATTCCGCTGGAAGGCGTCGTGGTCACCGCCCACCGCCGGGCGACGCCCGCGTGGACCGTCGCTTCGCACGTCACCGTCATCGAGGGCGAGGACTTGGAACGCGCAGGGGTCGTCTACGTGGCCGACGCGCTGCGGCAGGCGGGAGGACTCGCCATCACCCGGGCCGGATCGTTCGGCGCGGTCACGTCGGCGTTCCTCCGGGGCGCAGAAAGCGACCACGTGCAGGTGCTGGTGGACGGGGTGCGCATGAACGAGCCGGGCGGACGCTTCGACTTCGGGGCCATGACCGTGGACAACGTCGAGCGCATCGAGATCGTGCGCGGTCCGGGCTCGGCCCTCTACGGCTCGGACGCCGTGGCCGGCATCGTCCACATCCTGACCCGGCGCGGCCGCGGCGCGCCCTCGGCCGACGTGTCGTTTCGCGCCGGAAGCTTCGGCAGCCGGCGGTGGACGGGCGGCGCCTCGGGCGCGACGGGCCCCGTCTCCTATGCGTTCTCGCTGGGCCGCTCCGGCACGGACGGCGTCCTGCCCTACAACAACGCCCACCGCACGACCACCGCGAGCGGACGGGTGCACCTGCTGCCCGCGTCTCGCACAGAGGTCGTGCTCTCGGTGCGCCACGACGCGCGGCGGTTCCACTACCCCACCGACGGGTCCGGCGCGCTCGTCGACCGCAACGCCTACACGTTCGGCGACGCCACGGCCGCGACGCTGGACGCGGGCCGGCGATGGGGCGACGCCTGGGAAACCCGTCTCGCGCTGGCGCTCCACGACTGGGACTCGGGCAACGACGACGCGCCCGACGGTCCGGCCGACACGCTCGGATTCTTCGGCTCGGAGAGCCTCGCCGACGGCCGGCGGGCGACCGCGGACGCGCGGGCCGTGTGGCGACCGGCCGACGGGACGGCGCTGGCGGTCGGGGCGGAGCTGGAGCAGCAGGCCGTGCGAAGCCTTTCGCGGTCCCTGTCCCAATACGGGCCCAGCGGGCAAAAGACGGAGAACGAGCGCTGGAACCGCGCCGCCTACGTGCAGGCCAACGGCGCGTTCGGCGGCTTGGCGCTCGACGGGAGCGCGCGCTTGGAGGACAACGAGCGCTACGGAACCGCGGCCACGTGGCGAACGGGCGCCGTGCTGCGGCTCGCGCGGACAGGAACGCGGCTGCGCGCAGCGGCCGGCGCGGGCGTCAAGGAGCCGGCGTTCGCCGAGACGTTCGGCTCGGCCTTCGCCATCGGCAATCCCGGGCTCCGGCCCGAGCGGTCCACCAGCGTCGAGGCCGGCGTGGACCAGAAGGCCGGCGACTGGGGCTCGGCGTCGCTGACCGCGTTCTTCCAGAACTTCCGCGACCTGATCCAGTACACCTTCTCCCCGCCTGCGGAGGGGGGCGCGAACTTCCACAACGTGGCCCGGGCGCGCAGCCGGGGACTGGAGGCCGAGGCGGCGGCGCGCTTCGGCGGCGTGCGGACGAGCGCGTCTTACGCCTGGCTGGACACGGAGGTGCAGGACGCGGGCTTCCACGAGGGTCCTGGAGCCGTCTTCGTCGACGGCCAGCCTCTGATCCGCCGCCCGGAGCATTCGTTCTCGGCGAGCGCGGCCGTCTCGGCCGGACCTCGCGCCGCGGTGGACCTGGCCATCCGCTGGGTGGGCGAACGCGAGGACCGCGACTTCTCGACTTGGCCCGCCACGCCGGTCGTGCTCCCCGCCTACTCGGCGGTCGACTTGGCGGTCAAGGTGCGGCTGGCCGGGACCGACGACGCTCGCGCCGCCTACCTGACGATCCGCGCCGAGAACCTTCTGGACCGCCAGTACGAAGAAGTCCGGGGCTTCCCGGCGCCCGGCCGAGGCGTCTACGTGGGCGGGAGCGTGGCGCTGGGAGGGGGCGGGCCCGGCTGACCCGACTGGTCGTCGGCCAACACCTCAAAATGCATCGCCGGAATCGCTCAATCCAGATAGTCGCTGTACCAGAGACCGCCGAGGGGAAGGCCCTCGTTCACCATCGCCTGAACGACGTGATCGTCGATCGCTCGACGAATGGTTGCGAACCCGTCGATCTTCTCGAGTATCCATGTTTCCTCCGGGCTGAGCGCGTCGACGAAGTGGGGATGGTAAGTAGTGACGAACACCTGCGACGCCTTCCTCTCTCTGGCCGCATGATCGCGGAGTTCCCGAGCGAGAATCTTCAGAAGCTTGTGATACAGACCGTTTTCCGGTTCCTCGACGCAAATTAGCGGCGGCGGCGAAGGGTCTTCCAGCATCAGAAGGTAAGCGAACAACTTCAGCGTGCCGTCGGACACCTGCTGCGCATAGAACGGCTCCTTGAACCCGCTGTCGTTGAACCGAAGCAGCAAGCGTCCGTCCGGGCTGCGATGCGTGTCGATGTGTTCGATTCCGGGCACCCTGCCGGCAAGGCGCCGAAGAATGTCCTTGAGGCGACCTGGATGCCGGCTTTCCATGAACTGCACCACGTTGCCAAGGTTGTCGCCGTCGACGCTCAAGCGCCTTTGCGGGCCCGCCAACGGCAAGCTCCGGGCCGCATCGGGCGCGAAACAGCTCAGATGCCAGCCTTCGACGAACTTGCGAAACGATGATATCCGAGGATGGTCGGTCAGCGCGCCGAGGGTTGCGATCCCCAGCCGTCTCTTGTCTTCAAGCGAGACTATTTCCCTCGTCGCGCCTTCTTCGGCTTCGTTCGCGGCGGCGTGCGCCGTCCCGCCCAGGATCTCGTCCAGATCGAACCCCCGCAGGGCGGTCCCGGCCGCCTTCCCCTTCCAAGCAAGGCCCGTGCCGCCTTGCATCACCAAAAACGAAAACGGCGGACCGTGCTTCTGGCCATTGCGCCGTTGCCGGAGACGCTCGCGGGCAACATAAGGACGACGGCGCCGGTCGACGTCGATGGCAAGCTCGTATGTGATGGGCCGGGTTCTCGAGTGCTGCCGGTAGTAGATCTCAAATTCCATCGGTCCCTTGGCCCCTTGCGACCTGATCCGGTGGAAGCCGCCGCGGCCTCGGGCGTCACAGGCTTCTTCGACGCCGAGCTTCAGGCAATCCGCCAGAAATCCGAAAGCATCGAACAGCGAACTCTTGCCGACCCCGTTCTTCCCGACGACGGTCGTCAGCGGCGTGAGCGGTTCAACTTTTCGGGCGTTCCACAGCTTGCCGAGAGTGACGTCCCGGAGCACTCGGTAGTTTGCGACCCTGATCCCCTCCATCTTCGCCATGGAACCGAACCCTGTCGTTGCGCAAGCCCTCTTGCCTCAGCCGCGGCGCCGTTCCAACGCTTCCCCGTGGCCGGTCGCGTCTCTTCTTTCGAGGGAACTGGGGCCGACCGACGGACCCAACCTCGAACGCCCCCAGCAGAACAGCGGACGCCTTGCCGTCGCCCGACCGGGGTCCGGCTCGGGGGTCGCTTGTTGGGCTCCTTGACGGAGGAACCCGGGCGGTCAAGTGAAGATGACCGGCCGCAAGGGGGGTTGCAAGGCATGCCGCGCCACAGCGCCTGCGTCCCGCTCGCCGCTTCGCCCCACGACGGCTCGGAGCGCAAGCGACAGCCCGCCCTCCCTTCTCCCGGGACGGGAGGGGTTGGGGCAAGACGGGATTCATGCGATTCTGTCCCCATGCCCAGCCCATCCACGAGTCCCAAGGACCATCCGGCGCCGCGCCCTACCACCACCGCGACGGCGCCCGCCGCGTGGACCATCGGCGACCTTCTCGGCGTCGGAGTGGACTCCAGCGTTGCGCTTGCCGCTCCGGAGCGCCCGCCCGCGACCTACGCCGACCTGCGCCGGCACGTGGCGCGGACGGTTGAGGAACTGCGCGCGGAAGGCATCGGACGGAACGACCGCGTGGCCCTCGTGCTGCCCGGCGGAGCGGAGGCCGCGGCGGGGTTTCTGTCGGTCGCTTCGGCGGCGGCCGCCGCGCCGCTGAACCCGGCCTGCACGCGAAGCGAGTTTCTCTTCTTTCTCGAGGACCTGGGGGCGGCGGCGGTCCTGCTCATGGAGGGCGACCCGTCCCCCGCGAGGGAGGCCGCCGATTCGCTGGGGGTGCGCGTGCTGGAGATCCGCGCGCGAGAGGATCGTCCGGCGGGGATGTTCCGGCTCTTGGGCACTTCGGCCGGAAGGACCGAAGGAAGCGACGGCAAGGGACGGCGGCTGCGCGGCATGGCGCCGCCGACCGGCCCGCCAGGCTCCTGGCCCCGCCCAGGCGGCTTGGCCCCGGCCGACATGCCCCAGCCGGACGACGCGGCCCTCCTCCTGCACACGTCCGGCACCACCTCCCAGCCCAAGCTCGTCCCCCTGCTCCACCGCAACGTGTCCGCCTCCGCCCGGCACGTCCGCGACTCCCTGCGGCTCGGACCCGTCGACCGTTGTCTGAACGTGATGCCGCTGTTCCACGTGCACGGCCTCGTCGCCTGCCTGCTGGCCTCCTTGGCGGCGGGAGGCAGCGTCTTCTGCGCGCCCGGCTTCGACGCGCTCCGCTTCTTCCGCTGGATGGACGCCTGGGTCCCGACTTGGTACTCGGCGGTTCCGTCCATGCACCAAGCCATCCTGGCCCGGGCGCCCCGAAACCGCCGGACCGTGGCCCGTGCGCGCCTGCGCTTCGTCCGGTCCTCGTCGGCCCCCTTGCCCGCGGCCGTCGCCCGCGAGCTGGAAGAGACGTTCTCGGCCCCCGTCGTGGAGTCCTACGCCATGACCGAGGCGGCGCACCAGATGACGAGCACGCCGCTGCCGCCCGGCCGCCGCAAGCCCGGCTCGGTCGGTCCCGCCGCCGGTCCCGAGCTGTCGGTGGTGGACGAACGGGGGACGCATCTGGGCCCGGGCGAGACGGGCGAGATCGTGGTCCGGGGACCCAACGTCGCTCCCGGCTACGAGGGCGGAGACGCCAACCAGGCGGCGTTCGCCGGCGGCTGGTTCCGCACGGGCGACCAAGGCTTCCGCGACGAAGACGGGTGGCTCACGGTGACCGGTCGCATCAAGGAGATCATCAACCGGGGAGGCGAGAAGGTGTCGCCCCGCGAAGTGGACGACGTCCTGGCCGAGCATCCCGCCGTGCTGGAGGCGGCGACGTTCGGCTTGCCGCACGCCAAGCTGGGAGAGGAAGTGGCCGCGGCGGTCGTGCTGCGGGAGAGGGAACGCGTCGCGCCGGGAGACGGCGGCGCGAGAAGGACCGAAGGGAGCGCGGCGTCCGGCGGCCGCGCTTCGGTGGCGCCCGGCCCGCAAGCCCCGGGGGTCGGCGACGAGGCCGTCTCGAGCATCCGGGCGTTCGCGAGCGAGCTAAGTGCGCAGAGCTCTTCGAGCTTCCCGACGAGCATCCGGGCGTTCGCGGGCGAGCGCCTTGCCGCGTTCAAGGTCCCGCGCATTCTTGTCGTCGTGGA
This sequence comes from Longimicrobiales bacterium, assembly GCA_965242735.1. GTDB lineage: Bacteria > Gemmatimonadota > Gemmatimonadetes > Longimicrobiales > Gaopeijiaceae. Next base: position 1,576,955 of record OZ251497.1, on the reverse strand, counting down.
CGAACTCCCCAAGGGCCCGACGGGCAAGGTGCGGCGCGACGCGCTGGCGGAACGGCTGGGACTTGTCCCGGCGCGAGGGACGGACGGAGGCCGGGTTGCGCATCGCGACGGAGCGCCGGCGACGAGAGGCGGTCCGCCCCACGGCCCGGCGCGCTCCGGATGAAGATCGCCGTCTTCGGCGCGGGCGCCACGGGCGCGTACCTCGGGCTGCACTTGGCGCGATCGGGCGCGGACACGACGCTGATCGGCCGCGGGCCGCACTTGGAGGCGATGCGGAAGAACGGCGTCACCGTGCTGGCCGAGAACCGCAAGCTGGCGGCCAAGCCGCGGTGCACCGACGATTCCGCCGAAGCCGGCGTCCAGGACTACGTGATCGTGACGCTGAAGGCGCACTCCGGCCCCGGCGCCGTCGACGCGATGCAGCCGTTGCTCGGGCCGGGCACGACCGTCGTCACGGCCCAGAACGGCATCCCCTGGTGGTACTTCCATCGGTCCGGCTGCGCCTTCGAAGGGCGCCGGCTCGAGAGCGTGGACCCCGGCGGAAAGCAGTGGAACGGCATCGGGCCGGAGCGGGCGGTGGGGTGCGTCGTCTATCCGGCCACCGAGATCGTGGCGCCGGGCGTCGTCCGCCACCGGTCCGAGGACCGCCTGGTCGTCGGCGAGCCCTCCGGCGAGCGGACCCAGCGGGTCGAGACCCTGCGCGCGATCCTGGCCGAGGCCGGATTTCGGACGCGCGTGCGTCCCATCCGCAACGAGATCTGGGTCAAGCTGTGGGGCAACGCCGCCTTCAACCCCATCAGCGCGCTGACGCGGGCCACGCTGGACCGCATCGCCAGCGATCCCGGCACGCGCGCCGTGGCCCGGGCCATGATGACCGAGGCCCAGGCCGTCGGCGAGGCGTTGGGCGTCCGCTTTCGCATCGGCCTCGAGAAGCGGATCGACGGAACGGCCGCGGTCGGCGCTCACCGCACCTCGATGCTCCAGGACCTGATGGCGGGACGTCCCTTGGAGCTCGACGCCGTGGGCACGGCGGTGCAGGAACTGGGCCAGCTGGCGGGCGTCCCCACGCCGACGATCGACGTGGTGCTGGCCCTCTCGCGGCTGCGGGCGGAAGAAGCCGGGCCCGGCGAGGCGGCGCGAGGCCGCGGGCCGTTCGGCAAGTTCGTTGCCGCGTCGGCCGACACCACGAAGGCAGCCGCGTCGGCGGTGGCCCATGCCGTCGGGGGCGCGTCTCGCCGGAGCACCGAGGCCGCGGCGCGGGCGTACGGCTGGGCCTCGCCGCTGCCGCGCCTGACGGCCAAGGCCGCGTCGAACGCGGTCAAGGGAGTGCACGACGCCGGGCAAGGCCTTCTGGCCACGGGCTTGGCCGACAACATGAACCAGTGGCTGAGCCAGCTGGCCAAGGGCCCTCCGACCATCTACGACAAGGCGATGGACGCCAGCTACCTGGAGACCGGCGTCGGGGGCGGCCTGCACCGCTTGTTCGACGGAGGCCACACGTTGCTGGGCGCGTTCAAGGCCGCCAAGGACGCTCCGGGCGAAGACGGCGTCGTCCATCGGGCCGTCGGAATGATGCTGGGCCTCTTTCGCGACGGCGTCACGCCCGCCGGCCTCCCGTTCTTCACCTGGGACCCCGACACGTACCATCGGATAGCGGACGCGCTCAAGACGCAGTTCGGCATGCCCAAGAAGTGGTTCGCGGACTTGGCGACGTACGACGCGGCCGACATCCTGGCCGGGCTGCTCGGCAGCGCCGCGCTCGTGTTTCGGTGGTCGGGCGGCGAGACGCGCGACTTCGCCCGCATCGTCGGCAACACGGCGCTGGCCGCCGTCCACGGGCGCAATCCGATCCTCGCCGTCGTCTTCGTGGCCGCGGCGGCGAAGGCCTTCACGGAAGCCAGGAAGACCGGGGACTACCAAGAATCCGTCAAGGGGTTGGCGGAGGGCGCCGCCGGAACCGCCGTCCCCATAGCCGTCGTGCCCGTGGTCGCGGCGGCCGGCGGCCCCGCGTCGCTCGCGCTGATCGCAAGCCTGCTGGCCGGCCTGACCGTGGCGCACTTGGCCAGGAAGGCGGACGAAGCCGGGTGGACGGACAGCTTCGCCGGGGGCGTCACCGAGATGGCGGCCCGAGTCGCCCGCCTCGTCGAAGCGGCGGCCGACGAGGTCAGGGAACGCCTCCGGCCGGACGGCTCGGAGCCGAAGGAAGGGGACGACTAGGCTGGGCCAGCCTAGAACAGCCCGGGAACCGACGCCCGGGCCGCCGTTCCCTGCCCGGTCCAGAACCAATGACGCGGCGCCGAATCGTTTCCAGATCGTTCGCCGAACCTTCCCCTGAATCGTCGCCAAATCTTCCCCTGACCGTTCGCCGAATCTTCCCCTGAATCGTCGCCGAACCTTCCCCTGGAATCTCATCGCATCTTGCCGGAGCCCGCCCGGGAGGCTACTCGTTCCGCGTCATGAAGTATGTTTCCCGGATCGTCGACGCGGAGCTGGCCGAGCGGCTTTCGGCCACGGGCGCGGTCGTCATCGAAGGCCCCAAGGCCTGCGGCAAGACCGCAACCGCCGAGACGGTCGCGGCCAGCGCGGTGTTTCTGGACGTGGATGCGTCCGCGCGGAAGATGGTCGACATCGATCCGGCGGCCGTGCTCGAAGGCGACACGCCCCGCCTCGTCGACGAGTGGCAGACCACGCCGACCATCTGGAACCACATCCGCAAGGCCGTGGACCGGCGGGGCGTCCCGGGCCAGTTCGTCCTCACCGGTTCGGCCGTGCCGGCCGACGACGTCGCCCGCCACACCGGCGCGGGCCGGCTGACTCGACTGCGAATGCGGCCGATGTCGCTCTTCGAGACGGGCGAGTCCACCGGAGAGATGTCGCTGGCGGGCCTGCTGGCGGGAGAACCCCAGCGGTCGGCGCAGTCCAACCTCGCCCTTCGGCGCCTCGCGGAGCTCACGTGCGCCGGGGGCTGGCCGGGGAACATGGGCCGCAGCCCCGAGCAAGCCGCGAGAGCCAACCGGGACTACTTGTCGGAGATTCAACGCGCCGACGTTCGGCAAGCAGGCGGCAAGCGAAGGGACCCCGTCAAGGTCGGACGGCTGCTTCAGTCGCTGGCCCGCAACGTCGCCACGCCCGCCACCGTCGCGACGCTCGCCAGAGACGTTCGCGGGGCGGGAGCTGCCTTCAAGGCCAGCACCGCCGCCGAATACCTGGAGACGCTGGAGCGCCTCATGATCGTGGAGGACCAACCGGCCTGGTCGCCGCATCTGCGTTCCCGCACGACCCTGCGCACCACGCCCGTCCGGCACTTCGCGGACCCGTCCCTGGCCGCGGCCGCGTTGCGCGCCACGCCTTCCCGCTTGCTCGGCGACCCCGAAGCGTTCGGCCTGCTGTTCGAGTCCTTGGTGATTCGAGACCTCCGGGTCTACGCCCAGGCGGCCGACGCCCACGTGTTCCACTACCGGGAAAAGGACGGCCTGGAGGTGGACGCCATCGTGGAAGACGCGAACGGCCGGTGGGCGGCGTTCGAGGTCAAGCTGGGCGAGCGCCGGATCAAGGAGGGCATGGCCAACCTCGAAAAGGTCGCAAGCCGGATGAGGGCCAGCAGCGCCTACGGCGAACCCGCGGCCCTGGCCGTCGTCGTCCCCAACGGATACGGCGCGGCGCCGAAGGGACGGGCCGGCGTGATCCCGGTGGGGACGTTGGGGCCGTGAGGGGACGCAGGTGCGGACGGGCGTGAACGCACATGTCCACTTCATCCAACCCGCCTTGACGTCCACCGGACAACCGTTTCATTTTGGCTGAGTCTCGTCCAGTTTCCTTATCGGCTCTCGCCGTCGCGCGGCATGCTTGACGCCGAGGTTGCCAATCGGGCGATCGTGCGGTTGACCAACTGGCGATCCAACGGCTTGCACGAAAAGCGTACGCTGGGGCGCTTCCCGGCCGAGAATGTTGCCCCGCGATGAGCGTGACATGGATCTTCGAGTGAAATCAGCAACGATGTGCAAGAGCAACAAGACGAAGAATGGCGTGGCATCTCTGGTGCAGGCGATCAACAGAGAGCTAGACGTGTTGACAAATCTAAGTGGACCGCGACAGTGGATACGACGAAGCGTCTTCGAGAAGCGCATCAACGAACTCGAAAGAAAAGCGAAGGCGGTCAATGAACGGAACGCGATGGCATGCCAGTGGCTGCGTCCGCAGCTGCGTGCGCTGGGCGCAAGCGTAAAGAATCTGACGAGCCATGCGACGGAAAAACATAGGCGCATGGCGAACGAGCGGTATGCCGAACGACGACTTCAGAACGCAAAGGCGGACCCAGTGTTGAAGAGGTTGCATCCGGCTCAACAAAGGGCCGTCGTCGTCGGAGAAGACACTCAGCTCGTCCTCGCCGGAGCCGGCACGGGCAAGACCGAGACGATGGCGGCCAAGGTCGCCGACACCCTTCGGCGCGGCCGCACGGAACCGAAGCGCATCGCGGTGGTGACGTTCACCAAGAAGGCAGCCAGGGAGATCAGCGATCGAATTGAGAAGATGGCGGGACAATCGGTGGATGAAATGTTCATCGGCACGATCCACAGTTTAGGGAGACGCCTGTTGACTCAAGCAACCGGGCGCGGACCCCGGATCGACCCGATTGCAGAGCCTGGCAATAATAGCAGGCGCTACCGGGTCCTCAAGCGCATGCTGGACGACGTGTTTGGGACAAATGCGAGACTAAACGAGGCACTGGCCGTGCGAGCGCAAGCGCATGTGCGGCTTCCACCGAACGACGGAAAGCACGACGAGACGGTCAGGGTGAGTCTAAGGACTGGGAGCATCGACGTGCGCTCGTACGCCGAAGCTGCGATCTGCCGTGTGCTGGACAACCGAGGGATCCCCTTCAAGTACGAAGCAACCTACATGGAGGTGCCCGCGTCCGAAGAAGAGCGCATGCAACGGCCTGAAGTGGCGAACGCGAAGGACAAGTGCTGGGAAACGGGATATCAGCCGGACTTCAAGATCACTCTGGACGAAAATGTTATTGTCTGGCTGGAGCACTGGGGCATTGACGAGAAAGGAAATCCGCCCAAGGAATGGGATCACCCGGAAAGGTACATCAAAGACATGTCGCGGAAGCGACGGATCCACGAGCTGCTGGGCACGCGTCTCGCCGAAACGAGTTGGGGCCAATACAAGGAAGTACTCGATGGTGACAGAGACTGGGACTGCACGGTGATTGAGGCGGTCGCAAGCGCGGCAGGCTTGGATCCCGGATCGCTCAAGCACCGGTTCCCATTTGTGGACGAGAGCTGGACGCCGGATGCGCAAACGATTCACATCGTCGTTCAGGAAGTGAGCAAATGGATTATCGCCGCAGGACGTTGCGGTCTCGAAGAGGCCGAGATCAGAAGACGGATCGAAGTGATGGATGGAATGAGCGCACGGGACGAGGCACGGGCGCTTGCCGTGTTGGCCCAAGCGGTGAGAACACGCTACGATGCGCATCTGGACGACGCCGGAACGACCGATTTCGAGAAGATGGTGCTCGACGCGGCAAGGGTTCTGGAATCCGGCGAGATTCGTCCGGAGTTCGACATGGTGATCGTGGACGAATGGCAGGACGTAAACGGTGCGCAGGAGCGGTTCGTCCGGGCGTTGAGCAAGCATGGAGGAAGTCGTGGAAGCCGTCCATCGCTCTGCGTGGTGGGAGACGACTGGCAATCGATCTACGGATTTCAGGGAGGCGATCCAGGATATACGCGGGACTTTCCGAAGAAAGGTGATGCCTGCGAACGGACGGACCTCACGCGGACTTGGCGATTCGGAAAAGCGCGTGCGGACGCCACGCGTCACTGGGCACTTGGCAACCCAGACGCGGTCGACAAGAAGATCGAAGGGGAGGAGGGCAAGGCCGATTTTGGCGTAGCGACCGAAATCGTCGGACGGACGATCACCGCGGAGGGCGCAAGAGGCCTTGGCGGGTTGGCAGGAGAAGGGTCGGCGGAGATTGCTGTGCGGGCGATACTGCGGAAGATCGGGAGAAGAGGCACCACTGGAAGGAAGGACACAAGAGTGCTGCTCTTGGCGAGACGCCGGAACACCGTCGCCGACAGGGGCCGATCGGCGAGCGAGGAAGAGCGAAGCGTACTTGAAGAGTGGAGGGAGAAACCGTGGCAGATCCCGCGCTGGTTGAACAAGCTCGACGAAGAAGAGGTGCGCGACGCTGCACGCGAGCGTGCGCTGAAGAACGTGGCGGAGGGACTCGACCACCGGGTGCTCCGGGCCGAGGCCGACCGGGCCGGCGTGGCCCTCGACCTAGAGACCTTGACAGTGCACGGCGCCAAGGGGTTGCAGGCGGACCATGTCGTCTTCGTGCAAGGACCGGACCGTGGGGTCAAGGAACAGCTGCGCGAGAACGCGCTCGATCGCGCACTGCGCCCGCTCTTGCCGTCAGGCGCGAACGGACCCAACGAGGAACGCAGAGTCTGGTACGTCGCGCTGACACGAGCAAGAGCCGCGACCTACGTCGTGGAGCCGCCAGCAGATGCGGAAGATACCGCTCTGTTCAACGAGCTGTGGCGGGACGAGAATCGGCAGTACGGCATCGGCGAAGCCGAACTCGCTGACTGGCTCGAACCATACCAGGGAGACACGCCTTGCCCGAAGTGCGCCGTTGCGGGACAGAGCGGGCGGCTAGTGGCTCGAACCGCGAGGCAAGGCGAAGGCCTCTTCGTCGGTTGCACCACCTTCCGACTTACGGACGCGAACGTCGCAGGCGCAGGCCCCTGTGGTCACCGGGAGCGGCGTTGTCCCCATTGCACGAAGGGCATCGTTCGCAGATTGAACGGAACGAGAGGAAAATGTACGAACCTCGCATGCAAGAAGGAGGTGCCGCTCTGCGAATGCAAGATTCCGAAGCCGATGGCGATCCGACGCAACGGCACCACCGGCGAGCACTTCTGGGGATGCCAGGACTACCGGGGCCTGGACAACCCAGCATGCGGAAAGACTCGACGACTGGCTTGCGAGTCTTCGCCGCTGCGAGGCCCGACAAAATCGCCTCGCGTTGCTCGGCGCCGCGGGCGACCCGCCGCCCCCGCCTTGCGCCGACACCGCCCAACGCCGTAGCGTGAGCCCCATGTCCAGCGCCCCCCAGTCCCTCCGCGCCATGATCGAGTCGGTCCTGGCCGACTCCAAGGCCACGGCCGCACTCGGCTTGATCCTGGAAGAGATCGCCGATCCGGCGGGCGACGCCGCCGTGACGCTCAAGATGCCGTTGCGGCCGGAGCTGACGCGGGGCGACGAGACGGTCTTCCACGGGGGGCCGCTGGCGTCGCTCGCGGACGTCGCGGGCGACATGGCGGTGGCGGTCCGGGCGGGCGGGGGCGTGCCCACCATTTCCTTGCACGTGGACTACCTGCGCCCGGCCACGGGGCCGTACGTGCGGGCCGTGGGACGCTTGCGGCGCTTCGGGCGGACGATCTCGGTGGCCGACGTGGAGATCCGCGACCACGAGGGACGGCTGTGCGCCGTAGGCCGGGCCACCTACTCCTCGAAGCCGGGCTGATCCATGGCCGAATCGCCGCCGCAGATGCGCGCCGCCCTCTACGACCGCTACGGCGACGTGGACGAGCTGTACGTGGGCCGCGTGCCGCGCCCCGAGCCGGCGGCGGGCGAAGCGCTGCTGCGCGTGCGGGCCGTCGCGCTCAACGGCTTCGACCCCATGATGCTGCACGGCACGACGCGCATCCGGGTCCCTTTTCCGATGGTCCCGTGCGGCGACGCGGCGGGCGAGGTGGCGGGCTTCGGCCCCGGCACGGACCCGGGAGCATGGCGCGAGGGCGACCACGCCGTCGTGGACCCCGTGGTGGCGGGCCGGGGCATGATGGGCGAGAAGGTGCCGGGCGTGGCTGCCGAGTACGTCGCCGTGCCGCTGGAGAACTTGGTGCGGGTGCCGGCCGGGGTGTCCTTCGAGGCCGCGGCGGCCGTCCCCGTCGCCTATGGCACCGCCCAGCGAGTGGTGGAAGAGCGAGCGAAGATCCGCGAGGGCGAGACCGTGCTCGTGCTGGGCGCGACAGGGGGCGTCGGCGTCTGCTGCGTGCAGTTGTGCAAGCGCGCGGGCGCCCAGGTTCTCGCCACGGGACGGGGCCAGTGGAAGCGAGACAAGCTGGCCGCGTTGGGCGCGGACCACGTGCTGTCGTCGCGCACCGACGACTGGATGCGCGCGGTGCAGGACATTGCCGGCCGCCCGCGCTACTTGGACCGAGGCGCCGGGGGCGTGGACGTGGTGATCAACTACGTGGGCGGCGACACCTGGGCGGCCAGCCTGAAGGTGCTGAAGTTCCAGGGCCGCATGGTGACGTGCGGCGCCACGGCGGGATATGATCCGCCCACCGACATTCGCTACATATGGAGCTTCGAGCAGACCATCCTCGGCTCCGACGGCTGGAGCCGCACGGGGCTGGCCCGCCTGCTCGAGATGGTGGCCGCCGGCAGCCTCGATCCCGCGGTCCACGCCGTCCGTCCGCTGGAGCAGATCGGCGAGGCCATGGCCGAACTCGAAGACCGAAAGGTGTTCGGAAAATCGATCCTGACCGTTTGAGCTATCCCATCGCCCGCCGCATTCCGCGCCGGGACCTGGACGCCGAAGCCGCCCGCCTGGACTCGCTGGCGTCCGCGCCCGTCCACAAGCGGATGGGCGGATACGCCCGGCTGGCCGGCCCCGGCGTCATGACGGCCGCCCTGACCCTGGGCGCCGGCACCATGACGACCGCCATGATCGCGGGCGCGTCCTACGGCTACCGCACCCTGTGGCTGGTCTGGCTGTCGGCCGGCCTGGGGCTGTTCCTGATGGCCGCCAGCGCGCGCTTCACGTGCAGGGGCGGCTTCCGCCTCATCCAAGTCCAGAACCGCCGGCACGGCTGGCTCGTGGGGTCGCTGGCCACGGGACTCGTGGGCACCGTGGCCGTCGCGGTCGTCTTCAACCTGGGCCAAGTCGCCCTGGGCACCCACCTGATCGAATCCCTGGCGCCGTTCGCGGGCGTGTCGTTTCCGGCCAAGTGGAACTGGATCGTCTACGGGCTGGCCACGAGCTGGCTGGCGCTGAGCTACGGCCGCAAGGGAGGCCGCGGCACGCGTCTCGTCGAAGGCGCCATGAAGGCGGCCGTCGGCATCATGGTGCTCGCCTTCGGCGCCGTGCTCCTGCTCGTGGGCGTGGACTGGGGCGCGGCGGCGCGAGGGTTCTTCGTGCCCTGGCTGCCCGGCGGCGGCGAAGGGCTGGACTTGTTCATCGCCACGACGGCGGCGGCCGTGGTCGTCATGGACTGGGTGTTGTTCAACTACGCCGGACTCGTCCGGGGCTGGGGCCGAAAGCACGAGTCGCTGGCGCGCTTCGACTTGGTGGCCGGCCTGTTCGTGCCCTTCGTCGTGGTGAACTTCCTGGTCGTCTCGGTGTTCGCCGCCACGGACTTCGGCGGCGACGTGCCCGGGACGGCACCGGAGCTCGCAGCGGCGCTCGTGCCCCTGCTCGGTCCGACGTGGTCCGAGATCCTGTTCTACGTGGGGTTCCTGGCCGTCCCCGTCACGTCGACGGTCGTCATGAGCGTCGCGGGCGCCATGGCGGTGCACGAAGCGTTCGGATGGGAGCCGGACACGTCGTCGTGGCGATGGCGCGCCTGCATCCTGCTGCCGCAGCTGGCGCTCGTGGGCGCCTTCAACGTGGACCCGGTGTGGTTCGTCGTGGCGGTGGCGGCGGGCATGTCCATGGCCAACACGGTCGTGGGCTGGTCCATGTACCTGCTGCTCAACGACCGCAAGGTCCTGGGCCGCGACCGCACCGGCTCCTACCTGTGGAACCTGGGCATTCTGCTGCAGGTCACGCTGCTGAACGCGGTGGCCATCACCTGGGTCTTCAACCGGCTGGGGTGGTGGTCGTGACCCCGCCGGGCCAAGAACGCGCCGGACGGTCTACGCGGACGCGGCCGTGGTCGAGGAGATCGTGCGCGACTTCGACGAGGACCGGGCCGTGAAGTGGCGCGTCTGGGGACTCGCCGTGAACCTGCTGGCCAACTTGGCGACGCTTTGGGGCATCTCGTCGGTCGTCCGCACGGGCAGCGGATGGGCCTGGGCGCTGGGCGGCGGCGCGGTCACGCTCGCGTGCGTGCTGGCGCTGGCGATTCCCGACAAGCGGGGGCCCGAGGACGAGGACGAGGATTGACGCCGGGCGCGGCGTCCGGCCGGCCCGACCCGCGCAGGGACGGCAACCTGGGCTACTGGTGCCGGCGCGCATGCGAGCGCTTCCCGGACCGGACGGCCATGATCGACCTCTCGCGGACGCCGCCGCGCCGCGTCTCCTACCGCGAGATGGACGAGCGCATGGACCGCGTGGCTTCGCTCCTGGAGTCGGCGGGCGCGCGCCCAGGAGAGCCGGTGGCGCTGGGCGTGGGCAACCGCTTCGAGTTCGTCGAGCTCATGTTCGGGATCATGCGGCGGGGCGCGGTGCCCGTGCCGTTGAACTACAAGCTGGGCGCCGAGGCGCTCGGCCACGTCGTCACCGACTCCGCGTGCCGGGCCGCGTTCGTGGACATCGATGCCGCCCCGAGAGCCGCGCTAGCGGTGGAGGACGCCGGAATCGCGACGCGCTGGCACGTCGGCGCCCCCGCACGGGCCGACGCCGGCGCCCCCCCACGCCCCGGCTGGCAGGACTACGAGGCCGCGCTCTCGACGGTGCCGGCCCGCTTCGATCCCCCTGCCCTGCCTCGCCGAGCCGTCGCCTTCCTTCCCTACACGTCCGGCTCCACCGGCAAGCCCAAGGGCGTCGTCCTGCCGCACGAAGGACAGGTCTGGTGGGTGCGCTGCCTGGAGAAGTACTGGCCGGCGGACCCGTCGGAACGCGCGCTGGTCGCCGTCCCCCTCTACCACAAGAACGCCATGGCGGGCGCCGTCAAGCCGCTGCTCCAGGCGGGCGGTTCGGTGGTCATCCAGCCCGGCTTCGTCCCGGAGCCGTTCCTGCGCGCCCTGAGCGAGCACCGGTGCACGAGAGTGAGCGCGGTCCCGGCCGTCTTCGCCATGGCGCTGCGCTGCAAGGACTTGATCGCGCGTCTCGACTTCTCGACGCTCCGCACCGTGACCCTTGGGTCGGCCCCGGTCCAGCCCGAGCTGCTGCACGCGGTTTCGCGCGCCTTCGGCGTGGACGTGGGCGAGAGCTACGGCCTCACGGAAGGAGGCCCCGTCATGCTGGGCCCGCCCGTGGACGGGACGCAGGCGCCGGTGGGCAGCTGCGGCGCCGCGTGGCCCGAAGGAGAAGTCAAGCTGGTTCAGGACGGGGCGGAGCACCCCAGCGACGGCGAACTCTGGGTGCGCAACCCGGGCGTCGCCGCCGAGTACCGCAACCTGCCCGGCCTGACGGCGGCGCGCATCAAGGACGGCTGGCTGGCCACGGGCGACCTCTTCCACCGCGACCCGGACGGCTTCTTCTTCTTTCGGGGCCGCGACGACGACATGTTCAACTCCGGCGGCGAGAACGTCTACCCCAAGGAAGTGGAGGACCTGCTGCTGTCGCATCCCGCCGTGCTGGACGCCGTCGTGGTTCCGGTGCCCCACGCGGTGAAGGGCCACGTGCCCGGCGCCGTCGTCGTGGCGGCGCCCGAATCCGGCGCAACGCCGGACGCCCTCAAGCGCCACGCTCTGGAGCACGGGCCCGCCTACGCCCACCCGCGTCGCGTGGTGCTGGTGGACGCCGTGCCCCTGACCGGCGCGGGCAAGCCGGACCGCCATCGCGTGGCCGAACTGCTGCAAGCCGACGCCCGGCCACAGCAACAAACCGAAGATTCGCCTGCATCTGCACGCCCACCGGGTTGTCCGGCAGCAGGCCCGACGCCGTGAGCTCCTCTCGCGTGCTGGTCTGGATGCTCGAGCAGGCCGGGGCCGAGGCCAGCAGCAGGCCCGACGCCGCGATCCCCGTCTCGCCGCCGTCGCCGCCGCGCTAGATTTCATTCCCATGAAGCCCACGGACACGCGGGACCCGCGCCACTACCATCGCGTGGTGGACTGCCAGTGGGGCTGCCCCGCCGGCACCGACGTGCCCGAGTACATCCGGCTCGTCGCCAACGGGCAGTACACCGAATCGTACCTGCTCAACCGCAAGTCCAACGTCTTCCCCGGCATCCTGGGACGCACCTGCGACCGCCCCTGCGAGCCGGTCTGCCGCCGCGTGCGCCTGGACGGGGAGCCGGTCGCGATCTGCAGGCTCAAGCGCGTGGCCGCCGACTTGCGCGACGACGTGCGGCCCTTCCTCCCCCCCGTCCCCGCCGAGAAGAACGGCAAGCGGATCGCCTGCATCGGCGCGGGGCCGGCCTCGCTGACCGTGGCCAACGATCTCATGCCGCTGGGCTACGAGGTCGCGATCTTCGAGAAGCTGGCCAAGCCGGGCGGGCTGATGTGGACGAACATTCCCGAGTTTCGTCTGCCGGCCAAGGTCCTGTGGGAAGAGATCGCCTACATCACCGACATGGGCGTGGACCTGCGGCTGAACGCTCCCGTGGACAGCATGGCGGACATGCTGGGCCTCGGCTTCGACGCCGTGTTCGTCGGATCGGGGGCGCCGAAGGGGAAGGAACTGGACATCGAAGGCCGCTGGGACGCCCCCTCGCAGGTCCACATCGGCATCGAATGGCTGGAGTCGGTGCGCTTCGGGCACGTCGAGCAGTGCGGCGAGCGCGTGCTTGTGATCGGCGTGGGCAACACGGCCATGGACTGCTGCCGGACGGCGCAGCGGCTGGGCGCCAAGGACGTCAAGGTCATGGCGCGCAAGACCAAGCCCTACTTCAAGGCGTCGCCGTGGGAGCTGGACGACGCCGTCGAGGAGCGCGTGGAGATTCTGGAGAACCACTCGCCGGCGCGGTTCGTCGTGGAGGACGGCAGGCTGGTGGGGATGGAATTCGAGCGGGTGCGCTGGCACGAGGGCGACGGCGGGAGGCTCAAGAGCGAGACGGTGGGCCGCGTGACGATCCCCTGCGACGACGTGGTCCTGGCGATCGGACAGGACACGGCGTTTCCGTGGATCGAGCGCGACGTCGGAATCGAGTTCAACGAGTGGGACATGCCGGTCGTGGACAAGACCACCTTCATGACCACGCGCCCCGGCGTGTTCGCGGGCGGAGACGCCGCCTGGGGCCCGGAGAACATCATCTGGGCCGTCGAGCACGGCCACCAAGCGGCCATCTCGATTCACGCGTACTGCCGGGGCGAAGCGCTGGACGCTCGTCCCGCCTACGGAATGAACTTGGTCAGCCAGAAGATGGGACTGCACGAGTGGACCTACTCCAACGACTACGACGAGGCCGCGCGCGCGAAGATGCGCCACGTGGACTTGCAGGAGCGGTTCGCCCGGTTGGACATCGAAGTGGAGGAAGGGTTCGACTTGGAGCAGTCCCTGAGCGAAGTGGAGCGCTGCCTCAACTGCGACGCGCAGACGCACTTCGAGGCCCCGCTGTGCATCGAATGCGACGCCTGCATCGACATCTGCCCCTTGGACTGCCTGACCATCGCGCCCAACGGGCCGGAGGACGAGCTGGCGCAACGGCTCACCGCGCCCCGGCTTCACCCGGAGCAGCCGCTGTTCGTGTCGGAGGACTTGCCGCAGACGGGCAGGATCATGGCCAAGGACGAGGACCTGTGCATCCACTGCGGCCTGTGCGCCGAGCGGTGCCCGACCGCCGCCTGGGACATGCGCAAGTCCGACCTGCTGATCCCCTACGCCGGACTCGAAGCGGGCGGACTGCACGCCGGCCAGGTCCTGCGCCCGGAAGCGCAGCCCGCCGCGGCCGCGGCATCTGCGTGAGCCCTTCGCCGGACACGGTTCCCGCCACCACCGCTCTGATGCCGCCCCAGCCGCGCGTCAACGACCTCGCCTTCAAGATCGGCACCGTCAACGGCACGGGCTCGGCGAGCGCGAACGGCCTGCTTCGCCGGGCGATCTTCCGCATGGGCGTCCCGGTGTCCGGGAAGAACCTGTTCCCGTCCAACATCCAAGGCCTGCCGACCTGGTACGAGATCCGCGCCAACGCGCGCGGCCACACCGCCCGCACGGCGCGCTTCGACGTCGTCGTGGCCATGAACCCGGAGAGCTACGCCCGCGACGTCGCCGAGACGGCTGCGGGCGGCTGGGTCCTCCACGATTCGAGCTGGCCCCTGCCGCGCGGACTGGACAGGGACGACGTCACCTTCCTGGGCGTTCCCCTGGCCCGCATGACCGTGGAGAACTTCGAGGGATCGCGCACGCGCATCCTCATGAAGAACATCTGCTACGTCGGCGCGCTGGCGGCTCTTCTGGACATCGACCTGGACGTCGTCAAGGAACTCCTTCGCGAGACGTTCTCCGCCAAGCCCAAGCTGCTGGACGCCAACTTCCGCGCGATCGCGCTGGGACACGACTACGCCCGCGAGCATTTCGACTGCCCCCTGCCCGTGCGCCTGGAGCCCATGGCGGGCAACGAGGACGCGATCCTCGTCGACGGCAACACCGCGGCCGCGCTGGGCTGCGTGTACGCGGGCGCGACGGTGGCCGCTTGGTACCCGATCACGCCGTCCACGTCGCTGGTGGACGCCTTCTCCGCCTTCTGCGACAAGCACCGCAAGGAACCCGGCACGGGCAAGAACCGCTTCGCCATCGTGCAGGCCGAAGACGAGCTGGCCGCCGCGGGCATGGTCGTCGGGGCCGCCTGGGCCGGAGCGCGCGCCTTCACGTCCACGAGCGGCGCCGGGCTGTCGCTGATGAGCGAGTTCATCGGCCTGGCCTACTACGCCGAGGTGCCGTCCGTGTTCTTCGACGTGCAGCGCGTGGGGCCGTCCACGGGGATGCCCACGCGCACCCAGCAGGGCGACCTTCAGTTCGCCGCCTACGCCTCGCACGGCGACACCAAGCACGTGGTCCTCTTCCCGGCCGACCCCCGCGAGTGCTTCGACTTCGCCGTCGAGGCGTTCGACTTGGCCGAGCGCCTGCAAACGCCGGTGTTCGTCCTGACCGACCTGGACATCGGCATGAACGACTGGGTCGTGCCGAAGCTGAAGTGGGACGACGCCTACCGGCCCGACCGGGGAAAGGTGCTGTCCGCGGCCGAGCTGGAGGAGGCCGGGACGTTCCACCGCTACTTGGACAAGGACGGCGACGGCATCCCCGCCCGCACGCTGCCCGGCGTGCATCCCGCCGGCGCCTTCGTGACGCGCGGGTCGGGGCACGACCGCTACGGGGCCTACACGGAGGACTCGGAGCCCTACTCGGACGTGCTGGACCGGCTGGCCCGAAAGATCGAGGGATCGGTCTCGCGCCTGCCGGCGCCGGAGATCGCGTGGGCATCCGGGGCGCGGATCGGGTTCGTGACGATCGGCGGCTGCCGCGGCGCGGTGCTCGAGGCGCTGGACGAGCTGGCCGAGCGCGGAATCGCTGCGGACTTCCTGCGCGTGCGCGCCTTCCCCTTCCATCCGGAAGTGGAGTCCTTCCTGGCGCGCCACGAGATCAACTTCGTCGTCGAGCAGAACCGCGACGGGCAGCTCCGCAAATTGCTCGCCGCCGAGACCGGGGCATCCAAGGACCAGTTGGTTCCGGTGCTCTACTACGGAGGATTGCCCTTGAGTTGCCATCACGTGATGGACGCCATCGAGCCCTACCTGGAGGGGGCGCCGTGACCCACATCGCCAAGCCCCGCGTCGCGCACCCCGGACTCGCCAAGAACCGCCTGGGCCTGACCCGCCGCGACTACGAAGGCGGCATGTCCACGCTGTGCGCCGGATGCGGCCACGACTCCATCACCGCAGCAATCGTCCAAGCCTTCTGGGAGATGGACGTCGAGCCCCACAAGGTCGCCAAGACCTCGGGCATCGGCTGCAGCGGCAAGACGCCCGCCTACTTCCTCAAGGAGGCGCACGGCTTCAACGCCGTCCACGGCCGGATGCCCTCCATCACCACGGGCGCGCACGCGGCCAACCGGGAGCTGATGTGCATCGGCGTGTCGGGCGACGGCGACAGCCTGTCGATCGGCATGGGCCAGTTCGCCCACGTCGTCCGCCGCAACGTGAACATGCTGTACGTGCTGGAGAACAACGGCGTCTACGGCCTGACCAAGGGCCAGTTCTCGGCGTCGGCCGACCGAGGCTCGAAGGCCAAGCGCGGGCAAGTCAGCCGCGAGCATCCCATCGATCCCGTGCTGCTCGCCCTCAGCTTGGGCGCGGGCTTCGTGGCCCGTAGCTTCTCGGGCGACAAGGAGCAGCTCGTCCCCATTCTCAAGGCCGGCCTGCGCCACCGGGGATTCGCCCTGGTCGACGTCATCTCGCCCTGCGTCACCTTCAACGACCACCACGGCTCCACCAAGAGCTACCAGTACACGCGAGACCACGTGAACGCCGCCGTGCACGCCGACTTCGTGCCCCCGGCCGACGAAATCCGGACCAGCTACGAGGCCGGCGACGCGTGCACCGTCGTCATGCACGACGGCAGCCGCATCCAGTTCCGCAAGGTGCCCCCCGACTACGACCCCCGCGACCGGGACCGCGTCTACGCCTACGTCCGGGAACGCCAGCGCGCCGGCGAAGTCGCGACGGGACTCCTGCATGTCGAGCCGCCGGACGACCGCGGAGACGCGACCGATTTCCACCATGTCCAGGGCACTGTGGACGAACCGCTGGCGCACTGCGCGTTCGAGGAACTGTGTCCGGGCGCGGCGGCGCTGGAGAAGATTCAGGCGGCATTTCGGTAGGACGACCTCGGCGGCCTGGCGACGGGCCGCATCAGCGGCCCACGTTGACCAAGCCCCCCCCCTTCGTTACGTTCGGTTGGCCGTGTCTCTTGGCGCAAGCAGCGGGCGACGATCGGGCAGGCGCGACGGGCGAGAACCGTGCACCGACTCCGTCGCGTCCTGCCGCCAGGCGACTAGCCTAGCGGCGCGTCTCCCACCACATGCAGGCGAAGAGCCCTGCGAGAAAGAAGCCAAAATGATGCACATCCCACCTCCACTGCCTCGCCATCGCCTTCTGTCGAAGACGCTCCGGAATTCGATGTCGGCCGTTTGGGTGACCGCTGTCGGTCATTGCCATCTTGCCGTCGTCGGCCTCTCGTTGTTCTCTCCGCTCGCCGTTGCGTCCGGCCAAGTCCGCCTCGCCGATCAGCCGGTGGCGACCATCAGTCGCGAAGTCCTCGAGTGGTCTCGCGTGGCGGCAACCGACGCCACCGACTCCTTGTTGGTCTTGATGACCGAGGAAGAGCCGGTATTGCACCTCTTCGGAATCACCGACGGAGCGCACTTGGCCAGTTGGGGCCGGACGGGAGAAGGCCCGGGAGAATTTCAATCGTCTGCTGGCGTCGCGTTGGTCGGAGACCGGATTTACGCACTTGATACAACTCAGCGCCGCTTAGCTGTCTTTGCACAGACGGGCATGCATATTGAGACCATATTGCTTGACGACAATCCTTTCCCTTTTGCGGACAAATTATACCGCGCCAGCGGCGACACCGTGCTGATCGGTACATTCGAACCGATGGGCACTGGTTATGCGGTGATAGCCTGGACGGCCGACGGCGTGGCGAGAACTGTTCTTGAATATCAAGACCGCACGGCGAATGGTTCCGTGCGCCTTGAAGCTCCGAACGCACCGAGTCTGACGCTTCCGGGCCCTTTTGGTGCTAGACCCAATTGGACGGCCGACGCGTCTTCCGGACGTCTCTTGTACTGGCCCGGACATGGACAAGACATTCAGGTTGTCGATCTAGACGGCAATGCAGGCGATCCGATTACGCTTTTCGTCGACGATCGTTTCGAAGTCACTGCACAAGACCAAGAGCATTGGTTTGCAACAGGGATTCCAAGCGACTTCCGGGGCCAACGTGTATTTGAGCCCCTAAGGCGTGTTGCACGAGACATAGTAGAGTTTCCCAACGATCATCCTTTGTTCTATGAAATGATGGCCGGTTCCGGTAATGCTGTGTGGATCCGTCGAACTCCCAGCGGTCGACGTCAGGCCGTCTGGGACGTGGCGAGCGGCCAGCGGACGAGTCGTGTCGTGTTGCCTGAAGATCACAGACTGCTGACCTTGTACCGCAATTACGTCGTCATGTTGAAGACCGACGATGCGAACCCAATAGCTGTCGAGGTGCGCCTCTTAATGATGTAGATTCCCGCTGTCTCCGGCCCGGGAGCTGATGTGCATCGGCGTGTCGGGCGACGGCGACAGCCTGTCGATCGGCATGGGCCAGTTCGCCCACGTCGTCCGCCGAAACGTCAACATGCTGTACGTGCTGGAGAACAACGGCGTCTACGGCCTGACCAAGGGCCAGTTCTCGGCGTCGGCCGACCGAGGCTCGAAGGCCAAGCGCGGGCAGGTCAGCCGCGGGCATCCCATCGATCCCGTGCTGCTCGCCCTCAGCCTGGGCGCGGGCTTCGTGGCCCGTAGCTTCTCGGGCGACAAGGAGCAGCTCGTCCCCATTCTGAAGGCCGGCCTGCGCCACCGAGGATTCGCCTTGGTCGACGTCATCTCGCCCTGCGTCACCTTCAACGACCACCACGGCTCCACGAAGAGCTACCAGTACACGCGAGACCACGTGAACGCCGCCGTGCACGCCGACTTCGTGCCCCCGGCCGACGAGATCCGGACCAGCTACGAGGCCGGCGACGCCCGCACCGTCGTCATGCACGACGGCAGCCGCATCCAGTTCCGCAAGGTGCCCCCCGACTACGACCCCCGCGACCGGGACCACGTCTACGCCTACGTCCGGGAACGCCAGCGGGCCGGCTAGGTCGCGACGGGGCTCCTGCACCTCGAACCGCAGGACGAACGCGGCGACGCAACCGATTTCCACGGCGTCCAGGGCACGGTGGACCAGCCGCTGGCGCACTGCGCGTTCGAGGACTTGTGTCCGGGAGCGGCGGCGCTGGAGAAGATTCAGGCGGCGTTTCGGTAGGGTGACGGGTTGGAGGCCGGTGGTGGCTCTCGGGCGCTACCGCGCCCTTGCGCCTCCGCCCTCCGCAAGTCACGTTTCACATTGCACCAGCTGAACCCAAGATCCTTACCCGTCCACTAAAGCGGGGCAACTTCAAACTTCAGTACGCTGAATTGCCTGGGCCGCTCAACCCAAGATTCGCACGAACCGCAGGAGGAGAGGCGTGCTAAACCTCTTGATCATGACCGCAGTCGGAGCGGCACTCATCATCGCCGGAATCGCCGGCTGGAGAAGCCGAAGGTACCACACCGTTGCGCCGACGATCATGACATCGCTAGGCATCGGCGGGACGTTCCTCGGCGTGACGTTCGCGCTGATGTCGATGCCCGACGGCAGCACGACCGCTGACTTCCAAGCCGGTGTCAACGACCTCCTGGACAGCATGAGGTTGGCGTTCGTCACGAGTCTCATGGGCCTAGCCGCGTCAGTCGCATTCCGGTTCCTGCGTCCGTCGCCACCACCAGACACCCTGTCTGGCATCGAGGCGCCCGACGAGAAGATCGGAGAGACGCTAACGGCGATCCGAAACGCAATCGCTGGAGACAGCGACAGCAGTCTCGTCACTCAACTCCAGAAACTCCGGGACGAGAATCGCGACGGCTTCAAGCAGATCGACGGCCGGGCAAGCGAGACCGAGAGGGCACTGGTCGATGTGCGAACAGCCATCGCCGGGAGCGGAGACACCAGCTTGGTGACGCAACTTCAGAAACTCCGGGACGAGAACCGGAGCGGCTTCGAACAACTTGGCGGCCTGACCGAGATCATTCGCGACAGCCTGTTGAAGAGCCTGGAGAACCTCAGCGAGGAACTCCGGGACATCCTCGCGAACCAGCTGCGGGCGTCCCTCGAAGACCTCATCGGAAAGATCGAGAAGGCACTGGTCGAACAATTCGGAAAGACATTCGTGGAGTTCAACGAAGCCACCCAAGCTATCAAGAAGTGGCAGGAGGACCATCGAGCCCACATCGAACAGCTGACGACCGCGTTCGAGACGACAGCCGACCGAATGTCCAGCATCGCTGACGACTGCGAACGGATTCCTCCCACGCTGGTGGCGCTCGAGACCGCGGTCGGCCACACGAACCGCGGCACCGAAGAAATGAATCGGCACCTGCAAGCGTTCGCCGAACTGAAGACCGCCGCGACTCAAGCGCTGCCGACCATCAAGGAGAACCTGGACAGCATCGGCGAGGATCTGAAGTCCGCAGCCGCCGGCTACTCGTCGCTTGACGAGGAGCTCCGAGCCGCATTCGGACAAGCAGCGTCGGACGTCAAGGATCTTATCTCGAAGTCGGCGAAGCAGCTAGACGAACAGATCAACCGCGAAGTCGTAGCCACCGGAGACGCACGCGATCAGATCACGAACTTGTCGAAGCGGGTCGCCACACAAACGACCGAGGCCTACAGCAAGTTACACAACTCGGTCACCGATCTCTTTCAGACGTTCTCTGACGAGTTCGTCCAGGCAATGAACGCCGAAGTCCGAAACACCGCGAATTCGTGGGGGTCGAGCATGGTCGCCATCGGCCAGAAGGTCGAAGAAGCAATCGCCACCAACGAACAGCGCCGGCGATGAAGCGGCACACGTCAGGCAGAGAGACGAACGCCGGCGACTCCAGCGATTGGGCGCCGATCTCCGACCTCATGGCCGCTCTGATGATGATCTTCATGTTCATGATGATCGTCTTCCTACGGAATCTGAAGGACGGATACCGCGAGGACTGCAAGCAGATTCACCAACAACTGGAACAGACGTTCAAGACTGACTTCGAGGAATGGAACGTGACTCTCCTCGAAGACCTTACTATTCGATTCACGAATCCGGATTTATTGTTCGAACAAAGGAGCACCAACATTCGGGCCCGCTTCGACGGCATTCTGCACCGCTTCCTGCCAGAATACCTCAAGCTGTTGCACGAAGTCGACAGCAAGCCAGAAGAATGGATCACCGAAATTCGGATTGAGGGCCATTCGTCAAGCGAGTGGGCCGATGGCATGTCGGAACGTGAGGCATATATCCGCAACATGGAACTGTCGCAGGGACGTGCGAGAGCAATAGTCGACTTGGCGATAGACCTCCCTGTACTGAACGACGACAGTCTGTATCATTGGGCGATCCGCCTCATCACTGCCAATGGATTGTCGTCAGCACGTCCGATCTGGACACAGGAAGATGAAGAGGCTTCTCGTCGAGAGGAAGATAGGGAGGCTTCTCGTCGAATCGAATTCCGGATCGTCGCGCTGTCTTGCCAGCGAGGCGGGGTCTACGAGACGTAGAGGACAGATCGTGGCGGTCGGATTCAGGATCGACGATGGGGGCGTCGGGTCGCAACTGGACGCTATTCGCGAAAGGATAGGCGCGGAAGCAGTATCGATAACGATTGATGTAGACGCAATGCCAACGAAAATCGTTGGCATTGATCTTTCGGACGCCCGCGACCTGCGGGCGATATTCCATCCGAGCGGAGTGCTCGTTGCAGACAACCAAGTCGTCCTGGTTTACATCCGCGATCACACCGTCGGCGGTCCATACGACACTCCATGGAACCGGAAGAGAGTGCATTTCGGTGTCTGCAAGAAGTTGGAGGAAATGAAAGCGACCGGGCGAATACGCCGTTACCGAGCAACCAACCGGTTAGACGATATCTATGATATCGACACGGAGCACGGCAAGGAAGAAGTGGAGCTATATCCGTGCCAATACTGCCTCGGACTCTTCAAATTCAAGGGCTACAGCTACGACCTCCCACGCACGAAGAAGAACAGTCTCGTCAGGAACTTTCGAGCAGCCGAAGCCCTTCGGTTCACCAACAGCATCTGGGGCTGGGCGCTGTCGGACCTGTCGAAGGGGCTGAAGGACGCCTCAAGTTCAACGGCGTATGCGTTGGAATGGACGCGAATATCCCTCGAGGTTCGAAGATCCGCCGGATTCACATGCAGCAGGTGCGGCGTGACGCTCAGACACGAGGCCAGCTTGCTTGACGTGCACCACGTCAACGGCGACAAGAGCGACAACTCCATGCCAAACCTTGTCTGTCTCTGTGTGTCGTGCCATCGAGGACAACCGGAACACGAGCACTACCAAGTAACTGATCGTGAGATTGAAGCCATAGACGCCGCACGGAAAGAGCAAGGCGTCAAGGCACCGCCAGAAGGAGCAACGCGGTATCGAGTATTTGAATCAGCGCTCAAAGACTAGAATGCCGGGGCATCGCTCCTGCGGCGTTTGGTGCCGCTGGAGCGTGAACGTCAGGCCGGCGCCGATGACGAGTTCGCACCGCGTTCGGCACGCTGACGGGTGATTTGCATTCGGGGTATGCCAGGGCAACTTGCTCTTCTACGACGCGCCCAACAGCCCTGACGGTCGTCAAGTCCCCACGTGCGTCGGCGACCGGACGGACGCCGGGACATTGAAGAGTACCGTTTCTGCGGGGTCAATTCCCTGCAATTCTGGACCGTCATGCCATAATTGCAGGAATGAACGACCGATTCGTCCCCCGCCTGCTGGCAACGCGGCTGCGCGAGCATCTGGCCGTCTTCCCGGCCGTCGGGTTGCTCGGGCCGCGCCAGGCGGGCAAGACCACTCTGGCGCGCGCCATCGCAGACGAGGCCCCCGCACCAGCCCACGGCGGACCCGGCATGCCCGGCGAGGCGCTGTACCTGGACCTGGAGAACCCAGCCCACCTGGACCGGCTGTCCGACGCCGCCGGATACCTGGAGGCCGTTCGGGACCGCCTCGTGATCCTCGACGAAATCCACCGGACGCCGGAGTTGTTCCCGGTGTTGCGGGGAATCATCGACGAGCGCGTTCGCGACGGCGAGCCGTCGGGCCAGTTCCTGCTCCTGGACTCGGCCTCCATCGAGCTGCTGCGGCAGTCGGGCGAGAGCCTCGCGGGGCGGATCGGCTACTTGGAGCTCCCGCCCTTGGACGTCCGCGAGGTCGGCGGGGACGAAGTCTTGGACCTCTGGGCCAGGGGCGGCTTCCCTCGTTCCTTCCTCGCGCCCGGCGACCGGGCCTCCGCCCTGTGGCGCGAGGACTTCGTCCGCACCTACTTGGAGCGGGACGTCCCGCAGCTCGGGCCGCGCATCCCCGCCGTCACCCTGCGCCGCTTCTGGACCATGCTGGCCCACTCCCAAGGGGGAACCTGGAACGGCGCGCGGCTGGCCCGCAGCTTGGCCGTGGACGGCAAGACGGTCGCCCGCTACTTGGACCTCCTGGTGGACCTCCTGCTGGTGCGGCGCCTGCCGCCGTTCCACGCCAACGTCCGCAAGCGGCTGGTCAAGTCGCCGAAGGTCTACGTCCGCGACAGCGGCCTCGTTCACGCCCTGCTGCGGCTGGCCACGGCCGACGACGTCCTGGGGCACCCGATCGCCGGCGCCAGCTGGGAGGGCTTCGCCGTCGAGACGTTGATCCGCGCGGCCCCAGAAGAAGCGCAGGCCAGCTTCTACCGCACGGCCGCGGGGGCCGAGATCGACCTCGTGATGGAGATGCCGGGCGGCCGCTTGTGGGCCGTGGAGATCGAGCGAAGCAGCGCCCCAACCGTTCCGAGAGGGTTCCGCGCGGCGCTGGACGACATCTCCGCCGACCGCGCCTTCCTGGTCCACGGCGGCGACGAACGGTACCCGAAGGGAGACGGCGTGGAGGCGGTCGGCCTGCGTGAAATGGCGGCGACGGTCGCGGCGGCTCCGTAGCGGGAGGCGTGGAAGCGGATATTGCGCCCGTCGGGCTTGTCGCCAAATTAACGGATAGCCGCGCGTCGCAGGATGGGGCGGTTTGACCACGAGACCTCGGGAACCAATGGACGATTCGATCGGACTGGACGGTCGGGGCGAACCAGCCCTCAGCCGCAACCGATCCCGACACGCCGCCCGACATCGGGCCCCGAGCAGCGGATACTCAACCACCATGGCGTTGCAGGCCGTCTTCAAGGAGGCGTGGCGCCTGGAACGGGCCTGCGCTCGGTTGCTCGCGAAGTTACCGTTCCTGCTCCCGTTGATCTGTGCAGCGCCTTGGAGCCAAGCTGAAGCCCAGGCGCCGACGGTCGAGCGGGTCGTGTTCCGAGGGCTGGCCGACGGCGACAGCACGTACTACGCGGGCGAGGTGGTGCGCGTGCGTGTGGCGTTCGACCAGCATGTGGAAGTGGACGTGTCGGGGGGCAGGCCGTACATCAAGCTGACGGTGGGCGCCGCGACGCGGCGCGCCGAGTTCGGCACGTCGAAGCTGAACCGCTTGGACTTTCTGTACCGGGTGCAGGCGGACGACTTCGACGACGACGGCGTGAGCGTTCGGGCGAACGCGCTGGCGCTGAACGGCGCCGCGGTCGTGGCGCGGAGCGACAGTTCGGTCGCCGTGGACCCGGCCCACGACGCGGTCGAGGGCGGCATGTCGCGGCGGGTGGACGGGAGTCGGAGCCGGCCGACCGGCCCGAAGCTGAGAGCGAGCGGGACGCGCGTGGCGGAGGGCGACGCGGGGAGCACGGCGAAGCTCGAGTTCGCGGTGCGGCTCTCGCCGGCGGCGGCGGCGCGGGTGACGGTCGAATGGGCGGACGCGGGGAGCGGGAGCGCGACGTCGGGGACCGACTACGCGCAGCTTGCGGGCGGGACGCTGACGTTCGAGCCGGGCGACACGTTGCGGACGGTGAGCGTGGCGGTGCACGGCGACGACGAAGTCGAGGACGACGAGACGGTGGTGCTGTCGCTGAGCGGCGCGACGAACGCCGAGCTGGCGACGCCCACGGCGACGGGCACGATCGTGGACGACGACGAGGCCGGGCCCCAGGCGCCGACGGTCGAGCGGGTCGTGTTCCGGGGACTGGCCGAGGGCGACAGCACGTACTACGCGGGCGACGTGGTGCGCGTGCGGGTGGCGTTCGACCAGCATGTGGCCGTGGACGTGTCGGGGGGCGCGCCGTACGTCGAGCTGGCGGTGGGCGCCGCGACGCGGCGCGCCGAGTTCGGCACGTCGAAGCTGAACCGCCTGGACTTCCTGTACCGGGTGCAGGCCGACGACTTCGACGACGACGGCGTGAGCGTTCCGGCGAACGCGCTGGCGCTGAACGGCGCCGCCGTCGTCGCGCGGAGCGACAGTTCGGTCGCCGTGGACCCGGCTCACGACGCCGTCGAGGGCGGCATGTCGCGGCGGGTGGACGGGAGCCGGAGCCGGCCGGCCGGCCCGACGCTGAGAGCGAGCGGGGCGCGCGTGGCCGAGGGCGACGCGGGGAGCACGGCGAAGCTCGAGTTCGCGGTGCGGCTCTCGCCGGCGGCGCCGGCGCGCGTGACGGTCGACTGGGCGGACGCGGGCAGCGGGAGCGCGACGGCGGGGACCGACTACGCGCAGCTCGCCGGCGGCACGCTGACGTTCGAGCCCGGCGACACGCTGCGGACGGTGAGCGTGGCGGTGCACGGCGACGACGAAGTCGAGGGCGACGAGACGGTCGCGCTGGCGCTGAGCGGCGCGACGAACGCCGAGCTGGCGACGCCCACGGCGACGGGCACGATCGTGGACGACGACGACGCCGGGCCCCAGGCGCCGACGGTCGAGCGGGTGGTGTTCCGAGGACTGGCCGACGGGGACAGCACGTACTACGCGGGCGAGGTGGTGCGCGTGCGTGTGGCGTTCGACCAGCATGTGGAAGTGGACGTGTCGGGGGGCAGGCCGTACGTCGAGCTGACGGTGGGCGCCGCGACGCGGCGCGCCGAGTTCGGCACGTCGAAGCTGAACCGCCTGGACTTCCTGTACCGGGTGCGGGCGGACGACTTCGACGACGACGGCGTGAGCATGCAGGCGAACGCGCTGGCGCTGAACGGCGCCGCCGTCGTGGCGCGGAGCGACAGTTCGGTCGCCGTGGACCCGGCCCACGACGCCGTCGAGGGCGGCATGTCGCGGCGGGTGGACGGGAGCCGGAGCCGGCCGGCCCGCCCGACGCTGAGAGCGAGCGGGGGGAGCGTGGCCGAGGGCGACGCGGGGAGCACGGCGAAGCTCGAGTTCGCGGTGCGGCTCTCGCCGGCGGCGCCGGCGCGCGTGACGGTCGACTGGGCCGACGCGGGCAGCGGAAGCGCGACGTCGGGGACCGACTACGCGCAGCTCGCGGGCGGCACGCTGACGTTCGAGCCGGGCGACACGCTGCGGACGGTGAGCGTGGCGGTGCACGGCGACGACGAAGTCGAGGACGACGAGACGGTCGCGCTGTCGCTGAGCGGCGCGACGAACGCCGAGCTGGCGACGCCCACGGCGACGGGCACGATCGTGGACGACGACGACGCCGGGCCCCAGGCGCCGACGGTCGAGCGGGTCGTGTTCCGAGGATTGGCCGAGGGCGACAGCACGTACTACGCGGGCGAGGTGGTGCGCGTGCGCGTGGCGTTCGACCAGCACGTGGAAGTGGACGTGTCGGGGGGCGCGCCGTACATCGAGCTGACGGTGGGCGCCGCGACGCGGCGCGCCGAGTTCGGCACGTCGAAGCTGAACCGCCTGGACTTCCTGTACCGGGTGCAGGCCGACGACTTCGACGACGACGGCGTGAGCGTGCAGGCGAACGCGCTGGCGCTGAACGGCGCCGCCGTCGTGGCGCGGAGCGACAGTTCGGTCGCCGTGGACCCGGCCCACGACGCCGTCGAGGGCGGCATGTCGCGGCGGGTGGACGGGAGCCGGAGCCGGCCGGCCCGCCCGACGCTGAGAGCGAGCGGGGGGAGCGTGGCCGAGGGCGACGCGGGGAGCACGGCGAAGCTCGAGTTCGCGGTGCGGCTCTCGCCGGCGGCGCCGGCGCGCGTGACGGTCGACTGGGCCGACGCGGGCAGCGGAAGCGCGACGTCGGGGACCGACTACGCGCAGCCCGCGGGCGGCACGCTGACGTTCGAGCCGGGCGACACGCTGCGGACGGTGAGCGTCGCCGTGCACGGCGACGACGAAGTCGAGGACGACGAGACGGTCGCGCTGTCGCTGAGCGGCGCGACGAACGCCGAGCTGGCGACGCCCACGGCGACGGGCACGATCGTGGACGACGACGACGCCGGGCCCCAGGCGCCGACGGTCGAGCGGGTGGTGTTCCGAGGACTGGCCGACGGGGACAGCACGTACTACGCGGGCGAGATGGTGCGCGTGCGCGTGGCGTTCGACCAGCACGTGGAAGTGGACGTGTCGGGGGGCAGGCCGTACGTCGAGCTGACGGTGGGCGCTGCGACGCGCCGCGCCGAGTTCGGCACGTCGAAGCTGAACCGCCTGGACTTCCTGTACCGGGTGCGGGCCGACGACTTCGACGACGACGGCGTGAGCGTGCAGGCGAACGCGCTGGCGCTGAACGGCGCCGCCGTCGTGGCGCGGAGCGACAGTTCGGTCGCCGTGGACCCGGCCCACGACGCCGTCGAGGGCGGCATGTCGCGGCGGGTCGACGGGAGCCGGAGCCGGCCGGCCCGCCCGACGCTGAGAGCGAGCGGGACGCGCGTGGCGGAGGGCGACGCGGGGAGCACGGCGAAGCTCGAGTTCGCGGTGCGGCTCTCGCCGGCGGCGACGGCGCGGGTGACGGTCGAATGGGCGGACGCGGGGAGCGGGAGCGCGACGTCGGGGACCGACTACGCGCGGCTTGCGGGCGGGACGCTGACGTTCGAGCCGGGCGACACGTTGCGGACGGTGAGCGTGGCGGTGCACGGCGACATAGTGGACGAGGCTGACGAAACGATCGTGATGGTGTTGGCCAACCCCGTCAACGCCGATCTCCCAAACGGCGGTGCGACCGGGGTCGGCACGATTGAGGACGACGACGACGCACCGACCCTCTCCGTCGACTCGCCTGCAGTCGCGGAGGGCAACAGCGGAGGCCGCCGTCTGACATTCTCACTCGCACTGGACCGCCCCAGCGGCCGCGGCATAGTGCTGCACTACGCCGACGCGGGCACGGGAACCGCCGTGTCGGGCACCGACTACGAGACATTTCCGCCGGACACCCTCTTGTTCGAGCCAGGCGAGACGCTGAAAAGGATCGATGTGATGGTCTTGGGCGACACGCTCCAAGAGTCCAGCGAAGACGTGACCTTGCGGCTGTCCACCCCCGACACCACGGCGGTGGTGATCTCCAAGGCGCTGATCACCGGCAGAATCCTGGACGACGACGCTGAGGACTTGGTCCCCTCGTTCGGCAACGCCGCAGTCCTGCCGCCCCGCTGGATCATGGGTTGCGAGATCTATCCACTGGAGCTGCCTCAGGCCCGGGGCGGCGACGGGCCTCTGACGTACGGACTGGCACCCGCCCCGCCACTGGGGATGACCTTCAACGCCGAACTTCGCACCATTGCCGGGGCGCCCAAGCAAGAACAGCCGGTCACCACCTACCGCTACACGGCGACCGACCAGGACGGAGACTCGGCGACCCTGAGCTTCACGGCCCAGGTTGAGTTGCTCGATTGCGTCTTGGCCGACGACCCGGTGGCAAAGGAGAATCGAGCGCCGGAAGTCGTGCCCGCCATCGCACCGAAGACGATGGAGGTGGCCAGCCAGCCGGCTGTCGTTGATCTGTCCGCGCATTTTCGCGACCCGGACGGCGACGAACTCCGCTACTTGGCAGTCTCGGCAACGCCGCAGTCAGTGCGAGTAGATGTAGCGGGCAGCGCCTTGACGATCCATCCGCTGGCCGTGGGCCAGTCCCTCGTCACAGTGCAAGCGGCTGATTCCGAGGGCGCCGAGGCGGAGCAACGCTTCTTGGTGACGGTGGAGGCTTCGCGCTCGGACCGCGCCAGAAACCTGAAGCGTTCCTTGGCCGCTCTTGGTCGGACCGTGGGAACCGAGACGGTGGAAGCCGTGGGCGGACGGCTAGGAGCGGCCGACGATCCCGGCCCAATGGGCGAATCACATCTCCGAGTCGGCGGCCAGGTTCTGGCGTGCACCGCCGTCGCAGGTTGCGGCGTGCAGGAGCTGGCTGGGCAGGCCGCCGGACTTCTCGGCGTACGGTTTTCGCACGGTGCAGGCGACCTTG
Source organism: Longimicrobiales bacterium (assembly GCA_965242735.1). Classification (GTDB taxonomy): domain Bacteria; phylum Gemmatimonadota; class Gemmatimonadetes; order Longimicrobiales; family Gaopeijiaceae. The sequence continues at coordinate 1,548,023 of OZ251497.1, read as the reverse complement.
CGGCGGCCGCGCGGGCTGCCGCGAAAGGGAACCATCACTCCGGCGCAGCACTCGGCGCCCCACTTGCCGATCGACACCGCGACGGTCCTCGGTGGGATCGGTTGGTCAGCGTCGATCCTTTGTCGCGCGAAGAGTTGCTGACGCGTTCGTCCTTCCGGTTCTCGCCGGGCGCCGGCGACCAGGCGACGGCGGGCGGGTGGACGTTCTGGGGCCAAGCCAACGCCGGCGGCTTCGAGAGTCGTCCCGAAGACGACCTGGCCCTCGACGGAACGGTCCGTTCAGCCTACCTGGGCGCCGACTACCGGTTCGGGCAGGGGCCGCTGGTTGGCTTGGCGCTGTCCCGAACGGCAAGTTCCATCGGCTTCGAGAGCGGGATCAACAGCACGGGCACGGTGGACGCCCGCCTGACGAGCTTGTACCCGTACGCCCAGTGGTCGCCCCGCGCCGGATTGAGCGTATGGGGGCTGCTGGGGGCGGGCCGGGGCACGGCGGACCTGTCGGAGGATGCGACTCGTCGCCAGTTCGAGACCAGCATCGGGATGGCGATGACGGCGGCGGGCGTGCGCCAGCGGCTTACCGGCGTGGTTGCCGTCAAGGCCGATGCTTTCGCGGTGCGCACCGAGGGCGACGACGTGCCCGAGTTGCCGGGAGTTGCCGCCAACGTTCAGCGAGTGCGCCTAGCGTCCGAAGTCGGAGGCCGCTGGGGCTTGTCGGGCGGCTCGTCGATCACTTCGCGAGTCGAGGCGGGCGTGCGCTTCGACGGCGGGGACGCGGCGACCGGCGCCGGCGCCGAGGCCGGAGCGGCCGTCGGCTACGTCCACGAGGGCATTGGGCTAAGCGTGGACGCGCGAGGCCGGGCGCTGGTGGCGCATCAGGCAACATCCTTCAAGGACTGGGGCGCGAGCGTGTCGGTTCGTCTGCGGCCACGTCGCGAGGCGGGAGGACTGTCGTTCGCCCTCGAACCGACCTGGGGCAATGTGGCAAGCGGCATGGCGATGCTCTGGCACGACGGACGGGCGGGCGGGACACTGCCGAGCCCGGATGCCGGCCGACTCCATATGGAGATGGACTACGCAATCGTGCTGCCCGACGGCGGCCGAGTCGCACCGTTCGGACGCTGGGCGGTCGAGAGCGGTTCGGGTCGCCGCGTGAACGTGGGAGTCCGGCTTTCCGTGCTGGACGCGGCGACAGTCGATCTGTTCGGCGAGCAGGTGTCGGGCGGCACCGAGCCCGCCGACCGTCGGCTGGCCCTGCAGGGCGCAGTGCGATTCCGGTGATCCGTGATGATCGGGGTAGCGCCCATGGCTGACCTCATATTGGCGTAGCGCAGCTGGGTGGGCTGGTGGAGGAGCCATGAGCGAACGAGACCTGATTCGCCGCCTCCGTCTGGGCGAGGACTCGGCCTTGGAGCTGAAGCGGGTGCGGGTGTCTGGTGGACGCGTCCGCGAGCCCAGCCGAAACGCCGTCGCCGACGAGCTGGCGGCGCTGGCCAACGCCCGGGGCGGCACGCTGGGGCTGGGCGTGGACGACGAGACGCGCAAGGCCGAGGGGATCCCGCTCGACTACGTTGATGCCGTGGAGACATGGATTCGCGAAGTCTGCAACGACTCCGTGAAGCCGCCGCTGGACGCCGAAATCCTCAAGCAGGAAGCGCCTGACGCGGAGGGGAACCTCGTGCCGGTCGTTTGCGTGGAAGTGCCGCGGAGTCTCTTTGTCCACAAGAGCCCGGGCGGATACTTCCGCAGGCTGGGGAGTTCGAAGCGAGAGGTCTCGCCCGAAGCCCTGGCGCGGCTCTTGCAGGCGCGGAGCCATAGCAGGGTCTTTCGCTTCGATGGATCGGTGGTGCCCGACACGACGCCCGGCGACCTGGACTATTCGCTGACGCGCCGCTTCGTCGAAGGCGAACCGGCGGGCGCGCCCGAGACGCCCGAGGAAGGGCTGGCGGTCCTGCGCAAGGCGAAGATTGCGGCCGACGACCCGGATGGACGCACGCGGTTGACCCTCGCCGGTGCCCTGCTCTGCACGCGCGAGCCGCAGAAATGGCTTCCGCACGCCTGCGTTCAGGCCGTCAGCTACGCCGGAGAACGGACGGACGCCGCCTATCAGAGCGACGCGCGCAACATTGGCGGACCGATCGACCAGCAAGTCGAGGAAGCGCTGCACTTCGTCCGTCGCAACATGCTCGTGCGCGCCACCAAGCGGACCGCGAGGTCGGAGCGCCCCCAGTTCAGCGAACGGGCCGTCTTCGAGGCTCTGGTCAACGCCGTGGCTCACCGCGACTACTCGATGCACGGGGCTCGAATTCGCCTGCACCTGTTCGGAGACCGCCTGGAGCTGCACGTGCCCGGCGGCTTGGCCAACGGGCTGTCCGCCGACAGCCTGCACCTGGTCCAGTCCTGCCGAAACGAGCTCCTCGTGTCCTTGCTGGCGCGATGTCCCGTGCCGCCCGGCGCGGATGTGGGCCGCAAGCGCCTGATGGACCGGAGAGGAGACGGCGTGCCGGTCATTCGCCGCGAGAGCCATGAGCTGTCGGGACGGATGCCGGAGTACGCGGTGGTGGGCGACGCGGAGCTTCAGCTGGTGATCTGGGCGGCCCAGTGAGCGCAGTCAAGCGGATCGTCTGCTTGGCCAACTCGCGCAAGCTGTCGGGCCGGTGCGTCGCCGGGCGAGAGTGGGTCGGCGGGACGGCGGCGGGTCCCTGGATTCGCCCCGTGAGCGCCCGACCCAGCCAGGAGGTGTCGGAGTACGAACGACAGTACGAGGACGGCAGCGATCCCAAGGTCCTCGACATCGTCGGCGTCTCGGTGCTCGCGCAGACGCCCGACAAGTGGCAAACCGAGAACTGGACGCTCGACGCCGAGCGCTACTGGAAGAAGCTGGGCCGCTTCTCCTGGTTCGACCTGCCTCGCCTGCTGGACCCGCCCGAGCCCCTTTGGATCGACGGACACAGCACGTACAACGGCGCCAACGACAAGGTTCCCATGGAGCTCATGGGCCGCGTCTCAAGCTCCTTGCGGCTCGTGCACCTGGAACGGTTGCGTCTTCGCGTGTTCGCTCCGGGCGAAGCATTCGGAAACTCCAAGCGCCGCGTGCAGGCCGTGTTTTCTCATGCCGGATCGGACTACCGAATCTGGGTCACGGACCCCGTGTACGAGAGAACGTACCTGTCGAAGCTCGACGGCGAATACGAGACCGGCGAATGCTATGTGACCGTCAGCCTGGGCGAACCCTACGGCGGAAGCTGCTACAAGCTGGCCGCCGCCGTCATCGAGGAGCGGCGCTGATGCCGCCGCAGGCGTTCACCATCTACACGGCCGGCCATTCGAACCATCCCCGCGGACGCTTCGCCAAGGACCTGCTGCACCGCCACGGAATCGCCGTGCTGGCGGACGTCCGGTCGGCTCCGTACAGCCGGTTCGCGCCGGACTTCGACCGCGAGGCGCTGCGTTCCTTCTTGGCGGCCAGGGACATCCGCTACGTCTACTTCGGCGACAAGCTGGGCGGCCGTCCGTCCGACCCCGCCTGCTACGCCGACGGGCGCGTTCGGTACGACCGCGTCGCCGGCGCCGCGTGGTTTCTTCGGGGCCTGGACAAGCTCTCGGCCGAAGCCGCCTCGCACCGCGTCGCCGTGATGTGCTCGGAGGCCGAGCCCCTGCACTGCCACCGGACGCTTCTGGTCGCGCACGCCTTGGACCGCCGGGGGGTCGGCGTCGAGCACATCCTCGCGGACGGCTCCCTCGCGTCCCACGCGGCCGTCATGGACGACCTGCTTGCCAAGCACAACTTGAGCGACGCGCAGACGGACCTCTTCCCCCGCACGCGAGACGAGCGGGTCGATGACGCCGTGGCCCGCCAAGCGCGCGAAGTCGGATTCGCCCGCGACGACGGCCGCTTCGCACGCGGGCCCGCGCATCCGTTCCATTCGCCAAATCCCCAGCCAAGGAGCGCCGCCCCATGAAGCTCTTCACCATCGGATTCACCAAGAAGCCTGCGCAAAGATTCTTCGGCGAACTCGTCGCCAAGGCCAAGCAGTCGGGCCTCCGCCGCGTCGTGGACGTCCGTATCAAGCCCGGCTCGCAGCTCGCGGGCTTCGCCAAGAAGAACGACCTCGCCTACTTCCTGGACGCCATCTGCGGCGTGGGCTACGTCCACATGCCGGTCCTGGCCCCAACGCCCGAGCTACTGACGGACTACAGAAAGAAGCAAATCGACTGGGCCGGCTACGAGCCCCGCTTCGACGCCCTCATGCGCGAGCGGCGGATCGAGGAGGCCCTCGCCGAGGAGCACGCGGCGCCGGGCCGGCCGTTCCTTCAGGACGGCGACTGCCTGCTCTGCAGCGAGCACGAGCCGGACCAGTGCCACCGGCGCCTCGTGGTCGAGTACCTGCAACGCCGCTGGGACGGGCTGGAGGTCGTGCACTTGACCTGACGCGGGCCGGGGCGTTCGCAGGGACGACGACAATCTGCCATGTATTGGCGAGTCTACCATGTTTCGGCAGCTCTACCATGTTTCGGCGAGTCTACCATGTTTCGGCATCTCTACCATATTCCGGCCATTCTACCATATTTCCGCGACTCTACCATGTCTCGGCGAGTCTACCATGTTCCGGCGACTCTACCATATCCGCGCCGCCATGCCATCTCTCGGCAAAGCCTGGCGCTTCAGGCAAGACCGCCGTGTGGTCCCGCGCCTACGCCCTCCCCGGAAACGGAACGGAGAGGCCGGCCACGTCGAACGCGCCGGGAAAGTCGGGGGCCTCGGCCTTCTGCTTGCCGCTCCACGTCTCCACGTCGATTCGGTAGACCGCCGTGCGGGCGAGCTCCTCGTCGGTCGTCGCCCGGTAGTCGCGGCCGGGCCGGAGGTGCGGCGCGTACTTGTCCAGGAGCATCTGCAGGGCGGTCTTCGCCTCCTGCGGGTCGCCCACGACGCTTCCCGTCCCGAAGGCGACGACGCTCGCGTACTCGACCGAGAACTCCAGCGCTTCCGGAGCGGGGAGCAGGCGTCCCATGGCCACCGCCCCGAAGGCCGCCCGCGCGCCGGGCTCCATGTTGTCTCGCGTCCGGCCGGTGCGGTGCGTGTGAAGGTAGATGCGCCGCTCGCCGCCGTCGTCGTCGAACACGAACAGGTTGGAGTTGAGGAACGGCTGGCCGCCCTCGGCGACGGTCGCGAGGAACCCGTAGGGCGCCCGCTTCAGGAACGCCGCGATCCATTGGTCGTCCTGGCCCCGGTCGCGCCGCCGGATCGCGCTTCGGGGATCGTCGCGGCCGGCGTTGGACGCGCCCGGCTTCGTGGAACTCACGGCCTCGATCTCGCTTGATTGGGCAGGCGCCGCAGCGTTCCTCGCTCGCTCGGGGGCACGCGCCGAATTGCGTCGAGGGAGCGCTCGGAGCGTCGCGCCGGTCCCTGCCCTACGCCGCGCCGCCGCCGAAGGCGAAGCTGGCGTAGCGGAGTTCGGCGGTGCCGAACCAGCGGTGGGAGAGGTCGCGGAACTCGCGCCAGTGGTCGTAGACGGCGCGGTACTGGGCATCGGCGGCGGCGTAGTCCTCCAGGATCTCGTCGATGGTGGCGCGGGCCAGGCCCATGATGTCGTCCGAGAAGGGGCGGAGCTGCACGCCCGCGTCCAGAAGACGGCGCAGGGCCGGGGGATTCTTGGCGTCGTAGGCCTGGAGCATTCGGCGGGCCGACGCCTGGGCCGCGACCTCGAAGACGGCCTGGTACTCGGAGGGCAGCGCGTCCCACGCGGCGCGGTTGACCTGGTACGACATGGAGGCGCACGGCTCCCACCAGCCCGGGTAGTAGTAGTAGGTGGCGGCCTGGTGGAGGCCCAGCTTCTCGTCGTCGTAGGGGCCGACCCATTCGGTGGCGTCGATGGCGCCGCGCTCCAAGGCCGGATAGATGTCGCCGCCGGCCAGCACCTGCACGGTCACGCCCATGCGGTTCATGACGTCGCCGCCCAGGCCGGGAATCCGCATCTTGAGGCCCCGCAGGTCCTCGGCCGAGTTGACTTCGCGGCGGAACCAGCCTCCCATCTGCCCGCCGGTGTTGCCCGCCGGGAACGAGATGATGCCGAAGTCGGCGAAGACGCCCCGGATCACTTCGCCCCCGCCGCCTTCGCTCAGCCATGCGTCCTGCTGGCGGGCCGTCATGCCGAAGGGCACGCCCGCGTCGAAGGCCAGCGCCTGGTTCTTCCCCGTGAAGTAGTAGCTGGTGCTCTGCCCCACCTGCGCCGACCCCTGCTGCACGGCGTCCATGACCTGGAGGCCGCCCACGAGCTCGCCCGCCGGATAGGGGCGGATCTGAAAGCGTCCGCCCGTCAGCTCCGACGTGACCTCGCCCAGCATTTCCGCCGAGCCGAAGATGGTGTCGAGCCCGCGCGGGAAGCTGGACGCCAGCCGCCATTGCACGCGAGGACGCGTCTGGACTGCCGGCGCCCCGTCGCTTCCCCCGCCGCCGTCCGCTCCGCAAGCGCCGACGATGCCCGCGCCGGCCAAGCCGCTCGCCGCCTTGCCGAGAAAGCTCCGCCGGGCCACGGCGGGGGGCGACGGGTCTTGGCAAGCGGAAGCGGGGGCGCGCACGGCAGGATCGGATGCGGCCCCGGCGAAAGCGGATGCGCGCGCGGCGGACCCGGGTGCGGGCGCGGCGGAACCAGGGGCACGCAAGCCCGAAGAACTGCGGGACTCAACGGGAGACTTGGAGGCGGGCTTCTCGTCCATGGAAGGCTTCTTCTCTTGCGATTTGTCGAGACAAGCGCGCACGGCGACAGGACGGCGGCGCCGCGAACAAGGCAATCTCCAAGAGTAGCACGCGCGCCGCAGTCTCGCGAACGCCTGGCGACGGACGAAGCCCTCGCGCCCCGGTCGGCTCGCACGACGCGGCGGGCCGCCGTCGGCGAGGGTCCAGGCGGACATTGTCGGCAGGACCACCGCCGGTCCCCGCCGCGACCCGCGTCCTCGACGACGGGCCGACGCTATCCCGGGGGCAACGCGGCCGCCTTTTCCCGGCGGATGTACAGCTCTCGCTTCGGATAGGGGATCTCCAGCCCTGCACCGGCGAACGCGCCCAGCGCGCGCTCGGTGATCTCGTCGGCGACGCGGCGCCGGACGCGGGCGTCGTGGATCCAGACGCGGAGCTGGAGGCCGACCTCGGAAGCGCCGAAGCTGCGCAGGATCACGAACGGCGCCGGCTGCGGCTTGACGCCCTCGACCTGGAGCGCCGTGGCGACCAGCAGTTCCTTGGCGCGATCGACGTCGGCGTCGTACGCGACCGAGAACGGGATCCGCAGGCGGATGTGATCGCCGGACATGGTGTAGTTGACGATGTCGCGCTGCATGATCTCGTTGTTGGGCACCACGACGACCAAGTTGTCCGGATTGCGAATCTTAGTCGCGCGCAGGCCGATTTCGACCACGTCGCCCCAGGTGCCGGTCTCGGTCGGCGCCGTCCAGAGCTCGACGCGGTCGCCCACCTGAAACGGCCGGTCCAGGATGAGGAGCACGCCCGCGACCAGGTTCGACAGCGTGTCCTGCGCGGCGAGCGACAGCGCCACGCCCACCACGCCCGCCCCGGCGAGGAACGGCTGGATCTGCACGCCCAAGCGGTCCAGCGCGAGCATGAACCCCAGGACCACCACCGCGATGCGGACGCCGCGGTTGATCAGCGGCAAGGTGGTCTCGTCGATGTTGTCGCCGGACGCCGCGATCACCCGCGCTTCGGCCACGACCAGGACGTCGCCCACCAGACGGCTCAACGGAAAGAAGAGGAAGGCGACCCAGATCGCCGCCACCCACGTGGCCGGGGTCGGCATCCCCCAAATGACCAGCAGCCGCCACGCGACCCACGCCAGGATCGACGCCGGCAACGCCGCCGCGACGAAGCGCAGGACATGGTCGTCGAGAACGGTCGCTGTGCGTTGCGTGATTCGCTGCTCGATCCGCGCGAGCGCCCGGGCGGCGGCAAAGCGGACCACGCCTGCCAGCACGACGGCGGCCACGCTGGGCGCCAAGCGCGGCTTGGCCATCTCGATCATCACCAGCCACCACGCCTGGAAGTAGACGAGGTCCAGATCGAAGCCGGGGATCTGCATCTCGCTCATCCACTCCTCAAGCGGCGAAGTCGGAGGGGGACGCCGCGGCGGGAGGAAGGGCCCTCGGCACGCGCCCACACCGTGGGAATATACGGACCGCGAGCGTCGCAAGCCCGCGTCGCAGCCGCATATCCGGGAGAGGGTTCTCGGCGGCGAGAAGGTCACGTCGGCTTGCCGGTCGCAAGCGCGCGTCGCAGCCGCATATTTGGGAGAGGGAGCCGGCACGCGCTCGGCCGCCGCCTCTGTGCCGCGACCGCCATGGCCTCGCCGCTTCCCGGTTCCGCGCTTCGCCGCGCCGTCGGAGGGTCCGCGCCTGGACGGCGACCGGGGCCGCCGCGCGGCAACGCGACGCGCGCCCGTCCTTCTCCATCACGGAACCTTGGCCGCGCCCGTCTACGCCCTGCCTCTGGACCTCCTTCGGATCGGCGGAGGCGCGGTCCTGTTCGTCTATTTCTGCCACGCGTGGCGGCAGGCGAGCGACTTCAGCGCGCCGGACGGCCTGATCGACCACCGCCTTTGCGCGCGCCTCTTCCCTCCGACGCGCTGGAGCCTGTTCCAGCCCGGCATGCCCGGCTGGGCGCCGCGGGCGGCCTTCGGGTGCGCCTGCTTGGCGTCGCTGGCGGTCGTGGCGGGCTTCCACCCGCGGGCGGCGGCCGCGTTTCTGTTCGTGGTGGCGGCGTCCACCTATCGCTGGAACGTGCTCGTCGCCTACCTGGACGACTGCTTGGTGCACGTTCTCTGTCTCTGGCTGGCCCTGTTGCCCGTCGGGACGACGCTGGCCGCGGCGGACCTCTTCTCGGGCGGGCCGGCGCAAGGCACGGATGGGCTCACGGCGACGGTGGCGGATGGGCTCGCGGCGACGGTGGCGGGCGACGTCCCGCGCGCCTTCATGGCGAACATGGCGCTCGTCTACGTGGTCGCCGGCCTCTACAAGTTCGCGAGCCCCATGTGGCGGGGCGGAAGCGCGATGCACGCGGCGCTCAAGATGCCCGTCGCGCGGTTTCCGGGCTTCTGGACGTTGCGCCACCGGGGCCTGCTGCGGGCGACGACCTGGGCGGCGCTGGTCCTCGAGCCCTTGTTCGCGCTGGTCTTCGTGCTCCCGGCCGGTTCCGCGCTCAAGGCGTTCTTGGCGGCAGGCGCCGTGATCTTCCACGGCGGCATCGCGGCGACGCTCAAGATTCCGTACGCCAACGCGGCGATGCTGGCGGCGCTCCCGCTGGCGTTCGGTCCCGAGATCATGCAGGGCTGGCTGGGCCTTCCGGCGCCGGACGGGGGGGCGATCTCCGGCGGCGCGACGGCGGAGGGCGTCGCCGGGTTCGCGCTCGTCGGGGCGCTGGCGGTCATGTTCGCATGGGAGGCGGCGCGCAACCGCATGAAGCTGGGCAAGCCGTGGAGCGGAGGACGGTGGGCCAATCCCGTGCGCTCGCTGCTGTGGTGGGCGGGCGTCTTCCAGAGCTATCGGCTCTTCGACTGGGTGGACGACCGCAACTATCATGTGCGCTACGAGGTGCGACGACTCGGGGTCGCCGAGCGCCCCGCCGGCGATCCGGGCGACTTGTTCCCCCGAAGCATGCGCCACCTGCTCTTGCAGTCCTACTTGATCGGCAACGTCTGGTTGCAGATGAACCCCGAAGTCCTGGAGCAGGTTCGCGGATCGCTGCTAGCACGGCATGCCCAACGGTTCGCCCGTCGCCACCCGAACGCAGGGGTGGTCGAGGCGTTCGCCGTGGTCCAGCGGGTGACGCCCGACAACCTCGATCTGACGCGGGGCGAACGGCGCTTCCTCATGCGATTCGAGTGCCGACGAGGCCGGGCCGTCATGCTCGACGGCAAGGCGAAGGACCCATGTGCGGCGTCGTAGCTCTCTTCTCGCCCGGCGGCGGCGTGTCCGAGCAGGCCCTCGCGCGGGCCACGGCCGCGTTGCGCCACCGCGGGCCCGACGGCGAACGAACGTGGACGTCGCGCTGCGGCCGTGCCGGGCTGGGACATGCCCGCCTTGCCATCAACGATCCGGAGGCCGCGCAGCCCATCGCCAGCGAAGACGAACGCCTGCGCATTGCGGTCAACGGCGAGTTCTACGGGTTCGAAGCGATGCGGGCGTCGCTGGAGCGGCGCGGCCACCGGTTCCGCACGCGGTCGGACAGCGAGATCGCCGTTCATCTCTACGAGGACCACGGCGCCGAGTGCCTGCACCGCTTGCGCGGCCAGTTCGCCTTCGTCGCGTGGGACGAGGAGAAGGGGGAAATGTTCGCCGCCCGGGACCGGTTCGGGCTCAAGCCCCTCTTCTACTGCGAGCACGGGGGGACGCTCCTGCTGGCGTCCGAAGCCAAGGCCCTGTTCGCGGCGGGGGCGCCGAGGGGCTGGGACCGCCAAGGCGTCTACCATGCATTGCACGCCTGTCCCGACGAACGACGGTCGCTGTTCGCGGGCATCCGCCAAGTGCCGCCCGGCCACTTCCTCGTCGCCTCGCGCGGCCGCCTGCGCCTCGAACGCTACTGGGACCTGCCGCCGTCGCCCCGAACGAGCCGTGGGGGTCGCGCGCGCCGCGCCGAGGCCGGGAAGGCGGCCGACTCCGATCCGAGCGCCTCGGCCCATTGCGCCCGCGTCCGCGAGCGGGTGGAGGAAGCCGTGCGGATCCGCTTGGTCGCCGACGTCCCCGTGGGGTGCCTGCTGTCCGGCGGGCTCGACTCGTCCTCGGTCCTGGGCGTCGCCGCCGCGGCCTCCGAGACGCCGATGGCCGCCTTCACCGTCGGATTCGACGACGCGGCCTACGACGAGACCGGCCCGGCTCGCGAGATGGCTACGGCGGCCGGCGCCGACCACCACGTCGTCGCGCTTCAGGGCGCGGACCTGGCCGACCACTTCGCCGACGCCGTGTGGCACGCCGAGACCCTGCAGTACAACGCGCACGGCACGGCGCGGTTTCTGCTGGCGCGCGGCGTGCGGGAAGCCGGGTGGACGTCCGTGCTCGCCGGCGAAGGGGCGGACGAAGCGTTCTTCGGCTACGAGTTCCTGCGGGCCGCGGCCCAGGCCGGCTCGGGCAAGCGCAATTGGTTGCGTCTCGCTCTGCGTCTCATGCGCTCTTCACTCCGGCGGCGCGACGGGCTGGCCCAGGCCTCCCCCTGGCTCGCTCGCGCGGCGGCCCTCGCGGGCGCGGGCCCCAGCCTGCTCGGCCGGCTGTCGACCGGCGTCGCCCACCTGCGCGCGCTCTGCGACCCCGAGTTCCTGCGCGGCTTTCGCGGCTACGATCTCTACCGCGCCTTCTACCGCCGTTGCGACCGCGAGGCCGGCCTGTCCGCCCGCGAACCCGCCCGCCGGCTTCTCTACCTCTGGTTGCGCTCGCTCTTCGCCAACTACCACTTGGCCGCCGACCGTCTCGACATGGCCCACGGCGTGGAGGTGCGGCTGCCGTTCCTCGACCACGTCCTGTTCGAGCACGTCAACGCCCTCCCCCTGGACGTCCTGACCGGCGGCCGGAGCGAGAAGCAGCTCCTGCGCGACGCCATGCGCCCCTACCTGCCCGCGTCGGCGCGCACGCGTCCGAAGCGTCCCTTCTGGGCGCCGCCCGCCGCCGGCGTTCCCGGCACGCCTCTGCACGGGCTGGTCCAAGACACGTTGCGAAGCCGCGCGATGGCGTCCGTTCCGTTCCTCGGCCGCCAGGCCGTGCTCCGCCTGCTCGACGGCGCGGCCGGCGTTGCGCCGAAGGACCGTCCCGCCCTGGACTCGCTTCTCGCCATGCTGGCGTCGGTCGCCGTGCTGCAGGAACGCTACCGACTCTGAGGGGGCGAGGGACGCGCGCCGCCGCGTTCCGGGGGACCCGCGCCTCCACGTTCCCGGGGACCCGCGCCTCCACGTTCCCGGGGACCCGCGCCTCCACGTTCCCGGGGACGCGCGCCTTCGCGTTCCCGGCGCAGACGCTCCCGGACGACCACGGTCTCGGCGATCTTGTCGTGGATGGCTTGGCGGTTGGGGTCCCACCAGACGCGGGCGAAGCCCAGGAGTCCCGTCGCGAACCCGGCGGCGTAGCCTCCCGCCCTCTCGAAGGACCGAAACAGCCCCAAGGGCTCGCCGGTCAGGCGAACGACGCGCAGGCCCATCACGCGCTTGCCCGGCGTGCGGCCGCGCCAAAGGGCCGTGAACAAGGTCATGTAGACGGTGCCCCATCCGAAGAGCAATCCGACTTCGTCCGCGATGTCCCTTAGCCAGGCGAAGGCGGTGGAAGGGGGATCGGCAGCAGCGGGCACGGAGTCCGCGACGGGCGACGAATCCGTTGCAGGCGACGGTTCCGCGACGAGCAGCGAGTCCGTTGCAGGCGACGGTTCCGCGACGGGCGGCGAGTCCGCGACGGCCAACGAGTCCGCGACGGCGAGGCCGGGGCCGGCGGCAATCAGCGAGTCTCCGGCGGCGCGACCGGCGTCCTCGATGGCGGACGAGTCCTGCATGGCGTGCGAAATGCTGTCCACCACCAACTGGACCTTCGGGGGCAAGGAAACGTCCCCTTGTCTCACGATGGCCGGCACGAACGTCGCGAAGACGGCGGCCAGAGCGAGCGCCGCTGCGGCGCAACCCCGCGCCGCCCGCCGCGTGCGCTTCGCCCGTCCCATTTCCGGACGGCGGACGAGAGCCAGGAACAACCCCAGCGCCGCGCCCCCCAGCAACAGACGCCAGCTCAGCGCTTCCAGGAGCGCGATCAGGAACCCGTCCAGCACAATGGCGCCGACTCGACGGCGCGGCGCGGCCAAGGGCGCCCCCAGCAACTCCGGAGAGACGGAGAACGCGTCGGGCGTCACCACCGACTTCGGATCGCGGCGACGGCCCCGGCCTGGGGACGCGACCAGCTTCGGCTCGGAGCCCTCAGGACGTTCTTGGCCGCCAGCACCGGGCGGCGGCACGTCAGCCTCCCGCGGCATGTGCTCTCATCGCCTTGTCCAAGCTCTCTCGGCCCGCGTCGATGAACCTCGGGACGGCCGCGAAGTCGAACGCGCCGTATTCGGCCAAGCCGGGCTCCACCAAGATCGCCGGCGCAGGATCGGCCAACGCGCGGCGCACGAGTTGGCGGCGGCGGCGAGCTATCGTCACGCCGAGGGCGCGCTGGTGCAGGGCCACCATCCCGCCACGCACCAATGCCCCGGCGTCCGTCGCTCCGTTCCCGCCCACGGCCGCCAGCAGCACGCCGGTCGCCCCGAGGGCGCGGGCTCGCTCGGCGGGCAGGACCTGATCCAGTCCCCCGTCCACGAACAGCGCGCCGCCGGCCTCGAACGGCGGGAACAGCACGGGCAGCGCCGCGGACGCATAGAGCGCGTCGGCCAGCGCGACGTCGGTCCGGCCGCCCGGCCCGAACCAGGTGGTGCGCCCGGTCGCCAAGTCCACCGCGTTGACCTGCAACGGAATCCGCAAGTCGTCCCAACCTCGCGATCCCACCAAGCCGCCCACATAGCGGCGCAACGCCCGGCCCCGAAACACGCTGGGCGCCCGGATGCCGTTGATCCAGGCCGCGCGGCGGTTCAGCCGCAGAATGTCCGCGCGCCGAAGCAGCCTCGCCCGGCGCTCCATCTCCGCGGCGTCGAAGCCCAACGCGATGCATGCTCCGACCACGGCCCCGATCGAGCATCCGGCCACGCCCGCCGGACGCGCGCCCGCCTCGTGGAGGCGTCGCCAGACGCCCACATGCGCCAGACCTTTGAGGCCGCCCCCGCCCAGCACGAGCCACGGACGCTCGCCCAGCACGCGCAACGGGTCGCCCCCGGCCTCCCGCGAACGATTCATGCGCTCTATGTTCGCCCGGGACGGACGGAGCGGCAACAAGACGGCGGGGCCGCGCCGAGCCCGCCCGCGCTTGCCCGTCCCCAAGGCACCCGCCAACATTGAGCGTCCGGGTCGCCTCCAGAGACCAAGAGCGACCAAGGCCACGGGCGCCAGGACGGGGCGACGGACCAAGACGGGACGACGACCATGGAACGCAAGCCGGCAAGCACCGAGACTCTTTCGCGCAGGCGGTTCTTCGGAGGCGCGACGGCGACGGCGGCGGCATTGGGGCTGGGAGCGACGGGACTGTGGGCGTCCAGCGCCGCGTACGCGCGCAGGCCGCGGGCGCGGGAGCAGGACCAGGACTACGACTCGCTGGTCAAGCTGGCGGCCAACGAGAACCCGTTTGGTCCGTCCGACTCCGTGCTCGCCGCCATGAACCACGCCTGGAAGTACGCCAACCGCTACGGCTATCCGGACGCGGACGTGCGGGCCGTGATCGCGCAGGACGTGGGCGTCGACGAGGACCACGTGCTCCTCACCGCAGGCTCGGAGGAAGCGCTGGCCGCCGTCGGGCTGGCCTTCCTGGGGCCGGGAAAGAAGGTCGTCGGATCGGACCCCTCGTACGGGTCGGTCTATTCGTACGCGACGGGCATCCACGCCGAGGCGATCAAGGCGCCGCTCCTCGACGGCGCCGTCCAGGACATCGACGCCCTGATCGACGCGACGGCCGCCCACTACCGGGACGTCGGCTTCGTCTACCTGTGCAATCCCAACAATCCGACGGGGCGGGTCGTGCCTTCGGGCGACGTGCGGCGGCTGCTCGATTCCGTGCCGGAAGACGTGCCGGTGCTGGTCGACGAAGCCTATCACCACTTCGTCCAGGACCCCGCCTACGAGACGGCCGTGCCGTACGTGAAGGAAGGCCGCCAGGTCGTCGTCGCCCGCACGTTCTCCAAGATCTACGGGATGGCCGGGATGCGCCTGGGCTTCGCCGTCGCCCCTCCGCGGATCGTCGAGCGGCTCGCGACCTGGTCGACGGGCACGATCAACGCCCTGGTCAAGTGGGGAGGCGCCGCGGCCGTCAAGGACAAGAAGGCGGAAGACGACGTGCGGCGCGCCACCATCGCGGCCCGGGACCGCACCGTGGACACGCTGCGCTCGTGGGGATACTCCGTGATTCCGTCCGAGACCAACTTCTTCATGGTGCGCACGGGCCGGCCCGTGGCCGAAGTCCGAGCCGACTTTCGCCGGCGGGGCATCGCGGTCGGACGCCCGTTTCCGCCGATGCTCGACCACCTGCGCGTGTCGGTCGGCACGGACGAGGACATGGACCGCTTCGCGGCGGCCTTCAAGGAAATCTTCGCGGCCTGAGCGCGTGGGGGCGGCGAGGCCCAGCGAGTCGCCGAGCGGGCGCACGCCTTGACCGTCGGCGCCTTCGTCCAGCGGGGGATCGACTGACGTGAGCCCGCAAAGCCGCGACGCGGCGGCCTTGGCCCTCGCGCGCCAGATGTTCGGCGGCGCGCCCAAGCGGCTTCCCGGCGAGTTCGACTTCAATTTCGCCGTCGAGGGCCCCGCCGGCGGCCGCGCGACGCTCAAGCTGGCGCATCCTTCCCGGCGCCCGTTGTTCGAACTGCTGGCCGCGTGTCTGGAGCACCTCGGGAGCGCGAGCCTTCGGGCGCGCGTGCCGGTCCTGGTCGACGCCGCCGCGTTCGCGTCCTCGGCGCCGCCGGGCAACCGGGTGGCCACCCTGGCCGGTCCGGACGGCGAACAGTGGATCGCCTTGGCGGCGACGTACGTCGAGGGCCGGACGCTGGCGACGGTTCGTCCGCGGTCCATGGAGATCCTTCGCGACCTGGGAGGACTCCTCGCGGAACTGCACGCGGCGCTCTCGGGCTTCGAGCACGCCGGCCTGGACCGGGATCAGCCTTGGCGCATGGAGACGGCGCCGGACGTGGTGCGCGCGCGCCTGGCCGACGTGGACGGCCCGCTTCGCGCGCTGGTGGCCGAGACGGCGAGCCGCGCCGAGGGCCGGCTGGAACCGGTCGCCGGGGAGTTCGCAAGCGCGCCCATCCACAACGACGCCAACGACCACAACGTGATCGTCGCGGCCTGCCTCCCGGCGGGACTGCGCTTGGCCGGCCTGATCGACTTCGGCGACGTGGTCCGCGGATGGCGCGTGGCGGACTGCGCCGTCGCCGCGGCCTATGCGAGCATGGACCTGGCCGATCCGATGGAGGCGGCGTGCGCCGTGGCCGGCGGCTACGCGTCCGTGGCGCCGCTGACCGAAGCCGAGGGCCGCGCGTTCGTGCCCCTGGTCGCGCTCCGGCTGTGCCTCTCGGTCTGCATTCAGGCCGGGCAAATGCGCGAGCAACCGGACAACGAGTACTTGGCGGTCAGCCAGCGTCCTGCGCGCAGGTTGCTCCGCCAGCTCGCGGACGCGGACTGGCGGCTGGCGGAGTTCAGGATCCGCGACGCTTGCGGTCTTGTCCCCAACCCGGCCGCCGCCGCGGTTGCCGCCGCTCTAGAACGAGCCGAGCCCCGAAAGTCCGTCCTTCCCGCCGTCTTGCTGGAGAAGCCCGCGGCGCTGGACTTGTCGGTCGGCAGCCTTGCACTCCCGCATCCCGCCGAAACGGCCGAACCGGGCCGCCTGGACGCATGGATCGAGGACGAGCTCGCGGACCGCCGCGCCACCGTCGGCGTGGGCCGCTGGGGCGAGGCCCGTCTGCTCTACGACGGTCCTGCGTTCGCGACGAAGGGCAACGACGGACCGGGCGCGCGGACGGTGCACCTGGGCTTGGACTTGTTCGCGCCGGCCGGCACGCCGGTGCGGTCGCCGCTGGCGGGCGTCGTGGCGACCGCGGCCGACAACGCGGGGGCGCGCAACTACGGTCCCACGCTGATCGTGCGCCACGAGACGGGCGAAGGCACGGTCTTCCACACGCTCTACGGACACTTGAGCGCGGCGTCGCTGGGCCGGCACGCCCCGGGCGACGCGGTGGCGGCCGGCGCCGTGCTGGGATGGCTGGGCTCGCCGGAGGAGAACGGCGGATGGCCTCCGCACCTGCACTGTCAGGTCGTGGCGCTGGACTCGCTGGACGACGACGGTCGTCCGCGCATAGCCGGGCCGGGGGACTTTCCGGGCGTGGTCGAGGCCCGGCTGCAGCGGGTCTGGGAGTCGGTGTTGCCGGACCCCACGCCCTTGGCGGGCCTTCCGGCGAGAAGCGACGCGCCGCTCGGTCCCCCTCCCCGTCCGGCCGAAGTCTCCGCCGGCATTCTCGAGGGCCGCGCCCGCCGGCTGGGTCCGTCGCTCAGCCTGGCCTACGACGAGCCCGTCCATGTCGTGCGCGGCCTTGGCCAGCACCTCTTCGACGCCGCCGGCCGGCGCTTCCTCGACCTCGTGAACAACGTGGCGCACGTCGGCCACGCCAACCCCAGGGTGGCCCGCGCCATCGCCCGGCAGAGCCGCGTCCTCAACACGAACACGCGCTACCTGCACCAAGAGATCGTCGCGCTCTCGGACGAGCTGGCGGCCCTCTTGCCGCCCGAGCTGGAGGTCGTGTTCCTCGTCTGTTCGGGGAGCGAAGCCAACGAGCTGGCGTTGCGCTTGGCCCGCCGCTTCACGGGGCGAGAGGGCGTCGTGGCGCTCGACGGCGCCTACCACGGCAACACCGGCGGACTCGTCGAGATCAGCCCATACAAGTTCGACGCGCCCGGCGGCGGCGGAAGGAGCCCCCGTGTCGCCGTGGCCCCGATGCCCGATCCGTACCGCGGACTGGACCGCTGGCGGCGGCGGGAACGGGCGCCTACGCCTAGGCGGAAGCCGACGGACGGGAAGCCCCCCAGCGCGGACGACGCCCTCGGCCCCTTCTTCGCGGAGGGCGTGGCGGCGGCGGCGCGCCAGTTGAACGAGACGGGCCCGGGCACGGCGGCCTTCTTCGTCGAGGCGATGATGGGCTGCGGAGGACAGATCGAGCCCCCGCCGGGATACTTGCAAGCCGCGTTCGCCCACGTCCGCGAAGCAGGCGGCCTCTGCGTGGCCGACGAAGTGCAGACGGGCTTCGGCCGCGTGGGCGACGCCTTCTGGGCCTTCGAGCTCCAAGGCGCAACGCCCGACATCGTCACGCTGGGCAAGCCCATGGGCAACGGCCACCCCGTGGGCGCGGTCGCGACGACGCGCGCCGTCGCCGACGCCTTCGCCGCCGGACCGGAGTACTTCAACACGTTCGGGGGCAATCCCGTGGCCTGCGCCGCCGCCCGGGCCGTGCTGGCCGAAGTGCGCGACCGCGGCCTCCAGGAGCACGCCCGTGACGCCGGCCGACGCTTGCTCGCGTCCCTGCGCGGCTTGCCGAGCCCGCTGGTGGGAGACGTGCGCGGCCGAGGCCTGTTCCTCGGCGTGGAACTCGTGCGAGACCGAGAGCGCCGCCTGCCCTTCCCCGAAGCCTGCCGCTACGTCGTCAACCGCCTGCGCCGGCGGGGCGTCCTGGCCAGCGCCGACGGACCCGACGCCAACGTCCTGAAGATCAAGCCGCCCATGACGTTCGACCGCGCCGACGCGGCCCGCGCCGTCGAGGAGCTGGGGGCCGTGCTCGCCGAGACGGCCTTGGCGGAGGGGGCCGGCGGGGCGAGGGGCTAGGCAGACTGCACCGCCAGGACGCCTTCGCTTGCCTTCCGCATCGCGACTGCTTATCGTGCTAGGGCAGGTTCTCTTCCCCTCCGCGCCCGGCGAGCGCGGAGGCTCATCGTCGCTTACGGACAGGAGACTCACGCCATGACCAGCAGATGCCGACTCCCCCCACATTCACTGCGAAGAGGGAAGGTTGTAAGAGTTGAGTGCGATTATGGCGAATGCGGTCGTCATGAGGAGAGCCAGCGATAGGCATGCGCATTTGGAGCGTTGGCATTCTTGCATTGGCAGCGGGCATCTCGGAGGCGGCCGCGCAGCAGGTTCTGGAAGTGGACATGGACGCCGGCCGCGAGGTCGTCGGCGGTCTCGAATACCGGTTCGGCTTCGAGGCGGTCGTGGACTACGGTCGGCGGCAGGTGTTGGTCACCGAGGCCGCCGATCCCCTGGCCGTGACAGCGTACTCGTTGGACGACGGTTCGGTGCAGGGCGTCTTCGGAGGAGGCCCGGCGGGCGACGGCCCAGGGGAACTCACACACGTCGACGCCGTGGCCCTTGGACCGGAGGGCGTCCTGGTGGCGGGAATCGGCAGGGTGCTCTACTGGGGCTGGTCGGGCGCTCTGCTCCATCAGTGGAGGCCAACCGCGCCGAGCACGAACGATGTCTGCGCGTTCAACGGCCGTCCGGCGGTCCCGTTGCAGCAGGGCATCGTGTTTCGTGGCGACGACGGTGAAAGCGTTGCGTTGGGCGGGAAAGCTGCACCAGAATTCGACTTTGCCGCGGCATCCGAGACCGATGTCAGAAGGGCCGCCTGGACGACTTTTCTGGCCTGTGCCGATTCGGTTGCATACAGGCTGGACGGTTATCGCCACGTCCTCGCGGAATACAAGCGGGGATCGGAGCCGCGGGCGGTTGCGATTCCCGAGGACGTGATGGAAGCGGCGCGCAAGAGAATGGAGTCTTCCAGCGAGTCGTTCTTCAGGCCCGGATACGATAACCTTTCCTCGCCGATGACGGCCGACTCGTCGTAGTGACGATTACGTGGGGGGTGACGGGGGCGGTGGTGAACCCGGCAACGGGTTGCTATGCGTTGCTGAAGGACGATACTGATCCGCTCGGCCGGGACTACGTCGGGATGCTCGGCGACAGCCTCGTGACGCTGGAGGCCAGTCGGGAGCCGGTGACGACGATGGTCTACGAGGGCAAGCGACACCCCGTGTTCAGCACGAATCCCTCGTACATCTTCGTGCGCCCGGTTCGGCCGGCATCGGGCGAGCCCTGCCCCTGACCGCCGACTCCCACTCGAGCTCGGAGGCGGACGTGGCGCCTCAAGGAAACAAACGTTTGCGCGTCCAGGCGCCACTTGAGTCGCGAGCGTACGCGAACCGGTCGTGCAGGCGGAACTGGCCCTCCTGCCAAAATTCGATCGCGTCGGGAACGATGCGGCAACCGATCCAATGCGCGGGGCGCGGCACCGGACCGCTTCGGAACCGCGCCTCAACGTCCTGCACGCTGGCCTCCAGGTCCGCCCGCGAGGCCAGTTCGCGGCTCTGGCTGGACGCCCACGCGCCGATTCGGCTGCCCCGGGGGCGCGACTCGAAGTAGGCGTCGGCTTCCTCGGCGGACACGGACTCGACCGGGCCGCGCACGCGCACTTGGCGGCCCGCCGGTTCCCAGTGGAAGGTCAGTCCGGCGCGGGGGTGCGCCGCCAGCGAACGGCCCTTGCGCGACTCGGCGTTCGTGTAGAAGACGAAGCCCGGCGGGTCGAATCCCTTCACCAGGACCATCCGGCCTTCGGGCGTGCCATCCGGTCCCAGCGTGGACAGGCACGCGGCTTCCGCGAAGGCGATCCGCGCGTCCGCGTCGGCCTCGGAGAACCAGCGGGCGAACTGTTCGAACGGGTCGTCCGACAGATCGGCGGCGCGCAACGGCACGTCACGCCTCGCGGCGCGGACGGCCGGCGGGAAGCCGTCCCAGCTGGAAGGCCAACGACTCCTCCACGCCCTCGAACTGAAAGCGGAAGCCGCTCTCCTGGGCGGCGGCGGGCAGAACGCGCGCGCCGTGGAGCAGGAGCGCCTGTCCCATTTCGCCGAACATGGCCTTGACGGCCAGAGACGGCACCGGCAACAGCGACGGACGGCCCAGCGCGCGGCCCAGCGCGGTCGCGAAGGTGGCGTTGGAGACGGGGTGAGGCGCGGTCGCGTTCACCGGCCCGCGCACCGACGGCGTCGTGACGGCGTGGAGCACCAAGCCCAGCAAGTCGTCGTGGTCGATCCAGCTGACGAACTGGCGCCCGGTGCCCAGGCGGCCGCCGACGCCCAGCTTGAACGGCAGCAGCATAGAGCCCAACGCGCCTCCCGCGGGGCTCAGCACGAGGCCCGTGCGCAACAGGACCACGCGGACGCCGGACCGCTTGGCCTTGGCCGCTTCGGCCTCCCACTCCCGGCAGAGGTCCGGCAGGAATCCCCTGCCCGGCCGGCTCGCTTCCGTGACGCTCTCGTTGCCTCGGTTGCCGTAGAAGCCGACGGCGGAGGCCGACACCAGCACGCGGGGCGGGCGCCGCAATCGGTTGAGGGCGTCCACCAGCACGCGCGTGCCGGCCACGCGGCTTCGGCGAATGGCCTGCTTCTTGGCGGGCGTCCACCGGCTACCGGCCAAGCTCTCGCCGGCCAAGTGGACCACCGCGTCCACGCCTTCCAGGCCCTCGAGGTCGATCCGGCCTTCCATCGGGTCCCACGAGATTTCGCCGCGGGCGGGGTCGGCCTTGCGCCGAACGACGGAGACGACGGCATGTCCGCCGGTGGTCAGAAAGTGACGCAGCGCGGCGCCGACGAGCCCGCTGGACCCGGTGACGGCGACGGTGAGGGGACCTGCCGGAGCGGCGGCGTGGCGGCCCAGGTCGTGGGTCAGGCGCCGTTGCCGAAAGGCGACCATCCGCTTCATCTCGCGCTCCACGGCGGGGCGCGCGAAGACGGTCGCCGCGGGGGCGGCCGGGGGCTCCCATTCGATGCGGTCGCGCAGGCGCGTGCCCTCGCCCGCAGGCTCGAATTCGTGGCTGTGCCTCCAGGAGCGAAAGGGTCCCGACTCCTGCTCGTCGCGAAAGAGGCGGTCCGGCTCGAACGCGGTGTGACGAAGCTTCCAGTCGAAGGAGACCGGACCCCGCTTGATCCGGACGTGGACGCGCCCTCCGTCCGAGACCGTGCCCTTCCGGGCCACGACGCGCGCCTCCGCCCATGGCGGAATCAACCGCTCCAGCGCGCCCGGCCGCATGTGCCACGCAAAGACGTCGCGCACCGGGAACGGCACTTCGCAGGCGCTGGAGAAGGTCGGCATGAGGGCGTCTAGGGGCCTTCTTTGGGGGATGAAAGGGCGTCCACGCCGGCCATCGAACGCCGTAGCGCGTGCACGCCGGCCGCTGGACCGCCGGGATGGCCGAAAACCGCCGAACCGGCGACCAGCACGGTCGCTCCGGCCTCGGCCAGGGCCGCGGCGTTGGCGGCGCTCACGCCTCCGTCCACCTCGATCTCGATCTCTCCGGGACGGCGCGCATCCGCCAGGGAGCGAGCGCGGGCCACCTTGTCGACCGACGCGGCAATGAAGTCCTGCCCTCCGAAGCCCGGATTCACGGACATCACCAGCAGCAGGTCGGCCAAGTCGAGCACTTCCTCGACCGCGGCCAGCGGAGTCGCCGGATTCAGCGCCACGCCCGCCCGCTTTCCCAGTTCTCGAATCCGGGCCAGCGTGCGATGCAGATGCACGCACGCCTCCGCGTGGACGGTCACCATGTCCGCGCCGGCCTCGGCGAACGCCTCCAGGTAGCGGTCCGGGTCCGAGATCATGAGGTGCACGTCCAGCACGCCCTCGGCCGCCTCGCGCGCCGCGCGGACCACCACCGGACCGATCGTGATGTTGGGGACGAAGCGCCCGTCCATCACGTCCACGTGCACCCACTCCGCGCCCGCGCCGGAAACGCGCCGAATCTCCTCGCCCAGCTCGCCGAACCGGCAGCTCAAGATGGACGGCGCCAGCTTCACCGGGATCCGCGCGCTCGTCATGAGCGGCTCGACCGGCGCCGACCCGGCCATGCTCGCCGCGGACGGCTCCTCTTCGCGGCAGGCGTCGCGGACCGGGCGGCTCGTTGCCCGCGCGCTCGTCACGGCTCTTCTCTCCGAATTCGCCGCACGCCGCCGTCTCCGGCAACGATCGCCTCGTCCGCCAAGTCCAGGAACAACCCCGACTCGACGAGCCCGGCCCGCGACGCGAGTTGCCGCTCCAGCGCGGGCGCGTCCCCGATGCCCTCCGGGAACCCGCAGTCCACCGTGAAGTTGCCGTTGTCGGTGCGCGCGGGCCGTCCGTCCTCCCCCATCCGAAGCTCCGGGCGCGCGCCCAGGTCCGCCAGCCACTCCAGCTGCCCGTCCACGCCGAACGGCGCCAGCTCGACCGGCAGCGGCGCCCGCTCGCCCAGCCGCCTCACCAGCTTCGATTCCTCGGCGATCACGATCATGCGGGCCGCCGCCTGCGCCACCACCTTCTCGCGGAGCAGCGCGCCTCCCAGTCCCTTGATCAATCCCAGGTCCGGCGCAATCTCGTCCGCGCCGTCCACCGCCAGGTCGACGCGCCCCATGTCGCCCTTGGGCGCCAGAGGGATGCCGAGGCGAACGGCCTCCTCCTCGGTCCGCACGGACGTCGGGACTCCGATCACGCCCGGCAGCTCGCCCCGCTCGATCCGCGCGGCCAAGGCGCGCAGGAAGAACGCGGCCGTCGAGCCCGTTCCCAAGCCCAAGCGCATGCCCGGCGCCACGCATTCCGCCGCGCGCGATGCCGCCGCCTCCTTGAGCCGGTCCGCCGACTCGTTGGGTTCGTCCGCCAAGTGTCGCGACAAGTCGCCAAGGTCCGGAAAGCGAGGTGCGTGGGGAACGGCCGAGCGCAAGCGCTAATCTACGGCGCCGGGGCCGTCGTGTCGCATCGTCGGCCCCTGTCGCGCGAGGGGGCCCGGCCATCACCCGCGACATGGGGCGCGGGCGGCGGCATATGAGCAGTTCTCCCCCTCGCGGCACGCTCGCGACGCGGACGGCGGCATATGAGCGGCCTCCCGTGGCACGGCCTCGCCGTTGCCTGGGAGCGCGCCGTGCCGCGGCCAATGGCGCGTGGCACGGAGCGGCCTCTGGACCACGGCCTCGCCTGTCCGCTTCCAACACGCCTCCGGAAGGGCGATTTTTCATGTCCCTTCGCCTCTTCGGGATCCCCCGCGCCTCGGGGACTCGATGCGCCGCGCCGCGGGGGCTCGACGGCGGCGCACCCAATCCCCAGCTCAGGACTCGTCCATGATCATCGTCACCCGCAAAGGCGTCACGCCCGAACAGATCGACCACATCCGCGAGCGCGTGGAAGCGATCGGACTGCGCACGCACGTGTCGGTCGGCGAGACGCGCACCATCATCGGCTGCATCGGCGACGAAGCGCGGCTGTCGCACGTCGCGCTGCGGTCCATTCCGGGCGTGCGGTCCGTCCATCCCGTCATGCGGCCCTACAAGCTCGCCGCTCGCGATTTCCACGCCGACAAGACCACCAAGGTGCAGGCCGGAGAGCGCGCCTTCGGAGGAGAGGCCTGTCTGGTGGCCGCCGGACCCTGCTCGGTGGAGGGCGAGGAAATGATGAAGAAGACGGGCCGGGCCGTGGCCGGCGCGGGCGCCGCGATGCTGCGGGGAGGGGCCTTCAAGCCGCGCACGTCGCCCTACTCGTTCAGCGGAATGAAGGAGGAGGGCCTGCGGATTCTGGCGGAAGTGCGGGAAGAGACCGGCCTGCCGGTGGTGACCGAAGCGCTGGACCCGCGCCACGCCGAGCTGGTCGCAGGCTACGCGGACATGCTGCAGATCGGCGCGAGGAACATGCAGAACTTCGCGCTTCTCACCGAAGTGGGAGAACTGCGGCGTCCCGTGCTGCTCAAGCGCGGCATGTCGGCGACGCTCGAGGACCTGTTGCTGGCGGCCGAGTACGTCATGGCGCGGGGCAATCTCCAGGTCGTGCTGTGCGAACGCGGCATCCGCACCTACGGCAAGGAGATGCGCAACACCTTCGATCTGGCCGCGATCCCGTGGCTGAAGCGGGAGACGCACCTGCCGGTCATCGCCGACCCTTCGCACGCGGGAGGCCGACGCGACCTCGTGCCGCCGCTGGCCTTCGCCGCGATCGCCGCCGGAGCCGACGGCCTGATCGTGGAGGTCCATCCCGATCCCGAATCGGCGCTCTCCGACGGAGACCAGTCGCTGCGCTTCCAGGAATTCGAAGGCCTGATGCGCGACTTGGCCGCTTTCGCGACCGCGGCGGGACGCTCGCTGTAACCGGAGTTCAGCGCTGTACATCTCCCTTAACGCATCAACGCTGAAATCCGATAGGACAATTTAGGACACGGCAAGAGAAGCCGGGGCCGGCCCTCGAGCGCGGGGGCCTAGCCCAGCAGGTCCCCGGGACGCGGCAACGAGTCCAGCGCCGCGCGCAAGGCCTCGATCTGCGCGTCCATCGCCGCCGGAGCGGTTCCTCCGCGCCCCGCCCGCGACTGCGCGGACGCGGCGGCGTCCAACGGGGGAAGCCGGCCGTCGGCGAACGCTTCGTGCGCGTCTCGGATCGTCTCGGACGGGAGTTCGTCGATGCGCTTGCCCGCGGCACGGGCGGCTCGGGCCAGAGCGGCCACGGCGTGGTGGCTCTCCCGAAACGGGACCCCCTGGCGCACCAAGTGGTCGGCGAGGTCCGTGGCAAGGAGACCCGCGTCCAGCGCGGCTTCCATTCGGCCGCGCGAGAACGACAGGCTCGCCACCGCTCCGGCCGTCACGCGCAGCGACAGAGCCAGCGTGTCCACCGAGTCGAAGACGGCCTCCTTGTCCTCCTGTAGGTCGCGGTTGTAGCCCGTCGGCAGGCCCTTGAGCACCACCAGGAGCGTGTTGAGATTGCCCACGAGCCGGCCCGACCGGCCGCGAACGAGCTCGGCGGCGTCGGGATTGCGCTTCTGGGGCATCAGCGACGAGCCCGTGGAGAAGCCGTCGCCCAGCCGCACGAAACCGAACTCGGCGCTCGAGAAGACCACCAAGTCCTCCGCCAGCTGCGACAGGTGCACGCCGGCCAGCGCAGCCGCGAACAGCAAGCGGGCGGCCCAGTCCCGGTCCGACACCGCGTCCACCGAATTCTCGGACACGGCGGCGAACCCCAGGTCGCGCGCCAGCCGCTCCCGGCCGACGTCGAAGGGGCAGCCGGCCAGCGCCCCCGATCCCAGCGGCATCGCGTCGCATTCTCGGGCCACGGCGGCCAGCGCCCGCGCGTCGCGCAGCAACGGCCAGGCTCGGGACAGCAGCCAATGAGCGACGGGCACGGGCTGCGCGCGTTGCAGGTGGGTGTAGCCCGGCATCAGCGCGGAGCCGGCGTCCAGCGCCTGGTCCCGCAGCGCGGCAACGGCGTTCGCGGTCAGGCCCTGCAGCTCCGCGATCGCGTCCTTGGCCCACAGCCGAAACGCCGTCGCCACTTGGTCGTTGCGCGAACGCCCGGTGTGCAGCTTGCCGCCCAGCGCGCCGATTTCTTCGACGAGGAAGCGCTCGACGACGGAGTGGATGTCCTCGTCCGGGAGGCCGACCGGTCCGGGCAGGTCCCGCAGGCGCTTCGCCACCGCTTGCAGGCCCTCGTCCAGCCGCCGCGCCTCGTCCGGCGCCAGCACGCCCGCCCTTTCCAGCCCGCGCACCCACGCCCGGCTGCCCCGGACGTCGTGCGGCCAGAGACGCCAGTCCACGTCGAGCGACCGGTTCAGTGCCTCCATGGCCGGCGCGAGCCCGCCTTCCAGGGGACCGCCCCACAGCGTGCGCGCGGCGCCGGCAGGACCGGCGGCACCGGCAAGATCGGCCGCCCCAGCAGGATCGGCGGCCCCGGCAGGATCGGCGGCGCCGGCAAGATCGCCGGCCCCGGCAGGATCGGCGGCCCCGGACTCCCTCGACTCGGGCGTCGAACTCAAACGGCGGCGGCCACGGGCGCGCCGGAGTCGGCCGCGGGCGCGGAGTCTCCCCCGTCTTCCTTGTCGCCGGATGCCGCCTCGCCCTGCTTCTGCTGCGCGGCCACCGCGCGAAGCGGCAGTCCAAACAGCTTGACGAAGCCCGCAGAGTCGGCGTGCGCGTACCCCTCCGAGGCGCCGAAGGACGCCAAGTCCACGTCGTAGAGCGACATCGGGCTGCTGCGGGCGAGCACGGACGCCTGTCCCTTGAAGAGCCGCAGGCGCACTTCGCCCGTCACCGGCGCCATCAGCGAATCGACCATCGCGTCCAGGGCGCGGCGCTCCGGCGTCCACCAGCGGCCTTCGTAGACCAGGTCGGCGTAGCGCGGCGCCAAGTCGTCCTTGAGCCCCAGCGCCCGCCGCGAGAGCACGAGCTGCTCCAGTTCCTGCAACGCCGCCAGCAAGATCGTCCCGCCCGGCGTCTCGTACACGCCCCGGCTCTTGATTCCGACCACGCGGTCCTCGATCACGTCGGCGCGCCCCACGCCGTGCCGCGCCCCCAGCCGGTTGAGTTCCTGCAGCAACGGCAACGGCGCCAGCGCCTCGCCGTCCACGGCAACGGGCCTTCCGCCGTCGAACGCCAGCGTCACGTCTCGGGGCGCGTCCGGGGCGGCCGCCGGATCGCGCGTCCACAGGAACACGTCGGGGTCGGGCGCGTTCGCCGGGTCCTCCAGCGGTCCGCCCTCGTGGCTCAGGTGCCACAAGTTCTCGTCGCGCGAGTACAGCTTCTCCTCGTCCACGTCCAGATCGATCGCCCGGGCGCGGGCGAAGGCCAGCGCGTCCTCCCGCGACTCGATGTCCCATTCGCGCCACGGCGCGACGACCTCGAGGTCCGGCGCCAGCGCCGCGAACGACAGCTCGAAGCGCAGTTGGTCGTTCCCCTTGCCCGTGCACCCGTGCGCCACCGCCTGGGCGTCCGTCTCCCTGGCCACCTCCACCATCCGGCGCGAGATCAGCGGTCGCGCCATGGCGGTGCCCAGCAGGTACTTGCGGCTGTACACCGCGCCGGCCCTGGCCACCGGAAAGACATAGTCCGACACGAACTCCGCGCGCAGGTCCTCGCCGAAGAACGCCGACGCGCCGGTGGCGAACGCCTTGCCGGCCAACTGGTCCACGCCGCCGCGCTGGCCGACGTCCGCCGCCATGCAGACCACCTCCGCCCCGTACTGCTCGCGCAGCCACGGAACGATGACGGACGTGTCGAGTCCGCCGGAATACCCCAGCACGATCTTCATGCCCCGCTCCGTATGGGTCGTTTCGCCGCTCGGGCGCGCCTCAGAAGTCGTACTTCACGCGCGCAAGCAGCAAACGGCCCAGCTCGGGCGCGCCCACGAACTCCTGGTGCATGTTGTTGAGCAGGTTGTTCGCGGTGACCGACACGGTCGCGTTGCGCTGGAAGGGCAGACGATAGCTGACGGACGCGTCCACGACCCCGAAGCCGTCGACGTCGCCCACGTAGACGCCCGAGTTCATCGGGAAGGCGCCGCTCATGCGCACGCGGCCGCTCGCCGACAGGCCGCCGACCTGGTCGTCGTAGATCATGCCGACCGAGCCCTTGTGGTTGGGCGCGTTCAGCGCGATGTCGTCGGTGCTGCGGCAGTTCCCGTCGTCGTTGAAGTCGAAGCACTCGTCGCTCTGATACGAATAGTTCGTGCTGAGGCGCAGCTTGTTCGTCAGCCGCACCTGGGCGGCCAAGTCCGCGCCCCAATACTCGATCCGTCCGAAATTCCTGTAGCTGACGATGATGTCGGACGCGTCCACTTGGTCGGGGACGACCGTGCCGAGCGGCAGCGCCGCCAAGTTCTGGACGATGGCGCCCACGATCTGGGGAGGCGCCACGCCCGCCTGGATCAGCGGCGCGAGGCGCGCAGTGACGAACGCCTGCAGGCTGGCCGGGTCGAAGAAGACGTTCGGCGTCTCCACCCGGAGCGGCCCGACGAAGTTCTCGACGTCGGCAAAGTAGGCGTCCACCGCAAGCAGGACCCGGTCGCGGATCAAGCCCTTGTAGCCCACTTCGAAGGTGTTGTAGATGGTCGACTCCAAGCGGGCGATGTCGGTCAATTCCCCTTGGTCCAAGGGGTACGCGTCCCGCGGATCCGCCGCGTTCGGGTTCAGCCGGCGAAAGACGGTGGCCAGCTGGGGGTCCGTGGGATACGCGCCGGGATTTCTCAGAGCGGGCACCAGGGCGCCCAGAGCCGGATCGAGCGCGGGAAGCGCCGCGAGAATCGCCGGCCACAGCGCCACGGCGTTGGCGGGCAGCTGTCCCGGCACGAACGGGGAGCGCATGCACAGGGACATGAGCCCGCCGTCGCACCGGTCCGAAAACGTCAGCCCCGTCGCCGGCACGCCCAGCGCCCGCACGTCGTACCCGGGCAAGCCGACCGGCAACGGAACGGCTCCGGCGGCGATGTCCAGGAAGAGGTTGTTCGTCGTCGGCGTGGCAAAGGCGCGGTTGAACGTTGCCCGCAGGTTGTGGTCGGGGGAAGGCTTGAAGACAAGGGCCGCCCTCGGAGAAATGTTGGGGTCGGTCAACCGGCTGTGATCGTCGACGCGGACGGCGGCCACCAAGTCGAACCTGTCGCCCAGCGCCGTCCCCGTGTGCACGTAGGCGCCGATCTCGGTGATGTTGTCGTCGTCCTCGTTTCGGCCCGTGATGGTGCCGCCCGTCTGCGGCTGAATGGCGTTCCAGTCCACGCCGTACGTCATGTCCAGCCAGTCGCCCAGGTCGAAGCCGTACTGGAATTGCAGGGCGATGGAGCGGGACTTGTCCACGACGCCGTCGCAGGTCCTGCCGTTTCCAATGTCGACGGCGCGCTCGGCCGGCCGCCGCGGCCGCTGGGTGCAGGCGCGCAGCAAGTACGTGCCGTCGCCCGAATTGGTGCGGTTGAGGAACGCCTGGGCAAAGAGACGGCCCTTCGACAGCCGGGCCTGCGCGTACTGGTAGCCCCAGCGGACGGCTTGCGCCGCGCCGACGCCCGTCATCTCGACCTGGCTGGCCGTGCTCATGCCGCCCGCGAACACCAGCGAAGCGTCGTCCGAGAAGCGATAGTCGATCCGCGCGTCTCCGGAATAGCGCTCCTGGAGGTTGTCGCGGTCGACGGGGTTCGCGGGGTTCGCGTCGACGGCCTCCATCGCGTCGACGTGCTCGAAGTCGTTGCCGCGGAAGTACTCGCCCGACACCTTGAAGCCGAACTGGTCGGACAGGGCGTGCGACGTGCGGAACTGGCTCTGGAACACCGACCGCTCGCCTCCGGTCAGCGACACGGTGGAGCCGGGCCGGTCGATCGGCGAGGCGGTGATGATGTGCATCACGCCCGAGGTGGTGTTGGGGCCGTAGAGCGCCGCGCCGGGACCCAGCGAGACCTCGATCCGGTCGATGTCCAAGTCCGAGGTCGGCAGCATCGAATAGGAGTTGAGCCGAAGCGACGGCACCCGCGCGTAGCGGTTGTCGACCAACGTCAGCAACGTGCCCGAGAAGACGTTGTTGAAGCCGCGCGCCACCACGTTCATCTGGCCCAGGCCCGTCTGGGCGACGTCGATGCCGGGCAACGCCTTGAGGTGCTCGCCCGTCGTCGGCGCCGCCACCCGCGCGATGTCTTGCGCCGACACCGTGGAAACGGACGCCGGAGCGTTCAGCGACCGTTCCTCGCGACGCGACGCCGTGACCACGACGGGGTTCAGCATCAGTTCCTGCGGCGTCAGCGCCACGTCCACCTCGGCGCCCGCCGCCGCGTCCACGCGCACGCCGTCGACGCGGCGCGACTCGTAGCCGATGGAGGAGAACACCAGGGAGACCGTCCCCGCGGCCGCGGAGATCGTGAAGCGTCCGTCGCCGTCCGTGGCCACGCCGCCCTGCGCGCCCGCGATCGAAACGGAGACGCCCCCCAAGGGCACGCCCGTGGACATGTCCGTCACCCGGCCCGTGATGGAACCCGTCTGCGCGGCGGAGGGCGCGGCGAAGACGCCGAACCCAACGGCCGCCGCCAGGATTCCAGCGTAGCGCGATGCGGTCTTCATGAATGAATTCTTCCTTGTGAGGATGGGACAGCGGTCCGTTCGGACGATCGGGGCCGGGCGGGCGCGCGCCCGCCAGCGGTCGAAGCGCGTCAAGTCGGCGCACAGCCTAGAATAATTGCGGATTCCAACGACAAGGTCAATGCTCCCGCATACGCAACCCCCAGCGACATCGGACTCGGCGCCGCCCGGACGGCCCTCGGGATCGGACGGCGGCGACGCGCCCCGCCGGCTTCGGCGCGAAGACTTCGAGGCGGCGCGCGGCCGAATCGCCCCGCACCTGCACCGCACGCCGCTGCTCTCGTTTCGCACGCTGGGCGACCGGACCGGCGGGCCGGCGCTGCTCAAGTGCGAGAACCTTCAGAAGACGGGCTCGTTCAAGGTGCGCGGCGCCCTGAACGCGGTAGCGTGCCTGAGCCGGGCCGAACGGGCGCGGGGCGTGGCGACGGTCTCCGCCGGCAATCACGCGCAGGCGGTGGCATGGGCGGCGCGGCGGCACGGGACGCGGGCCGTGGTCGTCATGCCGGAGGCCGCGTCTCGGACCAAGATCGCCGCCGCGACAGGCTACGGAGCCGAGGTGGCGCTCCACGGATCGGCGGCGGACGCGTTTCGCGAGGCGCGGCGGAGGGCCGAATCCGAAGGGCTCGTGTTCCTGCATCCCTTCGACTGCGAGCGCGTCGTCGAGGGGCACGGGAGCGTGGGGCTGGAGCTGGCCGAGGACGTCGACGGCCCCGCGGCGATCGTGGCGCCGGTGGGCGGCGGGGGGCAGATCGCCGGCATCGCGGGCGCACTGGCCGCGTCGGACCGCTTGGGACCTAGCGAGGACGGCGGGGGCCCGCCCGCGTCCCTCGCGCCCGCTTCGGCGCCTGGAGCGGGAGCACGGCGGCTGCGCGTTTTCGGCGTGGAGCCCGAGGGCGCGCCGACGATGCGCCGGAGCCTCGACGAGGGCCGCGCCGTGGAGCTGCGGCAGGTCCGGACCGTGGCCGACGGCTTGGCGCCCCCGATGGCGGGAGCGCTGGCCTACCGGTACGTTGCGGCCTTCGTCGAGGACGTCGTGTTGGTTTCGGACGAGGAGATCATGTCTGCGGTGCGCCTTCTGCTCGGCCGGGCCAAGCTCGTGGCGGAACCTTCGGGCGCGGCGGCCGTGGCGGCGTTGATGTTCGGCAGGATTCCGCTGGCGCCGGGCGAGACGGCGGTGGCGGTGGTGTCGGGCGGGAACGCGGATCCGGAGCTGCTGGCCAGGGCGCTGCGCGAAGGAACGCCGTGAGGCCAGTCCGCGGGTCCACCGGCGAGGCGACCCGCGACGAGCGTCTTGGGCGGCCGATCCGAGTCGAGGGGGCGGTCAAGCGATACGGCAACACCGTCGCTCTGGACCACGTGAGCGTGTCGGTCGAGGCGGGCGCGTGCCTGGCGCTGGTCGGCGAGAGCGGCTCCGGCAAGACGACGTTGCTGCGCGCCGTCAACCGCCTGACGCGAGTGGACGCGGGCGCCGTCTTCGTGCGCGGCGAGCCGGTGGAGGCGCTTGATCCCGTCGCGCTTCGCCGCTCCATCGGGTACGTGCAGCAGGACAGCGGCCTCATCCCGCACTGGACCTGCCTGACCAACGCGAGCCTCGTGCCCAGCCTCCTGGCCAAGCCGGACGCGGAGGACCGCGGGCGCGCCGCGCTGGCCAAGCTGGGGCTAGATCCCGCCGACTTCGCGGACCGCTACCCGCGCGAGCTGTCGGGCGGGCAACGGCAACGCGTGGCGATCGCGCGCGCCATCGCCGCCGACGCCGACGTCCTGCTCATGGACGAGCCCTTCGGCGCCCTGGACGCGATCACGCGCTTCGAGGCCCAGGAGGCGCTGGGCCGCTTGCGACGGGACGCCAACCTCACGTGCGTCCTCGTCACGCACGACATCGCCGAAGCCCTTCGCGTCGCGACGCATGTGGCGGTCATGCGCCGGGGACGGATCGTGGCCGAAGAGCCGGCCAGCGAGCTGTGCGCGCGGGCCAACGGGTACGCGGCCGAGCTGATTGCCCGGTCGGGAGTGCGCGCGTGACGAGGCGGGCGCGGCGGAGCGACAGGCGGACGTGGAGAGCCGGCTGGCGGGCGGCAAGCGTAGCGCTCGGCTTCGCGCTCGGCTTCGTCGGGAGACCGGGCGCCGCCGCGACCTTGGGCTCGCCCGGGCCGCCGCGGCCCGTCGCGGATTCCGTTCATGCCGGCGGGCCGCCGGGCGTCGCCATGGTGCTCGGTCCGGCCGCGGCGGCGGACTGGCTCGGCCTCCCTCAGGAGCCGGTCGTCGTGGGCTCCAAGTCGTTCGCCGAATCCTACGTGCTGGCCGAGGTGTTCGCCCTCGTGCTCGAAGACGCCGGCTACGCGGTGGACCGGCGCTTGGGCCTGGGAGAGACGGAATTGGTCTTTCGCGCGCTGCTGGCAGGCGAGATCGACGTCTATCCGGAATACACCGGGACCGGCTTGGCGGCGATGCTCGGCGAGGACGCGCTGGGCGGCCGCACGGCCGTGATTCGCCGCGTCGGCCTGGAATTCGAACGCCGCTGGGGACTGCGGTGGCTGCCGCCGCTGGGGTTCGAGAACAACTACGTCATGGCCGTGCGCCCGGCCACCGCCGATTCCCTGGGGCTGCGCGCGCTGTCGGACTTGCGGCCGGTCGCGGACGAACTGGCGGCGGGCCTCTCTCCCGGCTTCATCGGGCGCGCGGACGGGCTGCCCGGACTGGAGGCGCGGGGCATTCGCTTCGGAGAGACGCGCCCGCTCCTTCAAGCCGTCAAGTACGCGGCCCTGACCGAGGGAGAAGTGCACTTGATCGACGCGTACTCGACGGACGGCGCCGTCGCTCGCTACGACTTGGCGACGCTGCGCGACGACTTGGGGTTCTTTCCGCCCTACGACGCCGCTCCGCTGGCCGGTCCCGGACTGTACGCCGAGAGGCCGGCGGCGGCCGTGGCGTTGTCGCGCCTGGCCGGCTGGATCGACGAAGAGACCATGAGGCGGGCCAACGAGCGCGTCGAGCTGGACCACATGCCGGCGGCGGACGCGGCCCGCCTGCTGCTCGCCGAGAGCGGCTTTCTCGCCCCAAGCGAGGGCGAGGGGGCGGAAACGGCCGCCGGATCCGCGGCCGGCGAGTCCGGCGGCTGGTGGCGCCGCCTGCCCGCTCGCCTCTGGCACGACCGCGCCTCCCTGGCGAGCCAGACCGGCCGCCATCTGCTGCTGGTGCTGGGCTCGCTGGGCGCCGCCATCCTGGTCGCGGTTCCGGCCGGCCTGGGGCTGGAGCGGCGGCGGGCTTGGGCGGAGTCCGCGCTGCGCGCCGCGAGCCTTCTCCAGACCATTCCGGGAATCGCCCTGCTGGCCTTCATGATCCCGGTGTTCGGCATCGGCGCCGCGCCGGCGACGGCCGCCCTGTTCCTCTATTCCCTCCTTCCGATCCTGCGCAACACGTACGCCGGCCTGATTGGGGCCGCCCCGGACGCCGTGGGCGCCGGACGGGCGCTGGGCATGACGGAAGGACAGCTGCTGACGCGCATTCGGCTCCCGCTGGCCGCCCCGGTCATCATGGCCGGCATTCGCACGGCAGCGGTCATCAACGTGGGCACCGCGACGCTGGCCGCGTTCGTGGGGGCGGGCGGCCTGGGCGATCCCATCGTGGCCGGGCTGGCGCTGCGCGACTCCACGATGATTCTTTCGGGCGCCGCGCCGGCGGCGGCGCTCGCGCTGGCGGTGGACTACGGCCTCGCGCGCGCTGAACGGCGGGTGGCGCCGAAGGGCGTGCGCCCCCAATGAGCAGCCTGCGCCGGTGCCTGCTGCCCGGCTTCGTCTTCCAGTCGGTGGTGATCGCCGGCGCGTACGGCACGGGCCAGGAGCTCGTCGAGTTCTTTCTGTCGCGCGGACCGGCGGGCGCGCTGCTGGCCATGGGCGTGACGACCGTCGTGTGGAGCGCGGTGTGCGTGGCCAGCTACGAGTTCGCGCGGGTGTTTCGGGCGTTCGAGTACCGGAGCTTCTTCAAGGTCTTGCTGGGACGCTTCTGGATCGCGTTCGAGGCGCTCTACGTGGCGTTGCTGCTGCTGGTGCTGGCCGTGGTCGCGGCGGCGGCCGGCACGATGCTGCAGCAGGGATTCGGGCTGCCCTACCTGGCAGGCGCGGCCGCGATCATGGTCGCGGTGGGCCTGCTGGTCGTGGGCGGGAGCGAGCGGATCGAGCGGGCGTTCTCCGGGTGGTCGGGCGTGCTCTACGTCGTGTACGGCGTCTTCTTCGTCTGGTGCGCCGCACGCTTCGGGCCGGCCATCGGAGCCTCTCTCAGCTCGGGCGTGGTCGAAGGGAACTGGGTGAGGAGCGGCGTTGCGTACGCGGGGTACAACCTAGGCGTGCTTCCGGCCGTGATGGCCACGCTTCGCCACCTGCGCAGCCGGCGCGAGAGCGTGGCCGCGGGACTGCTGACGGGTCCGCTGGCGATTCTGCCCGGCCTGCTGTTCGTGCTGGCGGCGGCCGGCGAGTACCCGGAGATCGCGAGCCGGGAGGCGCCGGTCAACCACATGCTGGAGCTCCTGGGCTCGCCGGCGTTCGCGATCGTCTTTCAGGTGATGCTGTTCGGCACGCTCGCGGAGACGGGCGCGGGCTTGGTGCACGCCGTCAACGAGCGCGTCGCCCGAGCGACCCGGGATCGGGGTGCCGGACTGCCCCGGTGGCAGCGGGCGGCGGTGGCGGCCGGACTGCTGGCCGCCGCGACGGTGATTGCGCGGGCGGGACTGATTCCGCTGGTCGCGCGGGGCTACGGCACCATCACGTGGGGGTTCGTCGCCGTGTTCGTGGCGCCGGTGCTGACGCGGGGCGTCTGGCTGGCCTTGCGCGGACGCCGCCCCGACCGCCGGGGAGAAGCCGCCTGACGCCGCCGTCTGGCTGGCCGCGCGCCGACATGGCGCTCCGGCCCGCGCGCTTAGGGCTTCGGGGCACGCCGGACGCGCCGGGCAAGGGCAAGGGCTCCGGCCCGCGCGCGCTCAGGCGTTCCGAACCGAACCGGAGAACGTCACGTACACTCCGGCCCGCACGCCCTCAGGGCTTCGCGTCCAGCAACGCAGTCCGCGGGTCAAGGAGGCGAAGGCCGCGCCGGTTGAGAAGGAGCAGCACGTCCTCGCCCGGTCGAATCTCGACCCGCCGCAGGGCCTCGCGAAGGCAGCCCAGCTCGGGGCCGTTGGGATCGTAGGATCGCCAAATGACGGACGCGGGGGCCACGCCCCGGGGGTGGCGGAACGGGACGCGCCGGGACTGGTCGAGCCCGACACCCAGGTGCTGCGCGACGGCGATCGAGATCTTCTGGCTGTTGCCGCGCAGGTGCTGTTCGCCGGCCGGGAAGCGCAGCACCGGCTTTCCTTCGGCGGTCCACGCCACGTCGCGGGCCTCGGAGAGAAGGCGCCTTCGAGCGCGCGGACGTTCCGCGACGCGCACCCACCCTCCCTTGATCACGAACTTTCGGGTGGCCAAGTAGTTGCGCACGGTCGCCGGCAACACGCCGTAGCGATCGGGAATCTCGGCCAGCAAGTCCCCGACCCTGGCCTTCCCTCCCCCGCGTTCGATGCGCCTGACGATTTCGGCCACGACGCCCCGGTACGGCTCGGCGGCCCACTTCGCCAGACCCCATTGGTCCTTGGTGAGACGAACGAACGTCTTCTCGGAGGACAGCAGGCTCGCCAAGGTCGTGTTGTCCGGCAAGTCCGCCATCTGCGCGATCTCCCAGCGTGCCAGCGGCCGGTCCGCCGCGTCCAGCGCCAGCGCCACACGGGTGCGCCGGGTGTCGCGCAGGACGAGCTTGCCCCGAATGCGGACCAGTCCCGCATTGCGGACGGCGTGCTCCCACGGCGCGACCGGACGCGTCTCGATGGCGTCGCGCAAGGCCGCCTCGTCGATCACGCGCGACTCGTCGACGAACCTCGGGGCGCGCTGGCGCACCTCCTCGACGTACTCGCGAAAGGCCGCGTCGCCCACGACGCCGTCCATGACGCGGTAGCCGCCGACGTTCATGACGGCCACCTCCGCCGCCGCGCGCCACCGCGGCCGGGCGTCGCACACGAGCTGGGCCAGCGCCCGGCGAAAGTCGTCCTCCGGCGCCACGGCGCCGACGACGGCCTGCAACCACTTCACCGCCTGGTCGATCAGCTCGCCCGTGCGAGCTTCGATTCGTTGACGCAAGTTCGCTTCCAGCTGGCGCGTCCGCTCTCGGCTGACCCCGAATTCCTCGCCCAGCGCGGCCAGCCTCTCCGGCTTGCGCGCAAACGTTCGGCGCACGGCGATCACGCGCCGGCGCTCGTCCAGGGCCGCCAGCGCCCTTCCGAACTCGTGGCCGATCTGAACCGGGCTTGGCACAACCGCTCCTCAAAGGAGATGCGAGGGTCCGTCCTGCAACAGGCCGGTCAACATAAAGATGTTGCCCGAGGGCGTCAACATTCCCGTCCAGTTGGGGTGTCGCGCAGTTACCTTCCCTGCGGCCTTGCCCCCGTCAGGCGCCCCCTCGCACGTCTCGCCCCACGACCAGGACAGCGTCGGCCGAGGCCGCGTCGGGCCGACCACCGTCCGCACCCGCAGGATCGAGCCGCCGAGGCACCGCCGCTCGTCCTCCCACCCTCGATCTCGAAACGATGAACTGTCGCACCGCGGTTCGCACGCATTCCTTCACCGAATCCATGATTCGCGAGATGACCCGCGTCGCGGGCCGCCACGGCGCCATCAATCTCGCGCAGGGATTCCCCGACTTTCCGGCGCCCCAAGTCCTCAAGGACGCGGCGTGCCGGGCCATTCAGGACGACGTCAACCAATACGCCGTCACGTGGGGAACCGACGCGCTGCGCCGCGC
The DNA here is from genome assembly GCA_965242735.1 of Longimicrobiales bacterium. Taxonomy (GTDB): domain Bacteria; phylum Gemmatimonadota; class Gemmatimonadetes; order Longimicrobiales; family Gaopeijiaceae. The sequence continues at coordinate 1,510,685 of OZ251497.1, read as the reverse complement.
CGTCGCCGACCAATACGCGCGCTGGTACGGCATGGACGTCGACGCGGACCGCGAAGTCACCGTCACTTGCGGCGCGACCGAAGCGATGGCGGCGGTCATGCTCGCCACGGTCGATCCGGGCGACGAGGTGGTCGTCCTGGAGCCGTTCTACGAGAACTACGGGCCGGACGCGGCGCTGTCGGGCGCCGAGCCCGTGTTCGTTCGGTTGCGCGCCCCCGGCTTCGAGCTCGACCCGGACCAGCTGAAGGCCGCCGTCACGGACAAGACCAAGGCGATCGTGATCAACACGCCGAACAATCCCTCGGGGCGCGTCTTCGGCGCCGGCGAGATGCAGGCCGTGGCGGATCTGTGCGTGGAGAGGAACATCCTGGCCGTCACCGACGAGATCTACGAACACATCGTGTACGACGGCGAACACGTGCCTCTCGCCCGGATGCCCGGAATGCGCGAGCGCACCTTGATCGTTTCCGGCCTCTCCAAGACTTTCAGCGTCACCGGATGGCGGATCGGCACCATCGTGGCGCCGCCGGACGTCACGCTCGCGATCCGCAAGGTGCACGACTTCCTGACGGTGGGCGCGCCCGCCCCGTTGCAGGAAGCATGCGCGACCGGCCTGCGCGAGCTGGGCGACGACTACTACCGCGACATGGCGGCCGCCTACCGCGCCCGGCGCGAGACGCTGCACGCAGGCCTGACCGAAGCGGGATTCGAATGCCGCAAGCCGGAGGGCGCCTACTACATCATGGCGGGCTTCGAGGGCTTGAGCGCCTTGGACGACGTGGCCTTCAGCCGCTTCCTGGCCCGGGAATGCGGCGTGGCGCCGGTGCCCGGCTCGTCCTTCTTCCACCGTCCCGAAGACGGGGCGAAGCTCGTCCGTTTCGCGTTCTGCAAGCGGCGGGCCACGCTCGAAGAGGCCGCGGACAAGCTCCGGCGCTTCTTCGCCTGACGGCTCCAACAGGGTCGGCCGACGCGCCCTGGCCAGTCCCCGCTTCTCGGAGCGGCGAGCGGACCGGAGCGGCCGCGAGCGCGTTCGAAGCCAGCACGCGCCCGCTCGCCAGCGTGTCGACGCGAGCCGGGTCCGTCCCTCGGCCGGTCGGCACGCCCCCGGTCAGTCCCCCGCTTCTCGGAGCGCCGCGAGCGGATCGGAGCGGTTGCGGCCGCGGCCGCTCGCCATGCCCAGCAAGACGGCCAGCCCGGCCACGGCCAGCCACAGCAGCAGCGCGGCCCCCAACGCGGGCGAGTAGGGCATCTCGAACAGATGCTCCGACAGCAGCCAGCTCGCCGCGACGGCCATCAGGCCCCCGGCCACGGCGGCGAGCGAGCCCAAGGCCGCGTACTCGCTGACGAGCACGGCCCGGATTTGGCGAGCGCGGCCGCCGAGCACGCGCAGGAGGGCTCCCTCGCGCGTCCGCTGCGCCCGTGTCGACGCGATGGCTCCCGCCATGACGAACAGTCCTGCTCCGCTGCACAGCCCGGCGAGCAGCGCGACCACTCCCAGCGCCTTGCCCAGGACGGACTCCACCGCGGCGCGAATCACTTGCAGGTCCAGCACCGATATGTTGGGATGATCGCGCACCAGAGTGCGCTGGAATTCGGCCCGGGCCGTGTCGCCCGGCACCCTGGCGGTCGCGACGCTGGTCCGCGCCACGTCGTCCAGCCCGCCCGGCTCGAAGACGGCCATGAAGTTCATGTCGAAGCCGTCCCAGTCGATGTCGCGCAGGCTCGAGACTTCGCTGGCGATCTCGCGGCCGCCGACCGACCACGTGATCCGGTCGCCCAAGTCCACCCGAAGGTCTTCGGCCAAGCCCTGGGCCAGCGACACCCGCGCCAGCCCCGAGTCCGGCGCGGGCAGATCGTCCCACCAGACTCCGGCCGTCACGGTCTCGCTCGGCCGCAGGTCCTGCCGGAAGGTGTTGCGGTACTCGTTGCGCAGCGCCCACCGCGGAGGGCGATCCCGCGCCGCCGTGTCCGCGAGAATGTCCGCGACCGCGCGTCCGCCGACGGCCGCGATTCGCGCGGTGACCACCGGCGCCAGCTCCGGCTCGCTCTCCGAGAATTCCCGGAGCAACGCGCTCACGCTGGCTTCCTGGGCGGGCTGCACGTCGAAGACGATCATGTCGGCGGCGTCGAACTGCACCGAGAGCTCGCGCGTCAGATTGCGCTCGAGCTGCGAGATCGCGCCGACGACGAACACGCCGCAGCCCAGGGCCAGCGTGACGGCGACCGTCTGGTTGCCGGGACGAAAGAGGTTCGCGACGCCCTGGCGCACCGGGTAGCTCGCCCGCTTCGGGAAGAACCTCCGCGTGGCGCGGACGAGGAGGACGGCCACGCACCAGAGGATCCCGGCCCCGGCGGCGATCGCGACCGCAAACGCCGCTCTCGCCGGCGCGCTCGGCGCTTCGAACATGGCCAGCGCCAGCACGGTCGCCGCCAGCGCCGCCAGCGCGGCACCGCGCATCCAGTCCCGGCCGGCGGCTCGAGGCTCGGCCGTGTGCCGGAGCGCCTGGAGAGGCGAGACCTTGCGCACGTGCAACAAGGGCAGCAACGCGAAGACGAACGCCACCCAAGCGCCCAGGAACAGTCCGAACGCCGCGGCCGCGGGCGACGCCTGCGGCGTCACCTCCACCGGCAGCACGTCGCCGACGAAGGGCGGCAGGAACCGCTGAAGCGCGAGCCCGGCCGCCACGCCGACCGCCGAGCCGAGCACGCCCATGCTCGTCGCCTGCAGGAGGTACGTCGAGAACACCTGCCTGCGCGTGGCCCCGACGCACAGGAGCGCCGCGGCCGGGGTCAGCTTGCCGCGGACGTAGACGTTGACGGCGCTGCCCACGCCCACGCCGCCCAGCAGGAGCGCGGCCAAGCCCACCAAGCCGAGAAAGTCGGCCAGGAAGTCCGCCGAGCGCGTGAGCGAGCGCATCTGCTCGTCCGGCGTGCGAAACGACACGTCGGCGGCGCGCAGCGTCTCGGCGTGGGCATCCTCCACTTCGTCCGGATCGGCGCCCTCGGGAAGGCGCACGTAGGCGCGGTGCCGGGCGAGGCTCCCGAAGGCCAGCAGGCCCGTCTCGGCGAAGAGTTCCGCTCCGGCGAAGACCCTGGGACCGGCGGCCGCCTGCATGCCGATGTCCGTGGGAAGACCCTCCACCGTGCCCAGGACGGGAGCCCGCACGCGGCCCAGGCGCAGGGTGTCGCCCACTCCGGCCTGGAGCTGCACGAGCAGCGCCGGGTCCACGAGGAAGCCCTCCAGGTCCCCCAAGCGCGGCCACAGGCCCGGCGGCTCGGTGGTCACCGCGCCGTGGTAGGGGAATCCCGGCTCCACGCCCCTCGCGCGCACCAGCCGGGTCAGGCCGCTCTTCTCGGCCAGGGCCATCGAAGCCAAGCTCGTGACCCGCGAGACCTCCGCCCCGGCCGCCACGAGGGAATCGAGGACGGCTTCGACCGAGTCCGGAAACTCGCGGCCCGCCGACAGGCGCGCGTCGGCGCCCAGCAGGCTGCGCTTGTCCTCCTCGATGGAGCGCACGACATCGTTGCGGAAGGAATGAAGCGCCACCAGCGCCGCGACCCCGACGCTGATCGAGGTCATGTGGACGCCGAGCCGCCGAAACGTGAAGCGCCACTCGCGCGGCGCCATTCGAAACGCGAACGGCGCCACGGCCTTAAGGCGCCACGCGCCCGTCCGCCAGACGAACGACGCGGTCGGCCCTCTGCGCCAGCTCGGCGTCGTGCGTGACCAGGACGAGCGTCGTGCCCGCGTCGCGGTTCAGTTCCTCCATGATGGCGACCACGCGCGTGCCCGTCTCCGCGTCCAGGTTGCCCGTGGGCTCGTCGGCGAAGAGCGCGCGCGGGCGGTTCGCGAAGGCGCGGGCCAAGGCGACGCGCTGGCGTTCGCCCCCCGAAAGCTGGACCGGATAGTGGCTCGCCCGTTCGGCCAGCCCGACGCGGTCGAGCAGCTCCATCGCGTGGTCTCGCGCACGGCGCGCCGGCTCCCTGCCCCGGCTCCGCCGGTCCGCGCCCGCCAGCTCCACGGGCACCAGCACGTTCTCCAGCGCGGTCAGCGTCGGCAGGAGATGAAACGACTGGAAGACGAAGCCCACCCGGTTGACGCGGAACCGCGCGCGCTCATCTTCCGTCATGGCGGCGAGATCGCAGCCGTCCAGGATGACGCGGCCGGCCGTCGGACGGTCGAGCCCAGCCAGGAGTCCCAGCAGTGTCGTCTTTCCGCTCCCCGACGGACCCACGATCGCGACGAAGGCGCGCGCCTCGACGACGAGGTCCACGCCGCTCAGCACGTGCAAGGGGCGCCCGCCGCTCGTGAACGTGCGGGAAACGCCCTGGGCTTCGATCATGGCGGGCCGGACGGGCGCCGAGAAGACCCGCGGCCGGGCTTGGCCGCGCGTCGCCGGGCCGCCGCTGGGGTGGGCGCTGGCGCTGGGGTGCGCGCTGGCGCTGGCGGCCGCGGCGTGCGGGAACGGAGCGGAGCGCGAAGGGGACGTCTCCGCCGGATCGGCGCCGCCTCGGCCGGACGCCGCTCCGTCCCAGCTTCCCGGAGCCGGCACGACGACGGCCCCCGCCGAGGGAGCCGCCGGCCTCCCGAAGTCCGCCGGGCCGGAACGGCCGACGGTCCTGTTCCTGGGGACCAGCCTGACCGCCGGATACGGCCTTCCGTCCCCCGACTCGGCCTATCCTGGGCTGCTCGGGCGCCGCTGGGCGGACGCCGGCTACGGCTACGAGGCGGTGAACGCCGGCGTGAGCGGCGACACCTCCGCCGGAGGGCGAGCCCGGCTGGCAGGGCTCCTGGAAACATACGCCGCGTCCCTGGCGGTGCTGGTGGTGGAACTTGGGGCCAACGACGGCCTTCGGGGCCGCGATACGGAAGCCCTCTACGAAAATCTAGCCTGGATCGTTTCCGAGACGGGGCGCCGCCGGCCGAGCGCCGACGTGGTCGTCGTCTCCATGGAGGCGCCGCCCAACATGGGAGAGGACTACGCGGCGCGCTTCCGCGAAGTCTTCGGGCGGGCGGCGCGCGACGGGGGGGCGCTGCTGGCCCCCTTCTTGCTGGAAGGCGTGGCCGGGGTTCCCGAGATGAACCAGGACGACCGCATCCACCCCAACGCTGCGGGCCACGCGGCGCTCGCCGACAACCTCTGGCCCGTTCTGCAGCAACGGCTCGGCGACCGGTGCAGGCAAGACGGGGCGTGCTGACTCCGGCCGGAGGCGGGCGCGGCCGGGAGCGCGCGGCGGCGACCCCCAACGGGCGGGCCGGACGCGGCGTGGCGGCCCCTGCCGGAGCTGGGCGCGGCCGGGGGAGCGCGGCGGCCCCGAGCGAGCAGGCCGGACGCAGCATGCCGACCCCTGCCGGAGCTGGACGCGGCCGGGGCGCCGCGCAGCTGCATGGCGCGAGCCTGGGGCCGGCGTGAGCCGAGCAGCCAAGTGGGCCGGCGGCTTCGCCCTCGCGGGCGCGCTCGCGACGGGAGGATTTCTGGCGATCGGCCTGCTCTTGCCCGGACAGGCGGAAGTCGTCCGCTCCGTCGAGATCGACGCGCCGCCCGAGGACGTCTTCCCCTTCCTGGACGACCTGGAGCTTTGGCTGGAGTGGACGCCGTGGAGCGAAATCGACTCCCGGGTGGAGGGCCGCGCTTCCGGCCCCGGCGCCACGCGCGTCTGGGACGACGAGGAACTGGGATCGGGCACGCTGACCATCGTGAGTTCGACCCCGCCCCGGCGCGTCGAGTACCGGGCGGAAGCGGCGGGCGGGCGGATGCGCTTCGAAGGCATTCTCGAGATTCGCGCAAGCGCCGGCCGGTCGATCGTGGACTGGACCGAGCGGGCCGACCTGGGCCGCAATCCCTTGATGGGCTGGACGGCGCTGACGCTGGAGGACTCGCAGGGCCGCCAGATGAGCGCCAGCCTCGAAAGGCTCAAAGGCCGCGTGGAGCGCCGGAGCGCGGAACGCGCGCAACGGTAGGCGGCGACGCGCGCGACCGGGCCGCACGCGAGGACGCGCCACGGGGGCCGGCAGAGCGTGCGGAGCGCGGTGTTTTCGACGCACGGCGCCCAGTTGCGGGCGGTAGGCAAACAGCTTGACCAGGTAGCCCGAGTTCGCTATTCTTTGGCGCCTAGCTTGGCCCAGCCTTTCTCGTTCGCCTGCCCGGGCGTCGGCTTCGCTATCGCCTCGAGCTGGAGATGCTGGACCCCGGGGCGGGAGCGGACGCCATCACCCAAGCCTGCGCCTCCCGCCTGGAGGCCCAGATCCGCAAGCATCCGGAACAGTACTTCTGGATGCACCGCCGCTGGAAGACCGCGCCTCCTCCGTCTGCGGGCTAGGCTAGGGGGGCTTGCGAGAGCCGGAGACTCCATCGTATCTTGTCGAGCATCGGTTGGCCGAACGTTGGTTCCTGACTGGACGAGACGAGGACTGCACAAGGTGAGAATCCCCCCCCCCCCCCCCCCGATTTTCGGAATCGGCCTGCGCTTGGCGGTTCCCTCGCGCTAGCGCTAGCCCTAGCGCAATCGGCCGCGCGGCGGCTCCGTCCATGACCTTCGGTCGCGTGGCGGCTCGGGCCGCCGGAGTCGTCGGAATCGTGCTGGCGGGCCTCGTCGGGCTCGCTGGCGACTTGGCGGCCCAGGCCCCGACGGTGACGGGGTTGTCGGTCAACACGCCGGACGGCAACGGAAAAACCGTAGCCGACGCCGCCATCTTTTACCCCACCGAGAGGATCCGAGTCACAGTGGTGTTCAGCGATTCGGTGGACGTGACGGGCACGCCGCACGTCGAGCTGGGGATCGCGACATGCCCGGGCGGCGGCTGCATCGCGACGTTCGTCCCGGACACGACAGGCACGGGCTCGGAGACGCTGGTGTTCGAGTACAGGGTCCGGGGGGGCGACGTCGACAACGACGGGATCAGCATCGCGGCGGACGCGCTGAAGCTGAACGGCGGCGGGATCAACGCGACCAGCGGCGGCGCTGCTGCGAACTTGGACTTGGGGACGCTTGCGTTCTCGGACGACGCGAGCCGCAAAGTGGGCACCGGAACCGACTCCGACTCTTCAACACGCGGGAAGTACATAACCAGCATCTCGCTGAACAGTCCACCGAGCGGCGACACCTTCATTGTCGGCGATACGATCGTGCTCACGTTGGTATACAACTTTGTAATACGTTGGAGCTTTCAGTCATGGGCCAATGACATTAAGGGATTGCTGACGATCGGCGACAGCATCGCGGAGGCGGACTACGTCCAAGGTGCTGGCAGGGGAGACAGAACCTGGATTTACCGTTACGTCGTGCAGGCGGGCGACATGGACGCCGACGGGATAAGCGTCGTGGGCAAGGTGATGGAGTACGGAGTCGTTGAGTTCGGGGTTGACCGGTACGCGAACCGCCAGGCGATCGTGAACAGCGTGAACCACAAGGTGGACGGCACCCGGCCGCGGTCGGTGACCGGCTTGACGCTGAACTCGCCGGCGGACTCGACGTTCGTGCCGGGCGACTGGATCGAAGCGACGGTGGAGTTCATTGGGGCGGTGGACGTGACGGGCACGCCGCAGCTGGCGCTGGGGCTGAGCACGGGGACGGTGCAGGCGGACTACGCTTCGGGATCGGGCTCGTCGTCGGTGGTGTTCCGCTACCAGGTGGCGGCGGGGAACGAAGACTTGGACGGGATCAGCGTCGCGGCGGGCGCGCTGGATTTGAACGGGGGCACGATCACGACGGCGGGCTCGACGACGGAGAACGCTTTGCTGCCGTTGGGGAGCGCGGCGATTGCGAACAGTCCGGCTCACCGGGTGGCGGCGAGCCGGGCGTGGCCGGCCGAGTTGTCGTTCAACACGCCGATTGCGGCGAGCACGTACGAGCTGGACGACACGATCGTGGCGACGGTGCGGTTCGCCGAGACGGTGAACGTGGACGTGACGGGCGGCACGCCGCAGCTGGGCTTGGGGATCGGATCGAACACGCGACAGGCGGAGTACGCGTCGGGCTCGGGCACGTCGTCGCTGGCGTTCCGGTACGTGGTGCAGTCGAGCGACACGGACGCGGACGGGATCAGCGTCGCGGACAGCGCGCTGGCGGCGAACGGCGGGACGATCACGACGACGTCGGGGGCGGCGGCGGTGCTGTGGATGGCCGCGCACGCGTTCGCGGACGACGCGAACTACAAGACGTCGGGCACGCGGACGGCGGCGGCGGTGAGCGGCGCGTCGGTCGCGAGCGCTCCGGTGGTGGACGAGACGTACGCCGCGACCGACACGATCGAGGTGGACGTGACGTTCAACCGTCCGGTGGACGTGGTGACGACGGGCGGCACGCCGCAGCTGGCGCTGGATGTCGGCGGGACCGCGCGGCAGGCGGCGTACGCGAGCGGAACGGGCACGAAGGTGTTGAAGTTCCAGTACGTGGTCGTGGCTGCGGACTCGGACCCGGACGGGATCGAGGTGGCGGCGGGCGCGTTGACGCTGAACAGCGGCGCGATCAACGACGGGCGCGACGCTTCGCTGGCGGCTTCGCTGGGGCTGGGGACGCACGCGCTGTCGGCGCAGGCGGGGCACAAGGTGGACGGCACGATTGCGCCGGCGTTGGTGAGCGCGCTGCTGATCCGGAGCAGTCCGGCGAGCGGGGACACGTACGGGTTGGGCGAGCGGATCGTGGTCACGGTGCAGTACGACCGAGAGGTGGCGGTGACGGGCACGCCGCAACTGGAGATCAACATGGCGGGCACGTTGCGCCAGGCGAGGTACGCGAGCGGTTCGGGCACGGAGCTGCTGGACTTCCACTACTGGGTCCAGGGCGCGGGCTCGGGCGGCGCGGGCTCGGGCGGCGTGGACTGGACGACGGCCGGGATCGCGGTGAACTCGGGCGCGCTGACGCTCAACGGCGGGACGATCGAGAACGTGGCGGACCCGGTGCGCGGCTTCGAGGCGTCGGTGGACATCGCGGGCCGCGAGCTTGCAGAGGACTCGGACCACAAGGTGGACGGCAGCATCCAGGTGGCGCCGGCGGTGACGGGCGTCGAGGTGACGAGCACGCCGACGGGTCCGACGGGCTACGGGTCGGGGGGCCGGATCGTGCTGCGGGTGTCGTTCAGCCGTGCGGTCGTGGTGACGGGCGCGCCGCGTCTGGCGCTGGTGATCGGCCCGGCGCGCCGGCAGGCGGCGTACGTGTCGGGCAGCGGGACGGACGCGTTGGAGTTCCGGTACCGCGTGACGCCGTCGGACGTGGACCGCGACGGGTTCAGCGTGCCGGCGAACGGGCTGGCGCTCGGGGGCGGCGCGATCGGGCTGTCGGGCGGCGGGATGGCGGCGGAGCTGGGCTTGGGGAGACACGCGCTGATGAACGTGTCGGGCCACGCGGTGGACGGCGGGACGGGCGCGGACGATCCGAGGTTCGAGCGGCAGGAGTACGTGTTCGAGCTGGCGGAGAACGTGTCCGGCCCGGTCGAGCTGGGCGAGGTGCGGGCGTCGGACCCGTATGGCGAGGCCTTGAGCTACGCGCTGGGCGACGGCTCGGAGGGCTTCGAGGTGAGCGAGCGCGGCGGCGACTTGCGGTACGTGGGGAGCGGCTTGGACGCGGATTCGGAGCCGAAGCGGGTGATGAAGGTGTTGGCGGCGGCGGAGGACGGACGCGAGGGCGAGACGCTGGTGATCGTGCACGTGTTGGACGAGAACGAGGCGCCGTCGTTCGCGGACGCCGCATACGCGTTCGAGCTGCCGGAGAACGTGGCCGGTCCGCTGGCGCTGGGCGTGGCGGAGGCGACGGACCCGGAAGGCGACGTGCTGTCCTATGGACTGGCGTCCGGGGACGCGCAGTTGTTCGAGGTGGACGCTTCGAGCGGCGAGGTGCGCTACGTCGGCGCGGGCGAGGACGCGGAGACGGACGAGGGGCCGAAGTCGTGGGCGTTGGAGTTGGTTGCGACGGACGCGGCGGGCTTGAGCGCCGTGGCGGCGGTGGTCGTGTCGCTGGGCGACGTCAACGAGGCGCCTTCGTTCGCGGACTCGGCGTATGCGTTCGAGCTGCCCGAGAACGCGGCGGGGCCGGTGGTCGTGGGGACGGTGCAGGCGAGCGACCCGGACGCGAGCGACCGGCTGGCGTACGAGCTGGCGTCGGGCGGCGCGGGGTTGTTCGAGGTGGACGCTGGGAGCGGCGCGGTGCGCTACGTGGGCGCGGGCGAGGACGCGGAGACGGACGAGGGGCCGAAGTCGTGGGCGCTGGTGGTGCGGGCGACGGACGTCGGCGGTCTGACGGCCGAGGCGCGCGTGTCGGTGTCGTTGCTGGACGTGAACGGCCCGAGGCGCGATCGACAGCCGGCCGCCCGTCACCGACACCGCCGCCACGCTCGGCGCCGACGACACCGCCGCGTAGCTCAACGCGTCGCCGTCCGGGTCGCGGAAGTACTGTCCCAGGTCCTCCTCGGCCGGCGCGCCGTAGGCCTCGAGCGTCTTCGGCGCCATCGCGCCCACCGCTTCCGGACCCTCGTTGACGTCCAGCAGCGCCACGACGCCGCGCGCCTCGCCCGACAGGCCGCCCGCGTCCGTCACGCGCAACGCCAGCGTGTACGACCGCGGGCCGGACTCGTAGTCCTCGCCCGAGCCCACGTAGCGCACCGCACCGCTCGAGGCGTCCACCTCGAACCGGCCCCGCCCGCCCGACAAGCTGTACGTCAATTCGTCGTCGGCGTCCTCGTCCGACGCCTCGACGCGGCCCAGCTCGACCGGGCCCGCCTCGTTCTCGGCCAGCTCGAACGCGTACGCCGAATCGGCGAACGCCGGCGCCTCGTTCACGTCGGCCAGCGTCACCTCCGCCGGCACGCGGCCCTGCAAGCCGCCGCCGTCCGCGACGACCACCTCGAACTGCCACGACCTCGGGCCCGCCTCGTAGTCCTCGCCCGGACCCGCGTAGCGCACCTCGCCGCTCGAGGCGTCCACCTCGAACAACGCCGCGCCTTCGCCCGACAAGCTGTACGCCAGCGTCGTGTCCGCCCGGTCCGGGTCGCTCGCCCGGACCACCCCCAGCGCCAAAGGACCCGCAACGTTCTCGTCGAACGCCCAGTCGTAGCGCTCGGCCTCGAACGCCGGCGCCTCGTTCGGCGCGGCGACGGTGACGGTGACGGCGCGCGACCCGGACGGCCTCGAGGGGACGCAGACGGTGGCCGTGACGGTCGAGGCGTCGCGTTCGGAGCGCGCACGGGCGCTCGAGGCGGCGCTGACGGCGTTCGGGCGCTCGGTGGGCACGGAGGCGGTCGAGGCGATCGGCGGGCGTTTGGGGATCGAGTCGTCGAGCGTGCTGGGCCGTTCGCACGTGCAGCTGGGCAGCCGCTCGGTGGGCTGCGGCGCGTTCGGCGGCGGCGGATCGTCGTGCGGCTGGGCGCAGCTGGCGCGCGGCGCGTCGGACCTGCTGGGCGTGCAGCTGAGCGGCTCGGCCGGCGGCGCGAGCGTGTCGCTGGACCCGGCGACGCTGCTGTTCGGCGGCCATGGCGGCGGGTTCGGCGGCCTGGCGAGCGCGTTCGGCAACGCGTTCGGTCACGGCGGCGGTTACGGCGGCGGTCATGGCAACGGCGGCGCGTTCGGCAATGGCCACGGCGGCGGCGGGCAAGCGAACGGGCCGGCGGCCGAGGACTTGGCGCCGCGCGGCGGCCTGACGCTCGCCCCGTTGTCGAGCAGCGATCTGCGGTCGCAGAGTTCGTTCCGGCTGTCGTTCGGCGGAGCCGAAGGCGCGCCGCAGTCGGCGGTCGGCTCGGGCTGGACGGTGTGGGGCCAGGCCAACGCGGGCGCGTTCGAGAGTTCGCCCGACGACGGGCTGACGCTCGAGGGCCGCACGCGCTCCGTCTACGCCGGCGTCGACTACGGATTCGGCTCGGGCCTGCTGGTCGGGCTGGCCGCGTCGCGCAACACGCTGGCGTCCGACTTCGACAGCGAGATCAACGGCGCCGGCGCCGTCGACGCGCGCTTGACGAACCTGTACCCCTACGCGCACTGGTCGCCGCGCGACGGGCTCGGGCTGTGGGGGCTCGTGGGCGCGGGCCGCGGCAGCGCCGACCTGGCCGAGACGGCGGGCGGACGGTTCAGCACGGACCTGGCGATGCGCATGCTCGCGCTCGGCGGACGCCAGGAGCTGATCGGCGCGCTGGCGCTGAAGGCCGACGCGTTCACCGTGCGCATCACGTCGGAAGACGGCGCCGGACTGGCGGGCGTGACGGCGGTGGCGCACCGGGCACGCGTGGCGCCCGAGCTGACGGGCCGGTGGGCCGTGGGCGACGGCATGGCCGTGCGCGCGCGCTTCGAGCTCGGCGCGCGCTACGACCGCGGTGACGCCGAGACGGGCCTGGGCGCCGAAGCGGGCGCCGAGTTCGGGTTCGCGCACCTGGGCAGCGGCTTGAGCGTGGACGCGCGCGGCCGGACGTTGCTGGCGCACCAGAAGGGCCAGTTCCGCGAGTGGGGCGCGAGCTTCGCCGTGCGGCTGCAGCCCGGCGGCGAAGAGGGCGGCCTGTCGTTCTCGCTCGAGCCGTCGTGGGGCGAAGCGGCCAGCGGGACGGCGGCGCTGTGGCAGGCGCAGGCCGGCCTGGGCGGCCAGGAGCGGCGCGTCGGCGGCACGGGCGCGACGCTTTCCGACGCGCCGGGCTGGACGCCGGACCGGCTGGCGATGGAGGTGGGCTGGGGCATCGTGCTGCCGAATGGTGCGCAGGTCGCGCCGTTCGGACGCTGGAGCCGCGAAGGCGCCGCAGGCTACCGCCTCAACGCCGGCACCCGGTGGACCGCGCTCGGCGCGCCCGCCGCGGACGAAGGCGAAGGCGCCCCGCGCGCCCCGCAGCTGACGGTCGACCTCTTCGGCGAGCAGGCGTCCGACGGCGTCCAGCCGACCCAACGCCGCATCGGGCTGCTCGGGAGCATCGCCTTCCGCTAGCCCGCCAAGCCGCCGAAGCTCCTCCACGCGGGCGACGGGCGACGCGCGCCCGCCGCCCCGCGTGGAGCGGCTGTCCGCGTGCGTGCGTCGGCGGGTCCGAGCGCACGGTCTCCGCCGTGCTCGTGGGTCTCTCCGCGTGCTGGCGGGCGCTGACGCCCAAGACACGTCCCGCCCGCTCGCGAGTCTCTCCGCGTCCGTGCGCTGGCGGCTCCGAGTGCACGGTCTGCACCGTGCACCGCGCTTGGTCTCTCCGCGCGCGCTGGCGGGCGCTGACGCCCAAGACACGTCCCGCGTGCTGTGGCCTTCCGCGTGCGTACGCCGGTGGCCGGGCGGCGATGCGGCGGCGGCTCTCCGCGTTCGTGCGTTCGGCTCAGCCTGGCAGGCACGCTGACGCTGAGCGACCCCGGCCGCGTCCGCCTTCCTTCGGCGGGCCCAGGCCTGTCCGCCTCCGCCGCCGGCTCGCCCGTCTCGGCGGTCGGCAGCTCTTGGCGGAACAGCCGGGCCCGCTTTCGTTCTCGGCGCGACGACCGGCGGCGCTCCTGCCCGCGCGATGAACGCCGGACCCCCCGCCCGCGCCCCAGAACTACGTCGGCACAGCGCCCGCCGCGGATCGACCTGCCTCTCCCGCGTCGAAAAGAAGACGTCCCGTTCAGCCATGGAGGCGTCCCGCCCCCTGGGCGACCTTCCCCCAGATCAAGTTGCGGGGCAGCGCGCCGGCACGTTCACCGGTCGCTTCCCGCGCGGCGAGCCCCTGGGAGCAGCCCTTTGCGCAAAGAGGCGAAGCACGGCGAGACGGACCGCGTCTACAAGCGGTTCTACGCGGACCCGGCCGTCGTCGAGGAGATCGTGCGCGACTTCGTCGGGGGCGCGTGGACGCGCGAGCTGGACTTCAGCACGCTCGAGCGGCTGCCGACCGAGATGGTCGACCCCGTGCTGCCCGTCGTGCGGCACGCCGACATGATGTGGCGGGTGCGGTTCCGGGACCGGCCGCTGCACGTCGTTCTGCTGTTCGAGTTCCAGTCGGGACCGGACCCGAACATGGCGGTGCGGATCGCCGTCGAGACGGGCGTGTTCTACCGCGAGCTGGCGGCGTTGCGCAAGCGCGACCTCGGCGTGGGCGAGCACGTGGTCGTGCCGGTGGTGGTGAAGAGCTTCGAGGGCCAGTGGACGGCGGCGCGGAGCATGGCCGAATGGCTGGGCGCGGGCGTGCCGGAGGAGCTGGCGGAGTACGCGACCGGCCAGCGCTACGGGCTGCTGGACGAGTCGGCGGAGGCGAAGAAGGCCGGGGCCAGCGGCGGCGTGGTGCGGGCAGCCATGGCGTTGCGCCGCGAGCGCGACCCGGCGCGGTTGTCGGCGTTGGTGCGGTCTCTGGACGTGCAGTTGGCCGCGTCGTCGGTCGCGCGCGACGCGCTCGTGGAGTGGCTTCGGAGCCAGATGATAAATTCGGGTGCGACGGAGGCGGAGGTCGCGCACCTGGACACCCTACGGGAGGCGGGCGAGATGTACGTGAATCAATTCCAGGAAACGTTCCGCGACGGCGTCAAGCAGGGCGTCGAGCAGGGGCTGGCCCAAGGCATTGAGCAGGGGTTGGCCCAGGGCGTCGAGCAAGGCATGGCTCAGGGCCTCAAGCAGGCCCACGTCGACATGGCGCGGTGGAAGTTCGGCGAGGAGACGGCGCAACGGCTGGCCGAGCTGCTTGAGGCGGCGGGAGACGCGGAGCGCGTCTCTCGAATCGGGCGGTTGATCGTCGAGTGCAAGACGGGCGAAGAGCTCATCGCGAACGCCGCGCGGGCCTGACGGAAGACCCGCGCAGTCCGCAAACTTCGAAGCGGCGCCGACCGCCGCCGACTGAGTTCGGCGACGGCTCGCGCACGCGGGCCTTCAGGCGCGTCGGCGCGTCAGTCGCTGGCCTGCCCCGGCGTGGCCGAGGGCGCGTCGATGCCGATCGGATTCTCCGCCGGCCGCGGCTTGGCCGCCGCCAGCTTGCCGGACACGCGTGTCCGGCAACGACGGCGCAACGACGGCGCAACGACCGCGAAATGCCGGAAACGATCGCAAGAAACGATCCGCCGCCGGTCACGCGACGGCGAAAATGGCCGCCGAGTCCAATTTGGCGGCCATCCGTGACCGCCAAGAGACGACTCTGCCGCCACGAAGACGCCGCGTTGCGGCCACCACCCAACGCGCTTCGCGGACACCGTCGTCCGTCAGAAGCGCCCGCGGCCGGCTACAGCCTCGACATCGCCAGCCCCACCAAGTCCGCGTTCGTCGCGTTCTGGCGCATCGCGCCGAGCAGCTTGTCCATCGCGTCCGCCGGCGACAGGTCGGACAGCTCGCGCCGCATGATCCGCGAGACCTTCATCGCGTCGGCGGGCAACAGAAGCTCTTCCTTGCGCGTGGCCGAGGTCTTCAGGTCGATGGCGGGAAAGATGCGCCGGTCGGCGAGTTCGCGGCTCAGCACGAGCTCGCTGTTCCCGGTGCCCTTGAATTCCTCGAAGATCACTTGGTCCATGCGCGAGCCGGTGTCCACCAGCGCCGTGCCGATGATGGTCAGAGAGCCTCCCCCCTGCTCGGGCTTGATGAGGCGCGCGCTGCCCAGGAACCGCTTGGGCTTCTCCAGCGAGTTGGCGTCCAGCCCGCCCGAAAGCGTCCGCCCGCTGCCTCCGGCGAGCGTGTTGTGCGCCCGCGCGAGCCGCGTGATGGAGTCCAGGATGATGACGACGTCCTTGCCGGTCTCGACGCGGCGGCGCGCCTTCTCGAGCGTCATCTCGGCCACCTGGCAGTGGCGCTCGGGCGTCAGGTCGAACGTGGACGCGACCACTTCGCCGAAGCCGCAGGCCTCCATCTCCGTCACTTCTTCCGGCCGCTCGTCCACCAGCAGGATCACGAGCTCGCACTCGGGGTGGTTGGCGACGACGCCCTCGGCCACCGACTGGAGCACGGTCGTCTTTCCCGCCTTGGCAGGCGCCACGATCAGCGCGCGCTGTCCCTTCCCGAACGGACAGAACAGGTCGATCACGCGGTTGGTCATGTCGGGCTCGCCCCCGAACGTCCGCCCGCATTCCAGGCGGAGCTGCTCCCGGGGATGCACGGCCGCCAGCCGGTTGAAGTCCGGCCGCTTGAGGGCCTGGTCCGGCGAGGCGCCGTTGACCTTCTCCAAGTAGCGCAGCGGCGGGCTCTTGCTGTTGCGGGGCCGCCGGCCGACGATGCCCGACAGCTCGTCGCCCGTTCGCAAGCCGAAACGCTGGATCAGGCGCGGCCCCACGTACACGTCCTGCTTGCCGGCCACGTAGCCGCCGTCGGCCCGCCGAATGAATCCGGAGCCGGTGGGAAGAACCTCCAGCACGCCCAGGAGCTGGCCGGGCTCGCGCGGCTCGCCTTCCCTGCCGAAGTCGTAGTCTTGGTCGTGGCGTCGCGGCTTGCGCCTGCGGGGATGCCGGCCCCGGCGATGCGGCGGACGCTCGCCGCCGCGGGGACGCGAGCCCGCCTGTTGCTGCTCCGTCCGCTCGGGCGGCCCGCCCGCCGTGCCGGCGTCCGCGCCGGAACCCGCGCCGGCAGTTGCCGCGGCCGAGCCTTCGCCGCCTTGCTGCGGACTCGGCGTTTCGGTTGGATCTTGCTCGTTCACCATCCTTCGTGCTTTCCGGAAGCTCCTTGGCTTCCAAAGAGGGGTTGCGGACGTGGAGGGTCCTTGCGGCCGCCCAGGCCGCCCGTCGGGTCCGCGGTCTGTCGCGCGGAACGGCTTGCTCGGGGCAACGCCCGTCCCGGAGAATCCATCGCCGTCGCCCCTTGCCCGCGCCAGCCGGCGCACGCGGGCGCCCGGTTGCGACACCTACAGCCGGCAGGACCAGAGAACGCCCCGCGCCGGCACGCCGCAGAACGGACTGCGGCCAGGACACGGACTTCGAGGACCTGCAAGGTTCAAGCCGGGAGCAGGCCATGCGAAAGCTCGGCCCGGCAACGACCACTGGAAGATTCGCGCTTGAGGGCCGCCTTGGCAAGCGCCGGGGGCTTCCAGAGCGTCGAGACGCACCGGAAAGCGCCCCGCCGACGGCGCAGCCCCGTCGTTGCGAGCGAGGCGCGGGCGCCGAGCGCGCCCCGCGGCCGTTTCAACGCCCGGCCCCTCCGGCAACTCCCGGGTCGCCGCGAACGAGGCACGGCCGCGAGCGAGCCGCTACCTCGGCGCACGGGGCCGCGGGGACGGCCATGTACGTCGCTCCGGGCAAAAGCGGTCGCCGAGCGGGCCGGGAGGCGGCGAGACCTGCACGGGCAACCCGCCCGGCCTGGCGGTCCGCGCTGCGCTGCCCGGATGTCCCAGATGCGCCGCCCCACCGTCCGATCACGGCGACGCCGTCGCCAACCGCCTCGACAGCGAAGTCGTTTGCGGCAAAGCGCTTGCGCACTGGCCGCGTCGCTGGCACGGTTCATGCTAGACACCAGGGCGCCGGAGGACTTCCGCTCAAACAAGGAGGGCGTTGTGAATCGATTCCAGAAGTTGTTTCTGCTTGCGGCGGCGGCCGTGGTCTTGCCCACCTCCGCTTCCGCCCAGGCCGCCGGCCGCGTTTCCTGGGGATGGGCCGAGAGCCATGGCCATGGCTGGGACTCCTACGCCTCGACGCCCGGCTTGAGCTTGGCCTACGCGAGCCACGAGCACGGGTGGTCGCTCGGCGTCGGCCTCTGGTCGGCCCACGGTCCGCACTGCGGCCACGGCCTGCGGCGCTGGGGACCGATCGACGGCGGCTGGCGGGCGGGTCCCGGATTCGGCGGCTGCTGGGGACGCGCCCGGCCCTGCGTCCACGACTTCCACTTCGGCCCCGGCTGGTGGCGCGGTCGCGCCTGCGGGCATGGCCACATGGCTTGGCTCGACTGGCGCCGGCCGCTGTTCGGGCCGGCTGCGTGGGTTGCGTGGCCTTACGCGGCGTTTGCGTACCATCCGTGGTTCTTCCATGCGCCCGGCTACTTCTGGAGCGGTCCCGAGCCCCTGGCTTGGTCCGGCCGGCAATTCGGCGACTTCTGGCGCTCCGGCCACGTCGTCGCCGGCAGAGGGTATCGCGCGCCTCCCCGTTCGAGACTGGACGACCGCGCTTGGCGCGACCGTCCCGTTCGGCGCTCGCCGCTGTTCGGGCCCCGCTACAAGGAAGACCCTCGCGCCTACGTGACGGACAACGGCCCCGAGCGGCCGACGTCGCGAGCCGTCCCCCGGTCCCGAGACGAAGATTGGGTCGCGCCGGGCGCGCCGCGCCGAACCGGCCCCCAGCGCGATCCCGTCCGCAAGGCCAAGCCGCGAAGCCAACCGGGCTCCGGCGTTCGAGAGCCCCCGCGGGCGACCACCGGCGAATCCGCCCGCCCCGCAAGACCCGCCGCCCGCCCCGGCGCGCGACCGCTGCCTACGGCCAGGACTCGCCCGACCGCGAGAGGTCGCCCCCCGCCAAGACCCGACCAGCGGCGCCCCGCCGCCCGCGCGACGCCGCCGAGGAAGGCCGTGGCCAAGCCGCGGCCTCCACGAAGAAGCGCTCCGCCCGCGGTCAAGCCCGCGCCCCAGCGGCCCGCCCCGACGGCCAAGCGCGCACCCGCGCGCCAACCCCCTCCGAAGAAGAGGCCGGCGAGGCCCAGGAAGCCAACGAAGCGCGGCAAGTAGCGCGCCCGGCGCCCCAGTGCCCCCGCGTGCCCAGGGCGCGAACCCGCCCGCGTCGTTCAGCGCGCGTTCCAGTGCGAGCACCCCGCCGTGCCCAGGGCGCAAACCCCAAGTTCATGCGAACGCCCCGAGTCCTGCGCGAGGAGGGACGGAAGAGGCGCCGGGCGGATTCGAACCGCCGAATGGAGGTTTTGCAGACCTCTGCCTTACCACTTGGCTACGGCGCCGACACACGGGCGCGGTCGTCCTTGCGACCCGCGGAGCCGCCCAACGACAACGGAGAGAGCGGGAAACCGGACTCGAACCGGCGACCCCCACCTTGGCAAGGTGGTGCTCTACCAACTGAGCTATTCCCGCGTTTGCGGCCAGCGACCCCGAGAAGACCGACGACCCGAACGATAGGGCTTGGAGGAGCCGGATGTCAACCCCTCGCGGCGGCGAGGTTCGGCGCGGGCTCATGGCGCCCACGCGCGTCGGGCAGGCTGGCCCGCGCCGTGCGAGCAGTGTAGCTTAGTGGCTTGGACGTGCGCGGACGCGCTTCGCCCGGCCGCCTCGTCCATCTTCCCGCGACCGCGCCTTCGGGCTCGCCGAGCCCAGACCCGCTGGTCGGGCGTCCCTCCCACAAGCCACCGTGCTCGCCGATTTCATGCATCTCAAGACCCTCGTCCGGCCTTTCGTCCTTTCCCTCGGCGCCGGCTGGGGCGCCGCCAGTTGCGGCCCCAACGCCCCGGGGCCGGCGGCCGCGCCCCCGCCCGTCCTCGGGTTCGGTCACCACGCCGAGTCGCCGGTGCGCTACGAGGTGACCGATTCCAGCCTCATGGCGATCGCCACGCCCATGGGCGATCTGGCGGTTCGCGCTCGCGCGCGCTCCGTGCTGGACATGGTCTTCGCCGACCACGCCGACGGCACGATGGTCACCGCCACCGTGGCCGAGTACGAGTCCGAGGCGGAGAACGACATGGTCGGCACGACCACGGAGGACTTGGACGACCTGGAGGGCCCGCTCGTGTTCGTGCTCGACGGCCGCGGCGCCGCCGACGTGCTGTCCGTGCCCGAGACGTCCGGGGAAGCAGGCTCCGGGGTGCGGTTCGCGGGCATGGCCCATTCCCTGTTCCCCAGGTTGCCAGGCGAAGCGGTCGAGCCGGGATTCTCATGGACGGACACGGTCACGTGGTCCTTTGAAGACGACGAGGTCGTGTCCTCGACGACCGTGTATCGCTATGCCTTTGTCGGCGACACCGTCGTGGACGGGCGGCGCATGGCCATGATCGACGTGGCCGGCGACGGAGAGACGGTCATCGAAGCCGACGCCGAAGGGATGCGGATGACCACGACGGTGACGGGCACGCTCGCCGGCGCCGCGCTCTGGGACTGGTCACGGGGGCTCCTGCATTCCTTGTTCGTGGACCAGGACGCCGACGGCACCGGCCGGCTGGACATGCCCGGGGTTCCGCCCTTCAACATCGAGTACTCCGAGCAGCTGCGCGTTCAGCTGGCCCCGAGCGCAGGGGACTCGCCGTGACCGGCTCGCGCCGCGCCGGCTGACTTGCCGAAGTCGGCCGGCCGTTTCGGGCTCGGCGGGCGGCTCCGGTCCTCCGGTCTCGGTCTTCGCGCCCTCTGCTTCGCGGTCGCCGGGGGCGGCCTCGTCGCCGGCGCGGGCGCCCAGGAGGTCTACGATCCCCTGGCTCCTCGAGGCGTCCTTCGGATCGCCTTCTCGACCGACTATTCGTCCGCCTGGAAACGCTACCGGCCGGGCCCCGGCGGGGAACCCGGCGCCAACGAGCCGGCGAGCCTAGGCGACGACTTCTCGGGTCCGGCGGGCACGCGGCTGTTTCCCTCGCTGGCGGGCTACGAGGAAGCCGTGGCTCGCGCGGCCGGCGGCGAGCACGTGTTGCGGCTCGGCACGATCGCCGCGTCCGCCGAAAGGAATTCGGTGCGGATGTCGTTCGCGGCCGACGTCGGCGTCCTGGACTGGCTGAGCGTGGGCGCGACCGTCCCGTTCGTCCGCAACGAGACCGAGTTCTCGATGCGCTTGGCGCCCGATTCGGCGTTGGCCAACGCGGGATTCGGTCCTGCGGGCGGCGCGTCCGCCGTCGCAGGATTTCTCTCGAGTCTCGGTGGCGCCGTCGGCGAGTACGAAGCCTTTCGCGCCTCGACTTGCGCCGCCGACCCGCAGGGTCCCGGGTGCGCGGAGGCCACGATGCGCCTGTCCGACGCCGAACAGCTTCGCGACGCGCTCGCGGACATGTACGGCGCGCCGGTGGCGCCGCTCGCGGACTCGCCCGCGGGCATGGCGATCGACGCGCGCTTGGCGGCGTTGGCGCAGGCGTTCCAGGCGGCGGGAATCCGGAGCCTGCCGACCACGGCGCCGCTCGCCAGTTCACCCCTGGACCTCGAGGGGCTGCAGCAGCTGGTGACGGATCCGCGCCTAGGAATCGCGGCCACGCATCCGCTGGCCCACTGGATGTCGCTTTGGGGCGTGGGAGACGTCGAAGTGAGGGCGAATGCCAGGCTCTGGAAGACCGGCGACGCCGGGAGCGCCTTGCAAGCGGAAGCCGGGGCGGGCCTGACGGTCACCTTGCCGACCGGCGCCCAAGACGATCCCGCCAACTTCCTGGACGCGGGCTTCGGCGACGGCCAGACGGACATCGTCTTTCGCGGATGGACGAACGCGCGATGGGGCTCGAGGTTCGGCGTCTGGACCGACGTCCGGTACGGCTTGCAGCTGGCGGGCACGACCGAGCGGCGGGTCTTCGATCCGTACTTCCTGGTACCGCCGGCCGGCGTGCAGCGCCAGGTCCGATGGGACCCCGGCGACTATCAGGCCATCGTGGTCGCCCCGTGGTTCAAGCTGGCCGACGATCTGGCCGCGCTGGCCGGCTACCGCTACTTCCGCAAGGGCGCCGACTCGTTCTCTCGCGCCGACGCAGGCGGGACCGGGGAAGAGCCGACCGATCCGCTGGACCTGTCTCCGCTCGCGTGGGGCAGCGAGACGACGGCGGGCCACCTCCACGTCGGAGGAGTCTATCGGCGCGGCAGGGCCCCCGCCGGGTCGCCGATCTGGCCCACGGAAGTCCGCGCCACCTACCGGCGCGTCGTCTCCGGAACGGGAATCGTGCCGGTCACCGGCACGTTCGAAGTGCGCTTGCGGTTTCAGACCGCGCTGTGGGGGCGCGCGGAGACTCGGCAGCGGTAGGTGGGGCCGGCCAAGCGCGCATCCCGCCCGGTCGCGGGACCGACGGCATTGTCGCTGTTCCTGGCTTTGTTCGGGGTCGCCAAGCCGTCTTCGGCCCAGGAGACGGCGCGCTGGAGCGACTTCCGGCCGTGCGGCGACGGCGCCGCCGAACTCGCGCTGCACGAGGTCGTGCGCCTCGGCGATGCCGAAGGCGACGGCATGATCGAGCGAGATGGCGTGGGCGTCCTGTATGGCGAAGAACTCGGCTACTTCGTGCTGGACGGCGACGCCCGATTCAAGATCTTCAACGACGACGGGCGGTTTGTCCGCGCGGTCGGCCGCGACGGCGAGGGACCTGGGGAATTCGCCGTCGTCACGTCCGTTGCCGTCGTCGGGGGCCAGATTGTCGCCCTGGACGCCGGCAGGCGGAGCTGGCAGGTCTTCGACCTCGACGGCGAGTTCGTGGCCCAGCGCAATTTCGGCTTTCCGTCTGCGCATTTCGTGCCGGTGGGCGGCAGCCGGGTCGTCGCGGCCGGCATGGACCGCCGCCCGGACTTCGTGGGGTATCCGCTGCACCTCGTGGACCTGGACGAGGGCGCGCCAACGCTTCACTTCGGAGACGACGAGCCCGCCAAATGGAAGACGACGGACCCTTGGGCAGAGTTCACGGTCGTGGGGCCAGGCAGCCGCGCGGGCACGGTCTGGGGCGGCAAGGCGGGGATTCCGACGGCGCGGGAGTGGTCCGGCGACGGCAAGCCGTTGCGCAGCATCGAAGGAGAGCTCGAGTGGTTCCCTCGCCTTGACCGGCACCCGGACCCACGCCGTCTGGAGCCCCCCGGTCCGCTCGTCGTCGAGTTGATGGCCGACGGCGGCGACCGGCTATGGATGCAGACGCTCCTTGCCGACGCGGGATGGCGGGAAGCCATGGGGACCGGGCGGGGAGCCGAGCCCGTCCGACCCGACCCCGGCAAGGTGTCCGACACGCGGATCGACGGCTTCGACCTTGGCCGGCAGTGCCACTTGGGCCGTCGCATGTGGGACGTTCCTGGCCACCGATTGTTCGACCGGGGCGGCGAAGCGATGATTCAGGTCGTCTCCTACGACCACCCCGCCGTGCCTCAGGTGGTGGTGTACAGAATCGGCTGGCCGTAGACGGCGCGCACGCGCATCACACTTCCGCCGGCCGGCCGGCGTCTCGGCCCTGCGCGGCGTCGTCCAGCAAGGCGCGGGCGTGGTCCGTCGAAGCGGCGGAGTCCGGGTCGCCGCCCAACATGCGTGCGATCTCGCGGACGCGGTCGTCTCCTTCGACTTGGCGAACGGTCGTGGACGCGACGCCGGCGGAGGCGTCCTTGTCCACCACCAAGTGACAGGACGCGTGGCTGGCGATGCGCGCCAAGTGGGTGACCACGATCACCTGCCGGCCGGCGGCCACGGTCCGCAGCTGGCCGGCCACCGCGCTCGCGACGACGCCGCCGATGCCCGCGTCGATCTCGTCGAAGACCAGGATCGGCAGGTCGTCCGCGCCCGCCAGCGTCGACTTGAGCGCCAACATGACCCTCGACAGCTCGCCGCCCGACGCGACGCGCGCCAACGGCGCCAGCGGGAAGCCGGGGTTCATCGACGCGACGAATCGGACGCGCTCTCGTCCGCGGGCCGACGGCGCGGCGCGCGCTTCCAGGCGCACCGAGAAGCGGCCCCCTTCCAGCCCCAACCCGGAGAAGAGCGATTCCGTCCGCTGGGAAAGCTTCTTGCCGGCCTCCGCCCGCCGGTTCGTCAGGCGCCGGGCGGCCTCCTCCCACGCCCCTTCCGCGTCGCCGACGCGGCCGCGCAGGTCGCGCAAGTCCATGGCGGAGGCGTCCAGCTCGTCCATTTCGCGTTGCAGTCCCTCGCCCTTCGCGATCACGTCCTCCACCGAGCCGCCGTGCTTGCGCTTGAGCCTCTGAAGCGCCGCTTGGCGGTCACGGATGCGTTCGAGGCGCGCCGGCTCCTGCTCGGCGACGGCCGCGTGGCCGGCCAGTTCGGCGGCGACGTCGGCCACGCCGTGATACGCGTCCCGGACCGCTCCGGCCAAGGCCGAGAAGCCGGCGGGGTCCGTCTCGGCGAGGCGATCCAGGCGCTTCTTCGCGTGCGCGAGCCGGTCCGTCACGGCGCCGTCTCCGCCGTGAAGCAGCTCGTGCAGCGCTTCGCTCTCCGCGGCAAGGAGTTCCGCGTTGGCCAAGCGCGCTTTGGCAGCCTTCAGCTCGGCTTCCTCGCCGGGACGAAGCTCGGCGCGGCGGATCTCGTCCAGTTCGCGGCGCACGACAGCCGCGCGGCCGTCCAGTTCGCGGGCGCGCGCTTCCTTGTCCGCCAGCGCGGCGCGAAGCCCCTCGGCCTCGCGGAACAATGCAGCCACGTCGCGAGCCAACCCGGCGGCGGCGCCGTACGCGTCCAGAACCTCGCGCTGGAAGGCCGGCGACAGCAGGCGCTGGTGATCATGCTGCCCGTGGAGGTCCAGCAACGCTTCGCCGACGGTGCGCAGGTTCCCCGCGGTCGCAGGCGATCCGTTGATCCAGGCGCGGCTGCGGCCCTCGCTCCTCACCTCGCGCCGCAAGACGACCTGCCCGTCCTCGGCTTCGAATCCCAGTTCTTCGAGCCGGGCCTCGGCCGCCGGAGCGCCGCGCAGGTCGGCCACGCCCTCGACCAGCGCCCGGTCCGCGCCGCTGCGCACCGCCTCCGCCGACGCTCGTCCGCCGACCAGCATCGCAAGTCCGCGCACGATCACCGACTTGCCCGCCCCCGTCTCGCCCGTGACGGCGTTGAGGCCGGGCGCCAGCGGAATCGACAGCTCTTCGAGCACGGCGAAGTTGCGGATGCGCAGTTCGGTCAGCATGGGAACAAACTTCGGGCTTCGGGCGGGACGCGAACATGGCCGAATGGGCACACCTCTCGCCCGGGCGGGGGGGCTCCGGCGGCGGCGCGAAGGCGAGAGCGGACCGCGCGGCGTGCGCTGGGCTGCGCCCCGGCGGCGGCGCAAGGGCCAAGGGTCCCGGCCGGGCACGCAGGGCGTCCGAGCGCGAACCGGATGCTCGCTGATCCGATTCCGGCCGGGCCGCGCGGGGAGCCCGGCGCGTCAGTCCCCGGACGGCGGACGGGCCGCCCAGCTCAGCTTCTTGCGCAACGTGGCGAAGAACGAGTGCTCGGGCAGGCGCACCAGCCGCGCCCCGGCGTCGCCGATCCGCACGGCCACGCGGTCGCCGTCGGCGAGGGCGACGCCTTCCTGCCCGTCCACCGTCAGATGCAGCTGCCCGGCGCTACCGAGCGCGGCCACCGTGATGGTCTGCGAGCGCGGCACCACCAGAGGTCGCACGGCCAGCGTGTGCGGCAGGATCGGCGTGACCAGCAGGCAATCGAGCTCCGGCGCGACGATCGGGCCGCCCGCCGAGAGCGAATAGGCCGTCGAGCCGGTCGGCGTGGAGAGGATGATCCCGTCGCCGGAGAAGCTGCCGATTTCCTGCTCGCGGCCGCCGGGCGCGCCCGCCCAGAGGTCCAGCCGCACGACGCGCGCCTCGCCGGCCTTGTGCACGACCACGTCGTTGAGCGCCGTAAAGCGGCGCCCCCGCCCGTCGCGGCCGGCCAGCACCTCCGCCTCCAGCGCGACGCGCTCCTCGATCACGTAGTCGCCGCCCAGAATTCGCCGAAGACCCTCGGCGATGCCGCCGGGCGACAAGGCCGTGAGGAATCCCAAGCGCCCCAGGTTGATGCCGACGATGGGCACGCGGCGAGAGAAGACGGACCGGGCGGCCCGAAGCAACGTCCCGTCTCCTCCCAGCGAAACCACCGCATCGACGGGATCGGCCGTCACGTCCACGACCGGCGCGTCCGGCGCCGCCCACGAGAAGGAAGGCTCGACCGCCGCCGTCGCGCCGAAGTCCGCCGCGATCTCGGCAATCCGCCGGTACGCCTCGACGGCCTCGTCGCCCGTCCGCTCCAGCTCCGACTGCTCGGCGCCCTCGGGCGCTTGCCGCACGACCACGGCGATGCGCCGAAACGCCGCCGAACTCGCACGCCCGCGGCCCCCGCTCACTTGCGCCGCTCCACCACGAACCTGGCGGCCTGCCGAAGCCTGGGCGTCGCCGCCCCCATGCCGTCCAGCGCCTCTTGCGCCTGCGCCACGAGCTGGCGCGCCTTGGACCGCGCTCCCTCCACGCCCAGCAGGGCCACGTAGGTGGACTTTCCCCTGGCCGTGTCCGACGGTCGCTTGCCCAGAATCTCGGCGGAGGACGTGGCGTCCAGCAGGTCGTCCATCACCTGAAACGCCAAGCCCACCGCCTTGCCGTACCGCTCCAAGGCGTCGACCACGGCCGCGCGGGCCCCGGCCGCCAGCGCGCCCGCCGCCAGCGACGCCGCGATGAGGCTGCCCGTCTTGAGTTCGTGCAGCTCCGCCAGCCGCTCCTCGCTCAGCGCGCGCCCTTCGGCCGCCAGGTCCAGCGCCTGGCCCCCGACCATGCCGCCCGCCCCGGCGGCCTCCAGAATCCGGCGCGCCACCGCTCGCGCAGCCGCGTCCCGCGCGCCGGCCCGCCGCGCCCCATCGTAGGCGCACGAGGCCGCGGCGGGAATCAGCGCCGCACCCGCCGCCACCGTCGCCGCCACGCCGTGCGCGGCATGGCAGGAAGGGCGTCCGCGCCGAAGCGGCGCATCGTCCATGCAGGGCAGGTCGTCGTGCATGAGAGAATACGCGTGCAGCAGTTCGACGGCGCACGCCAGCTCGTCGGCGGCCCCCGTCCCCCCCGACTCTTCGTAGGCCGTGACCAGCAACAGGGGCCGCAAGCGCTTGCCGCCTCCCAGCACGCCGTGCCGCACCGCGTCGCCCAACGGCCGCGGCAACCGGGCCGCGAGGCGCTCCACCACGCCCTCCAGGGCCGCTTCGATGCCTCGCCGCCGCCGCTCCGCGTACGCCCGAAAGTCGCCCAGGACCGCCTCCGGACTGCAATCCCCGCCAGAGGCCGTCCGGCCCGCCTCCCGACCGCAATCCCCGC
The DNA here is from genome assembly GCA_965242735.1 of Longimicrobiales bacterium. Classification (GTDB taxonomy): domain Bacteria; phylum Gemmatimonadota; class Gemmatimonadetes; order Longimicrobiales; family Gaopeijiaceae. Next base: position 1,483,969 of record OZ251497.1, on the reverse strand, counting down.
CAGAGGCCGTCCGGCCCGCCTCCCGACCGCAATCCCCGCCAGAGGCCGTCCGGCCCGCCTCCCGACCGCAATCCCCGTCAGAGGTCGTCAGGACCGTCGCCGCCTTCCAGGTCCAGGTCCACTTCCTCGCTGCCGTCCGGCCCCGCCAGCTCGGTCACGCGAAGCTCGGCCTCCGAGAGCACGGCCTCGGCCTTCTTCACGTGCTCCATCCCCTCCTCGTAGAGCGCCAGAGCCCGGCTCAGCCCGACCGAGTCGTCGTCCAGCGTCTTGACGATCTCGTCGATGCGGGCCAGCCGCTTCTCCAAGCTCGGCGCGTCAGTCGTGTCGCTGCCCATCGCTCGCTCCCAGCTCGAGGGTCCCCGGTTCGACGGCGAGCACGGAACATCGCACCCCTCCGTCCACCACGCGCAACGTGAACGTCTCGCCAGGGGCAAAATCGCCCACCCTGCGCAACAACACGCCGTCCGGCCCCAGCGCGGCCGCAAACCCGCGCCGCAGCGTGGCCAGCGGCGAGCGAGCCTCCAGCGCCGCCGCCGCTTGCGCGAGCACGGCGCGCCGGTCCCGCAGCCGCGACGCCGCCGCGCGGGTCATCGCCGACGCCCGATCCTCCAAGCGCGCCCCCTCCTGCCCCACGCGATCCGCCGCGCGCGCCCCGAGAAGCCGCCTGCTTGCCCTCAGCCGATCCGCCGCCGCGACAAGCCGCCGCCGCGACAAGCCGGCCAGCATCCGCCGCTGGGCGGCCAGCCAGTTCCGCCGTCCGGCGCCCGCATGACGATGCGCTTGGCGCACCAGCTCGCGCCGCCCCGCGTTCAGCCTCACGCGCGCCAGCCGGGCCCTCGCGACCAGTCCCGAGGCCAGTCGGCGCCCCCCCGCATCCAGCCCCACGCGCGCCAGCCGCAACTTCGCGGCCAGCCCCGACGCCAGCCTCTCCGTCCGCTCGTCCAACCGCTGCGCCAAGGTCTCGCGGTCGGGCGCCACGACCTCCGCCGCCGCCGTGGGCGTGGGCGCCCGGCGATCCGCCACCAAGTCGCAGAGCGTCACGTCCGTCTCGTGCCCGACGCCCGACACGACCGGCACCGGACTCGCCGCCACCGCCCGAGCGACCGCTTCCTCGTTGAAGCACCACAAGTCCTCCATCGAACCCCCGCCGCGCGCCACCACGATCACGTCGGGCCGGCGCCGGATCATCGCCGCGAGCGCGTCCGCGACCTCCTGGGCGGCGTCCTCTCCCTGCACGCGCGTCCCCCGCACCACCAGGCGCACCCAAGGCGCCCGCCGCCGAAGCGCCGAAGCGACGTCGCGCAGCGCCGCCCCCGACAGCGAGGTCACGACCCCCACCGTCTCCGGGAAGCGCGGCAACGGACGGCGCCGGTCCGGATCGATCAGCCCTTCGGCCTCCAGCTTGCGGCGCCGCGCTTCGAACAAGCGCTTCCACTGGCCGTCCGCGCCTTCCGGCTCGATCCGCTTCGCGCGCAGCTGGTAGCGTCCCTTGGGCTCGTACAGCGTCAGCCCGCCCCAGATCCGCACGCCATCGCCGTCCTTGAGACTGCCGTCCGCCTTCTCCGCGTCCCACCGGTACAGCACGCACGAGATCTCGGCCTCCTCGTCCTTGAGCGTGAAGTACCAGTGGCCGGAGCGCGCCCGATAGACGTCCGAGACCTCGCCCTTCACCCACAGCCCCGGCGCCTCGCGCTCCAGAAGGTTGCGGGCGGCATCGTTGATCTGCCGAACCGTCCAGACCGTCTCCGGCGCCGACGGCAACCCGGACGTCGGCGTCATCGCGCGGGGCGGACGCAACCGGCGTTCCCCTCGTCGTGCGGCCGCGCCGCCGGCAATCCGGACGCCGTCATTTCGCGTCCTGCCGCCTCGTCGCCGCCTCGACCGTGTTGGACAGCAGCATCGCGATCGTCATCGGCCCCACGCCTCCGGGCACCGGGGTGACGGCGGACGCCACCTCCGCGACGGCCTCGAAGTCGACGTCGCCCACGACGCGGTAGCCCCGGTCGGTGCTCATGTCGGTCACCCGGTTGGTGCCCACGTCGATCACCACGGCGCCGGGCTTGACCATGTCGGCCGTGATCGTGTTCGGCCGTCCCACCGCCACGATCAGGATGTCCGCCTGGCGGGTCGCCGCCCCCAAGTCGGCCGTGCGGCTGTGCGCGACGGTCACCGTGGCGTTGCCGCCCGGCGCCTGGCGCAGCAGCAGGTACGCCATCGGCTTGCCCACGATGTTCGACCGGCCCACGACGACGGCGTGCTTGCCTCCCGGGTCGTGGCCGGTGCGCATGAGCATCTCGACGACGCCCAACGGCGTGCACGGGGCCAGCACGTCGGGGTCGCCCGCCGCCAGGCGCCCCACGTTCATTGGATGGAAGCCGTCCACGTCCTTGGCCGGATCGATGGCCTCCAGCACCTTCGACTCGTCGATCTGGGGCGGAAGCGGCAGCTGCACCAGAATGCCGTGCACCGCCGGATCGTCGTTGAGCTCCGCGACCAGGCCGAGCAGATCGGCCTCGCTCGTGTCGCCGGGCAGGGTCGCTTGGCGCGAGTGGATGCCCGCCTCGCCGGCGGCTCGGTTCTTCATGCCCACGTACAGCTCGCTCGCGGGACTGTCGCCGACGAGCACCGTGGCGAGCCCGGGCACGAGCCCTTCCGCGGCCAGCTCCGCGACACGGGCATGGAGTTCTTCGCGAATGGCGCGAGCGATCTTGGTTCCGGAAATGACGTTGGCTGGCATGTCGGGCTTTCGTTTTTGTTGGGAGGAAAGGGGGTTGCGGGCAATGCCGCGGCGAACCGGTCAGCGCGCAAAGTCCACCGAGCGCGTCTCGCGAATGACGACGACCTTAATCTGGCCTGGGTACTGCACGGTCTCTTCGATCTTGCGGGCCACGTCCTCCGACATGCGGGCCATGGCCTCGTCCGACACCTGGTCGGGCTGCACCATCACGCGGAGCTCGCGCCCCGCCTGAATGGCGTAGGAGCGTTCGACGCCCGGGTGCTCCATCGCGATCTCTTCGAGCTTCTCGAGCCGCTCGACGAAGCTCTCGAACATCTCGCGGCGCGAGCCCGGACGGGAACCGCTGATGGCGTCGGCGGCGGAGACCAGCCAAGCCTCGGCGTAGCGGTGGGGCTCGTCGCCGTGATGCGCGCGGATGGCGTTGAGCACCACGTCGGACTCGCCGCAGCGCTTGCAGAGACGGTGGCCCAGCTCCACGTGGGTGTCCTCCTGCTCGTGCGTGAGCGCCTTGCCCACGTCGTGCAGCACGCCCGCCCGCTTGGCGATGTCCGCGTCCAGGCCCATCTCGCCCGCCATGATCCCCGCCAGCGCCCCGACCTCGTAGGAATGCGCGAGCTGGTTCTGCCCGTAGGACATGCGGAACTTGAGCCGGCCCAGCGCCTCGACGATCTCGTCGGGCACCCCGTGGACGCCCAGCCGGTACAGCACGTCCTCGGCCGCCGCGCGCATCTGCTCCGCCACGTCCTCGCCGGCCTTGGCGACCGCCTCCTCGATGCGCGCCGGATGGATGCGGCCGTCCTCCACCAGCCTGGCCAGCGCCAGCCGCGCCACCTCGCGCCGCACCGGGTCGTAGCCGGAAAGGACGACCGCTTCCGGCGTGTCGTCGATCACCACGTTGATGCCCGTGGCGTGCTCGAAGGCGCGCACGTTGCGTCCCTCGCGGCCGATGATCCGGCCCTTCATGTCGTCGGAGGGCAGATGCAGGACCGACACCGTCAGCTGCGCCGTCTCGTGCGAAGCCATCCGCTGGATCGCCATGGCGACCAGCCGCTTGGCCTCGCGGTCGGCGGTGCGCCGGGCCTCTTCCTTGAGCTCGCGCACGGTGTTGGCCGCGTCCGCCTTCGCTTCGTCCTCGATCGCCGCCGAGAGGGCCGCGCGGGCCTCTTCGGCCGACATGCCGGCCGCCGCCTCCAGCCGCGCCATCGTCTCGGTGCGCAGGAGAGCGACTTCGTCTCTTCGCGCCGCCAGGACGCGCCCTTCCGATTCCAGCCCGTCGGCGCGCTCGTTCAAGGCGCGCTGCCTCTGCAGCAGGGACTGCTCGCGCTGGTCCAGCTGGTCGGACCGGCGCACGGCGTCGCGGCGCTCCTCGCGCAGCTGCTGCTCGCCCTCCTTGACGTCCGCCCGGCGGCGGGTCTCCTCCGCCTCCCAGCTCTCCCTGAGGCGAAACGCCTCCTCCTTGGCCTCCACCGCGGTGGCGCGCCGCAAGTTCGCCGCGTCCGTCTCGGCCTGCTTGCGAATCAGCGAAGCTTCGTCTCTTGCCGCTTCCGTGTCCCTGCGCCGCCGCGCCCGTTCCAGGCTCCTTCCCAGGACGAACCCGAGCGCCGCGGCAACAACGCCCACCGCCAGGGCAATTCCCAGCGGTTCCATGTTATGGTCTCCAAGGCCGGACGTTCCCGCCCAGCCCGCCAGATTCGACAGCGGATTCCGCCGGTCATCCGGCGGTTCCCCAATTGATGCGGCCAGAATACGGCGGCGGCGCGACGGTGCGCAAGGGGGCCTAGGCTCGCGACTTGGGGCGCGGACCACGAATGGGAACCGGCCGAGTCGTAGGCGCGACGGCGCGCAAGGGGCCTAGGCGCACGGCGGGCGGGCGGCGCTCAAAGCGGGGGAACCGCCGAAGAGGGCGTCCACTACTTGCGCCGAGATCCGGGGACGCTCCACGCGCGGGGAACCCGCCCTCGGGCGCGGGGATCCCTCGGGCGCGGGGATGTCGGCCTATCCTCGTGGGCGACGCTCCATGTCGTCTCGCGGGGCGCGTCGCCGCCGGGCGCGCGACGGCCCGGCCCCGCCCATGTCAAGTCGGACCGCCGACCTCATGTCAATCTTTCTCGCATCCGTAGCGAATGTGGATTTGGCCCTTGCCCATTGTGCGGCGGCGCGGTTCGGGGCTGGCGATGGTCACCCTGAATTCGCCCAGAACGCCGACATAGTCAAAGTCATGGCCGATGAGATCCCCCCTGGCTCCGTTCTTCGACTTGTACGCAATGACGGAAATTCTGGCTCCCGAATGTCCGTCCTTCAGTGCCCCTTGAATCTCCAATTCCCCGCAGTTCCATCGCCATTGCCACTGGTCGATTTCACAGGCCGTGGCACCTTCAGCGAAGCCGTTTCCGTCCACGGAAGCTACGACTTTCTTCATGGTCCTCTCCTTTGCAGGAAGTGGGGCGGACGCGCCCGAACGGCCGGTCCGGTTGGATGTCCGCCTTCGCCGCGGGGGCCGCGGCGGCCCCCGTCAGTCCTCCATCGCAGCGTCCAGCCGCTCGGCCAGAGTCGCGGCTTCCGACTGGCCTCGCAGCAGGTCGTCGGCCAGCAGGAGGGCGGCCATCACCGCGACCTTGTCGCGTTCCAACCCGCCTTCGGCGCCCGCCTGCTTCATCCGTTCGTCCACGATGGCCGCGCACCGCTTCGTGTGCGCCTCGTCCGCGCCGGTGCGCAACACGTACTGCTCGCCGGCAATCGTGACGCGCACGGCCCGGCGCTCCTCTTCCGCCCCTCGACTCATTGCTCGTTCTCCAAGAACCGAATCCGCGCCAGCACGCGGTCCACTTCGCGCCGTCCCTGCTCCATTCGTCCGCGCAACATCTCGTTCTCCGCCTCCAGCTCCGACAGGCGTCCGGCCAGCGCCACGGGATCGCGCTTGCCGCCCACGAACTGGCGGAGCAGCTCGTCGCTCCGCTTCGCTCGCTCTTCCGCGGCCGCCGCGCGGCGGCGCGCTTCCCGCACGGCGTCCACGGCCCGGTCCACCGCCTGCGACAGCGGCGCCATGCGCGAGTCCTCTCCCCCGGCCTCTTCGGCCGAGCCCGCTCCGCCGGGGGCGCCTTCAGCTCCTTGGCTCGACACCGGTCTCCTCCTTGGCCTTGGCCACAGCCCGCTCGAACGCGCGATCGACTTCCGCGTCGGTGAGAGTCCGGCCACGAGCGCGGAAACGCAAGCGGACGGCCACCGAGCGGGCGCCCGGCGGCAGGTCGTCGCCCTCGTAGACGTCGAACACCTCGGCATGCTCGACCAGCCGGCCGCCGCCCGTCCGCGCGGCATCCAGCACCTGTTCCGCCCGCGTGCCCGGCGGCGCCAGGAAGGCCACGTCGCGCTGGGAAGCCGGTTGGTCCGGCAAATCGCGGGCCGTCGCTTCGGCGCGGCGAGGGGGTCGCTCCGGCAGGACCACTTCGGCGCCGATCAGGACGCCCGCCCACGGCGGCAGGTCCCAGCCCCCGGCGGCGACTTCGCCCGCCCGCCCGACGATCTCGCCTGTCGCGCTCGCCAGCTCGTAGACCCGGCCGGGCTCGAAGAGCGCGGCGCTGGGAGCTTCCGAGCCCGGGGCCGGTCCGCGGGCATCAGCGCCGCGCCCGCCGCCACCGTGCGAGGCGTCCCCGCCCCCGCCCTGCGCGACGGCCTCCGCCACCCGGCCGCCGGGATACGCCGCGGCGGTCACGATCTCCAGCAGGCGCGCCGCGTCGTACACGTCGAAGGGCTCGGGCGCACACGACCAGTGGCCGGGCTCGCGCGCTCCGGCGAGCACGGCGGCCGCCCTGGCCGACTCCGCGGGGGGCGCTCCCTCCCCGGCAGGCGCGAAGGCGGTCCCGATCTCGAAGAGGCGCACGTCGCGCACGCCGCGCGACATGTTGAGCTCGGTGCGGCGGAGCAGACCGGACAAGCAGTCTCGGCGCAGGAAGCCTTCGGTGGCGGACGCCGGGTTGAGCACCGCCACGTCGCCGTCTTCCTTGGGGCCGAGCGCGGGCGTGTGCGCCTCGCTCAGCCCTTCGGCCGCCAATGTCGCCCGCAGCGCGTCCTCCATGTCGAAGCGGGGGTCGCCGGGGACAGTCCCGGGGCGGTAGGGGCCCAGCTCGGACGGAAACGCGTCGTAGCCGTGAGCGCGCGCTAGCTCTTCGATCAGGTCGGCCTCGCGCAACGTGTCGTGAGCCCGGTGGCCGGGCACCCGGACGTCGAGCGCACCGGGCCCGGCCAGGGGCGCGTCCTCGCCGTCGGCGTCGTCTGGCGCGGCGTCTGGGTCTTCGTGCTCGCCGTCGGCATCGCCCGCCGCGGCGCCCGGGTCCCTGTGCTCGCCGGGGGTAGCGCCAGAGCGGCGGCCGGGGCGGACTTCGTATCCCAGCGGCTCAAGCAGGTCGGCGATCTCGTCCGGCGCGAACTCGACGCCCAGCACCTGGGCGGCCCGGGCAGGCCGCAACGACACGACCGACGCGGTCCACGGCGCCGGACAGGCGTCGAGCGCCGGGCCTGCCACGTCCCCGCCGGCCACGGCGCAGATCAGCCGCGCGGCGCGGCCTGCCGCCCGCAGGGCCGCCTCCGGATCGACGCCGCGCTCGAAGCGGAAGCTGGCCTCGGTGGACATGGCGAGCGCCCGGCGTCCCGTCCGAACGCTCTTGGGATCGAAGAGCGCGCACTCCAGCACGACGTCGGTGGTGTCGGCCGACACTTCGGAGTCGCGCCCGCCCATCACGCCCGCCACGGCCACGGGACCGCGCGCGTCGCGGATCGTCAGGACGTCCGGCGTCAGGTCGCGCGCCTTGCCGTCGAGGGTCGTGATCGACTCGCCGGCGCGCGCCGGGCCGACGGCGATGGCCGGGCCGGCGAGCCGGGCCAAGTCGAACGCGTGCAGCGGCTGGCCCATCTCCAGCATGACGTAGTTGGTGGCGTCCACGACGTTGTTGACCGGCCGCACGCCGACGGCCCGCAACCGATTTGCGAGCCACGCCGACGACGGTCCCACGGTCACGCCGCGAATCACCACGGCTACGTAGCGGGAGCAGAGGGCGGGCTCCTCGATGCGGACGTCCACGGGCGCGTCCGGCGGCGCCGCGCCAGGGTCCCCCGAGAAGCGGAGCGCCGGCACGTCGCCTGCGCCGGGCAACGCCGACCGGGCGTCCTCGTTGCGTAGCGCCGAAGGAGGCTCCCCGTCGCGACCTGCGTTCCCGGAGCGGCCGTCGCTCTCCGCGCACCGTCGAAGATGCTGTCCCGGCGGCCCAGGTGCCTGCAAGTCGCTCCCGCCACGGCTCGCGTCCCCTGGAGGAGCGCCCTCCGCTCCCGGCAAGTCCGGCAGGACGACGCCGGCATGTCCCTTCGGATGAAGCTCGCGCGCGACGCCGACGTGCGAGAGCAGGTCGCCCCGGTTGGGCGTGACCTCCACTTCCATCCGCACGTCGTCCAGCCCGGCGGTCTCGGCGAACGCGGCTCCGGCGACCAGCGGCGCGTCTCCCCGGGCCAGCAGCATGATGCCCTCGTGGTCGCTCCCCAGCCCCAGCTCCCGCTCGGAGCACAGCATCCCTTCGCTGCGCTCCCCGCGAATCTTGCGCCGGCCGATCTTGAAGCCGCCCGGCAGCGTCGCGCCCACGGGGGCGAAGGGATAGAAGGCGTCCGCCTGCACGTTGGGCGCCCCGCACACCACGGAGACCTCGCCGTCGGGGCCGGCCACGCGGCACAGCATCAGTCGGTCGGCGTTGGGATGCGGCCGGACCGACAGCACCTTGCCCACCACGACGTCTTCCAGCCCGGCGGCCAAGTTCACCGCGCGCTCCACCGGCGCGCCCCGCATGGCCAGCCGCTCGGCGGCTTCGGCCGGCGACAGGGCCAAGCCCGGCGCCACGTCCTGGAGCCAGCGCCAGGAGACGTTCACGCGCTCGCCGGCCCCCCGGCGCAGGCGAACCGGACCCGGCGTCCAAGCCGGTCCAAGCGCATCGCGCGATCGCCGGACGCGCTCGGCCCGGCGCCGACCGGCCTCTGCCCGTGCTTCCGCCGCCACGCGCGACGTCCCCCCGCGCCAGCCTCGTTCACGCTCACGCGAACTGCTGCAGAAACCGCATGTCGTTCTCGAAGAACAGACGGATGTCGCGCACGCCGTGGCGGAGCATGGCCACGCGGGCCGGTCCCATGCCGAAGGCCCAGCCCGTGTAGCGCTCCGGGTCGCAGCCCACGTTCTCCAGAACGGCCGGGTCCACCATTCCCGCGCCCATGATCTCGATCCAGCCGGTCTCCTCCCGCGATCCGTCTTCGCGGGTCACGACGCGCTTCACGTCCACTTCGGCCGACGGCTCCGTGAAGGGAAAGAAGGAAGGGCGGAACCGCACTTGCGTGTCCGGCCCCCAGAAGCGGCGCGCGAACTCGGCCAGCGTCGCCTTGAAGTCCACGAACGTGACGCCCTCGTCCACGACCAGTCCCTCGACCTGGGCGAAGGCGGGCGTGTGCGTGGCGTCGTAGGTGTCGCGGCGGTACACCATGCCCGGCGCGATCACGCGGACCGGCGGCGCATGTTCCTGCAGCGTGCGGATCTGGACCGGCGAGGTGTGGCTCCGAAGCAGCAGGCCCGGCGCCAGGTAGAGCGTGTCCTGCTCGTCGGCGGCGGGATGGTCGAGCGGCGTGTTCAGCGCGACGAAGTTGTACCACTCCGTCTCGGCCTCCGGGCCGCGGACCCGAACGAAGCCCAGGCTGCGGAAGATGGCCCAGATGTCGTCGACGGCCCGGCTGACCGGATGCACCGAGCCGCGCCACCGGCGGCGGGGAGGCAACGACAGGTCGAGCGCCTGGGCGTCGGCGGGGGCCGCGGCGGCCCCCAGCTCCGCGGCGCGTTCGTCGAGGGCCCCGGCCAGCGCGGCCTTGACGCGGTTGGCCTCCGCGCCCGCCTCGGGACGCGCTTCGGGAGGCAGCCGCCCCAAGCCGCGCAGGAGGCCCGACAACAGGCCCTCCTTGCGGCCCAGGAACCGGACGCGCGCCCGCTCCAGCGCATCCAGGTCCCCGGCGGCCCGGATGGCGGCGGCGGCGTCCGCCTCCAGACGGCGGAGTTCGCGCTTCACGGGCCGGCGGCGTCGAGCGGCGTTGCGCTGAGGCTACTTCTTGCCGCCCAGGGCGGCCTTGGCCTTCTCCGCGAGCGACGCGAAGACCTGCGGGCTCCGGGCGGCCAAGTCGGCCAGCGCCTTGCGGTCCAGCTCCACGCCCGCGCCGCGCAGTCCGTGCATGAAGCGCGAGTACGACAAGCCGTGCTGCCGGGCGCCCGCGTTGATCCGCGCGATCCAGAGGCGCCGAAAATCGCGCTTCTTCTTCCTGCGGTCCCGGTAGGCGTGCTCCCAGCCCTTCTCGACGGCGTCCTTGGCCGTGCGGAACAGGTTCTTGCGGCCTCCGAAGTAGCCCTTGGCGGCCCCGAGAATCTTCTTCTTGCGCTTGTGCCGGGCGGCGGCCCTAGTCGAACGCGGCATCTCTCGGCCCTCCCCTCACGAGCCCGGAAGCATCCGCCGCACGCGCGCCGCGTCCGCCTTCGACGCCAGCGTGGACGTGCGCAGCCTGCGCTTCCGCTTGCGGTTCTTCTTGGTGAGGATGTGCGACTTGCAGGCCCGCATCCTCGCGAGCTTTCCGGTTCCGGTGCGGCGGAAGCGCTTCGCCGCCCCCCGGTTCGACTTCATCTTGGGCATGTCCGTTCGTCCGAGCGTGGGGCGTCAGTTCTTGAGCGGCGTGATGATCATCGACATCTGGCGTCCTTCGAAATTCGGGTACTGCTCCACACGGCCCTGCTCCGCCAAGTCCTTCGTCAGCCGCATGAGCACGTCCTGGCCCAGTTCGGGGTGGGTGACTTGGCGGCCCCGAAACATCACCGTCAGCTTGACCTTGTTGCCGTCCTCCAGGAAGCGGCGGGCGTGGGAGAGCTTGAAGTCGTAGTCGTGGTATTCGATTCCGGGGCGGAACTTGACTTCCTTGACCTGAACCGTGTGCTGCTTCTTCCTGGCCTCCCGGGCCGCCCGAGCCTCCTTGTACTTGTACTTTCCGTAGTCCATCATGCGAACGACCGGCGGCCTCGAGTCCGGCGACACCTCCACGAGATCGAGGCCCTGCTCGCCCGCCCGCATGCGAGCTTCATCCAGGGAAACGATGCCGACCTGTCCGCCGCTCTGATCGATCAGGCGGATTGGACTGATCCGAATCTGCTCGTTCACCCGGAAACGTTTTTCTGCGATCTTGACTCTCTCCTTCCGTCGCGTCGAGCCGGCGGCGACGTCCGGCCGGCTCCGTCGGTACAGACGTGAAGTATCGGCGCTTGGGCGCACGGGGTCAAGCCTCCACGGCGCGCGGGCGCGGGGCTGGCCGAACGCGATGCTCACGCCCTCGGGGGATTCCTTGCTCCACGGCGCGCGGGCGCGGGCTGGCCGGCGGCGGCTTGAGCCAGCGCGGCGTTGAGCGTCCCGGCGAGCAAACGCGGGGCTGGCACGCGGGCGCGGGGCTGGCGCATCCGGCGGACCCAGCCCAGTTTCTCGCTCGGCAGTCTCGGCGTCCAGCCCGCACGGCCGCAACCGGCGGCGCACCGGGCGACCCCCAACTTATCGACAGGGCGGCCCCATGGCTGAGCACGCACCCCCCAGGTCCCCGGACGCGCCCCCCCGCTCCGAGCCTTCCGAGCCGTCCCCCCGGCGCGTCCTGGGCCGCGTGCTGCTGGTGCAACTGGTCGCGCTGGGGCTCCTCTGGGCGTTGCAGGCCGCCTACCACCGCTGACGCCGCCCTTCGTCCGTGGATCCCCTCAACTGGATCGTCGTAGGCGCCTACCTCGCCTACGTCGTCGTCGACGGCGTGCGCCGGTCCAAGGGCACGCGCCGCCTCGAGGGCTACTTCCTCGCGGGGCGCTCCCTGCCGTGGTGGGCGGTCGGGCTTTCCGTGATGGCCACGCAGATGTCCGCGATCACGCTGATCGGAACTCCCGGCCAGGGCGCGACCGACGGGCTGCGCTTCATCCAGTTCTACTTCGGCCTTCCGCTGGCGATGGTCCTGCTCGGCGTCACGCTGGTGCCCCTCCTGCGAGGCGCCAAGGTCTACACCGCGTACGAGTACCTGGAACGGCGCTTCGGTCCGGGCACGCGCTCGCTGGCGGCGTTCCTGTTCCTGATCTCGCGCGGGCTCGCGGCGGGCACGATCATTTCGGCGCCGGGCGTGGTGATCTCGGCCCTCTTCGGATGGCCGCTGCTCTGGAGCGTGGCGCTGATCGGCGTCCCCACCGTGCTGTACACCATGCTGGGCGGCGTGCGGGCGGTCATGTGGACCGACGTCAAGCAGATGTGCCTGATCGTCGTCGCCCTGGCCGCGGTCGTGGCGACGCTCCTGGTCCAGCTGCCGGTCTCGCCCGGCGAAGCGCTTCAGATCGCGGGCGCCACGGGCCGCCTCCAGGTGTTCGACTTCTCGTTCTCGACGACGGAGACCTACACGTTCTGGTCGGGCATCTTCGGGGGCACGGTGCTGATGATGTCCTACTTCGGCGCCGACCAAAGCCAGGTTCAGCGGTACTTGGCCGCCCGCTCGGTCGGCGAAGCCAAGACCTCCCTTCTCATGAGCGCGTACTGGAAGATCCCGCTTCAGGCGGCGGTGCTGCTGCTGGGCGTCCTGATCTTCGTCTTCTACCAGTTCCAGCAGCCGCCCCTGCTCTTCAATCCCGCCCACGAGAGCGCGGTGGCGGAGGCCCGGGGCGCCGACTACGAGGCGTTGCAGAATCGCTTCGACGCCGCGTTCTCGCTACGCGAGCAAGCCGCCTACCAGGCCGCGTCGGCCCAAGGCGAGGCCGCGTCCGCCGAAGCTCTGGACGCCTTCCTCGAACGCGAGGCCGCCGTGCAGGACCTCCGGGACGAGGCGCTGGAGATGGCGGCCCAAGCGACCGGCGAGAATCCCCGGGACGTGAACTACATGGTGCCCCGCTTCGTGCTGGCCCAGCTGCCCGTCGGCTTGGCCGGGCTCTTCGTGGCGGCCATCATGGCCGCGGCCATGTCCAGCGTGTCGTCGGAACTCAACTCGCTCTCGACGGCCACCGTCGTCGACTTCTACCGCCGCTGGTTCCGCCGGGAAGCCAGCGACGCCCACTACCTTGCCGTCTCGAAGGCCGCGACCGCCTTCTGGGGGCTGCTGGCGTGCGGCTTCGCCGTCTACGCCGTGGGCATGGGATCGCTGATCGAAGTCGTCAACCGCGTGGGGTCGTTCGTGTACGGATCGCTGCTGGGCGTCTTCCTGCTGGCGATGATTCCCGGAAGCCGCGCCGCCGGGGCCTTCGCGGGGATGCTCGCGGGAATGGGTGCGGTGCTGGCCGTGTACTTCCTGGCCCCCGACGTCGCGTTCCTCTGGTACAACGTGATCGGCGCCGCCACGGTCGTGGCCGTCGGACTGGCTGTCAGCGGCGGCGCGAGGTTGCCCCGCAGGGCTTCGCTGGATTAGACTTGACGGAGCACGTGGCGGCGGGCGGGCTTCCCCGAAGCCTTGCGCGCCCGGCCGGTCCGCCCGTGCGGCCGGTTCCCTGTCCCCAAGCGCAGCTGGAGCGATCCGCGTGGACCAAGACGGCGCAGGCGACGCGCGCCCGTACGCCGAATTCCAGGGCGTGTCGAAGAGCTACGACGGCCGCACCATGGTCGTCTCCAACCTGAACCTGGCGGTGAAGAAGGGCGAGTTCCTCACCATGCTGGGGCCTTCCGGGTCGGGCAAGACCACCTGCCTGATGATGCTCGCGGGCTTCGAGACGCCGACCGGCGGCGTCATCCGCATCGGCGACCGGTCCGTGGAGTCCCTGCCGCCCCGCAAGCGCGGCATCGGCATGGTGTTTCAGAACTACGCGCTCTTCCCGCACATGACCGTGGGCCGCAACCTGGCGTTCCCGCTGGAAGTGCGCGGCATCGGCAAGGCCGAGCAGCGGAGCCGCGTGCAACGCGCCCTGGAGCTCGTGCGCCTGCACGGGATGGAAGACCGCCGGCCCGGCCAGCTCTCGGGCGGCCAGCAGCAACGCGTGGCCATCGCCCGGGCGCTCGTCTTCGAGCCCGGCCTGGTGCTCATGGACGAGCCGCTGGGCGCGCTGGACCGGCAGCTTCGCGAGGAGATGCAGTACGAGATCCGCCGGATTCACCAGTCGTTGGGCGTCACGGTCGTGTACGTGACGCACGACCAGGAAGAGGCCATGGTCCTCTCGGACCGCGTGGCGGTGCTGCGCGGCGGACAAGTCGAGCAGGTGGCCGAGCCCGAGGAGCTCTACGAGGAGCCGCAGCGCTCGTTCGTCGCGCGCTTCATCGGCGAGAACAACCGGCTGCACGGACGCGTGACCGACGTGCGCGACGACATCTGCGAGGTCGAGACGGGCGGCCAGGTCGTGCGCGCGCTGCGCGTGGCCGACGTGGCGGAAGGCGACGAGACGACGCTCTCGATTCGCCCCGAGCGGGTGGCGATCGCGCCCCAGCCCGGCCTCTACTCCAACGAGCTCGACGCCTCCATCGAAGACATGACCTTCTTGGGCGACCACCTGCGCATCCGCCTCGACGTGTGCGGCCGCACGGACTTCATCGCCAAGATTCCCAACATTGTCGGTCACGGCGCGGTGCTCGAGGGCGACCGCGTCCGAATCGGCTGGACTCCCACGGATTGCCGAGCCCTCAACCTGGACGACGAGAAAGAGACCTGATGAGCCCTGCCCAATCATCCAACCAGCCGCGCTTCGCGCGTCTCGCGCTCGCCCTGGCCGCCGTCGCCGCGGCCGCCGCCTGCGCGCCCCCCGAGGAGGAGCGCTCGCTTACCGTCGTGTCGTTCGGCGGCTCCTACGGCCGCGCCTCCGAGCAGGCGTGGTTCGAGCCCTTCGAGCAACAGGCCGGCGTCCGCATGGAAGTCGTCGACTACAACGGCGGCTTGGCCCAGATCCGCGCGCAAGTGGAAGCGGGGCGCGTGTTCTGGGACGTCGTGGACATGGACTTGGCGGACGCGGTGGCCGGGTGCGACGAAGGACTCCTGGAGCCGATCGACAAGGCCGTGCTGGCCCCCGCCCCGGACGGCACGCCGGCCGTGGACGACTACCCGCCGCAGAGCCTCACCGAGTGCGGCATCGGTAACCTGCGCTACGGCACCGTCGTCGCCTTCAATACCGAGAAGTTCCCGAACGAGAAGCCGGCGACGCTGGCCGACTACTTCGATCTGGAGAAGTTTCCGGGCCGCCGCGGGATGCGCCGCTTCGCGCAGGAGAACCTCGAGTTCGCGCTGATGGCCGACGGCGTGCCGCCCGAGGAGGTCTACGCGACGCTGGACACGCCCGAGGGGGTGGAGCGCGCGTTTCGCAAGCTGGACACGATCAAGGACGAAGTGGTCTGGTGGGAGACCGGGGCCCAGCCGCCGCAGATGCTGGCGGACGGCGAGGTGCTGATGTCCACGGCCTGGAACGGACGCATCTTCAACGCGCAGGTCCTCGAGAACCAGCCGTTCGAGATCATCTGGGACCACCACGTCGCCGGCATCGGGCAGACCGTGATCGTCGCCGGCACCGAGCACCTGGACGACGCCGTGGACTATCTGGTCTTCATCTCGACGCCGGAACGCCAGGCGGCCATCAGCCGCTACATCTCGTACTCGCCGTTGCGCTATTCGGCCGACCAGTTCGTGTCCACGCACGAGGAGACCGGCATCGACATCCGCCCCCACCTGCCGCCCCCGCTGGACGGCCCCGTCCCCTCGCTGTTCACGGACTGGCGCTGGTGGAGCGACCATGCCGACGAGATGAACGAGCGGTTCAGCTCGTGGCTGGCGCGATGACGCGCGGGCCGCAGCGACGCTGATCCCGGGCCTCCCGCGCCCCCGCCCCCGGCGCTCCCGATGAACCGCCGAACGCGACTGCGCGCCTTCATCCTCGTGGCGCCGTTGCTGGCCTTCGTCCTCGCCACGTTCGTCGCTCCGCTGACGACCATGTTCCTGCGGAGCGTCTACGATCCGGTCGTGGCGAACGCCCTGCCCGAGACGATGGCCGCGTTGCAGGAATGGGACCCGCGCGGCCCGCCCGGCGACGCCGCCTACGCCGCCCTCGAGCGCGAGCTGGCGAACGCCCGCCGGGACCGCACGCTGGGGCAGGTCGCCGTGCGCCTGAACCGCGTCGAAGGCGGCATGCGGACCCTGGTGGCGACCGCCGCGCGCGAGCTGCCGGACGCTCCGGGCTCGTCGGCGAGAGAGAAGCTGGTGGGCATCGACGCGCAATGGGCGTCCGTCGACGCTTGGTTCGCGATCCGCCGGGCCGGGGAACGCTTCACGGCCCGCCACTACCTCAACGCGCTCGACTTCGACCAAGCGCCGGTCGAGGGCGTCGTCCGCCAAGACGAGGAACGCCGCATCTACGTCGCCCTCTTCTGGCGCACGCTGTGGGTGAGCCTGAGCATCACGCTGCTGTGCCTGGCGCTCGGCTATCCGGTGGCGCACTTCATCTCGCACGCCCGGCCGGAGCGCCAGAACCTGCTCCTCGTGCTCGTCCTGGTGCCGTTCTGGACGTCGCTGCTGGTGCGCACCACGTCCTGGATCGTCGTGCTCGGAAACGAAGGCGTGGTCAACAGCTTGCTCGTCGGGCTCGGCTTGGTGGCCGGCGACCAGCGGCCCGAGCTCGTCTACAACATGATGGGCACGTTCGTGGCCATGACGCACGTGCTGCTGCCGTTCATGGTGCTCCCGCTGTTCTCGGTCATGCGGTCCGTGCCGCCGCTGCACATGAAGGCCGCCGCCAGCCTGGGCTCGGGCGCGTTTCGGGCGTTCTGGCGCGTGTACTGGCCCCAGACCCTGCCGGGCGTGGGCGCCGGATCGCTCCTCGTCTTCATTCTGGCGATCGGCTTCTACATCACGCCCGCCATCGTGGGCGGCAGCAGCGGGCAGCTGATCTCCAACCAGATCGCCTATCACATGCAGTCGTCGCTCAACCAGGGGCTCGCCGCCGCGCTGGGCGGACTGCTGCTGGCGGGCGTGGGCGTGCTCTACTTGGTCTACGACCGCCTGGTCGGCGTGGACCAGATGAAGCTGGGCTGACGCGGATGGCGCTCGCTTCCGGACGCGGCCGTCGGCTGGGCAGGCTCGTGCACGTGGCGTTCTGCGCCGGCGTCTTCGTCTTTCTGATCGCGCCGATCCTGGTGATGGTGCCGCTCAGCTTCAACGCGGAGCCCTACTTCACCTTCACCGAAGGAATGCTGCGCTTCGACGCGGAGGCGTACTCGCTGCGGTGGTACCGAGAAGTCCTGGGGGACGAGGACTGGCGCAGCGGGTTCGCGAACAGCGTGATCATCGGCATGGCCGCGACGCTGCTGGCCACGGCCCTGGGGACGATGGCGGCGCTGGGACTGGCCAGCCGCGCCATGCCCGCCCGCCGCATGGTGATGGGCGTGCTGATCTCGCCGCTGGTGACGCCCGTCATCATCTCGGCGACCGGCATGTTCTTCTTCTACTCCGAGCTGGGCCTCACGCAGACGCACCTCGGCCTGATCCTGGCCCACACGGTCATGGGAACGCCCTTCGTCGTGGTGACCGTCGCCGCCACGCTGTCCGGCTTCGACGACAACTTGACCAGAGCGGCAGCCAGCCTGGGCGCGACGCCGTGGCGCGTCTTCCGCCGTGTCCAGCTGCCCCTGATCGCGCCGGGCGTGATCTCGGGCGCGCTGTTCGCCTTCGCCACGTCGTTCGAGGAGGTCGTGGTCGTGCTGTTCATGGGCGGTCCGAACCAGCTGACCATCCCGCGCCAGATGTGGTCCGGCATCCGGGAGCAGATCAGCCCCGCCATCCTGGCCGTCGCCACCTTCCTGATCACGTTCGCGGTCCTGCTGCTCCTGGCCGTCGAGGCGCTGCGCCGGCGGGGAGCGGCCCGGGCGACGGCGTCCGGGTAGCGCCGATCCGCGTGGGTGGGCCCCTGGCCCTGCCCCTGCCAGCCGGCCGCCGACCCTACGGCCAGCCGATGCCGTGCACGGCCACTCTCGGCACGCCGGACTCGTCGTAGACGACGAACTGGACCATCGTCTCGCCGCCTCGGTCGATCAGCCTGGGACCGGGGCTGTCCCAGACGAGACTGCCCAAGTGGCACCGCCGGCCCAGGTCGAACCCGTCCAGACGGATGTCGTACACTTGGGTGCCGTCCGGGTCCCTGCGCTCGGTCCTCCCGGCCCGCCCGAAGATGTCCCTGGCCCTGGCGTCGGCAACCGTCGTTCGCATCCACAGCCGGTCGCCGTCGTCGGCCATCAGCTCGCCGATCACCGGACCCGGCGGCTCCGGCTCTCGGTCGAGACGGGGGAACCAGTCGAGTTCTCCTTCGATGCTGCGCAACAGTTCGCCGTCCGCCGACCATTCCTGCGCCGTCGGGATCCCGGCCTTGCCGCCCCAGACGGTGCCGGGGCGGCTCCCCGGTCCAGCGACCGCGTGGCGAGCCCACGGGTCGGTGGCTTTCCACCTCGCCGGTTCGTCGGCTCCGAAGTGCAGCGACGGGATTCCTTCGTCCAGGTCCACGACATGCAGCGGATAGCCCACGAAGTCCGGCCGACGGTCCATGGCGGGCACGACGACCCGGCGACCGCCCACCGGCACGAACAGCGCGCCCGGAAAGCCGAACGGGCGTTGTTCCACGAATTCGCCGCCGAGGTCGAAGAACTGCCACGCTCGCTTGACGGCGTCGAGCGCGACAATCCGGCCTTCGACGACGCCGACGCCGGTCACGACCGCGAATTCGCCCGGCCCGTCGCCGGCGCCGCCCACCGCGCGGACAAACCGCCCGTCGTGATCGAACACCTTGAACCGCTCGTCGCCGTCCAACACGAACCAGCCGAGCTCCTGGCTCCACATGACGTTCACTCGGTCTCGTTCGATCATTCCGAGGCCCTCGGCGTCGCCGATGCGCACCACCTCGCTCAGGACGAGCTCGGCGCCAGCCTCGCTGCACGGCGTGAAGTCCCGCCAACGAAGGGTCTCCTGTGCAGGCGACGTGCCATGTGCCGCCGTCGTTCCCTCGATTCGGACGCGATGGCTGCGCGGCGACTCCGTCCAACCGACGAGGACGGCGACCGCGAAGGCAAGCAACGCCGGCGACTTGGCTGGCATGCCCTGCAGGAGGCGTGCGTCGCCTACGCCGTTTCGGTCCCGTTCCTCCGAGACGCCATCCATCCGTCCAGCGAGTACTTCCCGGCGCCGCTGGCCGAGAAGAACAGCCACACGAAGCAGTAGACGGCGGCCAGCTCGCCCCGGTTCACGATGGGCCAGAAGCCGTTGGGCGCGTGGGCGTAGAAGTAGGCGACAGCCATCTGGCCGGACAGAAGGAAGGCCACGGGCCGCGTGAAGAGGCCCAGCATGATCAGCGCTCCGCCGACCAGTTCCATGATGCCGGCCACGCCGGCAAGGCTCGCGAAGCTCTCGACCTGGTCCCTGCCCAGCATGCCGAAGACCTTCTGAAGGCCGTGCTGCATGAACAGGAAGCCCGCGACGACGCGGAGGGCGTTGAGGGCGACTTGGTAGAATCCATCGCGGTTGGCGTCCATGCGTTTCGGTTCCTCGTGCGTTGGGGATTGCCGATGTCGGGGGCACAGCGGGCTGGCGACCGGCGTCGAAAGCCGACGAACCGGCGGTGCCCGGCGCGACCTTCAGATTACGGCTCCGCGAAGCTGCACGCCAGTTCTTCCCGCCCCGGACGGGCCGCGCCGAGGCCCGGGCTTGCCGCTCTCGGGCCTCCGCTCGCGGCTCCGGGACGGCCTAGCTGCTGGTCGTCGTCGGGATGGTTGCCGACGCCGACACCGCTGCATGGGCGGCGGCCACCGCTTCCCGGACCGCCTTGCCGAACGGATCGTCCTTCACGAGCCGCTTCACGTCCGCCCGGTGCGGACTGATCGCCTTCCTGCCGAAGGCGAAGCGCAGAAGACGGACGCTGTGCGCCAAGGCCAGCAACGTCAGTGTGCGCCGCCCGGCGTCGGACTGCTTGCCCAGAACGACCGCCCCGAGCCGCAACAGGACGTCGCGCCGGGGACCCGCGTCGAGCTGCCGGTAGCGCGTGCACGGGAAGACGAGCAGGATCCGCCTGCGCTCGATGCTCAGCACGCCCCGCTCGCGGAGCCTCTCGCCGACGCGGCTCGTCGCCTTCTTGGTGGCGCCAAAGCTGGCCACCCAGTGGGACGGCGGCCTCGGTCGCCGGGAGTCCCGAACCCGGCCCAGGCACTCGTCGTGCAGCGGGACTCCGGTGGGCGCGGCGTTCAGCAGCGTCACCCGCCGCTTTCGTTTCGATTCCGTGAGGGCGACGCGGCCGCGGAGCGCCAGTTCGGCCAGGATGGCTCCGCCCAGAGCGTACTGCACGCTGGCAACGCCGAACCGGCCGTCGTCGCGCAACGACAGAAGGAAGACTTCTTCCGGCAGGTCGAGGCGGTCGGTCGCGGGCGACGCGTCCGGCGGCGTGGGACCGGCCGAATGCGCCCCGTCCGGGCCGGGGTCGTTGTGTGCGCCCATTCTAGTCAGAACGCCTTCCAGCCCGTGCTTGTCCTCGAGAGATTGCCGTGAGAGGCGTGGTGCGACGCGGCCAGTAGATTCAAGGCATTGGCCGACAACCAGCGGCACGCCGCGCGCAACGCCGAGGCGACTTCAAGGCGAAGATAACGTGTTTCCTGGACATGCCCGAGAGTAAGACCACGTTGCCCGAGCGGCACCTGAGCCGAGCCGGCAGTTCGACGCGCTGTGCGTTCTCTTCAATCCCGACAGTGGCCCTCCCTACGAAAGGGAGGACTACTGCGACGCCAGCGGGCCCGACTGCAGTCTTGGCGGATCGGACGAGGACGGCCCGGGACGAAGGCGGACCCAATTAGCGTGCCGTGGAGCCGCTGCTGTCCGGGTCTCCCGCGCGTCGGTTGCGGGCTGGCCCAGGCAGTCGCGGCGACTTTGCTTGCTTCGTCCGCAGAGGCGCAATGGAGGTTGGGCCCCCCGGACTTGGTGATCGGGGAGGATGAAACGGTACTGTTCGGGAACATAGCAGACATGTTGGTGCGCAACGACCGCGTCTACGTCACGGACCAACGTGCCTTCAGCGTTCAGGCGTTCGAGCGGACGACGGGGCGGTTGGTTGCCACGGCGGGGCGCGAAGGCGAAGGTCCGGGCGACTTCATCTTTGTGGACTGGATCGGCGATTGCGGATCAGACACGATCTTCGTGTCGGATGTCGGAGTGAACCGGGTGTCCGTTTTTTCCCTCGACTTGGACCTTATGCGGACGGTGACTTGGGACTACGAACGGATACGAAGCTTCCAGTGCGTGGGTCCCACCACATTTGCGGGGGTCGTCCGCAACGCCGATCCTCCACCCTCGGCAGGCCGGGAAATCGAAATGGGGCATTACCGCGCGACTCTCGATCTCGCCCTCTTCGAGCCGGACGGGTCGTTGCGACGGGTGATCGAGCAGCGGCTCCCTGGAGAGGACCGATGGCGTTTCGCCCGCGCCGATGGCCTGGGCTACAGCATACTCCCTCTCGTGTGGGGCCGACGCCCCCTTATTGATACGCACCCAGGGGGATTCGTCCTAGGGACGGGCGACAAGTGGTCGTTGGTGCGCTACGACATGGAGGGCAACCTCTTCGACACCCTCGCGGTGGACGAGGACCGCATCCCTGTGTCGGGCTTCCATGTGGACGAGTACAGACGGCGAAGGATCGCCGCGGTCCGCGCCGCCAATGGCGATCACGACGGAATTCGGCGAACTCTAGCCGAATACCCGTTCCCCTCCCACTTTCCCGCATACTGGGACGTTGTGGCGTCGGACGGCTTCACGTGGGTCAGGCAGTACACGGCGCCCTACCCGGAACCGCGCAATCATTGGAAGGTGTTCGGCCCCGACGGCGCCTTGGCGGCCACGGCGGACCTGCCGGGAGGTTTCGTGCTCAAATGGGTCGGGGAGACTCACGCCGCCGGAGTCGCGATGGACGAGCTGGACACCCAGCGGGTGGAGTTGCGGCCGATCCTGCGTTGACAGCCGCGGTGATCCTGGATCCGCGGCGCCCGTCGCAACACCGGGTCCCCGAGGCCGGCCCGCGCCGTTCGTCCGTTTGGCGGCAGCGCCCTGCTTGCGGTACGACACGGCCGACGGGCGGAGCTTCCCATTCACCCGCCCAACGGTTATCTTGAACCTCGGCGGCGCGTTTGGCCGTAGTGGGGAGGCGGTTCGCCGAGTCGCGTGGCGGGCTCGGGTCGCGGCGCGAAGGTATTTGACAACATGGGGGCGACATGGCTTCGACGGGATCGGCGATCTCGGAGTTGCGCGCCGAGGTCCGGGGACCTCGAAAAACCTCCCGGAAACGATTGACTGCCAACACTGACTTGGCCCTGGCTGCCTAGCCAAACCTAGACAGCCCGTCTCCCGGACTGCCCGCCCGAGGCGGACCGGAGAGGCGTCGACGATTCGGGCTGGCTCGCGGGTTTGCGCCGCTGGACCCGCGGGCGAGACTTCTCGGCGGCTAGCCCGGCGAGGGCCGTTCGCCAGCCCCGCCGACGCGAAACGCAATGGCGATCTACGCGCGTAGAGACTCACGAAGGAACTGTTCTCGGACGCGGGTTCGATTCCCGCCGCCTCCACTCCGCCCAACGGCCGGCCGGCCTTCCGGCCGGCGCCGGGCGATCTCGGCCGGCTTCGGGCTCGGGCGAGCCGTCAGGCGATCGTCAACGTCGCCGGCGCGGCGTCGGCGCTCGTCCGCCAAGTAGCCCGCGAGCACGGTCCGCACTTCGGCCAGGTCGCGAACGGCGAAGAGGCGCTGGCGCAATTCGCGTCCGCCGGGCAGGCCCTTGGTGTACCAGCCCAGGTGCTTGCGGAAGTCGCGAACGGCCTTTTCCGCGTCCCTCTCGAACGCGACGGCGTTCTCGGCATGCTCCAGACAGACGGCGAAGCGCTCGCGCGCGCCGGGGGCGGCCGGAACGGGGTCGCCGCGCAACGCCGCCTTGGCCTGGCGGAAGAGCCACGGCGCCCCGTGCGAGCCTCGCGCCATCATGATGCCGTGGCATCCCGTCCGCTCCCTCATGCGCAGCGCATCCGCGCCCTCGCGGATGTCGCCGTTGCCCACCACGGGCACCTCCAGGGCCGCGACCAGCGCCGCGATCTCGTCCCAACGGGCCCGGCCCCCGTACATGTCCGTTCGCGTCCGGGGATGCAAGGTCACCATCCGCGAACCCGCCTCCTGGCAAGCCAAGCCGACGGCGACGGGATCGCGCGTCGCCTCGTCGTAGCCGGAGCGAATCTTGGTGGTGACGGGCAACGGCGTCGCGTCCGCCACCGCCGCAACAATGCGCGCCACCAGCTTCAGGTCCCGCAGGCAGCCGGAACCGCCATTGCGCTTCACGACCTTCTTGACCGGGCATCCGAAGTTGATGTCGACGAAGTCGGGCGCGTACGTCTCGGTGACCAGGGCGGCCGCCTCGCCCATGCGTGCGGGATCCGCTCCGAAGATCTGGACGCCGATCGGCCGCTCGTCCTCGCTGAACCGGAGATAGTCGGCCGTCTTCTCGCTCCCGCGCACGATCCCTTCGGCGCTGACGAACTCGGTGAGGACCACGTCGGCGCCGAAGCGGCGGCAGAGTCTCCTGAACGGCGACTCGGAAACCCCGGCTTGCGGCGCCAGGAACAACGGCGTCTCGGGCGCGCCGGGCACGTCGAAGGGAAACGCGGGCATCGGTCGGATCGGGGGCTGCGCTTGGAAGGCGGCTCTTCGGGAGGCGGCTCTTGGACGGCGGCTCTTCGGGAGACCGGCCTACTTCGTGACGAACATCTTCATCCAGGCCGTGCGCCCGTCCACCACCATCTGCACGAAGTAGACGCCCGAAGCGACTTGGCGGCCGCGGCGGTCTCGGCCGTCCCAAAAGGCCTCGTAGCGGCCCGGCGAGGCGTACTCCAGCTGCAGGAGCGGCCGTCCCTCCCCGCCCGGATAGTCCAGCGCGACGGGGGCGGCCACGAACTGGTTGAGGATGTTGAAGATGCGAATCGAGACCGTCGGAGATCGTCCGTCTCCGAAGAGCTCCTCCGAGAGCGCGAAGGGAATGCGCGTCTCGGGATTGAACGGATTCGGGTAGTTCTGTTCGAGACTGAAGCCCGCACCCTGCCCCTCTTCCGGCAATGGCGGGTCCTGGGCGGCGAGCTGGCCGACCGTCCCGCAACACAAGAAAACCGCGACGAAGCTGACGCGTCTCACAATGGCTCCCGCTTTCGGTTTCCGCGGCGTCGCCGTCGAAATCGGCGCCGCCGAGCGCCACATGACCCCAATATACGCCCATCGGCGACCTACAGCCACGCGCCGGGCCGGGCCGGGCTGGGCGCCGCCGGGCCGACCAAGCTGACCTGACCCGGGCGGCGCACAGACCCCAGCGGCCCCGCGCCGGGCCGGCCAAGCTGTGCCGCCCGGGCGACTCGCAAACGCTGGCGGCACGCGCTGGGCCGACTGGGCCAAGCTAGCCCTGGGAGCCGCCGGGGACTCGGCGGCCGTCCGCCTCGCGCACGGTGACGCCTTGCGCGTCCAAGTGCGCCAGGAGCGGAATGAGGCGCTTGCGCGCGACGGGCAACGCTTCGCGAAAGTCGGCGGGTCCCAGCCCTGCGCGCCCTCCCAAGCGCTCGGTCACGGCAGCCGCGGCCCGGTCCAGGACCTCCGCCGACACCCAGAAGGCGTCGCCAACCAAGCGCGCTCGTCCGCGCCGGGCCAGGAAGTCCAAGACGGCCTCGCCCTCGGCGCCCGCCCCCGCCCGTCCCAGCAGCGCCGCCGTGGCGGGACCCTCCAGGCCGGCCTCGGCCAGAATCTCGACGATGCGCGCCGCCACGCGCTCCTGGTCCGGACGAAGCGCGGCGCGAAAATCCGGGAGCCGCGCCGTCTTGCCTTCGAGGACGAGGCGTTCCTGGCGGACCAGGCGCGCCGCCAGCCCGTCGGCCAGTCTCGCGTGCGAGCGGTCGGGCAACGCCCTGCGAATCGCGTCCAAGGGCGCGCCGGCGTCCAGCGGACGGGTCTCGTGGTGCGCCCGCGCCGCGGCCAGAATGCGCGCCTCGCCCTCGGCCACGACCTCCCAGTCGAACAGCGCGTCGTCGTGCCGCCAAGCCGGCTGGTCCTCGCCGGACCGCAAGTCGAAGGCCGCAAGCGCCTCCGAAGCGCACGCCGCCGCGACGCCCAACGCCGACGCCGGCAGCCCCTGCCATCCCGCCAGCCGGGCAGCCCCGCGCACGGCGTCCAGTCCCCCGCGCCCCAGCTGGCCCAGGGCCTCCCGTTGCCGGGCGGACAACTTCTTGCGCTTGGGCGGATTCGGCTCCAGCACGACGCCGCCGGCGATGGTCGCGAGCGGCGAGTAGGACCGGATCACGAATCGGTCGCCGCTTCGGGCCACCACCGGCGCTTCCAGGCGCAGCTGCCCCAGCACCGGCCGGCCCGGGGGCGCCGTGCCCCCGCTCGTCCCGGCGGCGGCGGCGCGCCCGTCGGGGACCGGCGTCGCGGCAAGCGACAGCTCGTCGGCAAGCGGCGGCTCGTCAAGGAAGAGAACCAAGCGGCCGAGGACCTCCGCCGTGCCCAGGTGCACCCGGACGCGCTGGCCGTGCTCCACGCTCCACCCCGTCCCCTCGAGCGCCGTGAGCTCGGCGGTCAGCATCATCGAGGGCGCCCAGGCCGGGCTGGTCACCAGCACGTCGCCGCGCCGCAGGCGGCCCCGCCGAACCGCGGCGCCCGTGAGCGCCACCGCCGCGCGCTGCCCAGCCTGGGCCGCGTCCCGCGCCTCTCCGTGCACTTCGACCGAACGAATTCGCGCGTCGCCGCCCCCCGGCAGGATGCGAACCGCCCCGCCCCGCTCCAGCCGGCCCGACCACAGCGTGCCCGTGACGACGGTCCCCGCCCCCTCCAGCGCGAAGACCCGGTCCACGGGCAGGCGCGCCAAGTCGCCGGAGTCGCGGCCGTCCTGCGCGGCGCACCGGACGAGCGCGGCCGACAGCGCGTCCACGCCTTCGCCCGTGACGGCGGACACGGGCACCACCTCGGCCTCCGCGTACGGCGTGCCGGCCAGCAGCGCCCGCGCGTCCTCCTCGACCAGCTCCAGCCATTCGGCGTCCACCAAGTCCGTCTTGGTCAAGGCCACGACCATGCGCGGCACGCCCAGCAGGCTCACGACCGCCAAGTGCTCGCGCGTCTGCGGCATCACGCCCTCGTCGGCGGCCACGACCAGGAGCGCCATGTCCATGCCGGTGGCGCCCGCCACCATCGTCCTCACGAACGCTTCGTGCCCCGGCACGTCCACGATGCCGAACGCGCAGCCGGGCGACGGCGAGTAGGGCGCGAAGCCCAGCTCGATCGTGATGCCGCGCTTCTTCTCCTCGGCCAGCCGGTCGGTGTCCACGCCCGAAAGCGCCTTGACCAGGGCCGTCTTGCCGTGGTCGATGTGGCCGGCCGTACCGAGAATCATGTCGGCGCGGGCGCATCCGTCCCGCGAGCGTCCGAGCGCAGCAGGTCTTGGAATTGCCGCAGCGCCTTGGGCGGCCGTCCCCCCAAGACGTGAAACGCCAGGAACTCCCCGAGGAGCGACGCGTGCGCCCAGGGCCGCCGCAGCCCGGCCGGAACCGCGCCCGCAACGAGGCGCGCCAAGTCGGCCCGCCCCATCGGACCAATCCGCCGCGACTTCTCCGGCGCCGGGCAGCGCGCGCACGCGACGCCGCCGGCCGCCACGTCGAAGCGGCCCATCTCGGCGTCCTCCAGTCCGCGCCCGCAGTGCGTGCAGGACGCGAGCTCCGGCGCGAAGCCCAGCACGTCCACGATCCGCCACGCCAGCGCCAGGACCGTCCCCCCGACGTCGCTCGGGGCCGCCGCCTCCACCGCGTCCAGGCCGGCGGACAGGACGTCGAACAGGTCCCATTGCCGTTCCTCGGCAACATGGCCCAGCACCAGTTCGCATGCCGCCGACGCCCCGGCCAGCCGGGCGTAGCCGGCCCCCAGGCCGATGCGCGCCTTGACCGGCGTGAAGTCGCGCAGAATCCGCAGGTCGCGGGCCGCCGGGCCGCCGATCACCGCCACGCCCTCGCTGAAGGGCGCCGCCGCCCCCGCGCCCTTGGAAGCGCGCGACCGGGCCCCCCGCGCCATCGCGCTCACCAGCCCCGCCTCGCGGCAATAGAGCTTGAGCACGCGGCTGGACTCCGACCAGGGGTACGCGCGCAAGACCACCGCGTCCGTCGTGAACGCCGGCATCGCCCGCTACCCCGGCGGCGCGCCGGCCGGCGCAACCCGCCCCGCGCAGGCGCACGCATCCCCGCCGCCCCCCGGCAGAGGCCGCACCGCCCGCGCCCGCGCCCGCGCAAGCCCCCGCGCCGCGCAAGCCTCGACCCAGGGGGCCCGCACGTCTACCCGCCCAGGCGTTCGAGAAGCGCGCGGCGGCGACGGCGGTGCTCGTCCGCCCCCAGCTCGCCCGCTTCGGCCGCCTCGTCCAGCTCGGCCACCGCCACGATCAGCCCTCGCCGGCCGACTCCATCCCCTGCCGCCGACGATCCCCGGCGCGCCGCAATCGCCGTGCCCGCGGCGGTCAGCACCAGAGCCGCCAGCGCCGCCGCCAGCCGCGCGTCCCCCCAACCGCCCTTCGAGGAACCCGTGCGCACCGTCACGACGCCGGGAGCCAAGCCCCGTCCCGCGAAGCGGCGGTAGAGGACGCCGTTCAGCTCGGCCTCGCCCGCGGCGGCCAAGCCCTCGACCGCCGCGGCCGGGTCTCCCGTCGGCAAGAGCAGCTCCATCGAGCCCGTCACGCCCTCCAGCGGCACGCGCGCCTCGTCCGACGGGATCCGGTAGCGGAAGAAGAACAGGGCGCCCCCGGGAGGCACCGGTTCCGACACCTCCACGCGCCCTCTCGCCAGCGTGGCCGACGTGGCCGCGAAGCCCTGCCCACCCGTTCGCAGATCCGTCGCCCCGCCCGGCAGCGCATGGGACCAGGCCGCGCCCCGCTCCGACGACACGATCGTCGCCTGGGCCAAGCTCTCGACCTCGAAGACGTCCCTGGCCGCCCACCCGCCGGCCGGCCCGGCGCGCTCCAGGATCAGGTTGCGCACCGCCACGACGGGCCGCGGCGCCGTCCCCGCGGGCGCCGCCGGATACGCCCGGATCACGTACGCGGAGTCCGTCGCGAAGTCCCCGGAGAGCGCGTCGCCGTAGTAGAGCACGCCGTCGCGCCAAACGGCCCCGAAGAACACCTCCCCGCCCACGCCGGACGCCGCAGGCAGGCGCAGCTCGAAACTGCCGTCGGCGGCGACCGCCACCGTGTCGATGCCGCCGCTGAACGCCGCGGACACTTGGTGGAGCACCACCGTCCCGCTGTCGGCCCGCACCGGCCCCACCCAGAGCTCCCCACGCACCAGGAGACCGTCCGGCGGCGACTGGGGGCGAGCCGAGAGCGGCCCCGCGAAGGCCGAGAAGGCGACGACCGCCAGGGCAATCGCCACCGCCGCCAAGCCCGCCGCGTCGGCCGCGAGAGCCGGGAGAGCCGCTGGACATGCGCGCCAAGCGGACCGGCTCCCCGCCGCCAAGCTCGTCGCGCCGGCCGCGAAACCGCGCGCCGAGACTCGAATCCGGCGTCGGAACGCGGCAACGTCCGGCGTGGCCGGGCCCGCTTCGCCGGCCGGACCGCCGCGGCCACACGGCAGGGCTAGCGCTCGAACCGGCCCAAGTCCTCGGGACGCAGCCTGCGCAGGTGCTCCGCCAGGGCCTCCCCGCTCATTCGGTCCGGCTCCGCGTCGGACGGCCGCTCGCGCCGTTGCGCCTCGGCGACCTTCGGGGCCGCCTCCATGACGGCGTCGTCGGCGTAGATCCCGGCGTCGGCGCGCAGGGCGATGGCGATCGAGTCGGAAGGCCGGGCGTCGATGGAGACGAGCCGACCGCCCTGGTCGATGATGAGCTCGGCGAAGTACGTGCTGTCCTCGACCCGCGTGATCTCCACGCGCCGCAGCGTGCCGCCGAGTCCCTTGAGGATCGAGACGAGCAGGTCGTGCGTGAGGGGCCGGGGGAACTTCTGCGCCCCCGAGCTGTTCGCGATGGCGTTGGCCTCGCCGGGCCCAATCCAGATGGGCAGGACCCGCTGGCTGCCGACTTCCTCCAGCAGCACCACCGGGGCCTTGGTGGCGCGGTCGAAGGCAAGCGCCTTGACGCAGAGCTGGATCAACAGCCTTCTCCCGCGGACAGGGGCCGAATCGCCGGAAACGCAGGAGCCAACATGGCCGACTCGAAACGGGCGCACAACCGGCGCTCCACCGCCAAGCCCGCGCCCCGCACGGCCGACCGGACCCCCGAAGACTCCGCGCCTCGCGCAAGTCGTCCACCCGTCCAGGCTGCCTCGCACGCGGCTACCCGCCGTTTCCCCGCAGCCCTCAAAGGTCCAACGCCTCGCGCAAGTCGTCCACCCTGTTGGTCCGTTCCCAAGAGAACAGCCGCACCTGGCAACCGCGGCGCTCGTCTTCCCTCGGCTCGCGCCCGAAATGACCGAAGGTCGCCGTCGGCCCGAACACCGGCGCCTTCAGGCCCAACGCGTCGATGATCCCGGCGGGAGTGAAGTCGAAGACATCGCTGACCGCCTCGGACAGCCGGTCGTCGTCCTGCAGTTCGCTGGTGCCGAACGAGTCCACGTAGACCTGCAGCGGCTCGCACCGCCCGATCGCGTACGCCAGCTGCACCTCGCAACGCGACGCGGCCCCCGCCGCCACCAAGTTCTTGGCCGCCCAGCGCGCCGCGTAGGCCCCCGACCGGTCCACCTTCGTGGCGTCCTTGCCGGAGAACGCGCCGCCGCCGTGGCGCCCCATCCCGCCGTAGGTGTCCACGATGATCTTGCGTCCGGTCATCCCGGCGTCCGCCTTGGGGCCGCCGTCCACGAAGCTGCACGCCGGATTGACATGACAGGCCGCGTCGTCCAGCCCGAACCCCTTCTCGGCCAGGACCGGCTCGACGATCTCCTTCCGCAGCCGCCTCTTGACCTCGACCATGCCCACGTCGTCGTGCTGGGCGCTGAGCACCACGGCCTTCACCCGCGCCGGCCGCATCGCCGGACCGTCCCCTTCGTACTCGAACGTCACCTGCGACTTCCCGTCCGGGCGCAGCCATTCGATCTCGCCTCCCCGCCTCGCATCGGACAGCCGCCGCACCAGCGCATGGGCGCACGCGATCGGCGCCGGCATGAACTCGGGCGTCTCGTTGGAGGCGTAGCCGAACATCATCCCCTGGTCCCCGGCCCCGCCGCCGTCCACACCCTTTTCGATCTCGCGCGACTGCTTGTCGATGGCCGTGACCACCGCGCAGCTGTCCCCGTCGAAGCCGTACTCCGGCCGGTCGTACCCGGCCTTCCGAACCACGTCGCGCACGATGGCCGGCACGCAGATCTCCGCCGCCGAGGTGATCTCGCCCGCCACCACCACCATCCCGGTGTTGACCAGCGTCTCGGCGGCGACCCGGCCTTCGGCGTCCTCCGCGAGCACGGCGTCCAGCACCGCGTCCGATATCTGGTCGGCAATCTTGTCGGGGTGTCCGTCCGTGACGGATTCGGACGTGAAGAGTCGTTTGCTCAAGGTTCGGCGTAGGGTGGGGGTGGGATGGAGGGCGGCCACGACTGCCCCAAAGCCGCCGTAGCCAGCGAGCCCGGCGCCGACCGTCGCGGAAGCCCCGCCGACGGCCGCCCTAAAGTGTCACGAAACAGCCGTCTTCGGGCAAGGCGCGCGGAAAGCGGCCCGTCGCGGTTCGCCGCTTCGAATCCGCCAAGCGCCGCCTATGCGCCGAAGCGGCGGCGGCGCGGCCGCGGCCGCGCTCGCCGCTCTCCCGTCCGCCAAAGCGCGCGGGGAGCGCCACGCGGCAAAGCGACGACCCTTCGCTACGAGCGCTTCCCCGGCCTTCGCACCGCTCGCGCCGCCTCGAGCACGGCCCGCGCCTGGGCGTTGTTGCCGCCCGGCCAGCAGAAGCGCCACGGCTTGTCCGCCTTGCCGCACGCCGTGCGGATCTCCCTGCCGAAGTGCGTCCGCATGAAGCGCATGACGACGACCGCGTCGGACGTCTGCACAAGACTCCTGGCGCGCTCCAGCGGCACCCCGGAGCCGGCGCCCCATCCGGAGCGCACGAACTGCACGGCCACGCCCTTGCGTTCTTTCTCGACCAGTCGGCGCACGCGTTCGTCGGCCTTGGACTGGCGCTCGTCGCCTCCCACGACCAGCACGGAGATCTCCTGCCCGTCTTCCCAGTTGTCGGCGCCCTCGTGCACCGCCGTCGCGCGGGACAGCCTCTCCAGCTCCCGCTCCACCCGATCGGCGTACGCGTCCAACCGGTAGGCCTTGATGCTCTCCAGAACGCCGATCGCGTTGAAGGTCTCCTTCTTCGCGCTGAACTGGCCGACCAGCGGCCACAGGACCGCTGCGGCCCCCTCGCGGTCGCCCTCTGACTCGAGGCAACTTGCGTGAGCAATGCGCGCGTCTTCAGTCTTGAGGGGCGGACAGTCGTAATTGTCTCGGCACAACAAGGCCATGAATCGCGGCGTGCCGATGCCTTCCATCGCATATTCTTCCAACACGTCCAGCACCTCGAACGCTGATTCGTCGTCGTTCTTCTCGTCGGCAAGGTAGCCCTTCAGCGCACCGTGCAAGTAGGTGACGGCCTTGTTCTTCTTCACGCCTTCCGCGGTCGCCTTGCAGTACAACGCCAGCGCGAGTTCCCTGCAGTACTTGACCGCCGCGCTCTTGGCCAATTCGTCGAAGACGCCTTGGTCGCCATGCCGCAACAGCAAAGACGACACCTGCTGGAGCTTCGCCGTAGATACCAGTTCGAGGCCGGCAACGGCGTCATCCACGAAATACGACGGAAACTGGGCTCCCGCCTCCAGGCCCTCCTCGATGCCGCGCGCGCCTCGAGAGAGTTCCTCCTCGCAGAGCTCCAAGACCGTGGCAATGCCCAAGTAGAGCGCGGACCGCGCCACGAGATCGGCATCGTAGCGGCCTCCGGCGGAAAACACGTCATGGGCCTGCTTCAAGTGCATGCGAGCCTCGTCGTGCCGTTCTTCGCAAAGCGCCAGCGTGCCGAGACAATAGTGCCCGTGCGACGCATAGCGCACACTCTCCGAAACCGACTTCTCGAAGTGAGCGCGTCCTTTCCTCAGCTGTTGCGCGACGCGGTCGACCGATTCCTTTCGCTTCGGCAGAAGGACGTCCGAAAGGCGCCGGAACCCGCCCATGAGCAGGCCCAAGTCGGCATGAACCATCGCGCGGTCGTTGGGCGTGAGATCTTCCTTGAGCAGGCCCGAGAGAATTCTCCTGGCCCGATCGCTCTGGTCCATCTGGCGAAGGCAGTGCGCGCGCCGGCGCTTGGCGTCCAGCCCAATCTCCCCCATCTCCAGCGATGCGTTTCTTCTTCCTTTGGCCAAGAGATCGAAGATGGGGAGCGCCGCGGCCGCCTTGTCGTCGTGCAGGAGATCGGTGGCCGCGTCCAGAAGCAACTGAAAGAGAGCCAGATCCGTGGAGGCGACAAGAGCGCTGGACTTGACGAAGTCCGTCAGCTCGGCGGCTCTCTCCTGCTCGCACAACGCCCTGGCCACGACACCGACGGCCGCCATCGACGGCGGAGAACCGTCGCCCAGCTTGCGCACGACGGACTGGCGCTTGTCGTATTCGTCGGCGATTCTCTGCCATGCATCGGAGTCGGCCCACCCCTTCACCGCGCCGGCCCAGTACCATCGCGCTTGTTCCGCCTTCTGCGCGGACAGGGCCTCGGACTCGGGATCTCGGCCGAACAGCGCGTCGCGAAAGCCTGCATGGAAGTAGGAGCGGTGCCGCTGTCCGTTCAGATGCACGTAGTCGTTGACCATGTCGTCGATCTCGTCTTCCGACAGCGCGCCTTCGATCCCGCGCCGCGCGTCGACGGCCGCTTGCACCAGCACGCGGTCCAGCGTGGTGAACGTGTGCTCCCTGCCGGGTTCGCGGGCGGCGGGCGCGGGCGGCGTCTCGGGGGCCTCCTGCGCGTCGCCGACCGGGCTGTCGGCTTCCTCGGGCGCCTCGGCCGCCGCCGTTCGAGCCGCCGCCCGGTCGCGCATCCAGTCCATCAGGCTCGCGGACATCGGCGCCTTGAGGACGACGAGGATCATGAGCAGCACCACGGCTTCCCGTTCGCCGAATTCCTCCGCAATCGCGTCGGCCGCCTTCCGCGCCCGCTCCGCCGTCACGTTCGCGGCGCCCTCCAAGACGTCGTCCACGTCCTGGAGCTTCAGCAGTCCGGCCATGCGGGACAACGACGCCTTGTGGTGCGGGGCGCCGAGAAGTCCGCGCAACAGGTCGTCGGCGCGCTTGGCCTCGCGGATCGGCACTCGCCACAGCTCTTGCGCGATCTTGCCCGGCGGCCACTTGCCGACCGTGGCCGGCATGAAGTTGATGCTCTTCGCCACCACGCCGACCAGATTCTTTCGCGGCGTTGCGCCCCCCAGCATGTAGACCTCGGCCGCGACGGCCTTCTCTTCCCTGTCGAGGAGCTTCCACAGTCGAATCCCGGTAAGGCGAGCGGGCGCAGCCATGATGGCCCGAAGCGGCCCCGGCGCGGCGCTCTTGGGTCGCTCCAGCACCCGGGTGTCCGCCGCCGGGCCAGCCTTGGGCCTCCGGTCTCGGGGCTTGGGGGGCGCGCCCGCCGGCCCCGCGGCGGTCCGGCTGGGCTTCCGTGCCGACGGGGCCGCCTTCTGCGGACCGCCTCGGCGGGCCTTGGTCTCGGTACGTCTCGATTGTCCCAACGTGCCACCTCCATGTGATTGACGGACGGCGGCGCCGCGCATGCGCGAAGCGTCGCTCCGAACGGGTTCAGCTACTTCGGGGATTTCCGGCCTCGCGCCCCGTCGGGGCGCCGCTCCCCTCCACTACTGGCCGCACGGGCGGCCCCCCGTCAAGCCCTCGACGGCGCAGATCCTCCCAGATTGCTCGCATGTCCGCGTTCGGCGTGCCGAACGTCTTCCCGCTTGGCCTCGCTTCCACGTCCGCACGGAGCATCAGCTCGTCTGGACCGCGCCGCGCCCCCCGTACCCCCGGCCGCACGCTCACGGGAGCAGTGTAGCGACCATGCCCACGTCCGGCAGCAGGACCCCCGGCCGCGCGCTCACGGGAGCAGTCGCGTCGCTCACGGCAACAGCGCACCCAGGTACCATGCGACGATCGGCTCGCCCCACCCGTACGCCAGCGCGCCCCCGAGCGCCAGGAACGCGCCGAACGGCACCAAGCGTCCCGTGCGGACCGAGACCGGCCCGAAGACCAGCACGCCGGCGACCGCTCCCGCGAAGAGGGTCAGCAAGGCCCCCGCCGGACCGAGAAAGGCGCCCGCCACCGCCAGAGCTTTCACGTCCCCGCCGCCCAGCGCGTCGCGCTTGAACAAGACCTTGCCGCCGACGGCCGCCAGCCAGAGCGCGCCGAAGCCGACGACGGCGCCCGACACGGCCTGCACGGCGGTGGCGCCGCCGGGAAGCAGGGACAGCGCCAAGCCGACGCACGCGCCTCCCCAGGTGAATTGGTCCGGGATGACGTAGGTGCGCAGGTCCGCCAGCGCAATGCCCAGGAGGAGCGTCAGGAAGACGGCGCCGCGCAACGTCTCCGGCTGGAGACCCCACCGCCAGGCCGCCCATCCCCAGGCAAGCGCGCCCAGCGCCTCGGCCAGAGGGTACTGAAGCGAGATGCGGGCCCGGCACCGCCGGCACCGTCCGGCCGCCAACGCGTATCCCAGGAACGGCAGCGTCTCGAACCAGCGAAGCGCCGCCGAACATGCGGGGCAGCGCGACCGGGGCGCGCGCACGGACTCGTCGGCGGGCCACCGCAACGCGCACACGTTGACGAACGAGCCGGCGCAAGCGCCCACGATCGCGGCCAGCCCCACCACCGGCCCGGTGACGCCGGCCGTCACCGGCCCGCGCGGGTCAGGGCGTAGAGCAGAATGGATCCGGCGACGGCGGCGTTGAGCGACTCGACCCCCGGCTGGACCGGGACGGCCAGCGCCGATCCCCGCCGCCGCACCGCTTCGGAGACGCCCCGACCCTCGTTGCCCACCGCCAGCGCCCAGGACGCCGGCACGCCCGCGCCCAGCACGACCTCCACGGGGCTGCCCGCCGGGTCCGCGTAGAACAGCGTCTCGCGCGGCGAGCCGGCATCCAGCCACTCCTCCGCCGCGCGCAGGAACGGGATGCGAAACGCGGCCCCCGCCGAACCTCGCACGGCCTTGGCGTTCCAGGGGTCCACCGTCCCGGGCCCGACGATCACGCCGTCCAGGCCGAACGCCCAGGCCGAACGCGCCAACGCGCCCAAATTGCCGGGCGTCTGGATGCCGTCGGCCAGCAGGTAGCGGCCCGCGGCGCCCGCGTGCGTCCCCATGGGCGGCGTCTTCGCGGCCAGCAGGACCGGCTGCGGCGCCTCGGTCGAGCACAACGCGCGCACCGCCTCGTCCGGCGCAACCTCGGCCTCGACGCCGCGAGAACGGCACGCCGCGAACACTCTGCGGCCAGTCTCCGTGGCCGCGTACGCCTCGCCCACCAGCGCCCAGGCCACGTCGCCGGGCGCGCGCAACGCCTCCAGCGCGACCCGGGGCCCCTCGGCCAACGCCATCCCCTCTCGCTCTCTTCCGCGGCGGCGGCGTAGCCGCGCCACCGTCCGCCGTCTAGACTTGCTGATCATGGTCTCGAAGCTTCGCCTCCCGGCTCCCGCCCGCGACTTGGCGGGCCGGCCCGTGGTCCTCGCCGTCGGCGGGAGCGACAGCTGCGGCGGGGCCGGCCTCCAGGCCGATCTCAAGACGCTGCACCAGTGGGGCGTGCTCGGCGCGTCGGCGGTCGCCGCCGTCACGGCCCAGAACACGGCGGGCGTCCAGCGCGCGCAGGCCCTGGCGCCCGGCATGGTCGCCGCCCAGATCGACAGCGTCGCCGCCGACATGCCGGTCGCCGCCGTCAAGACGGGGATGCTCGCCGACGCCGAAATCGTTTGCGCGGTGGCCGGACGAATCAAGAGGCACGGGCTCGGCGCCTACGTGCTGGACCCGGTGATGGTCGCCACCAGCGGAGACCGGCTTCTGGCGCCCGACGCCGAGGCCGCCGTGCTGGAGGAGCTCGTTCCGCTGGCCGCGCTCGTCACGCCCAACTGGCCGGAAGCGGCGGCCCTCGCTGGCGTCAAGGACGCGACCGAGGAGGGGATGGAGGAAGCGGCGCGCCGGCTGGTCGAGGCCGGCGCGGGCGCCGCGCTCGTCAAGGGCGGCCACTTGAAGGGCGCCGAGGTCGCCGACGTGCTTTGGGACGGCCGGACGCTTCGCGCGCTTCGCCGCCCCAGGATCGGCGGCGGCCCGGTCCATGGCACCGGTTGCACGCTGGCCGCGGCGGCGGCCGCAGGGCTCGCGCTGGGCATGGCCCCGGCCGACGCCGTGGAAGCGGCGATCGCGTGGGTGCACGAGACGCTGGCTCGCGCCCGCGCCGTGGGAAGCGGCGCCCGAATCCTGGATCACTTCGCGCCGGTGCGCCGGGCCGACCCGACGGAAGAGGGCATCGAACGGAGCTGACGCATCGCGGTCGCGCAGCGAAGTCCCCGCCGACTCGCGCCGCCCGCTGAAGCCGCGTCGTCCGGCGTCGGGCCGGAGGCAACCCGCCATGCGCCCCTACTCCGCCTGCGCCAGACGCGTCATCATCCCATCGAGCGGCATCGCCGTCGCGCGCTCGGAGAGGGGATACGCCTCGTCGCCCGAGTGCACGACGAACCTGTCGGCCACGCCGAGGTCGTTCGCGGCAAGCTCGAATCCCTTGCTCGTCTTCCGCACCGCGCCCCGCTTGATCTCGACGGCCCACAGCCTCTGGTCGGGCAAGAGCAGCAGCAGGTCGATCTCCGCGCCGGCGCGAGTGCGGTAGAACCAAGCGTCGGTTCCGAAGGGCGCGACCGCCAACAGGTTCTCGATCACGAAGCCCTCCCAGCTGAAGCCGGCGACAGGGTGGGACAAGAGGTCGTCGCAGGTGCGCAAGCCGAGCAACGCGTGGAGAAGACCCGTGTCGCGGACGTAGACCTTGGGCGCCTTCACGAGGCGCTTGCCGACGTTGGCGAAGTAGGGCTGAAGGCGACGCACGAGCAACAGGTCGACGAGCAGGTCCAGGTAGCGGGACGCCGGCGGCGGTGACACGCCCAGGCTCTGGGCCAAGGCCGAGGCGTTCAGCAACCCGCCTTGCCGGTGGGCCAGCATCGTCCAGAAGCGGCGCAACGTGGCGGCGGGCACGCGCACCCCGAAGCCAGGGACTTCGCGCTCCAGGTACGTTCGGATGAACGCCAGCCTCCAGCGCGCCGAAGCCGCGTCGCCGGCGGCGGTGAACGAGTCCGGAAATCCGCCGCGAAGCCATAGCCGGTCGCGGTCGCCGCCGCCGATCTCCTGGGCGTCCAAGCCCGGCAAGTCGTAGTAAACCAGACGCCCGGCAAGCGACTCGGCGGACTGGTTCAGGAGCGTCCGAGATGCCGAACCAAGCAGGAGAAAGTGCCGGGCCCGCCGCCCTTCTCGCCGCCGAAGATCGATCTGGCCTCGCAAGATCTCGAAGAGCCCGGGCATCCGCTGGACTTCGTCGAGGATCGTCAGGGCGCCGGAGCGCTGGGCGAGGTAGCGCGCCGGGTCCGCGAGCCGGGCGGCGTGGCCGGGATCCTCCAGGTCCAGATAGACGCTTCCCGGAGCCGCGGCGGCGACCTGTCGCGCCAAGGTGGTCTTGCCGATCTGGCGGGGGCCCAGGATGACGACAGCGGGCGTCTCGTCGAGGCTGCCAACCACCCGGGCCAGGTGTCGTCGTGGAATCATCCTTGCAGATTAAACGACAATCGTTTGATTTGCAAGGCAATATTTGAGCAAGCCGACCACCCGTCGCGCCAAGAGACGGCGCGCTCGTCACCGCCTGACGCCCGCGCCGCGGCCGCCGACGGGACCGTCCGGCTGTGGCCGGCTTCTAGACCAGCACGCCCGCAATGGCCGCTCCATCGCCCGGCCCGGGTCCGAAGTGGGCGGCTGCGGCCGGCTCCTCAGACCAGCGCGCCCGCAATGGCCGCCGTCATGAAAGCGGCCAGCGACCCGCCCACCATCGCGCGCAAGCCCAGCCGCGCCAAGTCCTTGCGCCGCGACGGCGCGATTCCGCCGATCCCGCCGATCTGAATCGCGATGGACGAGAAGTTGGCGAAGCCCGAGATCGCGTACGCGGCGATGACCGCCGACCGCGGCGACAACGAGTCGCGGGCCATGTCGTCCGCCAGTCCCATGTAGGCCACGAACTCGGTCGCCACCGTCTTGAGCCCCATGAGCGCGCCCACGGCCGGCGCCTCCTGCCACGGCACGCCCATCACCCACGCGATCGGCGCGAGCGCCGCGCCCAGAACCGATTCCAGCGACAGCCCGTCGAGCCCGACCAGGCCTCCCGTCCATCCCAGCACGGCGTTCAGGAGCGCGATCATGGCCAGGAACGCCATCAGCATGGCGCCCACGTTGAGCGCCAAGTGCAGTCCCTCGCCCGCCCCGCGCGCCGCCGCCTCGATCACGTTGACGTCCGGCCGCTCCACCGCGCCCCCCGCGCTTCGCGACAGCCCCCCCGCCGTGTCCGGCCGCTCCTCCTCCGGCAGCATCAGCTTCGCCACCAGCATCGCCGCCGGGGCCGACATCACCGACGCCGCCATCAGGTGCCCGGCGATGTCCGGAAAGAAGCCCGACAGAATCCCCGCGTACGCCGCCATGACCCCGCCGGCCACGGTCGCGAAGCCGCCCGTCATGATCGCCATCAGCTCCGAGCGCGTCATCCGCTCCACGAACGGCTTGACGAGCAGCGGCGCCTCCGTCTGTCCGATGAAGATGTTGCCCGCCACCGTCAGCGTCTCGGCCCCGCTCGTCTTCATCGTGCGCCGCATCACCCAGGCGATCCCGCCCACCACGCGCTGCATGACGCCCAAGTGGTACAGCACGGTCATCAGCGAAGCGAAGAAGATGATCGTCGGCAGCACGTTGAAGGCGACGAACGCCCCCGTCCGCGCCACGCGCCGCCCCTCCGCCGCGAACTCGCCGCCGCTCGGCTCCAGCAGCCCCACCGGCACCTCGTTGCGCACCAAGTTGCCGAACAGGAAGCGCGCCCCTTCCTCCGTGAACCCCACGACGGCGAGGATCAAGTCGTTGGCCGTCGAAAACACGGCCGTCCCCAGCGGCGTGCGCAGAATCAGGAGCGCGAACGCGATCTGCAGGCCCAGCCCCCACAGCACCACCCGCCACTGCACGAGCCGCCGGTTGCTGCTCAGCGCCCACGCGATGCCCGTCAGCACGAACAGCCCGAGAATGCCCCGGTAGCGCGTGAACGGGCCGGGCGGGGCGGAGGACGAAAGGCGTCCCGTTTGCGCCGGCTCGGCGACGTCGGGCGGGAGAGCGGGCGAAAGGCTCCCCGTTTGCGCGGGCTCGGCGACGTCGAGCGGGACGGGGGCGGCCGGAGCCGTTGCGCCGGACTGGGCGGACGAGCCTGCCTGCGTTCCCGT
Organism: Longimicrobiales bacterium; assembly: GCA_965242735.1. GTDB lineage: Bacteria > Gemmatimonadota > Gemmatimonadetes > Longimicrobiales > Gaopeijiaceae. Next base: position 1,444,728 of record OZ251497.1, on the reverse strand, counting down.
GGACTCCAGGCGCCGGGCGACCGGAGCGAAGGCGACGGACCCGGGCGTGCCAAGTTGGGCCGACGGCCTTGCCGCAACAGGCGCGCCGAGGACGCACGACGCCGGCGTGAACTCGGCGGCCGCCGCGCTGACGGAACCGGCCATGCCGGGGGCCAGCGAACCCGCCAGGGCCACGCATGCCAGGGCGATCTCCAGTCGGCGGCCGGCCCAGGCCGGCGGCGGCTCTTCGGTCATCTCGGGGACTCCTTGGTGGACGTCTCGCATGGCCGGGAAGGCCGGAAGAAATGTGCGCCGCCATGCCGGGGCTGTCCACCCGGGCCAGGCGGTCCACGGCCGGACGCCGAACCCCTCCGGGAACTTTCCCCCGACGACCGGCGTACCAGACAACGAAGCAGAAAGGAACAACTGGCAGGAAGAACAACTGGACCGGAGACCCGCGATGACCGACCCATTGAAGGCCGTCTTCCCCGTTCCGGCGCGTCTCGCGCTGGCCATCGGCTTGCTGGCGCTTGCCGCCTGCCGGGACGATGGGGGCGAAAGTTGCTGCTTCGTGGAAATCAGACCCTCCGGGGAAGACCGGATCGCCGGGATTGCACCCGACGGCACGGCGGGCATCGAGTTCGACCCTGGCGACACCCTCGTTTGGCACGGATCGCTTGCCGATTCGGGGGGATTGGCGGGAATGGAGGTCGAAGTTCTCGACCATGCGCTCGCGGCAGGGGACTTTTCGGGCGCCACCTTCGACGGGCAGCGGATCCGTGTCGGGCGCTCCGGGACCCTGTACTTGCTGTTTCGGCTGCGCGACAAGGAACAAGTCGTCGCAAGAGGCGGAATTGGATGGACGTTGCGGCCCGACTACAATTGGATTCTCCGAATCACGCGGGGCCCGCAGTCCGGCCCGTGCCCGGAAGACTGGTGGTGCGATGAGGTGGAGACGTTGCCGATAGCGCACCGATCCGCCAATTATCCGGGAGAATCCGTGTGGCTGATGTTGACTGGAAGCGAACCCCCCTGGAACGGAAGCGACTACGGCGATGTTTGGTGACGGGAGAACGCGAGCCCGGCGACCTGCCGTCCCACCGGCTGGCGATGGACCGCGTGGACGCGGGCCCCGACGGACTCCTCTGGATCCGCAACACGCTGCCGGCGGCGGCGAGTCAGTGGTGCGGCTCGCGTTGCGTTCGCGGGACGGCTCGCCCGTTACCGCAACCGGGGCCGACTGCATCCAATGAAGTAGCTGGGTTCCGCCCCTCGTGCCCGCCGAGCGGCGCGTGACCCTCTCTCCCGAACGGCTTCACGGGCGTGGAGCCGCTGGCTGGGCTAAATTGCGGCCATGGACCCCAAGAAGCTGACGGTCGCCGCGGAGGCGTACTTCACCGACTTGGCCCAGATTCGGGCGTCGGGCAGCGCCACGGCGGAGCGGTCCAGCTACGCGCCGTTGGCGAATCTGCTCAACGCGGTTGGAGGTCTGCTGAAGCCAAAAGCCTTCTGCGTCGCCGAGCTGGCGGACCAAGGGGCCGGGCATCCCGACTTCGGGCTTTTCGCGGCCCACCAGGTGCGGCGGGGGAAGCCGCAGGAGGGCCAGTCGCCGGAACGGGGCGTGGTCGAGGTGAAGTCGTCGCAGGAAGACATCCGAGAGGACCGCGTGCAAGAGCAAGTTGCGCGGTATTGCCGTCTCTACGGCTTGGTCCTCGTGACGAACTTCCGAGAGTTCTCCCTCGTCGGGACGCAGGGCAGCGGTCTTGCGGAGTTCGAGTCGTACACGCTCGCGTCCTGCGACGAGGCGTTCGCTCAACAACTTGCGAAGCCAAGGGCTTTTGCGCGCAAAGCGGGCGCCGGACTCGGCGAATACTTGGGCCGCGCGCTGTCGCACCAAGCCACGATCGCGAATCCGAAGGACTTGGCGTGGCTCTTGGCGTCCTACGCGCGGGACGGCTTGGCCCGAGTGGAGGCGTCGGACGACACGGCCTCGCTGCAGACGGTGCGCACCGCGCTGGAGGACGCGTTGGGCGTCCGGTTCAAGGGCGTCCAGGGTGCGCGCTTCTTCCATTCGTCGTTGGTGCAGACGCTCTTCTACGGCGTCTTCTCGGCTTGGGTGCTCTGGTCTCGGCAAGAATCTTCGCAGCCCTTCCGCTGGCGGGCAGCGGTGTGGAAACTGGAGGCGCCCGCACGTCTTCGTGGGAAATATGTGGCTGTCGTCGGCTCGGCACCTTCGGAAGGACGCCAACGAGCCCCAGGCGTGCGTCACTGAGCAGATGGCTTCGTACCACTTGATCGAGCGCGGCGCCCTGATGTTTCCGGCTTGGCTCCGGCAGGACGGGCACGGCCTCCCAGGCTTCGGCGCCGGATCAACGCCACCGTCGGCTGAAGCCAACCTCTCCGCCGCAGCCCAACGCTACTGCGCCCGCTGCAAGATCGACGTCGGCGATCTTTTCCACCATGTTCTCGCCGTCCTCCACGATCCCGGCTATCGGAACGCCAACGCCGGCGCCCTCCAGTTAGACTGGCCCCGCATCCCCTTGCCGGACTGGCCCGACGGCGGCTCGGACGCGGCCGACGCCCTAGCGCCCATCGTTGACCGAGGGCGAAGACTGGCCGCATTGTTGGGGATCGACGATCAGGGGGCCATCCGACCTTCATCCGAGACCGCCACCATCGCCACACCCTCAACGACCGACGGCCGCAACATGGCTGGTGACGACTTCGCCGTGACGGCCGGTTGGGGCCACCACGGGACCGGCCATGCCGTGATGCCGGGCCAGGGACGCACCGAGGAGCGTCCCTACACGCCGGAGGAACGCGCCACGCTTGGCGAGGCCGTCGCGTCCCTTGGCGCGACCACATTCGACATCTACCTCAACGACCGCGCCTTCTGGCGCAACGTCCCTTCCGCCGTGTGGTCCTACCGCCTCGGCGGCTACCAAGTCCTCAAGAAGTGGCTGTCCTATCGCGAACGCCAGGTTCTCGACCGTCCGCTCAACACGGACGAAGTCCTGCACTTCGCGAACACGGCGCGGCGGATCGCGAGCGTACTGCTTGAGTGCCGATTTTCCACGACGGCTATCACCGCCCCGTTGACTTCCCGACATGCATCCACACAACTCCGGTCTCCATGACCTCGCCTTCAAACTCCGATTCGGCCACCAAAGACCGAAATCCTTTTTGGATGCGATCCGTGTCTTTCGCGATTCTCCATCGTATCCTCTGCCTCGTTGCAGAACATTCGCATGGCCTCAGACCCATCGAAGTAAATCGCCTGATCACCGATCATCGCATCTTGCACGGTCGTCGGCCTGATCTGCCTCCATCTCTCACAACTCTTTACCATTATCGCACGATCTTGTTGCGCCTTCAGTTATTTCGCCGACGTGGTCCACGGCTGTGCGTCAACATCGCCGATCCAATTGTTGCTTCTTTACTTCAAGAACCACTCCCGGAAATCAGCAATCGCTCTCTGACCGTTCGCATTAAGGAACTCTTCTCCAATCTCGTGCTACGCAATCGCGACTGTGCATCGTTGTTTTTCGACGCATTCGTGCCCCATTCTTCTTTTCCGTACACTGCTTCCCAATTTCGCCGTTCCGCTACGCCTGTAGTCTATTCTCTCCATGCTTCTGGCCAATCTGTTCGCGTATTACTCAAGAACACGCACAATGACTACATCAAGACACTAACGGCCACCCGCGCAAGAACAAGAAAGGGGCCTCCACCCCTTGTCCAAGCTGTTCCATACGGCATTCGCTATTGGGCTAGGAATGAACTCAATCTGATCGACGAATACTGGCGGGCTCCTGATCGTTGCGTCGCGATGTTTCCACTGGCGATGCCCCCAAATGCTCATTCCCACAACACTCTACTCCGCCAGACAGCAAATCATATCCTCTCGTTGCGGGGTGCAACCGATTGGACCCTGTTTTCCGTCTACGACTTGTTGACGCAATCCTGTGAAATATTGCGTCAACCAATCTCCATCTTGTTTCAGGCAATAGATCTTCTGATACGACATTGGAAGCAATATATCATATTGATTCCCATTCCCAAGACATTGGCAACGACTGCAGCGCACAACACTCATCACGAACAGATATTGCTACGGAACTACTATCGTTCGTCCAATTCTCGAGGCCCTTACATCTCTCATTTGCGGATTCACAGCGCAATACCTCTCTATCGCGTAGCGCAGTCCAACCACATATGCTCCGATATGTCGGCTCGACTCAGATAAGAGGTGATTGCGTAGCATCATTTCTTGCCAAATAGCACAATGCTTTCCCTTGACGGCCTACGTCCATATTTGTCCATCTGTTGTGCGCTGTTTCCGCGCCATCTCAAGATTCGAATCTCATGACATATTAAACCAACCTGCTCTCCGAGTTCAGCCGTAAATTCGTCGACCATGATCGCTTTTCCGTCATATTGCGCGTTGCCTACGACGATGCCGATTCGTGCTCCGCTCTTGCACACCCGGACAATTTCTCTCAAACACAAGTGCATGTCTACGAAATATCCATCCAGCATTTTTCGCAATCTTCCATCCGCAACTGCATCAATGCATTCGGTGAGGTTTCCCGGACGACTGTAGTCGCCAACAGCTGGTCGTCTCGGTCGTGCTTCCGGATGCGAATGAAAGCTTTGGTATCTCAATTCTCGATTCCCGTGCCAGTCTAGGAAACATAACATCAATTCTATTGCGAAGACTCGACTATAATCATGTCGGTTAGGATATGGCGGCGACGTAATGACTGCCGTAATCTGATCGTCTTTCAACGGCAACCTCCTCGCGTCTCCCAACTCGGCTTTCCATTCTCCAGTCGGACGTGACTCCCGTCCAACATCCCACAGATATGCCTCGACGCGAGTCGCGAACGCATCAATTAACTCGCTAGCTTCTCTTCCGTTGTTTAGCCAACGAAGCCATCCTCCATTGGCGACAGCTTGGCTAAACTCTGGTATGAGAGATAGCAGTATCAGTCGAAAGAAATTGCGATGCGACACTTTGCAGACCATTGCATCAATGCATGCTAGCATCCGTTCAATTTCTTTCAAACGCCCATCTGGCAATGCATCTCGAACCAATTTCGGATATTCTCGTCGCAATCGATCTGGCGTTATCCGATAAATTCGCAGATCTCGTTTTATCGCTTGCCAACTATCCGCTAACTGGATAGGGCAATAGTCCGCGACCTTGGTATTCGATGCAAAGACGGCAAGAGGTGAGAGATCAAAACCAAAAGCAGAAATCTCGTTATCACGAGATGAGACCAGTGTCGTTCCGGCACCCACGAAAGGATCGAGTATCTGATCACGCACACTCAATTGCCATTCGGCAATGAGTGTATCCACTAGATTATCGGTAAAACTGTGTGGGAACACATACCATCTGTGCACAGGCTTGTCACGAATCTCACGTGGCGTAACCCATCGATCCCATCCGATCGCGTCCGAAATGGTATGACCCATTTTTTCCTGTCCGTCAGGAGTAACTATTTCGGCATTTCTTAAGGTATTCTCTTTTCGGTGCTCGGGGCAATGACTTCACTGTCCCGAGAACTGCTGAGATGTCATTTCTGGCGGTTTCATATTTGCCACTATGACATCGATTGATCGTTTTGCGAAAATAATAATCAAATGTCACGATATATTTTGCCCTTTCTAGTAACGCGCTAGCATAAATGAGAGCATCATTTACACTCATGTATACCACACTTAATAATTTTCTTGCCAAGATCCACGTCTCCGTAACACCGCTCTCGGCACCTTCGATCACACTGATATCCAGATTGCTCAATTGTGACGACAAGTCGTTAACGTGATCAACTGTCGTCGTTAGAATTGCCTTTGTCAGTCTTTTATTGATGTATTTTTCATCATATTGAAATCGGGACCACATCCGTTCGGGTATGTTCTCGTTCGCAGCCGATATCAACGCTTTCCCTTTCGCCCTGCCGACGATCAACTCGAGTTCCGACACCGGTGAATAACTCACGGCAAGACGCTCTTGTCGGCAAAACGCCAGTACGGCAAGACCGTTCTCGTAAGCTGTCTTCAAATTCCTATCAATTGTACTCTTCAGAACGATTTCGGATTGAGCAATGGAGTCTCCATAAGGATAGAGGCCTTTCTCCTTCGCGTGTTGCAGATAGACGTCGACATAGTGGAGCGTATTTGTATCCCAGAAAACAACTTCTCGGACTTGCGAAGACGGAAATGAACTCATCTGATTTGTCATATAGATGAACTTTCTGACTCGCCGTACAATGCTTCTTCGATCTCGCGCATATACTCTTTATCAAAAGGCAACGCAGTTGCGTTGGAAGCACGTGCGATAGCTGTGAAGCAAACTTTGATCAAGCGCCGTGGGCTAGCGTAGGTCGTAGGCTGCAACAAAGGAGCTGTCGTGAGATCGTCCGGAAACGGGAACAGAGTAGAATCGGAAACGGACGAACGAGCCGCGCTTAAGCGAGCAAGCACCAGCTGTCGCGCAGCATCGCCATCTAATTGATCGATATCTACTGGCTTGCGAGCTAGCCGTTCCTTCAGTGCGGGTTGCAATTCAATGGTCTTGTCGTATGCCGGAGGCGTCATTGACAATATTAACCAAAAATGGAGACTTTGTTCTTCCGACAGATCGATTAGTCGTTTGAGTGTCGTTAGGTATTCGTGAGCCGCACGCGGAGTCAGTCGTTTCTGTAGGCTAATTTCTTCAAATTCGTCAATGACAAACGCGATCTCTTTTGCGTTAGTGCCGTGCAAAATAGTCTTGAGGATAGATTCGAAAAAAGCAGGCTCTTCCGATTCAGGAACTACGCTCGTTCGAGACGTAGGAATGAAGTCACGATATTCAAAATATGGTTTTGTGATAGTAGTGGTAACAATTCGCGCTAGGCAATGAGCAATTTCTTCGTCGTTAGTTATGGCCGGATCGTCAGCGTGCAAAATGGCATCCTGGAGCGCATTAGTTATTTGATCACGACGAGCTCGTGTATTGCCACTGAGTATGAAATTCTCGAAGCCACTTCGGAATAGGTTGCCAGGGTATGGAAGATTGACGTTTGTGTGCGCGAGTTCCCATAGGAACTTGGCGAAATCCTTACGACCGACGGTTCGAAGCAAGGTATCTGCCAAACGGTAAAAATGAACACCAGGATCGCGGAAATAGAAGGACTTCACTCGTCGCTGTGGAAAGATGTGCTCGTGCAACCAACGCATAATACACGTCTTCCCAGAGCCATACTCGCCTTTGATTATCAGAACCTTCGGGCCCGCGATCCCGTGCGAGTCATCAAGGAAGGTACGTATTTGATCATGAGTCGTGCCGAGTTCCAGGAGATCGCCATGGACAGGCACACCCGTGGCGGTCGGCTCGAACGGATTGCAGGCCAGGTTCATTTCGTTAGGCATCGGCGGGGACCTCCGAGGGAGGGCGGCTGGCGGACGTAGAGAGCGGCAGTGGAATGATGAGGCGAAGAAGCCCTGGCGTCAAGCGGGCAAGCCGAGCGGAGGCAACGAGACTTGAGATGCGGCCAAGGCAGGGCCGGACTCGCCAAGGGGCGCCAACGACCGCCCGCCGCCACCGCCGTCCTTGGCCCCGAGGCGCTTCCCGCTCCAGGGAAACGCCTCGGGGCCACCGCGCCCCAGCACGCGCCACGACCTGCCAAAATGGCAGGACCCGCGCCCTCCAACCCCAAAAACCTGCCAAAATGGCAGGAATTGCACCGCCCGGGGGCCGAAAACCTGCCAAAATGGCAGGAATTGGCCGTCCGCACCGACCCGCCCGCCCGGCACGGCTCTTGCACGACTCCGCCCGCGAGGGCCGGCGCAAAGCCGCAAGTCCGCACGCGCCGACCCGCAATTTCCGCGCAACCCCGGCCGCCTCTCGCAAAGCAAGCCGGGCGCGCACACGCACACCGAACGCAAACAAGGACGCAACATGAGCAAGATCATCGGCATCGACCTGGGTACCACGAACTCCGTGGTCGCCGTCATGGAGGGCGGCGAGCCCGTGGTCATTCCCAACTCCGAGGGGGGGCGCACGACGCCTTCCGTCGTGGCCTTCGCCAAGGACGGCGAGCGGCTGGTCGGGCAGGTCGCCCGGCGCCAGGCCATCACGAATCCCGAGAACACGGTGTTCTCGATCAAGCGCTTCATGGGCATGAGGCACGGCGAAGTGGAAGTGGAGCGCAAGCGCGTGCCGTACAAGGTGGAGGCCGACGCGCAGGACCGCGTGGTCGTCAAGCTGCCCAACGCGGGGAAGGACTACACGCCGCCGGAGCTGTCGGCGGTGGTGCTGCAGAAGATGCGGCAGACGGCGGAGGACTACTTGGGGACGACGGTCGCCAAGGCGGTCATCACGGTGCCGGCGTACTTCAACGACGCGCAGCGCCAGGCCACGAAGGACGCGGGCAAGATCGCGGGCCTCGAGGTCATGCGCATCATCAACGAACCCACCGCCGCCGCGCTGGCCTACGGGCTGGACAAGAAGGCGGACGAGAAGGTCGCGGTGTTCGACCTGGGCGGCGGCACGTACGACATCTCGATCCTGGAGATCGGCGACGGCGTGTTCGAGGTGAAGGCCACGAACGGCGACACGCACCTGGGCGGCGACGACATCGACCAGACGATCATCGACTGGCTCGTGGCCGAGTTCAAGAAGGACCAGGGCATCGACCTGTCCAGCGACACGATGGCCTTGCAGCGGCTCAAGGAGGCCGCCGAGAAGGCGAAGATGGAGCTGTCGTCCACGATGTCCACGGACGTCAATCTGCCCTTCATCACCGCGACGGCCGAGGGGCCGAAGCACCTCAACTACTCGCTGTCGCGGGCCAAGTTCGAGCAGCTGGCGGACGAGCTGGTCCAGCGCACGATTCCGCCCATGCGCAAGGCGCTGGACGACGCGGGGCTCAAGGCCGAGGACATCGACGAGGTGGTGCTGGTCGGGGGCTCGACGAGGATTCCCAAGATTCAGCAGGTGGTCCAGGAGTTCTTCGGCGCCGAGCCGCACCGGGGCGTGAATCCGGACGAGGTGGTGGCGGTGGGCGCCGCGATCCAGGGCGGCGTGCTGGCGGGCGACGTGAAGGACGTGGTGCTGCTGGACGTGACGCCGCTGTCGCTGGGCATCGAGACGCTGGGCGGCGTGATGACCACGCTGACCGAGCGCAACACGACGATCCCGACCAAGAAGATGGAGGTGTTCTCGACCGCCGAGGACAGCCAGACGACGGTGGAGATCCACGTGCTCCAGGGCGAGCGCAAGATGGCGATCGACAACCGCACCATCGGGAAGTTCCAGCTGACGGGCATCCCGCCGGCGCCGCGCGGCGTGCCGCAGGTCGAGGTCTCCTTCGACATCGACGCCAACGGCATCCTGCACGTCGCGGCGAAGGACCGGGCGACGGGCAAGGAGCAGAAGGTGCGCATCGAGGCGTCCAGCGGGCTGAGCGACGCCGAGATCGACAAGATGGTCAAGGACGCCGAGGCGCATGCGACGGAGGACGACGCCCGGCGCGAGGAGGTCGAGGCGCGCAACAACCTCGACTCGCTGATCTACCAGGCCGAGAAGGACTCGGGCGAGTGGGGCGACAAGGTCGGGTCGGACGCGAAGGAGCGGCTGGACGCCGCGATCGAGCGGGGCAAGGAAGCGCTCAAGGGCAGCGACGCGGCCGCGATCAACGAGGCGCGCGACGAGCTGATGCAGGCGTTCAGCGCGGCAGGCCAGGAAGTCTACCAGGCGCAGGCGGCGGAGACGGGCGGCGCGGAGGACGCCGACGGGGACGCCGGAGAGGACGGTGAGGACGGTGCGGCCGTGGAGGACGATCCGGACGCGGGCGCGGGGGACGAGCCGGCTGCCGAGGACGACGGGGTCGTCGAGGCGGACTACGAGATCGTCGAGGAGTCGGAGGAAGAGGAGTCGGCAGAAGAGGAAGAGGAGAAGAAGTAGACTTGCGGCGGGCGGGCGAGCCGCCGTTCGCACTTCGACCGGGCGCGCGGCGCGGCGCGGAGGGCAACCTTGGCGTCGCGCGGCGCGTCCTAGTGGCTGTCGGATGGACTGCAAATCACAAAGGAGACTCGGGAAGATGCACGATCCCCTGAAGGCGAAGGCGAAGATGGCGTTGTCGGGTTCGGTCGCGTTCGTGCTCGGCTTGGCGCTCGCGGCGCAGCTGGGCTTCGCGACGCCGGCGGCGTCCCCCGTCGACAGCGGGCCGCGGGTGGCGGACGCGGCGGTGCAGCCGGCGCTGGACTTGAGCGAGGCGTTCGTCAACCTGGCGGACGCGGTGGTGCCGTCGGTGGTGCGGATCCAGGTGTCGCGGCGCGAGGAGCAGCGCTCGACGCCGTTCGAGCAGTTCTTTCGCATGCCGCAGCAGCGCGAGCGCGACCTGCCCGACATCCGCATCGGCGGCGGCAGCGGGTTCGTCGTGTCGGAGGACGGCTACGTGCTGACCAACAACCACGTGGTCAAGGACGCCGAGAGCATCACCGTGGCGCTCCCCGACGGACGCTCCTTCTCGGCCCAGCTGGTGGGCGGCGATCCGACGACGGACGTGGCGGTGGTCAAGATCGACGACGCCGGAGAACTGTCGGCGGCGGCGCTGGGGCTCGCGTCCGACGTCCATGTGGGCGAGTGGGTGCTGGCCATCGGCAATCCGGGCTTCACCGGCCGTCCGGACGCGCTGGACTACTCGGTGACGGCGGGCATCGTGTCGGCGCTCGGCCGGCCGCTGGGGCTGATTCCGTTCGACCTCAGCCGCAACACGAACGCGCTGGACGCGGAGAGCGGCTTCGCCATCGAGCACTTCATCCAGACCGACGCCGTGATCAATCCGGGCAACTCGGGCGGCCCGATGGTCAACCTGCGCGGCGAGGTGATCGGGATCAACTCGGCGATCTACACCCGGACCGGCTACTACCAGGGCTACGGGTTCGCCATTCCCATCGACCTGGCGCACCGCGTGATGCAGGACTTGATCGCGTGGGGCCACGTGCGCCGCGCCTGGCTGGGCGTGCAGGTCGTGACGGTGACGCCCGAGGACGCCGAGTGGTACGGCCTGCCGTCGGTGTCGGGCGCGCTGGTGCAGAGCGTCACGGAGGGCACGCCGGCCGAGGCCGCCGGGCTGGGGCAGCACGACATCGTCGTCGCCTTGGAGGGCGAAGCGGTGCGGTCGTCCAACGACCTGCAGCGCGAGGTGGCCTTGCGGGAGCCCGGAGACCGGGTGACGCTGACCGTGTACCGGGACCGGGAACCGATGGAGATCGCGGTGGGGCTGGAGCAGGTGCCGTTCACGACGGAACGCGCCGCCGAGGCCCGCCCGTCCAGGGAGCGTCCGTCGCAGAAGATCGGCATCGAGGTGACGGACGTGACGCCGGCCGTGGCGCGCGCCCTCGGCCTTTCGAGCACCGACGGCGTCGTGATCCAGGACGTGCAGACCGGAGGCGCCGCGCAACGCCGGGGGCTGGCCCGCGGCTGCGTGATCCACGACGTGAACCGGCGCGAGATCAAGGACCGGGACGACCTGGACGCCGAGTTCGGCCGGGCCGGGCCGGGCGACGTGCTGTCGCTGCTCGCCAGCTGTCCGGAGGGGCCGAACGCGCGCTCGGAGCCGATCGTCTTCAACGTGCGCGTGCCGCGGTAGCCGGGGGGAACGCGCGCTCGAACGGGGAGCCCGCGCGCCCGGCGCGTTATCTTTGAAGGTTTGTCGGGGCGGACGTTCGCTTCGACGTGTCCTCCGGGAGCGAAAGTGGCGAAACTGGCAGACGCGCAAGATTTAGGATCTTGTGGCCTTGGGCCGTGGGGGTTCGAGTCCCCCCTTTCGCATGGGCGGCGGCCTCGGCGTGAGCGGCCGCTTCGGCAGGGGTTGCGGCTTCGGCTTGCGTGCCGGCCTCGGCATGGGTGCCGGCCTCGGCTTGGGTGCCGGCCTCGGCAGGAGCGGCTTCGGCGCGGGCGACAGCCTCGGTGAGCGACGGGCCGCAGCTGAACGTGACGGTCGCCGAGGGCGAGCGGTGCCGGCGCACGCTCGCGGTCAGGGCTCCGGCCGCCGTCGTCGAGCGGAGCAAGAGCGGCGTCGCGCGCAAGTTCGCGTCGCGCGCCAAGCTCAAGGGCTTTCGCTCCGGCAAGGCGTCGTTGCGCGTCGTCGAGCAGCGGTTCGGGCCCGAGATCGAGCGGCAGGCGGTGGAGGATCTGGCGGAGCAGGCGGTGCGGCAAGCCGTCGCTGACCACGGCCTGCATCCCGCGTCGCGGGCCGAGTGCGACCAGGTGCGCGCCGAGCCGGACGGCGGCCTGTCGTTCGAGGTGTCGTTCGACGTGGCCCCGAAGGTCGTCCTGGGGCGGCTGGGCGGCTTTCGGGTCGAGCGGCCGTCCCCTCCCGGCGCCGACGCGCTGGCCGACCGCTTCCTGGAAGCGCAACGCGCCGAGAAGGCCACGTGGACGCCGCGCGAGGGCCCGCCGGAGACGGGCGACTCGGTGACGGTCGAGATCGCCCAAGCCGGGCCCGACGGCGCAGCGCCGCCCGAGTCCGCGTCTCCGCGCCGGTACGACTTCGTGCTGGGCAAGGGCCAGGCGCTGCCGGCGATCGAGGAAGCGGTGCGCACGCTGGCACCCGGCGCGGACGGCGAGTTCACGGTGGACTTTCCCGCCGAGCACCCGGACGAGGCGTTGCAGGGCCGGCGAAACGAGCTTCGCATCGCACTCCTGGAGCGGCGGACGCCCGAGCTGCCGCCGCTCGACGACGCGTTCGCCCAGGCGGCCAGCGGATGCGAGACGCTCGACGAATGGAAGACGCTCCTGCGGGAGCGGTTCGCGGAGGCGGCCGAGCGCGAGGCCGACGCGGCCGTCCAGGCGCAGCTCGTCAAGCTGGTCGTGGAGGCCAACGACTTCGAGGTGTCGGACTCGATGGTGAACGCATGCGCCCACGGCCTGCTCGGAGACGTGCACGACCTCGACCCCCAGGTGCGCGACGATCTTCTCCAGCAGATTCGGCCGGAAGCGGAGTTCGTCCTGAAGCGTCGGCTGATCCTCGACCACATCGCCCACGAGCACGGGCTTCGCGCCGATCGCGCCGAGGTGGACGCCTACGTCGAGGAGCTGGCCCGCAAGTCGGGCGAAGAGGCGGCCAAGGCCAAGGCGGGCCTGAAGAAGTCGGGCGCCGTGGAGAACATCGAGCGAATGCTGACGACGAAGAAGGTGTGCAAGTTCCTGGAGGACCAGTCCGAGATCACGCGGGCGGCCTGAGGCCCCCTGCACCGCCGGAGATTCCGAAAGCCATGCCGACCTATCCGCCCTACGTGATCGAGCGAACCAGCCGGGGCGAGCGAAGCTACGACATCTTCAGCCGTCTTCTCATGGACAGAATCGTGTTCCTGGGAAGCACGATCAACGACGACGTCGCCAACATTCTCGTCGCGCAGCTGCTGTTCCTGGACGCGGACGATCCCGAACGCGACGTCTCGCTCTACATCAACTCGCCCGGCGGCAACGTGTACGCGGGCCTGGCCATCTACGACACGATGAATCACTTGCGCGCGCCCGTCTCCACCTATTGCGTGGGGATGGCGGCGTCGATGGCGGCCCTGCTGCTCTCGGCGGGCGCCAAGGGAAAGCGCAACGCCCTGCCGAATTCGCGCGTCATGCTGCACCAGCCCTCCTCGGGCTACCAGGGCACGGCCGCCGACATCGAGATCGCGGCGAAGGAAGTGCTGGACACGCGGCGGCGACTCAACCGCATCCTCTCCGAGATCACGGGGCGGAGCGTGGAGGACATCGCGGCGGACGTGGACCGCGACCGGTGGATGAGCGCCGAGGAGGCGACCGCGTACGGCTTGGTGGACCAAGTGGTCGGGCGCGACGGCGGAGAGTCCGGGCCGCGGCGCGACGGCGGCAGGCGGAAGCGGTAGGAAGAGCGAGAGGAAGAGCAAGAGAGCCCCAATGCCCAGCGACAAGCATCTTCGGTGCAGCTTCTGCGGGAAGTCGAAGGAGACGGTCAAGAAGTTCATTTCCGGCCCTTCCGTCTACATCTGCAACGAGTGCGTTTCGCTGTGCAACGAGATCCTGGCCGAGGAGGAAGAGCGCGAGACGCGGCAGGAAACCCCCGCGACGTTGACGCCGGAAGAGATCAAGGACTTGCTCGACGAGTACGTGATCGGCCAGGACGAGGCCAAGAAGTCGCTCTCCGTCGCCGTGTACAACCACTACCGCCGGGTCAACGCCAAGGGCATGCTGGACGACGTCGAAGTCGACAAGTCCAACTTGCTTCTGGTCGGCCCCACGGGCGTGGGAAAGACGCTCTTGGCGCAAACGCTGGCGCGCATTCTTCAGGTGCCCTTCACCATCGCCGACGCCACGACGCTGACCGAAGCCGGCTACGTCGGCGAAGACGTCGAGAACATCCTGGTGCGGCTGCTGCAGGTGGCCGACTTCAACTTGACCAACTGCGAGCAGGGGATCGTCTACATCGACGAGCTCGACAAGATCGCGCGAAAGTCCGAGAACCCTTCCATCACCCGCGACGTGTCGGGCGAAGGCGTGCAGCAGGCCCTGCTCAAGATCCTGGAAGGCACGACCGCCAGCGTGCCGCCCCGCGGCGGGCGCAAGCATCCCCAGCAGGAGTACATCCAAGTCGACACGCGCAACGTGCTGTTCATCTGCGGCGGCGCCTTCGACGGCATCGAGGACATCATCGAACAGCGCTTGGGCCGGCGGCAGATCGGCTTCGGCGACGAGGCGGAAGCGGGCGGCGAAGCGGGCGGGCGCGAGGACGAAGCGGGCGTGATGAACTGCCTGGAGCCCGAGGACCTTCAGCGCTACGGGCTGATTCCGGAGCTCGTGGGCCGGCTGCCGGTGACCGTCGCGCTCGACGACTTGGACGAAGACGCGCTGGTGCAGATCCTGCAAGAGCCCAAGAACGCGCTCGTCAAGCAGTACAAGAAGATGTTCGAGCTCGACGGCATCGGGCTGACGTTCGATCCGGCCGCGCTGCGCGCGATCGCGGCGCAGACGCTGGAGCGGCGCACGGGGGCGCGCGGGCTGCGGGCCGTGCTCGAGCGCATCATGCGCGACGTCATGTTCGAGCTGCCCTCGAGAAGCGACGTGAAGGAAGTGGTCGTGACGCCGGAGTGCGTGACGAGCGGGATTCAGCCGCTTCTCGTTCTGCGGCCGGAGGCTCGGAGAAAAGAAGCCTGATCGGATGGCGACGCTGCACCGGGTAGACGGCTCGGTCGAAGTCCCCGCCGAGCTCCCGGTCATCGCGCTTCGGGACTTGGTCTACTTCCCCTACATGGTGCTGCCTCTGCTGATCGGGCGGCCTCGCTCGGTCGCGGCGCTGAAGGAGGCCGAGGACGGCGGCAAGCTGGCCCTGGTCGTCGCCCAGAAGGACCCGGAGGTCGCCGATCCCGGCGAGGACGACATCCACTTGGCGGGCACGATCGTGCGCGTGCTGCAAGCGTCTCGGCTGGCCGACGGGACCGTGCGCGCCGTCTTCGAGGGCGTCGGCCGCGCGCGCGTCGAGCAGTTCGTGCCTGCGGACGACGGCCTGCGCGCCCAAGTCGCGCTGGCGAGCGAGTGGGAGCGGGACCGCAGCGAAGCCCCCGAGTTGACCGCCGACGCCGGCGGCGCGAAGGAAGTGAAGAAGCTGTTCTCGGAGTACGTGCGCCTGGCGGAGCAGATTCCGCCCGAGGTCGCCGGAATCGCGGAGGAAGTGGCCGACTGCGTCCAGCTGGGGCACGTGATCGCAGGCCATCTGCTGGTGGGATCGGCGGAGAGGCAGGAAGTGCTGGAGGCGGACGCGCTGACGCGGCGCTTCGACCTGCTGCGCGAAATCCTGGTGCGCGAAGTGGAGCTGCTGCGCATTCAGGAGAAGGTCAGCAGCCGGTTCGGACTGCGGCCGGGCAAGGACGAAGAATTTCTGCTGGAGGAGATCGGCGGCGCAGGGACGGCGGAATGGCGCGAACTGGCGCAAGCCGTGGCGGAGGCCGGCCTGCCCGACCACGCCAAGGAACGGGCGGAACGCGAGCTCGACCGGCTGGCCAAGCTCAACGCGATGGCGCCGGAGGCCTCCGTGGCGCGGACCTACCTGGAATGGATCTGCGGGCTGCCCTGGACGAGCGAGACCACGGACAACCAAGACCTCGGTCGCGCGGCGGCGGTCCTGGACGCCGAGCACTACGGACTGCGCGAGGTGAAGGAGCGCGTGCTCGACCACATCGCCGTGCTCTCGCTGGCCAAGGCGCTGCCGGGGCCGATTCTGTTTCTGGTGGGGCCGCCGGGCGTGGGCAAGACGTCGCTGGGACGCAGCATCGCGAATTGCCTGGAGCGCAAGTTCGTGCGGGCCAGCCTGGGCGGGGTGCGGGACGAAGCGGAGATCCGCGGACACCGTCGGACCTACGTCGGCGCGTTGCCCGGCCGCGTCGTCCAGGGGATGCGCAAGGCGGGGTCGCGCAATCCGGTGTTCCTGCTGGACGAGGTCGACAAGCTCGCGCGCGACTTCCACGGCGATCCCGCGGCCGCGCTGCTGGAAGTGCTGGACCCGGAGCAGAACCGCGCGTTCGCCGACCACTACCTGGAGCTGGAGTTCGACCTGTCGCAGGTCCTCTTCATCGCCACGGCGAACACGCTGGGCGAGGTGCCGGGCCCGCTGCGCGACCGCATGGAGGTGATTCGGCTGCCGGGCTACCTGGACACGGAGAAGAAGGCGATCGCGCGCCAGTTCCTGTGGCCGAAGCTCGTGGCCCGGCACGGCCTGGAGCCCTACGGCCCGAGGATCGACGACGAAGCCGTCGGCGGGATCATCGCGAGCTACACGCGAGAGGCCGGCGTGCGCCAACTGGAGCAACGGCTGTCGCGCGTGGCGCGCAAGCTGGCGCGACGGGTGCTCAGCGCCCGGGGCGGCGAGGCGGGGGGGGACGCCGCGGCCCCTCGCGTGGATGTGGGCGTGGCCGACTTGCCGCAGCTGCTCGGCGCTCCCGTGTACGTGCCGACCCAGGCCGGCGGCGGTGCGGACCGCCGGGGCATCGCGCGCGGGCTGGCGTGGACGGCTTCCGGCGGCGAGGTCATCGACGTGGAAGTGGCCGTCGTGCCCGGGTCTGGGAAGATCCGGCTGACCGGCACGCTGGGCGACATCATGAAGGAATCCGCCTTCGCCGCGGTCACCTACGCGCGGTCGCGGGCCCGGCTGCTGAATCTCTCGGAGCGCTTCCACAGAGACATGGACTTGCACATTCACATTCCCGAAGGCGCGACGCCCAAGGACGGCCCGTCCGCCGGAATCACGATCGCCGTGGCGCTGGTCTCCGCGCTGACTGGCACGCCCACGCGGACCGGCGTCGCCATGACCGGCGAGATCACGTTGCGGGGCCGCGTGCTGGTCGTGGGCGGCATCCGCGAGAAGGCGGTGGCCGCCCTGCGGGCCGGCGTGAAGCGCGTCTTGGTGCCTTCGGCCAACGCAAAGGACAGCGAGCGGCTGCCTTCGGAGGTTCTCCAGAACCTGGAGCTGGTGCCCGTCGACACGATGGAGCAGGTGCTGCAGGAAGCCATGGAGCAGCCGGCGGCGGAGACGCGCGCGCGGTCGGCGGAGGCGCGCGCCCGGTCAGCGGAGGCGCTGGCGGCCCGCCTTGCGCCGAGCGTCTCGTGACGGGGCGGCCAGCGGGACGAGCGTCGAAGGGATCGGCCGACCAGGGCCACCGAAGCAGACGAGAGGCACGACGGAAGGGCACGGCGGACGGGCCGACCCGCACGCCGCCGCCGGGCCAGGGCCGAGGCGGACGAACCCGGCGGGCTGCCTTCGGCGTCCTGGAGCGCGGGGCACCGTGATCGTTCGGCGCGTGGAGTTCGCGGGCGCCGTCGGGACGATGGACCAGGAGCCGCCGGGGACGCTTCCGCAGGTCGCGTTCGCCGGGCGGTCCAACGTGGGCAAGTCCTCGCTGATCAACCGGCTGCTGGGCCGGCCGCGCAAGAGAATCGCCCGCGTGTCCGGCGTCCCCGGAAAGACGCGAGAACTCAATTTCTATCGCGTGAACGACGCCTTCTTCTTGGTCGACCTGCCGGGGATCGGCTACGCCCGGGCGCCCGCCGCCGCGCGAGAGGCATGGAGCCGGCTGGTGCGCGCCTACCTGTCGGACAGCGAGGCCTTGCGCGGCGTCGCCTACCTGGTGGACTCGCGGCATCCTCCGATGGACGCGGACCGCGAATTCGTCGGCTGGCTGGCCGACCGCGGCGTGCCCGCGCTCGTCGTGCTGACCAAGGTGGACAAGCTCAAGGCGCGAGAGCGCGAGAGGGGCTTGGCGAAACGGGCGTGCGGCGCGCTGGGCGTGGACGAAGAGCAGATCGTGGCGACTTCGGCGCGCACGGGAGAGGGCAAGGAGGAAGTGCTGGCCGCCGTCGCCGCCTTGCTGGACGAGGCCGGTGCGACGCCCCCGGCCGACGAAGCGACGCAAGCGCCGGGGAGAAGCGTCGCCGCCTTGCTGGACGAGGCCGGTACGGTGCCCCCGGCCGCAAGAGCGACGCGAGCGGCAGGGACGGGTCCCGCCGCCTTGTTGGACGACGCCGGTGCGACGCCCCCGGCCGACGATGCAAGAACGACCGGCAGGAAGCAGACGGCCGACGCCGAGCAGCCGGCCGGCAAGAGCGCAGCTCCACCGGCCGCCACATGCAGCCCGAGACCCACCGGCCTAGCGACGTGGTTGCTCGCCGCGGGATGGCTGGCGGCCTGCGCGCCCGCGGCCGCGCCCGGCCCCGCGGGGCCCGCGCCCGCGACGGCGCCGGAGCAAGGAGCAACCGAGCCCTTCGGCGCCGCGCCGCAACCTGGGTCCCGCGCCGGGTCGTTGCGCCAAGATCAGATTTCCGTGCGCGTGGCCGCGGGGCCGCTGAGCATCGAGGTCACGCCGCTGGACGACTGGGCGCTGGACGCGGCGGCGCCTGACACGAAGGAGCGCCTGGCGCGAATCCGGGACGCTCGTCGGAACGACGCCGTCCTGCGCTCAGCCTCCTCCCCCCCCGCCCTCTTCCTGGTGTCGTTCTCCACCATCCGCGACGGGATGCAGTTTCAGCCCGAGGACCTGCACGTGATCGCCAACGGCTTGCGGGAGCGCCCGCTCGCCATCCTTCCCGTCACGCCCGCCTGGGGCAGCCACCGCCTGCGGCAGCAGAGCAACGCCGTGGCCCTGTACGTCTACGAAGCGATCGACTTGAAGCGCGAGTTCGCGGTCGCCTACCAGCAGTTCGAAGACGCGTCCTGGGCAACCAAGATCCCGTTGATCGAAGCCGAGCGCGCCCGGCTCCAAGGGCGGTGAGGGCAGCGTCCGGCCGACGGTGGGTCGCGGGCCGCGAACGATCTCTCGCCTTCGTCAGCTCTTTCCCGCGGCAGTGCAGTCGTGCGGCTCCGTCACGATTGGACAGACGACGCAGATCGGGCATCGAGCCTCGACGTTAGGCGCAACCGGGCGGCGCTCCCCCGGCATCGGCGGCGGCTCGGCCCAGGCGGATGCCCTGGGTCATGCGTCGGGCTCGGCCTCCTCGTCGAGACCCAGCTTGTCGATCTTGCGATACAGCGTGCGTTCGCCGATTCCCAGAGACTCGGCGGCGATGCGGCGGTTGCCGGACGCGGACTCCAGGGCGGCGGCGATCGTGGCCCGCTCGGCCTCCTCCAGCGTCATTCCGGGGCGGTACACGACGGAGCCGGGCGACGGATCGGGAACAGACTCGGCAGCGGCGAACAGCTCGGCAGACGGCTCCGGCTCCGGGGCGGCGGCGACCTCGATCGCGGAGCTGGCGTCCTCGGCGGTGCGGTCGTACAAGATCTCGCCGTCCTCGAGCGCGGCGGCGGCGTCTGACTGGGCCTCGTCCGGGGCTCGTCCCAGCAGGAGGCCGCCCTCGGCGGCGGCTTCGGAGCGGCGGAAGGCGTCGAACTCGGCGCGCAGGTCCTCGATGTCCACCTTCATCTGCATCATGGTGCGGAAGACGAACTCCAGCTGGGGACGAAGCAGGCTCGTCTTGTCGCTGGCCACCGCGTCCGGCCCGGAAAGCGCCGCCAGCGCGGTGGAGGGCTCGCGCTCGGCGAAGTCGGACGGGATGTCCTCGGCGCGGATCTCCCTGCCGGGAGCCAGCACGACCATGCTCTCGATCAAGTTGCGGAGTTCGCGGACGTTGCCGGGCCAGCGATGGCGGACGAGGATGTCCATGGCGTCGGCGGAGATGCCCGCGAACGGCCCGCGGTCGTGCCGCTTGCTCGCGTCGCGAACGAAGGCGCCGACCAGAAGCGGGATGTCCTCGGGGCGGCGGCGCAACGGCGGAAGCGCGATGTGCAGGACGTTGAGGCGGTAGTAGAGGTCCCTGCGGAACGTGCCCTGGGCCACCATTTCGCGCAGGCGCTGGTTGGTGGCCGCGACGATGCGCACGTCGACCTTCACGATCTTCTGGCCGCCGACGCGAAGGAACTCCCGCTGCTCCAGCACGCGTAGCAGCTTGGTCTGCGTCTGGAGCGGCATCTCGCCGATCTCGTCGAGGAAGATCGTGCCGCCGGAGGCCAGCTCGAACAGGCCGCGGCGCGAGTCGATGGCCCCCGTGAAGGCGCCCTTCTCGTGCCCGAACAGCTCGCTCTCCAGCAACGTCTCGGTCAGCGCCGCCACGTTGACCGCCATGAAGGCCTTCTGCCGGCGCTTCGACAGCGCGTGGAGGCCGCGCGCCACGAGCTCCTTGCCGGTGCCCGACTCCCCGGTCACGAGCACGGTGACGTCCACCGGAGCGATCTGGACCACGCGTTCGAGCACCTCGATCATCGCGTCCGTCTCGCCGATGATGCCCGTCGCCTCGCGCAGCCGGCGCCGGTCCAGCGCGCGGCACCCCGTCAGCACGACCTCCTGCGGGTCCACGCCCGCCGGGAACGCCATGGCCAAGCCGGGCGAACCGGGCTTCGCGCCGACCGCGAACACCGGCACGCCGCGGCTGCGCGCCGCTTCCGCCAGCGCGGCGGCGCCCTTGGCCTCCGGCCCGCCGGTCAGGACCAGCAACCCTCGATCGGCGGTCGTGTCGGGATCGTCGTGGGGAGTGACGAACTCCACGCAGTGCCCGGCGGACCGGAAACCCGTCCGCAACGCGCCCGCCAGCGGCAAGTCGTGCGTCGAAACGAGGACGCTCTCCGCCATCAGCGGTTCTTCCCTAGCGGCGTATGGAGCCCGCGGCGTAGAAGGGCGGGCGCTGCGTGCGGCCGGGCACGACCTTGCCCCGGATGCGAATGCCCACGTCCCCGCCGGGCTTCGCCGCGGCCGCTGCGAGACGCGCCAGCGCGATTCCGTCGCCCAGGGACGGGCTCGAGACGCCCGACGTGACGACCCCGGCGTCCTCGCCGCCGTGGACGACCGGGTATCCGGCGCGAGGGAAGCCGCGCTCGGTCAAGCGAATGCCGACGAGGCGCCGCTCGGCGCCCCGCGCCTTCTGCTCCGCCAGGGCCACCCGTCCCAGGAAGTCTCCCGCGTCGAGCTTGACGATCCACCCCAGTCCCGACTCCCACGGCGTGTGCTGCTCGTCCAGGTCGTTGCCGTACAGCGCGTAGCCCATCTCCAGGCGCAAGGAGTCTCTCGCTCCCAGGCCTGCGGGAACCGCGCGCGCGTCCCCGCTCTCGGTCACGGCTCGCCAGACCGCCTCCGCGCCGGACGCCGGCACGTAGAGCTCGAACCCGTCCTCGCCCGTGTAGCCCGTGCGGCTGATCACGGCATCCACGCCGGCCACCGCCCCTTCGGCGAAGCGGTAGTAGCCGATGTCGTCCAGCGCCTGCGTCGCCAGCGGCTCCAAGACCCGCTGGGAATCGGGGCCCTGCACGGCGACGAGCGCGGTGGCGTCCGAGTCGTCCGTCACGTCCACGTCGAAGGACCCGGCGTGTTCGGCGACCCACTGCCAGTCCTTGGCGCGGTTGGCCCCGTTGACCACCAGCATGAAGCGGTCGTCGAAGCGATAGACCAGCAGGTCGTCCAGCACGAAGCCGTCTTCGTTGCACAGCGCCGAGTACTGGGCCTGCCCGGGGGCCGCGCGGGTCACGTCGTTGACCGTCAGGCGCTGGACGAAGGCCTCGGCCTGGGGGCCCCGGACGGTGAACTCGCCCATGTGCGACACGTCGAAGACGCCGCAGGACTCGCGGGTCGCCAAGTGTTCGGCCCGGATGCCCGCGCTGTACTGAATCGGCATCTGGTAGCCGGCGAAGTCGACCATGCGGCCGCCCAGGGCGACGTGAAGCTCGTGCAACGGAGTCCGGGCGCTGGGCTGGGCATTCATTGGCTTCTCTTGGCTCCTGGCGAGGGCGCGGCGGGGGGACGCGGGATGCGAGGCGACGGACGCGGGATGCGAGGGAGGGCGGCGCGCGGTGCGCGAAAGCGCGGCGGCGCGGGGGACGGGGCGCGCGAGGCGGAGGCGTCAGCCCATGAGGTCGAGGAAGAGGGCCTGGGCGACGTGCAGGCGGTTTTCGGCTTCGCGAAGGACGCGCGACCGGGGGCCGTCGATGACCTCGGCGGCGACTTCCTCGCCGCGGTGGGCCGGCAGGCAATGCAGGAAGATCGCGTCCGGACGAGCGGCGGCCATCACCGTCTCGTCGACCTGGAAGCCGGCGAACGCGGCGGCGCGGGCCTCCTGTTCGTCCTCCTGGCCCATTGACGCCCACACGTCGGTCGCGACGACGTCCGCACCGGCGGCGGCGGCGGCGGGACTGCGGACCAGCTCGGCCCCTTCCGCCGAAGCGGCGCCGAGAATCTCGGGATCGGGATCGTACCCCTCGGGACACGCGAGCCGCAGCGAAAAGCCGAACCGGCGCGAGGCGTTGAGCCACGAGTTGGCCATGTTGTTGCCGTCCCCGACCCACGCGACGCGCCGGTCCTCCAGGCGGGGGCCGAATTCCTCTTGGACGGTGAGGAGGTCGGCCATCAGCTGGCAGGGATGGAGCAGGTCGGTGAGGCCGTTGACGACCGGCACGGAGGCTGCGCCGGCGAACGCCAGCAGGTCCTCGTGGGCGTGGGCGCGCAGGAGAACGGCGTCCACGTAGCCGCTGAGGACCCGCGCCGTGTCCTCGAGGCTCTCGCCCCGCCCCATCTGCGAATCCGCGCGGGCCATCATCAGCGCGTGGCCGCCCAGCCGCGTCATGGCGACTTCGGCGCTGGCGCGCGTGCGGGTCGACGCCTTGTGAAAGATCATGGCCAGAGAGCGTCCCTCGAGGGGTCGGTCCCGGGGCGGGTCGTCCTTGATTCGCTTGGCCAAGTCCAGGACGTGGGAGAGGTAGCCGGGATCGTGGCTCGCCAGGTCCAGGAAGTCGCGGGCGGGGGACGGCATCGCCGGGTCAGAGGATGTAGCGGCTCAGGTCGGAGTCGGACACGACCGGCTGCAAGCGCTTGCGCACGAAGGCGGCGTTCACCTTGCAGTCGGCGACGGCCTCGGGCAGGACGAACATCGTCTCCTCCATGACCGAGTTGAGCACCGTCTGCAGGCGTCGCGCGCCGATGTTCTCCATGCGGTCGTTCAGATCGGCGGCGATCCGAGCGATTTCTTCCAGGCCGTCGTCGGTGAACGTGACCTCCGCTCCCTCGACGCCGACGAGGGCCGCGAACTGGCGGATCAAGGAACTGCGCGGCTCCTTCAGGATGCGCACGAAGTCGTTCGCGTTGAGGCTCCGGAGCTCGACGCGGATCGGGAACCGTCCCTGGAGCTCCGGAATCAGGTCGGACGGCTTGGCCACGTGAAACGCGCCCGCGGCGATGAAGAGGATGTGCTCGGTCGAGATCAGCCCGTACTTGGTGTGCACGTTGCATCCCTCGACGATCGGGAGCAGGTCGCGCTGCACTCCCTCCCGGCTGACGTCCGGACCCGCGCCGCGCTGGGGGGCCGCGATCTTGTCGATCTCGTCGAGGAAGATGATGCCGCTCTCCTCCACCCGGTCCATGGCGTCGAAGATGACGTCCTGCGTGTCCACCATCTGGTCCAGCTCCTCGGAAAAGAGGATCCGCCGGGCTTCGGCGACCGTGACGTTGCGCAGCTTCGTCTTCTTCGGAAGGATGTCGCGCAATGTCTCGGTGAAGCTGACGTCCATGTCTTCCATGCGTCCGCTCGGATTGGTCATCACGTCCAAGAGCGGCGAAGAAAGACGAACTTCCATCTCGACCACGCGCTCGTCGAGCTCGCCCTTCTTGAGGAGCGCCCGCAGCTTCTCCCGCGTGCGGGCGAGACGGTCCGTGACGCCCGGCGTCGGGGACTGGGACGGATCTTCGGGGACGACGGCGGCTTCCGTGCCCTCGGAGGGCTCGTCGGAACTCGGGGGCGCCGGGGCCTCTTCGCTCGCGCCCGGAGGACCGGCAAGGGGATCGGAAGGCGAAGCGCCGGGCTGGGCCGCGCCGCCCTGTCGTCGAGCCACGCCGTCCTTGCCGGCGAAGAAGGCGACGCTGTCGGCAGCGTCTTCCTCGCTCCCGGGCGCGTCCACCGGGCTGGCGGCGCCGTCTCGCTCCGAGGACGCGTCGTTGGCCGCGCCGTCGTCGTCCGTGTCGGCTTCGTCCGCGCCGTCGTCGTCCGTGCCGGCGGCCCCGGCGGCCTCCGGATGGGCGGCTCCCGCACGCCGCTTGCGGGACTTCTGCGCCGAATCGGGGAGCAGCAGGTCGAGCAGCCGTTCTTCGGTCCGTCTTCCGGCCTCCGGCGCCATCGCGTCCTCGCGCTCGTTTCGGAGCATGTTGACCGCCGTGTCCGCCAAGTCCCGGACCATGGACTCGACGTCGCGGCCGACGTAGCCGACTTCCGTGAACTTGGACGCCTCGACCTTGACGAACGGAGAGCCCGAGAGCCGCGCCATCCTGCGGGCGATCTCCGTCTTGCCCACCCCGGTCGGGCCGATCATGATGAGGTTGTTGGGGAAGATTTCCTCGCGCAGCGCCGCGTCCTTGACCTTCTGGCGCCGCCAGCGGTTCCGCAGCGCCACGGCGACCGCCTTCTTGGCGTCGGCCTGGCCGACGATGTACTTGTCGAGCTCCGCCACGATCTCGGACGGGGTGAGGCTGAGCAGCCAGTCGAGCAGCTCCTTCGTGAAGGACGGGTCGGCGTCCTCGAAGGGATCGTCCTCGGAGTCGCCGGGGTCGTCGGCGTCCTCGGGATCGTCCGCGCCGTCGGCGCGTGCGGGATCGTCGGCGTCGTGGGCGTGTGCGGGATCATCGGCGTCCACGCGGCCGTCAGCGTGGCCGGCGTCGCCAGGACCGTCCGCGGCGGCTTGGACGCCGAATCCCCCGGCCGGCGAGGGCGCGCCGGCTAGAGAGGACGCCGGGGCTTCGGGCGCCTCGTCGCCCCGGCTCATGACGGCTTCAGCTCCTCGACGGTGATCCGCGAGTTCGTGTAGACGCAGATGTCCGCGGCGATTTCCAGGGACCGGCGCGCGATGGTGGGCGCGTTCATGTTGGTCGATTCGTAGAGCGCTCTCGCCGCGGCCAGGGCGAAGCCGCCTCCCGATCCGATCGCCAGCACGGGCACGTCCGGCTCGATGACGTTGCCGTCCCCGCCGACCAGCAGCAGCCTCTTGCGGTCCGCGACGGCCAGCACCGCCTCCAAGCGGCGGAGATAGCGGTCCGTCCGCCATTCCTTGGCGAGTTCCACGCACGCGCGGGGCAGGTTGGACGGCCAGCGCTCGAGCATCGTCTCCAGCTTGCTGAACAGCGCGACGGCGTCCGCCAGCGCCCCTGCGAAGCCGGCCAGCACCTGGCCTTCGCCCAGGCGTCGCACCTTCTGCGCGGCGGCCTTGACGACCACGTCGCCCATCGTGACTTGTCCGTCGCCGGCCATGGCCACGCGGTCGCCCTTCGAGACCGCGACGACGGTGGTGGCCCGGACTTTAGAACCCGGTAGCAAAGAAGAGGTCATGGACCGTGGGGGGATCGAGCGGAAGCGTGCGCGCAAGTCGCGTCCAAAGCGGCGCAACAAAGTCTAACCGCAAACGACGCGCCCGGAGGCGGGCGGCTGGGCGGCACGGCATCGGACGGGGCCAAGAGGCGCTGCGGCGGGCGGCGCCCCGTAGGCGGGCCAACGGGACGCTGCGGCGGGCGGCACCGCGGCGGGCGGCGCCCCGTAGGCGGATCGACGCGGCGGCGGGGCGGCTGGAGCGCTACGCTCGGGGGTGCGCGTTCTGGTAGACGCGGCGGAGCCGCTCCTTCGACGTGTGCGCATAGATCTGCGTGGTGCTGAGCGAGACGTGGCCCAGGAGGTCCTTGACGGCCACGAGATCGGCGCCGGCGTCCAAGAGGTGCGTGGCGAACGTGTGCCTCAACGAGTGGACGGAGAGCCCAGACGCGGCGCAGAAGTTCGCCAGCGCCTCCCGAACGGCGCGCTGGACGTAGCGCGTGGAGATGCGCCCGCCCTGGCGGTTCACGAACAGCGCCTCGCAACCCGGTCCCGCGACCTCGGAACGGCGCGGCAGATAGTTGCGGACGGCCTTCCTCGCGGCCGGCGTGACGGGCACGATGCGCTCCTTGGACCCCTTTCCCAGCACGCGAATCTGGCCGCCCATGAAGGACGCGAGGTCCAGCCCGCAAAGCTCCGACACGCGCAGGCCGCTGCCGTAGAGCAGTTCCAGCCAAGCCAGCAGACGCGTCCAGGAGAGGTCGTTCTCTTGCGCGGCCCGTTCCTCGGCCCATCGGAAGAGCGCCTGCATTTCGTCCGCGCTCGCGTGGCCGGGGAGGGTGCGGTCCAGCTTGGGACTGCGCATCGCGGCCGCCGGGTTGGACTCGATCTCGCCCTCGCGGTGCAGATGGCGAAAGAGCGCGCGCACGGCCGACATCTTCCGCGCCACGGTGCGGCGCGAGCGTCCGCGACGGCCGGCCTCCCCGAGAAATGCGCGCAGCACGGGCCGGTCCACGTCCCTCCAGTCGAAGTCCGGGCGCCCCAGGTACCCGCCCACGAACTCTTCCAGCTCGGCCAAGTCGCGGCGGTAGGCGGCGACGGTGTGGGGCGACAGGTTGCGAACCGTCTCGACATGCTCGAGGAAGCGGGCCGTCGCCGCCTTCAAGACGCGGCCTCCCGCCTGCTTGGGCGACGCGGAGCTTGATGTGGCCGCCTTCACGGCCCAGCCTCCCGCAAGACCCCGCGACCTCGGGCCTCCCGCGCGCCGCGGGCCGCGTGGCCCGACCCCTTCACGACGCGGCCTCCGGCAACACGCCGGCCTCGTCGGCCCATTCGGCAAAGCGCTCGAGGGCGCGGTTCGCCATCGCGGCGCGCCTCGCCGCCTTGCCTCCCCGCACGCCGGGCATCGGGGAGACGAGCCCCCAGTTCGAGTTCATGGGCTGAAACGCGTCCGGGTCGGCTTCCTTCAAGTAGCGGCAGAGTCCGCCCATCATCGTCTCGGGCGGCGGAACGACCGGCTCCCTGCCCGTCATCACGCGGTCCAAGTTGATGCCGGCCAGCAGTCCGGAGGCCGCCGATTCCGTGTATCCCTCCACGCCGGTCAGCTGTCCCGCGAAGATCAGGCCGGGGCGGCGCGGCGAAGCGCCGTGCGGCGTCAGGCGTCCCGGAAAGTTGAGGTACGTGTTTCTGTGGATGGAGCCCCAGCGCAGGAACTCCGCGTTCTCCAAGCCGGGGATCATGCCGAAGACCCGGCGCTGATCGCCGGTGCGAAGCCGCGTCTGGAATCCGACGAGGTTCCACATCTGGCCGGCCCGGTCCTCGCGCCGCAGCTGGACGACGGCGTGCGGGCGGGCGCCGGTGCGAGGGTCGCGCAGGCCCACCGGCTTCATCGGACCGAAGCGGGGCGTGTCCCGGCCCCGGGCGGCGAGGACTTCGATCGGCAGGCATCCTTCGAAGTACGGGGCCGAGTCCCAGTCGGGGCCCTCGCGGACCTCGGCGGCCTGCAGCGCGCCCACGAAGTCGTCGTAGCGCGCTTGGTCCATCGGACAGTTGAGGTAGTCGGCATCCTCGTTCCAGCGGCCCGCCGAAAACACGACTTCGCGGTCCACCGAGTCCGCGTGGACGATCGGAGCGATGGCGTCGTAGAACGCCAAGCCGTCGTGGCCGAGCTCTTCGGCAATCGCGCCGGCGAAGGCGGAAGACGTCAGGGGTCCGGTGGCCACGACCGCCGGACCGTCGGGCAGCCCACGGACTTCCTCGCGCACCACCGCGACGCCTTCCTGCGCGGCCACGCGCCGCTCCATGGCCTCCGAGAACAGCGCGCGGTCCACGGCGAGCGCGGAGCCGGCCGGCACCCTGGACTCCTCGGCCGCGGCCAAGAGCACGGAACCCAGCAGCGCCATCTCCCGCTTCAGCTGCCCGTGGGCCGTGGACGGGTTCTCGCTCTTGAACGAGTTGGTGCACACGAGCTCGGCCAGCCCGTCCGTCTGGTGCGCCGGCGTCTGCCGCCGCGGCCGCATTTCGACAAGCGAGACCCGGTGTCCCCTCCGGGCCAGCGCGACCGCCGCCTCGCAACCGGCGAGCCCGCCGCCCACCACGGTCGCCGCGCCCGCGCCGGACGTCATGGACCCTGCACGGGGCTGCGCCGACCGACGGCTCGCGCGCTCCCGCGGACCCTTCCGCCGGGCGCCGGGATCACCGCCTTCGGGCGCCGGCCGGGCGCCGCGGGCGTCCCTTCCCTCTCGGCGGCCTGCGCGGCTTTGCCTTGGCCAGCAGCTCCACGGCCTCGTCCATGGTGATCGTCTCGGGCTCCCGGCCGTCGCGCGGAGTGGCCGCGTTGCGCTGTCCGTCGGTGACGTAGGGCCCGTAGCGGCCGGAACGAACCTCGATCTGCGCGCCCGTCTCGGGGTGCGGTCCCAGCGCCTTGAGCACGTTGGTGCGCTTGGGCTTCGCCAAGAGCTCCAGCGCCTCGTCCAGCGTCACGGAGAAGAGCCGCTCGGCGTCCAAGTTGCGGTACTCGCCGTCCCGGTGCACGAACGGGCCGTACCGCCCCTGCCCGGCCACGACCGGCTTGCCCGTCTTCGGGTCCTCGCCCAGGTCGCGCGGCAGCGACAGCAGGCGCAGGGCGTAGTCCAGCGTGACGGCGTCCACGTCCACGCCGTCGGGCACGCTGGTGCGCGGGGGCTTCTTGCGGCCGCCGGCCGCCTCGCCCAGCTGGACGTACGGGCCGTAGGGACCGACGCGGGCGTAGACGGCTTGCCCGGTCTCCGGATCCTGACCCAAGGGCACGTCCCTGTCCGCGCCGGAAGCGAGGAGCTCGGAGGCCTTGTCCAGCGTCAGATCGTCGATGAGGAAGTCGGACGGGATCGTGGCGCGCTTCTGGGCCTCGCCGGAGCCTCGCACGGCGAAGGCGGACTTGTGGCCGATGCGCACGCCGATCTCTTGGCCCGTCGCCGGGTCGACGCCGATGGGGACGAGCGGAAAGCCGATGTCGGGCAGCCTCGACTCGATCGCGCGCGCCAAGCCCGTCCTGTCTCCGTCGCCGTTGTAGAAGGCGTCGAGAAATCTTTGGCGCGACTGCGTGTCTCCGGCGGCGATGTCGTCGAGCTCGTCCTCCATGCGCGCGGTGAACCCGATGTCCACATACTCGCCGAAGTGCTCGCGCAGGAGCTGGTTGACCGCCAGCCCCAAGAACGTGGGGACCAAGCTGCCGTTGCGCTTGCGCACGTAGTCGCGGTCCTGGATGGTGGAGATCGTGGGCGTGTAGGTCGAGGGCCTCCCGATGCCTTCGTCCTCGAGCTTCTTGACCAGGGACGCCTCGGTGTAGCGGGCGGGCGGCTTCGTCTCGCGAGGCTTCGCTTCGACGCCGGCGAGCGTCGCGGCGGAGTCGCCGGGACCCACCAGGTCGCCCTCCTTCAGCGGCGGCAGGAGCTGGTCGCTGCGCTTCGTGCCGTAGACCTTGAGGAATCCGGGGAAGAGCAGCATCGAGCCCACGGCGCGAAACACATGTTTCGTCTCGTCGGTCCCGTCCGTCCCCTTCGCCACGGCTTCGAGGTCCGCCGTGGCGCGTTCCAGGCGCGCGTCGGCCATCTGCGAGGCGACGGCGCGGCGCCAGACGAGTTCGTAGAGGGCGAGCTCGTCCTTGTCGAGCCGGAGACGCTTGGCCATCTCGGGCGTGCGTCCCATCTCGGTGGGGCGAATGGCCTCGTGCGCTTCCTGCGCGGCCTTGGCCTTGGTGCGGTACCGCCGGGGACCGTCGTAGTACTCGTCGCCGAAGGCCTCCTTGATGCAGCGGCCGGCGTCGGACAGCGCCTTCTGCGACAGCGTGACCGAATCGGTCCTCATGTACGTGATCAGCCCCTCGCGGTCGCCCCCGCCCAGGTCGACGCCTTCGTACAAGCGCTGGGCGATTCTCATGGCCCTCTTGGGCGACATGCGGAGCCGGCTGCTGGCGGCCTGCTGCAACGTGGAGGTCGTGAAGGGAGGCGCGGGCCTTTGCCGGACCGACTTCGTCTCGGTCGCGCCGACGCGCCAGGGAAGCGCCCCCAGCACGGCATGGCGGACCGCCTGCGCCGTCTCCTCGTCCAGCACGACGGCCTTGGAACCGGGCAAGCGTTCGCCCGTGGTGGCGTCGAAGTGGCGGCCCGTGGCCACCGGCGCGTCGCCGATGCGGTGCAGGACGGCGGAGAAATCGCCTTCGGGGGCCGCGAGCTGGGCCTCGACCCGCCAGTAGACGGACTTCTTGAACCGTCGGCGCTCCTCTTCGCGTTCGGCGGCCAGCCGCAGCGCCACGCTCTGGACGCGGCCCGCGCTGAGCCCCGAGCGCACCTTGCGCCACAGGACCGGCGAGAGCGTGTAGCCGTAGAGCCGGTCGAGAATGCGCCTCGCTTCCTGGGCGCGCACGAGCCGGTGGTCCACTTCGCGCGGATCGGCCAGCGCGCGCTGGATGGCCGGGCGCGTGATCTCGTGAAACGCGATTCGCTTGATCGGCACCTTCGGCTTGAGGACCTCCAGGACGTGCCAGCTGATCGCCTCGCCCTCGCGGTCCTCGTCGGTGGCGAGCACGATCTCGTCCGCCTTTGCGACGACGCGGCGGAGCTCCCGCACGCGCTTCTGGCTCTCGGGAGGCACGACGTAGACGGGCTTGAAGCCGTTGCCGACGTCGACGGCCATCCGCGCCCAGGGCTTGCTGCGCATCGCCTTGGGGATTTCGCCCGCCGACTTCGGCAAGTCGCGAATGTGCCCGTAGGACGCCTCCACGCGGTAGCCGGGACCGAGAAACTTCTCGATCGTCTTCGCCTTCGCGGGCGATTCCACGATCACCACCTTCACGCCGATGCCTCTCCTTCTCTTTGGTTCGCCGGGGCGCCCGCGCCGTCTCTCCCGTCGCGCGCCGGCGCGCGGGCCGCCGCATCCTCCAAGCGCCGGAGAATCTCTTGGGCGACTTGGCCGGGCGCCAGTTCGTCCGTGTCGATTCTAATGGCGCACCGTTCGTAGCAGGGAGTCCTCTCGGCCAGCAAGGCGCGCGCGGCGTCCAGGGGATCGGGCACGTCGAGGAGCGGCCGGTCGCGGAGTCCGTCGCCGATTCTGGCCAGCGCCGTGCGCGGACGAACCTGCAACCAGACGGCGTGCGCGCGGCCTTCGAGAGCATCGATCCGGCCCGGCTGGGCAGCCCAGCCCCCTCCCGTGGCGAGCACGACGGGAGGACCGGCCAAGATCTCGGCGGCGGCGGCCGACTCGGCGCGGCGGAAGAAGGCCAGGCCCCGCTCGCGAATCAAGGCCGGGACCGGACGGCCCCAGCGCTGCCCGACGGCGGCGTCCAGGTCGACGAAGGGACGCCCGAGCGCGTCGGCCAGGATGGGACCGACCGTGGTCTTGCCCGCGCCCATGAAGCCGACCAGGACGACCGGAAGCGACGGGGGCGCCGCAACGCCCTTGTCCGGCGTCCCTGCGGCCCGCGCCCCGAGCCCCCGAGCGGAACGGTCGGCGGGCTCGCGTCCGGCGCTCACGTTCCTCCGGAGTCGGGCGCTCGGCGCGCGCGAAAGCCGCGTTCCCGCAGCCGCGCCAGATAGGAAATCAGATTGCGCCGCAGCTCCCCCATCGAGTCTCCCCCGAACTTCTCCAGCAGCGCGTCCGCCACGACCAGCGCGACCATGGCCTCGGCCACCACGGCCGCCGCCGGGACCGCGCACACGTCGCTGCGCTCGACGGCGGCGTCCTTGGCTCGCCCGTCGCGCAAGTCGACGCTCGGCAGCCGCTTGCGGAGCGTGGAGATCGGCTTCATCGCGCCGCGCACGACGAGCGGAGCGCCGGTCGTGATGCCGCCTTCCAAGCCGCCGGCCCGGTTCCCCGACCTCGCGAAGCCGCCGCTGCGGCTCGCCCCGTCGTCCCTCTCGATGGCGTCGTGCACGCGCGAGCCGGGCCGCGCGGCGTTGGCGAACGCAGGACCGATCTCCACGCCCTTCACCGCGTGGACCGACATCACCGCCTGGGCCAGGCGGCCGTCCAGCTTCTGGTCCCACGACACGTGGCTGCCCAGCCCGACGGGAAGGCCGCGAGCCACGACCTCGAAGCAGCCGCCGAGCGTGTCGCCGGCGTCGCGGGCCTCGTCGATCGCCGCCTTCATGGCCGCCTCGGCTTCGGCGTCGAGCGTGCGCAGCGGAGACGGATCGGCCTGGCCGTTCAAGTCGTCCGGCAACGGGTCCGGCGCGCGGGCGTCCACGGGGCCGACGGACGTGACGTGGCTGCCGATCGTCACGCCCACGCTGCGCAGGAGCGTTCGCGCAATCGCGCCGCAGGCCACGCGGGCGGCGGTCTCCCGGGCGGAAGCGCGCTCCAGGACGTCTCGGGCGTCGCGGCGGTCGTACTTGAGGACGCCCGCGAGATCGGCGTGGCCGGGACGCGGCAAGTAGACCGGGCGCAACGCCTTGGGATTGGCGTCCGGCGCGGGCGCTCCGTGCGCCATGGCCGTCGTCCAGTTCTTCCAGTCCCGGTTCCAGACGACCAGCGAGATGGGAGAGCCCAGCGTGCAACCGAGGCGCACGCCCGAGACGACCTCCGCCTTGTCGGACTCGATCTGCATGCGGCGGCCCCGGCCGTAGCCGCCCATGCGGCGCCGGAGGTCGGGGTCGATGTCGGAGACGGCCTCGAGCGGAAGACCCGCGGGCATGCCCTCCAGGACGGCGACGAGCCCCCGGCCGTGCGATTCTCCGGCGGTATGGAAGGACAGGCGGCGAAGAGGCATGGCGCAGTTGGCGGGTCGCTGCGGAGGAGCGTCGGTGTGAGGCTGGCCGCGGTGTCGGCGGACGGGTCTGGAGGCGGCGTCGCGTGGGGCCGAACGCGCGCTTGGCGCTACGCGGGCACGTCGTTCGGAGCGAAGGCGCGCTTGGCATGCTAGGCGGGCGCGGCGCTTGGGGCCGAACGCGCACTTGCCGTGCTCGGCGAGCGCGTCGCAGGCCGGGCGCGGGCGCACAGCGGCAAGACAGAAGTTATCAGCCCGGAGCGGGCTCGGGGACGACCAGCGTGGGGCGGACGAGAATGAGGAGGTCGCGCTCCTGGACGGATTCCGACCGCGTGGAGAAGAGAGAGCCCAGCAGCGGGAGGTGCATGAGGAGGGGAATTCCGCTGCGCACCTCGCCTCGCTGCTTCACCGTCAGTCCTCCGATGACGACGACCTCGCCGTTGCGCACCAGGACCTGGGACTCGGCCTTCTGGCGGCGAAACACGACGCCCACGTCCGAGGGCGCCAGGTCGGCCGAGGAACGCTCCGCCGAGATCTCCAGGAGAATGTCGTCGTCGGACGCGATGCGCGGCGTGACTTCGAGGATGACGCCCGTTTCCTTGTAGTCGACCGTGGCCAGCGGCACGCTGGTGGCGGAGCCTTGGCCGACGGCGACCCCGATCTGCGCGCCCGCGTCGACGACGCGCACCGGCGTCTCCTCGCCGACCACGATCTTGGCCGTTCGGTTGTCCATGACGCGCACGGACGGCTGCGCTTCCACGTCGGTGAGCTGGACGGACTCCAGCGCGTCCACGAAGCCGATCAGCGTGTGGCGCCCGAGGGCCAAGGACGCGAGAACCGACAGCGTGGGACTGGGGATGCGCTGGGTGGCGTTGCCGAGCGCCGCGATCGAGTGCCCGCCGAGGAGGATGACGTCGGTGCCGCGAGGCACCTGCTCGCCCGGGTCGAAATTGCCGTCGCCGTTGCGGTCGACGACGCCGGGAGTCAGCAGGTTGAGCTGGTTGCCGTGAGGGTCCGTGAGATCGTAGGTGATCCCGAGACCTTCCATTTCGGTGCGGTTGACGAAGAGAATCTTGGCTGCGATGTCGACTTGGCGCACCCGCACGTCCAGCGCGGCGATCAGGCGGCGGACCGACGCGACGACGCGCGGAACGTCCGTGACCACGATCGCGTTGGCGCCCTGGGCCACCGACACGCGTCCCCGCTCGGTGAGCAGGGCGGCGACCGGGTCCAGGATTTCCTCCGCCCGGGCGTACTGGATCCGAAACGGGGCGGCCTCGAGGGGCACGACGGCTTCGTGGTCGAACACGGCCGACGCCGCCGCCACCCGAATGATGCCGCCTTCGCCCTCGTGCGCGACCAAGCCGTGCGCGTCCAGGATCGCTTGCAGCGCCATGCCCCACGGCTGGTCGCGGATTTCCGCGGACACGAAGCCGGAGACCTCCGCGCCCGGCACGATGGAGCGCCCGGAGAATTCCGCGAACGCGAACAGGACTTCGCGGATCGGCGCCTCGAAGAAGGACACGGTCACGGGACGGTCCAAGGCGCCCGGCGGCGGCAACTGCCCGCGCGAGAGGGCCACCGCGGCTTCGGCGGGACCCGCGATCCCGCCGAGGGCGACGGCCGCCAGCGCGGCCAGCCCGGCGGACCACGCGCGCACACGCGGGCGGCGGCCAACACGAAATGACGACCCGGCCGACCATGCGCGCAGACGCGGGGCGGCCGGGGAACCGGGCGGACGTCTCGGGAGCCGCCCTCGCCGAACCGACCGAGGCGAAGAACGGCGGCGCGATGCCGGAGGGCTCGGCGGACGCCTCGGGACCGGCCCTCGCCGAACCGTCCCAGGCGCAAGACGGCGGCGCGATGCCGGGGGAGTCGGAGGCGGCCGCCCGGCAATCCGCTCCCGGCCGTCGCGCTTCATCGGACGGACAACCCGGCCGGGCGCGGCAGCGCCAGCGTGTCCACCTGGGCGCCTTGGGGTCCCTGCGTCTCGACCACCACGACGCCTGCGGCAACGACTTCAAGGAGCCGCATGTCCCCCGCCTGTTCGCCGATCCGCAACCGGAGCGGACGGTCGCCGCCCGGAAGGGCATCCCGGCCCAGACGGTCGCGAGTCAGAATGGCCATGCGGAGGCGCGGATCGTCGTGGAAGACGAGCCCCAGAAGGCGGACGGGCGCGTGCACAGGGAGGACGGCGCGCTCGCGGCCGGGGACGGCGAACGGATTGCGGCGCCCCGCCACGGGATAGCGAAACACTTCGCGCTCGAAGACCAGCGGGACCGGCGGCGCCTCCTCGGGAGTCGGCGAAGGAGCTTCCTGCAACCAGGGCGGCAGGGTCGACCGCGGACGAGGAGCCGCGACGGCCCACGTTGCGCCACGGCGCCCCGAACGACCCGGCGCGGCGGCCCAGACGGCGCCGCGGAGGCCCGAGAGACTGGGCGCGGCGGCGTTGACGGGCTTGGCGCGCTCAGCAGCCCAGCTTGCGCCGCGGAGGCCCCAGGCGCCCGGCGCGGCGACATTGGCGGGCTTGGCGCGCCCCCCGGCGGCTCGCGTTGCGCCTTGGAGGCCCGAGAGACTTGGCGCGGCGGCCGTTGGCGGCTCCGGAGCAGCGGGGACGACGTAGGCGCTGATCTGGAAGGTGGCCAGCGCCTCGCCGGCCCTCTCGGGGTCCGGCGACGACGCCACCAACACGTTGTCGGGCACCACGATCCGGTCCAGCGACGCCACGCCGGTCAGAAAGGCGCCCACGGCGTGATAGGCGCCTTCCACGGCAAGATCGTAGCTCCGCCGCTCGTAGAATTCCTCCGTCGCGGGCGGTTGCGGGCGCATCATCGTCACGGCCACGCCCGTCCGGCTTTCCTCGCGCGACACGGCTTCGAGGAGCTGCGCGACCTCGTCGCGGGCCGGGATCAGCGTCTCCAGCCGAGCGACGTGCTGCTCGTAGCGGACCAACCGTTCCTCGAGGCCGCCGACCGCCGCCTCCAGCCCCGCCGCCTCGTCGTTGCGCTCGATCATCTCCTGGACGCGGGCCTGAAGGACGTCCGTGCGCGCGACCCGCGGGGCATGGAGGCGCGCAAAGAAGAGGTAGAACCCCGCCGAGGCGAGGACGGCCACCAGCACGGCCTTCCTGCGGAGGGGATCGGAGGGGAGCACGGCTATCGCCCCCCGCCCGCCCGAGCGCCGAGCCACCGTTCCTGGGCGCGGAGCGCGATTCCAGCACGGCTTCCTCCTTGCGCCTCGGGAAGCCAGCGATCCGGGCGGCGTTCCTGGGCGCGGAGCGCGACGGCCGCGCGGCTTGGCACTATCGCCCCCCGCCCGCCGGGGCGCCGAACAGCACGACCAGGTCCAATTCGTCCGGCGGCGGGCGCACTTGGTCCGCTTCCAGCACGAAGGCGTCGACGCCGCTTCCGACCGCGGCGCCGCGGCTCGCCTCGGCCGCATGCTCGGTGCTCACCAAGCGAACGTTGGCGATCGAGCGAGACGCTTCGAGCGCGTTCCAGAAGCTGGCCAGCGCGAGGTGGGTCGACGCCCTGCCCTCGACGCGAAACCGCCGCGCCTCCGCCGCTTCGACTTGCCGCACCTGCGTCAGCCACGCCCCGGCGGGGAGCGCGGCGGCCACTTCGTCCAGCGTTCTTGGCCACGCGTAGCGCCGGGCGTCGATCTCGCGGATCCGCGCGACCCGGCGGGCAATGGCGTCGCGACGAGCCGAAAGCGCCTCGCTCCGGCCGACGAGCGCCGCGTAGCGCGCCGAGTCGGCCTTTGCGGCCTCCAGATCGCGATGCACGCGCCCGGCTCGCTTCGTCTCCGCGATCCACAGCGCCGCGGCCAGCCCAAGCGCAAGCGCGGACGCGAGTCCGGCCGCCGCAACCCACGGGTCCGCCAGCAAGCTCCGCACGTAGAGTCCGCGCAACGACCCGGACCACGCCTCGTCGGACGCGGGCCGGCGCCCCTTGGGCATCAAGTCGATGTCGATCATGGCTCCGCCCGGCACGCGTTCTCGCGTCATGCGTCACACCGACCGCAGCGCCAGACCCAGCGCCAGCAGCAGCATGGCCGGGGTCTGCGACAGCCAAGCGCCCCCGGCCACGCCGGGACGAATCGCGACTCGTGCGAACGGATTGACGACGCAGGTCTCGGCGCGGAGCCGGTTCGCCACGCCGTCGGCCAAGCCGGGAATGCTTGCCGCGCCGCCGCTCAGGAAGACGCGGCCCAGCGTGGCCAGCGACCCCCGAGCCGCCAGGAACGCCGCGCAGCGCTCGATCTCGGCGGCAATCTGCCGGGCCGTCGCCGTCACCAGGCGAGCGACCTCGGGCGACGGCCCCGCGTCGTGCAGCCGCCGCCTCGCCTCGGCCGTCTCGACGCCGCATTCGCGTTCGACCGCCGCCTCCAGGCCCTTGGAGCCGAGAGGCAGATGCGCGCACACGACGGGCACGCCGTCCTCCATCACGTTGACGTTCGTGACTTGGTGCCCGACATCGGCGAGCGCCACGACCCCGTCCCGGGCGTCGGGACGGTTGTGGCACAGCGCGTTGTGGAGCGCCAGGGCCTCCACCTCGATCGCCGCGGGCGCGATTCGCGCTTCCGCCAGCAGCGCGATTCTCGCGTCCACGACATCCTTCTTGGCGGCCACGAGGAGCACCTCTGCGGCGCTGCCGTCCGCGGAGGGCGCGAGCACGTGATGATCCACGCGCACGCCGTCGATGTCGAACGGCACCCGGCGCTCCGCCTCGCGGCGCATCGCGTCGGCCATGTCCGCCGACGTGCGGGACTCAATCGCCACCCGCTTCAGAAACACGTCGTGCCCGCCCACCGCGGCAACGATGTCGGAGCGCTTGGCGCCCCCGCCGCCTCGCAGGGCCCGGAGCACTTCGGCGACGCTGCCGGGATCCGCAACGGAGCCTTCCACGACGACGCCGTCCGCCAAGTCGCGGACCCCGATCCCGACGACCTCGGGCTCGTCGCCCCCGTGAGCCACCTCGACCAGCTTCGCGTACCGGCTGCCCACGTCGAGCCCGGCCACCGTCCGCGGCCTTCGCAGCCATCCGGCTCTCATCGCGCGCCCGCCGAGACCGGCCCCGCCCAGGAGCGTCCCGGAAACCAGATCGGCCGCATCAGCGAAGGAGCGTTGGACAGGCTGGCCAGCGCCGCGCACGCCGAGCCGTCCACGACCGCGTTCGGGCCGGCGTTCACCGTTCCGCCGCTTCGCAGCAGCCCTACCAGCCGCGACGTCCCCAGCAGCGTCACCGAACCCGACACGAGCGCCAGCCCCGTCCACGATCCCGTGGACTCGATCGTGAGGTCGCCGTCCACCGCCAGCACGCCCGCGCCGTCCCCGGTCACCACGACGTCGGCCTTCGCCGCGACCAAGCCCTGCCACGAGGCCGCGCCCGGCATCGCCGCCGGGACGTTCCGGTCGGCCCGGTCCAGAAGCTGCGGCAGGCCCAGCCAGCCCAGCCGCACGGACTCGTAGCCCGACCCGGCGGGGCCGCCCCACTCCGGCGGCGCGGGAAGGCCACCCTGCGCGGGGACGGCGCCGCCGAACCTCTGCAGGATCGCGACCTCGTGGGCACAGGCCGGCACGCCGGGACGGCCGCCAGCAGATCGCCGACTTCCACCGTCGCGCCCGGCGACAAGCCGGCGCTCTCCACGACGGCGCGCAGTCCGGCGACCCGAGCCGCCGGCTGCATCCACCAGGCGATTCGGCCTTCGCGCCACGGCACGCCGTCGCCCACGCGCCCCTCGCCGAGCAGCAAGTGCGTCTCCGCCGACAGACGAATCGCCGCCACGCTCCAAGCCGCGCCCGTCGAGAACACCCCGGCGGCGAGGGCCACGGCGGAATCGCCGGCCACGGCGACCGAGGCGCCTCCTGCCGAGGCCAACGCGCTCTCGAGGCCCGCCCGCGCAGCCGCCGCCGACTCCACGACCCGGCCCGCGGCGGCCGCCGCTCGCACCTGTCCGACCGCCGCGGCCACCGCCGCCGAAGCGATGCCCAGCGCCGCCAGCATGGCCAGCAGGACGAACGCCAGAGCGAATCCGGCATCCGCCCCAGGCTTCGGGCCGCCGACCGAGCTCCCCGCCCCGGTCCGCGCCCGACCACGAGGACGGGCGGCACGGAGGCGGCGAAGGCTCGGGCGGCCCGCAGCGGCCGCCGGCGCCATCCAAGGCCCCAGTGCGCCCGCCTTCATCCGCGCCCGACGGCGGGAGCGGTCGGCCCCGGTCCGGCCAAGGCTCAAGCGGCCCGCCTTCACCCGCGCCCCCAGAGCGTCCACCGCCTCGCAGGACCCAGGGCGCCGCTCTCGCCCTTGACGCGCACCCGCAGGCTTCCGCCCGGCCCCGACTCCATCGTCGTCGAGTCGGCGTCGAAGGCACCGCTGGCTAGCGGTTGCCAACGCGAGCCAGCCCGGTAGCGAAACGCCTCGTCCGAGAAGCGATACGCGCCGCGTTCGAAGAAGAGGGCGGCCACCGGGCTCTGCGGGGCCGGGTCCAGCGTCCACAGCTGCCGCTCGAAGCCGTGCAGATCGGGACAATCCAAGGACTGCCGGCGCCGCGTCCGCACGAGCTCGGCCGCCTGCCAGCGACCGTCGCCCGAGAGCACCAGCACCGAGTCCTTCGCCGAGTTCGGATCGCGGTGGCCGGACCACGCCACGCCCCACGCCGAGGCCGGTTGGCCCCGGCACGAGAACGCGACGCCCCTGAAGGCCCGCAGGCGAAGCTCGCGCCCGACGAGCGCCCAGTCCTCGCCTTGCGCGCCCGCGCCGACTTCGGCGGCCAGGACGTGGCGCGCCAGCCTCGTCTCGTCCAGCGCCTGGGCGCCGCGCGACACGCGCACGGCCACGGACGCCTGCACCGCGATCATCCACCAGCATGCCTGCACGATCAGCAGGAGCAGCGCGGCGCTCGCCACCGCTTCCGCAAGCATGAATCCCGCCCGCCCCAGGCCGCCGCTCCTCACGAGTCCACCCTCACCGCGAACGCGAATTCGACCGGACCGGGCAAGGCGTCGTGCTCGAAGCGCGCCGTGGCCTCGGCCCCGGCCGCCGCCGGCACGTCCCAGGAGAGCTCTCCGAAGGGCAGGTCCCGGGCGCCCGCGGACGGCCGAACGCCCGCCGCGCTCGCCGAGTCGATGAAGCTGTGCAGCGCCGCGTGGGTCTCGTCGAGCGCGCGCGCCCGCACCAGGGCCGACGCCGACATCCGCGTGAGCGACGCCACGCTGCCCAAGCCGACGCTGAGCACGACGATCGCGACCAGCGCTTCCAGCAGAGACGTGCCCTGCGAACCGGCGGCCGGCGGAGCGACGCGCCCGACGCGAGGGCGACGCGATCTTCTTCCAGGAGACGCGCCCCGCGAACCGGCCGTCACCGGCGCGACACCCTTCCGTACGTGGAGACGACCAGGCGCCGGCTCTCGCCGCCCAGGGAGAACGTGAGCGTGCGGCTGGCCACGCGCCCCAAGCCCAGCGGCCCGAAGGCCACTCGGTCCCTTCCCGTCCAGCTCAACGACATGCCGTCGCGGCCCAGGCGGGCGAACGCGACCGTGTCCCCCGTCGCGGAAACAACCATGCCCGAAGGCGGATCCGCGGCCAGAACGACCGTGGCGCCCCCGTCGGCAATCGCCGTCCACCGAGCCGCCGCAAACAGACGCGCCGCTTCCTCGCGGGCATTGCGCACCAGGAACCGCTCGCGCACGCGGGCCGCCGCGCTCCAGATCGGCGGCGCCAGCACGGCCAGCGCGGCCAACACGAGCGCCACCTCGATGAGGCCGAACCCGCTGCGGCCAAGCCAGCCCCGCCCGGACCGCACGCCGCCCCGCATCCCCCGCCGGCCCGTCAGTTCGTGCACGCCACCACTCCCGGATCGGTCGGGCCGCCCCGCAGGCCGGCGGCGGCGGCGTTCCCCGAGAAGACTCCGCACCCCTTCGTCGCGTCGCCCAGGCCCCGGTGCGTGGCCGTCGCGGACCACCCCGCCGACGCCACGGCCACCGCCAGACTGTCCACCCCGGCGGAGCGCACGAACCCCAGGCTGTCTTCGTGCGCCGAGTACTTGTAGTGGCTGGCGTAGTACAGCTCCTGCTGGGCCGCCAAGTTCCTGAGGTCGGCCCGAAGGGCGGCGTAGTACGCCATGTTGCGCGTCTCCGAGAACTGCGGCACGGCAATCGAAGCGACGACTCCGATGATCACCAGCACGACCAGCAGCTCGATCAGCGTGAACCCTCGCTGGTCCGGCCCTCCGCTCGGACGGACCGGCTCGGCCATGGCTCGGCGCGGGCGCTCGACCAACGTGAGCCCTCGCTCGCCCGGAGTTCGGCCCGCCACTGGCCGTCGGACTCTAGGGCGGCCGGGGCGCGTGAATCCCTTCGTGTGCGTCATTGCGTTTCTCCTGTCCAAGTCTCCAAGTCCGTTGCCGGACGACGCCAACGGCGGCCGAGGACGCCGGGCGCCGCCCGGGGGAAGCGTTCCCGCCCCGTGAATGGGCGGCCGGGGACGCCGACGCCGCCCTTCGGCAGAGGGTCGTTCGGTCGAGCAGAACCCGCGCCGGAGGGCGGGCGGCGCCGCCGGGAGGAAACAGTCGCACCGATCCAGGGGCGTTGGCATGGCTGGACGGGACCCACTTTTCGGACAACTGCCGAGCGGCGGCCGACGACGCCGGAAACCGCCCAAACGGCAAGACCACGCCACACCGGTCGCATCAAACCCCGCTCCGCGTCCTCCCGCCCCGCGCGTCTCGGTGGGGCCGCCAAGAAGACGTGCGCAGGCTGCGGACCGCCGACTTGGCGTACGGCGCCG
Organism: Longimicrobiales bacterium; assembly: GCA_965242735.1. Taxonomy (GTDB): domain Bacteria; phylum Gemmatimonadota; class Gemmatimonadetes; order Longimicrobiales; family Gaopeijiaceae. The sequence continues at coordinate 1,402,881 of OZ251497.1, read as the reverse complement.
GGGCGACGCCGGAGCGCTACGAACCGTTCAGCGGCACTTCCAGCAGCTGGCCCGGATAGATGCGCGAGCCCCGGAGATTGTTGGCGGACTTCAGCCGGTCCACCGTGATGCCGTAGGACCGCGCGATCCCCCACAGAGAGTCGCCGTTGCGGACCTTGTGCCTCGCGACTTGCGGATCGGCGGCCCCGGAGGCCAAGCGCACCCGGCGCGCCGACTCGATGCGCTCCACGTACCGGTCGTATTGATTCGGATAGAGCGCGATGTGGTAGTGCGGCGGATACCGCTCGCGGGTCGCTTCCAGCACGGACGCCTTCTCCAAGTCGAGCAGGACGCGTTCCAGCCACGACCGACATGCGGGCGAAGTGCTGCGCCTCAGGTCGACGGCCATGCCCGTCGGGTGGACGGACAGATCCGACGCGTTGCGGGGCTGGCGCGACTTGGGCCGCGTCAGGCTGGTCACCACCAAGGGCTCGCCGCACGCCCGGCGGTACTGGGCGGCCAAGCGCTCCACGAACACGCGCACGGCGGGCCGCGCGTACTTGAACGACACGCCCGCGTTGACGGTGTAGTCGCGGTTCCCCCGCAGCGGCACCAGAAGCCCCAAGTCGACGAAGCGGCCGACGTGCGACGAATTCGTGAGGAACGTGAAGTCGTGCGCCCGCGCTTGCGCATGCTGCTCGCGCATCGCCTTGCTGCTGCCCCGCAGGCTCTGCGAGTGCGCAAGTCCAGGGAAGGCCGCGCCCGCCGTCGCCGCGGCCACCAGCACGAACACGAAAGTCTTGCTCCGCATGCGCATGCCTCCTCTGCCAGCCAGCGTCACGTCACCGAACCCGCCCGCGCCGCGCACAACCCCGGCGCGAAGAATCAACGTAACGCGTTGCGCTCCAATTGTAAACATCCGGCGGCCCAAGCCCCAGCCCCGTGGTCCGGTCGCGGGAAAGGGCTGGACGGACGGCCTCGCGCTCGCGGACCCAACCGCCCCGCCGGCCCCGGCCCCGCCGACCCGTCAGTCGCTCCACGTCGCGATCACGCCGGTCGCCCCGTTGATGATGAACTGGACGCCCACCACCATCACCAGCAGGCCCATGATGCGAATGGCGACGTTCAGGGTGGTCCGGCCGAGCGCGCCCAGCACGGCCGGCGCCAGCAGCAGCAGCGGCAACGTCACCACGCCGACCAGCACGGCGGCCACGTAGACGGAGAAGACCTGCACCGGATTCGTGGCTTCGGCGTTCAGCGCGATCATGGTCACGATGGTCCCGGGGCCGGACAGCGTGGGCAGGCCCAGCGGCACGATCGCCGTCGTGTTTCGGTGCGAGGCCTCGTCCTGTTCCTGGCGCGTCGTGATCAAGCGCGACCGCTGGGCTTGCAGCATGTCGGAGCCGACGCCGAAGAACAGGATGCCGGCGGCGATCTGGAACGCTTCCGTGGTGATGCCGAAGAAGGTCAGGATGGCGGGGCCGGCCGCGCCGAACGCCACCATCACGGCGACCGAGGCGATCACCCCGATCAAGGCGGTCGTCCGCCGCCCGCGCTCCGTGTCGTCCCGCGTGAGCGACACGAAGACCGGCATCGCGCTCAGCGGATTGTACACCACCAGCAGCGACGTGAACGCCACGACGGCGAAGGCGAGGTTGTCTTTCATCTCGGTTCGCTCGGTTCGGACGGCGGCGCACCCGCCGCGCGGCTAGGCCCCGAAGTTCTCTCCGGCCACGGTCCAGTTCAGCACGTGCCAGAACGCGGCGACGTAGTCCGGGCGGCGGTTCTGGTACTTGAGGTAGTAGGCGTGCTCCCACACGTCCACGCCGACCACGGGCGTCCGTCCCTCCATGAGGGGCGTGTCCTGGTTGGCGGTCGAAGATACCGCAAGCGCGCCGTCCGGACCTCGGGACAGCCACGCCCAGCCCGAACCGAACCGCGTGGCGGCCGCCTGCGCGAACTCGGCCTTGAACGCTTCGAGGCTCCCGAACGTCGCGTCGATCGCGCTCGCCAGCGGACCCTCGGGAGCGCCGGCGCCTCCGGGCGCGAGCAGGTTCCAGAAGAAGGAATGATTGACCCAGCCGCCGCCGTTGTTGCGCACCGCGGCGCGAACGGAGGACGGCAGCGCGTCCAAGTCGCCCACGAGCTGATCGGCGGACTTGCCGTGCAGATGCGGGTGGCCTTCGAGGGCCGCGTTCAGGTTGGCGGTGTAGGCGGCGTGGTGCTTGCCGTGGTGGATTTCCATCGTGCGCGCGTCGACGTGAGGCTCGAGCGCGTCGTGCGCGTAGCCCAGGTCGGGCAGCTGGAACGGGTAGGCCATGGGGCTTGCGTCTCCTGGAAGATGTGCGGTGAGGCCGGCCAAGGAACGGGACGCCGGCCGCCTGCGTAAGTTTCGCGAAGGCCGACTCCCGGAGGTAGAACCTGTCGAATTCCATCCCCCGCCGACAAGGCGCCCGGCGAATCCTGCTGGCCGACTGCGACGCCTTCTTCGTGCAGGTCGCCCGCCTGGAGGACCCGGAGGGCGCGGGCCGCGAGCCATTCCTGCTCGTGGGCGGGTCGAGCGCGCGGGGCGTCGTCACCTCGGCGTCCTACCGGGCGCGCGCCAAGGGCGTCCGGTCGGGAATGCCGACGGCACGAGCCTTCCGGCTCTGTCCGGAGGCCGTCGTCGTTCCGGTGCCTCGGGGCGCGTGCGCGGAGCGCAGCCGGGCGGTGCGGCGCGTCCTGTCCGAACACGCCCCGGTCGTGCAGTCCGCCTCCATCGACGAATTCTACTTGGACTTGACGGGCACCGAGCGCATGCCGGGCGGGGAGGACTTGGCCGGCGCCGCCGAGCGCATCCGCAAGGCCGTGCGCGCAGGCGCCGGAGTGACGGTGTCGCTGGGCGGGGGAACGCGGCGGATCGTGGCCAAGATGGCGGCGGGCGTCGCCAAGCCCGACGGCGTGCACGTCGTGGCGCCGGGAGACGAGGCGCGCTTCATGGCCCGCTTCGACCTGAAGGACCTGCCGGGCGTGGGACCGGCGTTCGCGGCACGGCTCGAGCGCCGGGGGCTGCGGACGGCCGCCGAGGCGGCGGCGGTCGAGAAGGAATGGCTGGCGCAATGGTTCGGCCGGGCGCGCGGGCAGTGGCTCTGGGAGCGCGCGCGGGGGATCGATCCCAGCGAAGTGGCCGCCAGCGAGCGCCGGAAGTCCGTCAGTTCCGAGCGCACGTTCTTCGAGGACCTGCGCGACGACGAAGAGATCGAACGCCGCCTCCTGGCGCTGTGCTGCTCCGTGGGACGCCAGCTGCGCGCCCAGGAGCTCCGGGCCCGCACCGTCACCGTCAAGCTGCGCGATCACGACTGGAAGACCCGCCAAGCGGGCAGCACGCTGCCGGAAGGGATCGAGACGGACCGCGGCCTCTTCCAGGCGGCCGTCTCCCTGCTGCGCGAACTCCGAGCCCGGCGGCGCGCCCCGGCCCGGCTCGTCGGCGTGGCCGCGAGCAACCTGGTGCGCCAAGCCGACGGCCAGCAGGCCGCCATGTTCGGCAACGACGGAGGCAAAGAGACCGAGAAGGACCGCGACGCGGCCCGCGCCGCCGATCTCGTTCGCGCCCGCTACGGCCGAAGCGCGCTCGCCCCGGCCCGAGTCCTGGAGAAGAGCTGACGAGCGCGGGCGGCCCCGGCGGCCGCGCGCGCCCCGCTCGTGCTAGCGTCCCAAACGGGCCTTCCCTTCCCCCCGGCCAGGCCGTCGCTCCATCAGCGCACGCGGGCGGCCGTCCGTCCTGGAGCCCCGCTAGCCCGTCACTCCTTGCTTTCCTGCCACGGCTTGCGCTCGAAGTAGTCGCGCGTCATGTCCACCACCTTCGGCGCCAGCAGGGCCAGCGCGATCAAGTTGGGCCAGATGACGATCGCCAGGAGCACGTCGCCCAAGTCCCAGACCGCGTCCAAGGCCGCCCGAGCGCCCAGGAAGTGGAAGAGCACGAAGAGGATCTTGTAGGGCACGATCGCCTTGGCGCCGAACAGGTAGTTGGCGCAACGGTCGCCGTAGTAGCTCCACGCGATCGCCGTCGAGATGCCGAACAGCAGCACGGACAGCACGACGATGTAGTGGCCCCAGTCGCCCAGCGGCGACAGACCGCGCCGGAACGCCGCCATCGTCATCGGCGCCCCGCTCTCCACCGCCATGCCGTGCAGCGAGGCGTGGATCTCCCCGTCGTCGCCCCGCGCCTCGCCCGCCATGGGATCGATCACGCCGGTGAACGGCCGCGTCTGCTCCTCGTCCACGAACAGCTGCTCGACCGGGACCTCGTGCCACGACACCTGCGGGTCCGTCGGGCCGGTCGCCACGTGCACCCCGTCCTCGATGCGAATCTCGCCGGCCGGCGTCACCTCCAGGAAGTTGCCGTCCACCTGCACCGCCCGGTACGACAGGTCGCCGCCTTCGATGGCGATCTCGGTCTGGAACCGGTCGTTCCAGACGCCCGTCATGATCACCAGCAGGCCCGTGAGCGTGCAGATCACCAGCGTGTCGATGAAGGGCTCCAGGAGCGCCACCACGCCTTCGGACACCGGCTCGTTCGTCTTGGCGGCCGAGTGCGCGATCGGCGCCGAGCCCTGGCCCGCCTCGTTCGAGAAGAGCCCCCGCCGCACGCCCCACATCAGCGTGACCAGGAAGGCCCCCACCCCCGTTCCGGCCACGCCGGCCGTCGGGTTGAACGCCTCGCGGAAGATGAGCCCGAACGTCGGGAAGACGTCGCCCGCGTTGAAGATGAGGACCACCAGCGCGGCCGTGACGTAGACGACCGCCATCATCGGAGCCAGCACCGCCGTCACGCGCCCGATCCGCTTGATCCCGCCCAGGACGACCGCGGCGATCAGGCTGGCCGTGACCAGTCCCGTCACCCACGTCGGAATGCTGAACTGCGCCTCCATGGCGTCGGCGACCGTGTTGGCCTGCGCGGCGTTGCCCGTCACGAACGCCGAAATCCCCAGGACGAAGGCGAAGAAGACCGCCATCCACTTCCACCGGGGCCCCAGCCCGCGCTCGATGTAGTACATGGGGCCGCCCGACACCGTGCCCGACTTCAGCCCCTCGCGCTCCGTCACCCGGTACTTCTGGGCCAGCGTCACCTCGGAGTACTTGGTGGCCATCCCGAGAAACGCCGTCACCCACATCCAGAACAGCGCCCCCGGCCCGCCCCAGTGAATCGCCAGCGCCACGCCCGCGATGTTGCCGATGCCGACCGTGGCCGACAGCGCCGTCGAGAGGGCCTGGAAGTGCGTGACGTCCCCTTCGTCGTCGGGATCGTCGTACTGCCCCGTCGCCACCGCCGCCCCGTGCCGAAGCCGCGTGACCTGGACGAACCCCAGCCGCAAGGTGAGATAGCCGCCGATCCCCAGCAGCAGAATCACCATGAACGGAATGTTCTCTCCGCCGATCGGGATGCCGCGCTCGACGACGTGCTGTCCCAGGAAGTCGGTCAGGCGCGCGATGTTGTCGGAGAAGAAGCCGGTGAGGCTCGCGTAGAAGTCCGTCATGGACCGAATGGCTCCTTGATGGAGGGACGCCGGGCGGGAAGAAAAGCCGGGCCACGCCGCTCCGGGCTGGCGGGGGGCGCGGCAAGCCCGGAAAACTACCGCATGGGACGGGCGGCGGACAAGGGAAGGGCGGGCGGGCTTGCGGGACGGGAGCAGCGCGCGCTGCCAGAGCCGCGTCCCGCGCGGGCACTCGTGACCGCTGGACGGAGGCCCAAGCGGGCGTCGGGAGGGGGAGCGTCCCCCGCCGCATCTGGGGGAAGTTGTCGCGCGTCCAGGTTCGCCCCCGGAGACCGCGACGCCCCGCTCCGGCTCCGGCAAGCCGACCGTCGGGGCACCCGCGCGCCGGTGGTCGGCGTCCACGAACCGGGGATGCCGGGCATTTTGCCGCGTCGGGTGGCGGGCGGGCACATCAAGTACGAGGGGCGGCGTTACCTTCACAGCTGCCCGGCGTGGACAGCCCCGCTGACGAAGGATTGCAAGCTCGTGACGACGATCAGCCGCGTTCGCCTCGATGGCCTCTTGTCATTCGCCCCCGGCTCCGACGCGTTCGAATTGAGGCCGCTCAACGTTCTGATCGGACCGAACGGGGCGGGCAAGACCAACCTGATCGAGGCGTTCGAGCTGCTCGCCGCGACGCCGACCGACCTGGCCGTCCCCGTGCGGACGGGCGGCGGCGTCGCCGAGTGGCTGTGGAAGGGCGGCGGCACGGGAGAAGCGGCGGACGGGGGGCTCTCTGCGAGGGAGAAGCGCCTTCTGGAAGTTCGTCGCATGAACGAGATCGCGACCGTGGAGGTTGTCCTGGACGAAGGCTCCCCGACTGGCGTTCCGCTTCAGTATTGCTTGAGGTTCGGCGAGGTCGGAAACCGTCTTGAAGTCTTCACCGAGGAGATTGCCGACGCCGAGCCGGTTCCCAAACCGCGCAGTCCGTTGACGTTCCTGCACCTGGACCGGGGCCCGGAAGCGGCCAGCGATTTCGCCGGTGAGCGTGGCCGTATGCTCGGCCTCCCACAGGAACCTGCACCCGGGACGACCAATGTCTACTACCGGCTCGATGGGCTGACCTCGACCGGAGTCTCAGGTCATGTGGAGAGGAATCAGTCTGTCCTGGCTCAGTTCAAGGAGCCGGACAAGTATCCGGAAATCACCTGGACCGGAAAGCGCTTCGCCAGCGTGAAGACTTTTCGCGAGTGGGCGATCGGACGCGCGACGGCACTTCGTCGTCCGCAGCCGGCCGATCTGCCGGAAGACGCTCTGCTCCCCGACTGCAGCAACTTGGCTTTGGTGCTCAATCAGATCGAACACCACGGCGGACGCGAGTTCAACGACTTGTTGAGTCGCTTTTTCCCTCGTTTCGAGCGGCTGTCGACGCGCATCGCAGGCGGCGCCGTTCAGTTCTATCTGCACGAAAGCGGCTTCTCGACCCCAGTCCCTGCCACGCGCATTTCCGACGGGACGCTGAGGTTCATTGCCGTCCTGGCCACGTTGCTGACCCCGGAACCGCCGCCTTTGGCGTGCATTGAAGAACCGGAAATTGGACTCCATCCCGATGCCGTCGCCTTGGCCGCCGAAGTGCTGGTGGAAGCGTCGTCGCGCATGCAGCTCGTCGTCACGACGCATTCCGATGCGCTCGTGTCCGCGCTCAGCAGCCACGTGGATTCCGTCGTCGTGTGCGAACGGCCTGGAGCTGGCACGATCCTGAAGCGCCTCGAGGCGGACCGGCTGGCAAAGTGGCTGGAGGAGTACCGTCTTGGCGACCTGTGGCGGATGGGCGAGTTGGGCGCCAACCCGTGACGGGCGTCTCGATTTACATGGAGGGTGGCGGACGAGGCGCGGGCCGGGCCGCGCTGCGGCGCGGGATGGACGAATTTCTGAAGACCGCCAAGGCCAGGGCAAGGAAGAAGTCTTGGAAATGGAAGATTGTGTGCTGCGGCTCCCGGGAAGAAGCATGGAAGCTGTTCAAGGACGCGGTCGATGGTGACGGCGGCGGCAAGACGATTCTTCTGGTCGATTCTGAAGGTCCCGTAACGGGGAGTCCCGGTGCTCACGTTCGGCAGAAAGACAAATGGGACGTCACCGGAATTGGGGAGGACGCCATTCACTTCATGGTCCAATCCATGGAGGCGTGGATTGTGGCGGACCGGGAAGCGCTCGCCAAGTACTATGGCTCAAACTTTCGGCCACGTGCCCTGCCGAGAGCGAAGAATATCGAAACGGTGCCGCCGAGCAAGCTCTTGGACGCTCTCAAGCGTGCGACGCGCGACACCAAGAAAAGAAAGTACCACAAGATCAACCACGCCAGCGATCTCTTGGCTCGGATCGAGCCGGAACGAGTCAAGGAGCGGTGCCCTAGTTGCCGTCGCTTGTTCGAGGCGCTCGAATCCTGACCGACGCTCGCCGAGGAACACGTCGTCCGCCACCAGCTGAAGCGCCGTGAGCCGCACAGTCGCCTATCTCGGCCCCGAGGGCACCTACAGCGAAGAAGCCGCGTTGGCCTACGCCCCCGGAGCGCGCCGCGTCGCCTGCGACAGCATTCGGGGGGCCGTTCGGGCGGTGGAACGCGGGGAGGCGGACGAGACCGTGGTTCCCATCGAGAACAGCTTGGAGGGGGCCGTCACAGAGACGACGGACCTCTTGATCCACGAGACGCCGCTCAAGATCAAGCAGGAGATCGTCGTCCCGATTCGGCACTGCCTGGTCGCGGCGGCGGGGGCGGACGGGGCTGGGAGCCAGAGCGCGGGCCGGGAGCCGGGCCGGGCCGGAAGCGAGAGCGCGGCAGGCCAGCGGGCGGACCAAGCCGCAAGGGACGGCGGACACCGGGCGACGGACGGGACGGAGGCACCGGGCCTCGGCACGGACGCCGGCGCGGTCGAGATCGTCTTCTCGCACCCGCAGGCGGCGGCCCAGTGCCGGGGCTACCTGGAGCGGCATCTGCCGGGGGCGGCGTTTTCGGCGTCGCTGAGCACGGCGGCCGCCGTGCAGGACATGCTTCGGAGCGGCCGGAGAGCCGCGGCCGTGTCCAGCCGACGGGCGGCGGAGCTCTTCGGCGCCAGGGTCGTCGCGTCGGGCATCGAGGACGGGCCGCGCAACCAGACGCGGTTCGTGGCGCTGGCCGTCGAGGACGCCGAGCCCACCGGGCGCGACAAGACCTCCATCTGCTTCGACTTCAGCCGCGACGGCCCCGGAATCCTCCACGGGGCGCTGGGCGAACTGGCGTCGCGCGGCATCAACATGCTCAAGATCGAGTCCCGGCCGGACAAGGCGAGCCCGGGCCGCTACTTCTTCCTGCTGGACTTGGAGGGGCACCGGACGGAGTCCGTCGTCGAGAGCGCCCTGGCGGCGATTGCGGGGGCCGCGGGGACGTTCAAGGTGTTGGGGTCGTATCCGAGGGCGGGTTGAGGGCGGCGCGGAGGGCTCGGAGGCGCGGACCTCAGCGGGCGCGGTGGGTCTGAGCCGCTCCCCTTCCCCGTGTGCGCTTTCCCCTGCGGCATCGTATATTCGACCCGTCGCCCGGAGCGGCGCCGGCCGCTTCCCGTGTCTGCCTCGCCCCGCCTTCCGGCGCTCCGTCGGTCGGACCGCCTGGAGACGTCCATCCGCCAAGCGGAGGTTTCCGAAAGCCGAATGAAGGCGTCATCCAGCGCGTCCTCGCGCCAACGGGCATCAAGTTCATCGCGCGCCACGGCCCGCGCGGATGCATCGGAAACAAGCCCAGCCGTGTACGAGATTCGACGACGCTCGGGCCTTGACTGGAACGAACTGGCCGACATGTTCGGCGTATCGGAGGAAGAACTCTGCGATTGGGCCAGCGGCCTCCCACCGGGCAAGGTGGCCGAAAATGCAGTGCGTCGCACGCTCGCAGCGATTCGACATCTTGATCGCGGATCTAGTCGCGACACAAGAAGGTTTCTTCTCAGAGAAGACGGAGGCGCATCGCCGTTCGATCTGTTGCGGGAGAAACGGTTTGCTGAAGTCATGGGCCAGCCCGGCGGTGGATTCGCGCGACCCGACGTTCGTCCGGCTCTGTCGGACGAAGCGAGGGAGCTTCGGCGTCCCGAAGAACCAATGCTTCTGCTTCAAGCGGATGCGTCCAGACCCGACTTTGCCACGAATCCCCGCATCGCAAAAGTGATGAGAGCGCCATCGATGCGCCCCCGGCCTGCGCCACAGCCCTTGGGGACCGAGGCACGGAGGCAACGGTGAATCCACGCATCTCCGAACAGCTCGTCAACGGCTGCTTGGCCGACTTGCTCCAGGCCGCGAGCCCGCGGTCGAGAATCTACACCGAGACGCAGTGCTTCGTAGGCAACCGTCGTTCTCCTGACATCGTCGTGACGGCCGACGGCCGCCAACCGGTCGTCATCGAGAACGAGTGGCTGCCGGCGAGCAGCGTGGAAGCCGAAGCGCGGTCTCGCCTCGGGGAGGAAATCGACCCGGAGGTCGTTGCACACGCGGGAACGGTCCGGTCGGTCGTGGCCCTGCGGACTCCCCGCACCGGTCTCGACCACTGCGACACGCCGGCGGAGTTGACCGAAGCGTTGCGGGAATCGGGCGTCCTTCTCGAATTCGCCCTGTTCGCCGCCGATGCTGGCCGCACAGGCACACGGACGCGGTTCCCCGCCGCCGGATTCATTTCCGGCACGGTGGAGGACTTGGCCGTCTTCGTGGATCACGCGGGCGTCTCGGCCAGCGCGCTTAAAGAGGCGGTTCTAGTGCTCGAACGCGGTGTCGCCGACATGGTCGGCCGCCTGCGGGACGCAGCGTCGCGAAGCGAGGACTGGAAGGCGCAGATCGCGACAGCGCTGCGGCAGGACTACGACGAGTCGAAGTTGGACCAGATGCTGGGAATCGCCGCCACGATCGTCGTCAACGCGCTGGTCTTTCAGCAGGGGCTCGCCGGCAACCGGGGCGTGCGCAACTTGGCGCAGATGCGAGGCTCCGGAGACTTGACCCAAGCGGGCATGATCGCAGAATGGGACAAGATCCTGCAGATCAACTACTGGTCAATCTTCCATTTGGCCCGCAAGTTGCTCGCTGGCGTCAACCCGCCCCAAGAAGCCAACAGGATGCTGCGGATCGCTGCAAATACGGCATCCACGCTCGTCGATCTGGGCGTGGCGCGCTCACACGACTTGGCGGGCGTCGTGTTTCAGCGCTTCATCGGCGACCGCAAGTACTTGGCGTCGTTCTACACGCGCCCCGAGTCCGCCGCGCTTCTGGCTCGCTTGGCAATCCCCGAGGACGGCTGGGCCTGTCCGGAGCGAATGACCTCGTTTCGCGCCGCAGACTACGCTTGCGGAACCGGAACTCTGATTCACGCGGCCTACCATCGCCTCGCCCAATTGCACGAGCTGGCCGGCGGCGACCCAGCCAGCCTCCACGGCAAGATGATCGAGGACGCGCTCACGGCGTGCGACATCGTGCCCTCCGCGGCGCACCTGACGGCGGCGATGCTGTCGTCGGTCCACCCCACGGTCTTGTACGAGAAGTCGCGGGTGTTCAGCGCGGAGTACGGCAAACAGGAGAATCAACGCATCGCGATCGGCTCGCTCGATCTGCTGGGCGACAGCACGGTCCTGCCTTCCCTGTTTCCCATGAGCGCGCCCGAAGTCGTCTCGGCCAAGTCCGTGAGAGTGGGCGAGTTCGCGGTCGAGACCCCGCCGTCCAGCCAAGACTTGGTGATCATGAACCCGCCCTTCACGCGGGCCATGTCCGACTGGGAATCGGGCGCCGAAGGACAGTGGAAGCAATACAGGGGCCTGGGAATGGACCCCGAGGTCCAGAAGAAGATGGACGACTCGATGAAGGCGCTCGGCCGAGGCACCTGCTATCACGGATCCGCGGGAATCGCGTCGGCGTTCGTCGCCGTAGCCGACAAGATGTGCAAGGCCGAAGGAACCGTGGCGTTCGTCCTGCCGCTGACCGCGATTCAGGGCATGAGCTGGAGCGGCGTGCGCAAGCTGCTGGCGTCGCGCTACGACGACGTCGTGGTCGTCGGCTTGGCGGGCGCCCGGCCCATCGACCAGTCCTGGTCGGCGGACACCAAGATGGCGGAAGTCCTGATCGTCGCACGCAAGGCGAAGGCGGGCAAGGCCGGCGGTCGCGGCGTCTTCGTCACCTTGGCGCGCCGTCCGTCCAACGCCATGGAGGCGACGGAAGCGGCCAGAGCCATTCAGCGGGCCCGGTTCGGCGCCCGGCCGATTCGGCGCATTGAGGACGGTCCTCTGGGCGGCACCGTGCTCAAAGTGGGGCAAGACCGAATCGGCGAGGCGCTCGAAGCGCCGTTGACCGAAGGCCCGTGGGAGTGCTGTCCGGTGAGCGACGTCATGGTCGTCCAGGCCGCCCGTCAACTGGCCCAGGGGACCCTGTGGCTGCCCACGGCGCCGCGCGAGGACGCGCCTTCGGTGCCCGTGAAGCCCGTGGGCGAGTTCGGCCAAGTCGGCTGGGCCGACAACAACATCGCGAACAACCAAGCTGCCCCCTTCGACCGCCATCCGATGTCGGGAGAGCCCGCGTATCCCATGCTCTGGCGCAACCAAGCGTCGCTCCAGAGAAAGATGGTCGTGGCGGCGGACACCTACGGTCTCGTTCGGGAGGGCCGTGAGGCCAAGGCGCAACAGATCTGGGAGACGCGGAGCTGGGTTCACCACAACCGCGACTTCAGCTTCACGTCCCAGTCGCTGGCGGCGGCGTTCACGCGGTCGCGAACGATCGGCGGCCGGGGCTGGCCGAACATCCAGCTCCCGACCCAGGCTCACGAGAAGGCCTACTGCCTGTGGGGCAACTCCACGCTCGGCCTCTTCCTGTACTGGTACCACGCCAGCAAGCAGCAGATCGGACGCGGCCTCATGCCCGTCACCGCCATCCGCCGCGCGCCCTTCCTCGACGTGACCGCCCTGGCGCCGGACCAGCTGGCCGCCGCGGAAGCCGTCTTCGAAGAGATGACGGACGCGGAGCTCAAGCCGGCGTTCCTCGCGGACTCGGACGCGGCTCGCCGCCGCCTCGACGAGCGCGTGCTGCGCGACGTGATGGGGCTGGACTGGGCGTCGCTGGAGGAACCGCTGGCCGTGCTGCGCCGGAAGTGGTGCGCGGAGCCGAGCGTGCGGGCGGGGAAGGCGGTTGACCGATAGGCGCACGCCGTCGGGACGAGCGGAAGGCCGCCGGGGATGGACGGCGAACGCGGGTTGTGGCAGGGGGCGCGGCTTATGGTAGAAGGGGCGGTTTATGGTAGATGATTCGGTTTATGGTAGGTCGCGCGGTTTATGGTAGGAATCGCAGTTCATGGTAGGGATCGCGATTCATGGTAGGAATCGCAGTTTATGGTAGAAAACGTGCTTCATGGTAGAAAACTCAGTTCATGGCAGGCCGCATGATTCATGGTAGACCGCTGGCCGCAGCGCGTCGTCCGAGGGATGCGAGGTCCTGCACGCGCGGTAGCGTCCGCGCTGGACGGCCCTGACGGTCGCGCTTGAGGGACGTATGGCGACTAGCGGCTGGCGTCCAGGACCCGGACGTGGCCTTGACGGCCGTAGGCGAGGATGGCCCGGTCGGCCGTCACGAGCGGCACGCCGAGGTGTCGCGCCGTCGCGACGATGAGGCGGTCGGCGGGATCGGAGCCAAGCTCTCCCGGCAGGCCCACGCTGGCCACGGCGATGGAGGGATCGATGGGAATCAAGCGCAATCCGGGCTGACCGAGAGCTTCGTCGAGCCAAGCGGCGACGTCGCGCCCGAGCCGGAGGCGGCCCTTCTCCGCCAACAGGGCGACTTCCCACAGCGTGATCGCCGAGAGACCAACGCCTCCGGCGCGTGCGGCTTCGTTGACCTGATCGCGTGCTGTTGCTCCCAGTCGGCCGCTGCCGTCCATGACCCACACGAGCACATGGGTGTCGAGAACGATCAACGAAGCACGGTCCAGTCGGCCGGGTCGGCGGCGGGCTCGAACGGGCCGTCGTAGCGGAGCACCGATCCCCGCATGGCTCCGACCAAGGGCCGACTCTCGGCCTCGGCCGGCGCCGGCGACACGACGGCGACGGGCCGTCCGTGCCTCGTGACGACGACCGACTCCCCGTCCCGGTTGATCTGCTTGATGACCCGAAGGCAGGTCGCCTTGAATACCGCGGCTCCGATGGTCTTGCTCATCTTGGGGCTGGCCTCGCGTTCGCGGGGGGCAGAAAATGGACATCTTAAAGGTACGGAATTTTGCGATTGGAGATCAATGGGCGGCAACGATCTTGGACGCACGAGTGCCCGTCTTGGCCCTCGGGCTCCCGGCTCGCCGGCGCGGCTCGTCCCCATTGCTCGCGCGAGTCGTCCCGGATCTCCAGTAGCGCTTTGATGGATCCGGCTGAGCCAGCCCCCAAGCACCGCGGCCGTGCGCCGGGCTGCCCCGGCTCCGCTCGTGCGGCCTGTCACTGGAGCCGCTAGATTCTCCCGTGGCTGAAAATCCTACCCATTGCGCTGGCCGCCAGCCATCCGGGGATGAACCGCATGGATTTGTCTCAGATATACCGACGCGCGCTCGGCTGCGATCGTCCTGCGTATGCGTGGCAGGTCGAGTTCGCGAACAACGAATGGCCGCGGGTCCTGGTCGCCCCGACCGGATCGGGCAAGACCGCCGCCGTGACGCTCGGCTGGGCCGTGCACCGATTGACTCGGCCCACTGGGACACCACGACGGCTCGTCTGGTGCCTTCCGATGCGAACTCTGGTCGAACAGACCGCAGAGAAGGCCAAGGAGTGGTTCGGTAAGCTGGCCGCGATAGACGACTCAAAACGGCTGCCGACGCCCGAGGACGTTCATGTGCTCATGGGCGGTACGACGTCGACCGAATGGCTGCTGGCACCGGAACGGCCAGCCGTGGTGGTAGGCACCCAAGACATGTTGTTGAGCCGTGCGCTGATGCGCGGCTACGCATCGTCACGGGCCATCTGGCCGATGGAGTTTGCCCTGCTCCACGAGGATGCGCAGTGGGTGTTTGACGAAGTGCAGCTGATGGGCGCGGGCCGTGCGACTTCCGCTCAGCTCGAGGCGTTCCGTCGAGACGAGGCGGCTCGGGCGGCAGAGGCTGGTGTCGATCACGGGCGTCCAGCCCGCAGCCTCTGGCTTTCTGCGACGCTTGATCCCAGCTGGCTGACTACGGTCGACCATCCGCCACCAACGTCAGTGGTCACCATCGATCCAACCGATCCCGGGGCTACGCGGGACAGCAGGCTCGCGGAATTGGCCAGTGCCACCAAGAAGCTGCATCGCTGTCACGCTGCGCCTGCGTCGCCGACGAAGACCAATCTCAACACGTACGTCCGTGAGCTCGCGGATGAAGTCCTCGAAAAGCACCGCGCTGGGAAGAGAACGATAGCCATCGTCAACCGAGTGGATCGGGCACAGGCCCTCCATGAAGCGATCAAGAAGCAGATCGCGAAGCCGGGACAGTCAGCACCGACCTTGGCGCTGGTTCATTCGAGGTTCCGCCCGGCGGATCGCCAGCGCGAGATGGAGAAGGTCACCGCGGACACGAACAGCGCCGGGCAGATCGTCGTCGCCACACAGGCCATTGAAGCCGGCGTCGATATCTCTGCCGCGGTGATGTTCACCGAGATTGCGCCGTGGTCTTCGATGATCCAGCGCTTTGGTCGCGCCAACCGGTATGCGGAGGTGGCCGATGGAGCGGACGTCCACTGGATCGACCTGCTCTATGCCGCGTCGGACAAGGACGCCGAGAAGCTGGCGCTACCCTACACTGCCGAGGAGCTTCGCTCTGGACGCGAACACCTTGCCAAGTTGACAGACGTGGCTTCCGTGCGCCTCCCTGCGCCGGACCTCCCGGAGCCACCATGCCGGGTAATTCGACGCAAAGACCTCGACGATCTCTTCGACACCGATCCGGACCTGACCGGCTTCGTTGTCGACATCTCGCCCTACGTACGCGACACGGACGACACTGACATCCGCGTCTTCTGGCGCGACCTCTCCGACGTAGGAGACGAGACGCCGCCCCCAGCTAGGGAGGAGATATGCGCGGTGCCGATCGGCTCCGCCAGGGAATGGCTCCGGCAGGTACGCAAGCGTGCCAACGTCCAGATCTACCAACGAGACCCGCAGTGGCGACGCAAGGACGGCAGATCGGAAGCCACACCACCGGGATGGATGGCGTTCCGCGACCAACCGTGGCCGGGATTGATGCTGCTAGCAGATCGAAGCGCCGGCGGCTACTCGGAGAGCACCGGCTTCACGGGCGATCCGAAGCATGTGCCGAATCCTGTCGCTGGCCCGGACAGCCCGACTGGCCCGCAAGACGGTGTAGACGGCCCGCCCGTTCCTATCGAGACGGAAGGCCATGACGAGGACCAACTGAGTCAGATCGACGCGGTAGTCTCGCTCGCCGATCATCTCCGACACGTGGAAGCAGAAGCGGACGGGCTCTGTGCTGCGCTCGACATCGACGGGGAGTTGGGCGCGTTGGTCACCCGCGCCGCCCGCTGGCACGACCTTGGCAAAGCCCACGAGGTCTTTCAGGAGACCATGCGACGCGGACTCGACGACCGTGACGTACCTAGTGCACCGCTTGCCAAGACCGTCGGCCGCGTCCGCCACTCCCGTCCGTACTTCCGCCACGAACTCGCTTCCGCGCTGGCGTTCCTCGCCCACGAGGGATGGTCCAGGGACGCCGATCTAATCGCGTACCTGATCGCGGCCCACCACGGCAAGGTCCGAATGAACCTTCGGGCCCTGCCCCGCGAACGCGCGCCGGACGGCGAGCGTGCTGGGTCCCCCTTCGCCCGCGGCATATGGTCGGGCGACGAACTTCCCCAGTTCGACTTGGAAGGTGGAGATCACTGGCCGGGAGGTCGCCTGCACCTGTCGATCATGGAGCTAGGCTGGGACGAAGCCACGCACGAGAGCTGGACCGAGCGTACCCGCGAACTGCTGGCCCGAATCGGTCCCTTCCGCCTAGCTTGGATGGAAACCCTCCTGCGGATCGCGGACTGGCGCGCATCCGGGAAGGAGCGAGAAGGGAGCTACGATGCGCGGTGAGCAGCTGATCCTAGACGGATGCGCCCCAGCCCCTCTTGCGTCCTACCTGAAGGCGCTCGCTGTCCTGCGCTTGATCTCGTCGTCCGCCAACCACGTCTCCGGGCAAGCGGCCGACCCGCACGCCCGAGGGTGGTGGCAGGACGAGCGGTTCCACCTGCGAACCACCCTCAGCCGAGACGCCCTCCTGCACTTCTTCCTGCACGACTACGCGCCGAGCCCGCTGATCGGGGCGTGGAATGGACGAGCAGGTTTTCTTGAAGGTGCCTCAGCCGAAACGTCGAGTCGTACTGGCGCCGTACTCGTTAGAAGCATTGCGAACAGCAGATGTGTACGATTTGAGCCAATGCGACGGGTGATCGATCTGATTCGGAAGAATAGATACATTAGCCTTTACAACATCCAGCGTGACGAAGAAAAAGGAGAGAAAGACGACAAGGCGAAGAAAGCACTCCTCAAGAGAAAGGCAGCAGCCACGAAGAGCTTGTTGCTGCCAAGCCTGAGAGCAGAGTCTGACGAACGTCACCTCGCTTACATCGACGCTTGCTACGTTCTGGCGGCCGACGAGATCACCTCCCCCATACTAGGTTCGGGTGGAGTCGACGGCAGTCGCGACTTCTGGGTAAATTATGCCGACCATCTGAAGAGGCTATTCGACTTTGACGACGGTAGTGCGACGGATCATGGCACGATAGAGATTCGCTCCGCGGTGTTCAACGCCGGTTATCTCGCCGATGCGAACGGATCGATGGGTCAGTTTAGTCCCGGCCACAGTGGCCCGAATGCAACGACCGGGTATGAGGGATCCAATCCTCTGAACTCATGGGATGTTGTTTTGGCAATGGAAGGTACGCTGGCGTTTGCAGGAGCCCTTACCCGACGTTGGGGAGTGACGGGAGGTAACCGAGCTGCGTTCCCGTTTACGTTCGAGCCCAGCAATGCTGGTGCTGGGGGACTTGCCTCGGAGGAACCCAATCAACCTCGCGGTGAAGTCTGGACACCGTTGTGGCGTAAGCCGGCTACATTCGCCGAAGTACGCGCTATCTTCTCAGAAGGACGACTAACTGTGGGAAGCAGAACAGCCCGAACAGGGCTGGACGCCGCTCGATCTGTTGCACTCCTTGGCACGTCGAGAGGAATCAGCGGATTCGAACGATACTCTCTTGTGCAACCAGACGCAAAGCTGCCACACCAGGCAACCCCGCTTGGTCGATTCAGCACGCCAGCTCGACCATGCCGAGACATCGTTGCCGACCTTGATGCCGGAGACTGGCTGGAGCGGGTTCGGCGGCTGGCTGGCAATCGACAGTCACCAACTCGCGCACGGCAGGCGGTCCGTCGCCTAGACGATGCACTCTTTCGGATCACGAGCACGAATAGGACTTACAGAGGACCACAAGAGGCGTTGATTTCCTTGGGGGGACTTGTCGCCTGGTTGACGACTAGCCGGGAAGCTCTGGCCAGTTCGGCTCCGCCACCACGGCTTTCGTCAGAATGGATACGGCAAGCCGACGACGGTAGCCCTGAGTTCTGGGTCGCAACTGCCCTCGCCAGCATTGGTCCCCTTGCTGTGGAGTTGGCTGGTGACAAGATTGCACCTCCGATGGCAGCCCATCTCGGGCCGATAGACGAGAGGCGGTTCTTCCACCGTGGGCGACTTAGCCAGCGGCGCGCCTGGGCGGACGATGATTCGCCGCCAACAGTGGTTTGGGGTGGTGGCGGCCTAGTGTCGAACCTTGTCGCAGTACTGGAACGCAGACTGGTGGAGGCGTCGAGTCGCGGCCTAGCCGACAAGCCGTTGGCTGCCGCCATGTGGGCTCAACTTAGTGACGTTGCGGCGTTTCTTCTGGGCGACTTTGACGACTCCAGGTGCGCCGCGTTGCTGGCCGGTCTAGTATGGGCAAAGCCGGACCAGTTGCGGGCGGCGCAGCGCGGCGATGGGCACCAGGCGGTCCCGTTCGCCTATGCCGCCCTGAAGCCGATCTTCACGCCGAACAACACTCTTCATGAAGCTGGCGTCCTGCCCAGCGACGGGGCCGGTCCGCGGATCGACCGCGGGTCCGAACAGACGCGGATGCCCGTGCCTCCCGGCATCGTGGCGGGTCTGCGCTCAGGTGCAGGCAGTTCCGACGGCCGTGCGACCAATACCGCTGTGCGCATGGCCCTGGCCCGCGCTCGCGCTTCTGGCCTGCCGTCACCATTCGACCTCGTGCAGTTCTCCGGCCGGGGAACTCGCCAAGGCACCCTTATCGGTACCGGGATTGCCGCCGATCGCCTCGCTGCCGCACTCTTGATCCCCATTGACACCGGGGCACTCGCCAGCCTGATCGGGCAGGCCTATCCGAAGCCCAACGATGACAACCCAACCACGGAGGACCCTACCCATGTCCATTGATCTCACCACCCTCGCCACCGCGCCGCGTCTGCTGCTAGAGGCCACGTTGGAGCCAGTGCAGGGTACCCGCTTCCAGCCGACCGGGTTTCCCAACCTCGGCCACGCTGTATACGACTCGCCGGACGGACGCGGACGGACCGTGCTCGTCGAGAGTGCGCAATCGATGGCCAACCGCATGGAGACGGTTTGCTGGGACATCGGGTCCGACGACTGGGTCAAACCTCTTCGGGACCTGCCGGTCGTGAAGGTCGAGAACAAGGACGGCACGACGCTCACCAACTCCTTGATCGAAGCGCACCGCCTCAATTCGCCATACATCCTGGAGGGCAAGGACAAGACGGTGTTCGAGATCCTGAAGGACCATCTCGCCAGCATGGAGGTCGGACGCGTCGACCTGCGCAAGCTGGCCGAAGTCCTCCTGGAGTTCGACACGAACGCTCTTCTCCACGGCGTGTTTCTCGCGAAGAAGGAACTCGCAGGTGGACGTCTCCGCCTGCCGCGTTCGCTTTCGGCCTTTGTCGAAGCCGAGAACGCGAAGGTAGCCGCGAGCGGGGGCGTCAAGAACGACAGCGTGAAACCCTCAGCTAGTCCTAGTGAGATTGCCAAGGGCTTCGGCAACGTGCCCTTTCCCCGCGACGAGTGGGTGGCCGAGAAGATCACGGCCTTCTTCAACTTGGACCTTAGGCAGATTCGAGCGTATGGCCTGGGAGACGAGGTCGAGCGACTGCTGATTGTCCTCGCGCTCTTCAAGATCCAGAAGTTCCTCGTGGAGGGCCTGCGGTTCCGGACAGCGTGCGATCTTGACGCCATCGATCTCAAGGTTACACGCCCTGACGGTTTCGACCTGCCGGACCTCGACGCCATCGAGTCCGAGCTCCCGGAGCTGATCGAGTCGGTCGGGTCCAAGGGCTTCTTCGGCGAACAGCGCGTGCTCACCGTCAAGTACGAGAAGTGAGCACGTGTTCGCTCTTTCCTTTCGCTTTCCTGCGGGCCGTTACCACGCGACGCCGTGGGGGCGCAACGTCAATGAAGCGGACGTAGCGTGGCCACCGGAACCCTGGCGACTGCTACGCGCTCTCATCGCAACCTACTGGCGCAAAGGCGACCACACGCGCTGGGCTGAAGACGATCTCGCAGGCTTGATCGACGCCCTGGCGGAGTCGTTGCCGGATTTCAGCTTGCCCGAGGGTGCGATCCACGCCCATACGCGCCACTACATGCCGATCGCCGGGCTCGCGAAAGACGGTCGGCTGAAGACGACATTGGTCTTCGACGCTTTCCTGCGGCTGCCTGACGACGCGACGATGGTGGCGTGCTGGTCGAACGTGACGCTGGACGCCAACTCATTCGCGCTCGCCGAGGATCTTGCCCGAGCCATCGGCTACCTCGGCCGAGCAGAGAGCTGGACGGAGTGCGAGGCGCTCGCGGAGTGGGACGGCAAGCCGAACTGCCGCCCGGCGGGCACGGACTTCGACGGCGACCCCGTGCGAATGATCGCTCCACTCAGCCCGGACGCATATTCGGCAGAGCGCCAAAGGCTCGTAGACGAGGTGACACGGCAAGTTCAGACGACGGCCAAGCGTCCGCTCACGCACCGGCAGACCAATGCGAAGGTGACGAAGGAGCTGACCAGCAAGGGTCGCAAGGCGCATACCCTGCCCGAGCGTCTCGTCGATGCGCTCACGCTGGACACCGCCGACTACCAAGACCGTGGCTGGAGTCGGCCCCCGGCAGCCCAGGAAGTCATTTATGCTCGCGCACCGGAGGCCGCTCCGGGCGTGGTGCCTCGCCGAGTCGCCAAGCGCCAACGGTCGCAGGGGGCTCGGATGCTGCCCACCGTCGCCCGCTTTCTGCTGGCAGGACGACCGCTCCCACGCATCGAGGACGCCGTGACGATCGGCGAGCTGATGCGCCGTGCGGCACTTTGCCAGTTCGGCTGGGAGACAGACGAGGCACCCCCGGAGATATCCGGCCGTGACGCCGACGGGAAGCCTCTCAAGGACCCGTCGCACTCACACGCGTTCTGGTTGCCGGAGGATGCCGATGGAGACGGTTGGATTGATCACGTGTCGGTGTTTGTCGCCAGCGGGATCGCCGACTCCGTTCGTGCGAAGCTCGATCGCATCACGCGGCTGTGGCTGGCCTCGCAAGCGGAAGGCACCGAGGCTGACCCGCAAGCGCGCAAGGAATGGCGGCTGGCACTTGAAGGCTTCGGCTGCCCAGGCGACTTCGCGAGCAGCGCGCGCATCTTTGGCAAGTCCCGCCGGTGGAAGAGCGCCACGCCCTTCTTGGCCAGCGGTTATCTGAAAGCAGCAAGATACGGCGGCGAGGTAAGACGACTTTTGGCGCGACGCGGATACGATTCGGACGGCGTCGAAGTCACGTGCATGAAAGAGATTGAAGTTGGTGGAACCAAGCGGCGGGCAATCCACTTCCACCGCTTTCGTTCCCGTAGCCGGGAGGTGCAACCCGACGCCGCAGGCGCGTTGCTGGGCATTTGCTTCCCTACGGCCTACGAGGGCCCGCTGGCCCTTGGCTACGGCAGCCACTTTGGGTTGGGCCTCTTCACCGCGGAATGACCCACGGACCCCGCAGATTCGCCTCCACTGTCCACTCGACATCCCACCCCCCTGCTGACCAACAACAAAGCCCATGACCCAACTCACCTATCAACTGCTCCGCGACGCCGTCGCCGGCCGCGCCGTGGCCCTCCGCTCCCGGCTCACCTTGCAACCCGCCGGCGGCGAGGGCGACAAGATCTTCCCTCCGTCGTATGCCGCCGACCGTGGCAGCGACCACAAGTATGCCGTCGAAGAACGACAAGTGGGCGATGCGGACGGGCCTTCCACGACGGTTCTCTTGGACTCGGTGGCTTCGCAGGCGAATCGGGCGGAGCTGGGCCTGCTGGAGGGCTGGGAAGACGGCGAACTCGCCTTCCCCTGCCCCTACGTGGACTTCTCCCAGGACGGCGGAGTCACGGACTACGACAAGCTGACGGTGCTCGAAGCGCCGCACCGCCTTGCCGACGCCATTTTCCGCGACAGCCTGCTGGACGGCACGCTGTTTCGCCTGTCGGACGTGGGTCGCGCCATCACGGACGCCAGCCCGCGCAACGCGACGGACCTCTTCCGGTACTCGCCGACGGCGCTCCTGTTCGGCCAATGGGACTCGACGGGTCCGAAGGGCGGGCTCGGCTCCAAGTTTCAGCGGGCGTTCGTGTCGGAGATCGTGGGTTTCGACGCCTCGGTGGGGAAGAAGGTCGGCAGTCGGCTCGACCCGTTGCAGATCGAGAAGCTTGCGGCTGACGACCGGGTCTTCAACAGCGAGGACTCGACCGAAGTGTGGACTCACGATGAGAACGCCGCCGAATTGAAGAAGGGAAAGCCTGTTCCGGCTTCCCGTGGCAGCGACAGCGGCGAAGCTGGACAGCCTTCCAAGATCAATCACGGCAACGTAACGCCGACGATTGATGCGGCTGCCGGGGGCGTCACGATCTCGAAGGCTCTGCAGACCACGGTGATTTCGTTCGCGGCCCTGCGAAAGTTGCGCTTCAAGGGCTACGATCGCGATGCCCAGACGGCCGCGCGAACGGCCGTGGCGGCTCTCGGCGTCGCGGCCGTCGCCTACCAGTACGAGATGGACTTCGACCTCCGCTCTCGTTGTCTTCTCCTGCCCACGCATCCGCCGCGCCTGGAGCTACTGGGCCGAGACGGTTCGGCGCACGAGCAAGTGGAAGCGAGTCGCGAAACGGCGGTCGACATCCTGGCCAAAGCCGCGTCGAGGGCCGCCGAAGCGGGCATCGGCTGGGAGAAGGAAGAGATCCGTCTCGAACCCGCCCCGAAACTGATCGAGCTGATTCGGCGCAGCCGGAAGACCTCCGCGAGCAAGCAGCCGGGAGAGTAGGCGGTTCCGAGATGACGGAAGCGGACGGGTTCGGAATAGAGGTGAACTTCCTGACCGGCCGATACGTGGCGACGTGCCACAACGACCGGCGCAAGCCGGAATGGCCACCGCATCCGGCACGGCTGTTCTCGGCCTTGGTGGCGACGTGGGCCGACGCGGACGAACCTAGTTCGGCGGAGCGCACCGTGCTCGAATGGTTGGAGGAATTGGGGCCGCCGGACATAGCCGCCGATGCGACGGCCGCCCGGCGCAGAGTCGTGTCGCACTTCGTTCCTGTGAACGACATGGCCGTCGTGAGCCGGAAATGGCAGGAACGGCGAGCGGGCCGAACGGCCGACTTGACGCGGCAACTCCAGCGCGAGAGGGCCTCGGCCGGGGGCGAGACGACCCGCAAAATCAAGCAACTCGAGCAACGCTTGGCGAAGCAACTGGACGTGCGCGACCAGGTGTCCGCCGTCGGGAACACGAGTCCGGACATGGCCAAGGAGATGTTCCCGGAGTCGCGTTCAGAAAAGCGAGAGAGGTTCTTTCCGTCCGTGACACTGACCGACTTCGAGGACGGCGGCGAGTCGAGAGTCACTTACGTTTGGCAACGCGAGCTGGCGGCCGACATGGGAAGCACGCTCGACGGGATGCTGACCCGCCTCACGCGCTTGGGCCACTCGTCCTCGCTCGTGTCTTGTCGTGTCGTGACGGAACCGCCGGAGGCTGTCCTCGTTCCCTCGTCGACCGGAGCGACGAGGCTGCGCAGCGTCCGCGCCGGACAGCTTGCCGACTTGGAACGCCGGTACGAGCATCATCAAGGCGTGTCGCCTCGATCTTTGCCTTTCTCGGATGCCGGGTATCGCGTGGGCGGAGAGCCGGCGCCTCCTGCTGCTTGCTCGCCCAGCACCGCCGGCGAGTGGATCGTGTTCGAGTTCGCCCCCGGATCGCGCGTGTCGCCGATGACCCGTGTGGTGGACATCGCCACGACGTTGCGCGCCGCCGTCTTCCGCTACGCCGAGGAGCCCATCCCCGAGGGACTCAGCGGGCACGCCGCCGACGGCACGCCGACTGCGGAACCGCACGTCGCATTCCTGGGCTTGCCGTTCGCGGGCCACCGGCACGCTGACGGCAGGTTGCTCGGGGCGGCCGTCTCCGTGCCGGACCGCGCCGACCAAGCATCTCGCCGGGCCTTGTATCGCGCCATCGGCGCATGGGAACGCCTATGCGCTGATTCCGGTCGGTCGTCGTACCCCCTCAGGCTGACGTTCGGCCGGCAGGGTGCGATAGACATGGGGCGTCTGCTGGGGCCGACCGCGTTGCGATCGTTGTCGCCCGACGACTGGACGGGCCCCTCGCGCCGATGGGTGACCGTGACGCCAATCGCCTTGCCCAAGCATCCGGGACGGTTGCGTCGCGCGCCTTCCGTTGCTGCTTCGAAGGCGTGGCGGGCCGCCGAAGCCTTCGTGCGACAGGCCGCGACCCATGTCGATCTCCCCGAACCAGCGGAAGTGCAGGTCGGGCTGGCGCCGTTCGTGGTCGGACCAAGGCCTGCGACCAGCTTCCCTCCTTTTCGGCAACCGGGCAGACATGGACCGGTGCGCCGGCAGCTCGTTCACGCCGTCGCGACCTTCGACCGCCCGGTCCAGGGACCGCTCATGCTGGGCGCGGGACGATTCGTTGGATTGGGATTGATGCGACCGCTTCGAGACAAGTCGAATGAATGATCGATCCCTGACGGCCGACGACTTCCCGGCCTTCTTCCGAGACGTCCACGACTGCGACCCGTTTCCCTGGCAGCGACGGCTGGCGAGCGAGGTGCTTTCGAAGGGCAAGTGGCCTGCCACGATCGACCTCCCGACGGGCACCGGCAAGACGGCCGTGCTGGACATCGCGGTGTTTGCGTTGGCGGCTTGTCCGGCACGCTTTCCGCGGCGGACCGTCTTCGTCATCGACCGCCGGATTGTCGTCGACCAAGTATGCATCCGGGCGAAACGCATCGCTGAGCGTCTCCAGGAAGCTTCCACGCCCCTGCTGAGCCGGGTTCGCGACCCTCTTCTGGCGTTGAGCGACGGTGGCCAAGCGCTTGGCGTGGCAGCGCTCCGCGGAGGCATTCCCATCGACAACGAGTGGGCCCGGCAGCCCGACCAGCCATGGGTCGTAGTCTCCACCGTAGACCAGTTCGGATCGCGTTTGCTGTTTCGCGGGTACGGCGTCAATCGGCGGATGCGCCCCGTTCACGCCGGCTTGGCGGGCAACGACTGCCTGGTCGTGCTGGACGAAGTGCATTTGAGCGCACCCTTTGCGGAAACGCTCGGACAATTTGGGGCCTTCGAGCCGGGAAAGCTGCCTCGGCGCTTCGTCGTCGTGGAAATGTCCGCGACACCGAGGGCCAAGGAGCGCCCGTTTCGCTTGGAGCCCGCCTCGGACATTGAGGAATGCGAGGAGATGCGACGCCGCGTCTGCGCGAAGAAGGAAGCGAAGCTCGAATCGGTGCAGAACCACAAGCTGATGCCAGCCAAGATACTCCAGCTAGTGAAGTCGATGACGTCGCCAAAGATTGAGAATCGCCCGTCGAGCATCGGCGTGGTCGTCAACCGCGTTCGCGTCGCGCGGGAGACACATGAAGTTCTCCAAGAGGTGGGGTACGACGTCCACCTGCTCACTGGCCGAATGCGCGCTTTGGACCGCGTGAAGACGCTAGAGGCCGTCAAGCCCCTCGTGGACCCCGACCGCGAGACGTCTCGGGACGAGGTGGCCATCGTAGTCGCGACCCAGGCCATCGAAGTGGGCGCCGACTTCAGCTTCGACGCCCTCGTCACGGAATGCGCCGCGATCGACAGCCTTCGGCAGAGATTCGGCCGATTGGACCGCCGCGGAAAGCATTGCGCGCAGACCGGAAAGCCCGCGCAAGCGATTATCGTCGGCCCAAGGGCGGTCGTCGCGTCGAAGAAGCCCGATCCCGTCTACGGCGAGGCGGTTAGGCATACGTGGGACGAGTTGAGCCGCCGAAGCGAAGGCAACGGCACGAGCGAGCAGCGGAAGGGGAAGCTGCCCATCGACGTCGGTCCGCAAGCGCTGTCCGATTTCCCCGAAGAGGCGAAAGCTCCGAGAGACAAGGCCCCCATCGTAATGCGAACGCACATGGACGCCTGGGTTCAGACCAGCCCGGAGCCGATCGTGCAGCCGATGGTGGAGCAGTTCCTGCACGGAATGGAGAAGACCGCCAGCGCCGACGTCTCGATTGTCTGGCGAAGAGATTGTTCTGCAGACGTGCTTGAACTGGTGCCGCCGCGTTCCTCGGAATTCCTGCAGGTGCCAGTTGGCGCTGCCAAGGCGTGGTTGACGGACCGGGACGAAGTGGAAATTGCCGACCACGGCGCGGCAGCCAACGACGACGGGGACACGGAGGGCTCTGATTCCAGTCGAGTGGCGTACCGTTGGGTTGCCGCAGGCAAGAAGCTGGAAACGGTGAAGGCTAGTGAAGTGCGGCCGGGCGACGTGATCGTCGTGCCCGCCGACCGAGGCGGACTGCGGGCCGGAACCTGGGATCCCACGTCGCGAGAGCCGGTCGAGGATCTCGGCGATCAAGCGCAACTCGGAGGCTATGAGAAGCTCGCGCTTGGATGCCGGGCCGTTCTGCGTCTCGATTCCTGCGCCGTCTCGTCCGACGCCAGGAACGGGGCGGACGCGGCCGGATTCGGCCCCCCGCCGAAGCCAAGCGACGAGGCCACGGCCGTCGATCCTCGGCGCGTGCGTATCAAGAAATGGCTGGCCGAGTTGGCCGATGCGAACGGACAACCGGGATGGCGTGTCCAGGCTGCCCGACTTCTTCTCAAGCATGGTTTTGAGATTACGCCGGTTGCCGTGGCAGACAACTCCGAAGAGAGCTACTTCGTTCTGACGCAACGGCGTGGCAAGATGCGACGAGTCGACGACAGGACGATGGACAGTTACGACGAGTCCGGTTCGCACCAGGGAACCGGAAGCACGCTCGAGGCGCATCTGGAAGGCGTCGCACGGCGTGCGTCCCGCTTTGCGCAACGCCTTGGGCTGTCGCAGGAGCTCGCAGACGATCTTCATCTTGCTGGACGCCTTCACGATCTGGGCAAGCTCGACCACCGTTTTCAAGAGGAGCTGGCGGGCGGCGACCCCGTCTCCTTGGCGCAACTCGACGAACCGCTGGCCAAGTCGTTGCCGGGGACGAAGCGGGTTTCTCGGCGTCCGAACGGAAGGCGGAGCGGAAACGGTCTCGGCAACGCCGTCCAGATCTCGGCGAAGTGGGTTTCCCGTTATCCGCAACGAATGCGACACGAGTTTGCCAGCTTGGCGATGGCCGAATCGAACGGAGATGCGTTGCGGACAGCCCACGACGCCGACTTGGTTCTCCACTTGATTGGTTCTCACCACGGATGTGGACGGCCCTTGCCGCCGATCTTGACGGATTCCGAGCCGCAAGAACTCGAGTACGCCTTCAATGGACATATCTTGAAGGCGAACACGAATTTGGCCGACACTCCGCTTGCCCTCGGCGTAGCCGACCGTTTTTGGCGCTTGGTGGAACGGTACGGATACTACGGACTGGCTTGGCTGGAGAGCATCATGCGGTTGGCGGATCACAGAGAGAGCGCCGAACCGTCATGCAACGTGGAAGGCGCGGCAGCCTCGTGACGGTCGTGGACGGAGCGCGCTTGGCTGGACTGGAGGGCACCAATCCGCTGGGCTTCTTCGCCGCGCTGGGCGTGCAGGTCGCTTTCGCCGAAGACACCGAGCAACCGCGCCTGTGGTGGAGCGACGACGTGACTCCCCATGCCATCGTGGATCGCGCCTTTACGCTGGATCGCATCGCAACCAGAGCATTGGAAGTCTTTGCGGAGTGGCGGCGGAGCACCGCGATGAATCCCGCTCGGACCGACGGCTCCCAGATGCCCAAGGCTGATGAATTGAAATTGTCGGGAGATGATCTGCGTCTCTACGCCGAGCAACACCGCCGGTGTCGCGCGGCAGACGCGTTCGCCGCAGCTGCCGTGGCGGAAGGCAGTCTCGACGGCAAAGGTGCGGCCAAACCGACCGACTTGTATTTCATGGCTGGGCAAATGAAGTTTCTCAAGATTGTTCGAGATATACTCGACCACGTATCATATCAAGATGTTGTGGAAGCAATCAAAGGTCCTTGGACATATGGCAGCAAGTTGCCTTCCATGATGTGGGACATTACGGACGACCGAGTATACGCGTTGCGTGCGGACGACCCATCAAAGGAAGATAAAGTAACCAATCCTGGAGCTGAAGCTCTTGCCATCTTGGCGATGGCATGGCATCCGGTGTTTGCAGGACGTGACCGCACCTGCACGCAAGGATGCCGTGGAACATGGAAGAACGGACTCTACTCCTGGCCGTTGTGGGTTGACCCCGCGTCCAGCAAGGCAGCAAGGACGTTGATGAGTCATGCATCGATCAAGGATGAAGACGACTTGAAGCGTCGATCGGAATGGTTCCGGTCCTGGTCCATCAGCCAGGTGCTTGAATCGCCCATTCGGCGCTCTTCTCAAGGAGGCTACGGCACCTTCGGTCCGCCTACGGTCCGCTGGTCTGGCAATCGCCTCTGAATACCGAGTCAGAAACCCCGGAGACCGCCGTCATGGGGTAAGAAAAGACAACCAGCTCGCCCTTCCCCTCCCCCCTCCGCCTGCGGGGCGAGGCCTGCCGCTGACGCCGGCTCGAATGGTCAACGAGTGGGTCTACTGCCCGCGCCTGGCCTATCTGGAGTGGGTCGAGGGAGAATGGGCGGACAGCGCGGACACGGCCCAGGGAGAGCGGGTCCACAAGCGCGTCGACGAGGGCGGCGGGACGTTGCCCGCGCCGGACAATCTGGACGAGGACCGGGCCAAGGCGCGCTCGGTGATGATGTCGTCCGACCGCCTGGGGGTCATTGCCAAGATGGACGTCGTGGAAGCCGCGGACGGGGTCGTCACGCCCGTGGACTTCAAGAAGGGCAAGCGGCCGCACGTCGCGGCGGGGGCCTACGACCCGGAGCGCGTGCAGATCTGCGTGCAGGCGATGATCCTGGAGGACCACGGCTACCGGGTGGAGGAAGGCGCGCTCTGGTACGCCGGGTCGAGGGAGCGGGTTCGGATCGCGCTGGACGACGAACTGCGGACCCTGGCGCTCGACGCGATCACGGGTCTTCGAATGGCGGCGTCGGCCAAGCGCCGGCCGCCGCCCCTGGAGAACAGCCGGAAGTGTCCGAAGTGCTCGCTCGCCGGCATATGCCTGCCCGACGAGACCAACTTTGTTCGCAAGGGGCTTCCTCCGCGTCCTCTGAACCCGGCGGACGACCCGGCGCTTCCCCTGCACGTGCAGACGCCGGGCGCGAGAGTGCGCAAGCGAGGGGACGCGCTGCTCGTGGAAACGGAGGAAGGTGCGCTGGAAGTGCCGCTGATCCAGGTCTCTCAATTGTCGGTCTACGGCCCGGTGTCCGTGACGACCCCGGCGCTGCACGCGCTGATGCGAGCCGAGATTCCCGTCTCTTGGTTCTCGACGGGGGCTTGGTTCCTGGGGCACACGTTCGGCACGGGCCATGGCAACGTGGACGTGCGGCAGGCGCAGTACAAGGCCGCCTTCAACGCCAAGCGTAGCCTCGACTTCGCGCGCACGCTGGTGGAGGCCAAGGTTCGCAACAGCCGCACGATGCTTCGCCGCAACTGGCGGCCGGAGCGCGGCTCGGAGGACAAGGCGGTCGCGCTGGCGGGACTGAAGCGAATCGCGCGCAAGGCGCTGTCGGCGAAGGACGTGCCTGAGCTGCTGGGAATGGAAGGAGAAGCGGCGGCGATCTACTTCGCCCACTTCGGCCGGATGATGGCCGAGGCGAAGGCGGGCGAGCTGGCGTTCTCCTTCGAGACGAGGAACCGCCGCCCACCCACCGACCCCGTGAACGCCTGCCTCTCTCTGGCCTACGCCGTGCTGACGCGGGCGTTCGCCGTGGCCGTGTCCGCTGTCGGGCTCGACCAGTATCTTGGACTGTACCACCGGCCCCGGCACGGCCGCCCCGCGCTGGCGCTGGACTTGATGGAGCCGTTTCGTCCCATCGTCGCGGATTCCTGCGTGATCCAAGTCATCAACAACGGCGAGCTCAGGACCTCGGACTTCGTGTTCAACGGTCCGGCCTGCTCTCTCAGGCCCGCCGGCCGGAAGACCTTCCTGAAGGCGTTCGAGCGCCGGATGGACCGGGAGACCACGCATCCCGTCTTCGGCTACAGGGTGTCGATGCGGCGCGTGATCGAAGTCCAGGCGCGACTCCTCGCCCGCCATCTCCAAGGCGAGATTTCGCCCTACCCCCACTTCCTGCCGAGGTAAGGCGCGGATGGCCAGGGAACGCCTATATGTCGTCGCCTACGACATCGCCGACCCAAAGCGGTGGCAGCGCGTGTTCGGGACGATGAAGGGCTACGGCCACTGGTTGCAGCTCTCGGTCTTCCAGTGCAGATTGACCGGCAGGCGAAGGGCCGAGATGGCCAGCCGCCTGACCGACCTGATCGACTCCAAGGAAGATCACGTGCTGATCCTCGACATGGGACCGGCAGACAACGTGGAACCCCTGGTCGAAAGCCTAGGAAAGAGCTACCATGCCCCCAAGCGCGAAGCCACCGTCGTGTAGGCCGCCCAGCCCCGCCGCCGCCCCCGCGACCGCTCCGGCGCCGACGAAAACCCGGCCACCGGTCGAATCGGCCCTTCGCCCCGCTGGAGCAACGACGTTGATTGACAACACAGGTCTGAGGATGTATGGTTCGACGGTCGCGGCTGGCCGCGCACGGCGGATCAGTCGCAAAGCGGGCCGGAAGTCCTTGGCCCGGAAGGACTTGGGAATGGGTGTCCTTCCCCGGCCTCCCCGCCGGGGCCTCATTGAAGCTGTCCAGCGTATTGAAGCTGTCGTACTGCCCCAGCGTCGCCCACTCGCCTTCCTTGCCTTCCCCGGCCTCCCCGCCGGGGCCTCATTGAAGCCGGTCATGGACAAGATGCTCGAGTTCGTGCGGGCGCTGTCCTTCCCCGGCCTCCCCGCCGGGGCCTCATTGAAGCCCGAGCGACGTCGCATTCAAGCACGCCCTCACGCTGCCTTCCCCGGCCTCCCCGCCGGGGCCTCATTGAAGCGCGCTCGGCGTCTTCCGCGCCCCGGAGGTGCGCGGGGACCTTCCCCGGCCTCCCCGCCGGGGCCTCATTGAAGCATGGCAGCCAGCGAGTTCTCGGTCAGGCCATCCCGGGTCCTTCCCCGGCCTCCCCGCCGGGGCCTCATTGAAGCCGTCGTTGACCATGCTTTCGATTGCTGCAAAGTAAGCACCTTCCCCGGCCTCCCCGCCGGGGCCTCATTGAAGCCGAACGTGGGGCGCGGCACGTTGCAGTTCGACGTGCGCCTTCCCCGGCCTCCCCGCCGGGGCCTCATTGAAGCGCCGTCCGGCGCCGAGCCGACACCTGGGAGCTCTGGCCTTCCCCGGCCTCCCCGCCGGGGCCTCATTGAAGCGATCGCCGAGTACCAGCTGACGGGGACAGCCGCGAGCCCTTCCCCGGCCTCCCCGCCGGGGCCTCATTGAAGCTCCAAGAAGCGGTACTGGGAGGGGAGCGCGGAGGCCCCTTCCCCGGCCTCCCCGCCGGGGCCTCATTGAAGCATCCCGTGAAGGGCGGCTGGGGCGTCTGGGACAGCGTGCCTTCCCCGGCCTCCCCGCCGGGGCCTCATTGAAGCGTGAACGACAGGACCATGCGGCACCGGCCGTTCGCCACCTTCCCCGGCCTCCCCGCCGGGGCCTCATTGAAGCCATCTGTCTGTCTCCTTGCCCTCTCGGGCGTCTCGGTCCTTCCCCGGCCTCCCCGCCGGGGCCTCATTGAAGCTACGCCGTCTGGGTCGACCGCAAAACGCAGGCGATGCCCTTCCCCGGCCTCCCCGCCGGGGCCTCATTGAAGCGCCTCGACCACCTTCTCCGCCTCCGCGCGCTCGAACCCTTCCCCGGCCTCCCCGCCGGGGCCTCATTGAAGCCTGACACGGAGCCCGCCTCTCCTGACACGGAGCCCGCCCTTCCCCGGCCTCCCCGCCGGGGCCTCATTGAAGCCGATGAAGCGCGCGCGGTGTTACCTTCGACTGTTGACCCCTTCCCCGGCCTCCCCGCCGGGGCCTCATTGAAGCGAGCTCCACGCCGACGCCGGAGCGGCGGACGCCTGTCCCTTCCCCGGCCTCCCCGCCGGGGCCTCATTGAAGCCCATTTCGTCTCCTTGCCCTCTCGGGCGTCTCGG
Organism: Longimicrobiales bacterium; assembly: GCA_965242735.1. Taxonomy (GTDB): domain Bacteria; phylum Gemmatimonadota; class Gemmatimonadetes; order Longimicrobiales; family Gaopeijiaceae. The sequence goes on along the minus strand of OZ251497.1, from coordinate 1,370,805 downwards.
TTCCCTTCCCCGGCCTCCCCGCCGGGGCCTCATTGAAGCAACTGGTGCACGCGGTTGCCGAACGTGTCGGTGTACGGCCCCTTCCCCGGCCTCCCCGCCGGGGCCTCATTGAAGCCAACTTCACCGCCCGCGTGACCGACGCCGGAGGCGCCGTCCCTTCCCCGGCCTCCCCGCCGGGGCCTCATTGAAGCCACCACGGGCAGCGGTTCATCGGCCGGCCGCTCATCGGTCCCTTCCCCGGCCTCCCCGCCGGGGCCTCATTGAAGCGGACCCGGGCTCGGCGGCGTGTGGGAAGGCAAGGTGTTCCCTTCCCCGGCCTCCCCGCCGGGGCCTCATTGAAGCCTGTAGGCCTCGCGGGGAGAGCGTCCCATCCAGCCACCCTTCCCCGGCCTCCCCGCCGGGGCCTCATTGAAGTGGAATGGCCCCGCTATCGTGGACACATCCACCAACGTGACGAAGGGAGCGGGTCCACGATGCAGGAACACATCCGGTACACGACGGAGTATCGTGCGGAGATCGTCGCACTGGCGCGTCGCTCGGGGTTGTCGCCCGAGGCTCTGGCCCGCCATCTCGAGCCGTCGGCGGAGACGCTCCGCGAATGGCTGCTCCGGGCCGAACTCGACGGCGGCTGTCAACTCGGAGACGGTGAAGCGGACCGACGAACCGATCTGCGCTCGTTGCGACGGGAACTCCGTCGAGTCCGCCTTGAACGCGACATTCTCCTGGCAGCTAGGCGCTGGCGTCAGGCGAATCGACTCGCCGCCGCAAGGGACGGGTTCGCATTCGTCAGGGCCCACAGCGACGTTCTTCCGGTTCGCGCCATGTGCCGTGTGCTGGGCTGCTCGTCGAGCGGCTTCTACGCTTGGCTGAGCCGACCGCCATCCGACCGGGCGAGACGAGACGCGGTTCTACGGCGCAAAGTGTCCGTCAGCTGGGAGAACAGCCGACGGACGTACGGGCGACGGCGCATCCACGCCGACCTGGCGAGCCAAGGCGAGAGGGTGTCGCCGAAGCGTATCGCCCGGCTCATGCAGGAACTGGGCATCAGCGGAGCCAACCACGCCCGTAGCAAGACGGCCGCACCACGCCGGAGCACGGCTCTCCGCTCTGCCCCGGACTTAGTCAAGCGAGATTTTCGTGTCTCCGGTCGCGACGAACTCTGGCTTGCCGACATCGCTCAGATTTGGACGCGAGCCGGGCGGGTGTACCTAGCCGTGGTCCTGGACGCCTGGAGTCGGATGATCGTCGGCTGGGCGGCCGAGACGCACGCTCGATCCGAACTCGTGGAGAGGGCCCTCGCCCTGGCCGTCGCCCTTCGGCGACCTGCGGGCGTCGTCCACCACTCTGATCGCGGAAGCCAATACACGTCCCGCGCCTTCGGCGACCAATGCCGGGCCGCGCACGTCCGTGCGTCGACGGGCGAAACAGGCTCCCCCTACGACAACGCCATGTGCGAGAGCTTCTTCGCCACGCTGAATCGGGAGTTGCTCTCCCGGTGCCGGTTTGCAAGCCCAGCCGCCGCACGGTCGGCCATCGGCGACTTCATCGAGCACTTCTACAATCCGCGTCGCCGCCATTCCGCCCTCGGCTACGATTCGCCCGCGCTTTACGAGCGCCGCCATCGGCAGAAGGATGCCGACAGGCCCTGAACGGAGTAGCCGCCCGACCCGCATGCCCGCACTGCCCGGGGAGCGCCAGGGCGCCCTCTTGCCCGCTCGCTCTCCCCGGCGCCTTCCGTTCGGGGCATGCAAACCGCGTCTTCGTACGCCGCAGCTGGGAAGCGAGCCGGCGGACGTACGGCCGGCCGCGCATCTTACGCCGACCTCAAGGCCTGGGGCGAGCGCGTCGGTCCGAGGCGCGTCGGCCGCTTACCCGTCCACCAAACCGGGCAACTTCACTTGCCGCTCTTCCAGGCTGGTTGCCGTCAGGAATTCTTCAATACGAGGACAAGCTCACACCCCACCCCGGAGACGCGCTACGATCCACTGGTTCGGCTCCATGTGGTCGGGGTTTTGGAAATAGAACAAGTCATTGCCGACGACGAAAAGTCGCGGCGTGTTGCTCAACAGCGCTTTGGCATTTCCTTCCCGATCAATTATTGCCAGGTAATATGTGAATTCCCGCGTTTCCCATCCCATGGTCTGTATCCGAACTGCCAAGTCTCCGCCTTCCATGCAAGAGAGGTTGCGATACGAGAGGTTGCGATCTGTCCGCCGACTCCGACGAGAGATGAGTTCCGGCCACAAGTTTCCGTCCATCAGCCAGGTCCCACTGGTCCGTCATGACGAACGGGATGTCGACGACTTCGGGCTCGGTTCCGGCAACCAAGTCGAAGGTGGTCGCTCTCGCTAGAGTCAGATCAAGCACGACGATCCGCCCTGCCCGATCGCGCTGGGCCATCACCGGACCCTCGAATTCCCCAGGCCCGCTTCCCTGGCGCCCCCCCTGCCCACAAGAGCTCGCCGCTCGTCGCGTACACGCGTGCTTGGAAGGCGTACATGTCGCTCATCACCAAGTGCTCGCCGTCGAACGTCACGGTAGGATTGGCAATGATCACGTCGTCCCTTTCCTCCAGGGCCACCGTGTCCACAACTTCGAAGACGTCGGAGAACGCCGCTACTGCGCCCGCCTCCGCCGCAAACGGAAACGACGGCGGCAGACCGTCCGCACACGCTCCCTGAGCCGCCGCCGCTAGGAAGAGCCATGGACGGAGAAGATTCCGCCTTGGGAACTCCGCTCGGCCGCGTCCTTGCGTTCGGTCATCGTTCTCGCCTCACGAAATCACCCGCAGCCCCGCCGCCTGCACCCGCCGGTTGAATTCCGCCAGCTCTTCGTCCAGCAGGGCCTCCAGCTCGTCGCGGATGCGCGCCAGGCGTTCCTGGAGCACGACGTGGACCTCGCCCTGCTGGTCCGTCGGCGGGAAGTCGCCCACCGACACGGTGGTGAAGAGGTAGCCCAGACGCTCGATCAGGCGAGTCGGGTAGCGGATGCCGTCCTGGCCCGTGCCGGTCGACCGCATCTGGAAGAGGCCCTGCTCGGCCTCGATCAGCTGCTGGTCCAGCGTGTCGGCCACCGCGGCCAGCGCCTGCGAGGCTTCGTCGCCCCGGTCCTCCAGCACGGCCTTCGCGTCGCGCAGCTGGCGCCGCACCCACTCCACGCGGTTGACCAGCTCGGCGGCGGTCTCGTAGTCGGCGCGGACGGCTTCCAGCATGGACTGCTGGGACCGGATGTCGGCGAGCGTGCCTTCGGAGTGCGGGTCCTTGCGAACTTCCAGGGTCTGAACCAAGCCCGGCGGGTTCGACTGCTGGCCGGCGGCGGGTTGGCCGCCCGCGGACTCCTCGCCGGAAGCCCCGTCTTCGCCGTCCGAGTCCTCGCTGCCCGCACCGACGAACTTGAGCGCGACCGTGTACTCTCCCGGCGGCTGGAGGATCACCGCCGCGCCTTGGCCGGGGCCGCCCAGCACGCCCGGAAGGGGACGCCAGCGCTCGGGACCCAAGTCGATGTCGTCGGCGTGGAGAGGCTTGGTGCGCAGCTTGATCTCGGTGGCGGGCTCGCCGTTGAGGTCCCACCAGACGCGGTTCACGCCAGCCTGGCCGCTGCCGTTGAGCGTGCGGACCACCTCACCTGCGGCGTTGGCGATCTCGATCTTGACGCTGTCCTCGGTCTCCTCGGCCAGCCAATAGTTGATCGAGGCGCCGTAGGGCGGGTTCTCGCCGTCGGACTGGTCGTCGAACATGGCGAAGGGCTCCGACACGGGGCGGAAGCGGTAGGCGGGCCTCGGGGCGAAGAGATGGGCGGCGCGGCTCGCGACTTCGGCGGTGAGCTGCTGCAACGGCGTCACGTCGTCGAGGATCCAGAAGCCGCGGCCGTAGGTGCCGATCACGAGGTCGTTGAAGTGCTCCTGCACGACGAGACCGTACATGGGCGTGTGGGGCATGTTGGTATGCAGCGACTGCCAGCGGCCGCCGTCGTCGAACGACACGTACAGCGACGCCTCGGTGCCCAGATAGAGCAGGCCGGGGCGCACGGGGTCCTCGTGGATGCTGCGCGTGTAGCTCAGCACGCCGTCGTCGATGCCGTCCACGATCTTGGTCCAGCTTGCGCCGTAGTCGTCGGTGCGGTAGGCATGCGCGTCGAATCCGCCGACTTGGTGGTGCTCGACGACCATGTACGCCTTGCCGGGCGCGTGGCGCGAGGCGTCGATGCCGCGCACCACGCCGTCGGGCGGCAGGTCGGGAAGGTTGTCGGTGACGTTGGTCCACGTGGCGCCGCCGTCGCGGCTGACGTGCATCAGCCCGTCGTTGGTGCCGGCCCAGAAGACGCCGGGCTCCAGGGGCGACTCGTCGAAGGCGTAGATGACGCAGCAGTACTCGACGCCGATGTTGTCGGGCGTGAGACCGCCGCTGATGCCCATCCTGGCCCGGTTGTTGGTGGTCAGGTCCGGGCTGATCACGTCCCAGCTCTGTCCGCCGTTGGTGGTGCGGTGCACGTGCTGGCTGGTCACGTAGACGGTGTTGTTGTCGTGGGGGGAGACGAGCAGCGGGAAAGTCCACTGAAAGCGGTAGCGCAAGCTGTCGGCGGGCTGGCCGATGGTGGACTCGGGCCACACCTCCACTTCGCGGTACTGGCGGGTGCGCGCGTCCCAGCGCGAGACGATGCCGCCGCCGCCCCCTGCCCCGGACGCGCTGGACCAGACGATGTTGGGGTCGGTCGGGTCCGGCGTGGCGAACCCGGATTCGCCTCCGCCGACGGTGTGCCACATGCCCCTGGGAATGCCGCCCAGGAAGAGGCCGCCCGTCCGGCTGTTGCTCGGTCCCCGCGTGGAGGGCCCGTCCTGGCGGTTGCCCATGACGTTGTAGGGGACGGCGTTGTCCACTGTGACATGGTACATCTGGGCAATCGGCAGCTGCTGGCGGTACCATGTCTTGCCGCGGTTGCGGGAGATGGCGATGCCGCCGTCGCCGGCCACGATCTGGCGGTCGCCGTTCTCGGGGTCGATCCACATGTCGTGATGGTCCCACACCGGGCCCTGCAGGAAGGGCGCGGCGGACGACGTGACGCCGCCGTCGAGCGTGGTGCTGTAGGCGGCGGCCAGGAAGTAGGCTTCGTCGGCGTCGTCGGGGTTGACTTCGCAGCGGGTGTAGTAGGCGGTGCGGCCGGCGAGGTCTCGGTCGTGGCTGGTCAGGGCCCACTGGCGGCCGCCGTCGTCGGAGCGCCAGAGCTCGCCCCCGTCCGTGTCGCCGCCCTCCCAGGGCACCCCGTCGCCGGTCTCGATGAGGGCGTAGACGCGGTCCGGGTCGGCGGCGCTCATGCACAGCGCGATCTTGCCGATCTCGCGGGTGGGCAGGCCATGGCCTTCCAGCCGGGTCCACGTGGCGCCGGCGTCGCGGGACACGTGAACGGCGCTGCCGGGGCCGCCCGAAGTGCGCGTCCAGGTGCGGATGGCGATCTGCCACGTCCCGGCGAAGAGAGTGCGCGGGTTGGACGGGTCCATGACCAGGTCGCTGGCGCCGGTCTCCTCGTCCACGAAGAGGACGTGCTCCCAGGTGGCGCCGCCGTCGAGCGTCCGGTAGACGCCGCGCTCGGGCTGCGGCGCGTAGCCGTGGCCGACGGCCGCCGCGTACACGATGTCCGGGTCCGTCGGATGCACCACGACGCGGCTGATCCTCCCGGTGCCGTCCAGGCCCATGTGCGTCCACGTCTCGCCGGCGTCCACCGACTTCCAGACCCCGTTGCCGATGGAGACGTTGGAGCGGATGAAGGGCTCGCCCGTCCCCGCCCAGACGATGTTGGGGTCCGACGGCGCGACCGCGACTTCCCCTATCGCGTGCACCGTCTGGTCGTCGAAGACCGGCCGCCAGTTGACGCCCCCGTCCTCCGTCTTCCACAGCCCGCCCGACGCCGCGCCCGCGTAGTACGTCAGCGGATCGCCCGCCACGCCCGCCACCGACGTCACCCGGTTCCCCACCGGCCCGACATGGCGGAACTTCATCGCCTCGAGCGCCGAGGCGGGCACCTCCTGGGCGGCCAGGGGCGGCGGGGGCGGCAGGAGGCAGAGGGCGGCAGCGAGGGTCGTGGCGGCCAGGGTGGCGGCCAGGGCCGGGGCGGCTGCGCGGGCTGTGGCGGCTGCGCGGGCCAGCGCGGCGGCGGGGGCTGCAAGGGCGGCGACAGGGGCGGCACGCAGGGCGCGCGGGGCACGGGCAGCAGGAGCTACCGCCGCCGGAGCGGCCGTGGAGGCAGGGGCAGCGGCGGGAGCGGCAGCAGCGACAGCGATGGATCGGGCGGGCATTGAGATTCTCCTGAGGGACACGAGCGGCCGAAGCCAACAACCTGGACGAAGGCGACAACCTATTGGGACTCTCGGGGCGTGTCCATTTTCGAACGACCTATATTGTTCGTCATGACCATGCGGACCCCAACTGTCCGGCGTGACCCCTTCACGCCCCGCGACGCGCACCGTTCGTCATGAGCGCCCGGACGCGACTCCGCCAGCGGGCCTCCCTGGAGCGTGCGCCGAAGACTCGCCGGGTGGCGACCCTGACGGGGTGGCGCTTGGCGGTGGCCGTTGCGGCGTTGCTCGTCGTGCCGGCGACGGCGCCCGGGGCCGCCATGTTCGGGTGCCACCACCACGCCGGAAACGCAGGCGCCCGCGGCGGCCACGAAGCGCACCGCGGGACCGCACCAACCGGGCGGCACGCCCACGCTTCCTCCCAGGCGCCCGAGGGACACCACCACGCCGACACATCTCCCCAGGCACCCGACGACGGCCACCGCGACGACAGCGACCCGTCTTGCACCTGCGACGGCTGGTGCCCGACCGCCGGAAGCCCCTCGTCCCCGGCGCTCGCCGAAGGCAAGGACCGCGAGTGGTTGTGGACCCGCGTCACGCGGACGGCCGCGCCCTCCGCCCGTCCCGCGCCGTCCCGTTTCCTTCCCTACTTCCTGCCTCTCGCCAACGCCCCTCCTTCGTCCTGACGGCCCCTTTCGCAAGCAGGTCGCGCAAGTCCAGTCGCTTCGCGCCGAAAGCCCATCAGACAAGGACGAAGGAAAATGGAATTCAGGACGAACGCGCGCCCCGGCGCGCTGATTTCGGTTGCCGTTCTGGCAACGTTGCACGGCTCCGCCCAGCGCGGCGCGGCCCAGTACGAGTGGACCGCTTCCCGGCCCGACGGGCACGCTCCCATCGGCGTCATGGCGGAGCACACGCATTCCAAGGGCGAGTTCATGGTCTCCTACCGGCTCATGCGCATGACGATGGCGGGCAACCGGACCGGCACGGACGAACTCTCCGCCCAAGACGTGCTGGCGAGCTTCATGGTCTCGCCGACCGAAATGACCATGGACATGCACATGGCGGGCCTCATGTACGCCCCCAGCGACGCGCTGACCCTCATGGCCATGCTGAACTGGACCCGCCGGTCGATGAGCCACGTCACGCGGGCGGGCGGCAGCTTCGACGCCAGCTCCTCCGGCCTCGGCGACGCCGCCGTCACGGCCATGGTGCGGCTGAAGGGCGCCGGGTCGGTTCGCGCGCACCTGAACCTCGGCGTCGGCATTCCCGCCGGTTCCGTCGAGGAGACCGGGCCCAATCCCATGAGCATGGGCCGGGCCGTCCAGATGCCCTATCCCATGCAGCTCGGCTCCGGCACGTGGGACGCCAAGCCCGGCCTCACGGTGCTGGGAATGGGAGAGCGCACGTCGTGGGGCCTCCAAGCGTCGGGCCTCTTCCGCCTGGGCGAAAACGCCCGAGGGTACCGCAAGGGACACGGCGCCGAGGCCACGGGCTGGTTCGCGGCGAGGCCGTCGGACCAGATCAGCCTGTCGCTCCGCGTCCTGGCGCAACGCTTCGGCAACTACTCCGGCGCCGACGCCGCCTACGGCAACCCGATGATGGCTCCCACCGTGAGGGCCGACCTCCGCGGCGCCACGCGCGTCGATCTGCCGGTCGGCCTCAACGTCTACTTCCCCGACGGACCGCTGAAGGGCCACCGAATCGCGGCGGAGTGGACCTTGCCCCTCTACCAGAACCTCGACGGACCCCAGCTCCAGACCGACTGGACCCTGATGATCGGATGGCAGAAGTCCTTCGCACCGCTGGGCCACGGGCACTGACGGCCGGCCGCGGGGGGACGGGGCTCCGCCTGCCATCCCTTTCGGGCAAGCGTTGATCCCCCCGCGCAAGCCGATCCGGTTCGGCCGCCCCCGGCAACGCCGCCTTGACACGCGTTGCCCTCCTGCCCATAATCAACCACTCGGCCGTCACCCCCCCTCCGACCTCTTGCCCCGCGCATGGCGCCCATGACGTTTCGCTTCGAAAACATCGGTCCTGTCGACCACGCCGAAATCGCCTTGGGCGATCTCACGATCGTTGCCGGTCGCAACAATACGGGGAAGACTTATCTCGTCTATGCGCTCTACGGCTTCCTCAAGCACTTGCAGGCTTGGCCCTTTTCGGATGCCGTCCACGCTGCGCCGGCCACCGACCCCGATAATCCGCTGTCGCGCTTGCCCCTGCACCTCATCGCAGAGACGCTCGCGGCTTCGGGTCGTGCCAGCCTGCCCATGACGCCCAAGCAACTGGCCGAGGCACGCCATCAGACCGTCGACATGTTCGCCCGCGGTTTCTCGGAGATGACCTTGCCCACAGTCTTCAGTTCCACGTCGGAAGCCTTTGAAGACGCCCGAATGTCTGTCGATTTCGATTCGGGAGAAGTCGTCTCGCAGCCTTGCACAGCAGGATTTCCGGCTCGCTCCCATCGAAGGATTTCGATGCACTACGATGGCCAGGCTCTCGTCTTGGCTACGGACATTGAGCACCCAGCATTCCACCGCATCTCCTTCCACAATCTTCTCGCAAATGTTCGAAGATGCTTGTTTCGGTTTCTTTGCTCCGATTTTCCTCGCCCCTTCATTGTCTCGGCCGAGCGCTTCGGGATATCCCTGTTCTACAAGGAGCTCGACTTTACGAAAAGCCAGCTTGTCGATTTTCTTCAAAAGCTAGGAAGCGAAAGAGATCGATCCAGCCGAGATCCATATTTGTTGATCGACAAAACTACCAGCCGATACGCACAACCGATCAAGGACAATATTGATTATACAAGAAGCATATATGACTTGCAAAAAAACAAAGGCCCACTCGCAAACGACAAACTGTTCGAAGACATCAAAGACATCATGGGGGGTTATTATAAAGCATCGCGAGACGTCATTGCATTTCGTTCCAAGACTCGCGGAAAAAGACGATTCGACATTCCATTACATCTCGCATCGTCTTCGGCTCGCGGTCTGACAGATCTGTATTTTTATCTTCGTCACCAAGCAACCAAGAACGACTTGTTGATCATCGATGAGCCCGAAAGTCATTTGGACACGCGAAATCAGATATTCCTCGCACGGATGCTCGCCCGGTTCGTGCACGCGGGAATCAGGGTATTGATCACAACTCACAGCGATTACGTCGTCAAGGAACTCAACAATCTGATCATGCTGAGTCACATTAAGCAAGACGACGACACTATGAACGATCTGCAGTACGTGGCCGCAGATTGCCTGAAAGCGTCATCCGTGCGCGCTTACGTGGCAGAAAAGAACCAATTGCTTCCAGCAGCCGTGGATGAATTTGGAATCAACATGCCGACCTTCGACGACACGATCGACGACATTAATCGGACGTCGAGAACACTGGCAGCTGCTGTGCGAGCCACGAAATCAGAATAAATGACGGAGACATCAACGCTTGCCAGTTTGCTTCGTGTCGTCGTCCGCGACGACTTGTGGGAGTCTCCCGATGAAAGACAAGGCGAACTGTTGTTGCGAGAGTGCGACGCTGAGATGAACGTCCGAATTGACGGATTGACGCCGTCATGTACCGTTGTTCGCATCGGCCGTTTGCAACATCTGAAAGGCATCAAGGATGGCAAACGGAGAAAGATTTGCGACTATCTCTTGGCGATCAACGGTGATCAACAAACATGGATCGTACTCATCGAAATGAAAAAATCTCTTTCGAATGCGGTGGGCGCCGAGGAACAGTTGCGCCGGTCGATTCCTGTAGCAAAATATCTTCAATCGATTTGCGAATGCGAATCCGAGCTGAAGATGCCGATTTCTCTTCGCTACATTCTCCTGGCTGAGAAGGACAGCGCCAGATTCGACAAGGAGCGCACGCGAACAGACACAGGAATGCATTCGAGCATCACCAAACACAAAGGTATTTCTGTGAAGACCATAGTGGGGCGTTCCGTTTCGGCAGAGGATCTCCTGGCCATTGAAGTCGTCCCTGGACGAAGAGCGACACGGTCCATGGGCGAGCCGACGTGAGCCGTCAGCGAGCCAAGGCGATGCTTCGGACGCCGACGAGCGGGTCGCCCGCGTCGCCGTACAGGAGTTCCGTCACCGTCGCTCGGCCGTCCCCGCCGATCACGAAGTATCCGATGATGTTGGCGTCGGCCACCCACTGCGACGCAATCGCGTTGCACGCCGCCAAGTCGATGACGTCGATGCGGTAGCGATATATCTTCTGGTCGTCGTAGCTGGGCACGGTGAGCGCGACCGAGCCGTCCGCGCCGACGCGCTCGACGACGCCTTCTCTCCAATCGGGCCGCCGGTATTCCAAGATCATCCAGAGCAGGCCGTCGCGCCCCACGCGAATGTCGCGAACCCGGTGCGGGGGCGGATTGTCGTCGCTCCATCCAGGGCGCCGCGGTCCGTTGTCCATGGCAGGGCCTCGGAGCCGCCCGAGCCGCCGCCCGTCCTCCGCCCATGCTTCCACGAAGTACTCGCGGTCGGCTCCGACGAACACGGCGCCGGAATCGTCTATGGCCAGAATCTTCCACTGGGCCGTCATTGCGTCCAGCGGCGGCACCGACATGTCGCCCGGCTCCGTGCCGAAGGACGCCACGACCTGCCCGTCCTCCACCACGTGAACGGGCTGGCCCGCATGGTCGCCCGTAGGCACCCAACCGGCGAAGACGTAGCGCAGCCCGTCGTCCAACGCCTTCATCCTGAAGGCCGGGACCGGAAGGGAGACTTGCGTCGCCGTGGCAAGGTCTTCGTGCACCAGCGTCACGCGCAGGTTGGCGGGGTCCAGCACGTGGACGCGTTTCATGGCGTCGACGTGGAACGGCCAAGTCCGGAAGAATTCCAACGGTCCTTGGCCCCGCCGGCCCACCGCGCCGACGTACGCTCCGTCCGCACCGAACACCGCCACGGCGTCGCCCTGCCCGAGCCAGTAGCGGCCCTGGCCGTCGCGGACGGCGTTCGTCATGCCGCTCACGTCGGTCAGCAGGCCCGGACCGTCGCCCTCCCCGCCCAGCCGCGTCTCGTGCTCGATGCGCAGGCTGCCGTCGCGGGCCTCGATCTCGGGAATGACGCAAGTTCCGTCCGCAAAGGAGCCCGTCCCCACGCCGACGGCGCCCGGCCCGCACGCCGCCAACGTGGCAAGGCCGGCCGCAATCGGCAGCCCAAGGCCCGGCCAGCGAGCCCGGACGGCGCGGATTGCCCTGTCGCGGCCCGCATCCTCACCGATCCGCCGCAAAGTCGTCTTTGCGTACATGTCCCTTGCCTTCCCGTCGCGACTTGGTCGTGCACCGGCCGGCCCGCTGTCCGGCCCGCACGCCTCGAGCACGCTTCAGCACGGCCGGGCGCGGGGCCAGCGTCCAGAGCCCCGAGCCCCCCCCCTGTCCGGCTCGCGCGTGCGAGCATGCATCGGATGCTATGCGATGGGCCGTCGCTCTGGCAAGCTGGCGACTATGCCCGTCGATGTCGAGGACGTACCGGCCCGCGCGGAGATCGCGGCGCGGTCGGGCATGGCGCGGCGCCATGTCGCACCCCCCGAACGCCGAAACTGTGCAGGCGGCCCCGACGTAAGTGACCAGAGGCCCCTCGGCGTTCGTCTTGCGCGCCGTTCGCCGCTCCGTCCCCCAGCGTTCGTCGCCCTTCATCCGCCCGCCGCTCATCGCCCTTGGTCCGTCCGCCCATGGCCAGCCTACCACGCCGATTCCGCTCTCTGCTCGTCCGGTCCGCACTCACGCTGGCCGCATGGGCCCCCGCCGCCGCCGCGCAGGAGCCCGACATGGACGCCGAGCCGCTACCCACGCACGAGTTGGACCAGGGCCGGCTTTGGGGGCGGGTCCACACGGCGGACGGCGAGCGGTACGAGGGCTTCGTCGTCTGGCACGGCCGGGATGGACCCGACGGCGCCGGATGGATGGACTTTCTGGAGGGCGACCGGATCGTCGCGCCGGAGTTCTACCAGGCTTGGCTGGCGGCCACTGGAGGCACGCCGCCGGTGCGCGCGATCGTGGTCAAGGGGCATCGCGTCTCCTGGGACGAAGAGGACCCGGACTTTCCGCTCGCGAGCCGGGCAGGCGTCCGGTTCGGCAGGCTGGCCGAGGTCGAGGCGCTCGCGGACGGCCATGCCGCGCTGAAGCTGCGTGGGGCCGACGGCGGTCTTGACGGTCCGGTCGTGCGCATTCGGCGGCCGACCGGGACGCGCGGCGCGCTCACCGTCTTCGACCGGCGGGCAGGCGAACGGGACGTCGCCTGGGCCGACTTGCGCCGCGTCGAATTCTTCTCGCCGCCCGCGGCTGCCACGGCGCGCGCGCGCAGGCTGCATGGCACGGTGGACGACCGCTTCGGGCGTTCCTTCACGGGCTACGTCGCATGGGATTCGGACGAAGTCCTGGGGTCGGAAGTGTTGGACGGGACGGACGAAGAGCGAAAGGACAGGGAAATCCGGTTCGACGACATCGGGCGCATCGAGCAACGCGGCGGGGAGGCCTGGGTCGAGCTCGCTTCGGGCGACGCGCTTGCGCTCTCGGGATCGAACGACGTGGACCGGCGCAACCGGGGCGTGCGGATCTTCGATGCGGCGTTGGGCATGGTGGAGGTGGAGTGGGAAGAATTCGACGCGCTGCGCCTGGAGCCGCCGGCGAGACCTGCGGCGCACGGGGACTTCGAGAGCGCCTGGCGCTTGGCGGGGACGGTCGAGACCCAGGACGGCGACACGCTCTCGGGCCTGCTGCGGTGGGACGCCGAGCACGAATGGTCCTGGGAACTCCTGCACGGGGAGTCGCGGGGCGTGAAGTTCTCCATCGAGTTCGGCCAGGTCGCGCGGATCGAGCGGGCCGTCGCGGGCGCCGTCGTGACGCTGGCGGACGGCCGGGCCTTCGAGCTGGAGGGATCGGGCGACGTGGACTGGGACAGCCGCGGCGTGTTCGTGCTCCCGGACGGTGAGCCTGCGGACGATCCGAGCGCTTGGCGCTACCTGGACTGGGACGAGTTTCGCGAGGCGCGGTTCGTGCGCGGCGCGCCGGACAGGCGCAGAGGCGGCGCGGGCTCGTGACGATGCCGGGACGGCGTCCGAAAATCCAGCACAGGCGGGCCGAAATGTGCGCGTATTGTCCGATTCACCGACACATCGAGGCTCGTCGAAAGCGGCCAAGGGATCGCGTGGCGCGGCCCTCGGCGGCGCCGGGGCGGCTTGCGCGCCTCTCGACGATGCGAGGCTGGGCCGCATCTCTCCTGGCGGTCGCCGCCGCTCTCCTGGCGGGACCTGGACTTCCCGGCGCGGCCGCCCAGTCGAACGCGGCAATGGCGGATCGCGCCCGCACCGCCGACTCCACGGCGTTGCACGACTCGACGGCCTTCCTCGACCCCGCCGCTCGGCGGCTTCACGCGGCCGCCGCAGCCAACTGGCGGTCGCTGGACGAATCCGTCGTGCGCTACACGGCGCTGATCAAGCAACGCATCGCCGCGTCGCTTCGCACGCCGCTCAAGGATCGCGTGCTGTACCGCAGCGAGGCGGCCCTGAGGGCCTTCTGGGACCGCGACCACGATCCCATCGTGCAGGTGCTGGGCAACCGCACGCGCTATCCGGGCCGCGCCATCGCCATGCGCGAGGGCGACCTGGACTGGCTGGACGACCTGCCCTTCGACCGGCCGTTCGAGCCCGGCGGCGACCGGCTCTCGTTCGGCATCGGGGGCGAAGACGGCGACGACGAATACTTCTTCCGCACGGACACCGACGACCTGGGCGACGACGAGACCGACAACGCCTTCTGGGTCGAGCACCCGCTGGCCGCGCGCGCAAGCGAGCACTACCAGTTCCGCAGCGGAGACACGCTGACGCTGTCGCTCCCCGACGGGCGCAGTCTGTCGGTGGTACGGCTCGACGTGCTGCCTCGCGAAGCCGACGTCCATCGAATCGCCGGCGTTCTGTGGATCGAACCGGAGTCCGGCGCGCTGGTGAGGGCCGTCTACGGCCTGAGCCGCCGCTTCGACGCCGTCCGCGACGTGCCCGAGCTGCAGCGGGAAGAGGACGAGGGCACGTTTCGCTTCGTTCCCGGCGCGTTCAAGCCGTGGACCTTCGATCTCCAGTTGATCGCGGTGGACTACGGGCTTTGGAACTTCGACGTGTGGTTGCCCCGCAGCATGAGAATCGAAGGGGAAGCGGCGGCGGGCGTGCTCAAGTTTCCGGTCGTCATGGACATGTCCTACCGGATGGAGTCGGTGACGACGGAGGCGGACATGGCGGCGGAGGAGGACATGGGGGACGAGGCGGCGGCCGCGGGCGGCGCGGGGAGCGGGCTCGAGGAGGTGCACTTCGCAAGCCGGGCCGAGGCGATGCGGTTCATCGGGGAGCTGCTGGCGGAGGACGGAACGGCCTACGAGCCCGTGGACGGGTCGGAAGAGGCCGCCCGCGCCCGCCAGTCTCTGCTGATGGCGCCTTCGGACCGATCCCGGGTGGACGACAGCCCGCATCTGCCGCCCCCCATCTGGGACGAAGCGGCCGGGTTCGCGTCGGAAGCCGAGCTGGAAGCCGACCTGCGCAGCTTGGCGCAGCTGCCCGCCAGCCCGATCGAGCGGACGCCGTGGTCGGCGGGGCTCGGCTGGCTCGGCGGAAGCGGGATCCGCTACAACCGCGTGGAAGGACTCGCCGCGGGCGGCTCCTTCTCGGCGGACTTGGGCCGGCGGTTCGCGGTCGAGGCCGAGGGGGTGATGGGACTGGCGAACCTGAGGCCCGACGTCCAGGTGAGGATCGAGCGCTCGACCGTGCTGCGAAGGCTGTCGCTCGATCTCCACTACGAGCTGCGCGCCACCGACAGGGAGGGAGACTACTTCGGCCTGCGCAACTCCATGAACGCCCTCTTCCGGGGCCGGGACGAAGGCGACTACTACCGCGCGGGCGGCGTCGCGCTGACGTGGCGGCCTCCGTCGATGGAGCGCGACTGGTTTGCGGCGCGCGCGTACGCGGAGCGCCACTGGGCGGTCGCGACGGAGACGGACTTCGCGCTGTTCACGGCGTTTCGTGACGGGTGGACGTTTCGGCCCAACCCGGCGGCGGACGAAGTGGACGAGGCGGGCGCGGACCTGCGGCTGGCGCCGTGGTGGGGAGGCGATCCCACGGCGGCGCAGATTGGACTGGAAGTGCAGGTGCGGGCCGCCGCGTGGCGGAGCGCGGCCGAGGGTGGAGACGGGAGCGCCCGGTACGCCGACGCAAGCGCCGTGGCGCGGGTGGCCGTGCCGCTGTCGGGCGGCGAGTGGAGCGCATGGCGGCTCGGCGTCGAGGCGGGCGGCGGCACGACCTGGGGACGGGCGCCGGTCCAGCGCCGCTTCGTGGTGGGCGGCCCGCCGACGATCCGAGGCCAGCCGCGCGGGGCGGCTTCGGGCGGATCGTTCCTTCGGGGAAGACTGGAAGTGGCCCGCACGTATCACGCGGTGGCGGGCGCGGTCTTCGCCGACGCGGCCTGGGCGGGCGCGCGCTCGGACTTCGACGCCGGCGACCTGCTCTACGGCGTCGGCCTCGGGGTCAGCCTCCTGGACGGACTGGTGCGCTTCGACGTCGCCCGCGGCCTCAACGGTCCCGATCCGGGGTTCCGCGTGCACCTGACGCTGGACTCGATTCTGTAGCCGCAGGCTGGGCCGAGGCGGCTTCGGCGCCGGTTGCGCCGGCGAGACCGGATTTCCGGACGGGTCCGGGCTACTGGTGGCGCACGCGAGGAGTCTCGGCGGCTGCCGCACCGACGAGGCCGGCCTCCTCCACGAGGCCGGCGATGGCGTCCACCTGGGCGGCGAAACCCATGGCCGTCGTGTCGAGCGGCGTGGCGTCGGCCGCTTGCGCCAAAGGGGCCGCCTGCCGCGAGGCGTCGAGGCGGTCGCGCTCGGCCAAGCGCTCGGCCTGCTCGGCGACCTGAGACGGACTGGGGACCGCGATCCCGTCCTGAAGCAGACGGCGTCGCGCTCTCTCGTCCACGTCGGCGATCAGGAAGACCTTCACTTGCGCGTGCGGGAACACCACCGTGCCCATGTCGCGGCCGTCCGCGACCAGCCCGGGTCCTTGCGCGGCTTCCCGCTGCACGGCGAGCAGACGGGCCCGGACCGCGGGCGCCGCGGAGACCTGCGAGACCAGCGAGGTGACGGGCGCCGCCCGGAGCGTCTCGTCGGCAAGCCGACGGCCGTCCAGGCAGACGTGCATCGCTTCGCCGTCCCAGCCAGCCGAGATGCGCAAGCCGGCAACGTCGCGCGGCGCGATCTCGTTCTCGGCCGTCCAGCCGGCCTCCAGCAGGGCGTGGGTCGCGGCGCGGTAGAGCGCGCCCGAGTCCAGGTGCCGAAAGCCCAGCTTGCGGGCCACCGCCCTCGCCGTCGTCGACTTGCCCGCGCCCGCCGGACCGTCGATGGCGACGACAACGCAGACGGGGCACTGCGGGTTGGGCTGGGAGAGCCGGGCGCTTCGATCCGAGTGACGGATTTGACGATCGGCGGCGGGAACGCCTTCGGCCGTCGCCGCGACGGGCGACCGGGCCGCGGCACCTCCGCCGGGCCCGGAGCCGCCAAGCGACACAAGACGGCCCGCATCGGCCCGTTCGCTTGCCCGAGCCAGGAGGTCCCAGAAGCCCGGGAAGCTGACGCCGGCCACCGCCGGATCGTCGATCTCGAACTCGCATCGCGGCGTGGCGCCCAGAACGCCGAACGCCATGGCCACGCGGTGGTCGCTGAAGCTGCGCACGCGCCCCGACAGCGGACGCCGGACGCCTTCGACCTCGATCCCGTCCGCCCGTTCCTCCACCGGCACGCCGACTTCCCGGAGATTGGCGGCCAGCGCGGCCAAGCGGTCCGACTCCTTCACCCGCAGCTCGCCCGCGCCCGCGATCCGCGTGACGCCCTCGGCGCGCGCCGCCATCGCCGCCAGGAGCGGAATCTCGTCGATCATCCCCGGCACTTCGCTGCCCGCCACGTCCACCGCCCGAAGTCCTCCCTGCCCCGCCACCCGAACGTCGCCCACCGCCTCGCCCCCTTCCGATCCCCTGCGGGACACCTTCACTTCGGCCCCCATCCGCTCCAGCACGCGGAAGAAGCCGGTGCGCGTCTCGCTCAGGCCCACGCCCGGCACGACGACGGCCAGCCCCTCCGACAAGGCGGCCAAGCCAAGTAGGAACGCCGCGGACGACGGGTCCGCCGGGACCTGCATGTCCAGCGGGGCCAGCTCTCCGTCCGGGGGCGCCGCCCGCACGAACCACCGGCCGTCCCGCTCCTCCTCGCGGACCGTCGCGCCCATGGCCTCCAACATGCGCTCGGTGTGATCGCGCGAACGCCGGGGCTCCGACACCTCGATCTCGACGCCCGCGCCCACGCCGGCCAGAAGAACCGCGCTCTTGACCTGCGCGCTCGCCACCGGGCTTTCGTAGTCCGCCGCCGCCAACGTTCCGCCTTCGATCCGCATCGGCAGTCGGCCGGGCTTTCCCATGTACGACACGCGCGCGCCCATCCGCCGCAGCGGCGTCGCGATGCGCTCCATCGGCCGACGGCGCAACGAGGCGTCCCCGTCGAGCACGACGGAAAGGGGCTGTGCAGCCAGCGCTCCGGCCAGGAGCCGCGCGCCCGTGCCGCTGTTGCAAAGGTCGAGCGGGCCCGGCGGTTGCCGCCACGCGCGCCGGCCCCTGCTGCGAATCAGGACGGCCTCCTCGGGGCCGCCCTCCAGACCGGTCACCTCGACCCCCAGGGCGCGAACGGCGCGGCCCGTGGCGAGCGGGTCGGCGCTCCGAAGCAACCCCCGAACCCGGCTCTCGCCTTCCGCCATCGAGCCCAGGATCAGCGCCCGCTGGCTCACCGACTTGTCGCCCGGCGCCCTTGCGATCAGCTCCGTTCGGCCGCTCATGCGCTGCCGTCTGCGCAGCGGGGCCGCACCCGGGGCATTGCGCCGCTTGCGATCAGCCCCGTGCGGCCCGTCATGCGCCGCCGTCTGCGTAAGGGGACCGCACCGGGGCCATTACGCCGCTCGCGATCAGCCCCGTGCGGCTGCCCATGCACCGCCCCCTAGGATCGCGGCGTCTCGCCATGCCCGGCCGCCCACCGCCGCGCCTCCCGAATCATCTTGTGCAACGCGGCCGAGTCCTTGCGCTCCAACGCCCGGCGGAGCCCCGCCACCGCTCGTTCGAGCCGCCGAAGCGCTTGGGCGTCGTCGGCCGCGGCCGCCTCGAGCAAGGGCAGCCACATCTCGGGCGAGGAGGCTGCTAGCCGGGTCATGTCGCGGCCGCCCGGACCCAAGTCTGCGCGCGTCACGCCGTCCTCCGCCAGCACGCTGCCCAGCGCCCACGAGACGAGCTGGGGCAGATGGCTGGCCCGGGACATCAGTCGGTCGTGCCGTTCGGGATCGGCGACGCGAGGACGGCCTCCGAGCGCCCGCCAGAACGACTCCGCCCTGGGCAGCGCGTCCTCGGAACACGGCCCTGGGCAAAGCCAGATCGTCGCGCCCTCGAACAGATCGGCCCGCGCGGCGCCGTAGCCGCCCGCCTCGGAGCCGCACATCGGGTGGGCGCCCACGAACGGGCCGTCCCCGGCGCCGACCCCGTCCCCAGCCCGCCCGGCCGCCGCCAGAACGGGCACCTTAAGGCTTGCCACATCGGTTGCGACCGCCGCCCTGCTCCAGTGCGCAACCTCGGCCTCCACGAGCGAAACAGTGACGTCGAGCGGAGCCGCATACACCACGGCCGAGCCGTCGAGACGACACTGGTCGAGCCCGCCGACCACCTCCACGCCGTCGCGTGCCGCCAACCGAGCGTTCTCGGCCGAAGGGTCGACGCCTTGCACGCGCATCGACGGCCACCTCGCGGCACAAGCCTTGGCCACGGAACCGCCCATCGCGCCCAGGCCCACGACGACCACGGCGCCGCCGGGAGTCAGGGGCAAATGCGGATCGTCGGCGGCCATGCGCTTGCTGGCTGCCCGGTCATCGGCCGGGTTCTCGAACGATCCGTCGCAACTGCACAAACTGCTCCCCGAGGTCCTCCGTCTCGCCCAGGAGCACGGCCACGTCTCGCGAGCCGGCGAGGAGTCTCATGCTCGGATCAACGGCCGCAGTGGCCACCACGCTCGCCGAGAGCGGGCGCACGACGATCCATTCGACGACTCCCGTGTCCGCAGCGAAGGGCTGTATCCACGCGTCTTCGCCCATCCTCACGATCCTCTGTACCGGCGGAGCCAGCGGGGGCAAGTCCTCGAGCGCGCCGTCGAACCGCTCTCGGACCAAGGCCGCATGCTCGCCGGAGACGCGGGACAACGCCTCTTCTCGCGCAGAACGAATCGCGTCGCGGCTGTATCGAGATCGTCGAATCGGCAACAAGACACGCCGCTCTGGCCCGCCGCGTTCGGGCGACCACAATTCGAGAGAGACGTCGTCCATGCCGATGAAGAGCCCCATGCCGGCTACGGATGCAACGTGAGCCGTTCCAAGAAACGGTACGCCGTACGACGAAACTCCGACTTCAAGGCGGTGCACGAAGTCGTAAGCCATATGCCGGGTTCCCATGGACTCGGCATCTCCCGTCTCGACGTCTAACAACAACAACTCGCTTCGCCGCTCCTGCAATCCCGCCTCTTCGTCCCTCGACACAGGAATGTTTTCCTCGATAATCCAAGTGTTGGACGACAGTACCGACCTCAAGTCCGCCGGATATCCGTTGAGCTCGGGCAACGAATGGGTCTCCGGTTCTCCGTCTCCAGGCCGCCAAATCGTCACCCGAGAGAAATTGTAGTCGTAGGCCACGATCGTGTCGCCCAGCGCGAACACCCTTCGGAGAGACCGAAACTCGCCCGGCCCGTCCCCACGTCCGCCGAAGACTTCCATGACGTCGCCGGCCGGGGACAGTCGCACGATTTCTTCGGATTGCCAGTCCCTGATCAACACGCTTCCATCTGCCATGACCGCAGCACCCCCAACGTTGCCGAACAGGACGCCGTCGCCCAGGCCGACCTCCGCGATGGGCGGATCGGCCAAGCTCCACTGGGGGAGCTGAGAGGCTTGTCCGGGCCCGGCAAGCGCGAGCATGCAACCGAAGAAGACGATTCTGGTCATTGGCTGGGTGACTCCTTGAAGCACATAGTAGCTAGGCGGCAGCTTCGCGACCGCTGTCGAAGCCCTCATCTTTGGGCCGATACCATCAACGCGACCAGCTCAGAATAATCGCCGACGGCAGGCGGCGACATCGCCACCGTCAACCCGGGCTGGCCCGCTTCCCATGCTGTCACCGCGCCCTGGATGCTCGGCGCGCCCAATGCCCTGCCCTCGAAGTTCAGGTTCGCGATCTCGCCCACGTCCAGGCTCGCGTTGAGCGTCGTGATCTCGAACCCGTACTTCCGGGCGTCGAACCCGGAAATCGTCACCGAGTACGACCCGGCCTGAAGGTTCTCGAACTCGTACGAGCCCGCGTCGTCCGTCTCCGCCGTGGCAATATCCACCTGGCCTTGCTTCAAGAGCACCTGGACGCCCGACAGCCCGGCCTCGCCCACCATCACCGTTCCGCGAATGCTCGCCGTGCGGATGTGCGTGCCCTCGAATTTCAGCTCAGCGGACGCACCCATGCCCACCGTCGCGCTCTGGCTCGTGTTCGAGAAGCTGTACGCCTCGCTGTCGAAACCCGACACCTCGACCGTGTACGTCCCGGCGCGAAGCCCCGTGAACGCGAACGCGCCGTCGCTGGCCGTCGTCGTCGTGTCCTCCGACATCCCCGACAGCAACAAGGTCAACCCGGACAGGCCCGTGCCGTCCAACGTGACGGAGCCCAGGATGCTCGACGTGCGAATGTACGTGCCCTCGAAGTTCAGCTCAGCGGCAGTGCCCACGCCGACCGTCGCGCTCTGGCTCGTGTTCGAGAAGCTGTACGCCTCGCTGTCGTAGCCCGACACCTCGACCGTGTACGTCCCCGCGCGAAGCCCCGTGAATGCGAACACGCCATAGGTAGCCGTCGTCGTCGTGTCTTCCGACATCCCCGACAACAACAGGGTCAACCCCGACTGCCCGACGCCTTCCACCGTCACTGCACCCAGGATGTTCGATGTGCGAATGTACGAGCCCGAGAAGTTGACCTGAACCACTTGGTTGGCCGACACGATGGTGGCCAAAGCCTGCGTCGCATGGAAGTTCGCGTCCGGCGGATAGCCGCTGATCGTGACCGTGTACGCTCCGCCTTCGACGCCAGTGAACCGGTAGGCTCCCCCGCCGGCCGTCGTCGTCGTCCTACCGTTGCTCAGCGTCACCATCACGCCGTCCGCGCCCGTCCCCTCGATGGTCACCGTTCCTTCGATCGAGCCGGTCGGCGGATCGACCGAGCCGGTCGGCGGAGGAGACGTGCCTCCGTCGCACGCCGCCAGAGGCGCCAGCAACATCAGCGCCCCCGCCATTTGCTTCAGTCTGTTCATGCGTTCCCCCTTCCTTGATGGAATGGGTTTCGTTGCTCGGCCCCTCCGGAACCCGCACCTCGCAGGCGACCAGCATTGGTCGCTTGCTACAGTCCTTGTCCTTGCGTAAAAGTTGGCCTCGGGCAAGACAATCGGCGGCGCCCATCAGTCACGCAACCCCACCTCGACCAACAGGCCGTCGTGCGCGACGACGGACGCGGGGAACACGCTTCGCGCCTGCGCTTCCAGGACCTTGGGGCGGTCGGAGTAGCGGGCCGACAGGTGGGTGAGGACGAGCCGCTCGGCGCCGGCGCGGGCGGCGACTTCGGCGGCTTCGGCGGTCGTGGAATGGCCTGTTTCGCGGGCGCGCGCGCCCTCGTCGACCGCGAACGTGGCTTCGTGGATGAGCAGGTCGGCCGCCCGGGCCGCCGAGACGGTCTCGGGGCACGGCCGCGTGTCGCCGGCGTAGACCACCTTGCGTCCCGGCCGCGGCGGTCCGACCACGTCGGCGGGCGACACGGTGCGATCCTCCAGCTCGACGGTCTCGCCGCGGTGAAGCCGCCCGAAGAGCGGGCCCTCCGGGACGCCCAGCGCGCGGGCGCGCTCGATGTCGAAGCGGCCCAGGCGGGCCTCCTCCACAAGCGCGTACCCGACCGCGGGCACGCCGTGGACGACCCGGAACACCTGCATCGACCAGCCGTCGAAGGACAGCCTGGCGCCCGGTTCCGCCACCCGCACTTCGACGCGGTAGCCCGGCCGGCCCACGCCCATTCGGACCGCCGAGCGCAAGTCGCGTTCGGCGCTCGCCGGGCCGTAGACGACGAGGTCCTCCTCCCTGCCCTGAAGCCCCATCGTGCGCAGGAGGCCGGGGAGTCCCAGGAAGTGATCGGCGTGCGCGTGCGTCACGAAGACGTGCGAGAACGAGAAGCCGGAGCCGAACCGCATGATCTGGCGCTGGGTGCCTTCGCCGCAGTCCCACAGAAACGAATCGGCGCCGACGTTGCCGCTCCCGGCGCGCCCCGTGCGGTGGACGGCGATGCCGGCCACGTTGCGGGCGACGGTGGGACGGGCCGCGGCCGTGCCCAGGAACCGGACGCGAATCATCGAGTCCGGCGGGGCCGCTCGTCGCTCACCGGCCGGAGCCCCGGACGATCCTTCGGACTTGAACGAATTGCTCTTCCAGGTCCTGAGTTCGGCCCAGAAGGACGGCCACGTCGTCCGAGCCTGCCAGCAACGTCAGCTCCGGATCGACGGTGGCCGCCGCTCGCGCGACCCCGGCGACGGGGTCCACGACGAGCCACTCCGCCGCACCCCTCAAATCGGACGAGAACGGCTGGACCCACACGTCGCGCCCCATCTTCACGAGTTGCGCGACGGGCGGCGCCAGCGGCGGCAGGTCCGCGAGCACGCCGTCGAACTGCGCCCGAATCAGCGCGGCGTCCTCGGGGGGCGCGCCGGAGGTCTCCTGGACCCGCAAGGCCTGGATGGCGTCGCGGCCGTACGGGACGCGCTCGACGGGCAACAGGATGCGCCGCTCGGGCGACCCGGCGCCCGGCGACCACAGTTCAAGCGCGGCGTCGTCCATCGGCGCGAACAGCCACTGGCCGCCGACCCCCGCCATGCGGGCCGCGCCGAGAAACGGCACGCTATTCGCCATGTTGCCGCCTTCGACGTGGTGCACGAAGTCGTAGCCCACATGCCGCGTGCCCATGGACGTCGCTTCGTCGGCGTCGGCGTCGAAGGAGAAGAATTCGCGCCGCCGTTCCTTGAGGCCCGCCCGCTCGTCCGGCGCGGGATAGGCGTTCAGTTCGACGAGCCAAGCGGTGGACGACGCCATGGCCCGTAGGCTGGTCGGCATGCCGTTGACCTGGGGCAGCGACCGGAGTTCCGGCTCCGCCGCGCCCGGGTGCCAAGCCGTGACGCGCCGCGCGCCGGAATCGTACGCCAGAATCGTGTCGCCTTCGGCGAAGACGTGCTGCAGCCACCGGAACTCGCCCGGTCCTTGCCCAGCTCCGCCGTAGACCTCGATCACCTCCCCCGCCGGCGACAACCGCAGTATCTGGCGCGGTCCCCGGTCCGCCACCAGCACGCTCCCGTCGGCCATGACGGCGGCGCCTCCAACGTATTCGAAGAGCACGCCGTCGCCCCCGCCCCGCCCCACTTCGAAGAGCGGAGGATCGGCCAGGGTCCACGGCTCCAGCTGATGGGCGCGCACGGGCGTGAGCCCCCGGTACGTCGCCGTGGAGCTGGCCGCAGCCAGCTGATGGGTGCGGGCGTGCGGGCCACCGGCGAGCGGCTGCCCGAGCTTGCCGGGCTCCGGCTGATGTGCGCGGGCGGGCGCCGCGGCGGCCAAGACGCAGGCCGCCGCAAGAACCGATGAAGCAGCGCGGCGGGCCACGGCGGCGGCGGTCTTCGCAGGCATCTTGGAGGCTCCTGTCAAGGGGACGTCGCCGAGGACGGCCCCGCGACAGCGAGGGCGGCCATCGGCGCGAAGGGCATGCAAGCATCTTCTAACGTTCCCGCCGGGCTGGCAAGTCCCAAGCCGCGCTTGCCCCGCCCTGCTGCGGGCGCTATGGTGGCCTTCAAGCGGCGGCAACGGCGGGCCGCCGTGGTGGCGGACGGGGACGGGACGCGGACGGCATCTCTCGGCGAGACCGCGCCCCGACAATCCCCCGCCTCAAAAAAAAGACGCCGCGCAACGGAAGGACGGGCTCATGGCAACCAAGACAAGCACGACGACGCACGCTGGAGGACGGACGGCCTCGCGAGTCCGCGGAGACGGGCTCCCAGCAACCAAGCCGCGCACGACGCCGCAACCGGCCAGCCGCAGGAACTTCATCGGAAAGGCGGCAACCGCGTTGGGCGCCTCCTGCCTGCCCGCCTTGCGCGCCGAAGCCGCCGAGATCGCCGAGGAACTGCGCGGCCATCCGGGCGACCCGGCGGCGCTCGCGTCCGACGAAGCCTATTGGGGCATGGTGGCGCGCGCCTTCACCGTGGACCGCACGCTGGTCAACCTCAACAACGGCGGCGTGAGCCCGTCGCCCGCGTTCGTGCAGGACGCGATGAAGCGCCACCTCGACTATTCCAACGAAGCGCCCACCTACACGATGTGGAAGATCCTGGAGCCCCAGCGCGAAGGCGTGCGGGCGCGCATGGCCCGCGAGTGGGGCGTGGACGCCGAGGAGATCGCCTTCACGCGCAACGCTTCCGAGAGTCTTCAGACGTGCCAGTTCGGCTACGACTTGAAGGCGGGAGACGAAGTCCTGACCACGACGCAGGACTACGGGAGGATGCTCACCACGTTCCGCCAGCGCGAGCGCCGCGAAGGCATCGCGATGCGGCAGATCAAGATTCCCGTGCCTGCCGAGGACCCGGCCGAAGTGGTCCGGCGGTTCGAAGAGGCAATCACGCCGCGCACACGGATGATCCTGATGTGCCACATGATCAACCTGACCGGGCAGATTCTTCCCGTGCGCGACGTCGTGCGGATGGCGCGCCGCCACGGCGTGCCGGTCGTCGTGGACGGGGCTCACGCCATGGCGCACTTCAGCTTCAAGCTCCCCGACTTGGAGTGCGACAACTATTCCACCAGTCTGCACAAGTGGCTGTTCGCGCCGCACGGGACCGGGCTTCTCTACGTGCGCAGGGACGAGGTTCCCAACATCTGGCCGCTCATGGCCGCGCCCGAGCCCATGAACGACGACATCCGCAAGTACGAGGAGATCGGCACGCACCCGGCCGCCAACTACCTGGCCATCGGCGAAGCCCTGACCTTCCACCAAGGCATCGGCAGCGACCGCAAGACCGCGCGCCTGACCTATCTGCGCGACTACTGGGCCGACCGTCTCCTGCAAAACGACCGCGTCAGCCTCAACACGAGCCAGAAGCCCGGCTTCGCCTGCGGCATCGCCAACGTCCATGTCGACGGCTTGGACACCGCCCGGCTCAGCAACTGGCTGTGGACGGAGCATCGCATCGTCAACGTGCCGATCGGCCACGAGGAGTGCGAAGGCTTGCGCATATCGCCCAGCGTGTACACGACGCTGGAGGAGCTGGACCGCTTCGCAGAGGCGATGGAGTGGGCGATGGAGAAGGGATTGCCTGCCGCTTGAGGCGATGAAGTGGGCGCGGGCCGCGTCCCTCTATCCTATCGCAACCTTCCCGCCAGCTGCACCAGGTGATCCGTCGCGCCGGTGGAACCGTACGCCAGCGTGCCGTCGGCCTCGGCCAGATAGACCAGCGGCGGATGCACGACGTCGCCGGTGCGGGCGTCGCGCCGGTAGGCCATGCCGAATGCGTCCAGGGCGGCGGTCACCGCTGCCGGGTCGCCGCCCACCAGGAAGTCCCGCGAGGGATCGAGCCCGTAGCGTTCCGCCAAGGCGGACAACCGGCTGGGCGTATCGCGCCATGGGTCCAGGGTGAACACCACGACAGCCCAGTCGCTGGTGTCGGCCCGGTGCAACGCCTGCGCGACGCGCCGCGCCTCAAGCGAATTGCGGACGAGCGCCGGACAGATCGTCGCGCAGTGTCCGAACGCGAAGGTGACCAACGCCCGCCGGCCCTTCAGGCTCTCCAACGCGAAGGCGGCGCCGCGCTGGTCCACCAAGCCGTCGCTCTCGGGCCAGGGGCGGTCGAGGCGGGGGTACGTCTCGGGAAGCAGTTCACCGCGGCCTGGGTCTGACGCGAGCCCCGCGGCCACGGCGGGCGGCGGCCGACGGAGGCTCGTCGCCTGGGCCGCCGCAATAGCCAGAAAGGCCACGACGGAAAGCGCCGTGCCGACCAGCAGCCGCTTTCCGCCGCCGGAGCGAACGAGGTGGCGAAAGGTGTCGCGCACCTGGCGGCCCCATCCGGCATAGAGCGCCAACAGCATGGCGGGAGGCTGGCCCACCAGCAAGAGCCATCCCTTGGCGTCCGGCAGGCCGCTCTCGGTGATGTTGAAGCAGACGGCGCGGGCGCGCTCCAGCCATTCGGGCGCGCCCGGCGCCGCAAACAGCGCGAAGCCCCACCAGACGGCGGACACCACCAGCACGAACGAGACGGCCCCGACCGGCCAGCGGTCCTGGGGACGAAGCGTCACCCGATCTCCCACATCGCCGACAGGAGCTTCCAGTTGGCGAAGTAGTAGACCACGAAGGCGAGCAGGAAGACGCCGACGAGGATCATCGTGCCGGGCATCATCCCCAGCCTGCCGTGCTCCTTCAGCTCGGTCTGCCGGGCCGGGAGCTCCATGAAGGGCCGCATGTACAGGCCCGGAGGCACCCTCCCCGACAGGGCCGACGGCGTGATCTCGTCGCCCAGCGGCTTGCCGAAGAAGACGGACCAGACGGTGACCAGGATGTACATGGCGCCGCCCACGGCCGCGACCAAGCCTCCGGCCGCCATGACCGCGAGCAGCAAGTCGACCGCCGCGGAATACTCCACGCCGAACGGCGCGCCCGCGAAGGTGATGTCCCAGTGCCGGCGCGGGACGCCGAACGTGCCGGCGAACGTCATGGCCATCGAGAACACGAGCATCCCCGCGCTGAACACCCAGGGCTGCCACTTCGCCAAGGGATAGAAGGCGATTCTCTTGCGGAAGATCAGCGGAATCACATAGTACGTGACGCCCATGAACGCCATGGCCGTGCCGCTCACCACGGTCGCGTGGAAGTGGCCAGGAATGCGAAGCGTGTTGTGCGCGATGATGTTGATCTGCTCGGTGCCGAAGGTCACGCCGGTAATGCCGCCCACGAACCCGAACACGACGACCGAGAGGCACAGGGACGAAAAGCCGGGATCGTGCCACGGCGCGCGCCGGAGCCAGCCGAAGATCCCCTGCGTGAAGCCCCGCAGCCGCATCCCCATCTCGATGCCGGCCGGCACCGTGAAGCCGTGCAGCATCGACGCCAGCACCGCCATGTACATGAAGTACGACGTGTTGACGATCTTCCACGACGGGCCGAATCCGGGGTCCACCAGGAGATGGTGCGCCGACGCCATCGAAATGAAGAGGATGTACAGGACGAACGCCGTGCGGCTGATCTTCTCGTTCACCACGACCGCGCCCACCGTCAGCGCGCCCAGCAGATACCAGATCGCCACCATGGCGGCCACGTTGATCTGCTGCGACGAATGCCCCAGTCCCCACCACACCAGGCGGTACACTTGCGGGTCCACGCTCATCAGGTCCAGGGACCAGAGGAAGGTGGGGATGTAGATCGCCGCGCCGTGCAGCAGCGTGATGGCCGCGATGATGGCGGCCGTCATGGCGCCGAACGTCACCAGGGGCACCGACCCCTCGTAGGTCTTCTCCCGCTTGGCCACGACCAGGGTCGCGAAGAAGATCGCGGTGACCAGAATCGCGCCGACCGCGAAGAGGATCACGCCCAGATAGAACGCCCAGTGCGCCTTCAGCGGCACGTAGGACGTGAACAGCACGTCGGCCCGGCCCGTGATCATGGCCCATTCCACCATGGCCGCGCCCGCCACCATCAAGAGGAAGGCGGTCCACCCCGTCTTCGGCGCGGGCACGCGGCAGTTCAGCAGCACGGCGGACGCGAAGTAGAGCACCGCCATCTCGAAGAACAGGATGAAGAAGATCAGCATGTTCATCCCGTGAACGGTGAGGACTCGGTAGAACCACACGTCGCTCAGGAGATGCACGGCCTGCCAGCGCGTCAGCAGTACGAGAACCGCCGCCACGCCGCCGATCAGCAGCGCGACCGTGGCCGCCACGGCGTTGGCCTTGATCAGGGCGTCGGCGTCCTTGTGCACGCCCAGCCCCGTGGTCGGGCAAGTGCGAAACGGATTGCTCATGACGCTTCGGCCTCCGGGTCCACGACGATCACCTTGCCCACCATCAAGTGGTGGCCCAGCCCGCAGAACTCGTTGCAGACGACGCCGTACTCGCCTGCCTCCGTCGGCACGATGCGCAAGCCGTAGTCGTAGCCCGGCACGACCTGAAAGTTGACGTTGAACGGATACAGGTTGAAGCCGTGGTTCACGTCCAGAGCCGACAGATGCAACGTGTACTCGGCGTCCTTCTCCAGCTGCAGGACGGGCAGCCAGGTCCACATCTGTCCGATCATGTACACGTCGCTGCCCGGCGGCGGCGCCACGACCGGAAAGCCGTTGTCTGTGCCGACCTGATAGTCGCGGATGAACTCCTGGACCCGGGCTTGGAAGTCCGCGGGCTCCACCTTCGCGCGGATCCCCGACGGATTCTGGCCTCCGCGCAGATGCCACACGGGCATCATGGCGAAGAGCACCATGCACCAGACGAAGGCGATGGTGACCCAGACCTTCTCGGACTTGTGCGCAGGCTTCCACCAGACCCCTCTCGGGGGCGTGATGCCCGTCGTGTGCATCGGCATGCTTCTCCTTGTCGTTCGTGCGGTTGGGGTGCGGCCTTGGAGCCGTCCGGGCGGGCCGGACATCCTCTCGGGCCGCGAAGGCCCGCTTACGGCAGGGTGGCTTCGGGGAGCGTCAGCACTTCCCACAGCCCCCAGGCGGTGAAGAGGACCAGCATGACGGCCAAGCCCAGCGCCAGCAGCAGGAAGGGCCGGTCGTACAGTCGCTGGAGGAAGGGGACGTCGTCGGCGCGCTCCGGCGGGTTCTCATTGGGATCGGTCATGATTCGGTCTCGGGTTGGCGGGTTGCCGGCGGGCGGCGAGCGAGGTCCGCGAGGGTCGTGTTTCGGAAAAAGGCATGCACGGCGGCGGCGACCTCCTTCCACTGGCCGTGGGCCGGACAGGGATCGTCGTCCCGGCACTCGGACCGGCCCAGCAGGCAGCGCCCCTCGTCCAGGTCGTCGAAGAGCGTGGCCACGTCCATCAGCGTGGTCCCGTCCGGCGAAGCGGCGAGGCTGAAGCCCCCGCCGGGACCCCGGGCGGAGTCCAGCAGACCGCGCCGAGCCAGCACGTGGAGGATCTTGGACAGGTAGTTGCGCGGCACGTCCAGCGCGGCGGCGACGTCGTCCACGCGCACGGGGCCGCCGCCGGGGCGCTCGGCCAGGTGGAGCATCGCTCGAAGGGCGTACACGCCAGTCTGGGAAAGGATCAAGAGTTTGCCTTCGCTGTTCTTCCGATTATCATGAAGATATGATGTACTCACGCGACGCGCAAGACGGGACGCCTCCGGCGCCTCGCGCCGAGATGCCCCCGGCGACCCGGCGGCCCCCAGCGGCGCGCAGCCTGGGACTGCGAGCCCTCGCCCGTCTCGACGCCGCGTTCAACGCGCTGTACGGCTGGCGCTTCAACCCGCTCTACCACTCCGGGGCACTGGTCGTGGCCTGCTTCGTCGTGCTCTTGGCGACGGGGCTCTACCTGCTCCTCTTCTACCGAATCGGCGCGCCCCACGCGTCCGTCGCGGCAATCGAGGCGCAGTGGTGGGGCGGCCGGTGGATTCGCGGGCTGCACCGCTACGCCTCGGACTTGGCGGTCGTGGCGGCCGTCGTTCACGGCGCGCGGATGTTCCTGCAACGTCGCACCTGGGGCCCCCGGGCACTGGCGTGGATCTCGGGCGTGCTGCTCCTGGGCGTCTTCCTCGTCTGCGGCTGGACCGGATACGTCATGGTCTGGGACGCGCACGGCCACCTCCTCGCCGTCGAAGGCGCCCGTATCCTGGACGCGCTGCCGGTCTTCTCCGAGCCCCTGGGCCGGGCGTTCACCGGCGAAGAACCCGTGCCGGCCGCCTTCTTCTTCATGAACCTGTTCGCGCACATCGCCCTGCCCGTGGGCGTCGCCCTCGTCTTGTGGGTGCACGTGTCGCGGCTGGCCCGGCCGCAGCTGCTGCCGCCGCGGCCGCTCTTGTGGGGGACGGTCGGCCTGTTCGCCGTCGCGGCCGTCGCGTGGCCTCCCGCGCTGGGACCGGAGGCGGACCTCCTGCGGCTCCCCGCGCCGGCCGAGGCGGACTGGGTCTACGGCTTCTGGCTGCTGGCGGCCCGAGCCGTCCCGGCGGGCTGGGTCTGGGCGGCCGGCGGAGCGGCGGTCGCGGCGGTCCTGTTCGTTCCGGCGCTGACCAAGCCGCGCAAGGCCAAGGCGCCGCCGCCCTCGTGGGTGAACCCGCGCCACTGCACCGGCTGCGAGCAGTGCTTCGAGGACTGCCCCTACGAGGCCATCTCCATGGTCGAACGGGACGACGGGCGGGAAGGACTGGTGGGCTTGGTGGACCCCGCCCGGTGCGTGAGCTGCGGCGTCTGCGCGGGATCGTGCGCTCCGATGGGCGTCGGTCCGCCCGGACGCACGGGGCGGGACCAGTTGGCCGGCGTCAAGGCGTTCCTGGCCGAGGCGGCGCCTGGACCGCGCGAGGTGGTGGTGGTCGGGTGTTTCCATGGCGCGACGGGGGCCGTGGCAGCGGGCTCGAACGGCTCCGGAGCGACGGCAGGGGCGCGCGTGCTCCGCGTCGGGTGCGTGGGCAACCTGCACACCTCGGTGCTCGAGTACCTGGTCCGCGCCGGCGCCGGAGGCGTCCTGGTGGCGGCCTGTCCCCCTCGGGACTGCCGGAGCCGCGAGGGCGTCAAGTGGTTTCACGAGCGGCTCGACAACGGGCGCGAAGCGGAGTTGCAGGAGCGGGTGGACCGCAGTCGGATCGAGGTCGTCTACGCCGCCGCTGGCGAAGGGCGCGTTCTCCGACGCCGCGTGGAGCGCTGCCGATCCCGGGCGCTGGCGATGGAGGAAGCGGCCGCGGAGCGGGACTTCGATGTGGGCGCCGACTGCGACCTGGACGAGGCCACCCCTTGATCGCGCGCCGAGCCGCCGCCGTCTTCGTGGCCGTTGCTGCGACCGCCGGAGTCGCATGGCTGTCCCGGCTCCCGTCGGACTTCGGCGGCGGGGCCGGCGCGACGATCCGCCTGTCGTGGCGAGCGGCGGGCGTCCCCGTCGAAGATTGCCGGACGCGCACGGAGGAAGAACTGGCGGCCCTCCCCGTTCACATGCGAAGCCCCCAAGAATGCACGAGGGCCTTGGCTCCCTTCGAGCTGGCCGTCGCACTGGGCGGCCAACCCGTCGTCCGCGACACCGTGTTCCCCAAGGGCGCGCGCGGCGACCGTCCGGTCTACGTCTTCCGGGACCTGCCCGCCGCCGCGGGGCGAGTGCCGCTCTCCATAACGTTCGAAGCGCTGGCGGGCGAAGAAGCGCAGCCCGGCGACGCGCCGGCACGCTACGCCTGGGACGGCGTGGTCGAAGTCGCTTCCGGCCACGTCGCGCTGGTGACGCTGGACGGCGAGGGGAAGTTGGTGGTTCGGACGCCGGGGGTGCGTTGACGGCGTCGCCGTCGCGCTCTCTCGGTCGGCCGGCGGGCCAGCGCGCCTGAAGTCTCCGGCGAGCCGACGCGCTCCGAAGGTCCCCAGACGCAGGTCGGCCCGCTTGCGGGCGCGGGCGGGCGCGGATCATGTTTGCGTCCCGGGATTCCACGGGGGAGCAGAGCCCCGTGCCACGGCCGCCTGAAGCCGCACTTCACGGAGCGAGGACATGAGCATCGAGCGCCGCTTCGACGTGCCGTTCGTGTCCGCGTTGGCCTTGCGCGAGAAGTCGATTCAGCAGAACTACCGGCCCGTGATCGCCGTGCACAAGTGGTTCGCCCGGCGCCCCGGCGCGCTCTTTCGGGCACTTCTCCTTTCGGAATTCGTCGATGCGGGGTTGCAGGAGAGCTACTTTCGATCCAACACGCTGCTCGGCAAGAAGATCGCCGACCCGTTCATGGGAGGCGGAACGCCGCTCATCGAGGCCAATCGTCTGGGCGCGGACATCGCAGGATGGGACGTCAACCCGATGGCATGGTGGATCGTCGGCCGCGAATTGGAGGACTTGGACATTGCGGCCTACGAAGAGGCCGGCCAAGCGCTGATCGAGGAACTCCGGCGCCAGATCGGCATTCTCTACGAGACCGAGTGCCCCCGTTGCGGCGATTCGGTTCCCGTCAAGTGCTTCTTGTGGGTGAAGACGCAGCCTTGCACTGCATGTAGACGACAAATCGATCTCTTTCCCGGATACGTGGTGGCCACCAACGCCCGGCATCCCAAGCACGTCCTGGCGTGTCCCTCGTGCGGCTGTCTTGCCGAAGTGTCGGACCGCAAGTCCCCCGGCGCGTGTCCCCAATGCGACGCGGCCTTGCGCACCGCCGGCCCCGCTCGGCGCGGCGTGGTCCGCTGCAGCCATTGCGATGCTCCGAACCGGTACCCGGCAGTGGCGGACGGACCGCTCCCACACCGAATGTTCGCCATCGAGCATCACTGCCGGAGGTGTCGCCCGACCCATCGAGGCCGGTTCTTCAAGAAACCCACTGCCGCCGACGTTGCCAAGTACCACGATGCGGTGCGCCAGCTGCGCTCTGTCGCCCCACTACGGTACGTGCCCGACGATCCCATCCCGCCCGGCGACGAATCGACCCGCCTCCATCGTTGGGGATACCATCGCTACCGGCAGATGTTCAACGACCGGCAGCTTCTCGGCTTGGAGCTGAGCTGCCGTCTCGTGGCCGCACAATCCGACAGGTCCGTCCATCGCGCGCTCGCCACGAACCTGTCGGACCTGCTCCGCTACAACAACCTCTTGGTGCGCTACGACAAGAGCACGCTGAAGGCGCTCGATCTCTTCTCCGTGCACGGCTTTCCCACTGGGCTCGTGCGCTGCGAAGTCAATCTGCTCGGCATCCGAGATCGCGCCAAGCCCGTCGGCAGCGGCGGCTGGGTCAACATCCTTCACAAGTACAAGATTGCCAAGGACTACTGCGAACGCCCTTTCGAAGTGCCTCCCGGCTTGCGAACTCGCGTGTACACGGCCGGAGAACGCATCGGCGTCAGCGCTCATCACGATGCCCAAGATCCCAATCCTGACCGTCCCAACGGGCGCAATGCCATTCTTGCCTGCGAAAACGCCGCGGCATCCTCCCTTGCGCCCGAATCTCTCGACGCGGTCCTCACCGATCCTCCGTACTACGACAGCGTCCAATACGCCGAACTCATGGACTTCTGCTACGTCTGGCTTCGCCGCCTAGCTCGAACCAACGGCGTCTTCGATCCGCAGTCGACACGGAATCCGGACGAATTGACGGGCAACCGCACCGAACAGCGCGACATCGAGCACTTCACCGATGGCTTGGCCCAGGTCTACGTGCGCATGGCAAAGGCGTTGCGCCCCGGCGCGCCCTTCGTGTTCACCTATCATCATAACCGGCCAAGCGCATACCACCCCATCACCGTAGCGCTTCTCGACGCCGGACTCGTGGCCACCGCGACATTGCCCTGCCCTGGCGAGATGAGCGGTTCCATTCACATCAACGGCACCCGGTCGTCGATCGTCGACACCGTCTTCGTCTGTCGAAAGGACGGCGCCGTTCCCGACCACGACCTCGCCTACGGTCCCGAGGACTTCGCTCGACTGGTCGCACGCGACTTGGCCCAGCTCCGAGCCGGCGGCGTCCGGCCGACCACGGGCGACGCCCGCTGCATCGCTCTTGGCCATCTCGTCCGCATGGCGGCGTGGACGCTCCGTCCAGCCTGGAGCCCGGAGTCGCCGACAAGCGCCAAGCTCGAAAGCGCGCGCACCGCGACGGACGCCCTGGCCAGCGTCGACGGGATTATGGAACTCCTTCAGTCCCCCAGCATCACCCCCGACGCGCCCGTGCAGAGCGACTTCGGCGCTGTTGGCCACCCGCGGGCTCGTGTTCACCATGTCCCAGCTTGAACACCTCCCGGCACGCACCCGCCTTCGCCGATACACGTGACGACTCAGGCCCGCCTCCGCCACGGCACATTTCCGTCACGTGACGTCCCCGCAAAGGCACGTGTCCTGGCCCTCTCCGGCTTGGTTTCGGATTTCACCCATCCAAAATGTCCCATAAAATGTCCCATAATTCCCCGTAACATGTCCATGGCGTTGCCCGGGCATGGTGGACACGTTCAATCGCATCGTCCGTCGCCGCCGGGCATCGACCTCGAGGCGCTGCTCGCCGAGACGAGAACGCGGGCCGTCGGGCACAGGCGTTACTTGCGACGCCCGGCCGGCCCCGGTAGGATTCTTGCCGCTTCCGGCAACGTCGCGATCGTCGCATCCCGCCCTTCCCTCGCCTCCCGAGCTGCCCCCATGACCGTCCCCGCGCCGTAGCGATGCGCGAGTTCAACACCGAAGGCCCGGTGGTCGCCGAGGACCACTACCGCATTCCGCCGCTCGACCGCGTGGACCTGGCCGAAATCCGCCGCCTGATCGCCCGGAAGCGCTACTTCGTTCTCCATGCGCCCCGGCAGACCGGGAAGACGTCCGCTCTTCTGGGCCTCCAGGACCTGCTGAACGCCGAGGGCCGCTACGCCTGCGTCTACGTCAACGTCGAGGGCGCGATGACGGCTCGCGAAGACGTGGAGGCGGCGGTGCGCACGGTTCTGAACGAGCTGGCCGAGTCGGCCTTCGACGCCCTGAACGACGGGCATCTCGGCGAGAGCTGGCCCGGCGTGCTGGCCAAGGCGGGCGGGCACAGCGCACTGCGCGTGGCGCTGACTCGCTGGAGCCGGGCGAGCGGCAAGCCGCTGGTCTTGCTGATCGACGAGATCGACACGCTGATGGGCGATTCGCTGCTGGCAGTCTTGCGGCAGCTGCGGGCGGGCTACCACCTCCGCCCCGGCGGATTTCCACAGAGCGTCGTGCTGTGCGGCGTCCGGGACGTGCGCGACTATCGCATCTACTCCAGTTCCGAGAAGACCATGGTGTCCGGCGGCAGCGCGTTCAACGTCAAGGCCGAGTCGCTACGCCTGGGCGACTTCTCGCGAGACGAAGTGCGCGCCCTGCTCCGACAGCACGCCGACGAGACTGGACAGCCCTTCGCCGACAGCGGATTGGACGCCGTGTGGACGCACACCCAGGGTCAGCCCTGGCTCGTGAACGCGCTGGCCTATCAGACGTGCTTTCGAGGCCCTTTGGCCAGCGACCGGAGCCGCGCCGTGGCCGGAGCCGACGTGCTGGAGGCCCGCGAGCAGCTGATCCAGCGCCGCGACACGCACCTGGACCAGCTGGCGGACAAGTTGCGCGAGGACCGGGTGTGGCGGGTGATCGCGCCGATCCTGGCCGGCAGCGACGAGTCCCGCTACACCGCCCTGGACGTCGAATACGTCCGGGACCTGGGGCTGATCGCCCGAGATGCGCCGATCCGCATGGCCAACCCAATCTATGCCGAGGTCGTGCCCCGCGAACTGACTTGGCTGGCGCAGGGCGACCTGACGCACGACCCGGCGTGGTACGTGGACAGCTCCGGCGCCTTGCGCCTGGACAAGCTGCTCGAGGCATTTCAGGAGTTCTACCGGGCCAACTCGGAGCACTGGGCGGAGCGGTACGGCTTTCGCGAGGCGGGGCCTCAGCTGCTGTTGCAGGCGTTCCTGCAACGGGTCGTCAACAGCGGCGGGCGCATCGAGCGGGAGTACGCGCTGGGAAGCGGACGAACCGACCTGCTGATCGTGTGGCCGCAGGGCGAGAGCACCCGCAAGTACGTCGTCGAGTGCAAGGTTCGCCACGACCGGCGGGGCTACGAGCGAACGGTGGAGGAAGGCGTCGAGCAGGCCGCGGCCTACATGGACCGGTGCGGAGCGGAGGCCGGACACTTGGTGGTGTTCGACCGTCGCGAGGACCGCAGCTGGGACGACAAGATCTTCCACGAGCGCCGCACCACGCCGGCCGGCGCCGAGATCGCGGTCTGGGGGATGTGAGCTTGACGACGGCTCGTGGAGGGACTATGAACAGACAACAAACTCCCGGATCCTGGATCAGAGTGATCCCTGGCAATTACGTGGCGCTGGGCGATGCCATCGAAGTTGGCATCCTGATATCTCCCTATGACATTCCGGATGGAGTCCGCGGAGGCTACGACGGCGACCTCAAGCGCTTCGTCGTGGAGTTCCGCTACATCGGCAAGTGAGTGATCGTCGGCTGATCGAGGAGTGGTTGCCGATCGCGGAGATCGGGATCGAGGGGACTCGCGAACGGACGCCGATGACTCCGTTTCCGGCACCGAATCGGTTGCACGTCTGGCGAGGAGCGGGCGGCGAAGGGCAGCCTGGGAGCGGCGGACGGATCGAAGGGCATGATCGACGTGCTGCAACGGGCGGCCCACCTGGGGCGCGTTCGTTCGCTGGACGCGGCTCGGGAGTACCTGGAGAAGGTCAGACTGCACAAGGAGCCGCGTTTTCTGGCGGCGCTGGAGGCGTTGCTGGAAGTCCTTCCCGTCTCCAAGTCCGTCACCGGCTTCGACTTGCCCAAGGGGCTCACGGCGGCCGGAAGCGACTTCGAAGCCCTGAACAACCTGCGGCGTCTGGCCTTCGGCGAGGAGATCGGCGAGCCCGAGCAGCTCAAGCTGTGGCAGGGTGAAGAATCGGGCTGACCACCCGACCCCGACCATTACCGCGAGCACCCGGACAGCGTGGAGCTGTGGTCGCCCGGCAACGTCCTCTTCCCGCCGGACCGAGCCGACCGTCCCGCACGCGAACATTCCGCCCGGCGCGACGCTGAAGGACATCCTGAACGATCCCCCGTGAGGTTTCGCGCGGGAACCCGTCGCCACGCAGGATTCGTCGGCGTTCAGTCCGACAGGAGAAGGAAGACGTCCTCCTGCGGTTCGTCCACCGTCACTTCGGGCCCGGCCGGTCCCATGAACACGTTGATTTCGGTGCGGAGGCCGATTTCGCCCGGAACGTAGATGCCCGGCTCCACGGAGAAGCCGACTCCCTTCGCCAGCACGCGGTCGTCGCGGGTCTCTAGGTTGTCCAGATTCGGGCCGCGGCCGTGGAGTTCGCGGTCGATGGAGTGGCCCGTGCGATGGATGAAGTAGTCGCCGTAGCCCGCCCTGGACACCACGCCGCGCGCCACGTCGTCCGCCTCGAAGCCCCGGGTCGGTTCGCCCCGGTCGAAGCGGCCGCGCAACGTCTCCACCACGGCGTCGCGGGCTTCCCGGATCGCATTCCACATGGAAGCGGCGCGCGCCGGAAGCTCGGCGCCCAGGAAGCCCATCCAGGTCTGGTCGGCGGGCGGCGAGCCGTCGTGGAGCGCGCCCCAGAGGTCCACCAGCAGGATGTCGCCTTTGCTCACTTCCTCGCCGGCGTCCCCGGGGTCGTAGTGCGGGTCGGACGCCTTGGGGCCGACGGCGACGATGCAGCCCGCCTGCTCCGGCGCGCCGCGGCTCGCCAGCTCGGAGCGAATCCAAGCCGCCAGCGCGCCCTCGGTTATGGTTTCGCCGACGCGGACGCGGGCCGCCGCCCGGTCGAAGGCGTCGCGGGCCAAGCCCTTGACGATCCTCGAGGCGCGAGCGTGCTCGTCGCGCTGGGCGGGGGTCCAGACGGAGTGGAACTGCGACACCAAGTCGCCGGAACTGCGCAGCTCGACGCCGGTCTCCGCGATCAGGGCCAGCATCCCCGCCGGAATCAGGTCCATGCCGGGCACGCCGCCGCGCTCCGACGTCTCCGCGGCGACGCGCCGGGACCCGCCGAGAAGATCCGCCAAGCCGCGTTCGAGGGAACGGTGGCTCGAATACGTCGCCCGGGGCCAGTCCAACCGCCGCCACGACGACGCCTCGATCGCGTGAATCAACAGACGGGGCCGTCCGGCGGCGGGCACGAACGCGAAGCCGCGCCGCGTCGTCCATTCCAGGCCCAGCAGGCCGCGGGCAATGGGATTGCGGTCCCCGAAGTCGTACAGCAGCCACCCGTCGAAACCGGCCTCGCGGAGCGCCGCCTGCACCCGCGCCACGCCCTCGTCCGACGCCAGCAACGCGGGCCCGGCCGGGCCGCCCCCGCCGTGCGTGCTCATGCGCTTGCCGTCTCCTCCTCCGGGCTCCACTTCTTCACCAGCGGGCTGGCCAGGAGCGCAACCAGTCCCGTGCCCCCGATGATCCACGCGACGCTGGCGAACAAGGGCGACGGCGCCAAGCCCTCCAGCCGTCCTGCCACTTGGCCGGCGATCAGGTTGCCCAGCGATGTGGCGACGAACCAGAGGCCCATCATCTGGCTCAGGCGGTTGGCCGGCGCCAGCTTCGTGACGGCCGACAGGCCGACGGGCGACAAGACCAGCTCGCCGACCGTGAAGAGGAAGTACATCACGATCAGCCACGAAACCGAGGCGGGCGCGTCGGGCGTGGCGTTGGCGGCGCCCCATGAGATCACGAAGAAGCCGGCGGCAAGGAGCAGCAGGCCCAGCGCGAACTTCAGCGGAATCGAGGGGTTGCTCTTGCGGTTGGCGAGCCAGACCCAGAGCGAGCCGAAGACGGGCGCCAGGATGATGATGAAAAGCGAGTTGACGGACTGGAGCCAGCCTGCCGGGTAGGTCCACGAACCGATGGTGCGGTCGGTGTAGTCGCGGGCGAACAGATTGAGCGACGAGCCGGCCTGTTCGAAGCCGGACCAGAAGACGGTCGCGAGCAGGCACAGCCAGAAGACGACCACGACCTGCTTCACTTCCTGCCGGGTGTGCCCTCCGAAGAAGACGACGTTGAGGAAGTAGAGGAGCACGACGGCCAAGATGACGTAGGAGAGGTTTTCCGCCACCTGCGGCGCCGTGACCGAACCGGAAGCCCATACGCCCGCTACCGCCAGCGCCGCGGCAAACAGCGCGCAGCCGCCGAAGAAGCGGCGGGCCAAGCGTCGCAGGGCGTCCGCAGACAACTCGCTGCGCAACCGGCCGGCGTCGCCGAGCTTGCCGTACGAACGCCGGAACTGAACGACGCCGATGACCATGCCGACGCCGGCGGCGGAGAAGCCGAGGTGCCAGTTGTAGTCTTCGCCCAGCCAATTGCACACCAGCGGGCCCAGGAAGGCGCCCAGGTTGATGCCCATGTAGAAGATCGAGAAGCCGGCGTCGCGCCGGGCGTCCTTCTCGGGATAGAGGTCGGCGACCACCGAGCTCACGTTCGGCTTGAGCAGTCCGGTGCCGACGGCGATGAGGGCCAAGCCCGCGAAGAACATGATCGTCGAGGGCACGGCCATGCTGAAGTGGCCCGCAGCGATGATGCACCCGCCCACGAACACGGCCTTGCGCTGGCCCCACAGACGGTCGGCAATCCAGCCGCCGGGCAAGCCGAGCAGGTACACCATGCCGGTGTAGAGTCCGTAGATGGCGCCGGCGGTCGCGACGTCCAACTCCATTCCGGGGTTCGCGCCGGTCGTGGCCGTGGTCATGTACAGGATCAGGATTGCCCGCATCCCGTAGTAGGAGAAGCGCTCCCACATTTCGGTGAAGAAGAGGGTGTACAGCCCTCGCGGGTGTCTCTGGGCGGCGGCTTGGCTCACGTCGGCCTCGGCATGGCGGGATTTCTGGGCCGCGCTCGGGCGGCGGTGCGAGCAGGCAATATGCTACGGCGAGCGGGACGGCATCAAGTCGGCGTTCTCTGCGACCGGCGGCGCGAAGCGGGCCCGAGCCCAGGTTGTCGCGGACCACCCGCCCCTCTTCTCCTCTGCGCTCTCCGCGCCCATCTATTTTGGCGTCGCCTCGTCCGTCATCGCCCCCGCAAAATCCGCCCCGGCCGGTTCCTGGAACACCTTCAGGCCGAATTCCGGCAACACGGCAATCAGATGGTCGAAGATGTCGGCTTGGAAGGCCTCGTAGGAGGCCCAGGCGGTGTCCGACGAGAAGCAGTAGACCTCGATCGGGACGCCCTGGGGGCCGGGGGCGAGCTGGCGCACGATCAGGGTCATGTCCTGGTGCGTCTTGGGGTGGGCCGACAGGTATCTGTGGACGTAGGCGCGGAAGGTGCCCAGGTTGGTGAGGCGGCGGACTTCGGGGGCGGAATCGGGCTCGGCGTCGTCGGTGCGCGCGGCGTTGTGGCGGGCGATGTCGTCGCGCTTTTCCTTCATGTAGGCGCGCAGGAGATCGCGTTGCGACAGGGCCTCGATCTCGTTGTCGGTGAGGAAGCGGACGGAGTTCTGGTCGATTCGGAGCGCTCGCTTGATGCGGCGGCCGCCGGCGTCCGACATGCCGCGCCAGTTGCGGAAGGACTCGCTGATGAACTTGTAGGTGGGGATCGTGGAGATCGTCTTGTCCCAGTTCTGGATCTTGACCGTGTGCAGGGCCACGTCGATGACGTCGCCGTCCGCGCCGGCCTGCGGCATCTCCACCCAGTCGCCGATTCGGACCATGTCGTTGGACATGATCTGGACGCTGGCCACGAGGGACAGGATGGTGTCCTTGAAGACCAGCATGAGCACGGCGGCCAGCGCGCCGAGTCCGGAAAGCAGCACCAGCGGGGAGACGCCCGCCACCATGGAAGCGATCACGACCGCCGCGGCCAGGTAGCCCAGCAGGCTCGCGACCTGGAGATATCCCTTGATGGGGGCGGACTTGGCGTCCGCGTAGGTGTCGTTGTAGATGTCGTTGGCGGCTTCCAGCGCCGCGCTGAACGTCCGGGCGACGACGACCACGGCGTAGGCGGCGGCAGCCGTGCGCACGACGGTCCAAGTCCAGAAGAGCAGCGCCGCGCTCCCGTCGGCGGCCAGGGCCTCCACTTGCGCGCTGGTCACCCCCAATGCGGGTCCCAAGCCGGCGTAGACCACGAGGGCGGGCACGGCGCGGGCGAGACGGAGCACGACGCCGCGGTCCACCAAGCGGTCGTCCCAGGTCGTGCGCGTCCGGCCGGCCAGGGTCCGAACGACGCCCGCCAGCAGACGCGACGCCGCCCACTTGGCCACGAACGCGACGACGATCAGGCCCCCGAGCCCGCCCAGGACTCGCGGCCAGCTCTCGAAGAAGGTCAGCAGGGATTCCATTGCGAGCTCCGCGGCTTTCGGTTGCGAGGACGAGCGCCGGACAACCGGCGGCAGGTCAGGGGGAGAGCGCGCCGGCGGGCGGCGAGAACCGGGTCAGGAAGGCGGTGGCCGCCACGACCGCCTGCGCCAAGGCGAGTTCGGTGGCCGCCGCCCGGTGCATCGCACGCTTGCCGCTGCTTCGGGCCAGCAAGCGAGAGAGGCGCCGCCAGTTCCACGCGCCGACGGCCAGCACCCCCGCGGCCAGCGTGATCTTGACGGCGAAGATACGCCCCCAAGGCGTTCGGATCACGTCGGCCGGCGAACCGAGATGCAGGACGGCCAGCACGCCCCCGGTGCAAACCAGCACGGCGGCGGACGCCAAGGCGACGGGCGAGAAGGCGGGGACCAGCGCGGGAAGCACGGAGTCGCGTCCGCTCCGCCGCGCGGCGAGTTCCGCAGCGACCACCACCAGCAACGTCCCTGTCCAGGAGCCCGCCGCGAGCATGTGCAGGACGTCCGCCGGCACGGACAACCACGGCACGGCAGAGGCGGAGGCGTGGCCCGAGAACGCCGGGAAGAGGCACAGGGCGGCCGTCGGCAACGCGGCGGCGGCCCATCGCGTCCGCTCCCAGCCCCGCGCCCAGCCGTCTCGCCGCAGCTCGACCCGCGAACTGGCCAGGCACCTCTCCTTCGCCCACGCGACCGCGAACGTCAGCAGGGCCGCGAGCGAGGCAGCCGCGGCCCAGGTCCAGTGGCGGCCCCACGCCGTGCCGGACACCAGCAAGCGCAAGTCCTCTCCCCAGGGCGAGAACGGGTCGCGGAAGTCGGCGAACTGGCGCCAGAGCACGCCCGCCATCGCCAACGGCAACGCCGCTCCAGCTGCCAGCCCCACCCGGCCGGCGGCTACCAGCAACGTTCCTCTTGCCGACCCCCTCACGCGGGGCGCGACGAGCCAGCGCGCGGCCACCGATCCCGTCGCCGCCAAGAGGGCCGCGTAGAACAACCAGCCGACGCTCGTGGCGAACACGTCCTTCGAGGCTGGATCCCCCTACCGGAAGATCGCCCGGCCTGCCACGCGAGCCACCCGACGCGCATCGGCCTCGGCGCGGTCAACCGCCCGCATCTCACCACCGCCCGGCGGAAGCACCATGTTGCAGGCTCCTTGCTCTATGCCCTTCCATGCGCCCGTCGCGGCGTCCACAATGATTGGCACGAGCCCGGCGAGCACATCCAAGACAACCCACAACGCATCCACGTTCGCACGCAACATGCACGTGACTTCCTTGTAGCCAACCTTCCGAAAAACGACCGTGTGGCTCTCGCTGTTGGTCAAGTCCAACGAGACGGGCGTCGTGCCCAGGCGGTTCCCGTTGACCCAGACTTCGGCCGCGGTCGGCTGCGACGTCATCGCCACGGTCTTCAGCGAATCGTTGAAGAGGGTCGCGCAACCCCCTGAGGAGACGGCGAGAGCGACGACGCTCGCGGTTCGCATCAATGCCGGGTTGGAAGGCCGCAACATGTTGGGTGCATTCTCCGTCTGGACGGGGTGGACGAGGGCGAGGTCGTTGGACCATGCTAACGCCGTCTCCGGGCCGCGACCGGACGGGCCGGGCCACGAGCCGGAGGCAACTTACGCCGTGGTCGGCCCCGCGCGCCATCGCCCAGCTCGCTTCGTGGATGCGCCCAGCTCGCCTTCCAGGGGCGCGCGGCAGGTGGGCTTAGGGCCCAGCGGCGATTCGGGCGTCGCCTACGGGCTCCGCACCCAAAACGAGAACCGGCCCCTCACGGCGTGGCCGTCCTGTCCGATGCCCCGCCACCGGACCGAGTATCGGCCGGCTTCCAGCGGCTCCGGAAACGCCACCCGGAACGCTTTGGAATCGTCGGCGTCCTGGCGAAGAGAGTCCGCGGCCACGAGCCCGTCCTTCGCATCGACGACGCGCACGGTCACGGAGCCCTCCGCCGGCGTCTGCGTGAACCAGAGGCGCACTTCGGCGGGCGGCGCAATCGTCGCGTCGGCCTCGGGCGCCGACTTGGCCAAGCCGAAGTGCGCAACCAAGCCGCCCGCGCCCAGCGCGGAGAACGCGCCCGCCCCCGCCAAGCTCAAGCCGAGGGCGACCACGCACGTCACGGTCGCGCGACGCCTGTCCCAATGGGGCATCGGACCGCCCCTCGCCGGCCGCCGCGCCGACGCGCTCCGTGCTGCGTCCATCGCCTTGCGCGTCAATTGGGCCTCCTTGCTCGCTCTGGCGGCCAGATGCGCGAGATGCATCGAGAAAGCTACCCGTTCGGCCATTGCCGCGCCACTCCTCCGCCTCGCAGATTGGGCCCCGGCCGCGGCGGGCGAGCGGTTCCGGGCGCAGGCGCACGCGACGGCTTCGCCACCCGCCACGACCAAAGGCCGCCGCTCGCGCCGAAGGCCCCGGCCCGCCCCCTCCGGCAGTACATTGAAGGGCGCCCCCGCACCCCTTCGCGTCCACGTTCCCAGATGGGCTTGGTGGTCATGCCGACCAACAGCGAAGCCACGATCAACGTCGAACTGGGCCGCCTGCTGCGCACCAGGCACCCGGACTGGCGGAGCGGCGTCGGCGTGGAGCAGTCGCAGGTCCTTCGCCGGGCAAGCCATCGGCCGGACATCGTGGTGCGGAGCGCCGGGGGCCAAGTGGTCGTCGTCGAGACCGAGTTCTCGCCCGGCAGAGACGTGGAGCGCGACGCCCGCGCCCGGTTGGGCCGCGTCGTGGAGGCGAACGACGAGCCTGTCGAGCAGACCGTCGCGTTGCTGTTGCCGGAGGCGTTGAAGGAGGGACAGGAAGACCTGGCGGAACGCGTGGCGGCCGCGGACCTTCGCTTCGCCGTCTTCGCGGGCACGGAAGAAGCGCCCGACCGCTGGCCTGCCAAGGGGTGGCTGTCGGGCGGCGTGGACGACTTGGCGGCTTGCGTGGAGTTCGCGTCGCTGTCCGAGAGACGCATCGCCGCAGGCGCCGAGGCGCTGGAGACGGGCGTGCGCCAGGCGGCGTTTCGGCTCCGGGAACTCTCCGCCTACCGCAAGTCGGACTCGCTGGAGGGCATCGCCCGCGTTCTTCGCCAGGAAGAGTCCGAGCAGACGACGCGCATGGCCATGGCGATCCTGGCCAACGCGGTCGCCTTCCACCACAGCATCGCCGGCACGCACGGCATCCCCCAGCTGATCGAGCTTCACCTTTCCGTTCCGGGGCTGGACCGGACGAAGCTGCTGTACTGCTGGCGCGACATCCTGGAGCGCATCAACTACTGGCCCATCTTCAAGATCGCCAGCGACGTGCTCCGGGCCATCGCGGGGGTCGAGGCGGAGCCGGTGCTCGACCGGCTCGAGAAGCTGGCCGCGG
Organism: Longimicrobiales bacterium; assembly: GCA_965242735.1. GTDB lineage: Bacteria > Gemmatimonadota > Gemmatimonadetes > Longimicrobiales > Gaopeijiaceae. The sequence continues at coordinate 1,326,081 of OZ251497.1, read as the reverse complement.
AGCTGGCCAAGACGGGCGCCACCGCGACGCACGACCTCTCGGGACAGATGTTCCAGCGGCTGATCGTGGACCGGAAGTTCCTGGCCACCTTCTACACGCTCCCCGCGTCGGCCGCGCTGCTGGCGGAGCTGGCCGTGCCTCGGCTGGAGACGGATTGGGGCGACGGCGAGGCGCTGGCTCGGCTGCGCATCGCCGACTTGGCGTGCGGGACCGGGACGTTGCTGAACGCGGCCTACCAAGCCGTCCGGATGCGGCACAGGCACCGGGGCGGCGACGACGCCGAACTGCATCCGGCGATGATGGAGCGCGCGCTGATCGCCGCCGACATCATGCCCGCCGCCACGCACCTGACGGCGTCCATCCTCTCGAGCGCGCATCCCGCGGTGCCGTTCGAAGGGACCCGCATCGTGACGATGCCCTACGGCGAACAGCCCTCGGAAACGGGCCATCCACTGTCCATCGGGTCGCTGGACCTCCTGGCCGACGAGACGGCGCGCTCCGTGGTCGGCGTGCGTCCCGGCGTGCAAATGGACGCCTTCGGCACGGCCCGAACGCAGGTGCGGGGAACGGGCGGCGAGGCCGAGGACGACGCGCACGCGGTCAACCTGCCCCACGAGGACTGCGATCTCGTGATCATGAACCCGCCGTTCACGAGGCCCACGAACCACGAGTCGGCGACGATTCCGGTGCCGTCGTTCGCGGGATTCGACACGTCGGACGACGAGCAGCGGGCCATGTCGGCCATGCTGAAGCGACTGCGGGAACGTCTGGACGCGCCGGCGGGAGACGGCAACGCCGGCTTGGCGTCGTACTTCGTCGACCTGGCCGACATGAAGACGAAGCCGGGCGGCGTGCTCGCGCTGGTGCTGCCGGCGGCGTTCGTGCAGGGCGGATCGTGGACCGCGGCGCGGACGCTGCTCGGGCGGCGCTACGAGGACCTGACGGTCGTGTCGATCGCGGCCAGCGGCAACACGGAACGGGCGTTCTCGGCCGACACGGGCATGGCCGAGGCGCTCGTACTGGGGACGAAGAAGCGCGACCGCGACGCCCCCTGCCGAGACACGCTGTTCGTCAACCTGCTTCGCCGTCCCCGGAGCCGGGCGGAGGCCGCGGCGCTTGCTGGCGCCGTGGAGCGGCTTCCCGACGAGCCGAGGAGCGGCCGCATTCTGGTCGGCGAAGACGACGTGGGCACGTTCGTGAGGGCGCCGCTGGCCGAAGGAGGATGCGCGGCGCTCCGCGAGCCGACGCTGGCCGACGCGATGCTGGCGCTGCGGGACGGCGAACTGGCGCTGCCGCGCACCAACGAGCGCCCGTCCCTCCCCACGACGGCCCTGGACGAACTGGGAACGCGCGGCAAGGTGGACCGCGACATCGCGGGTCGCAACGCCGACGGCACGCCGCGAGGACCGTTCGACGTCGTGGCGCCGCGGGACCAGCCGCTCTACCCCGTCCTTTGGAGGCACGCCGCCGCGAGAGAGCGCAACTTGGTCGTCGAGCCCGATCGCGAGGGCGTCGTCCGCGAAGGCCTCCGGGCTCGCGCGAACGACCTCTGGCAGACCACGGCGTCGCGTCTCCACTTCAGCCGCGACTTCCAAATCAACTCGCAGAGCTTGGCCGCCTGCCTCACGCCCGAGAAGAGCATCGGAGGCCGGGCATGGCCCAACTTCGTGGCCCGGCGCGAGGAGTGGGAAGCGCCGCTCGCCCTCTGGGCCAACAGCACGCTGGGCCTGATGTCGTTCTGGTGGGCCGGGACGCGGCAGCAGCAAGGCCGCGCCATGCTCACGATCAGCCGGCTGCCCTCCCTGACCGTGCTGGACCCGCGCCGCCTTTCGGCCCGCCGGCTGAAGGCCGCCCGTCTCGTCTTCGACAAGTTCCAAGACCGCGACCTGCTCCCGGCCAACGAAGCGTACCGCGACGAGGTGCGCCAAGCCCTCGACCGCGCGCTCTTCGCCGACGTGCTGGGCCTGCCCGAGACCCTTCTGAAGCCCCTGGACGCCCTGCGGCGAAGCTGGTGCGCCGAACCCACGGTGCACGGCGGCAAGGAAACGCGGCCCTGAAGAGCGGCTCGCGCGCGGCGCCCGCCCAGGCGTCTACCGCCGTGACGAGGCTTGCTCGCTGCTCGTTGCTGAAGAGCGGCTCGCGGACGGCCGGCCCCAGGCGGCTTGGCGTGGCCGGGGCACGCAGGCGACTCGAGCCTCTCCGGCAATTCCGGGCGCCGTTATTCTTGAGTGAACCGCAACGGCACCCCGAGGAGGAGCCGCGAAGTGACACCGCCATTCAGGCGCCGGACGCGCCCCGCCCCGTGAGCGACCCTTCGGATCGGTCGACGGCCCGCCCGCGCCGCAAGTCTCGCGTCCCCGCGCGGTCTCGCCGTCCTCCGGTGCGCCGCGACCGCATGAGCGTCCAGGTGGACCCGATCTACTCGGCTCGCCATTCGATTCCGCCCGAGCACTACGTGTTCACCTACTTCGTGCGCATCGAAAACATCGGCGAGTCGCCCGCGCGGCTGTTCTGGCGTCATCTGCTGTTCCACGATCCGGTGGCGGGCGACCAGGAGGTCGAGGGCGAGGGCGTGGTGGGCGAGTCGCCGTTGATCGAGCCGGGCGACGTCTTCAAGTACGAGAGCTTCTGCATGCTCGAGGACCAGAACGGCTACATGGAGGGCTACTACCACTTCCGCGAGAAGGACGGGTCCGTGTTCAGGGCCCAGATCCCGCGTTGCCTCCTGCGCACCCCGCCCGGCGTCCTGCCGCACCTGGGGGCGGAAGAGGAAGAGCTGACCTGACCCCGGCGAGCTAGGAGCCTGCAGCGCGCGTGGCGCCATGCCCCACGAGCTCCTAGCGGATTCGCCGATAGACGGCGTTCGTGACGCTCTCCGTGCCGTCCTCCAGCGTCCGGCGGTACTCGTTGTCGATCGTCTGGCCGTCCTCCGACAGCACGTTGACGATGACCTGGTAGACCTCGCCGTCGCGCTGGTTGAGGATGCGGTTGGTGCGTTCGTCGACGACCTCCACGGCCGTGGCCGCGCCCTCCTGGCCCTCCACCGGACGGAAGACGCCGTCGAACATCGTCACGTAGCCCCATTCCGAGGTCTCCCCGTCCGCGTTGGTGGTCGCGACGGTGATCCTCATGCCGCCTTCGCCGTAGGGCTCGTACGTCATGACGTTGCGGTAGGGGGCGGGCCGGTCCGTCTCGAGCTCCCAGGCGCCGAAGCGCGGATTTCCTTCGTCTTGCGCCGCCGCGACGCTCTCGGCCTGCGATTCCGGCGACTCGGCCGCTTCTTCGCCGCCGCCTTCTTGGGCGGGCCCGCAACCGGCCACCGCCAGCAACGCCAGCCACGGCATTCTCTTCGCGATCTTCATTTTCGATGATTCTCTCCGTTCTCGTTCCGAGGGGGGCTTGCAAGTCGCGTCACTCTAAGCCCGAGCCCACGAGCCGTCAACCTAGCCCACCCGTCGTTTTCCGGCTCGGACGTACCCCGAACGTCCCGACCGGTCGCTCTTCCCCGCCCACGGCCGCCTTGCCGGTTGCGTTCCGGCGAACAACTGGCCATCTTTGTTGGCCTTGCCCCCCGCCGACCCTTCGCCTTTACGATCTTTGCGCCGAGCGCAGGACTCAACCATGACTCGAATCAAGAGCCTTCACATCAAGGGCTTCCGGTCGCTAGCGGACGTCAGAATCACAGACCTGCCCCGCGCCGCCGTCATGATCGGCGCGAACGGCTCCGGGAAGTCCAACGTCATCAAGTTCTTTCGGATGCTCAGTTGGATGCTGAGATCCGGCAAGTTGGGTGACTTCGTGCAACTGAACGGCGGCGCCGGCGACCAGTTGTTTGGCGGAAGCAAGATTACCAAGGAGCTGGAAGCCACCATCGAAATTCAAGCGGAAAAGGGGCGTGACGAATATTCTTTCCGACTCGGGTACGGAAATCCTGATCGCTTCGTCTTCATGGATGAGCGATATCGATTCACGCGCGACGACCTGCCAGGCGAACCGCGGTGGTGGGAATTGGGCAGTGGTCACGGCGAAGCCAAGATTCGCGACGTTCGCTCCGAGGATCAGGCTGCGGCACATGAGGTGAATTACATGACGGCAAAAGTCATCGTAGATTTACTCTGCAAAGTGTCACCATATCAATTCCATGATACATCCTACGTCTCAGGATTCATGAGAAACTGGAATACGACCGACGACAACAACTTGCGTGATCACGGCGGCAATTTGGCCCCCGTGCTCCACAGATTGGAAAATGACGAACCAGATCGATATCGTACAATATGCGAGCATATCAGGCGTGTTCTTCCTGTATTCGACAGCTTTGCCATCGAAGAGAGACACGGAAAAGTAATCCTTCAATGGAAGCACGCGCGAAACGAGCAGATTGTTGGAGCCCATCTAACATCGGACGGCTCCCTCCGTTTCTTCGCGCTCGCGACATTGTTGAATCTTCCACCAGAGATGTTGCCCGACGTCTTGCTCTTGGACGAGCCGGAATTGGGCCTGCATCCCATGGCGATTGAATTGGTGAGCGGAATGATCAAATCTCTGGCAGTAGAACGCCAGATCTTGGTTGCGACCCAATCGCCCTTGTTGGTCAACGCATTCGATCTCGAAGATGTTTTCGTCTTCGACTTGAAAGACGGTCAAACGAAAGTGACGAGGCACGATCAGGCCGACTACGACGAATGGCTGGCCGAATACTCGCTTGGACAGCTGTGGCAAAAGAATCTGCTCGGAGGACGGCCGTGATTCGTCTGGCAATCTCGGTCGAAGGGCAGACAGAAGAAGAATTCGTAAAGACTTTGATCGCAACTCATCTGCATTCATACAATGTGAATGCGCAGCCGATTCAGTTGCACGGAGCCGTGTCCGAAACCAAGCTTGTGAACGAAATGCTGAAACTTGTGTTTGGACGTTTCGATGGCGTGACTTCGTTGGTCGATTTCTACGGATTCGTCGGCAAGGGCGACCGGTCTTGCGAAGAACTTGAGAACGTTCTCGGCACGCAGATTCGAGAAAAACTGCGAAGCCATCGAGACAGGGAGCGTGTCTTTCCGTACGTCCAGAAGCACGAATTCGAGGGATTGTTGTTCTCGGACGTTGCGGCATTTGGCATTCTTCCGAATGCGCCGCGAGACGCGACGAAGGCATTGCGGCGCGTGCGCAGGCAATTCCATAATCCGAAGGGCCCGGAAGACATCAATGACAATAAAGACACTGCGCCCAGCAAGCGAATATCGAGAATCGTTCCTCAATACAACAAGGTTGCTGACGGCATGAGAGTGGCGCGCAAGATCGGACTGAGCAAGATTCGAGAGGAGTGCCCCCGCTTCCACGCGTGGATAGAGAAGATGGAGGGTCTCGCGCAGTAGGACTTCAAGTAGAGCGCGGCCCTTGGGCTGACTTCGGCTAAGGCGCAGCGCCGCCTACCGCGACACCATGTACGTCGCCTTGACCACCAGCCGCCGTTCCATGCGCAGGTCCGCCGGAACGTCGTCGCGCCGCACCTCGTCGTAGGCCACGTAGAGGTCGCTGCCCGCCGCGTAGGTGTAGCGCAGCCGGGCGCTCGCGCCGAACTGGCCCGTGAGCGAGTTGTACTGGGCGATGGAGCGCAGGGTCGCGGCGGGGGAGATCGCGAAGTCCAGCCGCAGCGACGCCAAGTCCACCTGGAAGGCGCCGCCCGGCAGCGACACGTCGTTTCGCGAGTAGGCGGCTTCGACGGAGAACTGGTCGGTCAGGCGGCCGCCCAGGCTGGCGCTGGCGTCGGTCCGCGTGCCGCCGAAGAACGACTGCGGCTGGTAGACGACGCCGTAGTAGACGCGGCGAGACGGGTTGCTGTCGAACGACACGCGCCACTGGGCGAAGTCGTGGTCGCCCGCCGGAATCTCGACGCCGTTCAGGAAGAAGGGGACGACGAGGCGCTCGAAGTAGTCGTTGTACCAAACGTTCAGATAGGCGCCGTTGTCGAAGCGCGTGCCGACCATGTAGTGCCAGCGCCGCGACAGAAGGACACCGCTCTGGTCGGTCGTGTTCGTGAAGTTCACCATCGGCGACATGACGCGCACGCCCCAGCGGCCCGGCCTGGGATTGCGCTCCATGTGCAGCTTGGCGACGCGAATGCCCGCCCGGGGCAGGAAGCCGACTTCGGGATTGAAGTCGTCGCCGAAGCTGGCGAACTCGCCGTAGACGCGCCAGCGGTCGTCCAGCCACGTCGCGTTCAGATAGCTGCCGGTCTCGCTCCGGGTCGCGCCGGGCGTCTGGGTGCGGGCCAGGAAGCCCGTCACGGCGAGCGCGGGATGCGGCGCCAGCGCGACGTCTGCCGCGTAGGTGCGGTTGAAGCGCGGGCCGCCGGTCTCCGCCCGGTTGATGAAGAGGCCGCCCACGCGCGACCGGGACATCACGCGCCGGCCGTAGCGGGCCACGAAGAAGTTTTCGCCCGGCCGGCCGCCCGAATCGTCCGTCTGCACGTCCAGCAAGGCCAGATCGTGCCTGCCCATCCTGCCCGTCAGGCGCGCCCCGCCGACGATGGGCACGGTCTCGCCCCTCTCGGAGATGCCGATCCGCCGCGTGAAGAACAAGTCCGCCAAGCGGTTGAACGGCGTGACGGAACCGACGTTGAACTGGCCGGCGTTCTCCAGGAAGAAGTCGCGCTTCTCGGGGAAGAAGAGCGGGAAGCGGGTGAGGTTGACCTGCTCGTCGTCCACTTCCGCCTGGGCGAAGTCCGTGTTCAGCGTGAGATCGAGGTTCACGCCCGGCGCGATGCCGTACTTGACGTCGAGTCCTGCGTCGCGGTCGAACGTCCCCTCCGTCGCACCGCCGGGCGAAGACGCTTGGCGGGCGCCGCCCGTCACGAACGGCGTCACCCGCAGGTCCAGCCCCCGGTTCAGCGACTCCATGCCGCTCAGCGTCCCGGCCAGGCTCACGCGCGTGATGCCGTACGCCTTCGGCACCGGAGCCCAGAAGGACTGCTCGTTGATCGCGGCGACGTTGCGCATGACGTTGAAGCCCCAGTCCTGCATTGCGGCGTCCGGAAAACGCAAGGTCACCACGGGGATCGCGATCTCGGCCACCCAGCCGTCGGGGACGATCGCGGCCGCCACGTGCCACACGCCGTCCCAGTCGCGGTTGACGTTGGAGGTCGACAGGCCGAAGCGACCGCCCTCCCCCTCGTTGAAGATCTGCTGGTCGAGCTTCGCCCCCAGCGGATTGGTCGCGAACATGTACGCGGAGCGCGAGTCCTTGAAGGTGTCGAAGACGATCTGGACGTTGTCCTCTTCGAGGATGCGCTCCGAGTCGCGCCGCATCTCGGTGGCCGTCGGCGCGTTCGAGTCGTAGGCCGTGACGCCCAAGTAGATCGTCTCGGAGTCGTAGAGGACGCGCACCACCGTGCGCTGCGACGCGGGCTCCCCTTCGCGCGGCTCCTGCTGCACGAACGCGTCCACGCGGCCCGCCCGGCGCCAAGCCTCCTCGTCCAGCACGGCGTCCAGGACCGGCGGCGAGCTGGTGGACGCCGCGCCCGCCTGGTACAGCCGCCGACCGTCCTGCATCGAGCTAGCCGCCAAGCCGGACGCGGACGCCAAGCAGGCGAGCGCCGCGCTTGCGCACAATCCGAACCCTCGCGCCGAACGCCGCGCAGGTCGACCGTGCCGCGCCGCTGACCTTTCCGCCGACCGCCCGTCCCGCAATCCCGCTGACCTTTCCGCCGGCCGGCAACCCCCGTAAGCTGTCCGTTCGCGGTCGTCCTTCCTTCCCCCGAACAAGTCGGGAACCATCTCGGCACCCTCGCCAAGGGCTCCCGTCCGTTCGCGGTCGTCCGTTCTTCCCCCGAACAAGCCCTGCCCTGCCGGAGAAGCCGCCCACATGCTCGCCCAAGTCTCCCGTCGCTTCGCCCTTGCCCTGACGGCGCTCTGCGCGAGCGTCGTCCCTCTCGCCCCGGCTCTCGGCCAGTCCATGTCCGCCGCAGACTTGGCGCCCCTGCTGGAGCGCGTCGAAGCGGGCGTGAACGACCGCGCCAAGCTGGTGCAAGTCATGATCGACAAGATCTTCTCCTTCTCCGAGCTAGGACAACAGGAAATCGAGACGTCCGCGTACGTCACGGGCATCCTGGAAGAAAACGGATTCGAGATCGAGCGCGGCGCTGCGGGAATGCCCACGGCTTGGTTCGCGCGCTGGGGATCGGGCTCGCCGGTCATTTCGCTGGGCTCCGACATCGACGGCATTCCGAAGTCCAGCCAGAAGCCCGGCGTGGCCTACCACGACCCGCTGGTGCCGGGCGCGCCGGGACACGGAGAGGGACACAATTCCGGCCAAGCGGTGAACGTGGCGGCGGCGTTGGCGCTCAAGGCCGTGATGGAGGACGAGGGGGTCGGCGGCACGCTCGTGTTGTGGCCGGGCGTGGCCGAGGAGCAGCTGGGCGGCAAGGCTTGGTTCGTGAGGGACGGATATCTGGACGACGTGGACGTGACGCTCTTCACGCACGTCAGCAGCAACATGTCCGTCGGATGGGGCCAAGGCAACGGGACCGGGCTCGTGTCGGTCGAGTTCACGTTCGAGGGAGAGGCGGCCCACGGGGCGGGCGCGCCGTGGCGGGGACGCAGCGCGCTGGACGCCGTGGAGCTCATGAACGTGGCCTGGAACTTCCGCCGCGAGCACCTGAGGCCGGACCAGCGGTCGCACTACGTGATTTCCGACGGCGGAGACCAGCCCAACGTGGTGCCGCCCAGCGCGTCCGTCTGGTACTTCGTTCGCGAGATGGACTACGAGGACATCCGGCGCAACTTCGAGACCGCGGTGCGGATCGCGGAGGGGGCCGCGCTGATGACCGACACCGAAATGTCGTACCAGATCATCGGCGCCGCGTGGCCTCGCCACTTCAACCGTGTGGTGGCCGAGACGATGCACGGGCACATCCAGCAGGTCGGCCTGCCGGATTGGACGGAGGACGATCGTCGCTTCGCCCGCGCGGTGCAGCAGTCGGTGGGGAGCGATCCGAACGGGCTGGCGACCAAGCTGGCGCCGCTGGGACAGCCCAGCGGGCGGCGCAGGAGCGGGGGCTCGGACGACATCGGCGACGTCTCGTGGACCATGCCCACGGTGACGTTGCGCTTCCCGTCCAACGTGCCGGGGCTGCCGGGCCACCACTGGTCCAGCGCCATGGCGATGGCGACGCCGATCGCGCACAAGGGCGGCGTGGCAGGCGCGAAGGTCGTGGCCCGCACGGCGCTTCAGCTGCTGGCCCAGCCGGAACTCGTCGAACAGGCGTGGGACTACTTCCGCGACGTGCAGACGGCGGAGACCGCCTACCAGCCCTTCATCGGCCCCGACGATCCGCCGCCGACCCATCTCAACAAGGAGATCATGGACCGGTACCGGCCGCTGCTGCGCCAGCACTACTACGACGAGACCCGGTTCGACACGTACTTGGAGCAGCTCGGCATCGCCTATCCGACGCTGGAGAGGCGCACCCCGGTCCCGGACGAAGCGCCGCGGGGAGCGCGACGATGACGCGATTCGGCCTGGCGGCTGGAGCGGTCTTCCTGGCGATCGGCTGCGGAGACGCGCGCGACGCGGACGGCGGCCCGGGAGCCGGCTCGCTGGCGACGGCGGTGGACACCACGGGCGCGTGGGTGCGCGTCGCGAACTCCGGTGACCCGCCCGAGTGGGGATTGGCCTTGGTCGCGTCCATCGGCCCCGGCGCCGGCGCCGAAGCGGACGCGGAGGGCCCGGGCGACTTCGGCGCGGCCGCGAGCGTCGCGTTCGGACCCGACGACCAGGAGGTGTACGTCGTCGACCGGCTGAGCTGCGAGATCCGGGTCTTCGGACTCGACGGGGTCCATCGCCGGACGTTCGGGCGATGCGGAGAGGGCCCGGGCGAGTTCACCCAAAACCTCCACTCCATCGCGTGGGTCGGCGACAGGCTGCTGGCCTTCGACTTGGCCGGCGGCCGAATCGGCGAGCTGGCAGCCGACGGCGAATGGCTCGGACAACGGCAGGTCGAGGCCATCAGTCGCGGCAGCAGCTACACCGCCTTGTATCGCACGGGTCCTGACGAGGCGTACGCGCGGACTCTCGTGATCAGGCCAACGGAGGGCGCGCGGCTGGGCGCGGCGTTCCTCGGCCACGACGCCGGCGGCGCAACGGCCGACACGGTGTGGCCGCTTGCGTCCCCGCCGGGGGCAAGCTTGCTCTGCACGCGGGAGGACGAGGGCTCGACGTTCATCGATTTCTTCGAAAACCCGTACGCGCCGTGGCTCCTGCAGCACCCCGGCCCCGGCGGCACGCTCTGGTCGGCGATGACGAGCGAATACCGAGTCGTCGTTTCCCGAGGCGCCGACACGCTGCGCGTGATCGAGCGCGACCTGGCCCCGGAGCCCGTCGCCGACGAAGAATGGGACGCGCTGTCGCGGCAGTTCGAGACGTGGCTGGAAGACAGGCCCGGAGTCGCCTGCGAGCCGCGACGCCCGGAGCGACCGACAGGACGCCCCCTCATGGAAGGCCTCTTCCTCGATGCGGCCGGACGTCTCTGGGTCGAAGTGGCCCGGACAAGCGGACGTCGATGGGAGCTCTTCGACGCCGAAGGCGCGCTCCTCGCCCAACTGCCCGCGGGCGACCGCAAGAGGCATCTGCTGCCCGGGTTCGGCGCCGGTCACCTGGCGACGATTCGCGAGGACGGCCTGGGCCGCGATCACGTGGACGTCTGGAGGATCGAGGAGTCGGCACGGTAGGCGCGCACAGGTCGGCGGCCGCTTCGAGCTCGCACGACTCGGGAAGGCGCTGGCCCGGGGCGTTCGGGCGTGCGCGGGGCCGTGCTCCGCCGGGCTGCCGGCGCGTCCTACAGAATGGTCTTGCCCAGAGCCGACGCCACCAAGTCAGCCGCGAGCACAGCGGTGACGTTGCGGTGGTCGAGGACCGGATTGAGCTCGACCACGTCCATGCTGGTCATCAGGCCGGTGCGCGCCGCCTTCTCGCACACCAAGTGGGCCTCGCGGTTCGTGAGCCCGCCCGGCACGGGCGTTCCCACGCCGGGCGCGAAGCGCGGGTCGAGCGCGTCGAGGTCCAAGGAGAGGTGGAAGCCGACGGTCCCGTCGCCGACGCGTGCCAAGGCCTCGTCCATGCAAGGGCCAGCACCGCGGGCGTCGATCTCCGACATGGTGAACACGCGCACGTCCAGCTCGCCGATCAGCCGGCGCTCCCCGGGGTCGAGCTCGCGGGCCGCCAGCACGCAGACGTTGGCGGGATCGACCGCAGGAAACGGCCCCGAAAGCCTGGGCGGGCCCTTGCCCATCAGCGTCGCGAGCGACATGCCGTGGATGTTGCCGCTGGGCGTCGTCTCGGGACGATTCATGTCGGCGTGCGCGTCCACCCAGAGCACGCCGATCTTCTTGCGCCGCTCGCGGAAGTGGTCGGCGACGCCCCCGGCCGAGCCGATGGAAAGGGAATGATCGCCGCCCAGCGCCAGCGGCATCTGGCCTCGATCGAGCGTGCGCGCCATCAGGAACCGCGTGCGCGCAGCCACTCGCGCCACTTCGTCCATGAAGCGCAACGAGGGATCCCCGGCGTCGGTGGTCTCGAATCCCCCGGCGGTCACCATGCCGGCTTCCCGGACGTTGCGCCCTGCCGACGCAATTCGTCCGGCGATGTCTGCGATCCTGAGGGCCGACGGCCCCATGTCGACGCCCCGGCGCCCGGCGCCCAGGTCGATGGAAACCGAGACGAGCGCGACGTCGCGCGAATCCTCTCCGCCCGCGAGTCTGTCCATGGGGCTCAACATCGGCTAGAATTCCCGCCAAGTCCACCAGCCCGCGCGAACGCCAGGGAGCACGAACATGAGAACGCCAGGGAGCGCCATGAGGAAGGTTGCCGCCGGGAACGTCCGCTGGGCCTTGGCCGCGTCGCTCCTTGCGGCCGGCTGCGGCGGTTCAGGCGAATCGGCGGGCTCCGGCGGCTCGCTCGCGACCACCGTGGACACCGTGGGCGCGTGGATTCGGGTCTCGAACTCGGGGGCGGCGCCGGAGTGGAACTTGGCCTTGGTCGCGTCCATCGGCCCCGGACCCGACATGGGCGAGGCGACGCCGGGCGACTTCGGCGAAGCCGTCAGCGTGGCCCTCGGTCCCGGCGAAGACGAGGTGTACGTCGCCGACCGGCAGAACTGCGAGATGCGGGTCTTCGGATTGGACGGAACCCACCGCCGCACGTTCGGCCGGTGCGGCGAGGGTCCTGGGGAGTTCACGCCGTTCTTCTACTCGATTGCGTGGACCGGCGACAAGCTGCTGGCCTTCGACTTCGGCGGCAGCCGCATCGGCGAGTTCACCGCGGAAGGCGAGTGGCTGGGTCAGCGACGGACGGTGGGGCTGATGGGCGGCGGCCCGATGTTCGCGCTGCTTCCAGTGGGTGGAGGGAACGTGTACGCCCGGTCGCTCACGGGCGATCGCGACGACGAATCCAACCCGTCCAGGAGAACGCTCGCGGTCGCGTACGTAGGGCACGACGTCGCAGGAGAGACGCCCGACACCGTCCTCCCGCTCTCGCCGGCGGAAACGTCGGGCGGCGTGACATGCGAATGGGGCGAAGGATACCTCAGCTTCTTCGCCAACCCCTACGCGCCCCGCCCGCTCCAGCATCCCGCCTCCGGAGGCGTCCTCTACTCGGCCGTGTCGGACGAGTACCGCATCGCCGTCACCCGTGGCAGCGACACGGTGCGGGTCGTCGAGCGCGAACTGCCCCCCGAGCCCGTCCCCGACGACGAATGGGACGCGCTCTCGGACCGGTTCGACGAGTGGCTGGACGAGAAGCCCGGCGCGTCCTGCGAGCCCCGCGGCCTGAGCCGCCCTTCGGCGACGCCCTTCCTCGAGGGCATCTTCTTCGACGCCACCGGACGCCTGTGGGTCGAAGTGACGCGAACGGGCGGCGACCGCTGGGAGCTGTTCGACGCCGAAGGCAGGCTGCTGGCCTCGATGCCCGCCGGCGAACGCAAGCGGGCCGCGTTGCCTGCGCTCGGCGCCGACCACGTCGCCACCATCCGGCGGGACAGCCTGGACCTGGATCACGTGGACATCTGGCGAATCGAGCCGCCCACGAGGTGAAGGACGCCATGCCGGGGGCGGGACTCGAACCCGCAAGGGATTGCTCCCGGGGGATTTTAAGTCCCCTGTGTATGCCGATTTCACCACCCCGGCGGGGAACGCGACGGTCCGGCCCGCCTGGCGCGCGCACCAGAACGCTCCACCGCCGCCAGATATAGTCCTTGTCCGGCGGCGGCGCCACCGAAGCCAGCCGGGAGCGGACACGTTCATGCCCCGGGCGACGGAACGGGGACGCCCGCGACAGGGCTCGGAGGGCGGCGCCATAGCAGGAGCGCCCGTGCGGCAGTACCTTCTCTTCGGCCGGCTTCCGCGTCGGGGCGCGGCAACCGAACGGTTCCGCCGTCTCTCCGAACGGATCGCCGTGCCTGCCGGCGTTTCCAAACCTTCGAACGGAGTTCGGTGCATGCGCATTCTTGAACGCGGACTGTTGGCAGCCGCGCTGGTCGCCCTCTTCCCGTGGGCCGCGACGACGCAGGACGAGGACCTGGATCCCGACCGCGGCCTTCCGCTGGAGCCGGCCCGGTGGGCGCGCTTCACCACGACCGAGGGCACCTGGATTTCGCTCGACGTGAGCCCCGACGGCGCCACGATCGCCTTCGACCTGCTGGGCGACCTCTACGCGATGCCGGCGGCCGGCGGGCAAGCGACGCGCCTCACCAGCGGACTGCCCCACGACATGCAGCCGCGCTTCAGCCCGGACGGCGGCACGCTCGCCTTCGTCTCGGACCGCAGCGGCGACAACAACGTCTGGCTGATCCCCGCGACGGGAGGCGAGCCCCGCCAGCTGAGCAAGGGCGTCGGCAGCCGCTTTCTGTCCCCCGAATGGATGCCCGACGGCAAGTACGTGCTCGTGTCGCGCGCGGCGCCCCGGCGGGGGCTGGAGAAGCTCTGGCTCTACCACGTGGACGGCGGGACGGGGCTGGAGATGGTGGGAGGCACGCCGGGGCAGCGCTTCCTGGGACCCGCCGTGGGACCGGACGGCCGCTTCATCTGGTACGCGCAGCGCCAGGGCACTTGGAGCTACAACGCCATCTTCCCGCAGTACCAGCTCTGGATGTACGACCGCCGGACCGGGACCCGGACGCCCGCCACCAGCCGCTACGGCTCCGCGTTTCGGCCCGCCGTGTCGCCGGACGGCAAGCTGCTGGCGTACGGCAGCCGCGAAGACGCCGACACCGGTCTGCGCCTCCGCGACCTGCAGTCGGGCGACGAACGCTGGCTGGCCTACCCCGTGCAGCGCGACGACAAGGAATCCACGTCGAACATGGACGTGTTGCCCGGCTACGCCTTCACGCCCGAGTCGGACGCGCTGGTGATGTCGTACGGCGGACGCATCTGGCGGGTGCCGGTGGACGGCGGCGATCCGGCCGAAATTCCCTTCTCCGTGGACGCGGAGGTGGCCATCGGGCCGGAAGTCGAATTCGAGTACCCCGTCGAGGACACGCCCACGTTCACGGTCAAGCAGATTCGCGACGCCCGGCCGTCGCCTTCGGGGGACCGCGTGGCGTTCGTGGCGCTCGACAGGCTCTACGCGGCCGCCTTGCCGGACGGGGAGCCGCGGCGTCTGACGGAGGACGAAGTCGGCGAGTTCGGGCCGGTGTGGTCGCCCGACGGCCGGTGGATCGCCTACGTGACGTGGGACGACGACGCGGGCCAGGGACATGTCCGCCGGGTGTCCGCGGACGGCGGCAGGGCCACCACGCTCACCGCAGAGCCCGCCTACTACCGGGATCTGGCTTGGTCGCCGGACGGCGAACGCATCGTCGCGGCGCGGTCGGCGCGGCGCAATCTCCAGGAAGCCGTCGAGCCGTTCGGCTACGATCTCGATCCGCACTTCGTGTGGATTCCCGCGTCGGGCGGCGCGGCGACGGTCGTCGGCCCCACCGCGGGCCGCAGCGCCCCGCACTTCACCGCCGATCCCGACCGCATCTTCTACTACGGCTTCGGGCAGGCGGCGCCGGTCCCGGGGTCGCCGTCCGCCGCACCGGCCACGCTGGCCTTGAGTTCGGCGCGCTGGGACGACACCGACGCCAAGCTTCACTTGCGGGTCACGGCCCGCATCGACGTGGACGCGGGGAGCGTGTCGCCGGGCTACCGGGCTACGCCGCACTCAGGCTTGGCGATGCCGGCGGA
Organism: Longimicrobiales bacterium; assembly: GCA_965242735.1. Taxonomy (GTDB): domain Bacteria; phylum Gemmatimonadota; class Gemmatimonadetes; order Longimicrobiales; family Gaopeijiaceae. Next base: position 1,310,866 of record OZ251497.1, on the reverse strand, counting down.
ATTCGGGCCGGAGCAGCCACGGGAGCTGGTGCCGCGCCGGTCCGCCGGCTTGGTGATGATGGCGCCCGCCGGCGATCAAGCGCTGGCGCAGGTCGGCGCCGAGCTGTACGCCGTGACCGTGCCCGACCTGGGCGCGACGCTCCCCGAGGTCGACGTCTTCAAGCCGGATTCGGCGGCCGTGCCGGTCCGCAAGCTGAACGAGCTGGGCGTGGAGTTCCCGGCTTGGAGCGGCGACGGGCGGACCATTCACTGGTCGCTGGGCAACGCCCTTTTTTCCTACGACCTGGACGCCGCCGCGAACGACGCGGACTACGAGCCCGGCGAGCAGCGGATTCGCGTCGAGGCCCCGAGAGACATCCCCCAAGGCGTCGTCGTGCTGCGCGGAGCCACGGCGATCACCATGAACGGCGACGAGATCGTGCGCAACGCCGACGTCGTGGTGGCGAACAACCGCATTCGGTCGGTGGAGGCCGGACCGGGCGACGTGCCGGAGGGCGCCCGCGTGATCGACGTGTCCGGCAAGACCATCGTGCCCGGCTTCGTGGACACGCACGCGCACATGTGGAACCTGTGGGGCCTGCACTGGGCGCGCCCTTGGATCTACTTGGCGAACCTGGCCTACGGCGTCACGACGACCCGCGATCCGCAGACGGCCACCACGGACGTGCTGTCCTACGAGGACATGGTGCGAGCCGGCAAGATCACGGGGCCGCGCGTCTACCACACGGGTCCGGGCGTGTTCTCCTTCGACGCCGTGCGAAGCTACGAGCACGCGCTCGACGTGCTGCGCAAGTACAGCGACTACTACGACACCAAGACGTTCAAGATGTACATGTCCGGCAACCGGCGGCAGCGGCAGTGGCTGATCATGGCGGCGCACGAGCTGGAGCTCATGCCGACCACCGAGGGCGGGCTGGACTACCGCCTGAACCTCACCCACGCCATGGACGGCTATCCCGGCATCGAGCACTCGCTGCCGATCGTGCCGGCGTACGGCGACGTGGTGGAGCTCTTCGCCGCGTCCGGCACCGTCAATTCGCCCACGCTTCTGGTCACCTACGGCGGTCCATGGGCGGAGAACTGGTTCTACACGCACGAGGACGTGTTCGGAGACGAGAAGCTGCTTCACTTCACGCCCAAGCGCGAGCTGGACTTCAAGGCCCGCCGGTTGCAGACGACCGGTCCGGGGCCCGCGGGGTGGTTCATGGAAGAGGAGTACGCCTTCGAGAAGCACTCCGGCTGGCTGGCGCAGCTGCTGGAAGGCGGCGGCAAGACGGGCGTGGGGAGCCACGGACAGTTGCAGGGCCTGGGGTACCACTGGGAACTCTGGGCGCTTCAGAGCGGCGGCATGGACGAGCACGACGCGCTTCGGGCCGCCACCCTCATGGGCGCCGAGGCGATCGGACTGGGCCGCGACCTCGGCTCCATCGAACCCGGCAAGCTGGCGGACCTGGTGATCCTGGACGCGAATCCCCTGGACGACATCCGCAACACCAACACGATCGACAAAGTGATGATGAACGGACGGTTGTACGACGGCGACACGCTGGACGAGCTGTGGCCGAGACAGAGGCCGGCCCCGGCGGAACCGTGGAGGAACACCGCGCCCGACGTGCGGGCCGGCATTCGGGGAGAGGCCCGATGAGCGCCCGCCTCGTCCTTCTGGCGCTGGCGCTGGGACCGGCGGCGGCCGAGGCGCAACGGCCCGGCGGGCGCCCGGATCCCCTTCCGTTGCCGGCGCAGCGGACCGCCGAGTTCACGGCCACCGAAGGCACGTGGATTTCCCTGGACGTGAGCCCGGACGGCCAGACCATCGTCTTCGACCTGCTGGGCGACCTCTACACCCTGCCCGTCGCCGGCGGAGAGGCTTCGCCGCTGCTGGTCGGCATGGCCTACGAGACGCAGCCCCGGTTCAGCCCGGACGGCGAGAGCGTCGCGTTCGTGTCGGACCGAAGCGGCGGCGACAATCTGTGGACGATGCGGCTGGACAAGACCGACACCACGCAGGTGTCGCGCGGGAACGGCAACTTGTTCCTGTCGCCCGAGTGGGCGCCCGACGGCGAGTACATCGCGGTCAGCCGTTCGTCCGGGCTGGGCGGCACGGCCAAGCTCTTCCTCTACCACGCCGAGCGCGGTTCGCCGCTGGCCCTCGGCAATCATGCGGGCACGGTCAAGATGATCGGCGCGGCGTTCGGCTCCGACGGCCGCCACGTCTGGTACGCGCGATCCTTCGGCGACTGGGAGTACAACGCGGTGCTGCCGCGCTACCAGCTGGCCCGCTACGATCGCGAGACGGGCACGACCACGACCGTCACCAACCGCTACGGCTCGGGCATGAGGCCCGCCGTGTCGCCCGACGGCCGCTGGCTGGTGTACGCGTCGCGCCACAACGCCGACACGGGGCTGCGCAAGCGCAATCTGGAGACGGGCGACGAGGACTGGCTGGCGTACCCCGTGCAGCGCGACGAGCAGGAATCGCGCGCGCCGCTGGACGTGATGCCGGGCTACGCCTTCTTGCCGGACGGATCGGCGATCGTGGCGTCGTACGGGGGCAAGATCTGGCGCGTCCCGATGGACGGAAGCGACGCGGCGGAGATCCCGTTCGAAGCGGCCGTGGAGCTCGCCGTGGGCCCGGAAGTGAAGTTCGACTACGCGTTCGACACCACGGCGATGGTGACGGCCAGCCAGATCCGCAGTCCCGCGGCGTCGCCCGACGGCGGCCGCATCGCCTTCACCGCGTTCGACCGCCTGTGGACCAAGGCGCTGGACGACGACGCGGAAGCCCAGCGCGTCACGGACGCCGACGTGGGCGAGTTCCATCCGCGGTGGTCGCCGGACGGACAGTGGATCGCCTACGCCACATGGGACGACGCGGACGGCGGCCACGTCATGAAGGCGCCCGCGGCAGGCGGCGCGCCGGTGCGGCTGACGGCTTCGCCGGCCATGTTCTACAACGTGGCCTGGTCGCCCGGCGGCGACAGGATCGTGGCGTCCAAGGCCGCGGCGCGGCAGCTCAAGGAAGCCTCGGGAGCGTTCTTCGGGCCCTTGGGCGGCGAGTTCGTGTGGGTGCCCTCCGACGGCGCCGCGCCTGCCGAGCCCACGCTGATCTCGCCGACGGGGCTGCGCGACACGCCTCACTTCGTGCAGGACGATCCCGACCGCATCTACGCCTACAGCCCGGTCGAGGGCTTGGTCTCGTTCCGTTGGGACGGCACGGACGTGAAGCGCCACCTGGTGGTGCGCGGCCGGCAAGGCGTCGCGGGCATCGGCGATCCGCGCGGCGACCAGTGGGAACAGCTGCCGAGACGCGTGTTTCCGTGGCGCAAGAGACCGGCGCGCGCAGGCGGCGGGCCCGCTTGGCGGGACCCCGACCCGTCGGCCGAGCCGGGCGGCATTGCGCCGGCGGGCTTGATCATGGCGTCCCCGCAAGGCGGACGCGCCTTCGTGCAGATCGGAAGGGACATCTACGCGGTGGACTTGGCCGAGCTGGGGGACGACCCGCCCACCGTCAACCTCCTCAACCTCGGCGGCTCGCCGCTTCCGGTCCGCAAGCTGACGGACATCGGGGGCGAATTCCCGTCCTGGGCGGCGGACGGCGGCGCGGTCCACTGGGCCATGGGCAACGTGCTGTTCAGCTACGACCTGCAGGAAGTGGAGGCCGACGAGGCGCAGGAAGAGGAAGTCGCGCACGCGCGGGCGTTGCTGAGGGTCCGGGCCGCAGCCGTGTCGGACACGCTCAAGGACAAGCGCGCCGAGGCGGACAGCCTGGAGAAGGCGGACGAGGAGGTGCCCGACGAGCTGGAGGAGGAGATCCGCAGGCTCGCGGCGGACTCGGTGCAAGTCGGCGTCGATTCCTTGCTGGCGCGCGCCGACTCGATCCGCATGGCCGCCGAAGAGCTCGCGGCCAAGGCGGCGTCCGTGCGGGAGGGCGACGACGAGGTCCTGGCGGACTCGACGGAGAGCTACGAAGCGCGCGAACGCAAGATCGAGGCGCAGATGCCCCGCGACGTGCCCCGAGGAACGGTCGCGCTGAGCGGCGGGCGAATCATCACGATGGCCCCGCCTCCGGCGGACGACTCCACGGGCGCGCCGCACGTCGTCGAGAACGGGATCGTGCTGGTGGAGGACAACCGCATCGTCGCCGTGGGATCGGCCGACTCCGTCGAAGTGCCGGACAGCGCGACGGTCGTCGACGTGTCGGGCAGCACGCTGGTCCCGGGCTACGTGGACACGCACTACCACGCCCAGTGGCTGGTCCCGGAAATCCACCCCGAAGAAGTCTGGCAGTACCTCGCCACGCTGTCCTACGGCGTGACCACGACGCGCGACCCGCAAACGGCCTCCACGGACATCCTGAGCTACGCCGACCGGGTGAACGCCGGCGGCATGACCGGGCCGCGCATCTACTCGACCGGGCCGGGCATCTTCCTCAGCGAGAACATTCGCGACGCCGACCATGCCAAGTCGGTGCTGCGGCGCTACTCGCAGTACTTCGACACCAAGACGATCAAGATGTACATGAGCGGCAACCGCCAGCAGCGGCAGTGGATCATCCAAGCGGCCAAGGAGCTGCGGCTGATGCCCACGACCGAGGGCGGCCTGGACTTCAAGATCGACCTGACCCACGCCATCGACGGCTACCCCGGCGTCGAGCACAACCTGCCCGTCGCGCCCATCTATTCGGACGTGGTGGAGCTGTTCAAGAAGTCGGGGACCACCAACTCGCCGACGCTGCTGGTGTCCTACGGCGGACCGTTCGGAGAGAACTGGTTCTACGCCACCGAGAACGTGCACGACGATCCCAAGCTCAACGTCTTCGTCCCGAGCGAGAACATCGACGCGCGGACCCGGCGGCGCGGACCGGGCGCGGGCGGGAGTCCCGGCGGCGCGGGCTGGTTCCTGGAAGAGGAACACGTGTTTCCGCGCCACGCCGAGTTCGTCAAGCAGATGCTGGAGGACAGCGCCCGCGTGGCGGTCGGCAGCCACGGCCAGTTGCAGGGGCTGGGGTACCACTGGGAGCTCTGGGCCATGGCGGCGGGCGGCGCGTCGAATCACGACATGCTCAGGGCCGCCACCATACTGGGCGCGGAGGCGATCGGCTTCGGCGACCAGATCGGAAGCATCGAGAAAGGCAAGTTCGCCGACATCGTCGTGCTCGACGGCAATCCGCTGGACGACCTGCGCCACACCGCCGCCGTCCGCTACGTCATGAAGGACGGGCGGCTGCACGATGGCGTCACGCTGGACGAAGTGCATCCGACGCCCCGGACCCTGCGACGGCAACGGCCGCCGGAGGCGCGCGCGTCCGGGGCCCCGGCGGGAATCCGCAGGTAGGCCGCAGTGAATCTGCCAACGGGAAGCCCGGCCGCCGAGGGCGCCGGAATCCCCCGAAGACGGGCGGCTGCCTATCCGGTCTCGGAAGAGGCGCTGCCGCGCGAGGACCTGACGTCGGGCGCCTACCGCCTGACCTTCGCCCGCTCGGTGGAGCAGGTGCGGGCGGTGCAGCGGCTTCGCTTCGAGGTCTTCAATCTCGAGCTGGGCGAAGGGCTGGAGGAGTCCTACGCGACGGGCCTGGACCAGGACGATCTCGACGAGGCCCTGCACCATCTGCTGATCCTGGACGAGGAGACGGGCCAAGCCGTCGGCACCTACCGCATGCAGACGTCGGCGATGGCGGCGGCCAACTGCGGCTTCTACTCGGCGCGCGAATTCGACGTCTCCGGGTTTCCGCTGGCCGTCGTGGACGACGCCGTGGAAGTGGGACGGGCCTGCATCGCCAAGGAGCACCGCACGCGCCGGGTGCTGCACCTGCTCTGGCGGGGACTGGCGCGCTACCTGACGTGGACGGACAAGCGCCATCTCTTCGGCTGCTGCTCGCTGACCACGCAGGACGGGCGCGTCGGCAACATCGTGCACGCGCAGCTGGTGAAGGACGGGCATCTCCATCCCTCGGCGCGCGCGTGGCCGCTGCCGGGATTCGAGTGCGGCCTCTACGACGAGCGGACTCCGGTGGCGCCCGAGGCCACCAAGATTCCGCCGCTCTTCGACAGCTACCTGAGCCTGGGGGCCAAGATCTGCGGCCCGCCCGCCGTGGACCGGGAATTCGGCACGATCGATTTTCTCGTGATGCTGGACACCCGCCAGCTCGACGCCCATGTCCGGCGCAGCTTCTTCCGCTAGGGCGGTCCTCAGAGTTCCTGCCGTCTTCGCGTGGACCGCCTCGGTGGCCGCGGCGCTGGCGGCGGCATGGCTCCCCACGCTGGCGACCCGGAACGGAGCGGCGAGGCGCGCGCGCGTTCGGCGTGCGCTACACCGCGCTTGGGGCCGGGGCACGTTGCGCATCCTGGGCGTGCGCGTGGCATGCACGGGGCCGCCTCCCGCAGGGGGCTTGGTGACGTCGAACCACTTGAGCTACCTGGACATCATCGTGCTCGGGTCGGCGCTGCCGGTCGTCTTCGTTTCGAAGTCCGAGGTGCGCAACTGGCCGTTCGTCGGACTGGTCGCGACGATGGCCGGAACCATCTACATCGACCGCAACCGCAAGCGGGACGCCCTGCGCGTGCTGGCGCGGATGCAGACGGCGCTCGACCGAGGCGACGCCGTCGTGATCTTCCCGGAAGCCACCAGCACCGAAGGCGCCACGATCCTGCCGTTCCGCTCCTCTCTGCTCGCCGGGGCCGCCCGAAACGGCGAACCGGTCCGATGGCTGACCCTGTCCTACCGAACGCCGCCCGGCGCGCCTCCCGCCCGGGACCGCGTGTGCTGGTGGGGAGACGCGGGCTTCGTGGGCCACTTCCTGCGGCTGTGCGGACTGCGGCGCATCGACTGCGCGGTGCACTTCGGCGAGCGGCCCTTGCGTTCGCGGGACCGCAAGGCCCTGGCCCGGTCGTTGCGCGAAGCGATGTTGCAGCAGTTCCAGCCCGTCGCTTGACCGCTTTTGTCTAGTGGCGGAGGCGCGCGAAGGGCGAGACGCGCAGCCGGGGGCGCCACGCAAGCCGTCGCTCCGGCGGAAGCGTCGGCGGATCCGGCGATGGCTGCTCCTGGCGTACTTGGCGCTGCTGGCGGCCTCCCACATCGTGCGCTGGCCGTCGCCTCCGCGGCTGCCCAGGCCCGGCCAGCAGGTCCAGGCCGTCGAGGGACATCCGTCCACGGGCGCGCCGGTGACCGTCGCCTACCGGCAATGGACGCCTTCGGAAGGCGCGGCCGGCCTTCCCGTCCTTCTCGTCCACGGCAGCCCCGGATCGGGCGGCGCCTTCGACGGCCTGGGGCCCCTTCTCGGCGAGCGCCGGCGAACGCTCGCGCCGGACCTGCCCGGCTTCGGCGCTTCCACGCGCACCGTTCCCGACTACTCCATCCGCGCCCATGCCGAAGTGACGCTCCAATGGCTCGACTCGCTCGGCGTCGGGCCCGTCCACGCGGTCGGCTTCTCTCTGGGAGGCGGCGTCGCGCTGGAGATGCACCGGGCGGACCCGGGCCGCTTGGCGTCCCTCACGCTGCTCTCCGCCACGGCCGCGCAGGAATTCGAGCTGCTGGGCGACTATCACCTCAACCACGCCGTCCACGCGCTTCAGCTTGCCGCGCTCTGGTCGCTCCGCGAACTCGTCCCCCACTTCGGCGCGCTCGACGGCGGCCTCCTCACGCACGCGTACGCCCGCAACTTCTACGACACGGACCAGCGGCCATTGCGCGGCCTGCTCTCCAGCTTTCCGGAGCCGGTCCTCGTCGTCCACGGCGAGCACGACCTTCTCGTCCCGCCGGAAGCCGCCCGAGAGCACCACCGCATCGCGCCCCAGTCCGAACTGGTCATGCTCGACGGCAACCACTTCCTGACGTTCCAGCGCCCAGGCCTGCTGGCCTCGCCGATCCTGGACTTCCTGGCCCGGACGGAGAACGGGGGCGCCGCAACCCGGGCGGACGCCGTCGCCGAGCGGATGCGCGCAGCCGAGGCGCCCATAGGCGGCTTGCCCCCCGTCGCGGGTCTGGCCTTGGTCACCACGGCGCTGCTGATCGCGCTGGCGACCTTCGTGTCCGAAGACTTGGCCTGCATCGGCGCAGGTCTGCTGATCGCGCGCGGGTCCCTGCCCTGGCTGCCCGGCGTGGCGGCCTGCTTCGCGGGCATCTTCGTCGGCGACCTGCTCCTCTACGCGGCAGGGCGCTTGGCGGGCTCCACGGTCGTCAGGGCCGCGCCGCTCAAGTGGTTCGTGCGTCCCGACGACTTGGCGCGATCGTGCCGGTGGTTCACCGAACGCGGTCCCGGACTGATCCTGTGGGGCCGGTTCGTGCCGGGAACGCGGCTGCCCACCTACGTGGCGGCGGGCGTGCTCCGCGTGCGCTCGGCGCTGTTCGCGGTCTGGGCGCTGATCGCCGCCGCGCTGTGGACGCCGCTGCTCGTCGGGGCCGCCGCGCTGTTCGGCGCCGCCTCGTCGGCTTGGTTCCAGGGATTCCGGGAGCGCGCGTTTCCGTGGATCGCGGTCTCGGCCGTGGGGGCGCTGCTGGCGATCCGGATCCTGGCTGCGCTCTCGAGCGCCGCCGCGCGCCGGCGCTGGCTCGCGCGCTGGGAGCGCATGCGGCGATGGGAGTTCTGGCCGGCGTGGCTCTTCTACGCGCCGCTGGGGGCATGGATCGCGTGGCTGATGGTGCGGCACCGGTCGCTGACCTTGTTCACGTCGGCCAATCCCGGATTTCCGCTCGGCGGGCTGGTGGGCGAGTCGAAGACGCTCATCCTGTCCTCGTTCGCCGACCAGGACCGCGTCGCCGAGACATGGGCGCTGGACCCCGAAGAGGGCGCGCGGGCCCGGCACGTGGCGGGACCGGCGGCGGACGAGGGGCCGGAGCGCGACGCCAAGGGACCCTGGAAGTTCCCGCTCGTGGTCAAGCCCGACGTCGGCGAACGTGGGGCCGGCGTGGCGGTCGTGCGGAGCCAAGCCGAACTCGACGGCGTTCTGGCTTCCCGGCGGGCGCGCGTCCTGCTGCAGGACTACGTCGAGGGCGACGAACTCGGCGTCTTCTACTATCGGATGCCCGGCGAGGCCCGCGGCCGCGTCTTCGGCATCACCGAGAAGCGGCTTCCGTTCGTGACGGGCGACGGCTGCAGCGCCGTGCGCGCGCTGATCCGCCGAGACGCGCGCCTGCGCTGCCAAGAACGGACGCTCTGCCGCGGCCTGGGCGACGCGGCGGATCGCGTGCCCGCCGAGGGCGAGAAGGTCGTCGTCGGGGAACTGGGCAACCACTGCCTGGGCTGCGAGTTCCGCGACGGCGCGCATCTCGGCACGCCCGCCCTCGAGGCCGCCATCGACGAAGCGAGCCGAGGCGTGCCCGGCTTCCACGTCGGGCGATACGACATCCGCGGCGCCATGGACGAGATGCGCCGCGGCCGCTTCAAGGTCATCGAACTGAACGGCGTCTCGTCCGACGCGACCAACGTCTACGACCCCCGCAACTCGCTCCTGTCCGCCTACCGAACCCTGTTTCGCCAGTGGACGATCGCCTTCCGCATCGCGAGCGCCAACCGCCGCCGCGGCCACGCTCCGTGCGGCGTCCTTGCCGTCTCGGCCGCCCTGATCCGCCATTTCCGGCCGTCCGGCGCCCGGTGGGCGCCGTAGGCCCGCCGCCGCCGACGTCCCGCGATCAGCGGTAGTTGTACAGGGCGCCGCCGTCGAACATCGAGTTTCCGTTGACCGACGACTCGGGGATCGGGCGCTGGTTCACGTCCCAGTGCTCGACGATCATGCCGTCTTCCAAGCGGAAGAAGTCCGCCACCGCGCCGGAGCCGGGCGCCCAGTCGTTGCCCCTGTCCGCTTCCGAGCCCGTGTAGTGCGACTGGACGACCACCAAGTCGCCCTCGGCCACGATCCGCTTCACGTCGGCGTGGATGCCGGGGAACTGCTCGAACATGCCGGCGAAGAACGCCTTCAAGCCCTCGCGGCCGTTGGGCTCCCCGGGGTTGTGCGCGATCCAGTCGGCGGCCAGCACCTCGTCGAGCACGTCCAGGTTGCGCTGGTTGATCACCTCTTCCATGTAGCGGAGCACGACGGCGCGGTTCCGGTCTTCGACGGACTCGGACTCGGACTCGGACGCGGCGCCGGTCTCGGCGGATTCTTCGGCGGGCGGTTCGTAGGCGCAACCGGCGACGACGAGGGCGAGGATGCTTGCGGTGCAGAAGGGCTTCATGGCGGGGGATCTCCTTGCAGACGGGGGCGGTCGCTCGAGGGCACGGATGACAGGCGTCCTGCGGCACGAACGACGGAGGCGCCCCGTCCCAGCAGTCGGCCCAGTCGCTCACGAGAACGGACGGCAGGCGTCCTGCGGCGGCAACCTGCCGGTCCGAAATTATTGGGGAAGACGAGGGCGAAGCGCAACGCCGGGCTTGCTCGCCGAGCGCCGGGCGCCTACGGCCGATACTCCTTCATCGCCTTCTTGACCACCGGCGCCAGGAAGTACAGGCCCGCCAAGTTGGGAACGGCGATCACAAGGGCCAGGGCGTCCGAGAGGTCCAGGAGCGCGGAGAGCTCCACGCTCGATCCCACGACGACGCAGGCGCAGAAGAACAGCTTGAACCCCAGGTCGCGGGCGCGGCCGCGTCCGGCCAAGTAGGTGAACGCCTTGAGGCCGTAGTAGGACCAGGTCAGCATGGTGGAATAGGCGAAGAGGAAGGCGAAGACGGCGAGCGCCACGGGTGCCCACGACACGGCCGTCGAGAAGGCGCGGGCGGTGAGCGCGATGCCTTGGACTTCGCCCCCGGCCATCGAAGGCTCGTAGACTGTCGTGATGATCACGAGCGCGGTCATGGTGCAGATCACCACCGTGTCGATGAACGGCTCGAGCAGGGCGACGTAGCCTTCGCTCACCGGCTTGGGCGTCCGTGCCGTCGAATGGGCGATCGCGGCGCTGCCCAGGCCCGCTTCGTTGGAGAAAACGGCTCTGCGGAAACCCAAGACAGCCACTCCCAGGGCGCCTCCGGCGATGCCCTCGGGCGAAAACGCCCCGTTCCAGATGGCGGCGACGGCTCCGGGCACGCGGTCGACGTTGACGGCGAGCACCGCCAGGGCCGAGCCCACGTACAGCAGGGCCATGGACGGCACCAGCTTCTCGGTCGTGTTGGCGATCGACCGGATGCCCCCGACGATGACGACGCCGACCAGCGCCGCGAGCGCGACGCCCAGGACCCACGCGTTGGCGGACAGGACGGGACTGTCGAACACGTCCAGGAGGATGGCCGTGGCTTGGTTGGACTGGAACATGTTGCCGAAGCCCAGCCCGCCCACCACGATGCTGGCCGCGTAGAAGACGCCGAGCGCCTTGCCCAGCCGGGGAAGGCCGCGGTCGCCCAGCCCGCGCGACAAGTAGTACATGGGGCCGCCCGAAACCGATCCGTCGGCGTGGTTCCTGCGGTAGAGCACGCCCAGGGTGCATTCGGCGAACTTCGTGGACATGCCCAGCAGGCCCGCCACGATCATCCAGAACGTGGCGCCGGGACCGCCCACCGTGATGGCCACCGCCACGCTCGCGATGTTGCCGATGCCGACCGTGCCGGACACGGCCGTGGAGAGCGCTTGGAACTGCGAGATCTCGCCCGGGTCGCCCGGCCGGCGGTACTTGCCCGAAAGGATGCGGACGGCCAGCGCGAACCCGCGCACGTTGACGAATCCCAGGTACGTCGTGAAGAAGACGCCCCCGGCGACCAGCCAAGCCACGATGAGCGGCACCTGCGCGCCCAGCACGGCGACCTCGTAGAAGACGAAGCCGGAGACGGCGTCGGCCAGCGGCCGCATCAGTCCGTCGATGGCGCCAGCTCCCTCGCTTGATCCGCGCGTCCGAGCCTGCGCGCGCCCCCGTGCTCCGCGCCAGAGCCAGCCCGAAGCTGGCCCCTCGCTCGATCCGCGCCTCCGAGCCTGCGCGCGCCCTCCGGCTCTTCCTTCCCGTCGGGCAGCTGCGCCAGCGCGAGGGCGAGCTCAGCCGCGAATTCCTCGGCGAGGAGGCGGTCGGCCCGCTTGATGCGGAACACGAGCTTGGCCGGGTGCGCGAGCTTGAGGCCCTGCCTGCCCGCGATGTCGTCGAACGCCACCAAGTCCGCCGCCGTGACCACCAGCCGCGGCCCCGCGAGAGCGGTCCACCGTTTGCGGCGGACATGGGCGCCCGCCACGTCGCGCAATGGAACGGCAACCTCGCGCGCGGGTTCGATCTCGTCCTTGGATGTCCAGGACGCGCTGTTGAACTCCTGAGTGCGAACCGCGAGCCGCCACTGGATCACCAAGCGCTCCGCCTCAAGCCGCAACAGGCCGTGGACCGTCTCGGTCTTGGTGGTGTACGAGCTCGCCTCCCAGAGATCGGAGCTGCGCTTGAGCGTGAAGGGGACGGCGCAGACGGCCGGTCCGCCCATGTCGGGGCGCGTCGCCATTGCTGGAATCTAGCGCGGGGCTGGCGGCGAGCGTCAGGAAAACGATGCTACCGCATGCGCTGGCGTCGCGTGCGGGATGACCCCAGGGTGACGCGCCACGGCCAGACCTGCCCGACGCGCTGGACCTCGCGTGGGCTGACGACCCGGCCGCGATCAGGCGCCCGGCTTGTTGCGCCGCGCCTCCCTGAAGCGCTCGCGGAATTCCGGGAAATTGTCCAACCCGTCGACCCATGCGCGCGGGTCGCAGAAGTGCCTCGGCAACGTCGTTCCTTCCAAGTGCGCCCTGGCGCACGGCGGCCCGCTCTTGGCAATGACGATGCCGTAGCCTGTCTGTGCCATGATCGCTTCCGGCGTGCTGGCCGCGATGGCCTCGATCCGCTCCGTCAGCTCGGGTGTTCGCAACACGGAAGCGAGCGCGATCGCCTCCTCCAACGCGCTCGGAAAGCCTCCGCCACGGTGCTTGCCAGCCGACATCCAGCCCTCGGGCGGCCCGTCGAGATGCAGTGCGGCCGCCTCGATAAGTTCCTCCGCGTATGCCCCCGGTCCGTACGTCGACACGATGCTCGCCAGCACCAACACTGCGTCTCGAGCCTCGCCGCCGGTCGCCCTCGGCGACAACGCGACGGCCAGCAGGTGCGGCACGGCCGCGTGCCCGTGCTCCCAAAGGATGGGCGCCATCGGGCCGGCCGCGCGCCATGCCACCGCCGGCAGGACCGCCGGGTTGCCGGTCACCGCCAGCTCGCGGGCCAAATGGCTCGACATCTCCCAGCGACCCTTCTTGACTCCAACGTCAGCGGCGTACTGCTTGTGGCTCCACTCGACGTCGCGCAGCAGCGCTTCGATCATCCCCGCAATCAACGCCGGCGAACGCTCTTCCGGCTCCACCGACAGGGCCGCCCCTACGCCAACTTGCCAACGAGGATCGTCGTCCGCCGTCATCAGCTCCACGATCCTCCGCTCCGCCTCCGCGTCCCCTGCGATCAGCTTCTCGATCGTCGCTCGCTCCGCCTTCCACAGGTCGGCGGTCCGCTTGGCCGACTCCGCGCTCTCCTGCGCGGCGCCGGGCGCGGCGACCGCCGACAAGGCGGCGATCCAAGTGCATGGTGAGATTCTCATGGGTTCGTGCCCCGTCCGTTCGGCGCTCGACTCTCGATCGGCGACCCAGCCCACGCGCTGCGAACCCGCGACCACCAGTCTTCTGGAGTCAAGCGGTTGTTCTCCCCCGTTCTCCTCCCGTAGAATGCGCGCCGGGGCGCTCGCCGGGCAAATCTCGACGTCCGCCCGGCACCAGCAACGACATCCCCCGCCCCCCTGGACACGCGGGCGCCGCGCGGCGAATCTCTCCCACGGTCCGCCGCCACCACCACGTTCCGCCCCGAGCCATGACCCGCCCCGACATCCGAAGCCGCCTGGACGAACTCCTCCAGGAGCGCATCCTCGTGCTGGACGGGGCCATGGCCACGATGATCCAGCGCCACGGGCTGGAGGAGGCCGACTTCCGGGGCGAGGAGTTCGCCGGGCACCCGTCGCCGCTGCTGGGCAACAACGACCTGCTCAGCCTCACGCGGCCGGACGTGATCGCGGGCATCCACCGCGCCTACTTCGCCGCCGGGGCGGACATCGTCGAGACGAACACGTTCAGCGCGACGCGGCTGGCGATGTCCGAATACGGGGTGGAGGACGCCGCGCGGCGCATCAACTTGGCCGCGGCCCGCCTCGCGCGCGAAGCCGCCGACGAGTTCACCGAGCGCGCACCGGACAAGCCGCGGTTCGTCGCGGGCGTCCTCGGGCCGATGAACCGCACGGCCTCGATGTCTCGCGACGTGAACGACCCGGGCGCCCGCGACACCACCTTCGAGGAGCTGCGAGCCTCGTATGCGGAGCAGGTGCAGGCGCTGGCCGAGGGCGGCGTCGATCTGCTCTTGGTCGAGACGATCTTCGACACGCTGAACGCAAAGGCCGCGGTCTTCGCGATCCTGGAGCATGCGGAGAGCACCGGCGTTCGACTGCCCGTCATGATCTCGGGCACGATCACGGACCAAAGCGGACGCACGCTCACCGGGCAGACCCCGGAGGCGTTCTACAACTCGCTGCGCCACGCCGAACCGCTGTCGTTCGGGCTCAACTGCGCGCTGGGGCCGGAGGCGCTGCGTCCCTACCTCCACGAACTCGCCACGGTCGCGGAGACCTGGGTCAGCTGCCATCCCAACGCGGGACTTCCCAACGAGTTCGGCGACTACGAGCTGTCGCCGGACGACATGGCCCGCGCCATGGGCGAGTTCGCGCGCGCCGGAATGCTCAACATCGCCGGCGGCTGCTGCGGCACGACGCCGGACCACGTGCGCGCCATCGCCGAAGCCGTGCGCGACGTGCCCCCGCGGCCAAAGCCCACATTGCCTCTGCGCACGCGCTTGGCCGGGCTGGAACCGCTCGCCGTCGGGCCGGAGTCGCTGTTCGTCAACGTCGGCGAGCGGACGAACGTGACGGGTTCGCGGCGGTTCGCGCGGCTCATCCGCGAACAGGACTACGAAGCGGCGGTCGAAGTGGCGCGCGAGCAGGTGCAGGCGGGCGCGCAGATCGTCGACGTGAACATGGACGAGGGACTGCTCGACTCGGGCGCGGCCATGGAACGCTTCCTGCGGCTGTTGGCTGCCGAGCCCGACATCTCGCGGACGCCGGTGATGATCGACTCGTCGCGCTGGGACGTGATCGAGCGAGGACTGCGCTGCGTGCAGGGCAAGGCGGTGGCCAATTCGCTCAGCCTCAAGGACGGCGAGGACGAGTTCCTGCGCCAAGCGTCGCTGGTTCGCCGCTACGGCGCAGCGGCGGTCGTGATGGCGTTCGACGAACAAGGTCAAGCGGACACCGCCGAGCGCAAGTTCGAGATCTGCAAGCGTTCCTACGATCTGCTGGTACACGGGATCGGCTTTCCGCCGGAGGACATCGTCTTCGACCCGAACATCTTCGCGGTCGCGACGGGCATCCCCGAGCACGACGACTATGCAACGGCGTACTTCGAAGCGGCGCGCCGAATCAAGGCATCGCTGCCGGGCGCGCTCGTGAGCGGGGGCGTGAGCAACGTGTCGTTCTCGTTTCGAGGCAGCGCGGGCGTGCGCGAGGCGATGCATTCCGCGTTCCTGTACCACGGGACGCGGGCGGGCATGGACATGGGCATCGTCAACGCGGGCACCGTCACGGTGTACGACGAGATTCCCACCGAGCTGCTGGAGGCGGTCGAGGACGTGCTCTTCAACCGCCGGGAAGACGCCACCGAACGCCTGATCGCCCTGGCCGACCGCTATCGGACCGGCGCGGCCGCTGCCGCGACCGCCGACTTGTCGTGGCGCGAGGATTCCGTCGAGGCGCGTCTGCGGCACGCCTTGGTGCACGGCATCGACGCGTACGTGGAGGAAGACGCGGACGAAGCCCGGCTGGCCGCCGGCAATGCGCTCGCCGTGATCGAAGGGCCGCTGATGGCGGGCATGAACCGGGTCGGCGACCTGTTCGGCTCGGGAAAGATGTTCCTGCCGCAGGTGGTCAAGAGCGCGCGGGTGATGAAGCGCGCGGTGGCCCGCCTGTCGCCCTACCTGGAGGCGGACGACGCGCGCGGCGGCGCCCGGTCCGCGGGACGCATCCTCATGGCCACGGTCAAGGGCGACGTGCACGACATCGGCAAGAACATCGTCGGCGTGGTGCTGCGCTGCAACGGATACGAGGTGATCGACCTGGGCGTCATGGTCCCGTCCGAGACGATCCTCGAGCAAGTGCGCGAGACGGGCGCCGACATCGTGGGACTCTCGGGATTGATCACGCCGAGCTTGGACCAGATGGTGCATGTCGCGTCCGAGATGGAGCGCGCGGGCATGGAGGCGCCCCTGCTGATCGGCGGCGCCACCACTTCGCGCGCGCACACGGCGGTGAAGATCGAGGAGAAGTACTCGGGCGCCACGGTGCACGTGGCCGACGCGTCGCGCGCGGTGGACGTGGCGGGCAAGCTGATGGACCCGAGGAGCCGCGCGGCGTACGCGGCCGAAGTGCAGGAAGAGTACGCGCGCCTCAGGCGCGGTCGCCCGGGGCGGAGGAAGCGCGGGCCGCTGCTGCCGCTGGAGACCGCCCGGGCCAACCGGCTCGCGCTGGACTGGAGCCGCTGCGCGCCGGCCAAGCCCACCTTCACCGGCCGCCGAACGTTTCCGGCGCCGACCGGGCCGCGAATCGCCGCAGGCCACGGACCGGCCGCCGCCCCGCAAGCGCAGCAAGAAACCCTCCCCCGCGACCTGGCCGTCTCCTACGACCTGGACGAGCTGGCCGGCCGAATCGACTGGACGCCCTTCTTCGCCACCTGGGAACTCGCAGGCGCCTTCCCCGCCATCCTCTCGGACCCGGTGGTGGGCGAGCAGGCCGCCCGCCTGCACGAAGACGCCCTCGCCCTGCTCCGCCGCCTGGTGCGCGAGCGGCGGGTGGCCGCCCGGGCCGTGATCGGGCTCTTCCCCGCCAACTCCGACGGCGACGACATCGTGTTCTACGCCGACGACGCCCGAAGCGAGGCGGCCCTCGTGCTGCCCTGCCTGCGCCAGCAGTTCCGCAAGGGCGCCGGGCGGCCCCATCTCTGTCTGGCGGACTTCGTGGCGCCAATCGACTCCGGCGTGGCCGACTACGCGGGCGCGTTCGTCGTGACGGCCGGGCACGGCGTGGCGGAGCTGTGCGCGGAGTTCGAGGCGGACGGCGACGACTACCAGAGCATCTTGGCCAAGGCGCTGGCCGACCGGCTGGCCGAAGCCTTCGCCGAGCGGATGCACGAGCGCGTGCGGCGCGAGTTCTGGGGATACGCGCCCGGCGAAGCGCTGTCCAACAGCGAACTCGTCGCAGAGGCGTATTCGGGCATTCGGCCGGCGCCGGGATACCCCGCGTGCCCGGACCACTCGGCCAAGGCGGCCTTGTTCCGGCTCCTGGGCGCCGAGGAGATCGGCGTTTCGCTCACGGAGAGCTGCGCCATCGTGCCGGCCGCTTCGGTCTGCGGACTCTACGTCGGCCATCCCGACAGCTTCTACTTCGGCGTCGGGCGGATCGGGACGGACCAGCTGCGCGACTACGCGAGCCGCGCCGGCATGTCCGTGGAGGCGGCCGCGGGCTGGCTGGCGCCCCACCTGGACGACGCTTCGTGACCCGCCTGCGCGACATGCTGGCAGACGGCAAGGTCCATGTGATGGACGGCGCGATGGGCACCATGCTCTACGCGCGCGGCGTCTTCGTCAACGTCTGCTACGACGAGCTGAACGCGACGCGCCCGGAACTCGTGGCGGGCATCCACGAGCAGTACGTGCGGGCGGGCGCGGAGGTGATCGAGACCAACACGTTCGGGGCGAACCCGGTGAAGCTGTCGGCCCACGGCCTCGACGAGCGCACCGAGGAGCTCAACCGGCGGGCGGCGGAGGTCGCGCGGGGCGCCGCGGCGGGACGGGCGGCCGTGGCGGGCGCGATCGGACCGCTGGGCGTGCGCGTGGAGCCGCTGGGGCCGACGTCGCTGGACGAGGCCCGCGCCTACTTCGCCCGGCAGGCCGCCGGACTGCTGGAAGGCGGCGTGGACGGGTTCGTGCTGGAGACGTTCTCGGACTTGGGCGAGCTGGAGCAGGCCGCCAAGGCCGTCGCCGGTCTGTGCTCGCTGCCCGCCATCGCTCAGATCACCGTGGGCGAAGACGGCAAGACCGCGGACGGCGCGACCGTGGAGCAGGCGGCTCGGGCAGCCGAAGAATGGGGCGTGGCGGCCGTCGGACTCAACTGCTCGGTGGGCCCGGCGACGATCCTGGACGGCCTCGAGCGCATGGCCGCGGTCACCGGCCTGCCGCTCTCGGCCCAACCGAACGCGGGTCTGCCCCGGACCGTGGGCGACCGCAAGATCTACATGGCGGGTCCCGAGTACATGGCCCTCTACGCCAAGCGCGTCATCGCCGTGGGCGCCCGGTTCGTCGGCGGGTGCTGCGGGACCACGCCCGAGCACGTCCGGCGCATGCGCGAAGAGGTCGCCCGCGTGCAGCCCCGCACGCCCGTGGTGCGAACGACGCGCCCGCCGCCGTCCGGCACGACCCCCGCCCGTCCCGTCCCGTTGGGGGAGCGCTCCGCGTTGGGACGGCGCCTGGCGGACGACGGCTTCGTCCGCTCGGTCCGCGTCTCGCCGCCCTCCGGATGGGACGCGTCGCAGATCCTGCGGGACTGCCGGCTCTTGGCGGAGTCGGGCATCCCGTTCGTCGAGGTCGGCGAAGACAGGCAGGCGTCCAGGATGAGCGCGTGGGCGACGGCGGCTCTCCTGGCGCGCGACGGCGCCGTCGAGCCCGTCGTCCGCTGCACCTGCCGCGGCCGCAGGCTCAACGAGATCATCGGCGACCTCCTGGGGCTCGCCGCGTCGGGCGTCCGCAACGTCCTGGTCGTGACCGGCGACGCGCCCGGCCCGGGACCCTACCCCGAGTTCGACTCGGTGGTGGACGTGGACTCCATCGGCCTCGCGAACGTGATCGCCGGCCTCAACGCCGGCGCCGGTCCGGCCGGCAACAGCATCGGCGCGCCCGCCGCGTTCGTGGTCGGCGCGGCCTTGAACCAGGGCAGCCGCGATCCCAAGCGCGAAATCGGACGACTTCGCTGGAAGGAAGAGGCGGGCGTGGACTTCGTGGCGACCCGGCCGGTCTTCGACGCGGACCATTTGCTCGCCTTTCTCGCGCAGGCGGCGCCGAGCGTGCCCGTGCTGGCCGTGGTTCGGCCTCTCGAGAGCGCCCGCCAAGCCGAGTTCCTGAAAAACGAGGTCCCGGGCGTGCACTTGCCCGGCCGGGTCGTGGAGCGAATGCGCAAGGCCGAGCAGGCCGGCGGGCCCGGCGGCGCCAAGCGCGAGGGACTGGCGATGGCCGTCGAAGCGGCGCAGGGCCTCGCCGACCACGTTTCCGGCTTCCTGGCGGCACCCGGGTCCGGCGGGCCGTCCGTCGCCCGCCGCATCCTGCAGGGCCACGCGACGCCGCCAAGAAACGTCCCGCAGAGTTCATGACTTGAGCGCCTGCAAAGCCGGACGGCGCCGGCAGCCCGGAGCTGGAAGCGCGGCGCCCGTGGACAAGACTGCCGTCGTTCAGCCGCGAGATGGCGGAGCTGGCCCGCTTCGGCCTTGGTCACGGATCGCGCGGCAGGTTCGCAACGGCCGCCAAGCGGTCCAGGAGCGCAGCCGGCCGACGTCCCCCCAGGTTGCTGACGTACACCTTGGTCGCGCCGATCGCCCGGAGCCCGCGAATCGAACGCGCGCATATCTCCTCCGGCGGCGCGCCCGCCGCGAATTCGGCCGCCAGCCGGCGTTCGGGCACGGGGAAGAACTCCCGCAGCCGGGCGAGGGTCGCGGGGTCGGCGCTGCGATAGTAGAAGACGCCGAACACGACCGGGCGTCGCCAGCCCGCCCGAGCCAGTTCGTCTTGCAGGGCCTCGGCTGCTCCCAGGCTGTGATGCGAGACGACCTGGGTCAGCACGTAGTCCGCGCAGAAGTCGTCCTCTGCGACGAAGCGGGCCTGCTCCGCCGGATCGCGATGAGGATTGGCCCAGCCTCCCAGCGCCAGCGCAGGCTGGTCTTCCCGGATGACGCGGCGCAAGTCCTTGCTCCGGGGGACGCAGCGCGGAGGGCCGACGGACCGGTCTCCTCCCACCACGGTGAGCCCTCCCACGCCCAGAGCGGCGGCCCGCCTCGCGAACAGGCGGCAGTACTCCAGGGAGTGCTTGCACGTCAGAAAGGGGGCCACGGCGCCGAAGGCGGCGTCCCGTCCCAGATTGGCCCCCAAGTGCGCCAGGCTGTCCTCCTCGGGGTCCCCGACGGCGCCGTCCGTCAGCAGCGCCGGAACGCCGCGGGCGCCCAGCTTCCTGACCGCGTGATGCAGGTCGATCCACGCGTCCATGCCGCGCGCGGCGTCCAAGCCCGCGCGAGGGGGCCTGAGCTCGACCGCCGTCACCGCGCCGGGGCGGGCCAGAAAGTCGGCGACGTTCGGCCTTGCGGCGGCCGTCATTCTCGAGGCGGCGGTTCGGCGTCTCGATCGATCGGGGCGAGCCCGCGCCCGGCGTCCCCGGACGCCCCTGGCGCATCCGCGGTGAGCGTCTCGACGCCCTCGTCCGAGACCAGCACGTCGTCCTCAATGCGCGCGCCGATGCCTTCCAACGCAGGCACGGCCGGGCAGCTTCCCTGCCGAAAGTACAGCCCGGGCTCCACCGTGAACGCCATGCCCGGCTCCAACTTCGGCGATGGGCCTTCGGCCGCGCACGGGCCCGGATCGTGGACGTCCAGGCCCAGCCAGTGCGAAGTGCGGTGGGGGAAGTAGGGCCGGTAGGACTCGCGTGCCACGATGTCGTCCGCCGATCCGGAGAGCACGCCCAGATCGCGCAAGCCTTCCGCGACGGCCCGCACGGCGGCTTCGTGGACTTCGGCCAGCCCGCCGCCGGGACGGCAGGCTGCGAGGGCGCGGGCATGCGCCTCCCGAACCACCGCGTGCACGTCGCGAGCGGCCTGCCCGACCTTGTCGGACGCGAGCACCGTCCGCGTGACGTCGGCGGCGTAGAAGTCCGCCTCGGCGCCGCCGTCCAGCAGCACCAAGTCGTCGGCCCCGATCACCGACGCGTTGGCCGTGTAATGCAGCGTGCACGCGTTGGCGCCCGCGGCGACGATCGTGGGATACGCCGAGCCGGTCGCGCCGCGCCGGCGGAAGGCGCCGTCCAGCGCCGCCTCGACCACCCACTCGCCGGCGCCGGGCCGCACTTCGCGGAGCGCCTCCGCAAACCCCTCGACGGTCGTCCGGGCCGCGCGTCGCAACCGCGCCGCTTCGGCTTCGTCCTTGCGCAGCCGGAGCTCGTCGAGCACGCTCCCCGGATCGAACACGGCGCGCGCCCCGACTCCCGTGCGTCCCCGCGAGGCTCGTCCCAGCCGCAGCGCGGACCGCACCGCCGCGTCGCATCGCTCCGACGCGCCCAACCGGTAGTGCACGCGCTCGCCGGCGGCCATCAGGCCCGGCGCTTCCTCGGCGAACCGGTGCAGCGGCAACACGGCGTCCGCGCCGCACGACGCCTGCACTTCGCGCGCGTCGCGCCGCTTTCCCGTCCACATCTCTTCCTCGGCGGTCGTCTCCGGCGCAAAGAGGACGAAGCGGTCTTCGTCCGCAAATCCCCGCAGCAGCGCCACGCCGCCCGGCTCGTCCCACCCCGTCACGTAGAAGAATTCCGAGTCGGGCCGGTAGCGATGCGCGGCGTCGCCGTTTCGAATGCGGGCCGGCGCCGCGGGCAACAGCAGGGACCCCCCTGCCAGCCGCCCGAGCACGGCGTCCCGGCGTCGAAGAAGCGGGAAAGCGGGAAGGCTAGTCGCGTGGGCGCCCCCTCGGGCCGCGGACGGTCCGGCGGGGCTCGAATCAGGATTGCTTGCGCGCATCAGTCAAGAAAACAAGTCATTGTCAGTAAACGACTTGCGCGAATTTTCGGCTCAATTTCCGGTTCCGAGTCAAGAAAGTTCCTTCCCGCAGAGACGGCCGGGCCGGCGCCGCCCCGAAAGGCAGAAGGCGCGCGTCCGAGGCGAATCGAGC
Organism: Longimicrobiales bacterium; assembly: GCA_965242735.1. GTDB lineage: Bacteria > Gemmatimonadota > Gemmatimonadetes > Longimicrobiales > Gaopeijiaceae. The sequence continues at coordinate 1,288,891 of OZ251497.1, read as the reverse complement.
GTGGCGGCCGTGGCGGTCGCGGCGGGCCGGCTGTCGACCAAGCCCGTGGCGACGCTCCCGATCGTTCCCGCAGTCCCAGCCGGCCGTCCGGCATGCCGCGCCCCGAGCCGGACGCAACTTGAAGGTAGCAGGCTCGAAGCCGCACCGAGCCTTCGCGCCGGAGCCCGGAGCAGTCTTCCAGCGCCTTGCCGCGCCGCCCAACCATCGTAGATTCGCTTCCGTGAGGTTGCTCCACACCGCCGACTGGCACCTGGGCGCCCGGCTGGGCCGCCACGACCGCCTGCCTGACCAGCGCGAAGCCCTGCGCGGCCTGCTGGACATCGCCCAAGAAATCCGGCCCGACCTGATCCTTCACGCGGGCGACCTCTTCGACGCCTTCCGGCCGCCCTACGACGCTCTGCGCCTGGGCGTGCGGGCCTTGAACCAGCTGGCCGAGGTCGCGCCGACGCTGGTCGTCCGAGGCAACCACGACTCTTCCGAACTCTTTCGGGCGATCGACGAGCTGGCGGGCGCCGGGGCGGAAGGACCGAGCCGCCTTCGGCTGATCGCGGAACCGGCGGTCGTGCCGTACATGGAGATCGCGAGCGAACCGGTTGCGGTGGCGTGCATGCCGTTCATCCCGCCGGGAGCCATCGTGGACTACGCCTCCGAAGAGCACGAGCGCTTCGAAGGCAGCTACGCCGACGGCATCAGAACCCTGAACCACCGGCAGCTCGAGGCCGCGGAGGAGCTGGCGGGGTCAAACGGCATCGTCCTCTACGCGGCGCACTTGCACCTGCACGGCGCCAAGCCGGGAAACTCCGAGCGCAGGATCACGGTCGGCGAGGACTACGCGACCCACCCTGCGGAGTTGGGACGCGCCCTCTACTGCGCCTTCGGCCACATCCACGACCCCCAGCTCCTGCCGGGCGGCACGGCCAGGGGCCGTTACGCCGGCTCGCTGATTCCACTGGACTTCGGCGAGTCCACGCAGAAGAAGGAAGCCGTCGAGGTGCGCATTAGCGACGACGGCGTGAAGGTCGAGCGCCATCCCCTGCCCGCCATCGGGCGCCCATTGGTCGAATTCAGGGGCAATCTGGACCAGCTGGAGGACAGGGCCCAGGACGGCGGACTGAACGAATGCATCCTCAAGGCCCGCGTCACGTCGGACGATCCGATCCCCCACTTGGCCGACCAGCTGGCGGAATGGTCCCCCAAGTGCGCGGTGTTCAACTTGGTCAACGAGGTGGCCAACCAACGCGCCAAGCCCATCTCCGGCGACGAGGACGGCCCGGAACCGGCCTTGGAGGACCTCTTCATGGAGTGGAGAGCGTCGGCGGCGACCGCAGGACAGCGAACGGCGAACGACGAGAGGATGCGCGACCTCTTCGCCCAAGCCATGGCCGCCGCCGACCAGGAAGCGCGGGCCGACTTCGGCGCCGGCGACTTGGCGGCACGGGCCCGGAACACGCTGGCGAAGCTGGCGGCAGAGCGGCGACGGAGCGGATCCCGCGGGGCCGCGGGCCCATCCGAAGACGCTCCGGCTGGCCAGGAGGGCTGATCGGGTGCCCTTCGTCGCAAAAGAGCAGCGGCCTGCTCGCGCGTCCGGCGCGGCCCCGGGCCAGGAGGGCTGATCGGGTGCGTCCGCTGTCGCTGCGCATCGAGGGCTTGCGGTCGTTCCGCGAGGAGGTCGCAATCGACTTTGGCGACCGGCGCCAGATCGCCGTGGTGGGCGACACGGGAGCCGGCAAGTCCTCCATCCTGGAGGCGATGACCTACGCCCTCTACGGCAGGACCAGCTTCGCGCACGCCAGCCAGGACCTGATGAACGACACGTCCGGCCGGTTGCGCGTCGTGCTCCGCTTTCGGGTGTCGGGCCAGGAGTGGGACGTGACGCGGACGCTGCGCCGGGACGGCAAGGGCAAGGTCAAGCCGTCCGGCGCTCGGTTGCGGCTCCCGGGGAAGGACGGCGAGCCGGCCGAGCTCGTGGAGCAGGTTCGGCGGGTCGACGAACGGATCGAACAGCTGATCGGACTCGACAGCGACGCCTTCCTCCGGACGGTGATCCTGCCGCAAGGCCGGTTCGCGAGGCTGCTGGTGGAGGACCGGCCCGCCAAGCGAGGCGAAGTCCTTCGCCAACTCTGGCCGACGGGGGACCTCGAGCATGTCGGGGGCTTGGCCAAGGAGGCGTTGGAGGACGTGTCGCGGACCCGGGCGATGCTCGATCACGAAGCGACGGCGCGTCCCGAAGACCCGGAAGCGCACTTGGCGGAGCTGAACGAAGCGGCTGCGACGGCCCGCCGGCAAGCGGACGCGGCCTCGGAGCTGGCGGACGAGGCGTCGCGGGCGTTCCGGTCGATGAAGGAGGCGAGCGAAGAAGGGAAGCGGGCGTCGAAGGCAGGCGCCCAGCTGGCGGCGGGTTTGTCGCGCATCGGCGAGGCGGAAGCGCAAGTCGCGTCCGTCGCAGAAGTATTGGGCGAAATCGACAAGGACGACGAGGCGCTGAAACGGCAGCTGGCCGACCTTCGCGACGAGTTGGACCGCATCCCGACGGAGGACGGCCCGAACATCGAGGTGGTCGCTACCGCTCTGACCCAACTGAACAGCTTCGACGGCTTGGCGAAGGCGGCCGTCGAGGCAGCGGAAGAGATGCGCGACAAGGCGGCACGAGCCGAGAGCCGCCGCGGAGACGCCGGCCGAGCACGGGACGCGGCCGCCAAGGCGACAGAGGCGGCGGAGCGCCACGCCAAGCAACGCCCGCCCCTCGCCGAAGCCGCCGAGACCGCCAGGGCCCACCGCGAGAAAGCGCGCCTCGAGCACCAGCGGTGCGAAGGGCTGCGGGGCCCGGCCGAAGAGGCTCAAAGGAAGATCGCAGAGCTGGCGAACCAGCGATCTGAACTGGCGGCTCGGGCCAAGCAGGCCGCGGAGAAGACCGAGAACGACGAGAGGGCCGTTGCGACGATGGAGAAAAGGCTCGCCGCCGCCCGACGTGCCAACTTCGCCGCGGCGGCCGCCCACGGTCTCCACCCCGGGGACGACTGCCCGGTATGCATGCGCGGTCTCCCGGAAGACTGGTCCCCGCCCAAGGACGCCGGACACGCCGACGCCGAATCGGCGTTGCGCCAAGCTCGGGAGGCGGCCCAGGAGTCGGATCGGCGGTCCGAGGGCATCCGCGCCGAGACCAAGGCCGTGGAGCAGCAACTGAGCGATGCGCGGGACGGCAGGCAACAGGCCTCGGAGCAGTACCGGGCGGCCTTGACGCGACTCGTCTCCGAGTTCCGGGACGCCTCCGCCGACGTCTTGGCTGGGAGCGCCGCCGACATGGCCCGTTCCGGCGCCGCGGACGACGCGGCCAAAGCGCGCGCCGCCGACGGGACGCCGCCTCTTCCCTCCTTGGATGCGTTGCTCCGCCCGCTGGAGGCCGCCCATCGGACGGCATCGGATGCTCTGGAACGGCACGACGAAGAGCACAAGGTCCTCAATAACGAGCAGGCGCGCCTCGCCACTGCAGCCGCGAAGGCGGAAGCCGATGCAAGGAACGCGGGCGAACGGGCCACGGACGCCCGGCGCCAGGCCGTGGACGCGCTGGCGCGACTGGCCCGGAACACCGAAGGGACTCCCTCGCCGTATCAGCCCCAAGTGGATCTTCCCCGGGACCCGGACAAGCTGGACAAGATCGATCCGTCGGCGGCCAAGCGTCGCACGGCGACCGCCCTGGAACGCCAGCGCGTCTTGAAGAAAAGGGAGCAGCGACGCAACCAGCTCGAGACGAAGCGAGACGAGGCCGACAAGGCGCGCGAGGCTCTTGCGCAACGCCGCATCGCCGAAGTCGAGCAGCCCCTCGCCGCCGTCGTCGAACCGCTCGGCCGCCACCGCGACGACGTGCTCCGGGCCCTTCACGACCTGGGCTTGGGCGACGGGCCGGGAGCCGACGCCGACCTCCCCCGCCGACCGTCCGCCCTCGACCCTGCCACCCACCAAGTGTGGTTGCGGAACCTGCACGGCCGCACGGAAGCCGTCGTCGAGACCGCCAGGACCCGTGCAAACGAGGCGGCCACGGCCGAGAAGGCGACCAGGGACGCCTTGGAGGAACTGGGCCGCCGGCTTGCGGCTGAGCGTGAGGCGGACGAGCCGTCCCTCGACGCGGAGGCGGGAGCGGCCGACACGCCGGTCGCCGAATTCCCCTCCTCGCCCGAAGAGGTGCTCTCGGACGCCCTTGCCGCCCGAGACGCCGCCGAGCACGATGCCCGCTCGGCTGTCCGCGACCGCGACGCCTTCGCCGCGGTCAAGGACCACGTGCTCGATCTCCGAGCCCTCCTCGGCCAGGCCGACCGGCTGGAGCGCGCCCTGAGCGACCTGGACAAGGCCCTGAAGCCGGGCGCCTTCCTCAAGTGGCTGACGTTGCGCCGCTCCCGAAGCCTGCTGGTTCACGCGTCTCGAGCGCTCGGCGAGATCAGCGGGGACAAGTACGCCTTCGCCGAGCCGGAAGACGACGACGCGCAGTGGAGCGTGCTCGACAGGCATTCGGGCCAGCCCCGGGCTCCGGCGAGCCTGTCCGGAGGGGAGCAGTTCATCGCGTCGCTCGCCCTGGCGCTGGGGATGGTCGAAATGATGGCCCATTCCGGCGGCCGACTGGAGTCGTTCTTCCTTGACGAGGGATTCGGCGCCCTCGACCGCCAGAATCTCGACGCAGCCGTCGAGGCGCTCGGGGCCGTGGCCAACAGCGGCCGAATGGTCGGCGTGATCTCGCACTTGCGGGCCGTCGCCGAGCAGATCGACCACGTGCTGGAGGTCGAGCGAACCGCGGCCGGGAGCCGCGCCAAATGGCTTTCCCGCCAAGAGCGCCGCCGTTGGGCCGCCTCCGACGCCGGGCGGGAAGTCTCGGCGGCCTACGGAGGCTTGGTCGAGTAGCCGGGAACTCGTGCCAGGCCTGCCCTCCACGCGTCGAGCGCGGCCGTCCCGTTCAGCCATGTAGACGCCCGCCCGACGGCGCGACCGGACCTTGCGCGGGAGGGCGCTGGCACGTCCGCCGGTCGCTTCCCGCGCACGGCGAGACCGAGGCCTCTTTGCTCACTAGCCTGACCTGGCCAGTGATTTCAAGCCGTAATTTGTCCGCTCCAATGACCCGCTTTTCGGTCTCGAACTGTCCGGGAGTCGACTCTGCCCAGTCGTTGAATCGCGTTCTCCACGCCCGCTCGCCAGGGCGTTCGTGATTTCAGTGCCTCAAGATGTCCAATTAAATGTCCCGAAAAACGTCTCGGCTTGTCCGGTGACCGCAACGGCTGCTTGCCGCCCGTTTGCTCGCGGGAGGCCGACCCGAATGGGCCACATCGCCGCTTCGCCGGTTGTGCCGCCGCTTGCGCGCAAGTCTCGCCCAGCGGGGGGCTACCGGAAGGCGATTCTGCCGAGCAGTCCGATGCGGCGTTGCGCGGGATGGACGCCGTCGTCGGCCTGTTCGCCGAAGAGATCGACCATCAGCTGCGGGCCGCGCGGAGCGTCTTCGCCTTCGTGTTCGCCGGGCGCGCCGAGGGCGGTCCACCGGGTGCCGGCGTTGAGGCGGTAGCCTGCGGCGCCCTCGCGGCTCCAGCGCCCGAACGGCGCGACCTGCGCGCCATTCGGCAGCACGATGCCCCAGCCCACCTCCATCGCCAGCCGGTCCGGCGTCCAGCCGGGCGCGTCGGCAAGCGCCGCGCCCGTGCCGCCGCCGCCCAGCTCCTGGCCGCCCAAGCCGCCCAGGCCGGCCTGCGCCTGCCACAGCGCTTGCGTCCCGCTCGCCGCTTCGCCCCACGACGGTTCGAGCGAGAACGACAGCCCGCCCTCCTGGCCGCCGGGCTGCAGTCGCACCGCGAAGCTCGCGCCCCACTCGCGGAACTGGTCCTTCTGGTGCGCCAGCAACGTCCGGCCGCGCGCGTCGACGCTCAGCCCGCTGCTCAGGTGCGCGAACCCGAACTCGGCGCCCGCCTCGGCGCCCAGGCCCGTCTCGGCGTCGCCGCGGTCGTAGCGCGCGCCCAGCTCGAAGCGCGCCCGCACCGCCATGCCGTCGCCCACGGCCCACCGTCCGGTCAGCTCGGGCGCCACGCGCGCGCGGTGCGCCACGGCCGTCACGCCCGCCAGTCCGGCGCCGTCTTCCGACGTGATGCGCACGGTGAACGCGTCGGCCTTCAGCGCCAGCGCGCCGATCAGCTCCTGGCGTCCGCCGAGCGCGAGCATGCGCATCGTCAGGTCGGTGCTGAACCGTCCGCCCGCCGTCTCGGCCAGGTCGGCGCTGCCGCGGCCCGCGCCGACGAGCCCCCACAGCCCGAGTCCTTCGCGTGGCGACCAGTGCGCGTACGGGTACAGGTTCGTCAGGCGCGCGTCGACGGCGCCGGCGCCGTTGATCTCGCTGTCGAAGTCGGACGCGAGCGTGTTGCGCGACGCGGCGAGCCCGACCAGCAGGCCCGAGCCGAATCCGTAGTCGACGCCGGCGTAGACCGAGCGGGTGCGGCCCTCGAGCGTCAGGCCGTCGTCGGGCGAGCTCTCGAACGCGCCCGCGTTGGCCTGGCCCCACACGGTCCAGCCCGTGCCGACCGCCGACTGCGGCGCGCCCTCGGCTCCGCCGAACGACAGCCGGAACGAGCTCTGCGACCGCAGGTCGCTGCTCGACAACGGGTCGAGCGTCACGCCGCCGCGCGGCGCCAAGTCCGCCGCCGCCAAGCCCGCGGGTGCCGGCCCGCCGCCGTTGCCATGGCCAAACGCGCCGCCGCCGTTGTCATGACCGCCGCCGTAACCACCGCCGGGGCCGCCACCATGGCCGCCGCCGTTGCCGCCGCCGCCAGGGCCGCCGCCGTTGCCATGGCCGAACGCGCTGCCGCCGCCAGGGCCGCCATCGTTGCCGAACGCGCTCGCCAGGCCGCCGAAGCCGCCGCCATGGCCGCCGAACCCGCCGCCGAACAGCAGCGTCGCCGGGTCCAGCGACACGCTCGCGCCGCCGACCGAGCCGCTCAGCTGCACGCCCAGCAGGTCCGACGCGCCGCGCGCCACCTGCGCCCAGCCGCACGACGATCCGCCGCCGCCGAACGCGCCGCACCCCACCGAGCGGCTGCCCAGCTGCACGTGCGAACGCGCCAGCACGCTCGACGACTCGATCCCCAAACGCCCGCCGATCGCGTCGACCGCCTCCGTGCCCACCGAACGCCCGAACGCCGTCAGCGCCAGCTGCAAAGCCCGCGCCCGCTCCGAACGCGACGCCTCGACCGTCACCGCCACCGTCTGCGTCCCCTCGAGGCCGTCCGGGTCCCGCGCCGTCACCGTCACCGTCGCCGCCCCGATCGCCTGCGGCGCGATCGACAGCCGGCCCGCCGCGATCGACACGGCCGCCACGCTCGGTGCCGACGACACCGCCGCGTAGCTCAACGCGTCGCCGTCCGGGTCGCGGAAGTACTGGCCCAAGTCCTCCTCGGCCGCCGCGCCGTAGGCCTCGAGCGTCTGCGGCGCCATCGCGCCCACGGCCTCCGGGCCCTCGTTGACGTCCAGCAACGCCACCACGGCGCGCGCCTCGCCCGACAGGCCGTCCGCGTCCGTCGCGCGCAACGCCAGCGTGTACGAACGCGGGCCGGACTCGTAGTCCTCGCCCGAGCCCACGTACCGCACCGCACCGCTCGAAGCGTCCACCTCGAACCGGCCCGAACCGCCCGACAAGCTGTAGGTCAACTCGTCGGCGGCGTCCTCGTCCGACGCCTCGACGCGGCCCAGCTCGACCGGACCCGCCTGGTTCTCGGCCAGCTCGAACGCGTACGCCGAATCGGCGAACGCCGGCGCTTCGTTCACGTTCACCAGCGTCACCTCCGCCGGCGCCGCGCCCCGCAAGCCCTCGCCGTCCGTCGCCACCACCTCGAACTGCCACGACCTCGGACCCGCCTCGTAGTCCTCGCCCGGACCCGCGTAGCGCACCGCGCCGCTCGCAGCGTCCACCTCGAACAACGCCGCGCCCTCGCCCGACAAGCTGTACGCCAGCGCCGTGTCCGCCCGGTCCGGATCGCTCGCCCGGACGACGCCCAGCGCCAAGGGACCCGCAACGTTCTCGTCGAACGCCCATTCGTAGCGCTCGGCCTCGAACGCCGGCGCCTCGTTCACGTCCACCAACGACACCGACACGCGCGCCTCCGCGCTCAGCCCGCCGCCGTCCGTCGCCCGGACCACCAGCCGCCAGTCGCCCTCGCTCGTCTCCGCATCCTCGCCTTCGCCCACGTACCGCACCGCGCCGCTCGCAGCATCCACCTCGAACAACCCCGCGCCGCCCGACGCGAGCTCGTAACGCAAGCCGTCTCCCGCGTCCCGGTCGCGCGCCCGAACCGTCCCCACGACCACCGGACCCGCCGCGTTCTCCGCCAGCTTGAACGCATACGCCGAGTCCGCGAACACAGGACCCTCGTTCTCGTCCAGCAACGACACCACCACCGACGCCGCGGCGCTCAATCCCGCCCTGTCCGTTGCCCGAACCACGAGCTGCCACGACTTAGGGCCCGAACCGTCGTAGTCCTCGCCCGAACCCACGTAGCGCACCTCGCCGCTCGCAGCGTCCACCTCGAACAACCGGGCGTCGCCGGACGCCAGACCGTAGGACAGCACGTCGCCTTCGTCCGGGTCCGACGCCGCCGCAACGCCCAGCGCCAACGGGCCCGCCGTGTTCTCCGGCAACCCGAACGCGAACGCCGAATCCGCGAACGCCGGCGCCTCGTTCACGTCCACGACGTGCACGATCACCAGCGCCTTGCCCACGCGCCCGTCCGCCGCGGTCGCCAGCGCCTCCATCACGTGCTTCGACTGTGACTCCGCGTCCAAGCCGCTCCCCACGTACGTCAGTTCGCCGCCCCATTCGTCCACCTCGAACCCGCGAGAGCCTTCGCCCAGCGAGTAGCTCACGTCGCCGCCGCCCGGGTCCGTCGCGCTGACCTCGCCCAGATCGACCGGCCCCGCAACGTTCTCCGCCAGCTCGAACACATACTCCGAGCGGCCGAACGTCACATCGCCTCCGAGGCCCTTCGTGCCGTCCACCGCGTGGCCCGGCACGTTCGTCAGCCCACTCCCCAAGGCCAAGGCCGCGTTGGCGCGGGTTTCCGGGTTTTCCCCTTGCCCGACGTTGCCTGCGAGGCGAATCGTCCCGCCGTTCAACGTCAGGGCGGTTGCCAAGATGGTGATCCCGTCGGGGTCCGAATCCTCGGCCACCACCACGTACCGGAACGTCAGATTCCGAGTCCCCATCCCCGAGACGTAGTCCGCTTGGCGCGTCGCGGTTCCGATCTGCAACGCCAGTTGCGGCGTGCCCGTCACCCAGACCGGCAAGTTGAAGTCGATCTTCACTTCGATTCGGGCGCCGAACCCGTACACGCCGCCGCTGGACGGGGCGCTGGCAACCGACACGGCCACCACTGAAGGCCCCACCTGGAGGTTACCATCCACCCGATGGTCCGTATCGTCGGAAAGCACCGCGGTGGCCGGGATGCTCAGGGTCGCCGCCGTGCTGCCGTCTCGTGCATCGTAGATCGTGCCGCCGTTCAGCGTGAGCGCATTCGCGGCCACGCTGACGCCGTTGTTGTCGAGATCGGTAGGAATCACTTGGTAGCGACAGAGCAGGAATCTGCCGAGGCTGGCGGAGCAGTTCGCTTGACGATCCACCGCCCCGATCCGAAGCGCCAGCTGGGGCGTGCCGGTCACCGCAACGGGCCGGCTGAAGGTCACCTGCACCTCGATCATCTCCACCTGACCGTACGTGCGGATCGTGAGCGGCGTGCTCGATATCGACAATCCGCTGACTGCGGACGCCGTCAAGGCCGAGCCGTTTACATGGTGGTTCGGGCTGTTGACGATCGGCGACCCTATCGCCAGCTGCGCCGCGCCGCCCGTGCCCGAGATCGTTCCGCTGTTGAGGGCCAGCGCGCTGGCGCCGATGCTGATCCCGTCGCTGTCGAGGTCCCCGGACTGCACGGCGTACCGGAAGCTCAACGTGTCGCCGCCGCTGCCCGACGCATAGGAGGCCTGCACGTTCCCGGACGTGATTCCCAAGGTCAGCTGAGGCGTGCCCGTCACCGTCACCGTCGCGCTGAAGGCGACGGAGACTTGGATCGTGTCGCCGCTCTCGAAGGTGTTCCCGACGGGCGGCGACGAAATGACGACGCCGCTGACGGAGGGACCGGACTGGGCGGCCAAACCTCCCCCAAGCACGCTCGACACGGCGAAAGGGAACACGGCAAGGAGGAACAGCCTTGCGAGGGACGGCGAAGCTCGCCGGGACTTTGTGCGCGTGCGGTCCGTTGTCATGGGCCTTGGGTGCTGGTTGCGGTGCGCGATCGCCGACAAGCCGGGCAGAGCCGGTCTAGTGGACAACCGCTGAAACATCTGGCCGGCGCACGGCCGAGCTCGGCACGGCTGCGCTGCGCTGGACGCGCTCAGCGAAGTCTTGCCAAGTTGCGCGCAAAGGCCGCGAGGTCGGTGGAAGTCAGCCGATTCCTTCGGCCTTCAGCAGGAGCTCCAGGTGCTGGCTGGCTTGCGCCAAGCCGCCTTCGCCCTCGCCCCACGACACGCGTCCGTCTCCGTCGGCGTCCTTCCCGTTCACGATCGCTTCGAGCGCGGCCAAGATCTCCTCCGCCAGTCCGTGGGCCTGGGCCGCGTCCATTGCGGACTCGACTTCCTGGGCCTTCTCCAGCACGCTCTCGGCCCACTCGCCCGCGTTCGCGACGGCCGTCGCGACATGCTCCGCGTGCGTCTTCAGCGCGTCCGAGGCCCCCTCGGCTTCGGCCGCCATGGCCACGTGCTCGAAGACGCCCTCGGCGGCGCGCAGCAACCCGTAGCCCTTGCCCGGACCTCCTTCGTCCTCGGGGGGCTTCACGGCGTGCACCACATGCCCAATGTGCCGCTTGATGGCGTCGAGTTCCTCCGAACCGGCGGCCAAGCGGGCGTGCTGCAAGGCGATCTCGGCTTCGGCGCGGGCCGTGGCCAGGAGCCCCGCTTCGTCCGGCGTGCCGCGGAAGCTCTCCGAGACGTGCTTGACGTGATCGTGGCCGGCCTGGGCCCGCGCGGAGGCGGGCGCAAGCACGAACGCAAATGCGAGCGCGGCGGCAGCGGCGAAGGCGGCAGGGATTGTTCTGGGGTTCATCATCCTTCTCCGGGCAAGGGGGAGTCGCCGGCGCCGCAAGAGCGCACGGCAAGACAATGTACAAGGTACAATGTCGCCGCGCCGTCCGCCAGCGCCGCCGCCGTGAAGAGCTTCGAGGGCAAGTGGACGGCGGCGCGGAGCATGGCCGAATGGCTGGGCGCGGGCGTGCCGGAGGAGCTGGCGGAGTACGCGACCGGCCAGCGCTACGGGCTGCTGGACGAGTCGGCGGAGGCGAAGAAGGCCGGGGCCAGCGGCGGCGTGGTGCGCGCGGGCATGGTGTTGCGCCACGAGCGCGACGTGACGCGGCTGTCGGCGGCGTTGCGGTCTCTGGACGCGGAGTTGGCCGCGTCGTCGGTTGCGCGCGACGCGCTCGTGGAGTGGCTTCGGAGCCAGATGATAAATTCGGGTGCGACGGAGGCGGAGGTCGCGCACCTGGACACCCTACGGGAGGCGGGCGAGATGTACGTGAATCAATTCCAGGAAACGTTCCGCGACGGCCTGGCCCAAGGCATGGAGCAGGGGCTGGCGCAAGGCGTCGAGCAGGGGCTGGCGCAAGGCGTCGAGCAAGGCATGGCCCAGGGCATCAAGCAGGGGCTGGCCCAAGGCGTCGAGCAAGGGTTGGCGCGGGGCGTCAAGCAGGCCCAGGTCGACATGGCGCGATGGAGGTTCGGCGAGGAGACGGCGGGGCGTCTGGCCGAGTTGCTCGAGGCGGCGGGCGCGGAGCGCGCCTCTCGGATCGGACGGTTGCTGGCCGAGTGCGAGACGGGCGAAGAGCTGATCGCCAAGGCCGAGCGGGCCTGACGGACGGCCCGGTGGCTTGGCCGCCATCGCGACTTTGACGGACACGCGTGTCCGCCAACGAACGACGCAACAGCCGCGAAATGTCGGAAATGACCGCAAGAACAACCCAAATCCGGCCGTGAAACGTCGAAGACGGCCTCTACGCGGTCTTCGGCGGACATCCGTGACCGCCAAGGTGTTTCTCTCCCGCCTGCCGGAGAGCCTCGTGAGCATCCGTCCCCAACCGACACGTCTCCTGCCGCTGCTGGGCTCGGCGGCGCTCGTTGCCGGGATCACGCCCCCGTCCGCGCCCGCCCAGGTCGTGCTGGGCAGATTGGTGGAGGCAGGCGGAGAAGGCGCCGTGGCGAACGCGATGATGTCGCTCGCCGACCGCTCCGGGACGCCCGTCGCCCAGACGCTCACGCGGCCCAACGGCCGCTTCCAGCTCGTCGCCTCCGCCCCGGGGACCTACCGCCTGCGCGCCGACCGCATCGGCTACGCGACCACGGTTTCCGACTACTTCTCGCTGGCCGACGGCGACACGCTGGTGTTGAACATGGCGGCTTCCATCGAGGCCGTCGAGTTGGCCGGGATCACCGTCGAAGGCGACCGCAACTGCCGGTTGCGCCCCGAGGACGGACTGGCCGTGTCCAAGGTCTGGGAGGAGGCGCGCAAGGCGCTCGCGGCCGCGGCATGGACGCAGGATCGCGGCCTCTACCGCTACGAGATGCTGCGCGTGCGGATGGAGCTCGACGCCGCGGGCCGCCGGGTCCTGTCGGAGAAGCGCGAGTACGAAGACAGCTATCGCGAGAGCCCCTTCGTGTCCGCTCCCGCCGAGGAACTGATGACGAAGGGCTTCGCGATCTTGACGCCGAAGGAGTCCATCTACCGGGCTCCCGACGCTCGCGTCCTCCTCTCGTCCGCCTTCCTCGACACGCATTGCCTCCGCCTGGAGGGGCGCAACGAAGCCGGTTGGCTGGCGCTCGGATTCGAGCCGGGGCCGGGGCGTCGCATTCCGGACATCGCCGGCACGTTCTGGCTGGATCCGGAGACGGCCCGGCTGCAACGCCTCGACTTTCGCTACCGCAACCTCAACCTGCCGGGTTCGTTCGCGTCGGTCCAGCCTGGGGGATGGGTGGAATTTCGCGAAATGCCCAACGGCACTTGGATCGTGGAATCGTGGCGCCTGCGGATGCCGCGGCCGGGCACGCGCAGCGACAGGACCGGCCGGCGCGTGCCAGTGCTGAGCGGCGTCACCGTGGAGGGGGGCGACGTGCTGCGCGTCCACGGGGCGGAGGGCGAAGTGGTCGCCGGAGGGTCGGAGGGCGGCGGACGGATCGCGGGCATCGTCTTCGACAGCCTGCAAAGAGGAAGCGAGGGCGCGCTCGTGTTCGTCGAGGGGGCCAACTACGCCGTTCGGACGGACGGGAACGGCCGCTTCGAGATCAAGCATCTCGTCCCCGGGATCTACTCGGTCAACTTCTCCCTTCCCTACTTCGAACGCGTCGCATACCGCCCCGAGCCGCTCGATCTCGAGGTCGGAACGGATCCAGCGACTCCGGCGCAGGCCAACTTCTCCGCGCCCTCCATGGAGGCCGCCGCCAGCGTGGTGTGCCGCGACGCGGGGCGGCCCGGCACGCGCGGACAGGCGCGGGGGCGGCTCCTGCGACGAGACGGCGTCCTCGCCGGACAAGTGACCGACTCGGCCGGTCACGCCGTCCCGGGCGCGTCCGTGGTCGTCTTGGCGGCCGACTGGGACCTGCGGGCGAATTCCACGGCGGGGACGCGCGTCTCCGAAGAGCGTGCCGTCGCGACCGTCTCCGCCAACGCGGCGGGACGCTACGTCGCCTGTCGGCTTCCCCTGGACGCGACGCTGGCGGTCGGCGCGTGGCCGGCGGGAACCGTGCCGGACGACGAGGCGGTCCCGGAAATCCTTGTCCGGGAACTCGCGGAGCGCCGCCGGGCAGGTCGCGGCGGACCGCATCGTCTCGTGGCGCCCTCGGCCGGCAAGGTGCGCTTCGCCGACCTGCGGATCCGAGGGAAGGAACGGCCCCGGTGAGCCCGGCGGGCACGGCGCGGGACAGGCTCCGTCCGGCATTCCTGCGGTGCGCGCACCCCGCGCTGGTCCTCCTCGCGGCGCCGTTGCGGCCCGCCGCGCACGCGCAAGAAGCCGTCGACACCGTGGAGCTGGCGCCCGTCGTCGTCTCGGTGCTGCGCGGGACGGACGCGCTGGCGCAGGCCCCCTTCGCCGTGTCCGTTCTCGTCGGCTCCGGCGCCACGTCGGGCCACGCCGGCGTCTTCATCAAGGACGCCCTGCACGGCTTGGCGGGCGTGCGCGTCCAGAACCGCTACAACGCGGCGGTGGGCGAGCGCATTTCCATCCGGGGATTCGGGGCGCGCGCGCAGTTCGGCGTCCGCGGCGTCAAGGTCTTCGTGGACGGCATTCCCGCAACGCTGCCCGACGGACAAAGCACGTTGGACCACTTGGACGTGGGTTCGCTGGGCCGGGTCGAGGCCCTTCGAGGTCCGGGCGCCGCCTTCTACGGCAACGGCGCCGGCGGCGTGCTCCTCTTTCGTAGCCAGGCGCCCTTCGAGGGCGCGTACCGGCAAGAGACCACGCTGGCGGCGGGCTCGCACGGACTGCTTCGCATCCAATCGACCGCATCCGGCAAGGCGGGCGGCCTCGCCTACCGGGCAAGCGTGGCCCGCAACCAATTCGAGGGCTTCCGGAACAACCCGACGGACAGCGGCGAAGATCCCTACAGCCGGTCGGCGCGGTCCACGGCCAATGCCGGCTTCACGCTCCCGGCGGCAGGCGGCGTGCTGTCGCTCCGCGTCAACGGCGTGATCCTCGACGCGCTCAACCCCGGGTCGCTGCCCGCCCAGCTCTTCGGCGAAGGCAGCAATCAAGCCTGGGGCTTCAACGTGGCGCGGCGCACCCGCAAGGACGTGAGACAGGCCCAAGCCGGCGTTGCGTGGCAGGGGCCGGCGGGACCGCTGGACGCCGACGTGTCCGTCTACGGCGTCCGGCGCCGACTGGACAATCCCATCCCCACGAGCGTCTTGGACTTGGACAGGAACGTGGCGGGCGTGCGCGCCGTGCTGGGGAAGCGATGGCGCGAGGGCGCGCGGCTGGACGTGGGGGGCGAGGCCGAGTTCCAGAACGACGACCGGCGCAACTTCGCCAATCAAGGAGGCAGCCCCGGAGCGGCGACCCTGGACCAGCACGAGCGCGTGCGCGCGCTCGCCGCGTTCGGCCGGCTGGCCTTGCCGCTGGGCGGCCGGGTTCGGGCGCTCGGCGGGCTGCGGGCGGACCATGTGGACTTTCGCGCGGACGACCGCCTGTCGAGCCACGGAGGCCCGGACGATTCGGGCCGCCGGGCGATGACCGCCGTCAGTCCGTCGCTCGGCCTTCACGTCGCGCTGGACCGCCGGGCCCGCCACGGCGCGTTCGCCTCCGTCTCGCGCTCCTTCGAGACCCCCACGACCACAGAACTTGCCAACCGGCCGAGCGGCGCCGGCGGCTTCAACCCCGAACTGGCCCCGCAGCTCGGCTGGACCCTGGAAGGCGGCCTGCGCGGGACCGCCGAACGCTTCTCGTACGACGTGGCCGCGTTCTGGACGCGCCTCTCGGGCCAGCTGGTTCCCTTCGAGGTCGCCTCCGCGCCCGGCCGCCGGTTCTATCGGAACTCCGGGCGGTCGCAGGTGCGCGGGTTCGAGGCCTCGTTGCGCGCCGACGCCGACGGAGGGCTCGCCGCCCGCGCGTCGTACAGCTACGTGGACGCCCGCTTCCTGGACTTCGAGGTGGGCGGCGCGGAGTTCGACGGCAATCGCATCCCCGGAGCGGCCCCCCACCGTCTCGACGCCGCCGTCAGAGCGACGATCGGACCGTGGTTCGTCGAAGTCCGGACGGAGGCTCGCGGCGCCGTGCCCGCCGACAACGCCAACGAAGCGAGCGCCGACGCCTTCGCGCTGCTCGACGTCCGCGTCGGCGCTTCCGACGTGCAGGCGGGCGGCCTGCAGCTGTCCCCCTTCGCCGGCCTGACCAACTTGGCCAACGTGCGCTACGCGTCGTCGGTGGTCGTCAACGCCTTCGGGGGCCGCTACTTCGAACCCGGCCCCGGGCGCGGCGGCTACGTGGGCGTCTCCATCGCGTGGCGCCGCAGTCGCTAGGTCCCGTCCGTCAGCATCAAATTCCGGCTCACTTCGCGACGCTTCGTCTCCGCGAGCAGGCCGACGGGTCGCGGACGAGCCACAGGCTGTTGGCCACGCGACGCTCTCCGGCGTCGTCGGACGGACGGTTGGCCACGCGACCCCGCACCAGCATGGCCGACGACCCGCCGCCGTCCAGGTTGAGCGCCTCGTCCGCCCCGAGCGCCGCCATCAGCTGGGCGAGTTCGGTCAACGTCATGCCCGCGGACCGAGCCTCCTGGCGCCCGTCGACCACCACCATCCAGAATCGGTCCGAGGTCACGTCGACCCCCACGCTGGTCCGTGGATGACGGAAAGCGGCGAATTCGGGCCGAGCCGACGCCACGCCGCTCGCGACCTCTCTCCCGTCGAGCAACTGGGGATATCCACCCACGACCTGCCATCCGTCGCTCTGCGGACCGTAAGCTCCGGCGCTGGACGGGGCCGGAATCATCGCGGAGTCCACGGCGCCGTAACCGAACGTTGCGGCCCCATCCGCCGGCATGCCGATCCACACGCCGGTTCCCTCTCTCCACGCCAGCGCGGGCCGGGAAGCGCTGCGCCACGTGGCGCCCGTGCCCTCGGCGCCCAGCGGGCTTCCGTCCGGCGTGAAGAAGTCGCCGTTGACGGCCGCGATTCCCCCGAGCGCCCCAGGCGGCGACATCTCCGAGACGCGCCGCCGCGCCCGCGTCACGCCGTCGTCGGCCAGGGCCGGCACGACCGCAAGACCGAGGTCGCACCGGGAGAGGTCGGCGGAGACCAGATGGACCGCCCACGGACCCTTGGCCGACCACGCATAGCGATAGAAGACGCCGTCGGCGACGCGGAGGGACCGCAGCGTGTCGGGCTCCAACCACGCCAGGGCGGGTTCGGCGATCGGAGGGGCCAAGCCCGCCGGACGATCCGGGACCGCGCACGCCGACGCGACGATCGCCGATGCCGCCGCCAGGACCGAGCAGGCGAGACCACTAAGGCGAGAGTCCACGCGCCGTTGGACGCCAGCGGACGCCGTCAAGCCCCCGGACGGGCTGGGCCGCCGGAGCGGGGGCGCTGAAGGCGGCGGAACGGCCAAGAAGCGAAGGCGGCGCGGGAAGGAGGACGCGGGCGTGCGGAAGGACACCCCAACGAATGTCGCACAGGGACGCCGAGCCGACCATGGACCTCCGGCGCCGGCCGGGTCCTCGCGTCTGGGGCGAGGGGACGCCCGCTGGACGCTACGCCATCTGGCGGCACCGGGGAACGCGCGTCTGGAGTCGCGAGGACCCGCGCGGCCACGGCTGGAGCGCGACCTGCCCCAGCTGGGCATCCGCGGTCGTGGGGACGCCCATGCGGCCGCGGCTGTGGTCTCGCCCGGCCGCGCATGGAAGATCTCGGACGAGGCTCGGGCCGCTAGCCGCCGGGGCTCGGCTCGGCTATGTTGTCGGCTCCATGTTCGCCCCGCTTGCCCGTTGCCGCCGCTCGGCGGGACGCCTCGGCTGCATCGTCGCCGCAACGTGCCTCGGGCAAGCCGGGGCGGCGGCGCCGGCGGCCGGTTCGCAGTACCGGTTCGGGGTCTCGGCGGGCGGCGCGAGCACCGTGGCGCTGGTCGCGGAATACCGATGGGACCACCAAGGCCTCGAGGCGCAGCTGGGCACGTGGGGCTTTCGCGACCTGAGCCTGTCGGTCACGGCCAAGCAGTACGTGGGGTCGAGCGCCGTCGAGCCCTTCGTCGGCGTCGGCCTTTGGGGCATCGCGGCCCGCGCCGAGGAGCGCACGGGCTTCGGTCTGATCGCCCGCTTCCCCGTCGGCTTCGACGCTCGATTCGCGGACGGCCACTGGGCAGGCGCGGCCGTGTACCTGAACCGGGCTCTCGCGTTGCGAAGACCCGATCCCGAAGATCGCCGTCCACCCCGGCGGGCATTCGTTCCGCTACCGGAGTTCAGCTACCGCTGGAGACCCGGCGACTGACGACGGGCGGGCGCGCGGATCGCCGGGTCCGGCGCCGGCCTTGGCTCGCGGCGGACCGGCACCCTTCCGGTGCCGAGGCACCGAACTCCCCAACCGTCGGCGGGCACGCAGGGTCCTCCCAGACGGCCCGCGACGAGCGCCGGGGGCCGAGAACGCCCTGCCGTCAGCGTTCTTCCGGGCGGTCCCAGGTCGGTTCCCAGAAGCGCTCCTCCGCTTCGCGGATCTCGTCGAGGTCCAGCGGCTCGTCTTCCTCGCGCGCCAGCCAGCCGCGTTCCTCGATCTGCCGGACGTCGCCGTCGGTGATCCCGCCTCCCCCGTCCTGCGTCCGCCGCACTCGCAGGCGCGCTGCCGCTCCGGCGGCGAGGGCCAGCACGGCCAGGGCCGCGAAGAAGTAGGTCAAGGGGCCGCGCGCTCCGGCATGGGCTCCATGCCCACGTACTTGAGCCCGCTGCCGGTGTTGAAGAGAACCACCTCGTCTCGCTCGTCCAGCAGTCCCATGCCGCGCAACGCGGGCAGCGCCGCCATCGTCGCGCCTCCCTCCGGCGCCGCGAACACGCCGGTGCGGGCGCCCATGGCCTTGACCGCGTCGGCCATCTCGTGGTCGCTCACGGCCGCCGCGCCTCCGCCCGACTCCCTCAAGGCCGCGAGAATCAGGAAGTCGCCGACGGCCCCGGGCACTCGCAGGCCCGACGCGTACGTCGCGGCGCCGGCCCACGGCTCGGCCGTCTCGGCGCCCGCCTCCCACGCCCGCACCATCGGCGCGCACCCCTGGGCCTGCACGGCGAACATCTTCGGCCGCTCCGGCCCGATCCATCCGAGCCGCTCCATTTCGTCGAACGCCTTCCACATGCCGACCAAGCCCGTCCCGCCCCCCGTCGGATACACGATCGCGTCCGGCAGCCTGCCCAGCTGCTCGAACAACTCGTAGCCCATGGTCTTCTTCCCCTCGACCCGGTAGGGCTCCTTGAGCGTGGACAGGTCCCACCATCCGCGCTCGTCGCACATCTTGCGCACGACCTTCGCGCAGTCGCTGATGACGCCGTCCAGCAGCCGCACGTCCGCTCCCAGCGCCTCCAGCTCCGCCAGGATCGGCGCCGGCGTGTCGCGCGGAACCACCACGTGGACGGGCAACCCGGCAGCGGCTCCGTAGGCCGCCGCCGCGCTCGCCGCGTTTCCCGCCGACGGAATCGCCAGTTCCTGCGCGCCCAGCTCCCAGGCCCGAGACACGGCCATGCACAGCCCGCGGTCCTTGAACGAGCCGGTCGGGTTCTGTCCTTCGTCCTTGATCCAGAGCCGCCCCACGCCGCAGGACCTGGCCAGTCGCGTCGACTCGATCAGCGGCGTGAAGCCTTCGCCGAGCGTGGCGCGGCGCGCCCGGTCGCGCACCGGCAGGACTTCTTCGTAGCGCCACAGCGTGGGTTCGCGGCCGGCCAAGCAGGCGGGGGAGAAGCGGCCGCGCAAGGCGTCGAGGTCGTAGCGGGCCAAGAGCGGCTTGCCGGCCGGCGACAGTCCGATCAGCTGTTCGGACGGAAAGGTCCGGCCGGTGCCCGAGCATTCGAGGTGGGCGGCCCCCGGCGGCACTTGTCCAGAGCCAACTTCGGCGCCGCAGCGGGGGGCGGGGGCGCTGTCGGCGCCGGGGTTGCGGGTCAAGGCGAAGTCGTCCTGCTCTCGAAACGTTGCGCGAGCTTGATCGCGAACGGTTGCCACGGCTCGCTCCGCGCCAAAGGCGAAGTCGTCCCGCTCTCGACGGTTGGGCGAGTCCGATCGCGAACGGCTGCCGGCTGGTCGCTCCGCGCCAAGGCGAATCGTCCTGTGTCTCGGATGTTGCGCGAGTCCGATCGCGAAGGGCTGCCGCGACTTCGCTTGGTGTGCCAAGGCGAAGTCGCCTGCTCTCGGTTGCGCGCGAGCCCCAAGCGCACTCCAGCAATATAATGTTCTGTCGTCCCGGCAACGCGTCCCCGCTCCGCCGCCGTTTTCCCGCCAACCTTCTCCCCGTCCAGTCTCCGCGCCGAGCGGCGGGAAGCCGTCCATCGGGATTGGGCAAGGCGCCGAATCCACGGGGCCGCGCCGGCGCGGCGACGGCCGCCGGGCAACCCTTGCGGAGGCGCGGGTCGTCCAATGACAGATCGCAAGGGAGCCGCCGTTCCGCGCCCGCGTGTCCCACGGGGGAACGGAACCCAGCCGGACGCTAACGACATCCGACGCGACGACATCGAACCGGAACTGATCGAGAAGGCGCGCACGGGCGACGAACGGGCCGTGCGCGCGCTCTACGACCGCTATTCGCCGCGGGTGTACGCGGTCGTGCGGAGAATCGTGGGGGACGACGACTTGGCCGAGGACTGCGCTCAGGAGGCTTGGATCCGCGCGCTCCGCGCGTTGCCGAACTTTCGGGGGGAGGCCCGGTTCGGCACGTGGCTGCACCGGATCGCCGTGAATTCGGCCCTGCAGATGATCCGCAAGGAAAAGAAGCGGGCCGAGCGGGAGACGTCGATTCCCGTCGACCTGCCGGTGGCCCCGAGCGTCGGCGACCCCTTGCTGGCTCAGAAGTTGCAAGCGGCGCTGGATCAGCTCTCGGCAGGAATGCGGGAAGTGCTCATATTGCACGACGTGGAAGGCTACACGCACGCCGAGATCGGCGAGGCCCTGGGCGTGACGGCCGGCACTTCCAAGTCGCAGCTCTTCAAGGCGCGTGCCCGGATGCGCGTGCTCTTGAAGGGTTGCAGAGACGAAAACGAGGAGGCGAAGGCATGGGGCGGTTGACGCTGGAGACGCTCGCGCGGCTGGTGGACGAGGCGCCGAACGCGGAGGAACGGGCCTTGCTGGACGCCGACCCCGTTGCCGCCGGCGAACTGGAGGCCTTGCGGGCGCAACGGCGCGCGCTCGCGGCCCTGCCGTCGGTCTTGCCGACCCGGGCGTGGGACGACATGAAGGCCGGCTTGCGCTCTGCCGGGCTGATTCGGCGTTCCGGCGAGGAGAAGGAAAGCGGCGCCGCCAGCCTGCCGTCGCTCGGGAGCGGGCGGTTCTCGGGGCGGGGCGGGCGGTTCTCGCCGCGCAGACGGCGCCAAGCGGCGGCCGCGATGATCGTCTTCGCCGGAGGGGCGGCCGCCGGGTGGACCGCCGCTCCGAGCCGGCAGGCAGCCGAGAGCGGCGAGAACGCGACGTTCGCCGCCGTCGAAGCGTCCGGGTCGCCGCAGTCGCTGGAGGAGGCGCGCTCCGCCGTGCAGGCCGCGGAGCGCGACTGGATGCGGGCCCACGACGCCTATTGGCAGTTGGTCGAGACCCGGCGGCCCGACGTGAGGACGAGCGATCCGGCGGCGCGCTTGGCCGCGTTGGAAGCGCTGGTTGCGGTCGGGCAGGCCGCGGTGGCCGAGTCGCCCTCCGACGCGTACTTCAACGGCTTCCTGTTGACTTCGTTGGCGCAGCGGCAACAGACGTTGCGCCAGATGAGCCGCGCGGGGTGGTATTGAGCGCGGCTGAAGGGCAGGCGGCATGAAGAGACCGGCGCGAGCATTCGCCGGGGCGCTGGCCGCGAC
This sequence comes from Longimicrobiales bacterium, assembly GCA_965242735.1. Classification (GTDB taxonomy): domain Bacteria; phylum Gemmatimonadota; class Gemmatimonadetes; order Longimicrobiales; family Gaopeijiaceae. The sequence continues at coordinate 1,267,327 of OZ251497.1, read as the reverse complement.
CGGGACGTGCTTGGCGCTCGCCGAGGCGCCGGCGGCGGCCCAGGATCCGCGCTTCGCCGGCCAAGCCTCTTGGATTGGAATTCGCGTCGACGCGGCGCCCGACACGATCGAGTCGCGGTTGCTGAGGATGGCGGTGATCGAGATCTATCGGGGCGGCCCCGCGGCCGTCGCGGGCATTCGGCCGGGCGACACGCTGGTGTTGCCGGGCCCGTCGGCGGCCTACGAGGAATGGACCCGCGCGGTGGCCGCCGCCGCCCCCGGCGACACCATTCGCCTGCGCCTCGTTCGCAACGGACAAGACCGCACGGTCCACGTGCTGGCGGAGCGCCGGCCTCCAAGCGTGCGGGCCATTCCCGTCGCCCGCTACCAGATGACGCGCCATCGCGTGTTCAGGGTCACGGACTCGTTGCTGGCCGGCGCCATGCGCATGGGCAACCCGCTCATGGACAGCCTGCGCCGGGAAGCCGTCTTCGAGTCGGCGGACAGGGCGTTTCGCTTCCTGGCGGAGGCCGACGGGTCCATTCGGATCGAGCAGGGCTTGCTGCCCGAGTTCATGGCGGCGGCGTGGCGCGACGCCCCCGTCCCGCCTGGCGCTGCTCCCGGCGAGGACTTCGTGGCCCGTCGCGCGCCGATGATCGCCGGCGCGGATCTTCGGGACCTCACCGCGGCCCTCCGCGGCCCCTTCGGCGTGGACGAGGGCGTGCTCGCGGTGCGCGTACCGCCGGGCAGCCCCGCGGCTCAGGCTGGATTGAGGGCCGGCGACGTGGTGGTGTCCATCGGCGGCGAACCCGTCCGCACCGTCTCGCAGCTGCTCGCGACGGTGTCCGCGGCGTCCGCGCCCCTGCAGGTGGACATCGTTCGCCACCGCAAGCGGCTGTCGTTGTCGGCCTCGGCTCGCCGGCCCTAGCCTTTCGGCCCGTTAGACAAATTCCCGCGGCACGGTCGTGCCCCGCTCGCCGGTTGCGACGCCCGGCGGGCTTGGCATGGGTCGCCACGTTGCTCCTGACCGCCTGCGAGCTGCCCACCGTGCCAAGTGCCGAGCCCGAGCTGCCCGCCACGGCCAGCGTGCCGCCCGCGCCGCCGCCCAAGCTGCCCAAGCTCAATCTCGTTCTCTTGCGTAGCATGGAGCGCAATTTCGACAACTTGAAGCGGACTTTCGACAGCGTGATGCGGGATTTCAACAACAACTCGTCCAACGCGGCGCAGCAGAACTTCGACAACGCGGCACGGGACTTCGACAACGTGGCACGGGACTTCGACAACACGATGAGGCAGTTGCAGGAAACCGGAGCATTCGTCGAGACGCGGGCGGAATCCGTGGCACCGGACCGATCGGGGCCGGACGAACCGGCACCGGCAACGCATTCTGCACTCGCTGCGTTCGCTTGCCGGATAGAAAGCGGGGCCTCGCGAGAGGACCTTCTCCGGTTCATTGATTGCACGAGGATCGGCGGGGATCGGCCGGAATGCGATGCCTCATGGCTTGCGACGAGACATGTGGGCGCGCACGGAATCGCGCGCATCAGGATTGACGTTCATTACCACTGCGCCGAGTAGCTTCATGCGGCCGCGACGGCCTCGCCTGCCCCTCCCCTACTCGTACCTCAGGGCGTCGATCGGGTCCAAGACGGCGGCGCGCCTGGCAGGCCAAATCCCGAAGAAGAGGCCGATCGCGGCCGAGAATCCTAGCGCCACGGCGATGGCTTCCGGCGCCACCGCGGTTTCCCAGCTGGGATTCAGCTGAGTGATCAGGCGCGCGCTCCCGGCGCCGGCGGCGACGCCGAGAAAGCCGCCCACCACGCAGAGCGCCAGGGCCTCGACCAAGAACTGAAACAGGATCGTCTTGCGGCTGGCGCCCAGCGCCTTGCGCACGCCGATCTCGCGCGTCCGCTCGGTAACGCTCACGAGCATGATGTTCATGATTCCGATGCCGCCGACCAGCAGGCTGACGCTGGCGATCCCGGCCAGCAGGAGACCCAGCGTCTCGTTGGTCTCGTTGGACACCTCGAGCATCTCGGACGAGCGGCTGATGTTGAAGTCCGCCTCCTCGCTCGGCGGAATGCGGTGTTCGCGCCGGACGACCCGGTCGATGTCCGCCCAGGCCGCGTCGAGCTGCTCGGACGACTCGGTGGCCACGTAGATGGAGCGCAGGCGGTCGCGTCCGCCCATCACTCGGTACATGGCCGTGGAGAGGGGGATGAAGACCTGGTCGTCGGGCCGCACCCACCAAGCCGAGCCCTTCTCCTTCAGCGTGCCCACGACCTCGAAGGGCAGGCCCCGAATCTGGATCGTGCGTCCCACGAGCAGCGACGCGGGCGTGCCCAGCTCCTCGGGCAGGTTGTAGCCCAGCACGGCGACGCGGCGGCGGCCCTGCACTTCCCCCTCGTCGAAGAAGCGGCCGTGCTCGACGTCGTGGTTGTGAAGGTCGAAGAAGCTCGGCCAAGTTCCGATGACCGAATTGGAGGAGTTCCACCGCAGATACGAGATCTGCTGGCGGGTCTCGATCTCGGGGGCCACTTGGTAGCGTCCGGCGAGCGCGTCGCGCAGCGCGACGGCGTCGTCTTCCTGCAGGCGCGTGCTGCCGCTCGCCACGCCCCGGAAGAAGCCTTGGCCGGGACGGACCGTGAGCACGTTGGTGCCCATGACGTCGATCTGCTGCTGGACGCGCCGCTGGGCGCCCTCGCCCAGCGCCACCATCGCGATCACGGCCGCGCATCCGATGACGATGCCCAGCGTGGTGAGGCCGGAACGCAGCGCGTTCGCCTTGATCGACCCCAGCGCGACGACAATCGTTTCCTTGACGACGAACATGGATGTCTCCTCCTCGAAGGGGGCGCGCCTCTTATCCGCCGAACGGACGGCCGCCCATGCGGCTCCGCATTCGCTCCATCCGCTCGGCCTGCTGGGCCTGCAGCTGGGCCGCGCCGATGAGCGCCACCTGCTCGCCTTCCTCCAGACCGGTCACGATCTCGGCGTAGTCCCAGTCCGTCAGTCCCATCAGCACGGGACGCGCGGAGATGTTGCCCGCTTCGTCCATGACGAACGCCACCGCCGGCTCGAATGCCGGGTCTCCCCTGGACCCTCCCTGAGGAGCGAAGGCGCCGAAGCCGGCCCAACCGCCGCCGCCGTCCCTCCCGGCGCCCATGGCGCGCCCGGCCGTCCCCTGGCCTCGCGCGGGCCTCCGCGCTTCTGCGTCGGCACCCGGCGTCTCGTCCGAATTCGCCGCTCCGTTCGGCTCGGCGTCGGCACCGGCATCGGGGCCCGCCGCGGCGCCGGCCACACGTCCCGCTGCCCTGCCCCCTCCGGCGCCCGCCGCTCCCATGCGCTCGCGCCAAGCAGTCATCAGCGCGGCCGCCGAGTCCCTCCCGATCTCGCCGGAAGCGATCTTCTCCCGCAGCTGCGCCATCTCCGGATTCGCCGCCGCCCGGGTCCCCGCCGTCTGCCCGCCGAGACCGCCGCCGCCCGTCACCCGGGCCGTCGCCGTCTGCATGAGCTCGGCCCAGACGCCGCGATCGATCGACATGCTCTCCGGGTCCAGTCCCAGCACTTCCGCGGCCGGCGCCAACTCGAACGGCTTGACGACCGCGTTGTTGGGCACCGTGACGACGGACATGCGCCGGTCGACCAGCACCTCCACCTCGGCGTTCATGCCGGGCTTCAGCAGGCCGGCCCGGTTGTCGAGCAGCACGATGACCGGGAACATCGTGACGTTCTGCACGACCGTGGCCTGGGGCTCGATCTTCTCGATCTCCCCCTGGAACGTCCGGTCCGGGAACGCCTCGACGCTCACCGTCGCCGGCAGTCCCGCTTCCAGCTGCCCGACGTCCGTCTCGTCCACCAGCGTCCGAACGCGCATGTCGTCCAGGTTGGCCATGACGAACAGCGTGGTGCCGCCGGACACGTTGCCGGTGGCGGACTGAATGACTTGGCCGTCCTCGACCAGCTTCTCCAGAATGGTCCCGGCCATGGGCGCGCGAATCGTCACGTCGCTGAGGCGCAGCTCGGCGAGCTCGAAATTGGTCGTGGCGCGCACCAGCGCCGCCTGCGCGTTCGCGTGCTCCAGCTGCCGGCTCTCGTATTCCTGGGCCGTCATCACTTCGGAGCGAAACAGCTCTTCGGAACGCCCCAGCTGCTCTTCCGAGATCTGCATGCGCGCCTTGGCGACGTCGAGGTCGGCGCGCGCCTGGTCGTGCCCGTTGCGCACGTCGCGGGGATCGACCCGCGCCAGGAGCTTGCCGGGCTCCACTTCGTCGCCGGAGTCCACGTAGAGCTCCATGATCTCGCCCGACGCCTTCGACTTCACCTCGACCTTGCGGATGGGCTCGATCTCGCCCGTGGCCTCGGCCGTGATGCGCATGTCGCGCACTTCCGCCGCGACGGTCTGGACCGCGACGGCCTCTTCTTCTTCCTGCTGCGCGCATGCCCCCGCCAGAACGAGCGCCGCGGCGGCGGCCAGCGACCCCCGTCCGGCAATGCGAATCGATCTCATGCTCCGTTCCCTTCGTTCATGAAGTCCCGCTCGACCAGTCCGTCCATGAGGTGGATCTGGCGGGACGCGGCGGCGGCGATGTCCGCCTCGTGAGTCACCAGGAGAATCGTCTGTCCCGCCTCGTTGAGCTCGACCAGGATTTCCACGATCTCCCGAGAAGTCTTCGAGTCCAGATTGCCCGTCGGCTCGTCGGCCAGCAGCAGCGCGGGATCGTTGACCAGCGCCCGCGCAATCGCCACGCGCTGCCGCTGTCCGCCCGACAGCTCCGGCGGCTTGTGGTCCATTCGGTCCGCCAGCCCCACGCGCCGCAGCTTGTCCTCGGCCCGGCGCCGTCGCCGCTTGGCGGACGTGCCGGCGTAGATCAAGGGCAGCTCCACGTTGTGCAGCGACGTGGCCCGCGGCAGCAGATTGAACGTCTGAAAGACGAACCCGATGTCGCGGTTGCGCACCCGCGCCAGCTGGTCGTCCGACAGCTCCGACACGCGGCGCCCGTTGAGCCAGTAGTCGCCGTCGGTCGGCGTGTCCAGGCAGCCGATCAGGTTCATGAACGTGGACTTTCCGCTGCCCGACGGCCCCATCATCGCCACGAACTCGCCGCGCCGAATGTTCAGGTCCACGCCGCGAACCGCCCGCACCGTCTCGGCCCCGAGCACGTAGTGCTTGCTCAGCCCCTTCGTGCTGATGACGACGTCGCTTCCTCCCCCTGCCCCGTTTCCGTTCTGCATCACAGCGCTCTCCCCACGATGGATTCCAGCTCCGCTTTCGCGAGCACGTAGTCGTACCGGGCCGACACCAAGTCGGCCTCGGCTTGGTCGAGCGCCACTTGGCTCGTCACGACGTCCAGCGCGGACGCCATCTGAACCGCGTAGCGCTCCCGAATGAATCGAAGGTCCTCTTCCGCGACCGCCACCGCCTCGCGGGCGATCGCAATGGCCTGCTCCTGCGTCTCCAGCGTGCGGAGCGCGGCGTCCACGCTCTGCCGCACTTGCCTGCGCGCGTCCTCCTCCTGAAGGCGCGACACGCGCCGGCTCTCCGAGGCCTGGCTGACGTTGGCCGACCGCTGGAACCCGTCGAACAGCGTGTAGCTTCCCGAGATTCGGAAGTTCCAGCTCGTGTTGCCTCCGGACAGGGCCGGCGCTTGGTTGGCCCACGTGTAGCCCGACGAGACGGACAGGTTCGGCAAGTATCCGGCCTGGGCGTTTCGGACGGCGGCGTTGGCGACGGACGCGGCGGCCTCGGCGGCCTGCACCGCGGGCGACGCCGCCTGCGCCAGCGCGATGATCTCGGACTCCGGCAGGGCGAGCGGGCCCGGGTCCAGGTTGTCCGGGACGACGGGCGCCACCGGGCCGGCTTCGCCGACTTGGCGGCCAAGCGAGAAGCGCGCCGCCCGAAGCTGGTTCTCGGCCTGAAGGTGGGCCTGCCTGGCGTTGGTCAGCTCCAGGCGCGTGCGAAGGCTGTCGGACCGGGTGCTGGTCCCCTGCTGCACCCTGGCGCGCGTCATGTCCAAGCTCTCCCGGGCGCGGTCCACGCGCGCGGCGGCGACTTGCACCAGTTCGGCTTGGCGCAGCGCGTTCATGAACAGCGTCCGGGTCTGGAGCTGCACGGCGAAGCGCTGATTGCTGAGGTTGGCCTCGGCTTGGCGAATGGCGGACCCCGTGCGGCTGAGCTCGTGGAACTTGCGGCCCCCTTGGAAGAGCTGGTACGACGCGTTCATCGAAGCGTTGTAGGAGTCGCTCGATCCGGAGACGACGCGCTGCGTGCTGGGATCGAAGCGGCTCTGGCTCTGAACCGACGCGCCCGAGCCCATGGTGACGTTGGGCAGGAACGAGCCCACCGCTCGTCGGCGCGTGCCGGAGGCGTTGGCCAGCGCCGCTTGGCTCTGGGCCACCTGCGGGCTGTGCACGAGCGCCAAGTCCAGCGCCTCTTCCAGCGTGATCTCCGCACGGGGCTCTTGCGCAACCGCGCCGCTTCCTCCGGCCCATGCCGCAACCGCCACGGCCAGGACTGTCCAGGCATTCCACCGCACCCGCTTGTTCGCATGCACTTCGCGTTCCTCCTCTACCGTTCTTGGTTCCCGCTCCGCTCGCCGTCGCCGCGCCGCGAATGCCGGGCTGCGAGGAGCGAGTCGTAGACCGCCCGCTCCTGCGGCGACAGCAACGACCGGATCGAGTCGCGCGCCCTGCGCGCCAGCGCGCGTTGGCGCGGCTCGTACTCGGCCTGAAGCTCCTTGTCGAGCGCGTGCATCTGGACCCGAAAGTGTCGAATTACGTCGCCGGCCTGGGCCCGCGTTTCAGCGGACAGGCCGACTTGGTCGATCAGGAGCCCCCGGCCGCTTCGGTCCGAGCGGTCGCCGCGCTCGCGTTCTCGGGCGTCCTCGGCCGGTTCGGGCGCGCGGTCTCCCTGCCAGGCCATCCCCGCCAGGAAACCCACGCCGAGCATGCCGACCAGCAAGGCGGCCGACAGGATCCGAGCGTTCGCGCGCGCGCCCATCGCCTAACGGCCCTCGCTTTCGACGAAGCTCATGAACGCCACCGAGTTGGCGGCCGCTCCCTGCGCCGCCCACGACAGCTCGCCCTCCGCTCCGAGGCCCAAGACGTCTTCGAGCGCCAACGGCTGCGGGGGAGGCACGGCTTCTCCGCCTCCGCGGCCCTGCGACCACATCGCCAACGCGGCGACGGACGCCGCGAGGGCCGCGGGAATCAGCTTCTTGGACCATCCCGAAAGGACGCCCGCCACCGACAGGCGCGCCCGCTCGCGGCGGGCGGCGAGCTCGAAGGCGACGGCCGACAGAATGGCGGCGCGAAGCCGCTGCCAGTACCCCGGATCGGTGCGCCCCGGGTCCAGAAGCGAGAGATCGGGAGGGCGGTCTCGGCGATCGTTCATCGTCGTCTCCGGGTCGCTTGGCTTCTTGGGGGTCTCGTGGCCGGGCCTGCTGGACGGCGTCGCGGCCGCCCGAGAAGCCCGCGGTTCGGTCCTCTTCGCTCGTCGTTGCGTGCGCAAGGAAGCGACGGCGATCTCGTCATTCGGCGTCTTCCGGGTCTCGCCCCGGCGTTGCGCGCCCTTGCCATTTCGCAAGCCGCTCTCGCAACGCCTTCCTGGCGAAGTGGAGGTGCGACCGAACGGTGCCGGACGGGACGCCCAGCCGCTCGGCGATCTCGTCGTGCTTCCATCCCTCCAAGTCGTAGAGCAGCACGATCTCGCGCTGCATGGCAGGCAGCTCGGCCAACGCGGCCTCCAGGTCGCGCCGCAGCTCCGCGAGCTCCGCCTCGGCCTCGGGGCCCGGCCGGCTCGACTGCGCGTCGGGCGGAACCGGCTCGGTGGCGCGCAGGCTTTCGCGCCGCACGACGTTGCGCGCCGTGTTCCTCACGATCGCGAGCAGCCAGCCGGCGAATTTCTTCGAGTCGCGGCATTCCTCCAGCCTCCGCAAGGCCGTGACAAAGGCGTCCTGCACTGCGTCTTCGGCATCTTCGTGGTGTCCCGTGACCCCGCGGGCAACGGCGTAGGCCGCGCCCTGGTATCGGCGGACCAGTTCGCCGAACGCGTCGCTGTCCCCCAGCTTCGCCAGCTCGACCAGCTCGGCATCGGTCCGATTCTTCATTCGTCGGCACAAGGACACGCGGACGCGCCCTTCCGTTGAGACGGCCGTTGAAGCGGCCTGGGCCGGCCGGCGTCGCCAAGAGAGTCCGTGGGGCGCGCGGTCTCGGCCGAGCACATCCTCGGGGCGCGGGCGGCGGCAGGGCGGCCCGAGGGCAAGCTCGACGACTCAGCGGAGGGGACGGCGGCCCTCGGCGACCGCGCCGGAGAGGGCGGTCGCGTCGAGGCGCTCGGCGAGCACGTCCTGCAGCTGGGTCTCGGACACGTCCGCCAGGTCGGCTGCGACCAGGTAGGCCGCGAGCGAATGGGGAGAGGCGCCGCCCGGCGGCGGCTCCGGCTCCGGCGGGTGCGAGGACGAATTCGGCCACGCGCGGCGGGGCGGCGAGGAGCTGGACGATCCGGAGCCGGACGGCGAGGGGCCAGGCGGCGCGGACCCGGGCGAGGCAGAGCCGCCGGGCATGGCGGAGCCCGGGCCCGCAGCCGCGCGACCGGAGGAGAGCGGCGGCGGGGCGGCGGGCTGGAAGCGAACGTGAAGGAGCGGTGCGCCGGAGCCGGACGAGGCAGCCGCGGCCGCGACGCCGGCCAGCCTCGCGGTCCAGGGCCTCCCGCGGAACTCGAAGCCGCGCTCCAGAAGGCGGGGACGCCGCTCCGCCGGGCGGGGCTCCGGGCGGGGCGCGACGGCCGGGTGCGCATCTCCGGCCGCGCTTGAGGCGGGCACCAGGCCGGAGCGGGCTGCGACAGGGGACTCCGGCGCAGCGGCAACCGGCCTCGGCGGCGGCGGTTCCGCTTCCGGCTCGCGCTTCCCCCCAGGCCGGTCCGTCAGGCCGACGCCTCCTCACGGCCGTACAGCGCCGGAACGGCGTCTTCCCCGAAGAACATTTCGATGTACTTGGCCTGCACCGGCGTGACCTTGCGGACGGCCCAGACCAGCCTGACGTGATTGGGCTCCGCCGGACGCTTGGACAAGCGCAGGCCGGCTTCGGCCGGCAGCTGGCCGCCCTTGCGATGATTGCACGTGGAGCAGGCCGTCACCACGTTCGTCCACGCGTTCGCTCCGCCGCGCGAAATCGGAAGAACATGGTCGCGGGTGAGGAACTCTCGGCCGCGCAGCATCCGCTTGTGGCGTCCGCAGTACTGGCACGCGTAGCCGTCGCGCGCGAACAAGAACGTGTTCGTCACCTGCCTGCGAAAGCGTCTCGGCACGTGGACGTAGCGCGCCAGCCGGATGACCAGCGGAAACGGATGATGCAGGCGGGCCGACCGAAACGCGCGCTGCGCGTCGGCTTCCAGGACTTCCGCCTTGGCGTCCAGCACGAGACGCACGGCCCTGCGCGCGGGCACGATCGTCAACGGCTCGTAGGACGCGTTCAGCGCAAGGCAACTCATTGGACCGCCTCTCCTTTCCGGGAGCCGCCCGCGGTACGCGAGCGCGATGCGGACGTGCCCGCGCCCCAGCGCCCAACGAGGCGCCCCCGCGAGCCATGCACGAGCGAAGCGGCCGCTCGGCGACGAGCCGCGACGCCGCCTACGATAATGAAAATGCGGCTGCATGCAAAGCGGCCGATCGTCGTCCGCCCAACCTCGCCGCCCATGGCGGCCCGCGTTGCCCAACTACATCAGCTGCGACGGGTCGCGGTCGAGCGACATGCGCACGCCGGCGCCGGGAGCGAAGCCGACCGACACGGCCCGCAACGTCCTGCCCACGGCCGCGGCGCTCCCCCGCAGCAGGAGGTGCCACCGGAAGCGGCCTCGGAGCTTCTCGATGGGCGCCGGGGCGGGCCCGAGCACGGCCAGTTCATCCCGCTTTCGCGCGTCCGGCCCTCGCCGGGGAGGGCCCGCCTCGCGTCCGCCCGGCGCCTCCCGCTTGCGCGTCTCCAGCCACTTGGCCAAGCGTTCGGCCGCCGCGACGGCGGACTGCACGCTCTCGCCGCTGAGCACGATGCGCGCCAAGCGAACGGTCGGCGGGTACGGAGGATCGCGCCGCGCCCGCAACTCTCGCTCGACGAAGCCCGTGTAGTCGTGGGCGGCGGCGGCCCGAACGACGTGGTGGTCGGGCATGTGCGTCTGCACCACGACTTCGCCGGGCAACGTGCCCCGCCCCGTGCGTCCCGACACCTGCGCCAACAGCTGGAACGTGCGCTCGGAAGCGCGAAAGTCCGGCAGGTTCAGGCCGACGTCGGCATTGATCACGCCGACCAGCGTCACGCGGTGGAAGTCCAGTCCCTTGGCCACCATCTGCGTCCCGACCAGCACGTCCACCGCGCCGTCGCGAAACCGGCCCAAGATCTCGTGGCGAGACCACCTCCCGCCCGTCGTGTCGGCGTCCATGCGCGCCACCCGAACGCCGGGCACGGCTTCCACGAGGACGCGCTCCACCTGTTCGGTGCCGAGCCCGCGGAACGACAGAGACGGCGATCCGCATTCGCCGCATTGCTCGGGCACGGACTCGGTGCGTCCGCAGTGATGGCAGACCATTTCGTCGCGGCCCCGGTGCAGGGTCATCGTCACGGAGCAGTCGCGGCATTGCTTGGCGATTCCGCAAGCCAGGCAGAGCGAGAACGAGGCGTATCCCCGGCGGTTCAGCAACAGGATGACTTGCTCGCGACGGCGAAGCCTGGCCCGAATGGCCGTGGCCAGCTGGGGCGAGATCACGTGGGAGGGAAAGTCTCGTCCCGCGGCGGCGCCGTTTCGCGCAGTGGGCCGGACGGCGCGAAGATCGGCCACGCTCACTGCCGGGAGGCTCCCGCCGCCGACGCGGTCCGGCATGGAAAGCAACGCGAGCTTGCCCGACTTGGCGTTCGCCCAGCTCTCCAGCGACGGCGTGGCCGAACCCAGCACGCAGACGGCGCCGGAGCGGGCGGCGCGCATCAAGGCCACGTCGCGGGCCTGGTACGACGGCGCTTCGAACTGCTTGTAGCCGCCGTCGTGCTCTTCGTCCACCACGAGGGCCCCCAGGGGAGCCACAGGGGCGAAGACGGCCGAGCGCGCCCCGATCGCCACGCGCTTCTCGCCCGTCTTGAGCAAGCGCCATGCGTCGTGGCGCTCGGCGTCGGACAGTCCCGAGTGCAGCACGGCCACCAAGTCGCCGAAAGCCTCCCGAAAACGGCTCACCGTCTGCGGCGTCAAGGCGATTTCGGGCACGAGCACGACCGCGCCCTCCCCCCGCGCCAGGACGTCCTTGAGCAACTCGACGTAGACCAGCGTCTTGCCCGACCCGGTCGCGCCGTGGAGCAGGAACGCGCCGCCCTTGCCCAGCGCGGCCCTCAAGGCGTCCAAGGCCTTCGCCTGCGCGGGCGCCGGAGTGAGCGGAGGCGCGGGCCTGTCCCCGGCGGCGTCCCAGCCTCCCGGCGCTCCTTCGCCGAAGGGATCGCTGCGGACGCTCTCCTCGCCCATTTCCGCCACGCCCCGGGCGACGAGTCCGGAGACGACGCCACGGCTGAATCCAGCGTCCAGCAGCGCTGCGAGCGCCAGGCGCCCGCCCGCCTCCTCCAGTCGCTGGAACGCCTCTCGCTGGCGCACGGCCCGTCCGAACGCGCGGTCCATCTCTTCCAGCGTGCCGATCGAGCGGGCCAGCCGAACCGTCTTGCGCGTGCGCCGCGACTCCAGCTTCGGCAGTGCGGTCGCGTGCCCCACAAGGCCTCGCGCAACCAGCGTTCGCACAGCGGGCCAGAAGCCGGCCGATCCCGCCCGGCGACGGACCGAAGCCACCGCCCGGCCGTGGCGCGACGAGCCGACGGCGGCAAGAACCTCCTGGTCTCTAGACCCCAGGTCGTCGTCCGGGCCCGGCGCCCGCAAGGGAACCAAGCGCTGGCGGGAACGGTCCGTCAGCCCGGCGGGGGTCATCGCCTTGAGCACCATGCCCAACGGCGCCACGTAGTAGTCGGCCATCCAACGCGCCAGCGCCATCAGGTCGGGCGGCGCCGACGGCTCGCCTTCGACGACCGAAAGCAGGCTGCGCGCCCCCGGCCTGGGCTTTGCGGGCCCCGCCGCCCATCCCACGTGAACCGACTGCCGGAACGGCACCATCACGCGCGTGCCGGCGGGCGGCGGCGGGCCGTGGCAACGGTAGGTGAACAGCTGCGCGACCGGGACCGGAACCGCCACGGCCAAGTACGAAGGGTCCCCGTCCGGCGGGCGGGGCGCCGCGCTTGGGCTCAACGCCGCGCTTCCGCTGGCCGGGTCGCGCCAGCGGACGGACGCCGTCGAAAGCCGGCCCGGCGGAGTGCTGCACGCGATGGCCGGGCCCTCGACTCCAGCTGGCGAACCGACGGACGTCGCCGGGAGTCGCCCGGGCGGAACCCTGCAAGCACTCGCCGGAATCGCGACCCCAGCTGGCGAACCGACGGACGTCGCCCGGGGCCGCCCGGCCGCTGCTCTCGAACGCTCACGCGCGCCGCTAGGAACTCCGCTCGAAGTCGGCCAGGGCTTGGCGCACGCGCTCCTCTTCTTGATCGCTCAGCGCCGGAGCCCGGGAGCCCGCCGGCGCCCGCAGTCTTCGCAACGCCACCAGCGCCAGTCCCAGACCGACGGCCAGCGCGGCGGGCGGCATCACCCACGCCCACAGGCCGGCGCCGCTCGTCTTGGGCACCGCGCGGTACTCTTCGCCGTAGGAGGCGACGACCATTTCCACCAGGCTGTCCGCCTCTAGGCCCTCCTGGGCCTGCGCGTCCAGGCTGTCCCGAAGCGCCTCGGCGGGCGGCGACGGACACACTTCGAGCATCAGTCCCGGACAGAACGGCGAGCGAATCTTCGAGATGGCTTCCTTGGCCTCGGGATGGAGCACGCGGGCAGGCGCGACGGCCGAGTCCTGGGCCGACGCCGGCGCCGGGACGCACGGGGCGGAGACGGCGAAGGCGACGATCGCGACAACGCGCCGGCCGGCGCAAACCGCAACCGCGTCCCCCGACGGGCTTGTCACGAGCGTGCGGCCCCGCCCGGCGCGCGCCGAATGGCGATGCCGCCGCGGAACTCGTACCCGGCGAGTTCGTACACGCGCGGCAATCGGCGCGCGAGCGGCCCCGCGAACGGAATGTGGCGAGGCTGGAAGACCGGCGTTCGCATCCACCACTCCTTGACGTACCAGGAGCCTTCCCCGGCGCGCGCAAGGACGATTTCTCCGCCTTGGTCCGGCGCGGACGGCCCCTCGATCAGGTGACGAAATTCCGCCCTGGCGACCCGGGCCGGCGACCGGCTCAGAAAGAAGGCGCCTTCGATCCCGCTGCCCGGCAGGTCGGGCGACGAGCGAAAGCGGAGCGCGAGCGTGTCGGACGCGGCCACGTCCAGGGCAAAGCAGTGATTCGACTGGAACCAATCGGACACCAGCAATCCCGGCGAAGGGGCGAAGTACCGAACTTGGCGCCCCTCGAGTTCCTCGGACCAGCCGGTCCGCGCCAGCGCGGTCGAGTCCACGAACGCGAACGGCGTGCTCGCGACCGTGGGCAGCGTGTCCGCATCGAAGCGGCGGAAGTTCAAGTCCGGATCCATTTCGCCGTCGTAGATCACCACGTCGAACACCGTCTCGGCGTCGGCGTCCCCGCCCCCCGACGGCGCAGCCAACCTGGTCCTCGCCAGCGTGGCTCGCACCAAGTCCCATGCGGCCGCAAGGGGCGTGGCCGCGTGCTCGGAGGAGATCGAACAAACCGACTCGCCCACGACCGTCACTCCCGGCAGTTCGATCGCCTCGGCAGCCAACCGCACCACCAAGCTCGCTCCAGAGCCGTCCAAGGGCAGTGCCTCGCGCCGAAAACCGATTCGCTCGACGACAAGCGAAAAGGGCGGCGGTCCGGCAGGCGAGAGCTGGAACGAGCCCGACGCAACGCTGAGCCTGCGGTCTCGCTCAACGCCTTGGGCGTCCAGAACAGCGACCATGGCACCGGCCACGGGCTCGCCCGTGGACGCGTCGACGAGCCGTCCCGCGATCGTCTCTTGCCCCGCGGCGGGGAGCGTCGCTGCGAGCAACGAAATCGACGTCCAGGAGGTCCGCCGTGGCGGCGTACGGGTCATGGCCGCAAGATGCGCCGGACCTAACGTATGACTACGCACCACAATGCACCGTCGATTCTGACCATAGAATCGCAACAGCCTACCGTCGCTGCTCGATATCCTGAATCACAGGTGTCGTCGGCATCAAAGGGCGGAGCGTCGATCCCTCCCTCGACACCACACCCACGACGACCGAAAGATGCCCGGCCAGAAGCTCGCGACCCTCGAGTACGGAGAGTCCTTCCCCTGTAGTCTACGTCCGTCGTCGTGTGAACGCTGCGTGCCGTCGCCGTCGCCGGACTTCCCGCTTCGCACCGGTCCCACACAACCGTGTGCGCTACCGACGCGAAGTCTCGGCAGATCGACAGTTGCCGTCGCGTTGGGGATGCAAGGCCGCTCGGGAGTTGATCCTGATTGTGGCTCCAACGCAAGCTTATGTTCTGAGTGGCCTCTCGGTCTGTTTGATGATAGGCCGTGAATACGGCAGCCACCTCGTCGCCCCGCACATCCACTGTCACTTGCGAGTTTTCCGTCACGAACCGGGGGCCCATCTCGCACACCTGCGACGCCGGGCCGAGCGCCAACGTCGCACTCTCCGCACGGGGTTGCGACGGGAGAAGAAATTGATGCCCGCCCGCGGTTTGCATCCGCTCCATCCCCCGTTCCACGGCACGACGGTATGCGGCCGCCGATGCGCCAGCGTCGGTCGCTCGCTTGACAAGGTACTGCTCGATGTGGGCGCGCTGATTGACCAGCTCTCGGCGAACCGAGTCCTTGGTGACGTCCCGCAATTCAGCTTGGCTTGCGATCCATGATGGGTCTGCGAGCCGGTTCTCCGTGTTCCACAGCACGTGCACAGCCGCTTCCTCGTCCCCGTAGGAGGCCGAGATCATCAAGCCCCCTCGACTGGACGCGTCCGGCTCGGGAGGCGTCGGCGAAGCGAGCGGCTGCGAGCGGTCCTCGCAAGCAGCCACAGCCAGCACGAGCGCGAACAGAAACGTTCGAGTTGTCTTCATCGTCATGTCCTTTTCGGATGGGAGTGGACCAGAGCACACCTGTCCAACGTAGCCATTCTACGCCAACCTGCGGGAGTCTGGCAAGACCGTTGAGACACGTTCGCCACCGTCTCGGCGGGCGAAGCGTCCACGAACCGCTCGGAGCACAGGACATCGTGCACCCGGCTCCGCTCCTTGCGGCTCAACGCCCGGGCAGGGGTCGGGCGGGGCTGCCGTCGCCCGGTCGCCGGCTTCGACCAGCGGTAGAACGTCGAGCGCGGCAACGAGAAGGCCCGGCACGCGAGCGACACGCCCACGTCCCCGGCCAGCTTCGCCACCGTGCTCAAGACGTCTTCTCGCCGTCGAAGCTCAGTCCCAGCAGCCCCGCAACTTTTCCCTGCACGTCGATGACCAAGCGCGCCTTGCGGAGATCGTCGCGCAGGCGGGCGTTCTCGCGCTCCGCCTTCGCCAGCGCCCGCGCCAGCCGCTTCTCGCCCGCCGGCCTCGACTTCGGTCCCCGCTTCTGCGACAGCGCGGCCAGCGAGCCGTCCCGCGCCGCCTGCCGCCACGTCGCCAAGTGCGACGAGTACAGCCCCTCGCGCCTCAGCAGCTTGCCGACCGCGCCCGGCTCCCCCGCGCACTGCTCCGCCTCCTCGACGATCCGCAGCTTGTACGCCGCCGTGAACCGTCGCCGCGTCGCCTTCGCCACGACCTCCGGGTCCGGCTCCGCCGCCGCCGGCGAACCCGCTGCCGTCGCGGCCTCTTCCGGCGCCCGCAGCCGTCGGGCGGAGGATGTCTTCCGATCCATCGCTTCTCCTCTGGAATCCTGCATTCCACGCTCTGTCTCTCGCCCTACTTTAATCTCTCTCTTTCGCCTCCGCTGTCGCGCGGCCGTTGGCAGAGAGGGTCTGGGCTGATCGACACGTGCACGCCAGGCGCCTTAAGTCAGCCGCCACCGACCACGGAGCAGACATGCGGGGCCCCTGCGCTTGGCTCACCCGCGCGTCGCCGGATGCCGGCGGCGAAGGCTGAGGCCCACGGGCGAGTCAAGCCGTGTCCGAGCCGTCGAACGTCGTGCCCGCCAAGGCTCGCACCACCTCGGCGCACCCCAGCCCGGTGCGAGCCGGATCGTATCCGCCCTCCAGGAACACGACCACCCGGCCCTCGCACCACTGGTCCGCGACTTCCAGGACTTCGCGGGTCATGCGGTGCAGGTCCGGCGGCTCCAGCAGCTGGCCGCCCAGCGGGTCGCCCGTCAGCACGTCGAAGCCCGCCGAGACGAGGACGAAGTCGGGCTTCGACTGGGCGGCGGCCGCGTCCAGCGCGCGGGAGAACGCGGCCAAGTACTCGGCGCGGGGCGTCGCGGCGGCCAGCGGCACGTTGAGCGTGAAGCCGCGGCCCGCGCCCGCCCCGGTCTCGCCGGCCGCGCCCGTGCCCGGATAGTGCGGATGCTGGTGCAGCGACAGGAAGAAGACCGCCGGATCGGCGTAGAAGACGTCCTGCGTGCCGTTGCCGTGGTGGACGTCCCAGTCGACGATCAGCACCCTCCCGGCCGCGCCGGAAGCCCGCAGGTCCGCCGCCGCGACGGCCACGTTGTTGAACAAGCAGAAGCCCATCGCGCGGTCCGGCGTGGCATGGTGCCCCGGGGGACGCGCCGCAACGAACGCGTTGCGAAAGGCCCCGGACGAGACCAGCCGCACCGCATGCAGCCCCGCGCCCACCGTCCCCAGGGCCGCGTCCCAGGAAGCGCCCGACACCTTCGTGTCCGCTTCGAGCGACGCGACCCGGCCCTTCTCGGCGGCGGCCGCGACCGCTTGTCGGACGGACTCGATCAGGCGCGGCGTGTGGACCCGTCGCAAGTCGGCCTCCGTGGCGGCGGCCGGCGTCACCTGCTCGACGGCGCCGTGCAGCGACGGCAGCTCCTTCTCCAGCGCCGAGACGACCGCTCGCAGGCGGCCCTGGTGCTCCGGGTGTCCCCAGCCGGTGTCGTGCAAGGCGGCGGCCTCGTGCAGCAGGAAGGCCGTGCGCGGGCCGGACGGAGGAGGCGGGGCGGCGCCCGAGTTGGTCATGCGGGTGGTCTCTTGGGCGCGGCAGGGGCTGTTGGGGGGGGGGGGATGGGGCTCTCGCTGGCCGGTGTGGGGCCGTCGGAATGTAGCGAGGGCTACCGGGCGGCGGCGTGTTGGTGGGGCCGGGCGGGCCCGGCGAGGGTTCGGGCGGGGCCGGAGGGCAAGCTGCTGGCCGGACGGCACCGAGGTGCCCATTTTGTGCTATATTCGCTATATTGCAGATATAGCAGACCTAACAAAAGCCCAGGACATGACCAACATGGACAGCCGCCCGCAGTTCGCCCTCTACGTCGTCTGGCACTCCGACTTCGCGCTCGGCGACCGCGTCGCCTGCGGCTTCCGCCGCCATTGGAGCACGGACCCGTACCGCCAGATCGTCGACGGCGGCGGCATAGACGTGCTCCGAGACACGCCCGCGACCCCGGCGCCATGCCTCCGATAGACTGGGACGCCAGCCGCGCCGCCGCGGTGGTCGTCCTGATCGATCGGTTGCTGGCGGCCGAGACGCCGTGGACCGATTATGTTCGCGGGCTCGCCGAAGCGGCAGAAGCCCGCGGATTCCCCAGCCGCGTCTATCCCGTCGCGATGGAAGCCAACGTCCTCGATGCCTTCGAAGGCCAGCTCCGCCCCCAAGCGCATCGCTGGGACGCGCCGGCCGCCAGCGACTCGGACCGCGAACGGCGGCTGATTCGCAACCTGCTTCACCATTTCTGCAGAATGCTCCAATACCGGTTGCGTCCGAAATCCGGCCAGGAGGCGACGACGAGCTCCTACGTAAAGGAGAAGGTCCGCATCTTCATCAGCTACAGCCAGCAAGACGAGCACGGCAAGGCGACCACCCGCGGCATTCACGAGTGGATTCACGGGAACAGCGATCTCGGCACCTTCTTCGATGTCGTCAGCATCCCGTTCGGCGTTTCCTTCGACGAGGTCATCGACGACGCCATCCCCGACTGCGCCTTCGTGGCCTGCTGGTCCGATTCGTATTCCTCGAGGGAGTGGTGCCGGCGGGAAGTCGTCAAGGCCAAGCGGCACGGCGTCCCCATGGTGGTCGTCGACTGCCTTCGCGACATGGACCCGCGCCTCTTCCCTTATCTTGGGAACGTCCCGGCGCTTCGCGTCGATCCCGAACAGCCCGAGCAAGTCGTAGCCGTGCTTCTCGACGAAGTCTTCCGCCATCTCCTTTGGAAGTGCCAGGTGGCCCCTCTCCACCACGAGGGCGCCGACGTAGCGTTTACCTCCCGCAAGCCTGAACTGTGCTCGCTTGCCGCTCTTCCCCGATCGCACCGGAAGCGGCCGGTCTTCGTCTATCCTGGACCCCCGATCGGCGCAGAAGAGGTGAACCTCTTTGCCGACATCAACCCCGAGATACAGCTTCACACATTCCATGACTGGGCCCGGAGGCGTGCATGAACACGCTTCTGCATCCACCACAAGCCATTGCCGTTTCCGTCTCCGACAGCCCAGACACCAACCGACTGGGCGTCAGCGTCGATCACGTGTGGGACACGTTCACCGAGATCGTCATCGAACTCCTGGCTTCGGGAATCGACTTGGCGTACGGAGGCGACCTTCGGGAGCGTGGATTCACCGAAATGCTCTTCGAGCTGGCGGCACGCTACCGCCGACCCGGCCAGGCGACGATTCGCGTGACGAACTACTTCGCGTGGCCCGTTCACATTCGGATGTCCGTGGACAAATTGGACCAGGTAGCCTCTGACGTGAAGCACGTCGCGGACTTGGCTCTTGTCGGGATCGACGGCGAACGGATGTCCAATGCCGAACGCCGATGTCTGCCGTCGCACGATCCCGATGAAGGCGAGTGGCGGTCGGGCCTGACAACCATGCGGGCTTTGATGCGAGCCGAAACCAGCGGCCGGATCGCCATCGGCGGCCAGGTGGAGAACTACAAGGGGCGGATGCCGGGCATTGCCGAAGAAGCGCTGATGTCGTTGCGAGCCGAGCAGCCCTTGTTTCTGGTCGGCGGGTTCGGCGGCTGCACGCGGGACGTTGCCGAGACGCTTGGTTTGGTCGATTCGTCGAGAAATCCTCGCGATTGGCCGGAGCGCCACGCCCTCCAGGACTACTCGGTCGACGACTTGATGAACGGCCTCACATCTGACGAAAACCGAACGTTGGCTCGCACCCCTTTCATCGGACAAGCCAGGCAACTTGTCATGCTCGGCTTGCATCGACTGTTCCTCAACGAAAGCACGTGATCATGCCTACCAAACACAAAGTGTTCATTTCTTATCATCATGACAACGATCAATATTATAGGAACGCTCTAGTGGCCATGGCGACACAGCACGATTTGTTTATCGATCATGCTGTCGATACAGGAGACATTGCCGATGATCTTTCCGACGAACGCATTCGAGAGATCATCAGGGACGGCTATCTGCGAGATTCCACGGTAACGATCGTTCTCGTTGGAGAGACAACTGCCGGACGGAAGCATGTCGATTGGGAAATCTACTCCAGCATGTTTGACGGCAATAAGAACAAGAAATCTGGCGTGCTTGTCATCACGCTTCCGAGGATTGATTGTTCAATATATGCCAAGCATGGCGACGAAGAGCAATCACACTATCCAGACATCCAATCGTGGGAGCCAATTGGTAGTCGATATCAATGCAAAGCGGATTGTCCGGACATGCCGGATCGCATCCTTGACAACTTAGTCGCGCCGAAAGCATTGGTATCAGTAACCCGATGGAGAGAAATTAGGAGCAATCCGGAACGCCTCCGATCTCTGGTCGAGTTGGCGTTTCGAGATCGTACAAACTGCAAGTACGACTTGAGCCGTCCGATGAGGCGAAGAAGCTCATGACGGAGCCACGGGACATCCCGGCCACCCTCCGCGCCATTCGCGAGACACTAGACCTTACTCAGGAAGAGCTCGCGGACCGGCTGGACGTGTCCTTCGCCAGCGTCAACCGCTGGGAGGGCGGCAAGGTCAGGCCGCAGCGGGCGTCGCGGGAGGCCATCGTCGCGCTGGCCGAAGAGGTCGGCGTTGATGTGGGAGAGGCGGAGTCTGTGAACATGGCCGCGGACGGCGGCAAGCCCGTCCGCTCCGCACGGCGGCCGATGACGAGGAAGAATGCCGACTCCCCCAGGCCCCCGGTGTCGTCCGACACCGCGGCAATGGAGAAGATGCTGTGGAGCGCAGCCTGTTCGATTCGCGGCGAACGGGATGCGGCAAAGTTCAAGGACTACCTGTTGCCCCTTCTGTTCCTGAAGCGCCTCTCCGACGTGTTCGACGACGAGATGGCCCGGCTCGAAGACGAGTACGGGAGCGCCGAAGTTGCTCGGGAGATCGCCGAGGAGGATCACGCCCTGCTTCGCTTCTACCTGCCGCCAGAGGCTCGCTGGGCTGTGGTCAGCGGCCGCGAAGCGCACGAGTGGCCCCGCGACGGCAATGGCCGAAGCACTGCCCCAAAGGATATCGGAGAGCACATAACCAAGGCCGTGCGAGCGGTCGTCCGTCACAACCCCTCCTTGTCCGGCGTCATCGACATCGTGGATTTCGCGGGCGAGCGCGACGGCGAGCGCGACGTCAATCCAGCGAAGCTCGCCCAGGTCGTCGAGACGTTTTCGGATCCCAGCCACCGCCTCGGCCTGAGGGACGTGCAACCCGACTTTCTGGGCCGCGCCTACGAGTTCCTGTTGCGCAAGTTCGCGGAGGGATCAGGCAGAAGCGGCGGCGAGTTTTTCACGCCAACGGAAGTCGCCTTCCTGATGGCATACATCATGCGCCCCAAGCCCGGGGACAAGTGCCACGACTACGCCTGCGGATCGGCTGGCCTCCTCATCAAGCTTCAGCTCGTCGCCCGAGAGCTTGATCCCACAAGCCCGGTGCCGCTCAAACTCGCTGGCCAGGAGCTGCAGGCCGAGAGCTACGCTACGGCCAAGATGAACGCCATCATCCACGACATGGACGTGGAAATCGCGCGTGGCGACACGATGATCAATCCGAAGTTCAAGACCGCCTCCGGCCATATCGACACCCACGACATCGTGGTCGCCAACCCGATGTGGAATCAGCCGTTCAACCCGGACGTCTTCGCCAACGATCTTTTCGACCGCTTCCGTCCCGCCGGCGGGCCAACCAGCGGCAAGGGCGACTGGGCATGGCTCCAGCATACGCTGGCGTGCCTAAGTGAGCGTGGCCGCGCCGCCGTGGTGCTCGACACCGGCGCAGTAACCCGCGGCTCCGGCGCCAGGCACGAGGACAAGGAGCGGAACATCCGCAAATGGTTCGTGGACAACGATCTGGTCGAAGGCGTGATTCTCCTGCCGGACAACTTGTTCTACAACACGTCGGCCGCCGGCGTGATTGTGGTGCTGTCGAAGGCCAAGCCGGCGGCGCAACGGGAGAGGATCGTGCTGGTGGACGCTAGCAAACGTGCGAAGAAGGGGCGCCCCAAAAACTATATTCGTTCAACCGACATCCAGTACTTGGCATCCAGCTTCTTGGCCGCAGTTCCCATGCCTGGCGAAGTCGCAGTTGTATCGAAGAAAGACGTCCGACAAGCGGATTACAACCTGAATCCGGCGCGATGGGTGATTCCTACGTCGACCGCATCCTCCGACGACCTACGATCATTGCTTCGAGCCTTCGAGGACATCCTAGCCAAAGAAGCCGCCGCATCTGATGATCTGCGATCCGCGCTTTCGACACTGTCAATGGAGGTGCCTTCGTGACGAGTATCGGAGACTTGTGCGACCACGTTCGAGATCACGTCAAGCCTTCAGATCAACCTGATGCGATGTGCTTAGGACTCACGCATGTTTTGCCACGTCGCCTAACCGTCCAGACGTATGGTCGAGCCGGTGATATGAGAAGTGCCAAATGCGCATTTCGGCGCGGTGACGTCTTGTACGGACGCTTGGGAGCCTATCTAGACAAGGCTGTACTTGCCACATCAGATGGATTATGTACTACGGAAATATTAGTCTTGCGCCCCAAACAGCAGGTCAGTGGCCGTTACCTTGCGTGTGTACTGCACACGCAGTCCTTCGTACAATATGCGGTATCCGGTGCGACGGGAACAACACATCCAAGAACATCATGGGAACACATCAAAGAATACAAGTTGCCACGATACACTAACGACGAACAGGAGCAAATTGCATCTACAATATGGCAAATTGAATCGGCAATTATCGCCAACCTAACTCTGATAGAGCAAGGACGACAACTGGCCACATTGGCGGTTGATGCGTTGTTTAGTGACGTGATGTATAGCATAAACGCCATTGGGAACGTACCGTCGAACTGGCATGTTGTTTCTTTGGGCGACATTTGCACGAAATCGGATACGGTCAGCGTTGCGCAGGAAGGAGATCGTAGCATTGAGTATGTGGACGTATCATCCATTTCTCGCCAACTGTTGCGGATTTCGTCGACGTCGCGGTATCGACTTCGTGACGCGCCGAGCCGCGCCCGGAAGCGGATTCGGACGAACGATGTAATATTCGCGACAGTGCGTCCGAGACTAATGCGGATTGCGAGCGTGCCGGCCACTCTTGACAATCAAGTGTGCTCTACTGCATTTTGCGTGCTTCGCCCGAATCCGGCTTTGGTCATACCGAGATTCGTGTACTATATTGTACAGCGTAAGGCGTTTGTAGAGTCTGTCGGCTTGATGGAAACGGGCGCAGCTTACCCAGCGGTAACGGACCGAGTGATTAGAGAACAACTGGTGCCAGTTCCTCCCTTGACTATTCAGAGCAAGATTGTGAAGACGATGGATGCCATCTGGCATACGTTGTGCGTACATTCCGAGAAGATTGGCGTTCTTGAGGAGTTGAGAGAACGGCTACTGCTGGATATCATGACACGGGGCGACAATGACTCTTGATCAACTTGCCGTTCTCGTCGAATTCGGCGAATCCGAGACCCTGGAACTCAAGACCACGACCGGAGGACGTCGCGAGGCGGCGCGCACCATCTGCGCGATGCTCAACCAGCGCGGGGGTTACGTCATGTTCGGCATCAAGCCGGACGGCATGATCGTGGGACAGCAGGTCAGCGACCGGACGCTGGAGGAGCTTGGCGCGGAGATCGGTCGGATTCGGCCATCGGCGTACCCTGAAGTGATGCGAGTGAACGTGGCGGAAGGACGGGAAGTGATCGTCGTTCGGGTGAAGGCAGGCGAGGATACGCCGTATGCCTATCGAGGCCAGGGCTATCAGCGCGTGGGCAACGTCACGTTGCCGATGTCGGCGGAAGAACACGGGCGGGCAGTGCTGGAGCGGTACCATAAGAGCGAGCGCTGGGAGAATCAGGAAGCGGCGGGATGGTCGATTCATGACCTTGACCACAGGGAGGTCAGGAACACGGTCGGGGAAGCAGTGCGACGCAAGCGACTGGACGAGCCGGATCGCAGGGACATGGAGGACCTGTTGCTCGGATTGGGCCTGTTACAGGGCGATGTAGTGTATCGAGCTGCCGCCGTGCTGTTCGGCAAACGCGAGCGGCTGGAACTGGACTTTCCGCAGTGCCTGCTCCGCGTAGCTCGGTTTCGCGGGGTGGATCGGTCAAACTTCCTGGACAACCGCCAGTTTGTCGGCAACGCCTTCGAGCTCCTGCGGGCGGGCGAGCGGTTCTTGCGCCAATGGGTCCCCATCGCTGGCCGCTTCGACCCGGACCGGTTCGACCGGATCGACGAGCCCCTGTATCCGGCCCTGGCGACCAGGGAGGCGCTGGCGAATGCGCTCTGTCATCGCGACTACGCCATTTTCGGCGGCTCGATTGGCTTGGCCATGTACGACGACCGGCTGGAGATCACATCCCCGGGTCCACTGCACTTCGGACTTACGCCGGAAGATCTCTTCGGGCCGCACCGGTCCCGGCTTTGGAACCCGTGGATCGCCCGGACGTTCTATCGCAGGGGCATCATCGAGACGTGGGGCACGGGAACGATCAAGATGGCCGAGACGGCAAGAGCAGCTGGGTTGCCGCGTCCCGAGATTGAGGAGCAGGGCGATTCCGTGATCGTCCGGTTCCGGCACGAGGAGTCGGGCCGTCAGGCGGTGAGGGAGAACGGGACGGCCGAGGCACGAGCGAGCGTCCTCGGGTTGCTGAGGCGCGCCAGAAACGGGATGACTCGACGGGAAGTCCTTGCCGGGATGGGCGGAAGCGTGAGCGAACGGCAGGTACGACGAATACTGGAAGAGCTCCGAGACGAGGGGCTGGTCCAAGTGACGGGCACGGGATGGTCTGCTCGCTGGGAGTGGATCGCCAAAGTCGATTCAGCTTGAGGGGGGCACTAAGATGACGCCCCAGGGGGCACTAAGATGGGGCCAGGGGGCGCCAAGATGACGCCAAGATGGCGTTCAGGGGGCACTAAGATGACGCCCCAGGGGCGCCAAGATGGCGTCAGGGGGCGCCAAGATGGCGTTCAGGGGGGCGCCAAGATGACGCCCCAGGGGCGCCAAGATCGCGCCAAGGCGATTCCCCCGTGAGCCCCCGCCGCATCGCCGAGGCGGGCGTCGCCCAGTTCCCCATGGTCCGACACGCGCAGGCAGTCGGCTGGGCGCCGCTGGAGCCCACGGTCGCCACTGGCAAGCGCGGAGGCCGGGCCAGCGCCTTCTTCCGCGACGAACTCGAAGCCGCCATCCGCCGCTTCAACCGGTGGATGACCGACGACGACGCACGGTCCATCGTCGAGCGGATCGAGGCCACGCCGCCGACGATCGAGGGGAACCGCCAGATGCTGGCCTGGATGCGCGGTGAAAGGCAATTGTACGATGAGACGGAGGGTCGGCATCGGTTCGTCCAGCTGATCGACTTCGATGCTCCGAGCGCCAACGTCCTTCACGTCACCTGGGAGTGGTCGATCAAGCCGCCCGCCCGGCAGCACGGCGCCAGGGCGGACGTGATGTTCGTCGTCAACGGCCTGCCTGTCGCCGTCGTGGAGCACAAGAGCCCCAGGCAGGCCGACGCCATCGAGCGGGGCGTGAGTCAGCTGAAGCGGTACGAGGCGAGGACGCCGGAGCTGATGGGGTCGGCCCAGCTGTTCAACGTCACCCACATGCTCGACTACTGGTACGGGGTCACGTGGAACCTGTCGCGACGCTTCATGGCGCGCTGGAAGGAGTCGCCACCCGGCCGGCTCGGCTTCGATGATAGCTACCGCTTCGCCGTCCAGTCGTTCTTCGAGCCGACCGACTTCCTGCGGACGCTTCGCGACTGGATCCTGTTTTACGTGGAGGACGGCGAGACGCGAAAAACGGTGCTGCGGCAACATCAGCGCCGGGCGGCGACGTGCGTGGTCGATCGATGCGCGGAGCCGACGAAGCGACGGGGCTTGGTCTGGCACACGCAGGGTTCGGGCAAGACCTTCACGCTCCTTACCGCGGCCCGGCTTCTGCTGCAGGACCGCGAACGCTTTCACGCGCCCACCGTCATTGTCGTAGTGGATCGAGTCGACCTCGAAGGGCAGCTCCGAGGCTGGGTCGAACGCCTGCTGGGCGAGATGCAGCAACAAGACATCGCGGTGCACCAAGCCGGCTCCAAGGCCGAATTGGCGAAGCTGCTTCGGACAGACAAGCGCGGGCTGATCGTGTCGATGATCCACAAGTTCGAGGGTCTCGACAGAGACGCGAACAGCCGCGACAACGTCTTCGTCTTCATCGACGAGGCGCACCGGTCCGTCGCCCGCGACTTGGGCACCTACCTGATGGGCGCGGTTCCGAACGCCACGATCGTCGGCTTCACTGGGACGCCTGTGGCCAAGACGGAGCACGGTCTGGGGACGTTCAAGATCTTCGGTGCCGACGACGAGAAGGGCTACCTGGACAAGTACACCATCGCCGAGTCGATCGAGGACGAGACGACGCTCCCGATCCGCCATGTCATGGCCCCCAGCGGGACGACGGTGCCGACGCAGCAGCTGGACGACGAGTTCTTTGCGCTGGCCGATGCCGACGGCGTGACCGACGTGGACGAACTCAACAAGGTGCTGGACCGGGCCGTCGGGTTGCGTACGTTCCTGGCGGCCGACGACCGGGTGAACAAAGTGGCCGCCTATGTAGCCACCCATTTCCAGGAAAACGTGGCGCCTTTGGGCTACAAGGCGTTTCTGGTGGGTGTGAATCGGGAGGCATGCGCCAAGTACAAGCAGGCTCTCGACAAACTGGTTCCGCCGGAGTGGACCGCGCCCGTCTACACGGAGAACCCCGACGACGTGGTGAAGCGGCCCTCGGTTGCGGACCGCCAGCTGTCGCAGGACGAGGAAGAAGAAGCGCGGCTGATGTTCAAGAAGGCGGGCAAGAACCCAAAGATTCTGATCGTGACCGACAAGCTGCTCACGGGGTTCGACGCGCCGTTGCTGTACTGCATGTACCTAGACAAGCCCATGCGCGACCATGTGCTCCTACAAGCGATAGCCCGAGTGAACCGGCCCCATGTGGACCCGGCCACCGGCACACGCAAGCGGATCGGGCTCGTGGTGGACTTCGTGGGCGTCTTGCAGGCGCTGGAGAAGGCGTTGCGCTTCGATTCCACCGACGTGAGCGGGGTCGTGGAGGGCATCGACGTGCTTCTCCGGGAGTTTCGTGCCAAGCTGGCTCAGGCAGAGGCGAAGTACCTGTCCGCGGCAGCCGAGGGCGGTTCCGACGCTTGGCTCGAAGAGCGCGTCTACGGGCAATTTGGCGATCCGGCCGTGCGCAACGATTTCTTCAAATGCTACAAGGAGATTGAGGTGCTGATGGAGATCCTCTCGCCGTCGGAGGCGCTTCGCGACCACCTCGAGTCCTACAAGCGGTTGGCCGGCCTGTATGAGAGCACGCGGGCCGCATACGCCCGCAAGGTGGACTACGTGACCGACTTGGCCGCCAAAACCCGCCGCATGATTCAGCGGAGCGCGGTCACGGAGGGACTCGGCCACGCGCCGAGGACGGTCACCTTCGACCTGAAGACGGTGGACGCGTTGCAGGGAGGGCCAGGGCGCCACGAAGCCAAGGTCTTCAATCTGTTGCGTGGATTGCGGAGCGAGATCGACCGCTCGCCGGAGACGGCCGCCGTCCTGCTGCCGCTGTTGGAACGGGCCGAGCGGGTGCAACGCGAATTGGAGGCGCGCAGGATATCGTCCATCGCCGCCCTGAACCAGCTCTCGGCACTTGCCAAGGAGAAGGACGACGCCCTGGCCGCGGCGGCAGAGAGCGGGGTGTCCCCTAGGGCTTTCGGCGTCCACTTGGCGTTGAAGGACGACCCGGCCCTGGGCTCGGCGGACGTCTCGACCATGGACTTGGCCAAGACAGTGGACGATCTCCTTGATCGCTTTCCCAATGCCCGCGCGAGCCCGCAAGAGAGTCGTCTGATACGGCAGCAGCTGTACAGGCCGCTCCTGCGGCTGGCCTCCGACGACCGCAAACGGGTCGTGGGCCGTATCCTGGACCTCGTGCTAGGAAGGTCTGATGACGGCGACTGACTCCGTTGGGGATACGCTTCCGGGCCGCGACGCGCTCCGCGGCCGCGTCCACAACTGGGCAGCCCGTCTCGACGTGCAGCCCAAGTCGATTCGGATTCGAGGAATGACCCGAAAGTGGGGCTCCTGCTCAACCGCAGGCAACGTCACGCTCGCCGCCGACTTGGCGGATCAGCCGTCAGGCTTCCAGGACTTCGTGATCGCTCACGAGCTGCTCCATCTTCGGGTTCCCAACCACGGCAAGCTGTTCAAGGCCCTGATGACGGCCCACGTTCCGGACTGGAGAGAGCACGACCTCCGGCGAAGAACCACTATCGCCAAGCCGGTCCTGCTCTCGGGCAATCCCACCTAAGTCGCCCTTCGCCCCGTCGCCAGGCCCAACCGTCGCGCCAATCTCCCGACGCCTGCTGCGCGAACACTTCCGGTCGAATCGTTCGCCGCGCTTGCTCGTGGCCAGCTTGCGCCGCTACGCGAGGAACCGACGAACGACGACGGGCAAGGCGATGCTTCCGATCAAGCCCGCATAGAACAACGCCTTCGGCATGGGCTTCTTCCTGCGTCCCCAATAGACGGCCACGGCCAACCAAGCGGCCGCCAGCGCGACGGGAGCGGCGTAGACCCACGGATCCTCGTTCTCCGGCGAGTCGCCGGCCCGAAACTGCGAGACCGTCAGGAACACGGCCAGTCCAGCTATCGCCCACGCCCTCATCTGCTCTCGGACGGTGCGGCTCTTCAGGCCCCTAATCGCGTCGAGGACAACAACAACGCTGCAGGCAAGAAGCATCCATGCAATGACGTTCATGGCTCGGCAGTCTCCTTACGGGCGAACGGGAATGATTCCGTCGATTGGAAGATTCGCTTGAGTGCGGCCTCGACCACGGTCGATCAGGCTTCGTCAAAAGGCCGCACCGGCTCTCGCCCCCCAATGCCCTGCATGAACCGTGCCAGCTGGCCAACCGGGCACAAGTCATTGCCCGCAAACAACATGTGGCCATGCGGTCATGTCGTCGGCGACAGCTCCGTCCCACCACCGGGACGGCAGGCGTCTCCGACAATGGACACCGCTACCCCCGCCCGCGGCCGATCCGTTCCTGGATGGTCAGCACGGCGGGCGGGCGCATTCGCATGGCGGCCAGCGCGTCCGCGGCGGCGCTGGTGGCCGACATGGTGGTCAGGTAGGGGACGCCGAACGCGATGGCGGCCCGGCGCATGGCGTAGTCGTCGTACTGGGACTTCTTGCCCAGGGGCGTGTTGATCAGGAGGCCGACTTCGCCGCTCACGATGCGGTCCACGATGTTGGGCCGTCCTTCTCCCACCTTGAAGACGCGCTCGCAGGCGACGCCCAGCTGGCGCAGGTGGGCGCGGGTGCCTCGGGTGGCGAACACGGCAAACCCCATGTCCGCCAAGCGGCGCACGAGGGGCGTGACGGTCGGCTTGTCCGCGTCGTTGACGGTGACGACCACGGAACGGGCGCCTTCGTCTTCGGGCAGGCGGTTGCCGGCGGAGACCTGGGCCTTGGCGAACGCCATGCCGAAGGAGTCGTCCACGCCCATGGCCTCGCCCGTGGATCGCATCTCGGGGCCCAGCAGCGTGTCCACGTCGAAGCGGCCGAACGGAAAGACGGCCTCCTTGACGGCCACGCCGGCCACCTCGGGCTCGGCCGGCACGTCCAGCTCCGACAGCTTCTCGCCCGCCATGATCCGGGCGGCCAGGCGCGCCAGCGGCAGGCCCGTCGCCTTGCCCACGAACGGCACCGTGCGCGAAGCCCGCGGGTTGACCTCCAGCACGTACACTTGGCCGTCCTTGACCGCGAACTGGGCGTTCATCAGTCCCTTGACGCCCAGCTCCAGGGCGAACCGGCGGACGAGCTCGCGCATTTCGTCCAACTCCGCGCTGCGCAGCAGGTACGGCGGAAGCACGCAGGCCGAGTCGCCCGAGTGCACGCCGGCGTCCTCGATGTGCTGCATGATGCCCGCCACCACCACGTCCTCCCCGTCCGACAGCGCGTCCACGTCGGCCTCGAAGGCGTCCTCCAGGAACCGGTCCACGAGCACGGGATGGTCCGGCGACGCCCGCACCGCCTTCTCGAAATAGGACTCCAGCGACTCCTCGTCGTAGACGATCTCCATGGCACGCCCGCCCAGCACGTACGAAGGCCGCACGAGCACGGGGAATCCCACCGAGCGCGACACCCGCAACGCCTCCTCCACGCTCCGCGCCGTCCCGTTCTCGGGCACGCGCGCGCCGATGTTGCGGCAGACCTCTTCAAAGCGGCGGCGGTCCTCGGCGCGGTCGATGGCGTCCACGGGAGTGCCCAGGATCGGCACGCCCAGATCGGCCAGTCCGCGCGCCAAGTTGAGCGGCGTCTGCCCGCCCAGCTGCACGATCACCCCCTCGGGCTTCTCGCGCTCCACGATCTCGGCCACGTCCTCCAGCGTCAGCGGCTCGAAGTAGAGCTTGTCGCTGACGTCGAAGTCGGTCGAGACGGTCTCCGGGTTCGAGTTGACCATGATCGTCTCGAAGCCCGCCTCGCGCAGCGCCATGACGGCCTGCACGCAACAGTAGTCGAACTCGATTCCCTGGCCGATGCGGTTGGGGCCGCTGCCCAGGATGACGATCTTGCGGCGCGCCGACGGCGCCGACTCGTCCTCGGACTCGTACGACGAGTAGTAGTAGGGCGTCTCGGCCGGAAACTCGCCCGCGCAGGTGTCCACCACGTTGTAGGTGGGACGGACGCCCCAGTCCCAGCGCTGGGCGCGCACGGCGCTCTCGTCCTCGTCCCGCAGCGCGGCCAGCTGGGCGTCCGAGAAGCCTTCGCGCTTCATGCGACGCAGCGCGGCCTCGTCCACCTCGGGCAAGCCGGCGTACCAGCGTTCCGTCTCCAGGATCTGGGCGAGCTGGTCCAGGAACCAGGGGTCGATCCCCGTGGTGCGGTGCAGTCGTTCGAGGGAGACGCCGGCCTCGAGCGCGCGCTTGAGCTGGTACTTGCGCAGCGTGGTGGGCCGGCGCACGGCGGCGAGCAGGTCCTCGGCCGAGTCCGACTCCAACCCGTCGTCCGCCAGCGTCCTGCCCGCCGTCCATCCCGCCCGGCCGACCTCCAGGCCCCGCAGGCCCTTCTGCCAGGCGGAGCGAAACGTGCGTCCTATGGCCATGGTCTCGCCCACGGCCTTCATCTGCACGTCCAGCCTGTCGTCGGCGCCGGGAAACTTCTCGAAGGCGAAGCGGGGGAACTTCACGACCACGTAGTCCAGCGCGGGCTCGAACGACGCGGGCGTGGTGCGCGTGATGTCGTTGGGCAGCTCGTCGAGACGGTAGCCCACGGCCAGCTTGGCGCCGACGCGCGCAATCGGAAATCCCGTCGCCTTGGACGCGAGCGCGGACGAACGCGAGACGCGCGGATTCATCTCCACGACCAGCATCTCGCCGTCTTGCGGGTTGACCGCGAACTGGATGTTGCACCCGCCCGCTTCCACGCCGATCTCGCGGATGATGGCGATGGCGGCGTCGCGCATGGACTGGTACTCGCGGTCCGAGAGCGTCTGGGCCGGGGCCACGGTCACCGAGTCGCCCGTGTGCACGCCCATCGGATCGAAGTTCTCGATGGAGCAGACCACGATGACGTTGTCGGCGCCGTCGCGGACGACCTCGAGCTCGTATTCCTTCCAGCCGATGACCCCCCGGTCGATCAGCACCTCCCCGATCCGGCTGGCCGCCAAGCCCTTGCGGACCTGGGCCTCGAACTCGGCCAAGTTGTACGCCGTGCCTCCGCCGGTGCCGCCCAGCGTGAAGGACGGGCGCACGATGGCAGGGTAGCCGGTGTCGGCGACGATCTCGCGGGCTTGGTCCAGGTCGCGCGCGAATCCGCCGTGAGGCACCGCCAGCCCGATGCGCTCCATCGCCGCCGAGAACTCCTCGCGATCCTCGGCCATGCGGATGGACCGCTCGTTGGCGCCGATCAGCTCGACGCCGTGGCGCTCCAGCGTGCCGTCGGCGTGGAGGTCCATGGCGATGTTGAGCGCCGTCTGGCCGCCCATGGTGGGCAGAAGCGCGTCGGGCTCCTCGCGTTCGACGACGCGCCTTGTCCATTCGGGGGTCAGCGGCTCGACGTAGGTCCGGTCGGCCAGGTCCGGGTCCGTCATGATGGTGGCCGGATTGGAGTTGACCAGCACGACCCGGAAGCCCTCTTCCTTGAGGGCGCGAACGGCCTGCGTGCCCGAATAGTCGAACTCGCAGGCTTGGCCGATCACGATGGGGCCCGACCCCAGGATCAGGATGGACTCGAGGTCCGCGCGCTTGGGCAAGAGGCAGCTAGTGCGGCAAGATGCGGGGCGGGGCTAGGCTAGGAGCGCGTCTTGCCCGATTCGCTCCGGACGGCCGTGCGCACGACCATAGCGAAGCCGCCCCAGACGAACGTCATGACGGCGATCATGGTGATCCAGGCGCTGGTGGGCATCGGAAGCAAGCTCGAGGAAGCGGGATTCGAGGGCGGGGGGGGGGGGGGACGAGCGCGGAGCCGCGCACCCGAGCGGCCGACGCGTGGATGAAGATGCCGAAGACGGCTCTGCGCAGCAAGGGGCGGTCCACCGGCGGCGCCCTGCCCCGGCCGGACGGCCCTGCGCAGCAAGGGGCGGTCCTGTTCACTGGCCGAGCACGGCCACCAGCTCGGCCACGACCGTCACGGCCTCCTCGTCGTCGGTCGTGATGTGGATGGGCTGGAGTTTCGGGTTCTCGGGCTCCAACGCGACCTTGACGTGACGCCAGCCGCCAGCGTCCTCGACTTTTTCGCTGCGGTAGCGCTTCACGGTGAACCGGTAGCCGGTCTCGGGATCGGCTTGGTCCAGAAGCTGCACGAGAAGGACTCTGCCTTGCCGCGAGCCCGCTACGTCGCGTTTGAAGAGGCAGTATGATCCGCTCGGGATGCGCGGCTCCATGGACTGGCCTTCCACCAGAATCGCGAACATCCCTGGCCCCAGCGAGCGCCCGGCGTCGAACTCGAGCCAGTCGCCTTCGTCTTCGTCGAGCAGCGTTCCCGGCTCGCCGAAGGCCCCGGCAGCGGCCTTCAAGGGAACGAAGGGCACGCAGCCCACGTATCGCTGCGCCGGTTCCGGCTTGATCAGTTTCAGCAGCGGCCGGGGTCCGCCCGTGGCGGCCTCGGCATCTGCGAACCAGGACAGATCGTCGCGCAACTCATCCGCTCTGGCGCCCATGTTCAAGTAGCGGGCCAGGCGGCGGAAATGGCGGACCATCGCCTCTCTGTCGGCCAAGTCGTGCACCGAGATCTCCATCACGTCGTAGCCCCGACTTCGCAACCAGCCCCGGATCTCCATGTCTCGTCTGGCGGTGTCCGGGTTGCCGTGAAGGTGCCGGCCGAGCCCATCCAAATAGATGCACACGCCCTCGTCCGGGTCGTGGCTCGGGCTTCGGTAGACGACGTCGGGCGTCGTCGTGCCCAGAGCCGTGTCCAGTCGAATCTGCTCGCCACGCACGCCCTCGGGGAAACCAGCACGCAACAGCAGTTGGCGCAACTTGGATTCCGCGTCGTTGACGGGCATGGCGGCCGTCTCGGCCGACCGCACGTCCGGCGGGCAAGCCGGAATGTCGTGCTCCAGCACCAGCGCACCTCCCCACTCCGCCAATTCTGCGGCCGCCTTGTTGCGGTCCAGAAAGCGGTGGCAGTACGCGTTGCGAAAGGTCTGGAGGCAGTCCGTGCAGGACGACTCGCACCGGGCCGGACATCCGTCCACCACATCTTGGGCAGCCTTCACCACCTCTTCGAAGCGGTCGCGCACGCGCTCCAGGAGACCGGAACCGCCGGGCATGGGGTCCCACAACAAGGCATCGACCGCATCTTCGTGCATGTGGCCAACCACCAAGACCTGCAAGTCCTCCATATGCATGTCCAGCACGCGGGCGGCCCCGAAGCGCAGGGCTTCCACGACGCTGTAGGCAGAGGCTTGGCCAACGCACCCCGGCAGAGACAGCACGTCCGCCACGACGTCGGCGTGAAAGCCCACGAGTTGCGGCTTGCGCCCGCACCGCTCCTCGTGGCTCTTGTCGAATTCTTCACGTTGCCGGTGCGACGCGAAGGGCGAGACGCTCTGGCCGCAAACCTCGCATACGGGATAGCCCAGTTCGTGTCCGCCTTCCAAGGCCGCCGCGGGGCCCGTGTTCACCAAGCGCAACCGCACGCCCCGGCGAAGCTGCATCTCCCGGGCGCCCCATCGAAACGCTTGTCCGCCGCTGTGCTCGCCGCGCTCCACGCCCACGACGGCCACGCCGAGCTGGAAGCGAAGATCCTCTTCGTCGGAGATGTGGGACGTGTGGACGAGGTCCGTGTCGCAGACAGCCATCGTGCGTAGCCGGGACGTGCCTGGCGCAGCATCGCCGAGATGCTGGACTTCGGCCACGGCGCGCCGCTCTCGGGACACCGCGTAGGCCGCCATGTCCGTTCGGTCTTCGTTGGCGTCTCTGTGGAAGCGCCGCGCCGCGAAGCGATGGCCGTTCGCGTAGATCAGGTTGCCGGGCACGTACTCGCGCAACGCGGTGGCCGGCGGACGAGGAAGCCGAAAGTCGGCGGGCCCGGACTTCCAGAAGGGCACTTCGGCCCAGCCCGACACAGCGCCGGTCTCCAGGCCGTAGCCAGGAAGAAAGCCCTCCGCCGCCAGCACGCCGAACGTGTTGGAGTCGTCATGCCCCTCGGCGTGCTTCCGCCTCCTCGCCCATGTTCCCTTGAGCTGCTTGACCAACTTGTCGCAACGTCGGCGCAACGCCTCGTCGGGAGGGTCCAAGGCGCCCCTGCGCTCCTGCTCCTTGTTCAAGCGTCCAATCTGTCCCATCGCCCACTCCAAGCGGCGCCGAAGACGCGTTGCGATGTCCTCCAGCCCACCGGCGAAGCCGCGGACGTGCCCGCGCAAGGCCGCCCTGGAGACCACCTCGGCGTCAGCCTGGGGCCATCCCTGCTTGAACACGGCCCGCACATCTTTCGTCAAATCGGCGGCATGGTCCTCCACTAGCTTTCGGAGAGGGCCGAAGTCAAAGGGCGCATCCCGAATTTCGCCGTCGTCGAACAGGTACGGCGCCACGCGGCGGGGCAACGCCGAGTCCAGCACATCTCGAATGCGCGTCCGGTCGGTCTCGGGCCGCGCCTCGTCTTCGCTGTACCGGTACAGCGCGCCGATCACGATGGCGTGGACGTGCTTCTCGACCATGATCTCGTTTCGCAGGTTGAAGGCGGGCGGGTCGATCTTGCCGCCCAGAAGCTTCAGCGGATTGGAGAAGTAGGCGTGATCGTGGGACGCGGCCCGGCAGTAGGTCACGTTCACGGCCATTCGGTGCCGACGCCCCGCCCGGCCGGCGCGCTGCCAGTAGTTGGCGGGCAACGGCGGCACGTTGCGCATGAGCACCGAGTCCAGCCGCCCGATGTCGATGCCCAGTTCCAGCGTCGGCGTGCAGACCAAACAGTTCACGGCCTCCGACTCGCCCTTGAAGCGGTTCTCGAGGCGGTCGCGCTCGTCGGGCGGTACCATCGCCGTGTGCTCTTCCGGGCGAAGCATCGAGTAGTCGCCGTCCAGAACACGCAAGTTGTAGTCGTCGGCGTCTTCCTTGATCCACGCCAAGCGGCCGTCGCAACGCCAGGCTGGACACAAACCTCGGGGCACGTCCCGAGTGAAGTTTCGGCGGCATTTCCGGCAACGCCAAACGCCCCGGTTCGGGTCGAGCAACAGCTTGTCGGCGCTCACTTGGTACACCCCGCTGACGCCGGGGAGCGGCCTGCCCTTGGACCCTTTCAGCCGAACGGGGACAAGAAACTGCCCATCGACCAAGTACTGGAACAAGCCTTCCAGGAACGGCTCGGCCGAGTCCTTGCCGACGCCCCACTTCTGGGCAATCTGGCGCATCGTGGTCTCGCGGCCGATGCTGATCCATTGGGTGACCTGCGCGGACTTCTCCGTCGGCTCGCGGCGCAACTTCGTGGCGTTGGGCTTGAGGAAGCCGGGCAGATAGCCCTGCTGCACCTCCCGGTCGCCCTCCATCCAGTGCTTCGTGAAGATCTCATGAACGGGATCGTAGAGGGCTCGCTTTCGCCTCAAGTAGTCCAGCACGCCGGCGACGCCTTCGAGAAGCTTGTCGGGCGGAATGCCGAGCTGGTGCGCGTGGTGCTGAATCCACTCGTCGGTCGCGCTAAGGCCGACGTATTGGACCTTCATTCGGCCCCACGGCTCCAGTCCGTGCGCTTGGCGCCCGGACATGGCCATCTCTCGCAGCACTTGCATGCGCAGGTACTTCCGGCGTTCCTGCCGGTGGCGAACGCCGGCACGTTCGGCCCGATCGACCTGCCAGACTTCCGGGATCAAGGCCCTCGAAAGGGATTCGTCCCCGTCCAGGCGGTCGTCCAGCGAGCCCGCCAAGTCGCCGACGGAAACGCGGCCGTCCCGGAGTCCTTCGCTCATCAAGGCGCGCAGCCGAAAGCGACGCGCGTGGTCCTTCATCCAGCCCGCCTGGAACGCGGCGTCCTGGCGGTTGTCGCAGAAGACGAGCAGGCGACGGCGCTCAGCGTGCTGCACCATGTCCTGCGAGAGGACATGCACATCGGCAACGTTGACAGCACGCACTTCTCGCACGGGTTCCCGGTAGCGACCCCCGCTGGGACGGCGACCGGTCGTACCGCACGAGAGGCAACTCGTGAGCAGGCCCGGCCTGTCCTTGTTCTGGCGAACTGCCAGCAGCTCCAAGGGGGTGTCGGCGCGGCCGCAAGCGGAGCATTGCGGCTGAACGTTGGCATGAGCGGCACCGCACCGGCGACAGAACGCGAGGCGCGCCGTGCGCTTGTGGGGCGGCCCGTCGGCGTCGGTCTCTTCGTCGCCGATGAGCCGGTCGGTGACCAAGACGCGCTTTCCGCCCGCCTTCTCGTCCAGTCGTTCCCACCACGGCCCGGCGACGCCGGCATTGCCGCCGCCCGGCTTCGCGGCCGTGTACGTGAAGTCCTTCAGGAACGCGACGAAGTAGTGCTGTCCGCAAGTCGTGCAGGTGGCGACCGGAAAGCGTGCGCGTCCGCCGTTGGAGCCGTTGCTCGCCGCTTCGTCTTCGGCAGCGAGCCACAGCTTGGGATCGCTCGTGCCGTTGGGAAACGACACCACGGCGCCGCCGACGCCGCGCACGAACGCATGCACTACCGGTCTCAGCAGAGGGCGCCCGTGGCGGCGCGCAGCCGCCCCCAAGGCGAGCCAAGAGAGAATCTCCGCTTGGGACACTGCGCGTCCGACCCGCTTCTCCAGGAGCCCCGGCAGGTCGTCAAGGGCGTGCGGATCGGCAAGCTCTTCGTTCAGCGCGTAGACGACTTCGTTGCGCGAAAGGGCGGCGTGCAAGAATTCCTGCCATCCGGCATTGCCCGGTACCGGGCCGTCCTCCAGAAGCCGACGACCGGACAGGGACCGGTACGCCGCCTGAACGCTGGAGCCTGCAGGGTCTTGCTCCTCGACTGCCCGAACGCATTCGTCGAGAACGTCGGCATCGTCACCCTCGGGCGGCGGCGGAAGGAAGCGGGAGCCCGACCAGACCTCGGCTTCGTAGTCCTCGCCCACGGTTGCCACGTCCTCCGGCGCCACGCCGAAGAACCGAGCCGCGAAGTTGCGCGCCGCCCCTGGATTGTCGCGGTCCACGATGGTTGCGGACGTCGCGATGCACGTCGCACGCTTCGGACCTGCCTTGCAGTACGCTTGAAGGCGCCGCAACAAACACGAAGACTCGGCCCCCATGGCGCCGGAGAAAGTGTGGGCCTCGTCGAAGACCAGGTAGTCCAGGCGCGCGTTGGCAAAGAGCTCGATGTCGCGCCGGCGGGTCAGAAGCAGCTCCAGTTGCTTGACGTTGGTGAGAAGGATGCGCGGTTGACGGCCCGGCGTGCGCATCGCTTCGCGGGAACACACTTCCTCGGGCGGGTACACCGTCTCTCCCCCGCCGTCCTCCTGCGCCTGCTTCAAGTGCGCCGAATAGTCCGCGCGAGACGAACCGGCGGGCAATCGACGCCCCGTCACGCCCGATTCCTCTTCTGGCGTCTTGCCTACGTAGATGCCGAACGAGACCCCTGTGCCTGCCAGCAGTTCCCGTATCCGCAGCAACTGATCCTCGGCCAACGCGTTCATGGGGTAGACGATCACCGCGCTGATCCCCGGGGGCGCTCCTTCGTCCCGCAACTGGAGGCACTTGCTGATGACCGGATACAAAAAGCACTCGGTCTTGCCTGAGCCCGTGCCGGTCGAAACCAATGTCGTGCGCCCATCGGCAACGGCCCGAACAGCCTTCTCCTGGTGGCTGTACAGGTGAGTGATCGCCTCGGGAATCCGCTCTCGGAGCAACGGGTGCAACAACCCATCCGCCACCAGAGCCTCAACCGCTGCCCCCTGCCTGAACGGCCGGGATAGGCTGACGTACGGCCCCTGCAGCAAGGGCGACTGCCGGGTCTCGTCCAAGGAGAGCAGCTCGCGCATCTGGCTACGCAACCGCTCGTCCATGAACGGATACGCCGTAAGCTGGTACCTCAGGAAGCTACCGACGACCTTCTCGGTGTACGCGATGGGGTTCAGGGCCATGGAGGGCTACGCTGGCGGTGGGCGAGGGGGCCGCAACACGTGTGGTTCCGTCACTGGTCAGCGTGAAGTCCGGGTCCGGCAATCGAGAAGGTAGCCTTTGGCGCAGTCGCCGCAAGCGACGCCCGCCGACTCCGGGCGCGTCACCGCGGCTTCTCCCGCCACCGTTCCAGCTCCTTCCGGAACCGGTCCTCCGACGGCAGTAGCGCGATCGCCCTCTCGTAGGCGTCCTCGACTTCGCGCCGGGGCGCGCCGAGCCAGTCGCGCGTTCGGGCCAGCTCCCGCCAAGCCCAGGCGTGGCGCGTTTCCGAGGCGGTGAGCTGCAGCACGCGCTCCAGGAGGGTCCGGGCCTCGGAAAGGAAGCGCCGACTGGACTCGGGGGCGCCGCTCCGATGGGCTTCGCCGGCCAGCCAGAGCTTGGTCTGAGCGAACTCCAGGAGGGCGCGGGGGTCGGCATCGACGGCCTCGCCGGCACGCTCGAAGTGCCGGTGCGCCAACTGCGAGTCGCGGGCCCGACGGGCCACGATGGCAGCGTCTATGGCGTCCTGGCCGAACCGGGCCGCGTCATCTTGCCGGAGAAGCTGCCGGGCTCGTTCGGGGTCGCCGGCCGCCACCAACACGTCCGCCAGCGCGTTGGCCACGTGGGGAACGGCAACCGCCGGGCCGTGCGCCTTGAATTCCTGGAACACTTCCTCCGCGCGCGCCGTCTCCCCCCGCTTGGCGTACGACCGGATCAGTTCCACCGCGAGTGCTGTGGAGGCTTGGTTGCCCTTCCAAACGACTTCGACACGGCGGAACGCCTCCTCGTCGTCACCCAGAACCCGCAGGTGAGCCGCGTCCCTGAGGGCGGAGAGCGCGACATATTCGGGGTGCGCCGGCAGCGTCGCCTGGAAGTACGTCCGCGACTCGTCGAAATGGAACTGCGGCGGCGGCGACCCGTTCGCCTCCATCGCCTGATACATCTTCGGCAACCCCGCCAGCCGCATCTCCGCATGCTTGAGTTCCTTGAAGTACTCGCCGATCCGGCGGTTTCGGGCGGGAGCGCCGCGAAACACGGAACCAGGCGCCAAGTGTTCCGATCTCACGCCTGGCACCGGACCGGGGTAGCTGATGATCTCGACCCGGTCGGGAAAGAGGTACACCTTCGTGGGATCCGGGTAGGGTGCGTCGTAGCTTCGGTGGTAGAGGGCGTTGACCAACGCCTCTCGAATCGCGGGCACTGGAAAACTGACCCATCCTCGAACTTGGCTATGATGCTTCTGCTTCTGGATGTGGTTCACGGAAAGGTTTTCGAGGTACGTCATGCAATCGCGGAACTGATCCAAGAGACCGCCCTTGAAAACGCGTTCTTCCTGGACATCTCCGGCGCGGTCGGCCGCGAACTGCACCACCTCGATCCAAGCGCCCCGAAACCACGCTGTCGGGTCCGCCGAGAACAACAACAGCCCGACGTTCCTGGGCACCTCGTGGTCGTTCACCTTGGTCGTTAGGCGCATCCCCCGATAGACCGTCTCAATCGCCGGTTCGTCGAAGAGTCCGCTCTCCACGTCGTAAAGAAACTGCCGCACCCTCGGTTCCCGAATGTCCTCACCGCGAGCGTCCAAGGCCCTGCGGTCGTCCCACGGCACGCGCCCCCCCTGCTGCATCAGCGGTTCCAAGACGCCACCACGCTCCGCGTCCACCGTCTCGGCACCGACGCGAACCCAGTACCGCCGGAATCCCTTCCCGTCCGGCGCCCGATGCGGCCTCACCTGGCTCGCGAAGGCCCAAACGACCAAGATCATCCGGTCGTCGACCCACTCCCGAGACAGTATCGGTTGGTAGTCCGGATCGATCCGCCTGCAGTTGCCGCGAATCCACTTCTCCGCCGCTTCGGCCACCTCGGGCATCAAGCCAACGGGCGGCAATACGGCCCGGCCGTTGCGCTCATCCACACCAATCACGATGTACCCGCCGTTGAGATTGTGATGGTCGTTCGCAAAGGCGCAGATTGTTCGGAGCACCTGAGGTCCCGTCGTCTTGGGATCCCAGGATCGCTTGAGTTCTACGCGCTCCGACTCGACGGTACGGCAGTCGAGAAGGTCGGCGAGGTTGATCGGGAGGATGGTCTTCATGACCCCTCGTCCGCGTCAAGCAGCCCGGCCGCATAGTCCGTCTTCCGCTCGGCCACATGCAAGAGAGGCTGCCGATGGTGCCCGCCTACGTCGTCGGCGGAATCTCCGTCGCCAACGAGAGTGCGCGTGTCGTCGTTCGAGAAGTGCCTGACGCTGCTGTGCCCATCACGGCGACCACGCTTGGCCATGCGCTTCAGTAGCGCCGCATATTCCCCGGATCCGAGTAGATTCCGGGCGTGCAGGTGACATTCTTGCCACGCCTCTTCGCGGCTCTGGACCAGTTGCCAATCGTAGAACCTGGGACCGAGACGGCTGG
Organism: Longimicrobiales bacterium; assembly: GCA_965242735.1. Taxonomy (GTDB): domain Bacteria; phylum Gemmatimonadota; class Gemmatimonadetes; order Longimicrobiales; family Gaopeijiaceae. The sequence continues at coordinate 1,226,749 of OZ251497.1, read as the reverse complement.
CGACGGGTTGCGGCTGCTCCGCACGCTCGTCGTGCCCGAGACCGTAGTCGGACAGGCGAAGAGCCTCGGGGACAAGCCAACCTTCGCCGTTGTTCTGGCCAATGAATTCTGTGAGACCACTCTCCAAGTCACCTTCATGTCGTCTGATCGCCATCTCCAAGTCATGTAACACAACTAGAGTGAGAACGGTCTGTCGAAGCTCCGGAGATTTGTCTTTATCAATTCTCCATAGCCCCTTGGGGTCCATTCGCACATCATTGCCACGATTCGATGACAGGCACAAGATATGACGTGCATCGGTGATGTCAAGACCAAACAATCTCGTAATCAGAGCATCAATTATCACCCTTTGCCGCAAACGCTCTTGGCTTGTAACTGCGACATGCCTCCACTGGTCAGATCGCGCATTCAATGCATGATGATAGAATGACGACGTAGACGCCTGCCGTCCCATCAGCGATGCCACGGCGGATATGAGATTCTCGGTTCCAAGTATGCCATCAGCGTTCGAGAGAACAGACGTTTCTTGAACAATAAACCAATTGGCACTTAGTCCAGCTAAGCGATGCCGGAGTGCAAAATCATAAGCAAATGAATTCATCATCGCTCCGATAAGCATACCATTTCTCCAATCACCGTCATATTGCAGTATAGGTACAGAGTTTCCACAGGGAATATTACCCATAAGAGAGCAAATCATTGTTCGAACATTTGTAGACGACGTTGTATTCATGAAGCCGATCTTCATTCTCTCGTAAGACGACAGCACGTGTTCCGCCGGAATCAAGTACTGAGGTTCGATGCGCTTCCGCTGCCACCCGATGTCTCGCCACACTGCGCTTCGTCCCTTCCCGCGCACCCACCCCTTCTCGCTGACGTCAAATTGTCCGATCATTCTCCCTTCATACAAAGGTAGCGCGACCGCTTCGATGTCTTCTTCAGCAATCCATTCGTCGACATCCCTCGAAAGAATCACTCCTGCCGGAATCGCCGCCCTCGGCACCGGCAACCCGTCGTACGGCGGCTGAGCGCATCGCACGCGCCAGTTCGTCCGAGCTACATCCCCAGGCTTCAGCAGTGCCCCGTGCACGAACCTTGCTCTCGCCTCCCGTCGCTCCGGTCCGGCGGACGCGTCGAACAACCACTCTTCTAGGTCCACGGCGACGGACTCCGGCCGCGACGGCTCAACGCCCATTGTCGCCCACAGCTCGCCGATGGGTCGCCACTTTCCCACTAACCAACGGCTGTACTCGTCCGGCCGATAGCCGTCTGCCTCCCACCGGGGGCGAGGCCGAAAAAGACCGGAGTCGTTGGTCATATCGAACTCACGCGTGTAACGTATCCCCCAGCCGTCCGGACCCTCGTCGCCAAGCAAGACACCGTTGGCATAGATCTTCTCCAGTATCTCCAGATCGCGCTTGGACTGGACTTCAAGCAGGGTCCGGCTTCGAGGGCTAAAACGCTCAACCTGGGAACGGGAATACGACATGGCGATGGGCCTCGGGGCGTCCCAGTCGTCCAAGTTGTGGCACATGAAAGCAGTACGGATTTCGTCCGTGGAGCCACCCTTCTCGACAACGACAGGATTGAATTTATAATTCCTGTGGATCGGGAATATCTTGTTGCGGTTCTCGATCCCAAAGAGCCATTCCCATCTGCTCTTCTCCAAGAAGAGGCGCCTCAAAGCATCTGTGCCATGATCGGAGTACAACCCCGACGGCACGATGAAGCCCAACCGGCCCGATGGCCGGAGCAAGGAGTACGACGCTTCCAAGAAGAGCTTGTACAAGTTGAGGTCGGCCGAGCCCTGCCGACGAAATGGGTGGCTCGCGTCGGCGAAGGCGGCCAACGGCCGCTTGCTACGAGCTTGCCGCCATCGCTGATGAAGCGTGGCGTTCCCGGCGCCTATCGAGAATCGGTGCAAGCCGTCTTTCTCCAGCGTCGGATCGCCGAAGGGCTTGCCCGCATACTTGACGAAGTTGGACTGGGCCCGAAACCGCGCGTTGTAGTCGATCCAGTCCCGCTCCGCCATCTCTCCCGACGACGGGGCACCGAAGTAGGTAGTCTGCTTCCGCGTGGCTTCTTGCTTGCCGTAGCTTCGGTAAAGCGGATCGATGTTCGAGAAGAACTCGCGGGAGTTGGGCTTGGCAATGTCCCACGGCGGATTGCCCAATACCGCGTCGAAGCCGACGCCTTCTTCGTGGAATACGTCCGGGAATTCCAGCTCCCAGTGGAAGAAGCGGGCTTCGGCGGCGATGCGCCTGGCGACTTCTTTCGTCCCCCGGGAAGATTGCGCGAAACTCGTGGGCAACGGCGCGCACGCGAGCTCGCCGGCGGGCCAAAACCAGCAGGCGCACCAAAGGTCCATGGCGTCCTTGAGCGAACGCCAGTCGGCAGAGGCTTCGAACTCTTCGCGGTAGGTTCGGGCACGTTCGGTCGCGTCGTGCACGGACATCGCGTGCATCTTGTCCAGAACGGCGCGGGTCCGATCATGCACCTCGCCGTGGCGCTTCAGAGGATCGCCCAGGAACAGGTCCGGTCCTCCCAGGAACCGAACCAAGTCCGGCTTCAGCTTGTCCTTGACGAACGCCTTGATCGCCTTGGTCCGGGCGTTTTTCTTGAAATGGACCCCGTTGGAGTGGTTCTTGTCCCCGCCTTCTCGGTTCTTCCAGGCCATGACGGGGTAGTGGGCAAACTGGTCGAGCCACGCGCCCACGAGGGAGTTGCCGCACTTGACCTTATGGTCTAGGAAGCCGAAGGGAAGGCTTCGGTCCATGGTCTCGATCCACAGCGAGAGGCGGCAGAGCTCGACGGCCAGGGGGTCGAGGTCGACGGCATAGATGCAGCGCTCCACTACATGGCGGCGCAGAACAGCCTTGAGGCGGGGCTCGAAGTCGTCGTGGTCGGGCGGACAGGGGATCATCTCCTCGCCGAGCCGTTCGGCGGTCTGCCCGTCGCCAGTCGGGGCGCCCAGCAAGCGTACCATCGCGCGCGCGCCGTCGCGGGCCACGCGGTCGTGGTGCTGGAGAGACCGCCAGCAGGCGTCGGTCAGGAAGCGCAGCGCCGAGAGGACGAACGCACCCGAGCCGCAGGCCGGATCGCACACCTTCAATTCGAGGATATTTTCGGGCGGCTTGGGCTTCCACTTCGCGAAGGGGGCGTCCCGGTCCGGTTTGCCGTCTTTGCCGGTCGGCGGATCGTAGGCAAGGGGCTGCAACGTGCGCCGCACCGTGGGGACGACCAAGCCGGGCCGCGTGTAGAAGGAGCCGGACCCCTTCCTGGTGCCACCCCACCGCACCAGATACCACTCTCCCGGCAGAACAACGCGCGCCACCAGCTTGCGCGCCTTGCGAGCCAAGTCTTCTTCCGCCTTCCGCCGGCGATCGAGCGTGAGGTTGCCCCGAGGCATTCGGAACAGGCCCGCGACTCGCGCGGCCTTGCGGGCCCACCTCTCGGCGCGGGTGCGACTGGTGTGTCTTTCGTCGCGGTCGTCAATGGCCTCGTCGACCAGCGGCCCGGCCACGTCGGGAGCGGCGGCGGCACCTTCTTCGGCGCTCGCCTCTTCCGGCCCTCCTTCGTCCACCACCGCGTCCTTCTTCAGATTCGAGAACAGCGTCTTGATGGCCTTGTCGTCCATCGCCACCAGCCGCGACAACGGCAACGCCGGGCACTGGCCCGCCGCCAGGAAGATCACCGGCTCGCCGGGCGGCGCCGTCCTGAGCTCGTAGTCCAGCAGGCCCTCGTAGAGGATGCCGATGTAGTCCGAAGAGAGGTCCGAGAAGTCCACGGGCACGGTAGCCCACATGCCGCCGCGGCCTTGGCGGATGCGGGCCTTGGTCCGCGTCATCCGCTCCAGGATGTGCAGTACGCGGTCGTCCGGCAGCACGGCCTGCTCGAAGCAGGCGGTCTCGAACACCGCCAAGGCCCGGGAGAGGCCGTCGGCCGAGTCCGATCTGCCGGGCTCAAAGAGGGCGCCGCCGTAGTCCTTTACCGGCAACTGGGGCAGGTGGGAGCCCTTGCGAACCAGATCGAACAGGGCCAGAACCCGGGGCCACGCGCTGTCACGGCCGGACAGGGCACGGCGCCCGCCGGCCTTCTGCAGGCGTTCCAGCAGCCCGTTCAGACCGTAGCTCGCATGGTAGACGGCGTTGTCTCTGGGCAAGAGGTCCCGAGACTCCGCGAAGAGGATCACCACGAGACGCATGGCAACTCGGCAGGCCGCCCGGTAGATGTCGGCCGGGTCCACGTCGGCGCACCGCTCCTTGAGCGCATCCCCGTGCCCCTGGATGAGCGTCTCGACGGCCTCCCGGACCCGCTCGCCCAACGTCTCCGAAAGCTCCGCCTGACCCTTGCGGGTGTCCCGGATCGCTTGCAGGAGCGGCGGCGCCGAGCCTTCGCCCCGGGGGGTCCAGAGTTTGGGCTGCAACAGCGTCCGCAACGCGTGCACCTGGGGCGCGGGCTTGCCTTCCTGGAACCACAGCTCCGTGTCCCACTCGCACCACGCCTCGAAGTCCAAGCCCGCGAAGAGCAACCGCCACTGCCTGCCGTTGGTCACCAAGGCCAAGTGGTCGCCACCAACACGCAACCAGCCAAGGACTCGGCTGACCGTTCGCCGGCCCTTGCCGATGCCGACGCGCGGTCCTGGCTCTCTGAACACCGGCAGGCATCCACCCCCAGGTCCCCTCCACAGCTCGCGCGGCTTTACGATCTCGCCGGTCGCGGCCGGCCGTCGCCATTTGCGGGCAACCTCCGCGCCTCGCGTCCACGTGCCCGAGCCCGAGTCGAATCCGCACACCTCCTCCAGCACAAACTTGATGAACGCAGACTCGTCGTCGCCGATGTGGCGCCGCCGCAACTGGCGTTCCGTGTAGCTGGTCAAGGGACTCGCAGGCCGATGGCCGGCCAGTTCCGCCAGCCGCTGGCTGTCCAGAAGCAGGCCGCCGTGGCGCAGGTCCCGCCAGCCGTGCACCTCCGAAACGGCGGCGCTTGAAGCTGCCGTCAACGGTCGGCTCCGCGGCTCGGGAAACGCACTTCCAAGGCGACCGGGAAGACCTGGGTCCCCGACCGGGCCGCCCTGCTCTTGATGCCGGAATCCCCGACAAGGCGAAATCGGTCGGGAAGAACGCGCTTCAGGATGCGGTCCCGCTCGCGCCGAAGCTGGTCGCGGACTTCGTCGTGGTGGGAACGGCGCCGCTTCAGCTCCTGTTCTCTTTCCTCAATCGACCGATCCAGGTCCGCCAAGCGTCCGGCTGGATCGAAGAGCCGCCCCTGTTCGCGCTGACGCTTGAGATCCTCGACTTGTCGGCCCAGCCTGTCCATCGTCGCGCTCTCAATGAGCTTGGAGAGTTCGGCTTGGCGTTGCCTGTAGCGTTCTCGCTCACGCTTCCGGGCCACGGTACCGTCCGTTTCGAGCTGTGCAACCAGAGCGTCAGCCAACCGGTCTCTGTGCCGACTGATCCACTGCTTGAGTTCGGGCGCGACCCCTTCCACGATCTCGACGGCCCGCTCGTGGTGCGCCGACCGCACGCAAACGCCCTCGGCGCGCAACGACCGGGCGGACTCGTGAGCCAACGGCGAACCGAGCTCTCCGTCCTGCACGGGGAACACGACGGTGCGAACCCAGCGGTGGAACGTCTCCCGCAACCGGTTCACGCCGATTTCCTCCACATGTAGCAGGATCGCCGCGGACGCGCCCTCCGGCACTCCGCCGCAACGCACGGCCCAGCGCGACGCCTCGCTCGCGCCGGGGTAACGTCTCCTGGCCAGAACGCCCAGGGCATGACGCATGAGGGGGTGAGCCAAGTGGACGAACAACGCGTCGGCACGCGGACGAAAGACCCTCAAGTCCCCTTGCACCTCGACGAACGGCTCGGAACTGAACGCCAGCTTCGGTACCTGCCCGGGAGCACCGGCGGCTTCGGGACGACGGACGGACGCGTCCACCACTTGGCTCCAACCCGTCAAGCCGGGGTTCAGGAGGCGGTGAAGAGCCGCGCGGCCGCCGTTGCTCCCAGGGGAGCCGACGGGCTGGAGCTGGGGTCGCCCGGCAGTGTCCGCCATCGCGGCTTCCAGCGTGTCGCGGAGGGCAGACGGACCGAAATCGATTTCGGCGGCTAGAATGTCCAGAAAAATGTCCGAATTTTGGGCTTCATATGTCCCATTGCCTTGCGGGGCCGCTGTCTTGTCGCCGCCGAAGCTGGCGCGGCCTCGGGCGGCTTCGACTTCGCGGTCCAAGTCGGCCGTCACGCCGCCGGAGTCCTCGCCTAGGACCAGTCGACGGTGGACCGCCCGGTCGAAGACCTCGTTGACCGACCCCAAGTCCTCGCGGATGTCGTCGGCCTTGCGCACCACGCGGCCCAGGAAGCTCAGGTCGGGGTCGCTGTCGCTCATGAAGTGGTGGACCCTCACGTCGTGGGCTTGGCCGTAGCGGTCCAGGCGACCGTTGCGCTGTTCCAGCCGAGACGGGTTCCAGGGACAGTCGTAGTGGAGGAGGTAGCGCGCGGTTCGGTGCAGGTTGAGTCCTTCGGACGCCGCGTCGGTGGCCACCAGCACGCGCACCGTGGAGGCCGGATCGTTGAACGCCGCCTTGATGCGCTCGCGTCCCGACTCGTCCAGCCTTCCGCGGCCGCCCGCGCCGAACAGGGTCAGCACTCGTTCGTCGCCGTAGCGCTCCCGCAGGCGGCGGGCCAAGTAGTCCAGCGTCGTCTTGTACTCCGTGAAGACGACCAGCCGCTCGTCGTCACGGAACCCGCCCTCGGCACGCAGGCGTTCGTCGACCAGGCGTTGCAACTCGTCGAAGCGAGCGTCGGCGACGGGCGTCTGGGACACGACGGGCGCGCTCTTCGCGGTCAAGTCGAATCCCAGCTGGGCCAGCGCGTCATCGATCTTCCGGATCTCGGCTTTCAACTGGCCTGCGAAGTTTCTCAGCCAAGCGCCCACGACGGTCGATGCCGTGGCTTGGCGTTGCTCGGTCTCTCTGTCGTCGCCCGTGTCTTGGCGGACCGAGCGGGCCGCCGTCTCGACCTGCTTGTCGCCGACGGGTTGCGACTCGCCGAATCCCTGCTTGGCTCGGCGCCACGACTCGGCAAAGGCGGCGGGGCAGGACAGCAACCGCTTTCCGAGTATCTCCACGGCGAAGGCGCCGGCTTGGCGCCGCGGCCTGCCTCCCTCGGCGACTCGCGCACGCACGGCCCGGCGAAAGGCGTCGAAGGCGCTGGAGAGGAGGGCCTCTTGCGAGCCGACGGCCAGTGCCAGCGCTTCGGGCGGCCGCCGAGTGCAAAAGCGAGGGCCGACGCTCCCGTTCGCCGAGGCCGCGTTGATGTCGCGCTTGAGGCGGCGGATCACAACCTCTTCGATGCGTCGGCGCATGGCAGGTCCCAACTCGCCCGTGCGCGAGAAGCGGACCGGGTCCAGCATCTCCAGCAGTCCGGTGAACGAGCGAGTGTGGCCGTTGTGGGGCGTGGCAGAGAGGAAGAGGCGGTGCTCGAAGCGCGGAGCCACCATGCGCAGCATCTTGCACAGTGCGCTGTCCTCGCCGAAGGGCGCCGGCATGAGATTGTGGCATTCGTCGACGATCAGGAGGTCCCACGGCAGGTGGGGAGAACCCTCGGGCGCCTGGTTGTCGCACGCCGCTCCAAAAGAGTCCAGCACGTCCGGCTGGCGCAGGTAGTGGTACGACGCCACCACGCGGTTGAAGGAGCGCCAAGGGTTTGCGTCCATGCCCTGCCGGCGGCGAAGCTTCTCCGTGCCCAAGCGGTCCACGATCTCGAATCGCAGGGAGAACTTCTCCCACATCTCCTCCACCCATTGGCGCCGAAGCGACGCGGGCGTGAGCACCAGCACCCGCCGGATGCGGCGGCGCAACAGAAGCTCGGACACGATGAGACCGGCCTCGACGGTCTTGCCCAGCCCCACGTCGTCGGCGATGAGCAAGTTGACCCGCGGCATCTGCAACGCCTTCAGGAGGGGAACCAACTGGTAGTTCTCGACGCGCATGCCGCCGTGAAAGGGGCTGGCGACGGGTTGCTGGGCGGGCGGGCCGTCGCCGGAAGGGGCCAGATAGGGCGACAAGGCCGTCCACCGCGCGGCGCGAACCATGGCGTCGAAGTCGGGCGCGTCCATGGGCGGACGGGCCGTATCGGGCAAGGCGTTGGGCTCCAGCAGGGACGGTGCGCCCTCGATTTCCCACAGAAGGCGTTCTTCGCGGGGCGACTGATGGTCCGTGTATTCGAGATGGACCAAGTGGAGCCGCCCGGCTTCGCCGTCGCAGGGCTCCACGGCCGCCACGACGCCGCGCCGGTTGCGGACGACGGCCAGCATTCCAGGGCGCGGGACGGCCGTCACATCCCCCACACCGCGATCTCGGCGCCGTTCGGGGCGCTTCGGCGTTGCTGGAACACCTTCTCCTCCCAACTGCGCTCTCCTTCTCGGTCGAAGACGACCAAGTGGCCCGCCTCCGCCCCGCAACGGTCCATGTAGGCCGCCGTCTGGTTCACGCCCTCGGCCAAAGTGCGCTCCAAGCCCCGGCGCGCGTGGCGAACCTTGCATTCCACCACGTACTTGCGCACGCGCCCGCCCTCGGGCCACGAGATCAGCAAGTCGGTGCGTCCGCTCCCCAATGCGTATTCCCGGTCGATCCGGCCGCCGCTGTTGACGACCCGTTGCAAGAACGCCTGAAGCAACAGCTGCGGCCCCGCCTCGCGGAAGCCGTAGCGCTCGGCCCAATGCTCCGAGTGCTCCCGGTAGAACTCCTGGAACGCTTCGAGCAGCTTGTCCAAGCGCAGAGCGCCGTCGGCGTCGTCCACGTACCACGCCGGATCGTGGGGAAGATCGTCCTGGGCCAGCCACGTCAGCTCCCGCGGCACGACCTCGGCGTAGATCGGGTTCGCCATGCGGACCGGCGGGTCGCGGGCAATCAGCCCCAGGTCTCGGACGTACTCCACGTCCCGAGCCGTGTAGCGGGACTCGGCGGCGCCGGCGAGCAAGGGCTCGACGACCCGCCACACGCGGTCCTCCTGGAGCTTGTCCGTCAGCTGATCCAGGTGCGTGTCGCGGCGCAGGATCAGCGCTTCTCGGGCAAGCATCACTGCGGCCTCGGTCACCGGCCGCGAGCGGTCCGCGGCCAATTCGCCCCGGAAGCACGTTTCATACGCCAGGGCGTTGACAAGCCAAGGTTGACCCTGCGTTTGGGTCCAGACGGCCTCCAGCCCGTCGGCGGCGAACGGCTGGCCCGTTTCCTCGGTGTGCTGTTCAAGCAGCGCATGCATTTCGCCGCGCGAAAAGTCGCCCAGCCGCAGGGACTCGGCCTTGACGTTGAAGGCGCCGCCGCCGGCGACCATGGTGCCGGCCGACTTGGAATGGATGCGATAGTCACGCACGTCCCGCACGCCGCACAACACCACGCTTTGGGGAAAGCCCTTGGGTCGCAGGTGATAGCCGGCTCGCAGCTGCCGCAGCACGGCCAACAGCGAATCGCCCACCAACGCGTCGATCTCGTCGATCAACAGCACCAGCGGCCTGCTGTCGGCCTCGGCCCAGCGCGACAGCGCCTCGCCAAGAGCGGCGGGGCCGTGCTCGGCGAAGATTGCCGGCCAAGCCTCGGTCAGGAATGCGTCGTCTGCCCCCACTCGCGCCTGCATGGCCATCTGGCTCAAGATCACTTCCATCGCCGCGCGCACGTCTTCGCGCATGGCTTGTCCGCCTTCGACGTTGACGTACACGCAACGGTACGCGCCCTCGGCGTTCAGCAGATCCTGGAGCGCGAGCAACGCCGAAGTCTTGCCCGTCTGCCGGGGCGCGTGAAGGATGAAGTAGCGCTTCTGGCCGATCAGACGACGGAGTTCGGCGAGATCGAACCGGGCCAGGGGCGGGACATGGTAGTGATCCTCCGCCACCACGGGACCGGACGTGTTGAAGAAGCGCACGGCCTACGCCGACCCGGACCCCCGCCGGCGCACCAACCGGAACCGGAACCGCTTGTCCGGGCGGATCGTGGGGATGGTGGACGTGGTGAGCTCGTAGCCGGGCGGGTCCATGGCGATTTCGGCTTCGTGGACGATGGTGGCGAAGTTGAGGACGATCTGGGCCTCCGCGAAGCCGGCGCCCAGGCAGCGGTGCGAACCCAGGCCGAACGGGACGAAGGCGTTGCGTTGCCGGTGCTCGGCGCGGCCGGGCAGGTAGCGGTCGATGTCGAACGTGTACGGCTCGGGGAAGAGTTCCGGCACGAAGTGGGCGACGGTGGCCGCCACGAGCATGACGGCGCCCGCCGGAACCCTGTGGCCGGCGAATTCGAAGCTGTTCGACACGTGGCGCGGAATGACGGGCACGATGGGATAGCGGCGGAGCGTCTCGAGCGCGACCCTGTGCGTCGTCTCCAGCTTGCGCAGGCCGCTGGCCGTCGGGGGACCGGCCGCGAACATGGCGTCCGCCTCGGCCCTGACGCGCTCGAGGGCCTCGGGGTGCTTGAACAGCGAGTACAGCATGTAGGCGCAGCTGACGCCGACCGTGTCCAGTCCCACCAGGTAGGGCGTCATCACGCCGAACTTGAGGTCCGTCTCGGGAAAGAACACGGGCTCCTGCTCGTGCAGCTCCAGCAGGTCGTTGACCATGTCGCCGGCGTCCGCCAGCGGTCCGCCAGGCCGGTGCTCCTCGACGACTTGCGCCACGGCGTCCTCAATGCGGCGGCGCACCTTCCTGAACTTGCGCGCATAGAGGAACATGGGCCGCTGGCGGGCGATGCGCGTGCTCAGCAGCGTGTCGAAGAAGAAGAGGAAGTCCTCCATGTACTCGGCGGGACTCGAATGCGTGAGGATCGTGCCCAGCTGGCGGGAGATGATCCGCTGCATCGCGTGCACGCCCCCGACGGAGCGACCGGTCCAGCCGTCGATCTCGCTGCGCGCGATCTCCACGGCCACGTCCATGTGGTCCTCGAAGCGGCCCCGCGAGTAGAGCGCCGCGTTGAAGCGCCGGAAGCGGACGTGCTCGGCGCCGTCCATCGCCGTGAGCACCTTCGACAGTCCCAGTTCCTGGAAGAATCCGGCCCAGGGCTCGAACGAGCGCAAGTAGCGCTTGCCGTGCTTGTGCACCCACGTGTTGGCCTCCTGGCCGGCGAGGACGAACACCTCGTGGCCCAGGAACCGGACCTTGAAGAGAGGCCCCAGCTCCAGGTGCTTCGCGACCAGGAAGTCGGTGAGGTTCTTGCGGGCCTCGAGGGCGCATCCCAGCACCGGCAGGCCCTTGGCGAAGGGAACGGGCTTGGGCGCCGAAATCGCGGGCGCGCGCGACGCTTCCTCGACGAGGCCGTGCACGACCCGGGCGACGGTTCGGCCGATCAGGTCCATGCGGCGCACCCGGTCGAGGCGGTCCGCCACGTCCGCCAGCTCGTCCTTGGCCAAGACGCCGTCGAACAGGCCGCAAGCGTCGGCCAAGCCGATGATGGCCGCGTCGCGGGGCGCCGGCACGTCGTCGCCAAACAGCACTTGCATCACGCGCAAGCGAACTTCCTGCTGGGCTTGACCGTCTCCGGCGGCCGGGTAGCGGCGCGCGCGCCGAACCCGCTGCGACAACGCGATCAGACCCTCTTCCGCCGACTCGAGCACGCCCGCGTCCACCAAGCGGGCCAGCGCCTTGTCGCGGATGGCTTCGCCGTCCTTCGCAAAGACGCGCAGCCAATGCTCGGCGTCGCTAGTCCCGCTCGTCGCGCCCGTCCCGGCCTTCGCGCCGGTGCCGGCCTTCGCGCCGCTCTCGCTCTTCGCGCCGCTCTCGGCGATGCGGGCCAGGAACGGGTCCAGCAGATCGTCTCCCAGCGGCTCCGCGCTCTCCAGAACGAGCTTCTCGAGGTCCGTGTCGATCCGGTCCTCGAACGCCAAGTCCAGCAGCGCCGCGCCCGCCAAGGCATGGTGCAGGCGCTCGTCGGACACCGCCGCCAAGTCCCCGGACTGCTCGTCCAGCAGGAGCAGAAGAATCTCTTCGACGATCCGCAACGCTATTCCGCTCCTTCGGGGGAGTTGCCGCCCAGCTCGCTTCGAGCGGTCGCCAGCCAGCGCCCGGCTTCCTCGGCGTCCCTCACGGCGAGCGCCCGTGCGCGTAGATGTCGATCCCCTCCCGGGCGATCGCGTGGAACACGTCCATGCCTCTCGCCTCTCCACGCGCGAACTCCATCGGCGTGCAGACGATCAGGTCGACCACAACCGGCAACGCTTCGTCGAGCTGGGCCGCCAGAACCAAGCCCCGCTCCGCGCGGGCCAGCGACGTGTCCGCCACGACCAGCAAGTCCAAGTCGGAAAAACCGTCCGCTTCCCCGCGAGCCCACGATCCGAAGGCGACGGCCCGGTGGACCCTCGCCGCACGCAACACGGGCCGGGCGCGCCGGCGCAGTTCCTCCAGCGTGCACGGCGCAGGCCTCCGCGCCACTTCGACGTCCGCCGCGGCCGCCGCCATAGACAAGCGCCTCTTCCTACCCCGCCGCGCCGCGCCGGGCCGCCAAGTCCTCTCCGCGCACCTGCAGCACGTCCGCGGCGGTTCTCATGCCGTCGATCACGTTCTGGACATGGACCGCGCGGTCCAGCTCGATGAGCTCCATGCCGCGCTGCACGGCGTCGCGGTGGACGCCGGCCGCGAAGGCCTTGTCCTTGAGCTTCTTGACGACGGACTTGGGCTTGAGGTCGTCGATGCCGTTGGGGCGGACCAGGCAGCACGCGTAGACGAGGCCGCAGAGCTCGTCGCAGGCGTAGAGGACCTTGTCGAGCGGCGTTTCCGGCGGCGTGTCGGTGCGGTCGGGATAGGCGTGCGCGGAGACGGCGCGGACGACCTCTTCGGGGTAGCCCAGCTCTTGGAGGCGGGCGAGGCCCCGGTGGGGATGCTCGTCGGGAAAGCGCTCCCAGTCCAGGTCGTGGAGGAGTCCGGCGAGGCCCCAAGCCTCCTCGTCCTCGCCCTTGAGGCGGGCGTAATGCCGGACGGCGGCTTCCACGGCGTACATGTGCTTGCGCAGGGCGTCGCTCTCGACCCACTCGTTCAGGAGCGCGACGGCGTCGGACCGGGCAGGCATGGCTGTTTCGTCTCGGGAGAAGGGCGAACGGGGCGGGCGGCGCCGCGTCAGACGGCGCTCGACGGGCAGAGGTGGGACACGGCGCACTCGTTGCATCGCGGGCGGCGGGCGGGACACACCTGCCGTCCGTGGAAGATGAGGACGTGGGTCAGCATGGTCCAGCGGTCCCGGGGGAAGAGGTCCGTCAAGTCGCGTTCGATCTTGTCCGGGTTGGTCTCGGCCGTGAAGCCCAGCAGGCGCGAGAGACGCTTGACGTGGGTGTCCACCGCCACGCCCTCGTCGATGCCGAACGCGTTGCCCAAGATGACGTTGGCCGTCTTGCGACCAACGCCCGGCAGGGCCGCCAGCTCCTTCATGGTGCGCGGCAGCTCGCCGCCGTGGTCCTCCGTCACCGCCGTCGCCATGCCCAAGAGGCTGCGCGCCTTGTTGCGGAAGAATCCAGTGGACCGGATGAGCTCCTCCAGCTCTTCCTGCTCGGCGGCGGCCAGCGCGCGGGCGTCCGGATACCGCCGGAACAGGGCGGGCGTCACCATGTTGACGCGAGCGTCCGTGCACTGGGCGGACAGGATGGTGGCCACGGCCAGTTCGAACGGCGAGCCGAAGCGGAGCGCGCACTCGGCGTCGGGGTACTCGGCGGCGAGGCGCTCGTACACTTCCGCCGCCCTGGCTCGGCGGGCCTTCTTGGATTCTCGGGGCATGGGAATCAAGCTGGCCCGGCGTGGAGGGCTGGGCAAGGCCCCGCCGTCACGGCGAAGCACCCCGATCAGAGGACGAAAAAGGGAAGACGAGAGGGGACCGGCTGGGCCGAATCGCCCGATCCTCGGGCAGACGGAGGCCCGGCCGCGCCGCCGTCTTGCGTCAGGCGGTGCAACGCCAAGGCCAGCAACTTCATGACTTCGGCGGGCGTGCGGATCCCCACCAAGCCGTCCATCTCGGCGCCGGGCAGGTCCGTCGCGAATTCGGCGCCTCCGTCTCTCGCGGGCCCGTCCGTCCAGCCGGACAAGGACGCCAGCTGCTGCGGAGGCACGGGAACCACGCCGTAGCCCGGCCGGTCCCGCCGCATTCCGGCCACCGCCGCCGCATGGAAGACGCCTGCTTGCGTCGCCGCCCAGAAGAAGCCGTCCACCGACTCCGGAGCGGAAAAGATGGGCGCTTCCGCCCACGCCAAGCGCTGCGGCAACTGCAAGTACCCCGCCCTGCCGCGCAACGCCGCTTCCCATCCCGCCGCCACGGGCGGGCTCGCCAGCAGGTCGCGCAACGCCCGCCGCGTCAACAAGACCAGCGTGCAGTCCGGCATGTCGTCCGGCACGCGATCGCGCCCGCGCCCGTGGGCATCCGGCTCGCGACCGCGCCTATGCACTTGGGCGTCCGGCCCGCCATCGCGACCGTGCCCTTGAGTGTCCGGCCCGCCATCGCGACCGTGCCGACGGACGTCCAAGCCCCCCGACTCCGGCGCCCGGCCTCCGTCTCGGGCGCCACCGCCCGGAGCGTCGCCAACCTCCTCGCGCCCTCGCCCCAGTCGCCAGATCTGGTAGGCGAAGTAAAGGACGTCCGCGTGGGCGCCCGTGGCGGCGGCGGCCTCCTGCGGCTGCGCGGTCGGGGCCGGTTCGCCTTCCGGCCGCAGCGCCTGCAAGATGCCGTGGACGCCGCCCAACGTCGCGAACGCCGCCGGGTTGTCCAAGTCGATCCCCGCCGCCGCGGCCTCCGCCTCGACGGCGGGAAAGCGCGCGTCCGGAAAGTCGGGAGAGGGAAAGAGCAGCTCGTACGGCGTCACGCGGGCGTAGGCGTCGTGCACGGCCATGGGGCGGGTGCGCCGTCAGCGGCCGCCGTCAGTCGCCGCCGGCAGCCTGGGCGCGAGCGGCCAGCCAGCGGTTGGCGAGCAGGAGCACGCAGAACACGACGGCGAACTGGATCACCACGGTCCCCGCATTGTAGGAGGAGAAGAGCGTCCACGTCTCCGTCATGCCCTTGCCCCTCGACGCCTCCCACAGCCACCAGCCCAGCAGGACGACGGACTCGACGACCACGAACCGAACGGCCCAGTCCCACCAGCGTCCGACGCGCACGTCGGAGTCCGGCGTGTCCACGAACTCCCGGCGCCACCGGGCCACGCCGTGACGCA
The DNA here is from genome assembly GCA_965242735.1 of Longimicrobiales bacterium. Lineage (GTDB taxonomy): Bacteria > Gemmatimonadota > Gemmatimonadetes > Longimicrobiales > Gaopeijiaceae. The sequence goes on along the minus strand of OZ251497.1, from coordinate 1,211,582 downwards.
GCACGGCGAAGGCGAAGAAGAGCCCCGTCAGCATGAGCCCCACGCCCCACACCCAGTCCTGGTTCTGAAAGAAGCCGAGCTTCAGGGCCGACGGAATGCCCAGCAGGAAGCCCGCCGTCCCCACGATCGCGATGGCGCGCTTGCGAGCCACGCCGAGGTCCATGAGCACGCGCACGGACAGCTCGATCATCGCGACGAGGCTGGACCAGGCCGCGAAGACCAGCGCCAGGAAGAAGAGGCCCATGAAGAACTGGCCGCCGGGAATCTGCGCGAAGAGCTGCGGCACCCAGATGAAGGTCAGCCCCTCGTTGCCCGCGCCCACGATCTCGCCCGCCGCGTCCGGCATCACGGAGAAGATGGTGCAAAGCACCATGATCCCCGCCAGCAACGACATCGAATTGTTGCCGAATCCGATGACGAAGGCGTTGAGCGACGTGTCCTCCCTGGACCGCATGTAGATGGCGTAGGAGAGCACCAAGCCCCAGCCCGCGCCCGTGTCCCAGGCGTTCTGGGTGAGCGCCTCCAGCCAGATCTTGGCGTCCGTCAGAGCGGAGAAGTCGGGCGTGAAGAGGAAGGCGAGCCCGTCTTCGGCCCCGGGCAGCGTCACGGCCTTGACCGCGAGCACGACGACGAGGACCACCAGCGACGGGATGAGGACCTTGGCCGCCCGTTCGATGCCGCGCACTCCCCTGGACACGACGTAGACGCCCATCGCCATGGCCAGGCCGTGAAAGAGCAAGGCCTGGGGCGTGGAATTGAAGGCGTCCCAGAACTGCGAGGGCGCGCTCTCCGGAGACGGGATCTCGCCGGCGACCGTCGCGATGAAGAAGCGGATCGTCCAGCCCATGACGACCGTGTAGTAGAACAGGATCGCGGTGGCCACCCACGCCACCCACGCGCCCATCCAAGCGAACTTGGGCCCGAGCGTCTTGACGAAGGACCCGATGGTGCCGCGCCGCGTCGCCCTGGCCATCCCGAACTCGAGCACCAGAAGCGGGACGGACCAAAGCAAGAGGAAGGCCGCCCACGCCACGAGGAACTCGCCGCCGCCGTTCGAGGCCGCGATCCGAGGAAAACGCCAAATGTTTCCGGTGCCGATCGCCATGCCGAGCATCGCCAGCAACATCCCCCAGCGGGACGAGAAGACTTGGGATCGCGTGGTCACGTGGGGAAGCTCCTTCGGGCTCGCGGCCCTGGGCGGGAGAGTGGCGGGGATTCGCGGGGTTGCGGTTTGGCCGCGACCGGCCGGGCGAGCGGCGGGCAGCCGGGCGAGCGAAGGCCGGACGCGGCAGCGAAGGCCGGGCGCCGGGGAGGCGCGGGCTTGGGACTACAGCGTAGGCCGCCCGGCGTTGTCGCGCCAGGGGGCGGCCTGTGCCGCATCCCGTTCCAAGGCGCAGCTGGGAAAGGCACGTTCCGAGCGATGGCGAAGGCACGGGTCACGCGCCGCCGCGAACCCGTTCCAGGGCGCAGCCGAGGATCGAAAACGACATGGCGGCATTGCGGCCGTCGGCGTCTAAAGAAGTAGGCGGGCGTTCCGCTCGGCCTCCCCGAGCACCTCCCGGATCGCGCACCGTTCCGGCCAAAGCGGACGAACTCCGTTCGGCAACCATGCTTGAACGGACGCTCGCCGAGCCTGAAGAGACGCCAGAACCTCGTTGCGGGAGGTTCGGCGAGGCGAGGCGTGCACGAGCCGTCTGCGTGTCCACAAGAGCGGCTCGCCAGGGTTGCCGACTTCGGGGTTCCGCTTTTCTTCGGCGTTAATTCGGCATTCTTTGACTCAATCAATCAAGAAACCAACTCGTTTTCCTGCAACGACTTAAGAGAATTTTCGACGTTGCTTGCGCGTTCCAGTCAAGAAAACTGGCCGGTCCCGGACAGCTTGCCGACGCGAACACCCATCTCCTTGGTGCCAAGCCACGGCCTCTTCGACCGGTTCAGGGCCGCGGACACTCGTGGGCATATCTTGAGTAGTTTTACTCAATGTCCTTCCAATTCGTCCGGCCGTTCGCTATCTTGCAGGCATGTTCACTTTCGCGAGGCACCATGTGGCCCAAGTGCTCGAGCTGCTGGCCGAGCCCGAGCCGAGCTCGATCGTGGCGGTCGTCGGACCACGCCAGACCGGGAAGACGACGCTCGTGCGCCAAGCCCTGCAACGGGCGCGCGTTCCCGGCTGGCACATCGCCGTCGACGACCCCGGGGTCGTCGGTGGACGCCCTTGGCCCAACGGCCGACAGCGGGATGCGAGGTGGCTCACGCGGGTGTGGGAAGCCGCCCGCGAGGAAGCGAGGTTGAGCGAGCGAGGCTTCATTCTGGCGCTTGACGAGATCCAGCACGTCAAGGACTGGTCGCGCTCGGTGAAGGGCCTCTGGGACCGCGACCGGGCCGAGCAGCGCCCGTTGCGCGTCGTCGTCTTGGGCTCCGCTCCGTGGGACATGCTCACCGGCGTCAGCGAGAGCTTGGTGGGGCGCTTCATGCCGGTGCACGTCCGGCAGTGGTCGCTCCGCGAGATGGTGGCCGCCTTCGGCCTCTCCGTCGAGGAATACCTGCTCTTCGGCGGCTATCCGAAGGCCGCTCGCCGGAGGAACAATTGGGACGCATGGCACCGCTACGTCGTGGGGGCCGTCGTCGAGCCGACGGTCAGCCGCGACATCCTTGGGCTGACGAGGGTGGACAAGCCCGCGTTGATGCGCCGGCTGATGCAACTGATCCCTCGTTGTTCGGGCCAGATTCTCTCGTACAACAAGATGCTCGGCCAGCTTCAGGACGCCGGCAACACCACGACCCTAGCGCGCTACCTGGACCTCCTCGGCAACGCCGGACTGGCGACGGGCCTCTCCCAGTACTCGGATCAGCCGCATGTCGGACGCGCGTCCAGCCCGAAGCTGAACGTTCTCGATCCGGCCATCATGACGTCCGCCCTCGGATACTACCCGAAGGAAGCGCGGCGCGACCGGACGCTCTGGGGCCGGATCGTCGAGAGCGCGGTGGGAGCCCATCTCCACAACACGCTGCCCGCGGCCGCCACGCTGCACTACTGGCGACATCGCCACCGCGGAGCCGTGCGCGAAGTCGACTTCGTCCTGGCGCGAGGGCCACGCGTGTTGGGCATTGAAGTGAAGAGCGGCGGCGCCGGCGGAGCGACGAAGGGCTTCGAGGCGTTTCAGGCACGGTTTCCGCAAGCGCGGACTCTTCTCGTCCTCCCACCCAGCGACCGCCAGGACCACTACCGTCAAGGCGCCCGTGACGGCTGCGTGTCGCTGGACGAGTTCCTGTGGGAGCCCGCGTCCTATTGGCTGGAGGACGCATGGCCCGAGTGAACCGCAAGATCGTCCCCCGCACCGTGAGGCCGGTCGAATGGAACGGCGACGGAGACCCGTTGCCACGCCTTGAATTGCCGCAGGACGCGTCGGGCCGGGGGCGGCCGACAAGCGCCAAGACGCTCGGCGAATTTGAGGGTGCGCGCTTCGTCGTGCTGCTGGGCGAAGCAGGATCGGGCAAGACCACCGAGTTCGAGCGAGCAGCAGAAGGTTGCGAGGACGCTGAGTACGTGACGGCCCGCGCGTTCTTGAATTCCGAACCAAGTCTGCGACCGGAGTGGAAAGACAAGACGCTCTTCATCGACGGTCTCGACGAGACGCGCGCAGGAGCCGGGAAGCCGCAAGAGCCGCTCGACGGCATCTTGGCTCGTCTTGAAGCGCTTCGCTGGCCACCTGCAAGAATCGCATGCCGTCCGGCCGCTTGGCTGGCCACCAACGACTTCAAGGCCATCACGTCGCGCCCGGGATACGAGCATCCGCAAGTCCTTCATCTGAACCCGTTGGCGGATCATCATGTGCAGGAGATCCTCGCGAGCCGCGCACCCGGCAGCGCCAACGGCTTCGTGGAAGAAGCCCGGCGCCACGGGCTTCACGGAATCCTTCACAACCCGCTGACGCTGGAGCTGCTGGCAAAGGCGTTCGCTTGGGACGGCGCATGGCCCAAGAACCGCACCGAGACCTTCGAACAAGCGTGCCGCCAACTAGTCTCGGAGGTCAATCACGAACATGCCGCGGCGACCCGTTTCGCCCGGGGCCCGGTCACCGAGACCGACGCTTTGGACGCCGCCGGCCGGATGGCCGCGCTCTTCCTGCTGGCCGACCAGAACGGCATCGCGTGGGACCGCACGGACGTCGCCGACCCAGACGGCCTGCTGTTGATCGACGATCTTCGCGGATGCCGTCCCGACGCACTGAGGAAGGCGTTGGATTCCCGCCTGTTCTCGGCCGCGGCGCCTGGCACGTTCGTCCCCGTGCACGCCCATGTCGCCGAGTACTTGGCCGCCCGTCACTTGGCCCGTGCCATCAAGCGCGGGGCGCGCCTGATCCGCGTGCTGACGCTCGTCGTCTTGGGTGACGGCATCCCAACGTCCCTGCGTGGCCTCGCGGCGTGGCTGGCCGCGTTGTGCCCAGCCGCTAGACAGGCGCTGGTGGACGCCGACCCGGTCGCCGTCGTCACCTACGGCGACGCGACTTCGTTCGACGAGCAGGAGAAGGAGCACTTGCTGGACCGCCTCGCCGAGCAGGACGACCCGGATCCCTGGGCTTTCTCCGGCGTTTCGCTGGGCGGCCTGGTCAGTCCTCGGACGATGGACCGGCTGCGTGACTGGATGCGTAGCGACGACCGCTCGCCGACCACGCAGCGAGGCGTGACGATGCTTCTGGACGCAATGGCAGACGCACCTGAGAGATGCGGCCCAGAGGTGGAAAGCGGGGACTTGCTCGCCATGGCCCGCGACGCTACTTGGGGCCCGTTCGTGCGATACATGGCCTTGAACACGGCGGTCCATCTGCCACAAGGGCCCGGTCACGTCGAGGCGCAAAAGCAGATGATGGAGGACATCCGCGACGGCGAAGTGCCCGACCGGCACGGAGACCTCATGACCGCTTTGCTCTGCAATCTCTACCCAGATCACGTCTCCCCGAAAGACGTATGGAACTACGTGGCCCCCGAGCCGCGTCCAGCATTCGGACACGGTCCCGTTTCCATCCGACCCGCTCTGGCGGACGTCTTGGTTGACCAGTCCGGCGCCGCCGACTGCCGCGCGCTGCTCCGCGCCAGGCCGCCACGAATCCGCGGCGACAATTCGATCACGCGGTTGACGTGGCGTCTCCTGGCCAAGGCGCTCTCGGCGGGCGCCGACGCCGCCATCTGGTATGACTGGATCGAAATGGCTGCGTACGACCCACGTGTCCACACATGGCACCACCCCCATCCCGAGCCCGCCGCCGCCAAGTTCCAGGCACGGCTGGCCGAGCATCCCGTACTTCAGAAGGCTCTACTCTTGGAGTTTTTCGCGCGGAATCGCGGCCGCAAGCACTTCGCCTACGAGGCCATGGGCTTCTGTCGGCTCGTCTTCGGGAAGGGAACGCCGCCGAAGTTCGAGGAATGGTGTCTCGAACGAGCGCGGGAGATGTGGACCACGCATGAGGACGCCGCTCAATGGCTTCTCCTATCCGCCGTCGAGTCGCGCAGAAGAGCGAAGCCGTCGGGAGACTGGCTCCCGGATGCCCTCGACTGGATCGGCGACCACCCGACGCTCGTGGCGGAGTTGCGCGTCGTAGCCGAACACGACAAGAAGGCGCATCGCCAGACGTTGCGATACCGGACTCGACGCTCGGAACCGCAGCCTTCGCTTCAGGCGAGAGTCTCAAAGCACCGCAACGCACTATTACAAGGCGAAGGCCCAGTCGATCTGGTTGAGGAACTCGGTCACACCTATTTCGCTTCCAATGCCAACCACGACCCCGCCCTTGACCCGCCAGTCGCGGATCACCGTTCCGACGGGACCGACGTCGACAAGGACGTTCGTGAACAAGCCTCCCGGCAGACCGGAGACGATCCGCACGCCAAGTTCCTCGACGTCCTGGGCAACGACGAGGAAGCCACGAACGCAGCACTGGAAGCTCTCGCCCGCGTGTCCCTTCACAGCGACGTCATCAGCTTGGCCGAGATCAAGGAAATGGATCGTGGTGGACGGTTCTCTGGATGGGGTTTTCCATTCTTGGCAGGCGTGGACGTGATGGACCGAAACGGCGACAATATCCCCGATGTGCTCGGCGAGCGCGTGGAGATGGCCCTGTGGTTCTACTTCACCACGATGTTGCCCCCCGGGGAGCTACCCAGGTGGTTCGCAGGACTGCTTGAATCGCATGCTTCGCTGGTCGCCAAGGTTTTCGTGGACGTGCACAGCAACCGCTCCCAGGGAGGCGGAGACAACCACCTGTTGCGCCTGGACAACCTCCTGTTGCGCCTAGCCAAGGACGACCGGTACCGAGAGGTAGCGCACCTTGCGCTGCCCGGCTTGCTGAAGACGTTCCCAGCCAAGGGCAGTCTGCCGCAAGCCCACGCGCTCCAGTCGGTCTTGGTCGCCGCGATTCGTCACATGCCCCAGGAAGTGGCGGTGCGCGCTCGAGACAGAATCGCCGTTCGGCGCATGAACGCCGCACAGAGAGCGGCCTGGCTGGGAGCAGGCGTTGCAGTCGCACCGACGGAGTTTGTAGGAGAGGCCGTTGCCTTTGTCGCCAGTCCGGCCAGGGGATGGCAAGCCCGGATGAGGCACTTGGTTGACATGCTCTACCGCCTATGGAAAGCTCCAGCACCCGGCGAACTTGCGCACTGCATGGAGGAAGACCCAAACCTAGCAGAACGCAAGCACAAGTTGTGGCGCGGCACCAAAGCCGCCCCCACCGACATCGCCGCGCTCGCCCGCCTGCTGGGATCGGCGCATCCGCCCCTCTCCTACTTCATCAGCGTTCGCGGGGAAGATTGGGGGCCCGACTTGGTCCAACATCTGATCGGCGTCCTGGCTACCGACGCCGACCGCATGGCAGGCCATGAACTCAACGAGCTGGCCGCCGATGCTAGATTGAAGGCATGGCACGGGACCCTGCAAGACGCGCGAGAACGGCAAGCTGTTATACAGCGGGACACCGAACATGACGTTCCCAGCGTCGCGAAGGTAGAGGATGTTCTGCACAACGGCTCACCTACCAGCGCAGCGGACCTGACGGCTCTCGTAGTCGATCACCTAACGCAACTCGGAAACAACATCCGCCACGCCGACACCAACGACTGGCAACAGTACTGGAACGAGGCACACGACGCACCGCCGACGCCCAAGGAGGAAGACGCCTGCCGAAACGCGTTGCTGTCACATCTTCGCAAACAACTGCCGGACGAGGTCAACGCCAGCCGGGAGGCCAGCTGCGCCGAAAATCGACGGGCCGATATTCGCGTTCGGCTTGGTAGCCATGCCATTCCCATAGAGATCAAGAAGAGCAGCAGCCGCCAGCTCTGGAGCGCGTTGCACGCGCAACTGGTCAAGAACTACGTCCGCGATCCGGACGCGAAGGAACACGGCATCTACCTCGTTCTGTGGTTCGGACAGAACGACCGCGAGCCCGTCAAGCCGCCGTCCGACGGGCAACCTCCCGCCAGCCCCAGTGAGCTGGCATGCGGCTTGGAAGAGCTGCTGTCCACGAACGAGCGCAACCAGATCAAGATTGTCGTGATCGACGTGAGCCGCCCCGGACGGCCGTAACCGGCTCCTGTGGCGGAAGCGCGGCCTCAGACCAAATTGCCACCGTGTCGATGTCCACGGCCATGCTTCGGAGGGCGTGGACCGTCGCCTCCGAGATGGTGACGGATGGTGGCACCGTTCCGGCCCACCGACCGCCCGCGCAGACCGCTGTGCTCCCGGACGGCGTCACGGCGGCTCCGATGCAGCCCCCTTCCATCTCCCACGAGCACGCCCGGCTGCATATGCTGGACATCTCCCCGCACGATGGCGAATCCAACTGCCTACCGCTTCCTGACCAGCTCGTACGCCATGTTAAAAATGCCAATTGCTCACACTCCTCGTCCCTCAAATCAGTTTGGCAAGTCGACATATACCGGCGCGATAAGCAATTCCCGTGTCCAATTCCTCTTTTGCAAACTATACTGCATCCCCTTATGGCTTCGGATCATGTCGCCATAGAGAGCTCGAATAAAGTCACTGTCGTCGTAAGACATAATCCATTTGAGAGTACGCTGGCGTTTCATGTATCGTGCCAGCTTGCGATGATCGTCATCTCGATACGAATTAAAATACAAGCGTCGTCCATGCGTGTAGTACGGTGGGTCAAGATACACGAATACCATTTTTCGATCATTGCCCTGCGGAACACCGTTCCTCAAGAAATCCAAAGCATCGTCATTTGAAATAGAAATCCTGTCGCGATGCTTCGTCAGCCACCATACGCGTTCAATCAAACCTATCCGATTAAACCGTGCATCGATCTTCCATCTACCATCTTGCCTATACCCGCCTATCGGCGCCGAGCCAAATATAATGCCAGATCGACTACAACGGTTCAAGAAAAAGGTTGCAAATCCTAAAGCAAATGATTTTCTCTTTCTGTGCGATGCATCTTTGTATACAGATTTCTGTCTTTGCCATTCTTCAATTGTCAAGGGCACTTCTCCAATCGCTTTCTCAAACCGCGCCGACTGCTCGAGAATCGCCTTCCAAAAAGCGTAAACACACGGATCGTAATCGTTCAAATGCACGGCAGACACCGCGCCTTTCTGAAGAAGGCCCAATGCCGCGCCTCCGCCGCCGACGAACGGTTCATAATATGGCCTCTGGAACACCCCATTAGCTTGTATCGTTTTCCCCAACAACTCCACCAAACTTGCCTTCCCTCCCGGATACCGAAGCGGACTAATCCATCTCGGTTCTGCCGATGCCGTTCCAGAACTCGCAGCCGACTTCATCGACACTCGCGTCTGGATCGCTGGCTGGCACTAAACACTAGAACAGCGTTGCCGATGCTCCGCCCCAATGCGTCGCCGAGCCCACTTGCGCAATCGCTCGCCGCTGCCATCCGTCTCCCCGTTGAGCCTTCACCCAAACATCAGGACGTATCTGCTGCCGCCCGTCCGCCATGTCGCCCATCTGTCGCCATGACCGTATCTCGATAACGTGCAATCCATCGAGCAGCTTCAATCATAGATTCGTACCCCTCAATGTTTCTATGAGGCCGAAGTTTCGCCGCTTCAGCAGCCCTCACGGTCACTCTCGTTCGATGGAGCAAATTTCCGGCCAATCGGACCGTATCGATAAACGTCTCCTTGTCAATCACGAAAGGGACAACCATATATGCAACAAAATCCGTCACGGGCTGATGCGAATACCAACGCTTCCGAAACGCGTCAACATGACCCTTGATCGATTTTTTCCGATAGCTCTGACCGGTGGCCACCTGAGCAGCGACGATAAGAAATCCTGGAAGGCCATCTTTCTGGCTCCGAGCCGCAAAGACGTCAATCTGATCGTCCTTCGGCTGGTTCGGTGCACCTGGCTGCGGTTGCACTGTGCCATCGCCTATCTTAGTCCAAATCTCCGTCAATTTATCAATAAAGCCTGAACCATCTGGCCGTGGGAACCCAAACGACCAAGCATCACCTCCTATGTCGGCCGCCACCGCCGCGGTCGCGAAGTACTGAAAAAATCGTCTAAGTTTTTGTTCCTGCCGCCCATCTGGGTGAAGAGCCGATCCGTCTAGTATCGGAGACACCGACCTAAGGTTCGAAAGCAACAAGCAAAGCATATATGCCGATCTACCGATCGACTGGCGTTCATCTGCACATGGCAATCTACGATACTTGAGAATGTCGCCTTGTGGACCCAAATCAAAGGGGTACAGATCATTCAGCAGATCTCGGCGTTGAACAAGGCAGTGCACCGTGCCAAGCATCAAATCCTCTACGTTGGGGTTTTCGCCGTCACCCTCCATCTCTTCCGATACACTACTGTGATCATCAAATGCTCCAATGGAAGCCTCGTTGGCGACTACGGAGGTCGCTGCGCTTGAGGTAGTCGACGAGAAGGCTGCTAGTTCCAAGAAATCAGCTGCCAAGTCAAAATTGACCGTCGTGCCTACGACTTCGTCGATAGGAAAGTATAGCGGTATCATGTCAATGCCGATTTCCGACACTTCCGGAGCATGCTAAGATGAACGCTATTGGCTGTTTCGATAATATCTTCCGCGACATTTACGAGCGATTCGTCTCGTCCATCGTAGGCTCGGAGTGTACTGGCCGCATCGCGAATGTGGTGACGAGCTCGGAAAAGCGAAGCGGTGAATCGAGTGTCCACGGACTCAGTAGCGGCATGCGCCAAGTCGAGATCGGCCTGAATGCGCAAAATGTGTACAGCCTCGCCGCTAGCTAGAACTTCACCAAGTCGCTTGATGTCGGGATTCTGCACACGTATGACGGGCTGAACACCGTCGCGACGAGAACCATATATCCATGTCAGAACGTCACGTAATTGTGCTAAGTGATCTGCTGGCACCGGATTGGGCTCCGGATCATACTTTGCCCACGAAGTTTTGATGTCGAGGAAACTCATGTACTGAGATCGCGCCAAGGCGGTATACAAATGGGAAAAATTGAACTTGGGTGCGGCGACATCTTTGATTTCGAACTCGATTTGCTCCAACACATATATTGCAAAGACCATACGCTTTATCGTGTCGTGTCTATCTCCGATCGCGCGAGCTATCTGTCTAAGCCCGATTCCCGACTTGTGCCAATCAGATGCAAACTTGGCCTTGGCGTACGCGTTCCACTTTGCCGGGCCGTTAATGTGCTTGAACCCGATGAACGTGCGAGCCTCGCTTCGGCTAGCGACTTTATACACGGACAAAAACCTGAAAGTCGCAGATACTACTGCATCCGCAGGGGGCACCTGAATCTCGACATGTTCCTGACGACGAATGCGATCGGCAAGCGTCGGGTCGGAGAGCAGACGCAGCGTGGCAAGCCTCCTGTTTCCCTCCAAAACGATCAAGGTGCCATCGTCCGCGTCTGTCACGACCAATGGTTCAATGTCAAGGTAGCCATTGGTGGAAATGGACTGGAGAAGCTCGTCCAGCTCGGCGGTACGATACAACCGGGCTATCATGGCCTCTTCGGAGTCTTTTTTAGCTTGCCCAAGCAGGCGAGGATTCTCGCGATCAAGGCGGAGCTGCGAGAGCGGGACTTGGCTGACCGGGCGGGACGGACTGGACACCATGGCTGTACTGGATCGTTGTGGGGCGGACGGGTAGGGACGGGAATGGTCGCGCATCTAGCTATCGATGTCAAGATTCCTAGTCAGGGCGTTCATCTTGTGGGCATCGTTGGCGGTGTCGGGGGCCACCAGGCCAACAAGCCGATTGTTCTGCCAGGTTGGAGTCCGCGAGACGAAGGGCATGAATCTACCGGTCCGCACGGCATGGCCACCACCGCCGGCAGACGTCCTTGCACCAGGCAGAAGCCCTGGCCAAGGTCTTGGGGGGATGAGACCCAGCCGAGACAGCAGAACTGGCCCGTTCGCCCCGAATTCGGGCGACACCCGGGGTCCAGGGAGGGACCACCTCGCAACAGACCACGGGCGCATCGTCCCCGTGTCCATCGACGTTCTCGGCCCCCGTCCCTTTCCGGGCGCGACCGCGCCGACATTGCCTGGCGCCACGCTTTCTCGACGAATCTGCTTGCGGCCTTCTCCGCCCATGGCCCGCCGACCACTCCGGCGGTCAGCCCGTCTATCCGAGCCCGTGCAGCCGCTCTCGAATCCACCCCACCACGTGGTCCAGCCCCACGCGTTCCTGGGCCAGGGTGTCGCGGTCTCGGATGGTGACGCTGCGGTCTTCCGCGGTGTCGCCGTCCACGGTGACGCACCAGGGCGTGCCCGCTTCGTCCTGGCGGCGGTAGCGACGGCCGATGGAGCCGGCCACGTCGTGGAAGGAGGGGATGCGCTCGCGGCGGAGGGTCTCGTGGAGGGCGGCGGCGGTCTCGGGCATGCCGTGCTTCTTGACCAGCGGGAAGACGGCGGCCTTGACGGGCGCCACGCGGGGATGCAGGCCCAGGACGACGCGCGGCTCGCCGGCGACCTCCTCTTCGCGGTAGGCGTCCACCAGCAGCACGAGCACGGCGCGGCCCACGCCCATCGCCGTCTCCACGACGTAGGGCAGGAAGCGCTTGCCCGATCCCGGATCGACGTAGAGCAGCCGCTTGCCGGAGAAGTCCTGGTGGCGCGAGAGGTCGAAGTCGGTGCGGTTGTGGACGCCTTCGAGCTCCTGCCAGCCGAAGGGGAATTCGTATTCGATGTCCAAGGCGGCCTTGGCATAGTGGGCCAGCTGGTCCGGCCCGTGCTCGGCCAGGCGGAGCTTCTCGCGGCGGACGCCCATGTCGCAGTGCCAAGCCAGCCGCTGGTCGCGCCAATACGCGAACCACTCGTCGTCCGCTCCGGGCTCGACGAAGTACTGCATCTCGGCCTGTTCGAACTCGCGGGTGCGGAAGATGAAGTTGCCCGGCGTGATCTCGTTGCGGAACGCCTTGCCCAGCTGGGCGATCCCGAAGGGCACGCGCTGCCGGGACGTCTGCTGCACGTTGAGGAAGTTGACGTAGCTGCCCTGGGCGGTTTCGGGCCGCAGGTAGACCACGGACGCGTCCTCCTCGACGGGTCCCATGAACGTCTTGAACATGAGGTTGAAGAGGCGAGGCTCGTCGATCTCGCAGTCGCCGTGCTCTCCGGGCGCCCGCGACGGCTTGCGGGGACAGGCGCTCCCGGCCAAGTGGTCCGCCCGCCAGCGGCGCTTGCAGACCTTGCACTCGACCAGCGGATCGGCAAAGCCGCCCACGTGTCCGGACGCTTCCCAGACGCGCGGGTGCATGAGGATGCCCGCGTCCAGTCCCTCCACGTCGTCGCGGGCGTGCACCATGGCGGACCACCAGGCGTCGGCGACGTTTCGGCGCAGCTCGACGCCCAGCGGGCCGTAGTCCCAAACCGACGCCGCCCCGCCGTAGATCTCGGAGGACTGGAAGACGAAGCCGCGCCGCTTGCACAGCGAGACGATGCGGTCCATGCGGTCCGGCATGGCTCAGACGTTCCCTCCGGGCGGTGCGGCGCGCGGGCCGGCGCCGTCGCCCTGAAGCCCGGCCAGTCCTGCACGCTCGGCCGCTGGCCCCGCGTTCGAAGAAAGCCCGGCGGCCCGCTCGCTCCACGCCCACAGCCGCTCCTGGGCTTCCTCGCCCAAGGCGGCCTCCGACGGCGACGCGCGCTCCAGCTCGCTCATGTACGCCCCGTTCAGGTCCTCGTCCGCGCGGCCCGCCACCAAGCTGCCCACGATGCGGCCCGCCCGCTCGTCGATCGGAGACGCGTGGGGCAGGCCGCCAAAGGACGCGCCCTTGGCGTAGTCGTGGAAGAGCGCCGTGTCCCAGACGCCCGGGCTGAGCGCGACCGCTTCCAGTCCGGTGCCCGCCACGCGCCGCGCCAAGGCCAGCGTGAACAGGACGTTGGCCAGCTTGCTCTGCTGGTAGGAGACCAAGGGGCGATAGGACCGGCGCCGGAAATCGATGTCGTCGAAGTCGAACGCGGGGCCGTGGTGCGCGCCGGAAGAGACCGTGGCGACGCGCACGCGCCCGCCCGGACCGGCCCGCTCGGTCACGCCCCGGCGGAGTGAGTCCGTCAGCAGCGCCGTCAGCAGGAAGTGGCCCAGGTGCGTGACCGCGAGCTGGAGTTCGAAGCCGTCGCGACTCTCCGCGCGGTCCTGCGGGATGACGGCCGCGTTGTTGACCAGTCCACCCAAGGTCCCCAAGGCCGTCACGCGCTCGGCCGCCCGTCGCACGGACGCCAGCGAAGCCAAGTCGATTTCGACCACGCAGTGCGCGCTCGGCCCGGCCGGACGGGGCAACGAGGCCGCCGCCGCCCTGCCCCGCTCCTCGCTTCGGCAGAGCAGAGCCACGGCGTGCCCGCGCTCGGCCACCCAACGGGCCGCGGCCAGCCCGAGTCCCCTGTTGGCGCCCGTGATCGCGATGGGACCGGGCGCGGAACGGTTCGGCGAAGCGTCTGGGTTCACGAGGGCTCTCCGGTGGAGGACGCGTGGGCACAAGGGCGCGGCGCGGGAAGGGCGTCCGCTCGGTTGCGGCGCCGTTCGCGTTCCGTCGAAATTGCCGCATGGCGACTCGTCCGACAAGAACAAGGGGCCGTTCTTCGGCAACTGGCCCGGCTTGGCGCGACGAGGGCGAGCTGGCCCGACTTGGGCGGCCGGCTCGGCTTGGGCAACTGGCTCGGAGCGGACGACCGCGCAGCTTGGGCAGCTGGCCCGGGCTGGGCGACCCGCACGGCTTGGGGCTGGCTCGGTCTGGGCACCCTCAACGACTCGGGCGGCTGGCCGGAGCGGCACTGGCCCTGCTCGGCTTGGCCTCCCTCGGAACCGCCGGCGCCGCGCAAGCCCAGCCGCCCGAGCAAACCGGGCCGGACGACTTGCCCAGCGCCTTCCTGGACCCGGCGGCCCAGACGCTCGTCGAAGGCGCGCGCGCGGCCCAGGACTCCGCTCGGCTCGCGCTCGCGTCCTACACCGCTCGCGTGCACGAGAGACAGCAATGGCAGTTGGTCGGGCGCCGCTCGACCCACATGCTGCAGGAGTGCCGCCAGTCACTTCGCTACAGGTGGTCGCGCGACGACGCCCGCGTCGTGCGCTTGGACAAGCATTGGGCGCTGCATTCTGCTCTCGCAGGACAGCACGGCTGCGAGAACGGCATCCTGAATGCCGAGAACCGCGGTCTCGATCCTTGGCGAAATCCGCTCGACTACGCCGTGGCCATGTTGCCGGACGCCTACGACCCACGGCACGGCGATCCTCGCAAGAAGCAGTTCGCATCGCCCCTCGACCCCGGCGCCGAGCGCCTGTATCGCTACCGGTCCGGCGACACGGTGTCGGTCGTCTTGCCCGGTGGAGAGGCCGTGCGGGCCGTGTCGGTCGCCGCCTTGCCGAGAACTCGCGAAGTCGGGGTTCTCGCCGCCGTCATGTGGATCGACGCCGAGTCCTTCGGCCTCGTGCGGATCGCGTTTCGCCCCGCGAAGCGGATCGACGAGGAGCTGGTGTGGTGCCTGGCCTGCGAAGGAGGACGGGGCCCCGGAGTCTTCGTGGACTTGGGCAGCACGGCCCCCGGCGACGAGGAAGCGCGGGCGGCCGCGGCGTCCGATTCGGCCGGAGACGGGCCGAGCGTCTGGCGAAGGCTGGTCAACGCGGCCTTCAGCTCCGCCCTGCCCAAGATGGAGATCGGCGTCGCGTCGGTGGTGGCCGACTACGCGCTGTGGGATTCTCGGCACTGGCTGCCGCGCTCCATCACGTGGCTGGGGTTCGCCTCGCCCGTGGACGAGTTGGTCGCGAACGAGGACCTCCAGGACTTCTCGTTTTCCGGCCGGGTGTCGAGCCAAGTCGTCTTCGAGATCGAGGAGATTCGCGAGGCGGGGAGCGGCGCGGAAACGGCTGCCCAAGTGGCCCGGCGCTGGACGCGGCCCGGAGACCAAGTCGACGAGGCCGGGCGCGCCGATCCGTCGCAGAAATGGATCGTTTGGCCTCCGGATTCGACCGCGGCCTCCGCGGAGCCCTTCGGCGACGGCATCTGGGACGACGTGTCGCTGGCGGGCGGCGGCGAGGCCGGAAGAATGGCCTCCGAGCTGGCCGCTTTGGAGACGGACGCCGACGTCGGCGTTGCGAGCGAGTCCGGCCGTTGGCTCTTCGAGCCCCCGCTCCTGACGCTCCGGCTGCTCGGGTACAACCGCCAAGAAGGGTTCACGGTCGGCACGCGCCTTTGGCGGCGCTTTCGCGCAGGCCGCGCCGTCGCGTCGGTGCGAATGGGGACCGTGCTGCGCGAGCCGCAGGGGGCGCTGGCCGTCGAGCGCGAGTTTCCGGACTGGAAGCTGCGCGTGTCCGTGTTCCGCGATCAGCGCCCCGTCGGGCTCGTTGCGGAGGACTCGGCAGCCGGCGCCGAACCCGAACGCGAGTGGAATGCGGTGGACGGCATCACGCTCCGGCTGTCGTCCGCCCGCAGGAACCGCGAGTCGTTGGCCTTGCGACTGTTCGCCGAACGACACTCCGAACTCGGTCCCGACATGCGCAAAGGCAGGGCCGGGGCGGAGGCGACCTGGGCGCCTTGGTGGGGAGGCGCGAAGCAGCGGGGTCTCCAAGGCGGCGGGGAGGTCTCGCTGCAAGGAGCCTTGGGCGACGAGCGGACGGTCCGCGCGGCGGGCGCCGTCGCATTGGTGGTGGGACGCGGCGGCGGATGGTCCTTGGGACTCGAGGGCGGCGGCGCGCGCACGTGGGGCGGCGGACGCCGGGTCGATCCATGGCTCCTGGACCGCTCCGGAGACGTTCTGCGCGGCCACGTGGTGGCCCGTCGCCACGCCGCCGTCGTGTGGCGAGGTCGGGCGGACGTCCAGCGCCGAGTCTGGCTGGGCCGCATGTCTCTGTTCGGCGATTGGCTCTCGGCGTCGGGCACGCAGTACCGATCGGCGGGCGCGGGGGTCGTCCTCCCCGGCGGCGTCCGCTTCGACGTGGCCAAGGGCTTCCCCGCCGACCTGGGCGGCGGCCTGCGGACCGACTCCGGATGGCAGTTCTACATGCGCGTCGACGCCTACTTGTAGCCGGTCGCGCCGAAGACGCGCCCGACATCGTTTTACTTTAATGCGCATCGCGCGTCCGACCCTTGCCCTGCGTTCGGAGCGCGCGCCGGCACCGCCCGGTCCGGCGCCGAAGGCGGTCGCGGCGAGTCTGGAGGCGGCGGACGAGAACAGCGACCGGTTTGACGGTCATGCATGACCGCCAAACACGTCGCAGCAAGCCTGGAGGCACGATGAGCCAAGAGCAGGGACCCGCTTGACGGTCGCCGATGACCGCCAAACATGTCGCAGCAAGCCTGGAGGCATAATGAGACGAGAGCAGGGACCGGTCTTGACGGTCACCCATGACCGCCAACATGCCGGCGCGAGTCCAGAGGCCGCGACGAGACGAGATAGGCGGGTCGTCCCAGCGCGGAATTGGGCCGGTTGCCGCGCCCGCACGCCCTCCGCGAGCGGGCGCCTCGCGCGAGCCCCGAAATCGGGAGCGGGCTTGGCCGCCGTCTCGGTCCTGGTCGTCTTGGCGCTCGTCGGCGGGCCCCGCGGCCTTGCCGCGCAAGGCACGCTGGAAGGACGCGTGCGGGCCGCGGGCACGGGCGCCGCTCTGGCGGGAGCGCAAGTGTCGCTCGTCGATCTGGGCCTCGGCGGCGCAGCGGGCCCGCAGGGTCTCTACCGCATCTCCGGCATTCCGGCGGGGACCCACGACGTCGCCGTTTCGTTCGTCGGCTACGGGACCCAGCTCCGGGAAGTCGTCGTGGCCGACGGCGAGACGACGCGCCTGGACGTGGAACTCTCCCAAGCGGCGATCGCGCTCGAGGGGCTGGTCACGGTGGGCAGCCGGGCCCGGCCGCGGGCGGTCACGGCCTCGCCGGTGCCCGTGGACGCCATCGCCTCGGCCGACTTCGTGAATCAGGGAGACACCGACCTCAGCAGCCTGCTGCGCAACATCGCGCCGTCGTACAACGTCAACATCCAGCCGATCGCCGACGCCGCCACCATCTCGCGCCCGGCCAACCTGCGCAACTTGGCGCCGGACCACACGCTGGTGCTGGTCAACGGGAAGCGGCGCCACCGGGCCGCCGCCATCGCGTGGTTCGGCAACGGGGTCGCCGACGGCGCACAGGGGCCGGACATCGCCGTGGTGCCCGCCATCGCGCTCCGCCAAGTCGAGATCCTGCGGGACGGGGCGTCGGCGCAGTACGGCTCCGACGCGATCGCCGGCGTGATGAACTTCCAGCTGCGCGACGATCGCTCCGGCGGCAGCTTCGAGGCCCGCATGGGCAGCTACCCCGTCGCCGGAGACGGCCAGAGCTACACGGTCGCGGGCAACGTGGGCCTGCCGCTGGGAGAGACGGGCTTCGCCAACTTCAGCGCCGAATACGGCAACGCCGGACCCACCAGCCGGAGCGTGCAGCGCGACGACGCGCGGCGGCTCGTCATGGCCGGCAACAGCGCCGTGGCGACGCCGGCCCAGGTGTGGGGCTCGCCCGACATTGCCGACAACGTGAAGCTGTGGGGCAACTTCGGCGCTTTCCTGGGCGACGCGGTCCAGCTCTACGGCCACGGCAACTACGCCGCCCGGACCGTGGTCGGCGGCTTCTACTTCCGGAACCCGAACGAGCGGCAGGCCATATACAGCAACGACCAAGGGCGGACGTTGCTCATTGCCGACATGCTGGACGCGCGCGACGGCGTTCTCGACGGATCCGCGGCCTGTCCCGAGGTGCGCATCGTCGGCGGCGTGCCGGACCCCGTCGCGTTCGCCAAGGTGAAGGAGGACCCCAACTGCTTCTCGTTCCAGGAAATCCTGCCGGGCGGATACACGCCCCAGTTCGGCGCCGACCTGCTGGACGGCTCCGTGGCCGCGGGACTGAAGGGCGAAACGGGGTTCGGCCTGCACTGGGACGCCAGCGCCAGCTTCGGCAGCAATCGCCTCGACTTCTTCATCGACCAGACGACGAACGCGTCGCTCGGACCCGACACGCCGCTCTCCTTCGACCTCGGCTCCTACCAGCAGCAGGAGCTCAACGTTCACGCCGACCTGTCCTACCGGATCAACGACTTGGTCAACTTGGCCGGCGGCGGCGAGTGGCGCGACGAACGGTTCGAGATCATCGGAGGCCAGCGAGAGTCGTGGGAGTTCGGCCCGCTGGCGGCCCAGGGCTTTCGGGCGGCTTCGGACGGCTTCCCCGGCTTCGGGCCCTTGTCGGTCGGCGACTGGTCCCGTTCCAACTACGCCTTCTACGGCGACGCGGAGATGCGGGACCCGGACGACGACCGCTGGACGCTCGGCGGCGCGCTGCGCTTCGAGGACTTCTCCGACTTCGGCGTCACGGTGAACGGCAAGCTGGCCGGCCGCTACAGCCTGACGAGCGCGGTCGGCGTGCGCGGCAGCGTCAGCACCGGCTTTCGGGCGCCGACGCCGGGCCAGCAGAACGCGTTCAACGTGACCACCGAGTTCGACCGGGAGATCAACGCTCCGGTCAACAAGGCCACGATCGCGTCCACCTCGGCCGTCGCCCGGCTGCGCGGCGGCAAGCAACTGCAGCCGGAAGAATCCCTCAACATCGCGCTCGGCGCCGTGCTGGAACTGGGCTCGCTGAACCTGACCGCGGACTACTTCCGGATCGCCGTGACCCAGCGGATATCGCTGACGCAGGACTTCCGGCTCGACCCGCCCGAAGTGGAGCAGCTTCTCGCGGAAGGGATCGCCAGCGCCGCCAACGTGCGGGACTTCCGCTTCTTCACCAACGACTTCGACACGCGGACCCAGGGCGTGGACGTGGTGGCCACCTACGAACCGGCGGCGTTGGGCGGCGCGACGGTCTTCACGCTTCTCTTCAACCACACCGACACGAAGGTGACCAAGTGGAGCGACGCCGTCATCGACGCCCGGCGCATCCGCGAGCTTCAGGAAGCCCTGCCGCGCACGCGCTGGAGCCTGTCGGCCAGCCACGCCCCCGAACCCTGGCGCTTCCTGGCCCGTCTCAACTACTACGGCGGCTGGTACGACTCCGAAGACGTCCGCTTCTACGACGGCGACCCCACCGTGGACTTGGAAGCGGCCTATTCCTTGAGCGAGTCCACCAGCTTCGCGCTGGGCGGACAGAACGTGCTGAACCAGTTTCCGGACCTGAACCCCACCGCCGGGCTGGTGGGCAACCCCTACAGCGAGTACACTCCCTACGGCTTCAACGGCGCCTTCTTCTATGTTCGGATGAACTACTTGTGGAGATGGGAGTAGATTTGAGGCTGGCCGAACTCGTCGCGACGGCGACAGATGCGAGACTGGCCGAACTCGTCGCGACGAGAGCAGATCGCGGACCGGTGGACCCGCACGCGGAGAGACGCGAAACATGAAGCTCAACTTCACGGACAAGGCCCGCGACATGGTCTTGTCCTTCATGGACCAGGAGGAAGACGGACCCCAGGCGTTGCGGATCGCGGTCGGCGGAAGTCCGTTCGCGCCCGCCTACGAACTGACGTTGGTCGAGTCGGCGAGCCGGCGGGAGTCGGACGTGGAGGTCCCGGCGGGCGACTTCACGGTGCTGGTGGACGAGGCCAGCGTCAAGCGTCTGGACGGCGCGTCGGTCGACTTCGTCGAGACGTTGCAGGAGAGCGGGTTCCAGGTCACGCCCGACCCGGATGCCGTGAAGGCGGCGGTGGCCGCGGCGGCGCCGAGCGGCGAGATCGCGGACCGGGTGCGGCAGGTGCTCGACACGGAGGTGAATCCGGCCGTCGCCGCGCACGGAGGCGCGATCAATCTCGTGGACGTCCAGGGAAACGAGGTCTACATCGAGATGGCGGGCGGGTGCCAGGGATGCGCCATGTCGCGCATGACGCTGCGCCAAGGCGTGGAGAGGATGGTCTCGCAGGCCGTCCCGGAAGTCACGGCCATCCACGACGTGACCGACCACATGAGCGGAGAGAACCCCTACTTCACGTAGCGGGCGAATTCACTTGGCGGGCGAAGACGGGCGACCGGCGACGCCGCGAGGCCGCGGGATGGCGCACCGCACGCTGATCCGAAACGCGGACGTGGTGCTGCCCGGCGGGATCGCGCGCATTTCCGTGCTCTTGGAGGACGGGCGGATCGCGGCGCTGGACGCGGCGCCCACGCTGCGGGCCGACGAGACGATCAACGCGTCGGGGCTCCACTTGCTGCCCGGCGTCATCGACGCTCACGTGCATTTTCGGGACCCGGGGCTGACGCACAAGGAGGACTTGGCCACCGGAAGCCGGGCGTGCGCGGCCGGGGGAGTCACGTCGTTCCTGGACATGCCGAACACCGTGCCGCAGACGGTCACGGCCGAAGCGCTGGAGGCCAAGCTGGCGCTGGCGGCCCGCAAGTGCGTGGTCAACTACGGGTTCTACGTCGGCGCCACCCGCGACAACTTGGCGGAACTCGCGAAGGCGTCGCGCGACCCGGCCTTCGCCTCGCGCACGCCGGGCATCAAGGTCTTCCTAGGGTCGAGCACGGGGAACATGCTGCTGGACGACCCGGAGCTGCTGGAGCGCCTGTTCGCCGAGACGGCGTTGCCCATCGCCGCGCACTGCGAGGACGAGGCGACGGTGCGCGCCAACCGGGCGCGGCTGTGCGAGGAGAGGCGGGCCCGAGCTCCGAAGCCAAGCGGCCGGACAGGGACGGACGGACCGGACGGCGCGCCCTCGGGCTCCGCACGGACCGTCGCGACCACCTCGAGCGCCCACGACTTCGCGCCCGCGCCGTCCGGCAGGCAGAGGTCGAGCGAGAAGGCGCTGCTGTCGATCAGCGACCACTCCCGGATCAGAGACCGGACGGCCGCCGTGCGGGCGACCCGGCAGGCGATCGGCTTGGCCCGGCGGCACGGGCGCCGGCTCCATGTGCTGCACGTCTCCACGGCGGACGAAGCCGCCCTCGTGGCCGAGGCCGGCCCCTTGGTCACGTCCGAAGCCTGTCCGCATCACATCTTCCTCGACGTCTCCGACTATGCCCGCCTCGGCACGCGGGCACAAATGAACCCGGCGTTGAAGACGGCGTCCGACCGCGCGGCCCTGTGGAACGCCCTCAAGGAAGGCGCGATCGACATGATCGCCACCGACCATGCGCCCCACACTCTGGAAGAAAAGCGGACGCCCTACCCCGACTCGCCGTCCGGCGTGCCCGCGGTCGAAGTGGCCCTGCCCCTCCTGCTGGACCAGGTCAATCAGGGGCGCTGCACGCTGGAGCAGGTGGCGCGGTGGACGTCCGGCGCGCCCGCCCGTGTCTGGAGCATCGCCCGCAAGGGCCGGATCGAAGAAGGGTTCGACGCCGACTTGACGCTGGTCGATCTGTCGTTGCGGCGCGAGGTGCGGAATGCGAACCAGCGGACGAAATGCGGTTGGACGCCGTGGCACCGCGCGCAGCTCTCCGGCTGGCCGGTGCGGACGTGGGTGGGCGGCAGAACGGTGTTCAAGGACGGAGAGGTGAGCCGGGAGCCCTGCGGGCGCCAGATCGCGTTCGACCGAAGTCGGGGGTGACGGGCGGAGGCTGGCGCCGCTTCGAAGTCCGCAAGGCTGCGCGGGTCTTCCGTCAGGCCCGCGCGGCCTTCGCGATCAGCTCTTCGCCCGTCTCGCACTCGACGAGCAACCGCCCGATTCGAGAGACGCGCTCCGCGTCTCCCGCCGCTTCGAGCAGCTCGGCCAGCCGCTGCGCCGTCTCCTCGCCGAACTTCCACCGCGCCATGTCGACGTGGGCCTTCTGGAGGCCCTGCGCCAAGCCGTCGCGGAACGTTTCCTGGAATTGATTCACGTACATCTCGCCCGCCTCCCGTAGGGTGTCCAGGTGCGCGACCTCCGCCTCCGTCGCACCCGAATTTATCATCTGGCTCCGAAGCCACTCCACGAGCGCGCCGCGCGCGACCGACGACGCGTCCAACTGCACGTCCAGATCCCGCACCGCCGCCGCCAGCCGCGTCACGTCGCGCTCGTGGCGCAACACCATGCCCGCACGCACCACGCCGCCGGAGCCGCCGCTGGCAGCCCCGGCCTTCTTCGCCTCCGCAGACTCGTCCAGCAACGCGTAGCGCCGGCCGGCCGCATATGGAACCAGCTCCTCGGGCACGCCCTCGCCCAGCCATTCGGCCATGCCCCGCGCCGCCGTCCACGTGCCCTCGAAGCTCTTCACCACCACTGGCACGACCACATGCTCGCCCACGCTGGGATCCCGCTTGCGCAGCTCGGCCAGCTCGCGGTAGAACACGCCCGTCTCGACGGCGATCCGCACCGCCATGTTCGGGTCCGGTCCCGACTGGAACTCGAACAGCAGGACGACGTGCAGCGGCCGGTCCCGGAACCGCACCCGCCACATCATGTCGGCGTGCCGCACGACCGGCAGCACGGGGTCGACCATCTCGGTCGGCAGCCGCTCGAGCGTGCCGAAATCCAGCTCGCGCGTCCACGCGCCCCCGACGAAGTCGCGCACGATCTCCTCGACGACGGCCGGGTCCGCGTAGAACCGCTTGTAGACGCGGTCCGTCTCGCCGTGCTTCGCCTCTTTGCGCAAGGGCCGCTCCCCGGGGCTCCGCCGGGGGGAGCGCGCCGGCGGCCGACGGCTCCCCCGCAGCTCGGTCCGGGGAAAGTCGCACACGGGGCGGGACGCCTCCATGGCTGCATGGGACCGGCTGCGGTCGACATGGGAGCGCGTAGGTCGATCCGCGGGGGGGGATCCAAGTCAACTTGATGCGCTCCGGGGCGGTGATCCGCGCATCCTCGGGGCACGCCGAAGGAAGGCGGACGCGGGCCGAAGGAAGGCGGACGCGGCCGGGGTCCCCGGGGTCGAACCGCTCAGCGTACCTGCCAAGCTGAGCCGGCGCCGTTGGGCGGCGGGGTCCAAGCGTTCGGCCGGCCTCCGCGGCGGCGGCCGCCTTGGCGGCGTGACGCCGGGGCGGACGCGCTTGCGCGGAAGCGGCCGAACGCTAGGACGGGCTACCGGAAGGCGATTCTGCCGAGCAGTCCGATGCGGCGTTGGGCGGGCTGGGCGTCGACGGCCGCCTGCTCGCCGAAGAGGTCGACCGTCAGCTGCACGCGGCGCGGGCTCCCTTCGGCTTGGTGTTCGCCGGGCGCGGCCAGGGCGGTCCACCGGGTGCCGGCGTTGAGGCGGTAGCCTGCGGCGCCTTCTCGGCTCCAGCGTCCGAACGGCGCGATCTGCGCGCCGCCCGGCAGGACGAAGCCCCAGCCCAGTTCCATCGCCAGCCGGTCCGGCGTCCAGCCGGGCGCGCCGGCGAGCGCCGCGGCCGTGCCGACGCCCCGCTCCTGGCCGCCCAAGCCGCCCAGGCCGGCCTGCGCCTGCCACAGCGCGGCCGTCCCGCTGGCCGCCTCGCCCCACGACGGTTCGAGCGAGAACGACAGGCCGCCCTCCTCGCCGCCGGGCTGGAGCCGCAGGGCGAAGCTGGCGCCCCACTCGCGGAACTGGTCCTTCTGGTGCGCCAGCAGCGTCCGGCCGCGCGCGTCGATGCTCAAGCCGCTGCCCAGATGCGCGAACCCGAATTCGGCGCCCGCCTCGGCGCCGAGGCCCGTCTCGGCGTCGCCGCGGTCGTAGCGCGCGCCCAGCTCGAAGCGCGCGCGCACGGCCATGCCGCCGCCCATGGTCCACTGTCCGGCCAGCTCGGGCGCCAGACGCGCGCGGTGCGCCACGGCCGTCACGCCGGCCAGTCCGGCGCCGTCTTCCGACGTGATGCGCACGGTGAACGCGTCGGCCTTCAGCGCGAGCGCGCCGATCAGCTCCTGGCGTCCGCCGAGCGCGAGCATGCGCATCGTCAGGTCCGTCCTGAAGCGTCCGCCCGCCGTCTCGGCCAGGTCGGCGCTGCCGCGGCCCGCGCCGACGAGTCCCCACAGCCCGAGTCCCTCGCGCGGCGACCAGTGCGCGTAGGGGTACAGGTTCGTCAGGCGCGCGTCGACGGCGCCGGCGCCGTTGATCTCGCTGTCGAAGTCGGACGCCAGCGTGTTGCGCGACGCGGCCAGCCCGACCAGCAGGCCCGAGCCGAATCCGTAGTCGAGCCCGGCGTAGACGGAGCGCGTGCGGCCCTCGACCGTCAGGCCGTCGTCGGGCGAGCTCTCGAACGCGCCCGCGTTCGCCTGGCCCCACACCGTCCAGCCCGTGCCGACGGCCGACTGCGGCGCGCCCGCGTCTCTCGCGCCCGCGTCGGCGCCGTCGTCGCCGAACGACAGCCGGAACGAGCTGCGCGACCGCAGATCGCCGCCCGACAACGGGTCGAACTTCAGGCCGCCGCGCTGCTCGCCGCCGCCCGGCTCCGGCGGCGCCTGCTGGCCGTTGTACGCGCCGCCGCCGCCGAATCCGCTCGCCAAGCCGTCCTGCGCGCCGCTGGAGCCGTCGCCGAACAGCAGCGACACGGCGTCCAGCGACACGCTCCCGCCGCCCGAGCCGCCGGCTGGGCCGGCCATCGCGGCGGGACCGTTCAGCTGCACGCCCAGCAGGCTCGACGCGCCGCGCGCCAGCTGCGCCCAGCCGCACGACGACGCCGCTTCGCCGCCGAGCGCGCCGCACCCCACCGAGCGGCTGCCCAGCTGGACGTGCGAACGGCCCAGCACGCTCGACGACTCGACGCCCAGGCGCCCGCCGATCGCGTCGACCGCCTCCGTGCCCACCGAGCGTCCGAACGCCGTCAGCGCCGCCTCGAGCGCCCGCGCCCGCTCCGAACGCGACGCCTCGACCGTCACCGCCACCGTCTGCGTCCCCTCGAGCCCGTCCGGGTCCCGCGCCGTCACCGTCACCGTCGCGACGCCGATCGCCTGCGGCGCGATCGACAGCCGGCCCGCCGCGACCGACACGGCCGCGACGCTCGGCGCCGACGACTCGGCCGCGTAGCTCAACGCGTCGCCGTCCGGATCGCGGAAGTACTGTCCGAGGTCCTCCTCGGCCGCAGCGCCGTAGGCCTCGAGCGTCTTCGGCGCCATCGCGCCCACCGCCTCCGGTCCCTCGTTGACGTCCAGCAGCGCCACCACGCCGCGCGCCTCGCCCGACAGGCCGCCCGCGTCCGTCACGCGCAACGCCAGCTCGTACGACCGCGGGCCCGCCTCGTAGTCCTCGCCCGAACCCACGTAGCGCACCGCGCCGCTCGCAGCGTCCACCTCGAACCGGCCGCCGCCGCCCGACAAGCTGTACGTCAGCTCGTCGTCCGCGTCCTCGTCCGACGCCTCGACGCGGCCCAGCTCGACCGGACCCGCCTGGTTCTCGGCCAGCTCGAACGCGTACGCCGAATCGGCGAACGCCGGCGCCTCGTTCACGTTCAGCAACGTCACCTCGGCGGGCACGCGGCCCTGCAAGCCCTCGCCGTCCGTCGCCACGACCTCGAACGTCCACGACGTCGGGCCCGCCTCGTAGTCCTCGCCCGAGCCGACGTAGCGCACCGCGCCGCTCGCAGCGTCCGCCTCGAACAACGCCGCGCCCTCGCCCGACAAGCTGTACGCCAGCGTCGTGTCCGCCCGGTCCGGGTCGCTCGCCCGGACGACGCCCAGCGCCAAAGGACCCGCAACGTTCTCGTCGAATTCCCATTCATAGCGCTCGGCCTCGAACGCCGGCGCCTCGTTGACGTCCAGCAGCGACACCGACACGGACGCCTCGGCGCTCAGCCCGCCGCCGTCCGTCGCCCGCACCACCAGCGCCCACGACTTCGGCCCCTCGTCCGTCTCCGCGTCCTCGCCCGGACCCACGTAGCGCACCGCGCCGCTCGCGGCGTCCACCTCGAACAGCCCCGCGCCGCCCGACGCCAGCTCGTAGACCAGCCGGTCGCTCGCGTCCGGGTCGATCGCGCGAACCGTCCCCACGACGACCGGGCCCGCCGCGTTCTCGGGCAGCTCGAACGCGTACGTCGAGTCGGCGAACGCCGGCGCCTCGTTCTCGTCGCCCAGCGACACGACCACCGCCGCCACGGCGCTCAAGCCCGCCCTGTCCGTCGCCACCACCTCGAGCGCCCACGACTTCGGTCCCGAACCGTCGTAGTCCTCGCCGTCGCCCACGTAGCGCACCTCGCCGCTCGCAGCGTCCACCTCGAACAACCCCGCGTCCCCGGACGCCAGAGCGTAGGACAGCGCGTCGCCTTCGTCCGGGTCCGACGCCTCCGCCACGCCCAGCGCCAGCGGGCCGGCCACGTTCTCGGGCAGCCGGAACGCCAGCCGGTCCTCGGCGAACGCCGGGGCCTCGTTCTCGTCCAACACGTGCACGATCACCAGCGCCTCGCCCTCGCGACCGTCCTCCGCCGTCGCCAACACCTTCATCACCCGCTTCGGCTCCGACTCCGCGTCCAAGCCGCTCCCCACGTACCGCAGTTCGCCGCCCCACTCGTTCACCTCGAAGCCGCGAGCGCCGTCGCCCAGCGAATAGCTCACGTCGCTGTCGTACGGGTCCGCCGCGCTCACCTCGCCCAGCTCGACCGGTCCGGCAACGTTCTCCGCCAGCTCGAACACGTACTCTCTGCGCTCGAACCTCGGATCGTCCGCGCCCGTCCCGCCGTCCACCGCGTGGCCCGTCACGTCGGCCAGCGCGTGGCTCCCCAAGCTCAGCTCCGCGTCCTCCGAACCGCCCGAAAGCCCGATCGCGCCGCCCGCCAGCTCCAACGCGTTCGCCGGCACGCTGAACCCGTTGCGGTCCGCGTCCGACGGCACCACGCGGTACCGGAACTCCAACACGTCCGTCCCGCTGCCCGACACGTACGCCGCCCGGCGGCGCGCAATGCCGATCACCACCGCCAAGCGCGGCGCGCCCGTCACCGTCACCGCCCGGCTGAACGACACCCGCAGCACGATCCCGGCCCCCGACCCGTAGCCCGTCGGGCCCGTCGGCCGGCTCGCCACCTCGACGCCCGTCACCACCGGCGCCGCCTCGACGCTGCCGTCCACCTTGTGGCTCGGATCGTTCGTCAGCGCATGGCTCCCCAAGCCCAGCGCCGCGCTGAAGTCGCGCTCCGGGTTCGCCACGTTCTTGATCGTCCCGCCGTTGAGCGACAACGCGCCCGCGCTCACCGAGACCCCGGCCGTCGTCTGGTCCACGCCGCCCGGTCCGGCGCCGCCCGAGCCCGCGCCCCGAACCCAGTAGTGAAACGCCAGCGCCGTCGTGCCCGAACCGCTCGCGTACCTCGCCGGGCGCAACACGCCCGTTATCTCGACCTCCAGCTGCGGCGAACCCGTCACCGCCACCGCACGGTCGAACGTCACCTCGACCGCGATCCGCTCGCCCAACCCGTACGTGTCCCCGCTCGCCGGACGGCTCGTGATCGCCGCCCCGCTCACCGACGCCGGCGCAATCGTGCCGTCCACCTTGTGGCCCGCCTGCGCCGACAACGCATGCGTCCCCAGCCCCAGCGACGCCGCCAGCGGCACCGTGCGGCGCACGTCGTTGATCGCGCCCGAATTCAGCGTCAACGCGCCCGCCGCCACCTCGATCCCGTCCGGGTCCGCGTCCGCAGCCACCACCACGTACCGGAACTTCAGCACGTTCGTGCCCGTCCCGCTCGCGTACGCCGCCTGACGCGTGTTCGCCCCGATCCCCAGCGCCAGCTGCGGCGTCCCGCCCGTCGTCACCACGTTCACCCGACGGTTGAACGTCACCTCCGCCTCGATCGTGTCCGTCGCCGCGTACGTCTCGGCCGCCGCCGGAACGCTCGACATCGACAACCCGCTCACCGCCGGCGCGTACAAGTTGCCGTACACCTTGTGCCCCGCGCTGTTCGTCACCGTGTGGCCCGCCAAGCTCAGCCCCGCGTTCGAGCCCGTGCCCGACGTCGTGATCGTCCCGCCGTTCAACCCCAGCGCGCTCGCGCCGATGCTCAACCCGTCGTTGTCCAAGTCGACCGACTGCACCACGTACTGGAACGTCAGCTCCGTCGTGCCCGTGCCCGACGCGTACGGCGCCGTCCGCGCGCTCGTGACCGTCAGCCCCAGCTGCGGCGTGCCTGTCACGTCCACCGCCTTGCTGAACGTCAGCACGACCTTGATCGTGTCGCGCAGCTCGTACGTGTCGCCCACCACCGGATCGCTCAACGCCAGCCCCGTCACGTACGTCCCCGCGTCCACCACATGTGCCCCGTCGTTCACGATCGCGTGGCTGCCCAGCGCCAACTCCGCCGCCGCCGTCCCGCCCGAGATCGCGATCGCCCCGCCGTTCAGCGCCAGCACCGTCACGCTCGCCCCGTCCGCGTCCTCGTCGCCCGCCGCCACCTCGTACGAGAACGTCAGCGCCGACGTGCCCGTCCCCGATGCGTAGCCCGCCTGCCGCGTCGCCGTCCCGATCTCCAGCGCCAGCGACGGCGTGCCGTCCGTCGTCGTCACGTCCACCAGCTTGTCGAACGTCACCTCGACCTCGATCCGCTCGCCCAACTCGTACACGCCCCCGGCCGCCGGCGCGCTCGCGAACGACACGCCCGTCACCGCCGGCGCGACCTCCACCGAACCGTCCACCTTGTGGTTCCCGTCGTCCGTGATCGCGACGTGCGCGCCCAGCGCCCGGCCCGCCGCCGCGCCGCCCGACCGCGCGTCCACGATCGTCCCGCTGTTCAGCTTCAGCGTGTCCACGCTCAACCCGTCCGCGTCCACGTCGCCCGACGCCACCACGTGCCGGAACGTCAACGCCGTCCCGCCGCCGCCCGACACGTAGTCCGCCTGAACCGTGTCCGTCCCAAACAGCAAGTCCAGCTGCGGCGTGCCCGTCACCGTCACCGATCGGTTGAACGTCACCCGCGCCTCGATCGCCTCGCTCAACCCGTACGTGTCCCCGCTCGCCGGACGGCTCGCCAGCGCCAAGCCCACCACGCCCATCGCCGCCGAACCGTCCACCCTGTGGCCGCTCTGCGCGCCCAACGCCGCATCGCCCAACGCCCTCACAACGTTCGTAGGCGACGCCGAAACCGTGTCCGTGATCGTCCCGCCGTTCAAGCCCAAAGCGGTGCCGAAAGTGCTCAACCCGTCCGTGTCAGAATCCGCCGCCACCACCACGTACCGGAACACCAAGTCCGTCGTGCCCGTGCCCGACACGTACGGCGCCTGGCGCGTGTTCGCTCCAATCTGCAAACCCAGCTGCGGCTTGCCGCCCGTCGTGTCCACAGCCACCGGCTGCGTGAACTTCACCGTCGCCTCGACCGCGTCGCCCGCAAAGTGCGTGTCGCCCCCCGCCGGCGCGCCCAACGTCACGCTCGTTATCCCCGGCACGCCCTGGCTCCCGTCCACCTTGCGATCCCCGTCGTTCACGATCGCCTGACGGCCCATGTTGCGGGACGTAAAGTGACTGATCACTCCGCCGATAAAGGCCCGCCCCTCGATGGTGTACCCGTCGGCGTCCAGGTCGTTCGCCTGCACGGCGTAACGGAAAACCCATTGAGTCGTGCTCGCTCCGCTGTCGTAGTCCATCCGCCGGACCTTGTCGCCGATTCTTATCAGAACCTTAAAGTGCTGCCTCCAGTCCTGTCCTTGCCCGCTGACGTTCCGGCTGAACACCAACGTGATCCAGATCGTCTCGCCGAGCTTGTAGGTGTCGCCGCTCGCCGGGTCGTTCTGAAGAATGTTGACAACGCCGGTGTTTGCTCCAGTGGCGTTGTTGTTGTCGATCGTCTGGACCTTTCGGGCTGCGTCGTCCGTGAACGCGTGCGTCCCCAAGTTCAAGCTTGCCGCCGCCCCGCTGCCGGACGCGTTGATCGTGCCGCTGTTCAGCTTCAACGCGTCCGCCGCGATGCTGATCCCAGTGGAGTCCGTGTCGCCGCGCAGGACCTCGTAAGCGAACAACAGCGTGTCCGTCCCCGTCCCCGAAGCGTATTCCGCAAAGCAGTCCGTGCACGATCCGATCCCCAGCACCACGTGCGGCGTGCCGGTCACGTCCACCGAATCGCTGAACGCCACCTTGACTCGGATCACCTCGGTGAGCCAGAACTGGTCGTGGTGGGTTAGTTCCTTGAAGTTGGATGTCGACGGCGAATTCACCGACAGGCCGGTCACCGTCGGGGTCTGGGCCGCGAGGCCGCTGCCGAACCCGCCGAGGCTCGCCAGGACGACGGCTGCGAGTCCGGCGACCCGAGCCACCGCAACACCGCACGTCATCGGAGTCGGCGCGCAATCAGCGACCGTACGCCCGCGCTTTGGCTTGAGCCGCGCGCGGCCACGACCGACACTGGCCGGAGCCCTCGAGCAAAGGGGGGGGGGGCGGAGGACGCGTGATTCATGCGATCTGACCATCCATGTTCAGGCGAGCTGACCAACGGACGCGAGAATATAGCATAGCAGAGGCGGCGCCGTTGCAAACCCGGCTCCGCAACGGACGGCGCCGGGATCGAGACAAGCCTACCGCCGTGTAGCAAAGCGAAGGACGCCGACGAGCGGGTAGTGGTCCGAGCCGAAGGTGTCGTCCAAGCGGCGGCAGTCGCCGCGCCAGCCGGGCGGCAAGGCGAAAAGGAGGTGGTCCGAGCGGCGGAGCACGCCGCCGATCTCGAAGTGATGCGTGGGGCGGGGATCCGGCGCCGCCGGCTCGGGGAAACGCCGGCGCGCCCGCTTGTAGGCGTCCTCGCGCGCGCCGCGCGTCCATGTGTTCAGGTCGCCTCCCAGGACGAAGGCGGCGGGAGGCTGGGCATCCCCCCACGGCGCGCCGAAGGGCTGGGCGCCGAAGGGCCGCGGGCCGTCTTCCAGGCGAGATGGAATCAGTCCCAGCGTCGCCAGAGCCCGCAACAGTCCGGCCATCTGCCGCCCGCGCGCTTGGCCCAGGCTGCGCCACGCCCGGCGCCAGGGCGCCCGGTTGTCCAAGTGCACGGAACAGAACGCGACGCGCTCGCCGCCCAGGCGCGCTTCGGCCGCGACCGCTACCCGGCGCTGGCGCTCGAAGGGCAACTCGACGGCCAAGGGGGACGCGAGCGGCACGTTGGCCAGGACGGCGTTGCCGCGGTCCTCGCGAACGGACGCCGCGTCTCCGGCCGCACCTCCTTCCACGCTCCCGGCGCCGTTGCGCATGGAAGGCACGTAGACGAGCGACAGTCCTTCTTCCTTGGCGAAGGCCACCACGTCGGTCCGGGCCTCTCCAGGGGGCGAGTCGGCGATGCGCTCCGCCCACGCCCAGCGGCGGGACGATCCGCCCGCGCCGGAACGGGGCCCCGCCGCGCCAGCCGCCTCCCGGAAAGACGATCTTCTCGCGGTGTCGGCGTCGGCCTGGGCTTCCCCGCCCGCCCGCGCGAACATGCCGCCCACCCGCCCGGCGCCCGCAGAGCCGTCCGCGCCCCGCGGCACGTGATCTCCCGAGGAAAAGACCTCCTGCAACAGCGCGACCACAGGCGTTCCTGCGCCGCCGCGCTCTGCCAGCAACCCTCGCCAGAACGCGCGAAGCGCACCGCCGCCGGTGCGCGCGTTCCACGTTGCCGCCACCACCGGCAGACGGGGGTCCGCCGTGCCCGCGCCCTCCAGTAGCCATGCGGGCCCCACGGCGCTTCTCCAGGCCCGCAGCTGGTGCAGGTCCGATTCCGGCGCGGCGCTCGTCCACGCAACGCTGCGGCCGGCGCCATGCGCGCCCAGAGGCTCGTGGCCGCCCGTCCAGCGCCCTTCGCCGTCCACCGTCAGGCACCAAGGCTGCTCGGGCGCGCCGGTCTCGGGCCGCACGGCCGCGCGCCCCTCCTGCTTTTCCTTCGCCAAGCGGCGGCGCTCCCGTCCGGGGGATAGATTGATCGCCAGCGGCCGCTCGCGCGCACGCCTTCCCGTCGCCGAACGGCAGACCCTCGCCCAAGGAAAGATGCTCCAAAAGCAGCTGGGCGCCACCCGGCGGCGGCAGGCCGGAGGACCGGTCGTCCTGATCGTGTGCGACGGATGGGGCGTGGGCGCGACCGATCCCGCCGAGGCCGAGAGGCAGGGCAACGCCGTCGCGCGGGCCCGCACGCCCGTGCGCCAACGGATGCTGGAGCGGTGTCCGTGGAGCCTTCTGCGCACGTCCGGAAAGGCCGTCGGGCTGCCGGAGGGCCAAATGGGCAACTCCGAAGTGGGCCACCTCAACCTCGGCGCGGGCCGCGTGGTCGCGCAGGACCTGACGCGCATCGACCAAGCCGTCGAGGACGACAGCTTGGCGAGCCTGCCCGTGCTCGAGTCGCTGGCGAGCGAACTGCGTCGCGCCGGGAGCCGTCTCCACCTCGTGGGGCTCTGCTCGGACGGCGGCGTCCACAGCCGCGCCAGGCACGTGCGCGCCCTGCTGGACTGGGCGGACGGGGCCGGGCTGCCCGCGCGCGTCCACTGCATCACGGACGGAAGGGACGCGCCGCCCACCTCCGGCCTGGGCTGGGTTCGGCGGATCGAACGATGGGCGGCCGCCATGCGGGACGGTCGCGTGGCCAGCGTCGCGGGCAGGCACTGGGCGATGGACCGGGACCGCCGCTGGCGCAGGACCAAGCGCGCCTACCGCGCCGTCGTCGCGGGCTTCGCGCCGAGGGTCGCCTCGGCGTCGCGCTACGTCGAGGAGTGCTACGAGGAAACCAGCGACGAGTTCCTCCCGCCGGTCGTCGTCTCCGGCGGCGGGAGGGATCGGGAACCCCTCGGCGTGCTCCCCGAAGACGGCCTGCTCTTCTGCAACTTCCGCGCGGACCGGATGCGGCAGCTGGCGGCGGCGCTGGCCGACGCGGAATTCCCCTTCTTTCGCCGCGTGCGCCCCCCGTGCCGCAACGTGGTCGCCATGACCCGCTACCGGGACGACTTCCCCTGGCCCGTGCTGTTTCCGCCGTTGCGGCTGACCAACGTGCTGGGCGAGGCGCTCGCGCGGGCCGGGCGGACGCAGCTGCGCATGGCCGAGACCGAGAAGTACGCCCACGTCACCTACTTCTTCAACGGGGGCGAAGAGACGCCGTTCCCCGGCGAGGAGCGCGAGATGACGCCTTCGCCCGCCGTGGATACCTACGACCTGAAGCCCGAAATGTGCGCGCCGGAGCTCACGGACGCGCTGCTACGGCGGCTGGACGAGCGGCGGCACGACTTCGTGCTCGTCAACTACGCCAACGCCGACATGGTGGGACACACGGGGAAGCTGGCCCCCGCGGCGCAGGCGGTCGAAGCGGTGGACGCATGCGTCGGGCGGGTTCTGGAGCGCGTCGCCGCCGTCGGCGGAACGGCGCTGGTCACCGCCGACCACGGGAACGCGGAGCGCATGCTGGACGAGCGCGGACAGCCCTTCACGGCCCACACGACCGGCCCCGTGCGCTTGTTCCTCGCGGTGCACCGGGGCAAGACGGAAGGCGCCGGCCTTCAGCTGCGCGACGGCGCTCTGGCCGATGTCGCTCCCACCGTGCTCGATCTCATGGACGTCCCCCAGCCGCCCGAGATGACCGGGCGCAGCCTCCTGCGGCCATCTCAGCCGCCCCACCCCGCCCGCTTGCCCGAGACGCCGTTGGCGTGATAGTCTGCCGCGTTGCGCCCGCGACGGAGGCAGGCCGCACGCGTTGCGCCCGGGAGACGGACGGGACGCCATCCAACCCAGGACACGCCGCTTGAACGAGTCCCGCCACCGACGCCACCGACCCTCGCCTGCCCGAGACGCCGCCGCTGGAGCCTCGGAGCCGGGCCAAGGCGCGCTCGCGGCCGACGATCGGGCCGGTCCGGACGGGTCTCCGGGAGGCTCTCCCTCGGGGGCGGGCCGCACGCCGCCGCTTCCCGCGCTCGTCCGCGCGACCGACCGCCTGACGGGCGCCTTGGGCCGGTTCGTGTCCTGGTTCGTCCTGGCCATGGCGCTGATCGGCGCCTACAACGCCTTGGTGCGCTACTTGGGCCGCTTCACAGGCACCAGTCTCAGCTCCAACCTCTACTTGGAGCTTCAGTGGTACTTGTTCTCCCTCGTCTTCCTGCTCGGCGCCGGCTACGCGCTCAAGGAGAACGCCCATGTGCGCGTGGACGTGCTCTACGGGCGGCTGGGCCGGCGGGCGCGGGCCTGGATCGACACGGCGGGCGCGGTGTTCATGCTGCTGCCCTTCTGCGTCTTTCTGCTGTGGGTGTCGTGGCCGTCGGTGCACAACTCCTGGACGATCCGGGAAGTGTCGCCGGATCCGGGGGGGCTGCCCCGCTATCCGCTCAAGGCGGTCATCCTCGTCTGCTTCGCGCTGCTGGCCGTCCAGGGACTGGCCCAGTTGGCGAAGGACGGGCGGACGCTGCTGGAGAAGGGGCGGGAGGACGAGGGCGACGGGCCGGGGGGCCTCTGATGGAAGGAAACGTTCTCGCGCCACTGATGTTCGCGGCGGTGTTCCTGATCATCTTCACCGGCTATCCGGTCGCCTTCGCCTTGGGCGGGGCGTCGCTGATCTTCGCCTTCGTCGGCGTGGAGTTGGGATACTTCGACTGGAACCTTCTGTACGCGATGCCCGAGCGCGTGTTCGGCATCATGTCCAACTACGTCCTCCTGGCCGTCCCCTTCTTCATCTTCATGGGGCTGGTGCTGGAAAAGGCCAAGCTGGCGGAGGATCTGCTGACCACGATCGGTTCGCTGTTCGGGCGCCACGCCGGCGGCTTGGCCCTGGCCGTGGTGTTCGTCGGGGCGATGCTGGCGGCGGCCACGGGGGTCGTGGGCGCTTCGGTGGTCGCGATGGGGAGCATCTCGCTTCCCGTCATGCTGCGCTACAACTACTCGAAGCACCTGTCCTCGGGCGTCATCCTCGCGTCGGGAACGCTGGGGCAGATCATTCCGCCCAGCATCGTGCTCGTGGTGCTCGCGGACCAGATGGGCATTTCCGTGGGCGACTTGTTCGTCGGAGGCTTGGTCCCGGGCCTCATGCTGGCGAGCATGTACGCGCTCTACGTGGCGGGCGTCGCGATCGTCAAGCCCTCGGCGGCGCCTGCCCTGCCTCCCGAGATGACCGACGTCGCGTTTCGGACGCTGCTGCGCCAGGTCGCGGTCGTTCTCATGCCGCCGCTCTTGCTGATTCTCGTCGTCCTGGGGTCCATCTTCGCCGGCGTCGCCACGCCCACCGAAGCGGGCGCCGTCGGGGCCGTCGGGGCGATGCTGCTGGCCGCCGCCCGAAAGCGAATGAGCATGAGCGTCCTGAGAGACGCCTGCCGGGACACGACCAAGCTGACGACCATGGTCATGTTCCTTCTCATCGGCTCCACGGCCTTCGCCTTGGTCTTTCGCGGCCTCTACGGCGACATCTGGATCGAGAACCTGCTGACCAACCTTCCCGGCGGGCAGATCGGACTCCTGATCGTCGCCAACCTGACCATCTTCGTGCTGGGCTTCTTCCTGGACTTCTTCGAGATCGCCTTCATCATCATCCCCCTGCTGGCGCCCGCCGCCTCGCTGCTGGGCATAGACCTCGTCTGGTTCGGCGTCATGATCGGCATGAACCTCCAGACGTCCTTCCTCACGCCGCCCTTCGGATTCGCCCTGTTCTACTTGCGCGGCGTCGCGCCGCCGTCCGTCAAGACGACCGACCTCTACCGCGCCGTCGTCCCGTTCATCGTCATCCAGCTGATCGGCCTGCTCGCCATCGTGCTGTGGCCGGAACTGGTGACGGGACTGCTCGGAAGGTAGAGGCGGGCCGAAGCGGGCTGGGCGCGGCGCGGCCGCGACATCAGAACCTGTGCGACATCCGAACCGGCAGGCGTGGTTGACCTTGCTGCGCGAGCGCCTTCGGCCCGGCAATCGGCTTGCGGCATCAGAACCTGTAGGTGTAGTTGACCTTGACGGCGGCGCCCTTCGAGATCGTGGCGAGGCGGGCGTCTCTGAGCAGGCGTTCGCTCATGTTGCGCCAATTATGCGTGTAGACGAGGAACACGTCGTTGCCGGGACGAAGGATCCAACGAAGACGGGCGAACAGTCCTAGGATTCCGCTGTCGTTGTCGTACTGCAACTGATTGACGAGGCTGATCCATGGGCTCGGGTTCCACTCGGCTTCGGCTTCGTACACGTCCGCCGTGAAATCGCCCCGAGGGAGCCCGACGTCGTTGTGCTCGAAGTCGAGCGAGACGCTGACGCCGGGATTGGGGCGATAGGTCAGGCCGGCGTTCAAGCGCGTCCTCGTGCCGTCCCAAAAGCCGCCGGCGGCGACGGTCCCCGAGACGGAGACGCGGCGCCGGCCGGCGGTTCGGCCTTCGAATTCCCATTCCCAGTTGGTGTACTCGCCCGCCAGGATGCCGACGCCGTCGCTGACCTCGAATCCGTAGTCAAGAAGCTCTGTCGTCCTCGTAGCCTGCACTTCGATGTTGTCGCCGCTCTCGAAGTCCACGCCGAAGACGTCGAACTGCCACTCCCGCTCTTCCAGCGCTCCGGTGCCGAGCTGCGTCAAGTTGCGGAACTGCACGGCGAAGTCGAACTGCCGGATCCAGTCGATGCCCGACGGCCTGGGCGCCCAACCCACGCGAGGCTCGACCCTGCGAAACCCGTTGCGCCGAACGAACCCCAGCGTGGGATTGTAGTCGTCGCCGAATTCGCGGTAGGACAGGTGCGCGGACCAGATGTCGTTGGGGAAGTTGAATCGAAAGCCCCGGGCCGACAGGTCGCCGAAGGAACGCTGGACGGAAGGGTCGGGATTGGAATTCCAGACGAGAAAAGCCTCCATCTCGAAGCGGTTGTCGCCGAAGAAGCGCCGGGTGTTCAGCTGCAAGTCGGCGCCCGCCGTGTGGCCCGTCGCTACAGCTGCTGCTCCAGCCACGGGCGACGCGGCGCGCCGCGTATAGACGACGCCGACCGACGACTGCTCCCAAATCGAACGCTTCGCGCGAAGCACCGTGAAGGACTCCCTGGGCAGATGCGTGACGTCTTCGGGCGCCGTGCCTCCGTAGGCGTGCGATCCCGTGCCGACTCGGTAGAAGCCCAGTTCGAAGCGGCCGACCTGGCCGGTCAGCCTAGTGCCGTACTGAATGGGGATCTGCTCGCCGTCGCGCAGTCCGATCCGGCGCGAGAAGAAAGGGGTCGGTCCGCTGCGCGGCGCAAAGCTGAAGACGCCAGACCCTTCCAGAAAGAACGCTCGCCGCTCCGGGAAGCGTTGGGGGAAGCGCGTGAGATTGACGCGGCGCTGGTCGCTCTCCACCTCGGCGAAGTCGGTGTTGACGCTGGCCGAGAGGCGAAGGCTCGACGTGAGGCTGTAACTGACGTCCAGGCTCAGGTCCCTGGGAAAGGTGGTCGGGTCGGCGCCGCCCGGCACGTTCCTCCAGCTGGCCACGGCCGAAGGACGCGCCTCCAGTCCCAGTCCCTGCGACATGCCCTGCAAACCCGTCAGGCGTCCGGCGTAGACCGGTCGCCAGAGCCCCTCGTTGCGCCGGTGTCCGCGCCACAGCAACTCTTCGTTCTTGCGTCGGATGGTGCGCTGGAAGTTGATGCCCCAGGCGTCCAGTTCCGGATTGAAGTTGAGGGTCCTGAACGGAATGCGGATCTCGGCGGACCAGCCGTCGGGCGTGCGGGCGGTTCGGGCTTCCCAGATTCCGTCCCATGCCTTGCCGACGCCGCCTCCCCCGCCGCCGCCCCCCGAGATGATGCCGTCGCCCATGAGGCCGGCCGGATTGATCTCGAAGAAGTAGCCCGTGCGCCCGTCCAGGAACGTGTCGAGGATCCACATGAAGCGGTCGTCCGTGCCCAGCCCGGCGTCGCGCTGGCGCTGGTAGGCGAGAATGCCGTCGGGATCGTCGTAGAACATGGCCGCGATGTACAAGTCGTCCTCGTCGAACGCGACGCGAATCTCCGTACGCTCGGAAGGGGACGCTCCCTCGACGGGCTCCTGCTGCACGAAGTCGTCGACGGGGACGGCCCGTTGCCACACGGCTTCGGCGATCTCGCCGTCCAGCTCGACGCGGTCGCCGCCGGACAGGCGCAAGGCGGACACGCCGCGGGGCGAGCCGGGGCCGCCGTCCTGGGCGACCGCCGCCGCCGGCGCCGACGCAAGGACACCGGCGAGGGCCAGCACCGCGGTCCGCCATGCCCGCGGGCGGGCCCGGGCTGACGCGGGCACGGTCCCGTCGGCGCTCCCCCCAACGGAGTCCGGGGGAGCAACGATCCGCGTCTCGAGGCACGCCGAACGCGGGCCGGAAGCCGAATCAGCGAGCCGACGCGTCCCGGCGCGGGAGCGGTCGGCACGTCCCGGCGCAGCGGCGGCCGACCGCGGCCCGACCATCGCCGTCAGGTCCCCGCGGCCCGCAGGAATCGACGGCACAGCTGGACCACGCGAGCGACGTCCTGCCTCTCGGCGCGCCGCAAGATGGCCTTGACGTGGGGAACCAGCAGCGGCTCGCCCCATTGGCAGCCCGTCGCGTGCTCGGCGCCGCGCGTGTCGCCTTCGTCCGCCCCGGTGATCAATGCCCACGCGCGCGCCTCGTCGAAGTCCGGGGAGTCGGGATCGGGCAACGGGTACTCTCGCCGGCGCTCCTCGCGATCCTCTTTGACGAAGGCTCTGGACATGGTTGCGAATATCGCCGCCGGAGCGCCCCGGCGCAAAACCATAGAGGGTCCCGACCAGCGGCCAGGGCGCACCGTCGGCTCAACCCGGCGGCGCCACGCCGGAGCGGCTGGACGGCCTGCTCGTCCCGGTCGGCGGCCAAGCGCCCGCCCCGGCTCAACCCACCGCGCCGATCATGTCGAAGATCGGCAGGTACATCGACACCACGACGGCGCCGATGCCGATGCCCAAGACCACGATCATGGCGGGCTCGGCCGCGGCCATCATGGCATCGGCCGCCGCCGCCGTCTCCTGGTCGTAGAAGTCGGCCGCGCGAGCCAGCATCTCGTCCAACGCGCCGGTTCTCTCGCCGGCGTCCACCATCTGCAAGACCAGCGGAGGAAACACGCCCGACTGGCGCAACGGGCCGGCAATCGTGTCCCCGGCCGCGATCGAGGCGCGCGACCGCATGACGGCGTCCTCGACCACTCGGTTTCCGCACGTCCTGGCCGTGATCTCCAGTCCGTCCAGGATCGGCACGCCCGACGCCAGGAGCGTGGCCAGAGAGTGCGAGAAGCGCGACACCGCGGCCTTGCGAAGCAGTCCGCCCACCCACGGCGTCCGCAGCAACGCGCGGTCCAGCGCCAAGCGTCCGGCCGCGGTTCGCCGCGCATGGGCGACTGCGGCGCCGAGGGCCGAGACGGCAAGCGCCGCGACCCACCACCAGCGCTGCACCGCGTGCGACCCCTCGATCACGGCCCGCGTGGGCAGAGGCAGCGGCACGCCGGAAGACGCGAACATCTCTTCGAACGCGGGAACGACGAAGACGAGCATCACGCCGATCGCGGGCAGGGCGACGGCGACGATCGCCAGCGGATAGGCGAGAGCGCCGCGCATCTTGCGCGCCACCGCGGCGCTGCGCTCCTGGTAGTCGGCCAGACGGCCCAGCACGACGTCGAGCGCGCCGGCCGCCTCGCCCGCCGCGACCATGTTGGCGTACATGGCCGAGAAGACGCGAGGATGGCGCCGCATCGCCTCGGCCAGCGCGTCCCCCGATTCGACGCGCCGCAACACGTCGCCCAGCGCCAAGCGAAGGCGTTCGCTGGAGGCTTGAGCGCCCAAGAGTTCCAGGCACCGCACGAGCGGCAACCCGGCGCGCACCATGGTGGCGAACATCCTGGTGAACAGCGCGAGTTCGCGTACCGGCACGCCGCGACGAAGGGCGGCGGCGAGACGGGAGGCCGGGCCCCAGGACCTCGGCGCGCTCATCCGGCGGCCGGGCAAGGCGCGCGCGCGGCAGTCCGGCGGGCGCCGAAACGTTCCCGGCGAGCCAGAAAGAGCAGGCGGAGGACCAGCCCGCCGCCGGGGACGGAATCGTGGCGGAGCATGCTCATCCGGCGGCCGATGCGAGCCTCTCCGGCGACGGCTCGCCCACGGCCCGCAGGAGCGCCTGGGGGTCCGAGCTGTGCTTCAGCGCCTCCGCCAGCGGCACGCGCCCGTTCAAGTAGAGCTCCGCGAGGGCGTCGTTCATGGTCCGCATGCCGTGCCTGCGGCCCGCCTGAATCAGCGAGGGCAGCTGGTGAACTTTTTGGTCTCGGATGACGGCCCGCACGGCCGGCGTGCACACCATCACTTCGGCCGCGACGACGCGGCCCTTCGATCCATGGCCGCGCACCAGCGCCTGCGACGTCACGCCCTGGAGCGCCAAGGACAACTGCGCGCGCACTTGGGCTTGCCGGACGCCGGCGAACGAGTCGACGATGCGGTTGACGGACTCGGCCGCCGATCCCGTATGGAGCGTCGCCAGCACCAGGTGGCCGGTCTCCGCGAAGTCGAGCGCCGCCTGGACGGTCTCCGGGTCCCGCATCTCGCCGACGAGAATCACGTCCGGGTCTTGGCGCAGCGCGGACCTCATCGCCGACGCGAAGTCCTTGGTGTCCCGGCCCACTTGGCGCTGGCTGATCAACGAGAGGCGGGGCGCGTGGACGAACTCGACGGGATCCTCGATCGTGACGACGTGCAGGCGTCGCTCGCGGTTGATCTTGTCGACCATCGCCGCCAGGGTGGTGGACTTGCCCGCCCCCGCCGGACCGGTCACCAGGACGAGACCGCGCGGGCGGTCCGCGAGCCGGCCCACCGCCGGGGGCAGCCCCAGGTCGCCCAGGCGCGGCACGCGCGACGGGATGCGGCGAATCGCCAGGGCGGCGGACTCGGACTGACGGAAGCCGCTGACCCGGAATCGTCCCAGCTCGTCGAACGCGAGCATCAGGTCGACTTCCGAGCCCACGTCCAGGCTTGCCGCGGCCGTTCGGCCGAGGGCCTCGCGCGCCAGCCGCGCCGTGTCGGCGGGCGACAGGACCCGGCCGCCGCCGGCATCCACCAGCGCGCCGTGCACGCGCACCTTGGGCGGGTGACCCGCCCCCAGATGCAGGTCGGACGCGTCCCGGGCGACCATCTCGCGGAGCAGCGACGCCAGCCCACCGCCTCCGACCCCGTCGGCCGCGCGGCCGTTCTCCCGGCTGGGGTAGCCCCCGTTCGCCGCCGCGCCCGCGTCCGTCACTGCCGCACCGTCACCAGCGCCGCGATGCGCGCGAACGTCTTGGGGCCGATGCCCTGCACGCGCATCAGGTCCTCGGGGCGCCCAAAGGGCCCTTCCGTCTGCCGAGACTCGACGATGCGCCGGGCCGTCACCGGGCCGATCCCCGGCAACGCCACCAATTCGTCCTCGCCGGCTCGGTTCACGTCCACGACGCGCGCGGGCTCGTCGGGCGAGACCGCTCGTCGGCCGTCCGCCGCCGCCGTGGTCGCGCCACGCGAACCGTCGACGGATGGACTGGCCGCCAAGCTCCCTCGCCCGCCCGTCGGCGCCGCGGTCGCGCCTGGCCCAGCACCGCGTGCCGCGCTTCGATCGCCCGCACCGGCGCCGCGCGCCCCCGGCCGCATCCCCCCGGCGCTCACCTGAAGAAACGGCCGCATTCTTTCCACCGTAGCAGCCCCGATGCCACGCACGCGTTGCAAGTCGTCCACGCTCGCGAACGGACCGCCGTCCTTGCGCGCCTCCACGATGCGCGCCGCGGTCGCGGGCCCCACGCCCGGCAACCGATCCAGGTCCTCCTCGCCGGCCACGTTGGGGTCGATGCGTTCGCCCGGCTCCAAGGGACGGCTTCTCCGCTCCTTCTCCTTCGCAACCGAGTCGCCCGCTACGAGGAGACTGTCCGCAATGGACGGACGACCCTCCAGCGGCGTCGGCGGCGGTCCGCCGTCCGCGACCACAAAGCGCACCAGCGCCGCTCCGCACAGCAACGCCGCCGCCGTCAACATGCTCTTGCGTTCTCTCTCGCCCATGGGCTCCCTCTCGTGCAGGCCGCTCCGCGCCGACGGCAACACCCCCTGGAGACTGGCGCCCCGGCGTCGTCTCTCTCGTGCGGGCTGTGCTCCGCGCCGACAAGAACACCATAGCGCGGCAGGCGGGACAAAGGGATGGCGGAATGGGCCGTCCGTCCGCCCGAGCGTCAGGTCCTGCCCCGCAGCATCGCGGGCGTCAGCGCGAAGCGCCCGTGGACGTCGAGCCGAAAGCGGGTGGTTCCAGCTCGTTGTCCGACGAAGGACCGGCGGTCGATGAAGCGAAGCCGAACGCCCAGCTGGAAGTCGCGGACCGAGGAGTCGACCGAGAACGAAGCGGTGCGGTCGAGCTGGTCGACGAACGGCACGCACGGCCTGCCCGCCGAGGCCACACGGCATTCCGTCTCGTCCGCGTAGCCCAGGTTCAGGGTCAGCGTCATCGGCGCGCCCTGCGCGCGGAACATCCTCAGCGGCGAACGCAGAGGCGCGGAGGCGGCGACGGAATGCGTGCTGCTCCGGCGCCGCGTGTCCCCCGTCGGATCGGCGCTCTCGCCCCGGTTTGTCCGGCCGCGGTACGCCACCGATAGGCCGCCCGCGAACCGCAGCGTCAGGGTCACGGGCACCTCCCGGTCTTCGCGGAACCGGTCCTGCCGACTGTCCGCCCCGAACGTCCGCGTCCGCGTTTCCCTCCGGTAGCCGCCGGAGGCCGAAGCGCGGCGCAAGAAGGCCGCCAAGAACCCGGGTCGCGGAAGATCGGCGGCGACGACCTCCACGTCCGGCCAGACGCGGCGCGCCACGTCGCGGTCGGAGCGCGCGTCGAGCGTCTCGTGCAGCGAGCGGTCGTAGC
The DNA here is from genome assembly GCA_965242735.1 of Longimicrobiales bacterium. Lineage (GTDB taxonomy): Bacteria > Gemmatimonadota > Gemmatimonadetes > Longimicrobiales > Gaopeijiaceae. Next base: position 1,168,588 of record OZ251497.1, on the reverse strand, counting down.
CCAGTCCGACGGACAGCGATCCGATCAGCGCCGTCCCGCCTCGAAGGCTCAGCCGCCGCCGGTGGCTGAAGACGGAGGCGGAGTCGGGCCCAATCCTCAGGAAGTCCTCGCGGCGTCCCCATCCCAGCTCGTACGCGGCGCCGGGATCGACCGCGTCCCGGTTGAAGCGCGAGCTGTAGCCGTTCGCGTACGTGATGGACAGCGGTTGGACGGCGCCCAGCACGCGCCGCGCCGCCGAGCCCGCCTCCGCGCGTTCGGCCGCCAGCCGCGCCGGCTCGATCGAAAGCGCTGCCGAGAGGTCTCGCCGCCCGCCCGCGTTGCGCAAGAGCCGCAGGGGCGCGTTGGGTCCTCCGGGCCTTCCGATCAGGTCGGAGTTGCGCTCCGACAGATAGAGCGTCGTCGCTTGGACGCTGGTGCGCGCCCAGTTCGACAACCGGGGCAAGAACGCCAAGCGGGTGCGCAGGCGCCGGTCGACCTCCCATCCGAAGTCGATGCTGGCCAGGCGGGTCCGCTCGCCGGCAAGCAGCTCTCGGGCCTCCTCGCCCGCGACCAGCTGCGCCGGGTCCAGCAGATCGCGGCCGCTGGTCAGGTCGGCTTCGGCCGAGAAGGACTCGAACGGGCGCAGGGCGATCCGCGCCGTTCCGACGAACGTCTTTCTCGGCGCGGCGACGACCGTGGCAAGGGAGTCCTCGGGCGTGCGAATCACATGCTGGAAGCGGCGCGTGCCGACGTCCTGGCGGGCCAGTTCGCCCTCGAACGACAGCTGCTCGGGGGTCCACCGGAGCCGCGCTCCCGCGATTCGGTCTTCCAGGAAGCGAGGGAGCACGGCCTTCAGGAAGTCGCCCGCCCTCCCAGGAAACACCGGGAAGTCCCTGCGGCCGGGCGTCGCCGAATAGCCCAGGAATCCGTCGACCCCCTCGCTGTCGCTCTCGGCGGTGGCGGTGCGGAACGAAGAACGCACCACGCCGGCGCGCAGGTCGAGGCCGTCGGCCACCGCCCGCCAGAAGCCGTCGCTCGGGTTGGCGTTGCGGCGAAGGGACACGTCGGCCCGCACTCTGCCGAACCCCGGACGACGGAGCCCCTCCAGGCGGTCGGCGCGCACGTCGCTGCGCTCCAGGAAGACGGGCGCCTGCCGGTCGCGCTCGTAGGTCACCGTCAGCGGCGCCTCCAGCGCCCAGGCGTCGGGCGCCAAGCGGCCCAGCTGAAGCGATGCGCGCAGGTCCAGGCCGCGCTCGTCCCGAAACGAGGGCGCCTCGCGAAGCTGCCGAAAGAACCCTCCCTGGGTGCGCAGCGACGCCCGCGACTGCAGAAAGGCGCCCCCTTCCAGGACGGCGTCGAACGCCGTCGCCAGGCCGGCCTCCCGAAGTCCGCCGTGCAGGCGCAGCTCGTCCACCCAGACCTCGCCCGAGATCGGCCTGCCGGTCTCGTTCAGCACGCCCACGCTCATCTCGCGCACCGCGGCCAAGTTGGGCGCCCGGCCCCGGTCCCGCATCACGACCGCGTAGGCCGAGTCGGGCGACCACACGACCAGCGGATCCGCTCCCGCCGCGCGCGGGTCGCGCACCAGCCGGTCTTCGGCGACGCGCCGCAGATCGAGCCACTCGTCGAAGTCGACGACGACCTCCGGCAGCCAGTCCTCCTCGCGCACGCGCCCCTGCGCCGCCGAGGGCTCCAAGCGCGTGCGGTACAAGTAGAAGTTCTCGGCGTCCGTGCCCACCTTCAGGAAGAACCAGCTCGGCGACGAGAGACCGAAGCCGTCCCCGCGCGGCGCCACGACCCAGAGCCGGGCCTCGCGGTACGGCAGGAAGTCGCGAGGACGCTGCGGGAAGCGGTTGTACACCTCGGCCCGGTCGCCCGGCTGCAGGTCCTCGAAGGCGACGGAGAGAGACCGCTCGTTGAACTCCACGCCCTGGCCCCCGAACGTGGCCGTCGGGTCGTCGAGCTGCTCCACGACGCCCGGCGGCGAGACGTAGGCGTCGCCCGCGGTCAGCGCCGAGACGGGCCCCACTTCGACGCGGCCCCTCGCCGAGGTCCGGTCGCCTCCCAGTCCCTCCAGCACGCCGGACTGGGCGCGCTTGATCCATGTCGAGCCCACGATGCCGAAGCGCGCCAGCACGAAGGAATCCCGGCGCGCGCCCGTCACGGCCAACCGGACGTGGCGAACCGCCCGCAGCTCGGCCTCGCCGACCGGCCCGCCCACGTCGAGCGCCGCCGGGTCCCGCAACGGAATCCGGTAGAGACGAAAGCGCGTGCCGGTCTCGCCGCGGTCGCGCGCCAGAAATCGCGAGGATCCGTCCAGCGGAATCACGAAGCGACGGTAGCGCTCGGTCGTGTCGAGCACGCCGTCCTCGTCCAGGTCCTCGGAATCGGGGCGGCCGTTTCCGCGCGTGCAGTTCGCGTCCGAGTCGCCCAGCCGGTAGACCCGGCCGCGCTCCTGGAGGCACTGCTCGTCCCACACGCCCCGGGCGTCCGCCACGTCGCCCCACACCTCCCCTCGGCGCGGATCGGCTTCCTGGTCCAGGCGCCCCTCGCCCCAGGGAACGCCGGTGCCCGTCTTCACGCCTCCCAGCATTCCGTCGGCGTCCACGAAGAACGCGTCCTCGCTCACCACGCCGACGTCCAGCACCAAGTTCAGATGCTCGCCGTCGCGAACGTAGAACTCGATCAAGTCGCTCTTGGTGAGGTCGGCGCCGGCCACGCTCAGCACGGTGGTGATCGCCGACCACGCCTGCGGCCCTTCGCGGTCGCCCCGGCCCGGGTCGAAGCGGATGTGCAGCCCCTGGTCGCGCGCCGCGCTGCCCGTGATCCGTATCTGCTGGTCGATGTCGGTGGCGGGATGGAAGCCGCCGAAGACCCCGAGGCTGTCGCCCGCCGCGTCCTCCACGATCCACTGGTGCTGCCAGGAGAGCGCGGCGACGCTGGCCTGCGACAGGTCGGCCGGAAGCACGTGCTCGGCGCCGTCTCGAAACGCGGGACGGCTCCCCAACCGCCAGTCGTGGCTTCGCACGGAGAGCCGCCGCGCCTCCGTGCCGTCGTAGTCGTCCAGGTAGGCGGCCCCCTGGGTGTTGGGATTGGGGAGGGAGACGAGCGCCTCGCCCGAGAGCCTCACCGACGCGCGCTCGCCGTCGCGCAAGCCTCCGACGGCGGCCAGGGCGCGAGCGATCTGCGGCGCGTCCAGGTCGACCGATCCGACGGCGCCGCCGAGTCCGACGGACCGGGCCTCGACGCCGAGCTGCGGCCGCCGCACGAGCTCGCCTTCCGTCTGGTAGAGGCCGAACGCGCTGATGGCTCCGTAGGCGCCCAAGTCGTACTTGGCGCTGCCGCCCAGGACCGACGTGGGGGCGACCTGAAAGAAGCTGCGCTGTTCCCAAGAGACCTCGAGCTGCCGGTCGGGATTGGCCGCCAGCAACCCTCCAGGGTCGGTCAGCTCGAGCTGGCCGAGGTCGTAGTCGATCGAATAGTCCGCGCCGCGCTCGAGGACTTGATCGCCCAACGTGACCGTCTCGGTCCCGGGGCGGATGCCCACGGCCTCCAAGTCGAAGGACGAGACCAGTCCCGCGCCCCGGACTTCGTACGCGAAGGACAGCCGGAAGACGCCGCCGTTTCGGCGCTCGAAGGGATCAAGGGCGCCGTAGATGCGCGTGTTGCGGTTGGGGCCCAGCATGGCCCTCGCTTCGTCCGCGCCCATCGAGAGGCTGGCCACGGGCCCGGGGTCGGCGAAGGGCTCGAGCGAGGGGAAGACGACGTACGTGCCGCGCACGGGGGGCAGATCGTCGAACGAGTCGCGAGCGGGCCGGTAGACCTGGGACTCGTCGAGACGGTCCGCGGGCGCGTCCTCGTCCATGCCGAGAAGGCGCAGGTACGTGACGTCGTCGCCGTTGGGACGCCGGGCGAACGTGCGGCCCGCGCTCTGCGAGCCTGCCGAGATCACCAAGTCGAGCGACCCCGGCGCCACGTCGCCGGAAGACGACACGCGATACACCTGGTGCATTTCGGTGCGCCACGTCGGCCGCCCCGGCTGGTGCTGCGCCTGGGAGGCCCGGAGCAAGCGAAGGCGAGGCAGTCCGCCCGCCCGGTAGACGCGTTCGGGGTCGTAGGCGCCGACCGTGTCGCCCGCGGCGGTGACGTAGCTGACGGCCAGCATCTCGCTGGGTCCCAGCGGAGAGCGCAACGCGACCCAGAGCCCGCTGGGGTGCACCACGTAGTCCTGGCCCGGTTGCAGATACCGGAACCAAGCGGATTCGCGCACCGTGTCCGCGCCGAGCCCCGCCACGGCTTCCGCCTGGATGGCGCCCTCCACCTGCTGCTGCGCGTAGAGATCGATCGCCGATCGATAGAGCTGGACGGGATGCCCGGCGGCGGGCGCGTTCGCGATTCGTCCGCTCGACGACGGCAACGAGAGCACATCCACGTGAGGGTACTCGGCGAACGCGACCGGATCGAAGAGGAAGAAGAACTGGCCGGCGGCGTAGTCGGCGTCGTCGAGGGCGAGCGTGTCGCTGCGGGAGTGGGATCGGCCCGCGCTCTCCAGCTGGAACCGGCGCGACGTGACTTCGCCGTTCTGCTGGGCCCACACGGCCTGCATGTCGAGCGGCCCCGCGTTCGCGACCGCCCGAAAGCCGAAGTTCCCGGCCGGCACGCCTTCCCTGAGGAAGCGCGAGGCGGGCAGGTCGAAGCCGATGTCGCCCACGTCGAGCCTCTGGAGGAACTCGCCTGGCCGTCCGCGGTAGTGGATGTTGACGCGGTTCGCGCCGGCGTATTCGCGGGTCTGGTCGTAGTCCACGTCCACGCGCACGCGGCCGGCCACGGTCCCGTCGGCCGTGGCGGCAAAGCGGATGTCGGAGAGCACCCGAGGCCACGCCGGCACTTCGCACGTCGCCTGCACGGTCTCGTCGCAGGGGCGGAAGCGCACCCACTCGCCGCCCAGATCGCCGCTTCCCCGCACGGCGAATCCGAGGTCGGCGTAGTCGTTGACGAGGCGGTCGGCCGCCGGACCGGCGGGGGCGCGGCCCGCGGCCCGGGGGCGCGGCACGTCTCCGAACCCGATCGTCCGGCCCCAAGCGCCCAACCTGAAGAGAGGGTCGCCGGACCAGTCGAGAGACGGCAAGACCGGCCGCGCCGTCCCGAAGAGGGGCCGAGGCGCGGAGACCGGCGCTCCCGGCAGCCGCGCCGCCGGAATCGCGGCAAGCCCCAAGCGCGCCACGGGCGCGGGCGGAGGACGCGGCCCCAGCAACCAGGCGTCCGGATCGCGCAGCTGCGGAATGACCCACAGGAGCGTGTCGCGCGCAAGCCGGGGGACCTGCGCCGCAGGCGTCCTCGGCGCGGCCGCGGCGCCCAGCCCGCCAGCCGCCCGGACCGCCGGCCGCGCGACGGCCGCTACGGCGACTGCCTTCCGTTCCCCCACCGCTCCCGCCGACGCGCCGCCCGCGTCGGCCGTCCGTTCCTCCGCCACCGCCGGAGGCACGCGTCCTGCCTCGGCGGACGCCCCCTCCGCGCCCTCGGCCCCGGCCCCCAAGACCACCGCCAACCCCGCGGCCAACCGGACCGGCGACAACGGCCTGCTCGTCCCACCGCGCCCCGCACCCGCATCAGGCCGACGCTGGACGCCCAGACCTTCGTCCACCCTCCCGCCGCGCCTCATGCCGCCTCGCCAATCGGTTACCTTCATGCCGGGCCGCACTTGGCAAACAGCCCCGGCGACTAGCGGCCGGGACCGGAGGGGCGCATGACCATCTTGACCCGCCACCTGATCCGGTCGCTGCTCGGACCATTCTTCTTTGCGCTCGTGCTGCTGACCGGGCTCCTGTTCATTGAGGTCCTGGCGCGCCGCTTGGAGGAATTCGTCGGCAAGGGACTGCCCGCCGAGGTCATCGCCGAAGCGGTGCTGCTCATGCTGCCGCACACGATCGCCCTCACGCTCCCGATGGCCATGCTCGTGGCCGTCCTCTACACCTACAGCGACTTGGCCGCGTCGGGGGAGATCGTCGCCATGGCGGCCAACGGCGTGAGGCCTCGCGCCATGCTGCTGCCGGCCGTCGCGTGCGGCATGGTCGCGGCCGCCACGACCTACACGTTCAACGACGTCATCCTCCCGGAAGCCAACCACCGCCTGCAGGGCGTGCTCATCTCCATCTACCAGAAGAGCCCGACGTTCCACCTGCGGCCCAAGGTGTTCAACGAGATCTCGCCCGCCGACGCCCGCGGCTCCTACTTCCTGCGCGCCGACTCCATCGATCCGGTCTCCAACCGGCTCGAAGGCATCGTCATCCACGACATGAGCCGCCCGGCCGCGCGCGGCACCATCTACGCGCAGCGGGGCGAGATGCAGCTCAACGCGCAGTTCACGGACTTGCATCTGCGGCTGCAGGAAGGCGAGGCGTACGAGGTCGAGAAGCGCGAGCCGGAGACGTTGCAGCGCACGGAGTTTCGCGACCGGCTCTACGTGCTTCGCAACGTCGGCAACGTCTTGCAGGAGACGGAGGGCGCCCGGCGCAGCGACAGGGAAATGTCGGGCGCGCAGCTGAGGCAGGGCATGGCGGAGTCGAGGGAGCGCCTCGCCGTTCTTCGAGCCGAGGAGGCAGAGAGCTCCCGGGCCGCCGTCGAGCAGGCGCTGGGCGTCGGACCGGCGGCGGACTCGCTGCGTGCGCAAGCGGAGGCCCGCGAGCGGGACGGCGCCGTGCGGCTCATGGGCGGCTTCGACGGGCTGACGCGCACGTCGGTCGAGACGGCCCAGTCCCGCAAGGCCTCGGCCGACTTCTTGCAAGGGAGAATCCGCAGCTACGGGGCCGAAATGCACAAGAAGCTGGTCCTCGCGACGGTGTGCGTCGTGTTCGTGCTGATCGGAGCGCCGCTGGGCATTCGTTATCCGCTGGGCGGCGTGGGGATGGTCATCCTCGTCTCGACCGCGGTCTTCGCCGTGTACCAGGTGGGCCTGCAAAACGGCGAGGACTTCGCGGATCGCGGCTTGGCCAGTCCCTTCTGGGCCATGTGGACGACAAACGTCCTCTTCGGCGCCCTGGGCGTCTTCATGGTCACGCGCGTCGGCCGCTGGGTGGACGCCGGCCGCACGGGCACGCTGGCTCATCTGCGCGACAGCGCCGTCCGGATCGCGGCCCTGCTCGCGCGAAGGCCGCGCTCCGCCTCGTGACCTGGGTGCTGGACAGGCTGGTCGGCCGCACGTTCCTCGCGATCTTCGTCTGCTTCATCCTCTGCGTTCCGGTCCTGCTCAGCGTGGCCAGCTTGTCGGAAGACCTCGACGACCTTCTCGACCGCGGCGTGTCCACGCTCGACATGTTCCTGGGGTACGTCTACACCTACCCGAAGAACATGGCGATCGGCTTCCCGATCGCCGGACTGGTGGCTTCCGTGTTCACGGTCAACGCCATGACGGTACACCGCGAAGTCCTTGCCGCAAAAGGAGGAGGTATCTCGTTCCATCGGCTCTTCGCCCCGCTCTGGGCGCTGGGGCTCGCGCTGACGGGGGCGGCGTTCTGGCTGGGCGAAATCTCGCCCGCCGCCAATCGGAGGACGGCCGAGCTCCACAAGGAACGCGATGTGCGCCGCGAATGGCGGACCAACTTCGTGTTCGAGACCGAGCACGGCGAGAGGCTGACGGCGGAGCGGCTCAGCGCGAACCTGGGCCTGTTGGACGGCGTGACGCTGGAGAGCCGCGACCGGGACGGATCGCTGCGCCACGTCTGGGCCGCCCAAGCGACGCACGACGCCTCCGGTCCGGGATGGACGTTCAACGAAGGACACCTTCGCGTGATCGCGCCGGACGGAAGCGAGGACACGTACCGGTTCAGCCGCTACCGCCGCCCCGGGCTGTCGGTCGAACCGGACGAGATGCTCGAGGACCCGCCCGAGGACGACGAGATGACGTACGCCCAGCTGGGGCGGCGGGCGGAAGCCGTGATTCGCTCCGGCGGCGACGCGAGGGAGCTCCTCGTCAGGCGCGAACAGAAGCGCGCCTTGGCCGCCGCCACCTTCGTGGTGGTGCTCCTGGGCATCCCGCTGGCGACGACGTCGCGCAAGAGCGGGGCGGCGTTCGGCATCAGCCTGTCCTTGTGCACGACGATGGTCTACTACCTGCTGCTCAACCTCACGGCGGCGGCGGGCAAGGCGGGGGCGCTCTCGCCCTGGTGGGCGGCCTGGAGCCCCAACGTCGTCTTCTTCGCGGCGGCGCTGGCGCTGGCCGCGCGCGTCCGAACCTAGTCGGCCCCGTCCCGCCGCGCCCCGCGCGGCGCCGAGTCCAGCCCCGAGCCGCCGGCCTCTGCGGACTCGCGGGCGCGCATGGGCCGGGCGCGCGAGGCCATGGCCTGGACCTCCAGCTCGCCCGTGCAAACCACCTCGACGGGCCCCCGCAGCCGGACCGTCCCGCCCGGGCGCCAGTCCACCTCCATCAGCCCGCCCTCCATTTCCACGCGGCACGGTCCCGCCGCCATCAGCCCCTCGCGCACCGCCGCGGCGACCACGGCGCATGCGGACGTGCCCGACGACGCGGTCCGCCCCACGCCCCTCTCCCAGATCCGGATCCTCGCCTCTCCGGGCCCCGCCACGACCGCAAACTGCACGTTGGCCCCTTCCGGAAACGCCCCATGGGCCGACACCAGCGGCCCCAGCCGCTCGACGTCGGCGTCGTCCCACGAGTCCGCGAACAGCACGGCGTGCGGGTTGCCCACGGACACCGGCGCCGCCGCCACGCTCTCCCGCCCGGCGCCGGGCGGCAAGGCCAGCGCCGCCTTCCCGTCCGCGCCCACGGCCCCCGGCGCCACGAACGGCGGGCCGTCCGGGAACGACACCGGCCCCATGTCCGCGCGCACGTCCCACGCGCCTCCGCCGTCCGGTCCGCGCACCACAAGTTCCGCCCGGCCCGCGGCCGTCTCCACGGCGAAGGCGCCTTCCCCCGCCCGCCCCGCCAAGCGCAGGTGCACGCCCGCGATCCGCAACCCGTTGCCGCTGCGCTCGAACTCGCTGCCGTCCGGATTGAACATGCGCAGCGTCGGCGGCCGCCCGGGCCGCGCAGCGAGCGCCACCACGACCCCGTCGGCTCCGACCCCGCGCCGGCGGCGGCAGATCCGCCGCACCAGCGCGGCGTCCAGTACCGGCCCGGCGCCCTCGTCGAACACCAGGTAGTCGTTGCCTTGTCCGTGCGCCATGAGAAAGCGCGGCGCGACGGAAGGCGGCGGTAGCGCTCTCATCGGCGCGCGGCCTTCTCGGATGGGCGGTCGAAACTGCACGGGGCGTTTTCTCGTTCAAGGTAAGCGGTACGCAACGGGGACGGTGCGGCCCCCGGCGAGGGGCCGGCGCACATGGGGAGGCGGGGAATGGGAGGACGGGCAAGAGCGCGGGACTCGGCAAGCCAGCGGGACTTGGCGGACAGCCGGAACCTGGCGGGCGGGCAGGACTCGGCGGGGCGGCGGAACTTGGCAGGCGAGCGGGACTCGGCAGGCGGGCGGACCGCGGCGGACAGGCAGGACTCGGCGGACAGGCGGACCGCGGCGGACAGGCAGGACTCGGCACGCGGGCGGACCGGGATGCGCGCGGCCGTTCTGGCGGCGGCGCTGTGGGCGTGGGGCGCGCTCGGAGGGCTGGCCGCCCAGGAGAGCGCGGGCGGAGAGGGAGCGGCCGACGCGGGCGCAGGCCGTCCCGTGCGCAGCCTGGAGGCGCTGCGGCTGGCGGACGCCGCGCCGGCCGTCGACGGCGTGCTGGACGAACCGGTCTGGGCGTCGGCCATGGCGGCGCGCGACTTCGTGGTGTTCCAGCCCAACGAGGGAGAACCGGCCTCGCAGAGAACGGAAGCCCGCGTGCTGTACGGAACGGACGCGATCTACGTGGGCATTCGCGCCTTCGACGAGGCGCCCGACTCGATCGTGTCGCGCTTGGCGCGGCGCGACGAGCGTCCGCATTCCGACTGGGTGGACGTGGTGGTCGACAGCTACCACGACCGCCGCACGGCGTTCGGCTTCGGCGTGAACCCGTCGGGCGTGAAGGTCGACGTCTACTACTTCGACGACACCAGCGAAGACACGTCGTGGGACGCCGTCTGGGACGTCGCGACGACCATCGACGACCAGGGATGGACGGCCGAGTTTCGCATTCCCTACTCCCAGCTGCGGTTCAACGGCGCGGCCCGGCAGACCTGGGGGATCAACTTCCGCAGGGTCGTCGCGCGCCATCTCGAGCACAGCCTGTGGGCGCCGATTTCCCGGGGAGACGGAGCCATCGTGTCGCGCTTCGGCCACCTGGAGGGGCTGCGCGACCTGTCGCCGCCGAGGCGTCTGGAAGTCCTGCCCTACTCGCTCGCTCGCCTGGAAAGCCTGCCGGGCGCCGCCGAGGATCCCTTCCACGATCCTCGCGACTTCTCCTACGCGCTGGGCGGCGACGTGAAGTACGGGCTGACGACGGACCTCACGCTCGACCTGACCATCAACCCGGACTTCGGGCAGGTGGAAGCCGATCCGGCGGAAGTGAACCTGACCGCGTTCGAGTCCTTCTTCTCGGAGCGGCGGCCGTTCTTCGTCGAGGGCGCCAACATCTTCTCGTTCGGCTTCTCCCCGGGCGACGACGACGGCGGCGAGAACCTCTTCTATTCGCGCCGCATCGGGCGGGCGCCTCGCGGAAGGGTGGCGTCCGGGCTCTACGCGGACGCCCCGGACCGCACGCGCATCGCCGGCGCGCTGAAGCTGTCGGGCAAGACGCAGGCCGGCTGGTCCGTGGGACTCCTGCACGCGCTGACGACCCAGGAGGAGGCCCACCGCGCCGCCGACGGCCGCAGGCTCGAGCCCCAGGTCGTGGAGCCGCAGGCCCACTACGGCGTCGGCCGGATCAGCAAGGACTTTCGCGGCGGCAGGAGCTCGCTCGGCGCGATCTCCACCTGGACGGTGCGCGACGGGACCGAAGCCGCCGCGCTGGGGCTGCACGACGGCGCGTACGCGGCCGGCGTGGACGGACGGCACCGCTTCGGCGACGACCGCTTCGTCGTCGAGGGATACTTCATCGGCACGACCGTGCGCGGCTCCGAGCAGGCCCTCGCGAGGACCCAGCGCGCCCCCGCGCGGTACTACCAGCGGCCGGACGCCGAGCACACCGAATTCGACCCGGAACGCACCGAACTCGGCGGCTGGGCCGGATCGGCGACCTTCGGCAAGATCGCCGGAGGATACTGGCGCTACGCCGCCGGGTTCATGGCCCGGTCGCCCGGGTTCGAGGCCAACGACGCCGGGTTCATGCGCGAGGCCGACTTCGCCAGTCCGTGGGTTTGGCTGGGCTACAACCGCTACAAGCCCAGCGAACGCTTCCAGCGCTGGAACGTGAACGTCAACGCGTGGACTTCGCACAGCTTCGGCGGCGAGCGGTACTCGACGGGCGGCAACGTCAACAGCAGCTTCACGCTCAGCAACTTCTGGGGCGGCTACCTGGGCGTGAACCACAACACCGAAGGGCTGAGCAACACGACGCTGCGCGGGGGTCCGATGTTCCTGCGCGATCCGGCCTGGAACGGGTGGGGCGGCTTCCGGTCGGACTCGCGCAAGCCGCTTCGCGTCAACGTCGGGGCCAACTGGTCCGCGCGGCCCGAGAGCGGCTCCTGGGGATGGGGCGCCAACCTCAACCTGCACTGGCGCCCGTCGTCGAGCATGACCGTCTCGGCCGGGCCGTTCCTCAACGTCAGGAACGAGGACCTCCAGTGGGTGAGGCGCTTCGGGGGCGACGCGCCGCTGTATCTCTTCGGCGAGCTGAAGCAGGCGACCGCCGGGGCGACGACGCGGGCTTCCTGGACGTTCTCGCCGACGCTGTCGCTCCAGGTCTATGCCCAGCCGTTCATGTCGGCGGGCGAGTACGCGGAATTCAAGCGGATCGCCGACCCGCGGGCCGAGGCCTATGCGGACCGCTACGAGCGGGTGGAGACGCTGGCGGTCCGCGACGGGCAGATCGAGGCCGACGTCGACGGAGACGGCACGGCCGAGTCGTTCCGCAATCCCGACTTCAGCGTCAAGCAGTTCCGGTCCAACGTCGTGCTGCGCTGGGAATACCAGCCCGGCTCGGCCGTCTTCGTGGCATGGTCGCAGGGACGGGACCACTACGCCCAGACCGGGGAATTCTCCTTGGGCGACGTGGGCACGCTCTTCGACGAGCCCAGCCAAGACGTGTTCATGGTGAAGATGAGCTACTGGATCGGATAGGCGGCGAAGCGGCGCGGCGCCGGCCCGGCGGCAGGACGCCAACGGGTCGGCGCGCGCAAGTCGCGCCAGGGCAGTTGCGCCGGGTCGCGCGCCCTCAGGACGGCATCGTCGCGAGGATCACCGCCAGCACCGCCAGGACCAGCGGCGTCCCCAAGCGCAGATAGTCGCCGAAGCGGTATCCGCCGGGGCCGTAGACCATCAGGTTGGTCTGGTAGCTGACGGGCGTCATGAAGGACGCGGAGGCCGAGAGCGCGACGGCCACCGCGGCGGTGCGCGGGTCGATGCCGAAGTCCGTGGCCGTCGAGAGCGCAATCGGCAAGACCAAGGCGGCCGCGGCGTTGTTCGTGATCACGGAGCTCAGCGCCACCGTCGCCAGCACGATGCCCGCCAGCGCGCCCTGCGGACCGAAGCCGCCGAGCGTGCCCGCCACGACGTCGGCCACGGCTTGCCCGAGCCCGGAGCCCTCGACCGCGGCGGCGAGCCCGAACGCCGCGCCGATCACCACGATCACGTCGAAGTCGATCGCGTCCTTGGCTTCGCCGGGACGCAGCACGCCCATGCCCACCACGGCCAGCGCCCCGATCAGCGACAGGTGCAGGATCGGCAGGACGCCCAGCCCCGCCCCCACGACGATCGCGCCCGCGACCGCCAGCACGAGCCCGGCCCGTCGGCTCGCCCGCGGCGACGGCGCGTCCATGCGGGCCGCCAGCACGAAGTCCGCCCGGTCGCGCCACCGGTCCCCGAATCCGGAGTCGGCGATCATCAGCAGCGTGTCGCCCGGCCTCAGCGGCGTGTACGCCAGCCTGCCGCGCACCATCTCGCCGGCGCGGTGAATCGCCAGGACGACCGCCTGGTAGTAGGACGAGAACCGCGTGTCCGCGAGCGTCCGGCCCACGAGCGGCGACCCCTGCGCGACCACCGCCTCGAAGAATTCGTGGTCCGGGCTCCCCGACTCCTTCGGAAAATGCGCCTCCTGGGCCGACACGAGCCCCGGACGTTCGTGCAGCTGCAGCACGTCCTCCATGCGCCGCCCGGCGAACGTCACCAAGTCCTCGCCGCGAAGCATGGTCGCCGAAGACACCGCGGCCAGCCACTCCCCGTCGCGCTCGACTTCGACCACGGACGGCACGCCCGGTTCGGCGAATCCGCCCTCCTCCACCGTCTTGCCGTCCAGCTTGCCGCCCTCGACCACCCGCATCCGCACCGTGAAGTTGCGCGTGCCTTCCCGCACGTCCATCCGCGGAGAACGCCGGTCCGGCAGCAGTTTGGGCGACAGCGCGATGGTCAGGAGCAGCCCCGCGGCCGCCACGGGCAGGGCGATCGGGGTCAGCTCGAACATGGTGAAGGGCTCGTGTCCCTCGGCCTCGAGCAACCCGGACACGACGAGGTTGGTGGACGTGCCGATCAGCGTCGTCATGCCGCCCAGGATCGCCGCGAACGACACGGGCATGAGGAACCGGGACGCCGAACTCCCTCGCTTCTCCGCCCACTCCTCGATCTGGGGCGTCAGCATCGCGATGATGGGCGTGTTGTTGAAGAACGCGGAGGCCGCCGCCACGGGAGCCGTCAGCCGCGCCAAGGCCCACCGCAGGCTCCCGCCGCTCCCCAGCGTGGCGTGCACCAGCGGCTGAAGCGCGCCGCTCCGCTCGACGGCCCGGGCCAGCACGTACAGGGCCGCCACCGTCACCGGCGCCGGGTTCGAGAAGCCCGAAAACGCCTGCTGGGGCGTGACGACATCCGCGACCAGCAGCACCACGACGGCGGCCAGGAACGTCGCCGCGGGCGGCACCAAGTCGCGCACCAGCACCGCGACCGCGACGGTCACGACCCCCAGCGTGATCCACGCGTCCGCGCTCATCGGGTCACGCCGCCACGGCGGTCGCCGGCGAGCCCGCCGCCTCGGTCCACGCCCGCGCGCCCAGGCCGGCCGCTTCGCGCAGGCGCGAGGCCGTCAAGGAATCAGGTTCCTCCTGGCCGTGTTGCGCACGACGAACAAACCGTCGCCCGTGCTGGTCATCACGACCACGCCGCTCGGGAAGTAGGGGTAGTTGCTCCACGACGCGCCGCCGTACGGACTGTTGTCGAAGTACGCGATCTCGACCGGATCGGTGCGGTCGGAGATGTCCAGAATCCGCAGTCCAGCCCCGTAGTTCGACTGGTACATCAGGTCGCCCAGGATGTACAAGTTGTGGTCCGTGTCGGGCGTGTCGGCCACGTACTCGGCGGCCAGCACGGGCTCGTCGAGGTCCACCAAGTCCCACACCAGCGTGCGCGTGCCCTCCACCAAGCCCTGCGGCTCGTCGCCCTCGTCGTTCATGTAGAAAAACTGGTGGTCGTCCGTCAGCCAGCCTTGGTGCGCGTAGGCCACGTTGGGGTAGGCCATCATGGAAATCGCCTTCGGCGCGCTCTTGTCCGTCACGTCGGCGACGCTGAGCGCCGTCTCGTTGGAGCCGATGCAGATCTCCTTGCCCCGGTGCTCCTCGTCGGGGCCGTGGTAGACGACGCACTGCGCGTCGTGCGAGTAGCCGGTGCGCCGCCGTCCGGTCGTCTCGTCGAAGAAGCACCCCGCAAACTCCGGGCGCGCCGGATCCTCCAACGCGAGCATGTGCAGGCCGCCGCCGCACGTGGTCCCGCCTCCGCTGCTCCCCACGACGTAGCCGAATCCCGTCTGCTCGTTGACCACGATGTTGTGGGCGCTGTGGATGCCGTCGTAGGTGAAGTCGGGCTCGAACACCGCGTCCGGGCCGGCTTCCTCGCGCAGCCGCCGAAGGTCGAAGACTTGGACGCCGTGCGCGCCCGCGCCGTCGGCGACCACGTAAGCGTGATCCCGGTACACCTTCATGTCGCGCCACACGCTGGAGCGCGACCCGGGCGTCTTCGGCAGATTGCCGAGCATGGCGGGATTGTACGGATCGGTCACGTCGACGAACGCCGTGCCGTCGGTGCGGCCCACGATGGCAATCTCCCGGCCCGACTCCGGATCGGTCCATCCCCAGATGTCGTTGAGCCGCGCGCCCCGCGCCCCGCCCATGTCCTTGATGGGCAGGAAGGACAGCACGCTGACGTTGTTGCACGGGAAATGCCCCACGAGGTTCTCCTCGCAAGGCAGCTCCTCGGCCAGCCCGAGAATGGCGGGCGGACCCCGGTGGTCGCCGACGAGAAGCTCCCCGGCTCCGGTCCCCGCGGACGCAACGACGCCGCCGGCGCGGAAGTCGACCCCGCCGGCCGCGACCACGCGAACGTCGCCCTCCACGGCCACACGGCTTCCGAACGAAGTCCTCCCTTCCAACGAAGACGGGCCGGCGACCCGGCGCAACGAAACCCACTCGCCGCTGTCGTCCTTGGCCATCCGGAAGACGGCTCCCACGCCCCCGCGGCTGGTCGGCGCGCCAATCCAGGCCTCCGACTCCGCCAGCGCGATCGAGGCGCCGAACCCCGTGACCGGGAGCGCCATCTCCATGACCCGCAACCCCGGCCCCCACGTTCCGGCTTCCGCGTCGCGACGGTACTCCAGCGCCATGCCCGCGCCCGGCGCGCCCACGAGAGCCCGGCGCCCGTCGGTCGCCAGCGCCGCGCCAAAGCGGGACGCCTCCCCGAGCAGCCGGCCCGGCGCCTCGAGTCGCGCTTCGAAGGCCATCTCGCCGGCGCCGGGATCCACCGAGAACGCGTACACCGAGGCGTCCGAACCCCTTCCGCCCCGCGTCGCGACCAGCGCCGTCGAGCCGTGCAGCGCCACGACCGTCCCGAACCCCAGCTCGCCGACGGCTTCGTCCGCGTCGTCCGAGCCTTCGTCGCCGGCCGGAGACGGGCGTCCCTCTTCGCCGGCGCCTTCGCGCGGTTCGCCTGCGGCCGGACGCTCCAGGCGGCCGCCCAAGCTCCACTGCCCGCCGCCTCCCCGCACGAACGCGTAGACGGCCCCTGCGCCCTCGTTCTCGCCCGGCGCCGAGACCAGCGCCAGACCGCCGGCCACCGCCACCGCCGTGCCGAATTCCCATTCCGGCCGCGCTTCCGCCAACGTCAGGCGGCCCGTTTCGCTCCACGCGCCGTCGCGCATCTCGAAGATCATCGCCGCGCCATGCTCGCCGTCCTCGGCCGGCGAACCTTCGTCCGTCCCGCGCCCCAAATTCGGCGCGCCCACGACGACCATTCCGTCGTCCGACGCCAACGCCCGCCCGAACCCGTCCGGCGGCGCGACCTCGGGCGACGCCATGAGCCGCGCGGCCTCCGTCCACCGCCCGTCCTTGACCGCGTAGACGTATACGATGCCGGGCAACGTGCCGCTCGCCTCTCCCACGAAGACGTGCCCCCCGCTGACGGCGAGCGCCCCGCCGTACTGCTGCGCGTCGCCCGCCGAAGGCGACATCGCCGACGCCAGCGCCGTCCCCGCCAGCACGGCCGTCCAGCCCGCGCGCCGCCTTGCTCTCGTCTGCTTCGTGGTGGTCTTGCCGATCATCGCTCTCCGTCCTTGTCCCGGGTCGTTGGCCGCCGCCCCGGCAAGTCCATGCGCCGAGCCGTCGCCGTGCATCTTCTCGCGGCAAGTGTTGCCTTCCGTGGCAGGCCATGTCAAGCGAGGCGCCGGAGATCTTCGCTGGTCCGCCCGCGAACCCGGCTTCACGGGCCGGGGGCAGAAGCCCGCCGGGCCGGCGCTCTGGACGCCGTCTGGAGCGCGGCAGAACGCCGAACGGACCGGCGGCCTGCGCACGGACCTCCGAACGCCGCGCCGCAACGGCCGGCGTCCCGGTGTCGTACCAAAGTAGAAATGTCCGGGGGTAGGCCAAGATAGAAATGTCCGGTCGTGGGTGTGGTCAAGGGGTCCTTCGGTCCCTCCGCGGAGGGACCGAAGGACCTGCGGGGCGGGGCCGGTCACCGCGCGGCTCCGGACGAGGCGGGATGGCCGGGGTCGCCGGCCGTGTCGGACGCGGCGAGCCGAGCCAAGCGCCGCTCGCGCCGGGCGTTGGCCCGCTCGACCTCGTCGCGCATCTGCTTGCGCCACGGATGGTTCGGTCCCGGCTTCGGAGGCTTCGGACGCGGACGAGGCGGAGCCGGAGGCGCGACCGGAGGCGCAGGACGCGCGGCGCCGAGCGGCTCGGCCGCGAAGTACCGCGCGCCGCGCCGGAAGCGCAGCTCGCCCGACAGACGCCGCTCGACGACGACCCGCTGCCGGGGCCGCACGCCCGCCGCCCGAGCCTCCGCTTCCGGAATCTGCCAGAACTCGTTCTTCCAGCGCACCGTGTAGTCGCGCGCGACGGTGCGCGTCTCCGTCTCGGTGAACAACGCTTCGAGGTCGACCTCCGGCGGCAGCGGACGATGCGCGTCGCCCGGCTCGGCCGCCGCGACCGCGAAGCGCGCGTTCCAGAACGGAATCCACCGCTCTTCGAGGAACCGGTTCGCCGCCTCGAGCGTCGCGACCCCCGCCACGCGCATCTCCTTGACCAGCCGGTCCTGCGCCGTCCCGAACGTGCGCTCGACCCGCCCCTTCGCCTGCGGAGAGCCCGCCAGGATCAGCTCGACGCCCAGCTTCTCGAGGCCGCGCGCAATGACCGACCTCGTGCGCTTGCCGTCCCTCGCGCGCTGGCCGAAGTGCGCGGCGTGGTCGGCGTAGACCGCCAGCGGGCGGCCGTGGCGCTTCATGCACGCGATGATCGCGCGACGGTTCGCCGCGCCCGTGTCGCGCGCGACGAACTGCCCGTGCAGCATCCGGCCCGTCGCGTCGTCGTGCAGCGCCACGAGCACGAGATCGCCCGGGCCCCGGTCCTCGAGCCACGCATGGACCGAGCTGTCCCACTGCACCAGCTCGCCCAGCGCCGCGCGCCGAGGACGCCGGCTCCGGTGCCTCGCCCGCTTGCGCTTGCGGCTCCACCGCCCCGCCTGCGCCAGCCAGGCCCGCACCGTCTCCGCGCTCACGCGCACGCCGAGCTGGCCCCGCGCGTGCTCGGCCAGCAGCGTCGGCCCGAAGTCCGCGTAGCGCGGCTCCGCCGCCAGCGCCAGCACCCGCTCGCGCACCTCGGGCGCGTGAGCCCGGTTCGACCGGCGGCCCCGCAGCCCGTGCACCGCCGCGCCGTCGCCCTCGCGCTCGAAACGCCGCATCAGACGCCGCATGTGCCGCCGCGTCACGCCCAGCCGCGCCGCCGCCGTCGCCGACGCCAGCACGCCCTCGCTCACCTGCCGCATCACCGCCATGCGGTCTCGCTCCTTCAGGCTCAACTCCATTCGCTCCTCTCCCGGTTCGCGTTCGAACTCCCGCCGAACGTCGTCCGAAAGAGGACATTTCTACTTGGGTAAGGGCGGACATTTCTAAATTGGCGCGACAAACGGCCGGCGTCCCGGCGTTGACACGCGACGACGCGCGGGCCGAGCTTTCCTCGCACCAGCAAGACGCCCGCCGCCCGCTCCAACCGAGCCCTGCGCCGGCGGATCGAACAACGCTCAGCCAATCGCCAACGGAGGTCCTGCACGCCATGCGCCCAGCCCGCCCCGCCGTCCTCGCCTTCCTCGTCGCCCTGGGTTGCGGCGACTCCCAGTCCGGCGACGGCCCGCCCAGCGCCCAGCCGCCCGCCGAATTGCCTAGGGTCGCCTTCAGCCCCACGGCGGACGACGAGCTGCCCCCGGCCGTCCTCGGCGAGAACGACGACGCCCTCCAGGGCACCGGCGCCCGCTACGTCTCCGGAGACACGCTCACGCTCGGCTACGTCGCCGAACCGGAGGGCGACGGTCCCTTCCCCGCGCTGATCGTCGTGCACGAATGGGACGGCCTCAAGAACCGGGTGCGCCGGCTGGCGGACGACTTGGCGGCGGAGGGGTACGTCACCCTGGCCGTCGATCTCTTCAAGGGCCAGACCGGCGAAACTCCGGACGAGAACATGGCGCTGGTCCAACAGGCGCAGGCCGACGCGGAAGCCATGGTGGCCAACCTCGACGCCGCGCTGGCCTACCTCCGGCGCCGCCAGGACGTGACCGGCCGCGTGGGCGTCATGGGATGGTGCTTCGGCGGCGGCGTCGCGCTCTCGTACGGATTGGACGGCGACAACCACGAAGCCACGGCCATCTTCTACGGACGGCTGGTGACCGATCCCGAAGCCCTGGCGGCCCTCGATCACGAGGTCTATGGCACGTTCGCCGGACTGGACGAGGGCCCGTCGCCGGAGCAGGTGGCCGATTTCGAGGCCGCGCTTCGGTCCGCGGGCGTCGAGAACGACATCCACGTCTACGACGACGTCAACCACGGCTTCTGGCTCTGGGTGGACGGCAACCCGGAGGTGCGCACCGCGCCCGCCCTCGACGCGTGGCGCCGGCTCAAGGCCTATCTGAACCGGACGTTGAGAAGCGACGGTTGAGCCGCCGGAGCGCGTCCCTCCAGCGGGATGGAGGCAGATGCGGCGCGCGCGCGATGTCGCGCTTGGACGGGCCAAGCCGTCGGAGCGTCTCTCCAGCGGGACAGTCGCTGTAGCGCTGGAGGGACAGTTCGGCCGAAAGAGCCTAGCCGGGACAAGGCGTCTTGGCGTGGCACGAGTCTTGCTGCGAAGGGGGGCTGGTTGCGCTTGGTCCGGCCAAGCCCGACGCGCGGGCAGGCCGGGCAAGCAAGCGGGAACACGAAATCGGAGGGCATCAGCCATGTACCATCATCGGAATGACGGGCCGGCATGCAGGAGCGGCCTTGTTGCGGCAGTGCGCGATTCGGTTCGGCGGCGCACGACGGCTGGCGGCGTGCGGTTCGGTTCGGCGGCCTTGCTGGCGGCGGCGTGCGGCTTGGCCGGAGCCGTCGTGCCGGCCTCGCAGGCCGCGGCCCAGGACGCGCAGGACTTCCTGTTGCGCACCCCCAAGGTGAGCTTGGCCGTGCGGGTCGGCTGGAACTTGCCCCGCGCGGGCGGCGCCGACGGCTTGCAGGAGAGCCTGTGGGACTTCACGCGGGAGCGACTGACGGTCGAGACGGGCGACTTCGGCGGCCTGCTGCTGGAAGCCGACCTGGGCATTCGCGTCACCGAGCGCTTCGACGCGACGTTCATGGCGGGCCGGTCCGTGACCACGGCGATCTCGGAGTTCCGGAACTACGTGGGAGAGGACGATCTTCCGATCGCCCAGACGACCGAGTTCGCCATCCATCCCTTGACCGTCGGCGTCAAGGCGTTTCTCTGGCCCCGGGGCAGAGGCGTCGGCCGGTTCGCCTACATCCCGCGGCGGTGGAACGCCTACGCGGGCGTGTCCGGCGGGGTCGTCCGGTACCGGTTCCAGCAGTACGGCGAGTTCGTGGACGCCGAGGACCTCGACATCTTCCGCGACGACTTTCGCGCGAGCGGCACGGCGCCCACGGTCCATGTGCGCGCCGGCGTCGAAGTGGGCATCCATCGCAACGTCATGCTGACCGCCGAGTCCCGGTACGCCTTCGCGAGCGGATCGGTGGAGCCGGACTTCACGGGGTTCGCGGACCTGGACTTGGCGGGCTTCCAGGCCAGCGCCGGCATCGCGGTGCGGTTCTAGCTTTGAAGGGGAGATCAAACATGCAATTCGACAACGAAAGGACCGAGTCAATGAACGGCAATCGACGGACCCGGATGCGAGGACTGGCGGCGCTGGCCGCGCTGGCAGGATGGGCGGCGCTGGCAGGGTCGGCGGCGCTGGCGGTGGGAAGCGCGGAGGCCGCGCACGCGCAGCCGCTCGGCAATAGCCAGGGCTGGGCGCCCTACTTGGGATGCTGGGAGCCCCAGGACGCGGCGACGGACGGGGTCCTGTGCTTCGTCGAAGGCCGCGAGGGCATGGAGATGATCACCGTCCTGGACGGCGAGATCGCCTATCGCGAGCCCTTCCGGACGGACGGACAGCCCCACGCCGTGGAGCAAGAGGACTGCCGCGGCGACGAAGCGGCTTGGTTCTCGGACGACCAGAAGCGGATCTACACGGTGTCGGACATGGCGTGCGACGGCGAGGCCGGGCGGCGCACCACGGGCATCATCTCCAGCCCCGAGCGGGGGCGCTGGCTCGACGTGCGAGCGACGGAAGTCAACGGCACGACCATGGCATGGTCGCGTTGGTACCGCCGCGCCGACGACCGCGTGCTGGAGGAGGCGGGCGGCGCTCGCGCGCCCAGAACTCCCATCTTCGGCGCCGGGGCGCCCAACGCGCGCACCCGGAACTCGATCGCAGTCGCCGACGTCGTGGACGCGAGCCGCAACGTGCACGCCAAGGCCGTCGCGGCCTGGGTGGCCGAAGTCGGCCAGGAGTTCCGCGGCCTGGACGCCGGCGACCTGCTGCGCCTGGAGGCCGAAGGCGTCGAGGACGACGTGATCGACGTCGTGGTCGCCGTCTCCTTCCCGGAACACTTCTCCCTGAACGACGGGGCGCCCGCCGACGCGCCGGACGGCGCCGCGTGGGAACGGAGCGCCCATGCCAGCGGACGGTTCGGTCACTTCGGATACGATCCGTTCTATTGGGGCTACAGCGGATACTACGGCTATTCGCCCTTCTGGGGCTCCCGCTACGGCTACGGCCCCGGCGCCTACTACTACGGCGGCCGGTGGAGCGGAGGCTACGGCTACGTGCCCGTCCAGGTCGACGTCCGTCCGCGCAGCGAGCGCGGCCGCGTCGTGGCCGGCGAGGGCTACCGCCGCGGCGCCCGCGACCCCGGCTCCGACGCGCCGTCCTACCGTCCCCGTCCAGGCACGACCGGTTCGACCGTCGGGGGCGCAGGGGGCCGCACGAGCCAGTCGCCTCCAGCCCGCGGCGGCAGCACCGGCCGCAAAGCCAAGCCGCGCGGCGGCAAGTAGCTCGGTTTGGCCACGCTCCGGTAGTCCGCCATGCGTCCGCGCCGACGCCGCCGCGCTCCTCGAAGAGCGGGACGGGCGAGACGCGCCACGAAGGCACATGTAAGCCGGGGAGGCCGCAAGACGGGCGGCAGCGGAGACGCGGTTTGAACTGCCGACCGAGCTGGCGGGCTTGCGCTTTCGCAGGCTGGCTGGCCATGGCGGCGGGCGCGCAGGCCCAGGACGACGAACTGCAGGCGCACTTGGTGCGGGCGCTCCAGAGCGGGCACGGCGAACGCGTGTCCGACGCCGCGGCAGCGGTCCTGGGCATTCCGGTCGCGGAGCAGGGCCGCGACCTGCGCAAGGCCGTGGCGGACGCGCTCGTCCATGCAATGAAGGGCGGAGCCGCCAGCGGCGGGCGCGGCGAACGCGATATCGAGAGGTTGGTCCTCGCGGCCGCCGAAATCGGACGCGAGGGCGACGCAGTCGTCGCCCCGGCGCTGGCGCTCTTCCCGCACACCCGCGATACCTGGCCTGGTCTGCAAAGAGCCTACCAGACATTGCTGATCTTGGGAGAACCGGCGCTTCGCGAGGTGCTGGACGCGCTGGCGTCCAACGAGCTGGACAGCCGGACAACTCTGTATGCCCTGGAAGCCCTGGCCTACTTCGCCGCCTGCTGGCCGGTCGGCGACTTCAGCGAAGAGACCTATTCGGCGTTGCGCGACCGCGTGGTTCGGACGTTGGCGGACCCGCTCGCGCTCTTCCCACCCGGCGGCGGCGATCCATGGGACGGCGGCCAAGCGCTCGTTTCGGCCGTGAAGGCGGGCGTGCTGCTCGACGACCCGGAAGCGCGAGCCGCGATCGAGGAGCTGGCCGCCGACGCCGACGCCGTCCGCGCCCGCATCGGCATCGAGGAGCTGGCCGCCGACGATGTCCGCGCCCGCGTCGGGGACAGCAGGGTCGACGAGGTCCGCCGGGTTGCCCGCGAGGGGCTGGCCGACCCGCGGCCCCACGCGGACTTGGAACGGGACTTGGCGAGCGGCGACAGGGAGCGCATGGTCGACGCGGGCACGACGCTTCGCCGGATTCCCGTGGAGATGCGCTCGCCAGCTCTGCGCCGAGCGTTGGTGGACGCCGTTCTCGCCGAGATGGACCGTCCCCCGAAGGCGAAGGCCCTGCGCGGCTTCCAGTCGATTGTGCTGGAGGACGAGGTCTTGGAGATCGGTCGCGCGGGCGACCCCGTGGCGATTCCTGCGCTGGTGCGGTCCACCGGAGGCTGGGACGCGTACGAGGCTCTG
This sequence comes from Longimicrobiales bacterium, assembly GCA_965242735.1. Taxonomy (GTDB): domain Bacteria; phylum Gemmatimonadota; class Gemmatimonadetes; order Longimicrobiales; family Gaopeijiaceae. The sequence continues at coordinate 1,145,374 of OZ251497.1, read as the reverse complement.
CTGGAAATGGCGGAGCCGACGCTCCGCTGGGCGTTCGGGGCGCTCTCGTCGCCCGACGCCCGCGAAGACGTCTACCGTCGCGCCCTCGACGCGCTCGCGTACTTGGTCGACCATCTCGGCGCCGACACGTTCGACGGCGAGTCGTACCGAGAAATGGTCGACCACGCAGTCCGCACGCTCAACCCGCACGGGCCGGGCTGGTCGCTGGAGTTCACGCCGGTGTGGGCGATGGTCTCCGCAATCCGGCTGGGGCTGTTGCTGGGCGACCCGGAGGCACGGACTTCGATCGAGGCGCTTGCGTCCACGGACGCCGCCGTGCGCCTCCGGGGCGTGACCAATCCGCGGTGGATCGCCTGGATTCGGAGCGAGGCGCAGGAACAGCTCGAAGATCCGCGTCCGCCCTGGCCGCGGGCTCGCGAGTAGGGCCCGCCGTCCATGTTCCTCTTCCGCGGCGGAGCGACGGCGGGGCGACGGCGTCCGGCCCGAGGGCGGGCCTGGATCGTCTGCGCGGTCCTGCTGGCGGCGAGCGCGGGGGCGGCGGCGCAGGAAGAGGCGTCGCAAGCGGCTCTGGCGAAGGATTTTCGGAGCGGCGACCACCGCAGGACCCGTGCGGCTCTGGATGCGTACCTCCTCATTCCCTTGGAGCAACGGAGCCCGGACCTCCGCCGGGCGCTGGCGGAGGCCGTGATTCAAGAGATGCAACGGGCCCCGCGAGAGAGACAGCTAGGGTGGTGGGGCCGGGAAGAGCTTGTGGCGGCGGTCGAGGAAATCGCCCGGGCAGGCGACACGATCGCAATTCCCGCCCTTGTGCGCTTCCCGAGGACCGGCAGGCTGTTTCCGCTGGGCGGGCGGGGCGTGTACGAGGCTCTGCTTGGGCTCGGCAAGCCGGCCTTGCTGGGGGTCGTGGCTGCGCTGGCGTCGGAAGAGCTTCGCGAAGAGGCGCGGGGCCCTGCGCTCCGGGCGCTGGCGTACTTCGTCGCCGAACGCGGGCCGGAAGCCTTGGACCGTGAGACCCGGGCGGCGGTGCGAGGTCACGTGGTCTCGGCGTTGGAGAGGCCGTTCCCCGCGGACAGATCTCCGTCGGCGCCGATGACCCCGGTCGCCACGCTGGTCTCCGCAGTGCAGCTGGGGATGCTGCTCGACGACGAGGGAGTCCGGGCGACGATCGCGGAGCTGGCGGCCAGCGCCGACGCTGTCCGCGCCCGCGGCATCACGAACCCAAGGTGGATCGCGAGGGTGCGTCAAAGCGCCGGCGGAGGCTTGGCCGGCGCTCGTCCATGGCGGCCCGGCGACACGGCCCCGGAACAGGACTTCCGGAGCGAGGACGGCTGGCGCGTGATGGAGGCGCTCGAGGCCTATCGCCGCATTGCTCCTGGATTGCCCGAGTTCGACCGGAGCCGCGCAGCGGCGGGGAGCTCTGCCTTGCGCGAGGCGTTGGTCGACGCAGTCGTGCGCGAGGCCCGGCGCGCGCCGGAGGAGAGGGTCTTGGACGACGAGTACCAGCTGGCGGAATTGCTGACGGACGTGGCCTTCATCGCCTGGGCGGGCGACACGGTGGCGGTGCGGGCGCTGGCGCTCTTCCCACGGAGCAACGCGGACGAGGTCTATGGGATCGCCCAGCGGTACGACCCGGCGTGGGACGGCCCCGAACCGGAATTCATGCTCCCCGGCTCGTGGCGGATGGAGTCAATCGACGCGTTGCTGGAGCTGGGCGAACCGGCCCTTCGCGGCGTGCTGCGCACGCTGACGCTGGCGCCGTCGGAGATCGGCGACGCGCAGTACGGCGTCGCGCTCGAGACGCTGGCCCACTTCGTCGCCGACCTGGATGCGTCGGCGATCAACGACGACGTACGCGCGACGATCATCGATTGCACGATTCGGGCTCTGGAGCGGCCGTTCTTGGCGGAGTCGTCTTCCGAGCGCGCGAAGGTCCAGGTGCTGCGGTCGGCGATTGCGATCGGCGTCTTGCTCGACGATCCGGTCGTCGGCGCTTTCGTCGAGGAGTTGGCGCGCAGCGAGGGCGCGGTGCGCGCCCGGGGAATCGCGGAGCCGGTCCTTGTCGGCTGGGTAAGGCAGACAGCCCGGGAGGCCTTGGCCAACCCGTCGCTGCGATTCCCCCGCGGTTGAGCCTCGCCCGTGACCACCGCCTTCCAAGCCGAGGCCGCCGGTCTCTCCGACACGCTGGCCGCGAGTCCCCTGCTGGCCCTCGCCGTCCTGTTCGGCTTCGGCGTGCTGACCAGCTTCACCCCCTGCGTCTACCCCATGATCCCCATCACGGCGTCCGTGATTTCGGGGACCGCCAAGGAAGCACAGCCGTGGCGCCGCACCGTCGGCCTGACCGCGGCCTACGTCGTCGGCCTCGCCCTCCTCTACGCCGTCCTCGGCCTAGTCGCCGGCCTGACCGGCTCGCTCTTCGGCGCCGTGAGCGCCAGCCCGTGGGCTCTTCTGGCCATCGGCAACCTGCTGGTCCTCTTCGCCTTGGCCATGCTCGACGTCGTCCCCGTCCGCGTGCCGCAACGCCTCCTGCGCTGGGCGGGCGGCCGCGAAGGCGGCTCGTACGGCGCCGTCTTCGTCCTGGGCGCCACCTCCGGCGTCGTGGCCGCCCCGTGCGGCGCCCCCGCGTTCGCCACCGTCCTGGCCTGGGTCGCCGCCACGCAAGCCGGCTTCCTCGGCTTCGCCTACCTCTTCGCGTTCTCGCTGGGAATGACCGCGCTCCTGGCGGCCGTGGGCCTCTCGTCCGGCGCCCTCGCCCGGCTCCCCAAGTCCGGCCGGTGGACGACCGTCGCCAAGCGCGCCGCCGGCGTCGTCATGCTGGGCGTCGCCGAGTACTACTTCGTCAAGGCCGGCTTCAGCCTGTGAGGGGCCGGACCTGCCGCCGCACCGTCCGGCCATGCGGCCTCGGCACGACCGACCGAAGGCGGTCACTCCCGCGAGCTGATGCTGGCCGTGCCTCGCTGGACGCCGCTCGCGCTTCTTGGACGCCGCTCGCGCGTTTCCGGCGGCGTGACGGTTATGTTCGTCGATCATGTTGCGTCGTGCCGCCATGCGAAGGTCTGTCCGCGCCGAGTCGTGTTGGGTGCATGGCTCCTCGCCGTGGGAAGCGAAGGTCCGTGGTCCGGCAACCCCACCGGGCTCACGCCCGTAGCGCGCTCATGAACTCGAGCCTGTAGCACGCCGATGACTCGCCCGTAGCGCGCCATGACTCACGCCCGTAGCGCGCCCATGAGCTCGAGCCTGTAGCACGCCGATGAGTTCGCGCCGCCAAGTCGTTCTCGCGTTCCTGGCCGTCTGCACGGCGGCCGCGCTCTCTCCGGCCCGGACCGCGCCGCTGGCCGCGCAGGACAGCGCGGGCGTGGGCCCGCCGCTGGGCTCGGCGCCCCCGGACGCGCAGGTCGAGGACCTCGACGGCAATGCCCTGTCCCTTTCCGCTGTGATCGGCGAGCGGGCGGCGCTGCTGGAGTTCTGGGCGTCCTGGTGCGAGAACTGCGAAGCGCTGGAGCCCCAGATGGACGAGATTCACGAGCGGTTCTCCGACCGCCTGGCCGTCGTGGCGGTGGCGGTGGCCGTGGGACAGTCGAGGAGGCGGGTGCGACGCCACGTGGACGCGCACGAGCCGGCCTTCCCCTTCGTCTACGACGCCGCCGGCGAAGCCGTCCGGGCCTACAGCGCCCTTTCCACGTCCGTCGTCGTCCTGCTCGACTCGGACGGGGCGGTCGCCTTCACCGGGGTCGGCCCGGAGCAAGACCTCCTGGGCGCGGTCGAAGCGCTGCTGGCCGGGAGCTAGGACCCCGCCCTCAAGGCGCGCCGCCCTCTTCGGGTTCGGGCGTCACGGCGTCCACGGCCTCGGCCAGCTCTTCGTAGGCGGCCGGGTCCACTTGGTTGAAGCGGGGAATCACCTTGGCGACCCGTCCGTCGGGTCCGACCACGATCACGGCCCGGCTGTCGACCATGTTGTTGTCCCGCAGGCCGCCGCCGAAGGCCGCGTAGGAAGCGCCGTCGTTCTCGGCGTCGCTGCCGAACACGAACGGGAAGTCCTCGTCCTTGAGCCAGGAGGCCAGTTCTTCGGGCGAGTCGTTGGAGATGCCCAGCACGACCACGTTTCTTCCGTCGTTGAACAGTTGTGCGTACTGATCCCGGTACGCTCTCATTTGAACCGTTCAGCCGCGTGTTCGGACTCGGAAGAAGAACGCGAGCACGACCGTCTCGCCCCGGTAGTCGCTCAGCCGGACCCTGTCGCGCAGCACGCCGTGCCGGGTGGCCCCCGTCAACGCGATGTCCGGCGCCTCGGCGCCGACTTCGATCAGTCCAGGTCCCGCCTCCTGCGCCGCCGCGCTCCGGGGCGCGCCCATCGCGGCCCCTGCGACAACCAGCGCCGCGACCAGCAAGGCCGCCAGCACGCTCGGCCCGCGCCGCTTCGGCATTTCCCTTTCCTTCCTCATCTTTCTTCCTCCTCGGAGAGTCGTTTGCGGATCGCCTCCACCGTGCGGTCCACGCGGTACTGAAGCAGCTTCCTGCCCGTCTCGACGGTCGCCGCCTCGTCGGCGATGCTGACGCCGTTGATCGACGCCTTGCCCGCCTTCACGCGCTGGGCGTGGCGCACCGTCTCGGGATTCTCGGTCATCATGATCGCCGTGATGACGAAGTCGTCGTGAATGCCCTCGTTCATGGTCTCGTGGATGCCGAGCTCGGCGTTCATCCACTCGTGCACCTCCCGGTAGCGGTAGAACTCGGGCACGTAGTGGGCGCGCGCGGTCCCGCCCCAGCGGGCGTTGAGCGTCTCGGCCACGGCCGCCATTCCGGCTTGGTTGCCCCCGCTGTCGCCGATGAGCACGATGTTCGTGAAGCCGTGCGCGCGCAGGCTGCCGGCCACGTCCTCCAGCACGGCCCGGTAGGTCTCTTCGCGCAGGCTGATCGTGCCCGGATAGCGCATGTGGCCCGTCGGATTGTCGATGCCGCCTTCCGGCACCAGCTTCACGACCGGCGCGCAGAGCGCGTCGCCCAGCGCCCGAGCGATCCCCTCGCACGCCCCGGCCAGGACGTAGTTGTGCTTGCCCGTCGCCAAGTACGGCCCGTTCTGCTCGATGCCGCCCGTGGCGACGATCGCCGTGGTCTTGCCGTCGCGCAGCGCGTCGCGGACCTCCATCCAGGTCAGCTCCTCGATCCACACCGAGTTGAGCGCCTCGATCGGACGCTCCGCCTGCATGTCGGCCAGCAGCGCCTCGGCCTGCCGGGCCTGCATCTCGGCTCGGCGCTCCGACGTCACGGGGCCGCGGCCCGGCTGCGCCAGGGCGTCCGCCGGGACGGCCGGAAGAAGGAGTCCTGCGGCCAGAAGCCAGGATTTGCTCATCGTGTCGCTCTTCTCCGTTTGGGGGGCTTGGCGGGGCCGGGCCGCGCTTGGCCGCCGCCGGCGCGAGTATGTTTCCTGCGCGGGCAGGCGCGCCGGGGCGGAAACCCGGCCGCGTCAAGGTAGCCCGGGCCGGGCGCGGGCGCGACATCTCCAACGGAGAACGGCGGATGAGCGATCACCAAGGCTTCGTCACCTACCAGAGCTACCTCCAGCTGCCCGAGCTGCTGTCGCTCCAGCGCCCCGCGTCTTCCCCCGAGGAACACGACGAGCTGCTCTTCATCGTCATCCACCAAGTCTACGAGCTGTGGTTCAAGGTCCTGCTCCACGAGACGGACGCGGTCGGCGCGCATCTGGACGGCGCGGACGGCCACCGGGCCGCCAAGGGGCTCAAGCGCGTGCTCACCGTCCTCAAGACGCTCGTCGGACAACTGGACGTCCTGGAGACGATGACGCCCGTCGACTTCGACTCCTTCCGGCACCGCCTGGAGTCCGCGAGCGGCTTCCAGTCCGCCCAGTTCAGGGAGCTGGAGCTCGTGCTGGGGCGCAAGCGGCCGGGCGTCCTGCGCGGATTCCCCGCCGGGTCGGCCGAGCGCCGGCGCTTGGAGCGACGACTGGCCGAGCCCTCCCTCTGGAGCCGCTTCCTTCGCTTCCTGGCCGCCCGCGGCTGCGCCGTCCCCGCCGCCGCGCTGGCGCGCGATCCCGCCCTCCCCACCGCGCCCGACGAGACCGTGCAGGCCGAACTCGTCCGCATCTACCGGGAAGACCCCGAACTCACCGGCCTCTGCGAACGCTTGGTCGACCTGGACGAGGGCGTGCAGGAATGGCGCTACCGGCACGTCAAGATGGTCGAGCGCACCATCGGGACCAAGCCGGGCACCGGCGGCTCCCAGGGCGCCGCGTACCTCAAGACCACGCTGCACCAGCCGGCCTTCCCCGACCTGTGGGCAATCCGCGTCGCGCTGTGAGAGCCGTAGACGGAGAACCGGACGCGGGGCAGCGCCGACGGACGGAGCTGGGCGTGAGCAACGTCGGCGCGAGGGCCGTGGACGGACGACCCGACGCGAGGCGGCGCCGACGGGCGGAGCCGGGCGTGAGCGCCGTCCGCGTGAGGGCCGCGGACAAGAGACCGGACGGGGGCTGGCGGCCGTGAGCGAAACGCGGCGCCCCACGAGCCCTGCCGCCGAAGAGATTCTGGGCGGGTACTTTCCGGTGCTCGATCACGGGTTCGTGGCGCTCGTGGACTACATGGGGGGCGACGAGGCGGTCGAGCGGGCGGCGCGGGTCAGCTACGGACACGGAACGCGCAAGGTGTCGCGGACGCGGGGCCTGCTGCGGTACCTGCGGCGCCACCTCCACACGACGCCGTCGGAGATGGTGGAGTTCAAGTTCCACTGCGCCATGCCGATCTTCGTGGCGCGCCAGTGGATTCGCCACCGCACCGCGTCGGTCAACGAGTACAGCGGGCGGTATTCGCTGATGCCGCTGGTGTTCTACGAGCCCCAAGGGGACCACTTCGCGTTGCAGAGCGCCGCCAACAAGCAGGGCCGGGCGGCGCAAACGGCGTTGCCCGGACTGGAAGCGAAGGACCGGGCCGCGCAAACGGCGTTGCCGGGGCTGGAGGAAGCCGGCGTCCGGCCTTCGTCCGAGCTGTACGAGGAAGCCGTCCGGCGCTGGGGCGAGACGCGCGACCAGGCGAGCGCGGACTATCGCTGGCTGGTCGGCGAGGACGTGGCCCGAGAGCTGGCGCGCATCGATCTGCCGCTTTCGACGTACACGCAGTGGTACTGGAAGATCGACCTGCACAACCTGCTGCACTTCCTGACGCTTCGCGTGGACCCGCACGCCCAATGGGAGATCCAGGAGTTCGGCCGCGTCATGGCGGCCATGGTCAGGCGCGTCGCGCCGCTGAGCTACGAGGCGTGGATCGACTACCAGGTGGCGGGCGAGCGCCTGTCGAGGGGCGAGATGGCCGCGCTGTCGAAGCTCGTCGCCGTGGAGGAAGACGGAATCGCAGCCCGGACTCTTCCGGAGGACCCGGAGGACCCGGAGGACTCGGAGGACTCGGCGGTCTCGGCGGTCTCCGAGGAGGCTCGCGGCAAGGCCGAGCCCGCCGGCCGAAAGCGCGCCGGCGGCCGAGCGTTCCTGTCGGACGGCGACTTGGCCGGGCTGGACCTGTCCCCCCGAGAAATCCGCGAACTCAAGGCCAAGTTGCGGCCCGGTCCCGTTCCCGACTTCGAGCTGGACCTGAGCGCCATGCGGAGCGCCCAAGAGATGGAGGCCGAGATGCTTCGGGCGGCGGGCGCGGACCGGGTTCGCGCGGCGCCAATCTAGAAATGTTCACCCTTGCCGAAAGCAGAATGTTCGCCCTTGCCCAAGGCAGAAACGTCGGCGCGGCGGTCCGCGGCCGCGGGGCCGCATGTCGAAGGCGCTGAAGTCGGCAGACGTCGTTCAGCAGGGCGGCGGCGCAACCGGCGATCCGTCCGGCGTTCGGAGCGCCAACCGCACGACGTGCTCGATGTCCATTTCGTCCTTGACGACGCCCAGCAACGTGCCGTCCGGGCCGGCGACGACGGGATCGTCGTCGAGACGCATCCCCGGCTGGACGTTCCCCAGGTAGCGGCCGCACGCATCGAAGACGTCCCAGGCGTGACTGCCGTCCGCCAACATGTTGCGCACCCAAAGAAGGCCGTCCGGCCCGGCGTCCACGCGGTCCATCGCCGACCGAAGGGCCGGCAAGTCGCCCGGATCGAATCCGAAGCGCGTCGCCACGCTGTCGCGTTCGGGGCCGTCCAGCGGCGCCGGCGCCCGTCGCAGCTCCAGGGTACGAACCGTGTCTCCGGCGAACGTCAGCTCGTGCAACCGATACTCGGACCGGTCCGCAACCCAGACGGCCCCGTTCGGCGCCACCGTCCAGACCAGATCCGGCTGGAACGGCAACGGCTCCATCTCGGACAGCCCGTCGCGGTTCGCGACCCGGACCGTCCACGTCCACTCGCCCAGGTCCAGGCTGCCGTCAAGAACCACGTCTCCCGCCGGCGACAAGCGGAACCGGTCGATGCGGTAGGTCACCCGATGTTCTCGGAGCCCGTCCTGCGGCCGGCCGCCAAACAGGGCAGCAAGGTCGAACTCGATCTTCCGCACGTAGGCGTACCCCGCGGCATCGGCGCCCGGAGCCTCCGGCAGAGTCGCGCCAAGCCGGCGAAATGCCGCGCCAAGCGGGCTCCCCGCCGTATCGATCAAGGCCAGGGATCCTCCATCGACGACCCACAGACGATCCGGGGACTGCCACGCGGCCAAGATGCCGACTTGGCGGTACCGGAATTCTCCGGGCCCGTCGCCTTGCCGGCCGAAGCGCCGCGCGAAGTTCCCCGCGCCATCGAACGCGATCACCTCCTTGGCTCCCCCTCCGTCCGCGACGTAGATGGCGCCGCGCCCGTCGACCGCCAGCGAGAAGACGTCCGCGAACATGTTCGGGGCTTGGTCTCCCGTTCCGAGGCGCAACGTCTCCGCCAAGCGCAACCCGCCGTCCGCATCGTAGGGACCGCGATCCGGAATGGACACCAGCATGCGTCCACCAGCCAACGTGTCCACGCGAACATGGCCGGGGTCGGCCCGTTGCCCGGCATCGCAAGAAGCGCCGAGAAACGCGGCCGCCGCGCATGCGGGCCGCAACCACGCAGTCGCGACGGCCGCGCGACGCGTCAGCCGGACGGTCGCTTGCCCTCTTCGCAACGATCCGCCGGCTTCTCGTCCTTGGCCAGCGGCTCCGTGCTCGTCAAGACAATCTCGATCGTTTCCTCCCCGCGGCGAACCGTCATGACATGCACCGTCCCCGGCTCTCTAGAACTGTCCCGGAAGAGGGGCACATCCCTCGTGTCCTGCCCGTCGAAGACCAGGATCACGTCTCCCACGCGCAGGCCGGCCAGATCGGCCGGAGAGCACTTGTTGACGGAATGAACGCTCGGATGGCCCCCAAGCGCCCCCCCGTAGTTGAAGCCAACGAATGCCGACGGCGGCTTCCCCGGATCCCCCGGGATGTATAACGTCTCCTGAGCCTCGCCGGAGGCTGGCCATGCGATCGCAAGAATCGCGCTCAAGCCCAGCCCGCAGAGGTCGGCCATCGACGCGCGCTTGTTCATTGGGGCTTCTCCGTGCAGTCGAAATTCGGCAACGCCCCTCCGTGGACACGCGGGTCCGTCGGACGGTCCCGATCCGCCACGATGGCGTTCGCCTCGCAATACATCGACAGCGCCCGTCGTGGCCAAACACGCCGACAGGCGCGGACCGGGCTCGTGCGACTGGGCCTGCAACTGGCCCACATGGGGCTCGGCCGGCCCTCCTCCAAGCCGCTCGCGCAAACGAGTCGTCGGAAATGGCCCACACGGGCCCGGCGGGCTCGGACAGATTCCGTGACAAATTCCCAGTGAATTTGTCGCGCTACGGACGTTGCGGCATCGACTTTGAGTCGGAAACGCGTCGAAATCGGCCCGTTTGGACAGATTCTGGGCAGAATCTGTCAATTCATGCCACGACGACCGTCTTCACGTTCACGAACTCGTAGACGCCGAATTCGGACAGTTCGCGGCCGATGCCGCTGGCCTTGACGCCGCCGAAGGGCAGGCGGGGATCGGACTTGACGAAGTCGTTGACGAAGCACATCCCGGCTTCGATGCCGGTGCGGGCGATCCGTTCGCCCCGGGCCAAGTCGCGGGTGAAGACGGCGGCGCCGAGACCGTAGGGCGTGTCGTTGGCGACGCGAAGCGCTTCCTCTTCCGACCCGGCGCGCACAACGCACGCGACCGGCCCGAACATCTCCTCGTCGTAGGCGGGCATGCCCGGACCGACGTCCGCCAGGACGGTGGGCGCGTAGTACCAGCCGGGCGCGTCGGGCGCTTCCCCTCCCAGCAGCGCTCGCGCTCCGGCCTGCACGCTGCGGGCGACTTGGTCGGCCAGCAGGTCTCGCAGGTCTTGGCGCGCCAAGGGACCGACGTCGGTCGCAGCCGCCATCGGCTCGCCCACGCGGACGGAAGCCATCCGCCCCACCACAGCCTCCGTGAACGCGTCCGCCACCGCCTCGTGCACGATGAAGCGCTTGGCCGCCACGCAACTCTGTCCGGCGTTGACCAGCCTGCCCGCCACGCAGGCGTCCGCCGCGCGCTCCAAGTCGGCGTCCTCCAGGACCACGTAGGGGTCGCTTCCGCCCAGTTCCAGCACGCACGTCTTGGCCTCCGAGCCCGCGATGGCGGCGACGGCGCGTCCCGCCCTCGTGCTGCCGGTCAGCGTCACGCCCTGCACCCGCGGATCGCGGATCAGCGCCCCGGCGGCGCCGACGTCGACGAAGAGGTTCGCGAACAAGCCTTCCGGCAGGCCGGCGGCGCGGAAGACCTCCTCGATCTGGACGGCGCAGTAGGGGACGTTCGGCGCATGCTTCAGCAGCACGCCGTTGCCCGCGACCAAGGCCGGCGCGGCGGCCCGCACGACCTGCCAGTACGGAAAGTTCCACGGCATGATGGCCAGGATCAGCCCCAGCGGCTGGAACGTCACGCAACTCCCCGGCGCGCCCGTCTCGGCGGGACGATCCTGCAGGAAGGCCGGGCCGCGTTCGCCGTAGTACTCCAAGGCGAGCATGCACTTTCGCACCTCGGCGACGGCCTCTCCGATGGGCTTGCCCATCTCCTGCGTGGCAATCTCGGCCAGCGGCCTCTCCCGAGCGCGCAGAATCTCGGCGGCGCCGCCCACGAGGCGCGCCCGCTCCTCGACCGGGACCGACGCCCATTCCCGCTGCGCTCCGGCCGCCTTCTCGACCGCGGATTCCAGATCGGCGGCCGCAAGAAACGGATACTCGCGCAGGAGCTCCCCGTTGGCCGGATTGATCGTGGCGAATCGCATGGGCGAACGTTAACGCAGGACGGCGCGGGCCGGTCTCTCGTCGGTTGCCACGGGGACGCTCCAGCGAAAGGTTGTCCGCCATGATGCTTCCCAGCGCCGCGGCGACGCGGCCGACGGCTTGCGCCGGTCCGGCTCTCGACGGCCGCTCGGCCGACCGGCGGCGCTCCGCGGAGGCCGACCGCGCGTCCTTCCCCGCCGTGCCGCTCGCGGCGCTCGACCAGCTGTGGTTTCAGGTGGCGGGCACGGTGTGCAACCTGCGTTGCCGCCACTGCTTCATTTCGTGCGCGCCGGACAATCATGCCTTCTGGTTCATGTCGCGCCGGATGGTGCGCGACGCGCTGATCGAGTCGGCCGGGATGGGCGTCAAGGAATACTATTTCACCGGCGGCGAGCCGTTCATGCACCACGCCATGGAGGACATCCTGGCGGACGCGCTCCAGTACGGGACCGCCACCGTGCTGACGAACGGAACGTTGCTGGCGCCCCGGCGGGTGGAAGCGCTGCGGGAGATCGCCGGCAACGCGGACCACGCCTTGGAGCTTCGGGTGAGCGTGGACGGGCCGACGGCGGCCGCCAACGACGCGATCCGGGGCGACGGCGCCTTCGCCCGGACCATGGAGGGGATCGGGCGTCTGGTCCACGCCGGCTTTCGCCCGATCGTCACCGCCATGCAGAACTGGCCCGACGAGGAGGCGCCCGCCGTTCTCGGCGCCTTTCGGAGCGCCCTTGCCGCGGCGGGATACACCGATCCCCGGCTGAAGATCCTCCCGCCCCTGCTCATCGGCGAAGAGGCCGAGCGCACTCGCGGCTACGCTCCCGAAGAGCGGATCACGCACGAGATGCTGTGCGGCTACGACATCGAGCAGCTCCTGTGCACGCGCGCCCGGCTGGTCACGGCCGACGGCGTCTACGCCTGCCCGATCCTGCTGGACTTCCCGAGCGCCCGTCTGGGCGACTCCCTGTCCGAGGCCGTCGCCGCCGACGCCCGCCTGTGCGAGGCCGCCTGCCACACGTGCTACGTCAACGGCGCCATCTGCTCCAACGCCACGACGGGCACGGATTGCTGCTCGTAGGGCGGGCGCTCGGGTCGGGCCGCCGGACGACCCTGCGAGCCGGCGAGCGTTGCCGACTCCGCCTCGTCCGTGGCGGACGACGAGGCGCTCACTCGGGCCGGGCCCACGCCAGGAAGTCGGCGACGGACACCACCGGCTTGTTCCATCGGCGGGCCGTGCGCGCCTTGCCGGACCGGCTCGCCACGTCGGCGGCGACCAGCATGTCGCATCCGCGCTTGCTGACGGTCGCCACGGGGACCAAGCCGGCGGCACATGCGACTTCTTCCAGGCGGGCCCGCGGCCAAGTCCGGCCGTGCACGACAGCCGTGCCCGTGAAGCACACCCGGTCGCCCGGCTTAAGATTCGCTGGGCTCGCCAGCGGCGTCGCGGCCGGGATCTTCGCGTCGGCCAGCTCCAGCTGGGCGGCGATCCGCGCGATGAGCCGACGCTCGGCCGGGCTCACCACGCCGTCGCGCTCGGCGGCCGCGACGATGCAGTCGAAGTAGGCCCTGTGGGCCTTCTGGCGCTCCTCGTCCGGGATGCCCCAGTCCTGCGCCAAGGCCTCGATTTCGGCGCGCTCGGCGCGGTCGATGACGCCGTCGTCGAGCACCCAGTCGAGGGCGTCCAAGTAGGCGCAGATCCGCTCGTCGCCGGGCGGATAGCGAGACCGCGACACGACCCGGTGCATGGGACTCGTGCCGGCGTCGACGAGGCCGCGGCGCACGGTGCGCCGACTGGGCGCCCGAGCCACGTGCCCGACGCTCACCGGATCGGGGCTTCGGTTCCACCGCGTGCGCCAGAGCCGCTTCGCGAGTTCCGCAGTCGCCCGGGCGTCGGCCAGGGCGCGGTGGGCGGACAACAGAGGAATGTTTCTGTCCTCGCAGGCGATCTGGAGCTTCTGGCGCGTCTCGCGGAGCGTGCACAGCCCGCTGCCCAGGTCGACCTTCACGCCGATGCGATCGAACTCGCAGCGCAGCATCCTCGAATCGAACGGCAGGTTGTGGGCGACCATCACGGCGCCGTCGAGACGACGCGTCCACGCGGGGAGATGGCCACACGGGCCGCTTTTCGTCCACCGGCGTCCAGCGGTCCAGCCGTCCACGCGGGGAGACGGCCCAAGTCCTTCCAGTGTTTAGGACACGGACGTCATCAAGCCGTCATCGAGCGAGCCGGGGCGCTGCCGCCCGCAACGGTCCCAGACGCCCGGCCCGCCCGCCCCGCCGTCCGGGCGCCCGGCCCCGGCTCTGATCCTCCCGCCCCCTCTATCCCTCCAGAAGCAGTTCCAGGAACTCCTTCCAGGCAACCTTCACGGAGAGGTTCACGCCGTCGACTTCGGGCGAGACCACGACGCCCCGGTTGCCGCGTCCCACGTCGTTGGAGCGCTCCAGATGGAACACCCGGCCGTCGCGGAGCGTCACGGCGGCGCCGTCGCCCACCTTGGCGATGCCGGCGATCTTCGAGAATTCGATCTCGAACTCGGTCTCGCCCGCCCAGCCGTCCAGCGTCTCCCAGCTCCAGGTCTCGTCGGCGTCCCACCGGATCCGGCCCGAGACCGTCCCGCCCGACGCCGTGGTCACCGTCCCGACGAGAGGCCGGCCGCCGTCGAAGTCATGGACGGTCATCTCGACGGCAGGGGCGTGGAAGCGCAGAAGGGCGAAGTCCTCCCACGAGACGTTGACCGCGCCGAGCCCGGGGTCGGACACGGTGATGCCGTTGTTGCGGCGGTTCACGTCGTTGGACCCCGAGAGCACCAGCTCCTCGCCGGAATGCAACGTCGCGCGCACCGATTCCAGGCCCTCCCGGGCAATGGACGCCACGGCGCCGAACGGCACTTCGTAGGAGCGTCCCTGAAATTCGCCGTCCAGCACGTCGGACGTGAGGATCTCGTCGATGTCCCAGGCGACGAAGCCGGTGAACTCCATCCCCGAGACCGTCTGCAGCGTGCCGTGGAGCCGACCTGCGGGCGGAACGGCGCCTGCGGGAGCCGGGTCGAAGCTCACTTCCTCGATTTCGCGCCATCCGATTTCGGTCCGGCCGCCGTCGACGTCCGTGACCACCAGCCGGCGCAGGGAAGGTCCGACATCGGTCCTGGTGTTGCGGAACCGCACGGTCTCGCCGGATCTGAGCGTGACAAGCGCTTGGTCGCCCAGGCGCTCGATCCGCGCGACGTGGCCGAACCGGACGCTCGACTGCGACCCGCCGTCGGCCTTCACGGCGTTCAGGGGATCGCCCCAGCCTCCTTCGTTGCGGTCCCACCGCAGGAACCCGTGACGAAGGGACACCTCGCCGTCGCGGCCGGCGGCGAGGCGGACGGTCCCGAACAACTGCTCCGAGGCGGACTTGCGCTCGACCATTTCGTAGCGCCGGGCGGCCACGGCTTCGCGCCGGGCGGCCATCGCTTCTCGCTGGACAGCCATCCTGTCCCGCTGGACAGCCAACTTGTCGCGCTGGGCGGCCAGCCTCTCCCGCTGGGCGGCCATCTTGTCCCGCTGAGCGGCCATCTTGTCCCGCTGGGCAGCCATGGCTTCTCGCTGGGCCCTGCTGAAGACCTCCGTGCTGACGTAGCGCCAGGTCTCCCCAGACGACATCACGACGACTCGATCGCCGTGCGCCGGGGCCTCCAGGCTCGAGCCGCTCCGGAGGCCCAGGCCCGCGACGACAATGGTCGCCAGCACGCCTGCCAGCGCCGAGCCGCCGATGAGGGCGGCGTTCTTCGCGTCGTATCCAACGGTCGGGCTTCTCATGCCGGGCGTCCTCCTTGTTCGCTCCCTAAAGATGCCGCATGCGCTCCTGCATGCGCGTTTGCCGTCCCCTTCCCTTCTCTTGACGAAACCTGCGACCGAAAGGTTGCACCGGCGCACGCCACGACTGCGGCCGACGGACCGCACGCGGGGCTGCCGACGCCGGACGTTGCACCGGGCGCCCGCCGCGACCGCGGCCCGAGAGGCCGGCGCCGGCATGGCCCCCCGGACGGCGCCGGGGCGGTCGGATCGGCCCCGCGGGAACTGGCCGCCCGACACCCTCTCGCAACGGAATGGTTGCACTCGTCCCGCAATCGGGTACTATTCCTCACGTGCCCCGCGCGGCGGGCGCGCGCAGGGCGCCCCCATGCTCCGGAACCGAGTCTCCCCCCGAAGGGCGGCTCCCGGCGGCAGGCGGGTCGGAAACACGCAACGGCATCGTCGCTCATGTCCTTCCTCAGCAAGATTCTCGGCGGATCCGACAAGGTCGACCGCGTCGACTACTACGAAGAGGGCGTGGCGTTGGCGCGCGACGGCAAATTCGACGACGCGCTGACCTCGTTTCGGCTCGCGCTCAAGGAGTCGCCGGGCGACCCCATCGTGCTGCAGCAGATCGCCATCGCCTACACGCGGACCGGCCGGGAGCAGGAGGCGATCAAGACCTACCGCCACGTGCTGGCGCGCAATCCGGATTCCCCCGGGGCGCACTACGGGCTGGCCTTTCTGCTGCTGCACGGCGGCGAGGAAGAGGAGGCCATGAGCCACTTGGAGTCGTTTCTGGCCCAGAGCCCCACCGATCCCGACGCGCAAGACCACGTCAGGCACGCGCGCGACACGTTGCGCGAAATCAAAGGCAGGCAGGAGCAGGCCTCGGTCGAGGCGAACGAGGCGGCGCCCGGCCGGCCCTGAAGCCCCAAGGCCGCCAAGCCGCTAGGGAGGACAAGTCATGAAGGCGGACAAAGAGGTCGCGCTCCGCTGGACCGGAGGGCTGGAGTTCGAGGGCGGACCGGCGGACGGGCCGAGCATCGTCGTGGACGGCGACTCGAAGCGCGGACCGTCGCCCATGGACTTGGCGCTGACCGCCGTGGCGGCGTGCATGGCCATCGACGTGAAGCTGATCCTGGAGAAGATGCGGGCGCCGCTGGAGACGCTCGACATCGCGGCGCAAGGGGAGCGCGTGGACGGCCAGCCGCGCCGCTTCTCCGGAGTGCGGCTGGCGTTCCGGGTCGGCGGACTGGACGAGGCGGACCTGGACAAGGCCGAGCGGGCAGTCGAGCTGTCGCGGGAGAAGTACTGCTCGGTGCTGTTCACGATGAGGCCGGACTTGCAGTTGGAGACCGTCGTGGAACTCGCGGCTCCGGGGGCGCCCGGCGCGTCGCGGTCCGGGGAGACGGGCGCGGACGCGGCGGCGGCGTCCGTGGCAGGAGGCGCGGCGAATGGCTGAGCCCACCAGAAGCTTCGCGAATCCGGCCGACCTGCCGCGCGGCACGCTTGCGGAGCTGTTCCTGGACGCCGTCGAGCGCTTCGGCGGCCAGGCGGCCTACGGGGAAACGACCTACGCGCAGGTGGAGGACTTCGCGCGCCGGGCGGCGGGGGCGCTGGCCGAGAGCGGCGTGGAGCGCGGGGCGCGGGCGGCGATTCTGTCGGAGAACCGGCTCGAATGGGCGCTGGCCGACTGGGCTTGCCTGTGCGCGGGCGTCGTCGTGGTGCCGGTGTACGACACGCTGCCGGCGGCGCAGGTGGCGTACATCCTGAAGGACTCGGAGGCGTCGCTCGTGTTCGCGTCGGACGCGGAGCAGGTGGCGAAGGCGAGCGAGGCGGCGGCGAGCGCGGGGCGCGACGTGAAGATCGTGTCGTTCGACGGCGGAAACGGCGCGGCTGCCGGAGACGGGGGCACGGGCCGTGGGCGCGAGGGCGCGCCAGCCTCGGACGGCAGGGACGCCCCGAGCGGGGGCGCGACCAGCCGGGAGGGCGGCAACCGCCAGCCCGGGAGCGTCGTGAGCTGGGAGGACTTTCTGGCCTTGGGCGCGTCCCTTGCCGCGGAGGACTTCAGGGCGAAGGCGCGGTGCGCGCGCCCGGACGACGTGGCCACGATGATCTACACGTCGGGCACGACCGGCACGCCCAAGGGGGTCATGCTGACCCACGACAACATCGCGTCCAACGTGTGGGCGGCCTCGCAGGTCCTCCACGTCGGGAGCGACGACAGCACGATCTCCTTCCTGCCGCTCTCGCACGTCCTGCAACGCATGATCGACTACTTGTTCTTCTCGGCGGGCTGCCACGTGACGCACGGCGCCATCGACAGCGTGGCCGACGACATCAAGCGGCTGCGTCCGACGTTGCTCGCGTCGGTGCCGCGGCTCTACGAGAAGGTGTACCAGAAGGTGCTCGGGGCCACCGGGCTCAAGGGGAAGCTGGTGAAGTGGGCGGCGGGCGTCGGACGGGAAGCCGCGCTGGCGGAGGAAGCCGGCCGGACCACCCCCGCATGGCTTCGCGCGCGGCGCGGCGTGGCCGACAAGCTCGTGTTCTCGAAGTTGCGCAAGGGCTTGGGCGGACGGCTGCGGTTCTTCGTGAGCGGCGGAGCGGCCCTGGCGCCCGAGATCAACCGGTTCTTCCTGGGGGCGGGGATTCGCATCCTGGAGGGGTACGGCCTGAGCGAGACCTCGCCCGTGACCAACGTCAACACGCTCGACCACTTCCGGATCGGCACCGTCGGACGCCCGGTCCCCGGCACGGAGATCCGCATCGCGGACGACGGCGAAATCCTCGTGCGGGGACCGCAGGTGATGAAGGGCTACCACGGCTTGGAGGAGCAGACCCGCGAGGTCCTGACCGACGACGGCTGGTTCAGCACGGGCGACGTCGGCGAGCTGAGCGCGGACGGCTTCCTGACGATCACCGACCGCAAGAAGGACCTCATCAAGACGTCGGGCGGCAAGTACGTCGCGCCCCAGCCCATCGAGAACCGCCTCAAGCAGAACCCGCTCTTCGAGCAGGCCGTCGTCGTGGGCGAGGGCCGCCAGTTCTGCGCGGTTCTGGTCGCGCCTGCGCTGGACTTCCTGCAGCAGTGGGCAGAAACGGCGGGCCTCGCCGGGGAGCCGCGGGAGCTGCTCGAGAATCCCGCGTGCCAGCAACACGTCGAGGAACAAGTGTTCGGCGCGTTGAGCAACTTGGCCCGATTCGAGACGCCCAAGAAGATCGGCTTGATCTGCGAGCCGCTGACGATCGAGAACGGGGCGCTCACGCCGACGCAGAAGGTGAAGCGGCGCGTCGTGGCGGAGCGGTACGCCGCGATGATCGACGACTTCTACGACGAGCGCTTCGTCGAATGGACGGTCTTCGTCGCATGAGCGACAGCGGCGTCGCCACCGTCTTGGCGACCGCGCCGACCGAGGCCGCGGAAGAGATCGTGCGCCGACTGGTGGACGAGCGGCTCGCCGCCTGCGGGAACATTCTTCCGGGCGCCGTCAGCGTCTATCGCTGGGAGGGCCGCGTGCACCGCGAGGAGGAGGCCGTGATCGTGCTCAAGACGTTGCGGCGCTTGGCGCCGAGGCTCTTGGCGCGCGCCGCCGAGCTTCATCCCTACGACGTGCCGGAACTGCTGGTGCACGACGTGGCGGACGGCGGCGGCGCCTATTTGGATTGGGTGCGCCGGGAATGCGGCGGCGCGGAGGACCCGGCGTGATCGCTTGGCTCCGGTCGCTCTTCGCGCGAACCGAGCCCGAGGAAGAGGCGTCCCGGCCGCCTTCGCCGGAGGAGTTGCGGGTCGCGGCCTGCGCCCTGCTGCTGGAAGTGGCCTACGCCGACGACGACTTCGTCCCCAACGAGCGCCAGCACTTGGCCGAAGTGGTGCGGCGCCATTTCCGCCTCAAGCCCGACGACGCGCACGAGCTGATCTCCGCCGCCGAGGACGAGCGCCGCGAGAGCGTAGACCTCTGGGCCTTCACGGCCCTGGTCCGCGAGCACTACTCGGTCGGCCAGAAGATGGTGCTGGCGGAGGCGATGTGGGGCTTGGTGCTCGCCGACGGCCAGATCGAGAACCGCGAGGACTGGGTGATGCGCAAGATCTCCGGCCTGCTGGGACTCAAGGCCGGCTACCTCTCCGAAGCCCGGCGGCGTCAGGAGCTGCGAGCGCGCGGGCCGGACGGCGCAACAGAGGCCGGCGACGCGGCAGGCGCGGGCGGTCCGCCGGCGGGCGCGGGCGGCGCGACCGGCGGACGGCCAGGTCGCCGCACGCCCAACGCCTGAAGGCGACCCTCGCACCGTGGACCTGCCGTGGCTGATCGCCGGCGGCTTGGCGGCGCTGGGGCTCGGCGTCTATCTGGGCCTTCCCCGCATCGAAGGCGCCCCCGCTTGGCGGAGGGGAACGCGTTCGCTGCGCGCCCTGCCGCGAACCAAGGCCGCAGACACCGCCGCCGCGCCACGGCCCGGCAAGGCACGGCCAAGCGCCCCCGCCGCGTCGGACCAAGCGCGAGAACAGACCGCCGAGCGAAAGAATTTTCTGCGCCGACGCGTCAACCCGTTGGACTTGCTCCGCCTGGACGAGCGCGGCTCCGCCCGCAGGCGCACCCGCAGGCCGTTCCAGATGTCGTCCGACCGCCCGGCCGCATCACCGCAGAAACCGCCAACAAGGAGCGGCAATGCCGAGAATCAGGGACAGATGGACATCCCGATCACTTCTCGGACCGACGCCAGCCAATCGTGAAATGCCCGCTCATCTGGAATGCACAGTCCCGTATTGCTCACGTTCAAGTATCTCAAGTCTAGTTTCGTCATCTCTAGGGGCAACGGGCCTGTCATCAGCTCGTTGCCTTCCAATCCCAAGCGGTTCAAGAACCTCACGTCTCCCAGTTCCGCAGGCAACGGACCTGTCAAGTTATTGTTGCCAAGATAGAGTTCCTCAAGAGAGGCTATTCCACCAATACTGTTGGGGATTCGGCCAACTAGACGGTTGTCCGATATGTCAAGATCGTGCAACATTGTCAATTGGCCAATTGTCGACGGTATTTCGCCCGTCAAGTGATTGTTGTTCAATAACAAACGTCGAGGAAAATATACGATGACATCTCGTGATTCTCGCAATGCTGACAGATCTCCTATATCAGAAGGTATCGGACCACTAAAGTCATTGTGACTGAGACTCAGCCACTGTAGATTCGGCAAGTCGACCAATGGACCTATCGGTAACGGACCGCTCATCACATTGCCTAGAAGTCCTAGAGCAGCAAGATGGTGAAGGTTCTGCAAGTTCTCAGGAATTGACGTAAGTTTGTTATTTTCCATTGCCAATACTTGAAGTTGCGTTAGTTTTCCGATCTCGTCCGGTACGCGGGATAATTCATTGTCAGCAAGATACACATTCTTCAAATTCATCAAATTGCCAAACTCCCGCGGGAGTGCTCCAGAAAGATTGCTATCTCGAATAATGAGCGTTTCCAGTTGTTGCAAGTTGCCGATCTCGGGTGGCATTGATCCACTCAGATTACCAGATAGAGACAAACCAACAAGTGACGACAGCCTTCCGATTTCCGATGGAATGGAACCAATCAATCTCGTACCTAGATGCAATTGTCGCAACTGATGCAATGCGCCGATAGACGAAGGTATCGAGGCATAAAGACTATCCGAATCCAGAGTCAAGATTTTCAAGGAAGTGAGACGCCCGATTTCGTCAGGAATTGGTCCAGAAATGCCAGTTCCCGATAATCGAAGTGCTGTTAGAGCCAAGAGATTTCCAATAGCAGCAGGCAATTGACCGACAATGGCGGCATTGCCAGACACATCCAGTTCTACCAGGCCATGCAGTTGACCGATGGCCGACGGCACGGAACCGCTCAGATTGTTCTGCATCAGTCGTAGACGCTGCACATCGTCATTTCCGGAAGCGGTTACGCCGTGCCAATGCCTAATCGGCATTTCGCTGAGCCAGCCGTCGCTCTGCGTCCAGCGAGAGCCGTTCATGCCATGGTAGAAGGACTCCAGGGTCTCCCTGCTGGTCGGAGGCTCACGAAACGCCGACGACGGATCGCCGTCGCACGCAACGATGCCCGCGACGGCCGCACCAGTCAACAGGCGTACGATTCTCATCGTCTTTCTCGGCAGACCAATGCATGTCAGCATCCGTCGCATCATGCAGCTGACCTCATCGACGACGTGCAGAAGCCGTCACGTCGTGCACTTGGCCGACAGTCCGCCACGGATTCGGTCCAGCGCGATGCTGGCGTCTTCCAGCAGCCGATCGCGGCCGGCCAGCTCCGGCGGAGGGGTCCCTGCTCCGGGAGAATAGGGGTTCGTGCGGGGGTCCATGGAGCCTCGGCGGCGGATGATATTGAGTGAAGTTATCCTGGTTTATCAAAATATGATAACATGGGGTAAGATTGCTCAAAATCCCGGACTGGGCGGACCGCCGAGGCCTTCAGCCCAGCAGGTAGTTCACCGCCACGAGCACCAGGCCGATGAACGCGCCCAGCGCGTAGCCCAGGCGGACGATGGTCCGCAGTTCCCGGTCGGTGACCCGCCGAACGAGCTCCTCCATTCGCTCCACGGGGAAATGCAGCACCTTGTCCTCCACGCGGCGCGCCACGTCCAGCTTGCGCACGAGGGCCGGCACCTGGGCCTGGAGCCATGTCCACATGGCGGCGCCCAGCGCGCGGGGGACCTCTTCGGCGGCGCGGGCGGGCAGCAGGCGGGCCGGGCGGCCGATGGGCCGGCTCGCGACCGCCTTGGCCAAGCGGACCGCGCCGTCCCGGACGAGCCCGGGGGCGACATCGCTCCGGGCGGCCTCGACCAACCATCCGGCCGCGCGCTCCGGCGCGACGCCGCCGAGCAGGTCGCCCCAGCTTCGTCCCGATGCGCGAGCCAGGCCCGCGCTCAGCTTTTCCATGACGAAGGCGCGCGTCGTGGCGTCGCGAACCAGCCCGACGACCCACTCGGTCAGCGCCGCCTGGGCCTCGAGGGCCGACTCGCCGTCGGGCGTGCCGAACACCTGCGTGACGGGCCGGTCCATCAGATCGCCGATGGCCTGGCTGATGCCGTTCGCCATGGCGGCCTGGACGGGGGGCTCGTGCAGCATTTCGGCGATGCGGTCCGCGCCCTCGACCTGGATGGCGTCCAAGGCACGGTTGACGGTCTCTTCGTTCATGACCAGCCGGGCGACCACGCGCTGATGAAACTTCAGGTCCTGCAGGAACCGGCGGAGCACCTCGTTGACGCCGGTCTCGAAGCGGCGCTTGGCCTCGGCGTCTTCCAGCATCGAGCCCAGGCGGCCGATCGCGAGCGGAAGGAAGCCCGCCACGGCTCGTTCCAGCGTGCCGGCCGCGCCCGCCGGCAGCACGTCGCGGACGGCCAGCTCCGGGTCCAAGAGGCGATCCGCCGCCCGGGCCACGTACGTCTCGACCGTGCGACGGAAGCCCGGCCCCGCCGTCGCCTCGTCGATCCACGCGGCGGCGGCCTCGACCGCCCGGGCCTCGCGGTCCGGCGTGAGCAGGCCGGCAACGGGCTGATCTTCCAAGAAGGCGGCCAAGCCGTGAGCCCAGCCCTGCGCGTCCGTCTCGAAGCGGTCCGACGCCACGTAGTCCCGCAGCCGCGAGACGGCATGGTCCAGCAGGTCCTCGGCGAGAGGCGCGACCTCCGCCATGGCCTCGGGGCCCAGCATGTCCCGCAACGCTCCTCGTTCCGTCTCGAGGAGGTCGCGCCAGAGGCGGGCGAGCCGCTGGTCGAAGGCTTCGCGGAACTCGGGCTGGGCGACCACGCCCGCCAAGTCCTCCTCCGTGAGCAGGCGGGTGCCGACCGTGCGTCCGATGGCCGACGCGAGCCGGGGCTGGTTCTTGGGGACGGCGCCCTGGAGGAACCGGAGCCGGCGGCCCGCGATGGTCGGGGGCGCGTAGGGATGGAACAGCATCCAGATGGCGAGCGTGTTGGTGAGACCGCCGGCCACCGCCCCCGTGGCCACCGTGAGCAGAGCGCGCAGAAGTTCGTTCACCGCGTCATCGTTGCGAATGGCGCACGAGTCCCTTGACGGGAATGCTGTCGCCGTCCTTGGCGACCGTGCCGTCCACTTCGTAGACGGCGATCACCGGCAGGAGCGTCCCCTCCGGAGTGCCGACGTGGGCGCTCTCGGACCGGAACTCGCCGGAGAGGCCGTTCGATCGAAAGCGCCAGACCACGGGCAGGTCGCGGTACGCCCGCTCGAAGCTTCTCCTCTCCGCCCACCGGAGTTCCACCTCGGGCCAGGCCGCTTCCTCGCCGTCCGCCACGGCCCAGGCCCGGTAGCGTCCTTCCGCGCCAACGATCAGCAACGCGAAGCCGCCGGGGCCGACCAGCAGCGCCCACTCGCCGGCCAGTCCGTCCGCCGACTCCGCCCCCTCCGACACGTCGATCGCCAGGCCGGGCGTCCGCTGTCCGGCGAGCGCCGCCGAGGCGAGAGAGAGCTGGTAGGCGTTGCCGTCCGGATCGGTCCATTCGGCCACCGGATCGCCCAGGCGCACGGAGACGCCCCTGAGGCCCTCCTCGTAGTACACTTCGCGCACGGCGTCTTCGGCGCCGACCACCAAGCGCACCGGTCCCCGCGGCACGATGCGCCACGGCGCGCGGCTGGGGCCGGCGGTCCAACGCTCCTCGATGAACTGCGCCCAGTCGCCTTCGCGTCCCAGCCAGCCCCGCACCGTCCGGCGCACGCTGTCCGGGCCCAGCAGGGTCTCGAAGTCCCAGGCGGCGTACATGGCCGGGCCGCCGTCGCCGGCCACGAACGCGATGGTCCGCTGATAGGCCGCCGCTCCGGGACGCGCCGCTGCAGGACCGGCGGCCGCCTCGTCGCCCGGCGACGCTTCCCTCGCGAGGGCTCGGCCGGGCACGTCCGCCGAACACCCGGCGGCGGCCGCAACGAACGCCGCCAGCTTCGCCGTCCCGATTCGGACGCCCGAGAGACGTTGCACGAACGACACGGTCAGGCCGATTCTCCGCCTATAATCTCTGCGAAGGGACTTGGACCGGAGCGTCCGCCGCCCGATGTTGGATCGTCGCCGGCCCGTCGCAACCGCCGACTGGCCAAGATAGCGCACCTTGCAATCGCTCGCGCACCCTAACAATCACTCGTCATGAAAGCCGTCATCCCTCTCGCCGGCAAAGGGACGCGCCTGCGTCCTCTCACGCATTCCGTCCCCAAGCCCTTGTTGCGCGTCGCGGGCCAGTCCGTGCTCGACTACGTGCTCGACGCCCTTCTCCATGCCGGGATGGAGGAAGCGGTGTTCGTCGTCGGCCACCTAGGCGAGCAAGTGCGCTCGCACGTGGCCGCGCGCTTTCCGGATCTGCGGGCGCGCTACGCGGTCCAGGAGGTGCAGGACGGGACGGCCGGCGCCGTGGGGCTGGCCGAGCCCTGGATCGACGGAGAGCTGTTCGTGGTGTTCGCCGACGCCGTGTACGAAGCCGACCTGCGCTCGCTGCCGGCGAGCGAGCCGGACGCGGCCGCCGTCGTCCTGGCGCAGGAAGTGGAGGACTACCAGCGCTACGGCGTGATCGTCACCAACGCGGCGGGCGACATGACCCGCATCGTCGAGAAGCCGAGCAAGCCGGTCTCCAAGCTGGCGAACATCGGCCTCTACTACGTGCGCGACCACGCGCTGTTCTTCGAAGGAATACGGCGCACGCTGGCGGCGCCGACGGGGCCCCTGGGGGAGTACGCCCTCACGGACGCGTTCCAGTACATGGTGGACGCGGGCGCCAGGATCCGAACGGCGCCCGTGGAAGGCTGGCACGACACCGGAAAGGTGGAGACGCTCTTGGAGACGAACCGGCGCCTGCTGGAGCGCGGGCGGGGCGGCGTGGCGGCGGGCGCCGACGTGACGGACTCGGTGGTGTCGCCGTTGGCTCGCGTCGAAGCGGGCTCGGCGGTGGTCCGGTCGCGCATCGGCGACAACGTCGCCGTGGAGGCGGACGCGAGGGTGACGGATTCCGATCTGGAGGACGCGATCGTGGGCGCGGGCGCGGTCGTGGCGGACAGTCGGCTGCGCGGCTCCATCGTGGGGGAGCGGGCGCGCGTTCGGGGAGTCGACGGCGCTCTGCTGGTCGCGGACGATTCGCAGGTTCTTTGCGGGCGGAAGGCGCGCACGCCACTTTAGCGGGCGGACGCCTTTGGCGGACGGACCCCGGCGAGGCAGCGCCGCGAGCCACGCGCGCGGCGGACCTCGGCACGACCGTCGTGTTCGCGTGCACGCAGACCGGGCGAGCGGCGCGTGGTCGGACGCGGACCCTCGGGGCACGGGGACCGGACCGCTGGGCGCAGACCAGATGAGGGAGCGGCGATGGACCTCGAACGACTGATCCACGACTGGAACGTCGAAGGGCTGGACGACCTGGGCTGGAACCGCCCGGTGGAGCTGGACGACGAGACGCTGAGGGACGGGTTGCAGTCGCCGTCCGTCGTGGACCCGCCCGTGAGCGCCAAGATCGAGCTTCTCCACATGATGGACGAGCTGGGCATCCACTCGGCGGACGTCGGCCTGCCGGGCGCCGGTCCCCGCGCCGCGGCCCACATTGCGCGCCTTTGCACCGAGATCAGAGACGCCGGCCTGTCGCTGCGTCCCAACTGCGCGGCCCGCACGGCGCTGGCCGACGTGCAGCCCGCGGCCCGCATCACGCAGGAAACGGGCGTGCCGCTGGAGGTCTGCACGTTCATCGGCAGTTCGCCGATCCGGCTGTTCGCGGAGGGATGGACGACCAGCCGGATGCTGCGCCAAGCCGAGGAGGCGGTCTGCTTTTGCGTGCGCGAGGGCCTCGACGTGATGTTCGTCACCGAGGACACGACGAGGGCCGACAAGGAGATGCTCAAGACGCTGTACGGCCACGCCATCGGCTGGGGCGCCCGGCGCATCTGCCTCTCGGACACGGTGGGGCACGCCACCCCCCACGGCGTGCGCGCGCTGGTCGCCTTCGCGCGGCGCGAGATCGTGGGACCGTCGGGCGAGGACGTCAAGATCGACTGGCACGGCCACCGCGACCGCGGGCTGGGCATGGCCAACGCCCTGGCGGCGATCGAAGCCGGCGCGGACCGGATTCACGCCACGGCGCTGGGAATCGGCGAACGGGTCGGCAACGTCGAGATGGACTTGCTGCTCGTGAACCTGAGCTTGGCGGGCGCGCACAAGACCGACCTGACCCGCCTGTCCGACTATTGCGAGCTGGTGGCGCGAGAGTGCGGCGTGACCGTGCCGCCCAACTATCCGGTCTTGGGTGCGGACGCCTTCCGCACGGCGACGGGGGTCCATGCGGCCGCCATCGTCAAGGCCCAGGCCAAGGGCGCCCACTGGCTGGCCGACCGCGTCTACTCGGCCGTGCCGGCCTCGGTCGTGGGCAGGCGGCAGGAGATCGAGATCGGTCCGATGTCGGGCGTGTCCAACGTCAAGCACTGGCTGGCGGCGCGAGGGCACGACGCCGGCGACGAGGCGCTCTGCAGAATGATCTTCGAACGGGCCAAGGCGGTGAACCACACGCTGTCGGAGGACGAAGTGCTCGCCGTCATCGGGGAAGCGCGGGAGGGAGGCTGATGGACGACCGGACGGGCGACGAGAACGCGGACCGTCCGCGCGTGCTTGTCGTCGAGGACGACAGCGACATCGCCGCGCTGATCGTGTACCACATGGTGAAGGCCGGATACCGCGTGGAGACCGCCGCGAACGGGACGGACGGGCTGGAGTGCGTGGACCGCGAGCCCCCCGACCTGGTGGTGCTCGACCGGCTGCTGCCCGGGGCGCCGGGCGACGACGTGCTGCGGACCTTGCGCGCGGACGCGTCCACTCGCGCGCTGCCGGTGCTGATGCTGACGGCCCTGGGCGAGCGGACCGACCGAATCGAGGGACTGGAGCTCGGCGCCGACGACTACCTGGCCAAGCCCTTCGATCCCCGCGAGCTGCTCCTGCGGACCGCCGCCATTCTGCGCCGCGCCCGGGACGGCGAGACGATCGGAGAGCCGCAACGCGTCCTGGGCACCGGCGCGCTGCGTCTCTACCCGGACGCGCGACGGGTCACGTTGGACGACCATGAACTGCCCCTGACGCCCACCGAGTTTCGCCTGCTCGAGAGCCTGCTCGAGAGCCGGGGGCGCGCGCAGACCCGGCTGCAGCTGCTGCGAGACGCCTGGCCCGACGAGTGGGGCGCGCCGAAGAGCGCCGAAACCCGCACGGTGGACATGCACGTTCGCCGCCTGCGAGCGAAGCTGGGACCGGCGGGCCGATGGATCGAGACGGTGCGAGGGTGCGGCTACCGGTTCGCCGGTCCCGTTTGACGCCGCGGGCGGGGGCGCCGTGAGGCTCTCCCTGCGGTCGGCGGCGGGAGCTTGGGCGGCAGCAGCCGTGGCCGCGGCCACCTTGACGGCGTGGCTGATCGGCCGCGCCGCCTTCGTCAGGGCGGCCGCGTCCGGCGCGGAGGAGAACTTGGCCGGAGCGGTACGCCTCGGAGCCGAGCTTCTGAGGGCGTCGCAGCATCGACCGGCCGACAGCGTGGCGGCCGGGCTCGCCTTGGCCACTGGACACCGGGTCAGCGTGTTCGACACGGCGCTCGCGCTCATGGCCGACTCGGACGTTCGTCTCGCCGAGACCGGTCCGGCGGCGGGACCGCGCGTCCGCGCGGAGGTCGCCGGCGCGCTGAACCGCGGCGCCGCCACCTCGCGCCGGGCCAGCGCCACGGACGGCCATGTCTATCTGTTCGGCGCTTCTCGCGTGTACTGGCAGGGCCAGCCCGCCGTTCTTCGCTTCGGCGCCCGCTTGGACGTGCTGGAGAGGGCCGCGTCCCAGGCTGCTCTGCTCGTTGCCGCGGCCGTGACGGCCGCGAGCTTGGCCGCCGCGCTGGCGCTGGACCGCCTCGTCCGCCGTTTCGCGCAGTCGCTGGCCGGGATGCGGCGCTGGCTGGGCCGCGCGGCCGTCCCCGAAAGCGGCGTGGGGCGCCTGAGGCTGCCTCGCATGTCGGACTTGGCGCAGACGGCGCTGGCGGCCAACCGCCTCCACGCGGGCCTGAGCGCGCGCATCGCGGCGGCGGAGCGCGCGCGCGACGGTCTGGAGAAGCTGGTGGGCCAAGTCGGCGAGGGGCTGGTGGCCCTGGACCCGCAAGCCCGCATTCTTCAGATCAATCCAGCGGCGCGCAGGCTGCTCGGCTTGGCAGAGGTCGCCCCGTCCATGCCGGTGCGGGCGGTCGTGCGCGAGCCCGCGCTTCGGGACCTCCTGGAGGAATCGGTGACGCGGGACGAAGGTCAGCTCGAAATCGCCGTCGGAGACCGCGACCTGCATGCACGCACGCGACGCGGCGAAGACGGAGGCGCCGTGGTGCTTCTGGTGGACGTGACGGAGACTCGCCGCCTGGACGCCGTTCGGGCCGACTTCGTGGCCAACGCGTCGCACGAGCTCAAGACGCCGCTGACGGTGATTCGCGCCGCCGCCGAAGCCATCGCGGACGAGGGCCTGTCGGACGAGTTGCGCATCCGGTTCGTTCGGGCGCTGGGCACGAACGCCGTTCGCCTCCAGCGCCTCGTGGACGACCTGCTCGACCTGTCCCGCTACGAATCCGGAGCTTGGCAGCCCGAGCGGACTCCGGTGCGGGTCGGACGAGCGGCATCGGCCGCGTGGCGCGACCTGGAGGACGAACCCGGCCAGCCGGAGGTCGCGTTCGACGTGCGCGGCGACGGCGAGGCCCTCGGCGACGAGGCCGCCTTCGACCAGATCTTTCGCAACTTGCTGGAGAACGCGTTGCGCTACGTCCCTGCGAAGTCGGCCCGCATCGTCGTGGACGTCAAGGCCTCCGGCGGCGCGTTGCGGGTGACCGTGACGGACAACGGCGCGGGAATGCCGGAGGCGGCGCTGCCGCGCATCTTCGAGCGCTTCTACCGGGTGGACGCCGCTCGCGGGCGGACAGGCGGAGGAACCGGGCTCGGCTTGGCCATCGTGCGGCACCTGGTCGTGAGCATGGGCGGCGAAGTGTGGGCGGAGAGCGCGCTGGGGGAAGGCACAGCAATCAGCTTCTCCGTCCCCGACGCGCGCGCGGCCGGGGCGGCGGGCTCCGTGCCGTGAACGGGGGCGGCTTGCCGGAGCGCGCCGAGGGCGGGTGCCGGAAGACGATTGGCACGCGCCGTTCGCCCCGTCGCGCCGGCTGGCGTCCTTGGGCGGGCGCGGTCCTCTTGGCCTCGGGCTGCCTAGGCGGCGCCGACACCGTGATCGTGGACGGGTCGAACAGCGTGGCGCCGTTGGCGGAGCGGGTCGCAGCGGCGTTCGCGGCCCGGCATGCGGGCAGTCGCGTCGCCCTGATGTCTTCGGGAACGAGCGGAGGGCTGCGCCGGCTCTGCGACGGGGAAGCGCACGTCGCGACCGCGTCGCGGCCGATGTCCGGAGACGAGCGGGCACGCTGCGAAGACGCGGGCATCCGTCCCTTGGTCCTGCCCGTGGCGCGCGGCGGCGTGGCCGTCGTCGCGAACCCGCGCAACACGTTCGTCGCCTGCCTCGGTCTTGCCGAGCTGGCACGGCTGTGGACGCCCGGAAGCGGCGTCTCGACTTGGCGGTCTCTGCGTCCGGGGCTGCCCGCGGAAGCCATCCGGCTCTACGCGCCCGGGCCCCGCTCCGGCACCCTCGACTTCTTCACGCGAGTCGTGGTCGGGCGAGCCGGCGCCAGCCGCACCGACCACGGATCGTCGGGAGACCACGCCGCCGTGGCCCGGCGCGTGGCGTCCCATCCTTGGGCGTTGGGATACCTGGCCCACGCCCACTACGCGGCGAACCGCAATGCTCTGCGCGTCCTCCAAGTGGACACCGGGGCCGGATGCGTCGCGCCCTCGCCCGCCGGCTTCGCCGACGGCAGCTACAGTCCCCTGGTCCGGGATCTCTTCCTCTACGTGAGCGAAGACGCGCTGCAACGGCCTGCCGTCCATCGCTTCGTGGCCTTCTTCCTGAGCGCCGGCCCCGACTTGGCGGCCGCCGCCGGCTACGCGCCTCTGCCGCGCGCCGCCTACGAGCGGAGCCGGTCGCTGCTGGCCGGGAGCGCGCGGTCCGCCGAAGCGTCCGGAGCGCGCGGCTCGTGAATCGCGGGACTCTCGCGAGGTCGCGAACACGACGTCCAGCAATCGTCCCGCCGTCCAGAGTGCAGGGCTCGTGAACCGGGGGACCCTTGCGACGGTCGCGGGACGCCCGGGAGCCCGGGCCGATCGGGCCGCCGTCCAGATCTTCCTGGCATGCACGTTGCTGACCGCCGGGACGGCGGCCACCCTGCTGGGAGTCATGGCCGTCGGGACCGGCCAGTTCTTCGCGGAAGTCTCGCCGTGGCGCTTCCTGACGGGATCCACTTGGGCGCCCTTCGCCGAAGACCCCCGGTTCGGCGTGGCGCCGCTGTTGGCGGCGACCGGCCAGATCACCGCCGGCGCCGTCGCCGTCGCGGCGCCACTGGGGACGCTGTCGGCCGTCTACGTGCAGTACTACGCGGCGCCCCGGCCGCAACGGGCCGCAACGGCCGCCCTGGCCCTGCTCGCCAGCGTGCCCACGGTGGTCTTCGCGTACGTGGCCGTCAGCGCGGTCGCGCCCGTCCTGAGCGCGGCCTTGCCGGGCGCCGGGGCGCTGGGAGGCGCGGCCGCGACGATCGTCGTGGGTCTTGCGATCACTCCCACGGTCGCCTTTCTGGCCCGCGAAGCTCTGGCGGCCGTGCCCCGCGCGCTCTTGGAGGCCGGAACGGCTCTGGGAGCGTCGCGAGGACAGGTCGTCGCCCGGGTGGCGGCGCCGGCCGCCGCGCGCGGGCTCGTGGCCGCCCTCCTCCTGGCTGCGGCGAGGGCCGCCGGGGAAACCATGATCGTCGCGATGGCCGCGGGCAGCCACGCGGAGCTGGCCTGGAGCCCGCTGGAGGGCGCGCGGACGCTCACGGCCTTTCTGGCGCAAGCCGGCTTGGGCGACGCCCGTCCCGGCAGCCTCGACGCCCAAGCCGTGCTGGCGGTCGCCACGTTGCTGTTCGCCGTCACTTGCGCCGTCCACGCGGTCGGCCGAGCGCTGCTGCCGCACCGGCGACCCGCGATCCCGGGGCTGCCCCACGCTCCCGTCCGGGCCGCTGTCCGCAAGGCCGCTGCCGCGACGCAGGAAGGGCGGGACTCGTGACGCTCATGCGTCTTGGCGACCAAGTCTCCGGCGAACGGCCGCCGATCGCTTCCGGCCGCCGCCGCTTCGATCTGCTCGGGCTGGCGTCGCGCCTGGCCGCCGCCAGCGTGGTCGCGGCGGCCGCGGCCCTGCTGGGCTTGCTGGCATGGCGCGCCTGGCCGTTCGGCCTGGACGGCGCGCCGCACGGTCCCGGGAGCGGCTGGGGGGAGATCGGCGCCGCCGCCGCCGGGACGGCGTGGCTGGTCGTCCTGACGGGCGCCTTGGCCCTGCCGGCCGGCATCGGAACGGCCATCTACCTGGAGGAGTACGCCCGCCCCAAGACGCGCGCCGCCTCCGTCCTCCAAGCCGCGCTGGCCAACCTGTGCGGCGTGCCCTCCGTCGTCTACGGCGTTGCCGGGCTGGCCTTCCTGGTGCACGGCCTGTCGCTGGACCGGACGCTTCTGACCGGCGCTCTCGTGCTGGCGGCGCTCGCCCTTCCTCCCGTCGTCGCCTCGGCCACGGAAGCCATCAGGGCCGTGCCCGGCGACCTGCGGACCGCCGCCGCCGGGTTGGGCGCGACCCGATGGCAAGTCGTCCTCCGTCAGGTTCTGCCGGCCGCGGCCCCCGGCATCGCGACCGCCGCCTGCGCCGCACTGACGCGGACGGCGGGGGCCGCCGCGCCGCTCCTCGTCGTCGGAGCCGCGTCGCTGGCCACGTTCGCGCCGCCCAGCCCGGCGGCCCCGTTGATCTCTCTTCCGACGCAGGTGTTCGGGTGGGCCGTCCGCCCGCAGGCCGAGTTCGCGGCGCAGGCCGCCGGGGCCGCCCTTGCCCTGCTCGCTATCCTCCTAGGCGTCCGCCTCGCAGCCTTCGCGTTCCAAATGCGCTTCGCCCAAGACGCTCGGGCAAGCGCAAGGTCGCTCCCGGACGCCCGCGCGCCCGGCAGCGCGACGCCGGGCGCCGAAGAAGGCCCTGCGCCGAACGCCAAGCCCCGGCAAGGCGCCCCCAGTCCCTTCTCCGGCCCGTGAACGCCAAGCCCTCGCCCGATCCCGGCGCCCTGCCCCAGCCGACGCCGGCGCTCTCCTGCCACCGGCTCTCCGTGCGATTCGGCGCCCGGCAAGCCCTCTCCGAAGTTTCGCTGGACGTGCCCGAGAACAGAATCGTGTCGGTCATAGGGCCGGCCGGAAGCGGCAAGACCTCGCTCCTGCGCGCCTTCAACCGCACCAACGAGATGCTCCCCGGCGCCCGCACGTCCGGCGCCGCGCGCTTTCGCGGAATCGACCTGTACGGGCGGGACGTGGACCCCGTGGAAGTCCGGCGGCGCGTCGGCATGGTGTTCCAGCGAGCCACGCCGTTTCCCAGGTCGGTGTTCGACAACGTGGCGTTCGGCCCTCGCGTCGGCGGCTTCAAGGGAGACCTCCACGAACTCTGCGAAGAGGCGCTCTCGGCGGCAGGCCTGTGGGAAGACGTGGCCGGAGACTTGGACGCGCCGGCGCTGGCGCTCTCGGCCGGACAGCAGCAGCAGCTCTGCATCGCGCGGACGCTGGCCGTCAAGCCCGACGTGCTGCTGATGGACGAGCCCACCGCCTCGCTGGATCCCGCCGCCACGGCCCGCATCGAGTCCCTCGTCCATGCGCTCAAGTCCGCCTACGCCATCGTGCTCGCCACGCACGACTTGCAGCAAGCCGCCCGCTTGTCCGACATGACCGCCTTCCTGGAGGAGGGCGAACTCGTGGAGTATAGTACGACGGCGACGATGTTCACCAACCCCCTCACGAGCCGGGCGGAGGAATACGTGACTGGGCGCGCCAAGTGACCAAGGCGCCGCCGGGATCCGCCGTCGACCGGGCGGGCGTCCGCCCCGAATGCGCGAAGGGACGCGCCAGATGAACGAAGCCCAGCCGAAGAACCCCCGTTGCCCCGCCAAGCTCGGCGGCCAAACCGGCCGACGATTCCCCAAGTGAACGAAGCTCGTCCCAAGAGCCCCTTCGAAGCCGACCTGGAGCATCTGCAGGAGTTGCTCCTGGACATGAGCGGGCGCGCGGAGACGCTCGTGCAGGAGGCCCTGGCCGGCCTGTCGGAGCGCGACTTGGACCAAGCCAAGGCCGTGCGCCGGGCCGACGACGCCATCGACGCGCTGGAGATCGAAGTCGACGAGCGCGTCCTGGAGTTCCTGGCCTTGCAACGTCCCATGGCGGGCGACTTGCGATTGGTCTTCGCCACGCTCAAGGCGAGCAACGACATCGAGCGCGTCGGCGATCACGCGGTGAACATCGCGAAGGCGTGCAGGCGGATCGCGGCCCATCCCCCGTTGCCGGAGATCCCCGAGGTCTGGGAAATGGGACGCCTGGTTCGCCGAATGCTGGGCGGCGCGCTCAACGCCTTCGCCAACCGAGACGCCGCGTCGGCCCGCCGGATCGCCGAAGAAGACGAGCGCGTGGACGCCATGCGCCGGTCCGCCTTTCGCATCATCATCTCCTACATGCTGGAGCAACCGCGCTACATTAGCCCCGGCCTGGACACGATTCTGGTCGTGCAGAACCTGGAACGCATCGGCGACTTGGCCACCAACGTCGCCGAAGAAGTCGTCTTCTTGCTGGAAGGAAAATCCATCAAGCACACCAAGCTGGCCGACCGTGG
Organism: Longimicrobiales bacterium; assembly: GCA_965242735.1. Lineage (GTDB taxonomy): Bacteria > Gemmatimonadota > Gemmatimonadetes > Longimicrobiales > Gaopeijiaceae. Next base: position 1,111,617 of record OZ251497.1, on the reverse strand, counting down.
GAGCGCCGGGCCGTGAGCGTGAGCGAAGGCCGGGGAGCCGGACAGCTCCTGGCGGAGACGTCGCCCGAGCCTGCCCCTCTCGCGGACTCCATGGCCGGGCGCTGCGTGATCGTGACCGGCGCGTCAAGCGGCATCGGCCGGGCCCTGGCGATCGCGTTCGCGCAAAGCGGCGCTAACGTCGCCTTCAACTACTCGGGCGCCAACGCCGAGAGCTGCGAGCGAGCCGCCCAAGTCGCGGCGGATTTGGAGGCGCGAGGCGTCGAAGTCTTCGCGGCCGCATGCGACGTGAGGGACGCGGCGGCGGCAACCGCGTTCGTCGAGCAAGCGCGCCGCCGCCTGGGCGGGCTGCACGTCCTGATCAACAACGCGGGCGTGGGAAGAGACCGGGCGCTGTGGCGCATGACCGACGAGGCGTGGCGCGATGTCGTGGACACCAACCTCTCGGGCGCCTTCTACTTCATCCGGGCCGCGGCCCCCCACTTTCGGGCGCAGCAGTTCGGCAAGATCGTCAACGTGTCGTCGGTCCACGGATTCTCCAGCGAATTCGGCTTGGCCAACTACTGCTCGTCCAAGGCCGGCCTGGCGGGCCTGACCCGCAGCGCCGCCGCGGAACTCGGCCCCTCCAACGTCAACGTCAACGCCGTGGCTCCGGGCTACATCCGCACGACCGGGCTGACCGACCGCGTGCCGCCCGACATCCTGGACCGAGCACGCGAGCGAAGCGCCCTGGGACGCCTGGGCGACCCTCAGGACGTCGCCTCGGTCGTGCTCTTTCTCTGCTCCGAAGCCGCCCGCCACGTCACCGGCGTCGTGCTGCCGGTCGACGCGGGTTACTTGGTGTAGCCGGCGGCGCCCGAACAGCTCGCCGCCAAGCCCGGCCCGGGCGACCGTCAAGGAGGGCATGCGTCCGCAAGCCCGAGCCGCGAAGGCGGGGCTCGGGGAGCACGGAGGGGGCGATCCCCCCCAACGGCGACGGTCGGCAACCAATCCGAGAGCACTCGAGTAAACCCTTGTCCGGCAACGAGAATCAGGCTCTCTGTCGGTCCTGGCGAGCCATTTTCCGGCGTCAGCAATTTGCCAATCGGGGCGACCTCGCCTATTGTGTACTTTAGGCCGCGAAGTCAGAATTGTGGGACGGAATCTCGTCGCCCTCTGGAGCCTTGAAGCTTCGGAAGGCGGGGAGGGCACCCCGGACGGAAACCGCTCGGCCATGCCATGGCGGCGAAAACGTGCACCCCAAACAGGAGTTGAACCCATGAACGCAGTTGCCCGAGTTTCCGCTTTGCTCGTCGCCGGGGTCCTCTCGGCGGCCGCCGTTTTCGCTCCCGCGGGAACGGTTCATGGTCAGTGTGTCGGTTGAAAAAAAGGCCGTTGCGGGAGCGGAAAAGAGGGGGCACTGTGCACTGCCACGATGGTGCTTGGCCTTAGAAGTTGCTCCACGGATGGCGAGTGCACGTGCGAGAAAATCGTAAGGCGATGGTGGTTCGACACCGAGATTTGCACGCCTACCTTGGCGGCAGCCCCGCCGCAAGTAATTCGGGGGAACGGCGTGCCTCGCAGTTTGGACGTACGAGTTGTCGAGCACGGCGGGGCCACCTTGCTGCTGCGGCGTGTTGGGCCTCGGTACTTCGCGGCAGCCCAGTGCGGTTCGGGCGAATGGGCCGTCCTTGGTCGCGAACGCCCTGATGGGACGCTGGCAGTAACGACCAATCCGCTGGCGATTCGCCTTCGCCGCTGGGCGCACGATCTCGACTTCGCCGAGTTCCGAGTGGCTACGGGCCCGTGAGCACCAAGGCTCTCACCCGAGTCTCCTTTGGGTGCCTATTGGGCTTCGTTGAGGCAAGCGAGACAACGGCGGCCCAGCAACCGCAGGCGTACCCCCTGGAAGTGGCGGTCCAGGAGGTATGGAGCACGTACGGCGACCCGGGGTTCGTTTGGGCGGATGACATGATCCAATGGCCGGACGGAGCTGTCTGGCTCGGGGACGGCGATATCTCGGAGGTGTTTCAGATCTCGGCGGACGGGGGCACGACCAAGAGGGTGCTCCGGGAAGGCGACGGCCCCGGGGAGGCGGAGTGGTCGTGCAAGGCCGGCGGGGATATTCGTTCTTCGGAGCGGACAAGCGGTTCGTGCGGCGCATGGAGCTCGACATCCCCATCGGAGGCTTCGGACTGGCTGTCGCGCCGCACGGCGACCTGATCGTGAGTTCGGCCTTCGTCAGTGATGCGAACGAGCCGGCGGAGCACGCGGTGCACCGGTTCGGCGGCGAGGATGGACGGCACGTCGAGAGCTGGCACGCCCCGGTTGCCCACGAGCAGTGGGAGACGGTTCGGCGCACGGCCGGAGGGCCGGTCGCCCTCACGCGGGACGGAGGGTTGCTGGTATCGGACCGGGCGCCGTTCAGGATCACTCGGTACGCCGACCTCTCGGGAAACGGCGCGCAGCTGGTGATCGAAGACGAGACGGTGGTGTCCGCGTCGGAGCTGGACAGGGCCGTGACGTACATGTCGGGCGGCTACCGGACGACCAGCGCCTGGACGAAGTCCTTCTTCGTCCACGAGCTGGACGACGGTGCCGTCTTGAACGTCGTGCGGGTACAGCCTGAAGGCGAATGGGGCAAAGTCAGAGCGAGCAGCGAATGGCTGGTGATTTCGCCAGACGGGCGCATCTTGGCGCGAGAGCCCCTGGAGAGGGGATACAGGGTGTGGAGCGCCACGCCGGACGGAAGCTACCTGGCGTCCTACTACGACTACGAGACGGATCAGCTGGCGGCGGCGAAGCTGGACGTGACGGTGTCCTCTCGCTAGGTCCGGCCGTCGGCGGCCGTCCCGAGGCCGCTCCTGACGGACAAATGCGTGTCCGCGAAGCGGGCTGAGCGGCCGCAAGGCGACGTCTCATGGCGGCAGAATCGTCTTTGGCGGTCACGGATGTCCGCCAAAACGGGCTCGGCGGCCATTTTCGCCGTCGCGTGACCGGCGCCGAGTCGTTCTTGCGGTCGTTTCCGGCATTTCGTGGCCGTTGCGCCGTCATTTGCCGGACACGCGTGTCCGCCAAGCTCGCGACAGTGACCAAAGCCGCGACCCGCAAGAATCGAGGGCGCCGAACACCTTCGTCAAGGACGCACGAGGTCGAACCGATCAGCACACCACATCGACGGCGTCCTGGGCCTCGTAGTTCGGCGTCGTTGAGGAAGCACGAGGTCGAACCGATCAGCGCAACCTGCCAGGGCTAACCGGCTCCGGCCATTCTTCCGCTCGATGCGGCCCTGCGGACCCCCCAGCGCTCCCAGCGCCGTCCATGCTCCGGCGTAGATCGCAGTGTGGAGCAGCACTCCGGGCGACCCGCCGTCGTCGCCCCGGACCCAGCGGATCGTGGCGTTCAATTCTTCAATGGGGAACAACATCTCCAACACGACCCGCGTCGCGAACCCGCTCCTCGAGGCCCGGCCGGAGTGCGGCCAGGACAGCGCCGGCCACACTGATCGCGCCGAAAGCGATCAGGGCCATCCGAGCCCCTCCGGGCAACCAAGCCGACAGTCCGAATCCGACCGCGACGATCATCAGGACCACAGCCACCGCCCCCAGGCGCCGTCAGCATGGGATGCGATTCGAGGCTCCAGCCTGCGAGCACGGCCACGCCGGACAACGCGCCGATCCAGAGCATCGCGAGACCGGCGCCGACCGCCGCGGTTTCCGCGAGCCTCGCCAAGTAGAACGCCACGGGACTGACGGCGCGTTGCATCCAGAAGACCGCATGTCCCCGGCGGAAGTCCGCGCACACGTCGGCCAGCAAGACCGCAAGAACAACCGTTCCGACGGGCGCCAAGACCGTGAAGACATCCTCTACGCGCCCCCCGTCTTGCCGGCCCCGTTGCGGCCCACGACGGCCGTGATCTCGCCCGGCTTCGCCGTCATGCCGACGCCGCGCAACACGGCGGTGCGACGAAAGAGCGCACGGTAGGAGACGACGAGCCCGTCCGCCCGCACGCCGGGCGAGACGCCGGAGGACATGACGGTCAGCTCAGAGGGTACAAGGCGATTCGAGCGCCCTCGACCTCGTCCCAGGCGGCCAAGGCCGTGCCGCTGGCCACGAAGAGCCAGGGGGCCGCTGGCACGCCGCCCAAGGCTTCAGCTCCGCCTTCTCCGCCTCGCGCCGCCAAGTGCGACCCTTCCTCCTGGAGAACCCGGTACACGAGCCGCTCGTCGTCCCAAAAAACGCGGTCGAACGCCGGAACGCTGTCGGGAATGCGCACGCTCACGAGCGAGCTGCGACGCTTGAAGGCCGTCTCCAGCTCTCGCCTCTTGCCGGCCGGCAACGGCGTCCGCACGAGCCAGTCGTGACAAGCGCGGTCCAGTTGCGCGCCGTCCAGGTCGTAGACGCCCAGGCAGTCGTCCTGCGCGTCGCCGAAGACGAAGCCGCGCGGGTGCTCGCTCAGCACGTAGGTCGCGCCGAAGTCCATGGTTCCCGCGTCTGGGCGCCGGCGAGCCAACGGCCGGAAAGCTCCGTCGTCCAGGGCGGCCACTTGGCGCTCGAAGGAAAGACTTGCCGCCGGGCGCTCGACGGACATGCATTCCAGAAGAAGAAGGAACGTCGTCTCCCGAGCCGCGATGTCCACGGGCCGCACCATCGTGCAACCAGAGGTTTCGATCCGCCGACTGTTTCGGTACGTGCCGTCCAGAGCGTCATAGACGTGGACCTCTTGCCTTCGCGCGTCGGCCACGGCCACGGCATCGCCGCCGACCGCCACGGCCACGGGCCAAAGCAGTTCGCCGGGACCTTCCCCTTTTCGTCCGAAGGCGCCCAGCCACGCCCCGTCGGCACCCACCATGTGCACAGTCGGAGTTGTCGCGTCCAAGACGTACCAGACGTCGTTTCCGCCAGCCACGTCGCTGACGACTGCAATCTGCGGGTAGAGCTTGGCGTGTCCTGGTGCGCGCGTCGGCGACGTCGACGAGTTCCCGGCGGCAACAGCGGCTTCGGCGGCGGCTTCGGGCGCGGCGGCTTCGGGCGCGGCCGAGCGTCCGCTCCGGTGAGACGCGATCGTCGTTGCGCTCCACGCTGACGAGGCGAGCACGGCGGCGAAGCCAATCCAAACCAGCACCCGGCTCGCCCGCCGGTTCGACGCCGGAGCCGTCTCGGTCAGCGGATCGGCGTTTCGCCCATTAGGGAGCATCGGTCTTCGGTGCAAGCATGAGTTCAGTGCGCCAATCCACGACGTTGGCCGACCAGCACAAACTTGCTCCGGCGGATGCACCCCGTCAATCACACAGCCGCTCGACGCGGCGCCCAAGGAAACGCCGCCCGGCCGAGGCTGCCCGGGGCCGCGCCCGGCGCCCAACGCGGCCTCGGCCGGGCGCGCGTCCCCCTTCGCGTCACGTCATGCCGGTCACCGTGGCGGTCACCCACGTCGTCTCGAAGTCGGCGTGTCCCGACCCCACCGCGCCGTGCATGAGACGGAACCTCACGCGGGTCTCGCCCACGTCCATGCCGTGGAGGTGGCCGCCGAACTCGCCGGGTTCGTCCTGCTCGAACTCGGCGATCGCCTCGTCCTCGACGACGACTTCCAAGTACATATCGTCGTCGAGCGGAATCGGATCGCCGTCGTGGTCCACGAAGCGCACGGCGATGTGAGCCGTCTCTTCGCCCACGGGGACCGTCATCCCGCCGGTCCACGTTTGGTCGTCGCCGTCGTACGTGGCGATCGTCTGGCCGCTCAGGACCAGTTCGACGCCCTCGGGTTCCGCGTGGTCGTCGTCGGGGTCCATTCCCGTCGGGTCGTCGCCGCACGCCGCGACGAACAACGCGAGCAGCAGGGTCGCGAGTCCGGTCTTGGTTGTCTTGTCCAGCTGTTTCATCTTCGATCCTCTCGTGTAATGGAGATGAACGGTTTCTGGCTCGGCGCCGCGCCGGACCGGCAAAGGCCGGCCCTCAAAACGCGACGCGCCAGCTTACTGCCAGCCCTCTCCCGGCCTCGGGCAGGAACTCCTTTGCCCGAGACAGGTGGTTTCGGTACTCCTCGTTGGTCACGTTCTCCAGGCTGGCCGTCAGCACGCTCAACCGCCCCGCCACGTTGAAGCGCAAGCCGGCCACCACGTCGAACATTTCGTATCCTGCCGTGGGCGTCTCGAACTCGCCCACGCGCTCCTGCCCACCCGCCAGCTCCGCCTCGATCCGCGCGAACCAGCTCGGGCACTCGTGCTCGATCGCCACGCGCCCGCGCAAGGGCGGAATCATGGGCACCGGCCGTCCCGTGTCCGTGAACTCCGCGCGAACGTGCGACGCCGTTCCCTGGAGCGCCCATCCCGCGGCCACGTTCCAGTCGGCGGCGGCCTCGAATCCGACGAACGCGGCGTCGTTGGCCTGGTGCTGGTAGACGGGCAGCAGCACGCGACTGGTCTCGCCCGTGGGCTGCGCGAAGACGTAGCCGGAGATCGCGTTCCGAAAGCCCGTCAGCTCGGCCCGAACGCGGTCGCCGGCGTAGCGGACGAACAGGTCCACACCCGTGCCGTGCTCCGCGCCCAGCGCCGGGTTGCCCACTTCGAACGAATAGCTGGCCAAGTGGGGTCCCTCGGAGTAGAGCTCGCTGACGTCGGGCGTCCGAAAGGCCCGCCCGGCGTTCACGCCCACGATCAGCCCCGGCCCCGTGGCGTAGAGGAGCCCGACGGAGCCGGACGCGGCCTGGAAGCTGCGGTCCCCGATCGGGCCGATGTCCGCCGTGGGATCGTCGCGCAAGGGGTCCACCGCGATCCAGTCGTAGCGCAGTCCGCCTTCGACGCGAAACGTCCCCAGCTCCATCTCCTGGAAGACGTAGGCCGCCCAGGTGGTCCGGCGCGAGTTGGGCGTGCCGATGCTGCCCGCGTAGCTGAAGGCCTCCCGGGACGCGCGCACGCCCACCGCGCCGCGCGAGAACGGCCCGGCCGCCGCCGGTCTGGCCACGATCTCCGCGCTCGTGGACTCGACCTTGAAGAAGGTGCCCAAGATGTCCGGCGGCTCGATCTCGCTGTGCCGGTACCACGTGTGGGCGCCGTTGAGCTCGATGCTCTCGTACGGACCCTTGGGCCGGTCCAGGACGGCGCGGAACTTGGTGGACGCGCGCTCCATCTCTATGCGAACGCCCGCCTCGTGTCCCGTGGCCAGCCCGCCCGGCACTCCGTAGTCGTTGCTGTAGGATCGGAAGGCCGCCCCGACTTGGCCCCAGTCCGCGTCGTAGGACGCCCCCGTTCCCAGAGTCCAGGTGTCCGCCGCCGTGTTGCCCAGCATGCCGGCCGGCGTGCGCAAATCGCCCGACCGGCGGCCCGACGCCTCGACGCGCAGGGGCGCCCGGTCCGCCAGCGCGACCGTCGCCGTGGCGCTGGCGCCCCAGGCTCCGTTCACGGTCGCGCCGCGAAGCGACGCCGTCCCGCTCCCCGCGGACGTGACCGACCTCGGGATCTCGTCGCGGATGACGTTGATCACGCCCCCCAGCGCGTTGCTTCCGTACAGCAGCGCCGCCGGTCCCCGCACGACCTCGACCCGCGACGCCGTCGACGCGTCCAGCGCGGTGGCGTGGTCCGGTCCCGTGCCGGACGCGTCGCCCGCCCGAATGCCGTCCTCCAGCAACAGCAAGCGGTCCACGCCCATGCCCCGAACGACCGGCTGAGCCGCCGCGGGCCCCATCGTCGCCGCTGCAAAGCCGGGTTCTCCCGCCAACGCCCCCGCCACCGTTCCGCGAAGGCGGACCTGCAACTCCTCTCCGCTCAGGACGGTGACGGGGCGCGCCGTCTCCGTCGCGCGCCGGGCCGTGACGGCGCCGGTCACGACGAGCGGCTGCAACGCGATTGGCGAGGGGTCGAGCTCGATCTCGATCCATCCACGCGCGCCGGCGCGCCCTTCGACCGTCTTGCTTCGGTAGCCCAGGCGCTCCACGTGGATGGAGAACGAGTCCGGCAAGGCGGCGTCGAAGCGGAAGACGCCGTTGCCGCTCGTCGTCGCGGCGAGGTTCGTGCCGATCACGAGGACCCTGGCACCCGCAAGCGGACGGCCCTCCTGCGCGTCGCGGACGATCCCCACGTGTCCGATCGGCGCCAGCTGGGGCCGGTTCATTTCTTGCGCGCGCGCGCTTGCCGCCGAGGGAAGGTACGCGAGCGCGCCCAAAGCCAACGGCGCGGCGACATGCCAGCGTCGCCGCCGCCCAGATGCGAGCCGCCGCGTCCGCCGGCCCAGGCGGGGCGTCGGCACGGCATCGCGCCTGCGCCGGCGCCTGCAAGCCGGATGTAGCAGGATCGTGATGTTGCGTCGTCTCAAGTGCTGTGCGTCCGTAGTCGCGCTCTTGGCGTGGCGGATCGTCCACCGCCGACCGTCCGGGAGAAAGCGCTTGGCTGAGGCTCTCTTGGACATCGCCCGGAGAACGGAAGCCGCACCGCCTGCTCTTGCGGCGACGGCGCGGATTCCCGCCCGAAGGGGGCCGTTTCGGGGACTTGGCGGCGGCGAGCGAAAGCCCGCAACCTGTCTCCCTCACGGCAGGGGCGTCAGAACGCGGGGGGACCCCTGGGGACTACGGAACCGACGAGAGACGCCAACCCGGCGGGCGCCACGGCTTGCCCGCCCGCTTCCAAGAACGGTCCGGCGGGAGCGGGCGGCTCCAGCGGGCCGACGAGGAGCGCAGGCATCGGATTGGCCAGCGAACGAACCGCTTGGCAGAAGAGATGGTTGTGGGCGGCGGGACAGTCGGGGTCGTTCGGCTGCTCCAAGTGGACAGGCGCCGCGAGCAAGTCGTGCTCCGACGCCGCGACCAGAGGCGCCGCCACCGCCCACGCCAGCAGGTGCAGCAGCCCGGCGGCTACCGCTCTCCTGCGGCCTTCCGAGTGCGCCATGCGGCCCAAGACCAAGCGATTCCCTCCGTGGAAGTGGAGCGGGCCCCCGGTTCGCCGCCCCAAGACCACAGCTTGGGCTGGAGCGAAGCCATCGAGCCCGCGCGAAGAAGGTAGCCGATTCTGCCTTCTCCGGCCAGTTCGGCATCCTCCGCGCCGCGCCAAGTGCGGCCAGTTCGGCATCCCCGCCGCTCCGCCGAATGGGCCCAGAGGGACTTGAACCCCCGACCGTCGGATTATGAGTCCGCTGCTCTAACCGCCTGAGCTATGGGCCCGCCGAAAGATAACGAGCCCGGCTACGCGAACAACGTCCCGAACATGCGGTCGCCGGCGTCCCCCAGGCCCGGCAGCAGATAGCCGGCGCTGCTGAGCTGGCGGTCCACGGCTGCCGCGTACACGACAAGGCCGGGATGATCCCCTTGCAAGCGGGCCAAGCCCTCCGGGGACGCAAGGAGGCACAACAGCCGGATATCTCGCACGCCGCGTTCCTTGAGCCAGTCCACGGCCGCCGACGCCGACCCTCCGGTCCCCACCATCGGGTCCACCAGAAAATGGGTCGCGTGCTCCGCGCCGGACGGCAACTTCGCGTAGTACCGCTTCGCTTCCAGCGTATCTTCGTCCCTCTCGAACCCCACGTGGCCCACCCGCGCGCCGGGCACCACCCGGAGCACGCCGTCCATCATGCCGAGTCCGGCCCTCAGGATCGGAACGACCACGACGTTCTCCTCGTGGACTTGCGTTCCCTGGGCCGTTTCGAGCGGCGTCTCGACCGTCACCGCCTCTTCTTCGAGGTCCTGCGTGACGCGAAACGTCATCAGCATGGCGATCTCGGTGACCAGCTCCCGGAAGCGCTTCGACGGCGTCGACCGGTTCCGCAGGCGAGTCACCTTGTCGCGAACCAAGGGGTGCGCGACGACGACGACGTTGGACGAGGTCGTGGGGACGGCGCCGCTTCCGACGGCCCGGCCGGCGCCTTCCGTCATGGCCCAGGGTCGTCGTCCGCGCCGGAACAGCAATGCTTCCAGCGGAGCCGCGACGCGCCGCACGGGCAACAACCCGCGTGGTCGTCGACGTGGCCGAGGCCGAGGACCAGGAGCGTCGCCGCGACCATCGCCGCGGCCTTCATCGGGACCAGCGCTTCTTTCATGATGTTCCTCCGTGCGGTTGACGAGCGGCGGCCGCCATCGAGCCCCCAACGCCGCGTGCAGAATAGTGGAAGCGCCGCTTCGGTTCAAGTCGGCGCGGGCCGAGTTTGCGCGTCCGGCACGAGGTCACGGGCGACGCCGACGCCTTGCAACGCAAGAAGGCCGCCTCGATGCGCCGGGCGGACCGGCGCCCGGACGTCGGCGCCCGAATCCCCGTCGCCGTATCTTTCGGCCAGGCGGCCGGCTCTTGCCGCGCCCCTTCGTTCCCCAGCCCTTCGATCACCATGAGCGACGACGCGCGCCGCACGGACGCGGAATGGAGGACGCGGCTCTCCGCGGAGCAGTTCCACGTGACGCGGCGGGGCGGGACCGAACGGCCGTTCACCGGAGAGCACTGGGACCGCAAGGACGCCGGGACGTACCGGTGCGTCTGCTGCGGGCTGCCGCTGTTCGAGTCCGCCGACAAGTTCGACTCGGGGACGGGCTGGCCCAGCTTTCGTTCGCCCGCGGCGCCCGCGCACGTGGCCGAGCGGGCCGACCGCAAGCTCTGGATGCGGCGCACGGAGGTCGTCTGCGCGCGGTGCGACGCGCACTTGGGCCACGTCTTTCCCGACGGCCCGAAGCCGACGGGGCTTCGCTACTGCGTCAACTCGGCGGCGCTGGCGTTCGAGGCCGAAGCGCGGGCAGGCGGCGTCCGAGAGGGCGGCCCGTGAGCGGCGCGGCCGGCGCGCGAACGGTCACCGTCGTCCCGGGCGACGGCGTGGGCACGGAGGTCACGGACGCCGTCCTCCGCGTGCTGGACGCGGCGGGCGCGGGGCTGGAATACGACCGCCAGGACGCCGGGGCGGGCGCCATTCCCACGCACGGCTCGCCGCTTCCGCAGGCCACGCTGGATTCGATCGACGCCAACCGCGTGGCGCTCAAGGGGCCGCTGGCCACGCCCGCCGCGTCCGGCTTCCGGTCGGTCAACGTGGCCATCCGGAAGCACTTCGATCTCTACGCCAACGTGCGTCCCGTCCGGACGATGGTGCCCGGGGGCCGCTACGAGGACATCGACCTGGTCCTGATCCGCGAGAACACCGAAGGGCTGTACGTCGGGATCGAGCACTTCATCGGCATGGAGGGCGATCCGAAGGCCGCCGCCGAGTCGGTGATGATCACGACGCGATTCGGATCGGAGCGCATCGCGCGGTTCGCCTTCGACTACGCGCTCGCCCACGGACGCCGCAAGGTCACGCTGGCCCACAAGGCGAACATCCTCAAGCACACGCAGGGCCTCCTCCTGGAAGCGGCCCGGAAGACGGCGGAGGACTACGGCGGCAGGATCGAATTCGAGGACCGCATCATCGACGCCACGGCGATGTACTTGGTGCTCGACCCCTACCGCTTCGACGTGCTGGTCATGGAGAACATGTTCGGCGACATCCTGAGCGACCTGATGGCCGGCCTGGTCGGGGGACTCGGCTTCGCTCCGGCGGCCAACGTCGGCGAGCGCCACGCCGTGTTCGAGGCCGTCCACGGCTCCGCGCCCGACATCGCGGGCCAGGGCGTGGCCAATCCGACCGGGCTCCTCCTCTCGGCGTGCTTGCTGCTGGACCACGTCGGGCAGGAGTCCACGGCGACGCGCATCCGCGACGCGGTCTGCACGGTCGTGCGACAGGGCACGGCGCGAACCCGCGACATGGGCGGCGCCGACGGCACGGCCACGTTCACGGACGCGGTGGTGCGGGCGCTGGCGTAGACGGCGCCGGGGACGACTTGACCGAGCCGATGGACGCCGACGCGCCCGTCTCGCGCGACGACGGCGACCCGGCGGCCAAGAGCAGCCCGCCGGTGGACGACGACGGCCTGCCGTGCGGGCGTTGCGGACGCGCCTTGCCGGCTCCCGAACTGGACCGGATGCTCTGGTGCGGGGCTTGCACGGCCGCGGCCAAGGCCACCGCGAGCAAGGTCGGCTGGCTGGCCGGCACGGGCCTGGCGGGCGCGCTGGCGCTGTGGATCGCGATCGTGCAGCAACCGACCCGGATCGTTCTGGGGGGATGGGCGGGCGCCGTGCTCGCCACGTGGTGGCTCGGCGGCCGGATCGGGCGCGAGCTTTGCTTCGGCGTCCTCCGCTTTCGAGGACGGCCTCGTTGATCCGCCCCGGCTTCCGCGGCCCGCCGGCGCTGCTCTTCCCCCTTCTGGAGACCGCTTCGACAATGACGCCTGCGCTCCGGCGAGCTTGTCGGCCTCGAGCGGCCCTGCTCTTCCCCATCCCGGAGACCGCTTCGACATGACCGCCAAGTTCGAGGGCATCGACTTCTACGACGTGAACGCGCTGCTGACGGAAGAGGAGCGCATGATCCGCGACACCGTCCGCGACTGGGTCGAGGACCGCGTGCTTCCCGTCATCGGCGACGCCTACGTCGGCCGCCGCTTCCCCAGCGAGCTGATTCCCGAGATCGGCGAACTGGGGATGCTGGGCGCGAACCTGCCCGAGGAGTACGGGTGCGCAGGCCTGGGCAACGTCGCCTACGGGCTGATCATGCAGGAGCTGGAGCGCGGCGACTCGGGCGTTCGCTCCTTCGCGTCGGTCCAGGGCGCGCTCGTGATGTATCCCATCCACGCCTTCGGCAGCGAGGAGCACCGGCGGACTTGGCTTCCCAAGCTGGCCACGGGCGAGAAGATCGGCTGCTTCGGACTGACCGAGCCCGACTACGGCTCCAATCCGGCGGGGATGATCACCACCGCACGGGAGACTTCGGACGGCGGCTGGGCGCTGAACGGCACGAAGATGTGGATCACCAACGGGTCCATGGCCGACGTGGCGGTCGTCTGGGCGCAGACGCAGAGGCCGGGCGACGCGAGCGGCATCCGGGGATTCGTGGTGCCGACCGACACGCCGGGCTTCAGCGCCCGCGACCAGGAGGGCAAGCTGTCGCTGCTGGCTTCCGACACGAGCGAGCTGGTCCTGGACGACGTGCGGCTCCCCGCCGAAGCCGTCCTGCCCGGCAGCGACGGGCTCCGCAGTCCGCTGATGTGCCTCACGCAGGCCCGCTACGGCATCGCCTGGGGCGCGGTGGGCGCCGCCATGGCCTGCTTTCACGAGGCGTCGGGCTACGCGGGCGAGCGGGTCATGTTCGACGGACCCGTGGCCGGCAAGCAGATTCAGCAGGTGCGCATCGCCGACATGCTCACGTCCATCACGCAGGGACAGCTTCTCTGCCTTCGCCTGGGACGCCTCAAGGACGAGGGCAAGATGACGCCCCAGCAGGTCAGCTTGGCCAAGCGCGCCAACGTGGACATGGCCTGCGACGTGGCCCGCGAGGCCCGGCGGCTCCTGGGCGCCAACGGCATCCTGGCCGAGTACTCCGCCATGCGGCACATGGCCAACCTCGAGTCCGTCCACACGTACGAGGGCACGCACGACATCCACTCGCTGGTTCTGGGACAGGCGATCACGGGGCTGTCGGCGTTCTGACGCGCCGCGTGCGTTCCCGCTCCGAGTCTTGGCGGCGGCCCAGCCACAGCGCCACCATGAGCCACACGGCCGAGATCGGGACCATCGAGAGCGCGAACGCGGCCACGCCCAGGCCCAGCGCGCCCAACAGGCTGAAGGACCACACGCCGACCAGGTCCCCTGCGCGATACACGACGTTGTCGTTGAAGTTCTTGGCCTTGTAGCGGTCTTGCCGGGGAAGGACCGTGTACAGCACTTCCCTGACGGGGCGCTGCACGGCAAACTCCCCCGCCCTGCGCAGGCTCTGAAACACCACCAAGACCGCGAAGGCGGGGAAGGCGCCCAAGGCGGCGAAGCCCACAAGGCTGAGCAGAGGCAAGAGGGCCAGCGTCAGGCCGACGCCCAACCGCTTGATCAAGCGCCCCGTCAGGAACAACTGCGTGACAAGAGTGAGGATGTTGATCGCTAGGTCGAGACCGGCGAAGACCGCCGTCTGCTCCGCCGAATCGGAGGACATGCGCGACACGAATTCCGACCGGAACAGGTAGAGAAACGTCGAGCCGCCCGTAAACAGGAGCATGAACGCGGAGATGCCGCGAAGGTAAGGCGATCGAACGACGCGCCGGATCCCGTCCATGGCCCCGCCGCCGATGATGGCGCCGGCCCCAAGTCGGTCCTCCTGCCGATCGGCTTCGCCGGCAGCCGCGAGGGGTCCGCACGGGTCCCGGTCCGCATCGCGCGACCTCTGGCCCTCCACCGCTCCGCGTGCGCTCGCCGCACCCGCGTCCCCAACGGCGCCGGTCCTGCGATCCAGCGCCCTGACGCAGGCCACGGCGCACTCCAACAGCGCCAGGGAGCACCACAGGAGACTGGCCGCCGAGACCCGTTGCACCAGCGAGGCCGTCAAGGCGGACCCGAGAACGCCGCCGAGCGTGCCGCCGACTCCGATGAAGCCGAAGAGGCGCTTGCTCTGCTGTTCCTTGAAGATGTCGATCATGAACGACCAGAAGACCGAAACGACGAACAGATTGAAGATGCTGGTCCACACGAAGAACACCCGGCCTATCCAGACCAGCGTCCCCTCGGGCGCCGTCTTCATCAGCAGGAAGAAGACGGCCAAGTTCGCCATGAAGAACCGGTAGCAGACCGCCACGAAACGCCGACGCGGCCATCGCGACACGGCGGCGGAAAAGAGCGGATGCGCCACAAGCATCCCCAGCAGCGTGGCCGTGAACAGCCACGCGAGGTTGTCCATGCCCCCCGCCACTCCCGCCTCGTCTCGGATGGGACGAATGACGTAGTAGGACGCCAGAACGGAGAAGAAGTAGGCGCAGGCCAGGAGCACCGTTCCGGCCTCTTCGGGACGCACGCCGGTCGTTCGCGCCACGAGCGACAGAAAGCGCGGGGGGGGGCGCGAGCCGGCGGGGTCGGGTCCGCTCACCTTGCCGCGCAACGCCTCCCGGAACGCTCCAAAGCTCTCACGATGTCGTCACGAGCGGCATTCTCCGTCGCGGTCGCCGGGCGCCGCGACATCGGGAGCCGCGCCGACGCAGGGGGGCGGCTCCGGGACTCCTGGCGGGCCACCAATGATAAGCCGAGCCCGGCGCCCAGCAACCCGGCCGGCGCCGGGGGGCGGGAGGCCGGCGGTCTCTTGGACGTCGATCTCCGCTTCTTGCAGGACCTGTCGAAGCCAGGGCGGCCTGTCGCCGTCGCCGCCATGGCGCAATGTTCTTCTCCACCGTTTTCCTCCGACCGCCCGCGCCTGCGGCCCCATCCCGCTTCACGGAAAAGATGAAGCCATCTCTGCGTGCCCCCGTCCTCCCGGTGCTCCCCAGCCTCGGCCTTGCCTTGGTCCTCGGCCTCGGCGGATGCGCCTCCAGCGGGTCGCGGGACGCGCCCCCACCGCGCGTTCCGGCGGCCGAAGAAGCCGGCGGACCGGCCGGCGCGCCGTCGGCAGCCCAAGCGGCTGGCCTCGGTCCAGAGGGCCGCGACGCCTCGCCGGCGTGCTTCGACCGCGCCGCCCGGCCCCATACGTCCGTCGCCGACGCCCACGTCCACTTCCGGCCGTTCAACGGCCCCGCGATTCCCTTCGACGAGCTGGTCGGCTACTTGGAGGCGACCGGCGTGCGCTTCGCCACGGTGATGGGCATCGGTCAGGTGCTCCCGGCGTCTTCCTCGTGCACGTACTACCTGGACTGCCCAGGCGTCCGCGTCTCGCCGTCGCTGCGCAACGACTTCGCCAACGCGACCGCCCTGGCGGCGAATCCCCCCGACAGCGTCCACCTCGTCCTTGCCATGACGTTCCCGGACATGTCGCAACCGAGGTCGATACTCCCCGGAATCGCGCTGCTGGACAAGGAGTTCCCAGGGATGTTTCGATGGATGGGCGAGGTCAACCTGGTCAAGCAGGCGATGTACGGAAACCATCACGAAGCGGTGGAAGCCGGCGCGCTCGACGAGTGGGAGCCCGTCATGGACCTCTTGAGGGAACGCGGCATTCCCCTGTCGATTCACGCCGATCTGGGCCACGACGACGCCCCGGCGGCCCACCTTCCGCTGGTGGAGCGCGTGCTGCGGCGGTTTCCGGAGAACAAGATCGTCTGGGTGCACATGGGCCTGTCGCTCGAGCTCACCGAGATGGACGCGAAGCGCCATGCCGCCCTGCTGGAGCGGCTCCTGGGCGAGCACCCCAACCTCTACCTGGACATCTCCTGGCGGGTCGTGCACGACCACTACTTCGTCGATCCCGAGGAGCGGGCAGTCTACGTGGCGCTCTTCGACGCCCACTCCGAGCGCATCCTGACGGGCACGGACTTCCTCGCCTCCAGGAACAAGGACTTCGAGACATACAAGGAAGAGCTGGCCGTCACCAGCCGCATCAACCAGTACCTGAGCGACGAGGCGTTCCGCAACGTCGCCCTGGGCCAGAGCTACGCCGACCTGCTGGGCTTGGAGTACGAGGCGCCGCCGATTTGCCCGGGGTAGGCGGGCCGCGCGCTTCGCTCGCGTCGCCGACGCCCGCCTTGGACGCGGCGCTTGGGCCGTTCGCGGGGCGCGCCTCTGCTCGATCTCTTCGGGCCACGCTTCCCAGTCGGGCGCGTCCGCATCGGCGCGGCGCCGAGCTGTCGGCGGCGGGCGGGCTCCCGTAGATTCAGCCCGGATCGCGGGCGGCCCCCGCGGTCCCCTCTTCCCTCCGCCGAGCGCCCGCGCCCAGCCCCGATGAGCTCCGCCCCGTCCGCCGTCCTCAGGACGCTCAACATGCGTCCCGGCGAGCTGCGCTTGGCGTCCATGTCGGCGCTCTTCTTCTTCCTGATTCTGTGCGGGTACTTCTTGATCCGGCCCGTGCGCGAGGCGTTCGGCGTGTCCCGTGGGATGGATCAGCTGCTGTGGCTGTTCGGGTGCACGTCGGTGGCGGCGCTGCTGGTCGTGCTGGCGTTTGGACGAACCGTGGCGCGCATGGACCGGCGGCGCTTCATTCCGCTCGCCTATCTGTTCGTGATCGGCTGCTTGCTCGGTTTCGCGGGACTGCTGTACTGGGACGCGGCCACGGGCGGAGCGATCGTGGGATCGGGGGGAGAGACGGCGCGCGCCGCCTGGGTCCGCTACACGTTCTACGTCTGGCTGAGCGTCGTGAACCTGTTCATGACGAGCGTCTTCTGGGCGTTCATGGTGGACACGTTCGACGAGGACCAGGGCAAGCGGCTGTTCGCGTTCATCGGCATCGGCGGGACGCTGGGCGGATTCGCCGGCGGGCAGGCGGCCAGCTGGGCCGGGCGGGCCGTGGAGTCTCCGCACTTGCCGGCGGGCCTGATGCTGGCCGCGGCCGGGCTCTTCGCGGCGGCGATCGTGGTGATGAGAACCGTCGACCGGATGACGGCGGGCGGCGGGCGTGCCAGGGAGGCCGTTCTGCCCGGCGACGGGGAGTCTTCGCGGGGTTCGTCTGCCGGCGGCAAGTCCGGGAAGGGTTCGTTTTGGGAGGGCGTCCTAATGGTGGCGCGATCGCGCTACATGCTGGGCATCGGGCTGTGGATCACGCTGATGGCCGTGGGCAACACGTTGCTCTACTTCACGCAGGCGAACGTCGTCCTGGAGAACGCGGACACGCTGAGCCGGCGCATCGCCAGCTTCGGGCAACTGGACTACGTCGGCCAGCTGGCGGTCCTCCTGACCCAGCTCTTCGTCACGACGCACGTCATCCGCAAGCTGGGGATCGGATGGACGCTGGCGATCCTTCCGCTCCTGACGCTCGCGGGCTTCGCGGCGCTGGCGCTCTGGCCTGCCTACGGAGTCCTCCTCATCTTCTCGGCCGTGCACCGCGCGGGCCGCCACGCCGTCGCGCGGCCTTCGCGAGAGACCCTGTTCAGCGTGGTGGCGCCCGACGAGAAGTACAAGGCCAAGTCCGTGGTGGACGTCTTTCTCTACCGGGCCGGCGACTTGGCCGGCATGGGCGTGACCGGTCTGCTCGGACTGGCCGGACTGGGCGTCGCGGGGATGGCCTTCGGAGCCGCTCCTCTGGCCGCCGTCTGGATCATGCTGTCGATTCGGCTGGGCGCGGCCCGCGCGCGAAGGGCCGCCGAGCCGCGATCCGCCTTCCCCTCCCTCGAAACCCCAAGCGCAAGAGCTTCGACATGACCCGCCAGTTCCCATTGCCCGAACGGCCCGGCGCGGCGCGTCCCCGGCGGACGTCCGCTCGCTTCGACGCGGCCTGCCGCGCTCGATTCTCGCCGCGACCGACTGTGGCGCGCTCGTGCCGGACGCGCGCTCGCGTCGCCATGGCCCGTCCCTCCCCCGGCAGTCTCGCCGGCGCGCCCATGTCCGCCTTCGCCGCCGGGCGGGCGGCGCGGCTTCCCGCCGTGGCCCTTCTCGCGTGCGCCTTTGCCGTTGCGCTGGCCGCGCCCCAGCCGACCGAAGCCGCCCAGCACATGCACGGAGACGGCCCGACCGTGCTGCGCGCGGCCAGGATGCTGGACGTGGAGGCCGGCGAAGTCCGCGAGAACGCCGTGATCGTCGTGGACGGCGGGCGCATCGTCGCCGTCAACCCCGCCGCGCCCCCCAGGGCGGCGCACGACATGGACCTGGGCGACGTGACGCTGCTGCCGGGCTTCATCGACGCGCACACGCACTTGGCCGGACAGCTCGGCGCGCAGAGCTTCACCGATCCCGTGACGCGAACGGAGTTCCACGCCGCCTTCAGCGCCGTCAAGTACGGCGGCGTCACCGTCCGCGCCGGATTCACCACCGTGCGCGACTTCGGAGGCGACGTGACGGTGGAGCTGGCCGAAGCGGTGGAGTCCGGCCACGTCGTGGGGCCTCGCATCGTGCCGTCGCGCCATCCGCTGGGCATCACCGGCGGCCACTGCGACGTGACCGGATTCGCCCCCGGAATCTTGGAAGCCGGTCCCGAACGCGGCGTCGCCGACGGGCCTTGGGAGGTCGTGGAGGCCGTGCGGTACCAGATCAAGCACGGCGCCCAGGTGATCAAGACGTGCGCGACCGCGGGAGTCCTGTCGATGGAAGGGCCGGTGGGCGCCCAGCAGTACACCGACGAAGAGCTCGCGGCGATGGTGCAGGAGGCGGCCCGTCACGGCGTCAAGGTCGCCGCGCACGCCCACGGGCCCGAGGGCATCCTGGCGGCCGTGCGGGCGGGGGTGGCGTCGATCGAGCACGGGTCGGTGCTCACGGACGAGATCATGGACCTGATGGTCGAGAAGGGCACGTACTTGGTGCCGACCACGTATCTGGCGGATCGAATCGACCTGGACGCGCTTCCTCCGCTCGTGCGGAGCAAGGCCGAGGAAATCCTGCCGAGGATGCGGGAGAGCTTGGCGCGCGCCATCGCGCGAGGGATGCCCATCGCGTTCGGCACGGATGCGGGCGTCTTTCCCCACGGCGAGAACGCAGGCGAGTTCGAAGTCTACGTCCGCCTCGGCATGAGCGAGGCCGAGGCGCTGCGCACGGCCACCGTCCACGCGGCCGACCTGCTGGGAACGACCGACCGCGGCCGCTTGGCCGAAGGGCTGCTCGCCGACGTGATTGCCGTGCCGGGGAACCCCCTGGACGACATCGCGGTCACCCGCGACGTCGAATTCGTGATGCTCGGCGGCCGCGTGATCAAGCACGTCGTCGGCGGCCGCGACATGCACTCGGAGCATCACCCGGAGGATGCGCCGGGGCGATAGGCCGCTCCCTGCGGGAATCAGCAGGCGCGGCACCCCCGGGGCGACCCCGGCGACCACGCCCGAGCCCTGCACCAGGCGGGCACGTGGCTCCCTCGGCGCGGCGGCGCCCCCGGAGCGACCCCGGCGACCACCACACGCAGGCGGCAACGCGTCTTGGCTCGACGCTTGGCGGCCCCGAGCCCGGCGGACCACCGTCGTTGCGACGAGAGCTGGCGCGGGGACTCGAACCCCGGACCTGCTGATTACAAATCAGCTGCTCTGCCAACTGAGCTACGCCAGCGCTGGAACGATCCGGCGAACGGCCGTGCCAAGCGACTTGGAGACGGTGCGGCGCCCAAGCGCCCCGAAGGACGGCGAAGCGCACCGTCCGCCACC
Organism: Longimicrobiales bacterium; assembly: GCA_965242735.1. GTDB lineage: Bacteria > Gemmatimonadota > Gemmatimonadetes > Longimicrobiales > Gaopeijiaceae. The sequence continues at coordinate 1,091,630 of OZ251497.1, read as the reverse complement.
GCTAAAGTTGCAGCATTCGGGGCGGCGCCGGTAGGTCTCTTCAGGAAGCGCCGACGGATCCGGACGCCTTGGGGCGGCGCACCCGGGTCCAGCGCGTGCCGCCGGGCGCGTCTTCGAGGCGGACGCCCTGCGCGGCAAGCTGGTCGCGCAGCCGGTCGGCGGCGGCGAAGTCCCGGCGAGCGCGAGCCTCGTTGCGCATGTGCACCAAACGCTCGATCTCCTCGTCGGAATCGCCCTCCGGCCGGCGTGCCGGGTCCGCCAAGTCGAGGATGCCCAGCACCGCGTCCATTCCGGCCAGGGCCTCGAGCAGCGCGTCCCGGCTCCCGGCGGCCAATGTGTCCCTCGCCGCGTCCAACGCTCCGTTGGCGTCTCTCGCCAAGGTCCACAGCTCGGCCAGCGCGCGCGAGACGTTGAGGTCGTCGGCCATCGCTTCCAAGAACGCGGCCAGGCCGCGGCGGGCGCGCCCTCCGAGGTCGGGGGCGGCGGACGAGAGGGCGGCGCGGCGGACGCGGCGACGGAAGTCGCGCAGGCGCTGCACGGACGCGGCGGCTTGTTCGAGACCGACCCGCGTGAAGTCGAGCTCGCTCCGGTAGTGGGCCGAGAGCAGGACCCAGCGAATCGCGGCGGGATCATGGCCTTCGTCCAGCAACTCGCGCACCGTGTGGAAGTTGCCGGCGGACTTGGACATCTTGCGGCCTTCGACCTTCAGGTGCTTGACGTGCAGCCAGTGCCGGGCGAAGGGGCGCCCGGTGGCCGCTTCCGACTGGGCGATCTCGTTCTCGTGGTGGGGGAAGAGGAGGTCCTCGCCGCCCAGATGGACGTCGATCGTGTCGCCCAGCAGATCGGTGCTCATCGCCGAGCACTCCAGGTGCCAGCCGGGGCGCCCGGGTCCCCACGGCGAATCCCAAACGGCGCAGGCAGCGTGGTCGGCCGACCGGGCCGCTTTCCAAAGGGCGAAGTCGCGCGCGTCGCCCTTCTGGTAGTCGTCGGCGTCGATTCTCGAGCGGCTCGCGCCCTCGTCGCCGGGACGCGAACCCGACAGCTCGCCGTAGGCCTCGAACGAGGACACCGAGTAGTAGACGGAGCCGTCGGCCGCCGCGTAGGCGTGCCCCCGCGCCAGGAGCCGCTCCACGAAGCGGATCATGACCGGCACGTAGTCGGTCGCCCGCGGGAGCCGCGAGAACGGGAGCATTCCGAGCGTCTCCGCGTCGTCCTGAAACGCCTGCGCGAAGGCCGCCGTGTGCTCGGCCAGGGAAACGCCGGCGGCGGCGGCCCCTTCGATGGTCTTGTCGTCCACGTCGGTGAGGTTGACGACGAAATCGACCGCGTGACCGTGCGCCTTCAGGCAACGGTGAAGGAGGTCGTAGACGAGGAAGGCCCGGAAGTTGCCTACGTGGGCGAAGTCGTACACGGTGGGGCCGCACCCGTAGACGGCGACGCGCCCCGGGTCGAGCGGCTCGAGGGGGACGACGGCGCGCCGCAAGGAGTCGTAGAGCCTCACGGACTGGCCTGCCCCGACCGGCCGCCAGGGCTTGGCTCCAAGCTGGCGGCCAAGGCGGAAAACGCCGCGGCGGGATCGCCGGCGCGGGTCACGGGACGGCCCACGACGACGTAGCTGGCGCCGGCGGCGAACGCCTGGGCGGCCGTGCGCACGCGCTTCTGGTCGCCCGCTTCCGCGCCTTCGGGACGAATTCCGGGGGTGACCACCGCCGCCTCCGGGCCCAAGAGCGCGCGAAGCGACGCCGCCTCGGCCGCCGAGCAGACCACGCCGCCCAAGCCGGCGCCGCGCACCATGGCCGCCAAGCGCCGGGCCTCGGCGCCCATGTCGGCCACGCGGCGTCCCAGCACGCCCGCCAGCGAAGCCGCGTCGTGCGAAGTCAGCACGGTGACGCCCAGGACCGTGGTCTCGGCGGGAGCCTCCGCCGCCGCCGCGCGCAGCATCTCTTCGCCGCCCATCGCGTGCACGGTCAGCAGGCTGGCTCCCAGTCGGCCCGCCTGGGCAACCGCGCGCCCCACCGTGTTGGGGATGTCGTGGAACTTCAAGTCCAGGAACACTTGCTTGCCTCGGTCTCGGAGCGCCGCCACGATGCCCGCCCCCCCCGCCGCATGGAGCTCCATGCCGACCTTGTAGAAGACGCACGGATCGCCGATCCGGTCGACCAAGGCCAGCGCGCGCACCGGGTGCGGCACGTCCAGCGCCACGATGACGCGGCTCCTCACGAACCCGTCATCCTCCAGCGGGGCGACGGCACGCCAAGCGGACGCCGCCCCCGGCCCGAACGCGTCCTGCTCCGTCGCCGCGACGACTCCACCGCCAGGCCACGTCGCCGTCTGCCGTCGATCGCCGTCTTCATCGCGTCGCGCGCGAGGTCTCGGCGTCCTCCGCGGCCAGCGCGTCGAAGGCCAGCGCCCTGGCAATGCGCGCCGCGCAACGCGGGTCCGCGAACGAGCCCGTGCCCACCTGCACGAACGCCGCGCCCGCGGCCAAGTAGGCGCGCGCGTCCGCGGGCGACAAGACGCCGCCCGCCCCGGCCACCGGCACGCGCACCGCCTTCGAGACCGCGCGCACGGCCGCCAGTCCCACCGGGAGCAGGGCCGGGCCGCTCGTCCCCCCGGCGCCGGCGCCCAAGCGGGGCGCCCCGCCGCCGTCCAACAGCAGCCCCGGCATCGTGTTGACCGCGGTGATGCCGTCCGCGCCTCCCGCGACCGCTTCCGCCGCCGTTCGGCCGATGTCGGGGTCGTTGGGCGCGAGCTTGGCAAGCAACGGCCGCGAAGTCAGGGGACGCACTTCGCCCAGCACGCGCTTCGTCGCCTCCAAGTCCAAGCTGAAGGGGCGGGCCGCGGCCTCGGCGTCGTTGGGGCAGGAAAGATTCAGTTCGTAGCCGAGAAAGCCCTCTTCGTCGTCCAAGCCCCGCACGACCTGGGCGTACTCCTCGGGCGAGCGGCCCGCGACGGACACGAAGACGGGCAGGCGGTCCAGCGCGCGCCGCATCCACGGAAGCTTCTCGCGCCGAACGGCGGCCAGTCCGGGGTTCGCCAGTCCGACCGAATTGAGCATTCCGCCGGGAAACTCCGCCACGCGCGGCGCCGGATTGCCCGCGCGGGGCCGCACCGTCACCGACTTGGTGACCAGCGCGCCCACGTCCGACGGCGACATCGCGGCCACCAGAGGCTCGCCGAAGCCGCACGTGCCCGACGCGAGCCAGAGCCGGCTGGAGAAGCGCGCGCCGAAAACGGAGACCGAGGCGGCGGGCGGCGCGGCGCCCTTCTCCCGTTCGGAGGGCAGGACACCGGAAGCGGAACCATCGCTCGGCGCAACGCCCGAGGCGCCCTGCCCCGCATCGACGACCTCGGACGCCTGGACTCCAGAAGGGGCGCCGTCGCTCGGCGCAGCACCCGCCCTCGGCCAAGTCGATCGCGCGCCCATGAGGGTCAGTCCCTTCCCTTCAAGGCGCGTTCGGCCTCGCGTTCCATCGTCTTGCGCTTGAGTTCCTCGCGCCGATCCCGGTGCTTCTTGCCGCGGCACATCGCAAGGGTCACCTTGGCCACGCCGCGCCGGAAATAGATGTCGAGCGGCACGAGCGCGAGGCCCTTCTCCTCCGTCTTGGCGACGATTCGGCGGATCTGGTCTTGGCGCAGCAGCAGCTTGCGCGGACGCGTCTCGTCGTGGTTCCAGCGGTTGGCGCCGTCGTAGGGCGCGACGTGGAGGTTGTGGAGCCAGAGCTCGCCCGCCCTTGCGCGCGCGTGCGCGTCCTGGAACGCGACCTTCCCGCTGCGCAGCGACTTGACCTCCGTGCCGTGAAGCACGAGGCCGGCCTCCCAGGTGTCCAGCACCTCGTAGGCGTGGCGCGCCTTCTTGTTGCGCGCGACGACGCGCCGCGACGATGCCGGGGCGCCGGTCAAAAAATGAGGACGGGCGTCCCGACTTCGACCATGTGGTAGAGTTCTCGGGCCGCTTCGTTGGTCAGCCGGATGCACCCGTGCGACACGCGCCGGCTGTCGGCGTCGGGCACGAGGATGAGCTCGGGCCGCTGCGTGCCGTGTATCGCAATGCCGTCGCCCAAGTAGATGGCCGTGTTTCCCATGGCCCCGGGGATTCTCCGCGACCCGTGATCGGGGCCGGGGACAGGCACGTTGCGCTCGACGAAATGCCAGTCCGGGGCGATCCAAACCGGGTCCTTCTCCTTGCGGCGCACGCGGAACAGGCCCCGCGGCGTCGTGAACGTCCAGCGCTGTCCGGCGCCCGCCAAGCGAAACCCGGTGCCGGTGCCGGCCGGCGCGGACCAGAGCAGATCGCCCCCGTCCACCCAGTAGACGCGGCTGGTGGCCAGGTGCACAAGCACGTGCGGCCCGCCGAAGTCCCCCAGCGGCGACGCCAAGTCCGTGAGGCCGTCGCCCGCCGGATCTCCGAAGAAGGCGACGTCCTCCTGCGCGCTCGCGGCGGCGACCGAGACCACGAGGCCGAGAGCCGCGGCGCCGAGCCCAGTCCGAGCCCAACGGCGGGCCCGCCGGCCGGCCGCCTGCTCGCGCTGGGCCCTCACGCCCCCCGCGCTTCCCAGTCGGCCAAGAAGCGCGCGCACGGACGAGGGCGACGCCGAGGGGCTGACCCTCACGCCCCGCGCGCCTCCCAGTCGGCCAAGAAGCTGCGGATGCCGCGGTCGGTCAGCGGGTGGGCCATCGACTGCTGCAGGACCTTGAACGGGCACGTGGCGATGTGGGCGCCCGCCAAGGCGGACTCGATCACGTGGCGAGGATGGCGGATCGAGGCCGACAGGATCCGCGTCTCGATCGCGGGATCGAGCTCGAACACGGCCGAGATCTCGCGGATCAGGTCCATGCCGTCGTGCGAGACGTCGTCCAGCCGGCCCAGGAACGGCGAAACCACGAACGCGCCGGCCAAGGCGGCAAAGAGCGCCTGGTTGGCGTTGAAGACGAGCGTGACGTTGCAGCGGATGCCCTGCTCGCCCAGGCGCGACACCGCTTCCAGCCCGGCGGTCGTGCTCGGGACCTTGACGATCACGTTGGGATGCCACGCGGCGTACTCGACGCCTTCGGCCACCATCCCGTCGGCGTCCACCGACACCGTCTCGGCGCTGATCGGGCCGTCCACCAGGGACGCGATCTCCTTGATCGTGTCCTCGAAGCCCGCGCCCTCCTCCTTGGCCAGGAGAGACGGATTCGTCGTAACGCCGCTCAGGATGCCCCAGCAAGCGGCCGTCCGGATCTCGTTCAGGTTCGCCGTATCGAGGAAGATTTCCACGACGCTGCCTCCGGCGGCGCTGGGGTGCGCCTTGGTGGGGTCAGTTTGTGGCTTCGGACTCGGCGGGATCGTCGGTCCGCCGACTCTCGCGCACCGTCTCGCGCGCCGCGGAAACGCCCGCTCGGTACGCGGCCTTGGACCGCTCCAGCTTGTCCTCCAGATCCGCGCGCGCGTCGGAGGCCAGCCGCCTGCCCTGCTCTACGGCGCCCTTCGCCGATTCCACGCGCAAGCCCAGGTCCTCGCGCAGGCCGCGCACGCGCTCGGTCGTCGCGCCGTGCAGACGCTTGGCCTGCTCCTTCAGCCGCCGCTGCGTGTCCTCGCCCGAGCCCGGCGCGAGCAAGAGGGCGACGCCCGCGCCCACCAACGCGCCCAGGAGAAACGCGGCGATCTCCGCGCCTCCGTTCTTCTCCACCACGACCGTGGGCTTCGTCTCTTCGGCGCTCACCGCTTCCTCCCGCCCCACATGCTGGGCTTTCCCTCTTGACGGCCCGGCCCCTGCGCCGGAAGCAGCCGGGCGGGCCAAGTCGGTTGCGTGCAGGCAATCTAACCCGACGCATCGCCGTCCGCCAGCAGTTCCCGCGCAAGCTTCTTGCCCAGTTCGACGCCCGGCTGGCCCAGCGGATCGACGCCGTAGAGCGCGCCGGCGTACACGACGGCGACTTGGAACAGCATGAAGAGCGCCCCCAGCGAACGCGCGTCCAGCACGTCCAGGGAGACGGTCATGTTCATGCGCCCGGCCCGGCGAAGCGCGTCCGCGGTCGCGCGCCGCTCCGCGTCCAGCAGCTCGAAGAGGCCGCGCCCCTCCAGGTAGGCCGTCCCGAACTCCGGAGGGAAGACGGCGGGCGCCGCCACGTCCTCGCCCGGCGACCGGCAGGCCACGAACACCACGGCCTTGTCCATCGGTCCCTCCATGAGCAGCTGCAGCAACGAATGCTGATCCTGGGCGCCCAACGCGGACAACGGCGTCGGCCCTGCGTCGACGGTCGCGCCGGTCAGGTCGCGAGACTTGCCCAGCGATTCGGCCCAGAGCTGCCGGAACCAAGCTCCCAGGCCCCGCAACCGGTCGCCGTAGGGCATTAGGACATGGCCCCATGCGCCCGTCTCGACATGGGCCGCGTGCAGCAGCGTGGCCACCAAGCCCGCCGGATTGTCCCGAAGGACGGGCGTGGCGCACCGCCGCGCCATCTCGCCGGCCCCGCCGAGCAGGGCGTCCACGTCGAGGCCGACCGCCGCCGCCGGCAGCAGCCCCGCCGCCGACAGCACGGAGAAGCGGCCACCCACGTTGCCGGGCACCGGCAGGCAAACCGCGCCGAGGTCCTCCGCGAGCCGGCGCAACGGGCCCGCCGATCCGGTGGTGACCACCAGCCGCCGGGCCGCGTCGCGAGAAGAGCCGTGGCGGAGGCCGGCGGACGGGGAAGCCGGCCCCTCGGCGCTCGCCGGCCCCCGGGCCGGGCCTTCGTCCAAGGCGCGCCGCAGGCGGTCCCACACGACCATGAAGTTGGCCGTCGTCTCGGCGGTCGTCCCGGACTTGCTCACCACGTTGACGGCCGTGTTGCGAAGATCGAGCCGGCCAAGAAGCGCCAAGACCGTCGCGGGATCGGGGTTGTCGAGCACGTACAGGCGCGGACGGCCGGCGCGCGCGGTCGGCGCTCTCTCGTTCCAGAACGGCGGCAGGAGGGCGTCGCGCACCGCCTTCGCGCCCACCGCCGAGCCGCCGATCCCGATCACGACCAGCGCGTCGAAGCGCTCGACGGCCCGAGCCGCGTCGGACACGCGCACGGCCGCCTCGCCATCGAACGGCAGGTCGAAGAAGCCCATGTCGCCTGCGGCCCGGCGAGCTTCCACGGCCGAGAACGCGCCGCGAAAGCGGCCGGCCAAGTCGCCGTCCTCCGCGAGCCGAGCTGGATCGAAGCCGCGCGAGCCCGCCAAGGCGCCCGCCAGCATGTTGCCGCAGCGCACGGCGACGCGCGGCGCCTGGCCACGGCGCTGGCGGCCGTCGTCGCGCTCTGCCCGGCCGGAGGGCGAACGCGTCATCCCGCGTCCACCGCGTGACCCGGCCGCAGACCCGGCAGACGCGCCGTGCCGGCAGAGGGAAGGCGCGTCATCCCACGTCCACCACGAGCCCGTCGAACGCCGGCGCGATCCCGGCCGGAAGCGCCTCGGCCAGCTCGGCGTAGCCCAGCCGGTGCGTCAGGTGCGTCAGGAACGTGCGGGGCGCGCCCACTGCGCGGGCCGCCGCAATGGCCTCCTCCACGTTGAAGTGCGTCGGATGCGGATCGCCCCACCAAAGCGCGTTCAGCACTAGCACGTCGACGCCGCGCAGGATGGCCAGCGCCTCGGCCGGCAAGCCCTTGGCGTCGGTCACGTATCCCAGGCCGCCGGTGCGCAGGCCGAACGCATGGCGTCGGCCGTGCGGCACCCGAAACGGCACGACGCGGGCTCCCAGGACGGTCTCGGGCCGCCCGTGCGCATACGTTTCCAGCCGAACGCGCGGCTTGGTCGTTCCCTTCGGGACCCGCACGGCGTCGTCGAAGATGTAGGGGAACCGCGCCGCGATTTCCTGCTCCATGCCCTCGGGCAGATAGGCCGCCACGGGGCCCCGCCCCTGCGTGGAAAACACGCGGACGTCGTCGATGCCGTGCACGTGGTCGGCGTGCAGGTGCGTGTACCACACCGCGCCGACGTCTGCGATTCCCGCCGCCAACAGCTGCAGGCGAAGCTCGGGCGGCGTGTCGATCAGCAGGTTGCCTTCGCCGAGTTCCACGAGCGCCCCGTGGCGCGTGCGCTTGTCTCGAGGATCCTCGGACAGGCAGTTGGCGCAGTCGCAGCCGATCACCGGCACGCCGAACGACGTGCCCGTCCCCAGGAACGTCAGTCGCATGGCGCCGTCCCCTTCCTGCGCCCGGCGCCGGGAGGACCCTTCGAAACGCCACGGTCTCGGCCGGTCAGAGCTGTTCGACCCTCATGGTGTTCGTCGAGCCGGGCCGGTGGAACGGGAGGCCCGAGGTGACGACCACCGGGTCTCCCAGGCGGCCCACGCCCGCGTCCACCACCACGCGCTTGCCGAAGTCGGTCAGGTTCTGGTACGTCACTTCGCGCTCCTCGGCCAAGACGGCCCGCACCCCCCAAACGCCGTTGAGCTGGCGGCAGACCTTTTTGTCCGTGCAGATCGAGAAGATCGGCGTGGCCGGCCGGTAGGACGACACGAGCTTGGCCGAGAACCCGCTGCGCGTGATGACCACGATGGCGGGAGCGCCCAGGTCCGCCGCCGACCGCACCGACGACGCCGCCACCGCATGCTCCGTGGGCGACGCGCCCCGGCGGCGCACCGGCCCCGCCATCGACAGATAGTGGGGCCCCTTCTCCAGCACCCCGCTCCCTTCGAGTTCGGCGGCGATGCGGGCCATCGTTTCGACCGTGACGACCGGATGCTTGCCCACGGCGGTCTCGCCGGACAGCATCAGCGCGTCCGTTCCGTCGAGAATGGCGTTCGCCACGTCCGACGTCTCGGCCCGGGTCGGGTTGGGAAACTCGGTCATCGACTCGAGCATCTGCGTGGCCGTGATGACGGGACACGCGTATCCGTTGGCGACTTGGATGATGCGCTTCTGCGCCAGCGGCACGGACGCGAAGGGCAGCTCCACGCCCAGGTCGCCGCGCGCCACCATGACCGCGTCGCTGTAGGCCACGATGCCGTCGAGCTCGTCGATCGCGCCGGCCTTCTCGATCTTCGCCACGAGCCAAGCCCGGCCCCCGATCCGCCTGCGCAGCTCCTCCACGTCCCTGTGCGTGCGCACGAACGAGAGACAGACGTATTCCACGTCCATCTCGAAGGCCAGCTCCAAGTCCGCCAAGTCCTTCTCGGTGACCGACGGCGTGCTCAAGTTCACGTTCGGCAGGTTCATCCCCTTGCGGCTTCGAAGCACGCCCCCGCGCACCACCTCGAAGCCGACCCGAACGCCGTCGACGCCCGTGCAGGCGAGTTCCATGAGCCCGTCGTCGAGCAGCAGCTGCGCCCCGGGCGACACTTCTTGCGCCAGCTCCGAGTAGCTCGTGGGGATGTCGCCGGGCTCGCACGCCTCCTCGGGCGAGATCGACACCTTGGCGCCGACCGGGAGCTCCAGCGGCTCCGGCAGATCGCCGATGCGGAGCTTGGGGCCCTGCAGGTCGAGCATCACCGCCACGGGACGGTCTTGGGCGCGCGCAGCCTCGCGAACGAGACGAATGCTGCGCCTGTGGGCGTCGTGTTCGCCGTGCGACATGTTGATGCGCGCCACGTTCATGCCGGCGCGCACCATGCCGGCCAACACTTCCGGCTTCGCGCTGGCCGGGCCGATCGTGGCGACGATTTTGGTTCGGGTCATGGGCAGAGGCGGGGAGGTGGCTCTCGGAGGCAGGCCCCCAAGCCGGAGCGGTCCGCGCGGCGCCGCGTCCGGGGCCGCCGCCTTGGCACGCTCGAGGCAAGGTAAGTTACGATTCGACTTCGCGCCCGCGCGGGCCGCGGACGCTGGTCGCCGGAGGCCATCGATGCGGTCGGCAGGCGCGTCCCCACCCCCGCGGACCGCGGGCATTGGTCATCTGCGCGACGAGGCCCTGCATGGGCGCGTCCCCACGCCCGCGGACCGCGGGCACTTCATCGATCACGCCCACCCTCGAACCCTCATGCATCGCGTCGAGCTCGTGGACTCGCCCGCCGGGGCCGAGAGAATGCGCCGGACGCTGGATTCGGCCGGCCCCGTGGCCGTGGATTGCGAAGCCGCCGGCTTCCATCGCTACTCCGACCGCCTCTGCCTCGTGCAGGCGTCCGTTCCGGGCCGGACGTTCGTGCTCGATCCTCTCGCGACGCCCCTGGCGGGCTGCCTGCGGCCCAGCCTGGAGGACCCGAAGAGGCCCGTGCTCATGCACGGCGCCTCGTTCGACGTGCACCTGCTTCGGCGGGACTTGGGCGTGGCCGTCGCCGGGCTCGTGGACACGCAGGTCCTGGCGTCCTTCGCGGGCGAGACCGCAGTGGGTCTTCAGGCGCTTCTGGAGAGTCGGCTGGGCGTGCGGGTGTCGAAGCGGTTTCAGCGCGCGGACTGGGCGGCGCGGCCCCTGAGCCGCGAAATGATCGACTACGCGGCGAGCGACACCCGCCATCTGCACGCCTTGGCGGAGACGCTGTCGAAGGCGGTGCGCAGGAAGGGCCGAGAACGGTGGGCGCGCGAGGAGTGCCGGCGCATCGAGCGGGCGGCGGCGCAACCGGCCGAGAAGGAGGCCGTGGATCCCGTCACGCGCGTGAAGGGGGCACGCAAGCTGGACGACCGGACGGTCACCGCGCTGCGCGCCGCGTTGCGGTGGCGCGACGGGATCGCCAAGTCGTGGGACCGGGCGCCGTTTCGCGTCGTCGGCAACGAAGCGCTCCTCGCCGCCGTGCGGGTCCGGCCCGCCAGCTCCGCGACGCTGGCCGCCGTGCCCGGCTTCCCGCGGAAGCTGGCCCGGGGTCCGCGCGCCGACGCCTTGGTGAGGACGCTGCAGGAGATCGAGGAGATGCCCGAGAAGGCCCTGGTCCCCTACCCGGCGACGCGAAGGAGAGCCGACGGCCCCGCCCGGCCCGACGAAGCCGTGGTGGACCGGCTGAAGGACGCCCGGAACCGCGTCGCGAGCGCGTTGGACCTGGAGCGCGGACGCCTCGTGGCCAACAGCGTTCTGTCGGCGGTTGCGGCGACGCGCCCAAAGGACTTGGCGGCGCTGGCGGCGGTTCCCGGCGTGCGGCAGTGGCAAGTGGAAGCGCTCGGCAAGGAACTGCTGGCGGCGTTGCGAGAGTGAAAGGCTCGGCCCGGCGCGGACGCGCAACAGCAAGCGCCTCCGCCGATTTGACGCCGCGCTGTGCCGACCGCCTCTGGACCGTTGCAGCCGCCCGGCGAGCTTCGAACAAAGCCGGCGCGTTCGCGAAAAGGCGGTCAGTCCCCGGACGCCTCCAGCTCGCGCTTGTGTTCGATGCAGTAATGGGCGTGCGGCAAGGCGTCGAGCCGACGGAAGCTGATCGGCTTCCCCGTGGCCCGGCAGCGGCCGAAGTTGTCCGGATCGTTGTACAGCCGTCGCAACGCTTCTTCGATGCGGTGGAGGTACCGGCCTTCCTTCGTCGCAAAGAGCGCAGCCTTCTCGCGTTCCATGGCCTCGGTCCCTTGATCGGCCATGTGGTCCGTGTAGCCCACCAAGTCGGAATCGCCCTCGGCGCCGGCCCGGGCCGCCTCCGCGAACCGGCCCAAGCCGCGCAACGCCTTCTCGCGCTCTTCGCGCAACCGCCGCTCCAGGTGTGCCAGTTGATCCTTCGTCAAGAGAGGGCCCGTGTCCGCAGCTTCGGCACGACCGTCTTCGCTCCGCCGAGAATTCTCTGCCCCCGCCATCGCCGCCTCCAATCGTGTCGCCCCGGGCCCGCCCCGGCGCCAGCGCTCTTTGAAATCTAGCCGCAGGGGCGCGACCGGGCCAACCCCGCGGCGGCGGAACCGGGGCGAGTCGAGCCCAAGCCTCTGCGCCCCGGCCAGCGGCGGGGCGGCGGCCCAACCGCTGGCGCCGAGCGCAGGAGACGGCGAACTTCGGCGGGCCGCCCCGCCCCGTCAAGCCCGCAAGCGCGGGCGCCACGCGAGAGACGCCGTGACCCGCACAGAGCCGTGACCCGCGCAGACGCCGAGAAGACCGTCGCATGCCGCCGCCATCCCGGCACGCCTGGCCCAGCCCTGGCCGCGCCCCCGTTTCGGTCCGACCTCGGCGAACGCATCCAGCGAGAGATCTGCGCTCGTTGCTGGAAGGACTGGCTTCAGCGCCAAACGGCGCTCATCAACCACTTCGGCCTCGACCTCAGAAAGCGCGACGCCCGCGAATTCCTCTACGGGCAGGTCAAGGCCGTCCTCTTCGGCGAAGGCGAACCTGCGACCATCGACACCTCGCTTCAGGGAACGCTCGGACCGGCGGGCGCCCGCGAATGACGCTGGCAAGCTGCCGCGCCCTGCCGAGGGTCCAATCGGACCAGCGGGGCGCCCGCGAATGACCGAGGCGGTCCCCGCGCCCTCCTGCGCGGGGCTCAGCCGTCTGCCGAACCAGCGCCGTCCTGCGAGCCTCCGCTCGCGGCGCTGGTCTTCAATCGCCGCGGCTCGGCTTCTTCGTCGGCCGAGTCCTGGTTGCGCGACGCCAAGGGCTCTCGAGGACCGGACGCGGCGTTGGCCTCGCTCCGGACCGAGGACTGGATTTCGCGAACCGACGACTTGAATTCCCTGATCCCCTTGCCCAAGGACGAGCCGATCTCGGGAAGCCGCTTGGCCCCGAACAGAAGCAGGACCACGACGAAGATCAGGATCATCTCGCCGGGGCCAAAAGTGCCGGGGAACATGCTCACCTCCTGCCGTCAGGGACGCCCCGGCGGCCAAATGCCCCCGGAGCCAACCCTTCAAATGTAGCGCGGGACGGTCGGATCGGCGACCGGAAGCCCCGCTACATCCAGGACCGCACGACCAAGGCCACGGCGCCGACGCTCAGCAGCACCAGCGCGTTGAGCTGGTATCCGACCGGGCCCACGGACAAGTTCACCGTCACCAAGTCCAGCGCGAACGGACCGATTTCGCCGCTGACGCCGGTCGTGAAGAACGTGCGCGCCGTGCTCTCCGGCAGGCTTTCCGCCAGCTTCGTCATCAAGCCGCCCAGGACGAAGCCCACCACGGCAGTCAGCGTCGCCCGCTTGACGCGGCCCTTGCGTATGGGGTCCATGAGGAAAGGTTCTCCGGGAAGAGGTCAGCGGGAGCGTTCGACGACGTAGACGACCGACTCGCGCAACGCGTCCAGGGCGTCGCACGACGCCAAGCCCGCCAAGGCGGCTTCGGCCTCCATGGCGTACTCGCGGGCCTTGGCGCGGGCGTATTCCAGCCCGCCGTGCTCCGTCACCAAGCCCACGACTTCCTGCACCTGGCCTTCGCTGGGCTCGTCGGACCGAAACATGTCGCGCACCCGATCGATCCCCGCCGTCGGCATTCGGCGCAAGGCGCCCACGAGCGGCAACGTGACCTTGCGCTCGCGCAGGTCCTGGCCCGGCGGCTTGCCGGTCTCCTCCTGGACGCCCGCGTAGTCGAGCACGTCGTCGGTGACCTGGAAGGCGGTGCCCAAGGCTCGTCCGAAGCTGCGCAAGGGCCGCCGGTGCGCGGCGTGGCCCACCAGAGCACCCATTTCGCAGGCGGCGGACATGAGCGACGCGGTCTTGGCGTCCACCAATCGAAAGTACTCGTCTTCGGAGTACTCGATGTCGTCGTAGGACAGGAGCTGCCGCATCTCGCCCACGCTCATTTCGTTGGCGGCCGAGGCGAGCACCCGCAGGGCCTCCAGGTGGCCGATGGCGGCCAGCTCGGTCACGGAGCGGCTGTACAGGTAGTCGCCCATGATGATGGCGATCTGGTGCGTCCACAGCGAATTGACCGTCGGCCTGCCGCGGCGCAGCACGGAATGGTCCACGGCGTCGTCGTGAAGCAGCGTCGCCATGTGGACGAGCTCGACGGCGACCGCCATCCCCGTCGCCTCGGAGCGCGGCTCGCCGCCGACTTCGCTGGACAGGAGGAGAAGCGTGGGCCTGAACAGCTTGCCCGGCACGGCAAGCAAGTAGGCGTTCACCTCCTCGATCATCGACAGGTTCGCCGACGCGACGCGGCGCAATCCGTCCAAGACCTCGGCGAGGCGGTCGGCGACCGGAGCTTGAATGTCGGGCAGCTGGACAGCGGCGTAGTCCAGCGTGGACGAAAGGTTCTTCATGCGCGGGTGGCGGAGGGAAGCAACGCCAAAGTTAGCATTGTTTGGCGTCGTCGGCCTTCAAGGCCGCGTGTCGCGCCGCCCGAAGCCGAAGGACGCGCCCGCGGGACCAATCGCGGACGCGAAGCGAACGGGCGGCGGCGGGATCGGCCAGCGCGTCCGGAAACATGCCGATCACTTCGGTCTGCGCGACCGCCCCCCCATGCCGGCGCGCCGCGGCCTCCACGGCGCCGTAGACCTCGGCGGGAGGGGCGGCGGCGAGATCGCCGACCGTCATCGAGACCTGCAACCGGTCCTGCCTGGGCAAGCGAAGCGCCAGCGCCCGAACGCTGGGAAAGCCGCCCCCGGCCTCTCGGATCGTCGCGGCAATCTCCTTGGCGGCTTCCAAGGACACGCCGGCCAAGTCGACGTTCCAGGCCAGCAGGACCTCGCGCGCGCCGACGCACACGGCTCCGGCCGTGGGATGCGCGTGGGTCCAGGCGGGCCGGCCCTCGGCGTCCAGGCCCGCGAGATCCGCGCGCCCAGGCTCGGCGTCCGACCGGGCTTCCTCCAGCCGTCGCAAGCGCTCCCAGCCTCCGCGGCGCACGACCGCCAGCCCGCGGCCCGGCGGAACCGAAGACCGGCCGTACAGATAGACCGGCGCGCCCAGGGCCGCCAGCCGCCGGGCGGCGCTCCGAGCCGCGGCCTCCGCGACGGTCATGCCGGTTTCTCCGACCGGGAAGAACGGCAGCACGTCCATCGCTCCCACGCGCGGATGCACGCCCCGGTGCCGGCGCAGGTCGATGCGCGCCAGCGCGACCGCCATCGCCGCGGCCGAGCCGTCCGCGAGGGCGCCCGCGTCCCCGAGAACGGTGACCACCGACCGGTGGTGATCCGGATCGGCCGTCGCGTGCACGACCTCGCATCCCGCCGTGGCGTACGCCGCCGACACGGCATCGGCGAACGCCGGGTCGCGGCCCTCGCTGAAGTTGACCGCCGTCCCCAGAAGCCCAGCCGCCGCTTCGCTCACCGGTGCGTCCGCGCCCGGGCCTCGGCGAAGTCGACCGCCTCCTCCGGAACCCCAGGGGCGCTCACGGCCCCCTCCGCGCCCAGCGCCACGCCGGCCTGCCGCACGCGCCCGCTACGCGGCGCCGGCTCCGCCACGCCGATCGAGGCTGCGGTTGCCGGCCTGCGTCTGGAACGCCCAGTCGAAGACGACGAACGCCCGGCCTTCCTGGTCCACCCCCAGGCTCTGAACGCGCACCGCGCCGAAGCGGACCTTCCGGTCGTCGCCCGGCACCCGAAACATCGTCGTGAATCCGGCCTCCGCGCGCACGGGACGGGCTTCGTAGCCCGTGGCGGGCGCCTCGGTCCAGGAGACGCAGTCGGCGTCCGCCGCCGGCCCGCACGCGAGGGCCGTGGTCGCCCTTGGCGTGGAATGCGCGCCCACGCCCGGCGCGGGTTCGATCCAAAGACCTCCGTCGCGGGCGTCGACCCGGAAATGGCGAGCCGAGTCCGTGCCGCCGGTCACCGCCTGGGCCTCGTCGTTCGTCATGAACCGAAAGCCGGAGGACTCCGCCGCGTCGCGGTGCGCATGGACGATCTCGCCCGCGTAGTCGGGACGCGGCGTGGCGGCGGCGGCAGGGCTGCCGTCGCTCTCGTGGCCGTCTTCGTCGATCGAGGTGACGAAGTACGCGTACGTCGTTCCGTTGCTGGCCAGGAAGTCGACGAATCCGGGCGAGTCCGTCTCGCCGAGCAGGACGCTCTCGCTCGGCTGGTCCAGGTAGACGGCGTAGAGGGAGAAGTCGTCCTCGCTCGCGGGCCGGTTGTCCCACCGGACGAACACCGCGTCGTCGAGGGCGACGGCGTCCACGTGCGCCGGCGCAGGCGGCGCCACCGGTTGCGGAACCTGCACTTCGACGTCGCGGGTCGCGGTCTCCGCCCCTTGGGCCGACACCGCCGCCACGTGGTAGAGATAGGTCGCGCCCGGCCGCACGTTCATGTCCCGGTACGCGCACTCGCCCGCCGCGCAGCTGGTCACTTCGGCAATGAAGCGGGACCTCGCCTCCGTGCTCCGCCTCGCGTACACGCGAAACGCCTCTCCGTCCCACTGCGCGCCCAAGCGCCATGCCAGCTCCACCGCCCCGGCGTAGTACCAGCCCCGCAGGTCCTCGGGCGCGTCGGGCGCGTCGGGCGCGCCGGCCACCAGCCGCACGCGCTCTTCGTCGCAACCTGCCGGCGCAAGCAGCGCCAGCGTCCAGACGGCCCGCCATCTCGTTCCAGTCTTCATCGTTTTCCCCTTCGGCGTCAAAGCGCGCCGGTCCGCGGCGGCGGCCGGCACGACGTGGCTTCCGAGGCCGGCGACGGCGCGAGCGGGCGCAGCCCGCCGAAGCAGGGGCGGCCCGCGTCTCGTCCCGCTTCGTCGCGGCGGCCTTCTCTCTCGTCCGTCCATGCATGGAGCGTGCCAAGCCTTGACCCGTTGCTGGACAACGACTTTGGGGGACGAAGCCCCGTGTCGGCCGTCGCGCCGGCGCGACATCAGCCCTGCAGGCGCGACGCTTGGCGGGTGCGCGCGACGCCCCCCGGCGCGTTGAAGGTCGGGCCGGCGCGACATCAGCCCGACAGGCGCGACCGCTGCTCGTAGTCGAAGTGGAGGTCTCGGTTGTCGCGCAGGGACACCTCGAACATGAAGCTCCAGTTGCCCGTGGCGGTCTGCCGGAACGAGAAGTCGGCGTTCCATCGGTGCAGGTCCCGCTGCAGGGTCACGACGTGATCGTTGAAGGCACGGGCCTCGACGTCGTAGGAGGTCCGCCAGTTCACCGACCACTTCGGGGTCGGCTGGAACCGCAACGCGGCCTGAAGCATCTGGCTCGGCGCCGTGGCCGCGTGGCGGGAGCGCGCCAGCGAGTACGAGACGGACGCGTTCCACTGGCCCACGCCGCCCGCCGCCGGCCCGCGGTTCGCGAAGGCGTCGCGCTCCGTCCCGAATCCCGGCACCACCGCCGGGTCGCCCCGGTCCAGCTCGGTCAGTCCCTCGGGATCGTCCGCTTGGTCCTCCGCGTCCAGCGGTTCCTCCGCCGCTTCCGGTTCCCCGGCGTCCTCTTCCTCCTCCGCGCCCCGAAGCCCCCGCAGCCAGCGAAACAACGTCGAGCGGCTGCTGAGGGAGAACGACAAGTTGACGCTCGACAGGAAGGGCGAGAACGACCGCCGCCCGCCCTCGGCGCCCGCGCCCGAGTCGTCGAACACGTCCAGCTCGGTCGAGACCGCCAAGCCCCGCAGATAGTCCGAGCTGAACTGGTTGGCCACCCGCAAATTGTCCGCAAAGCCCCGCGTGAAGTGCCCCAGCCGGCTCGCCTGCTCGAAGTCGTAGGTCACCGCGCTCGTCCGCCACGCCAGCAAGGTCACCTTCTCCGATCTCTCGGCGCGGCGCGGCCCGTCGGACCTCGCCGTCCCCGCGCCGGCCGAAGTCGAGTCGGCATCGTCGCCGCCCCTGCGAGCTTCGAACGTCTGGTTCAGTCCGATGACGATCTGGTTCCTGGGCTGAATCGCGCGCGAGCCGAAGACCGCTTCCTGCAAGGGCGTAGGCTGGGTCTCGGGCGAGTAGGAGTAGTCGAAGGTGGGCGACAGCTTGTGCCGGACATTGCCGTCCGCGTAGAAGCCGTAGATGTCGGACTTGAGCTGGACGCCCAACGAAATGCGCGTGGGCGCGGCCGTGAAGCCGCTCCCCGCAGACGACGTGTCGGACCGGATGGAGCGGCCCGAAATGGCCAGCTGCGGCGTCAGCGTCGTGGAGCCCACCAGGTTCTGCTGGTAGTTGATGCGCGTCGCCCACGTCAATTCGTCGGCGGAGAAGTCGCTCGCGGCAGGCGCCGGGGCGACGGCCGCGAAGACGGGGCGCTCCAGATCCGCCACGCTGCCCACGCCGGCTGGCGATGCCGGGCCGCCCATCTCGAAGAAGCCTTGCGGCACGTCCAGCGCCGTGTTGCGCCGCAGACTGGCGTTCTGCGCCACCGAGAGCGCACCCATCGACAGCGTCGTCGAAAACGCGCCTTGCAACGTCCGGCCGTCGGCGGCCGCCAGGCTGAAGGACTCGTCCGGGCCGGGCGCGGGCAGGTCCCGGATCGAGCGCGAGAAGCTGCCGGACGCCGAGAGCGTCATGTTGTTGTAGAACCGGGCGCGCGTGGGCGACGGCTCGCGGAGCAGCGTGATCGTGGAAAGCGACAAGTTGGCCGTCGGCAGCGTCATCTCGACGCGATCGTCCGAAAGGAACTGGCGGCGATTGAAGCTGAGCGACAGGCTGCCCCAGTCGAAGCGCCGGTTGAGTCCGCCGTCGGAGTCGATGGACTGCGTGACCTGCCGCGGATCGAACGAGTTGCGCCTCACGAAGTCCGCGCTCGACGCGTAGCGGAAGGACGCGCGCATCTGCATCCGTTCCGAGATTTCCCATTGGTGGCTGGTGTCGACGGCGAGTTCCGAACCCCCTTCGTTGCGCCAGAACTGCTGGAAATTGGCCCGTCCTTCGAGAAAGCGGCGAAGCCATCGGTACCGCAGCCCGCCCTTGGCCGCGAAGTAGTTGCCGCTCCACCAGTCCAGGGCCGCTTCCGCGTCGGCGTAGTCGCTCATCGCCCAGTAGAAGCCGAGATTGGACAGGCGCCGCGAGTAGCTGCCCGACGTGCGCACGATGTCGTTGACCGAAAAGCGAACGGGCAGCAGTCCGGAGCGCCGCCCCTGCTGAGTGCTCTGCGCAAGGAAGGGCACCCAGAAGACGGGCACGTCCGCGAAGTACAGCAACACGTTGCGCGCGACCAGCGTGCCTCCGGGCACCAGCTTCAGGGCGCGGGCGACGAAATGATAGTGCGGATCCTCCTCTTCGCACGTGGTGAAGAAGATGTCGTGTCCGTACGACACGTCTCGGCTCACCCAGTCGAAGTCGCCTTGAACGATCCATTCGCCGGCGCCCGCGCTCGTCTTGGTGCGCGCCCCCGTCGCCGTGCCCCGTTCCTCGTTGAGGTCGAAGACGAGCCGGCGCACCTGGACCTGGTCGCCTTGCTGGGGCCGGTACATGGCTTCGCGTCCCACGGTGACCAAGCGCCCCGTCTCTTCGTTGAAGACGAGGGCCGAATCGCCCGCCAGCTCCATGTCGGAGCGAATCAGGCGGGCTTCCGACTCCGGCGTGCCCAGCAGCGTGAGAATGCGCGAGCGGGCGTCGAAGCTCACCGCCGTGCCTTGATACTGCACGACGTCGTAGCCGGGCAGCGCCAGCAGCGCCTGGAGAAGAGAGTCGGCGCCCGCGCTCGTCCGGTCTCCCTGCTGCCTTGGCTCACGGAACCGCACGCCCCCGCGAACCGCTTGCTCGGAGGAATCGGCAACCGCGAGGCCCGAGGAGTCGCCCAGGGGACGCGCGAGACGCTCAAGTCGCTGGCGCATCTGCTGCACAAGCGAGTCGGCCACCACCTCTTGGCCCTTCGCGGGCGCGGCGGACAAGGCCAGCGTCGGCGCCAGGAGCGCGAGCGGCCAGACCGTTCTCGGCCGGCCACGGAGCGCACCGCCGAACCGGCCTGCGCCAAACCCGTCGCCGCCCCGCTCGCGCTCGGGCGGAAGGCGCAACCGCATCACGCCCCGGTCTCGCCGCCGAACCCGGTCCGCCCCGAACGCGCGGACGGTGCGCACGAAACGCTTCGGCCGCATCAAGGCTCCGCCTCGCCTCCGGGTTCGCTTCCTTGGGCCGAATCCGCCGGGCCGCCCGCGTCTTCGTCGCGTTCGCTGCGGGGAAGCCGGGCCGGATCGCCGTGCTCGTACGGGCTCGCCGGGTCCTCGGCCGGCTCCGGAGCCGCGCCCTCGCCCTCTTGCGGGGCGGCGCCGGGAGGCGGATCCCGGTCGGGCGCCGACTTCGCGGCCGTCGCCGCGGCGACGGCCGCGGGCTCGCCGCCGATCGAGCGCTCGCGCCTCCGCCACGCCATCACCGATAGCCAGATGCTGAATTCGTACAGCAGAACGAGCGGAACCATCATCAGGACGGTGACCTGAATCATGTCGCCCGGCGAGAGGAAGGCCGCCACGATCGTCAGGACGACGATGGCGTGCCGGCGCTTGGCGCGCAGGAACGCGGGCGTCACCACGCCCAGCACGCTCAGCACCAGCACGACCACGGGCAGTTCGAAGACGATCCCGAACCCGAGAAGCAGCTTGACGACGAAGCCGATGTAGCCGGGGGCGGTCCAGGTGGGCGTCATCAGCTCGGACATGAAGTTGACGAGGAAGCGCAACGTCAGCGGCAGAGCGGCGAAGTAGGCCAGCGCCACGCCCGCCAGGAAGAGCGCCAGACCCATGAACAGGGCGGGCACGATGATTCGCTTTTCGCGCTTCTCCAGGGCCGGCGCGAGAAACGCCCAGGCGTGGTAGATGATGATCGGAGAAGCCAAGACCAAGCCCAGCGTCAGCGAGATCTTGAGGAACATGAAGAACGCGTCCGTCGGCGCGAGGTAGATCAAGCGCCAGTCCGGCCCCAGCACCTGCTGCCCCGGCTCGATGAGGTACCTGGTGATGTCCAAGTAGTGGACGGCGGCCAGCCCGACGCCGAAGCACAGCACGACGACCGCCAAGCTCCACAGCAGCCGGCGGCGCAGCTCTTCGAGGTGGTCCAGAAACGGCATCTCCGCCCGGGGATTGAGCTTGCGGGACAACAGTCCGTCGCGCAGCCGGCTCACGAGCGCCGCCTCGCTATCGGCCGGCCTCCGCGTCCAGCCCCAGCTCGGCCTGCTCGCGCGAGCGCTGTTCCTGCCGCTCTCGCGCCTTCAACTCGTCCACGGCGCGCTGAAACTCCCCGACGTCCTCGAAGTTCTTGTACACGGACGCGTAGCGAACGTACGCCACGCGGTCCAGCGGCTTGAGATGGCGCATGACGAGCTCGCCGATCTCGGCCGAATCGATCTGCACGCCGGCGGAGCGCGACAGCGCGTCCTCGACGCGGTCCACCAGCCCTTCGATCTCCTCGGGCGGCACCGGACGCTTGGCGCAGGCCTTGGCCACTCCGGCGCGCAACTTGTCGCGGCGGAATCCCTCGGCGCGCCCGCCCTGCTTCAGCACCTGCAGACGCCGCTCCTCGACGTATTCGTACGTGGTGTAGCGGGTCTGGCAATCCAAGCATTCGCGTCGGCGCCGAACGGCTTGGCCTCCGCGAGCCGCGCGAGTGTCGACCACCTTGCTCGACTCGGACTTGCAAGCGGGACACTGCATGAGCGAGGACTCCCGGACGGCGGCGGAACACTGGGCGAGGACGTTCGTCCCTCACGGGATCTCCCGCAACCGCTCCTCCGCCATCGCGGCAAACCGATGATCGCCGTACGAATTCACGATGCGTTCCAGAAGCTCGCGGGCCTTCTCGGCGTCCTCCAACTCGAGGTAGACCATGGCGGCCCGATACAGCGCCGACGGCACCTCCTCCGCCGCCGGAAACAGCTCTGGCACGCGCAGATAGGTCTCGGCGGCCTCCGCCAAGCGATCGTCGGCGCTCTCCAGCTCTCCCAAGTGCAGGTAGGCGCCCGGAGCGAGCGCGTGGTTCGGGTATTCCTCGAGAAAGCGGCTAAACCCCCTCCGGGCGACGCCGAAGCTCCCGAGACCGGCTTGGCGCACGGCGGCCTCGTACATCTCGACCGCGGGATCCGAAGCTGCCGGCTCGTCTTGGCCGGGGTCCGGGGACGCGGAGTCGGGCGCCGGCGCGGCGCCGACCGGAGGACGGGCGGATTGCCATCTCTGCGCCTCCAGCTGGTCTCGGATCGTCGCCAGGGTGCGTTGAATCTGGCCTGCAAGCTCGGCTTGCCGCTGCTGTTCCTCGGCGATCGCGGCCAACTGGTTGCTGACCGCCCCTCGAAACTCGAAGAAGAGATCCGCCACCGCCCGCAACGAGTCCAGGGTGGCCTGGTTGGCGTCGCTCATGCGGCGCTCGACGCCTTGCAGCGCCGAATCGCCCTGGAGGCTGGCGGCGCGCACGTCGGCCCTGACATCGCGCATGTCCCGCTTGGTCGCGCATCCGCCAGCCACCAGCGCCAAGCCCACCGCCCAGCCGGTCCGGCCGGCCCCAGACCGGAGCCTGGCCGACATCGCTCTTCCTTGTTTCATTTCGCCCCGATCGTCCGCCCGTCCACCGCTCCCCAAGGCCCGCCGGCCCCTGCCTGCCGCCTACGGAACGATGCCGGCGCGGCCTGCCGTGATCACGAACTCCACCCTGCGGTTTCTCGCCCAGGCGGCCTCGTCGGATCCCGCGGCCACGGGCCGCGCCTCCCCGTAGGAGACGGCCGAGAAGCGACTCGCCTCGAGACCGAATCCGCTCACGAACCGGATGACCGCCTGCGCGCGTTCGTTGCCCAAGGCCACGTTGTACTCGGACGTGCCGCGCTCGTCGGCGTGCCCTTCCATGCGAAGCTCGACGGCCGGGTTGCGGCGCAAGATATCGACCTTCTCCCGAAGCAACGCCTCCGTGTCGGCGCGGATGCTGGCCTCGTCGTAGTCGAAGTAGACGGTCTCCGTGAGCGTCTGGCGCGCCATCTCGGCCCGCCGCTCCGCCTCTCGGGCCTCCCTCTCCATCTCGGCGGCCTCCGCCGCGGCCCGTTCGGTTTCGGCGCGCGCGATCGAGTCCTGGCGCATCTGTTCCAACTCCTCCGCGGTCGGCCCCGGGGGCGTCGCGGCGGGTTGGGGCTCGTTCCCTCCGCACGCAGCGGCGGCGACCAGGGCAAAAGCGGCGAAAATCAAGCGAGAATTGTACATCCGGACTCCCCATCGGCAGTGTGAGTGGCATGGGAGGCGACAGCGGCCGGTCTCGGCGCCGCCACGCCGACCGCGCTGCGGGCGCGGCGCTCTCGACGGCTTACTATAAAGCCGTCCGGGGCTCCTGCGCAAGGTCACGCGCTTCCTCGGCGGGACGGACGACCGCTTCGCAGATCGGCCCGGAGGCGTTCAGCGCTTCCCCGAGCGGCCCTCGCGGCACGGAGGCGCCGCACCCCAGCCGACCTCGCCTCACCCGCCCTGGGGAACCAGCCGGGGCGACCAGTCCGGGTCTTCAGCCCGCGCGCCCCGCACGCCGACGAGAAGCCGAATGCGCCCCGAGCCGGAGTCCACGACGTAGACGCCGCGCTCGGCCGTGAACACGATGTGGCGGCCGTCCGGCGCCCAGCTCGGATCCTGGTTGTCGCCCTCGCGCGTCAGCTGAACCAAGCGCGAGTCGCCGGTCCGCGTGTCGGCCACCAGAATCTGGTGGAGCGTTCGGCGTCCGCGAATTCGGCCTGCGAAGGCGATCTTGCTCGACGTGGGCGACCAGTCGGGATCGGTGAAGTAGCCCCCTTGGCCGTAGCGGTAGGGAGACAGGAGGCGCGCGTCCCCGCCGCTGGCGGGCATGACGTAGATCTGGGGCGTGGCCACGCCCAGACGGTTCGACGTGAACGCGATCTCGGCGCCGTCGGGAGAATAGGTGGGCTGGTAGTTGCGGTGTCTGCCGCCGCCGAAGCGGACGAGGCAGCAGTCGTCGCCGATCGCGTATTCGAACAGGCCGGGCGCGCCCAGCAGCGCGAACGCGATTCTGTCGCCGCCGGGATGGTACGCGGGCGTGATCTGCTGGCCGGGCCGCCCGGGTTCCAGGGGGCGTTCGGTTCCGTCGGCCAGGCGGCGTTCGTAGATGCGGGGCGCGCCGGACTTCCACGACGTGTAGCTGATGCGGTCGCCCGACGGCGCCCACACGGGCGACGCGGTGTTGCTCTCGTCGCGCGTGAGGCGCTCCAGATTCTCGCCGTCGGAATCGACGAGAAAGATCTCGGTCGTCACGTCGTCCGCGTCGGGCCGCATGGAGAACGCGATGCGCGTGGCCGCCGCTCCCGGGTCGCCGGTCGCCCACAGAACCACGGCGTCGGCCGCCCGGTGGACCGCCATGCGAAAATCCTCGTGGCTGGGCGGCGGAATCGCGAACCGGCCGCGCTCCAGCACCCTGGCGTAGACGACGTCGTGCAGCTCGATCTCCAGCTGCGTCTGGAATCCGCGGCGCTCGACCTGCCCGGAGACGACCAAGTCCACGCCGAAGCCGTCCCACAGCTCGTAGTCCACGCCGCCTCCCGCCAAGCCGGCCGGCAACGAGTCCAAAACGCGAAACCTGTCGCTGTAGCGCAGGTCGCGGCCCATGATCAGCTCCGCCTGCACGGCGGCCGCGTGCCCGGCGGCGTCGCCGAAGAAGGGCATCACCGCCAGCGGCCGCAGATAGTCCGCTTCGTACACCAAGCCCAGCGACACGCCCGGAATGACGTGGTCGTCCTGTTGGGCCGCCGCCCGGGGCGCAAGCGCGGCCGCGGAGGAGGAGAGCAGGAGAACGGCCGCGACGCGTGCGCCCGTTCGCGGCGGCGCCTTCGCGGGGCTCATGCCGCGGCGGCGGCGCGACGGGCCTGCGCGTGCGACCTGGCCCGGCCGCACCCGCGTGCCGCCGGCCCGTCGGCGCCCGCCTTCGCCTGCTCCGCCGCCTGTCCGAGCGAACCCACATGGCCGCGCCTTCATGTCGTCCCTCCGCGTCCCGGAGGCGTCAGCTCGATCCGCACCGGGACGGTGTCCCAGGGAAAGTCGTCCGGCAGCGGGCCCAGCCGTCCTCCCCTTCCGATGCATTCGGCGGCCCCCATGGCGTCCAGATCGAACGCGAAGCTGCCGGACGAGACGGCGATGTCGATGTCGGTCGTGGAGCCGTCCCGCCGCACGACGAATTCGACGACGGCGGTCAGGTTCCGCGTAGGCCGAAAGCACCGCTTCATCTGCAGAAGAAGGTTGTTCCAGTACGCGGGGTAGTCGCGCTGAATCCCTTCCTGGCGAACGTTGACGTCCTCGCCGCCCTCTTCGGCGTCCGGCTCGTCGGACGCTTCCGGCGGCGCGGGCTCCGCTTCGGGGTCGGCGTCCGCGGAATCGGGAGGCGGCGGGACATCCGGGCGCTCCGGCGGAGGCGGTTCCGATTCGGCCGGCTCGGGTTCGGGCTCCGGCTCAGGCTCGGGCTCCGGAG
This sequence comes from Longimicrobiales bacterium, assembly GCA_965242735.1. Lineage (GTDB taxonomy): Bacteria > Gemmatimonadota > Gemmatimonadetes > Longimicrobiales > Gaopeijiaceae. Next base: position 1,066,605 of record OZ251497.1, on the reverse strand, counting down.
GAAGTTCCTCCGCCAGGTCGGCGATCGGCTCCTCGGGCGGCGCGACTTCGGGCGTCTCGACGACGAGTTCCTCTTCGGGCGGCGCGGGCTCCGGCTGCTCCACCACGGGGGAAGGCGCGGGAGGCGGGGACGCCAACCGGACTCGGACCGTTTCGTAGAGGATCGGCTCTTCGCGCGCGAAGGGGCTCCAGAGCAACAGCACCGCCGCGGCCGCATGGCATCCGGCGGACGCCCCCAGGGCCCCCCGCCCCAGCGCCCTCACCGGGACAGCTCGCGGCCGATGAGATACAACACGGCGCCCTCCTGCCGCGCGACGGTGGCCACCACGTCCCAGACGCTGCCGTAGGCCGCCGCCGTGTCGCCCTTGACGAAGACGGCGTTGGCGTCCGTTTCGCGCAGCAGGCGTGACAGGAAGCCGGCCACGTCCTCGCGGGGCACGGGGGTCGTTCCGAAGTAGACGGAGTCCGCTGCCGTGATCGAGACGATGATCTGATCGTCCGTGGCCTCGATCACGCCCACTTCGCCCTCGGGAATGTTCACCTCGACGCCGCCTTGCAGCACGGGCGCCGTGATGATGAAGATGACGAGAAGCGTGAAGGCGACGTCCACTAGGCTGGTGACGTTGATCTCCGCTCTCACGGGGAGGCGGCCTCGCCGTTCGCGCTCCGTCATATGCGCCGCTCCTTGGCCAGCGCGCCGATGAATTCGCTGGCAAATCCTTCGAGTTCGCCGTGCACCAAGTTGAGGCGCGACACGAAATGGTTGTACGCCATCACGGCCGGGATCGCCACGGCCAGGCCGGCGACGGTCGTGATCAGCGCTTCGGCGATGCCCGGCGCGACCGCCGAGATGTTGGTCGAGCCGACCCGGGTGATGCCGAGGAAGGTGTTCATGATGCCGATGACCGTCCCCATCAGGCCCAGGAGGGGCGAGACGGAGCCGATCACCGCCAGCCAGGCGAGCCCGTGGGAGAGGTCGTCGGCCTCCTCGGCTCTCACCTTGTCCATGACCATGCGCAGCGCCTCGAGCTGCGTCAGCGACAGGCCGGGCGCGGCGGCGCCTTCGGCGCTCTCCGCGAATCCGCCCGGCCGAAGGTCCTCCAGAAAGCTGCTCCCCTCCGTGAAGACGCGCGTGTAGGGCGACTCCGGCAGGGCAACCACGACCTGCTGCGCCTTGCTCAAGCTCATCCCGTCATCAAGGCGGTCCAGGAACTTGTCCCCGTCCCTGCGCACGCTTCCGAAATGGCGGAGCTTGGCCAGAATCACCCAAAGCGCAATCACCGAGAAGAGGCACAGGACGCCCAAGACGACCTGCGTGGGCCAGCTGGCCGCCAGCACCATGTCCAGGAGGCCTTGCGGCGCGCGCAGCTGCGCAATGACGGGCGTCATGCGATCCAGGCCGCTCCCTCCGGGCCGGGGTCACCGAAGGCCCCGGTTTCGGCGTGCGCAAAGGCGGGCATCATGCGATCCGGGCGCTCCCGCTAGCCCGAACCCAGGGCTCGGGCGACGTAGGCGAAGACCGCCTCGACGCCCTCGGCCAGGGGCGTTTGCGGCGACCATCCCGTGGCCTCTTGCAACTTTGCGGGAGACAGGGCGACATGGCGCGCCTCGCCGGCTTGCGCCGTCACGTGCGTTCGGCCGGCGTCGGCTCCGGAGACTTGCGCGAGGAGGTCGGCCAGCTCGACGACGGTCGTTCGCGTTCCGCAGCCCACGTTGAAGGCCCGCCCGTCCACGCTGCGGTCCTGGGGCAGCGGGGCGTCGGCCAGCTTCAGGTTGGCCGCCACGACGTCGGCCACGAAGACGTAGTCCCGCGACTGCCGGCCGTCGCCGACCACCACCAAGGGCTCGCCGCGAACCAGGCGGCACGAGAAGGTGGACACCACTCCGGCCGGGCGATCGAGGCTCTGCCGCGGCCCGTAGACGTTGGCGTAGCGCATCGCCGCCGACTCCAGGCCGTGCGTCTCGCGGTAGTAGGCCAAGTACTGCTCCCCCGCCAGCTTGCTCGCCGCGTACGTGGACAGGGGGCTCTTGGCGCCGTCTTCCGAGCGCGGGCCGGCGTCCGGGCCGCCGTCGGCGTAGATGGCGCTGCTGGACGCGAACAGGAACCGGCTCGCCCCCGCGCGCCGAGCGGCCTCGAGCACGTTGACCAAGCCCAGCACGTTGGACCGCACGTCGGAGACCGGATCGGCCACGGACTCGGGAACCGAGACCTGGGCCGCCTGATGGTTCACCAGATCGATGCGGGCGTCGGCGATCAGGTCGCCGATCCCGGCGTCGGCGATGTCCATCTCGTGAAACACGGCCCCGGCAGGGACGTTTTCCTTCCTGCCCCACGACAAGTCGTCGACGATCCATACTTGGTCGCCTCGGAGAAGATGCGCCTCCGCGACGTGGCTCCCGATGAAGCCCGCTCCGCCGGTGACGAGCACTCTGCGGCTCCGGGGAGCCGTGGGTTCAGGAACCATTCGTTGGGGCCGTTGCCGGGCTTCGGCTTCTGGTTGCGGGCAGAGCCGGGGCGCGGCATCGCCTGCCGCTCCGGCGAAGACAAAATGTAGTGGAGGCCAAGGGAGCGGTGGCGGGCCGAGCCGTCATCCCGGCTTCCATTCGCGCACGTAGTCCGGCTCCCAGTCGGCCACCGAGACGGGGGTCCAGTCGCAGCACAGCAGCAGGGCGTCCGCGACGGCGAATCCGGCAGGAGGAGGCGCCACGACATGTCCGGCGGCCCGGAGAAGCGGTTCGTGCGCGAGCGCCCCCTCGCCCGCGAACACGGTGCCCCGAGGAGGTCGCCGGTTGACGACGTCCACGATGGTGCCGCCGTGCGGAGGCGTCACGGCCACCCGTCCGGCATCGTCGACGCGATAGCAGGCGCCGTAGACCCGGCCGCCGCGCGCGTCGAAGAGCACGTAGCGAATCTCGGCCGCCTCCTCCTCGGGCCCTGCCGGCGACGCCCCCGGAAACTCCGGCGGCAGATCGGCCGCCCCCGCCAAGACCTCCCGCGCCAGGGCCGCGGCCGCCAGGCTCGACGCGGCGTGAAGGGGCACGGCCAGGGCGGCCGCCAGCGCCTTGGCCACGGCGGCGCCGGTTCGCACGCCGGTGAACGAGCCCGGTCCCGCGCCCACCACGATCGCCTCCACGTCGCCGAGCGTCGCGTTTCCCTCCTTCAGGAGCTCTTCGACGGACGGCGTCAGACGCGCCCCGTGCTCCCGCGGACGCGCGAGAAACCGGCGGGCCACCACCCTGCCGTCCAGGGCCAGCGCGACCGAGCCGATGCGCCACGACGTCTCGATGGCCAGCACGCAACCGGCCGGGGCCGGACATGCTTCGGAGTCCGGCGACACCCGGCCGGAGTCCGTGGAAGCCGGGCTCGCCGCCTCTCGGCCGCTGGGGCTCGATGGCCAGCTGGATGCCCGTGTCGAGGTTGTTGCGGCGCGGCGGGTCACCGTATCTTCTCGGCAAGGCCCGGCGCGAGGGCAGGTCTTCCGATCCGGCGAACGACGACGTCTCGGGCAAGCGGCTCCCCCGGCGCCATGCTCAGCGCGATCTCCCACCGGTCCGCCGGCAACGCGGCGCCCGCGCGCTCCGGCCATTCCACGAGGACGACGCCGGGTTCGGCCAGCATGTCCTCCCATCCGATGGCCGACAGCTCGTCCTCCGACCGGATCCGGTACAGGTCGGCGTGAGTCACGGTGCGGACCGGGCTGTCGGGAAGCGCGTAGCGAAACACGAGATTGAAGGTCGGCGAGGGAAGGAATCCCTCCACGCCAGCCCCGGCGGCGATGGCCCGGGCCACGACCGACTTTCCCGCCCCCACGGGTCCCGCAAGCCCGACGAACACCGGCACGGGCAGGGCCGCTCCGACGCGTCGGCCCCAAGCCGCGACCTGCGCTTCCGTCAGGCGGCGGGAACGGGGCGCCGGGGCGCCGTCGCTCATCGCGCCGCCGCCCGCAGCTCGAACAACTGGTCGCGCAACGCCGCCGCCCGCTCGAAGTCCAACGCCTCGGCCGCCTTGGTCATCTCGGCTGCCACCACCTTGGCGAGTTCCGCCGGGTCCTTGTCCGCGTACAAGGCGTCTCCTTCCGCCACGCGCGCGGGCGGCGCGTCCCGGGCGTCGGCGACCCGGGTGGACCATTCGATCTGCTCGACGCTCTTGCGAATGGTCTTGGGCACGATGCCGTGACGCTCGTTGTGCGCGAGCTGCACGCGGCGGCGGCGACTCGTCTCGTCGATGCACACGCGCATGGACTCCGTGATCCGGTCCGCGTACAGGATGGCCCGGGCGTTCGCGTTTCGCGCCGCGCGCCCGACCGTCTGGATCAAGGACCTGGCGTTGCGCAGGAAGCCCTCCTTGTCGGCGTCCAGGATCGCCACCAGCGAGACTTCCGGCAGGTCCAAGCCCTCGCGCAGCAGGTTGATGCCGACGAGCGCCTCGATGCGCCCCAAGCGCAGCGATCGCAGGATTTCCATGCGCTCGATGGCGTCGATGTCCGCGTGCATGTAGCGGACGCGCACGCCCACGTACTGGAAGTGCTCGGCCAGGTCCTCGGCCATGCGCTTCGTCAGCGTGGTGACGAGAACGCGCTCGCCCCGCTCCGAGCGGTCGCGGATCTCCGCAAGCAGATCGTCCACTTGGCCGCGCACGGGGCGCACGTCGATGACCGGATCCACCAAGCCGGTGGGTCGAATGATCTGCTCGGTGACGACTCCGGCGCACAGGCCGAGCTCGTAGTCGCCCGGCGTGGCCGAAACGAACACGACCTGCGGCTGCATCGATTCCCATTCCGTGAACGTGAGAGGACGGTTGTCGATGGCGGACGGCAGGCGAAACCCGTGCTCGACCAGCGTGCGCTTGCGCGAGCGGTCGCCCTTGTACATGCCGTGGATCTGCGGCACGGTGACGTGCGACTCGTCGACGACCAGGAGAAAGTCCTCGGGAAAGTAGTCCAGCAGGCAGGCGGGCCGCTCCCCCTCCTCCCGGCCGCTCGTGTAGCGACTGTAGTTCTCGATGCCCGGGCAGGTGCCCATCTCCAGCATCATCTCCATGTCGAAGTGCGTGCGCGTCGCGATGCGCTGCGCCTCCAGCAACCGTCCTTCCGCCTTGAACGCCGCCACCTGCTCCTGCATTTCGTCGCGGATCATCGGCACGACCTGCTCGATGGTGCGGCGCGGGGTGACGTAGTGCGAGGCGGGATAGATCGCGGTGCGGTCCAGCGAGGCGATCGCCGCGCCCGTCAACGGGTCGAAGCGCGTGATCCGCTCGATCTCGTCGCCCCAGAGCTCGATGCGCACGCCCTGCTCGTCGTACGCGGGCATGACCTCGACGGTGTCGCCTCGAACGCGGAACGTGCCGCGCTCGAACGAGATGTCGTTGCGTTGGTAGAGAATGTCGACCAAGCTGCGCAGCATGTCCTGGCGCGGCAGAGTCTGGCCCACCGACAAGTGCACCATGAGGCTCCGGTAGTCCACCGGATTCCCCAAGCCGTAGATGCACGACACGGAGGAAACCACGACGACGTCGTCGCGCTCCATCAAGGAGGACGTGGCGCGCAGGCGAAGACGTTCGATGTCTTCGTTGATCGAAGCGTCCTTCTCGATGTACGTGTCGGTCGAGGGAATGTAGGCTTCGGGCTGGTAGTAGTCGTAGTACGAGATGAAGTACTCCACGGCGGCGGCGGGCATCAGCGACTTGAGTTCGCCGTAGAGCTGGGCGGCGAGCGTCTTGTTGTGCGACATGACGAGCGCGGGGCGCTGCGACTGCGCGATGACGTGCGCGATGGTCAGCGTCTTGCCCGTGCCCGTCGCGCCGAGCAGCGTCTGGTGGCGAACTCCGGCGCGAACCCCCGCCGCCAGCTCCGCGATCGCCCCCGGCTGGTCGCCTTCCGGCGAAAACGGCGCTTGAATCTCGAACGCGGGCACGTCAGCTCTCCGAAGGCAGGATCAGGCCTTGCCGCCCGCCCCGTCCGCAACCGGCGTCCGGGCTGGACGCCGACCGGCGCGGCCGCCAGGCGCTTCCGCCGCTTCCGCAGAGGACGACGCCCCGTTGCTTGCGCGGCCTTGCGCGCCGGAGCGGCCGTCCCGTCCATCGGCCCGCGCGCCCGGGAGATCGGCGCTTCCGAAGCTCTCGCGGCGCTCCACCGAGACCACGCCCTTCACCCGCTTCACCGCCTCGATCACCTTGCGCAGGTGCCCGAGGTTCTGCACTTCCACCACGAATTCCGCCTTCATGCCTCCGTCGGTGGCGCGCATGTCGGCATGCTGGATGTCGGTGGCGGTCTCGGTGATCGTCTTCGCCACGTCGCCGAGAAGCCCGCGCCGGTCCGTCCCCTCCATGCGAAGATGCACGAAGAAGCGGTCGTCGCGCTCCGCCTTCCACTCGATCTCGATGCGCCTTCCGGGATCCTTGTCCAAGGAAAGCACGTTCGGGCAGTCCGTTCGGTGAATCGAGATGCCGCGCCCGCGCGTGATGTAGCCGATGACGTCGTCGCCGGGGACGGGCTGGCAGCACTGCGAGTACCGCACCATCAAGCCGCCCATCCCCTGGATGGTCACGCTGTCGTTCGACTTGCGAATCTTCTCGGCGATGCGCTCCAGGGCGGACGGCGAGCGCTTGACCACGACCGCCGGATCTTCGCCGGGAAAGAAGGCCCGGATGACGGCGGACGGTCCGATGCTGCCCCGGGCCAGCGCCGCCAACGTCTCGTCGAAGTCGGCGAAGCCCAGCTCTCCGGCCACGCGTTGCCGCTCGCTCTCGCCGGGCTTGGACCGTCTGGCCCGCCGCAGTTCGCGCTGGAACAGCTCGCGCCCCAGACGCAGCGCCTGTTCGAATTCCTCCCGCCGGATCCACTGCCGGATTCTTTGCCGGGCTCGCGCCGTCTTGACGATTGCCATCCAGTCCCGCGTCGGCTTCTGCCGGGGGCTGGTAAGGATCTCCACCGAGTCGCCGTTCTTGAGTTCCTGAGACAAAGGGGCGATGCGCCCGTTCACCTTGGCGCCCGCGCATCGCAGTCCAACTTCGGTGTGGACGGAAAACGCGAAGTCCAGCGGCGACGATCCGACGGGCAACTGCTTGACTTCGCCCTTGGGCGTGAACACGAAGATTTCGCCATGAAACAGGTCCATGTGGAGGAATTCCATGAACTCCTCGGGCTCGCTGGCGTCCTTCTGCCATTCCAGGACCTGCCGCAGCCAGGTGAGCGCTTCGTCCACGCCGCTTCCCTTTCCGTCTGCCTTGTACAACCAGTGGGCGGCGATGCCGTATTCCGCCGTTCTGTGCATCTCCTCGGTGCGGATCTGTATCTCGTAGCGCCGGCCGCCGGGTCCGTACACGGTCGTGTGGATGGACTGGTACATGTTGGACTTGGGCGTGGCCACGTAGTCGTGAAACCGGTCCTGCACCGGCGTCCAGCGTCCGTGAATGATGCCCAGGGCGGCATAGCACATGCGGATGGAGTCGGTGATCACGCGCAGCGCCATGAGATCGTAGATCTCGTCGTAGCTCCGGTCTTGCGTGACCATCTTGCGGTGAATGGACCACAAGTGCTTGGGGCGGCCCGTCACTTCCGCCGGAATGCCGGCTTCCTTCAGCGCCTGCTCCAGCGGGTTCTGCATCTCGAGTATGTTGCGCTCGCGCGCGCGACGGCGCTGCCGCACCAGGTTGCGAAGCTCCCCATACGCCTTGGCGTCCAGGTGCTTGAACGCCAGGTCCTCGAGCTCCCACTTGATGGACGCGATGCCCAGCCTGTGCGCCAGCGGGGCATAGATCTCGCGCGTCTCGCGGGCAATGGACTCCCGCTTGTCCTTGGGCATGTGGTCGAGCGTGCGCATGTTGTGCAGGCGGTCGGCCAGCTTGACCAAGATGACGCGCACGTCGCGAGCCATCGAGAGCAGCAGCTTGCGGTAGTTCTCGACCTGCTGCTCGGTGTGCGAGCGAAAGCGCACGCGGCCGATCTTGGTGACGCCGTCCACGATGGCGCCGACCTCCTCGCCGAAGAGCTCGCGGATCCCCTGCAGCGAGACGGTCGTGTCTTCGACCACGTCGTGAACCAGCGCCGACACGACCGAGGCCGTGTCCAAGCGCAGCCCGGCCACGATCGCCGCCACTTCGACCGCGTGGTTGACAAAGGGCTCGCCCGATGCGCGCCGCTGCTCCGAGTGCGCTTCGGCCGCCAACTCGTACGCCGCCAGCAGCTCGTGCACGTCGAAGCGGCTCTCCGACCCCGCCAACGCCCGGGCCAAGGGCTGCGGAAGCTTGCGCACCGCACGCGCGGGTTCGGTCGTCGTTGCCATGCGTTCCGTCTCCAGCCTCCGTCAGCGTCCCGTTCGGCGGCAAGGCAATCGCCGGGCGACGACGGCGGCGCCTTCGTCCTGCGCGACGCCGCCCGCCGGCGCCCCGTTAACGGTACAGCGACCGCCGGAAAGGAGCACGCGCCGGGAAGTCCGCGCTCCGTGGCCGAGGCGCGACGCGCAGGCACACGCAATGGCGAAGGTCTCGCGGAGCACGCGCCAGGGAATCCCCGCTCCGTGGCCGAGACGCGACGCGCAAGCACACGCAATGGTGCGGGTTCCGCGGAGCACGCGCCAGGAAGTCCGCGCTCCGTGGCGAAGGCGGTGGGCAGGGCCGGGCCGGGGTCGCGCCATCGGCGTCCGCCGGCTAGGCCAGCACGTCGAGGAGCGCCGACGCGACTTCGTCGATCTGATCTTCGCAAATCACCAGCGGGGGGAGCAGGCGAACCACGGTGGCGCCCGCCGACAGGGCCAGCACGCCCCGTTCCGCCAACGCGGCCAGGAAAGGACCGGCCCGTTCCCTCAGCTCGACGCCGATCATCAGCCCGGCGTGCCGGACGGCGCGCACCCGCGGCGGCAGGCGGCGGCCAAAGCGGTCGGCGAACCGGGCGCCCAAGATCTCGGCGCGTTCGGCCAAGTTCTCGCGTTGCATGAAGGAAATGGCGGCCAACGCGGCCGCGCACGCCAGCGGACCGCCCCCGAACGTCGTGCCGTGCTTGCCCGGGGGGCAACGCACGTCGCCGGGGCAGAGCAAGGCGCCCATGGGCACGCCTCCCGCGATCCCCTTGGCCAAGCAGAGCATGTCGGGATAGACGCCCCGGCGCTCGCAGGCGAACATCCGGCCGGTGCGGCAGAAGCCGGTCTGCACCTCGTCGAACACCAGCAGCGTCCCGGTCGCGTCGCACGCTTCGCGGGCGGCCTTCAGGTACTCGGGGCGCGCCGGGCGCACGCCGCCTTCGCCCTGGACCGGCTCCAGCATCACCGCGGCGACCTCCTCCGTGACCGCGGCGCGCAGCTTCGCCTCGTCGTTGAAGGGCACGAACGAGAAGCCCGGCACGAGCGGCCCGAACCCGTCGCGGTGCGACTTCTTGTGCGTCGCGCTCAGCGCGCCCAAGGTGCGTCCGTGGAAGCCGCGCATGGCAGCGACGACGCGGCTGCGACCGGTGTGCAGCCGCGCCAGCTTGATCGCCGCCTCGACCGCTTCGGCGCCCGAGTTGCACAGGAAGGCGCGGTCCAGGCCCGGAGGCGCGATCTCGACCAGCTTTCGCAGCAGGGCCGCCCGGCGGTCGTTGCAGAAGAAGCCCGCGCATGCGACCAAGGTGCGCGCCTGGGCGGCCACCGCCTCGGCCACGGCCTCGTTGGCGTGTCCCACGCTGGCGGCCCCGATGCCGCCGACGCAGTCCAGGTAGCGACGCCCCGCCTCGTCCCAGACCTCGGCCCCCGCCCCGCGCACGAGAGCGACGCCGCGCTTGGCGAAGAGCTCGAGCCCGAACGCCCGCTCCGTCGCGGCGGCGTTCATGCGTGCACGCCCGCGCGCCTCACGAGATCAGCGTGCCCCCGCCGGCCAGGACGTCTCGCACGGGGCGCGCGACCCGCCCGTCGCCCAGCATGATGCGCGCCTGGGTCGCCTCCGCCAGCACGCGCAACGCCCGCATCTTGCGCTTCATGCGTCCCTGCGCCTGCGCTTCTCGGTCCGCCAGCTCGGCACGGGTCAATCGCGGGACCACGGTCGCCGGGTCGCTCGGGTCGTCCAGGAACCCGGGCGCTTCGATCAGTTGCACCACGCGGTCCGCCTGCAGGACGCGCCCCAGTAGCGCCGCGACGTCGTCGTTGTCGGAGTTGATCGCGTAGCCGTTCTCGTCGGCGATGGGCGCCGTGAGCACGGGGACGAACCCGCCTTCCAGCAACAGGCCGAGCAACCGCTCGTTGATCGCGGCCGGCTTGCCCGAGAGATCACGCTTGATCAGCGTCTTGCCGCCTTCGCGCACCCGGATTCCCTTGTTTCGCCTCCCGCGCACGACGGCGCCGTCCAGCCCCGTGAGGCCGACCGCGGCGACGCCCCTCGCCTGCAACAGCTCGACCAAGCGCTTGTTGCGCACGCCCGCGTAGGCCATCAGCATCAGGTCGATGGCGTCGGCGTCGGTGTGCACGCTCTCGTAGCCGGACGCGGACGTGAGGACGCGCTTCTCGATGCCGAGGCGCCGTCCCAGCGCGTCTCGCAGGGCATTGGCTCCGTGCACGACCACGAAGCGCTCCTCGAGTTCGGAAAGGTCCGAGGCAACCCCCTCGAGGTTGATCGACGCGCCGCCGCCGATCTTGACTAGCAACACGGCCGGGGTTCCCCATGACGCGCCGGGGGCGAAGGGCCGCCGCGGCCGGCCCGAGAGCGCACGAAGGCCGGAGCAAGGCGATTCGCAGAGCCGAGGCTCACAGCGAAAGCGCCGTGCCGTTGGGCACCGGCGTCCACTTCCCGCCAAGCTCGGGACAGGGTTGGGAGCAGAGGAGGCGCGCCGCACCGGCCTGGGCGCGCCACATCTGAAAGTAGTCCCGCGACTCGTTGAACCGGCTTGCCGCGTAGGCGCCGCCCGACGCGTCTGCGACGACGAGGTTCATGGCGCGAACGTAGCGCGTGCGGGCCTCGATGGCGGCGACGCCCCGCCGCAGGGCCGCGGAGAAGTCCCCCCGATCGAAGCGCTTGACGAAGTTGAACACCTTTTCCGCGCCGATCCGTCCCCGCTCTCGAATGCGCACCCCGCGCAGCTCCCCGTTGAAGGCGAACACGCGCTCGCCGTCGAAGAAGGGCATGTTGTTCTCGATCCGGACGCCTTCGTTTCGAAACGCGCTTCGGGCATGCGCGACGAGCAGCGTCGTCGGCCCGGGCGGGCGAAAGGAGTCCTCCCACACGGGCGCGATGCAGCGGTAGACGCACCACTGGCCCTCGTCCAGCCAGGCGCACCCCCATCCATGTCCCTGATACTCGCGGCTCTCGCGGGCGACGCGGGCGAACGACGCCAGATGCTCGCCGACGTCGAAGGGTTCGGGACCGGTCGCGCACAGCAGGCGGCACATGCTCGATCAGGCCGGATGGAGGCCCGCGAACTCCAGGCCCGTCGTCTCGGGAAGCCCGTGCATGACGTTGAACGCCTGCACGGCCTGCCCGGCGGCGCCCTTCGTCAAGTTGTCGAGCGCGCCGATCGCGACCACCCGGCGCGAGCGGGGATCGCGCTCGAATCCCACGTCGAAGAAATTGGTCCCGGCGAGCAGCTTCGGATCCGGATAGCGATGCACGCCCGCGCGCTCCTTGACGATGCGGACGAAGGGCTCGTCCGCGTAGGCGTCGCGGTACAGCCGCCAGAGCGCCCGGTCGTCCAGGTCCTCGTTGACGAAGACGTGGCACGTCGCCAGCACGCCGCGCACCCTCTCGACGGCAGTCGCCGACATGTGGACCTCGGCGAGGCCCAGCGACTGGACGATCTCGCCCGTGTGGCGGTGGCCCGTCGGCTTGTAGGACCGCACGGCGCCGCTGCGCTCCGGATGATGGCCGGAGGCGGTGGCCGCGCGGCCTGCTTCGCTGGAGCCGACCTTGACGTCGACGACGGCGGAGTCGGCGAGGCCGGCGCGGCACAGCGGCAGGAGCGACAGCACGGCGGCGGTCGCGTTGCAGCCGGCGCACGCGACGCGACGCGCTTGCGGCAAGGCGGCCCGGTGCAGTTCCGCGATGCCCCCGACGAAGCCGCCCAGGAGGTCCGGCCGGGGATGCGCGGCACCGTTCCAGCGCTGATAGGCGTCCGCGTCGGCCAGTCGAAAGTCGGCGCTCAAGTCCACGACGCGGTCCGCGACTTGGAGGAACTCGTCGATCCGGCGCGCGCTCTCGCCGTGCGGCAGGCAGAGGAACAGCACGTCGCACGGGGCGACGTCGTCGGTGGCCGAGAACTTGAGCTTGGTCGCGCCCCGCAAGTTGGGGTGCGCGCCGTGCACGAACCGGCCCGCCAGACGGTTGGACGTGGCCTGCTGCACGCGCACGGCCGGATGGCCGAGCATCAGCCGCAGGAGCTCTCCGCCGGCGTAGCCCGAAGCCCCGGCGACGGACACGCGGATCATCGGGCCGGCGCCGGGGGCAATGCCGTCATTGCGCCTGTGCCAGCGCGTAGGACGCGATCTGGGCGGGAATGTTCACGCCGGTGACGTCGATGCTGTTTCTGAATTCCATCGTGTAGTTGACTTCGTTGGCCAGCAGCTCGCCGTCCCTCTCCAGCAGGTCGACCGCGAGCACGCCGCCTCCCACGGCCGACGCGGCCCGAAGGGAGATCTCCCCGATCTCGGCGGTCACCGGACATTTCGAGGTCCGCCCGCCCCGCGCCGTGTTGGTGATCCAGTGGTCCGACGCGCGATAGACGGCCGCGACGCAGTCGTCGCCCACCACGAAGCTTCGGATGTCGCGCCCCTGCTTCGCCACGTACTCCTGCACGAAGAAGATCGAGTGGTGGTACGTCCCCAAGATCGCCTTGTGCTCGAGCACGGTTTCCGCCGCGTCGCGGTCGTTGATCTTCGAGAGCAGCCGGCCCCACGAGCCGACCGCCGGCTTCAGCACGACCGGATAGCCCAGCTGCTCGATCGCCTCGAGCGCCGACTCCGGCGTGAACGCCACCCGCCATCGCGGCTGCGACACGCCTCCCTCCGCCAGCGCCGTCGCCGTGAGGATCTTGTCGCCGCACCGCCGCGCCACGTCGTAGCGGTTCACGCAGACGGCGCCCACGCTCTCGAACAGCCGCAACGCGTGCAGCGCCCGCGAGTGATTGATGCACCGCTCCAGCACCAGGTCGACGTCCGGCGGAGATCCCAGTCCAAAGACCAGCCGCCGGTCGTCCAGCGGCGCCACCTCCACGCCGGGACGGCCCCGCAGCTCGGCCAAGATGAGCTTCTCGTCCTTGCGAATCAGCGAGTGCAGGAACCCGATCTTCACGCGACCGCTCCCGAGGCCGCCCGTCGCTCGGCCCCGCCCTCCCCGGCTTCGCGCGCCTCCGGCGCCGCCCGGAGCCGACAAGCGGCGTCATGCGTCACTCGCCCCAGTCCTCTTCGGCTTCCGGGGCCTCCGCCAGCGCCGGCGGGTCGAGCGACATGACCTCGAGCTCGCTCCCGCACTCCATGCATTCGAGGAGCTCGGCCTCGACCGTTCCCGCCTCCAGCTCGACCTGCGCTTCGCACAACGGGCACTCCGCCATGCCGTTCGCCTCCGTTGACAAGGGATGGACGTCGGGGGCGAAAATCTACGGCAAGCGCCCGCGGCGCCTACAACGTCTTCTCCAGCGCTTCGACGGCGCTCCGGTCTCGCTCGGAACTCTCGTGGATCCGGTCGGCCAGGCGCTCGATGTTGTCCAGCGGCGCCTCGCCGGCCAGGACGCGCAGCTGCGTGCGGTCCGCGCTCCCCAGCGCGTCGGCGATGGTCCGGGCCTCCGCGAGGAACTGGCCCGCCAGGGCCTCGATGGCGCCCTGCGCGTGCGCGACCGCCGCATCCGCCCTCCCCGAGAGCGCCTCGAGCCGCTTCACCTCCACCAGGTCCGTCGTGCTGCGGTCCATGACGGCCAGCTTGGCTTCGCACCGATGGTAGAACTCCCGCAGCACGCGGGCGCGGGCGTCCACCTCGTCCAGCGCCGAGCGCAGCTTGTCCTGGAGCTGGCGGGCCGTCTTCAGTTGCAGGGGCGCCATCTCGTTCTCCGGCTCTTGGCGAAGCCTCTCTTCCCAGTAGGCCAAGCGCCCGCCCGCCTCGTCCAGAGCCTCGGCCAGCGGCTCGCGAGCGCGTCCCCATTCGGAGTTCGCCCCCAGCGTGCGGTTGCGGTGCGCCTCCACGCGCCCGCGCAGCCAAGCGACGGCGTAGCGGTGCACGACGGCAACGGCGTCCGCGTCGCCTCGCTCGTAGGCGGCCACGCCCTGCCGGACGCGGCGGCGAATTCGCGAACTCTCGCCGAATCTCTTGAAGAGCCACCCGACCGCCACGGCTCCAGCGCCGATCACCACGACCTGAGGCGCCGCCGCCAAGAGCACAAGGAACACGACCGTGCCCAAGCACCCGCCGACGGCGCCGAAGCCCTTCAGGTCTTCTCGCAACGAACCGGACTCGCTCTGGTTGCGGGCGCGGCGCTCGGCGGCCTCTCGCTCCGCCGTCTTCTGGAAGCAGCGCCGCGCCAGGCTCTTGAACGAGTCCATTCTCCCGGCGTCCCCCGCCTACCGAGGCCCGCCGAAGACGCTGCCGCCGCGCACCAATGCGCGCCCCGCCAGCGCCCGCGTCGCCTCGCCGTCGCGGATGGCGAAGACCCCGTTGACCAGCACGTGCACCGTGCCCTGCGCGTACTGGTGGGGATCTTCGTAGGTGGCCACGTCCTGCACCGCGTCCAGGTCGAGCGCCACGATGTCGGCGGCGTGGCCCTCGCGCAGATAGCCGCGGTCGCGCCAGCCCAGGAAGTCGGCGGCCAAGCCGGTCATGGACCGCACCGCATGGGGCAGCGTCACGAGCCCCTCGTCCAGCACGAGGTCGCGGAGCTTCTTGGTGAACGAGCCGAAGGCGCGGGGATGCGTGACTGGGCGGGCGGGGCCGGGGTCGCGGCCGTCGGTGCACGTCATCATCCAGTCCAGAGCGGCCAAGTAGCGAATGTTCTCGATGTCGTAGAGCCCCAGGTTCATGACCGCGGCGTTGCCCTCGCGCAGCACGCGCCGGGCGGCCGCGGGCGCGTCGATTCCCCAGCCGTCGGCGACCTCCTGCAGCGTCCTGCCGTTGAGGCCGGGCCGAGGATCGGCGAAGAGCAGGCGCTCGGCCCCGCCGCGAATCGCCAGCATCTCGCGCGTCTGGGCGTCGAGGACCGCCAGCGTGTCGGGATCGTCGAACCGGCGCACCATGGCCGTGTCGCCTCCGTCCACCGCCCAACTCGGCACCGTGTAGGACCGCAGGTTCGACTGCGTGGCCGTATAGGAGTGATGCGCGCCCGCCACGTCGACCCCTCTCGCCCGCGCCGCCTCGATCAGCGCGGCGCCCTCGGGAACGCGCCCGTAGTTGTGCGCGCCCTGGGCGTTGAAATGGCTGAAGAGGACCTTCGTGCCCGCCTCTTCCCCGATGCGGATCCCCTCGGCGACGGACTTCAGGTACCCGAACGGCGGATACGCGGCCCCCAAGTCCCGGTCGTGCGTGTCGTAGATGGCTCCCGGATACGCCGCGGCGACCCGGTTCAGCGCGATCACCTCTTCCGTCTCGGCGTAGTTGCCCGGCAGATAGAACAGCCCCGACGACAGCCCGTAGGCCCCCTCCTCCATGCCCTGCCGCACTCGCGCCTTCATCGCCTCCAGCTCGCCTTCGGTCGGCGCCCGGTCCTCCATGCCCATCGCTTCGCGCCGCACCCAGTTGTGCCCCACGAACATGAACGCGTTCACGCCGATGCCGTTCGCCGTCCAGCCGTCCAGCCGCCTGGCGACGTTCGCGCCGGCCCCGTCCACCCCCAGCGCCACGCTGGTGATCCCTTGGTGGAGAAAGGCCCGCGCGTCCCGCCCGTGATCCGCGTCCAGCTCCGCGTGCGAATGCATGTCCACGAAGCCGGGGGCCACCGAGAGCCCCGTCGCGTCCACCGTGTCCTGCGCCGAGACCCCGGCTACGGACGCGTCGCCGACAAAGGCGATGCGATCGCCGGCCACGGCCACGTCCGCCGAGAAGGCGTCGGCGCCCGAGCCGTCCAGGACGGAGCCGTTCAGGAGGAGGAGGTCGGCGGGGGGAGGATCGGGGGAGCAGGCGGCGAGGACGGCTGTGATCAGAGCGGTTCCGGTCCGGGTGGTCACAGTCCGAGCGGCTGCGGTCAAAGCCGCCAAGGCGCGGCGGGGCGGGCGGGCGCCGGGCACGAGCGTGGACGCCCGTCCGGCTGGGCCCGCGCCTTGCCGGAAGTCGGCAAGGTCGAGCAGGAGGTGCGCCTGCGCTTCATGGCGCGCCTACTCGGTAGTCGTACGCAGTCCAGCGGTCGTTGCCGCTCATGTGGTGGCACCCTCGGATTCCCGGGAAGAACTCGGGAGCGATCTCCGCAATCTGCTGCTCCTCGAAGGCACGGGGCGTCAGCTTCGTGATCCGAGCCAGCGAGCAACGTTCCCCGTAAGCTGCGCCTTCACCGAAGCCGTACGCTTGCCGGACGCGGACGGGGGTCCCGTCGGCATCGAAGAGGATGCCCCCGTTGCGGGCCGTCTGCGAATCGATGACCAGGGGATTGCGCTGGTGCGAAGACCATGTTCCAGACAGCGGGTCGTCGGCCCAAAAGGCCCGCAAGAAAGTCGATGCGCCGCCTCCGCCGCGCTCGGTGCCGAACATCCACCAAAGACCTTCGCGCTCAAACACCATGGGATCGGACAGGGGCCGATCGCAGAGAACGCCGCGACACGTCCACACAAGGGGAAACTCCGTGCATTCGTAGAGCCGGCAGGCGTTCGCCTCCTTCGTCTCGGGCGTCATGTACAGACGCCCCTCGTGCTCGAAGACGTGCGGAAAGGACATGTGGAAGGGTTCCCGGATGACCGGCCCGAGCATGCGGTACTCGCCCGCCCCAAGCAGCTCGATGGCCGCGATGTGCCCTCGCTGCCTTGCGTACACCCACTGTTCAACGAAGACGACGGTGCGGCCGTCTCGAGTGACGACAAAAGGGTCGGCTTGGAACGTTCCGGGGGGATTCTCGATGCGAGTACCGCGCCACAGCGCCGCGACGCGCCACGGCTTCTCGACAAAGGCGACTTGCCACGCACCCGGCCGCCTGCTCTTGGGACGAAGCCGGACCCGAGCCACCGCCGATAGAGTCGCCGCCACCTGCACCGCATAGCGCGCCGACTGGCCGACGGAAGGAATGCGGTAGAGAGGCCCCGAGTAAGGAACCGATTCCTCCGGCCTGGGGAGACGTCCGGAGTCGGCGTAGCCCTGAACGATCTTGGCAAGGAACGGAGCGCTCTGGTGGCGAAGCGAGACGGCATTGGTCGTGTAGAACCGATACGTCCCCACGTTGCCCCGGAACACGACGCTTCCACCGTCGAGCTCCTCCGTCAGCACCTGGAGAACGAAGCCGGACACCGGCCGCCGATGGTAAACTTCCCAGAATCCGGGCGGGCCGCCTCGGAAGACGCGGTTGTCGCCGTAGCGCCAGGACAAGATCCCGTCCTTTGCGGCGTGGAGGATGTCCCCGCGAATGATGCATTCGACATTGCCGCGGACGAGGAGGTCGAAGCCGATTTCCCGGATCTGCTCGATGTCCTTGGCCGGGTATCGAACCGAAAGTCCCGACGACGAAAACTCCGGAGACACGGACAGCACTCGCGGAAAAGGCAAGACGCTCCTGGCCGGACCCCGCACGGCAGCCGACTTGGCCCTGCACAACCGCATGAGGAAGGACTCGGCGAACGCCAGGACGCGAAAGCAGGCGCCGGCAAGCGTCATGGGCCGCCGCGGCGGCGAACGGTCGTTGACCAGGAGCCACAACTCCACATTGTCCACTGCGGCCAAGTCCCGCACGGTCTCGTAGACCCACGGGTCGCAATCGGCGCTGCCCAGAAGGACGCCGACTCGTCGCCGCCGTGCAGAGGCTCGCCCCCGGGGCCGACTGTCCACGGGATCAGCCGTTGCCGAGGGCCAGCCGGCGCGCCGCGTCCTCCAACGTCACCGCATCCGCCCCGTGGCGTCCGTCAAGTCGGAGATCACAGCCTAGCGATCCTCCAGCACCGCCGAAATCTCCATCAGCGCGTCTTCCAGCTGCGACCGCGCCACCGTCAAGGGCGGCGCGAACCGGACCACCTGCTCGTGCGTCTCCTTGGCGAGGATCCCCCGCTTCTGGAGCGCCTCGCAGAAGGGCCGCGCCGTGCCGGACGACTCGCGGATCACCACGCCGATCATCAGGCCCTTGCCCCGCACCTCCTCCACGTGAGGCGACGGAATCGCGCGCAGCCGCTCCATGAACCACTGGCCCAGCTCGTCGGAGCGCCGCGACAGGTCCTCCTCCAGCACCACCCGCAGCGACGCCCGGCCGACCGCCGCGCCCAGGGGATTGCCGCCGAACGTCGAGCCGTGGTCGCCCGGACGGAACACGTCCATGAACTCGGAGTCCGCGATCACCGCCGACACCGGGTACACGCCGCCGCCCAGCGCCTTGCCCACGACGAGCACGTCGGGCCGCACGTCTTCCCACTCGCAGCAGAACAGCCGGCCCGCGCGCCCCAGGCCCGTCTGAATCTCGTCGGCCACGAACGCCACGCCGTTCTCGCGGCAAAGCGCCGCCGCCGCCGCCAAGTAGCCGTCCGGCGGCACCACCACGCCCGCCTCGCCCTGAATCGGCTCGACCAGGAAGGCCGCCGTGTTCGGTCCCACCGCCGCGCGCAGCGCCTCGAGGTCGCCGTACGGCACGAGCTTGAAGCCCGGCGTGAACGGCCCGAATCCCTCGCGGTACTGCTCTTCCGACGAGAAGCCCACGATGGTGGTCGTGCGGCCGTGGAAGTTGTCCTCGCACACGACGATCTCGGCCTGCCCGGCCGGGATGCCGCGCGTCTCGTAGCCCCACTTGCGCACCATCTTGACGGCCGTCTCGACGGCCTCCGCGCCCGTGTTCATCGGCAGGGCCGCCTCGTAGCCCGCCGCCTCGCACAGCTCGCGCAGGAACGGCCCCATCTGGTCGTTGTGGAAGGCGCGCGAAGTGAGCGTGAGCCGCTCCATCTGCGTCCGCGCCGCGTCCATGATCGCGGGATGGCGGTGTCCCTGGTTGAGAGCCGAGTAGGCGCTCAGCATGTCCAGGTAGCGATTGCCCTCCACGTCCCAGACCCAAGCCCCTTCGCCCCGGTCCAGCACGACGGGCAGCGGCAGGTAGTTGCGAGCGGACCAGCGCTCGGCCTCGTCCAGATAGGCCGCCGTCGGGTTGGCGGAGTCCGTGGCGGGGTCCGGCGCGTCGGCCAAGCGGGTCGAAGCCGGAGGCGCGGTTGCGGTGGCAGAGGTCATTTTTGGCGAAGTCGTGGAGTTGCGTGAAGTGTCGCCGTGACCGCCCAAGCGCGGCCATGGTCGTCCAGACGCGCTTTCCTCTAGGGTGGATCGAGGGCGGCCCGGATCGCGAAGAACGCCAAATCTAGCGCGACGAACCGGCCGTCGCGCACCCGCCGGCCGCCGTGGGCTTCGGGCGGGCAATGCGGGCAGCGGCGCGGCGTCGCAAGACTACCCATTCCCCGTCACCGATCTCGACGGCTCTTCGTTGACCTTCAGCTGGAAGACGTCGGGGCGCGCGTAGTGGCCGACGACGTCGAAGTCGAACTTGCCTCGGGCGATTTCTCCCAAGTCCAAGTCCGCATAGAGGACGCCGGGCTCGTCCAGCAGCGGCCCGGCGACCGCTTGGCCCAGGGGGTCGTAGACCGAAGTGCCGCCGCGGCAGAGCACGTCGGGCCAGTCGGCCATCTCGTCCAGGATCTCGATGTCGGTGGGGTAGTGCGCCTTGGCGACGAACTGGTTGCAGCCGATCACGAAGCATCGCCCTTCGAGCGCGATGTGGCGGAGCGTCGCCTGCCACCGGTCGCGAGCGTCCGCCGTGGGCGCCAAGTAGATCTGCACGCCCTTGCCGTACATGGCCATGCGGGCCAGCGGCATGTAGTTCTCCCAGCAGATGAGGCCGCCGATCTTGCCGAAGGGCGCGCTCACGACCGGCAGCGTGCTCCCGTCGCCCTCTCCCCAGATCAGGCGCTCGGCGGCGGTCGGCTTGAGCTTGCGGTGAAGGCCGGCCAGTTGGCCCCCGGGCGAGAAGTACAGCAGGGTGCAGAAGAGCGTGCCGGGCGCGTGCGCCGCGTCGCGTTCGATGACGCCCACGGCCACGTACGCGCCGGCCTTGCGAGCCGCTTCGGCGATGCGCTCGGTCTCGGGGCCGGGCACGGAGACCGCCGCGTCGTGGTAGCGTCCGAACGTGCGCCGGCCGGCCGGCTTGCGTCCGCCGACGGCCGTGCCGAACGCCAAGCCCCACGGATAGCCGCCGACGAAGGCTTCGGGGAAGACGACGAGCTGGGCTCCCTGCGCGGCGGCCTCGGCGGTGGCGGAGCAGACGCGGTCCACGGCCTGCGCCGAATCGAAGGGAAAGCCGCGCGGCTGCACGGCGGCCACGCGGACGGTGTCGGCGGGGGTGGGGGTCACTTGGGCGGTGGCTCCTGCGAAAGGGGACGGGAATTCTGGAAGACGGCTGCGGCGGGCTACTTGCAAGTCTACCGGCGAAACTGAACCAAGCTGCGGCTCCGTTCCCCGTCGATTCGCACGAGGTGGTGGTAGGGCGGGTCTTGCCGGCTGGTGGCCACGCCGTACGTGGCGTCCTGAAAGCGAAACAAGCCGTGCCAGACGGATGCGCCGTCGCCCACCCACCACGGTCTCCGTCCGAGTCCCAGTCTCGCTTCGACGTCCGGCAGGCCGGGGACGTCCGACTCCGCCAGCACTTCGTCCGGGCGGCGTGAGAAAGCCACGCCCCACTGAGGCCAGTCCCCGCCGAGAATGCTGATGCGCAGTCTCCAGGTCCCGCCTCCGACCATCACCAAGCTGCTGATCACGCGAGCGACCATGCCGTCGCCCGGACCAGCTGCCACGTCGTCCGCCGACCCAGGGAACAGCCACGAGATCGGTGGCGCGATCCTGGGAGAGCGGCGGTTGCTCCAGTCCAACGGGTAGAACGACTCGACCGTGCGGGCGTCGACGCGGCCGAGCGAATCCACGGCGATCTCAGTCTGGGCGGATGGCTCGATCCACGCCTTCCGCCAAGCCGTCCCGTCCCACCGCGCGAACGGCGTGAGGTCGCGTGGGCTGCCCCAACGGTTTGGCTCGACCACGCCGACCCACAACGTCTCGTCGGACTCCGCACTCGTCGGCGGCTCGCAGGCGAGCGCTCCGGCGGACGCCACCAGAGCAACGATTGCAACGCGGCCGCTCATTCAGCAACCGCCTCGGCGAAGGTCGGCGACGATGCGGCTGCGCTCCCCGTCGATCTCGACGACGTGGTAGGAGGCGCCCTCGTAGCCCCTGCGGTCCACGACGCCCAGCACGGTCGATCCGAATCGAAACAGGCCCATCCACCAGAAGTCTTCGTAGCGCGTCTCGACATCCTCGTCCGTCCGACTCTCGAACCCCAGGCGGGCCGCAATCTCGTCCAGCCCGGCAACGTCGCTTGCCTGCAACACCTCGTCGGGCCGCTGGCTGACGCTGACGCCTTCCGTCAAGCCGCCCGCTGTTTCCGTCGAGTGGTCACCGCCGCGCGGGTCCCGGACGCGCAATTTCCAGGCCGTCTCGCAATACGCCGGAAGCAACGCCAGCCCCGCGACAAGGACCGGCATGGGTTCGGCGGCGACAGCGCGGACACGCCCGTGTTGCGGGCGGCCTGTCGGCGGCGAGACGGGGTAGTTCAGCCAGCGAGCAGGCGCGGCGATTCGAGGGGACCCGGGATCGCTCAGGTCGAGCGGGAGGGCGGCCGTCGGCGCGCGGAGATCCACCAGACCGGCCGAATCGACGGGGACCTCGATCAGCGGGTCGTCCACCGGCTCCGGCCATGCATTGCTCCAAACGCCCCCGTCCAGTCGCGCAATGGGCGTCAGCAATGGGGTACGCTCCGGCCCTCTTCCCTCTCGGCCAAGCTCGACCGCGCCCACCCACAGCACATCGTCGCCCGCGTCCGCTTCGTCGGCCGGCGGCGTCTCGCAGGCGAGCTGGAACGCCAGTAGCGCGAGCGTCGCCAACAGCGCGACACGGGACCGGAACAGCCGCCGAGGCCGCGCAGCGCGGCGATGGATCCTGGCGGGCCTGGAGGTCACTTCGGCGAAGGTCTCCGTGACAAGGACGAGAATTCCGGGAAAAGACGGCGGTGGGTCTATTCGCAGGTTGTGCGAAACTTAACCAAGCTGCGGCTTCGTTCGTCGTCGATTTGCACAAGGTGGTAGCGCCCGCCCGGGCTTTGCCAGTCGTCGGCCACGCCGTACGTGGCGTCCCGGAAGCGAAACAGGCCAATCCAGACGGACTCGCCGTCGTCGGCCAACGGCCTCCGCTCAAGGCCCAGGCTTGCTTGGACGTCCGGCAGGCCGGGGACGTCCGACTCCGCGAGAACCTCGTCTGGCTGGCGAGAAAAGGCCACGCCCCCCGGCGCTCCGTCCCCGCCGAGACCGCTGATGTGCAGTTTCCACGTCGCGGAGCAGTATGCTACTTGTACCATCACCAAGCCGCTGACGCGAGCGATCACGCCGTCGCCCGGACCGGTTGCAACGTCGTCTGCCGACCGAAGGAAGGACAGCCAGGAGCGCGGCGCCGCGAGGGCACCAGTGAGTGGGGCGCCGCGAGCGCCCCAGTCCAACGGGTAGACCGACTCGACCGCGCGGGCGTCGACCCGGCCGAGCGAGTCCACGGCGACCTCGATCCGGGCGGAGGGCTCGCTCCACGCCTTCCGCCAAGCCGTTCCGTCCCACCGCGCGAATGGCACGAGGTGGCGTTGGCTGGGCCAAGAACGGCTTTCGTGGACCACGCCGACCCACAACGTCTCGTCGGACTCCGCACTCGTCGGCGGCTCGCAGGCGAGCGCTCCGGCGGACGCCACCAGAGCAACGATTGCAACGCGGCCGCTCATTCAGCAACCGCCCCGGTGAAAGTCGGCGACGATGCGGCTGTGCTCCCCGTCGATCTCGACGACGTGGTAGGAGGCACCCTCGTAGCCCTGGCGGTCCACGACGCCCAGCACGGTCGACCCGAATCGAAACAGGCCCATCCACGAGAAGTCTTGGTAGCTCTCGCCGACACCCCAGTCCGTCCGGCTCTCGAACCCCAGGCGAGCCGCAATCTCGTCCAGCCCGGCAACATCGCTTGCCTGCAACACCTCGTCAGGCCGCTGATTGACGCTGACGCCGTCGTTCAAGTCTCTGGCGGCCGCTTCCGGCGGGTCGTCACCGCCGCGCGAGCTCCGGACGCGCAACTTCCAGCGCCTGCCGCAATACGCATCAGACAACGCCAGCCCCACGACAACGGCCGCAACCGGTTCGGGGGATCGAACGGCGGCGTCGGCGACGAGACGGGGGTAGTGCAACCAGCGGTGAGGCGACGCGATTCGAGGGGCTCCGGGACCCCCGGGGTCGAGCGGCAAGGCGGTCATGGCTGCGTGGCGCTCCACCAGGCCGGCCGAATCGACGGGGACTTCGATCAGCAAGTCGTACACCGGCTCCGGCCATGCTTGGCTCCAAGCGCCCTCGTCCAGTCGCGCAATGGGCGTCAGCCATGCCGTGCCCCCCGACGCCTCGATCGCGCCCACCCACAGCACGTCGTCGCCCGCGTCCGCCTCGCCGGCCGGCGGCGTCTCGCAGGCGATCTGGAACGCCGACAGCGCAAGCGTCCCCAACAGCGCGCCGCGGCGCCGAAACGGCCGCCGAGGCCGCGCAGCGCGTCGATGGAGCTTGGCGGGAGCGTGCGTCATCGGTTCTCTCCCTTGCCGAGCCGGGACGAAGGGGGCATTGTTGCGACGGAGATCCGGCCAGCTCGTCGCCGGAGACGCCGCCGTCAAGCTAGACCCGGCCGATTCGTCCTGCAACAAGCAAATCCATGGAGAAGCCAGCATGAACACGTTCGCCTTCGCCCCGCGCGCCCTCGCCGTTCCCTGCATCGCCGCCGCGTTCGCCACCGCCGCCCTGGCCGCGCCGCCGACCGCCGTCCACGCCCAGAACGGCCACGACGCCGTGGTCGCGCACGTGGAGGCCGGGGCCGCCCAGTACGCCGGAATCGCCCAGCAGATATGGGACTTGGCGGAGGTCGGCTACCAGGAAGTCGAGAGCAGCGCGCTGTTGCGGGGGGCGCTCGCCGCGTCGGGCTTCTCGATTGAAGAGGGCGTCGCGGGGATGCCGACGGCGTTCGTCGCCAGTTGGGGATCGGGCTCGCCCGTGGTCGGCATTCTGGCCGAATTCGACGCCTTGCCGGGCATCACGCAGGACCGGTCGCCGGAGCGGTCGGCCCGGCCCGAGATGGGCGCGGGACACGCCTGCGGACACCACTTGTTCGGGGCGGGATCGGTGGCGGCGGCGCTCGCCGTCAAGGCGTGGCTCGAGGAGTCGGGGACGCCGGGCGCCGTGCGGCTGTACGGGACGCCCGCCGAGGAGGGCGGCGCCGGCAAGGTCTACATGGTGCGGGCGGGCCTCTTCGACGACGTGGACGCCGTCCTTCACTGGCATCCCAGCGGCGCCAACAGCGCCAGTCCTTCGTCCTCGCTGGCCAACAAGTCCGCCAAGTTCCGCTTCCACGGCATTTCCGCGCACGCGGCGGGCGCGCCGGAGCACGGCCGCTCCGCCCTGGACGGCGTCGAGGCCATGAACCACATGGTCAACATGCTACGCGAGCACGTCCCCCAAGAAACGCGCATCCACTACGTGATCACCGCCGGCGGCCACGCGCCCAACGTCATCCCCGACTTCGCCGAAGCGTTCTACTACGTCCGCAACCCCGACCCGGTGATGGTGCAGTCCCTGTTCGAACGGGTCGTGGCCGCCGCCGAGGGCGCCGCGATGGGCACCGGCACGCGCATGGATTACGAGGTCATCCACGGCCTGTTCGCGATGTTGCCCAACGAGACACTGCAACGCCGCGCGCAGGCCAACCTGGAGCACGTCGGCGGCGTGACCTACGACGAGACGGAGCGCATCTTCGCCGAGGCCATCCGAAAGACCCTGCGGGAGGACGCGCCGCCGCTCGAAGCCGCGGCCACCGTGCAACCGTACATGCCGCGGCGCGGCGGCGGCTCCACCGACGTGGCTGACGTGAGCTGGGTGGTGCCCACGGTGGGCATGACCGCCGCCACGTGGGTGCCCGGCACGCCCGCCCATTCCTGGCAGGCCATTGCGGCCGGCGGCATGTCCATCGGCAACAAGGGCATGATCGTCGCGGCCAAGACGCTCGCGATGACCGCCGTGGACCTGTTCACCGACGCCGACCTGCTGGCGGCCGCCACGGCCGAGCACCGCGAAAAGGTGGGCCCGGACTTCGAGTACGTGTCGCTGGTGGGCGACCGGGATCCGCCGCTGGACTATCGGAAGCCGGCAAACCGGTGACGGGCTTGGCGGATTCCTATTCGGGCGCAGCGAGATAAACGACCTCTTGCTCCGTCGGCTGGATCGACGGCGCGAAACGGTGCCTGCTCTGCGGGAGTCCGTCTGCATAGGCCCCAAGAAGATGGCGATGTCGCTGAATGCGTCTAACCGGCGCGATCGCCCCCGATCGTCGGTTCTCGGACGAGGCGGCGGCGCCAGTCCGCGACGGTCTCGCGGTTCAGTCCGACGGCTTCTGCCGCGACGTCGTCCAGCGCGGCTCGAACGGGGCAAGCGTCCATGCGCGGCCATGGCTCCAGCTGTCGGTCGCGCAAGTCATCGTAGGTCCTCGCCAACGGGGCCAAGTCGATCTGCGACGGGTCCGGGCATGGCAGCGAGTTCAGCTTGTTGGGCATGAAGTCGGAATAGTCCAGAGTGCGCCCACGACGGTGGAGAAACCCCAGGAGGCCAGGGGTCGAATTCAGCCAAGCACACCAAGCTTGAGGGACAAGAAGGCCATCGCCGGTGAAGCCAGGTCTTGGGCTTGCCGGTGTCCAAGCGCTGCCAACGGCAGGAGAATCCAAGAGCACGGCAGCCACTCTCGCCACCGTCATCCGTAGCTTGTTGCCGATCAAGAGCCGACTGGCTTTGCTCCACGCCCTGTCCGCCTTGCGTTCTCTGCCTCGCTTGGCACTCACCGAGAACTCGTGCGATGAACGCATCGTCCTGCGTTCTCCTGTCCGGTGGCGCCACAAGACGCGATAGGGGCCGTCGGACGGGTCGCTGACGGGATTGCGCATGTCGAGCCTTACGTGCGCGGGTCCCACGTTGGCCAGCGTGCCCAAGGGCCGAAGGCCCGGCACCGCCGACATGCAATGGGCGGCATCCGCCAGCACGCCGTCCATCCACTGGGACGCGGACCAATCTCCCGCCTCGACCCGATCTCGCGGCCACGTATAGCAGGCGCCCCATTTGGACCCCAGCCTCCCCGACCGTATCTCCTCCGCCACCTCGACAGCTTCGTCGGCATTCTCGGGCAGGCGGCAGAGCGTCGCAAACAGCGTGTCCCGGCGTTTCGCCTTCGGTCGTCGTCGACACACCAGCAGGCACTCGTGAATGCTCGTGGCGGCGGAAAAACTGCCGGCGTGGGAGGTGACGACGATCGAGACTTCGAAGCGGTCTGCCAAGAAGCGTCTCTCGTGCGCGCCCGTGGAACTGACGCTGGCCGCAAACGGCAATACCTTCGCCAACACGCCGCGCTCTCGACGCAACAACGAATCGGCGAGCGGCGTGAAGAATGTGCGTAGCGTCTTCCTCGTGACGGCGGCGGCGGCCTCAGGGTCATGCTTGCGCATCGCATCGAGGATCCATTCTTCTCGGAGGCGCATCTCCTCTTGTCCTTCTCGGCCGAACTGCGAGCTGCTTACGGTGTTGATCGAGAAGGGCGCGTTCATCAAGACGACATCCATGTCGCGCAAGTCCGGGTTCCGTCCGGCAGCGATCTGTTTGGAGCCGACGAAGTCTGCCGTCAGCGACGCCGTGCTGGAAGCCGCCAACAGGTCTGGACGGCGACGGGCAATCAAATCGGGAAGCAACTCAAGCGACCCAGCTCGTGCTGAACGGTCGCCCCCCTCCCCCCCCCCCCCCCCCCCCCCCCCCCGTTTTCTCTGCGGGTCCATGCCCCATGGCATGAAGATGCATGGCCTGATAGTCCACCGTGGGCGCTCCGAGCGTCAAATTGGACGCCGCCAGCTGCAAGGCGTGCCAAATGTCCAGCCCTCGGATGGACGATTCGACGAGACGCTTGTGAGCGTCGTCCTTGTTGCTCTCGGTCAAGCCTCCGTCCTTCATCGCCCGATCCTTGATGATCTTCAAGGCGGCCATCAGCAAGGTGCCTGTGCCGCACGCTGGATCGATGATTCTCAAGCCTGTCACCGAATTGAAGTCGGACCAGTCGGCAACGGTGTCGTCCAGCGCTAGGCGTGCCAACAAGACGGCGGCCACGTTGTGCGTGTAGTACGCGCCGTCGCTCTCGGCTGAAGGCAGTATCCGATGATAGAGCGGCCCGGCATGGTCGTAGCCCATTGCGCTCAGAGAATCGGCCACCGTGTCGGCGCATGTCGCCAACACGCTCACTGCTTCGTTGGCGTTGGGGCCAGTGCGCAAGCTGACGAGAACAGCCAGCGCGGGAGCAAAAATCGGCGCGTAGTCTCGCTTGAGGATCTCCTCCCACGAGGGGATCAGCGCTTCGGCGGGAGCCTTTCGGCGGACAATCGCGTCAAGCGGTTCGACGCCGGGTATCTCGATCGCGTCCAACAATCTCTTGTGCATCAACAGTGCATTGCACAGGATGAGAGAAGAAATCTTGTACAGGTTCTTCGGTTGAACCCCATGAAGGCTCAACGCTTCCGCCAACGCCCTCTCGCATTCGTCGCGGGCCACGATCGTCGCCGCCCGGTTCACTGCCATCTCGATCCAGTCGGCGGTCACGCGGCCCCGTTGCCGGTCGCTGAGGCCGAACGCCGCGGATATCTTGGCGTACACTTGCGAATCGGAGAGAATCAGCGGCAGGAGCATTTGGTCTTCCACCTCGGGGCGGCCCGTCTCCCCGTTTTCCGAATCGTCCCGAGGCAACGGCGCGGCCGGCGGATCCACGACGTGCACGAAGCGCGCGACGTCGTCCGCAAGCCGTTCGTCATGCGACTGAAGTGCCCGAAGCACATCTCCTACCACCTTGAATCCGTCGCCGTCCTCGGCTAGGGCATCGACGACGCTCTCGCCTTCTTGCAAGGCGATGGGGACGATGATGTAGCCGAACCGCTTGCCTTTGCTCTTGCGCATGACGCGACCGACCGCCTGCACGATGTCGATATGGCTCTTGCGAGCGTCCAGGAACACGACGGAGTCGAGCTGGGGCACGTCCACGCCCTCGGCGAACAACTTGGCGTTGCACACCATTCGGCACTCATAAGCGCTGGCCCCGCCATCTCGGAGGAATCGAAGCCCACGGTTCCGCTTGAGTGCGCTGTCGCTGCCGTCCAGGTGCTCCGCCACGACATGCATCGCCGCCTGCGCGTCCTGTCCTCGATCCAGTCGGATTCGTCTCGTGGTTCGCTTCCGCAACTCGGGGTCGTTGATGGTGGCGGCATACCACTTGGACCGGGCAATGGTGTTGGCGAACGCCAAGCTCCGGCCCAGGGGGCCTTGAGGCGCATCTTCCACCTTGCCCTGGATGTGTCCGTTGATGGCGAGCGACACGCCCAGCAATCGCGTGGCGTCGCTCGGCTGCACGACTTTGGGATTGGCCTCGACCAGCTTGGCCAGCGAGGCCGTCACCCATTCGCTTCGCACCCCCAGCACGATCACCCGGTAGTCGGACAGCATCCCCGCCTCGACTGCGTCCTTGAACTTGAGACGATACAGCTGGCGCCCGAAGACGTCCGGGTCGCTCATGTCGTACACTCGGAACCGGCTGGCGCCCAGCGTGCTTCGGGCCTGCCGTGTCTTGAGCCGCTTGACCGAGGCCGGGCTGTAGATGCGAGGCGTCGCCGTCATGTACAGGCGCTTCTTGCAGTTCAGGGCGTCGGCCCGGTGAAAGTCCTGGAACGCCTTGTCCTTGTCGCCTTCCACCCCGGCCGTCCGATGCGCTTCGTCGGCGACGGCCAAGTCGAATGCCAAGTCCGGGCGCTCCTGCTGGGCCGCAATGACCTTGTTCAAGGACTGGTACGTGCTGAACACGGCCCTCACTCCACCTCCGCCACGCAAGTGCTCCGCGATCTTTTCCGGATCGGTCGCCACCGGGCACACGAGATCGTCCAGCCCCGCCTTGTCGCTCTCGCCGCTGCCGCCGGCGCCGGCATCCGAGCACACCACCAACGACCGCAGCGGCCGGTCGGTGTAGGTCAGCCAAGCCTTGCGAGCCTGAGAGACCAGTGCGATCGACGGAGCGGCGAACAGTACCCGTCCCGCGTCAGGCACCAGACGCTCGGCAACCTTGAGCGACACGAAGGTCTTCCCCGTGCCGCAGGCCATGATCAGCTTGCCGCGGTCGTGTCCCTGGGTCTCCAGCCCGTCCACCACGGCTTCAACGGCTTCGAGGCGCTTTCCGTCCAAGACGAAGGGGACCGACGGCTTCGCGACCTCCAGGACTTCCCGGTCCGCGTAGTCCATGAAGTCGATCCGATGAACCGGCACCACGAGCTTGCCCGCCACCGTCTGTTCCGCGCCTCTGCCCCAAGGACACGTGACCACCATCCAGCGCTTGGCGAAGGGCTCGCGGCCAGACTCGGCCAGGAAGCCGTCTATGTCTTTCCGAGAAATCCGCCGGTGCTCGGCATAGAATTTGCACTGAACGGCCACCCACTCGCCCCCGTGAAGCCGGGCCACCAGGTCGATGCCCATGTCGCGCCCGTCGAGACCCGTGAGCGCCTCGCGTTCGGGCCACTCTCGCCACGTCCAAATGTCCTCGACTTCGAAAGTCGGCTCCTGAGCGAGAAACTGCCGGGTCAGGTTCTCGAACCACGTGCCCTTCTCTCGTTCGGTGCTGCTGTCGGCCCGGATGCGCGCCAGCGCTGCACCGAGCGTCTCGTTGGGACGCAGGTCAAGCCGAGATTGGCTCGTCTCGGCTTGCTTGTCAGCGTTGGAGCTAGAGCGCATCGTAGTTGGTCGGCCGGCCCATGGCTTCGCGGCGTCCTGGACCAGTGTGCGGCAAGCGATGCCCGAGGAACAAACGGAGGTCCGCACCGTCTGCGATCATGTCGAAGGCCACGCGGAGCGACACCGTGTAGACTTGGTACGTTCCGTAAGGCAACTTGTCAAACCGTGTCACTGCGTCGTCCGCAACCCGCGACATCTTTCGGCGAGACACCTCTTCCATCGCCTCTTCGAGCGTGTCGCAGTACCGGTCCGGCAACAGGCGCGGCAGGATGTCAAAGCGCATCATGCAGTCGCCGCCTGGGCGCCTCTGCGGACGCAAGCCCTGGCGGTCGCCCTAACCACACTCCGAGAATCCGCAGACGTAGCACTTCTTGCAGCCCTCTTCGAAGGCCAGCTGGCTGGCGCCGCAGGCGGGGCATGCGCCCAGGGCGGCGTCGTGCCGGTCCACGTATTGGGCGGCTCGGAGGTTGCGTCCGGCGGCCAGGGTCGCGGCGCCCGCGCCGGCGGGGGCGGGCGAGACGCTCAGGGGGAGCTCTTCCTGCACGCCTTCCTTGTCGGCCAAGTAGCGTTCGATGGCCTGGGCCACGGCGTCGGGGGCGGACAGGACCTTGTCCATGCCGATGCCGACGGCGCGGTCGCAGGAAATGCCGCGGAGCTGGTCGCGCACGGCGGTGATGGACACGCCGGAGCGCAGCGCGAGGGAGGCCAGCCGGCCGATCGCCTCCGAATCGGCCATAGCGGCGCCGCCGGCCTTGCCCAAGGTGCAGAAGACCTCGAACGGCCGGCCTTCCGCGTCCTCGTTGATCGTCACGTAGAGGTCGCCCAACGGCGACTTCATCTTCATCGTGCGGCCCTGGAGAACGGCCGGGCGCTGGCGCTTGCGCCGGTGAGCCCCCGCCCGCTGGTCCTCCTCCCCGTGCGCGGCCTTCATCTGCTCGAGCTCGCCCTCCACCTCGTGGACGCGGGCCCGCGCGTCCGCCAAGCTGCCTTCCAGTTCGGCGACGCGCGCCCAGGCTTCGTCCGCCTGGGGACCCAGCGTCTCGGCGCCGACCGGAATCGCAACGTCCCCGTCCAGCGCCGCCTGCGCGGCCGTCTCGGCGCCGTCGGCCTCGGCTTGGCCAGCCTCGGCGCCGGTCTTGCCCGTCGAGAGCACCTGCATGGGACGCGAGCCGTCCCGGTACACCGTGACGCCCTTGCAACCGGACTCGAACGCCATCTCGTAGATCTGGCGCACGTCGTCGCGGGTGGCCTCGTGGGCGAAGTTGGTGGTCTTGGAAATGGCGGAGTCGACGTGCTCCTGGAAGGCGGCCTGCATGCGCACGTGCCACTGCGGAGCGATGTCGTGCGACGTGCGAAAGACCTCCTGCACGCCGGCCGGCACCTCGTCGAAGTCGATGCGTCCCTCTTCCGCGATGCGCTTCACCAAGTCTTCGCTGTGCCAGCCTTCCGCCTTGGCGCGGGCGACGAAGTCGGCGTTGACGTCCGGCATCATGACGCCCGCTTGATTCCTCATGAACGCCACGGCGAACAGCGGCTCGATCCCTCCGCTGCAACCGGCGATGATGGAGATGGTGCCGGTGGGAGCGACCGTCGTCAGGTTGCAGTTGCGAAGCCGGCGGCAGGGGCGGACGCGTTCGCCCGAGGCGTCGCGCGCGCAACGGCCGTCCGGTCCCCAGATCGATTCCTCCCATGCCGGGAACACGCCGCGCGTCTCGGCCAAGCGCTCGGACGCCGCCTGCGACTCTTCCTGGACGAAGGCCATCACCGCGCCGGCCAGCGCCACGCCTTCCTCCGAGTCGTAGCGCACGCCCAAGCGAACGAGCAGGTCGGCCCATCCCATGACGCCCAGCCCCACGCGCCGGATCTTCTGCGCCAGATCTCGGATGTCCTCCAGGGGATAGCGGTTGGCGTCGACGACGTTGTCCAGGAAGTGAATCGACAGGTGCGTGGCCCGGCGAAGCTCGTCCCAGTCGATGCCGTCGGACGGTTCATCGAAGCGGCCCTCCCTGACGAACGCGCCCACGTTGATGCTGCCCAGATTGCAGACGTCGTAGGCGAGGAGCGGCTGCTCGCCGCAGGGATTGGTCGCCTCGTAGGCGCCCAGGCGGGGCACGGGATTGAACTCGTTCGCGCGGTCGATGAAGAAGACGCCGGGCTCGCCCGTCTTCCACGCGCCGTCGACGATCATGTCGAAGATTTCGCGCGCGTCCTCGCGGCCCGAGACCTGGCCGTCCCGGGGATTGATCAAGTCGTACCGGGTTCCGGCGCGCGCGGCTTCCATGAAGGCGTCGGTGACGGCGACGGAGATGTTGAAGTTGGTGACCTGCGACGTGTCGTTCTTGCAACGGACGAAGTCGCGAATGTCGGGATGGTCGACCCTCAGGATGCCCATGTTGGCGCCGCGCCGCGTGCCGCCCTGCTTCACGACCTCGGTGGAGGCGTCGTAGAGCTTCATGAACGACACGGGACCGGACGCCACGCCCATCGTCGAGCGCACCGGATCGCCCTGGGACCGCAGGCGCGAAAACGAAAAGCCCGTGCCGCCGCCCGACTGGTGCACCAGGGCCATCGCGCGGAGCGTGTCGTAGATGCCGCTCTGGCCGTTGGAGAGGGCGTCCTCCACCGGCAGCACGAAGCAGGCGGACAGCTGGCCCAGCGGCCGGCCGGCGTTCATCAGCGTCGGCGAGTTGGGCTCGAAGCGGCCCGTCGTCATGAGTTCGTAGAAGCTGCGGGCCAACTCCTCGGCGGCCGCTTCCGACGCGCCGTGCCTCCGGTCCTCGTCCGCGACGACGCGCGCCACCCGCCAGAACATGGTCTCCGGCTCCTCGGTCGGCTGGCCGGACTCGTCCTTCTTCAGGTACCGGCGGGCCAGCACGACCCGGGCGTTTTCGGTGAGCCCGGCGGGGGGGAGATCGTCGGGAACGCGGTCGTCGAAGACCGGGGGAGGCGCGGACGAGGGCATGGCGGGCCTTTGGAGCAAGTCGTGGGGAACAACGCGGGAGGGCGGGCGCCCAAGATGTAGTGGGGCCTTGGAAGTTAACGCACTAGGTACGGCGCCTGCAAGTTGCCGAGGCCGCGACGAGCCGCAGCATTCGCCCATGCTTGCCGAAGCCCCGGACGCCGGACTTCCACGCCTCTAGAACGAGTCCCCCAAGCGCACGTAGAAGCGCGACCCGCCGCCCTGGAGAGACGCGGCCCAGCCCATGCGGACGGTCATCTTGGCGGCGTAGAGGGGCAAGAGCGACACCGACGCTTCCACGCCCGCGCTGGCCAAGGCGCTCCGGCGCGGATTGTCGAAGCCGGACTGCCCGAGCGAGGGCCCCCAAGCGTTGGCCGCGTCGAAGAAGACCGAGCCGTGCAGACGGTCGAAGAACAGCGGAAACGGTCCCGCGCCGCGGTCCACGAAGAGCAGCGGAAACCGGTACTCGGCCGCGACGGCCCACGCGAAGCGGCCGGACCGCGCGCCTTGGGCGAAGCCCCGGGCCGGAAACAGCAGGCGCGAGCCGGGAAGCCGGTAGCCCGTCACCGTTCGCGACTCGCCCGACGCGCCGCCGACGTCGAAGTGGTACGCGTCGGCTCCCGGACCGGAGGCGTAGCCGGCGGCCGCGCGCAGGCCCAGCACGTGGCGGGAATAGCCGGGCAGGCCCAGGGACTTGTAGGCGCCGATCCGGGCGATCGCCTCGTGGAACGATCCGTCCCGGCCGGCGACGCCCCGCTCCCGGGGCGACCGGTCCCGGCGGATGCGGCCGGCCACCGCCGCCGAAAGGCCGTCCTCGCGCGAGATCGAGAACGGGTGGCGCCGCATGTTGGCGGCCCCGAGCCCGGCGCGCGCTTCCAGGTAGGTGCGCCGAGGCTGGGCCAATTCGAAGCGGTCCTGCTCGCCGCCGTCGAGGCCGAGCAGCAGGAAGTCCTCCCGGATCACGCCCGCGCGCGCCGTCAGCGCCATGCTGCTGCCCAAGCGGCGGCGCACCAGCGAAGCCGTGAGCATCGCGCGCCGTTCGCGGGAGAGCAGCAGAAGTTCCTCCGCGGAGCCGTCGGGCGCCTCCGCCGCGAGCGTGCGGGAGCGCGCGTCGTGCGACTGCGAGGCCGACAGCCCGACGACGGGATTGCCGAAGCCCCCGTAGTCGTACGCGAACGCCCCGGCGAAGCGCCGGTCCAGGGAGACTTCGGCGGCGGCGGAGAAGGCGTGGCGGCCGACCAGGTCGCGCCCTTCCGTCCAGAAGCCGAGCGAGGGCCGCACGACGTCGCGGCGACCGCCGGAGCGGTCCAGCGCGGTCTGCGCAGGCCGGATCTGCGGCAGCCAGTAGCGGGGGCGCAGCGTGGAGAGCGCCCGGTACGGCCGGCGTTCGGCCGCGACGGGCGGCGGCGGAGAAGGCGCGGGCGCGTCCGCGAAGCGGGGACTGGCCGGCTGGGGATCGAACCAGAGCTCGGGCGAGAAGGGGATGCGGCGGACGCTCCAGCCGTCCGCGCCGTGGGACGAGTAGTAGAGCCAGCGGCCCGACGGGCTCACCGAGGGATGCGCGGCGCCGCCGAGGACGTTGGTCACCTGCCGGACCACGGGCGCGCCGGAGGCGTCCCCCGGCAGGAGCGCCGCGAAGACGTTGGGGATGCCCGTGCGGTCCGACGACCACACGACGCCGGAACCGTCGGGCAGCCAGAAGGGCGTCGTGTCGAGCGCCCTGTCATGCGTGACCTCGACGGCCAGGGCGCCGTCCGCCTCCAGCACCACGACGTCCATCATCCCCGGGGCCGTCCAGCGCGCCGCCGCGATGCGCCGCCCGTCGGGCGACCAGCGCGGATAGGCCCAGTGCCGGCCGGCGGAGGGAGCGACGAGCTCGGCCAGGCGGCCGCTGGCCAAGTCCACCGTCACCAAGCGGTTCGTCCCTTCTCCCTCCTGGACGGCCACGGCCACGCTGCCGTCCGGCGACACGTCGGCGTAGGCGAGCCTCTGGCCCTTCGTCAGCCGCTGCGCCGATCCGTCCAGCCGCACGCGGTGCAGGTCGCTGTAGATCCGGTGCGCTCCCGCGTACTCGAGGTCCTGGACGACGAGGCCGCCGTCCGGATGCCAGGACGCCGATCCCACGAGCGCGTTCAGCCGCCGGAGCCCGCGGGCGCCCGAGCCGTCCGGCGCCGCCACGACCAAGTGCGGATCGGAGACCCCGTCGTCGGCCAGAAAGGCCAGCATGCCGCCGTCGGGCGACACCACCGCTTGGCGCGCGTGGCGGCCGCCGCCGTGGACGACCTGGCCCTCCGTGACCGGCGCAGACTGCGAGACCCGGCGCGCCAGCTCCCGCTGGGTCTCCGCGACCGTCTCGCGCCACTCGTCCCAGCTCTCCGGCAGCGACGTCTCGAACGCGTCCCGCGTCGCAGCCCCGACGCGAAACGGCGCCCACTGCTCCGCCAGGGCCTCCGCCAGCTCGGTCAGGGCCGCCTCCCCGTGCCGCTCGGCCATGTGGTCGAGATAGCGGGCGCCGTAGACGTAGGGCCGGTTGCCGCCCGGCCAGGCGGGCGAGTCCCCGGACGCCTGGTCGACCGGGCTCAGCGCGTCTTCCAGCGCCGCGGCGCGCAACACCATTTCCTGCCACGTTCCCGCCACGCGCCCGGCGCCCGCGAGCTCGGACTCGTAGTACGTGGCCAGCCCCTCGGCGAGCCACGTGGGCGCCGACGCCGCGGGAAAGAAGGGCCAGCCGAACGGCGCCCGGCCGAACACGGCGCGCATGGTCTTGGCCAGCGGCCCGGCCATCTCGAACTGGAACGTGTGGACCAGCTCGTGCGTGATCACCAGCTCCAGCCAGTCGTCGAAGTACGAGATGCTGCCGCCGTCCAGGGGAGGACGGGCGAAGACGATGACGCGGTTGTAGGGAGCCGGAGAGGCGTAGCCGTTGGAGATGTCGGCGTGGTCCGTGAGCAGGAGCTGAATGCGTCCGGCGGGCGGGGGCGCGAAGCGCTCCGACAGCAGGCCGTGCGCGCGTTCGGCGAGGGCCGCCGCCCGGTCGGCCAGCGCCTCCAACGGCGCGGGATAGGTGACGTCGAAGTGGTCGGTGCGAAGCTGGCGCCAGTCCTCGTCGGGCGGCGGCGCTTGGCTGGTTGCGCGTTCAGCGCCCGCGAAGAGCGCGAAGGCGGCCGCGAAGAGCGCGGCGAGAAGGTGCGCCCTGGTCGCGACGGCGCGGCCTTCGACGCCTCGGATCGCCGCCGAGCGGCTCCAGCGGATCGCGCGCCGCGCCGAGGTCGCGGCGGAACGGTTGCGGACACGGACGACGGGCCGACCGGATCGACGGGCGGTCGCGGCCGATGGGCGGCCGACGGAGCGGACGTTCAACCGGAGGCCGCCCCCGCCGGCGCGCCGACCTCCCGGATCACGCCGCCCGCCGCCGCCAGGGCGCCCTGCGCCTCGGCCGCGTCCATGCCGAAGCGGCCCATGACGAGCGCGGTCTTGACGTGGCCGGCGGCGGCGTCCAGGAGGCCGGCGGCCTCTTCTCGTCCCACGCCCAGCTGGGCCATGAGGATGCGCTCGCCTCGGTCGCGCAGCTTGCTGCACGTCACCTGCAGGTCCACCATCAGGTTCCCGTCCACCTTGCCGCAGAGGATCATGGCCGTCGTGGTGACGGCGTTGAGCGCCATCTTGGTGGCGGTGCCCGCCTTCATGCGGGTCGATCCGGTGACGACTTCGGGGCCCGTCAGTGGCGCGATCACCACGTCGTGGGCCTCGCGCAGGCCGGGCGGCGGCGGCGTGCACAGCAGGAAGACGGTCTTGGCGCCGCGTTGGCGGGCCCGCTCCAGGGCGCCGTGGACGAACGGCGTCGTTCCCGACGCGGCGATGCCGAAGACCAGGTCGCGAGCTCCGACGGCCTTGTCGTCCATGGCCCGCCCTCCCGCTTCCGGTTCGTCCTCGGCGCCTTCGCAGGCGCGCACCAACGCCCCGAACCCGCCCGCGATCACGCCCTGCACCATGCCGGGCGGCGTGCCGAACGTCGGCGGCATCTCGGCCGCGTCCAGGACGCCCAGCCGTCCCGACGTGCCGGCGCCCACGTAGACGAGGCGGCCGCCGGAGCGAAACGCCTCGGCCGCCAGCCGCGCCGCGTTCGCTATCGCGCCGGCCTCTCGGCCGACCGCCGCCGCGACCTGCCGGTCCTCCTCGTTGACGAGCCGAACGATCTGCTCGGCGGGCAGGCGGTCGATCTCTTCGGTGCGCGGGTTGCGCTGCTCCGTCAACCGGTCATCGAGCATGGCCGGATCCGTCGCCCGGCGGCGCCGTGTCGGCCGCTTGCCGGGGCACAGCGAACGCCGCGCGGACTTCGAGGATCAGCGGGGTCCCGGCGCGGATGCGTCCTTGGTACGGCCGGGGCTCGACGAAACCGCCGAACGGGTTGCTCGGCCGCGCTCCGCCCGCCAGCGCGGCTTGCAGCGGAAGCTCGAAGCCGCTCGCCGACAACGTCTCGAACGCGATCTCCAGATGCGCGTCCTCTCCGGGCCCCGGCGACGGCTCGGACGCCGCCACCCGCCCCAGCAGCTTGGCGCCTTCGCCGATCAGCAGTTCGCCCTCGGGTCCGGTCACGTCCGCGACGACGGTCGCGATCACCGCGTGGCCCGGCAAGTGCCTGTCGGCCGACACCTCCTCGTCCAGCACGACCTGCACCCTCGTGCCCGCGGCGACCATCGCGGGCCCCGGAAGCGCACCTTGCCCGGCGGCGTCCGGCAAGTCCGCCGAGGTCTGGCCGCTCGCGCCGGGTTCCTGCCCGCTCGCCACCTCTCCTCCCCCGTCGTCCTGCAGGCCCGTCGGAGCTCCATCTGCTGCGGCGCCGTCCTGCAGGCCCGCCACCGCCCCGTCCAGCGTCGCCGGGCGCTCCTGGTCGCCGCGCGCCGAATCGGCCGATCCCGCTTCAGGGGCGGCAAGCGCGTCCCCGCCAGCCGCGGCGGTCTCCGCCCCTTGGTCCTGCAAGCCCCCTCCCGGCCGCCCGCCGTCGCCGCCTTCGCCGCGCGCCGAATCGGACCGCGCAAACACGTCGTAGTCTTCCTGGCCGAACGCTTCGGCCGTCTGCCGTCCTGCGCCGCCGGCCCCGGCGCCGTCGTCCTGCGGCCGCGGCGCTCCGTCGCATGCCGCGCCCGCGACCACCCACGCCGCGCACAGCGTCCACGTCCTCCACCCACTGTTCCGTCTCGACATCCGGCCCTCCAAGCGCGTCTCGTTCGCGGAAAGCGGCCCGAAGGCGGCCCAGCCCGCCACGCCCAATCCAATCCCGGCGCCGGCCGGCCCGTCTCCCTACGCCAAATCTGCCCAATCCCCCTTCGTTTGCAAGTTGGGCGCGCGTCGCGGCGAGGGGCGGCGAAACCGGAGACGCCGGGGGCAGGGACGGTCTTCCTGTTGGCGCGCGCGCCGCGGCGGCCCCAGCTTCCCCGCCATGCAGCAGCTCCGGACCGTCGCGCCGTACTTTCGGCCCTACCGCAGGATTCTCGGTTGGGGGCTCGTGCTGGTCGTCGTGGCCAACGCGTTCACGCTGGCCAGCCCCTACGCGCTCAAGCTGGCGATCGACGGACTCGTCGGCGAGGACGGATCCGTCGCGCCGAACGCCGCGCGCGACGCGGGGCTGTACGCGCTGCTGATCGTCGCCATGGCGCTGGCGGGCGGCGCGGCCCGCTACGGAATGCGCGAGATCATGAACGGCGTCAGCCGCCGCATCGAAGTGGACCTCCGCAACGACTTCTTTCGCCACCTGCTTCGGCTGGACGCCGGGTTCTACGGCCGCACGCGCACCGGCGACCTGATGAGCCGGGCGACGAACGACACCCTGGCCGTGCGCCAAGCCGCCGGACCCGCCGTGATGTACTCGGCCAACACCATCGTCAACTTCGCGTTCGGGCTGGCGCTGATGGCGTTCATCGACCTCGGGCTGACGCTCGCCGTCATGGCGCCGCTCGTCCTGCTGCCGCCCGCCGTGGTCTGGTTCGGCCGCGCCATTCACCGCCGCTTCGAGGACATCCAGGAGCACTTCGGCGCGATGTCCACGATGGTGCAGGAGAACATGAGCGGCGTGCGCATCGTGCGGGCGTACGGCCAGGAGCGCGGCCAGGAGCGCGAGTTCGACGCCCTCAACCGCGAGTACCTGCGGCGCAACATGCGGCTCGCGTACGCCGCCGGAGGCTTTCACCCCGCGCTGGGCCTCTTGTCCGGGTGCGCCACGGTCGTGTTGCTGTGGCACGGAGGCGGGCAAGTCGTGGCGGGCGCGATCACGGTCGGCGACTTCGTGGCGTTCTTCTGGCTGCTGGCGATGCTGGCATGGCCGATGATCACGCTGGGCTGGGTGGTGAACATCTTCCAGCGGGGCGCGGCGTCGATGGGGCGCCTGAACCGCGTCTTCGCCGTCGAGCCGCGCATCGCCGCGCCGCCCGCGCCGCGCCCGCCGCCGCCGGGCCCCGCCGAGATCGCGTTTCGGTCCGTCACCTTTCGCTATCCGGGCGCGCCCGAGCCGGCGCTGAAGGACGTGTCGTTCGCCGCGCCGCCGGGCTGCACCGTAGCCGTCGTGGGGCCGACAGGTTCGGGCAAGAGCACGCTGGTGGCCCTCGTGGCGCGGGTCTGGGACCCCACTGCCGGGGCCGTGCTGCTGGACGGCCGTCCCCTTCGGGACTACGACCCCGCGGACGTGCGCGCCCGCGTCGGCTTCGCCCCCCAGGACACCCTGCTCTTCTCCGACTTGCTGGGGCGCAACATCGCCCTCGGGCTGCCCGAAGCGGAGCCGCGGGCCGAGCCGCTGCAGGACGAGCGGCAGGCCCGCGTCGAGCAGGCGTCGGCGGCGGCGCACCTGCACGACGCCGCCCGCGAGTTCCCGCGGGGCTACGACACGATGCTCGGCGAGCGGGGCATCAACCTCTCGGGCGGCCAGAAGCAACGCGCCACCTTGGCCCGGGCCCTGGCCATCGACCCGGACGTGCTGGTGCTCGACGACGTCCTGAGCGCCGTGGACACCGAGACGGAGAGCCGCATCCTGCGAGGCCTCGAGGACCAGCTTCGCGGGCGCACCGCCTTCGTCATCTCGCACCGCGTCACGGCCGTGCGCGACGCCGACCTGATTCTGGTGATGGAGGAGGGCCGCATCGTGGAGCGCGGACGCCACGACGAGCTCCTGGCCCTCGGCGGCGCCTACGCCTCGCTGTTGCGCCGGCAGCTCCTGGAGGAGGACCTGTCCATGGCCGGAGCGGCGTGATCCCTGAAGCGGGACGCGGGCGCGGGGACGGCAGCGACGGCGGGCGGCACGGGCGCGGGAACGGCGGCGCCTCGGCGCTCCGGCGAACGTCGCAGGCTACAGGCGTTCGAGCAGGAAGTCCGGCGTGAACCGGTTCAGGTAGGCCGCCAGCGTGACGAAGGAACCCGTCACCAGCAGCACGCCCAAGAGGATCAGCAGCACGCCCGAGACCTTCTGCACGGCGGGCAGAAAGCGGCGGAACCCCGAAAAGGCGGCCAGGAATCGCTCGAGCGCGAAGGCGGCGGCCATGAACGGCACGGCCAGGCCCATCGAGTAGACGAAGAGGAGCAGCATCCCCCACCCCAGGTCGCCCTGGGCCGCCAGCGTCATGATGGCGCCCAGCTGGGGGCCGATGCACGGCGTCCACCCGGCGCCGAAGGCCACGCCGACCGCAATCGTGCCCAGGTAGCCGACGGGCTTGTCCGCCAAGTGCAGCCGCTTCTCGCGCAGCAGCGGCGCAAGCTGGAAGACGCCCATCAGATGAAGTCCGAGGACGATCACCACGACGCCCCCGATCCGCGCGATCCAGTCCCTGTAGTAGAGCAGGAAGCTGCCCAGGAACGACGCCGACGCGCCCAGCAGCACGAAGATGATCGTGAAGCCGCTCACGAAGAGCCCCGCGTGAACCAGCACGCGGCGCCGGTCGAAGTCCCGTTGCAGGTCCTCCAGCGAGACGCCGGTCACGAACGACAAGTAGCTGGGCACGAGCGGCAGCACGCACGGCGACAGGAACGACAGCAGCCCTGCGCTCAGGGCGATCAGGATGCCGACCGATTCGTTCACGGATTCCAAGGGAGAGCCTCCTCCGTTCTGTCAGGCGCGGACGGACCGTCCGGCGCGCGGCGCGCCCCTGACCTGCCCGGCGCGGACGGACCGTCCGGCACTCGGCGCGTCCCCGGATCTGCCAGGCGCGGACGGACCGTCCGGCACTCGGCGCGCCCCCGGACGACCGGCCTCCGTTCGATCGCGCGC
The DNA here is from genome assembly GCA_965242735.1 of Longimicrobiales bacterium. Lineage (GTDB taxonomy): Bacteria > Gemmatimonadota > Gemmatimonadetes > Longimicrobiales > Gaopeijiaceae. The sequence goes on along the minus strand of OZ251497.1, from coordinate 1,025,408 downwards.
GGCGGCCCGGCGCTTCATCCGGCCTTGGGCAACTGCATGCCGACCGCATCGAGCGCCGCCGCCAGCGCTTCGTCGGCGCCTCATCCGGCCCTGGGCAGCCGCGTGCCGACCGCCTCTTCCTCGAACAACGCCGCGGGATAGGAGCCCACGAGGGCGCCGAACGCTTCCGGGTCGCCCCCGACGTCCACCTCGCGCGGGCTTCCGAGCGGGTCGGGACTCCTGTCGGCCACGCCGCGCATCATCGCCGGCACGCGGGCCGGAGGCGCCATGCCCTCGTCCACCAGGCGCGCGTCGAAGTAGAGGCCCTTCCCCGTGCGCTCCGCCGAATATCGCACCGTGACCAGCCGCCGCGACGATTCCCCCGCGAAGCAGCTGGCCACGAGCAGGCCTTGCTCGCGCCGGCCGCGCACCCGCGGCGGAAACAGCCACAGCCGGTCGATCGCCTCCGTCCCCAGGCGCTCGCCCGCCGCGCCGACCGCCCGCGGCATCGCCTCCGGGACGCCCGCGTCTTCGTCCCCGCGCCCCGGACGCGCTCGCTCTCCGCGCGCCCGCTCCGATCCCGCCGTCATCGCGCCGTCATCGCGCCGTCATCGCGCCGCAGCCCGTCCGTGCTAGTAGGAAGCCAAGCCGAGAATCGCCTGCAGCACGTCGTCCGGCTGCGGCAGGATCGCCTTCTCCAGCTGGGGCGAGTACGCCACCCAGGTGTCCTTCGACGCCACGCGGCGCACGGGCGCGTCCAGCCAGGGAAACAAGTCGTCGGCGACGCGCGCGGCCACCTCGGCGCCGATCCCGAACGACAGCGCGTCCTCGTGGGCGACGAGCACCCTGTTGGTGCGGCGCACGGAATCGCCCACCGTCTCCATGTCCAGCGGCGAGATCGTCCGCAGGTCGATCACCTCGGCGCGGGTTCCGTGCCGGTCCTCGGCCGTCCGCGCGGCGTCGCAGGCCCGCTTCACCAGCGCTCCGCAGGCGATCACGGTCAGGTCGCGGCCCGGCCGCACCACCTTGGCCTTGCCGAACGGAACCATGTAGTCGGGCCCGGGGTACGCGCCCTTGTTGTGGACCTGCCGGTACAGATGCTTGTGCTCCAGGAAGAGCACGGGGTCGTCGCAGCGGATCGCCGTGCGCAGGAGGCCGTTGGCGTCCAGCGCGTTCGACGGAAGCACGACGCGCAGGCCGGGCGTGTGCGCGAACAGCGTCGCTCCCGTCTGGGAATGGTAGATGCCGCCCTTGATGTAGCCCCCGTACGTGGTGCGAACGACGACCGGGGCGGACCAGTCGCCCCCGGACCGGTAGCGCATCGTGGCCAGCTCGTTGCGGATCTGCATGAACGCCGGCCAGATGTAGTCGAAGAACTGAATCTCCACGACCGGCTTGACGCCGCGCGCGGCCATCCCGATCGCCCGGCCCACGATGTTGGCTTCCGCGAGCGGCGCGTTGTACACGCGCTCCGAGCCGAAGCGCGCCTGGAGCCCGTGCGTGACCTTGAAGACGCCGCCCTTCCCCTTCACTTCGGCCAGCGCCTCCTCGCGCGAAGCGTCGGCCACGTCCTGGCCGAAGAGGACGATGCGAGGATCGCGGGCCATCTCGTCGTGCAGGCAGCGGTTCAGCAGGTCGACCATGGTGAGCGGGCGGTCGTCCTCGAAGACGGGGGCGTCCTCGGTGTCGAAGGCCGGCCCGGCGGGGTCCACGGTCTCCGAATAGAGCCACTTGGACGCCGTTTCGGGCGGCGGCTGCGGGTGCTCCAGGGCTTGGTCGGCGGCGGCGGCCACCGCCACCTTCACGTCCGCTTCGAGCCGGTCGAGCTGCGGCTCGGTGGCCGCGCCGACGTCGAGCAGCATCCGGCGCGCGCGGACGATGGGATCGCGGCCGTCCTGCCGGGCGCGCTCGGCGGCCGTGCGGTAGGCCGTCTCGTCGTCGGAGGCCGAGTGCGAGTAGGGGCGGGTGGTGTGCGCGTGCAGCAGGGCGGGCCCCCGCCGCTCCCGGCACCAGCGCACGGCTTGGCCGGCGGCGGCGTGGGACTCCATGAGGTCGGTGCCGTCGCATTCGACGATCTTGAGGCCGGGAAATCCGCTCAGCAGCCGCGAGACGTTGCCGCCGGCGGTCTGCACCTCGACCGGCACCGAAATGGCGTACTCGTTGTCCTCGACGACGAACAGCAGCGGCAGCGCGAGGTTGCAGGCCGTGTTGAGGGCCTCCCAGAACTCGCCTTGGGAGGTCGTGCCGTCGCCCGCGCAGCACACCACGATCTCGTCCTCCGCGAGCGGGACGACGTGCTCGCCCAGCGCCGGAAGCCGCGACGCCCGCATCCCCGCCTCCGCCACGCCGACGGCGTGGAGGAACTGCGTCCCCGTGGGCGACGACGCCGACACCATGTTGAGCCGCGAGTCTCCGAAGTGCGCGGGCATCTGGCGCCCGCCGCTGGCCCGGCACGCCTCCGCCGCCATGCCCTGCAGGAAGTGCTCCACCGGCTCGACGCCCATCGCCAGCGCCAGCGCCCGGTCCCGGTAGTAGAGGCAGAGCCAGTCCGAGCCCCGCCGGAGGTGGTCCGCCAGCGCCGCCTGCACCGCCTCGTGGCCCGCACCGGCGATCTGGAAGAAGATCTTGCCTTGCCGGTAGAGCGTCCCCTCGCGGTCGTCGATGCTCCGCGCCGTGACCATGGTGCGGTACCACGACAGGAGCGTGCCGGCCCCAGGACGGCCCCCGCGGGCCTGCGCGGCTGCGGCCTCGGCTTCGGCTTGGGCTTCGGTCTTCGGTGCGTCCAAGCGGTTCCTTCCGGTGGTCCCAACGGAGTGCGCGGGATCGCGGCGAGCCTGCTGCCGGCCACGCGAGTTAGAATATAGGCGGACCCGAAGGCCGAGCACGTCCGTCGCGTGCGAGCCTGCCGGCTACCGCCCGCGCACCCCCATGCCCGGAACGGAGACGCGCAGAACGCGAAGCCCAGATTGGTCCAGCTCGTCCACGACCACTCCGGCGAGCAGGCTGTCGTTGCCGGCCATCGGGCTGAATCCCTCCGGCAACGACGCCGCCCCCAGGAACGCTCCGTCGTTCATGTCGAAGAGGTCCCAGCTCCTGCAAGTCTTCCAGCACTCGAGCGGCTCCGAGAACTCGTCGTCGATGCCCAGGTCGCGTTCGACCCAGAGCGCACCGGGCAGGACGTACTCGTCGCCGAACCCCGCCACGACCCGGCGTCCCGGGATCATGGCCAACACCGGCTGAGGGAAGAACCGGGTCGCCAACGAGAGGTCGAGCGCGAGCGGCCCGTCCCGCGCGGTCCACGTCTCGCTCTCGTCCCAAGGACCAAGCGTGTAGCGCATCGCAGACCTCATCGCAGAGAACAAGTCGTCGACGTTCCCGCCGCCCCCGGCCGCCAAATTCTCCGACCCTCGCGTAGTCGAAGCCCAGCTTCCATGTGACAATCCGGCCCTCGACAAACGCAATTGCCCTCACCGACCCGCCCACGCGGTCGTCGCCAAGCGCCACAAGACTCTCGGGCAGAGGCGGCGCGGCAAGCCGGTAGCGGGCCAGTTCCTCGCCGCGCCAGGTGTAGGTCGCCGCACGTCCTTCGCCCGCGATGGCCACCGTGTCGCCCGCGACGAAGACCGCCCGGAGCTGGGTTCTCGCTTTCCAGGTTGCCCGGGCCTCCCCCCGCTCGTCCCCAGCGCGCCATGACCTCCCCGCTTCCAGAGACGACGGTCACGGCCGGGTCGCTTTCGCCCACCACGTCCAAGACGACGATCTTGCCGTCGTCCGAAATCGAGACGCTCTTGATCCGCTGAAAGTGCAGGTCGCCGTCGAGGCCGAGCGTGAAGACTTCGGCGGTCTCGGCAATCTCGGCGCCTGGCTGCCCTGACGCCGGTTGCGCAGTCGGCGCCACGGCGCAAGCCAGGAACGCGCCGACGAGCCGTGGCCCTCGCACTGCGGCCCGACGGCCGGCGTGGCCGCCTAGCGTTCCAAGCACTCCTGGACATCCAGCAGGCCAGCACCCCGGGGGCACCCTCGTGTCCTTCAACAACCTACAGTCCGCATCGGCCCACCCACAAGATCGGGATCGCGGCGATCCTGCTGCCGGCCTGCACGGGGTAGAGTTATAGACGGACCCGGGAGCCGAACCTTCCCCTACGAAGAAGCGGGCTGCCCCGGCGCTCCGTCTGCTTCGCCCCTCGGCTCGTCCGCCGAGTAGCGGGCTGGCGTCTCCCGCACGCCGACGCCAGGGGCCGCGGCCGCTTCTGTGCCGGGCAAGCCGCCGCGCTCGAAACGGCGAGGAAAGGATCTCTCGTCGACCTTCGTGCTCAAGGCGCTGACCTCGGCCCTCAGTTCGGCAAGCGCGGCCGTCACCTCCCGGTGGTTTTCGTCGAACCGATCCTCCAGCCGGTCGATCCGGCGTCCGATTTCCTGCCTGTGGACGGCGAGCGCGCCCGTCATTTCCTGCTTGTGGACGCCGAACGCCTCCTTCATTTCCTGCCTGTGGACGGCGAGCGCGCCCGTCATTTCCTGCTTGTGGACGGCGAGCGCCTCCTTCGTTTCCTGCCTGTGGCTGGCGAGCGCCTCCATCATTTCTCGCCTGAGACTGCCGATCTGCTCCGCGAGCCGCTTCTCCCCCGCCTCGCGTCGCTGTTCCGCCTCCCGACGCTCCTTTCGCCTGTCGGCCCGCGCCGCGAAGTGCACGCCAAGAGCGGACACGCCAACCGCCACAATCGTCCAGAAGCTGCCGCTGGAGAGAAGCTCCATCTTGCCGTCCTCGCACTCGCCAGGCAGCCGCCGCTCCGGGCAGGTCCGCGCCTGGCCGCGTCCACTGCCGCCCCTGCAATCTACAACAGGAATGGACTACGGCGACGCCGCCGCTCGCTCCGCTCGTCGCAGAGCCGCGGCCAAGCCCTCGGGCGACGAGACCGGCTCTTGGCAGGCGGCTCCCACGCACACGAACGCACTGCCCGAATGCTCCAGGCGGCCCTGCATGGCGGGCAGCGACGCGACGACCGGGGAGGCCGGGTCGCCGCCGGCCACGACGCGGTTGGGATGGGCGTGGCGGTGGGCTACGGACAGCATGGCCGAGATGCTGCTTGACCGGCCCTCGGCATCCTGGACCGGCTGGTCTGCACGGGCAGGCGGCGAACCCGTGGGCACGGCGCCGTCGGCGCCCGCGCCGCTCGGCAGCGCCAAGCCGGTCGCTGCCGCCGAAGCGGCATCGGTTGTTTCGTCCGCGGGCCGGGTCGGCGGCGCTCCCACGAGCACGATCTCCAGCGGTGCCGTGCGCGCCGTCAGGGCCGCCGCCAGCAGGCGTCCGGCGCCCAGCGGGTGGCGTTCCATCGCGCCCGCCTCGCGGCGCACGACGGCTTCCGCCACCGCCTGGTGATCGTCGGCGCCCGCCAGCCGGGCCGCGCGCGCCGCGAGTTCGGTCGCCAGCGAATTTCCGGACGGCACGGCGTTGTCCATGATGTCGCGCGGGCGGACGACCAGTTGTTCGCCGTCGTGCGGAGCGTCCCAGAACATCGAGCTGCCGGCGTCCCAGAAACGTTCGACGGTCGCGTCGGCGAGGTGCAGGCCCTCCTCCAGCCAGCGCGGCTCCAGGGTCGCTTCGTAGAGCGACAGGCAGGCGTTGCCGACGGCCGCGTAGTCCTCCAGGAAGCCGTCCACGTGCACGCGGCCCGCGGTCCACACGCGAAGCAGCCGCCCGTCGCGCCGCAACATGCCCAGCAGGCTGCCGGCGGCTTCGGCCGCGGCCGCCGTGTAGTCCGGGCGTCCGAGCGCCGGACCCGCCTCGGCCAGGGCGCGGATCGCCAGCCCGTTCCATCCGGCCAGCGCCTTCTCGTCGCGCAGGGGAGCCTCGCGCTCGGCCCGCCGAGACTTGAGCGCCGCGAGCGATTCGCGCATCCGCCGCTCCAACTCCGGCCGCGCCAAGCCCTCGCGCGCGGCCACGGCGTCGAAGCCGTGCGGCAAGTGCGGGATGTTGCGTCCCTCGAAGTTCCCGGCGGCGCTCACGTCGTAGACGCGGCCGAACAACTCCGCGTCCTCCCGGCCGAGGCAGCCGGCCACTTCGTCCGGCGTCCACACGTAGAACGCGCCTTCCCGTCCCTCCGAGTCGGCGTCCCTTGCGCAGTAGAAGACGCCGTCGGGCGAACGCAGGTCCTCCAGCACGTAGTCTAGCGTCTCCTCGGCGACGGCGGCCGTCCCCGGCGCGCCCAGCACGTGCGCCCGCACCAGCGCGCTCGCGACCAGGGCGTTGTCGTAGAGCATTTTCTCGAAGTGGGGCACCAGCCAGCGCGCGTCCACCGAGTAGCGGTGAAAGCCGCCGCCCACGTGGTCGCGGATGCCGCCCGCGGCCATCCTGGCCAGCGTGCGGACGGCCATCGCCGGGCCGCGCGCCTCCGGGTCCGTCCCCGTCCGCAACAGGAACTCCAGGAACATGGGCTGAGGAAACTTGGGCGCGCCCCCGAATCCCCCGTGCACGGGGTCGAAGGCTCGTCCCGCCGCCGCCACCGCGCCGTCGAAGAGCGGTCCCGCGTCGCCCTCCCAGCCGCCCGTCGCCGGATGCCGGGCCGTCGTGCTCTCCGCCAGCGCCTGCGCCATCCGCTCGCCCGCCCCCACGACCTCGTCCCGCCGCGCCGCGTACGCCTCGGCCGCCGCCGCCAGCACCTGCCGAAACGAGGGCATCCCGTGGCGCGGAACGGGCGGAAAGTACGTCCCCCCGTAGTAGGGCGCGCCGCCCGGCGTGAGGAACACGGTGAGCGGCCATCCCCCCTGTCCCGTCATCGCCTGCACCGCCGCCATGTACACCGAGTCCAGGTCGGGCCGCTCCTCGCGGTCGAGCTTGACGTTCACGAACGACGCGTTCATGAGGCGCGCCGTCTCCTCGTCCTCGAACGACTCGCGCTCCATGACGTGGCACCAGTGGCAGGCCGAGTATCCCACCGACAGCAGGATGGGCCGGTCGCGCTCCCGAGCGAGCGCCAGCGCCTCGTCGCCCCACGGATGCCAGTCCACCGGATTGCCGGCGTGCTGAAGCAAGTAGGGGCTCGTCTCCGCGGCGAGGCGGTTGGTCATCTCGGGGCGGGGCCGGCCCTAGCGAGCATAGGAGAATCTCCAGATGTTGACGAACTCCTGTCCGTCGTCGCGGTACGCGGTCTCGGACACCATATCCTCTCCGATGAACTTCGTCAGCAGTCCGTCATGCCACTGCGACGCGATCGTCGCGCACGATTGCAAGTCAACCACGTCGACGCGACTGCGGAGGTACGAAGCCAACGTGCTGCTGGGCCCCAGCGGCCCGAAGGCGGATTCGGCTCTCGGGCTTGCGGCCGGCCCGACCGCGCCACAGCCTTCGATGCCGTCTTCGCAACGGTCGAAGAAGCCGGCGCGTCGTCATTCCTTTCTGTTGTTCGAATGCTGGGATGGGGAATCCTGAACTAGCTGCAGTTGCCAAAAACGGCGCACTGGCCAGCCGTTGGTCGGTTCATGATGGGAGCTGGCCATTCCGTTGCGCAGAAAGGCTAGCGCTTGATCGACTGTCGTCGCGGCCAACACTGCACCGGCCGTCGGGTCAACGACTTCGATCACGGTGTCGTAGCCTGCGTGCACGTCGGCCAATCGATACTCGCCGTATTCCGGATGGGCGTCTTCGGGCGTCTTCTCGAACGCATCGCTCCATCGGTCCGTGGCCACGCGGATCATGATCCAGAGCCGACCGTCGGCGTCCTGCTCGATGTCCAACACGGTCGGCGAGGGCGGGTCGTCTCTCCGGGGGCCTCTTCCGGCGCCCTCGAAGTCGACGGGAAACCAGTCGGCCTTGCGCACCAGCGTCTTGGCAAGCTCGCCCGTCTCGGGAGACCACAGGTCTATCCGGTACTCCTTCCGATGAGCGGCCCACAGCCGGCCGTCGCGCGCCGCCGCGAGAGCGCGCCCAAGGACCGCGCTGTTGTCCTCGAGCCGAGGATCGAAAGAGCGGATCAACTCGCCGTCTTGGCCGAACAAGTGCAACGCGTTCTTGACGGACTCGTGGGAGAAATCCAGTCGGGCGTTCACGACGTAGGAGGAGTCTCGAAGGAATTCGACGCCCCAGAGCTGGCCAACCGGCATGTTCGTGATCCGCACCACGCCGAGATCGGCGTCGAGCACGGTTCTTCGCCGCAGCATCGCGTCGAACACGTGGAACCACCCGTCATGCGGCCTGACGAACCGAATGTAGCCGTACTCGCCCGGACCTTCGCCGGAACGTCCGATCCGTTGCGGGAGCTCTTCAGCTCCGGCCACGATCATGAAGTGGTCGGCGAAGTTCGTCGGCACGTAGGTAAACCGGCCATCGGCGGTTCGGTCGACGTCGCCGGCGCCTTCGACCCATTCGCCCCGCCAAACGGGGCCGGGCGCGACCCGGATGTCGCACCCCGCGCACACGTCGACAGCGAGGACAGTCTCGACCTGCACCGCCCCGGCTAGGCCGGGCACCAGAGCCAAGCCGACCATCGCCGGCCCCAGCCGGCGCCATCGGCGCTTCTCCATCGCCACCTCCGTGTTTGCCGCTCCCAAGGAACGAAGCTCCAGAAGCAACCTGATCAATCGCGTGGCAAGGGGCAAGTCAAGCGGACTGGCCGGTCAAGCCGCCAATAGAATGTCCGCCCTTGCCCAAGTCGAAATGCCCGGCCGCGGCCCCTTCAACAGGTCCACTCCCCCTCCCAGAGCCCGGCCGCGAACTCGCCCGCGGGGACGATGTCGATGCCGTCCTCGGTGCGTCGGCGGCGGGGTTCCCGGCACACGACGATTCGCCGCCGGACCGCCGGATGGTCCTGCACCAAGCTGCGCAGTCCCTTGAGATGGTCGCTCGTCACGTTCCGGCTAAGGCTCTGGATGCGGATTTCATGCACTGCCGACCACTCCCGCCGGTCGCCAGAAGCTCGGCTCTCTGCTTCTCACGGTGACTCTCCGCCTTAGCAAAACCCTCCTCCATCTGGGACCGAAGCCGCCCGCGCTCGGCATCCGCCTTGGCGAAACCCTCTTCCATCCGGGACCGAAGCCGCTCGCGCTCGGCATCCGCCTTGGCGAAACCCTCTTTTATCTGGCCCTTGAGGTCGGCGCTCCTCGCGTCTCGCCTGTTGAGCCATGAGACGACTCCAGACGCCACGGCGGCGCCAGCCGCCACCATCGCTGCGCCAGCCGCCACCATCGTCGCTACGGCTGTCGTTTCGTCCATTTCCCATTCCTCCCGGGTCTAGCAGCCATGTCCGCCGCTGTCTCCCCCCGTGCCCAAGACCAAGCTCGCCCAGGCCGGTCGCGTCGTCAATGCGGCTCGGGGCGAGCGAGCGCGAGTCGGCCGCCAGCGACGGATGCGCGCCCGCCGCCGACCGCGTCCCTGCTCGGCAACTTCAACTTGGCGCTTCGTACTCCACGACCGCCGACGTGCCCACGACTGCCGGAACCCGAATCACGGCCTCGCCGCCGACCGAGTCGGTCAACCGCATCTCGTCCGCCGGCCCGAAGGGAACCGGTTGCTCCGCCCCCTCGTTGACCGCAGCCCCGGACACGTAGAGCCGCGTCCGGTCGTGCTCGTCGCGGACGGGATTGACCGTGGCCCGAAGGCCGGGGACCTGGCCGGACCCCTCCGCCAAGACGACGGAGCCGTTCACGACGGCCTCGAAGACGGCGCTGTCGCTGAACTGCGGCAAGTCGACGCGGCCGGGGTCCTTCCGGGCCGCGACGCGCATGTTGCGGAGAACGAACGCGACGGCGGCGGCGATCTGCCTGTCCAGAGGGCCGCAGATCGTCTCCGCGTCGAGCTGCATCGAGGCCCGGTCGGCGCCCCGGTAGCACGTGGCCACGACGCACGCGTTGTCGAGCCATTCCTCGGGCGCGCGGGCACACAGAAGCAGGCCCGCCACCGACGCCCTCGGCGCACCGCGCTCGTCCCTCGTCAGCAGGCCCATCTTCTCGAGCGCCACGCCGGGCGCGCGAGCGCCGTGCACGCTGACGACCTTCTTCCACAGGGCTTCGTCCAGACTCGGCAATCCGGTTTCCGGCACGGCCGACTTGTCGAAGCCGGCGGGAACCTCGCCCGCGTCGGTTGCGCCGAAGACGACGACGCCTCCGTCGCTGTTCGCGAAGGCCGCCATCTCGTCGGCGATGTCGTTCCTCTTGGGACCCTTCAGGCGCTCGCCTGCAAAGCGGACCTCCGTGAACTCCCACCCGCTGTCTTCACCCAGCGCGAGCCGGTCCAGGATTTCGCCGGGCGGGTACTTCACCGGGGTGGCTTTCTCCATCGCGCGCCCAAGAAGGATGGCGTCGGTGGCCGCGCCAAGACGGCTTGTCCGGTGGGAAGAGACGGCGCGCCGAAAACCGGCGGCCTGCCGCTCGCAACGCCAAGCTGAAGATAGTGGAGGCCCTGTTTCGGTCCCGGCAAGCCCGTGCGCGCCGCGCCTGCCAAGACACTCCTCATGGCGGGCCACCGGGCCAGGGCAAGCCCGCGCGCGCACCGCACTTGTCGGCGGCCCGGGACCAACGGGTCCACAACGACGCGACGGCGCGGCGAAGCCATGCCACAACCGGCCCGCCTCGCGGCCCGAGCGACGCGCGCCGGGCGGCCGCTCAGCCGGCAACATGTTCCCTCCGCAGCTCCATGCGTACCTTGCGCGTGGCCGGGCGCACCGAGAACCACCCAGCCGAGTCCACGAGAACCGCTCCGCCGCGTGCCCGAGACGCCCGCCGAGTCCCCGCCAAACGCCCCCACCGAATCCCCGAAACCCCCGCCCGCCAAACCCCCAAGACGAGTGAATCGCCGACTCCTGCTCGCGGCGCTGCGGCGTCCCTGGATCGTCCCTGCGATGATCTCGGCCGCCTGGGCGTTCCGCGCACGTGGCTGGCACCGGCGGCCTCCCTTCCTCCCCCTGCCCTCGAAGGACTACATGCGATGGCGCATGGAGACGGCGTACGGCGACCCCGGCGTCAAGCCGTCCGTGGACGACGTCGCCGACTTCCTGCGCTGGTCCGCCCGGATGCGCCGCCGCATGACCGGACGCTCGCCCGCAACCGCGTGGGCCAAGGCCGCCGGCGTCCTGGGACTCGCCGCGTTCGCCGCGTGGGCCAACGTCTACGGCCCCGAGCACGAGAGCGTGCGCGAGATGGTCGCCAGCGGCGGGTACGCCGCCCTGCTGGGCGCGTCGGTTCTCAGCGGCTTCAACTTGGTGGCGCCCGTGCCCGTGGTGTGGTTCTATCCGCTCCTGATGGAAGCCGGCCTCGAGCCCGTCCCCACCCTCGCGACCATCGCGCTGGGCATGACGGGGGGCGACCTGCTGGGCTACGCCGCCGGCGCCGTGTCGCGCGACGTCTTCAAGGCCCGGATGCTCGGATTCCACCGGCGGGTGGAACGCCTGCGCGCTCGTCATCCCTTGCTGCCGCTGGCCTTGGTCTTCGCCTACGCGGGCTTCGTGCCGGCCCCGAACGAGCTGATCGTCGTCCCCCTGGCGTACTTTCGCTATCCGGCGCTCGGCATCATGACGGCGGTGTTCTTCGGCAACGTCGTCTTCAACACGTGGATGGCCATCGGCGTGGGACAGCTCTTCGGAGCAGGCGGATGACGGCGGATCGGCCGCTGATCGCGGGATTGACGGGCAACGTCGCGGCGGGCAAGAGCGCGGTGGCCGCCTTGTGGAGGGACGCGGGCGTGCCGGTCGCGTCGGCGGACGAGTTCGCGCGCCGGGCCGTCGAGCCCGGTTCGGCCGCGCTGGCCCGCATTGCGGAGATGTTCGGAGCGGACTTGGTCGGGGCGGACGGCGCATTGGACCGGACGGCGCTCCGGCGCATCGTGTTCGCCGACCCCGGCGCCCGGCGTCGGCTGGAGGCGGTGGTCCATCCGGTGGTGAGGACGCTGCGGGACGAGTGGACCGAGATGCGGGCGGCAGAGGGGGCGACCTTGGTGGTCTGGGAGGTGCCGTTGCTCTACGAGACGGGCATGGACGCCGAAGTGGACGCGGTCGTCTTCGTGGACGCGCCGGCGGACCTGCGGCGGAGGCGGCTCATGGAGATCCGGGGCTTGGCGCACGAAGAAGCGCAGGCGGTGATGGACGCTCAGGCGCCCGCGGCGGCCAAGCGGCGGCGGGCGGACTTCGTGGTGGACAACGGCGGCAGCCGAGAGGCGCTGGCAGCGCGGGCGGCCGAAGCGTTGGAGGGATTGCGGGCGACAGGCCGAGAACGACCGGGAACAGTCCACGCGTCCGCGCACGGTCTCCGCAGGGCGCGGCACAAGAGTCGATGACGCGCACGGCCGAAGCGCTCGACGCGCTGGACCGCGCCTCGCGGATCGTGATCTCCACGCATCACAACGCGGACGGCGACGGCGCCGGGTCCGAGGCCGCCCTGGCCGCGCATCTCGCCCAGCGCGGCAAGCACGTTCGGATCGTCAACCCGACCCCCTTCCCCGAGCCGTTCGCCTTCCTCCTGGACGACGCTTCGCGGGTCCTCCCCGTGGACCGGCCGGAGGCCGCAGCCACCTGCCGCGAAGCCGATCTCGCCGTCGTGTTGGACACCTCGGACGTCAAGCGCATCGGCCCCGTGCACCCGCTGATCCGCCACCTTCGCACGGTCGTGATCGACCACCACCCCGGCGGGCAGAACGAAATCTCGGGCATCGTGCTCCGCGACATCGCCGCCGCCGCCACGGGCGAAATCGTGTTCCGGCTGCTGGAGCGGACCGGCGCCTCGTGGACGCCGCAGATGGCCGCCGCGCTCTACGTGGCAGTGATGACCGACACGGGCGGCTTCCGCTTCTCCAACACCACGCCGGCATGCCTGCGCGCGGCCGCCCGCCTGGTCGAGCTGGGCGCTTCGCCGCACGAACTCCACCGCCGGGCCTACGGCCGCTTCCGGCGGCGGCGCTTCGCGTTGCTGCAGGAAGCCCTGGCCACCCTGGAAGTCCACGAGACGGGCAAGGTCGCGTGGATGATCGTGCCCCCCGCCGCCTACGCCCGAACGAAGGCGGCCGTCGACGACCTCGAGGGCTTCGTGGACGTGCCGCGCAACATCCGCGGCGTCGAGGTCGCGATTCTGTTTCGCGTCGCCAGGGACGGCCAGACCAAGGTGTCGCTGCGCTCCGGCGCGTCCGTGGACGTCAACCGGCTGGCGGCGGCGTTCGGCGGCGGCGGCCACCCCCGCGCCGCGGGAGCGCTGCTTGCGGCGCCGATCGAAGATGCCGTTCAGAGGGTCGTGGGGGCGGTGGTGGCCGCGTTGCCCCGGTGACGCTCCAGCTTGTTCGGTGCCTTGCGTCTGGGTCTTTGCCGTCTTTGTTGGGCGGGCGACATTTCATGCCGCGTCTTAGGGCGTCTGTGGTGTTGACGATTCCACGAGCCACCACAAGCGTAGCCGGAAACAAGCGGTTTGCGCTGGACGGGCACGGGATCGCAGGAAAGAGCACTCGCCGTGGTGGAACCCTTCGCGGGTGTTGGACAGTGGGGCTTGGTCGGCTAACCGCTTCTGGAGCCCATCGTCGTGCGGCGGTGCTGTTGCGGGACCCGGCCAGAGGTCGCATGCGCGACATACTGTGCGACTGGCCCGATTCGGGGGCGTTGCCGTAGCCGGACGGGGTGCGCGGGCTCGGAGCCGAGCCTTGACATCCAAGTAAGCCGCGACGGCCCTGCGCCGGACGCTTGGAGGCGGTAGCCCATGTCTGCGCTCTGACGCCCCGGACTGGGCCCATCGGCGGGCACACGACGGCCACGACCAGTTGCGTCTGGGTGCGGTACCCCTATGGAGTCACCTCACTTCGGGATCTGGAAGACGGTGGGCCGTGACGGTCGCGAGCAGTGCATTGCCTTGGTAGCGCTTGCCAGCTTCAGCAGGCCCAAGGTGGCTTTGCGAGAACGATACCGCCGACGCTACGGGCCGCAAAGCTGTCGCCAAGACCGTTACCGACACTCGGTCGACCGACGCTGCCAACGTCCGGGACGAACTCCGCAATCGCCCCCTCCACCGGCGAGCCACCCGTGTCCACCAGTTTCACCAAGGCGAGCTCGGGCAACGCGCGGCCCGCGCTGTCGCAGAAGCGGGGACCGAAGTCGAGGCCGGCGGGCGAGAAGCGGCTGGCGCGGGCGATGGCGAAGGCGGAGCGCGAGAACGCCCGGTTGCGCGACGACCTCCGCAAGGCGCGCTTGGTCATCGACGTGCAGGGAAAAGTTGCGGGGCTGCTGGGACTGAGCTTCGACGGCGAGAAGACGTCTTGAGCACGGTGGCGAAGCTGGCCGGGACGTGGGCGTGTCGCTCGCGTGCCGGGCCTTCTCGCTGCCGCGCTCGACGTTCTACCGCTGGTCGAAGCCGGCGACCGGGCGACGGCAGCCCCGCCCGACCCCTGCCCGGGCGTTGAGCCGCAAGGAGCGGAGCCGGGTGTACGACGTCCTGTGCTCGAAGCGGTTCGTGGACGCCTCGCCCGCCGAGACGGTGGCGACGTTGCTGGACGAGGGCGTCTACCTGTGCTCGGAGCGCACGATGTACCGCGTGCTGGCCGAGCAGGCCAGCGTCCGGGAGCGGTGCCGGCAGCGGGTCCGTGCGCCGCACCGCAAGCCGCGGCTCGTGGCCCGGCGGCCCAACCAGGTGTGGTCGTTGGACATCACGCGGCTGCTGGGACCGGTCAAGTGGAAGTACTTGCACCTCTACGTGGTCCTGGACCTCTTCAGCCGCTACGTCGTCGGCTGGATGGTGGCAGAGCACGAGACCGCCGCGCGGGGCTGCCGCCTCGTCGAGGAGACGTGCGCTAAGCAGGGCGTGCGTCCCTCGCGTCGCCACGCTGCACCCCGACCGCGGCAGCCCGAATGACCAGCCAGGGCATGGCGCAGCTGCTGGCCAATCTCGGCGTGACCCGGTCGCTGGGCCGGCCCCGCGTCTCCAACGACAACCCCTTCTCGGAGGCGCAGTTCAAGACGCCCAAGCACCACACGTCCTTCCCCGGCCGCTTCGCCGGCTTGACCGAGGCGAGGACGCTCTGCCGGTCGTTCTTCGACTGGTACAACCACCGTCACCGTCACGGCGGGATCGCGATGCTCGCGCCCGAGCAGGTGCACTCCGGCCGCGCCGAGGCCGTCGTCGCCCGGCGGCAGGCCGTCCTGGACGCCGCATGGGCCAGGAACCCGGAGCGGTTCGTCTCTCGGCCTCCGGAGGCGGCCTTGCCCTCGGAGGTCTGGATCAACCCGCCGCCCACGATCCCCGTCGTCCACGACGAAGGTCACTAAATGACTCCGTTTCGCGTCTCAAGGTTGTTGGCAGGCTCCGTTGCCGACCGAGGTCGCGATGCCGTCCGCGTTAATCTCAAAATACGATCGGTTGGTATGTGTTGGTGGACGAACAGAGAAGAAAGAGAACGGCCAGCGGAACGCCGCCGACTTGACCGAGGACGCCTTGATGGGCTCGGCTTCCGACATCCCCAAGGGATGCCTCCGCCACGCTCAGCAGTGGATGTTACCCGACAAGCAACCCCTTCGGCATCGGCCAAGTAGCCGCCCGCGAGGATATCCACTCGCTCCGAAGAAGGCATGTCGAACTTGAGCCGACCCCATCAGTGACGTCCACCGTGCCCAACCGCAGGTCCCGCATCACCAAGCAGGAAGCGGGCTGGATCGACGAAGCTCGAGTCATCTGAGGGGCGAGGCGCCGAACCGCTGTCGACGCGCAACCGGTACATCCCTTCAGAATTGGCTAGGTAGCTGCCCGCGAGGATATCTACTTGCCCAGAAGAGGGCATGTCGAATTCGAGTCGGCTGTTCGTCCCGCGGCCATCGTCGTCCGAGTAGAGCACGGTGTCCTCGTGCACCACGTACAGCACGGCGTCGAAGTCGTCCGAATCGGCCTGCACCGCCACTCGACTGCTCGAGTCCGCCTTCACGATCCATCTCTGAAGGCGGTGCCCTCGGATCGGATCGACGAAACTCGTCGAGTCAATGGTCGAGTCAACAGAGAGGCGAGACGAGTCGCTTCTGACTCCAGAAATCAGGTCCAGCGTGTCCAATATATCCCCCTCCAGGAGGGCGGGAGCTGGATAGTAGGCTCGCAACCGGTACATCCCTTCGGCGTTAGCCAGGTAGCTGCCCGCGAGGACATCTATTTGCCCCGAAGAGGGCATATCGAATTCGAGCCGACTGTTCGTCCCACGGCCCATATCGTCCGAGTAGAGCACGGAGTCCCCGTGCACCACGTACAGCACAGCGTCGAAGTCGTCCGACTCGGCCTGCACAACCACTCCGCTGCCCAAGCCCGCCTCCACGACCCACCTATGCAGGCGGTGCCCTCGGATCGGATCGACGAAACTCGTCGAGTCAATGGTCGAGTCAACAGAGAGGCGAGACGAGTCGCTGGTGACCCCGGCAGTCAGGTCCAGCGTGCCCAACAAATCCCCCTGCAGGAGGGGGGCTGGATAGTAGGCCCGCAACCGGTACATCCCTTCGGCACCGGCCAGGTAGCTGCCCGCGAGGACATCTACTGGCCCCGAAGCGGGCATGTCGAACTCGAGCCGACTGTTCGTCCCGCGACCATCGTCGTCCGAGTACAGCACCGTGTCCTCGTGCACCACATACAGCACAGCGTCGAAGTCCTCCGACTCGGCCTGCAGCACCACTCCGCTGCCCGAGTCGGCCTCCACGACCCACCTCTGCAGGCGCTGCCCCCGGATTGGATCGACGAAACTCGTCGAGTCAATGGTCGAGTTAAAAGAGAGGCGAGACGAGTCGCTGCTGACCCCGGCAGTCAGGTCCAGCGTGCCCGACAAATCCCCCTGCAGGAGGCGAAAATCCCCTTGGAGGAGGCGGGCTGGAGCGACGCGCAACCAGTACGCTCCTCTGGCATTGGGCGAGTAGCTGCCCGCGAGGATGTCCACTCGAGCCACGGGCGGTTCGCGCACGTCGGCTTCCGGCGCACCTGCCGCTTCTCGCCCCGACGAACGCATGTCGAACTCGACGAAACTATTAGTTTCCGGCCCCTCGTCGTCCGAGTAGAGCACAGAGTCCTCGTGCACCACGTACAGCACAGCGTCGAAGTCGTCCGACTCGGCCTGCACCACCACTCCGCTGCCCGAGTCCGCCTCCACGACCCACCTCTGCAGGAGATGCCCCCGGATTGGATCGACGAAGCCGCTAGCTATATGATACTGCCTGGCTATATGATACTGCCTGGATTGGCTCGGCCTAAGTGTGTCCAATGACTTGCGCAACCTTCCCTGTTCATCATGCCGGAGCAAGTGGGCCGGATAGTCGATGCGCAACCGGTACTTTCCTTCTGCATCGGGCGAGTAACTACCCGCAAGGACGTCTACTTGCCCCAAAGAAGGCATGTCGAACTCAATGAAACTGTTAGTTTCCGGCCCCTCGTCGTCCGAGTAGAGCACGGAGTCCTCGTGCACCACGTACAGCACAGCGTCGAAGTCGTCCGACTTGGCCTGCACCACCACTCCGCTGCCCGGGTCCGCCTCCACGACCCACCTCTGCAGGCGATGCCCCCGGATTGGATCGACGAAGCCGCTAGCTATATGATACTGCCTGGATTGGCTCGGCCTAAGTGTGTCCAATGACTTGCGCAACCTTCCCTGTTCATCATGCCGGAGCAAGTGGGCCAGATAGTCGATGCGCAACCGGTACCTTCCTTCTGCATCGGGCGAGTAACTACCCGCAAGGACGTCTACTTGCCCCAAAGAAGGCATGTCGAACTCGATGAAACTGTTAGCTTTCGGTCCCTCGTCGTCCGAGTAAAGGACGGAGCCCCGTTGCACCACGTACAGAACAGCATCGAAGTCGTCGGAATCGGCCCGCATCACCACACGGCTGCCTGAGTCCGCTTTCACGACCCACTTCTGCAGGCGATGCTTCCGGATCGGACCGACAAAACTCGTCAAGTCAGCAGAGAGGCGAGACACCGTGTCGCTACCGACCCCCTCAGTCAAACCCAGTGTGCCCAACGACGGTTCTGCATCTTCCCTGAGGACATCAATC
Source organism: Longimicrobiales bacterium (assembly GCA_965242735.1). GTDB lineage: Bacteria > Gemmatimonadota > Gemmatimonadetes > Longimicrobiales > Gaopeijiaceae. Next base: position 1,007,463 of record OZ251497.1, on the reverse strand, counting down.
GATATCGTCAATATGGCGTCAGCACGTTGCGGGTTTCCTTTAGCATTATAGCTAGTTGCTTTACCGGAAAGGCACAATGTATCATCCCCTAAGTTCGAAAACCGTGTCCCAACTGACTTTCTCGTTTGATCGAAATCTTTGCACTCTTGATCTTGGCGGACTCTGATTGATTCGCCAATCTCCGCGATGTATTCGGCAGATCGAAGTTGCGTTAGAGCTTCGGCGAGTCCGCTAGTCTTGATTGTACCAGTCTCTTGTCTTATTCTGTTGATTTTCGGATAAGTCCACAGATCGCCCATCCAGCGGCGTTCAATTGTTGCGTGGATTGACGTACGAGTTTTTCCGTCAATCGAGTACCTTACGACAACGTTGGCTCTAGCACTATCTCTTGATGCCTTCAGTAAACTGGCCTTCAAATGCCTCCTGCACTTCTCTATGTCATCATTGTCCAGGCCATTTAAGCTGAATAGGAAGTCACAAACGCCTTTGAGATGACTTTTGCTAGCACGACTGTGTTCCCATTCCATGGCAAACAAAACGCCACCAAGAATCAAGAGCACTTCCATCGGCCTCGGCCACCCCAGCCACCCCAGCCACTTCTTCATTGGTCCCGGCCGTCGGCGCCGACGATCTGCAGTTGGGTCAGGCAGGCCGATGTCGACGAGGGCCGCCGCGACGACGGGACGACGACGCGCGAGCGCGACGAGCTGCGCCGCCTGAAGCGGGAGAACAAGCAGCTGCGCCTCAAGCGCGACATCCCAAAAAAGCCGCGGCTTGGTTCGCCCGGGAGAGCGGCTCGATCCCCGGAGAGGGTTCGAGTTCGTGAGGAAGCGCCGGGCCGTGTTTCCCGTGCGCGCGATGTGCCGCGTCCTCGGCCTCTCCCCGAGCGGCTTCTACGCGTGGCTGAAGCGTCCGCGTTCGGCAAGCGCGCTGCGCGACGACGCGCTGCGCGTCTTGGTGCGCCACAGCTGGGAGGCGAGCCGCCGGACGTACGGGGCGGCCGCGCATCCACGCCGACCTCGCGGCCTTGGTCGAGCGCGACTTCAACGCCGACGGCCCGACCAGCTCTGGTCGCCGACATCACGTACGTGCGGGCCGGGAGCGGATGGCTCCATCTGGCCGTCGTCGTCGGCTGGGCATGGAGACGCACCTGCGCGGCGAACTCGTCGAGCACACGCTCGCCATGGCGGTCGAGAACCGCGGTCCCGAGACCGTGGTCCATCACTCGGACCAGAGGTCGCAGTACACGTCGTGGGCCTTCGGCGAGCGGTGCGGAAGGCCGGCGTTTCACACTGCACGAGCTGAACCTAAGATCCTTACCCGTCCACCAATCGGGACAATCACCCGCACCTTGGCTTCCGCCGTCGGCCGTGCGCACCAGAGAGCCCATGACGGGCGTTTCCACACGGCCCTGCCGGTCGGCAAGACGGCGGAATTGATGTCGTAAGTCCTTGAAGGACTTGGACTTACGCGATTATTCGGGGGGGCGAGCAGAGAAGAGGCCGCAACCCACAAACGACGCCCGTGGGCCACCAATGCAACAACCCCGGTGGCACGTTGCCGGAAAGAGCGGGCGGGCGTCATGGTGTCGTCGTCAGTTCGGTCTCACGCGGGACAAGGCGAGCCCAGCCCATCAAGCCGGGCAACTTCCATCCATCAAATCAAAGGTAGCGACCAGCGGACGGCTTGGCAAATTCACCTGGCCAAAACGGAGGCCGCCCGAGGAATGCCGGAACGCCGATCCCCTTGCCGCACAAGCGTTTCCGCCTACGCCGCCCCGCCCAGCTCCGCCACCGCCAGAATCCCGCCTTCCAGGTTGCTCACGTCGCCGTACCCCGCCTCGGCCAGCAGTCCCGCCGCCTCCATGCTGCGTCGGCCGCTGCGGCAGTAGACGACGACGGGGCGGTCGCGCGGGATCTCGTCCAGGCGGCCGGGGAGTTCGCGCCGGGGCACCAGCACGGCGCCCAGGTGCGCAAGGTTGGCCTCGTCCCACTCGAAGGGCTCGCGCACGTCGAGCAGGAAGGGCGCCGGGCGGGCGGCCATCGTGTCGGCCAGCTCGCCGGGCGGCAGCAGGCGGACGCGCGGGTCCGGCACCGGCGATCCGGCCCCGCAGAAGGCGTCGTAGTCGATCAAGGCGTCCTGGGTGGGCGCGTCGCCGCAGAGCGGGCACTGCGGATTGCGCCGGACCTCCACTTCCCGCCAGCGAAACGCCAGAGCGTCGAAGATGTGGAGGCGGCCGGCCAGGGGCGCGCCCACGCCCAGCGCCAGCTTGATGGTCTCGATGGCCTGCGCCGCGCCGATCACGCCGGGCAGCGCGCCGAAGACCCCCGCCTCCGCGCAGTTGGGCACCAGGCCGGGCGGGGGCGGCTCGCGGAAGAGGCACCGGTAGCAGGGGCCGCCCTTCGTTCCGAAGACGGAAACCTGTCCTTCCCAGCGGTAGATGGACCCGTACACGTTGGGCACGCCCGACAGGACGCAGGCGTCGTTGACCAAGTAGCGGGCCGGGAAGTTGTCGGTGCCGTCCACGACCACGTCGTAGCCCGCCAGGACGTCCATGGCGTTCGCCGACGTCAGCCGCGTCTGCAGCGGCTCGACCTCGACGTGGGGATTGACGGCCTCGAGCCTGCGCCGCCCCGACAACGTCTTGGGGAGGCCCAGGCCGTCGGTGTCGTGGAGGATCTGGCGCTGCAAGTTGCTCAGGTCCACGACGTCGGGGTCCACGAGTCCCAGCGTGCCCACACCCGCCGCCGCCAGGTAGAGGCCGGCAGGCGAGCCCAGGCCGCCGGCGCCCACCAGCAGCACGCGCGCGGCCTTGAGGCGCTCCTGCCCCTCGGCGCCCACCTCGGGCAACGCCAAGTGGCGTGCGTAGCGCACGCGCTCGCCGGGCTCCAACGCCGTCGCATGGGCACGCTCCAGGGGCGCGGACGGCGGCGCAGGCGGGCCTGCGGAAGGGCCTCCGGACGCGTGCCCAGCCGGCCTACTCATGGGCGCGCAGCACCGCCAGGAATTCCTCTCCGTAGAGGGCCAGCTTCTTCTCCCCGACGCCGCCGATCTCGGCGAATTCCTCCAGCGTCCGCGGGCGACGCTCCATCATCTCGCGAAGGCTGGCGTCGTGAAACACGACGTAGGGCGGCACGCCTTGCGCCGACGCCAGCTCGGTCCGGCGCGCCCGGAGCGCTTCCCACAGGGCGCCGCCGGCCGCGACCCCATCCGCTCCTCCGGACGGCCGCCCGGAACCCCCAGCCCCCGCCCCGGCGCCCTGGACCGGCCGCTTCCGGGCCCGGCGCGCAGGCGGACGGCTGTCACGGCGCATGAACACTTCGGTCTCGCCGCGAAGCACCGGGCCGCTCGCGGCCGTCAAGCGGAGCGATCCGTAGCCCTCCATGTCCACGGCGAGCAGACCGCGCGCCACGAGCTGGCGCACCACCGAACGCCAGCCCTGGGCTCCCATGTCCTTGCCCACCCCGAACGTCGGGATGCGGTCGTGGCCGAAGTTGCGTATCCGGTCCGTGTCCTTGCCCAGCAGGACGTCGACCAGGTAGGCGGCCCCGAACCGCTGGCCGGTGCGCGAGACGCACGAGAGCGCCTTCTGCGCCGCTTCCGTGGCGTCCCACGACTCGACGGGCGCGAGACAGTTGTCGCAGTTGCCGCAATTCTCGTCCCGAGACTCGCCGAAGTAGGCCAGCAGGGTCCGGCGGCGGCACGTGGCCAGCTCGCAGTAGCCCAGCATCGCGTCCAGCTTGCGCACTTCCAGGCGCTTGCGGTCCGGTCCGGCCGCCGATCCCTCGACCATCTGGCGAAGCATCACGACGTCCTGAAGTCCGTACGTCATCCACGCGTCGGCGGGCTCGCCGTCCCGCCCGGCGCGTCCCGTCTCCTGATAGTACGCCTCGACGCTCTTGGGCAGGTCCAGGTGAGCCACGAAGCGGACGTCGGGCTTGTCGACGCCCATCCCGAACGCAATCGTGGCCGCCATGACGATGCCGTCTTCCTTGGCGAAGCGGTCCTGGTGGCGGCGGCGCACGTCGGAAGCCAGGCCCGCGTGGTAGGGAAGCGCGTCGACGCCTTGGGCGCGCATCCACTCGGCCGCCTTCTCCACGCGCTTGCGCGAGAGGCAGTAGACGATGCCCGCGTGGCCTTGGTGGCGATCCAGGACGAAGGCGTGCAATTGCCGGTACGCGCTTCGCCGGGGGACGACGGAATAGCGGATGTTGGGCCGGTCGAAGCCGCTGACGAAGATGCGGGCGTCGGAGAGCTCCAGGCGGCGGACGATCTCTTCGCGAGTCAGCTCGTCGGCGGTGGCGGTCAGCGCCATGCGGGGGACGCCGGGGAAGCGGCGGCCGATCGCCGCCAAGCGGAGATACTCGGGACGGAAGTCGTGGCCCCACTGGGAGACGCAGTGCGCCTCGTCGACGGCGAAGAGGGCCAGACGGCTGCGGGCGAAGAGGGCCAGCGCGCGCTCGCCCATGAGCCGCTCCGGCGCCACGTAGACCAGGTCGAGCCTGTTGCCGGCCACGGCGGACTCGACCTCGGCCACTTCCCTGCGCGACAGCGACGAGTTGAGGCAGGCGGCGCGCACGCCCGCTTGCCGGAGCGCCTCCACTTGGTCGTGCATGAGGGCGATCAGAGGGGACACGACGACGCCCAGCCCGTCGCGAACGATGGCCGGGATCTGATAGCACAGGGACTTGCCCCCTCCGGTGGGCATCAGCACGAGGCTGTCGCCCCCGCCGAGCGCGTGCTCGACGACCGCCTCCTGCTGGCCCCGGTACTCCGGGAAGCCGAAGACGCGCTGCAAGACGGCGCGATGCGGGGCGCCGTCGGCGGACGCGAAGAGCCCGGACGCGCCGCCGGAGCCGGTCCGGGACCCGGCCGCCGGGGCCGGGCGGCGGGCGCTCATCCCTCGCTCCGGCGCAGAAGTCCCGCGGCCGCCGCGACCAAGCCCGCCGCGGACCCGGCCAAGAACCCGGACAGCAGCAGCGCCGCGGCCACCACCACCGCCGCGTGCAGGCCGCCGGCCACGTCTCCCAGCAGACCCGCCACCGCCCCCGCCGCCCGGCCGCGCCAAAGCAGCAGGGCGCCCCAGCCGGCCGCGCCCGCCGCGACGCCCCAACCGGCCGCCCGCAACGCGCTCGGCTCCGCTTCGGCCCGCGCCCTTCGCCTCGCGTCCGCCCCTCCCAGCGCGGCCCCCGCCACCGGCGACGCGGCCCAGCCGAAGAGCGCCGTCCCGCCCGCCACCGCGACGGCCGCCGCCAGCGCCGCGACCACCGAGCCCGGCCCGCGAACGCCCTCGCCGCGCCGGACTCCCTCGCGAGCTCTCGCGCTCACCAAGAGTCGTCCTGCGGCGGCGCCAACACCAGCTCGGCTCGCACCAGCCCGGCGGCCCGCAGCTCGGCTTCGGTGCGCGGGAACCGCAGGTCCGCCAGCTCGCCGCGCACCCACAAGTCCAAGCGGTCGTCGTAGCGGCCGCTCAGCGGATTGCCGGACTGGCCGCCGGGGTAGGTCCCGCGCGCCGCCACTTCGTCGTCCAGCTCGACGACCATGCGCCAGCTGGCCCCGTGCGAACCGCCCCTCGTCAGAGGCGTCAGCAGTCCGGGGCCGCCCGTCGCCTCCAAGCCGAGGCGCGACAAGGCGGGGATGCGCAGCAGATGGTGAACGTTGTGCTGCCTCGCGCGCCCCCAGGCCCATCCCTCGCCGTCCTCCGGCCCGCGGCCGGCCCGCGTGCGCGCCAGCCCTGCCGCCAGCGCCTGCCGCAGCATCGCGTCGCGGTCTTCCTTCTCGGGCGTGGCGCGCATGTCCCACCACCCGCTCTCGGGAAAGGACGCCAGCGTCCACAGCACCGCCTCGCGGGGCGTCGCGGCCCGGCGGCCCGTCTCGTCGTCCAGCTCGTCCCAGAGCAGGCTGTCCAGCGCAGCCATGGCTTCCTCGAAGAGCACGGCCCGGCGGTTGTCCGGCGCGTAGGTTCCGTCCCACTCGGCCAAGAGGCGCACCGCGGTCGCGACCGAGCCGGCCGGGCCGGAGGAAGACGCGTCGCGCCCGACACTGCCCCGCGCCCCGCTTGGCCGAGAGGCGCCGCGGCCTCCATTGGCCGGATCCTCGGCGCCGGGACCGGACCAATCCACGGGCTCGGCGGCCGCCGCCGCGAGGAAGGCGTCGCGGAAGAGGCGCGCCCGGACGCTGGTCGGGTGCGTCTGATAGGCGGCCAAGTCGGCCGCGCCGTGCCGGTCGCGGGAGCGCAGCAGCTCGTTGATCGTCAGGGCGCGCCAAGGGTCCGGCCAGTCGGAGCCCAGGTAGGCCTGGCCCGCGGGCGAGAGATCGGCCACGGCGCCGGCGGGATCGCGCCGCCGCGCCGCCTCCGGGCCCGCGCCATTGGGATCGCGCCCCTGCTCCGTCTCCGAACCCGCGCCGTGGAGACCGCGCCTCTGCTCCGCCGCCTCCGGATCCCCACCGGCGGGATCGCGCTCCTGCTCCGCCGCCTCCGGATCCACCGGCTGCTGGTTCGCGGAAGCCAGGTACCCCTGCGGCGGATCGACGGCCACGGGGAGGAAGTCTTGGCGCCCCAGCCAGTCGGACTGCCGCGTGGCCCCGTCGAAGTAGGCGTCGCCCCGCGCGCCGCCGGGCCTCGCGGGATAGCGGGCGGCGCTCTGCACCGCGATCCGCCCGTCCCGGTCGGCCACCAGGCCGACCTGCGCCGGCGCGCCCCAGTTGGCCATCGCCTCCAGCCACTCCGGCGCCGACTCGGCCCGCGCCGCCCGCATGAGCGCGCCCAGCTCTCCGCACTCCTCCAGCACGGTCCACCGCAGGGACGCGGGTCCGTCGCCCAGGTCGATCACGGGCCCCCGGTGCGTGCTCAGCACCGTGTCGGCAGCCAGCTCCCGTCCCCGCGGCCCGAGGAAGCGCTCGATCCGCGCCTCCAGGGGCGCCCACTCGCCGTCCAGGAAGTACCGGGAAGGGACCGTCTCGTCGTCGAGCCGCTCCAGATAGAGGTCCATCACGTCCGCGCCCGTGTTGGTGAACGTCCACGCCACGTGGCGATTGAAGCCGATCACGATGGCGGGGACCCCGGCCAGCGTCACGCCGTAGACGTCCATCGCGCCCGGCACCACCAGGTGCGCCTCGTACCAGATGCTGGGCAGGCTGAGCCCGAGGTGCGGATCGCCGGCCAAGATCGCACGGCCCGACTCCGAGCGGCCCGGACCGACCGCCCAGCTGTTGCTCCCCAGCGCCGAAGCCGCCTCGTCCGACGGGCCGCGGGGCGCGGCCAGTCCGCCGAACCAGCCCAGTCCGCCGGGCGCGGTCGATCCGCTGGACGCAACCCGTCTGCGAGACCGAGCCGACTCGCCGGGCGCGGCCAGTCCGCCGGGCACGGCCGATCCGCCGAACCACGCCGTTCCCTCCGGCACGGCCAATCCGCGAGACACGCCCGTCGCCGCCGCCGCGCCGCTCGTGGGTTGGCCGCTCGTGGGCTCGCCGGGATCCGGAATCTCGATCGCCGAGAAGCGCGGCCCCCGGTGCGGCACCACCGGCTCCTGCACCGGGTTGTCCGCCGGAAAGAGCGCGTCGGCCGCCTCGTAGCCGACCATTGCCGCCACGCGCTCGCGGCGCGCCTCGGCCGGATTGAAGGTCAGGACCCATCCCATGCGCTTGAGCACGTAGAGCGAGTGCACGGGACGCCATGCCGCCGGCCGCGCGCCCAACATGTGATGCTCGAACGGCCGGCCGCCCGACTCCGCCATGCGACCGACCCAAGCGTTGACGCCGTCCGCGTACGCCTGGATCGCCTCGAACGGCGCCGCCCATCCGCCGAAGTCCGCGCCGTCGGGGAACCCCGCCGGTTCCCCCAAGTCCGCGCCGCCGAGGAACGCCGCCGGTCCGCCCGGTCCCACGCCGTCCACCGGCGCCGCGTTCCCGGCGGCGGCGTCTTCGCCCCCGAAGACCCCGCACCGGCCGACCTCCAGTTCCGCCAAGTCCCGCTCCGCCGAATGCGCCAACCCCAGCCGCCGCGTCTCCCGGTCGAAGTCCAGCCCGGCCCGCCCGACCCATCCGCTCAGCGTGCCCGCCGTGGCGCGCGTCTGCGCCTCCATCTGAAACAGCCGGTCGCGCGCCACCACGAATCCCAGGGCCCGGTGGGCGTCTCCGGCGCTCGACGCGAACACGTGAGGCACCCAGCGGTCGTCGTAGACCACCCGCACCTCGGCCGCGAGTCCGGGCACCGCAGCCGTGTCGGACGCCGGCAGCTCGGCGAACGCGCCCACGCTCCACACGCCGCGCACCGGGTCGAGCAGAGCCCCGAGAGGCGCCAGCGGCCCGATCGGGCGCCCGGCCAGCGCCAGCGCGCCGACGCAGGCCGCCGCCCACGCCCCGAGCCGGACCCCTCGCCCAAGGCGTCCCCCGTCCTTCGCCCCCGAAGCCGTCACGCCCGCCCTCCCGCCGCCCGCGCCCGGAAGGGCTGGCGCGTCATGTAGGTCGCCGTCCGCCACGCCCACTCCAGCGGTCCGAAGCGGAAGCGGGCCAGCCACCACGGCGACCACAGCAGCTGCAGCGCCCACACCGCCGCCACGACGCCGAGCTGCTCAGGCCGCCCCAACCGCGCGAACAACCCCAGCCCGTGCCCGTAGAAGACGAGCGTGCACGCGACGCTCTGCGCCACGTAGTTGGTCAGCGCCATTCGCCCCGCCGCGGCCAGCCGCCGCTGCAAGCCCGCCGTCCAGCCGCTCCGAACCGCCAGCATCACCAGCCCCAGGTACGCCGCCGCCACGCCCAGCGAGCCCACGTAGTTGAACAGCTGGCCCTGGAACATCGACGCCTCCATCGCAAAGCCCGCGCGCAGGTTGTATCCCATCCCCAGCGCGATCACGGGGAACCCCAGGCCCGCGCCCACGACCGCCATGCGCTTGTAGAATCCCGACGAACGCGCCGCCGACAGCACCCCCCACCGATACAGGGCCATGCCGACCAGCATCGCCCCGCCGGCCCTCCACAAGAACAACGTCAGGAACACCACGGTCTCCATCGCCAGCGCGTCCGCCGACCGAAGCGGCTGCTGATCCAGCCATCCGCCCCGGTACGCCTCGATCTCGGCGTCCATCGCGTCGCGCGGCGGCGCCCACTCCTGCTCCTGGACCGCGCGCTCCTCTTCCGGCCAGTAGGGAATCGTCGCCCCGAAGACGCCCCACATCGGAAGCACCACGGCGATCAGGCAGGCGCCCAGCGCCAGCAGCCGCCGCGGCCGCAGATTGCGCAACGGATGGAGCAGCATCCCGCAGAGCGCGTAGGCCACCAGAATGTCGCCCATCCAGATCAAGTGCGCGTGCGCCAGCCCGATGGCCAGCAGCCAAAGCTGGCGCCGGTAGTGGACGCCGCGCGCCGCCGGCAGCCCCCGGGCCGCCAACCGGTCGGACGCCATGGCGATTCCGGCCCCGAAGAGCACCGAGAACAGCGTCAGGAACTTGGCCTCCGCGAACAGGTGCACCGCTCCCCAGGTCCACAGCTCCGCGCCCTCGAGCCCGCCGTCCGCAAACGGGTTCAGGTACGCCGCCCCCACCATCGCAAAGGCCCCGACGTTGACCAGCAGGATGCCCAGCAACGCGAACCCGCGCAGAACGTCGATGGCGACGATGCGCTCCCCAACGGCGGTGGGGACGGGCTTCGCGGACGGGTCGGCTGGCATGGACGCGGTTGCTCCGGGCAGTGCGGCGGGCGCGAACGGCAGGTCGGCGCCGGGACTCTAACATGACCGCCGGGACGCCGGAATGCGCAAATGGGCCAGCCGACTGCGGAGCGCGGTTCGTCCGTCGGCGGAGGGACGTCCGGCCCGGACCAGCCGAGAAGAGATGGCGCCGCAAGCGACGGGCGGCATCGCGCCGCCACGCCGCCCAGGACGAAGTCAGCCGCTCTCGGGCTCGTCGCCCACCGCGTAGTCGGCAGGAAGTTCCTGCACGGCAAGTCGCTGCGGGACCGATCGCTCGTCCAGCTTGGCGTCCAGGACGCTCACGGCCGTCTTCAACTCGCCGATCTGCTCCCCGAGTTCCTTGAATCGGTCCTCGACCCGGTCGATCCGCTTGCCCAAGCGGCCTTCGACTCGGTCGATCCGCGCCCCCAGGCTTTCTTCGACCCGGTCGATCCGCCGTCCCACGGCCAGGAAGAGCCCAACGGCGGAGCCGACGACCAAGACGATCGTCACGAAGCTGTCGCTGGTGAGGAAGTCCATCCAGTCGGTCCTTTCCGCACGGGCCTCGGCTCGGTCGGCCGGTCCGCGAACGGCGGTCCGGTGCGGCCCTACGCGTTCCGCCCGTCCGCAAGCGCCCCGCCGCCGACGCCAGCCGGGGGCCCGGCCGTCAGCCCCAAGTATAGCGCGGTCGGCAAGTCCTTCAAGCTTCGGCCCGGCACGCCGCCGATGCGACCCCGCGCCGTGCAAGTCGCGCACGGTCTTCCGGCGCCCGCGGGCAGCGCGGAAGCCGAGTCCGCCGTCAAGCCGTCTCGCCGCTGGCGACCTCGTAGACCAAGCGCGCGCCCTCGAGCGCCTCTTCGGCGTCGTCCTGACCGTAGAACTGGCTGGGCGTGAGGTCCTCGCTGCCGTAGAACGCGAGTTCCCGGTCCCGGCGCAACCCACGCGAGATCCGCACCAAGTCGTCGAGACGGCGCCGGACGCGCTCGGGCAGCCGAGACTCGTTCTCGACCAGGACGCCGCTCACGTCGTGCACGCGGGGCGGGTCCACCCCCGCGCGACGCAGCGCCGCCTTGAGGCAGATCTCCACGATCTCCTGCGATTCCCGCACCACGTCGGCCCAGCTCTCCTCGTCCATGAGCACGCCGACGGCCTTGAGCCGGCTACGGGCCCGGCGCAGGTAGTCGGCCGCCAAGTCAGGGTTTCTCAACCTCTTCGCCTCCCCGCAGCCAATAGGGCTGCCCATGCGCGCGCCCCCGTCGCAGGACCCCTTCCGCCATCAGCTCGCGGGCTTCGGCAATCCAGCGCGAGACCGCGGAGCTCCGTTGCCACAGGACGACCCCGTGAAGCGCCGCCTCCAGCCAGAGTCCGCCTCCGCCCTTCGCGCCGCCGGGCCGCTCGGCGGGAAGCACGGCGAAGTGGGGATTCACCTGAGCCCCCAATGCTCGGATCTCGGGAGCCGGGGCCAGCGCGCGGTCCCACGCCGCGTATCGCTCCCGCCCCAGCGCGGCGCCGTCCCGAAGGACCAGCAGCAAGTCGACGTCCGAGCCTGGTCCGTCCCATCCCTGCGCCCGGGAGCCGAACAGCGCCACGGCCTCCAGTTCCTCGCCCACGTGCTGCGCAACGACCCTGGCCGCCGCCTGCCAAGCCCGCGACTGTCCGGGCGCCGCGTCCTCCACCAGGGCCCGCAAGGCTTCGCCGCAGTACCGGTTGAGGGACTGGCCCGCCTCCCCGGCCCGCCGCCGCAACTTGCCGTGCAAAGCAGGGGAAACCCGCAGGAGAAAACGACCCGAGGCCGGCTTGGAGGACATGATGATATCATGATATCATCGACGCGGCTGCCGGTCAACGGCACGCTCCCGCCCGGCGCTTCAGCCGTTCGACGTCGGCTCGACCGGGCGGCGTTCCTGCGTGGCCCGGCAATTCGCGCCCGGCCCGGGGTCAAGCAAGCATGGCGTTGAGCCGCTGCGTCCACTCGTCCTCGTCCACGACCTCGAAGCGCACGACCTTCTCGCGCATCGCCGGAGCGAACTCCGCCCAGTCCTTCTGCTTGGCCAGCTCCGAGCACGTGTTGAAGACGGACCGCTTGTAGTCCGTGTCCTCCGCCTGCTTGAGGTGCAGACCCTTGGTCTCCAGCACGAACACGTCGCCGAAGCTCCCGCCGCGGCCCGGCGGATCGGCCTTCAGCGCCAGCACGAAGTCAGCGTAGACCCGCCTGGGCTTCCATCCCTGCACGTAGTAGTCCTTGCGGCTCCGGTTGCGATACCAGAAGAACAGCCGCGCCTGCTCGTCCAGATACGTGGCCACCGCCGTCTCGAGCGTGTTCATTTCGTCTTCGCTCGTCCGGTCGTGCAGGTTGAGGACGAACTGGCTGCCGTCGGTCCGGTTGGCTTGCTTTCCAGTTCCGATCTCCACCTCCGCTGGCGGACGGTTGAAACGCCAGTCGTCGGCCACGACCAGGAACCGCATGGCGCCGCGCTCCAGCATGTCGAAGAAGGCGTTGCGCGACAATCGGTCCCGCTCTCCCTCCAGCCGCTTGCGCAGCTCTTCCAGGACGAACATGTAGCTCGCTTGGACTTGCCGGCGCGGATGCTTCTCCAGCAGCGCTTCGAACACGCTCCTGGCGGCCTCGGCGCCGCGCCACGGATTCGGCATGCCGTTCAGCAGATGGCTGGCGGCGAAGTAGTAGTCGATCACGTCTTCGTCTTCGCCGGTCGCGCCGTTGCCGGCGGCGAGAAAGCGGTCGGTCGAGGCCGCCCCGTCCAGCCCGGCGCGCAGATCGAAGTCGTCGTGGCGCCGGGCTCCCAACGGCAACTCGAACAACGGGCTCACGTCCACGTCGTTCCACGCAACCCGCGGCAGGATGTCGGTCTCGTACCGCACGGGCCGCCAGTTCGCGCCGTCCTTGATCATGAACGCAGGAAGCACGAAGTCGCGAACGGCATCTCGGAAGCGCGCGCGCTGCTTGGCCACCACCGGCTTCCTTGGCCCGAGAGAGTCGTCGTCGTCCACGATCTTGCCCTCCAACCCTTGCAAGCCCTCCAGCCCGAACCCCTTGCGCACCTGCTGGAGCAGTTCCGCTCCCCGGCGCCGGTAGCAGAACACGTAGCTCTCGTCGAGCCAGCGCACGCCGGTCTTGTGGGCGTACGGCTGGCGCAGGATGCGCCCCACCAGCTGCGTCAGCGCGCTCCTCGACTGCGGGTTGGTCAGGATCGCCAAGACGTAGGCGAAGGAACAGTCCCAGCCCTCCTGCAACGCCTGCTTGGTGATGATGAAGCGTATCGGACAGTCCCTGGCGAGCAGGCCCCCGACCTCGTCCACCGCCTTGAGCTCGTCCCTTTGGCTCGTCTTGACGGCGATGTGCTCGGGACGGACGTTCGGGTGCCGCAACAGGTACTCCCTCGCATCCTCCGCGTGCACGACGCCCGTCCGGCGCTGCGTCCGTCCCGTGCGCTCGACCTGTATCACGCATATCGGCCGAATGTGCTCGCCGGTCTCCGCTTCGTGCACGAGCGCTTCGGCCTCCAGCCGCTTGCGATGCTCCAGCGACGCCAGCAACGTGTCCTCCCACGCGGCGCTTCGGCTGTTCTTGATGTGCAGGTCGAGCTTGATCATTTCCTCCGCGTGGAGCTCCCGCCCGGAAATGCTCACCAGCACGTTCGCCTCGTCCGGAGGCGTGGCCGACAGCTCGACGATCATGCAGGGATTGAAGCCCTCCAAGGTGTCCTTTGCGCTCCGGCTGTAGGCCTTGTGCCCTTCGTCGAGAATGATCAGCGGGCGCAGCAAGCGCAACGTGTTGCCCAACGAGGTCTTGGCTTGGCGTCCCCAAACGCCCCCTTGCCGCTCGAAGACGTCCAGGTTCGGCACCCTCTCCATCAACTTCCTGTGGCCTTCCGCGTCGTTGTCGGCGGGAAAGAAGCGGTCGTAGCCCCCGCTGTCCCGGAACATGCGGAGCTGCGCCTTGGTTCGGCGGTTGGCGGAAGGGAGCATCAACACGAGAATGCAGAGCTTCTCCGCCACGTCGCGCGGACCGAAGCCCTTCGTCTTCTCGAGAACGAGCGTGCGTCCGGCCGACAGGATGTCCAGCTGTTGCCGGTAGGGATGGTCCCTGTCCTTGAGCGCCCGAAGCGTCTGGTTGTAGATCTGCGTCGTCGGGACGATCCAGAGCACCAAGCCGGACTGTCCGCGGCGGAAACGCGTGTGGACCAGGTCGATCACCTTGACGGCCAGAAGCGTCTTGCCGCCGCCGGTCGGAATCTTGAGGCAAAAAACCGGCAACGGCTCGCCCAGACCGTTTCGCCGGGCCAGATAACGGCGCGAAAAGCGGCCCTTCTCCCATGCCTTGGTCGCCCAGTCAAAGCCGAATTCGGGATCCAGCGTGGCCGCCTTGTCTCGCCACTCCGCCAAGCGTTCCAGGTGCTCTCCGACGATCGAGAGCGTCCGCTTCTGGTAGTCCTTGAGGATCACGAGGCCAGCCTGTCCACCGTCTCGTAGATCTCGAACGGCAACTGCGAGAACTTGATGCGATGCATGTGCAGGAACTCCAAGTCCAGATACTTCGTGGGAGCGAAGATCAAGCGCTCGCGGCCGTTCTCCGGCAGACTCCGGGCGATGCCGAGCGTGAGGGCCAAGTTCTTGAGCGTCTCGACGTCGGAGTCGTAGATCAAGAACACGTCGTACTGCGTGCTCGCGCCGATGAACCACTTCTCCCGATCAATCTGGTCAGGATCGAATTCCTCGCCCGTCGCAGTGAAGAACACGTAGCCGGCCAATTTGTCGTAGCCCGGCAGCCGCGACGGACCGAACATCGACCTCCGTCGCATGGGACGGCCCACCTTGAAGAAGCTGAACGTGCCGCCGAGTCCAGACTCGAGATGCTTGTCCTTCGCCCCCGGAACGCCCTTGGCAACCCGCCGCACACGCTCGGCCGTCAACGTGTCCACGTAATCCTCGCACTCCACCAGCACGAAGCGGCGGTTGCCGCCGTCCTCCTTGTTGAGAGCCAGGACGGCGTGAGCGGTGGTGCCGGAGCCCGCGAAGGAGTCGAGCACGATGGAGTCCTTTTCGGTGGCAATTTGGAGGATGCGCTTGACGAGGCTGGCGGGCTTGGGCGTGACGAAGACGTCTTCAGACGCCGAGAAATCCATTATGGACAGGATCTCTCGTTTTGATTCTTGGTTATGCCCTACTTCACGCCACGGCCACACCGTCTGTGGCACTCTGCCTTGCTTGACTTCGGAAAGATAGATTTTGGGTGCCGGAACGTTGTTGCCGTCCTTTCCCCACCACACACGACCCTCCTCGTCAAGCATTGCCAAGCGCTCCTTGGATACTCGCCAATATGATCCTCTTGGCGGTCCAGATATTACCCTTCCTCCTGGACACGTTATGGAGTATTCGCCCTTGCTGTAGTAGTTTCGCGCTGCGAGATTGTTAGGTCGCCAAGGACCACGAGGATCGTCGTCTGGGTTCTTGTAGGCCCCATCTTGCCTCTTCGTTCTAGGCAATAGCTGCGGCTTCCATGAAGCAGCGTCACGGGCATAGACAACGAGATAATCGTGGTCGCCAGAAAACTGTCGAGCTGAACTCTTGGGTGCGTATGCTTTATGCCACACAATCGTCGCCACGAAGTTCTCCTCACCGAACACCTCGTCCATCAGGAATCGCAGCCTGTGCACTTCGTTGTCGTCGATGGAGACGAAAATTGCACCGTCGTCGGAAAGCAGTTCTCGCAACAGCGTCAGTCGCGGCAGCATCATGCAACACCACTTGTCGTGGCGCGTCAGGTCGTCGCGATCCACGACCTTGCCGAACCACTCCTGCATCATCGGCGAGTTCACCCGGTCGTTGTACGCCCATCCCTCGTTGCCGGTGTTGTAGGGCGGGTCGATGTAGATGCACTTGACCTTTCCGTGATAGACCGGCAGAAGCGCCTTGAGGGCCGCCAGGTTGTCGCCCTCGACGATCAGGTTGTCGTGGAGGCTGGCCCTCGGACTGGTCCCCTTGGACCGAATCGGCTTGAGCTCGTGGAAGGGAACGACCAAATGGTGGTTCTCGACGAAGACCTGCCCCTTGAATTGCAAACGCATGTTTCTATCCGTGGCCTCCGGCTGCGTGGTTGACTCGAGGGCGGCCTGGACCGACGGCACAGACCAGGAGGCCCGGAACTCGGAAGATACCGATCCGTGGCTGGCACGCAAGCGGGCCGCGAGCGGCCGACCCGTCGGCTTGGCCAGGAAGCGCGACCGAGGCGGTCAGCGGACCGAATCGGACCGATCCCGGAACGGCAACGCGTCTCTTGGGACGCCGGAACGCGCAAGTAGCCCGACCGCCGGGCGGGGCTCGGCAGGAGGCCGCTCGGGGCGCCGCTGCGACGCGGACGCACGTCGGATGCGCAGCGGCCACGAGCGCCCCCTTCCCCCCCCCCCCCCCCCAAGCAGCGGTGATATCATGATATCACACCTGCCTTCGAAGGGCCGCGGCCCCGGCAACCCGTCGAGCCATGCTTGCCTGCGCGACCTCATGGCGTTAAAGTCCTTCCATGGTCCGCGAACCAAGGAAGCGCATGCCCCGCAACCACGCGCCGCGTGCGAAGAAGCCCAGCGACTGCCGAGTCGCCCACGGCCGGACGGGAGGCGCGAGCCCAGAGGACCGTCCCCCGCGGACCGGGGGGGGCCGTGGAGCGCTGCGCCGAACTGCACAGCTCGTCGCGCTGCTCTCGGTGGCCGCAGGAAGCCAATGCGCCCCAGCGCACGACGACGCCGCGAGCAACCTTCCGACGCTTTCGTCTTCCCTTGTGAGAGACATCGCCTTGGAAGCCGGAGACGGCCCCGTCATGACGAGAGTCAATGATCTTGCTGTCGACTCGACCGGCAATCTGTTCGTTCTTGACGCGGCCGGACACCTTCACAAGTACGACGTGTTCGGCAATTACGTGGCGTTGCTTTCGGATACCGCCGGCAAGGCCGTCTTCCTTCGGCAACCTGCGGGCATACTACCGGATGACGTGGCTGTCGGTCGGGACGGTCACATCTACGTCACGGGCGCTCCCGCGAACTTGTTTCCGCGCCGCCTTTCGGACACCGCGGCGGTGTCCCGGATTTCGCCCGATCTGGCCATCGATGCCGTCTATCGCATTCCGCGTACGGAAACCCTTACCGAGCTAGTTGCGTGGCGAGACAATCTGATAGTGGCGCTTGCTCGCCCAGGCGCCCTCTTGGAAGAATTTCTTGGATATTCCGAAGAACAAGTCAAAGCCACGGAAAAGCTGCTCGCCATGAGCCATTCCGGTACTCCGACGATGTATTTTCACCCTGCAGACGAGAGGGAAGAGAGCGTTCCCTATTGGGGTTCGTGGTTCGTCACCCACGTGGCGGAGGCGGGCGACGAGCTCTTGGCAGTGAATTCTCTATATCCCATTTATCGATATGATTATGAATGGTTTCCGATCGATACTTTCGGTGGCGCCTCACCGTCCTTCCGACAACCTAGTCGTCCGGCGCTTGGATCGTTTCCTACGGCAGGCCCAGAATACTACGAGTGGCGAAATTCGTTCACGACCATCGGTGGCATTCACGTGTTGGCGGACTCGCTCGTCGTGGTCGTGCTGGTCGACCAAATCGGCAACATGCCCAACGAGATCGAGAGAACCTACCGGGCCGACGTGTTCGATCTGAACTCCGGCAAAGTCGTCGCCCGAGACGTAGCCCTGGAAGGCGAGGTGCTGCACGCAGACACCTTGCTGTACATGGCTTGGCGGCCAACGGACGAAGGATGGCACGTAGGTCTCTTCGACCTGGTGGAAGAGGGACCGCGATGACTCGACATGGGAGGAGCCTCAAACGATGAACCGGATCACCAAGGCAGTCCAGACACGCTTTGTGAGTCCAGCGTCGCGCCGATGCAAGTTGCTGCTCGCGGCTTGGCTAGCGGCGTCCTGGACGGCATGCGCCGATAACGGAGAGCCCGCCTCGACAGAGGTCGTTCTGCACATCGAAGACGCTCCCCTCTGGATCACGAACTTGAGCTTCGAAGTCGAGCAGCACGAAGACGATCCGCTCGGAAGAGTCGCAGGGGCCGTCTTTGCGGCTGCGGGCCTCGTCGCGATCGGCGACGGCCTCAACAATCGCGTCGTCCTCGCGGATTCCTTGGGAGCCGTGGTGGGGACGGTCGGACGCGCCGGAATGGGACCGCTGGAGTTCGTGCAATTGGGGCTCGTGGCCCGTTGGCCGGCAGGCGACTCGGTCTTCGCTTGGGACGCAAGGGCAAGACGCTATTCGGTCTTCTCGCCGGACACGCGACAGGGTCGCACGACCGTGCCGGAGGGAATGGAAACCCCGGTCAACCGCGCCTTGCCTGGTCTGGAAGGCGGGCTTTGGATTGTCGGCGTCGTGTTGGCAGGATCCGGGGACATCCCGGCCAGCGGACGCCATCGGCTTCGTCACGACGTCGGATATTGGGAAGGCAAGGGCAAGGTGCAGAAGGTCGGTTCTGTCGCCGGCATGCAACTGGCCGGACAACGTCCAGTATTGTTTGCTCCGCACACCAGCTTCGCGGCCGGCGATGGACTCCTGTTCGTCAGCGAGGGCGAGCGGCCGATCGTTGCAGCCATGGACGCAAGCGGCGCCGTAAGGCGCGAGATTGCGGTGAACGGACTGGCCACCGAGTTCACCGAAGCGTTGCGCGAGGAGTACGCGGAGTGGCTCAAGGAGAACAGCGGCTATTCGCCGGAGAGCGTCGACTGGATGCTCGAAAACGCGCCGCTACCGCCGGTGGTGGACGCGTTCGTGCAGGTCGTCTTCGCTCAAGAAGGTTCGCTTTGGCTTGGACAGCGTGGCGTCCCGGGCGGGGAAGAGCGCCATTGGATCAACGTCACCACGGAGGGCGCACCCATACGGCGCATCCTGATGCCGGCCGGACGGACGATGCTGGACGCCGCCGGAGACCGCTTGCTCTTCCTGCGCCGCGACGACTTGCAGCGCGACTACGTGGAGGTGCACACGGCAGTCTCGCCCGGCTGAAGCCCAAAGCCGGGACGCGGCGGCCGCGCCCCCTCGGACATGCGCGCTCGCCTCCACCGTGTCCCCCCAACACGCCGCGCCCGGCTTCGCTACGCCCGCCGGGCGCTACGCGCTACAGCCTCTAGGCCACCCGCCGCCCTCTGGTGCTAGCGAGCGTCCTGCAGGCGCCCCCGCACCACGTAGTCGAGCGCCAAGTCGTCGGTGGCCACCAACCAGACGCGGTCTCCCCGAATGACGGGCGAACCGGCCTCCACATGGACGGGGAAATCGGCCACCGCGGTGCCTTGGTAGGAGCCGTCTTCGGCGGACAGCACGTCGAACACCGCCCGGCCTGTGTCGTCCGCCACCTTCACCCAGAGATTGCCGTCGCCCGGCAGGAACAAGCCCTCGACGACGGGCTTGGCGCCGGGGATCTTCGACCAGTCGAAGTCCACTTCTTGTCCGACCCGCTCGAGCAGAACGGCAATTTCGGCCTCGCGCTCGGCGTCGGTCACGGGAAGCGGCGCCCGGTCGCCGACCACAACGAACGCGGTGTCGCCGCCGGGCGTCCACTTGCGGACTCGGTACTCCGGAACGCCGCCCTCCGCCTGCCATATCGTTCCCGCCGAGTCGCTCAGAAGGACCTCGTTCGCGTAGAACGGAACGCCGACGCAACCGCCTCCGCCGTCGGGGTTCGTCCAGCACCACGAGCTGGCCGGATCGTCCGACGATTCGTACGTGCCCATCGGCAAGGTGTCCAACGGCGCCATCGTCTCGTCGTAGACCACCAAGCCTCTCGTCACGACCTCGGCGCTCCAGTCGATGTGCGGGCGAAAGACGCGGCCGTCCGCTCCCATCGCGCCCCTCCAACGGAACCCCCAGCCCGTCGTGCGGAAGGGATGCGATTCCACGAACCCACGGCCCGCGTCGAAGACCGACATGCGTCCGTTGCGGCTGTCCGGCGCCCACAGCAGGCCCTCGGGGTCCGTCATGAGTCCATTGGCCTGCTGGAGTTCGCCAGGCCCCTCGCCCAGGCCCCCGTGCGTCGCGACGTGTGCGCCGTCGTCGTCGAAAACCCGAATCTCCTGGGACTGTCCGTCGAGGACCGCAAAGCCGCCGTCGTCCAGCGCGGCCAACCCGAAGACTTCGCCGAACTCGTCCGGGCCGCCGCCTTCCACCGAACCGACCCGGAGCTCCTCGACAATCGTCCAGCGCGGCTCGGCGGCCGGCGAGAACCTGGCCTCCACGACGCCCGACGGCAACGTGACCCGGGTCGTCGCGCCGCCGGACGGCCCGCCCCCTTCGCCGCATCCGACGCCCAGGGCCGCCACGAAACCGGCGACCAGAGCGGACCCACGCGCGGGCGCTTCGGCAACGCTCATCCGACCGTTCATCGACTTCTCCTTCGGTTTCGCGAATGCACGTCGTGCACGAAGTTGACGTGCATGTATGGAAGTTGACGTGCGTGCACGAAGTTAAGGTACACGAAGCGAACGAGCCCCGGCAAGACCGAGAAAGAGTCCAAAAAGGAGATCCCATGCACACGACCCAAACGCCCGGCAGCGCCACCCCGCTCGCTGCCCGGCCGCGCCCGAGAAACGCCCCAAGCGCCGGCCGCCACTCGCCCGGCCCACGCCCGCGACTTGCCCCGGGCCGACCGCCACTCGCCCGGCGCACGATCGCGACCGCCCCGGACCGGCCACGACTCGCCCCATCCACGCCCGCGACCGCCCCCGACCGGCTGCTCCCCGCCGCCGCGCTGGCCCTCGCCCTCTGGGGAACCGCGCCCGCGACAGCCGCGCCGAGCCTTCAAGCCCAAGAGCCGCCCGCGACGGCCGCGCCACACTTTCAAGCCCAAGAGCCGCCCGCGCCCAGCGTCACGGTGTTCGCCGACGTCACCGTCCTGCCCATGACTTCGCCGGCGGCGCTGCGGAACCAGCACGTCGTGGTCCGCGACGGCGTCGTCGCCTACGTCGGTCCGTCCGACGACATCCTCACGACCCCCGCCGACGCCCTCGTCGTCAGCGGCAGGGGCCGCTATCTCATGCCCGGGCTGGCCGAGATGCACGCCCACGTCCCGCCCGGCGCCTCGTTTCCGAGCGAAGCGGTCAGCGACATCCTCTTCCTCTACTTGGCCAACGGCATCACCACGATTCGGGGGATGCTCGGCTCGCCCTACCAGATTCCGCTGGCGCAGGCGCTCGCCCGGGACGAAGTCCAAGGCCCCAACTTCTACGTCGGCGCGCCCTCGCTGTCCGGCGGCACGGTGCGCGCGCCCGAGGACGCGGAGCGGCTCGCCAGCGCGCACGCCGAGGCCGGATATCACTTCCTGAAGCTTCATCCCGGCGTGTCCCTCGAAGCCTGGGACCGCATGGCCGACACGGCGCGGAAACTCGGCGTCACCTTCGCGGGCCACGTCCCGGCCGACGTGGGGCTCGTGCACGCCATAGAGACGGGAATCTCCACGGTCGACCACCTGGACGGCTACGTGGACGCGGTGGCGCCCGCCGACGTGCAGGCGCAGGTCAACGCGGGCCGAATCGAGCTGGGCGGCCTCTTCAAGGGCATCGACGAAGCCAAGCTGGACGAGATCGTGCGGCTGACCGTGGAGCGCGACGTCTACGCGGTGCCGACGATGTATCTCTGGGAGAATCTGTACGGCGCGCCGGACGTGGAGGCGATGCTGGCGCAGCCCGAGATGAAGTACGTCTCGCAGAGGCAGCACGCGGCTTGGCGCAGGCAGGCGTCGCGAGGCCCCAGGGGGACGCCGGAGGAAGTGGCCGCGTACCTGGAGCTGCGCAAGCGCATTCTCAAGGCGCTGTCCGACGCGGGCGCGGGCATTCTGATGGGAACGGACTCGCCCCAGCTGTTCAACGTGCCCGGCTTCGCGTTGCAAAGAGAGATCGCGATCATGGCGGACGCCGGAATGTCGAACTACGAGATCCTGAAGAGCGGGACCGTGACGGTCGCAGAGTACGTGGCCGGCCATCTCGGCCTGGAGGGCAACTTCGGCACGGTGGAGGCCGGCCAGCGGGCGGACTTGGTGCTTCTGGAGGCCAATCCGCTGGACGACCTGGCCAACCTGACCGAGCGCGCGGGCGTCATGATCCGGGGCCGCTGGATGCCGCGCGCCGAGCTTGACGCAGGGCTGGCGGCGCTGGCCGAAAAGCACGCTGGAGACGACCGTTGAGGGGCGCGCGCCGGCGGCAGCCGGCCCTCGAAGCGCCCGGACGGCCGGCTGGCGCTCGGACGGTCCAGCACGTCCAGCACGGCACCGGCGTGCGACGCCTCGAAGCGCCCGGACGGTCGGCCTGCGCTCGGACGGCGCTCGTCGCGCTTGGCGGGCTGCTCGCCGCAACCGCGTGCGTCTCGCCGGACCCGGCCGCCGATCCCTCCGCGCCGATCCTGATCGACGGCGGCACCGTGGTGACGATGGACGAGGCCGGCGCCGTCCTCGAGGGCGGCGCGGTGCTGGTCGAGGGCGAGCGCATCGCGGCGATCCTGGACGCGGCGGCCCCGCGCCCCCGGAACGTCCGCCGCATCGACGCGACCGGCCAGCTGGTGATCCCGGGACTCGTCAACACGCACGGCCACGCGGCGATGTCGCTGCTCCGCGGACTGGCCGACGACCTGCCGCTGATGACGTGGCTGGAGCAGCACATCTTCCCCGTGGAAGCCGAGCTGGTCGCGCCGGACTTCGTGTACTGGGGGACCTTGCTGTCCGCCGTCGAGATGCTCCAGAGCGGCACCACCACGTTCGCGGACATGTACTACTTCCCCTTCGACGCGGCGCGCGCGGTGGAAGACGCCCACGTCCGGGCCGTCATGGGACCCGGCGTGATCGGCTTCCCGGCCCCCGACTTCGCGTCCCCGGAAGCCTCGCTGGCCGCCGCCCCGGAATTCCTGGAACGCTACGCCGGGCACCCTCTCGTCGTCCCGTCCGTGACGGCGCACGCGCTCTACACCACGCCGCTCGACGCCGTCGCCGCCGCCGCCCGCCTGGCCCGCGAGCACGGCGCCGTCTTCCAGATCCACGCCGCCGAGGACGCCTCCGAGGACGCCCAGTCGCGCGAAGCCAACGGCATGGGCGTCGTCGAGGCCCTGGCGTCCGTCGGCGCGCTCCGGCCCGGCACGTTGCTGGCCCACGCCATCTACCTGTCGCCCGAGGACATCGCGACGATCGCGGCCAGCGGGGCGGGCATGGCGCACAACCCCCAGAGCAACATGAAGCTGGGGATTCCCCGGGTAGCCCCCGTGTCCGAGGCCCTCGCCGCCGGCATCCCCGTGGGGCTCGGCACGGACGGCCCCGCCAGCAACAACGACCTGGACCTCTTCGGCGAGATGGACACCGCCGCCAAGCTGCACAAGTTCTCCGCCGGCGACCCCGCCGTGCTGCCCGCCGAGATCGTCTTCCGCATGGCGACCATCGGCGGCGCGCGGGCGCTCGGCCTGCAAGACCGAATCGGCTCGCTGGAACCCGGCAAGCTGGCCGACGTCGTGATGCTGGACCCCCGCCGACCCGGCCTCACGCCGCTCTACGCGGTCTATTCGCACCTCGTCTACGCCGCCGACGGCAGCGACGTGACGACCGTGCTGGTGGGCGGCCGCATCGTCGTCCAGGACGGGCGCGTGCTGACCGTGGACGAGAACGAGGCGATGAGCCGCGCCCGCAGCTTCGGCGACCGGATACGCGAAGTGGTGGCACGAGTCGCGGCGGAAGCCCAGGCGGGCTAGGCGATGGGCGGGCCTGCCGGCGTCGCCCGGCAGCATCCGGCGCCCGACAGGTCCGCCAGGCTGGTGGGCCCCGCCACGGCTCTTCGTCCGCATACGCGACGATCTCATTTGCGCTTGATATTGATTTTTGTATACCAAATGCTAGCATAACGATTGAAAAATGTCTACCAAAACAAAAATAGCCGATAAACCGGACTAGCAACCGGACGCGGTTTCCGCTACATTGGAACGATGGACACCGGCGAGATGCAACGACTGCTGGCCCTCGCGCCGTGGTGGGAGAAGCCGCGCACGTGGGCGCTGGACGACCCCGACCTGCGCGAAGCCAACGCGGCGCCGTTCAGGTACGCCGCGGGCGTGCTGGACGATCTGGAACCCGGCGGCCTCCACCTCCTCCGGGGGCCGAGGCGGGTCGGGAAGACGGTCGAGGTCAAGAAGGCGATCGGCCGGCTCGTCGGCCGCGGCGAGGATCCCCGCCTGATCCTGCATCTGGCGGCCGATGGACTGGCGGCCAGGGACCTGAGAACGATGGGCCGCGCGGCCAATGCGCTGACGCCGCCCGGGCGCCGCACGTGGTTCCTCGACGAGATCACCGCCATCGAAGACGGATGGCCGGCCGAGATCAAGTGGTTGCGGGACAACGACGCGCGGTTCCGCCACGACACGGTTGTCCTGACGGGGTCGTCGTCGGCCAACCTCGGCGAGTCGGTGAAGGCGCTGGCCGGCCGTCGCGGCTCCGTGGCCGAGCCCGACCGGGTGCTCTTGCCGATGTCGTTTCGCGCCTTCCTGGAGGCGACGCTCGACGAGCCGCCGCCCGACGACGACGCGCCGCCGGTGTCGGTCGCGGACCTGGCCGTCGGCAACGCGCTCGCCGAAGGGGCCCGCAAGCTCGCTCCTTGGCTGGAAACGATGGCCGTCGGCTGGGACCAGTACCTGCGCGTCGGGGGATTTCCGCGCGTCGTGGACTGCCACGTTCGTGAAGCCCCCGACCACCCGTTCCGCCGGGACTTGCTCGACGTCGTCCATGGAGAAGCCCTGCGCCGCGCCCAATGGTCCAAGGCCCAGACCGACGCCTTCATCAGACGCTTGGCGCGAGGTCTGGGCGCACCGGCCAACCACTCCGACATCGCCACGGACATGAACGCGTCCGCGACGCTCGTCCGAAGCCGGATCGAAGCCCTCCGCGACTGCTTCGTCGTCTGGCCCTGCCACCGAGAAGCAGACGAGAGGCCCCATCTGCGGGCGCAGGCGAAGGCGTACTTCGTTGATCCGGTCTTCACGCGGCTCACCCGGAGGCCCGAAGCCCGTCTGGACGACGGCATTCTCTCCGAGCAGCAGCTCGGGGTGGCGCTTCTGCGATCCTTCGCGAGAACGGAGCCCGGGGGCTTCCTGGACTTCGATCAGGTCCTGCACCACAGGACGCGCAACCGCAAGGAAATCGACTTCGTCGGTCCCGGCTTCGGCGGCCTGGCCGTCGAGTCCAAGTACGTGTCCGGCCGTCGGTGGAGGCGGGCCCTCCCCACTCTCAAGGCGTCGCGGTGGCGCGGAATCGTGGCAACCCGAGATGCGCTGGACCTCGACGACCCGGACGTGAAGGCAGTGCCCGCCGGCCTTTTCGCTTGGATGATCGGAGGATGAGATGACGCGTGTGAAGGATCCGCTCTACCGAAAGATCGCGGAGGGCCTGGAAAGCTCGTTGGACCCAAAGCTGTTCGAGGAGTGCGCCGTCGATCTGCTGCGGAGCGTCTATCCGGGCCTCGTGCCGACGGGCGGTCCGCATGACCGCGGCATGGACGGCGCGATCTCCACCAGGGACGGGCCGCCGACGCCTCTGGTGTGCACCACGAGCCGAAACGTGATCGGCAATCTCACGAAGAGCCTCGAGGCACGCCCGACAGGCGGCGGAGCGGGCCGCGAGGTAGTTGTGGCCACGTCTCGATTCCTGACGCCCCGGCGGCGCCGCAACTTGGAGGCGCGCGCCAAGAAGCTCGGGTTCCAGCTGAAGAACGTTCACGACGGAAAGGACTTCGCCGACCGCCTTTATCACAACCCGCGGTGGCGCAAGGAGCTGCTGGGGTTGCCGGGAGACCCGCCCGCCCTGTCGGCGTATCCGCGGCCATGGATCCCAGAAGCCAAGGAGCACCTTGCCCCGATCTTCTGCGCTCTGCCCGCTTCGAGCGGCGTCGAGGAGCGGCTCGGACGGGACCCTCTCGGTTGGGACGAGGCGCTTTCCTGGCTCCGTGCGCAAGAGCAGGACTTCGTCCTCGTCGGCCCCCCGGGCATCGGCAAGGCCATCTTGCTGCAGGAGCTTGCCGAGGAAGGGCGGGGCCTGTTCGTGGCGACGAGCGACGAGGGCCGAATCGTGGACGCTTGGCGGGAGAGCCGGGCCAAGCCGGCCACCTCCGGCCAAGGACGGTCCAAGCCGGACTTCCTGTTGTTGCCCGACGTTCACTTGCAGCCCGAACTGCTCTCGACGCTCCTCTCGTTGCGCCGCGAGCTGGGCATGGATTTTCGAATCGCGGGCACGGCTTGGCGGAGCCTGCAGGGGGAGACCCGCGTGGAGTGGTGGCCCGCGCCCCAGGAGAAGGCGATCGGCGGATTGCCTCGGGAGGCAACAGTGCAAGTGGTCTCGTCGGTCGGCATCGAGAACGACGATATCGCCGAGATACTGGACCAAAGCGAAGTCGATCCGCATCCCGGCGACATCGCCCCAAGCGAGCACAAGCCCGGCTTGGCCGTCATCCTCGCGTTGCAAGTCGCAAGAAGCTCCGCGGGGCCCGGTGGCCAGCGGGTGAAGAGCCCCGCCGGGGCTGGCCAACCGGGCGCGGACGACCTCCGCCTCGCCAGCCGGTCCGCCCAGCAACGGTTGCACAGCGGCGCTCTCGTGCTCCACCACGTGAGAGCGTCGTGCAAGTTGGATGTCCCCGACCTCGACGTCTTGGGCGTCGCGGCGCTCGGGGGGCGCAACGGCGTGACGCTTGCGAACGTCAGCAAGGCCCTGCAGAAAAGCGAAGCCGACGTCCGAGACGTTCTGCGCCGGGTGTCCTGGGCAGGAATCCTCTCGGACAGCGCATATCGCGACGGGCCGGTGTCGGTCGTGCCGGAAGCCCTGCGAGACGCGTTGATCGCCTCGACGTTCTTTGACGGGGCGACCAGCCTTCCGGCCGAACGGACGCTTGCGTTCGTGGACGACGCCACGAGCGCCACGGCAGCCCTCGTCAGCGCCTTGGGCCGCGGACTGCACATACCGCACGACATCGTTCGCAATCGTCTTCCGCGCGACCCTCGCGACGAGTCTCACCGCGACCTCTGGGGCGACTACGCGTGGGCCGGCGGGAAAGAGGCCGTGCAGTGGATTCTTGCCCAGTTCTCCAAGGGCGGCGGGCCCCACCAAGCCGGAGAAGGACTCGTCCAGGGCGACTTGGCGAGCACGCTCTCCCTCGCGGCCCCCCTTCCCCCAGGCCTGGCGGCCGTCGTTGCCCCGCCATCTCTCCACTTCTGGCCGCGCCGTGCTGTCGCGACGTTGCTTCCGCAGCTCCCCGACGACGAGGCGCGGCTCACGGACGACGAGGTCCACCAAGCTGTTTGCGACTGGATGAGGGAATTGGGCGCCAACGTCGTGCCGCGCCGTGGGTTGATTCTGGAAGAGATCGCACGGCTTTCTCGCAACAACGGAGAGCGGGCACTCTTGTCCCTGGTGCCGGAAGTGTTCTCGCTGGGGTTGCGAAGCATGCATGGGAGCAGGCTCGCGCCCGGCAGAATCGACACGGGGTTTGACGTGTTGCCCTTGGACGAGATCAAGGAACTGTTTGCACTGTGGCCAAAGGCGCTTGACGTTCTTAAGCGCGCGAAGCGGGGCGTCGCGATCGCCCGGGACGTGGCGGAGCGCTGGCGCCCCTCGCCGCATTTGCACTGCGCCCACGCGACTGACGACTGGTGTCAATTCGTGCGCGAGTGCGCCGCAAGAATGATCTCGGACATCGTGACGCTGGCGGACAAGAGGCCGGGCATCGTGCTCTGGGCGCACCGAACGGCGAAGGGGGAGCAGCTTGCCGTCACGCTGCCGCCGGTGGATTCGGAGATCGACGATCTCTTTTCGCCGAAGGCCGGCGCGGCCGTCCGACTCTCGGACCGGCAAACGACGGAGCGGAGGAAAGCCGCAACTCTGGCGCAAGCCGGCGCGCAAGACGGCGCCAGGGAACTGCTGCGCTTGGCCGAGGAAGGGACGTTGGCCGGCTGCTCGCCCGAACAACAGTTGCAGGATCTCGTCGAGGGGGTCGCGCAGGCAACGGAGCAGCCAACGGCATGGGTGGAGGCGCTGGCCGGGCAGAACGCGCCTCCTGCGTGGGTCGCCTCGTTCGTCGACGTGGCCCTTGCCCGAGGCGAAAGAAGCCAAGGCATATGGAACGTCTTGTTGGCGAGCACGAAGTACGACGATGTCATCGTCCGGGCAGGCATCCGGCACGGCGACGTTCCCGAGCGCGTGGACGAGCGCATTGTCGAACGAATGCAGGCCGTCAAGGCGTTGCCGCGAGGAATGGACTGGAAGAACGTCTCCGAAGCGTGGAAGCTCCGCCTTCTCCGCGACGGACGCGAGGATGTCGCGACGACGGCCGCCAGGGCGATGTGGTGGACCGGCGGCTTGGCGGACGCTTCCAGACGGCTCTTGTCCGCGTGGGTGGACGTGGCCGCCAGGAGCGACGACGAGCTCCTGCTCGGCGAAGTGTTCTCGAGTCCGTCGCCAATCGCGCGTCGCGTCGCCTGTGCCTGGTTTCTTGTTCCCCGGCCGCCTCCCGCGGTGGACGCCAGCGACGATCTGGAGGACGAGGACACGATGCTGGAGCGCCTTCGGCAAGCACAGGACTTCGACAGACCGCTCGACAGACTCCTCGAGAAGGCGGCATCGGTCCTCGACCGGACGACAAAGGCGAAGCTGATCCAAGACATGCCGGCCGAGACGACGGATCGCGCCTTCCTCGCGGTCGTGGGCCGAGACCCCGAACTCTACGCTGTCTTGCTTGGCCGGCGCGACCTGTCCCGCATCCACCTGCTGCCGTTTCGCAACGGGGGCGCCCGTGACTTGGCGGTGCGCGCCCTCGCGGACGGCATCCGGCGCGGCAAGCAAGCCGGCGCACTGGACGCCGGGGCCGAGTTCGCGTTGCTCGCGCTGGACGCCGGTTACGGGGCCAGCGCGATCGCCGACGAGATCGAACCCGACACGAGCCCGATCGTCCTGGCCTCCGCGAGCCCGCGCCCGGACCAGCGGATCGCTGGGATCTTCCTGGATCGGCGAGACGAGCTGCGGCAGACGATGGCGGCGTGGATGGAACACCCAAGCCCAGACGTCCGCGAAATTGCCGGGCAGGTGCTGGAAAGAGAATTCTGATCAACAGGTAGCGCAGACCGGTTCCCGCCCGTAGATTTCGTGGCTCAAGACGGCCTCAGCGCCCGCCGCGCCGCCAGTCCTTCGGCGACGGCCGCAAGACCCGGACACAAACGAGGATGAAGATGCGCACTCTCCCCCTTCGCTTCCAAGCGCTCGCCGCGGCCCTTCTGGCCGCTACCGTCGCGGCCCCCGCGGCCTCGGCCCAGGACGTCCCCAGGATGCCCCGCGTCCAGTCCGTCGACGACCTTCTCGACAACGACCCCGCGGTCGTCGCCGGCGAACTCGACAACGGCCTGCGCTACTACGTCCGCGAGAACGGGCGCCCCGAGAACCGGGCGCTGCTGCGGCTCGTGGTCGACGCCGGCTCGATCCTCGAGGACGAGGACCAGCTCGGGCTCGCGCACTTCGTGGAGCACATGGCGTTCAACGGCACGGAGAACTTCGAGAAGCAGGCCCTGGTGGACTATCTGGAGTCGATCGGCATGGCGTTCGGCCCCGACATCAACGCCTACACGAGCTTCGACGAGACGGTCTACATGCTCGAGGTCCCGATGGACGACCCCGAAATGCTGGCCACGGCGTTCCGCATCCTGGAGGACTGGGCCGGCGCCGTGCTGTTCGAGCCCGAGGAGGTGGACAAGGAGCGGGGCGTCGTCACCGAGGAATGGCGGCTGGGGCGCGGGGCGGGCGCGCGCATGAGGGATCAGCAGTTCCCCGTGCTCTTCGAGGGCTCGCTCTACGCGGACCGGCTGCCGATCGGCGACACCGAAGTGCTCGCGACGGCGCCCGCCGAGACGCTGCGCCGCTACTACGAGACGTGGTACCGGCCGGATCTCATGGCCATCATCGCAGTGGGCGACTTCGACGCCGCCGCCATCGTCGACAAGATCGGCCAGCACTTCGGCCGCCTGGAGAATCCGGCAGGCGCGCCCCCGCGGCCCACCCACGACGTGCCGACGAACCATCCGCCGCGCGTCGCCATCGCAACCGACGAGGAAGCGCAGATGACCCGTGTCGGCGTGCTGTACAAGCAACCCCCGCAGGGCTACCGGAGCGTGGGCGACTTCAGGCGGGGGCTCGTGCAGCAGCTGTACGCCGGAATGCTGAACTCGCGCCTGGAGGAGCTGACCCGGCAGGCCGAGCCGCCGTTCGTGATGGCGATCTCGGCGCGCGGAGGCTTCGTGCGGGCCATGGACGCCTATCAGCTGATGGCGATCGTGGAAGAGGACAAGCTCGAGCTCGGCATGGAAACGCTGCTCACCGAAGCCGAGCGGGTGGCGCGGCACGGCTTTGCCTCCAGCGAACTCGAACGGCAGAAGATCGAGATCCTGCGCAACTACGAACGCCGGTTCGCCGAACGCGAGAACCAGGAGTCCGGGTCCATCGCGGCGCAGCTCGTCAACGCCTTCCTGGAGGACCGGGCGTATCCGGACATCGAGCTGCAGGCCGGGCTCGCCCAGATGCTGGTGCCGGGCGTCTCGGTGGAGGAGACGAACGCGCTGGTCTCCGAATGGATGACGGAGGACGGCCGCGTCGTGCTGGTGGACGCGCCCGAGAAGGAGGGCGTCGATCCTCCCGTCGCGGACCGCCTGGTCTCGCTGTTCGACATGGTCGCCGACAAGAGCATCGACCCCTACGAGGACGCCGAGGTCGACGAGCCGCTGCTGCCGGTCGTGCCGACGGGTTCGCGGATCGCGTCCGAGGAGACGTTCGACGACGTGGGCGTCACGCTCTGGACGCTCGAGAACGGCGTGCGCGTGTTCCTCAAGCCGACGGACTTCAAGGACGACGAGATCCGCTTCTCGGCCACGAGTCCGGGGGGATCGTCGCTGGCGTCGGACGACGCCTTCTTCAGCGCGGAGCTGGCGTCGGGGGTCGTGTCGGAAGGAGGCGTCGGCGCGTTCGACGCCACGGCCCTGCAGAAGAAGCTGGCGGGCCAAGTCGTCAGCGTGTCGCCGACGATTTCGTCGCTGACCGAAGGCTTCGGCGGCAGCGCGTCGCCCAAGGACATCGAGACCGCCTTCCAGCTCGTCTACCTGTACTTCACGGCGCCGCGCAAGGACGAAGCGGCGTTCGCTTCGATGAAGACGTTGATCTCCACGTTCCTCGCCAACGCTTCGTCCGATCCCTCGTCCGTGTTCGGCGACACGGTCGCCGTCACGATGTCCCAAGGCCATCTGCGCGCCACGCCGCCGCGCCTCGAGGACCTGGAGAAGCTCGACCTCGACGTCGCGTTCGACTTCTTCGCCGACCGCTTCGCCGACGCCAGCGACTTCACCTTCTACTTCGTGGGCGCGCTGGAGCTGGACGCCATGCGGCCGCTGGTGGAGCAATACCTGGGCGGGCTCCCGAGCACGGGACGGGAAGAGGCGTGGCGCGACCTCGGCATCGACCCGCCGAGCGGCGTCGTCGAGAAGGTGGTCCGCAAGGGCGTCGAGCCGCAGAGCCGAACCCGGATCATCTTCGCGGGCGACGCCGAGTATTCTGTCGAGGAGAACATGGTCGTGAGCTCCATGGCGGACATCCTGGAGATTCGGTTGCGCGAGCTGTTGCGCGAGGACCTGGGCGGCACCTACGGCGTCGGCGTCTCGGGACGGATCACGCGCCAGCCGGACGAGGAGTATTCCGTGAGCATCAACTTCGGCTCCGCCCCGGACCGCGCGGCCGAGCTGGCCGACGTGGTGTTCGAGGAGATCGAGCGCATGAAGACGGACGGGCCGGACGCCGAGACGATCGCCAAGGTGCGCGAGACGCAGCGCCGCCGGAAGGAATCGAACCTGCAGGAGAACGGCTACTGGCTGTCGCTGATCCGCCAGTACGACCGGGCCGGGCGCGACCTGTTGCGGATTCCGAGCTACGACCTCATCGAGAGCTGGTCCGCCGAGCAGGTGCAGGCCGCCGCCGCCCGCTACCTGCGCATGGACCAGTACGCCAAGTTCGTCCTCCAGCCCGAGGAGATCGTGCCATAGGCCGGGGTGCCGCCATGCAACCCGACACGACCGTCGCAACGGAGGCGGCCGGAGGCCGCGAGAGAGAACATCGTAACGGAGGCGGCCGGCGGGGCGCGCGCTATCGCTTCGTTGCGCGGTGGCCCCAGCGGTCCATGGGGGCCCGAGGCTGGCCGTGTTGCAACGGAGCCGCGCTCCAGCGCCTCACCGCAACCGTGCTGGGCGTCGTCGCCGTCGCCGTTCCCTTCCCCGCGCTCGCCGGGCAGGCCGCGCCCCCGCTCGCCACGCGCCACCTCGACGCGCTTCGCCCGCGCAACATCGGTCCGGCGGTCATGAGCGGCCGGATCGTCGACCTGGCGGTCGTGGAGTCCGATCCGATCAAGTTCTACGTGGCGTCGGCCACCGGGGGCGTCTTCAAGACCTCCGACAACGGCATCACGCTGTCGCCCGTCTTCGAGCACGAGGGCACGCATTCGGTCGGGGCGATCGCGGTTCATCCCGTGGACACGGCGCTGGTCTGGGTCGGGACCGGCGAGCGCGCCAACCGCCAGAGCTCGTCCTGGGGAGACGGCGTGTACAAGAGCACGGACGGCGGCCGGTCCTGGACCCACATGGGACTGCGCGAAAGCCGCCACGTCGGCCGCATCGCCCTGCATCCTTCCGATCCCCGGACCGTCTACGTCGCGGCCATGGGACGCCTCTGGGGACCCAACGAGGAGCGCGGCCTCTACAAGAGCACGGACGGCGGCGAGTCCTGGACCCGCGTCCTCCATGTGGACGAGGACACCGGCGCCGTGGACGTGGCGCTCGACCCGCAGGACCCCGAGATCGTGTACGCGGCCACCTACCAGCGCCGCCGCCGCCCATGGGGATTCCACGGCGGCGGACCCGGCAGCGCCTTGCACAAGAGCACGGACGGCGGCGCCACGTGGGCCAAGCTGACGGGCGCGGGGGTGGGCCGCGGACTGCCGGAAGGCAACATCGGCCGCATCGGCATTTCCATCTACCGGTCCGATCCGCGCATCGTCTACGCGAGCGTCGAACAAGGCTATCGCTACAACGCGTCCACCGCCTACACCGAGCGGCGGGCGGGCGTCTACCGCTCCGAGGACCGGGGCGAGTCCTGGGAGCACATGAGCGACTGGAATCCGCGTCCCATGTACGCCAGCCAGATCCTCGTCGATCCCAGCGACGACCAGCGCGTCTACATGGTCAACAGCTATTCGTTCTCGGACGACGGCGGCCGCACCTTCACGGCGCCGCCCCAAAGCCTGCACGGCGACGACCGGCTGGTGTGGGTCAATCCGGCCGACTCGCGGCACGTCCTCAAGGCGGACGACGGCGGCCTGGGCATCTCCTACGACCGCGGTCTCAGCTGGCTGTACATCTCGGACCTGCCCGTCAGCCAGTACTACCGGGTCGCCGTGGACATGGCCGTCCCGTACAACGTCTACGGCGGCCTGCAGGACAACGGCTCGTGGATGGGACCCAGCGAGACGTACGCCGGCGCCGGCATCCTCAACGGCGACTGGACGCGGCTGGGCGGCGGCGACGGCTTCCTCAACCTGCCCGACACGACCAACAACGCCGTCGTCTACACGGAATCGCAGTACCTGGGACTGTCGCGCCTCGATCTGCGCACGGGCGAGCGCACGTCGATCCGGCCCGGCGACCCGCAGGGACACATCGCCGCCCGCCGCAACTGGACGACGTGGAAGGACGTCGGCCCGCCCGAGGAGCAGCGCCTGGGCAACGCCATGGCCCCCGCCAACTGGGACGGCCCGTTCGTCATCTCCCCGCACGACGCCGCCACGCTCTACGCCGGCACCAACGTCCTCTGGAAGACGACGGACCGAGGCGATTCGTGGACGCCGTTGGGCGACCTGACCAGCGGCGTGGACCGCCGCACGCTGCCGATCATGGGCCAAGCGCCCGGCGAACTCGTCCCGTCCCTGGACGACGGCATCCCGTACTACCCCACCATCTCCGCCGTCGCCGAGAGCCCGCTGGCCGAGGGCCTGCTCTACGCCGGAACGGACGACGGCCGACTGCACGTCTCCCGAGACGGCGGCGCCACGTGGGCCGACTTGACGGGCAAGTCCCCGGGCCTGCCGGAGGACGCGTGGATGGCGGGCCTGGAGCCGTCGCGCCACCACGAAGGCCGCGTCTACGCCGTGTGGAACAACTACCGCAACGACGACGACGCCAATTACCTGTACCGGTCCGACGACCACGGCCGGAACTGGACCTCCGTCGTCGGCGACCTGCCCCCCGAGCGCGTGCTGCGCACGGTGCGCGAAGACCCGCGCAACCCCGCCGTGCTCTACGTGGGCGCGGAGATCGGCCTGTTCTACACGATGGACGGAGGCCGCCGCTGGACCGAGCTGCGCGGCGGCATGCCCACGCAGGCCTTCAACGATCTGGTCGTCCATCCCCGCGACAACGACCTGGTCCTGGGCACGCACGGACGCGGCGTCTGGATCCTGGACCAGATCAACGCGCTGCAGGAGCTGTCCGCCGATGTCATGGCGCGGCCCGCGCACCTGTTCTCCGCCGAGCCGGCCGTTCAGGTGCGCCGGGCGGGCAGGTGCGTCCACGCGGGCGACATGCACTTTCGCGGCGAGAACCCGCCCAACGGCGCCCTGTTGGACTATTGGCTCGCCCAGCCGGAAGAAGGAGTGGAGCTGGTCGTCGAGACGACCGACGGCGAGCCGGTCGCCACGCTGGACGGGACCGGACGGCAGGGCATGAACCGCGTCGTGTGGAACCTGCGCCACGAAGTGGAGGACGCGCAGGCCGGCGGGCCGGGCGGCGGCACCATCATCTTCGTGGCGCCGTCGCGAGGAGGGCCGTCGGGACCGCTGGTCGTGCCCGGCGCCTACGTCGTGCGCCTGAAGGCGGCCGGCACGGAATCGGTTCAGGAGATCGAAGTGCGCCCCGACCCGCGCAGCCAAGCCAGCCCCGCCGTGCGCGAGGCATGGACGGCGGCGCTGCTGGAGCTGGCCCTGGCGCGCGTCCAAGCGCGAATCGGCTCGGCCTCCGCCACGGCCGCCGAGCTGAGCGACCTGCACCGCGAATTCGACGAACTGGCCAGCCGCATCGCCCGCCTCTCGAGGGAAATCGAAGGCGTCGTGGCGCCGCTCACCCAGAGCCAGCGGTCGCGCCGCGCCTACTACGCCGAAATGCTGCAGACGCTCGAGGACGAACTGGCCGAGGCCGTCGGCAACTAGGTCCGGACGACTCGACCAACGAGTTCGTCGCTTCGACGGCAGGGGGTGCCGCGGGGCGCGGCATCGGGTTGCCGGGCCAACCGTCGGCCAACCAGTCGTCGTGTTCTTTCGATTGGACGATCATTTTTCTTACGATTGGACGATTGTCATGGAACGTCATATGTTAAAGTTCACAACGCATTTTAGGCCGACCAGTCGGAAGAGTCTTCCGACTGGCCGACGTTGTCCTTGCGATCAGACGAGCATGTTCCCTACGATTAGCTGATGAACCAAGCCGGTCTCTACCCTCGTTGCGCCGCTCGGCCGTTGGCCGAAGCCCTGGCCCACTCGCCCGCCGTGCTGGTCCACGGACCCCGGCAATGCGGAAAGACGACGCTGGCACGTGCCGTGGGCGGCCCGTTGGGCTACGCCTACGTCGCGCGCCGGGCCGCTTCATCCTGGCCGGGTCCTCCAACATCCTGCTCCTCCCCAAGCTCTCGGACTCGCTGGCCGGGCGGATGCATGTCCTCCGCCTCCACCCGTTGTCGCAGGAGGAGCTGTCGCAACGCCCGTCGGCGTCGGCGGATCCGGCCTCCGTGGCGGGCGTGGGCCGCGCCCAGGGCCATGCCTCGTCGCAACGCCCGTCGGCGTCGGCGGATCCGGCCTCCGGCCACGCCGCCAACGGCCATGGCCGGCCGACCCCGCCGAGTCCGGGGTTCCTGGACGTCCTGTTCGGCGACGGCCCCGGCTTCGGGGTCGCCGAACGCCTCGGCGCCGAACTCGCCGAGCGGATCGCCGGCGGCGGGTACCCGGCGGCGCTCTGGCGACCGAAGGGCCGCTGGCGGGCCGAATGGCACAGGAGCTACGTCGAGACCCTCGTCGAGCGCGACGTGCGGAACCTGGCGCGCATCCGCCATTTCGACGCCCTGCCCAAGCTGCTGTCCGTGGCCGCGGCCAACACGGCGCAACTCTTCAACGCAACCAAGCTGGCGTCGACCTTCAGCGTCAGCAGGGTGACGATCGGGGACTACGTCGCGTTGCTGGAGCGCGTCTTTCTCCTGGAACGCGTCCAGCCCTGGCACGGGAGCAGCCTCAAGCGGCTGGTCAAGACGCCCAAGCTTCACGTCGGCGACACGGGGCTGGCTTGCGCGCTGCTCGGCATGGACGCGTCGTCCCTCCTCGCCGAGCGCCCCTTGCTGGGACAACTTCTCGAGACGTTCGTCCATCAGGAACTTCGGCGGATGGCCAGCGGGCACGACGAACCCCATTCGTTCTGCCACTACCGAGACAAGGACGGCGCCGAAGTGGACGTGGTCGTCGAACGGGGAAGGGCCATCGCGGGCATCGGAGTGACGGCCGCGGCCACCGTCGGCCACGGCGACTTCCGTGGACTTCGCAAGCTTCGGGCCGCTGCGGGCCCCCGCTTCGCCGGCGGCGTCGTGCTCTACGACGGCGAGATGAGCCTGCTGTTCGGCGACCGTCTGCGAGCCGTGCCGTTGCGAGCCTTGTGGGAGACCGGGCAGACCCGTCCCGCCGCGTGAACGGAGACGACGCGGCGCAACAAGCCGACCGAGCCTACGGCCAGCCCACTCGGTAGACGACCACGGCGCACGACTTCCCGGGGTTGCCCGTCAGGCTTGCACCCGCACGACCCCGACGATGGCGCCCGCCACGCAACCCCAAGCAACCACGCAGTGGCAGACGAACTTGCCCCTCGACCATGTCTTCCGCAACTGCCACACGTCCCGCACAAGGAAGCAAGAGCAAACCACTGCCAGAAGCATCGTGAAGGACAGGGCGCCGCCGTGTGTGACGCCGCTCGCCCAGAAGACGCCGCCGA
This sequence comes from Longimicrobiales bacterium, assembly GCA_965242735.1. Taxonomy (GTDB): domain Bacteria; phylum Gemmatimonadota; class Gemmatimonadetes; order Longimicrobiales; family Gaopeijiaceae. The sequence goes on along the minus strand of OZ251497.1, from coordinate 970,680 downwards.
CCAAGCCGCAGAGCCCGTATCCCAGCGCCCACCGGCCAGCCAAAGGCCCATCGTCCAGAATCCAAGAGGGGCGTCTTGCGTTCATCGGGCAATTCCTGGGCGCGAGGGGTACGTTTCGGCGGCCAATGACGACGCCGAGCACCCCACGCCACGTTCCTCGGCGCGCCGCAGGGCTTCAGCCGCGATCGCCACGTCCTGGACGGCCACGCCGACCGACTTGAAGAAGGTCAGTTCGTGGCCGGCCGCGCCTCGAGGGGCGGTCCCGTTGACGATTTCGCCCAGGTCGGCGTCGATCACGGCTTCTGATACGATACCTTGCCGGAGTGGAACGAGCAAGTCGCCCGCCTCGTCCATCGCGGCCAAGCGGTCTTCCACCACCACCCGAGCGCGCGCCACGACCTCCGGGCCGATCTCCTGGGCGTCCGGGGTGAAGCTGCCGCCGCCGCTCACGTGGGTTCCGGCGGGCAGCGCCGATCCGTCGAACACCGGCACGCGCGAGGTGGTCACGGCCACGACGACATCCGCGCCGTCGAGCGCCTCGGCCGGGACTTGCAACGCATTCGCCTCGACGCCTTCCAACGACGCCGCCAGCCGACGGGCCGATTCTCCGCCCTTCGACACGACGCGGACGTCCTCGATCGGACGCACCGCCCGAATCGCTTCGACATGGCGCACCGCCTGCGCCCCGGCGCCGAACACTGCCAAGACTCGGGACTCCGGCCTGCTCAGCAGGCGGGCGGCCAAGCCCGCGGCTGCCGCCGTCCGAATCGCCGTCAGCTCGCCTGCGTCCAGCAACGCCTGGGGCACGCCCGTTTCGTCGTCCAGCATCAGGACGGCCCCGTTGATCGCCGGCAGGCCGCGCCCCCGGTTGCCCGGAAAAATCGACACGACCTTGACGCCGCGCTCCCCGGCCCCCCGCAACCGCGCGGGCATGAACAAGCTGACGCCCCCGCCCGACTCCAGCGCCACCCGCGAGGGCATCTCCGCCTGGCCTGCGGAGAGCTGCCCGAAGGCATGCGCCATCGTCTCGATCGCGTCGGCCATCGGCACCAGCGAGGCGACGTCCGCTCCCGAGAGAACGCGCAACTGCACCCGCTAGCGGCCCGCCTCCGCGCGGCCGGTGTGAGACATCCTAGCGCGCATATGAGAATCTCCAGATGTTGACGAACTCTTCTCCGTCTTCGTGGTGCGCGATCTCGGACACCATGTCCTCTCCGATGAAGTTCATCAGCACTCCGTCATGCCACTGCGACGCAATCGTGGCGCACGACTGCAAGTCCACCACGTCGATGCGGCTGTGGCGGTACGAAGTCCATAAGCCGTCCTTCGATTCAATCCGAGCCCGGCCTCGAGAGTCGACGACCTCGACCATTCTCTCCCGCCAGTCAGGACGCCTGTATCGGAACACGACCCACAAACGGCCGCCGGAATCGACCATCAAGTCGTATATCGCGTTCCACGGCGGATTGTCCCAAGAATACGAGCCCGGCCGCCGGGGGACCGGACCGTCGTACAATGCTGGCCCGTCGAGTCTTCCGATCCGAGCGCCGTCTTCCGACCAAGCCTCCACGATGTAGTCGTAGTAGTGCGAGCTGAAGACGTTCCCCGAAGGGTCCGTGGTCAGCCGACGCTCCGCCGTGAAGGCGTCGAGGGCGCGTCCGCCGGGATCGTCTTCCTGAGGGGCGCCGAACGAGGTGACGATGCCTCCGTCGTCGATCACGTGGAGGGGAAAGCCGCTCCGCTCCGCGCTGCCGATCCAAGATTGAATCGCGTATCGGTCGCCGTCGGCCAACGGCGTCATCGCGAAGACAGCTGTGGCCGGCAATCGCCGTTGCTCGGACAAAAACGTCCGGTCGGGTGCGATCACGGACACCCGCGCGTTGCGGTTGTCGAACACGTGAACCCGCCCAAGGGAATCCGTGTGCATGGGCTGGGCAAACTCGAATTCCATCGGCCCCTCGCCGGATCGGCCGACTGTGGCCAGGTACGCGCCCGCCGAGTCGAAGATCTTGATCTCGGTTCGCTGGCCGGCCCAATAATTGCCGTCGTGGTCGCGCACGATGTCGCCCAAGGTGCCGCGGTCCGCCAGGAATCCCTCGTCGTCGTCAGCTCCCAGCGTCGTCACGCGCTCGAAGTCGATGCACGAATCGCACGGCTCAAGGGCCGCGTCCGCCAGCCTGCACGCGCCGGAGTAGAACGAAGCGGCATCGGGAGCATCGGGCGCGCACGCGAAGGCCAAGACCGGGAGCCATCCCCACGCGACGGCCAACAGCCATCTGCGCTTGTTGCCAGCCGGAGGAAATGCGAAGGCTGCGGCCCTAGCGAGCATACGAGAATCTCCAGATGTTGACGAACTCCTGTCCGTCGTCGCGGTACGCGGTCTCGGACACCATATCCTCTCCGATGAACTTCGTCAGCAGTCCGTCATGCCACTGCGACGCGATCGTCGCGCACGATTGCAAGTCAACCACGTCGACGCGACTGCGGAGGTACGAAGCCAACGTGCCGTCCTTCGAGTCAAGCCAAACGTCGCCTCGGGCTCCAGTCACCTCGACCATTCCTTCCCGCCAGTCAGGCCGCCGGTACCAGAACACGATCCACAAACGGCCGCCGGAATCGACCATCAAGTCGTAGATCTGGTTCCACGGAGGATTGTCCCATGAATACGAGCCCGGCCGCCGAGGGATCGGACCGTCGTACAAGGCAGGCCCGTCCAGCCTGCCGATTCGCACGCCGTCTTCCGACCAAGCCTCCACGATGTAGTCGTAGTAGTGCGAGCTGAAGATGTTCCCCGAAGGGTCCGTCGTCAGCTGGCGCTCTGCAGTGAAGGCGTCGAGGACGCGTCCGCCGGGGTCGTCTTCCTGGGGGGCGCCGAAGGAAGTGACGATGCCCTCGTCGTCGACGACATGGAGAGGAAAACCGCTTCGCTCCGCGCTGCGGATCCAAGATTGAATCGCGTATCGGCCGCCGTCCGCCAACGGCGTCATCGCGGGAACCCAGGAGGCAGGCAGCTGCCGTTGCTCCGACAACGTCCGGTCGGGCGCGATCACGGACACTCTCATGTTGCGGATGTCGAACACATGGATCCGTCCAAGGGAATCCGTGTGCATGGGCTGCGCGAACTCGAACTCCATCGGCCCCTGCCCGGCTCTGCCGACCGTGGCCAAGTACGCGCCCGCCGAGTCGAAGACCTTGATCTCGGTTCGCTGGCCCGCCCAATAGTTGCCGTCGTGGTCGCGCACGATGTCGCCGAACGTGCCGCGGTCCACAAGGAACCCGTCGTCGTCGGCGGCCCCCAGCGTCGTCGCGAGCTCGAAGTCGATGCACGAATCGCACGGCTCGAGGGCCGCGTCCGCCAGCCTGCACGCGCCGGAGTAGAACGAAGCGGCATCCGGAGCATCGGGCGCGCACGCGAAGGCCAAGACCGGAAGCCATCCCCACAGGACGGCCGACAGCCATCTGCGCTTGGTGCCAGCCGCAGAAAAACAGAATCCGTTGGGCACACCTCTGAGTCCATGGGAAGAACGAAAGCGTCGAGACAGCCCCCGGCTTGCTTCCACGCGGGCCGGAGCGAGATCACCATGCGATCCCTGCGAAGAGTTCAAAATCTTCGTGTCATTCGTGCTACGTCGTTCCCATCTAGGAAACGGTTCAACAAGTAACTGTGCCACTCCAATTCCAGAGCATCCAAGCCACCGTCAACAGCATTGGCCAATGCAAGATAAACATCACCATTCCTTACATTTTCGAGTAAGACTCCATTTCGAAGTTCCTTTCCTAATCGAAATTCCAAAAAATCGAAAAAGCTAGAATAAAAATCATATGCCAATCGATCAGGAAACTCGGTGCCAATTTCTTCCAATGCAGGCATGCGCATGGTTCCAACATCTCGTCGTCGAACTTCGATTTCCAGCCTCGCTTCACCTTCGAGAGTAAGCCCCCCGGCAACCCACTCTGCGAATCCTTCTTCAAACCATTTCGACAAGTTCCGATGTCCCAAGAACTCACTCAATGCGATGTGTGCGAGTTCGTGACGAATTACTCTCCTGAGCAACAAGTCATTCCAAGAGAAAGATTCCCGCATAGGAAGAACGATCAAGTGCTGTTCCGGCTTGCTCCATCCATGGATCGTTCCAACGTCAATATCTGACGCAAGTGTGACCGTAATCTCAATGTCTAGTTGTCCGTGCGACGGCAACCCTGGCAAGACCCGATGGTCATCCAATACTTGCAATATCCGACGCACATGGTGAAGATCAATATCGGCAATAGCGGGGAACACGACTCGCCCGTAACGCCCATGGACGGCATCCGCGACATGCCATTCATCCCGATTCTGCGCATTCGCCGTGCCTGCGACAAGGCACGGCAGACCTACACTAGCGAAAAAGACGCGCCAACACGACAGGGGGACGAGCCGTGCGGCGACTGACGAGACCAGCCGCCGCACGGGGCTCGTCCCCGATAAACCGCCTGTCGGCGACTCAACCAGAGCTGTTCGCGTTTGCGTCCCGATAGAAGTCCTCCAACGAGCGAATTCCAAACTGCTCCAGTGCCGCAGTTCTGTCGGAACTCACGAATGCAACTGTCGTGATGTATTCCTCCTGGCAACCTTCCCCTCGGATGGCCAGGAGCTGGCGCGACGCATGCAGAAAGATGCGATCGTGATACTTGGCCGCCACAGCTGCCAAGTCGTCGGGCCGTGCGACCGACAACGTGCGCAAGATGCTGGCCTCCGACGGCCCGGCATCCGCTACGAGCGTCTTTTCCTCTTCCTCTTCTCCGCATACTTTGCAAAGATTGGAGTCGACGCAACGCATGTCGTAGCCCCCATTTCTGTTGTAGCCGACGCCTTCTCGGCCGTCTCCGTTGCAGATACGGCACTCCAGTGCGCAGTCCTGTGCAGCCGCGTCGGTGCTGAATCCGACCACAAGCGCGAACGCCATGACCGTCAGCATCGAAAATCGGAATCTCTGGAACATGTGAACCTCCCGTCTTGGGCCGAACCGGGCCAGGATCGGCATTCCGTTTCTCGCCTTCGGCGTTCCATGACCAGCCCTAGCGAGCATATGAGAATCTCCAGATGTTGACAAACTCTTGTCCGTCTTCACGGTGCGCGATTTCGGACACCATATTCTCTCCGATGAAGTTCATCAGCACTCCGTCATGCCACTGCGACGCAATCGTCGCGCACGATTGCAAGTCGACCACGTCGACGCGGCTGTGGCGGTACGAAGTCCACATGCCGTCCTTCGATTCAAGCCAAACGTCGCCTCGAGAGTCGACGACCTCGACCATTCTCTCCCGCCAGTCAGGCCGCCGGTATCGGAACACGATCCACAGATGATCCTTGGAATCGACCATCAAGTCGTATATCGCGTTCCACGGCGGATTGTCCCAAGAATACGTGCCCGGCCGCCGAGGGATCGGACCGTCGTACAAAGCAGGCCCGTCCAGCCTGCCGATTCGCGCGCCGTCTTCCGACCAAGCCTCCACGATGTAGTCGTAGTAGTGAGAGCTGAAGATGTTCCCCGAAGGGTCCGTCGTCAGCCGACGCTCCGATGTGAAGTTGTCAAGGACGCGTCCGCCGGGATCGTCTTCCTGGGGGGCACCGAAGGAAGTGACGATGCTTCCGTCGTCGACGACATGGAGGGGAAAGCCGATCCGGTCCGCGGTACCGATCCAAGATTGAATCGCGTATCGGCCGCCATCGGCCAACGGCGTCATCGCCGGAACCCAGGAGGCAGGCAGCTGCCGTTCCTCGGACAACGTCCGGTCGGGCGCGATCACGGACACTCTCATGTTGCCGATGTCGAACACATGGATCCGCCCAAGGGAATCCGTGTGCATGGGCTGGGCGAAGTCGAAGTCCATAGGCCCCTGGCCGGCCCTGCCGACCGTGGCCAAGTACGCGCCCGCCGAGTCGAAGACCTTGATCTCGGTTCGCTGGCCCGCCCAATAGTTGCCGTCGTGGTCGCGCACGATGTCGCCCAACGTGCCGCGGTCCACCAGAAATCCCTCGTCGTCAACGGCCCCCAGCGTCGCCGCGAGCTCGAAGTCGATGCACGAATCGCACGGCTCGAGGGCCGCGTCCGCGAGCCTGCACGCGCCGGAGTAGAACGAAGCGGCATCGGGAGCATCCGGCGCGCACGCGACGACCAAGGCCGGAACCCATCCCCACGCGACGGCCGACAGCCACCTGCGCTTGGTCCAAGTGAAACGACGGCGGACTGGGTCCTCGGCCCGGCACCTTATCCCCACGCTCTCGGAGTCCATGGATAGAATGGTAGCATCGACCGGCAGTGGTGTCAACAGCGAGCACCGCGACAACGCCAAGCCCCGCCGTCACGCCGACACGACTCGCCCCACGAACGCCCGCACTGGATCGTGGCTCTTGAGCACCACGACTGTGCCCCGCGTCTCCCTGGCGATGCGCTCGGGCAACGTCCCGAAGAGAATGCGGCTGGAGAAGCTCTCGCCGGAGGCGCCGACCACGACGCCGTCGAACTCGCGCGCGGCGTACTGGATGGACTCCGCGACGCCGCCCTGCATCACGGTCGTCTCCACGGCCGCGCCCTCGGGCAGCTCCGCTCGCTCTTTCTGCAAGCGCGTCCGCTCTTCCTCCAAGCGCGCCGGCGCCGCCCCCGCGGGCACGACCGCCGCCAGCGTCAGACGTCCGCCGTCCGCCGTCAGGTCCACAGCGTAGTCCTTGGCCTTGCGGGCATGCGCGCCGCCCGCCGTCGGCAGCAGAATCCGGCGCGGGGCGGCCAGCTCGCGACCGAACTTGACCAGCATGATGTCGCACCGACCCAGGCGAACCACCTCGTCCGTCACTTCGCCCAGGATTCGCCGCGCCGTCGAGGTGTAGCCCTTCCAGCCCAGCAGGATCAGGTCGGCCTTGAGCTGCCGCGCCGACTCCAGGATGGCCCGCCCGACGTTGCGCCCCGCCCGGACCTCGACCGACACGGGCACGTCCGCCGCGGCCGCCGCCTCGTCCAGGCCGTCCAAGCCCGCGCTCTCCCGCTCGACCAGCTCGCGCGCCAGCGACGGCGGCAGCTGCTCCGGCACCTGCACCACGCGCAACGCCGTGATCTCCCCGCCCCGCGCACGCGCGATGGACGCGGCCATCTCCACGAGCGGCGCGGCGGTGGCGGGGTTGTAGACCGGCAGCAGGATGCGGAAGGCCGCCTCGGTGGGCGACGCGCGCAGTCCCACCACCTTCGACTCGGCTTCCGGCGGCCCCGGCGCCTCGAAGCGCACGCCCTTCCATCCGGCGTACGCGAACAAGCCCGCCGCGAGCGCGAGAATGGCCAGCACGACCGGCAGGAAATCCCCGCCGGCGGGAATCTGGAGCATCAAGTAGACGTTGGCGGCGATGCCCAGGGCGGGCAGCAAGGGCACCAGCGGCACGCGGAACGGCCGCGGAATGTCGGGATAGCGGCGGCGGTGGACGATCAGCGCCAGGTTGACCATCGAGAGCGCGAGCAGCAGCACCAAGTTGGCGAACTGGGCCAAGTCCTCCAGCGGCAGCGCCAAGGCGAAGACGCCGATCGAGCCCGCCACGGCGGCCAGCGCGGCCACCGGCGTCTTCGTGCGGTCGCTCACGAAGCCCACCAGCCGGGGAAGATGGCCCAGCCGGCTCATCGCGAGCGCCACCCGCGATCCCGCCAGAATCGACGCGTTGGACGCCGAGATCATGGAGAAGAGCGCGCCGCCCACGATCACCGCCCCGCCGACCGGCCCGAGGAACGCCCGGGCCGCGACGCCCATCGCCGCCTCCGTGTACTCCGTCAGGTCGGCCACGACGACTACGAGCACCACGGCGGCGTAGAGGACCGTCACCACGACCATCGAGATGAAGATGGCGCGCGGAATCGTGCGCGTGGGCTCCACGACCTCGCCCGCCGACGCCGCGATGGCGGAGAAGCCGAAGAACGTGATGAACACCAGCGCCGCCGTGGAGGCGATGGCGGGCAGGTCGCGGCTGAACCGCTCGCCCAGGACGGCCGAGTCGAACGCGCCCAGCCCGCCCACGATGAACCAGACGAGCAGCACGATCTTGGCCGCCGTCACGACGATCTGGAACGTCCCGCTCTCCTTCGTGCCCTTGACGTTGAGCAGCGTGAGCGCGGCCAGGAAGACGAGGCCGGGCGCCGCCGCGACCGTCGCGTGCCAGATGAACTCGTTGAAGTACGTGGACAGGCTGGCGACGTAGAACGCGCACGACGACGCGTAGCCCAGCAGCAGGCACCAGCCCACCAGGTAGGCCACCAAGGACGGGAAGGTCTCGCGGGCGTACAGGTACCCCTCGCCCGAGCGCGGATAGATCGACGTGAACTCGCAGTACGTCAGCGCCGTGAAGGCCGCCACCACGGCCGCCAGCAGGAAGGAGACGATGGCGGCGCTGCCCACGTAGCCGACCGCCAGGCCGGACAGCGTGAAGATGCCGGCGGCGATCATGGTGCCCGTGCCAATGGCCAGGGCCGACACCAGCCCCAAGTCGCGCGTCAGTCCGGCGCGCACCTCCGTCGCGACGCCTGCGCCGCCGCCGGTCCCGCCCGAATCGCCCGGGCCGACGCCTGAACCGCCCGCGGTCCCGCCCGAATCGCCCGCCCTTCCCGCGCCGATCAGCTCAGCTCTCGGAGGGGCTGGCCAGGAGCGCCTGAACCGATTCCTGGACGTCCGGCGCCATCGGGCGGAACTGCCCCGCCCACTTGCGCGCGACCACGCCGTCGGCGTCCACCAGGAAGCTGCCCGGCAACCCTAGGAGCCCGTAGCTGTACATGATCTCGGACGAGGGATCGTGAAGGATGGGAAAAGTGACGCCCGTTTCGTCGAGAAAGGCCTGAATCTGGTCGCCCGCCCCCCGGTCGTCCACGCTCACGCCCACGACCTGGAACCCCTGGGCCGCGTAGGCGTCGTACAGCTCCTGCAACTCGGGCATCTCGTGGCGGCAAGGCGCGCACCACGTCGCCCACACGTTGAGCAGGTAGGGCGCGCCGAGCAGATCGGCCGCTCGGAACTCCGCGCCGTCCAGCGTCACGGCCGAGAACGGCGGGGCGGCATCGCCGGCGCCCACCGGGCCTGGGACTTCGGGCACGCACGCCCCGGCCGCCGCCAGCAGCGGACCCGCTGCCAAGGCCAACGCCAGTCTCTTGCTCATTCGCCCATTCTCGCTTCCTTGCCGGTTGCAGTCTGCGGCGGCCTCCGGAAACCCAGCGCCCCGCCCCGGAGGCGTCCGCCAACCCGTTCAAGCTACTTACGCCGTCCGGCGTTGCCAAACGCCTTGCGCGACCGCACCGCCCTGCCTTGCGCAACTTCAACCGCCAATTCGTCGTAGTTTCCGGGGAGAAGCGCCGCCCGGACCCCCGGTCGGCAGCCCCAACGGCCGCTTAGCCGCAGGCGACGCGCCGCCGGAACGTGCCGCTCACGCCGCACTCTCGCCAACGGAAATCGACAATGCCCACTCCGGAGACCAAGAGGAAGCTGGTCTTTCTCGGCGGCTTCGCCGCGTACTTCGCCGCGTTGCTGCTTCTCTGGGACACGCCCGTCCTGTATCCGCTCAAGATCTTCGTGGTGATGCTCCACGAGATCAGCCACGGCGTGGTCGCGGTCGCCACGGGCGGAACCATCGAGCAGATCCAGCTCGATCCCCGGCAAGGCGGCGCGTGCCACTGCCCCGGCGGCAACGCGTTCCTGACGCTCTCGGCGGGATATCTGGGCAGCCTCGGCTGGGGCCTCCTGCTCCTGGCGGCGGCGGGCGCGCGGCGCGTTCCTCCCGGCTTGGTCGTGGGAACCGCGGGCGGAGTCGTCACGGCGCTGACCCTGCTCTACGTCAAGGGGTCCTTCGGCGTCGCGTTCGGCTTGGCGTTCGGCGCCGCGCTCATGCTGGCCGGCTGGAAGCTGCGCCCGAGATGGCAGAAGCCCATCCTGACGACGCTCGGCCTGACGAGTTGCCTCTACGCCATCCTGGACATCAAGAGCGACGTCATCGACCGGCCGGAACTGCGCTCCGACGCCCGGATGCTGGCCGAACTCACGGGCATCTCGACGATCACGTGGGGCGTCGTCTGGATCACGGTCGCGGCCCTGGTCAGCTTCCTCGCGCTGCGACGGGCGTACCGGCGCGCCTGAATCTTCGGGCGGCCGGCGACTGGCCGAACCCGTCCGATTCGCTTATCTTTCCAGAGCGGTGGCCGACTTCTCGGCCGCCGCGACCGACGCGGGAACCTTCAGCCCCGCGGGAACCTTCAGCCCAATGTCCCACCCAAACCAAGGAGGTGATCACTTGTCCAGTCACAGTACCCAGCCCAACTCGGCACGGGCATGCGATCGCCGCTTCGGCGTCTGAAGCCGAACAACGATCGAACACTCGCGCCGTAGGCGGCCTTCGCGCCGGGTTGCGGCCGGTTTGAGCGCCCCCGGCGGCTCCGCACTAGGGAGTCGCCGGGGGCGTTTTTCTTGTTCGGGTCCCCCGCGTCCCCACAACTCCACGTCCATCGGACACGTAGCGGGCGCGCTGGCTGCGCGTGCTTCCGGTCGTGCTCTACAACAGGCAGGCACGCTGGACGGCGCCGCTCGCGGCCTTGCCGCGCCGATCTGCAAGTGGCGCAGATCTGCAAAAAGTGGTCCCGTCCAGCCATGCCAACGCCCATGGATTGGTGCGACGATTGGCCGTCATGGACCACGACCGCCACTACAAGCGCATCTTCGCGAGCGCACCGATGATGCGCAGCTTCCTCGAGACGTTCCTGTCGGCGCATGCGCGACGCATGGACCTCGGCGCGCTGGAACCGTTGCCCGCGTCGTTCGCGGGCCGCGTCCGCAGTCGGGGCGACATGATCTGGCGGGCCCGGACGTTGGACGCGCCGGCGCGGACCGTGCTGATCCCGCTCGAATTCCAGTCGCGGAGCGACCCCGCGATGCCGTTGCGCATGGAGATCTACGCGGCGCACTGCGTGCGCGAGGCGATGAAGCGCGGCTGGGTCAAGCGGGCGCGCGAACTGCGCGTGCTTCCGATCGTGCTCTACAACGGGCAGGCGCGCTGGACGGCGCCGACGGCGCGCCCCCCGGTGTGGACGGGCGGCGGCGCCGACGGGCCGGGACCGCGCAGTTGCTACGTGGTTGACTTGGCGGCCGGGCGAGGGTACGATCGTGTGCGCGCGCCGGGCTTGGCGGCGGCGCTGGGCGAGGTCGAGCGGGCGCGGACGGCGGAGCGGCTGGACGCGGCGCTGGGCATGCTGGCCGGTGCGCTCGAGGCGGCTGGCGACGAGGACTTGCGGCGGCGCTTCGTGGCGTGGCTTCGCGACGTGCTCGAGGACCGGAAGTTTCCGGGCAAGCGCCTGGAGAACATGGAAATCCTGACGAAGGAGCGACCAATGCTGGCGGAGACGCTGAAGGAATGGACCGACGGATGGTTCCAGGAGGGACTCGAGCAGGGCTTGGAACAGGGTGTCGAGCGGGGCTTGGAACGAGGGCTGGAGCAGGGGCTGGAGCAACAGAAGTTGCTGATCGGGCGCCAGGCGGCGCGGAAGTTCAGCGCGGGCGTGGCGGCGAAGCTGGCCCGCCGTCTGGAGTCGGTGGCGGACGCGGAGCGGTTGCACACGGTCGGCGAGTGGATCGTCGACTGCGACACCGACGAAGAGCTGCTGCTCCGCCTCAAGGGACCAGGCTCCTAGCAGCGAGGACGCGGCTCGAAGCCGACTGGGCCAAGCCGACCGCACCAGCGACGAAGCTTCTAGCAACGAGGACGCGCCTCGGGCCTAGCAGGACTTCGCGCCCAGCTGCTCCGGCAACGTCGAAAGCTCGGTGATCTCGAGGCGGCGCTCGCCCGCCGGCAGCCGCACCAGGACCTCTTCGCCCCGGCGCGCCCCCATGAGTCCCTTGCCGATGGGCGACGCCATCGAGATGTGGCCCGCCTCCAGGTCCATGTAGTCGCCCGCCACGATGGTGTAGCTCGTCACCGTGTCGCGGGCGAGGTCGCGGACGGTGACCTTCGAGCCGAAGCCGACCCGGTCGGCCGGCATGTCCTCCACGTTGATCCGCGACAGATCCGCCAGCCGCCGCCCCAGCTGCCCCAGCCGCGCCTGGACGAACTGCTGCCTCTCGAGCGCCGACTTGTACTCGGCGTTCTCCCGCAAGTCGCCCAGCTCGACCGCCTTCTCGATCCGCCGGGGCAGCTCGACGTTGAGTTCGCGTGTCAGCGACTCGACTTCGTCGGCGATCTTGGCCTTGATCTCGTCCAGCATAGCGTCACATCCCCCAGATTCGAATCTCGGCGCCGCTCTCGAGCCATGCGACCAGAAATCTAAACGCTTTCTCGTCCCGGCCTTGCGCCCGGCAGATCGCTTGGCAACAATCCGAGTTTCAGCACCACTTCCGGCCAGGAGCCGAGCGGGCGAACAGCCGACCGCGCATGGACGCGGGCCGTCCGATCGTCCGCCGCTCGAGTGCCTTCGCGCCAAGAGGAGCCCCGTGTACGCGAACTGCATGTTCTGCAGGCGGCATCTCGGCTCGAACCAAGTCATCGAGACCTTCCCCGTTGGCCGCCGGCTCGCCTTCGACGAGGCGCGGGGCCGACTCTGGGTCGTGTGCCGCAAGTGCGCGCGCTGGAATCTCACGCCCCTCGAGGAGCGCTGGGAAGCCGTCGAAGCCTGCGAACGCCTCTTCCGCGGCACGCGCGTCCGCACGTCGACCGAGAACATCGGGCTCGCCCGGCACCCGGAGGGCCTCGAACTGGTCCGCATCGGGCGTCCGCTTCGGCCGGAGTTCGCGGCGTGGCGGTACGGCCGGCAGTTCGTGCGAAGGTGGCGGTGGAACCTGGGATTCGGGGCTTTGACGGGCACGCTGGTAGTCGCCAAGGTGGCGGGCGGCGCCCTCGCCACTCCGGCCGCGCTCGTCGGCGCCTACGGCTTGTACCAAGTCGCACGGCGCTTCGCGGGGATGCCCCCGTCCTCCTCCACGGCACGAAGGAACGACGGGTCCTGGCTCAAGCTTGACCACGATTCGTGCTCTACCGCTCGCATTCTTCCGGCGACCGCCGAGCCTGGGTTCGCGCTGGAGTTTGCGAAAGATCCGGGCTTCTCGCTTCGTCGCTGGCACAAGTGGGAGCCGATTCTGCTGGAAGGCGAGGAAGCTCGCCGCTTCGCTGCCGTGATCCTGCCCTCGCTGAACGACACAGGCGGCAGGCCCCGCACCGTCCGCGACGCCGTAGCCGAGATCGAGGCGCTGGGCCACCCGAGCGCCTTCGTGGCCGACGTGGCCAAGCGCGACCGCTACTGGCGCAGGGGCGTCTTCGGCTACATCGACAAGATGCCGAAGCCCACGAGACTGGCCCTGGAGATGGCCCTTCGCGAGGAAGAGGAACGCCGTGCGCTCGAAGGCGAACTGTGGCGGCTCGAGCGGGCTTGGCGCGACGCCGAAGAGATCGCCGCCATCGCCGACGATCTCCTGGTGCCGGACCGGACGAAGGGCTTCCTTCGGCGGCACCGCAAGGACGGCGCCGACTGACCGCTGACGGCTCACCAGGGCGGGGTTGGCCCAAGTGCCGCCGGTCCGGTTTGTCTGCTGCAATCGCCGCTAAACGGCCCTTGCGGGTTGGCCCGCGCACCGCCGGTCCGGTTAGGTGCCGGTCCGGTTAGGTTAGACCTAGCCGGAGATTCCTTGCTCGGAGCCGGCCGCGACGGCCAACCGCTCTGCGAGGAACCTCGCCCGTCAGGGCGAAGGGAGCGATGTCGTGTATGCCGCCTGCATGTTCTGCACGAAGCCCCTGGGCTCCAACGAGGTCGTCGAGACCTTCCCGGTGGGACGCCGGCTGGCCTTCGACGCCGCCAAGGGACGGCTGTGGGTCGTCTGCCGCAAGTGCGAGCGGTGGAACCTCAGCCCGCTCGAGGAGCGTTGGGAGGGCGTCGAGCAATGCGAGCGCATCTTTCGCGACACGCGCGTGCGCGTCTCGACCGAGAACGTGGGGCTTGCCCGGCATCCGGAAGGACTGGAGCTCGTGCGCATCGGCAAGCCGCTTCGCCCCGAGTTTGCCGCATGGCGCTACGGCGACCAGTTCGGCCGCCGGAGGCGAAGGCACGTCGTCATGGCTACGGGCGTCGTAGTCGTGAGCAGCGCCTACGCGCTCGGCGCGACAGGGCTCTTCGGCGGGATGTTCCTGCTGGGGGGCGGCAACCTGCTTTGGGGCAGCAGCCTGTTCTCCTCCCTTTGGCAACGCCGACAGAACACCGCCAAGCTGCGACTGGACGGCGGACGCCGCGTGAAGCTCCGGCCGCTGGACCTGTTCGCGACGCGCATTCGCCCAGACGAAGACGGCGCCGGCTTCAAGCTGGCCATACGCAAACGACGAACGACGACCTGGCACGAGGGAGACGAGGCCCGCAGGTTGGCGGCGGCGATTGTCCCGAAGATGAACCACGAGGGCGGCAAGGCCGCAACCGTGCAGAACGCGGTCGCCGAAATCGAATCGAGCGGCCATCCCAGCCGCTTCATTGCCGACGTGTCGGCGGGCGATCGGTTCTTCGGCAGGACCCTGTTCCGAAAGAAGCGCGCCCCTGGATACATCGCACAGATGCCTCAATCGACCCGCCTCGCCCTGGAAATGGCCTTGCACGAAGAACAAGAGCGGCAGGCCCTGGAAGGCGAGCTCTGGCGCCTCGAGCAGGCTTGGCGGGAAGCCGAAGAGATCGCCGAAATCTCCGACAACCTGTTGCTCCCCGAGGGGACGGAAGAATTCCTGGAGAGGCATGGGAAGCATGACCGGAGGCGCATGTGCCGACTCCAAGACGAACCGCACCACACGCAAAATGGCGATTGACCGACAGGTCGTAGACTTCCGCCCGCACGGCTGCGCTCGTCGGCCTGCAGCACGGACTGGATAGCCGCCGAGAACGCGAACGGCCGCCCTACGGCATCTCCCCTGCTTTGCCCTTCGGCTCCTCCGTCGAGTAGCGGTCGGGCGTCTCGCGCACAGCGCCCGCGACCACGTCCGCCCCGGCGCTGGACCGGGCAGCTCCGTCCAAGCGACGAGGGTGCGACCGCTCGTCCACCTTCGTGCTCAACGCGCCGACCTCGGCCTTCAGTTCGGCAAGCCCGGCCGTTACCACCCGGTGGTTCTCGTCGAACTGGTCCTCCATCCGGTCGATCCGGAGGCCAAGCTCCTGCTTCTGGGCGCCGATCTGCTCCGCCAGCCGTCGCTCGCCCGCCTCGCCCGCCGTCCTTTCGTCCTGGGCCTTGAAGGCTCCCTCGGGAGCGCGTCCCGTCGGGTCCATTCCGTCTCGGAATCTACACCGGAACGGGCTTGGGCGAAGCCCTGGGGGCAGAATGCCTGGGATTTGGGACAGCCGAGCGTGCGGCGACACCGCCGGGGGGGGGCTACGCGGGCACAGGCTGACCGGATCGCCGCCCGCGGCTGGCCAGCGCGCCGCCGGTCGGGTTAGGTTAGACCTAGCCGGAGATTCCTTGCTCGGGGCCGGTCGCCACGGCCAGCCGCCCCGCGAGGAACCTCGCCCGCCAGGTGCGAAGGGAGCGATGTCGTGTATGCCGCCTGCATGTTCTGCACGAAGCCGCTGGGCTCCAACGAGGTCGTCGAGACCTTCCCGGTGGGACGCCGGCTGGCCTTCGACGCCGCCAAGGGGAGGCTGTGGGTCGTCTGCCGCAAGTGCGAGCGGTGGAACCTCAGCCCGCTCGATGAGCGTTGGGAGGGCGTCGAGCAATGCGAGCGCATCTTTCGCGACACGCGCGTGCGCGTCTCGACCGAGCACGTGGGACTTGCCCGGCATCCGGAAGGACTGGAGCTCGTGCGCATCGGCAAGCCGCTTCGCCCCGAGTTCGCCGCATGGCGCTACGGCGACCAGTTCGGCCACCGGAGGCGTAAGCACCTCGTGATTGCAACGGGCATCGCCGTCGCGAGCGGAGCCGTCTTGGTGGTCGGCACCACGACGGGCATCTTCGGCGGAGCATCGCTCGTTTGGGGAGGCAACCTGTTCCAAGTCTGGCAACGCCGTCGGACCACCGCCAAGTTGCGGCTGGACGCCAACCGTCGCCTGAAGCTTCGGCCGGAGGATCTGCAGGCGACGCGCATCCGCCCCGCGGACGACGGCGTCGGCTTCAAGCTGGCCATACGCGAGCGAAAGACGACGACTTGGCACCAGGGAGACGAGGCGCGGAGGCTGGCGGCGGTGATTCTCCCCAAGATGAACCACGAGGGCGGCAAGGCGGCAACCGTGCGCGACGCGGTCGCCGAGATCGAATCGAGCGGCCATCCCAGCCGCTTCATTGCCGACGTGTCGGCGGGCGATCGGTTCTTCGGCAGGACCCTGTTCCGAAGGAAGCGCGCCCCTGGACACATCGCACAGATGCCTCAATCGACCCGCCTCGCCCTGGAAATGGCGTTGCACGAAGAACAAGAGCGGCAGGCCCTGGAAGGCGAGCTCTGGCGCCTCGAGCAGGCTTGGCAGGAAGCCGAAGAGATCGCCGAAATCTCCGACAATCTGTTGCTCCCCGAGGGGACGGAGGAATTCCTGGAGAAGCATGGGGAGCCGCCGGAGGTGGAGAGGGAGGGGGACACCCCTGGTCAAGACCGAGATCTTCAACATTCGAAGGGATAACGCTCAATGACGTCGATGCCCAATGCCGTTCTGCCCGAGGGCCGAGAGGCTCAACCTCCAACACAGCGACGCAGTTGCTCGTCCGCCCGAAGGGGCTCGAGCCTTGCCGTGGCCCTGAGCATTGCAGTCGCGGTTCTCTTCGGCTTCGACGCGACCTCGGCCCAACCAGCGGATGCGGTGGCCGGCCGCTCATGGTCCTTGTCCGCGTGGGCGCAAGGCGCCTGGCAGATGCCGAACGGTCGCCTGGCCACGGCGCCGTCCAACCTGCCAGAGCGCCCTCTCGCCAATTCCGTGTCGGACCTGGGACAATCCTTTGTGATCAGCGCAGGCGCGGATCTCGACTTTCTCGGACATGAGCTCGGCGTTCGGCTTGGATTCGAGACCACGGCAAACGCCGACGCCACCGGCCAAATCGCTATATGCGAGGTGGTCACTGGGCGAATCTGCGAGCCGGAGACCGTTGCTACGTCCGTCCGCGGCGTCTTGGCACATGTGCGGGCCTACCGTGGCGATCCGGAGTGGCCGGTTCGGCCGGTCGTGGGCGCCGGTGTTGGACTTCGAACGTACTCGTTCGACCAACCCGACTGTCCGGGCCGCGCCGACCAAGTTGCGCGCGAAGTCTGCGACTTGATCAAGGACATGTTCCAGGACGGCGGCAGCCATGTCGTGTTCAGGGGCATGGTCGGCGCCCGCGTCGAGCGGAATCGCTACCTTTCCGAAGCCACGTTGAGCGCCGGCGTCGGCAAGTTCAGCGGCGGCACCCGGCGAGTGAACGGGGCTTACTATGCGGACATTCGCCTTGAGCTCTTGGCGGGCGTTCGCGTCTTCTAGGCGCGGGAGCCGATAACGTGCGAAGATATCTCTCTTTGCCATTCCTGGCGTTCATCGCGTTTCCCGTCCCCACCTCTACCGTCGCAACTCTCTTGGACCCGGCGCCACGGCTTCAAAGCAGCATCGATGCATATCAGCATGGCCAGAGCCTGTTGGAGGCTGGCGACACCGTCGGCGCCCTCGACTTCTGGATCGAACGCCGAGACAGCATTTCGGCCGCCGGATCGGAAGATCCCCGCATTGCAACGGCGTTCATTTCGGCAGTAGCGGAGCAAGACCTCCGCCTCTACGAAGAAGTTGCCACGGACATGTTCTACTGGGGATTTTCGGGGACCACTCCGGGCGACGACGCCCAGCGCGAGATACTCGCCGAAGGACGTCGCACGTTCGCCTTGGTCGATTCGGCCACGGCCGAGGCCTGGGCCGCTGTCGGGCGCAGGGATCCGGCCGCGCTTGCGCACGCAGTCCAGTGGTTTTGGCTGGAACGCGACCCGACTCCCACTACGGCCGCGAACGAACGCCTCCTGGAGCATTGGACCCGCGTCGCCTACGCGCGAGAGCATTACGTCTACAACCGAAATTCGGCGTTCGGAACCGACGACCGGGGCGTCTTCTACGTGAAGTATGGACGACCCGCTCAAGTCACGGCCGGCCACTTGAAGATCAGCACGACGGAAGCGCGCTGGCGCGGCGTAGAAAGAGACGATCTCTTCCGCTGGGACGTCGACCCTCAGTACGAGATCTGGCGGTACGCCACTCTTGGCGAGCGCGACTTCACCTACTTCATGTTCGGAAACGAACAGGGCACCGGTCCGTTCCGCCGAGTCGTCGGGCCGCACGAGATCTTGCCCAGGAGTGCCCGCACTGGGCCGGGCTCACGTCTTCCCACCGGGATTCGCGCCCAGTACTACTTGGAACTGTTCTACTACGTCGAATTGGCCCGCGCCGGCGGCCCCTTCGGAGATCGCCTCAGCCAGTTGGAAGCGCTCTGGAATCAGACCGGAGGGAATCCGAACGAAGGCTACTTGGAAGCCATGTCTCTTCTGCACATCGACGACGATGTGGCCCGCGCAACGCGCCCTAGGCCGACAGCTTGGTCGGAGATCGACGAGACGCCCAAGAGCGCCTTGTCGGCGCAAGCAGCGCGCGTCATCCAGGAAGGCCAGCCTCGAATTCTCGTGGTGGCCGTTTCATCGCCCACATGGACCCCGGCTCTGGAGGAACGCGAGCTGCCGGAAGAACTGGCATTGGGCGAATACACGCCGAGCCACACCGTCATCGCTCGCGACCAGCGCCTGGATGAAATCTTGCGCGCCGAAATGGCACCGCTGGACGCCTACGGCGAGTTTGCCCACTTGGTCCTCCGCCACGACGCACGCATCGGACACGTGTCCGTCGCCGCCAGACACGACATGGACGATCCAACGAGCGCCGACGGAACCCCACGGGTGTTCCCGGGCAGCGAGCACTTCGCCATTGGCGCGCCGCTGTCGTTGGACCTCGCCGGATTCGACGTCAGCGACATCGTGGTCGGAATCGCACTCCCGACCACATCCTCGCTTTCCAGTCCCCCCGTCCCGCTATTGCCTGCCACCCACGTCTGGCGCGACGATCTGCTCCGCGTCTATTTCGAAATCTACCGTCCTTCCTCGACGCCCGAAACTCAGGAAAAGACATACGACGTCCGCTTGCGCCTCGTCCCTGGCACACATCGCCGCCAGGATCAACCACCCGTCCCGCCGAGCGGAGACGAACAAGAAGGAAGAGCCGTCGTCAGCGTTGCCCTGGCCTCCGAAGGCCCCACGGGCAAGCACTTCTTCGACTTGGACTTGCGCAACGAGTCTTCCGGCGCTCTTCAGCTCCTCTTGGAGGTCACCGACCCAACGGTAGGAATCACGAAGACCCGCGTAGCCGTGATTCGACTGCTTGATCTCTAGCCGAGCGGCGGCTGTCCGTCCCCCTGGACTCCTTTAGTGACCTTCGTCTTAGGTAACGGGGATCGCGGGCGGCGGGTTGATCCAGACCTCCGAGGGCAGGGCCGGCGCCTCCGGAGGCCGAGAGACGAAGCGCTCCGGGTTCCTGGCCCATGCGGCGTCCAGGACGGCCTGGCGCCGGGCGACGACGGCCTCGGCGCGCCCGGAGTGCACCTGCTCAGGCGCGAGCATCGCGATCCCGCCGTGACGGTGACGGTGGTTGTACCAGTCGAAGAACGACCGGCAGAACGTCCTCGCCTCGGCCAGGCCGGCGAAGCGGCCGGGGAAGGACGGGTGGTACTTGAGCGTCTTGAACTGCGCCTCCGAGAAGGGATTGTCGTTGGAGACGCGGGGCCGGCCGAGCGACCGGGTCACGCCGAGATTGGCCAGCAGCTGCGCCATGCCCTGGCTGGTCATTCGGGCTGCCGCGGTCGGAGTGCAGCGTGGCGACGCGAGGACGCACGCCCTGCTTCGCGCACGTCTCCTCGACGAGGCGGCAGCCCAGCGCGGCGGTCTCGCGCTCTGCCACCATCCAGCCGACGACGTAGCGGCTGAAGAGGTCCAGAACCACGTAGAGGTGGAAGTACTTCCACTTGGCCGGTCCCAGCAGCCGCGTGATGTCCCACGACCACACCTGGTTGGGCCGCCGGGCCACGAGCCGCGGCTTGCCGTGCGGCGCACGGACCCGCCTGCCGGCGCCGCTCCCGGACGCTGGCCTGCTCGGCCAGCACGCGGTACATCGTGCGCTTCGAGCACAGGCTGGAGTTGCCCCGCCATGGTGGACACGTCTTTCGGGGCGAGGAGGAGTTCCACGATGCCGAAGAAACGCAAGCAGTACCCGCTGGACTACCGGCGGCGGATGTTCGAGCTGGCGCGTTCGGGCCGTTCGCCGGAGGCGCTGGCGCGTGAGTTCGAGCCGTCGGCGCCGACGATCCGCAGCTGGGGTCCAGGCAGGCCGATGTCGACGAGGGGCGCCGCCTGAAGCGGGAACAAGCAGTTGCGCCTCGAGCGCGACATCCTAAAAAAAGCCGCGGCCTGGTTCGCCCGGGAAAGCACCTCCATCCCCGGAAAGGGTTCGAGTTCGTGAGGAAGCGCCGGGCCGTGTTTCCCGTGCGTGCGATGCGCCGCGTCCTCGGTCTCTCCCCGAGCGGCTCTACGCGTGGCTGAAACGTCCGCCTTCGGCGAGCGCGGTGCACGACGACGCGTTGCGCGTCTTGGTGCGCCGCAACTGGGAAGCGAGCGGCCGGACGTCTGGGCACCCGCGCATCCCCGCCGACCTCTCGGCCCTGGGGCGAGCGCGTCGGTCCGACGCGCGTCGCCCGCCTCATGCCCGAGGAGGGCATCGACGGCGCGAGCCGCCGGCGCCGCAAGGCGGCGGGCTGACGGTACGCGACGCCCGCGCGCGCCCGGTTCCGGACTTTGGTCGAGCGCCACTTCAGCACCGACGGCCCCGTCGGGCGCGCGCTCGCCATGGCCATCGAGAACCCCGGTCCCGAGACCGCGGTCCATCACTCGGACCAGGGGTCGCTACAGGTCGTGGGCGTTCGGCGAGCGGTGCACGAAGACCGGCGTGCGTCGCCTCGGCGGGCTCGGTCGGCGACGCCTGCCACAACGCGATGTGCGAAAGCATTCTTCGCTACGCTGGAATGCGAGCGGCTGAACCGCCGCCGGTTCCAAAGCGCCGCCGAAGCGTCGCGTAGGCGCGCACCGACCCCCTCGGCACGAGCCCCTTTCGACGTGTCTTCCGCCTGCGTCCTCCGCAAGTCATGCTTCATATCGCACCACCTGAACCCAAGGTCCTTGCAGGTACTGTACGAGCAACGGCGGCCGCAGTTGTGCGCGTTGTTGCAGGCCAACGTGTGGCCGGGCTCGGACCATCGGCTACTTCCTCCAATGCCTATTGCCCCGTAAAAAAGTCATCGCTTCCGTCCCGTCAGGGCCTCTCTGGCCTTTTGCGCAATCATATCGATTTCCCCCGGATGCGTAACGCCTCGCGCGCGAATCTCCGCCTTGTCCGTCAGTGCCTCCACCATAGCTATCGCCGCGGCATCGTCGACTGCTACGGCTAGCGGCATGGCCGCGATCATCATCCACCCTCTTCTCGCCGATTGCAACGTACGGAGGGCCACAGCCCGCAGTTGACTTTGCGCTAGCCCGTCGAAATCGTCTATGCCGTCGTTGTCAACAAACATCACCAACGCATCAAGACCGCCGGCGTACATCGTCGGGGTCACTCCGCGTCCCCTGTCCTCGGCAAATTGACCCGGCGACGACGACAAGACCATATCAAGCACAGCGCGAAACGCCGGTTCTCCCAGTTGGTAAAGAGCATTTGGTGACGTCGGCGTCAACAGTAAAGCCGGAATCACCACCGGATCCCCTGCGAACGCTATACTCCAGACCATGTCCCTCAGTGTCAAGGCCTCGTCCCCGCTCAGGACTCTCCGTGCAAAATCCGCCTTAGTCTCCCTCACGTACACATCCGCTACCGCTCTTCGAAAATCGCTGTCCCATTCCTCCGCTGCAACGTCGTAGAGTCGGTACGCTGCCTCCATCACCCGCTCCGCGTCTCCGCTACGCAAATCCCGGGCCAACGCCTTCTGCTCAGCTCGGGAAGGCACGTCTTGCGGCGAAGCATCCGCCACGACAACACCCATTCGGTTACCGCCTCCGCGGCATGCCTTTTCTTTAAGACTGATGTGAAGATGACGATCATCAACATATCTATCCCATTCGGTGGCGCAAACCGTCGTACCAACGGGAAAAAGACGTCTAAGTCTATAAAACTCCTCCCTCGCTCTTGCACTCGTAGCCCCCCGTGCCCAATTGCCCCTCATGTCAATGGCCTGGCCGAAGATGTGATGGCTCCTCTTGCTAGCTTTTGGAAGCTTAGCGTTCTTTGCTGGCGATCGGTATCCGCCGGTCACCGTTATCGTGCCTCCATATCGCGTTCCGTACTCTGCACGAGCCCCGTCGAATACACCCCTTACGGTGGCATTTTCTAACCCCCACGGCTGGTGTCTATTGTCCCTCGGTTGGTTGAATTCTGGCTCAACGAAATAGAAGTCTTCACATTCGTCGGCGATTCCTGCGTT
Source organism: Longimicrobiales bacterium (assembly GCA_965242735.1). GTDB lineage: Bacteria > Gemmatimonadota > Gemmatimonadetes > Longimicrobiales > Gaopeijiaceae. The sequence continues at coordinate 948,171 of OZ251497.1, read as the reverse complement.
AGTAATACCTTGATCTATATATTCCTGGAGCAGTGCGTCGCGCGCGCGTCGCCACATCGTGCCCTCGGCCTCCCCCCCTCCGGCAAGTCGTTATCGTCTTCTGGCTTGCTGCCCCCTTCGTCCTCGTCGTCCTCGCTCGTGTCGTCCTCGTCGTCATCGCCATCGTCCGTCGGACCACCCTTCACCGTGATGCCATCCAGTTTACATGCGTTCGTTGCGGTGTTCTGGTCGTGAGGAGGGCACCAACCTCCCGCCGAACTTGTGAGATCCATTGAGCAAGCCGCAATCCCCAGCACAGCCGAGAGCATAATTGCCAGACCCAAAATACGGAATGGCCGGACTAATTTCGATTTCGAATTTCTTCACTCCAGACATTTCCTCGCTCCTTGACTTTGGATGGATGGGTATTCGTTCACCGTTTTGAGGCTCATCGCTCCGCCCCGGAAGCCACCAACACCCGGGGCGGAGCGAGCCATCGGTCCCCTGTTATCGAATTCCTGTACGCAATTCCAGTTCTAGGTCCGACAGCACGGCTCGAAAACGCGCCCGGACCGTCGTCGGCATCCGCCCCGGATGCCAATTCGTGTTGTCTACTGACGTCACCTCGTTTTCCACTTGCCATCGCACACGGTAGACGCCATCTCCGGAAAACACATCTCCACCCCTACCGGCCTCCATCACCGTAGCTATCAGGACGATTCGGTTGCGAGCCCCCGTCGTGCCTACGCCTTCCTCGGTCGCTGTTACCTGTCGACTGACCCAAACGCTTTCGTACCGCAGTTCCCGATCTCCTGGATCGGCTTGCGTGCGTCTCAATTCCACCGTGTGCTTCCTAAATACCTTGTCCACGGCCGCCTGCAACGTCCCGTGCGTTGACCGTCCGATCTCTTCGCGCCACAGCGCATCGGCCGCAGACGAACCACCACCGGTCGCGCAGGCCACCATCGTCATCACCGCCATTATCGTCGGCACGCCAGCGGTCACCGCGACGGAGCGTCGCACGCTATTTCCGTACCACACGGAAATCGTCGATCCTGTCCATGTCGTGCGCCATCGCCGCCTCCAAGGCCTCCATCTTCACCTTGATCGCGTCCGGGCTTATGTCCCCGAGGAAATCTCGATCGATCGCATCCGGCGCCGCAGTTGGATCATTCGGACCTCCGAACGTATACACATCCACGAAGAGGAGGTCAAGCTCTCTTCCGGGAATTGGCAACTGCGAAAACGTATGAGTTACCAAGTCGCCCCAGCCGCGATCGTCGAAGTACTCCGTGCCGAAGCCGTAATGGAACAGCTCGATGCGCTTCTCATACTTGTATGCTTCCCAAAGATCTCCGCACGAGCCGTCAGCCATTTGCGGCACGCAACGGTCCCCTCCTGGCGCCACACCCCTAGGATCGGTAAACGGCGGCAATTTGCCGTTCTCCGTGCGGTACTTGTTGACCGTCGCCATCGTTGTTTCCATGTCCCCGGTCCGATATGCCGCCTCGGCAACCAAAAACTCCAGCTCCTTTGCCGTCATATCCGGGTACTCGCCGATGAAACTCCCAAATCGCAGATAGTCCCATCGCCGATCGATGTAGTGGGAAAAATGATAGATGCCCCGACTAGCAGGAAATGGACTGTTGCCGCGGTACCTGATATATTCTCCGTGTGAATTCGGTTGACCTCCGGTTATGCGCCGGTCATCTGTGTCAATGTGAAATGGCCGTTTGTCGTTATGGGACGCGTTGATCCAAGTCTCCCATGCACCGGACGCATCTGCCGGCCCGATTGTCCGATAGTCCATCCTTGCCCATCCGCTCCATGTCGCGGTGTGCAGCTTCGACCGGTGCCAAGCCCAGTTGCCTCCTGCTGTGTAATTTCCTGCAAAATCCCTGCTGATTCCCGAGCCTGCATCCCGGAGCACCGAACGCCAATCCACGGAACCGCGCTCTGCCGGCGTCCGCGGTACTTGCGTCCGGTAGCGGGCACGATACGTCCGTGCAATCTCGGCCATGTACGCCGAGCTCCAATTGCCGTTGTACCCGACCCATGCAGATGGAATCGTAAATGTATTGTTCTCGGCTACTTGAATAGCCTCGCCGAATTTATCCTCCGCGGCCGCCCAGACGGCATTGTAGTCCGACAGTTCGACGCTAAGAACATCTTCGACCGTTTCGTCGATAATGTATGCTCTATCGAAGATGACAGCTAAGTTCGCTAGAGTCATCGCCTGAATAAGGCTACCGAACGCATCTGCTCTAGCGCCGCCCTCGAGTTCAATCCCGGTCTCGGACATCACCCGGAAGACGTCCCTAACTGCAGCCAACGACCGATAGGAACTGCGCCAAGGCGCTTCGGCCATTTCATTGTAGCTGTACGTTGCGTTGTTGTTGTATGCCTTCCTAGGTTCCCATCCCGAATCTCGCATGCCCCAGTTCCCCCAAGACGAAGAATGGGCATCAGCGGCCACGCTTAACGCGGAAGCAGGATAGTTGTGGTGCGCAATTCCCCACCAGTTCTGAAAGCCGCCATACAGCAGGGCTTGGAGATCTCCAGCAGTAACTTCCACAGCCGCACGATTCGGCTCGTTCACGTTAGCAACGTCAAGATCTGCGCACGCTGTGCCGGTCAGCCCCAGAACCATGCAGGCCGTCAACCATCGAAGGTTTTTCATTTCTTGATTCTCTCCTATCTCGTCTAGAAGATGACTTGGATGCTCGCGGAGAACACCCGGGAATTGGGATATCCGTAGCTGTCGACCCGGCCGATCACGTCGGAACCACCGTTTCCGTTCGCCACTTCGGGATCGTAACCCTTGTAGTTTGTGAACGTCAGAAGGTTTCGACCAATCAAATTGATGTCCATTCCTGTCACCCGACCGTTGAACCATGAATCGAGCCACTCCGGATTGAACGAATAACGAAGCGATGCTTCGCGCAACTTGATGAACGACCCGTCCTCGACGAACCACGAATTCACGGCGTTGGTGTTGTACAGATTCGAATAATAGGCAAGCGGCTTCTTTAAGTCGTCCGGCTTGCCGAATTGATCCTGATCTCCTGAGCGATACTCCCTATACGCCCATTGCCGCGTCCTATTGTAGATGTCCGTCCCGAATTCCCCGTCCAGAAGAACGTAGGCCTGCAATCCCTTCCAGCTGACGGAATTTCTCCAGCTGACATTGAGATCAGGCCGGGTATTGCCCATGAAGAGGAAGTCCGTGCAGCCTTCGCCGCCTTGCTTTTGCGTTTCGCATTCGCCGTACATTCGAACTGGCATGCCCCATTCATAATAGCCATCTGCACTGCGCGTGCCCCAGAGATCCTTGCCGATGCCGTCCGTATAACTGTTGCCGTCTCCCACCCATACCATCAGACCGTCGTCGTTTACCTCGAACTGGCCGCATGACGCATCTGTCGGCAAGTCCGCACAACTCTGTGCCCACTTGGCGCCGTAGAACGAACCGAATATCTCGCCGTTCCTATAGTAGAAGAATCCGCTACGGAAGGCTGGGCGACCCAAGGCCGTGATATTCTCGGAGAAGTGGTCGAAGTTAAGGCGCATGGTCCACGACAGATCATCTCGCTCCATGACAGGCATCTCGACAAAGAACTCCCAGCCCTTCGATTCCAGTGTACCGGCGTTCTGCCATTGACTGCCGTGCCCGAGAGGAGCGAGCAACGGAACCGACAATAGCTGATCCCTAGCAATCGTTTGCGTGTACGTGAAGCCGGTGCTGATTTTGTTAAACAGCACGGCATCGACATTGTACTCGTCTTCGGTTGACTGCTGTGGCTTGAGATCGCTGTTGCCGAGAGTGCCATAAAAAATGCCAGTTGGCGTGCCGACATAATTCTCGTATTGCGCACTGAAGGAAGGACGTCGACCTGCGGTGCCTCGAGACCAGCTGATCTTGAACTCGTCCACGGCGTCCAGCGGCCACCAGTCTTCTTGCGCCATGCGGTAAGCCACGGAGGCTCGGTAGTACGTATGCCAGCGCTCGTCCGGACCGAACAGGCTGGAGCCATCTCGCCGAATCAAGCCGCCAACGATGTATTTGCCGTTGTAGTCGACGTCGGCTATTGCGAAGTAGGATTCGCCGACAATAGACCGGAGGTAAGAAGACACGGAAGTGTTTTCGTCTTCGAAATTGTCCAAGCTCAGTACGCTGGCGACAATAACGTCAGAGCCGCTCGCGCTGAAACTCTCGAATTGTCGGTCCTCCAGCATGTAGCGGGCGCGCAACCGGTTTGTAAAGCCGTTCCATTCACCCTGGAACGAGGCGGTCAGCTCGCCGTTGATGTCGCGACGGTGGCCCTGGTACCTACCGTAGCTACCCAAAGTGACACCCCGGTCGGTCTCGCGTCCCGGCGGACCATAATTTTGCTCGCTGAAGCTATTTCGATCCAATCCGAAGAGCCCCTCGAGATCAAACCACGGTGCGGGGCTCCACCGAGTGGTGACAGCAGCTTTCACGTCATGCTGGAAGTCGCGGTTGTCGACCAATTCGAAGTGGTAGAGCGGATTCTCCTCGGCAGACAACCGGTCGGGATTGAAAATGAGGCAACCCTCAGGGGGGCAGTGCGCGGCGCCAATCGATGCCGTGTCGCGCTTCAGCAAGTCGACGTACGGACCCATGAAGGTGAGATTGTAAAACGGGCTGCCGCCGAGGTCTTCCTGTTCGGACTGCGTGTAGGCAGTGCTTATCGACACGTTGAGATTGTCCCGCACGCGGTGGTCGATGTTGAGCCGGAAGCCCTTGCGGCCAAAGCCATCATTGTAGTCAGGCAACACGCCTAACTCCGAATTCAGATCAAACGAAGCCCGGTAATTCGTGTTGCCGTTCTGCCCCGATGTCGCCACGTGATTGGAGAGATACGTCCCCGGCTGGAAAACGCGCTTGACGTGATCATAAAGTGGGAGGCGACTAGGCCAAGGATTGTCCTGGAACGACTTGTAGACGCCGGCTCCCTCCAATGCCGGTTGGCGACCATCGGGATCGGCGAAGTTCGGAATCGGTACCGGGATGCCGTCACGATCTAGATACGCCAGCTCGCCGTCCGCTGTCGTCAGCCACGGGTGGTACTTCGAGAGCTGGATCGTTCCGGCAAGCCGGGCTTGGCCCAGCTCGCTGCGGCCGATGATGCGGCTGTAGTCGGCTCCGAATCCGCTTCCGCGCTTTGTGCGGATCGTAACGACGCCGTTCGCGGCCCTCGACCCGTACAGCGCCGCGCCCGCGGCGCCCTTGACGATCTCCATGGTCTCGATGTCCAGCGTCGCCAAGTCATCGAAGGAGTTTGTTGTGATGACGCCGTCGATGACGATCAAGGGCGCCTGGCTTCCGGAAATGGATGTCGCGCCCCTCAGCATAATGTCCCCCGATGTACCGGGCTGTCCAGAGCCGCGGACGACCTTGACGCCGGGCACCTTGCCCACCAGAAACGATTCGGCCGAGATTGCCGGCACCGGCGACGCCGCCACGTCGATTTTCTCGACCGTGAACGGCAACTTCACCCGGGGCGTGGCCCGGGCCACCCCGGTCACGACGAGTTCCTGGATGCGAATCGCCTCGCTCGACAACTGGGCATCCAGCACGGCGGTCTGGCCCGCGCCGACGCTGACCTCGAGGGTCGCCTCCTCATACCCGACGATGAAGAAGGTGACGCTGTGCGTGCCGGTCGCCACGCCCGGCATGACGTACCGGCCGTTCTGGTTCGTGAGGACCCCGCCTTCCTGGCCCGCCATCCGCACGAGCGCGGACTCAAGCAGCTGGCCGGTGGCCTCGTCGCTGACCACGCCGGTGATCGTGCCGGTCTGCGCCGCCGCCTGCCCGGCCGAGAGCGTCCCGGCGAGGATCAGGGCGAGCGCCGTGGCCCCAAGGCGTGCGAGGGACCGGTTCTGTAGCAGTTCTCTCATGCGACCTCCCTGGTCGAATTTCGGGGGCGGCTCCATTGGGGCGGACCGACCCGCTTGAGCGTTTACGCGGAGCCGGGGCACGACGCGCGAGCCGACGGACGCGCCACGTTCCCCACCAGTCGCGTCCGTGACCCATGCAACCATGCCGGGGCCCCACGAACTCCAATATGGGGAGTGGGAACGCAATTGGCAAATCTGGGCGACCGCGGGCGCACCCGGCAACCCAGCCGGCGTCCCTCGCCGGACTGGTGCCGCCGGCGCCGTCAAGGCCGGCCGGCCGCCTGGGCGTCGCCTCGCGAGAGGCCGTATTCGGCGAGCACCTCTTGCGTGTGCTGGCCCAGGCCAGGGGCGGGGCGGCCGATGTCCGCCGGCCCGTCCGAGAGCTTGACGGGCATGCCGATGGTCCGGCGTGCTTCGGCGGCGCCGTCCTGCGGGGACGCGGGCTCCGGCACCGGCACGACCATCCGGCGCGCCAGGGTCTGGGGGTGGCGCAGCATCTCGCCGATCGTCGCGACGGGGCCGGCGGGAACGGAGGCCGACTCGAACCGCGCCAGCCACTCGGCGGCCGTGGCTTCGGCGAGCCGGGCGTTCATGATCTCTCGGAGCGCGGGCAGGTTGCTCATGCGGTCGGCGTTGGTGGCGAAACGGGGATCGCGCGCGAACTCCGGCAGTTCCATCGCTTCGGCCAGGCGTTCCCAGTTGGCTTGGTTCCAGGCGCCGACGGCGATCCAGCCGTCCTTCGTGGGGAAGGCTTCGTAGGGGGCGGCCAGCGGATGGGCCGATCCGAGCGCTCCGGGAGATTCGCCGGTGGCGAGCGCGACCGCGGACTGCCAGAGGGTCTGGAAGACGCCCGCCTCGTAGAGCGACGTGTCGACCCGGCGGCCCCGGCCCGTGCGCTCGCGGTCGTAGAGCGCGGCCAGGACGCCCATGGCGCCCAGCAGGCCGGCCGTGATGTCGGTGAGCGGGGGGCCGCACTTCACCGGGGGACGGCCGGGGCCTTCGCCGGTGATGCTCATCAGGCCGGTCGCTCCTTGGGCAATCAGGTCGAAGCCGGGATGGTGCGCGAGCGGCCCGGTGCGCCCGAAGCCGGTGATCTGGCAGTAGACGAGGCGGGGATTCTCCGCCTGGAGCGACTCGTAGCCCAGTCCCAGGCGCTCCAGGGTCCCGGGCCGGAAGTTCTCGATGGCCACGTCGCACCGGGCGAGCATGTGGCGCGCGGCGGCGGCGCCTGCGGAGGTCTTCAGGTCGAGGACGGCGCCGCGCTTGTTGCGGTTGAGCATGGCGAACGCAGGACTTGCGCGCCCGGGGCGCTCGGGCCGGGCGGCTTGGCCCGACATGCCCGGCGGCCGGTTGGCCGACAGCGCCGGCCCTTGGGGGCGGGCTCCCTCCGGCGACGGGCGCCGGCGTGGCTCCGCGACCGGCGCCAGCGCCCGCGCCGGGTCTCCAGCGCCGGGCGGCTCGATCTTCACCACGTCGGCGCCCCAATCGGCAAGCATCCGGCCGCACACCGGGCCGGCCATCACGTGCGCGAACTCCAGGACGCGGATCCCGGCCAGGGGGCTGGCGCTCACTCGCGGCTCCGTTAGGTTGAGGGCTGGGACGCCTGCACAAAAAGCTGGGACGCCTGCACAGACAGGAGGCTGGCTGCCGTGTCGCTGAAGAGAACGCCGGGCGGGAGCAAACCGCTAGTGGACGTTGCCGACTGCTTGGGCGGCGGCCTTCTCCTGGGAGAACGCGAGAGGCAGGAAGACGAATATCTCGCGGCAAGCTTCGACGCTGCCGCGACGGGCGGTTGCGCCCTGCTGATGATCGTGGCCGACGGCATGGGAGGCCATGCCGGAGGCGCGGAAGCCAGCGAGCGAGCGGTGCGGGGGTACGTTCGCGCCTTCGCCGACGGCGAGGGAGGCCCGGCGGAGCGCCTCAAGAGCAGTCTCGACGGAGCCAGCGCGGAGGTGATGGCCTTCCGCGAGGCCCATCCCGAGTTCCTGGGGATGGGCTGCACGCTGGTGGCCTGCGCCGTCACCGAGAGCGGCGACGCGCACTGGGTCAGCGTCGGCGACTCGCTGCTGCTGCACCTCCGGGGCGGCGCCGACGGCGCGATCGCGCGACTCAACGAGGACCACTCCGCGCGCCCCGAGTACGAGGAGATGGTGCGCCAAGGCCGGATGACGCCGGAGGAATTCAAGACGGCTCCGGTCCACCAGCTCTACTCTGCGATCATGGGCGGGCACATCGAGATGACCGACGCGGGGTCGCCGCCGGTGCGGCTGGAGCCCGGCGACCGGCTCGTCGTGGCGACCGACGGCCTGGAGAGCCTCTCCAACGAGGAGGTGCAGGCGCTCTGCGGCGAAGACCGGGCCATGGAGGAGGTCGTGGCGGAGACGCTGGCGGCCGTCGAGGCCAAGGCCCGGCCGCATCAGGACAACGTCGCGGTCCTCGCCTACCGCCACCCCGAAGGCGCGTTGCCCGGCGGCATCGGGCGGGAGTCGCGCCGGCTGCTCGGCCCCCGCGGACAATCGTGACTTCGTTGCGCGGCGGCCCGATCCGCCGACGAGCTTCCGCCTTCGCCCCAGCTCGCGCCCCCCGCCTCGGCCGCCGAGCTGGCTCCTCCCACGACGCCCAGGCGACCCGCCGCCCTTCGCGTGGCTACTCGCCCGTGAAGCGCGGGGCCCTCTTCTCCAGAAAGGCCGCCACGCCCTCTCGATAGTCGCGGGTGCGACAGGACTCGTAGGGCTCGCGGCGCTCGTCCTCGGCGGGCGGAACCGAGCCGGCCAGCTTCCGCACGAACTTCTTGTGCCAGCGGTTGACCAGCGGCGCGCCGGCCATGATCGCCTCGGCCGCGGCGCGCGCGGCGGCCTCGACCTCGCCGTCGGGCACGACGCGGTGGGCGACGCCGATCTCGCGGGCGCGCTCGGCGCCGGCCAAGTCGCCGGTCAGAAGAATCTCCAGCAACGCGCCCGCTCCGGCAGCCGCCAGCACGGGCGCCATCTCCTCGTAGGCCATCGTCAAGCCCAGTCGGTTGACGGGCGCGCCGAACCGGGCCGACGCGCCGGCAACGCGCACGTCGCAGCAACAGGCGACGATCAGTCCTCCGCCTGCGCAAACCCCGTCGATCGCCGCGACGGTGGGATGGGGGCATCCCCAGACGCCGTCGATCCCCGCGCGAACCGCCTCCGCGTACCTCGCAACGTCGCCGGCCTCCATGCGGTGCGCCGGGAAGCTCCCCACGTCCGACCCCGCCGAGAAGGCCCGTCCTCCTGCGCCCCGCACCAGCACGCAACGCACCGAGTCGTCCGCCGCCAGCTCGCGGAAGACCTCGCCCAGACGCTCCCAGCCGCCCCGGTCCAGGACGTTCATCTTGGCGGCGTGGTCGAGGACGACGGCGGCCAACGGGCCTTCGCGGTCCACGCGCACGCGGTCGCTCGGCCTCGGCGGCAGAGCGTCGCCGGGGGCCGACGGCGGGGCTTCGTTGCGGCGGGCACGGCCGTCTGCGGGGCGCGCACTGGCGCGTTCGTCCGTGCAGCCGGGCAGCCGCTCGTCGGCGGCAGAGCGTCCGCCGCCATTGTCCTGGACAGCCTTCATCGGAAGAACGCCTCCACCAGCGAGAGCGAGAACGCGGGGACGTAGGTGACCAGGGCAAGAATGGCCAGCAGGACGCCGACGAACCAGAGGTTGGTGCGGGTGGTGCGCCAGATGTCGGTCTTGGCGACGGAGCAGGCGGTGACGAGCACGGAGGCCACGGGCGGCGTCTGCTGGCCCACGCCCAGGTTGAGCGCGACGATCATGCCGAAGTGGACGGGGTCGATGCCGGCCGCCTCGACCAGCGGCATCGCGATGGGCACGACGAGGACGATGGCGGCGGCCGAGTGCAGGAAGAGGCCGAGGAGCAGCAGGAAGCCGTTGAGCATCGCCAGGATCGCCAGGCGCGAGTCGGTGACGCCCATGATCGACTCGACGATCCGCTGGGGCGCGCGCACCTCCGTGAGGTAGTCGCCCAGGAGCGCGGAGGAGGCGACGAGCAGCATGACGACCGCGGTCTGCGACCCCGCCTCGACGACGGCGCGGGCCAGCTTCTTGCGCGTCAGCCCCTTGTAGGCGACGCCCCCGACCCCCAGCGCCGCGACCACCGCCAGCGCCGCGCCCTCGGTCGCGGTCACCCAGCCGCTGAAGATGCCGCCCAGGATGATCACGGGCAGGACGAGCGACCAGCCCGCCTCCTTGAACGTCGCCCAGACCCGGCCCAGCCGGAACGCCTGGTCGGCCTCCAGCTTCGCCCGGCGGGCCCACAGGTAGGCCATGAACATCATCAGGAGCCCGCCCAGGACGCCGGGCAGGATGCCGGCCACGAACAGCTCGACGACGGACGCGCCCGACATGACGCCGTAGAGGATCAGCGGAATGGACGGCGGAATGATCACGGCCAGCGTCGCGGAGGAGGACGTGACGGCGGCCGCGAATTCCGGCGAATAGCCCTTCTTCTTCATGGACGGGATCAGGATGGACCCCAAGGCGGCCACGTCGGCGACGGCGCTGCCGGAGATCTCCGCGAAGAACAGCGAGGCGGCGATGCTCACCGTCGCCAGTCCGCCCCGGATGAAGCCGAAGACGGCCGAGGCGAACGCCACCAGGCGCGTCGAGATGCCCGACGCGTTCATGATCGCGCCCGCCAGAATGAAGAGCGGAATGGCGATCAGGGGGAACTTGGTGGCGCCGGTGAACATGACCAGCGCGATGTTGGGCAGCGCGTCGAAGCCGGACGACGCCACGACGGCGGTGGTCGCCATCAGGCCCAGCGCGACGGCGATCGGCACGTTCGCCAGCACCAGGAGAAGGAGAAGGACGACGAGCGCGGCGGTCATGAAGACGGCGGGCTTGCGGCAGGATGGACGGCCGGCGCCAGGAGCGGCGGAGGGGCGACGAGCGCGGCGGTCATGGAGACGGCGAGCCTGCGGGAGCGCTCTTTGACTGGGGAGGCGCGACCTCGCCGGCGCCGGCGGAAGCGCCGGAGAGCGCGGCGGGAAGGCTCCAGAGCTGGGCGACGATGAACAGCGCGGCGCCGATGGGAATGACCGACTGCGCCAGAGCGGCGGGGACGGCGGGCATGCTGACGAGCATCGTGCCGGCCAGCGCCTGCTGCACCTGCCATCCCGCCCAGGCCATGGCCGCGAAGAAGCCGACGACCGCGACCTCTCCTCCGATCACGACCGCCGCGCGCGTTCGTCCCCGCAAGCGGTCGACCAGCGTCGGCACGCCCATGTGGCCGCGCCGCAGCGCGACCAGCGCGGCCCCGTAGTAGGTCAGCCAGGCCAGCAGGATCGACGCCGCCTCGTCGTACCAGACGAACGCTTGGCCCGCCTTCCTGGACGCGACGCCCAGCAGGACAACCAGGACGAGCGCCGAGACCAGCGCGGCCACAACGCCCTCGAGCGCCTTCTCGAACCACCGCCGGCGGCTCGTGGGCGCTCGGGCAGCCCGCCCACTGGGCGCCACGCCGCTAGCGGTAGGCCAGCGGCAAGGCCAGCGCGACGAGTTCGCGGCCGTCCTGCACCGTCGCCCCGAATTCGTCGTAGATCGTGCGGCTGTTCTCCAGGAAGCGAGAGCGGTCCACCGTGTTGACTTCCACCCCGGCGGCGGCGATCTCGTCGGCCAGATCGGCGTCCAGGCGCGCCGCCCGCTCGTAGACGAACGCTTGCACTGCCTTCGCCTCCTCCTCCAGCACGGTTCGCACGGCGGCGGGCAACTTGGACCACCCGTCCGCGGAAGCCGTCAGATAGGCGGGCGTGTAGACGTGGCCCGTCAGCGAGAGGTACTCCTGCGCTTCGTACAGCCGCGACGCGTGGATCTGCGAGAGCGGGTTCTCCTGGCCGTCCACCACGCCCGTCTTGAGCGCGATGAACACCTCGGACAGGGCCATCGGCGTCGGGTTGGCCCCGAACTGCTGGAAGAGCTTGATTCGCCACGTGCCGCGCGGCGTCCTCAGCTTGAGGCCGTCGAGGTCCTCCGGGCCGTGCACGGGGCGGACGTTGTTGGTGACGTGGCGGAAGCCGTTCTCCCAGACCGCAAGGACGCGGTACCCCTGCTCTGCGGCCAGGGGCGCCAGCTCGGGCCAGAAGATCTCCTCTTCGATCCGCTTCATGTGCTCGCGGCTGCGCACGAGGTAGGGCATCTCGAAGAGACCGAACGCGTCGATGCGCGACGACATGATCGACGACGGAAGCGCCAGGTCCACCGTCCCCAGCTTCAGCTTCTGGAGCAGGACGTCGGCGCCGCCCAGCTGGCTGGACCCGTAGACGACCACCTCGCCCAGGTTCTCGGACGCCAGGCGCGCGTTGGCGCGGGTCGCGAACTCCTCGGCCGAGAGCGAGAAGAGGGAGCCCGGCGCCCCGACATGGCCTAGCTTGATCTCGACCGGACCCGCCGGAGCGCCTTGGCCGCACCCCGCCAGCGCCAGCAGGGCCGCCGCCAGCGCCGCCGGCCGCCCGTCCTTCCATCCCTTCCATCCACGACCCAGTCGCACGGACGCGCCGCCCCCAGGCGCCGTCGCGGACCACGCTTCCGTCCACCTCATGCACGCACTGCCCAGTCTCATGCTCTCGGCTCTTCCACGGTTGGGGTTCGGCGGCGGGCGCGGCGCGCTTGCTCGACGTGGCGCTCGTCCCGTCCTTTCGGCTCTTCGAAGGTCGGGATTTCGCACCGCGTCGGGGCGCGCAACATAATGGGGCGCAAGCGGACCGGCCACCCGAACGGTGGAAAGCGGGGATCCGGCGGCGGCGTGGACGAGTCTCGCCTTGCCCGCCGCCTTGCCCGCCACGTCGAAGGTCCCGTCCGCTTCGACGCGATGGCGCGCGCCCTTTGCTCCACGGACGCCTCCATCTACGAAGTCTTCCCGCTCGGCGTCGTGCTGCCCAAGTCCCTGGACGACGTCGAAGCCGTGCTGGAGGTGGCCAGGGAAGAAGGAGCGCCCGTGCTGCCCCGGGGCGCCGGCACCTCGCAGTGCGGGCAGACCGTGGGGCGGGCCGTCGTCGTGGACTGCTCCCGGCATTTGCACCGGATCTGCGAGATCGACGTGGAGCGGCGGCAGGCCGTCGTGGAGCCCGGGGTCGTGCTGGACGCGCTCAACCGCCGACTGGCGCCGTCGGGGCTGTTCTTTCCGGTGGACGTGGCCACCGCCAGCCGGGCCACGATCGGCGGCATGGCCGGCAACAACAGCGGCGGGGCGCGCTCGATCCGGTACGGGATGACGGCGGACAACGTGCTGGCCGTCGAGGCGTCGCTGGCGCAGGGCGGGGTGGCGACGTTTGGACCTGGGGAGCGGGCGGCGGGCGGCGAGGCGATCGCGGCGAGCGTTCGGGAAATCGCGCAACGGGAGGCGCCGGAGCTGCGACGACGGGTGCCTCGAGTGCCGCGTCACGTCGCGGGGTACAACCTGCATCGTCTCCTGCGACCCGGCGCGTCGACGGCCGAGCTGCTGGTGGGCTCGGAGGGCACGCTCGCCTTCTTTCGGCGGATCACGCTCAAGCTGGCGAGGCAGCCGCGGCGGCGGACGCTCGGGATCTGCGGCTTCCCCTCGTTGCGCGGCGCGCTGGATGCGGTTCAGCACGTGGTGGAGCTGCGTCCGCACGCCGTGGAGCTGGTGGACGACGCGGTCCTGCGGCTGGCCAGGGACAACCCGGAGCTTCGGAGCGCCGTCGAGGGGTTCGCGCCGGACGGGGCGCGAGCGGTGCTGCTCGTGGAGTTCGCCGGCGACGACGCCGGGCCGCTGCGCGGCAAGCTGGACGCGCTGGAGGAAGCGGCCGGCGCGGGGCGGGACCGCTGCACTTTTTCGCGCGCCGGGAGCGCCGCCGCCCAGGACGCCGTGTGGAAGGTGCGGCGGACGGCGATGAACATGGTCATGTCCGCCAAGGGGCCGCGCCGGCCGGTCTCGATCGTCGAGGACTGCGCGGTTCCGCTGCCCCGGCTGGCCGAGTACGCCGAAGCGGTGGAAGACGTATTCGCCCGCCACGGCACGCAGGGCACGTGGTACGCCCACGCCTCCGTGGGATGCCTCCACGTGCGGCCGTCCCTGGACGTGCGGGATCCGGCGGACTTGGCGGCCTTGAGGGCCATCGCCGAGGAGACGCACGAGGTGGTGCGCCGGCTGGGAGGTTCGCATTCAGGCGAGCACGGCGACGGCATCCTGCGTTCCGAGTTCATCGAGCCCATGCTGGGTTCGCGGCTGGCGCGCGCCTTCGCCGACGTGAAGCGCGCCTTCGATCCGAGCGGCCTGATGAACCCGGGCAAGATCGTGGACCCGCCCCGCATGGACGACGGGGCGTTGCTGCGGCTGGGGCCTGAGCGCGCGCGGTTGCCCTTGGCGCGACGTGGCGGCGCATCGGGTGGCATGGATTGGACCGACACGGGCGGATTCGCGGCGGCGCTCGGGCGGTGCAACAACAACGGCGCGTGCCGGAAGATGCGGTCGGGCGTGATGTGTCCGTCCTTTCGGGTCACCCGAGAGGAACGAGACTCCGCGCGCGGGCGCGCGAACATATTGCGTCTGGCGATGTCCGGGGCGCTGGGCCCGGAAGGACTGGGCGCCCCGGAAGTCACGGACGCGCTGGAACTCTGCGTGGCCTGCAAGGCGTGCAGGCGCGAGTGCCCCGTCGGCGTCGACATGGCGCGGATGAAGGCGGAGGCGCTGTACCGCCGGCGGCTGGCCCGGCGGCGCGGGGGCGGCGCGCGGGCCGAGATTCGCCAGCGCTTGTTCGCCGGCTTGCCCCGGTACGCCCCGGCGGCCGTGCGAGCGCGTCGGCTGCTCAACCTCCGCAACCGGAGCCCTTGGCTGGCCCGGGCGAGCGAGCAGCTGCTTGGAATCAGCGCCGGCCGCGCGTTGCCCAAGTGGAGCGCGCGGCCGTTCCGAGACGCGGAGCTTGCGACGGCAGGGAACGCGCCGCTCGGCCCGGACCGCCCGGCGGCCGTGCTGTTCGTGGACACCTTTCATCGCTTCTTCGAGCCGGAGGTGGCGCGCGCGGGAGCCACGGCGCTGCGCCGCCTCGGCGTAGAGCCGCTGGGCGCCGGCCAAGAGGGTCCGCCTCTTTGTTGCGGACGCACCTGGATCAGCGCCGGCCTCCTCGACCAAGCCCGCGCCACGCTGGCTCGCACCGTCGACGTCCTGGCGCCGCTGGCCGCGAACGGTCTGCCGATCCTCGGGCTCGAGCCGTCGTGCCTCCTGACGTTGCGCGAGGATGCGCCTCTTCTCTTGCCCGGCGAAGAAGCTCGCGCCGTCGCTGGGCGGGCCGTCCTCTTCGACGAACACTTGGCCGCCAGCGACTCCTTCGCCGAGCGTCGGCCGCTCGTCCGTTTCGCGTCCGGTCGCCGAGGCGGCGGCGTGGCCCGCGTGCACGGCCACTGCCATCAGAAAGCCGCAGGGACCGCAGGGGCAACCTTGCGCGTCGTCGAGAGGTTCGCCGGCCTGCAAGCCGTCGCGACGCCGTCGACGTGTTGCGGCATGGCGGGTTCGTTCGGCTACGAGGCCGAGCACGCCCCCATTTCCCGTTCCATGGGCGAACTGGACCTCCTTCCCGCCGTGCGGGCTGCCGCTGCACACGACGTCATCGTGGCCAACGGCTTCAGCTGCCGGTCGCAGATTCGCGACCTGACGGGAAGGACGGCGCACCACGTGGCGACGCTGCTTGCCGGGCGCACGGCGGGCGACGGTCCTTGGGCGCAAGCAGCGAGGAACGGGTAGCCGGTAGCCGGTTCCGCGCCCGGTTGCACTGGCCCGCAACGGTCGCCCGGTCGGCATGTAGGTGTCCCGCCGGAGTTGCCGCCGTTGGCGTGGCTGGTCAAGCCCGCATCGGGAACAGGGTCGGGCCGCGACCGTCGCGAGGGACGGTCGAAGACGCGGCTCGGGTCAGCGGCTCGGCGAACAAGAAGTGGTCCCATTCAGCCATGTTCGGGTCCCGCGGGCCGGCACATCTTTCTCTTCGTCGGCCGGGACGCCCGCCGCGTCCCCAGGCCGAACCTCGGTGCACCGGAAAGGACAAGTCCCGTGGCCAAGCCCGCCGAGCGCCCGAAGAGGCCGCGCCGCATGCACGACGAAGTGCTCAAGGCGTTCTTTTCGGGCAAGGCCGCAGTCCGGTCTCTCGTCCAGGACTTCATGGCTCGGGGATGGGCCGACGAACTCGACCTTTCGGACGTCGAGGACGTCCCCACCGAACACATCGGCCTGGTGGGCGGCCAAGCCCGCCGCTCCGACGCCGCTTGGCGCGTGCGACTCCGCGACAGCGCCCATTCGGTCGTCTTCCACGTCGAGTTCCAATCCGCCGTCGATCCCAACATGCTGTTGCGGAGCTTCGAGTACGTGGGTCACCTCTACAAGTTCCTCAGCAACAACGAGAACCGCGCCGACGGCACCGTGCCGGTGGTGCTGTCGGCCGTCCTCTACGTCGGCAGCAAGCCGTGGGACGCTCCCACCGCGACGGATCAGCTGGCGCCGCCCGGATCGCGCACGCTCGCCCAGCTCCAGACGCGCCACCAATACGGCGTCCTTGACGCGCGCGCGGCGGATGAGCGAGACTTGCCCTCCGGCGGCTCCGTCCTGCGATGGCTGGTCGAACTCCTGCGCGACTGGCGCACCCTGCCAGCGCTGGTCGACGCGTTGGCGGAACGCTGCAGCGGCCCCGAGCACGCCAGCGTGCGGGAGGGCTTTGCCGTAGTGGTGGAAGAGGCCCTGCTTGCCGCCGGCGCGCGACTGGACGTCGTCCGCGACGTCGTCCAACAAGTCAAGCATCCCAAGAGAGGAGCGCACATGACCTGGCAAATCGCCGAAGAGTTCGAACAGGCCCGCCACGAAGGTCGCCAAGAAGGCCGCGAGGAGGGGCTCGCACAAGGAGTGGTTCAGGGCGAGACCCGGGGCCGCGAGCAGCTTGCTGTGCGCTTCGCCGCCCGGAAATTCGGGACGGAGACCGCGGACGAGTTGCGCCGGGCGCTGGCGTCGGCCGGGCCGGAAGCCGCAGAGCAGATCGCAGACGCGATTGTGGATTCCGACACCGGCGACGAGCTGCTGGCCCGCGTGCTGCGCGGCGACGCCGCGAACTGATCGCGTCGGCCCCGCAGCGCGACGCGAGGCGGAACGGCCCTGGCCGCCCAAAGCAGGGTCGCGCCAGGGGCCGACGATTCTTGGGTCGGCACGACCGCAGGAGGCCATTCGCATCGGATCGCCGCCCCCAACTGATCGCGCGTCCGGCCTGCAACACGTCGATGCGGAACGAAGCGGCCTTGGCTGGCCAAGGCGGGGGTCGCGCTATTCCTTGGGTGACGCGTCTTTGGCGGACGCCGATCGGCGCGCGGCCCGGGTGCCGCCCTCCAACGCGTAGGCGTCGTAGCCGGCGATCTGCAGGGCGTTGGCCAGCATGGTGGAGTGAACGCCCTGGTCGCAGAAGAGGACGTAGGCGCGCTCCTTGTCCAGATCGGCGGCCAAGGCCGCGAATTCGGACGGGGCGGCGCGGCGCGATCCCGGGCGGCGCCAGCCGTCGTCCTGATGCGGCAGGCGACAATCGATCCACACGGCGTCGGAAGGCGGGTCGCTCACCACCACGTAGTCGCGGCCCAGGTCGGCAGGGCGGAGCGACCGCAGGTCCATGACGGCGCGGGCGGCGACGGCGTCGGCGACGGGCGCCTGCCGCACGCCGCTCTCCTCGCGGTCCACGGCGACGGCCTTGGCGGCGGTGACCGGCTTGCCCTCCAGGAGCGCGCAGTATTCCTTGATTCGGGCCGACAGGGCGGCCGTGCCGATGCGGGTCGCCAGCGCGATGATCTCCTGCTTGTCGTAGCCGATCAGGGGACGCAGCACGGGCAACGCGGCCGCTTGGTCGATCGCTCGCAGGTTGGCCAGCGTCTGCGACGAGACTTGGCCCAAGGACTCGCCCGTCACGATGGCGCCCGCCCCCGTTTCGTCGGCCACCTGCGCGGCGGCGCGGTACATCATGCGCTTGAGCACGACCTGCCAGTAGCGGGGCGCCGCTCCCGCCCGGAGCGCGTCGACCGCCTCGCCGAACGGCAGCACGTGGATCTTGGGGCGGGCACCGTAGCTCCAGCGATCCGCCAGCACCTTGGCGACGCGGATCACGGATCGCTCGAACGCCGGTCCGGCGAGATTGCAGAACACGTAGTCCAACGCGACGCCGCGCTTGAGCATCAGCCACGCGGCGGCCGCCGAATCGAAGCCGCCCGACAGCAGGCAGACGGCCTTGCCCTGCACGCCCAGCGGCAGGCCGCCCGGGCCCTCGGTGCGATCCGCGAAGAAGAGGGCCTCGTCGGGGCGGACCTCGACGGACACCACCACGTCGGGATTGTCCAGATCGACCGTCGCATCGGGGTTGAGCGCGGCGCCCAGCCGCTCGCGCACGTCCTGCGACGAGAAGGCGTGGCGTCCGGCGCGGCGGGCCGCCACCGCGTACCGGCGTCCGGCGACGGCGTCCTTGTACGTCTCGCGTCCGGTGCGCACGACCGCGTCCAGGTCCGCGGGCGAGGTCGCGTCCACGCGCGAAAACGATCCGACGCCGAACACGCGGGCGGCGGCCTCCATGGCGTCCGGCGGAGCCTCCACGCGAATGCGGCTCCAGTGATCCTGCACGCGCGCGGGGGCTCCGGCCGTCTTGAGCGCGTCCGTCAAGTTCGCCACCAGGAGGCGCTGGAAGCGCCGGCGCGTGCGGTTGGACTTGCGCGTCACTTCGGACGCCAGCCGGACCAGGTAGCGCGCCGACTCCGACTTCAATTCCACGACAGGCCGCGCAACTGCTCCACGTCCAGGTTGCCGCCGCTGAGGACGCAGACCGTCTTGGTGCCCGGCGGCGCCTCGATCCGGCCTTCCAGCAACGCGCCCACCGGCGCCGCCGCGGCCCCTTCCGCCACGAGCTTGGCGCGCGCCATCAGCCAGAGCACGGCATCGAAGATGCGGTCGTCCGGCAGGGTCGCGATCTCGTCGACGAAGCGCGTCACGACGGAATGCGTCCATTCCCCCACCCGCTTCACGCGCAAGCCGTCGATCGCGCAGTCCACCCGGTCCAGCGTCACGAGCCGTCCCGCCTCCACGCTCCGTTGCATCGCGGGCGCGCCCGAGGACTCCACGCCGACGACACGCACGTCCGGCTTCACGGCCTTGGCGGCCATGGCGACGCCCGACAGCAGCCCCCCGCCCCCGATCGGCGCCACCAGCAGCTCCGCCTCGGGGAAGTCCTCCATGATCTCCAGGCCGAGCGTCCCCTGCCCCGCGATCAGCTCCGGATCGTCGAACGGGTGGACGTAGGTCAGGCCGTCCGAGGCCGCCATCTCCAGCGCCCGCTCGTTGGCTTCGTCCCAGATGCCGCCGTGCAGCACGACCGTCGCGCCGTAGCCTTCCGTGGCGGCGATCTTGGACGGCGTCGCGTTCTCCGCCATCACCACCACCGCCCGCACTCCGTAGCGGCGGGCCGCGAGCGCGACGCCCTGCGCGTGATTGCCCGCCGACGAGCACACGATGCCCCTCGCCCGGGCTTCGGGCGACATGCGCGCAATCTTGTGCATCGGGCCGCGCACCTTGTAGGAGCCGCCGCGCTGAAAGAGCTCGGCCTTCAGCCGCACGTCCAGGCCCGAGGCCTCGTTCAGGGAGCGGCAGGTCAGCAGAGGCGTCCGGTAGACGTGCGGCCCCACGTTTCGGTACGCGGCCTCGAAGTCCGCCCGCCCCAGCGCGAGTTCGCGCGAAGGCGTCTGCGAGGCTTCCTCGTCGGCCGTCACGAGCTGATTCCCGGCAAGCGCAACGGCCCGCCAAGCCATCCGCGCACGGGATGAGGCCGGTACGGCGCTTCCAGCTCGGCGCAGTCGTCCGCCGAGAGCTCGACGTCCACGGCGGCGGCCGCTTCGTCCAGTTGGTCCAGGCGGGTGAATCCCACGATGGGCGCCGCGACCGCGGGCCGGCCGAGCAGCCAAGCCAGGGCCACCTGCGCCGGGGCAACGCCCAGGCGGCCGGCCACGCGCACCGTCGCGGCGACCACGTCCCAGTCCGAATCCTGGTCGTACAGTTCGTTCGCCAGCGGCGCGTCCGACTCGTCCCGGGCCGATGTCCCGTGATCGCCCCGCACCCGCTTGCCTCCCAGCAGTCCGCGCGCCAGCGGCGACCACGGAATCACGCCGATCCCCTGGTCCGCGCAGAGCGGCAGCATTTCCCGCTCCTCCTCGCGGTAGACCAAGTTGTAGTGGTTCTGCATCGACACGAACTTGGCCCAGCCGGCCCGCTCCGAGGCCGAAAGGGCCTTCATCAGCTCCCACGCGAACATCGAGCTGGCGCCGAGGTACAGCACCTTGCCGTCGCGCACGAGCTGGTCGAGCGCGGCCAGCGTTTCCTCGACGGGCGTGTCGGGATCGGCCCGGTGGATCTGGTAGAGGTCGATCCGCTCCAGGCCCAGCCGCCGCAAGCTGGCTTCGCACGACTGGATCACGTGCTTGCGCGACAGTCCCGCGCGGTTCGGCCCGTCGCCCATCTTGAGGCGCACCTTGGTGGCCACCACGGCCTCTTCGCGCACGGCGAATTCGCGCACGGCCTTGCCGGTGATTTCTTCGCTGGCGCCCGCCGAGTACACGTCCGCCGTGTCGAAGAAGTTGACGCCCAGCTCGACCGCGCGGCGGAAGAACGGCATCGCCTCGTCCTCCTCGAGCACCCAGGGCCGCCATCGCTTGCTGCCGAAGCTCATGCAGCCCAAGGCGATCCGCGAGACCAGCAAGCCGCTCCCGCCCAGGCGCGCGTATTCCATTTCCGAGCCCCGCTCAGTCCGTCGCCGGCGGCGCGCCCCCGCCCGACGTGCGCAGGATGAACGCGTCCAGGACTTCCTTCCACTGCGGCAGCAGCGACTCCTCCACGTACATCATGTGCCCGGCGGCGAAGTCGGCGCGCTCGATGTTGTCGCGCAAGTCCGGCGGCAGGCTCATCCGGTCCATCGTCCAGACCGCCGCGAAGTAGGGGGTCGCCAAGTCGTAGATGCCGTTGATCAAGAGGACTTCGAGCTGCGGGTTCCGCTTCATCGCCTCGGCCAAGTCGGGGGCCACGTTGGGGGTGCCGCCCCCGCGCACGAACGCGCCGCCGCCGCCCTGCCGGCCCCAGTTCCAGTCGCGCACGCCTCCGCTGGGCACGTATTCCCGGTCGCCGTCGTAGCCCAGCTCGGCGCGCACGTAGCTGTTGAAGGCGGACGTGTAGGCCGAGCTGATCGCGGTGGACTGGGGATCGTGCGAGGGGCGGGTCTGCAACACGTCGCCGGCCGGTCCCGTGAACCGGGCGTCGAGCCTGCCGACGACCTTTCCCTGGTCGCGCAGCAGCTCGGCTTCGAACGCGGGCGCCGTCACGCGCAGATCGGACTTCTCGATGAAGTCCAGGCTCAGGCCGGTGTAGTCGCGCATCCGGGCGGCCACGCGCTCGCGAGTCGCCGGGTCCAAGCCGCCGGCGGCGAGCAAGGCCGTCGCGTAGTCGGTGAGCGCCCAGGTCTCGACTTCGGCCATGAACGCTTCCAGGTCGTCCCGCTTGCCGCCGGGGAGCGCGCCGAGGTAGTTGGCGGCGACCGCGTAGGCGGGCAGGTTCACGATGTAGGGCAGGTCGTCTCCGGGCGCGAATTGGATCGTGTTGAACTGCAGGACGGACGAGACCAGGACGATCCCGTTCAGATCGACGTTGGCCCGTTGCAGATGCCGGGCCAGGACGGCGGACCGCGTGGTCCCATAGCTCTCGCCGAGCAGGTAGCGCGGCGAGTTCCAGCGATCGTGCTCCGACAGAAAGCGCCGGACGAACTGCGCCAGCGACCGCGCGTCCTCGTCGATGCCCCAGTAGTCGGCGCCCGGCGTGTCGCCCAGCGTGCGGCTGAAGCCCGTCCCGACGGGATCGACCATGACGATGTCGGCCAAGTCCAGGATCGTGTAGGCGTTGTCTTCCAGCGGATAGGGCGGCGCGCCTTGGGGGCCGACCTCCGGAGTGACGACGCGGCGCGGCCCCATGATGCCCATGTGGAGCCAGAAGGACGCCGATCCGGGCCCGCCGTTGTAGGCGAAGACGAGGGGCCGGTCGGCCGAAGAGGCACCGTTCGTGCGGAAGTACGCCGTGTAGTAGAGCTCGGCGGCCGCCGCGCCTTGGTCGTCCGTCAGAGCGATCCCGGCCACCACGGCGTCGTATTCGACGGTCTCGCCGGCGACCTCGATCGCGTGGCGGCTCTCCCAGCGCTCCAGTTCGGCGACGGGCGCGCCGACTTCCTGCGCTCGGGCAGCAAGCGGAAGCACTTTCAGCGACGGAGCGGCAAGCAGGCCGGCCACGAGCAGCGGCAAGGCCAAGGCCGGCGCGCGCAAGCTCGCCGCGGCGGCGGCTCGCGCGGCCCCGAAAAGGGACGGGCGGCCTACGGGACTCGACACGACTGCCATGGTTCAGGCACCAATCATTGGGGGAATCCTGCCGGAGGAGAGGAACCGGATTCTACCACATGCGGCGACGGGTGACAAGGGCCGGTTCCCGTTCGCCTCCCGCGTCCCGCCAGCGCGCCTCGGGGCCGTCCAGCAACTTGAGTGCCCGTCCGAACTCGAAGTATCCCAATTGGAGGACAGTAGCGTCCGAAGCCTGCGACGGTCGTGGGAAGCGGTCTTGCGTCTGGATCTTGTAACTCATTATTCATCAACGACTTGCGATTCCTGGTGAAGTTGGCACGGAAGTTGCTGGAACGCAGTGCCGCAAAGGCGCGGCCGAGCGTCTTCGGGCCGCTGCCGCCATCTCCAGAAGAAAGGTCTCACAAATGCAGTTCCTCACCAAACTGCTCCTCGCGGGAGTGGTCGCCATCGGCGTCGGGGCCACGGTCGCCCCGTCGGAGGCAGCCGCCCAGTGCACCATGAGGTGCGAATGCGATGAGAATGCGTGCGGTTGCAGCAGGAACGACGGGAACGGATCGGCATGCTACGCCAGCGGCGACGGGTGCTACGTATACCGATGCCAACCAAAAATGGCCGCAAGCCTGGATCGGGCGATCTTCGCCCGGGACGGCAAGGCGCTAGCTCCCATAGCAGGCATCGACGCCGACGGGCGGGCAGGCGCCGTGCCCACGACCGGAGTGTCGTGGGAGGTCCTGCCATCCGGCATAGCGGTGGCTCGGAACTGTGCCGGAATCGTCGTGCAACGCTATGTTTCGAAGGCTAGAGCAACGGCGTTGCGCGAGAAGACGCGAGTCCTGGCCACCCAGGACTGAGCAAGCGGCCTCCGGCCCGCGGCCCATCAACTGGGCGGTGGGCCGGAGGCCGTGTCCAACACGCGCGGAGAAAGGTGCTCCAATGACCGATCAGTCACGTCGCTGGCCCCGAAGGGCCTTCAAGAACGCCTTGGCTCTGTACGGGCTGGTGGCGATTCCTTCACCGGGCACCGCGTCGCTCCAAGAGATCCAACGGGTCCGGCGGGCCCAGGGAGACGAGGCGCTGTCCCTGCGCCTTGAAGAAGTGCTGGCCATAGGGTCGCTTGCGGACGACGAGAGTTCGTTCGGCCGCATATCCGACGTTGCGTGGGACAATCGCGGACGGTTGTTGGTCACGGACAACTATATGCACCACTTCAAGGTCTTCGAAGCCGACGGGTCGTACGTCCGAACGGTCGGCCGAGAAGGCGAGGGCCCCGGCGAATTCTCCGCGCCGTCGAGGATCGTGGTGGACGCGAGCGACTCGGTCTACGTGTGGGATTCGGGACAGTCGCGCATCCACGTCTTTTCGCCCGATCTGGCCTTTGTCCGGCGTTCCGTCGTCACGCCGCCGTGGGTAGTCAACTCCATGACCGCGCTGGAGCCGGACCGCATCGTGGTGACTGCCATGACGGCGGGGGAACAACGCCCCATCAAGGTGCTGGACAAGAAGGGCGCCGTTCTGCGTACAGCAGGACCGCAGATCGATCCGTCCAATCTTCCGATGTACGTGGGGAGCCTGCTTGGCGGAAGACTGGCGCGGACGCCAACCGGCTTTGCCTACTCCAACAAGAGCCCTTGGAGCGTTTGGTGGCTTGACGACGACTTCCGCGTCCGACGCATCTGCCGAGGACCGGCGAGTTGGACGACGGCCCCCGAAGACGTGGTGGTGCAGGAGGGACTCAGCATCAGACTCCAGTGGAACAGATACGTGCGCTCCGCGGCTTCGCTGGTGGCACTGCCGGGCGGCTTGCTTCTCAATGCGGTTCGTGATCCGGTCGCCGGCGCCATCGTCTTTCAGGTGGTCACAGACGATTGCGTCGTGGCGGCGGAGATCGAGTTGGACGGGCCCGTCATACCAACGAGCAGCAACGGCGACTTGGCTCTTCGCCTGATGTGGTGGGGAGGCGTGGAATCGGAGCGGGCAGGGGGACGGACACGGGAGCTCAGAGCTGGGCGGGGCGCGGAGCGAGGTCGAGGCCGCCGAGGTGGAAGAGGATGGCGGCGGCGAAGCGGTCCTGGTTGCGGAAGCCGCGGCACCGGGCCTTGACGGCCTGGATGCGGCTGTTGACGCCCTCGGCCGGGCCGTTGGTCGCGTTGAGAACGACAGCGTTGACGATGCCCCACAGGTGCGTCCGGACCATCGCCGCCGCCTTCTTGACCGGGGCGAGCCCGGAGGCCGACGCCCATTGCAGCCAACGCAACCATGCCGACTCCGCCCAGCCGCGGCTGCGGTATCCCCACAGCTTCGCCGCCGCCTCCTTGAGCGCCCAGGCCTCCGACGTGCGCTCGACGCTCTTGCGCAGCTCGGCGAACGCCAGCTTCTCGGCGTGCGTCTTCTTGCGAGCGCCCCGGAGCCACTGCCAGCGCGTGCCCGCCAGCACGGCGTTGCCCGCGGCCTGCAGCTCCTTGTGCTCGGCGCGCCGCACCTTGTCCACCGCGTCGCCCAGATGCTTGGCCACGTGAAAGCGGTCGAACGCCGTCTTGCGCCGCGCGCCGGCCACCCACGCCTCCGTCGCCGCCACGTAGGGCCGCCACATGTCCATCGACACGCTCTCGACCGCCGCCAGCCGCCGCTTGCCCACCTTGCGGTAGAACGCCTCCAGCGCTTCGCGGCCGCGGCCCGGCGCCACGTGCAGCACGTCCTTCGTGTCCGAGTCCGACACCACCGTCACGTACTGGTGGCCCCGCTTGAACGACGTCTCGTCCACGCTCAGCCGCCGCGCCGCGCGCGTCTCGCGCCGCGCCAAGCCCCGCCGCACCGCGCGCTCCATGATCCCGTCGACCGCCGTCCAGCTCAAGCGCAGCCGCCGCGACACCGCCAGCACGCTCGCCTCGCGAAGCCAGCCGATCGCCAGCGACTCGAACGCCGCCGTGTACCTCGACCGCCCCTCCGCCCACGGCACCCGCGTCGTCATCACCCCGTGCTCCGGACACTCGACCCGAGGCACGTCGTACACCACGAACGTCTTGTACCCCCACGCGTCCAGCCCCCGCCACTCCCGCCGCCGCGCGTCGTAGCCCGGACACGCCCGCCCGCACTCCGGACACCGCAACGCCGAACCCGCCTCGCGCGCCAGCACCACCCGCGCTTCCTGCCGCTCCGAGTCCTCGTCCACCCGCTCGATCCGCCACTCCGGCCCCAGACCCATCAGCCGCTCCACCCACGCCCGCAGTTCCATCCGCCTCTCCTCGCTCCCAGAGTCACGCCGTCGCTCTCCTCCATCCTACGACGCCCACCGAAACAAGGGAAGAGCCCGGCGACTTGATCGCAGCTTGGCGGACCATCGATTACCCCGAGGTGGTGGTCTACCGGGCGACGGTGAGGCCGACCGTGCCCAACAATCGTGAGCCATAGGCACCCGCGCCATCCCTGCGCGCTTCGCTGCCACGGAAGTCCCAAGAAGTCTTTGGAGCCTGCCCGGGACGCGCGCCCGGCCCGATCGCAGTATCTTGGGACCGGAGTCCGCCTCGCCACATGCCGGCAGCCGGCCTCCATGGACTCGCTTTGGCCGCGCACGTTCCCGTCGCATCGCCGCGCGGCGTCCCCAAGCCCTTCAACCCTGGACGAGCAACACGATGACAGCGCCTCGCCCCGTTCGCATCCCCTTCGCCTTGGCCGGCGGCTTCCTGCTCGTTGCGGCCGCCGCGTGCGCGCCCCCGGACGATGGCGCGGAGAACGGCACGCCCGAGTCGGAAGAGGACCTCGTGGCCCGCGCGCGCGACATCCACGAGCGCGTGATCGCTCTGGACACGCACGCCGACATCAACACGGACAACTTCACGGCCGACCGGAACTACACGATGGACCTGCCCACGCAGGTCACGTTGCCCAAGATGGAGGCGGGCGGCCTCGACGTCGCGTGGCTCGTCGTCTACACCCGCCAAGGCGAACTGACGGACGAGGGCTACGCCGCCGCCTACGACAACGCGATCGACAAGTTCGACGCGATCCACCGGCTGGCCGAGGAGATCGCCCCGGACCGCATCGAACTCGCGTACACGTCCGACGACGTGCGCCGCATCGCCGCCACCGGCAAGCGCGTCGCGATGATCGGCGTCGAGAACGCGTACTCTGCCGGGCTCGATCTCGCCCGGTTCGAGGAGTTCCACTCGCGCGGCGCCCGCTACGTGTCGCTGTCGCACAACGGCCACAGCCAGTTCTCGGACTCGCACACCGGCGAAGCGGACGGCGAATGGCTGCACGGGGGGCTGAGCGACCTGGGGCGCCAAGCGGTGGCCGAACTCAACCGCCTGGGCATGCTGATCGACATCTCGCATCCGTCCAAGGCCGCCATCATGGAGATGATCGCGCTGAGCCGCGCCCCAGTCGTCGCGTCGCATTCGTCGGCGCGCGCGCTCACCGACCACAGCCGCAACCTGGACGACGAGCAGCTGCGCGCCGTGGCCGAGAACGGAGGCGTCGTCCAGACGGTGGCGCTGGACGCCTACGTTCGCGGCGAAAGCGAGACGGCGAGCGTGTCCGACCTGGTCGACCACGTCGACTACATGGTCAACCTGATCGGCATCGAGCATGTGGGCATCAGCTCGGACTTCGACGGAGGCGGAGGCATCGACGGATGGCAGGACGCGTCGGAGACGTTCAACGTGACGCTCGAGCTGGTCCGGCGCGGCTACTCGGAGGAAGAGATCGCCCAGATTTGGAGCGGGAACCTGCTCCGGGCGCTGGACCGGGCTCAGGAAGTGGCGGCGGAGATGGAGGGCGAGAACTAGGCGAGTCCAGCTTCCGACTCGTGCGACGCCCGCGAGCGAATTCGCACCACCGGCCTCGACGCTCGCGGGCCGTGCTCGGGTCTCATTCCGGCAATCGCAACGAGACGTGCAGGTGATCGGCCGTGCCGACATGGCGAAGCGCGTGGAATCCCATCGCCCAGAAGGCGAGCTCCACGGATCGGTTCCAGAGTTCGGAGCGTCCCCGGGTCCGCAGGTCGATGGCGTGGACGAATCCGGTCTCCTGGGCGAAGTGCAGGGACGCTTCGCGGGGCGTGAGGCCCATGAGCTGGTAGTCGTCCCGGGTCCTCCCGGCGTCGGTGACGACCGCCTCGCCGTCCACCAGGATCAGCGTGCTCGCCGCCAGCCGAAGCAGGGGATGAACCGTCGCGTATTCGGCGCGCACCTCTTCCGACTTGAAATTGGCCGCGGCCACGTAGACCAGCGCGTACACGACGTACGCGACGGCCAGCGCGACGCCCAGTTGCCGGAGCAGCCCTCGAATGTACCTGGGCGCACGAGTGCGCCATCCCAGAATGCATGCGTAGAGGACGAGGACGAGGGCCGTCCCGAACGCCGACAACATCAGGGCAGGCCACGTGCCCAAGTCCCATTGCCGGTACGCGAAGACGCCCCCGCGGATCAGGCAGTAGAACGGAAGAACGGCCAGCCCGGCCGCCAGAAGGACCGCGCCCACCAAGCGAAACGGCAAGCTCCACAGGGGACGTCGTTCCCTGGCCTTGCGTGGCTTGCGGCGGGCGGCGGACGGCGGTTCGTGCTGGACCGGCGTCGCGACGGCCGGATAGTCGATTCGGGACGGGTCGGCCGCCGGCCGCGGCCCTCGGCCTAGTCCCACCGGTACCCGAGCCGAACGTAGTAGAAGCCGCCGCTGGTGCCGAACGGGGAATTCAAGCCGTACAAGTTGCCGGCGCGGTCGGCATGCGGATTGCGCTCGGGGTGCCGGTTGAGCGCGTTCTGCGCCCCGGCCGTGAGCGTGAGTCCGTCGGCGAAGGCATACGCAGCCTCCAAGTCCAGCAAGGGCGCGCCGGGGTAGCTGCGGGCGTCGCGGGCGTCGAACCAGCCGGCGTAGTAGCTGATCCGTCCGAGCAGGCGAACCGGTCCCAGGGCATGCTTGGCCGTGTAAAGCCAGCGCGTGCGGGGAAGTCCCTCCTCGAGCTGGCGGATGCGCTCGTCGTCGAGCACCGAGGGATCGTAGGCGACGACGCGGGTCCGCGTGTGGTTGAAGGCCAGGCTGAGCTCGATGCCGTCCATGATCGGCAAGGCGAACGAGGCCACCACGTCCACCCCTTGGGTCCTCGTCTCGAAGTTGTTGGTGAAGAAACGGAAGTTCTGGAGATTGGCGGCGCTCGTGATGCCCTCGGCCTCGAGCGTCTTGCGTTCTTCCGCGTTCAGAACGAACGGCCGGGTGAGCGCCAAGCGGTCGGAGACGGCAATCCGAAAGTAGTCGGCCGTCACGCGCAACGAGCCCGACTCGAAGGCGGCCCCGAACCCCAGGCTGAACGAGCGCTCGGGCTCCAGCGGCCGGCCGTCCCGGAGCGCCGCCACGCGCGACGTGGACGGAATCGTGCCGTTGTTGACCAGATCGTTGAGTTCGCGGTCGAACTCCGTGGACACGTTGAAGGCGTTCTGCTGGCCCGGCGTGGGCGCCCGAAACCCGGTGCTGGCGCTGCCGCGCAAGGCCAGAGTGCGGGCGACTTGGTAGCGCGCGGCCAGCTTGCCGTTGACCGTTCTGCCGAAGCCCTGGAAGTCCTCGAGGCGGACGGCCGCCCCGCCCTCCCAGGGCAGGTCTTCCCCGCCCAGCTCGGCGTCGGCGTAGACCGCGTAGTTGGCCCGGCTCCACTCGCCCGCCGCGATGGGGCTGAACCCCGAAAAGCCGTTCGAGCCCGAGCTGAAGCCCTGTCGGGCCAGCGGCCCCTGCCGCCAGGCGGCGTCCTCGCCGAGTCCGATCCGAAACGTCTCGCGCCGCCACTCCGCGCCGGCGGCCACGCTCAGCAGATCGCCGGTGGCGTAGGCGGCGTCCACGTTGACGTTGACCTCGCGTTGCCGGTAGAGGCCCGGATCGAACTCGGTGGGCGTCTCCGGCCCGAGCGACGCGTTGACGGTGTTGTAGATGAAGAAGTCGACTTCGTTGGAGCCCCATCCGACGCTGGCGTCCCACTGCAGTCCGCCCGCCGTCTCGCCCCGGACGCCCGCCAGCGCCGACGCGTCCACCGCGTCCCCGCCGAACTGGGGCGTGAAGCCGCCCGGAAAGCGCTCCTGGAAAGAAAAGCAGTTCGGGTCGGCGAAGACGCGGGCGATCGCGGCCGGATCGGGCACGCCGTTCGTCACCCGAACGACGGGGCATCCCGCCGTGCCGTCGAGCACGCCGTCCTGGGCGTCCAGCAGGTCGCCGATCAGCAGCGTCTCGCCTCCGTCCAGGCTGAAGACGCCCGCGCGCGTGTTCGGGTTGCGGAAGTAGAAGCCGCCGGTCACGGTCTGGCTCGCGTATCCGGCGTGGCCGTAGAGCCTGGTCCTGTCGCCCAGGCCGCCGCCGAAGTGCCCCCAGAGCTTGAGGTCGTCCTCCATCTTGGGGGCGCCCCAGATCTGCGCGGGGTCGCGGATGTGTTCGTTGCCGTTGGCCACGAGAAGCGCGGCGTCGGCTCGCTGCACGCTGCGGCTGGTCGGATTGCTGTTCCCGTACTCCGCGCTGAGGTTGGCGAATCCGGTGCGGCCCAGCGGCAGGCCCACGTTGCCCGCGACCGTCCACGCCTCGCCGTCGCCGTCGCCGAATCCGCCGCCGCGCACCTCCATGCGGCCTCCGGACCGGTCGTCGCGAAGCTGCAAGTTGACGACGCCGGCGATGGCGTCCGATCCGTACTGCGCGGAGGCTCCGTCGCGCAGCACCTCGACTTGGCGGAGCGCGATCGCCGGAACCGCCGACACGTCCGCCCCCTGCGCGCCGTCCGACACGCCGTTGCCGATCCAGGTGATCACGGCGGCCCGGTGCCTGCGCTTGCCGTTGACGAGCACCAGGGTGTGGTCGGGCGCCAAGCCCCGCAGGTTGGCGGGACGCACGATCGTGGCCGCGTCGCCGCGGGCCTCCGGATTCAGGTGGAACGAGGGAACGACCGTCCGCAACAGGTCGCCCAAGTCGGTCTCGCCCTGCTCCTCGAAGTCGGCGGGCGGGATCGCGTCGATGGGCACCATGGACTCGGTCGCCGTCCGGGGCCGCGCGCGGCTGCCCACGGCGACGATGCCTTCCAGCGCCAAGGCGGTTCCGTCGAGCGCGACGTCCAGCCGCGCCGCCGCACCGTCCACGATCCGCACGGTCCGCCGCACGGACCGGTAGCCGAGGAGCCGGACTTCGACGAAGTGGCTGCCGGCGGGAACGTCGCTGATCCTGAAGACGCCGCCGGCGCCCGTCGTGCCCGCCAACCGCATCTCGTCCAGCGCAACGTGCGCGCCCTCGAGCGGCTCGTTGGTCTCGGAACTGCGCACCGCTCCTTCGAGCACGCCCTGCACGGCGCCGGCGCCGCGAGGCAAGGCTGCGGCCGCCACGCCGAACGACAGCGTGGCGAGCCGCATGGCCTTGCTCATTCGGGGCGCTGGCCGCACGACCCCGTTCGGTCCGTCCCTACCAGGCGAACTCGTGCTTCACTCGCGCGTAGAAGTAGGCGCCGTTGAAGCCCCACGGCGTGTACTCGCTGTACCGGTTGCCGACGCTCGCCGGAGTGGGGACCCCTGCCGGCAGCTTGTTGAGGACGTTCTGGCCGCCGAGCGTGAAGCTTGTGGCCTCGTTCAACGAATACTCGGCCTCCAAGTCCATGGTGGCCCCGCCGTCGTACGCTTGGCTGGCGATCTCGCCGTCGAACCAGCCGCCGTACCAGCTGATGCGGCCGAGAAGGCGCCAGTCGCCCGCGAACTGGTTGAGCGCAACGTTCCAGCGGTCCCGCGGGAGCGCCTCCTCCAGCTGCCGGATGCGGGTCTCGCCCAGCGTTTCCGAACTGGGCGTCGTGACGTCGGTGTCGGTGAAGTTGTACAGGAAGGTGAGGCTCGTGTTGCCTTCGAGCGACTCCGGCGTGTAGGTCGCCACGACGTCGACGCCCTGGGTCCTGGTGTCGAAGTCGTTGGTGAAGAACCGGAAGTCGCGCAAGTTGCGGGCGCTCGTGATGCCTTCGGAGACCAACTGCTCGACGTCGGCGTCCGAGAGGCTGAACGTCTGGGTCTGCGACAGCCGGTCGGTGAGGCTGATGTTGAAGTAGTCGATCGTGAAGGCCAGGTCGCCGGCCTCGGCGACGGCGCCCACTGCAATGTTCACGGACTGCTCGGGCTGCAGCTGCTTCCCGCCCCGGGTCGCGGCGATCGCCGAGGTCGAAGGAATCGTGCCTCGGTTGACCAAGTCGCCCAGATCCGTGTCGAACACCGTGGACACGTTGAAGGCGTTCTGCTGGCCGGTGGTCGGGGCCCGGAAGCCCGTGCTGGCGCTGCCTCTCAGCGCGAAGTTCTCGCTGAAGCCGTACCGGGCGGCGAACTTGAAGTTGGTGGTCGATCCGAAGTCGGAGAAGTCCTCGAAGCGCACGGCCGCGCCCACCGTCCACAGGTCGGCGTCCGGGTCGCGAAGCTCGAGGTCGGCGTACACCGCGATGTTCGATCGCGTCCAACTGCCGGCCGCGATGGGGCTGAAGCCGGGGAACCCGTTGGACGCGGCGCTGAAGCCCTGGTCCGCCAGCGGACCGAACGTCCACGAAGCCTGTTCGCCCTGCACGATCTCGAAGCCCTCTTCCCGCCGCTCCACGCCTCCGGCAAGGTTCACCATGTCGCTGGCGGCGTACGTCAGATCGAGGTTGAGGTTGAGGTCTTCCTGGATGTAGTCGCCGGGATCGAAGCTGGTTGGCGTCGCCGGACCCAGGGAAGCGTTGACCGTGTTGTAGATGAAGAAGTCGGCGTGGTTCCTGCCCCAACCGACGCTCGCGTCCCATTCCAAGTCGCCGAACGCGCCCTTGAGGCCCCCGACGACCGACGCGTCGACGGCGTCGCCGCCGAAATTGGGCGTGAAGCCGCCGGGAAAGCGTTCCTGGAAGGAGAAGCAGTTGTCGTCGTCGAAGACCTTCTTGAGCGCGTCGGGGTCGGGCACGCCCCGCGTGATCTTGACCACCGGGCAGTTGGCCGAGCCGTCCAGCACGCCGTCCTGGGCGTCCAGCATGTCGCCGATGAGCAAGGTCTCGCCGCCGTCGCCGCTGAACACCGCGCCGCGCGTGTTGGGATTGCGGAAGAAGAACCCGCCGGTCACCTTCCGGCTGGCGTAGTTGCCGTGGCCGTAGAGTTGCGTGTTGTCGCCCAGGAAGATGCCGTAGTTGGCCCACAGCTTCAGGTCGTCCTCGACGTGGGGCGAGCCCCAGATCTGGGCCGGATTGCGGATCGAGCTGTTGCCCGCGCCGATGAGGAGCAGCGCGTCGTTGCGCTGGACGCTGCGGTCCGTCGGGTTCACGTTGCCGTACTCGGCGCTGAGGTTGAGAAACCCGGTCTCGCCGATCGGGAGCCCGACGTTGCCCGCGAAGGAATGGGCCTCGCCGTCGCCGTGGAAGGGATACGCCCCGGTCTTCGCCTCGAAGCGGAGCTTGCCGTCCCGGTCGTCGCGGAGCTGGAAGTTCATGACGCCGGCAATGGCGTCGGAGCCGTACTGGGCCGACGCGCCGTCGCGCAGAATCTCGACTTGGCGCAACGCGATGGCCGGAATGACCGCGATGTCGGCGCCCTGCGCGCCGTCGGCCACGCCGTTGCCCAGCCACGTGATGATCGCGCCCCTGTGGCGCCGCTTGCCATTGACGAGCACCAGCGTGTGGTCCGGAGCCAGGTTGCGCAGGCTGGCCGGGCGCGAAATCGTCGCCGCGTCGCTGATCGGCTGCATGTTGACGTTGTACGACGGGGCGATGTTGCGGAGCAGGTTGCTGAGGTCCGTCTCGCCTTGGTTCACGAAGTCGGCGGACGCGATGGCGTCCACGGGCACCGCCGACTCCGTGACGGCCCGGGGCCGGGCGCGCGTTCCCACCGCCACGATGCCTTCCAACGCGATGGTTGCGGCTTCGAGGCTGAAGTCGAGGGTGAGGGTCTCGCCGGAAGCGATCGCGACCTCGGCGCTGGCGGTCTGGTACCCCAGCGACCTGGCTTGGACTTGATGGGTGCCTGCCGGAATGCCGGTGATCTGGTAGGCGCCCCCGGGGCCAACCGTGCCCGCGAGGCCCAGGTCCGGAAACACGACCTGCGCGCCGGGCAACGCGGCGCCGGTCTCGGTCTCGACGGAACCGCGGAGAGTCCCTTGAGCGGACGCAGCCGCCGGAGCGGCCAAGACGGCCAAGACCGCCAGCCACGAGAGCGTAGCCGTACTGGAGTTCGTTCGTGCGTGCATTCTCTTCTCTTCAGGGTTGAGTGTGCCACTTGCGGAGAGCCGCGAACGCGCCGCGGCCAACCTGGAAATATAGCCAAGACCAGCCCCCGTTCAAGATTCGGGCGCGCGCGGTCCCGGCAAGCCGGGGCGATCCGGCGGGGCCGAAGACGGCCGCCGCCGACGGCCAAGATGGGCGCTGCTGGATTCGAACCAGCGGCCTCCTGCTTGTAAGGCAGGCGCTCTCGACCGGCTGAGCTAAGCGCCCCGGAGGCCAAAAATAAGGAATGCCGGCGAAGCCATCGATCGGCCGCCCGACCGCGAAGCCGGAGCGACTCTGGCCGACGGAGGGCCGCCCCCTGCTCGGTCACGGAGCGGCCGCGCAACGGAGCGCGCGCCGCGTCGCGGGCCGGGGTCGGCCTTCCTCAAAGGCGCGACGACGTTGCGCCCGTGCGGGCGACGCGCGCGGTCTAAAGGCGCGCGGAGCCCTACGCTCCCACCGCGGCCGGACCGGCAAGGCCGAGCCCAAGCCGCCCCGCCGGCTTCTGCGCGCCCAGGAGCCGGCCTCGCCCCACTTGACGAGCATGCGTTGCCGAGTCGCCGTACTTCCGTGCGCGCAGAAGGCCGGGGACGAAAGGTGGCGGCGCGACGCCGAAACGGCGCGGTGCCGACGACCCCTCGAGCCAGCCGCCGGACCTACGCGGAGTCCCGCGTCCACGCCAAAGCGAACTTTGACCATGCGAAACGCGCCGAGCTCACCGTGCGGAGCCCGGCCTGCGCCGGGGCAAACGCGTCCGGGCCCAAGCGCACGCCTCGGTGGCGTGGAGGCACTCGGGGTCCAGAACCACGGCATCTCGTCAACCGCCCGGGGCACCGGCCCGCTCCAGTCGCAACAACCGCATCATGCGGAGGACCGGCGCGTCGAACACGTCCTTCTCCACGTACGCCATCAGTCCCCCGGGGCCGAAGGCCGCCGGAATTCGAATGTCGGCGGCGGCCAACGTGCCCATGTACTCGCCGCTTGAAGCAAACACGTCGGTGGGTCCGTCGGCGGCCCCGCCGCGGCCCGCGCGAGCAACCCAGACGCGATCTTCGGAGTCCACCGCCAGGGCCTGAATGACCGGAATCTGTTCGGCGAAGCTCATCCGGCTCGCCGCTTCACGCTCGTGGCGCGCAAGTGCGGCACTGATCGCGGCGACTTCCTCTCGGGAGCGGTGCGAAAGACCAAGGACGGCGGGTCGTGCAGATCGCTGTGCTTCCCGGCTCCGAAGTTCACGCTTCATTCTTGCCGTCACGTCCAGCGGCGAAATTGCCCGCTCCAGAACGCCGGAAACGGCGCCCGTGGTTGATATAATCTTGACGCGGTAACCGATGGAATCCACTACTGCCACGCGTCCGTCAGACAAGACGTCCACGAGCAAAGGAGGAGAAAACACGGGTTTCGGGCGCGCGACAAGCAACGTTGTATTGGGCAGAGGGTTCCCAAGGTTTGTCGTTCCTTCTCCGACAGTCGTTGGCATTCGCCATGCGGAATAGAAGTTGCTGCGTCCGTCATCCCAGGAGTAGATGTCGATTGGCTTGGCATGGGCATCGCCAGATCTGCCGGCCATCAATAGGCGGCCATCGGGAAGAGTCCAAAAACCCTTCGCATCCCGGCGGACCTGCCGGGCTCCTCGATCGTTCGAATCCTCCAGCGACTCATGGTGGATCGGATGCTGCTCCATGAATTCGCCATCGGCCCTGAACACGAGCAGAGATTTGTGTCCGGAGTCGTACACCGCAACGTGTCCGCCGGGCAACGCATTCAACATCAACGGGGTCCGAAATTCCCCCGGACCTTCGCCCGTGCGCGCAACTTCCCATCGAAAGCTTCCGTTGGGAGCCACTGCCACGAGCCGCCTCTGGACGGGATCCAAGATCGCCCAGTTTCCCGATGCGTCAAATGCCAGACTGCCAATCTTATTGAACGACGCCCACGCCTCGCCATTGGCGCCGCCGACGGAAAACACGTGTTCGACGACGGCGACCAATGGCATGTCCGACTCCACGTTGCGTTTCTCATCGCAGCCGGCGAGAAGCACTGACAATACAAGAAAACACCACGAGCAAGGCCTATGGATTGTCAGGCACCACCTGGGAGCGATCTTCACGGCGATACTATATCACTCCGTTAACTGAGCAGTTTCTTCAGTGTGTATTCTGATGCACGTATACACTCCACAGTTATTGTCGTAATAATGATGATCGAGTCATCCGAGATTATGATTCTCGTTTCTACGTCCTCTTCGCATATGTATGAGTCTTCTCCCGTCGGCACAGTATTCACGCACGTGGCGTCGCACCTTTCCTGCGCGGGAACATGAACGGCCGGAGCACCGAGCAGCAAAGCCGCCGATACGGTTGCGCCAATCGACAACCGCCACGCCTTCCGGCTCCAGCTGCAGCTCTTGTGGCAACCGTTCGTCCTGCGCTAGCCCTGCGGATCAGCGCGACGGTACGCGGTGGCCGGGAACAACGACGAGATCATGGGTTTCATTGGGCACCTCTTCGGTTTGGGGTTCGGACGATCTCACGGACGCCAGGAAAGCTAGCGACCTCACCAGACGCCATCAAGAGGCTCTCGCTGGCCTGCGCCCACGTCACCGGTTGAGCAGGCCGGGCCCAAACCGGGGTGGCCCAAGCCAACAAGCCGGATCCGGCATTGACGCCCGCCTTCGCCCTGGCGGAAAGGCCTCCACCGTCGTACTCTTTCCGGTCCGTGCGACCGCGGCCCGCCGGAGTTCGGCAGGCGGCGGCTCGCGAGTCCCAATCCAGGAGGATCGTTCATGCAGCCAGCCATCCGACCGTCCCGTTGCCGCCTGCGGGCGGGCCGGGCGCTCGCCGGCGTCCTCGCGGCGCTGGTGGTCGCGCCCGCCGTGCTCTCGGCCCAACCGCGCCCCACGCGTCCCGACGGCCTGCGGCTCTACGCCATCGAGGGGGCCCGCGTCGTCACCGTCTCGGGCGCGGTGATCGACGACGGCGCCGTGGTGATCGACGACGGCCTGATCGTCGCCGTCGGCGCCAACATCGCCGTGCCGGCCGGCGCCTGGGTCCTGGACGGCGCCGGCAAGACCGTCTATCCCGGCATGATCGACGCCTTCACCACGCTCGGGCACGGGACCGAGCCCACCTTGCGGCGCGCCTTCGGGGGCGGCGGCCCGCCGGGCGCCGGGGGAAGCCAACCGCGTCCACACTCGTGGGGACCGGAGGACCGGCCCGGAACGTCGTCGTGGCTCACGGCCGCCGACGACATCGACGGCAACGACGGCCGGTTCCAGAGCTGGCGCGAAGCCGGCTTCACCAGCGTGGTCAGCACTCGCCACGCGGGGCTGATCGCCGGGCAGGCCGCCGTCCTCAACCTCGGATCGTTCGGACACCCGCGCGAGATGGTGGTGGCGACGCCGGTCGGGATGCGGATCAACCTGCAGGACCGCTCGCGCACCTACACGGGCTATCCGGGCAGCTCCATGGGCGTCTTGGCCTATCTCAAGCAGTTCTACTACGACGCCATGCACTACCGCGACGTGTGGGCCGACTACAACGACGATCCGGCAGGCAAGCGCCGGCCCGAGTGGGACATCTCGCTCGAGCCCGTGCGGACGCAGTTCGCCGAGGGATGGCCGGCGCTCTTCCCCGCCAACAGCCGCTCCGACGTCGGGCGCGCCATCCGCACGACGCGCGAGATGGGCGTCACGCCGATCCTGTACGGGGCGCAGGGCGCGTACGCCGCGGCCAACCTGCTGGCGGAGCACGGCATCCCGGCCCTGGTCGACCTCGACTGGCCCGAGCCCGCCAGGGACGGCGATCCCGAGGCCGAACCGACGCTCGAGCAACTGCGCTTCTACGACCGCGCGCCGACCACGCCGGGCGTGCTGGCGGCCCAAGGCGTCCAGTTCGCCTTCTACTCGGGCGGCCTGAACGGCCCCGGCGACGTGCTGCCGGCCGTGCGCCGCGCCATGGCCCAGGGCCTGTCGGAAGAAGACGCCGTGCGCGCGCTCACGCTCTCGCCGGCAGAGATCTTCGGCGTGGACGACCGCCTGGGCTCGATCGACGAGGGCAAGATCGCCAACGTGGTCGTCGCCAGCGGCGGCTTGCTGGACGAAGACGTGCGCGTGGAGGCCGTCTTCGTGGACGGCGAGCTGTTCGAGCTGGGCGAGGAGGAGGCCGAGGCAAACGGAGACGCCGACCCGGACGAAGCGGCAGACGAAGGCCCCGGCGCAGAGACGGAAGCCGGCGCGCAGAGCGAGGAGACGCGGCCGGGCCCAAGACGCCGCGGGCGCGGAGGCAGGGCGGCCGCCGGTCCCGATCCGTCCGCCCCGCCCGTCGAAATGAGCGCGGACAAGGGCCCCTACCGGGACGATCCCGTCACCCTGATCCGCAACGCCACCGTCCTGACGGCGTCGCGGGGAACGCTTGAGAACGCGGACGTCCTGATGCGCGACGGCAAGATCGCGCGCGTCGGCGCCGGCCTGGACGCGCCGCGAGGGGCGGTCGTGGTGGACGCGACGGGCAAGTTCGTGACCCCGGGGATCATCGACGCCCACTCCCACATGGCGGCCACCAGCATCAATGAAGGCACCGTCAACATCTCGTCGATGGTGACGATCAAGGACGTGATCCGCCCTGAAGACGTCGCCATGTACCGCGCGCTGGCCGGGGGAGTGACGGCGATCAACATCCTGCACGGCTCGGCGAACCCCGTCGGCGGAGGCAACGCGGTGATCAAGCTGCGCTGGGGCGCGGACGCCGACGACCTCCTCATCGACGCGCCCAAGGGCATCAAGTTCGCGCTGGGCGAGAACACCAAGCGCGACCGCAACCCGGACCGCTACCCGGCCACGCGCATGGGCGTCCAGGACGTGATCCGGCAAGCGTTCCTGGAGACGCGCGAGTACATGGAGGAATGGGACGCCTACGAGGAAGGCGGACGCCGGGGCGTGGCGCCGAGACGCGATCTCAAGCTCGAGGCGCTCGGGGAGATCCTGACGGGCGACCGATGGATCCATTCCCATTCCTACAGGGCGGACGAGATCCTGCAACTGCTCCGCTTGGCCGAGGAGTTCGGCTTCCAAGTCCGCACGTTGCAGCACGTGCTCGAGGGCTACAAGGTCGCCGACGAGATCGCGGCGCACGGCGCGGGCGCGTCCACCTTCTCGGACTGGTGGGCGTACAAGGTCGAGGCGTACGACGCGATTCCGCACAACGCGGCCCTGATGACCGAGCGCGGCGTGCTGGTGTCGATCAATTCCGACTCGAACGAGGAAATCCGGCACCTCAACCAAGAAGCCGCCAAGGCCATGAAGTGGGGCGGCATGGACGAGGAGCCCGCGTTGCGGCTCGTGACGCTGAACTCGGCGATTCAACTGGGCATCGACGACCGGATCGGGTCGCTCGACGAGGGCAAGGACGCCGACGTGGTCGTCTGGGAGGGACATCCGCTGAGCATGTTCGGCAAGGCCGTGCAGACCTACGTGGACGGCAAGCTGTACTTCGACGTCGAAATGGACCGAGAGCGCAGAGCGGCCGTCCGGGCCGAGAAGGACGCGCTCCTCGCAAAGCACATGGAGAGGAACTGATGAAGCGCACGATGCTGGGAGGCGGCGGGGCGGCGCTCGCCCTCGCGTTGGTCCTGGCGGGGGCGGCGCCCTCGCTCGCGAGCCAGACTTACGCAATTCAAGGCGGAACCGTGCACACGCTGGCGGGCCGCAGTTTCGTCGGCACGGTCGTCATCCGGGAAGGCCGGATCGTGGCCGTCGGCGAAGACGTGGAGGCGCCGCCGGGCGCGGAGGTGATCGACGCGGCCGGCCGGCACGTCTATCCCGGCTTGTTCGACGCGGTGTCCGGCCTCGGACTGACCGAGATCGGCGCCGTGGACGTCACCAACGACTCGCGCGAACAGGGCGACTTCAATCCTCACCTTCAGGCCGCGACTGCGATCCATCCGGCCAGCGAGCACATTCCGGTCGCCCGCGCCAACGGCATCGCGCTGACCATGGCGGCGCCGCAGGGAGGATCCGGGTCCATTCCCGGCCAAGCGTCGCTGATCGGCTTGGACGGATGGACGATCGAGGAGATGCGCGTGGACCCCGGCGCGGCGATGGTGATTCGCTACCCCAGCCTAGGCGGAGGCGGCGGATTTCGCGGACGAGGATTCGGCGGCCCGCAACAGTCGTGGCGCCAGCAGGAGGAGCGCTACCGCGAGGCCGTCGGCCGCCTCGACGAATGGCTGGAAGCCGGCCGGCGCTACGCCCATGCGACGGCAGCGGGCGTGGACATGGCCCGCGACCTGAAGAACGAGGCCATGGCCAAGGTCGCCAGCGGGGAGATGCCCGTGCTGCTGGGCGCGGACGGGGAGCGAAACATTCGCAACGCAGTCGAGTGGGCGCAACGACAGGAACTCCGTTTCGTGATCACGGGCGGCCGAGAGGCTTGGCGGATCGCGGACTGGCTGGCCGAGCGCGACGTGGCCGTCATCCTGTCGCCGACGCAGTCGTTGCCGTCGGGAGCGGACGAGGCCTACGACGAACCCTACGCCAACCCCGGCAAGCTTCACGCCGCCGGCGTGAAGATCGCCTTCGCCACCTTCAACTCGTCGGCGTCGCGAACGTTGCCCTACGAGGCGGCGCAGGCCGTCCCCTACGGCTTGCCCCACGAGGCTGCGCTGGCCGCCGTCACCAAGAACGCCGCCGAAATGCTGGGCCTGGGCGACATGATCGGAACCATCGAGGAAGGCAAGCTGGCCAACATCATGATCACCGACGGCGACCCGTTGGAGATCCAGACCCAGGTGACCGACCTCTTCATCCTCGGCCGCGGCGTCAGTCTCGACAACAAGCACCAGTCGCTCTACGAGAAGTACCGGGCGCGGCCGGGACGGAGGATCGTCTCCTGACCTCTTAATTCGCGGCAACCGTCCCGTTGCGCTGGCCGCCAAGCTGCGGCGGCTAGCGGCGGAATCCGTCCCCGCACGCGGTCGCGTGCGTCTTCGACTCCTTCCGCGAGCAGAGGCTGGACCCGGAGCGCCTCCGCGCCAGGCAGCGCCGTCGTGGAGACCGACAACGTGGCGCGGCTGGGCCGGGCTGCGCTGGGGCTAGGCCGCGGCCTCCCCGGCTCGCGGACCGGCAACGCGCAGGCGCACCTTCACGATGTCGCCGTCGGTGTACTGCTGGTGGCGCACCGACGAAGCCAAGTGGCGCAACAACCGCAACGACATTTCGCGCTCGGCAGGCCCTTCGGCAGGGCGGTCCGCCAGCAACGCCATGCGGTCCTGGATGTTGCTGTCGCCGATCGAGGCCATGAACTCCATCTCGACGTCGTCCCCGTCGGCGCCGACCACGACGACCAGCTTGCCCCAGACGGCGTCCTCGCGCTCCTTCTTCTGCTCGGTCAGGGTGACCAGCGTCTCCTCCGCCACCAGGCACATGCGGTCGGCCGCGAGTTCGTCCCATCCCTGCTTCGACGCGTACGCCGTCACGAACTCCTTGATCTGCGTCAACGAGTCCATGTCGAGTCCGACGGCGAGCCGCTTGCGGCGGGGGCGCGTCAGCTCGAAGAACGCCGAGAGCGCCAAGGCCGTGAACCCGCCGGCCGTCATGCCGTTGCCCAGCAGCGAGGCCATGCGATCGCTCCAGAGATCGGGGAAGATGGCGTTGGCCTGGAAGCCCGCGCCGATCCAGAACGACACGCCGACGACGATGCCCTGGCGCAGGTCGAGGCCGTCCTTGACCGCGATCCTCATGCCGACGATGAACAAAATCGCCATCAGCACCAAGCCGTAGGCGCCGATGACGGCGTCGGGGATGGCCAGCAGCACCGAAGTCGCCTTGGGCGAGAACGCCAGCACGATGAAGATGGCGCCGATGAAGACGCCCACCCGGCGCGCGGCGACGCCCGTCACTTCGGTGACCGACACGCTCGACGAGTACGTGGTGTTCGGCACGGTGGCGGCCAGGCCGGAAAGCAAGTTGCCCACGCCGTCCGCGGCGACGGCTCCTTGGACGGCCCGGTAGTCGGTGGCCCGCGGCCGCCGCCACGACACGTTCTGGATCGCCACGGAGTCGCCGATCGTTTCGATGGCGCCGACCAGCGTCACGAAGATGAACGCCGGCAGCAGAACCCAGAACTCCGGCCCGAAGCCGAGATCGAGGCCCGCCCACGTGCGCCCCGGCAACCCGAACCACGCCGCCGAAGCCACCGCTCCCACGTCGTAGAGACCGGACGCCAACGAGCCCGCGATCACGCCGATCACCGGCGCCCAAAGCCGCCACACGCCGCTGCCGCGCAAGACGATCGCGACGATGACCGCCATCGTGACGCCGGCGCCGAACGCCCCGCTGGGGTTTCCGAGCGCCCGCGACAACCAGTCGGCGAACGCCGATCCGGACTCCTGGACCTGCGACATCATGTCGAAGAGAATCGGCATGATGGTGACCGAGATCAGCATGATCACGGTGCCCGCGACGGGCGGGGTGATGATCCGGCGCAGGAGCGACAGCCGGGAGGCCAGCAAGAACTGGAAGAGCGACGACGCGACCACGAGCGTGGCCAGCAACGCCGGGCCGCCTTCGGTCAACGCCGTGATGCAGACCGCGATGAACGCGCCCGAGGTGCCCATGAGCAGGACGTAGCCCGCCCCGAACCGTCCGACCCGAACCGCCTGCAGGATCGTGGTGAGACCGGCCACGAGCAACGCCGCGAAGACGGCCCAGGACAGGTACGAGTCGCTCTGGTCCGCCGCGCGAATGACGATCAGCGGCGTGAGCACGATGCCCGCGATCGTCACCGTGACGAACTGGGCCGCCATGCCGAACGACAGCAGATGCGGCGGCTTGTCGGGGGGTTCGTAGCGGACCGGCGACGCGTCGCCTGAAGGCGCATGAGACATGTGGAGCCCTCCGGGGCCTGGGGGGAGGCGGCAGGGCGCAACCTAAGCGCCGAGCCCGCGCTTAAAGTCGAGCGGCAAGATACGGTTCCTGCCGCCCAACGAGCAAGGGATGCGCCAACGTCGCGGCGGTCGTCGTCGCGCTCGCCGTCCTCGCAATGCCGGGCCGGCGGGAGTCGCATGTCTGGACGAGGCCGCCATGCCGGCAACGCCGACGGCGGCGGGGAACAGCCCTCGGGACGCCCGCCTACGCCATGATCGCCAGCGGCAACAAGACGACGTAGCCGACGACAAGCAAGATCGGAGCCATCGTGATCGAGCCCTGGTCCAGCAAGTAGTAGCCCACCGAAATCGCCGCCATGCCCGACAACGCCAACGCGACGTTCAGCTTGCCGAACCTGAACGACCTCCCCGAAGGCAGGGACGACCGATTCTTGCCGCTTGCCATAGTTCGCACCTAACCCGAGCGCATGACGGTGTCCACCTTCAACGTGTCCACGGCGGCGGCGCTGGGCGCAGCGGGCCACGGAACCAGCGCGTCGTCATCGCTCCCCCTTGTCGGAATGTTGGGCCGGGCACGGCGCTTCCAGGGACAAGATAGGCAATCGCGCGGCAGTCGGCAAAGCGAGAGGACCGGTCAGGGTCGCGCCGCCCAGAGCCGCGCGCGATCCAAGCACGGGGGCAGCGGCGACTCGAAGGCCATCGGCGCGCCCGACGCCGGATGCGCGAAGTCGAGACGGTGGGCGTGCAGGAACTGGCGGGGCGTCCGGCGTGCCAGCTCGCGCGCCCATTGGCCGTCCCGTCCATGGAACCCGCGCTCGCGGGACGCCCCGTACGCGGCGTCGCCCACGACTGGATGGCCGATCGAGGCCGCATGGACGCGGATCTGATGCGTGCGGCCCGTGCCCAGCACGGCTTCGCAGAGGCAAGCCGCCCGCCAGCGCTCCAGGACGCGGAAGCGCGTCTGCGCAGGACGCCCGCCCGCCACGACGGCCATGCGGACGCGATCGCGCGGGTGCCGTCCGACGGGCTGGTCCACCGTCGCCGCCGAGTCAGGCAACATTCCCCACAGCGCTACCAAGTACACGCGGCCCACCGCCCGTTCCTGCAACGCCCGCGCCAGCTCGCGGTGCGCCCGTTCCGACTTGGCGACCACCATCAGGCCCGAAGTGTCGCGGTCAAGGCGGTGCACGATGCCGGGCCGCCAGGCGCCCCCGACGCCGGACAGCGTTCCCACGTGATGCAGAAGCGCGTTGACGAGCGTGCCGCTCGGGTGGCCCGGGGCCGGATGGACCACCAAGCCGGCCGGCTTGTCGACGACGACCAGGTCGGCGTCCTCGAAGACGATGTCGAGCGCAATGTCCTCGGGCTCGGCCGTCGGGGGCGGCGGGGGCGGGATCCGCGCATCGACCTGCTGTCCGGCGGACACCCGCTGCGACTTGCGCGCCGGGCGGCCGTCCACGCGCACGCGGCCTTCCTCGACGAGGCTCGCGGCCCGGTTGCGCGACGTGTCCAGTTCGGCGGCGACGTGACGGTCCAGCCGGTCGTCGGCTCCGTCCGCGACGACCCAGCGCCGATGCTCGCCCGGGGGCGGGGCCACGGCGTCCGTCAGGATACGGCCGACAGCCCGATCACCGCGTTCTCGCCGGCCACGACGCATTCGTGCCGCGACGCGAACTCGCCGCCCGTCTCGGCGCCCGTCTCCAACGACACGGCGAGCGTCTCGCTTGCGATGCGGGCGCCGTGTTCTCGGGCGGCCGCGACCACGGCGTCGCCGCCTCCGATCGCCAGGCGGATCCGGTCGGTGACGGCCAAGCCCTCGTCTCGGCGGGCGCGCTGGATGCGGTTCACCAAGTCGCGCGCCAGTCCCTCGCGCAACAAGTCATCGGTGAGCGCCGGGTCCAAGGCAGCCACGCACCGCCCGTCGGAGCGCACGACCCAGTCGCCCTTGGCCTCGGAGACCAGCTCGAGGTCGTCGGCGCCGAGTTCGACCTGCTCGCCGCCCACCTCCGCGCGCAGCCCGCGCCCGGTGTCGCGAAACGATTGGAGCTCCGCGTGGCTCAGCGCGCGGATCTGTCCGGCGGCCTCTTGCGTGCGCTTGCCGAAGCGGCGCCCCAGCGATCGGAACCGCGGCCGCGCCGACAGGGTGGTCAGGCCGTCGGCGGAATGCGCGAATTCCACCTCCTTGACGTTGACTTCGTCCTTGAGCAACTGCAGCACGTCCGCTTCGAAGGGCGGCCCCGGCGCCACCGCGCGCATTCGCCGGAGCGGCTGGCGCACCCGGGCGCCGATTTCCTCGCGCGCCGCCCGGGCGAGGGCGCTCAGCGCGCGCGCGTGCTCCATCTGCTCTTCCAGCTCCGGGGCGGCGAGCGCGGGGTCCGCGACGGGAAAGCGCTCGGCGTGGCTCGATCC
This sequence comes from Longimicrobiales bacterium, assembly GCA_965242735.1. Taxonomy (GTDB): domain Bacteria; phylum Gemmatimonadota; class Gemmatimonadetes; order Longimicrobiales; family Gaopeijiaceae. The sequence goes on along the minus strand of OZ251497.1, from coordinate 903,401 downwards.
GCCCGCCAGCGCGCGGTGCAGCCAGTCGGACGCGAACGGCGCGACGGGCGCCGCCAGCAGGGCCACGACCCGCAACGCCTCGTGCAGGGTGGCGAACGCCGCCGCCGCGTTCTCGCCCCCGGAGCCGCCCCAGAAGCGAGGGCGCGCCCGGCGCACGTACCAGTTGGAGAGGTCGGCGTCCACGAAGGCGGCGACGTCCCGGTAGGCGCGCGTGGGATTGTAGCCGTCCAGGCCGTCGCGCGCGCGGGCGATCAAGCCGTGCAAGCGGGACAGAAGCCAGCGGTCCAGCGCCGGACGGGCGCTCGGGGGGGGCGAAGAGCCGGCGGGGTCCCATCCCTCGATCTCGCCGTACAGCGCGAAGAAGCGGTAGGTGTTCAACAGCGTGTCGAAGAAGCGCGAGGCGGATTCCTTGGCGATCTCGGGGTCGTAGCGCGTCGGGAGCCACGGATTGCTCACGGTGACCAAGTACCAGCGCAGGCCGTCGGCGCCCTGTTCGGCCACCGCGTCCCACGGGTCCACCGTGTTGCCGCGCGACTTGGACATCTTGCGGCCTTGGGCGTCCAGGATCAGGTCGTTGACGACGACGTTGCGAAAGGCCGGTCCCGAACCCAGCAAAGTCGAGATCGCGTGCAGCGAATAGAACCAGCCGCGCGTCTGGTCCACGGCCTCGCAGATGAAGTCGGCGGGAAAGTGGCGGTCGAACTGCTCTTGGTTCTCGAACGGATAGTGCCACTGGGCCCACGGCATCGCGCCCGAGTCGAACCAGACGTCGAGCACTTCGGGCGTGCGGCGCATCGTCGAACCGGTCTCCGGACACGTCCACGTCACCTCGTCGATGAACGGCCGGTGCGGATCGAAGTCGTCCGGCAGGCCGCCCGCCTTGGCCGCAAGCTCCTCCAGGCCGCCGATCCACTCGACGCGCTCCGGGTCGTCTTCCGACACCCAAGCGGGAATCGGCGTGCCCCAGTAGCGGTCTCGCGACAACGCCCAGTCCACGTTCCCCTTCAGCCATTCCTCGAAGCGGCCCCGGCCCACTTCCGGCGGATGCCACGACACCTGGCGGTTGTTCTCGAGCAGCTCGTCGCGCAATGCGGACGTGCGGGCGAACCAGCTGTGGCGGGCCATGTAGACGAGCGGCGCGTCGCATCGCCAGCAGTGCGGATAGGAATGCGCGGCGCGTCCGTAGCGGAACACGCGGCCGCGCCGCCTCAGGTCGTCGGCGAGGACGTCGTCGGCGTCCTTGAAGAAGAGCCCCCCCACCAGCGGCAGGGCGGGATCGAACGTGCCGTCGGTGCGGAGCGGCTCCAGAATCGCTAGACCTAGAGCCTTGCCCGCTTCGTGGTCGTCGGCGCCGTAGGCGGGCGCCAAGTGCACGACGCCCGTGCCCTCCGTGGCGGTCACGAACGCTCCGGGGACGACTTCCCAGGCGCGGCCGTTCGCCCGGGACTCGGGGATCAGGCCGAACGGACGGCGGTACGGCTTGCCCAGGAGTTCGGTCGCGGGCACGCGCGCGCGCACGGCGTCCTCGCCGAACAAGGCCTCGGCCCGCTCGCGCGCCAGGACGACGCGCCGACCCTCGTGTTCCGCTTCGACGTACTCGAGCTCCGGATTGACCGCCAGCGCCACGTTGGCCACCAGCGTCCAGGGCGTCGTGGTCCACACCAGGAGGCTCCGCCCCGAGCCGTCTTCCAGGTCCAGCCGAACGTGCAGCGACGGATCCTCCACTTCGCGATACCCCAGCGCCAGCTCGTGCGAGGAAAGAACCGTCTCGTCGGCGGGACACCAAGGCACGACCTTGTGGCCCCGGTACAGCAAGCCCCTGTCCGCCATCTGCTTGAGCGCCCACCACACGGACTCGACGTACTCCGGGCTGAGCGTCACGTAGGGACGCGAGTAGTCCAGCCAGTAGCCGATGCGCTCAGAGAAGCGTTCCCACTCGGCCTTGTAGGCGAAGACCGATTCCCTGCACTGCTTGTTGAACCACGCGATGCCGCGAGCTTCGATCTCCTTCTTGCCGGCGATGCCCAGGCGCTTCTGGGCTTCGATCTCGACGGGCAGGCCGTGCGTGTCCCAACCGGCCACGCGGGTGACGCGCTTGCCCAGCATGGCGTGGTAGCGGCAGAAGAGGTCCTTGATGGCCCGGCTGACGACGTGGTGCAGGCCCGGACGGCCGTTCGCCGTGGGCGGCCCCTCGTAGAACACGAAGGAGCCGGCTTGGCCTCCGGCTTCCTGCACCTGCCGGAAGGTGTCTTCGTCGCGCCATTTCGCCAGCACCTCTTCCTCCAGGGCGACAAGCGAGGCCGGCGCCTTGGGAAAGCGCATCGGCGTCAGGCGTCCGCGGCGCCGAACTCCCCGCCCAGCACGCCCGCGAGGACGCGCAGCAAGCCGGGTTGGGCGGCCCGCGCGGCCGCGGCGACGCTCTCGGCGGTGGCGGGCTCCGGCTCGGGCAGACACGTGTTGGTCACGACCGACACGCCCAGGACCCGCATGTCCATGTGGCGTCCGGCGATGACCTCGGGCACCGTGGACATGCCCACGACGTCGGCGCCCATGGCGCGCAACATGCGGTTCTCGGCGACCGTCTCGAGCTGGGGTCCTCTCATGGCCGCGTAGACGCCGCGGCGCAACGCCACCCCGGCCGCCTCGGCCGCCGCGGCCGCTCGTTCCTTCAGGCCGGGGTCGTAGCAGGCCGACATTTCGGGAAAGCGGGGTCCCAGTTCGTCGAGGTTGGGACCCGTCAAGGGGCTGGCGCCCAGCAAGTTGATGTGGTCGTCCAGCGCCACCAAGTCGCCCGGACGCCACTGGTCGTGCAGGCATCCGGCGGCCGCCGTCACCACCAGAACGCGGGCCCCCAGCAGCTTCATCACCCGCACGGGGAACGCGACCTGCGCGCCCGAATAGCCCTCGTACAGGTGGCACCGGCCTTGCATGGCCACCACGGGCACGCCCCCCAGCCGACCCAAGACCAACCGGCCCCGGTGGCTGGGCGCGGTCGAGCGAGGGAAGTGCGGGATGTCCTCGTAGGGGATTTCGCCGACGGCGTCCCAGCCCTCGGCCGCCCCGCCCAGGCCCGTGCCGAGCACGATGCCGGCGCGGGGCTCGAGCGAGCAGAGCGCGCGCACGGCGGCCGCCGCTTCTTGCAGCCGCTCCATCTCTCGAACCGCGTCCGTCATGCGGGCCGGGGCCCGAACAAGGCCGTTCCCAGACGCACCATCGTGCTGCCTTCCTCCACCGCGATCTCGTAGTCGTTGGACATCCCCATGGAGAGATGCAACGACGCCACGCCCAACGCCTTGGCCGCCGCCTCCGCCGCCTCGCGCGTCCGCGCGAACACGCGCCTCAGCACGGACTCGTCGCGCGTCAGCGGCGCCATCGTCATCAATCCTTCGACGCCCAAGCCGGGCAACGCCGCCACGGCCGCGATCCCGTCCAGCGGCGCGTCCGCCGCAAGCCCGCCCTTGGTCGCCTCGCCCGAGGCGTTGACTTGGACCAGCGCCCGCGTCCGCCGGCCCGCTTCCTCGGAAGCGCGCGACAAGCGGCGCGCCAGCTTGAGCGAGTCCACGCTGTGGATCAGCGCGCCCGACGCGACGGCGCGGGCGGCCTTGCGGCTCTGGACGTGTCCGATCATGTGCCAGCGAAGGTCGCGTGCATGAAACAAGGGGGCCTTGGTCTCGAGTTCCTCGATGCGGTTCTCGCCCACGTCGCGCAAACCCGCGTCGAGCGCGGCCGTCACGGCGCCGGGCGGACGTCCCTTCGTGACCGCCACGATCCGCACCGATCCGGCGGGCCTCCCGCTGCGCTCGGCCGCGCGGCCAATGCGCTCGGCGACCCGTGACAGACGGTCGCCCAAGAAGCGCGAGCAACCGGTGGCCCCGCCGGCATCCTCGCCGGGCCGGCGGGGCACCACTCGTCTCTTTCTTTCGAAGCTCTCGCCTATCCGGGCACGAAGGTCACCGGCAGATACACCCACACCGGCACCGCCTTGTCGCGGTTCATCGCCGGCGAGAACTTGAAGAGGGGCGCCACCGACAGCGCCGCGTCGTCCAACGACTTGTGGCCGGAGGACGTCCGCAGGTAGAAGTTCTGCACGTTCCCCTCGGCGTCGAGGTAGAAGTTGATTTCCGGGCTGCCGCCGATGCCGGCGTCCTTCAGGAGGACCGGATACACGCGCTCGACCTGCCGCATGACTTCGGCGCGGTTGCGCAGGACCGGGTTGACCTCGGTCGGCGTGTAGACGTATTGCTGCGAGATGTCGGTCTCGACCGCTTCGGGGGGCGGCGGCAAGTGCTCCACCGGGTTCTCCTCGAAGCTCGTGAGCTCGATCGTGACGTCGTCGTCGACCAAGTTGGAGTCGACGATCAGCGGCGTCGCCGGCCGGGAGACCGCCGCGGGCGGCGGCGGAATGTCGATCTCGGGCTGGATGTTCTCCACCTCGAGCTCCCTCACCTCGATCGAAACGTCCTCCGCCTCCAGCTCGGGCCAAAACTTGAACAGGCTGAAGTGCACGACCGCGGCCGCGATCATCGATCCCCAGAACCACGCCGGGAATCCCTCCTTGAAGCGGTCGTTGGCCGTGCCCAGGGAAGCGATCGTCTCCTCCGCCTCCAGCTGCGCGGCTTGCGGGTCCATGTTCTGTTCGTTCATCAGCGTCTCTCCCTTGTGATGCTGCGTTCAAGCTCGGTCGCGAACACGACACGAACGACTCCCGCCGACACCAGCTCTTGCTGCACGGCGTCGACGAACCGGTACGGAACGGTGCGATCCGACCGGATGGATATGACCAGATTGCGATTGTCTCGGTAGAGGGGGGCCACGATCGTGCTGACGTCGTCCATCGGGCGCAGCGCGTCGCTTATGAAGATGTCCCCGTTCGACTCCACCCAGATGTTCAGGATGTTCTTCTGCTTCTCGTCGATCTTCTCGGTGGCCTCGGCCGACGCCCACTCGATGTTCCTGTTCGTGTCCGTCTGGAACACGGTGGAGACCATGAAGAAGATCAGCAGCAGGAACGCGATGTCCGCCATCGAAGAAGACGGAATCTCGTGCGACGCCTTGGACTTGCGTTCCAGCCCGCCGGATTTCAGCGCCATTTCTCCCTAGCCCTCCAGCATTTCGATGGATATGCGCTCCGAGCCCGCCGTCTGCAACGCGTCCAGAACGTCGATCATGAACCGGTACGGCGCTTCCGGGTGCGTCTTCAAGGCCGCGATCAGAAGGGGGTTCTGGGCGACGTCCTGGCGCCAGATGCGCTCCACGTCGCCCGGGCGCACCGTCTGCTCCTGCTGGCTCTCGCCTCGTTTGATCAGCACGCGCCCGTCCGCGTTGACGATGATGTGGAGGATGTTCTTCTGGCTGACCTCCACCGTCTCGTCGCGCTCGGGCAACACAATCGCGAGCCCCTTGTCCTTGGGGAACGTCGTGGTGACGAGGAAGAAGATGAGAAGCAGGAACGCGATGTCCGCCATCGAAGAGGACGGAATCTCGTCCGAGACCTTGGACTTCTTGTTGCCCATCAACGCCATGTGCTTGCCTCCGCTTCCTGGTTAGGCCCCGGCCGGAGCGTCCTTGACGACCTGCAGCCGGCCGTCGCGCTCCAGGTCCCAAGCGATGTTGAGAATCTTCTGCGTGCTCTCGTCCATGTCCAGGATGAGCTTGTCGATTCGCGACACGAAGAAATTGTAGCCGATGTTGACGGGAATGGCGATGGCCAGTCCGGCGGCCGTCGTGAGCAGGGCCACCTTGATGCCGCCCGCCACGAGTCCCGGTTCCACCGTGCCGGCCTCGGCGATGGCGTCGAAGGCGAAGATCATGCCCGCGACCGTGCCCAGGAAGCCCATGAGCGGGGCGACGTTGGCGATCGTCGCCAGGATGACCAAGCCCCGTTCCAGGAAGCTGAGCTCGATGGCGCCGGTGGTCGCCACGACCTGCTCCAGCTCGCCCTTGCCGAGCCTGCGGTTGCCGATCCGCTTGAGGCCCGCCAGCAGAATGGCGGACGCGGGGCCCGGCGTGCCGGACGCGATCTTGGCCGCGCCGTCCAAGTCGCCGGTCGACGCCGCCTCCGCGACCTCCTTGATCACCGCCGCAGCTCCCCGGTGGGCCACCCACAGCGTCCAGGCCTTGGCGATGATGACGCCCACCGCGATGAGAGAGCACAGCACCAGCGGGTACATCATGCCGCCGCCGTCGGCAAACAGGCTGGTCAGCCGGTAGTTGGTGTCCAAACGCTTGGGCTCCGGAAGAGGGGGGAACGGCTGGACCGGCCCGTCGAGACCAAGCCGCGTCTCCGTTTCTCTGGAAGTTAGGCGGAAGGGCGGGCGGCGTCAAGCACGAGGGGCGGCCATCCGGGGGAGGCGTCCGCGGCCGCGCAGGCACATGCGGGCCCGGCGGCCTCGGGGACGCGGCGATCGGGGAGGCGTTTGCGGCCGCGCAGGGCCCAGCGCCGACTAGGCGTCTCGCGCTCGGGGGCCGTCATCCGCGGCCGCGTGCGCGACCAACGCGGGTCCGCCAAGCCGCGGGCACGGGGCTCTTTGGCGTCCTGCCCGCCGGCGGCGTATGCTATTCTGATGCGGCGGGCCCGCCCCGCCGGACCGAGCCGGACGCGCGGTCCGCAACGGCCGGGACGGAGCGGGAGTCCCCGAGGACAGTTGGACGGAGCGAGGCGAGGAGCGGCGCTTGGGCGGTTTTCTGCAACAACTGGGGTTCTTGGCGCCGGGATGGGCCGGCTTGGTCGAGATCGCCATCGTCTTCTTCCTGTTCTACCGCATCCTGCTGTTCATGCGCGACACGCGCGCGATGCGGATGCTGGTGGGGGTGGTCTTCATCGCCGGGCTGTACCTGCTGGCCGTCATCCTGGACTTCGCGGTGATTCGCGCGTTGCTGGCGGCGCTGCTGCAGTACGGCGTGATCGCCGCGCTCGTGGTGTTTCAGCCCGAAATGCGGACGGCGCTGACCCGGCTGGGCGAGACGCGGCTGGCCCGGTTGCTGGCTTCCGGGCCGAAGAAGGGCGTGGTGGATCTGCTCGTCAAGGGAGCGGAGAGACTGGCGCGGAGCGGATGCGGCGCCATTCTGGTCGTCCAGCGCGAGACGGGCCTGCGGGACTACGCGCAGGAGGGCGCGCCCGTCGACGGCCAGCTCTCCGCCGAGCTGCTCGAGTCGATCTTCTCGGCCCGGTCGCCCCTGCACGACGGGGCCGTGATCGTCGTGGGGGACCGCATCGCGGCCGCCGGCGTCATTCTTCCGCTGACGCAGAATCCGGTGGCGGACCGCATGGCGGACGGCACGCTGGGCACGCGGCATCGCGCGGCGCTCGGACTCAGCGAGGAGACCGACGCCGTCGCGATCGTCGTCAGCGAGGAGACGTCGCGGATCTCCGTGGCGCAGTACGGGCGCATCGAGACGGGCGTGGACGCGCGGCGCCTGCGGGAAGTCCTGGAGCACGCCATCGCGACGGTCGGGCACGGGGCGGCGGCCCGTTCGCCGGGGACGCGTGACCGCGCGTAGGCCCATAGGCCCGGGGGCGGCGGGCGATGGCGGGCGGGCGCAAGACGCACGCGGACAAGGCGGAGAGCGGACGCCGCGCGACTGTCGCGCGGACGAGGCGGCAAGTCGGGCGCGTACGCGGACATCAGGGAGGCAGCGTGCGCCCGCGAGATTCTCGCATGCACGCCGCCGACTGACGCCGTAGATTGCGGCGCATGGTCGCCTGCTCTTCCGCCGTTGCCGACAGCCCAGGGCGTCGCCGCGCTTGGGCCGTCGTCCTTGCGCTGGCCGCGGGCGCGTGCGGATCGGGACCGTCGCCCGTCGAACCGCCGCCGCCTGACCCCGAACCTCAGCCGGTCGCCGTGCCCACCGTCGGCACCGGCGCCACGCTGGACGTGGCGACCTGGAATCTCCTCGTCTTCGGGGCGACGCGGGCGGGGCCGCCGGACGAGCGGCTTCAGCGAGCTCGCGTGCGCGACGTGATCTTGGGGACCGACGCGGACATCTGGGGCGTGCAGGAAGTGACGAGCGCTTCGGCCTTTGCCGCGTTGCTCGCGGAGCTGCCCGGCTACGGCGGACTGCTGGCCGACGACGCGGCCGTCCAGGACGGAAGCGCGTTCTACGACGCCGGGGAGATCAAGGTCGGGCTCGTCTACAAGAAAGCCATGCTGGAGGTCTTGGAGGCGCGCTTGGCGCTGACGGAGCTCGACAGGGAGTTCGCCGGACGTCCGCCGCTCGAGATCCGCGCGCAACTGACCTGGGGCCAAGCCCGGCGCGACACGGTCGCGATCCTCGTGCTGCATGCCAAGGCCAACCAAGACGCTTCCTCGTGGGAGCGCCGGGCCGCGGCGGCAAGGGGGCTTCACGAGTACCTGGAGAGCACGTGGCCGGACCACCCCGTGCTGGTGCCCGGCGACTGGAACGACGACCTGGACGAATCCATCACGCCGGGCCGCGACACGCCCTATCGCGTCCTGCTCGACGCGGCGCCCGGCTGGAGCTTTCCCACCGAGAGGCTGGGCGCGGGCGGCGCCACGTCGATCTTGGGCTACGACGACGTGATCGACCACATCCTGGCCTCCGACGAGTTCATGGCGTGGTACGAGGACGGCTCGGCCCAAGTCCACCGCGTGGACCAGCACGTGCCCGAGTACAGGGACACGACCAGCGATCATCTGCCCGTGGTGGTCCGGTTCCGCCCGGGCGGATAGCGCCCGCGGCGGAGAAGACTGGGTCCAGGCCGGCCATGCGATTCTCGGAAGAGCAGGTGGCGCTCGTCCTGCGCCAGGCGGCGGCGCTTTCCGCGGCCGCCGAGAGCGACGCCGAACACGGCCCTCGCGGGGACCTGACGCTCGGAGAGCTCAAGGAGATCGGAGCCGAGGCCGGCATCGATCCGGCGCACGTCGAACAGGCCGCTCGTTCGATGGCCGCCGCGCCGTCGGGTCCGGCGGCAGGGGTCGTGCTCCGCATGCCGACGACGGTCCAGCTCGAGCGCGTGGTACCGGTGAGCCTGGACGCCCGGATCCTTCCCGCTCTCTTGGACTTGATCCGCACCGAATTCGCCCGCCAGGGCATCGTGGAGGAGACGCTGGGCGGATTCGAGTGGCGCGCCCGCAGCGCCATGGGAGGCCGGTACGTCTCGATTCGCGGGGAAGCCGGACGGACGCGCATCCGCGTGCTCGGCAACTACCGGGACGGCATGCTCGCGTCGACCTTGGGCGTCGGTCCCATCGCCACCATGGGCACGGGCGCGCTGGCCATCGCCTTGGGAGCCGCGAGTCCCTTCCTCTTCGGGCCCGCCGCGCTGGCCGGGGGCGTGGTGGCCGCCCTCGTTCCGTGGAAGCACGCCTTCGGGAAGGAACGAAGGGCGCTTCACCGCGTGCTGGACGCGCTGGCCGCCAAGGTGGAGGCGCAGACGCGGCCGCGCCCCCAATGACAGTCGAGTTCAGATCAGCGACTTCCCCTGCGCCCCGTCCACGGCGGCGCGGAGGCGGCCGTGCCCCCAATGACAGTCGAGAGCTGAGCCAGGCGGGAAGGCCGCCGGGTCAGGAACAGCGGTAGGGCGGTCCCGCCTCCGACATGGTGGCGTTGTACGCCTTGAGGATCTCGACCACACGGGCCGCGCGGGGGCTGGCGGACGCGATTTCGTCCCAGAAGCGGAGCGCTTCCGCCTCGACTCGCTGCCATTCTTCGTCCGGAACGGACGTGAGCTGGAGCTTTGCGCCTTCGGTGCGCAACTGGGCTTCGCCGCCCCAGTACCAGTGCAGGCGATAGTAGTGGGAGCTGTCCATGCAGACGCGGAACAATTCCTGGAGATGGGGCGGGAGGGCGTTCCACGAGTCCGTGTTGGCGAAGAACGAACCGCACCAAGCGCCCGAGAGGCTGTTGGTGAGGAAGTAGTTGGTCACGTCGGCCCAGCCGGCCGTGTAGTCCTCGGTGATGCCCGACCACGCCAGACCGTCCAGGTCGCCCCGTCGCACCGCGTCGGCCGCGTCGTCCCACGGGACCGTCACGGGCTCGACGCCGAAGCGCTTCAGGAACTCGCCCGCCGTCGGCATGGTGAAGACGCGCAGGCCCTGCAGGTCCGCCAAGCCGCGCACGGGCTCGACGGTGGCGAAGTGGCAGGGGTCCCATGATCCAGCGCTCAGCCAGGTCACGCCGTCGATCTCGCCGTAGGCTTCTTCCCATATCTCGGCCAGTCCGTGCTGGTGAAAGAGCACGGGCACGTCGAGGCTGTGCCGAGTCGCGAAGGGGAAGTAGCCGCCGAAGACGGCGATGTCCGCCGGCGAGGCCATGGAGTCGTCGTCGCTCTGGACGGCGTCCACCACGCCTTCCTGAAGCGCGGCGAAGAGATCGCGGGTGGGGACGAGTTCGTCGGCGACGAAGAGCTCGATGGTCATCTCCCCGTTGGCGATCCGGTTGAAGGCATCGACGGCGGGCTTGACGACGTGCTCCGCCAAGGGACCGCCGGCGTAGGTCTGGAGCCGCCAGCGGACAGGCGAGCGGCGGGAGGACGTGTCCCCCGGCCGCGGCAGGCCGTCCACGACCCGCGCGCCCGCCACGCCCACGGCGGCTCCGGCCGCTCCGATGCCTGCGGCCTTGAGAAAGGTGCGCTTGTCCATGGGGGAAGGCTCCGGCCGTCTCTTCCCTTTCCTATCCGTCGTCGGCCCGGCTCCACGGCGGCACGACGTGGTTGGCCCGTGCGTAGGTGATGTCGTTGCCCAAGTGCTCGTGAAGGTGCACGGTCGTGAGAAGCCAGAGTCCCTGCACGGTGGACGTCCGGCCGAAGAACTGGAGCTCGTCCAGCGCCGTGGCGGGATCGACGGCCGCCAGCGCGGCCCGCAGGTGGGCGAACGAGGCCTTCATTTCGTCGATGACGGCCTGCCGGCCCGTGACGCTGGCCTCGAAGTCGAGAGCGGACTGGTAGTCCGTCGTGACGTTCGTGTGCTCGGGCGCAGGCACCCCGGCCAGCGCCGGCAGCAGGTAGTTGTCCGCCGTCACGTGCATGAAGAGCTCTCCCGCGCTTCGCGTGCCCTCCATCGGGCGCCACGCGTAGTGCTCCTCGCTCATCGCCTCCGCCAGCCCCACGAGCTTCTCCTCCACTTCGGCGACGTCCGCTTCCATGGCGTCGAAGATCGACGCGGCGACGGCGTGGTCCGAGGCGGCGACGGCCATGTCGCCGGAGTCGTCCTGCTGCGCCGCGTCGTAGGCCGGCGTGCAGGCCAAGGCGGCCGCCAGCCCGATGGAGGCGGCGCCCCGCCACGGCGCCGCCGACCCGAGTCGGGCCGCGGCGGTCTTGATTCGCTGTGCGTTCACGGTGGTTCGATCTTCCCTTCAGCAGAGGCAGCGTGTCGCGAGAGAGGCATTGCGTCGCGAAGAACGGGTAATGTACGGCATCGGGCATGTCCATGGGCGCGAGGGCGCACCGCTGGCCTGGCAGCGCTTCGTCGCCCGCATCGTGGCATGTCCATGGGCGCGAAGGCGCACCCGAACAGGCCGGGGAGCACCGACCGGAGGCGCGGCCGTCCACGGGAAACACGGCGCGCGCCTGACCGGGCGTCACGGCCCTACTCCAACACGGCCACGCAGCGGCCCGGTCCGTGCACGCCCGTCACGACGGTCTGGCCGATGTCGGCGGACTTGCTCGGCCCGGAATGAACCCCCACGGCGGCGGGAAGATCGCCCTTCAAGTCCGCGAGCGCCTCCTCCAGGCGTCCGCGAAGGCAGCCCGCGGGGACCCAGACCACCAACACGGGCGGGAGGACCTGGGTCGCCCGGCTCGGCGACGCGAGAATCAGGCTGCCGGTCTCGGCGACGGCGGCCCGCGCAAGGCAGAGTCCCACGCCGGCGGCGGCCGGGGAAGCGGACGGCCCGACGGGGACCGGATCGGCAACCGTGTCGGGAGACGGCGGCGTGGACCGCGGCGGATCGGACGAGGACGGCGCGACGGGACGCACCGCGGCCGGCATGTCGGGAGCCACCGCCACTCCCTGGGCGCGGACGTCCAGTTCGCCCAGGAGCTTGCCCAGCCATTCCTGCACGGAATGCCGAGGATCCGGCGAAACCGTTTCGCCGCCGTTGGCCGCGAAGCGGCTGGAGAAGGCCGCTCGCAGGTCTCCGATCGCCGGGGCGCGCAGGCGGCCGGGGTGATCCGACTGCGGGCGGCTCGCGACGGCCGCGGCCACGCGCCGCAGAATCCGGTCTCGCGAGTCGGGAGGGCCCGCCGCGCCATTGCCTCGCCCCGAAGGTCGCCGCCCCGGCGCGTCCGCAGATCCGGGTTCGTGCGTCAATCGATGCCCTCGCGCCAGAGTTCTCGGAACGTCTTGCGGCTCGGGCGGGGCGGCGCTCGCTGGCCGGACCACTCGCGCACCATGGGCAGGACGCGTCCGGCGCGCGTGGCGGCCGACTTGGCGACGGTCCTCGCCGCCAGCCGGTGGAGCGAAGGCCGCTGGGCCGCTCTCGCCATGGACGTGATCGCCGCGCGCTCGAACTTGGGAGTCAGACCCTTCGAATGCGCCTCCTCCCTCCAGCGAACCAGGAGTTCGGGAATGGGAATGCGCACGGGGCACGCGTCGAAGCACGCCCCGCACAACGACGACGCGAAGGGCAGGGGCATGGCCGCCTCGAGTCCTCGGAGGCCTGGGTCCAGCACGGAGCCGATCGGTCCCGAGTAGACTTGGCCGTAGGCGTGCCCGCCAGTCTGCCGGTACACGGGACAGGCGTTGAGGCAGGCGCCGCACCGCACGCACCGCAGGGTCTCCCATGCGTGTTCGTGCTCCAGCACGGCGGTGCGGCCGTTGTCGACGAAGACGACGTGCACCTCCTCCGGACCGTCGTCTCCCGGGAGAGACGCGGGTCCCTGGACCAGGGTGACGAAGCACCCGATCGGCTGGCCCGTCGCTGCCCTGGCCGTGATCTGAAGGAATCCGGCCAAGTCGCTCATGCGGGGCAGCAACTTCTCGATGCCCGCCAGCACGACGTGCACTCTGGGAAGCGACGTGGCCAAGCGGATGTTGCCTTCGTTCTCGATGAGAGCGACCGTGCCCGTCTCGGCCACGACGAAGTTGGCCCCCGTGACGCCCATGTCGGCCGCGAGGAACGCGTCGCGCAGAACGCGTCGGGCCGCGCCGGCCAGGGCGTCGGGACCGGCACCGGGGGGCGTGCCCAGCCGGTCCGCAAAGAGGCGGCGGACTTGCTCCAGGCTCTTGTGAATGGCCGGGCCGACGATGTGGCTGGGCGGTTCGTTCAGCAACTGGAGCACGTATTCGCCGAGATCGGTCTCGAAGACTTGCGCGCCTGCCCGCTCGAGCGCCGGGTCGAGGCCGATCTCCTCCGAGAGCATGCTCTTGCCCTTGACGACCGTGCGCGTCCCCGTCGCGCGCGCCAGGCCGGTCACGATTTCCCGCGCCTCGCGGGCGTCGGCCGCCCAATGCACGGACGCCCCGCTGGCCGTCAGGCGGGCTTCCGCCTGCTGCAGGTATTCGTCCAAGTGGGCGAGCGCATGGTTCTTCACGCCCTCCGCCCACGTCCGCCAACGGTTCGAGTCCACTTCGGCGTAGGCCTGCTTGCGCTTCTCGTCGAACGAGAGCGTGGCGCCGACGACCGCTTCTCGCACCTCGGGCGTTTCGGCGAGAATGCGGCTCGCCTCGGCCCGGTAGCCGCCAGCCCGGCCGCGGTTCCGGCGCTGCGCCGCGCTCCGGGACCTCTTGTCGCGGCGGCCCCCATCCCGGGCGGCGGCCTCGGCACGCTCGGCGCGGCGGTCTTGGTCCAGGACCGCGTCTCGGGGTTTCTCGTCGCGGCCAGGGCGGGGGTTCGCGTCCGATGCCGAATGCGTTGCGGGGCCCCTGCCCGCGCTTCGGGAACCTTCGTCGCGGCCAACGCCCTTCGGGTCCTCGCGCCGCCGGCTGCGGTCCCGGCCATGCGCACCGCCGACACCTCGCCGCAACGCCGTGGCCAAGTGCACGAACTCCGTCCGCAAGCCCCGCGCCCGGCTCCGCCCTTCGAGCTGCATCAGGCACCCCGGATCGCCCGACACCACCCAATCCACGTCCGGGAGCGTGTCCAGCTTGTGGTCCGCCATCGCCGCCGAGACTTCCGGGAACTTGACGGAAAAGAGTCCGCCGAAGCCGCAGCATTCCTGGTCCGCCGCCCACGGAACGACTTCCGCGCCCGCGCTCTCCAACAGCGCCCGCGAGCCGGATTGCAGGCCGAGTTCCCGCAGGCCGTGACACCCGTGATGCAACGCCACGCGCCGGCCGACCAGTCCGTTTCCCAACCGCTCCCCGTCCAGCCGGCGAACCAGCAGCTCGCCAAGCTCGAACGTCCTGCCGGCGAGGCCGGCCAGCAGGACGGCGTCGTTTCCGGCGCCGGGCGACTTCCGGGCCCGGCCTCCGGCGCCGTCCGGCAGCCGGCCGTTCTCGGCCTCGGCTTGCCGCGCCATCTCGCGGTAGACCTTCTTGATCATGGCGGCGCACGATCCGCTGGGCACGACCACCGCGTCGCATCCCGGCGGTTCGGCGAGGGCCCGCGCCGCCTGCAACGCCATGCGGCGGGCTTCTTGGACTTGGCCCGACGTGTGGGCGGGCTGGCCGCAGCACGTTTGCGCTTCCGGAAACGACACGTCGCAGCCCACGCGCCGCAGCAGACGCACGGCATCGGCCGCGGCGGAAGCGAAGTACTGGTCCGCCAAGCAGGTGGCGAAGAACGCGACCCGCAAGCCGGCTACCCCCTCACGCCCGAGCGCGCCGGAACGAGCCCGGGGCCCGCCGGGTCGAAGACGAGGCCATGCGCCTACCCCGGCCTGCCCAGAACGAGCATTCCCGCGCCCGCGACGATCAGCGCGATTCCCGCCGGCTTGGTCAGCCGGGCGCCGCCCGGCAGGGCCGTCTCCGCCAGCATAAGGGACGCCATCAAGCCCATCCACAGGAGATCGGCCATGCCCACGGCGAACGCCAGGATCATCAGCGCCCAGCAGCATGCGACGCAGTAGAGGCCGTGTTCCAGCCCCAGCCGGGCGCGGCCCAGGCTGCCGGGACGCCATCGCGCCAGCAGGAAGCCGGCAGGAGAACGGCAGTGCTTCAGGCAAGCGCCCTTGAGCGCGGTGAGCTGGTACGCTCCGGCCAGCACGAGCACGATCGCCGCCAAGGCCGGAGCGCCGTCCACGAACGGCGCCGGAACCCCGGCCGCGGCAATGGCGCTCTGGGCCAGCGCGGCCAGCGCCGCGAATCCCGCCCACGCCAGTCCGTAGCCCCCGGCGAAGGGCGCCGCCGCCGCAACCACGCCCGCGCCGCTTCTCCGCGCTTCCATTCGTCCCGCCGCCAAGACCCATGGGGCGACGACGGGCGCCATCATCGCCGCCGTCATCGCCGCCCACATGCCGAGCGCGGCGGCGTAGCTCGGCGTCAAGGCCCGGCCCAGCGGAACCGCGACCAGAGGCCGTGCGTGCCCTCGTTGCGAATGACGATGCTCCCGTCGTCGCATCGCGTGGAGCCGCGCGCGACGACCTGCCGCGCGTCGTGGATCTGGTTGTAGATGTTCTCGAACGTCACGGGCCGGCTCCGGTCGCGCCCGCGGACGGCTTCGACCTCGCCTTCGAGGACGCCCTCCACCGTCACCGCCTTGCGGCCGCGGGCGTCTTCGACGCGGACCGGCGCGACCCTCGTCGGCATTCTCTCGCCCACGAAGCCGGAAAGCACCGACCACGGCCCGCCCTGTCTTCCCTCGAGGATTTCCTCCACGGCGCGCACTTGGGCCTCCGTCGCGCGGTCGGACACGACGAGGCCTTGCTTCCAGTCGCCCTTGATCATGACTTGCGGCGTCTCGTAGAGGACCACCGCGTCCACGCCCGCCAAGTCCACTTCGTGCCCGGGCGCCCCGCCGCCGTACCTCCCTGCGGCGAACCGAATCGCCCAGAAGCCGTGGCACACTTCGTGCGTGCACGCCTGGCTGAAGTGGACGTGGCCGGGACACACCGCCGTGCAGTTGCAGTTCTCGAAGAGCAGGCCCTCGGCCCACCATTGCGCCGCCCCTCGGCGGCCGGCGGCCGTGTCCGTGGACGGCCCGGCGCGCCGGCCGCCCGGCTTCTCGCCGCCGACATGGGCTTGCTCTTGAGGGGCCAAGTCTCCTCCCTTGTCCTGGGCCGCGACGTCGCAAACGCGCCCGTCGCTATCTTTGCGGGTCGAACATCCGTTTTCTGTTTTCGCCCGCCCAACCGCAGACAGTACGCCGTGACGACCCCTCAATTCAAGTTCTCGTCCCTGTCGCTGCCGCGCGGCGGAGAGCCGCGGACAAGGAGCCCACGCCCGCGAGCCGCCGGCCTTCGCTTGGGCGCCGTCGCGCTCTTGGCGACGGCCGCGGCGGCGGCGTGCGACCGGCCCCACGACCTGGTCGTCCTGGGCGGCCGCGTCATGGACCCGGAGACGGGCCTGGACGCGCTTCGCAACGTGGGCGTCCGCAACGGCGTCGTTTCGGCCTTGACGGAGGAGCCGATTTCCGGCCGCGACACCATCGACGCCGAGGGCTTGATCGTCGCGCCCGGCTTCATCGACCTGCACGCCCACGGACAGGATTCGATCAGCGCCAAGCTGCAGGCGCAGGACGGCGTGACGACGGCGCTCGAGATGGAAGTGGGCGTCTATCCGGTTGCGCCCTGGTACGAGTCGCGCGCCGGGCAGGCCATCGTCAACTACGGCGCCACGGTGAGCCATCCCGGCGCCCGGGCCAAGCTGATCCTGGGCGTCGACACCGGCCATCAACCGACGCAGCCGCCGGGGCAGGGCAATGCTTCGATGGGACCGGACGTCGCCTACGAGACGTTGGAGGAAGACCAAGTCGCGGAACTCGCGGCCCTCATGGAAGCGGGGCTGGACGAGGGCGGGCTCGGCTACGGCTTCGGGATCGCCTACACGCCCGGCGCCTCGCGAACCGAGATTCTTCGGCTGTTCGAGTCGGCGGCCCGCCGCAGCGTGCCCGCCTACGTGCACCTGCGCCCCGCGGGCGAAGGCGGCGTCCTGGAACCGTTCCAGGAAGTGATCGCGAATTCGGCGTCGACGGGCGCTCCGGTCCACGTCGTGCATCTCAATTCCACCGCGGGCGAGCACGCGCCGAGAGCTCTGGAGATAATCCGGGGCGCCCGGGGCCGCGGCGTCGACGTCACCACGGAAGCCTATCCGTACACGGCCTCGGCCACGTACATCGAGTCGGCGTTGTTCGATTCGTGGGAAGACCGGCCCGACTCGGCCTACGCGCGCCTCCAGTGGCCGGGTCGCGAGGAGCGCCTGGACGCCCGCAGCTTCCGGGAGTACCGCGAACAAGGCGGCTGGGTCGTGATCCACGGACGCAGCGAGGCGACGAACGAGTGGATCGCGGCGCAACCGGACGTCATCGCCGCCAGCGACGGCATCCCGTTCCTGCACCAGGCCGTGCACCCGCGGGGCGCGGGCACGTTCACCCGCATCTTGGGACGCTACGTCCGGGACCGGGAAGTCATTTCGCTGATGGACGCGCTCGCGAAGATGACGCTGCTGCCCGCCGAGCGCGTGCGCGGCGCGGCGCCGGCGATGGCGCGCAAGGGCCGCCTCCAAGTGGGCGCCGACGCCGACATCACGGGCTTCGATCCCCGGGTGGTGGGCGACCGCGCAACCTACGCCGTGCCCAACATCGAGTCGCGGGGCATCGCCTTCGTGGTCGTCGGGGGCGTGCCGGTGCTGCGCTTGAGCCGACTGGTCGCGGCCGTGTATCCGGGCCGGCCCGTCCGAGGAGGCGCGGCGCCCGAGTGACGGCGCCTCTCCGGCTCGACGGCGACACGGCCGTCGTGGACCTGCTGCACCAAGGCGCCGAGGGCGTGATCGGGACCGGCGTGCTGGAGACGGAGGACGGAGTCGCGCTGGTGGACCCGGGACCCGAGGCCTGCCTGGGCGCGCTGCGCGACGGCCTCTCCGCCCTCGGCCGCTCCCTGGAGGAAGTGCGGGCCGTCCTGCTCACGCACATTCACCTCGATCACGCCACGGCCGCCGGCGCCGTCGTCCGGGCCGTGCCCGGCGCCGTCGTGCACGTGCATGCGGCCGGCGCCCCGCACATGATCGATCCGGTGCGCCTGCTGGCATCGGCCGAGCGCTTGTACGGCGACGCCATGGCCACGTTGTGGGGCGAGTTCGCGCCCGTGCCCGCCGACGCCGTTCGAGAGGTCGGCGAGGGAGACGAGGTCGTCCTGGGCGGCCGGCGCCTCGAAGTCGCCTACGTGCCCGGCCACGCCAAGCACCACGTCGCCTACTACGAACCCGCCACCGAGACCGCGTGGCTCGGCGACGTGGGCGGCATCCGCATCGGCGGCGGCCCCGCCATTCCGGTCACGCCTCCCCCGGACATCGACTCCGCGCTCTGGATCGCCAGCATGCGCCGCGTTCTCGACTGGCGCCCCCGGCGCATCGTGCCGACGCACTTCGGTCCCTACGACGACCCCGCGCCGCACTTCGCCCAGCTCGAGCGCGCACTGCAGGACTGGACCGCCTCCGTGCGAGCCTCGCTGGCCGATCCTTCCGCCGATCCGAACGAAGCCGCGGCGCGCTTCGCCCAAGACGTCCGCAGGCGCTTGCGGGCCGAAGCGGGCCGCGACCTCGCCGACCGGTACGCCGTGGCGTCGAGCTTCGAGGACTCCTGGCGGGGGCTCGCCCGGCACTGCCGCCAAGCCGGAGGCGCGGAGAACGAGAGCATGTCGCGCGGCTCGCGGCGCGGCGGCCCGCCGACGCCCCGGCCGCGCCCGCCGGAGCGCTGACGAGGACTCCACGCAGGCCTGCAGCGATGGACGGCCCGACGGCGTCCTTCGTCAGCTGGCGTCCCCGAGCGGCGGCCTGCGGGCGTGCCAGTCGCTCCTTGTCTGGAGCGCGTGGGCGACGCCGAGGAGCTTGTCGTCGGCGAAGAGCTGTCCGATCAGCGTCGTGGTGAGCGGCATTTCGGTGGGGTCGTCGTCGTCCGGATTGCGCGGGCCGAAGCCGTAGGGCACGACGACGGCGGGGTGGCCGGTCTGGTTCGTGAGACCGACCAAGCCGGACCCGCTGGCGAACATGTCGAAGCCGCGCATCGCCTCGTCCACTTGTCGCATGAGCAGCAGACGGCGCCGCTGGGACTGGACGAAGTCGAGGGCCGTCACGTCGCGGCCCGAACGGAAGCGCCCCCGGCGGCGGCGCTCCGCCGGATCCAGGTCGTCGGGCAGCGGCTCGGGCTCGCCTTCGGGAGCGACATGAAAGTCGAAGGCCGCCGACGACTCCACCGCGAGCGCGTTGGAGCGGACGTCCGGCAAGGGCGGGATGGGCCGCGGCTCGGCGCCGAGGGCGCGCAGCTGGTCCAGGAACGACTCGGGCGCGTCTTCCGCGTAGCCGATCCGCAACGACGCGAAGTCGGGGGACGGATCGAAGCGGAAGGGCGCGGTCAACGAGCCGGGGTCCTTTTCGTCGGCCCCGTGAATCGCATCGAAGACCAGAGCGCAGTCGAGCGCGCTTCGGCACATCGGTCCCGCTTTGTCCATGCTCCACGCCAGCGTCATTCCGCCGTGCCGGCTCACGCGCCCGAAGGTGGGGCGCAACGCCGTCAGGCCGCACCTGCGCGCGGGCGAGACGATGGACCCTTGGGTCTCCGTCCCGATCGCGAACGCCACGCACGCCGCAGCCGTCGCCGATCCCGGACCCGCGGACGATCCGCTCGATCCCTCGTTCAGGTTCCACGGATTCAGGGTGCGCCCGCGATACCAGCGGTCGCCGCGCGCGAACTCGCCCGTGGCCAGCTTGGCCACCAGCACCGCCCCCGCGCGGCGCAAGCGGACCGCGATTTCCGAGTCTTCTCGGGTGAAGCGCGAGCTGAACGCCGCCGCGCCCCAGGTGGTCCGCGTGCCGGACACGGCGAACAAGTCCTTGATGCCGTAGGGGACGCCGTGCAGCGGGCCGCGCCAAGCGCCCGCGCGGATGTCGGCCTCGGCCTGCTGGGCCTCTTCGCGGGCGCGCCCCTCCAAGATCGTCACGGCACAGAGCAGCGCCGGGTCGTAGCGCTTGAGGCGGTCCAGGTACGCCTGCGCGACGTCCACGGGCGAGAGGCGGCGGGCCCGGATCAACGCGCCCAGCCGGTGGGCGGGCAGGAAGGCCAGGTCCTCCTCGGTGGCCGGCACGTCGCCGCGCCAGGGGTCCACGGCAATCGTCTCGCGCTCGAACGCGCCCGGACCGTGTTCGCGCCAGAGACGGTCCAGCAGGGCGCCCGTGCCGCCGGGATGCGCCTGGAAGTGGAGGGCCGGGGGCTCCGCGTTGCCCAACGGCAACGGCGGAGGCGCGTCCTGGGCCGTTCCCGCCGCGACGACGCGGGTCGCTTGCTGGACGCCCTCGGCCGCCGAACGCGCCGCGCCGCCGGACACGCGTCCCAAGAATTCCGCCGGCGTCCCAAGCGGCGCCGCGCCGCCGAGCGCGTCCAGTGCAGGCGGTCCCAAGGCGGTCGCCGTCCCCGCGGCCACCGCGGCCTTGAGGAAGCGGCGGCGCTCCACCGCGGAGGTCTCGGGCGTCCGTCGCCCTTCGTCCCTTGCGGCAACGGCCGCATCCTTGCCGCAGCCGGCGTCGGTCATCGTCGCCCGTTCCTTGACCGTCTTGTGCCCGTGCAGGTCGTCGTCGCCCGCCTCGGTCGTGCCGCGCCCGCGCCGGCCCGTCGGCCGCGTGCCCAGAGCCGACGGCGCCCGTCCCTCTCGCTCGTCATCCTCCGGAGACCGCCTGCATGAAGAGAATCGTGTCGCCTTCCGCGAGGGCGCCGTCCCAGTCGTCCAGCCAACGGGTGTTGGTCCCGTTGTGGAAGCAGAGCACGTGCTCGCGCAGGCCGCCCGTCTCGTCGAACAGGTGCGGCCCAAGGCGCGGCTCCCGGTCGAGCAGATCGGCGAGCGCCTCGCGCAGCGTGCGCCCCGACACGGCGATCTCGCGAACGCCGCCGGTTGCCGTCTCCAGCAGCGAGGGCAGGGAGACCGTCGCGCTCGGCATCAGCCGCAGGCCCGCCCGGTCCGTCGGCCCACGCTTCAGTCGGCCCACGCCGAGACGTGCAGGACGCGCGGCAGCGCCACGGGCAAGTTGGTCCAGCTTTCGCCCAAGTCGGCGCTCCCATGCAGCGTGCCGGCCGACGTGCCGAAGTAGACGCCGCCCGGGGAGAGGTCGTCCACCGCCATTGCGCCGCGCAGCACCGTGCCGAAGAAGTTGCGGCTCGGCAGGCCGCTGGACGCCGAGTACCAGCTGTCGCCCTCGTCGGCGCTCCGAAAGACCCGCAGGGCGCCTCCCGGCGGCAACCGGCGCTGGTCGCTCTCCTGCGGCACGGCGAAGAGCGTCTTCGTTGCGCGATCCAGGACAATCGGGAAGCCGAAGCCCGAAGGCAGCCCGTCTTCGTTGCGCTCCCAGCGCTCGCCGCCGTCGCGGGTGCGAAACATGCCCAAGTGATCCTGGCGGAACAGGCGGTCGGGATCGTCCGGGTCCTGGGCCAAGCCGTGCACGCAGGTTCCGATGCCCTTGTGCTCCTTGTCGGCAATCGCGGCCGGGACCCCCTCGTTCTTCGGCGTCCACGTCGCGCCGCCGTCGTCGGTGCGAAACACCCCCACCGCCGAGATGCCGCACCACATTCGGCCCGGCTCGGCCCCGAACAAGAGCGCATGGCAGCACAGGCCGCCCGCTCCCGGCATCCACGCGCCGCGCGTCCGGTGCTCGTTCAGTCCTTCCACGGGACGCCACGCGGCCCCGCCGTCGTCGCTCGCGAAGATGCCCGCGTCCTGCACCCCCGCATAGAGCACGCCGGCGTTCTCGGCCAGCGTCCAGATCTGGCGCAGCCGCCTGCCTCCGCCCGTCTCGTACGCCGGGCCGCGCGGCAGCTGGCGCCAGCTCTCCAAGTCGCTCGTGACTTGCAGCACGGGACCGTAGACGTCGCTCGCCAGCCCCGCCATCACGCGCCCGTCGGCCAGGCGAAGCGCCGTCGTCACCTTCCATCCCTTGAAGAACGGCCCCTGCACGTCCCACGTCTCGCGGTCCGGGCTCGTCGCCCAGAACCCACCCTTGGCCGTGCCGATCAGGAGCCGCACGCCCACCGTCTCGTCCCCCTCCCCCCTGAAAGTCCGAGCCAACGCGGGCCTCCGGTCGTCATCCGACCCCGAAGCCGAAGCGCAGGCCCACGTTGAGGATGGGCCAGTACTTGAGGTAGCGGCCGGCCTTGTCCTCGATCCGCCGCTCTTCCCTCTCGAGCGCGTCCTGGAAGTCGCTCGAGGCGATCACCGCTTCGTCCCCCTTGGCCGAGAAGCCGAGCGACGCGTCGCCGACGAACGCCACGCCCAAGTCGACGAAGACGCCGAATCCGCCCGGCGCCCGCGTGCCGAAGCCGATCAAGGCGAAGGGGGCCGTGGCGCGTGACGAGTACGAGCCTTCGAGCGCCGTGATCTCGGAAGGATCGTAAGACTGGCCGCCGATGGTCACCGACGAGTCCGCCGCGAAGGCGACCGTGGTCTTGAAGTCGCCCGGCTTGTAGAGCACCCCGGCGCCGATGCGGAAGAAGCCGCCCAGCGCCAAGTCCGCCCCCGCCGTCACCCAGTTGCCGGGCAGCTCGATCTTGGCCTGGTCCACGCCGTCGATGTCGTAGTAGCGCGCGACGTTGACCGTCAGCGGCAACAGCCCGTACGCGCCCCGCAGCACGACGGACCCCAACCGCACCGACGCCTCCGGACCGACGCCGGTGGTGCCCGCGCGCGCCGCCAACGTGAATCCTTGGGCGGCGGCGGTCGACGGAGCGGCCACCAACGCCGCCGACGCCAGCAGTCCAGCCGCCGCCACCGCGGTCCGCGTCCGCCCTCGTCGCGCCATGCCTGGATGCTCCTCCGGTGCCGAGGCCTGCCCTGTTCGGCCGGTCTGGCCCGGCCGCTTGCCCGCGAGCCTCGGCACCTGCTTGCGGTCCAGGCCGCCTGCCTGCGGTCCGGCCGCCTGCTTGCGAGCCCGTCCGCCGGTCGCCTGCGGTCCCGCCGAAGTCCTCCCAATGTAGCGAACCCGCCGGACGCGCCCGCCCGCCTTGTCTGCCCGCGTCCGCCTTGCCCGCCCGCGTCCGCCTTGCCCGCCCGCGTCCTGCCCTCTCGCGCATTGCCCGCCAAGCGAACGGCCGAACTCCGCGCTCGCGCTTCGCTCCTACGGCCGCGCCCGCGCCTCGCTCCCCCGGCCGTGCCCCGCGCCTCGCGGCACGCCGCCAAGTCCGCAGAGATCAAGACCCCGGCGCCGACGCCTCGCTCCTCGGCGGCGCCAACAGATAACGCGCCCGCTCCGGTCCGGGCTCGAAGGCGCGCACCCGGTAGCCCGCTCCCAGCAGGGACACGAAGGCCCTGCGCGTGGCGCGGCGCCATGCCATCGCCGTCTCGCGCGACTCGGCCCGCAACGCGTCGATGTCGCTGGGCACCGCCACTTCCGCACCGTGCAGGCCTTCCCCGGACGCGGGAGGGGGCGTCGCTTCGACGGCTTCGCCGGCGTTTGCCAGATGACCTTCCCCGGACGCGGGGGGCTCTGGCCCGCCGGAATCCCCGACCGCGACGGCCGACACGCCCGCCCCGCCCTGCCCCGCCCCGCCTTCCAGCCGCCACTTCACCACGAACCTGTCCGTGCCCAGCTCGTGGAGCGCGCTTCCCGAGACGCCGTAGAAGTTCGGGACGTACTCCTGCACTTCGGCCCCCAGCCGGTTGAGATTGAGATGGGCGTTGCGGGCCACCAGCGGGTCGAACGTCCAGTAGACGGACGCGACGCCCCGGGCCCGCAACTCCCGGCGCTGGCTCTCCTTCAGCGCGACGCCGATGCCGCGGTCGCGCGCGTCCTCCCGAACGGCGAGCATGTGCGACCAATGAGCCGTCTCGCCGCCGCGCAGCCCCGTGATGCCGTAGACGAACCCCAGCAAGTCGCCCGCGTCGCCGAACGCGCCCGTGACCACCCCGCCCATCTTCGCCGTCACCTGCAAGATGCTGGCGGGCAAGATGTCGGAGTACGCCGCGCCCCACGTCGCTTCCTGAAGCGCCACGCACGCGGCCAGCTCTTCCTGGGTCCTCAGCGGCCTGATCTCGCGGAAGGCCGCCGGAGCCGCTGCCCGTGCGCCCCCCACGCCGCGGCTCGCCTTCAAGGCCGGCTCGCCCGGCGGGCGGACCACGGCCACGGTCCTTGCACGGTTGCGCGCGCGTCTCGCATGGCGACAATTGTACGCAATTCGTGCGGCGCCTCCGCCCGTGCGCTATAGTAGTGAAGCCGCCGGCGCGGGGCGGCCCCCCTGCCCCCGTCCCTCTCCCATGCAGTCCCGTCCTTCGCACGCCAGCTTGGCCATGTCAGCACTCAAGAACACGGAAGTGGAAAAGATCCAGCACGGCGCCGTCACGATCTACGCCGTCGACGGCCGCCTCGACGCTCCCGGCGCTCGCCGGCTTCGGGAAGCGGTCGCGGACGCGGCCGGGGCCGTCTTGATGGACCTCGCCGGCGTGGACTACATCAGCTCCGCCGGCCTGCGCGCCCTCATGGAGAGCCACCGCGACCTCGGCGGCGGCGACGGCGGCCTCGCCGTCTGCAACGTGCATCCGCACGTCCGCGAAGTCCTGGAGGTCAGCGGACTCCTGAGCTTTCTTTCGGTCCACGACGACCGCAAGAGCGCCCTGGCCGGCCTGGGCTGACCCCGGCAAAGCGACCCGCCGACGCCCCAGCAACCGGACGCCCGCAAGCCCGCCCGCCCCGCACGCCCCGCACGCCGCCCGCGATGAGATTCGCCGAAGAAATCATGCTCCTTCTCCTCGACGACGAGGGAGGCAAGTTCCGGCGCGTGCCCGAATGGTCCCTGCGCTACGCCCTCGGCGGCGGCGCATTGATGGACCTGGCGCTGGAGGACCGCATCGACACCGACCTCGAGCGGCTGATCCTCGTCGACGCCACGCCCTTGGACGATCCCTTGCTGGATCCGCTGCTCGAGGAGATCGCCGCCGAGACCAAGGTCAGCGACGCGAGACATTGGGTCGAACGCGCCGCCGGACGGGCCGAGGAGATCCGCGAAGCCGCCATCGCCAAGCTGGTGGAGCGCGGCGTGCTCGAGCGCACCGAGGACCGCTTCCTGTGGGTGTTCCGCACGCGGCGCTATCCGCTGGTGGACGGCAAGGCCGAGCGCGAGGTGAAGCTGCGCATCATGGAGGTGCTGTTCAGCGACGAAGTGCCCGGCCCCCGCGACGTCGTGATCATCTGCTTGGCCGACGCCTGCGGCATCCTGAAGGAACTGCTCTCGGCGCGCGAGATCGATCACGTGACGCCGCGGGTCGAGCAGGTCCGCAAGATGGACCTCATCGGCCGGGCCGTGTCGAAGGCGATCTGGGACATCGAGACGTCGCTCGCTCGCGCGGTGCAGCCGCACGTCGTCTAGCGAGCCCGCGCAGGCCATGGGTGCACGCCGGCGCCGTCTCGCGCCGCGCAACCGGCCGGACGCGCCCGGAAGCCTTGCCGTCCTTGCCCTGGCCGCTCTCCCGGCGCTGGGTCCCGCATGCGCGGTCGAACGGCACGGCGCGCCTCCGTCGTCCCGGCTCGCAGTGTTCGCCGCGTCCTCCCTGACGGAGGCGTTTCGCGGAATCGAGACGCTCTTCGAGGCGGCGCACCCCGGCGTGGACGCCGTCTTCTCGTTCGCCGGCAGCCAGACCCTGCGCCTCCAGATCGAGCGCGGCGCGCGGGCGGACGTGTTCGCGTCGGCGGACCCCCGGCACGCGGCCCTGCTGGCCGAGGCCGGCCTCGTCCGCGCCCGGCGGGTCTTCGCCCACAACGAGCTCGCCGTCATCGTCCCTCTCGACAACCCCGCCGAAATCGCGTCCTTCCGAGACCTGCCTCGCGCGCGCCGTCTCGTGTTGGGATCGGAGGGCGTCCCGGCAGGGGCCTACGCCAGGGAAGTCCTGGCGCGGGCGGCCCAGTCGATTGATCCGGCCTTCGCCAACGACGTGCTGGAGCGCCTGGTGTCCGAAGAGAGCAGCGTGCGGCTCGTCCGGGCCAAGGTCGAGATGGGCGAGGCGGACGCCGCCATCGTCTACCGGTCGGACGCGGCAGGCGGGCGGGTGCGGCGCGTGCCGGTGCCCCCCGAGGCGTCCGTGCGGGCCGAGTACGTGGCCGCGGTGGTGGCGGGAACGGCGAACCCGGAGGCGGCCGGCGCGTGGGTGGAATTCCTGGGCTCGGAGGGGGCGCGGCGAGCCCTGGCCAGGCACGGCTTCGCCGCCCCGCCGCCACCGTGAGGAACGGGGGCGCGCCCGGCGAGCGGCCCGGCGCGGCCGCGGTCTTGCCGGCCGGGCGCGGCGCGGCGGCGACTTTCCTGGCCGGGCGCGGCGCGGCGCTGGCCGCGATGCCGATGCTGGCGCTCCTGGCGGCGCCGCTGGCGGCCCTCGTCACGGCCTCCTCTCTGGGCGACTTGGCGCAGGGCGCGCGCGATCCGCTCTTCTGGCCGGCGCTGCGCCTGAGCGCGCAGACGACCGTCGCCAGCATGGTCGCGATCTTGGCGGCGGGCACGCCGCTGGCCTGGTGGATGGCGACGCGCGACGGCAAGGTGGTCCGCGCCGCCGAGATCGTGGTGGCTCTCCCCGTCGTGGTGCCGCCGGCCGTCGTCGGGCTGGCTCTCCTCGAGGGCTTCGGACGCAACGGCCTGTTCAGTCCGCTGCTCGCCCCCTTCGGCCTGCAGCTCCCCTTCACGACGACCGCCGTCGTGCTGGCCCAGGTGGTGGTCTCGGCCCCCTTCTACGTGCAGGGCGCGGCGGCGGCGTTTCGGCGCACGGACCCCGACCTTCTGATCGTGGCGCGCACGCTGGGCCAGTCGCCGGCCGGCGCGTTCCTGCGAGTGGCGGCGCCGCTGGCGCTGCCGGGGCTCGCCGCCGGGGCCGCGCTCTCGTGGGCGCGGGCGCTGGGGGAATTCGGCGCAACGCTCCTGTTCGCGGGCAACCTCGCCGGGTCCACGCAGACGCTGCCGCTGGCGATCTACACCGCCCTGGAGGCCGACACCAAGGTCGCCGTCGCCCTGGCTCTCGCGCTCGCCGGCGCCGGCGCGCTGCTGCTCTTGGCGCTGCGGGCCGTGCCCGCGGCGCTGGCCCGCCGCTTCGGCGCGGCGAGCGGCGCCCGGCCCCGGGAAGCCTGACCGTGCGATGGCGCGCCGACTTGCGCGTCCGGGCGGGCGCGTTCCTCCTGGAGGCGGCGCTGGAAGGCGGACGCGCGCCCGTGGTCGTCGTCGGGCCCAACGGATCGGGCAAGACGACCCTGCTGCGGGCGTTCGCAGGCGCTCACGAGGCCTTCAAGGGACGAATCGAAGTCGGCGGACGCGTCCTGGCCGATTCCGAGACGGGCGTTCGGCTGCCGCCCGAAGCGCGGCGCGTGGCGTACGTGCCCCAAGGCTGCGGGCTCTTTCCGCATCTCACGGTCGCGGCCAACGTCGCGTTCGGGCTCGCAGGGCGCGGGGGAAGCATGGCGCAGCCCGAGCGCCGCCTCGCCGCGAGCGCGATGCTCGAGGAGATGGGATGCGCCCGCTTCGCCGACCGTCTTCCCGAGGTCCTGTCCGGCGGCGAGCGGCAACGCGTGGCGCTGGCCCGCGCCTTGGTGACGGAACCCGATCTGCTCCTGCTCGACGAGCCGCTCGCCGCCCTGGATCCCGCCGCCCGCCGCGACATGCGGGGGTTCCTGGCGCGCCATCTGCTGCGGCGCGCCGTTCCTGCGATCGTGGCCACGCACGACGCGCGCGACGTTCAGGCCCTCGCCCCCGCCTCGGTCTACGTCCTGGACCGCGGGACCGTCTGCCAGACCGGCTCCCCCGCCGCCGTCGCCGCGCAACCCGCCAACGACTTCGTCGCCGAATTTTTTTCGCTGTCGCCGGGCGGCGACGGCGCGACCGGCGCGTAGCACAAGACCGGACATTTGTTGCGCTGCACCCCGGGGCATTTCCGTTGCGGTTTGGCGGCGCCGTGCCGGTCAAACTTGAGAAACCGCGCCGCCGGCCGTATGCTGGCCTTCAGCAACGTCTAAATTGCAACGGACGCGACGGCATCCCAAACCATGCTTCCGACCGCCAACGACACGCCGCTGATGCGGCAATGGCGCGATGTCAAGGCGCGCCATCGCGACGCGTTGCTGTTCTTCCGGGTCGGCGACTTCTACGAGATGTTCTTCGGCGACGCCGAGGAAGGCGCCCGGCTCCTGGGCATCACGCTCACGTCGCGCAACAACGGGAACGCGGGACGGGTCCCCCTCGCCGGCGTGCCCGCAAAGGCGCTCGACGAGTACTTGGCGCGCCTCGTGAAGCTGGGGAAGCGCGTCGCGATCTGCGAGCAGGTGGAGGATCCGGCCGAGGCCAAGGGGCTGGTCCAGCGCGAAGTCGTGGAGACGGTGACGCCGGGCACCGTCGTCTCGGACGCGCTGCTGGACGCGAAGCGCAACAACTTCGTCGTGGCCCTGGTGCCGGACGGCCAGGCCACCGGCATCGCGGCTCTCGACGTCTCCACGGGCGAGATGGTGCTCCTGGAAGCGGCCACCGGCGCGCTCGCGGGCGAGATGGAGCGGCTCGAGCCCGCCGAAGTCCTGCTGCCCGAATCGGCGGAAGGGCTGATGGCCGGCGGAGAACATGCGACGGTCCCGCGCACGTTGCGGCCGGACTGGGCCTTCGACGCCGAGACTGGGCGCGAGGAGCTTGTGCGCCGCTACGGCGTGCAGTCGCTCGACGGCTTCGGCTTCCAAAAGGGCGACGAGGCCCTGATCCGCGCCGCCGGCGCGTTGGTGGCCTACGTCGAAGACGTTCGCCCGGGTTCGGCCAAGCACCTGCAAGCGCCCCGGATCCAGCGCTCGGACACCGTCATGACTCTCGATTCGATGACGCGCCGAAATCTGGAGCTGGTCGAGCCGCTGCGCCCCTACGACGGAAACGAATGCCTGCTTTCGGTCCTGGACGCCACGGTGACGCCGATGGGAGGGCGCCTGCTCCGAGCTTGGCTGCTCCGCCCGCTCCTCGATCCGGTCCGCATTCGGAGGCGGCAGGAAGCCGTGGCCGAGCTTCACGACTCGCCCGACGCCAGACAGGGCCTGCGGTCCTGCCTCGCCGACATCCGCGACCTCGACCGGCTCGGCGCCAGGATCGGATCGGCCCGCGCCGCTCCCCGGGAAGTCTCCGGACTGGGCTTGTCGCTGCGGCAGATCCCCGGCTTGCTTCAGGCAGGCGAAGGACTGGCAAGCCCCGCCCTGGCCGCGCTCGTGAGCGGCATGGACCCGCTTCAGGACTTGTCCGCCCTGATCGAGCGGGCGCTTGCCGAAGACGCCCCCGCGACGCTGGCGGACGGCGGCGTGATCCGCAAGGGCTTCGACCGACGCCTGGACGAGCTGCGGGCCATGTGCGACGGCGCGCGCGACTTCATCGCCGGCCTGCAGGCCCGAGAGCGGAAGCGGACCGGCATCGCTTCGCTCAAGGTCGGCTACAACAAAGTGTTCGGCTACTTCCTGGAGGTCACCAAGCCGAACCTCGGCCGCGTGCCCGAACGCTTCGCCCGCAGGCAGACGCTCACCAACGCGGAGCGCTTCTTCACGCCCGAACTCAAGGAATGGGAAGACAAGGTCTTCGGCGCCGAAGAGAACATCGCCCGCCTGGAGAGGACCCTGTTCTCGCAGGTCCGCGAAGAGCTGTCGGCGTCCGTGTCCCGCATTCGCGCCACCAGCCGGGCCGTCGCCGAGCTGGACGTCCTGGCCGCCTTGGCCGACGTGGCGCGCCGCCGCTCGTACGTGCGCCCCGAGGTCACCACGGAGTTCGCCCTGGACATGGAGGCAGGCCGCCACCCCGTCGTCGAAGCGATGGTCCGCGAAGACTTCATCCCCAACGACATCCGCCTGGACGAGGAATCGCGCATCGTCGTGCTGACCGGTCCAACATGGCCGGCAAGAGCACCGTGCTGCGCCAAGTCGGCCTCGTGCAGGTGATGGCTCAGGCGGGCTCCTTCGTGCCTGCCGACCGCGCGCGCATCGGCATCTGCGACCGCGTGTTCACCCGCGTGGGCGCGTCCGACAGCTTGGTGCGCGGCCAGTCCACGTTCATGGTGGAGATGAACGAGACGGCCGCCATCGTCCACGGCGCGACGGAGCACAGCCTGGTGCTTCTGGACGAGATCGGCCGCGGCACGTCCACCTACGACGGCGTGGCCATCGCCTGGGCCGTCACCGAACACTTGCACGATCACGTGCGCGCCAAGGCCATCTTCGCCACCCACTACCACGAGCTCACGCAGCTGGCGGACCTGCTCCCCTGCGTGAAGAACCTGAACGTGGCGGTGCGCGAGTCGGGCGACCGCATTCTCTTCCTGCGCCGGTTGGAGGCCGGAGGCGCGGACCGGTCCTATGGCATACAGGTCGCCCGCTTGGCGGGATTTCCGAGCCACATGATCGAGCGGGCCAAGCAGTTGCTGGCCGAGCTGGAAGGGGCCCACGCGGCGTCGCCCGAAGGACGGGGACTGGGACGGGGCGCAAGGCCGCCGAAGTCTCCGGACCGCCACGACCAGCTGCCGCTGTTCGGAGCGGAGCATCCGGCGCTGGCCAAGCTGCGAGAGGCGAACCCCGACGAGACGACCCCGATGGCGGCCTTGGAACTGCTCCACGAGCTTCGCCGGGACTTGTAGATTCCAGCATGATCGGCAGCCGAGCGGGCCGCGGGCCGGGGGCTTGGATCGCCGTCGCATGCGCCTGGGCCGGAGCAAGCTGCGCGGGAGACGAGATCAAGCCGCCGGCGCTGCGAGCGACGGAGAGCGCGGTGGAGCATCCGCGCCACTTGGCCGCCGCGGGCGTCGCGGGGACGACGGCGCTGCGACTCTTGGTCGACCCGGAGGGCCAGGTCGACAGCGTGGAAGTGGCCCAGAGCAGCGGCCATCCGGGCCTGGATTCCGCGGCCGTGCATGGAGCCCGCCGCATGACCTTCGAGCCGGCGGTCCGGGGCGGCCGGCCCGTGTCGGCTTGGGTGGACGTGCCGGTGCGATTCGGGAACTCGGCGGCCGCGGGGACGGAGACGGGGACGGCCGCCGAAGAAGCCGGCGCTCCGGACGCTGCGCCTCGAGACTCGTCGGCGCCTCCTCCCGTCGGCCCGACGCGATGACGGAGTCATCCCGTGCGCCGATCGCGCGCCCGCGCCGGACAGGCGGAGGCGAGCCGGGCGCCGCGGACGGGGAGACCGGGCCCAACCGAACGACGAGCCCGCGCCCAGGCTCGACGGGCAGGGGCGCTCCGAGCGCGGTGGACGCTGCGACAGTCCCCTCCCGGACACCGAGCGCCCCGCCCCCGCGCCGTCGGCCGTGCGCCAACGTCCTGGAAATGGTGGGCTGGACCCCGCTCGTTCGGCTGAACCGCGTCGGGGACCGGACGCGCACGCCCATCTACGGCAAGGCCGAGTTCATGAACCCAGGCGGCTCCGTCAAGGACCGCATCGGCGCGGCCATGATCGAGGCCGCCGAAGAAGCCGGCCTGCTGCGCCCCGGCGGCGTGATCGTGGAGGCCACGTCCGGAAACACCGGCTTGGCGCTGGCCATGGCCGCCGCCATCAAGGGCTACAAGTGCGTCTTCACGCTTCCGGACAAGATGAGCCTCGAGAAGGTGAAGCTGTTGCGCGCCTTCGGCGCAGAAGTGGTGGTCACGCCGACCGCCGTGCCGCCCGATCATCCCGACCACTACGCCAACCGCGCCAAGGCCATCGCGGAGTCCGCGCCCAACGCCTTCCTCGCCGACCAGTTCTACAACCTCGTCAACCCCGAAGCCCACTACCGCACGACCGGCCCCGAGCTCTGGGAGCAGACCGGCGGCGCCGTCACGCACTTCTTCGCCGGCGCCGGCACGGGCGGGACCATCTCGGGCGCGGGAAAGTACCTCAAGGAACGCAATCCGGCCGTGCGCGTGATCGGCGTGGATCCGGCGGGCTCGGTCATCTCGGGCTTTCACGCCACGGGCGAACTCGGGCCGTCGGAGCCCTACCAGGTGGAGGGCCTGGGCAACGACAAGATTCCCGGCGCCCTCGATCTCCAGTACGTGGACGAGTGCGTGACGGTCGCCGACGGGGCCGCCTTTCGCATGGCGCGCCGCCTCGCGACCGAAGAAGGGCTCTTCGTGGGGGGATCGAGCGGCCTGATCGTGCATGCGGCCGTCGAGCGGGCCCGCCGCCTCGACGACCCGGACGCCTGCGTCGTGGCCGTGCTCTGCGACTGGGGCGAGCGCTACCTCACCAAGCAGTACGACGACGAGTGGATGCGCAACAACGGCTTCCTCGAGCCGGGCCGGTCGACCGTGGCGGAGATGCTCGCTTCCAAGCTGGAGCGCCTGCCGGGACTGGTCTCCACGCGTCCGTCCGCGTCGGTTCGCACGGCCGTTTCCACCATGTCGAGCCACAACGTGTCGCAGCTGCCCGTCGTGGTGGGCGACAACTGCGTGGGCAGCGTGAGCGAGCGCGGCCTCATGATGCGCGTGCTGGAAGATCAGTCCGTGCTGGACCGGTCCCTCGAATCGGTCATGGCGGAGCCGTATCCGGTGTTGGACCAAGCCGTCGATTCGCAGGAGGCGAAGCGGCTGTTGACGGGCGGCGCGCACGCGGTCCTCGTCCGGTCCAACGGCAAGCTGGACGGCATTCTGACCCGCTACGACCTGGTGCGGCTGCTGGCCGCCGTGCCTTGAGCGGCCGGGCCTCGAACGGCCGCGAGGCCGGGCGGCCGCTGCGCATCGCCGTCTTGATGGGCGGCGCGTCCGAGGAGCGCGGCGTGTCGCTGGCGAGCGGCTGCCAAGTGGCCGCGGCACTGCGCGAGGCCGGCCACGAAGTCGCGTGCGTGGATCCGGTGGCGGGCGTCGTGCCGGAGGAGGACGAGGCCCGCATCCTCGCGGCGGGTATTTCGGACGCGGACGCTTCCGCCGGGACTTGGGGGCCGGGGGCCGTCGCGTCGGGCTTGCGCGCGGCGAACGGCGTGCTGCGGGACGCGGACGTGGCCTTTCTCGCGCTGCACGGCGGGGCCGGCGAGGACGGAACCGTGCAGGCGGTGCTGCAGGCGTCCGGGATTCCCTACGCCGGCAGCGGTCCGGCCGCGTGCGCGCTCGCCATGGACAAGGACCTGTCGAAGCGGCTGCTTCGAGACGCGGGCGTGGCGACTCCCGACTGGATGGTGGGCGCGGGGGCCGGCGAGTTGGCGGCGCGAAGGCTGGGCCTGCCGCTGGTGGTCAAGCCCGTGGCGGGGGGCTCTTCGGTCCGCTTGGCGGTGGTCTCGTCCGCCGGCGAAGCGGAGGCGGCCGCCGAACGGGCGGCGGACTCGAACGGCGAGGCGATGTACGAACGCTACGTGAAGGGCCGCGAGTTCACCGTGGGCATCTTGGAAGAGGAAGCGTTGCCCGTGGTCGAGATCGAACCGGCGAGCGACTTCTTCGACTTTCGGTGCAAGTACGAGCCCGGCATGGCCGTCGAGACGGCTCCAGCGCGCATTCCGCAGCAGCTGGCAGCCCAACTTCAGTCGGTCGCCCGGCGCGTGCACCGCGCGCTGCGGCTTCAGCACTTCTCGCGAGTCGACTTCCTGGTCGACGAAGCCGGGCGGCCCTGGTGCCTGGAGGCCAACGCCCTGCCCGGACTCACCGCCGCCAGCCTCCTGCCCAAGGCCGCGCAAGCCGCGGGGATTGATTTTCCGGCCCTGTGCGACAGAATATCCAGGGCGGGACTGCAAGCCGGTCTCCGATAGCCGCGGCCCGTCGCCGACAGCCCCAGAGGGAGAACCGCTCCATGCGACAAACCATCGGTCCGCCGTTCGGCGGAGTCGGCGGCGGCCTTCGCGCGACGCCGTGGGTCAAGCGCCTGCTCACGGCCAACGCCGCCGTCTTCCTGGTGACGGCCGCGGTCGGCATCGGTACCATGGCCGACCTGTTCGCGTTCTCGCCCAGCCGCCTGCTGGAGCGTCCCTGGGGAATGCTCACCTACATGTTCGTGCACGCCGGCCTCTGGCACCTGCTCATGAACATGCTGGTGATCTTCTTCTTCGGCCCGCCTCTGGAACGCCGGTGGGGCTCGGACTTCTTCATCAAGTTCTACTTGGTCTGCGGCCTGGGCGGCGTGGCGCTGAGCTTCCTCTTCGCCGACGCTTCGATCGTGGGGGCGTCCGCCGCGTGCTACGGCATCATGCTGGCCTTCGCGATGGCTTGGCCCGACGCCCCCATCCACGTCTGGGGCGTCGTGCCCGTCCGGGCCAAATGGGTCGTCGGCTTCCTCGCCGCGCTCACGCTCGCGAGCGCCCTCGGGCCGGGCCGCGACGGGATCGCGCACTTGGCGCACTTCGGCGGCGTCGTCACTGGCTTCCTGCTCGTCAAGAGCGGCCGGGCGCCGGTGCGCTGGGGAGACGCGGGCGCCGGCCGGACCGGCCGCGCGACGGCAACCCATGCCGGCCGGGCCGCAACCCGAGGGGCCGCCGAACGGGGTCGGCGCGGACGCTTGCGGCGCCGGGGCGGCTCGGGCTTCGGCTTCCGCCCGGCGGGCGACGGTCCCGGCCTGCGGGCCCGTTACGACGCCTTCACGCTGCGGGCCGCCGCTTGGCTGGCGCGGATGAAGCCCGGAGAAGAGACCGAGACCGGACGGCCGCCGGAGACCCGTCCACCGGCGTCCAGGTCGGCCGGGGCCGCAGCGAAGCCAAGCGAGCCGGGACGAGGCCAAGCCCGCCAAGGCCCCAGGCACGGCAGCCCCCGCCCCGAACGCGGCCAAGCCCGCGACGACCGGACGATCCGCATCCACGTGCGCCGGACGGAGACGCGTGCGATTCCCATGCCCCCCGTACGCGAGAAGCGCCGCATGACGGCCGCCGAGGAGCGAGCCGAACTGGACGCGCTGGACGCCGTGCTCGACAAGATCTCCGCGAGCGGCATCGGCTCCCTGACGGACTCCGAACGGGCGTTGCTGGACCGCGTGTCGCGCCGGGAGAAGACGAATTGAGCGCGGCCGCGGGCGCGTTTACCAGAAAGCGCCGGCTGCTGCTGCGGTTCCCCTTCCTGTACCCTTTGCCTTCCGTTCGCTACGAGAGCAACCTGAAGGGGGCCGGCTTGCGGGAATTGTATGCGCTGGCCGACCGCGTGGCCTCGCTTCCGGGCGCGATCATCGAATGCGGGTCGGCGCGTTGCGGTTCCGCGATCTACTTGGCGAAGCACTTGCAAAGGCAAGGCCGGTCTCGTCCGGTGTTCGCGCTCGACAGCTACGCCGGCTTTCGAAGGGACGAGCTGGCCCGCGAACGAGCCATCGGACTCTCGACCGTTCCCGTCGACACCTTTGCGTCCACAAGCCTCGAGTACGTCGTGGCCAAGCTGCGCAAGCTGAACCTGACGGACAGGATTCGTCCGGTCCAAGGCTTCTTCCAGGACACGTTGGCGCCGCTGGTCGCCGAAGTGCGGCAGGTGGCGATGGCGTTCATCGACTGCGACCTCGAAGAAAGCATGAGATTCTGCGCAGAAACCGTGTGGGGCCGAATTCCGTCCGGCGGCATCGTCGCGTTCGACGACTACGCCGAGCCGGACTTCCCAGGCAGCAAGCGGGCCGTGGACGCCTTCGTCGCGGAGCGCCGGAGCGAGATCGCGGACCACGGGCTCATGACGCGGCTGTACTATGTGGAAAAGCGCTGAACCGGGCGGGCTCGTCCGCCTTGTCGCTGCGACGCCGTTCGTGCTGGTCGCCGCCGCGTGCGGTTCGCCCGGCGACGGCGACGCCGGCCTCCCGTCCTCCGATCCCTTCGCAGGTCTCCCCGCCGACGGACCTCCGCCCGAAGTCGGTCCTCCTCCGCCCAGCTACGTCCCCACGGCCGCGGGAGCGCCGTCCACCGACATTTGGATCGGCCGCCTGGAGCAGCAAGAGGGCGGCCTCTCGGTCGTCGGCCTCCGCAACCTGACCGACCGCGACGGCTACGACAACCAGCCCGCCTTCGCTCCGGACGGCGACGCCCTCTACTTCGTGCGCGCCCTGGACGCCGTCCAGACGGACGTGTTCCGCCACGTCTTCGCCACGTCGGCCACCGAGCGCGTCACCCGCACGGAAACGGCCAGCGAGTTCTCGCCGACCTTCATCCCCGGCCAGGACGCCTTCTCCGCCGTTCGGGAGCTGAACGGCCGCCAGCACCTGTGGCGCTACGGCCGGGACGGTCAAGACCGGGGGGCCGTCTTCGCGACCGTCGAACCCGTCGGCTATCACGCCTGGGCCGACGCGCGCACCGCCGTGCTGTTCGTCCTGGGCGAGCCCGCGACTCTTTGGACCGCCGACGCCCTCGCCGGCGAGGCCCGCGCCGTAGCCGATCGCCCCGGCCGCTCCATCCACCGCATCCCGGGCACGCAGTCCGTCTCCTTCGTGCGCAAGCCTCCGGACGCCCCATGGCGGATCGAACGGCTCGACCCGGCGTCCGGCGCGACGGAGCCGATCGCCGAGACCCTGCCCGGCCGCGGGGACTACGCGTGGACGCCGGACGGGCGCATCCTCATGGGAGACGGCGCCGTGCTCCACCTGTGGACCCGCGCAACCGGGTGGGCGCCGCTGGCGGACTTGGCCGGTGACGGAGGCGGAGACATCTCGCGCATTGCCGTCGCTCCGGACGGCACGCGGCTGGCCCTGGCAAGGGAACGCGCGCCTTCGTCTTGACGAGCGTCCGGCCGGGGCGCGAGACTGGACGGGGACCGCGAAGGCCGCCGGCCCAAGCGGCCGCGAAGGCCGAACGATGACGAGATGTTGTTCGCGGAACGCTTCTTCGGGTTCGAAAGCACGGCCTGGCGGCGGGCGCCGGGCATCAGCAAGAGCGAAGCCGTTCCAATGCGACGGAGGGAAGCCCATGGGAGCCATTCACGTTGAAGTCACCATTCGCAATCCCGCGAACGAGGCCAGGAGCTGGACCGCCCCGTTCCTGGTGGACACGGGAGCGACGGATTCCGTGGCGCCGAGGGAGCGCTTGGCCGAAATCGGGCTCGCGCCCGTGGAGCAGATGACCTACAAGCTCGCGGACGGAACGCGCGTCGCCATGGATGTCGGGGTTGCTCAGATCGAATTTCTGGGCAAGCGCATTGGGGGAACGATCCTGTTCGGCGACGCTGACGCGGAACCGCTTCTCGGCGTAACGGCGCTGGAGTCCATGGGCGCGGTCGTGGATCCGCGCAACCAGCGCCTGAAGCAGTTGCCCGCCGTCAGGCTGTAGGACGCACCTAGAGGTCGTCGGGGTCCGCGAGGGGCCGACCGGGCAAAAATCGATGGGGGGGGGGCTCTGTTCGGGTCGGCGTCGTGGTTGGATTGCACCGATTGGAAATTCGTTTTACGATTTGTGCATGACGATTGCCCGCGTCTTGGAGCCCCGGTTGCGTCGCGCAGCCCGTCAGGCGCCCGTCGTGGCCGTCACCGGTCCGCGCCAGTCCGGCAAGACGACGGTGTGCCGATCGTGCTTTCCCGGCCACGACTACGTGAGCCTGGAGCCGCTGGACGCGCGCGAGTTCGCCGAGACCGACCCCAGGGGGTTCCTCGCGCAACACCGGGGGCCCGTCGTTCTCGACGAGGTTCAGCGCGTGCCGGGGCTCTTCTCGTACTTGCACGAAGCAGTGGACGACGACCCGGAGCCCGGCCGGTTCGTGCTGACCGGCTCCCAGCACTTCGGCTTGACCGAGGCGATCAGCCAGTCGTTGGCCGGTCGCGTGGCCATGCTCCACCTGCTGCCGCTGAGCCTCGAGGAGACTCGCCGCTTCCCGGCCCAGACCGGGGGGCAACGCCTTGCCGACCTCTGGACCACCGTTTGGACGGGAGGCTACCCGCGCATCCACGACCGCCGGCTTCCGCCCGCCGATTGGCTGAACGACTACGCCGACACCTACGTCCAACGCGACATGCGCCAAGCGCTCCAGGTGACCAACTTGGCCGCGTTCAGCACGTTCCTGCGATTGGCGGCCGGCCGCACCGCCCAGGAACTCAACCTGTCGGCGCTCGGGGCCGACGCGGGCGTCGCGCATCCGACGGTCCGGGCGTGGCTGTCCGTCCTGGAGGCCAGCTTCGTCGTCTTCCGCGTGCCGCCGTGGCTGCGCAACTTCCGCAAGCGGCTGGTCAAGGCGCCCAAGCTGCACTTCGTGGACTCGGGGCTCGCCTGCCGGCTGCTGGGAATTCGGCACCCCGGACCAGCTCCGCGCGCATCCTCTGCGCGGCCCGCTCTTCGAGACATGGTGCGCGTCCGAAGTCCTCAAGGCGCGCGTCCACCGCGGAGAAACCGGCGGCCTCCTCCACCTTCGCGAAGCCCGTGGCCTGGAACTCGACTTGGTGGTCGAAGGGGCGCGGCGCGCGATCGCCATGGAGGCGAAGTCGGGCGCGACCGTGGCGACGGACTTCTTCCGGGCGCTGGCGACCTTCCCGGAACGGGCGCTGAAGGCCAATCCGCACCTGGAGCCCACGGCACGGCTCGTCTACGGCGGCGACGGGCCACGCCACGAGCGCAACGGCGCCGAAGTCGTGCCGTGGAGCGCGATACAAGAAGTAGCGTGGACGTAGCCGGGAGGGGCGTCGCCTACGGCCGCCGGCCGCTAAGCCAGGCGCGGCGGAGAGTCGAGCACGGCATGGTGGCGGACTCTTCCGGGAGCTGGCGACATTCCGAACCAGGCGGGAGGGCGTGATG
Source organism: Longimicrobiales bacterium (assembly GCA_965242735.1). Taxonomy (GTDB): domain Bacteria; phylum Gemmatimonadota; class Gemmatimonadetes; order Longimicrobiales; family Gaopeijiaceae. The sequence continues at coordinate 864,769 of OZ251497.1, read as the reverse complement.
CCAGCTACGCCCGGCGACCCTGCCACGGCACGTGCTCCAGCGACCAGCGCAGTCCAAGGCGGGCGAGGCGGGTTGCCACTTCATGGACGTCCGCCGGTCGCAAGCGTCCGTGCTTGCTCAAGCGCGCCTGGAGATGCGACACGATGGCCGCGCGAGCCTGCGGCTGGGAGATGGCCGTCGCTCTCCGAATGCCCAACATCGCCAGCGTCTCCCATGCCTGCCCGTTCGCGTGAAGAACGCCGTGAGCCTTTCTCTCGGACATGTCCGCTTCCGAGACGAGCGCCACCTGCTCGGCCACGTGACCGCGCCACCACGCACGGGCCATGGGACAATCGGAGAAGACGGAAGTCTTGAACCGCACATGGGGAATGCCGCCCGTGTGCCGAAGGAAATTTCGAGTCTTCGCCTCCAAGTTCTTGCCCCGGCCAACCAGTGCAGCCTCCAACCGGTGGCCAGTCTTGCCGAAGCGTCCTTGCTCAATCCACTCGACGTGACAAAGCGCCCAGTACACAGGTTGTGAAGTACACCGTCTTTTGAGCCCGCGCCAGGCCTCCCACAGCTCGCGTTCCAGCTCGATCGGCGGCGCCTGGCACTCGTTCGGAGTCAGCTCGCGGCGAGGGAAATCAGGTGCGCCGACCGTGCGTGCGCCTATGTCCAACACCTGCCTCAGGTACGCCCCAAGTTCTTCGTGTCCTCCCCTGATGGCCGACCGCAACTTCTCTTGCCGTGCTTGAATCCGCTCGCGGATATGCTGATTCTCGGGGCCGGGCGCGCCGTGCCTCTTTTTTTCGAAGACGATCCCCCGCTGCCAAGCACTGAACTTCGGACTGGCCGCGTTGAGCAAGCTATTATTCACCGTCGCCTCCATCGGACACCGGGCGCAGCCGGAAGGGCTCGAGAAGCGTGGCTACCAGGGCGGGATCGTAGCTCTCTGGTTCGTCCCACAAGCTGATGTTGGGTTCCTTGCTTCTCAGGTGATCGCGAAGCATCCGCGCTACCTGAGGCTCCTCCTCCTCGTCGTCCTTGCGCTGGAACTCCCGCGAGAACTGCGCGCACGCTCCAACAAGCGCGGCAATTCTCACAGTGCGGTCGTCCCGGCACTCGTAGACGTCCGCGGCCATCTGGACCAAGAACCGGAAATGGCCGCCGCCTTCGTCCGGCGCTACTGCCAACCGGCCTTTCTCCAAGTCGGGCGAGAGAATAAATGTCAGCAACGACTCCAGCAACGTGCTGGCCCGCCACGTTTCTCCCTTGGCCAACCAGTAGCCACGAGACACGCGAAGCTCGCCGGCTCCCTCGTATACCGAGCTCAGGCCGGACAACCTCATCGAGAAATCTCTGACGGCCACGAGTCCCGGCATGACGAAGACCTCGTGATCCACGTCCTCTAGGTCCCACTTGACGATCTGACGAGCCTCCGCAGACGTCTGGATCTTCGCCATGAGCGTCTTCGGGCAGCGAACCTCGGTGGCCCAGGCCGCGTCCCCGTCTTCGATCAGTTGTTCGAGGACCGGCGCCTTCGACAGGCGATGAACCACCGTGGCTTGGCCGGTCCTCGCTTCGACTTCGGTCTCGTATGCGGCCTCGACCCAGTCCATCCGAGAACCGTCCTCGAGGAGCAACGGAAGGGAGTCGGACGCGCGGTCAGTCATCGGAGGCTTCGACGGAGGCGCCTGGACGACCGGAAGCGCCTGGACGGCCGTCGGCCGTCGGATCTGTCGGCCGTCGCCGAACCAGGTCCACTTCGACGGCGTTGGCGGCGACGGAATCGGCAAGAACGATGGTGAAGTCGCGACAGCTGTTCGGCAGTTCGACCTCGAAGCCGTCCTCCGCCGGAGGGGCGATGCCTTCCGAATACCGAACTTCCGCAATGCGAAGCCATGTGGGCGGCAGCGGAGACTCGCAGGTCTCGTCGGAGCCGGAGGGCTCGCGCACCCTGACCCCCAAGACCTCCTTGCGGGGCAGACTGCCACGAGGCTGCCAGGCGACGCGTATCTCGCGGGCCCGCCCGTGCGGACCGGGCGCCACGCGCCAGGACATCCGGCCCGCCGCGCCGCGCCCAGGCTTCGGGGCGGCGCCGGCCTTCTTCTTCCGCTTCTTTCCTTTCGGGTGCGTCGGATCGTTCGATTCTTCGTTGTCGTCCTTTTCCATCGACGTGCCGCGCTTCCGGCCCGTGCCTGCTCGTGGTCTGTACTTGCCCACGCGCTCGGCGCCGCGGCTGCCGCCACCCCACATGGCGAAGTTGTCTGGAGTGTCTTCCGTGGATTCTTCGTCCTTGCCCGCCTTGGCCCGCAGCTCCTCGGCAATCTGCCGCAACGCGGCGAGGAGCTTCTTGTTGTCCTTGGAGTCGAGGCGGCCGCGGTCCAGACCCCGATGCTCCGGCCCTTCGGCGCCGCGCACCAGGCGTGCCAGCTCGCCGGACTCCACGATCACGACCGCGGCAAAAGGCTTGTTCGCCCCGAAACGCCGGGGCTCCAGTTCGTCGGCGTCGTTGGTAATCCACATGCCGTTTCGAAACACTTGCACCCGCGACCGTGGCCTGCCGTGTTGCGACTCCAAGGGCAAGACGTACGCCTCGGCTCCGGAAGACAACTTGAACGGTTCCCCGTTCTCGAGCGCCTCCCACGCTTCGTGCGCCTGCGCGCCCGGGAGCCAACCTCCCTTCTGCTCGGCCCTCTTCCGATGGCGGTCTTGCTCGAGAACATCGCCCAACGTGTCTCGGCCCACTATCGCCTCGCCGTCCTCCCGCGACGAAATCGTCACCGTCATCTTCCCCTGCCAGATGGCCACCAAGAAGTTCTTCGCCGCTACTCGGGCGATGGCTGCGACGGCATCGGACTCGCCGACGCCAAAATCGTTGAAGCCCGTGACGCACACCACCGTGCCCGTGTCGGCGATCCGAGCAAGCTCTCGCGCGAGCAAGGGCGGCGCGCGGTCGGGATACTTGGGATCAAACAGGTCCGGCACGCTGTCCGGATCTCTGCGGCGAAGCCAGTAGCCGTGGCCGCCGCGCTTGTCCTTCTTGTACGAGGCCAGGACGGCGTGACCGCTGGCCACGGTCTTCAAGGCGCCGGCGCTGTCTCGCGAGCGTCCGGCGTACAGCACATAGCGAAGATCCGAGGCGGCAAAGGCCGTCAGATGACCAATCCCGAAGGCTCCTGCACCTGCTTTGGCCTTGGCAGTGTTGCCTTGGGTCAGGACCCTTCCAATGCTCTCGTCGTCAAGTCCTATGCCGTTGTCCCGGCAGAACAGGACGCGAACAGTCGCCCCCCCCCCCCCGCTTTTTCGAGAATCCGCCCAATCCGATCGATCACCTGCTTCTCCGAAGCGCTCTGCTCTCCCTGTTTCCGCTCGGCAACGGCTTGGTCAAAGTGTTGGCGGTAGGAATCGATGCCCGGAACGTCGTCCAACGGCACTGTCTTAATGGAAAAGCACACGTCGGCGGTCTCGCGGCCAGCCTCGCTCGCAGCGTCCAAGCAGTTCTGCAGCAGTTCGCGAACGACGGGCTCCGGGTTGGCGGCCCACTGGGTCGTGGCAAGCGTCGAGAACCCTTGCACTTCGCCATGAGGGAAATGCAGGTCGTCGGCCATCGCGCGTGCAGTCATGAGGCTTCCTGGTCTAGTCGGTACAGTCGCAGGCCGGTGCGCCCGTCGCATAGCGGCCCAGGTCGGGCGCCGTCCCCTCGACGATCTCGGCAAAGGCTGGACCGCTCACGCCCAAGAAGCCGAACTGCGTGATCCCGTCGCCGCTGCGCGCGGCCATCTTCCGCTGATAGCGTTCCTCCATCTCGATCCACCATCCAATGTCGGAAGGCGCGCCGGCCTGCCGTCCTGGGTCGGCCGCGTGGGCGGCCTTGGCAAGAAACCGCGTGCCCTTCATGAAGCAGAAGACGCAATTGCCCGCATGGTCCGGTCCGTCCAAGTCGAAGCTCCGCTCCCGCCAGAAGCTCCGAACCGTCGCGGCGTCAAACCCCCAGTCGGCCAGCGGGAAGCAAGGGTGCTCGCCGGGCGGCTGCGTGTGCACGGAACAGGACTTGCTGGCCCCTTCCGCGAAGAACGACCGCGAGTTGATCTTGGCGATGCGCTTGTCCTCGTCGGCGCGCAAACCCAAGACCGTCACGTGTTCGGCCGCGCCGGCTCCCCACATCGGCGCCGGGCCGGGCGGCCCTGTCCGGCTCGGGATCGGGGCGTCCGTGTACTCGCGCCAGAGTTGGGCAGGCCGGGCAACGGGGCGCCGCGTCATGAAGTCCACGCGTGCCCGGTACGCGGCGTCCGGCGCCTCTCCTCGGTTCCGGCGGTACTGGACCAATGCGGCGTCCGGCGTGACGTAGCGACGGTCGCCATGGTGGCCGGCGTGCTCCGGACCGTCGGTGGCGCCCAGCCAGTCGGCGAGCAGCTGGTGCGAAGGATAGAGCTTCAGCTTCGCCGTGCACGAACGGCTGTGAGGATTGGGCAGCATGCCCTGGTACGAGAGCATCTCCTCGAAGACCTCGCCGCTGGACCGAAATCCGCGCGGGTCGTCCTCGACGGGTTCGGAGCGCACCAGCCGGTAGGACGGACGGCGGACGTAGACACCCCGCGACGCGTCCTCCACCGTGCAGAACTCGAACCAGAAGAACGGAATGCCGAAGTCGCGCTCGAGCCGGCGCTTGCACTCGCGGGCGAAGTCGTAGGTGGCGGGATGCTCGGCCGACGTGTTCGCGAACAGGACGACATCTCCGCGCCCGGGATCGAGCAGGCCCTCCTCCGCCAACAGGAACGCCAGCGCGGCCGAAGAGCGTCCGCCCGAAAACTTGACGACATGCGGAAGCGGTTCGTGCTCCGGAGCGCGCGAGCGGATTCCCGCGACGAGGGGGGCCTGGGCGGGACGGATCAAGCGGCTGTGCCGTGAAAGTGGCGATGGAAACGTGGCGAGCGGACGGTTCAATCTATGGAGCCCGACGACATTGGCCAAGGCAACCCCCAAGGGGCGTCGGTCGCAACCGCCGGACGGATTAGGCCCTCGCTCGGCGGATCGCTCCTCACGTCTTCCGGCACCGCCGCCCGCCGGGGGATCGGACCGTCGTACAATGCGGGGCCGTCCAAGCCTGCCGATTCTCTACCGCCGCCAAGCGTCCGGCGCGGGAACGCCCCGGCTGACTTGGACCTCCAGTCCGGGCTCCGGCAGCGCCGCGGCGTCGGCCTGCGCCCCAGGGCCCGGCCAGTCCCGCAACAACCCGCGCACGCGGCCCGTGTCCGGGTCGCGCAACAACGCCGCCGCCGGGCCGCTCTCGGCATCGAGCTCGACCGTGCCCCCCGGCCCCGTCAGCACGATCCGGGCCATTGCGTCCGCCCAGCCGGCCTCGGCCGGCAGCGTGAACACGAACAACGACCGGCCGTCGCCGTCGGCCGTCTCCCCCATCTCGAACCGGCGGTCGAACAGGGCGCGTCCGTCCGCGGCTTCGCCCACAATCCGCCACTCGCCCGCCCCGCTCGGCGCCGACGCCCGGGCGTCGTCCACCACGAACGCGGGATGCAGGAATGGCTTGCCGTCCGCGTCCGCGCCGCCCCACAGCAACAGAACCCGCGTGGGCGGCCCCGCGAAGGCGGCGACCCCAGCCTCGTCGTGCATCCGCCAACGCAACGACATGGCGAAGTGGTAGTCGCCGATCCATTCGGGACGGCAATAGCTCATCAGGTCCGGGCGATCCGGCGGCACGAGGGTCCCCGAACGGCGGTCCCAGCCCCATGCGCCGACGCGGCCTTGGCGGTCCGGGAACGACGGGTCCGGCCCGCCCGCACCGCCGCAGGGCGCGTGGAAGAGATAGATGTTGTGGCCGAACTCGTGCGCTACCACATAGGACAGCGGGATGGAAAACATGGACCGGCCGGAGATCCAAGCCACCCCGGCGGCTTCGGTCGCGCCGGGCAAGGTGCCCATCCAGTAGCCGCGTCCATTCTCCAGCGCCCGAATCGCAGTCGTCTCTTCCAAGAGGTCCAAGGCGCTGTTGGAGGCGGTCCAAACGGGCTCGTGGACCGTCACGGTCATGGCCCCCACGGGCAACAGAATTCGCGTGTCCTCGAACAGCGCGTCGTCGGGCGAGAGCGCCTGCGTCACATCGAGAATGGAGGAATCGGGTTCGGCTTCCCACAGAAACGGCACCACCGTCACGTCGAACGACGGAAGCTCGTGCACTTCCAACGCCGTCCGTCCCTCCGCAGGAATGCGCGCCGGAACGCCCAGCCCCGAGTCGAGCGCGCCGTCCGGATCGACCTCCACGACCATCTCCACCCCCGGCCGCAACACGTCGGCCGGGACCTCCACGTTCGCCGACGCCCCGAGACGGTCTTCCTGGAACTCGGCCGTCAGCGCTTGGGTTCCGGCCGGAACCTCGAAGGTTCGCTCCGACCCGTCCCGTTGGTAGAACGTCGCCCGCGCCGCCGGCGCGCGCGCGCCTCCCGCTTGCGGAGCCGACGCGAACACTCGCAGCAGCCCCGGCCTTCCCGCCACCAGCGGCACGGGGAACTCCAACGACTGAACCGCCTGCACGACGTACGCCGCCGCCCCGGCTCCTCCGTCCGCTCGCTCGACGCACACGGAAACGCGCCGCCTCGGAATCGACCTCAGCCACGACTGGAAGGCGGCGTCCTGCGGAGCGCACAGTCCCGTGCCGCCGAGTTGAAGCGTCGACAGATCGAGCGACGCCAGCGCGGCTGGCAACGTTCCGGACATGCCGGCGTTGTCCGTCAGGTACAGCCTCGACAAGCTGGCGAGATTGCCCAGCTCCGCCGGAATCGGGCCCGTCAGGTCGTTCGCCCTCAGCGACAGCGATTCCAGGTAGCCGAGGCGGCCCAGCTCCGCAGGGATCGCGCCGGTCAGGCCGTTGGACGACAGCGAAAGCGATTCCAAGTTGGCAAGAGCCCCCAGTTCCGCCGGAATGGCGCCCGTCAGCCGGTTGTACGACAGCGAAAGCGACTTCAAGCTGCCGAGCCGGCTCAGCTCGCCAGGAATCGCACCCGTCAAGCCGTTGGCGTACAGGTCCAGTTGCTCCAAGCTGGCAAGAGCGCCCAGCTCCGCAGGGATCACGCCCGTCAGCCGGTTGGCGGACAGGTCGAGATACCGCAAACGGGCCAGAGCGCCCAGCTCGCCAGGAATCGCGCCCGTCAGCTCGTTGGCCAGCAGGTCGAGATGCTGCAAACGGGCGAGAGCGCCCAACTCCGCAGGAATTGCGCCCGTCAAGCCGTTCGAGTACAGGTCAAGTCGCTCCAAGTTGGCGAGAGCGCCCAGCTCACCAGGAATCGCGCCCGTCAAGCTGTTCGAGTACAGCTCGAGTTGCTCCAAGCTGGCAAGAGCGCCCCACTCCGCCGGCAACTCGCCCGTCAAGCCGTTGGCGCCAAGGAAGAGCACCCGCAAGTTGGCGAGGGCGCCCAGCTCCGCCGGCAACTCGCCCGTCAAGCCGTTGGCGAAGAGATCGAGCCCCTCCAAGCTGGCGAGGGCGCCCAGCTCCGCAGGGATCACGCCCCCAAGGCCGTTGCGGGGCAGCGAGAGATAGGTCACCCGTCCCTCGTCGTCCGTCCCAACTCCGTGCCAATCCGCCAGCGGCAATTCGGTCAGCCAGTTGTCGGCGGCGTTCCAATGCGGACCGTCGGCAGCGTAGTACAAGGCCTCCAAGACGTCGCGGTCCGTCAGCGGCGGGCATTCGACGCCGGTGCCCGCATGCGACGCGATCGACTGCACCCAGTTGCGGAAGGCAGGGTCCGCCGGAGCGCAGACACTCGTGCCGTCGTATCGAAGCGTCTGCAAGGACAGACCGGTCATGCCCAGCGGAAGACGGCCGCCAAGCTCTCCGTTGCCGCCGATTCGCAACTCCCGGAGGAACTTCAACGACGAGAGCGACCCCGGCAGCACGCCGGACAAGCCGTTTTCGTTCAAGTCGAGCGCGACGACGCGGCCCGCGACGGCGTCCGTCTCGACTCCGTGCCAGTCGCTCAACGGCCCCGGCCGAAGCCATCCTTCCGACGAAGTCCAGCTCGCGCCGCCGGCCGAAGCGTGCAGGGCTTCGAGCGCGGCAACGTCCGCGTCGTGACAGAACGGGCCGGACACGCGGTCGAGCGCCGCGGCGAAGTCGATGAACTGTCGCGTGCCCGGCGCGCACAGGCCCGCGTTCCCTCCCCAGCGCATGTCCCGCAGATTGGCGAGGCCGGTCACCTCCGGCGGGAACTCGCCCGCCAGCCGGTTGGAGGCCACGACAAGCGCTTCCAAGCGCTCGAGGTCGCCCAGCTCCGGCGGAAGCTCGCCCGCCAGGCCGTTTCGCCGAAGGGCAAGCGCGACCACTCGCCCGCTTGCGTCCGCGTCGACTCCGTACCAGTCCTCCAGCGGCGCGTCGGTCAGCCAGCCTTCCTTCTGGGTCCAGTTCGGCCCGTCCGTCGCCTCGTACAGCGCCGTCAGCGCCGTCCTGTCGCTGACCTTGCGAACGGGGCCGATCGTCACGATCACGTCGGCCGACGCGCCGGAGGCGGCCGTTGCCGTCACCGTCGTGCTGCCGGACGCCGCCGCGACGACCCGCCCCGAAGCGTCCACTCGCGCCACGGTGGCGTCCGCGCTCGTCCAGCGCACCGCCGCGCCCGGCACCGGCCGGCCTTGGCGGTCCAGCACGGAAGCCGACAAGCGCACGGTGTCGCCGAGCGCCGCCCGCACGGCAAGGCCCTGCGCGACCTTCACGGATGCGCCGCGCGGCGGCTCGGTCACGTCGTCGGCGCAACCGGCCGCCATCGCCGCCGCCATGCCGAGCAGCGCCAGAGTTCTACGATTCATAGTCGTTCATTGGTCGCTTGCCTGGCGACGAAGAAGCGAGAGCGGTCGATCCGCAAGACGCGGCCGGCCGGCGAGTCGGGCCCTGCGGCGCGGGACCGGGTTGCCGCCAGCGCGGCGTCGCGGCCCGCGGCGCGAACGAAGATCGTCAAGGCGCTCGAGCAGTTGTTGGCGGTGTAGAACTCGCCCTCCACCGCGTCAGCGCACCCGCCCAGATGGAGGACGGTTCCCGCCGTCGCCGACCGCTCGACCGTGACGTCGACGCTCGCCCGCGCGAATTCGCCTCGGGCAAGAGCCGGCACGTCCGCGGGCTCGCCGATCTCGTCGTCCGAGGTCGTGATGACGGCGTCGGCCGACTCGAACGCCCGCAGGCGCGTCGCGGCGGCGTCCGCGTCTCCCCCGTTCCAGATCGTCATGGAGAACCGGAAGCTGCCGCCCGGCGCAACCACGACGCTGTCCCGCGACACGCTCACCGCCAAGTCCGGGCCGATCGTCACCGTCGCCGCAAAGCTCAAGGGCTCCGACGACAAGCCGCCCGGGTCCCGGGCCGACACCGAGATCGTGGCGGTCCCCGGAGCGACAGGCGCCACGGTGACCACGGAGCCGGAGACGCTCGCCGCCGCCACAGCGTCGTCGCTCGACCGCGCGGCGTACGTCAGCGCGTCGCCGTCCGGGTCGGAGAAGTTGCCCGACACGTCCAGCGTCGCCGCGGCGCCGTCCAGCTTCAGGGCTTGATCGGGTATCGATCCGAGCCGTTCGGGCGCGTTGTTGGCCGGCGGTCCCGTGCCGGAATCGCCGCAGGCGGCGAGAAGGGACGCCGCGACCACCGCCCAGCGCGCCCGCCTGCTTCGGCGACGCGGCGCCCGGGCGAGTCGAGTCGGTCGCCGGGGTCTGTCCGGGCGCGCATGAAGGCCGGCGCGGACAAGCCCGTGGACCGCTGCCGCGACGGCGGCGCACTCCGGCGCCTTGCGCACGTCAGGCGGCCAAACGCTCAACGGAGCAGCTCCGCCTCGACGGCGGCCTCGTAGTCGAACACGCTGGACGCGCCGATCACCTCGCGGAACCAGACGGTGGCCGTGTTCCCCAGGGCGTCGGTCAGCTTGAGCGGCTCGTCGAGATGGAAGACGACGGGCTGCGCGGCCCCGTCGTTGACGGCGACGTTGTCGGCGTACACGTAGAGGCGGTCGAGCGTGTCGCGAATGGGATTCAGCCTGCCGCGGATGCCGGGCGCGCGGCCCGTTCGGTTCGCGATGATCGCAGAGCCTCCGTCCGCAACGGGACGCATTCGCACCTCCAGGACGCCGGCGGCGTCTTCGCCCGGCTCATAGTCCGGCACAACATCGGCGGCGAACCCGGGCGCCGCGCACAGCACGGTCATGGGCAAGTTGGCGTAGAGTTCCACGTCGGCGTGGCCGAAGGCGTCCGTACGCGCCTCGAGACAGGTCTTGTTGGGGTAGACCCAGAGAACATGGACATCGCGGACCGGCTTGCCCGTGTCGGCGTGGACGACCGCCACCCGGGCCGCGACGCCTTCCGGCACGGGCCGGCGCGCCGCCGGAAGCATCAGCATCAGCTCGTGCTCGCCGACGAGTTCGAAGACGGGCTTGCGCCCGGCCAGCGCGAACGTCTCGTCCTCGATCACGCCGATTCCCTCGCCTCTGCGCTCGATGAAGTATTGCCGCCCGCCGGCCCCCGCGACCTCGCCCACGGGACATTGGCCGAGCCGAGACGCCAGAAGCTCGTTGCGCGTGAACTGGCTGATGCGCAAGTCCTCCACCGTCATGGAATTGCCGAGCCCGCCGGGGGAGTGAAGTTCCAGCCGGTCGTCGAACATGAACAAACGTATCTTGGAACCGGAAACGGCATAGTCGCGGTGGACCACGGCGTTGACCACGGCCTCGAAGACGGCGCGCTCGCTGTATTGGGGCACGTCGCGCCGCGCCGGCTCCTTGCGGGCGGCCACGCGGCGGTTGCGCGCGACGAAGCGCACCGCGTCGCGGATCTGCTGATCCAGCGGTCCCGTAATGTCCATGGCGTCCAGCTGCTGGTTGCCGTCCATGCGGTCGCCGCGGTAGCAGACGGCCTGAATGAACGCGTTCGGAAGCCACTCGCGAGGGTCGCGGCTGCCCAGCAGCACACCCCCCACGGTTGCGCGCAGCACGCCGGCGGCGTCCTCCTTGGCGAACTTCAGCTTGCTCAACGCCGTCTCGGGCAGGTCGCCTGCGCGCGAACTGGCGTAGCGCCTCCACAGCTCCGGGTCGAGACTGCCCACGGCCGTCTCCGCAACAACCTGCATGTCGGTGGATTCCGCGTCCGACTGGCCGCGCAACTGGGACAGCCGCCGGATTCCCGCCGGATCCATGAGACGCTTGCTGCTTCCGCGGCGACGATAGCATCCCCCCGGCGATTGGTGCACCGTCTTGCCCTGCGCGACGTCCACGACCAGCACGCCCAGGCCGGGCTCGTCCGGCGCCGCAACGCGATGCAGGCCGATGTCGAGAGGCGGCTTGACGCTGTCGTGGCAGAGCTCGGTCACGAAGCGATCCACCGCGTCCAGCTCGTCAGGGGACAGCGGCTTCGCCTCGCGCCGGTCGGTGACCCCGAACACCAAGCGGCCGCCCGCCGAGTTCGCGAACGCCGCCAGCTCGTCGGCAATGGCGTCGCGCATCGACGAGGGAACGCGGCCCCCCTTCACAGAAACGTTCTTGAATTCAAGCTCGGAATCCTCGCCAAGCCGGACTTGCCGCCAGAACCGCCGCTCGTCGATGGGCATGTCCGCGGTCCTCCGAGAGAATCGTGCCTGCGCACGCATGGGAGATCTGCCGCGCGTGCTTCCGCGCCCAGATCGTCCGCCTGCGCAAGGAACCTTCGGGCCCGGCGCGCCACCCGTCAAGCCCGAGCCCCCGGCCCCCTTGCTCCCGGTCTTCTTGCGCGCGTAGAATGCGCGCCCCGGTCCCCACGTTGGGACATCGAGGGGCCGCCCGAGTCCGGCAGGTCCCCGGGACGCTCGCTCACTCTCAAGGAGATTTCATGGCTGCGGCCAAGTCGTTCAAGACGGAGCAGATTCGCAACGTGGTGGTGCTGGGGCACGGCGGGTCCGGCAAGACGACGCTGATCGACGCCGCGTGCTTCGCGGCGGGGTCGTCCGCCCGAAGAGGCCGGGTCGAGGACGGCAGCGCGCTGACGATGACGACGCCCGAGGAAGCGGCGCACGGCATGTCCATGCAGCTGGCGGTCGCCCATGCCGTCTGGGAAGAGACCAAGGTGAACTTCCTGGACACGCCGGGCTACATGGACTTCGCGGGCGAGGCGGCGGCGGCGGTCCGGGCGGCGGACGCGGCGGCGGTCGTGGTGGCGGGAACGTCCGGCGTGGAAGTCGGCACCGAGATGGTGTGGGAGCTCTGCGAGCGACGCGGCCTGCCGCGCATCGTCTTCGTCTCCATGATGGACAAGAAGCACGCGGACTTCGACAAGGCGTGCCGCGAGCTCAAGGAGGTCTTGGGGGCGGAGGCCCTGCCGGTGCAGCTGCCGGTAGGAGCGGGCGACGACTTTCGCGGACTGGTGGACCTGCTGGACGGCAAGGCGCACTTGGCCAAGGCCGGGGCGGCGAACGGCGAGCACGAGGAGGCGGACGTGCCGGCCGACATGGCGCAGGAGGTCGAGGACGCGACGACGGAGCTGATGGAAACGATCGCAACGACCGACGAGGACTTCATGGAGCGCTATCTGGAAGGCGAGGACATCGCGCCCGCGGAAGTCGTCGGCGTGCTGGCCGCGGCGGTGGCGCGCGGCGAGGTCGTGCCCGTGCTCTGCGGATCGGGAGAACAGGGAGCGGGCGTCCGCGAGCTGCTGGGCAGAATCGTCGGCCTGGCGCCTCATCCAGGGCAGTCGGACGGGGTGGAGGCCACCGCGGAGGACGGCGAGACGAGCCTGCTGCGCCCCGCGGACGACGAGACGGCCAGCGTCCTCGTCTTCAAGACGACCGCCGAGCCGCACGTGGGAGAGCTGTCGGTCTTCCGGGTGTTCTCGGGGATGGTGGCCAACGGGACGGAGCTTCGCAACGCGGGACGGAGCGCGAGCGAGCGGCTCAACCACTTGGCCGTGCCCCTGGCGAAGGAGCGCATGGACGTGGACGCGCTGCACGCGGGCGACATCGGCGTCGTGGCCAAGCTCAAGTCCACCCGCACCAACGACACGCTGTCCGCCCCGGCGCGCCCGGTGACGCTGCCCGGCGTGAAGTTCCCCCGGCCCGACATCTCGGTGGCGGTGCGCGGCGCGGCGCGCGCCGACGAGGACAAGCTGGGCGAGGCGCTCAACCGGCTCCACGAGGAGGACCCGACGTTCGTCGCGGAGTTCAATCCGGAGCTGCGCCAGACCATCGCGCGCGGGCTGGGCGAGCTGCACCTCGACGTGGCGTTCGAGCGCATGAAGCGCAAGTACGGCGTGAGCGTGGAGACGGAGCGGCCGAGGATCGCCTACCGCGAAACGATCACGGCCCAGGCGGAGGGCCAGGGACGCTTCAAGAAGCAGACCGGCGGCCGCGGGCAGTTCGGCGACTGCTGGGTGCGGCTGCGCCCTCGGGGACGAGGCGAAGGGTACGAGTTCGTCAACTCGATCAAGGGCGGCGTGATCCCGACCAAGTACGTGCCTTCCGTGGACAAGGGGATTCAGGAGGCGGCCACGAAGGGCGTCGTGGCGGGCTATCCGTTGGTGGACTTCTCGGCCGAGTGCTACGACGGGTCCTACCATTCGGTGGACTCGTCGGACATCGCCTTCAAGGTGGCGGGCTCCACGGCCTTCAGGAACGTGGCCGAGAAGGCGCGCCCCGTGCTGCTCGAGCCCATCGTCGAGCTGTCGGTGACGGCGCCCGACGAGTACGTGGGCGACATCATGGGCGATCTGAACGGGCGGTCGGCCAAGGTCCTGGGCATGGAGCCCGCCAGCGGCCGCACGACGATCAAGGCGGAAGTCGCCCAGGCGGAACTCTACAAGTACGCCTCGGCGCTGCGCTCGATCACCCAGGGCCGGGGGCACCATCGCCGCGAGTTCCTCGGCTACGACGTCGTCCCGCCGGCGCGCGCGCAGAAGATCAAGGCGGCAACCGAGGCGAACGGCGGCTGACCGGACCGGGCCCGCGCCCGGCGGACCGGCCCCGCGCGGCGCGACGGACCGCACCGCGCCCGCCGAGCATGGGCGAGCCGGGACCGCGCCGCGCCCCGGCCCCCTCGCCTACCGCGTGTGGATCAGCAGAACCCCGTTGGCCGCGCGCTCGCCGTAGAGCAGGCTGGCGTCCATCGGCGAAATGAACTGGACGCGGCGCACGTCCCGTGGATTCAGTTCCTGCAGGAAGAACGCGGGCTCGGGGACGATGCTCTCGTTGACGCGCACTTCCACCATGTTGCAGGTGTTGGGCGCGCCCGCCGAGCGGCGCCGGGTCATCTCGATGCACATGCCCATCTGCATCTGCCCGAAGGCGTTGGGCATGAACGTCTCGCGGATCGAGATGCCGGGCTGGCGCACCTGCCGGACCAGCCCGGCGAAGTCCACGACGCGCGGCGCGATGGAATCCATCTGAACTTCCGTCAGGCCGACGAAGCGGGTGCCCGTCGTCGTGAAGACGTGCCGGTCGTTGCGGCGTCCCGTGACGACGATGGGATCGAGGGCGATGGCCTCGGTCGAGAGCACAATCTCCAGTCCGAGCGCTTCGTTGCTGAAGACGGTCAGCGAGTCGACCCGGGTCGCGTAGCCCAGCTGGCCGGTCTCGATGGTCTGGCGGCCGGGCGGCACGCTCGCGAACCCGAACCGCCCGGCGGAGTCCGTCAATGTGGAGAACTCCGTGCCGAGCAGCTGCACGCGGGCTCCCACCAGCGGCGCTTGCGAGCCGTAGTCCACCACCGACCCCGTGATGGTGACGGGCTCGGAGATGGTGATCGACAAGTCCAACGCCTGCGGTCCCGCCTGCCCCACCGGCGCCGGCAAGTTCGTCGTGGCGCCGAACTCCACCTGCACGACGGCCGCCGCGTCGGCCGGCAGGTTGCAGAACAGGTACTCGCCGTTGTTCTCCGTGCGGGCTTCGGCCAGAACCGGCCTCCTCCTCAGGGCGCCTTGGCGGGCGCCATGGACCCTGACCACGGCCCTCGGCAAAGGCACGCCCGTCAGCGCGTCCGTGACCACGCCGCCCAACGACACTGGCCCGGCGCCGGGCTCCACCGAGCACCACGCGGCGATGATCGTCTCGCGGGAGGGCACCGCCAAGTACGCGTCCGCCGTCCCCCCCGCCGGGATCGCCACGCGCCTCGGCGCGCCGCTGATGCCGAGCGCGCCCAACCGCGGATGGAAGAACGCCAAGTCGTACTCGCCCGCCGGCACGCCGTCCAACCTGAACTGTCCGTCCTCGCCGGACTCTCCGATCGCCGCCGTTCCCATCAGCGCGATCGTCGCCCCGGCCAAGGGCCCGCCGGCCGTGCTGTCGTAGACCATCCCCACGACCGCCCCCGTCGGCAACGCCTCCTCCTGGGCCGCGAGCGCAGCCGACAACTGCGCGCTTCCCGCCAGCAAGCCCACGAAGAGCAGCCCGGCGGCCGCGCCCTTCCCGGCCAGCGGACAGGCCCGGGCCGCTTCGGCGAGCGCTCGGCGCGTCTTCAATGCGGGCAACGTCTTCATGCGGGCTCGTGACTCTCCTTGGCGCGGGCCGCGGCGGCGCATGCTCGGGCGCATTCCCGGCGGCGGCCTCGTGGCTCCCCTTGCGCGGGCCGCGGGGATCTGGCCCGCGGCGGCGACCCTGTCGATCGCGTCGGTCTTCCCTTGCGCGGTCGCCGGGCCCCGCCTTCGTATCATAATACGGCGGCAACAGCCAAGTATATTCAGGCGTCGCGCGCTCCCGCCAACGTTGGGTCTTGCGCAGGGGCGCCGACGGCCCGGCCGAAGCCGGCCGAGGACCCCGCGCCGGAGGAGCCAAGCCGTTGGCCGGACACAGCAAGTGGGCGCAGATCAAGCGCAAGAAGGCCGCCAACGACCAGAAGCGCGGCCAGATGTTCACGAAGCTCATCCGGGAACTGACGGTCGCGGCGCGGGAGGGCGGCGGCGACCCGGCGGGCAACCCGCGGTTGCGGCTGGCCGTCGACACGGCCAAGAACGCCAACATGCCGCACGAGAACATCGAGCGGGCCGTCAAGCGCGGCACGGGCGAGCTCCAAGGCGTCACCTACGAGGAAGTGGTCTACGAGGGCTACGGGCCCGGCGGCGTGGCCCTCTACGTCGAGACGCTGACCGACAACCAGAAGCGCACGGTGGCCGAGGTGCGCCACCTGCTGGACAAGCACGGCGGGAAGCTGGGCGCGCCCGGCTCCGTCGCTTGGCAGTTCGCGCGCAAGGGCCTGATCTTCGTGGACGGCGCCCGGGCCGAGGAGGACGCCGTGTTCGAGGCGGCGGCCGAGGCGGGCGCGGAAGACGTCGGCGGCTCGGGCGAGGACTTGGTGGTGACGACCGGTCCGGCGGAGTTGCACGAAGTCGGGCGGCTCCTGGCGGCGGCCGGCATTCCGGTCGCCTCGTCGCAAATGACCATGGTCGCGAACAGCGAGGTCGCCGTGGGGGAGAAGGACGGGCTTCGGCTGCTCAAGCTGCTCGACCTGCTCGAAGCGCACGACGACGTGCAGCAGGTCCACTCGAACGCCGCATTGGACGCGGAGTTGCTGGCGCGGGCGCTGTGAGCCCGGACGCCCCCCTCGTGCTGGGGATCGACCCGGGCACGGCCGTCACGGGCTTCGGGGTCGTCCGCTCGGCCGGCGGGGGACGGGCCCGCTTGGTGGAATGCGGGGTGGTGAGGACCTCGCCGGGCTCGGCGCTCGCGGCGCGGCTCCTGGAGATCCACGAGGCGGTGGCCGAGCTGGTCGCCGAATTCTCGCCCGCGGCGATGGCCGTCGAGAACGTGTTCCAGAACAAGAACGCCCGCAGCGCGCTGACGCTGGGCCACGCGCGCGGCGTCGTCATGCTGGCCGCGGCCATGGGCGGAGTCGAGGTGGCGGAGTACACGCCGGCGCAGATCAAGCGCGCCGTCGCGGGCACGGGGGCCGCGACCAAGGAGCAGGTGGCCTACATGGTCCAGCAGCACCTGCGCCTGGCCTCGCCGCCCTCGCCCAGCGACGCGGCCGACGGGGTGGCGGCGGCCCTTTGCCACGGTCTGTTGGCCGGGCGGCCCGGTCCCGCCCTTGCGGCCACCGACCGCCCGTCCGCGGCCAGCCGCGTCCGGAGCAAGGCGGCGCCGCGTTCGGGCCCGCGCGCGTCTCCCCGGTCCGCCGCCCGCCCGTGATCAGCCGCATCCGCGGCCAGGTCGTCAGCCGCGAGCCTGGAAGCGTCGAGGTGCTGACCGGGGCGGGCTTGGTCTACGAAGTCCACGTGCCGCTCTCGGTCTTCCAGCGCCTGCCCGGCGAGGGCGAGGAGATCGAGCTGCTCACGGTCTTCGCGGTTCGAGAGGACGCGCATGCGCTGTTCGGATTCCTGGACGATCGCGAGCGGACGCTCTTCACGCGCCTGACCTCGGTCCAGAAGATCGGGGCGCGCCTGGGGCTGGCGATGATGAGCATGTACCACGCCGGCCGGCTGGTGCGCATCCTGGCCGAAGGCGACGTGCGCGCCCTGGTGCAGGTCGGCGGCGTGGGCAAGAAGACGGCCGAGCGCATCGTGCTCGAGCTGGGCGACAAGGTGCAGGACTTGGCGGCCGCGGACGACTACGAGGGGGCGGAGGCGACGACGGCGGCGGAAGCGGTCAAGGGACTCGTCTCGCTGGGGTATTCGTTCGCCGACGCGGAGGCGGCGGTGCGCGACGCCATGGCCGCGGCCGGCGACGATCCCGAGGGCGCCGAGGACGTCGTGCGGCGCGTGCTGGCGCGGAGGACCGGTGCCGATTGAGCGGACGGGCGGGCGCCTGGAGGTCACGACGCCCCGCGTGCTGCCCGACGAATCGCGCTCGGAACTCTCGCTGCGGCCGGACCGGCTCGCCGACTTCGTGGGGCAGCCCGCGGTCAAGGAGTCGCTCCAAATCGCCATCGAAGCGGCGAAGCGGCGCGGAGAGCCGCTGGACCACCTGCTCTTTCACGGGCCTCCGGGCTTGGGCAAGACGACCCTGGCGGCCCTGCTGGCGCGCGAAATGGGCGTGAGCGTCAAGACCACGTCCGGCCCGGTCCTGGAGAAGGCGGCCGACCTGGTGGGCGCGCTGACGAACCTCGAGAAGGGCGACGTCCTGCTCATCGACGAAGTCCACCGCCTGCGTCCCGTCATCGAGGAATTCCTCTACCCCGCCATGGAGGACTTCCGCGTCGAAGTGCGCCTGTCCGAAGGCCCGCGGGCCCAGACCATGACGATGGCGGTGGAGCCCTTCACGCTGGTCGCCGCCACCACGCGCTTCGGCCTGCTGACCGCCCCGATGCGCGCCCGCTTCGTCATCGTCGAGCGCCTGGACTTCTATCCGCCCGAGGACCTGGCCGCCATCGTCGAGCGCAGCGCCGGCGTCCTGGGGCTGGAGACGACGAGCGAAGGGGCGACGGAGCTGGCCCGGCGGGCGCGCGGCACGCCTCGGGTGGCCAACCGGCTGCTGCGCCGGGTGCGGGACTTCGCGCAGGTGCGGGCCGACGGCGTGCTGGACGCCGAGGTCGCGGCGGCCGCGCTGGAGATGCTCGGCGTGGACGAGCACGGGCTCGACGGCATGGACATGCGCATCCTGGAGACGATCGTGGACAAGTTCGGCGGCGGACCGGTGGGACTGAATTCGCTGGCCGTGGCGCTGGGCGAGGACGCCGGGACCATCGAGGAAGTGCACGAGCCGTTCCTCATCCAGAACGGGTTCCTCATGCGCGGCCCGAGGGGACGGACGGCCACGGTCCGCGCGTACGAGCGACTGGGACGCGCGCCGCCGCGCGGGACCGCCGGGGCGGAAGACCAGAGCGGCCTGTTCTCGCCGGCGTGACCGCAACGGGCGCCGCGACCGCCGAAACCGCCGAGATCGTCTTCGACGCGGACTTCGGCTACGAGCTGCCCTCCGGTCGCGTGGCGCGCCGCCCGGCGGCGGACCGAAGCCGGTCGCGGCTGCTGGCGGCCAGCCGGTCGTCGGGCGCCGTGCGGCACCTGCGCTTTTGCGACCTGCCCGGCATGCTGGACCCGGGCGACCTGCTCGTCCTGAACGACACCAAGGTCCTGCCGGCCCGGCTCGTCGGGCGCAAGCCGTCGGGCGCGCGGGCCGAAGTGCTGCTGGTCCGGCCGCTGGCGGGCCTGGACGGGCGCGACTGGGAGGCGCTGGTCCGGCCGGGCGCCAAGCTCAAGCCGGGCCGGCAAGTCCGCGTTTCGCCGGAGCTGTCCGTCTCGATCGTCGGACCGGGACCGGGCGGGGGCCGCACCGTGCGGCTGGAGACCCGCTTGCCCGTCGCGGCGGCCCTGGAACGCTTCGGCCGCGTTCCTCTGCCGCCCTACTTGGGCCGAGACGACGAGCCCATGGACCGCGAACGCTACCAGACCGTCTACGCAAGCCGGCCCGGGTCCGTGGCCGCGCCCACGGCCGGGCTCCACTTCACCCGGCGGCTCCTGGCCGAAGCCGAGGCGCGCGGCGCGGCCTGCGAGACCCTCACGCTGCACGTCGGACCCGGCACGTTCCGGCCTGTGGGCGAGGGAGGCCCGGACGAACACGAAATGCACGCCGAGCCCTACTGGGTGTCCGAGACGCTGGCCCGCGCGCACCGGCGCTGCCGCGAGCGGGGCGGGCGCGTGTGGGCGGTCGGCACCACCGTGGTCCGGGCGCTGGAGACGGCGGCCTCCGCCGACGGGCGGGTGCGGGCCGAGGCCGGGCGCACCCGTCTGTTCGTGCGTCCGCCCTACGAGTTTCGAGCCGTGGACTGCCTCGTCACCAACTTCCACTTGCCCCGCTCCACGCTGCTGATGCTCGTGGCGGCCTTCGCGGGCCGCGGTCTCGCGGAGACGGCGTACGCGCAGGCCGCGCGCGAGGGCTACCGCTTCTACTCCTACGGCGACGCGATGGCCGTCCTGCCGTGACGCAGGCGCCGGGATTCCGCCTCGAGGCCGTGGACGGCGCCGCCCGCGCAGGCCGCCTCGTCCTTCCGAACGGCGTCGTGGAGACGCCCGTCTTCATGCCCGTCGGCACGGCCGGCACGGTCAAGGGCCTGTCCCCCGAAGAGCTCCGCGACGCCGGCGCGTCGATCGTGCTGGCCAACGCCTACCATCTCCATCTGCGCCCCGGGGCGGACACCGTGGCGGCCCTGGGCGGAATCCGGGCGTTCATGCGCTGGCCCGGCCCCGTGCTCACCGACTCGGGGGGCTATCAGGTCTTCTCGCTGGCGGCCAGCCGGCAGGTGCACGAAGGCGGCGTGTCGTTTCGGAGCCACATCGACGGCAGCCTTCACGAGTTCACGCCGGAATTCGCCGTGGACGTCCAGCGCCGGCTGGGAGCCGACGTGACCATGGCCTTCGACGAGTGTCCGCCCGGCGGCTCGACGCGCGCCGAGACCGAAGCGGCCAACCGCCGAACGCTCGCGTGGCTGGAGCGCTGCCGTGCGCGTTTCGAGTCCACGCAAGCCGCCGCCCGGACGCCGCAGCTCCTGTTTCCCGTGCTCCAAGGCAACGTGCACGCAGACCTCCGCGTCCAGCACGCCCGCCAAGTCGCGGCCCTGGGCGACTGGCCCGGCTACGGCATCGGGGGACTCTCCGTCGGCGAACCCAAGGAGGCCATGTGGCGCGTCCTGGAGGCGCTCGATCCCGAACTGCCGTCGTCGCTCCCCCGCTACCTGATGGGCGTCGGCTACCCCGCCGATCTCCTCGAAGCCGTCGCCCGTGGCTGCGACATGTTCGATTGCGTCGCGCCCACGCGCAACGCCCGCCACGGCACGGCGTGGACCTTCTCGGACGGCCAGATCAACCTGAAGGGCGCGCGCTTCCGCCTGGACCGCCGACCCGTCGATCCGGACTGCGACTGCCACGCCTGCCGCCGCTACGACCGCGCCTACCTGCGCCATCTCCTCGTGGCCGGCGAGCGGTTCGGCCATCGCCTGCTTTCCATCCACAACCTCCGCTTCCTGATCCGCCTGGCCGCCGAAGCGCGGTCGCGCGTGGTCGAGGGCACGTTCACCTCCTGGGCCCGGCAGCGCCTGGACGCGCTCCGCGCCCGAGACGCCGGCAAGCGGCCGGGCTGACGCCCGCGAGGCGGCATGTAAAAAACTGCCCTACCGACGGCCCAGGCGAGCTGAAGGGCGTGTCTTGGATCGTGCCGTACCAGGACGGCGGCGTTGTCGTGGCGGACGCTCGGGGCTTCCTGTTCTTCGGGGCGGACAAGCGGTTCGTTCGGCAAGTGAAGGTGGGCGCCTTCTCCGAGCAGGCCGGCGTGGTGGCGACTCCCGACGGCGACCTGGTCGTCAGCGGGGGCTTCAGGTACGAAGACCACGACTTGGCGCGTTACGCCGTTCACCGGATCGACAGGAAGCGCGGGTGGCACGTCAAGAGCTGGCATCCGGCCGCCGGTCACCCGCAATGGGAAACGGTTCGCGTGACGTCCGGCGGACCGATCGCGCCGACCAGCGACGGAGGCCTCTGGGTGTCCGATCACGCGCCGTTCAGGATCACCCGCTACTCCGACTTGATGGGCGGCGGAGCCCGCCTTCTGATCCAGGACGAAGACGTGGTGTCCGCATCGGAGCGGGAGCGGGCGGTGACGTACCGGCCCGGCGGCTACAGCGTGACCACCCGCTGGACGCGCTCGATCTTCGTCCACGAGATGGAAGACGGCAACGTTCTCAACGTCGTGAAGGCGTGGCCGAAGGACGGCGGCGCGAGCGGCGAATGGCTCGTCGTGTCGCCGGACGGACGCCTCGTGGCCCGCACGCCCGTCGCGAAGTCGTACAACGTGTGGAGCGCGACGCCCGACGGCCATTACTTGGCGTCGTATTGGGACGACCGCTCGCTGCAGATGGCCGTGGCCAAGCTGGAAGTGGCCGTGGCTTCGACGGACTCCAGCACGGGCGGCCTCGGGCGGCGTTAACGTTTTGGGCGAGCCGAAGCCTGGAGCGGACCGCCGCCTGCGGCCGCGAGATCCCAGGCCACGTCCCGCCCCACCGCCCGAACCGAGGTCTCATGAACCCGCCGACGTCGTTCTTCGCCGCCGCCTCCGCGATCCCTGTTGCCCAGCAGCAGGGCGGCCCCGGCTTGTCGATCGTTCTGCTCCAGTTCGGGGCGCTCGGGGCGATCCTCTACTTCGTCCTCATCCGCCCCCAGCGGCGGGAGAAGAAGGCGCACCAGCAGATGCTGCAGGCTCTGGGCAAGGGCGACCGGGTGCTCACCAACGGCGGCATCTTGGGCCAGGTGGTGCACGCCACCGAGCGCGAGCTCACCGTCAAGACGGCGGAAGACACGCGCTTGGTCGTGGACCGGGGATACGTGGCGGCCAAACTCGACGCCGACGGCAAGCCGATCTCGGCGCGGCCTCGCGCGCGGCCCCGCGGCGGCGGTGGAGGCTTTGCCGGAACAGCGTCGGGGGAGTGACCGTTCTCGCCATCCGGACGCTGGGCGCCCCGGCGTTGCGGCAGAAGGCCGCGCCCGTCCGCGAGATCGACGGCGAAGTGCGCCGCTTGGTGGAGGACATGTTCGAGACGATGCACGCCGCCGATGGCGTGGGACTGGCCGCGCCGCAGGTGGGCGTCTCCCGGCGCGTCCTGGTGGCGGACGTCTCGGGCCAGGAGCTCGGCGGACAGCGGTGGGCGCTGGTCAATCCCGAAGTGAAGCGGGCCAGCCGCAAGACCGGCAAGGAAGTCGAGGGCTGCTTGAGCATCCCCGGCATCGAGGAGTCGGTGGAGCGCCCTCTTTCGGTGGAAGTCTCCGCCTTGTCGCCGGACGGGCAGGAAGTCCGCATCGAGGCCGACGGACTCTTGGCGCGCGTCCTCCAGCACGAGATCGACCACTTGGACGGCGTCCTCTTCATCGATCGCGTCTCGGCGTTCAAGCGATCCATGGCGCTCAAGAAGTGGAGAAAGGCCCAAGCCGGCGCTTCGGCGACGTGAGCGAGCGGCAGGCGCGCCGACGGCCGTGAGAACGCTGTTCTGGGGCACGCCGGAATTCGCGTTGCCCTCCCTGGAGACCCTCCTAAGCGACCGCCCCGGCGGCTGCGAGGTCGTGGGCGTGGTCACCCAACCGCCGCGGCCCAGCGGGCGTGGCCGGCGCGTCCGACGTTCGCCCGCCGCCCAGTGCGCAATTCGCGCCGGGACGCGGGTCCTGGAGCCCGAGACGCTCGATGCTCCCGGCTTCCTGGACGAAGTCAAGCGCTTGGCGCCCGACGTCTCGGTCGTCGTCGCCTACGGCCGCATCCTCTCCGCGGAACTCCTCGATCTCCCGCGCCTGGGTTCCTTCAATCTGCACGCCTCCCTCCTCCCGGCGCTGCGGGGCGCCGCGCCCATCCCTTGGGCCATCGCGAGGGGTCATTCCCAGTCGGGCGTCTCCGTGATTCGCATGGTCGAGCAGATGGACGCCGGGCCCGTCGTGGCCCAGGAGTCCGCCGAAATCCTCGATTCCGACACGGGGGCCGCGCTCTCCGCCCGGCTGGCGAAGAGGGGCGCGCGGCTTCTTACCAGCGCCCTGGCTCGGATCGCCGACGGCGAGCCCGAAGAGGTCGAGCAGGACGAGGCCGCCGCCACCTTCGCGCCCAAGCTGACCCGCCTGTCGTCGCGCGTGGACTGGCGGCGCGGCGCCCGGGACGTGGCGAACCTCGTGCGGGCGATGGACGCCGCCCCGGGCGCCTGGACGCTGCTGCGCGCCGCGCCGGTCAAGGTGTTCCGGCCCTGCGTAGCCGAGGGCAGCGGACACCCGGGCGCGGTCCTGCGCGCGAACCCCCGGGAGCCCCTGATCGTCGCAGCGGGCGACGGCGCCGTCCGCCTGGACGAGGTCCAACCGCCCGGCAAGCGCCGGATGCCCGCACCGGCCTGGATCGCCGGACGCGGCGTTCGTCCCGGCGACCGGTTCGAGTAGGGACAAGGAAGCCCGGCGGCCCGTGGACCCTCGCGCGGCGGCCCAGGGCTCGCGCAGCCGGCGGCCCGTGGACCCTCCCGTCCCCCGGCTTCACGTGATCGCCGGCGACGACGTCGTGGCGACGGAGGATGGGGAGCGCCGGCTGCTGGAGCTGGCCGAAGCATGCGGACCCGCGCTCGCGATTCAGCTGCGGGCCCGCGCTTCGACGGCCAAGCGGATCCACGACGTGGCCCGCCGGCTGGCGGAGGCGGGCGGCGCATGCGTGCTCGTCAGCGACCGGCTGGACGTGGCGCTCGCCGCGGGCGCGCACGGCGTGCACTTGCGAGAAGACTCGATGCCCGTGACGGACGCGAAGGCCCTGGTCGACGATCTCGGACGGAGCCACCGCCCAGGACGCCGTTTTCTCGTCGGGCGGTCCATTCATTCTCCTCGGCAGGCCTCGGAGACCTGGGCAGCCGCAACCGACTACTTGGTGTTGGGCGCGGTCTGGCCCACGCCGTCGCATCCGGGGCGCGCCGCCGTCGGCACGGAGGCCTTGGCGCAGGTCGCCGGGCACGCGCGGGTTCCGGCGCTGGCCATCGGCGGCGTGACTCCGGAAAGGGTTGCGGCTGCTCTTTCGGCGGGCGCGTGGGGCGTCGTGGTCCGCAGCGGCGTCTGGTCCGCGAAGCATCCCTCGAAAGCGGCGATTCGGTATCTTGACGCGTTGGGAGAAGCATGAGGCCGCCCCAAGTCTTCCGACGGAGAGGCCGAGGTTGAGCGAGCAGACGGAGGGAGCCGCCGTGTCCATCGTCGTCAACGGAGACGAGCGCGCCGTGCCGGTGGGGGCGAGCGCGGCGGACCTGCTGGCCGACCTGTCGCTGAATCCGGGCGCGGTCGTCGTGGAGCGCAATCGAGAAATCCTCGCTCGGGACGCGCTTTCGTCGACGCCGCTGAAGGAAGGCGACCGCATCGAGCTCGTGCACTTCGTGGGCGGCGGATGAGCGGGCCGGCGGGCGGGGACTCCGGACCGGCGGCTAGGAACTCCGGGCCCGCGGGCAAGGACTCCGGACCGGCGGCCAGGAACTCCGGACCGGGCGGCGGGGGCCTGGAGATCGGCGGCCGGCGCTTCGAGTCGCGGCTGATCGTGGGCACCGGCAAGTACCGGACGGGCGAGCAGATGGTGGCCGCCGCGAGGGCCAGCGGGGCGGAGATGGTCACCGTGGCCGTCCGCCGCGTCGACCTGGCGCGCCGGGAGGAGGACGGCATTCTGCATCACCTCGGCCCCGACGAATTCTTCCTGCTGCCCAACACCGCGGGCTGCTTCACCGCCGAAGACGCGGTGCGCTACGCCCGCTTGGGCCGCGCCGCCGGGCTCCGAGACTGGGTCAAGCTCGAGGTCATCGGCGACCGGCGCACGCTTCTGCCCGACGTGGCGGCCACGCTCGCAGCGGCGACCGAACTGGTGGAGGACGGATTCTGCGTCCTCGCCTACACCAACGACGACCTCGTCACCGCCCTGCGCCTGGAAGACGCCGGCTGCGCCGCCGTCATGCCGTTGGCCAGCCCGATCGGAAGCGGTCTGGGCCTCGTGAACCCCTACTACGTCCGCGAGATCAAGCGCCGCCTGACGGTGCCCGTCATCGTGGACGCGGGCGTCGGCACGGCGTCGGACGCCTGCGTCACCATGGAACAGGGCGTGGACGGCGTGCTCATGAACACGGCCATCGCCGCCGCGTCCGATCCCGTGCGCATGGCCAAGGCGATGAAGTGGGCGGTTCGGGCAGGAAGGGCGGCCTTTTTGGCGGGACGAATGGCGTCCAAGGAGATCGCGGCGCCTTCGTCGCCTCTGACGGGGATGCTGGGCGCCTCGGAGGCGTGAGGCCGGCCGTCGGCGGGCGGAACCGCGGCGGCGCGACCGAGCCGAAGAGGCCGGCGGCCGGACCTTCGGGCGGCCAGGGCAGCGGCGGGCGCCAAGGCGGCGGACGCGAGAGAAGCAGCGGGCGCGGCACGAGCGGACGCTCGCTCGCCGCGTCGATCCTCGCCTCGGTGGAGGCGGGGCGCCGACTCGACGTGGCATGGGAAGCGGCGGGCGCGAACGACTCCGCCCACCGCGCCTGGGTGCGATCGCTGGTCTACGGCGTGATCCGCTTGCGCGGCCGGCTCGACTACGTGTTGCAGGAGGTCTCCGGACGCGACCCCGCCGCCCTGGACCCGCCCGTGCGGCTGGCGCTCCGGATGGGCGCGTATCAGCTGCTGGAAATGAAGACCGTGCCTGCCTACGCGGCCGTCTCCGAGTCGGTCCGGGCCGCCAAGCGGGACCGGCGAAGCCGCGCGGCCGCCGGGCTGGTCAACGCGGCGCTGCGCAAGCTGGCCGCGACGCCCCCGGCGTTTCCCCGCGCCGACGAAGACCTGGAGAGCTTCCTGGCCACCTGGGGCTCGCACCCGCGGTGGCTGGTGCGCCGGTGGCTGCGCGACCTGGGTCCCCGCGAGGCGCACCGCGTCGTCTTGGCCAACAACGAGGAGCCGGCGACGCATCTGCGCCCCTTGCCGGAACCGGACGACGGCATGCGCCGGGAGCCGGCGCGCGGGCACGCAGGCATGGCGCGGCATTCCACGGCCCTGCCGGAACCGGGAGTCGGCGCGCGCCGGGCGCCGGCGCCTGAGCACGAAGGCGTTGCGAGGAACGCTCCAGGCTTGCCCGCGAAGGGCGTCGGCACGCGTCCTACCACGACGACGAAGCCGTTGGACCGGGCGGGGCTGGCCGCCCAGGCGCAGCGGCGGCTTGCGGACGCCGGGCTCGCGGCCACGATCGGCCCCGGCGCCACCATTCGTCTCGATCGCGGCACCGATCCGCGGGCCGCGCTTCGGACCGTGCGAGCAGTCGTTCAGGACCCGACCGCATCCCGAGTCGCGGACTACGCGGCCCCGGCGCCCGGCTCGCTCGTGATCGACCTGTGCGCGGCGCCGGGCGGCAAGGCGTTGGCGCTCGGCGCGGCAGGCGTCGTCGCCGCGGACGCCTCGCCGGCGCGGCTGGCGCGAGTGGCGGACGCGCTCGATCGATTGCGGCGCACGGGCGGGGCGCCCAAGGTCTGGCCGGTCGCGGCCGACGCCCGGCGACCGCCGGTTCGGACGGCCGACATGGCGCTCTTGGACGCGCCTTGCAGCGCGACGGGCGTGATCCGGCGCCGCCCGGACGCGCGCTGGCGGTTGTCGGAGGATCGGTTGCGCGCGCTGGCCGAACTGCAACGCGAATTGCTCCGGAGCGCGGCGGCGGTGGTTCCCCCCGGCGGCTTGCTGGTTTACGCTACATGTTCGATCGAACCGGAAGAGAACGGGAGCCAAGTGAGCGATTTCCTGTCGCGCAACCCAGATTTTCGCATGGAGCCCGGGCCGGCCCCCGAGGGCCTCTTGGACGACAGGGGATGCCTGGCCGTCCTGCCTGCCGGAGGACCGGAGGGGCACGACGGGGCCTTCGCCGCGCGCATGCGCCGGGAACCGCACCGATGAACCTCGGCAACCCGAAGCCGCGCAGGCCCGGCCGCCCCTCGCCCGGCATGGCCAAGGCGACGGCCCCGTGAACCTGGGAAGCTCCATCCGGCGCCGCCGCGCCCACGCGCCGCGCAAGCAGAAGAAGGCGAGCAGCCAGAAGCAGGCAGGCAGCCGAGAGCGGCGGCGACGACGACGACGGACCTCCTTGGGCGGCGCCGGGCGCCGGGCAGGTCTCGCGCTGGGCATCGCGCTCGCAGGCGTCTTGGTCGGCTACCAGACGACCGTCTTCTTTTTCTTCCCCCCGCAGGAATCGCCCGTCTTCGTGCGCGAAGTTCCCGATTTGCGCGGAATGACGAACGCGGCGGCCCTGCACGTGCTGGACTCCGTCGGCCTGTCGGCGGGCGGCCTCGATTCGATCCACCACCCGCGCGCGCCCCGCGGCACCGTCATCGGACAGAGTCCCTTGCCCGGTCCCACCGCGTCGCGGGGCGCCGAAGTTCGCCTGGCCGTCTCGACCGGCCCCTTGGTGCGCTTGGTGCCCGACGTGACGCGGCTGTCCGGGGACCGCGCGGTCGCCGTGCTCGCCGCGGCGGGCTTGGATGTGGCAGCCGACACCGTCGAGTCCTTCGATCCGGCAGGCCGCGTGCTCGCCATGGATCCGCCGCCCGGCGATTCCGTCTCCGTGCCCAGTCCGATTCGCGTCAGCGTCAGTAGCGGTCCGCCGACGTTTGCGATGCCCGACCTGACCGGCATGGAAGAATCGCAGGCGCTCGCCACGCTCGATTCCTTGGGCCTCGTCGCCTCGGAGGTGGACCGGCGGTACAGCCTGCTCAACCAAGGCGCCGTGTTCGGCCAGGCTCCCGCGCCCGGCGAGTCCGTCATGCACGGCCAGGCCGCAAGTCTCGTCGTGGGCGAAGCTCCCCGCAGCCGCCTGCGGCGATGACCAGCCGGTCCCGGAGCGCGACCTGGACCTACGCCGCGGCCCTCGTGGCCGTCGTCGCGGTCGTCGTGACCGCCTGGGCGCAACGAGTTCGGACTCGCCCCGTGCTGGCCGGCGACCGCGCCCCCAGCTTCGAGGCGCTGGACCCGCAAGGCGCCCGGGTCGCTCTGGCCGACTACGCCGGAAAGGTCGTCCTCCTCAACGTCTGGGCGACGTGGTGCGCCCCCTGCCGCGAGGAAATGCCCTCCATGCAGCGTCTCTACGACATGTTCCCCCGAGACCAGTTCGAGATCGCGGCGGTGAGCATCGACGCCCCGCCCGGCGAGATGGACGCCCTGGGCAATCCCGGCAGCGATCCGGTCGCTTTCGCCCGCGAACTCGGCCTCACGTTTCCGATCCTGCTCGACCCCGAGGGCGCCGTCGAGCGCATCTACCGGACGTCGGGCGTCCCGGAGTCCTTCCTGATCGGTCCGGACGGGATCGTCTACAAGAAGATGGCCGGCTCCGCCGTCTGGGACTCGGAAGCCAACGTGGGCTTGGTGCGGCGCCTGGCGGAAGCGCGCGGGCCCGCCGGACCCTCCGCCGTCCACGAAGAGATTCCCGCCCGGTCCCACACAGCGCGCCTCGCCGCTCGAAGCGCCGCCGTCCAACTGACGGCCGCCCGCCGCGCCGGGGACGGATAGCCGATGTCCTTCCCCCGCGTGCTTGTGCGCAACTGGCGCCTCAAGGCGGCCGCCCTGGCGATGGCCTTGCTCCTGTGGACGACGATGCGCCTGCGCGACGACGAGCCCGTCAGCCTGGACATCCACGGCGTGGCCGTCCAGCTCGCCGAGGGCATGGACGCCGACTGGGTCCTCGCCGGCCCTCCCTCGCCGGCCTCCGTCCGCCTGACCGTGACCGGATCGCACGCGGACCTCCTTCGCGCCGGCATGGCGCGCCCCGTCGTCCTCGTGCCCGCCAACTCCGTGCAGGGAGAGGACTGGCTGCCCGAGCTGAACCCCGACTGGGTGCGCAACATCGACCTGACGCGAATCGCCGTGGCCGACATCGTGCCCAGCACCGTGCGCCTTCGCTTCGAGCGCAACGTCTCCGAGTGGATCCCCGTCTCGGCGCGCTACTTCGGAGCCCCGGCGGCCGGCCGCGCCCTGTCGGCCGACCCGAGCGTCAGCCCCGTCTTGGTTCGCGCGCGCGGCGCCGCGTCCGTGCTGGACACGTTGCAGGCCGTCTTCACCGAAGCCTTCGACCTCGCCGCGGCAAGCAGCGGCGCGCCGTTCCTCGTCGCCCTGGACGTGGCAGACCTGCCGGGCGTCGCGGTCGTGCCCGACTCGGCCACCGTGACGGTCCCGGCGGGCCCGAGGGAGAATCGCGACCTGGGGCTCCTGGACGTCGAGCTGCCGGACTCGGGAATGGCGGCCGAGCCCAGCGCCGTGGCCGTGACCTTGCACGGGACGGCGGACTTGCTGGCCGCAGTGGACCCCGCCTCGCTGCGCGTGCGCGTCGCCCTCGATCCGGCGTTGCTGCGGGCACGGGCCCAACAAGGTCCCGTGCGGCTCCCCGTGGAGGTCAGCGGCCTGCCCCGGTGGGTGGACGCCGAAGTCGCGGCGGACTCGGTCACGGTGCGCGAGGCAGGTTCGGGGTGACGGCAACCGGCACGCGCGCTTCCGACGGTCGTGCCGACCAGACTGCGCCATATGCACAGTCCGCGGCCGTCCCCGCGCGCTCCGCGGGAGTGCGGGTTGCGCCCCGCTTGCCAACTGCGACGCCCCACTGGCTTGGTATGGCAACCCGTGGATAAGTGATCGCCCCCGTTCTCGGCATCGAGACCACCTGCGACGAGACCTCGGCGGCCGTCTTGGACGAGCACGGCCGCATTCTGAGCCTTGTCGTGCACTCGCAGGACGTGCATCGCCTCTACGGCGGGGTCGTGCCCGAACTGGCGGCCCGCGACCACCTGCGGCGCATCGAGCCCGTCGCGGCCCAAGCCCTCGCCGACGCCGGCGTCGTCCGATCCGACCTCGCGGCCGTGGCCGCCGCCGTGGCTCCCGGCCTCATCGGCGCGCTCCTGGTGGGCGTTTCCTGGGCCCGCGCGACCGCCTTCGCGCTGGGGGTCCCGTTCGTGCCCGTGCACCACATGGAAGGCCACCTCTTCGGTCCCGTGCTCGAAGACCCCGAAGCCGAGCCTCCCTTCACCGCCCTGGTCGTCTCCGGCGGCCACACGATGCTCCTCTGGGCACCCGAATGGGGCAAGTACTTCCTCTTGGGACGCACCCGCGACGACGCGGCCGGCGAAGCCTTCGACAAGGTGGCCAAGCTGCTCGGACTCCCCTACCCCGGCGGCCCCGCCGTCCAAGCCGCCGCCGAGGACGGCGACCCGGCCCGCCACGCGCTCCCCCGCCCCCTCCTGCGAACCGGCCCGGACCCGGCCCGCCCCGGCGACTTCGAATTCTCGTTTTCGGGATTGAAGACGGCCGTCGCGCGCCTAGTCGCCGAACTGGACCAAGCGGGCTCGCTGGAGGCAGAGATCCCTCACGTCGCGGCCTCGTTCCAAGAGGCAGCCGTGGACGTGCTGGCCGCCAAGACGTTGCGCGCCGCCCGCGCGACGGACTGCAAGCGCGTGCTCCTCGGCGGAGGCGTCTCGGCCAATTCGGTCCTCCGCCAGCGCGTCCAAGGCGGCATCGGCCCCGGCGGGCGCGTCTTCGCCGGCTCGCCCCGAGTCTCGCTCGACAACGGCGCCATGATCGCCCGCGCCGCCCAGTTCCGCATGCAGCACGGCTCGTTCGGCGGCCTGTCGCAGGCGGACGCCTCCGCCCCGATGCCGGGCCTGGCGCCTTGGCGGCCGACGGAGGCCGAAGAGCCCGTTTGACGGGCACGCGGAAAGGTGCTTCGGAAACCATGCTGATAAAGCTTCGAATGCTCCCGGCGTTTCTCCTGACGGCCATCGCGTGCCGTTCCGACGCCGGCGCTCGCGTCTCCGACGCCGAACCCGGCTATTTCGCCGAGAGCCGTTCCGGCTACGAAATCGGGGCCGTCGTCAAGCGAGTGCCCGCCGACGGCGATGTTAAGCTCTTCGGAGTCGGGCATGCGGTCGGTACCAGGGAAGGCTATCTCCTCGCCGACGCGAGAAACGACCGCTTGGCTCTGTTCGACCACGACCTGAACTTCCTCGGGACGTCGGGAAGGGAAGGCGACGGGCCCGGCGAGTATCAGTTCATTTGGAAGCTCGCCCCAGCCAACGACCGGATCGTGGTCCTGGACATCGGCAAGAACGACGCATCCTACGTCGGCCCGGGAGGCGCTTTCTTGGAACGCACGGTCCTAGGCGCCAATCCAAACGACGTGGCTTGGCACTCAGAACTCGGACTGCTCGTCGTCGACAACGGATCGCCCGACCACTACCTGTCACGATTCGACGGAGGCAGGCAAGTCCCGATCGCGCCAATCCCGGCCGCGTTCCGATTTGACGCTCGTGACGGCAACTTCGCCTTCTGGAAACGTCATCTTGTCGCCGTCGGTCCCGAAGGCCTGCTCCATGTCTTCGACAACACCCGTCTCGCGCTGGTCACCTATGCGCCGGACGGCACGTTGCTCCACGTGAACCTCATGCCTGAGCCCGCGCGGTCGGACAGGCTGAGACGGACAGCCCAGACCGTCGAGGACTTCGGCGGACCGTCGGTAGTCTTGCCGAGCGAGACAGCGACGAGCCTTCAGCCGTTGCCCGACGGCCACCTGTTCGTGAGCGTTTCCATGGGGGAAACCACTGGCTACGTGCTGACACCGGGCACCGCCGAAGCGATGCCCGTCGTCTTCGCCGAAGGCCACGAGGGGAAGAAAGCCTGGGCAGGGGCCTACTTCGACGGCGACCGGATCCTGCTCTACGGTACCGATGGATTCGGGCTCCAAGTAGTCGTGCTCGCCGAGGTGGAGTTCGTGGAAGGCTGAAGCGACGGGCACTGAGCGCCCACGCGCGCTAAGCTCCGTTTTTTCTCTCCGAGACGGTGTTATCTTGAGATTATTCCCCTCAAGCAACACCGAACGGCAGCCGGATGACGAAAATTCCCGCCGACGGGTCGCCCATGGCCACGGATCGAGGACTGGCCTCCCCGACGCCGACGAGCGCTGCCGCCGCGCTGGCCGTTGCGCCCGAAGCGTTCGTGTCCACGACGGCGATCAGCCGTGCCGTCTCGCGCGCTGTGAGGGCCGGCAAGCTGCGAAAGATCGGCTCCCGCCTCTACACCAAGAACTTGGTCGACCCGGCCGAAGTCGTGGTGCGACGCAACCTCTGGGACATCGTCGCGGGATACTTCCCCGGCGCCGTCGTTGCCGACCGAACGGCGTTCGAGATCGGTCCCGCCCCGGACGGCTCGGTCTGCTTCGTCGCCGCTCGGGGGCGCGAGATCGAGCTGCCCGGCGTCGTCCTCCGCCCCCGCCGGGGTGCCGGGCCCATCGAGCTGGATCAGCCGTTCATGACCGGCCTTCACCTGAGCTCGCGGGCGCGTGCGTTCTTGGAGAACATGCGGCCCAGCCGGGCACGGGGCGGGCGCATGGCGCGAACCCTGTCCAGAACCGCGATCGAAGAATGCCTGGACGCCGTCATTTCGTTGTCGGGCGAAGCCGCCGCCAATCGGCTGCGCGACGAAGCACGGATCGCGGCGGCGTCCTTGGACATGCACGACGAAGCGGCGGCGCTGGACGAATTGATCGGCGCGCTCTTGGGAGCCCGGTCCGCCCGACTCGCCTCCCCCGCCGCCCGGGCACGCGGGCAAGGCCGTCCCTTCGACACCGGCCGGACCGTCCTCTTCGAGACGCTGCATCGCGCCCTCCGCGACTACCCGCCGCGAACCGTCGCCGCGCCGCCCCGCGACCTCGTGGGCCGCAAGACGCTCGCCTTCTTCGAGGCCTACTTCTCGAACTTCATCGAAGGCACCGAGTTCACCGTTGAAGAAGCCGCCGGCATCGTCTTCAAGGGCAACGTTCCGATGGAACGGCCGGCAGACGCCCACGACGTCGCGGGCACTTGGCGCCTGGTCTCCGACGACGCCGAGATGGCCCGAACGCCGGACAGCTTTCGCCACCTCGAAGCGCTGCTCAAGTCCAGGCACCGCACGATCATGGGCGGGCGCGCCGACACCCGACCCGGCGAGTTCAAGTCCATGCCCAACCGTGCGGGCGCGACGACGTTCGTGGACCCCGCCCTCGTGCGCGGCACGCTGGAGCAGGGCTTCGGACATTGGCGGAGCCTGGAGACGCCCTTCCAGCGCGCCGTCTTCGCGATGTTCCTGGTGACCGAGGTCCACCCCTTCGCCGACGGCAACGGACGAGTGGCCCGCGTCATGATGAACGCCGAGCTGGTCGCCGGCGGCGAACACCGCATCCTGGTGCCCACGGTCTTCCGCGCCAACTACGTCGCGGCGCTCCGAGCCCTGTCGCGAACGGGACGCCCGGAGCCGCTCATCCAAGCGATGGACTACGTGCGGCGGTGGACGGCCCAGGTGGCATGGCGCTCACTGGAGGAAACGCGTCGCGAACTGGAAGAGTGCCACGCCTTCATGGATGCGGAAGACGCCGAAGCCGAGGGCAAGCGCTTGCGGATGCCCGCGGGTTCTTGATTCGGACTTCCGATAGCAAATGCCGCCCGCTGGAGTGCCAGAGGCGACGGTCCGTCGCACATGGTCCTTCCATCAACGTACGCGACTTACCGTGGCAGCTATCCCCTTACTGGCTTGACGCCGCCCCGCCGTCCCAGGCCGTAACCAACTCTGAACACGTCGGGAATGTTGACGCGGCCGTCAAGCAGTCGTTGAAATATGCTCAACGCCTCTAGATCGTCACGTACGCCTTGAGCGCCATGTTCGATCTGCCGTGGTGCAGACTTAACGGCATCTTGTGCAGTGTCGCCGGTCAAACGCGAAAGTACGCCCCGCTCTTCCCAGCGTTGCTCAATCTCCTCGAAATAACAAGGCACCACCATACCATCTAAGGCCATCAGGACACGATGTACCCATGGATAATCCTCTTGGAACTCCTCCACACGAATCTTGGAGGCAGCCTGCACTCCAAGTTTGATGCTGTCAAAATGCAGCGCGTAGTCGTGTTCCGGATGTCGCTCGTGAGTACTCCTGGCTGCGGCCTTAAGCGCGGCGAGAAACGAACGAGGGCTTACCTTGCCCTCTGTATCTGCCAAGTGATTGGGTATCCATCTGTATGGGAAACCTCGGCGCCGATCTCTGCCCATCCAAGGCCCAGAAATCCGATGAAATATGGTGCGCTGATTCTCCTCCTCAAAGACAAGTCGTCTCGGCACGTCAAAGACAGTCTGTCCCTGCAGCTCCAACGATTTCCACTTATCCGTAGTCAGGAAAGGGCGCATCGTGGATCCGATGCGACCATTGGCCAGCAAGTGCCAAAGGAGCCCGTACAGCTCATTGGGCGGCCAGTTCAATTCCGCACGCGACGACAGAACCTTGGACGCATCAGGGAAATCGGCTATGCTTGTCTCCTCAACTTGATCCGTACGCAAGAATACCTTTACCCTGATTCGCCTGTACGAACGCACGTCCGACGCGAGCTGCATCAGCCCTCGAACCAACTGGTACATGTCTTTCCAGCTGTCGGCACACCGGTCCAAAGCGTCAAATAATACCAACAGGTACGTCCCGTCGGCGTCCAGCTCGACGTCACATCTGTGCAACAGAACGTCGATCTCTTCCGGTTGCTGTCTAACGTATTCGCATCGTGCCTGCCAGCTAGACGCTCGTCGCAACGGGCCTTCCTTGGGAGACAAGTGTCGTGCAAGCACCGTTCGCCAAACAAGTCGCGGCGCGACATCAGCCGCCAACAAGTTCGCCAATACATCCTTGCTGGGATAATCTTCAGGTGCTGCGCTGACGCCGAAGCCCACCG
This sequence comes from Longimicrobiales bacterium, assembly GCA_965242735.1. Lineage (GTDB taxonomy): Bacteria > Gemmatimonadota > Gemmatimonadetes > Longimicrobiales > Gaopeijiaceae. Next base: position 829,662 of record OZ251497.1, on the reverse strand, counting down.
TCACCTTGGTGGCATCAGTCAGGCGCGACCTTTCGCTCATTCCCACACGAAGACGGACACGGCTGTCTTGCAGGGCTTGCCACCAAAACGTCTTCCCCGCACCCCGCATGCCAACCACGACGGACACGTCCGGATCCATGGCTTTGAGGTGAGACCGAGGCAGATAGACATGGGCAACCGGCAGGGTGGCATTGCCATGAGATATCCCCTCCGGGAGATCGACAAGCGCCTGGCGCAAGTCTCGGACTCGGTTCATCGCGCGGTGGCCGGACGAACATGACTGTCAAATGACTGGAGAAAAGCAGAATATGCAAGCGTCACGGGGACAACGTCAATCTTCTGCAAAGAAGAACCGGCAGCCAAGCCTCGGTTCCAATGGATTGGGAGCGGGCTATGGGGGGCAGGAGACTCCCGCACGTCAAAAGAAAAAGCATCGTTGGTATATGGCGGCTCCACTCCGTCGTACAGGTATTCGCGAAACAAATGCCAAGAACGCTCCGTAAACCTCGCGAGATATTGATCTGTGTCGGTCTCCGGCGTCAGGGCTGACACGATGGACAGCCGGGCTCTCATCTTCTCTGCGATGCGGTGATCGCGCCAATGCGAAAAGACCATCTCGTAGGTAGACCAAGCGCTTTCGGAATCGGTGGCGAACAGCATGACGTGAGCACCGACGTCGGTGACGGTGGCGGCCGCAACGTCATGTAGGCCGCTACGGCTCTCAATCACTACAATGCTTGGTTGCCAGGCTTCCTCGAGCGACGTGATCACGCGGTCGAGCCGCTCGGTCCATGGCGACTCCGTATCGAGGTACACTCGCCCAAGCTTTGCCAGGTATTCGCCTGCGCAACGTCCGTGGGCGGGCGCCACGGCGACCGCACCTTCTAGGTCTTGGGCCCAGGCCGGCGTTCCCACCATGTGCTCCAAGACATGAGCACCCTGACCGACCAAGTCTTCCACGAACCAGTCTACGATTCCAAACTCTGGATGGGCAGCTGGGTCCAAGACGGCCGAGCTCAAACCCGGGGACTCCATGTCCGCATCCACGACCAAGACGCGCTCTCCTTGACGGGCCAAGTGCCAGGCGAGAACCACAGCCGTAGTGCTCCTCCCCAATCCGCCCTTGACCGAGAACAGCGTGTAACGGTTTCGCCTAGACGCTGGCGCGTTGACAGTTCGCCATCCGTCACCAGTGATCATGCGATCAACCCAGAAGATGTTCCCTGACATCCTCTTCACCGAGGAGCCAAGCAATGCAGATGCAGGTGTGTCGAGCGTCAGCAAGGAAGCGTCGGGCGGATGACCATGGGCACCCAGTTCACGACTCAGGCGCGTGGCCAACTCCACTAACGCTCCCTGGATCGAGTCGCTAGCCGGTTCATCCGCGATGATCCGAACCCTGCCATAGAGATCGCGAACAAGGTAGATGTCAGTGCGCTGAAGTGGAGCCAAATCCATGGACGATAGAATCGACTCGACTCGCTGGTATACGCTGTCAAACCTGACGAAATCTCGTCTCATAGAATGCCGTCCACTTTCGCGAGACGCATGATGCGGGCGACTTCTCGGGTCGCCTCCCGGTACCGGTGTACTGCTTCTCGGCCGACATGGCTGCGGTTGGCGTAGCGATCATGATGCGACCAATCGTGGAATGGGTTCCCAGGAGCAAGGCCGTATCTTGCTCCGAGCCGGTTAAGGGCGAGGCCCGCATAGAGCGGCCAGATCGCTTGGATGTGTTGGCGGTGTCTGGGCTTCCGAGGCGTGCCCATGGGATCCAAGGGCATCCACTTGAGCACGTGCATGGCAGCCTTCAGCCCGCACTCTGCGCTGAATCCGAGGAGATAGGCGGCGTTGGCCCATCTGTCGTGGTCGTAGAGAAGGTTGCCGTCTTCCCAATGCCGCCGGTGGGCGTCCACGAAGTCGGCTGGCTGCCCGGCGCTGTTCGGGTTCGTTCTGGTCACTTCGGTTTCCTCCATTGCCACCGTCGCGACAGGGGCCGGTCGCAAGCCGTCACCGGTCTCCCGCAAACTTCGGCCCATTCGCGCGCCCGGTCAAGATTCCTGGAGTCCAAGCGGAAGCCGAGGCGCCACCTTCGGACGACCTACAGCCTGGCTTTTCGCCGCCCTGTCGTCCGGCCTCCACGCAAGCAACCGCCTGACACAAGTCGGCGTTCACCCCAGCGACCCGGCCGGATTCCGAAGCTTGACCTCGGCAATCGCCGACGGGCCGTCCATGCGCCTCGTCACGTGCACATGAGCCGGCCGCTTGGGCTGGGACGCGGTCCGCCGTCCGCAGACCGGTAGCCGCGAACCGTTGGAGCGCCGCCACCGCATGGCCCGACCTTCCGTGTTCTCGGGTCGTGGGCCGGTAGCCGCCTCGACAGCCGCCAGCCCCCCCGCCCTCTCCCGTGTTCCCGGGTCGTGGTCGGCCCCTGCCCGATTTCTTGGGTAGTCGGCGTGATTTCTTGGGTAGTGACCGATGATTCTTGGGTAGTTCGACTCGTTTCTTGGGTAGGATGGGCGTTTTCTTGGGTAGGGGTGGCAGTTCTTGGGTAGTCGGATCCTCAACTCGTCAAGAACCGTCCTAAGCGCACAAGCCCCCCCCACCCCTACCGCTCCCGCCCGCCTTGGCCCAGACTTAAGGGCGGTCTCGGGCGCCGAGCGGGCGCGCCGCTCCAGCCGCGCGGCCGCCGTGCCCAAGCCCGTCCCCCCAGCGCGCGGGGACGTCGGCTTGTCTCCGCTAGGCGGGCCTAGCGAATTGGCCGTCCCCCCCCCAGCGCGGGGGGCGTCGGACCGCGCCGCGCAACCCATCCGCGACTGCGAGGCGGACTGCCGTGTATCCGATTCTGTTCACGTTGCCCGAGGGGCTGCCGATGGTGGGCGGCGCTCCGGTCACGTCGTTCGGCGTGATGATGCTCTTGTCCTTCGTGACGGCCGGGTACGTGCTGCGGGCGGGGATGCGCCACGGCGGACTCAACGGCGATTGGGCGTGGGACTTGGTCTTCTGGGCCGTCATCGGGGGGGTGGTCGGCGCCAAGGCGTACTACGCGCTCCTCAACTTCCCGCGACTGGCTGAAGACCCGTTCGGCACGGTCTTCTCGCGGGGGGGGATGGTCTGGTACGGAGGCTTCCTGCTGGCCACGGCGCTCGTCGCGCGGAGAATTCGCCAGCTCCGCCTGCCGCTCGGCAAGACGGCGGACGCCACGGCGCCGGCGTTGGCCATCTCGTACGCGGTGGGGCGCGTGGGATGCTTTCTCGTGGGCGACGACTACGGGCGTCCGACGGACTCGTGGGTGGGTCTGGCGTTCCCCGACGGCACGCCGCCCACCCGCGCCAGCGTTCTGGAGCAGCAGTTCGGCATCGCGGTGGACCCCGCCCTCGTCGAGAAGTACGGCGACGTGCTTCCCGTCCATCCCACCCAACTCTACGAAATCGGCCTGTCCACGCTGATCTTCGCGGTGCTGTGGAGGTTGCGCGGCCACCGGCACGGAAGCGGGTGGCTGTTCATGGCGTGGCTCGCGATGGCGGGCGTGGAGCGCTTTCTGGTCGAGTTCTTCCGGGCCAAGGACGACCGGTTCCTCGGGGCCCTCACGCTGGCGCAGGCGATCTCGCTGGCGCTCGTGGCCGTCGGCGTCGTCTGGGGGGCCGCGTTGCGCAGGCCCCAAGGCGGCGCCCAGGCGGCGTGATCGTCCTTCACCTCTCGGACACGCACTTCGGCAAGCCCCACCGTCCCGCCGCCGCGGCCGCCGCGGCGCAGCTGGCGCGGCAGCAGAAGCCGGCGGCGGTCGTGGTCTCGGGCGACCTCACGCAACGCGCCAAGGCGCGCGAATTCCAATCGGCGCGGGAGTTCCTGGCCGCGCTGGCGCCCGCGCCGGTCGTGCTCGTTCCCGGCAACCACGACGTCCCTCTCTATCGCTTCTGGGAACGGCTGGCCGCGCCCTGGGCGCAATACCGCCGGCTCGCTGCCGTCCATCGCCCGCACGCCCCCGCGGCTCTGGGCACCGGAGGCGTTCGCGTTCCCCGGCGCTTGGCGTTCGGAGCGTCCCGCCCGCAGGCCCGTGCGCCGCTGGACACCGTGCTCGACGTCCCTGGCGGAGACGGCTCGGCCGGGGCGCGCTTCGTGGCGCTCTGCTCGGTCGCGCCCCGCACGGCCGTCGTCAACGGTCGTCTGACCCGGACCCAGCTCCGCCGGGCCGGCGAGGCGTTCGCGCAGGCTCCGCCCGGCGCCTGCCGCGTGCTCGTCGTGCACCACAACCTCGTTCGCCCAGGCCCCGACGGCTCCGGCGGCCCGTCCCCCATGCGCGGCGCCCGCCGCGTCCTCGACCGCCTGTCCCGCTGGGAAGCCGACCTCGTGCTCTGCGGCCACGTTCACCGCACTTGGCTGACCCAGACCGCCACGGCGAGTCCTGTCCCCCTCGTTCACGCCGGGACCGCGTCGTCGAGCCGGGGCCGCACGCCGGAAGAAGGACGCAACTCGCTGAACGTGCTTCACATCGGCGGGTCGGGCATCGACGTGACGCCTTATCTTTTTTCCGAGAACGACGGACGGTTTCTCCCGACCGAGGCTCGCCGCTACGAGCGGCACCGGCGCTGACGAACGCTCCGGGCCGGCACGCGCGCCGCGCCGCAGATGCCGACGCTCCCGTCCGGGCGACAGGAGGGTGGCCGTGAGCCAAGCGCACGAGACGACGGGGGATCGTCCGCGCCGCGTGCTCCCCAGGTTGCGGGCGGGTCCCTGGCAGGCGAGTCCCCAGCGGACGGCGCCGACCATGTGGCGCGCGACGACGGGCGGGCGACATGGAGCGGGTTCGTGGCGGACGACGCCGAGCCGCCGGCGCTCGGCAACGGCCGGGCGATTTCGAGCAGGTCCCTGGCGGACGACGCCGCCCCCCCGGCGCTCGACGACGACCGCGCGATTCCGCGCAGGCCCCTGGCGGACGGCGGCCGCGGCCTCGCTCGTCCTCGCACCCCTCCCCGCCGCCGCCCAGCCGGATCGCGAGGAAGTGGCGTCGGTCGAATTCCTCGGCAACGCGGCCTTTTCCGACGCGGAGCTCGAGCGCGCGGTCTTCACCACGGCCTCCGGCTGTCCTCTGGTCCTGGCGGTGACCACCTGCGCGCTGGGGCTCGACTGGGGACGCGACCGGTCGTTCTACAGCCCGCGCGTGGTCGAGGACGACGTCGAGCGCCTCAAGCTGCTGTACCGCGGCCACGGCTTTCGCGGCGTGGAGGTCGAAGCCGGCGCCGAACCGGACGAAGACGGCAACGTGGCCGTGACGTTTCGCATCGAGGAGGGCGACCCTTTCCGCATCGGCTCCATCAACTTCGCCGGCGACTCCGTTCCCCCGCAGCTCGGGCTGGCACGCGGTCTGGCGGTGAGCCCGGGCGATCCGCTCAGCTTTCTCCTGCTCGACCAGACGGCCGACACGCTCGCCCGCCGGCTCCGAAACGCGGGGTACGCGGGGGCCGTCGTGCTGCGGCGCTATCTCCGGCCCGCCAACGCCGACACGGCCACCGTCACCTACGACATCGAGCTCGGCCCGCTGACGACCTTCGGCCCGATCGCGGTGTTCGGCAACCGGTCCCTGGACGACGACGTCATCGTCGATCGTCTGCCGTTTCGCGAAGGACAACTCTATCAGGAAGACCTCGTCCAAGAGGGACTGCGCAGCCTCCACGAGCTGGACATCGTGGCGCGCGCCGGCGTCGAACTCGACTCCTCCCGCATGGACTCGGACTCGGTCGTGCCCATGCGCGTGTCCGTGGAAGAAGGAGACCGGCGGCGCGTTCGGGCGGGCGCGGGCCTCAACAACGCGGAATGCTTCAACGTCGAGGGGCGCTGGACGAACCGCAGCTTCCTGGGCGGCGGCCGGCGCCTGCAGGCCCAAGCGGTGGTGTCCAACCTGCTCGCGGGCCTGCTGCAGCCCACCCGGCTGTGTTCCGAAGCGGGCACCGGCCGGTTCGGGCGGACGAACTGGCTGATCCGCGCCGACTTCAGCCAGCCCTCTTTCCTTTCGCGGCGCACCAACTTGGTCGCCGGGTTCTACGCCGAGCGGCGCTCGCGAAAGAACTTGTTCGTGCGCGACGCGGTCGGGATGGACCTCGGCGTCAGCCGCCGCGTCGGCGCGGGAGCGTTCCTGGGCGTGCGCGTCAGCCCCGAGATCAATCGGCTGGACGCGGCCGAGGTCATTCTGTGCGCGGCGTTTCTCGCCTGCAATCCGTCCGACGTCTTCACGCTGTCGGGCAGCAACGTGCTCTCGCCCGCGGCCGTGTCGTTCGACCAGGACGCGACGGACGACCTGCTCAACCCCCGAAGCGGATTTCGCGCCACGGTGGACGTGGAGGCCGCCGGGGCGGCAACGGGATCGGACTACGCCTACGTGCGCGCCTTCGCCGACGGGAGCCTGTACCGCGAGATCGACAGCCGCACGGTGCTGGCGCTGCGGCTCCGCGTCGGCCGCATCCTCGGCGAGAGCGGCCTTCAGGGGACGGCGTCGAGAAGCGGCGCGCTCGCCCTCGCGATGCCGCCGCAGAAGCGGTTCTACAGCGGAGGGGCGACCAGCGTTCGGGGCTTCGCGCAGAACACGCTGGGGCCGAGGAGCTTGTCGGTGAGCGTCGAGGAACTCCTGCGCAGGCGCGAAGGCGGGCCGGCCTGCTCGCCCGCCGCCGTGCTGGACTTGACCTGCGACGGGTCCGCTCTGGCCGGCGCGGAAGTCTACCGGGTTCAGCCGGTGGGCGGCCTGGCCCTGTTCGAAGCCAGCGCCGAGCTGCGCTTCGGGTCGGGCGGAGCTCTGGGCGGCGCGGCCTTCGTGGACGTCGGGCAGGTCTGGCCGCGGCGCGTCACGCTGGCCAATCTGGAGTTCACGCCGGGCCTGGGCGTTCGTTACAACACCTTGTTCGGCCCCGTCCGCCTGGACGTCGCGTATTCGTTTCGCGCCAAGGAACCGCTCCAGGTCGTGACGTCGCAGCTCCTCGCCTACGATCCCGCCGTGCACGACGCGCCGGACCGCGTCAACATCGCCCAGCCGAACCAGCCCGCCGAGTACGTCGACTGGGTGGTCTCGCAGGACTTGGCCGTGCTGCAGCCGCGCGTCCTCTTCGGCGACGACGCCGGGTTCTCGCTACGCCGCTTTCGGGTGCACTTCTCCATCGGACAGGCGTTCTGACGGATGATGGGCGGCCGGCGCGGGCGCAAGGCGAAGGGCGGGAGCCAAGCCGCGAAGGGCGCGCGGGGGGACAAGCGGCCTTGGTGGCGGCGGCTGCTGGCGTGGGGGATCGCAGGCGCGGCCCTGGGCGGTGCGGCCGGCGTGGTCGGCGCCGCGGTCGTGAGCCGCACCGCCTTGGGCCGGGAAGCGGCCTTGGAGTGGGCGCTCGCCGCCCTCCGGCCGTCGCTCAACGGTTCGGTGACGCTGGAGTCGGTCGGGCCGGGCGGCCTGCTGGGCGGCGCCACGCTGCACGGCTTGCGCGTGGAGGACCACCTCGGGCGGCCCGTCCTCACGGCGGACTCCGTGCGGGCGCGCTATCCCTTCTTCGATCTCCTGGCCGGGCGGCGGGCCGTCGCCGATCTGCGCCTATGGTCGCCGGTCGCCGTCGTTCGGCCCGGCGTGGAAGACTTGCTGGTCCGCAACCGCGAAGAGCCGACGCAAGGCGCAGCGGCGCCGCCCGATTCCGCCGAGGCCCGGCCCCTGCTTCGCATCCGGCGCGCCCGCGTGCACGACGGGCTGGTCGTCCTGGAATCCCCCGGCAGACCGACGCGCCGCGTCGACGGCGTCGAAGCCGATGTCGAGCGCCTCGACGTGTCGCCCGGCGGCGGCGTTCACCTGGCGGCCGAACTGGCGGCGGCGGCCCTGTCCTATCCGGCGCGCGCCGGCCACGTGGGCCTGACCGGCTTTCGGGGGTCGGTGACGATCGACCGCGACGGCGTGACGGTGGCCGCGGAGCAGTTTCGGCTGGCGGGCTCGCAAGGGCGCGGACGCGTCTTCGCCGAGCGGTCGGGGCCGGGCTGGCGCTACGATCTCGACGCGAGCTTCTCGACGCTTGCGCTGGCCGACTTGGCCTGGATCGACCCGCGTCTGGACCGCGGCGTCGCGGCCGGGGACGTCCGGGTGATCTGGGAGCCCGGCCGTCTTGCCGTCTCGGCGTCCGCGCCAGTCGACGTGGACCTCGGAGAAGCGGGCCGCTTGTCGGCAGCCGGCGAGTTTGCGCGCGGAGCGGCCGCCGAATTCCGCGATTTGCGCGTGTCCGCCCAAGGCCTGTCGGCCGGCGAAGTGCAGCGTTGGACGGACAGCCCCCTGCCCGTGGACGGCGACTTCTCCGGCGAGTTGCGGGTGGAAGGATCGCCCGGCGACCTGGCGTTGGCGGGCTCGGTCTCGCTCGCCGACGACGAAACGGGCGAGCTGCGGGCCGTCGCGACCGGCTCGGCGACGCTGCTGGGCGGCTGGGCCTTCCGAGAAGCGGACGTGCGGATCGATCCGTTCGACTACGCGCTGCTCGCCGCCGCCGCACCCGACATGCAGTGGAGCGGCCGGGGCTCGCTGCGCGTGCGCGCCGACGGCGCCCCTCGCCAGGGAGGCGTCGCCGTCGAAGTCGAGGCCCGGCACCGCGCGCCGGCGGGCGACTCGAGCGTCGTCTTCGCGTCCGGGACCCTCGTCGCCGACACCGCCGTCGCCCTGGAGGACTTCGACGTCGCCCTGGCGCCGCTGTCGCTGGCCACGGCGCTGGACGCCTACCCGGTCTGTCCGTCTCCCGCCACGGGGAGCGAACCCGGCCCGTGCAGCCCCCGGCTGGCCCTGAACGGAGCCGTCCACGGCGCCCTGGCGCTCGACGGCCCTCTGCACCGCCTGCGCGTGACCGCCGATCTGGAGACGCCCGGCGGCCGCCTCTCCGCCCGCGGCCGCGCAAACGTCCGCGACCCCGCCGACGGCTACGAGATCGCCGCGTCGTTCGACGAATTCCGGCTCTCGGACGTCCTGCCCTCGCTTCCCCGCCCCGTCACGGCGACCGGTTCCCTGCACGCCTCCGGCCGCGGCCTCGACCGGACGTCGCTTCAGGCCGTCTTTGCCGCCAGCTTGCAGGCCGTCGCCGTCGGCCCGGTCGCGTTGGACTCGGCATCGGCGTCCGCCCGCGTGGAGGACGGGGCGCTGCACGTCGAATCGCTGCGCGCCGACGGCCCCGGCCTCTCGGTCGAAGGGCGCGGCAGCCTGGGGCTGGCGGCGGGCGCCCGGGCCGGCGGATTGGACTTGTCGTTCTCGTCCGAGTCGCTCCGCCCCCTGCGGCCGCTCTTCATGGACTCCGACCGAATCGCGCGCGGAGAAATGACGGAATTCGAGCGCAACCTCCGCGTCATGGAGGGCGCCGACACCGACACGTTCCCCACCGCCATGGACGTGCGCATGGAAGGGGCGGCGCAAGGGCGCGTCGAGCTCGACGGCGGCATCGCAGAGCTTTCGGTCCAAGTCGCCGCGTCGTTCGACGGACCCGCCTACGGCCGCCATGCGGCGGCGGCGGCGACGGTGGAAGCGAGCGTGGAGGGCGTCCGCCTGCTGGACCCCTCGCCCGCGCCGGATCGCTTCGCCGACGTGGTCGTGTCCGGCGCCGTCACGGCCGATTCTCTCTTGCTGGCGGGCCGCGCGTTCGACTTTGCCCGCGTCGAGGGAACGCACCGCTTCTCCGGGGCCGGCGACGCCCGAATTCACGTGGTCCGGTCCGCCGAAGAGCGTTACGACGCCGAGGTCTCCGTGGCGCTGGACGGACCCCGCCGAAGCGTCGCCGTCGGCCGGCTGGACATCCGGGTCGACCAGGACGTGTGGACGCTGCAACGGCCGACTTCGGTCGCGTGGAGCCCGGCGGGGGTCGAGGTCGCCGACTTCGCGCTCCAGGGTTCCGAGACCGGCCTCTCCGTTCGCGCCGACGGTCGAATCGCCGCCGCGGAGGGCGAGTCCACGCTGGACGTGGACGTGACCGGCCTGCACCTGGGCGCGCTGGGCCGACTCTTGCAGTCCGACGCTTGGCCGCAGGCCCGGGTCGCGGCGCAGGCGCGGTTGCGGGGCGTCGCCGAAGCGCCGCGATGGACGGCGCGGCTGCGGGCGGCGGACGCTCGCCATGGCACGCTGGCCTTCGACGAGATTGCGGCGGAGGCCTCCTACCAAGGGGGCTCGGTCTCCGGGCGGATCGAGGCCGCGATCGGCTCGCGGCGCGCGCTCCTGGTCGAGGGATCGCTTCCGGCCGACTTCCGGCTGGACGCTCCCGGACCGCTCATTCCCGACGGCGACCTGGCGCTCGACGTCGTCGCCGATTCCCTCCCGGCCGAGCTGGCTTTGGGAGCCGTGGGATCGCTGGAGGAGATCGGCGGCGTGCTCGACGGCCGCGTGCAGGCGCGGGGCCTGCTGTCCGCGCCCGAGCCCTCCGGCCGCTTCCGTCTGGCGGGGGGGACGGCCTGGGTCGCTCCGCTCGGGGTGCGCCTCTCCGCCCTGAACCTCGACTTCGACCTGACCCCGGACGGCGTCGCGGCCGTGGCGGGCTCGGGCAGCTCGGGGGGATCGGTGCGCATCCAAGGCACCGTCGACGTGGCCGATCCGGCGGACCCGGCCTTCGACTTGGCCTTCTGGCCGCAGGAGCTTCAGATCGTGGACCGGCGCGACATGGTCGCGGCGGTGAGCGGAGATTCCATCACGCTGACCGGATCGTTCAACTATCCGCTGATCCAGGGCGTGCTGGCCGTCGACGGCGGCACCGTCTTCGTCGAGGAGCTGCGCCGATCGTCGGAGATCGTGGACTTCTACGATCATGCGCTCTCGGCGGCCGCGCGCACCGTCGACATGGCCGGCGGGCGCCGCACCGAGTCCGAGCGCGCGCTCAGCCCCTTCCTGTCCAACCTTCGCGTCCTCGTCGACATGGACATCGGCCGCGGCAGCTGGCTGCGCTCCCGCGACTTCAACGTCGAGACGGAAGGCAACCTCGTCGTCACCTACGACCGCGTGAACAACCAGCTCATCCTGCAGGGCGACATGGGCGTCGTGCGCGGCACCTACAGCCGTCTGCCCCGCACGCTCAGCATCACCGACGGCTTGTTCCGCTTCGTGGGCCGCACGGCCGACTTCAACCCCGAGATTGCAATCGCCGCCCAAACCCGCCTGCGCACGCGGGACGGCCAGCCGCTGACCATCACCGCCGACGTCTCGGGCAGTCTCGTCGCGCCCCAGGTCTCGCTGTCCAGCGACGCCGAGTCCGCCATCTCCGAGGCCGACCTCTACAGCTACCTGCTGCTCGGCCAGCCCACGTCCGCGCTGCTCGGCCAGCCGCGCACCACCTCCGTGGGCGCCGGAACCAACCTGCTGCTCGGCCAGGTCGCCTCGCAACTCGGCTATCTGCTGGCCCTGCGCCTAGACGTGGACCACCTGTCCGTCTCCCAAGCCGAGCAGACCCTGGCCAACGCCGCGTTCGGCGCCTCGTCCATCCAGATCGAAGTCGGCCGCTACGTCCGCGACAACGTCTTCCTGACCGGCGTCTACCAGCGCGGCATCTGCACCGATCCCAAGCTCCCCGTCAACAGCGTCGGCGTCCGCCTCGAAGTCGACATGCCTCGCGACATGACCTTGGAAGGCTTCCTGGAAGACCGCTGCACCCGAGAGGGCTTCCGAGGCCTGGGCGGCCTCTCGCTGGAACGCGCGCAGATCTGGGGCATCGCGTTCTACCGGGACTGGGGGTATTGACCGGTCGGCCGCATCGGGGCGTCCGCCTGTTCGCCCGGCCGGGCAACGCCCTGTTCGCGAACTGCCTCCGGCGTTCGTTCAGCCGCGACTTCGCTTGGCCCAGCCGTAGCCGCCCGCCCAGCCCAAACTTCCGGCGGCGAGCCATTCAATTACATCTCGCATCAGAACAGCGTTTCCAGAGAATACCATCAACGCGACAAAAAGCAGTCCGACACACCGACGGCGAGCAACATTCGGAACACGAACGCGCGTGAATCTCGGCGGTCGTCTGCAACTCGCTTGTTCTGCTCGTTCGCAATATCAAGAGTCTTGTCAATGTGCTCTCCTGTTATCTTGTCTGCAAGGTCAGGATAGGGCGAGGATCGATGTTGCAACCATGCGGAAATAAGCCGCGTTGTGCGAGAATGACCAACTTGAGATTCGGACACGTTGGTCTCTTCAACGTGGTTGTCGTCATCTCCAGGACCGTGTCCAGCGATCTCCTTCGGCGTCATGGCTTTCCGCCTTCTGCGAAACTGGCCACCCCCATGGACAGCGTCGTCTCCTGGGCAGGCGTTGTAGCGAGCAGCACCTCGACCGATCCGCGAATCATCTCGCTTGCCCGCACCGACGCCTCAAGGGCGACGGCCTCCTTCAGCAAATGAGCATAGTCCTGCTCCGACAGCTCTATGTTCTGTTCCTCGGCCACCCGCATCAGGTCCCGCAGAAAGGTCGCGCTCAAGGCCTCTGGCGACACCTGGCGATTCCGGCCGACGAACGCCTCGGCGACGACGTGGCGAACGCCGTCGGCGATTTCGCGGGCGGCGGCCCCCTGGGTCGGACTCCCGGGCGGATCTCGCTTGGCGTCGCCGCCGTCCAATCCGAGGCTGAGCTGCTCGGCCGTGGCCGGTTCCGTCTCGAGTGGCATGGCTGTGGTTCCGTTCGGGAAGTCCGGGGCAGGGTTGCGAGGCGGGGGGGGGGGGGGATGCGACTCCTGACGATGACGCCAAGCGCCCGGTTTCGCAAGTCGGAGGCCCCGATCTCCTCGGGTTCGGCCAGGCGCCGATGGGTGCCGCCCGTGCGTCTGAACCGTCCGCCTTCTGTCCGCCCGCCCGGCCCCGTTCGCGTGCCCGGTCGGCCAACGGTCGGCTCACGGCGCCGCTCGTCGGCACGGCGGAGGAGCCCAGCGGCGGCGCGCTGGCGTGAACACCCCCCGCGCCCCGGCCTTATCTTTGGGATTGCTCGGTCGGTCTGGGAGCGCGCCGGGAACGCGGAGGCGGCGGCCATGCAACACACGAAGGTCTTCCTGCTCATGGCCGGGCTCACGGCCTTCGTGGCGTTCGTGGGCGCGGCGCTGGGCGGCCAGGGCGGCGCGGTTCTGGCATTCGGGATCGCCGTCGCGATGAACGTGGGCATGTACTGGCGCTCGGACCGGCTTGTCTTGCGGATGTACCGGGCCCGGATCGTGGACGAGACGCAGGCGCCGGGGCTCTACCGGATGGTGGACCGCCTGCGGCGCCGGGCGGACCTGCCGATGCCGGCCGTGGCCCTCGCGCCCTCCGCCCAGCCCAACGCGTTCGCGACCGGGCGCAGTCCGGCGCGGGCCGTGGTCTGCTTCACCGAGGGCATCCTGGAGGCGCTGACGCGCGAAGAGCTCGAAGGCGTGACGGCGCACGAGCTGGCGCACATCAAGCACCGGCACATGCTGACCGGCACGATCGCCGCGACGATGGCCGGGGCGGTGGGCATCCTCGCCGCCATGGTGCGATGGGCGACGATCTTCGGCGGCGGGCGGGACGACGACAACCATCCGGTGACGATGCTCGTCATGGCCCTGGTCGCTCCCTTGGGCGCCATGGTCGTCCAGATGGCGGTCAGCCGGCAGAACGAGTTTCAGGCCGACCGCACCGGCGGCCGGATCGCCGGCAATCCGCTCCACTTGGCGTCCGCGCTGCGCACCCTGGAACGCGGCTCGCAACGCACGCCGATGCGGGTGAACCCGGCGGCGGCGCAGCTGGCCATCGTCAATCCCTTCGGCGCGCGCCAGCCCGCCTTGCTCAAGCTGTTCCGCACGCATCCGCCCACCGAGGAGCGCGTGGCCCGTCTGTCGGCGCAGGCGCGGGAGTCCGGCTGATCCGGTCCTCCAGGACGCTCTCGGTCCGGGGCGCGCGCGAGCACAACCTCAAGAACGTCTCGCTCGACATCCCGCGGGACCGGCTCGTCGTCGTCACGGGCCTGTCCGGCTCCGGCAAGTCGTCGCTGGCCTTCGACACGATCTACGCCGAGGGCCAGCGCCGCTACATCGAGTCGCTCTCGGCCTACGCGCGGCAGTTCCTGGGCATGATGGAGAAGCCGGACGTGGACGCGATCGAGGGCCTCTCGCCCGCCATCTCCATCGAGCAGAAGACGGTGTCGCGCAATCCGCGTTCCACCGTCGGCACGGTCACGGAAGTCTACGACTACCTGCGCCTCCTGTACGCGCGCGCCGGCACGCCGTACTGCCCGAAGTGCGACCTGCCCATCGAGCGGCAGCCGGCGACGCAGATCGTGGAGCGTCTCCTGGAGACGATGGACGGCGCCCGCGTGCAAGTCGTCGCGCCGCTGGTGCGGGGGCGCAAAGGCGAGTTTCGCGACGTGTTCGCCCGGGCGCGCCGCGAGGGATTCGTCCGGGCGCTGGTCGACGGCGAGTCGCACGACCTGCGCGAGACGCCGGCGCTCAACCGCTACGAGAACCACGACATCGGCATCGTGGTCGACCGCCTGGTCGTGTCGGAGAAGGACCGGACGCGCCTGGCCGACTCGGTGGAGACGGCGCTGCGGACGGCGGACGGGGTCGTCCAGATCGTGCGGCACAAGGGGCGCGGCGACGAGGACCACATGTTCAGCGAGCACTACGCGTGCGCCCGGTGCGGCACCAGCTTTCCCGAACTCGAGCCGCGCGTCTTCTCCTTCAATTCGCCTTACGGCGCCTGTCAGCAGTGCGACGGACTGGGCACGACCAAGGAGGTGGACGGCGCGCTGGTGCTGGCCGATCCGTCCCTCAGCGTCCTGGAGGGCGTGATCATCCCGTGGGGCGAGCCCGGCGGCCATCTTCGGCGCTCGGTCCTTCCCGGCTTGGCGGAGGCCTACGAGTTCGACCCGCGGACGCCCTGGCGCGAGCTGCCCGCCCAGACCCGCGACGCCGTCCTGCACGGATCGAAGGGCATGAAGATCCGGTTCCCCTATCGCGCGGGGAAGATGAGCGGCCACTACGAGGACTACTGGGAGGGCGTCGTGCCCAACGTGCAGCGCCGATACCGCGACACGGCGTCCTCGCACGTGCGCGACCAGCTCGAGCAGTACATGTCGAGCCAGCAGTGCGCCAAGTGCGACGGCTCGCGCCTGAACGCGTTCGCCCGTTCGGTTCGCATCGGCGGGCTGCCCATCAGCGCGGTCGTGGACCAGCCCATCGGCGCCGCCCTGGAATTCGTGCGGGCGATACCGGTGGCCGGGGCGCCGGCGCCTCCGGGCAAGAAGCGCTTGGCGGGTCCCCCCGTGTCCGCCGAGATCGCCGGTCCCATCCTCAAGGAAGTGCGGGAGCGGCTCGGCTTCCTGCGCAACGTCGGGCTGGACTATCTGTCGCTGAGCCGATCGGCGGCCACGCTTTCGGGCGGCGAGTCGCAGCGCATTCGCCTGGCGACCCAGATCGGCAGCCGCCTGGTCGGCGTCCTCTACATCCTCGACGAGCCCTCCATCGGCTTGCACCAGCGCGACAACAACCGCTTGCTGGACACGCTCAAGTCGCTGCGCGACCTGGGCAACTCGGTGGTGGTGGTGGAGCACGACGAGGACACGATCCGCCAAGCCGACTTCGTGGTGGACTTGGGTCCGGGCGCGGGCCGGGCCGGAGGCGAGGTCGTCGTCGCCGGCTCGGTGGCCGACGTGGCCGCCGAACCGCGCTCGATCACCGGCGCCTACCTGCGCGGCGACGCCGAGATTCCGACGGCCGCGCGCCGCCGCGCTCCGGACCCGGCCCGCCAGCTCGTCGTGCGAAGCGCGTCCGGCCACAATCTCAAGAACATCGACGCCGCTTTTCCGCTGGGCTGCTTCGTGGCCGTCACCGGGGTGAGCGGATCGGGCAAGTCCACGCTGGTCAACGCCACGCTGTACCGCGCCCTGTCGCGCCTGCTGTATCGCAGCCGCTCGGTCGCCGCGCCCCACGAGCGCATCGACGGCGTCTCGCACGTGGACAAGGTCGTCGAGGTGGACCAGTCGCCCATCGGCCGCACGCC
The DNA here is from genome assembly GCA_965242735.1 of Longimicrobiales bacterium. GTDB lineage: Bacteria > Gemmatimonadota > Gemmatimonadetes > Longimicrobiales > Gaopeijiaceae. The sequence continues at coordinate 813,705 of OZ251497.1, read as the reverse complement.
GCGCTCCAATCCGGCGACCTACACGGGCCTCTTCGCGCCTCTGCGCCAACTCTTCGCCGAGCTGCCCGAATCGCGCGTGCGGGGCTATGCGCCGGGGCGCTTCTCGTTCAACGTGAAGGGCGGCCGCTGCGAAGCCTGCAAGGGCGACGGTCTCGTCAAGATCGAGATGCACTTCCTGCCCGACGTCTACGTGCGCTGCGACGACTGCCGGGGGCGTCGCTACAACCGCGAGACGCTCGACGTCCACTACAAGGGCCGAAACATCGCCGACGCGCTGGCCATGACCGTCGACGAAGCGCTCGAATTCTTCTATGCCGTGCCCAGCATCAAGCGCCGCTTGCAGACGCTGTCCGACGTCGGCCTGGGATACGTCCACCTGGGCCAGAGCGCCACCACGCTCTCGGGAGGCGAGGCGCAGCGCGTCAAGCTCTCGGCCGAGCTGTCCAAGCAGGCGACGGGGCGCACCGTGTACATCCTGGACGAACCCACCACCGGCCTTCACTTCGAGGACGTGCGCGTGCTCCTCGAAGTGCTGCACCGCCTGGTCGAGCGCGGCAACACGGTGGTGGTCATCGAGCACAACATGCACGTGGTCAAGACCGCCGACTGGATCATCGACCTGGGGCCGGAAGGCGGGGACGGCGGGGGCCGCATCGTCGTCGCGGGCACGCCCGAGCGCGTGGCCGACGAGCCGGCTTCGCACACCGGCGAACACTTGGCGCCGCTGCTCAGGGGGTCGACAGCATCGGTCCCAGCGGACGGCCTCCCAGCAGGTGCAGATGGACGTGCGGAACTTCCTGGCCGCCGTGGTCCCGGCAATTGACGATGAGCCGATAGCCTCGGCCCGCCACGCCCTCCTCGGCGGCGATGCGCGAGGCCACGAGGAGCATCCGCCCCAGCGCGGCCTCGTCCTCGTCCACCACGTCGGCCATCGTCGGAATCTCCTTGTTGGGCACGATCAGCACGTGCGTGGGCGCCTGCGGACGAATGTCTCGAAACGCCGTGACCAGCTCGTCCCGATAGACGACGTCGGCGGGGATCTCGCCCCGCACGATCTTGGAGAACAGCGACCCGTCGCTCATTGGAGGGGCTCGTTCGGCGGCCTTGGACGCTTCATCTTCAGCGTGCGGCCGCCGAAGAACTCCGAGCCGGTCCTCTCCACTTCGTGGTCGCCGTCGAACAGATAGTCCAGGACGGCTTCGTCCCACGACAGTCCCGCCTTCGCCACCAGCTTCAGCCAATCGCCGTGGGCGGTCTCGTCGGGCGCTTCCGTGACGCCGCTCCAGATGGTGACCTTGGGGTTGAATCCCCGGCCTCCGCCGTCGGCGCGCGAGCCCTTGAGGGGCATTTCGATCAGCACGCTGTCGGTCATGGGCAAGCGAAACACCTCGGGGTCGAAGGCGGCGCCGTAGCGGCGGTAGCGGGCGTAGGCGCGCTGGTTCATCTCGAACACGTCGCGGTTCGAGTTGATCGCGGCCGTAATGTAGTCGCGCAGCTTGAAGGCGGCGTCCTTGTGGCGCGGCAGGGCGGGATCGTCCACATAGCCGAATCCCGGCATGAACCAGCCCTTGTTGAAGCCCCAGTTGCGCTCGGTGACCCGGCCCCGCCGCACCAGCCCGCTGTATTCCGAGAACAGCTGCACGACTTGGTGGCTGGGGTAGCCGTGCGGATTCAGGAAGACGTCGGGCAGCCAGCTGCGCCACAACCGGGGCCGGACGCGCGCCTCCGGATAGAGAGGGAAGTCCTCGTCGGCACCGGACGTGACGTCGACGCCCAAGGCGCCCAGGTAGCCCGCGTGCAGGATGTAGTCGGGCGTGAGGCGATAGAGATCGTAGGCGAGCTGGGCGCCGTCGGGGTTGGCGAAGGCGTGCACGACGACGTTCACCTTGTCGAGCTTGCGGCGCTGGACGGAATCGGTCAGCAGGAGCTCGGCGTGGCGCAGCACATGGCTCGTCGACGAGACTTCGTTGGCGTGCTGGCGGGCGGAATGCAGCACGGTGGGCTTGAAGGTCGTCGCCTTGGCGCGCGACCAGTGGCTGGCGGTCACGGGGGCCATGAGGTCCATCGCCCAGATCGCGCGGCCCAGGTAGCTCTCGCCGACAGGGTACATGGAGGCGCGGTCGAAGGTCCGGGCCATCTTCGCCATCATCCGGTGGCCTTCGGCGGGCGGGATCGGCTCGTCCCACTGAACGATGCGGCCGCCGTCGTGCGTCCATCCGTCCGCCAGCAGATCCGTCCACCGCAGCGGGGGCGCGGGCCGGCCGTTGGGCGGCAGCACGGCGGTCGTCCTGGACTGGGCGTCCTGCTCGTGGGACCATTCGGCCCAGACGCCGATTTCGCCCACCCCGTCGTACGCCAGCGCGTCGGCGTACAGACCTTGCTCGCGCAGCTCGGCCAAGGCGCCCAGCAGAGCGGCCGCCTGCTCGGCCGACATCATGCGCTCGTCCACTTGCTCCGGCGGCGCCAAGTCGAGATGGGCGTCGCGCTCGTCGCGCTCGGTGTCCACGCGGACGCGAAAGTCCAGCCGGGCCAGCCGCGGCGAGTCCGGCGCCACGAGGGCGCGGCGCAGGCTGGGGCGCTCCATGTCCACCTTGGGCACGTCCAGCCGCTTCAGGCCCTCGGCGCCGTCGCGGGTCGCGTACCGGACGACCACGGCCGGACGACTGGTGGCGAAGCCCGTGAACGTGATCCGCCCGCGCCCCGCCTCGCCGTCGCCGCGAGGCCGCATGACGGGCACGACGCGCCCCGGATAGGTCAGTTCGCGGCCGCGCGCGTTGCGTCCGAGCAACTGGAAGAACTCGATGGCGCCGAAGTAGACCTCCTCGTGGAGGGCGTCCATGGTGGAGACGATTTCGTTGTCGACGCCGAGGCGGTAGTCGGGCTCGCTGAGCTCGAGCTCCACCGTGAGCGTGCCGAACAGCGGCGCGTCCAGTCCGCCGCCGCGAGGATTGCCCTCGTGCCGGTCCATCACGTAGTCGTAGACGGCCGGCAGCGTGCGCGCCTGGAAGCGGTCCCAGAACCATTCGGGGTCGGTGACGATGCGTTCGTCGGCGAGGGTGTCGGGGGCCGGCGCGGCAGGGGCGGCGGACCCGGCGTCGCGGGGCGGGTCCGTGGGTTGCGTTCCGGGGCGAACGGACGGACGGCCCTCTGCGGCGGGCCGAGGGTCGTCCCCGGCGGCGGGGCCCCGATGCGCCACGGCGCGCAGCCAGCCCGTGGTGACGCGGACCTGCTCGTAGTCGCGGAAGCGGTCGAAGTAGGGACGGAGGACCCAAGCCGGGGAGAATTCGTCCTCGAGCAACGGCGCCCCGGCCGGACCCAGAGCGCGGACCCGGTAGACGGCGGCCGCCGAGTCCTTCATCTCGAAGCGGACCTGTTCGGGGCGGAGCCCCAAGTCGGCGGCGAGGAGCTCGGCGGCCGGGAAGATCTCGTGCAACCAGCGCACGGGCGTGTGGATGGCCTGCTGCGGCCAGTCGGGCGGCGGGTCGTTGCGCAGGAATTCGACCACGATTTCCTCGACGGGGCGGCCGCGAAGGCGGGGCACGACCGACTCGCGCAGCCACGAGAGGCCCTGCTTGAAGGCCGAAAGCACGAGAACGCTGGACTCCGGCGACGCGCCCGCGGCGGCCAGCCGCCGTTCGGCCTCGGCGGCGATCTCGGCGCGCACGACGGGCGGCTCCGACAGTCTGGCCTCCACTTCGACGCGGGCGCCCGGCGCAACTTGCGGCAACACGCGGGCCTCGAACGCCGCCCAGAAGCGGTCCACCTCGGACGGGACGTCGAACGCGTCCTCGAAGACGGTCGCGGCGCGCTGCACGTCGCGATCGTCGATCTCGATCGTCGTCTCGCCCGCGCCCAGCGCGGCGGCGCGTCTCGCCACGACCTCGGCAAGGCCGGAATCGGGCTTCTCCAGCGAGACGAGAACGTCGGCGCGCACCAAGTCCTCGCCGGCCAGATCGGCGGCGATCCGGTCCAGCTTGTAGAGCGCGGCGGCCGCCTGCCCCGCGGGCGACCGTCCCGACAAGAACGCCCACAGATCGCGCTCCAGGTCGTCGAAGACGGGCAGACCGTCGCCGCGCGCCGACACGTGCGGGAAGACCTCCGCCAGCTGGCGGGCGGCCAGCGCGGCGCCCGCGCTGTCCGATCCGGTCGCGACGACGCTGGACTTTCCGGCGAACGCGTCGGGCACGAGTTCCAGCAGACCGTGGCCGGCGGGCACGTCCGCCAGCGCGATCTTCCCGCTGTCGGCCAGCTCGGTCGCCAGCGGGTGGGCGGGGCCGACAAGGACGGCGGTGGGGCGGCCGGAGGGCGGACCCAGCTCGGAGGGCAGCAACACCAGGGGCACGGCCAGGCCGGTCGATTCGAGGCCGATGCGAGCCGCCAAGCTCGTCACGTCCGCACCCTCGGAGGGCGCCAGGACGACGTCCACGCGGTCCGGTATCTCGTCGCCGTCGGAGTCGCCCAGGAAGCCGTCCTTGGTGTAGACGTTGGACAGGTCCAGCGACTTCTTGGCCGATGCGCCGGGCCGTCCCGGCACGGGTCCGGGAGGCGTCTCGGCCAGCGTCGGCAACACCAGCCGGGCGTCTTCGTGGGCCAGGCTCACCGACGCAAGCCGCCTGTAGCGCAGCCGGGCGGAATCCGGCTCGGCCTGGTCCGCCGCCGAGCGCGCGGCGGCCAGCTGCTCCAGGCCGAAGAACCACGCCCGGACCGCCGCCGGGTCGGCGCCCTGGGCGTACGCCTCGCCCCCGAGCCGCACCTCTCCGCCGGGCTGCGCGACGGCCCAGGTGAAGAAGACGGAGGGGCGGGCCCGCGCCTCCGCCGCTTCGCCCGGCGCGCCGGGCGCCGCCTCGTCTGCAAGATCGGCGGCGATCTCGGCGAGAGACGGGCCGGAGAGACTGCCGACGTGGGGCAGCTGGCCGGCCAAGAGGCGGGCCGCGCGCAGGAGACCGTCGTCGTCCGCGCCGAAGACCGCGACGCGCCACGTCCTCGGGCCGCCGGGCTCGGCGGGCCCACCGACGCGGGCGACGGCCACCGCTCCCTCGCCGGACGCCAACGGCCCCACGCCGAAGTCGCCGGGCGCGAGTCCGGCCCGGGCCAGCGCGCGCCGACCCACCAGCACGGCCACGCCGTTCGGCGCCGAGACCCGCCGCCGCTCCGCCGCGTCCGGAACCGCCGGGCTCGGGCGCCCGTCCGGCAGGCGTCCCCCGCCGGACGCCGAGATCCGATCCATCGGCAAGTCCAGAGCCATCGTCTCGAAGCCCAGGCGGGCGGCGATCTCCGCCGCCGCCGCGCGCTCGGCCAGCGTGGGCGCGTCCGCGGAGACGATGGCCGCGCCGAGGCGGTCCGGGACGCCGTCTCCGTTCTCGTCGCGCAGCAGGGCCGGGCTCGTTCCTCCCTCGACAGCCACGACGAACAAGTCCGCCAAGCCGAACCGTTCCGCCTCCTGGGCGCAGGCCGGCAGGGCTGCGAGCGCGAAGGCCGCCGCCTGGGCCGCAACGGCGCACGCCGCCGCAACGCCGAAGCGCGACCGCCGGACGGACGGCGGCGCAGGCGCGCGCTGAGGCTCGACCCGGCCTGCTCCGCGACGGGGCGGCCGAGTTTCCAGCGCAGGCGCGCACTGAGGCTCGACCGCCGGCGCCGCCCCCGTCCCAAGGCGCGTTCGCAACCACTGCGCGACCGCCCGCTTCCGCGACGGCCCGACCGTCGGCGCACCCACGCCGAAGCGCGCCCCCCAGCCTCGCGCCCCCCAGCCTCGCGCGTCCGGCCCGCGGCCACGACCGGCGGCGGCCGCAAGTCGTCCGCGCTTCAACGTGGCTCCACGCGAGCTTCCAGGATCACGGACCCTTCCTGCACCCGGTCCACGACGTCCATGCCCTCGACCACCTCGCCCAGGATCGTGTAGTCGAAGTCCAGCCGGAGGTTGTCGACCAAGTTGACGAAGATCTGGGCGTCTCCGGTGTCGCGGCCCCGCGTCGAGAGCCCGACTGCGCCTCGCCAGTGCGGCTCCGAGGAGATCTCGTCGCGGCTGTACGGACCGGCGCCCGCGTACTCGTTCGCGTGGGGGCTGCCGCCCTGGATCACGAAGTTCGGCACGACCCGGTGGAAGGTCAGGCCGTCGAACCAGCCCTCGGCGGCCAGGCGAGCGAAACGGTCGGCGTTGGTCGCCGCCAAGTCGGGCCGCAACGCGATCACGACGTCGCCCAATCCCTCCATCCGCAGCCGGACCGACGAGCGCGCGAGTTCCCGCAACCGCTCGGCGCCGGGGGGACTGGCCAGCGGGAGCGGCTGGGGCGCCGGCTCGGGTCTGGGGCCGCCCAGCGCGGCAATCGCGTCCGCCGCCCGCTCGGCGACCACGGGATCGAAGTCCGCCAGCCAGGGCTCGAGGTCCGCAGCCGCGTAGCCGCCGAGCCGCTGCACGCCTTCGAGGAGGGCCGTGCGAACGTCCCGCTGCGTCTCGCGCTCCAGCGCCGTGAAGTCCCGCAGCGCGGCAAGAAGTTCGGCGAGAACCGAGTCCCGCGACGCAGAATCCGCCCCGCCGCCGTGCCGCCCGAGGAGGTCCACGGCGGTCATGACCAACTGCGGGTCCGTCGCGCGCAGCTGGCCGGCGTAGACCGCGAAGGCCGCTTCGCCCGACACGGCCCCCAGCCCGCGAAGGGCGGCCTCTCGCACGTTGGGATCGGCATCGGCGGCAAGGACCCGCAGGGTCTCGGCGTCTCCGGACCGGGCGGCGGCGCGCGCGATCCACGCCCGGGCGAACGGAGAGGAATGATCACGGTTGGCCGCGACCGCGTCCGCCGCCCTCGCGGGGGCCACGGCCGCGAGCGACGCCAAGGCCCGGGCCGGGAGGCGCCATTCCCCGCCCTCGTCCGTGCCGGGCCCCGGCGCGGTGCGCATCAGCGGAGCGGCCAGCGCGGCGAGCACGTCGGCTTGCTCTTCCCGCTCCGGACACGGTCCGGCGAGGAGATCGACGGCGGCGAGCGCCACGCGCCAGTCCGCATCGGCCGCGGCTTCGAGAAGGGCGGCGCAGCCTTCGTTCGGGCGCACCCGGCGCTCCCAGGCCCGCAGCGCCTCCGTTCGCACCCGCGCGTCGTCGTCCGCCAGCGCGGCGACGATCAGCTCCCGGCCACCGAGGCCGCTCGCGGCCGCCGCCTGCACGACGGCCCGCCGCACCCCCCAGTCCTCGTCCGAGAAGGCGGCCAGCGCGCCGCCTTCGATGAAGGTCGCCAGCGCCCCCGGCCCGCGACCGCCGTCCCCCGCGCCCCGGTCCACCTCGCTTGGCGGGCCGGCCTCCTGCCCCGCTCCCGCGCCGCCTTGCGCGACGGCGCCCCGCCCCGCTCCCGCGCCGCCTTGGGCCGTCGGCTGCCCGTCTCTCCATTGCGCCGCCGCGACCGCCACCACCGTCGTGGCCAAACGCCGGATCCTGGCCGCCGTCCGGGCGTCCGCGGGCACGCGAAGGCTCCGAAGCCCGTCCATGGTCTCCAGCAGCGGCGCAGCGGGCGTCCTGTCCGGCCCGGCCCGAACCAGAGCCGCCACGCCGCGCGCCAACCCCAGCCGCGCCGCCAACCCGACGTCCTCCTCCAACTCCGGCAACCGAGCCGCGATCCCGGCCAAGCCGTCCTCGACGACCGACCGCCCCGCTTCGTCCAGCCCGCGCAGCCGGCCCAGATTGGCGGCCAAGCTCCCCAGCACGTGCGGGTCGTCTTCGCGAGCCGCCTGCGCCGCCAAGGCCTCCGCCGCCGCGTGCGCGCCGCCGCGATGCACGGCCTGCGCGGCGGCCGCGGCGGCTTCCTGTCGAACCACGTCGTCCGGATCCTCCAGCAGCCCCGCGATGCGGTCCAGCTGGCCGGGGTCCTCCAGGCGGCCCAGCGCGCGCACCGCGAACCGCCGCACGTCCGGGTCCTCGCTTTGCAGGTGAGCGAGCACGCGGTCGAGACCCAGGGCCCCCCGCGCGTCCTCCTCGCGGACGATTTCCGCGTACGCGCCCCACGGGTCCGGCGGAGGCGCGCCGCACGCCCCAACGGCGGCCGCGGTCGCCGCGGCCAACGCCATCGCCCACGTCGCGCGTCGCCCTCCGGCACGGCCCTCGGCAGGCGCCTCGGCCAGGCCCTCCCACCAGAAGCGCGGCGAGGCCACCCTGCCCCTTGCGTCGAACTCCACGCCCTCGCGCTCCAAGAGGTCGCGCTGGCGAAGCCCCCGGCCGTCCCACCTCGGCGCGGAGATGCCGCCGCGCACGTTGACGACGCGCCACCAGGGAACGTCCGTGTCGAAGGGCAAGGCGCCGAGGGCGGTCCCGACTCCCCGGGCCGCGCGCGGTCTGCCCAGCATCGCCGCGACGCCCCCGTAGCTGGCGACGCGGCTCTTGGGAATGCGGCGGACGAGCGCGTAGGTCTTTGCGGAGAAGGTCATGGGCTCCTCGCCGGGCGGTCTCGCCGGGCGGGCAGAGGGAGGCTCGCGGAACATCGGCGACCGCGACGGCGTACATTCCTTGGAAGAAGCCAAGCGCGCCGGCGGCGGTGCGTCGAACACCAACGCAGCAGGAGAAGAGCCATGATCCGACTCTCGGCCGCCGTGCTGGCCGCTTGCATTCTGGCGACGGGCTGCGGGCCCGGCAAGACGACGCGCGCGGACGTCGCGGGCGCGCCTTCGCCTCCGCCGGCGGACCCCGCGCCGCAGCCCGACTCGCAAGCGGCCGCCGCCGATGCCGCCGCGGAAGACCCGGCCAGCCAGCCCCCGGCGGACTCCGTCCCGGCCGACGTCCCGGGATCGGAACCCGCCGCGCCCCCCCAGCCGGACGCCCAAGAGTACTCGGCGGCCGTCCGCATCGGCGCCCGGGTCGCCGACGTGCGCACCGATCCCGCCGACGTGCGCGTCCAGGTCGGCGATTCCCTGGCGATGGGCGACAGCGTGCGCATGGTTGCCTACGACGCGCAGGGGCGGCGCGTGCCCGGCGTCCGGATCATGGCCAAGCTGGACTCCCGCCACGCCGCGCTGGAGGACGGCTACCTCAAGGGCTTGGCGGAAGGCGACGCCGAGCTGCTCATGGCCGTTCGAGCGCCGCCGCCCTCCGGCACCGGCCCGCCGGTGATTCGGGACTTCTCGGCGCCGGTGACGGTCGTGGGGCTCCCCGTCGCCACGGTCGAGCTTTCGGCGCCGCCCGAGCGGGTCTTCGTGGGCTCCGTGACGCGGCTGAAGGCGGAGGCCCGCACCGCCGACGGGGACGCGCGCAGGCGCGTGGAATTGGAATGGTCCAGCAGCCGGCGGCGGCTGGCCACGGTGGACGCGCGCGGCTTCGTGACGGCGATCCGTCCGGGCGAGGTCGCGGTCACGGTCCGCGCCGAGGGCGTGGAGGCGTCGGTCCGCTTCGTCGTCGAGGAGAGTCCCGTCGCGTCGCTCGACGTGACGATGCCGCCTCGGGCGCGCACGGGCGACGTGGTCTACGCGAAGGCGGCCGCCCTGGACGCGAACGGAGACGAAGTGGCCGGCGCGCCCGTGCAGTTCTCCGTCGCGGCCGTGGACAGCCGGGGCGGCGCGGGAGCGGCCGTCTATCCCGACGGCGGCTTCGTGGCCGAGCGTCCCGGCGTCTACCGCGTCTCGGCGGCCGCGGGCGCCGCGACGGGCCAAGCGCTGATCGAGGTGTCGGCGCGGGGCGGCGAGCACGAGGCCGTGGCGCTGGGGCGCGGGCTGGTGGCCGACCGGCCCACGTCGGACCTCTGGGCGTTCACGGGCGTGGACGGACGCGACTACGTGTACGCCGGCACGCATTCCGGGGGCCAGAGAATGCTCGCATGGGACGTCACCAATCCGGCCAACCCCGTCCTGTCCGACTTCGTGGAGGTGGACGCGCGCGTCGTCAACGACGTCAAGGTGAACGCGTCCGCGACGGTCGCCGTCATCACGCGCGAGGGCGCGTCCGACCGCAAGAACGGCATCGTGCTGCTGGACTTGGCCGACCCGGCCCATCCCGTCGTCGCCGGCAGCTACACGAAGGACCTGACCGGCGGCGTCCACAACGTCTTCTTCAACGGCGACGTGCTGTACGCGGTGCACAACGGGACGTTCGACGTGCACGTGCTGGACGTGTCGGACCCCACGGACGTCGAGGAGATCGGCCGGTGGGGCATCGACGCGCCGGGCAAGTACCTGCACGACGTCTGGGTGGCGGACGGGCTGGCCTACGTGTCCTACTGGGACGACGGCGTCCACGTGCTGGACGTGGGAGACGGGCGATGGGGAGGCGCGCCGGCCGCGCCGGTGGAAGTCAGCAGCTTCGCCTACCCGGAAGGCCACACGCACTTCGCGTTCCCGTACACGAACGCCGACGGCAGGCGCTACCTGTTCGTGGGCGACGAAATATTCGGATGCGCCGAATGCGTGTCCAGAAACGGCCATCCCGGCGACGGCTCGCGCGGCTTCGTGCACGTCCTGGACATGGAGGACCCCGAACGCCCGCGCGAAGTGGCTCGCTACGAAGTGCCCGAAGCCGGCGCGCACAACCTATGGGTGGAGGACGACAAGATGTACGTCGCCTACTACCAGGCCGGGCTGCGCGTGGTGGACGTGTCCGGCGAGCTGCGGGGCGACTTGTACCGCCAGGGCCGAGAAATCGCCTGGCTGCCGACCGGCGCGCCCGACGGCTTCGTGCCCAACGCCCCGATGGCGTGGGGACCGCATCCGTTCAAGGGCCACGTCTTCGTGTCCGATCTCAACTCCGGGCTCTGGGTCGTCCGCGTGACGCCCAAGGACCGGGGAGCGAAGGTCTCGTGAGGGCCGCAGCCGGGCAGCGAAGGCTTGGCGAGGGCCGAGCCCAAGCGGCCGCAATCCAGAGGTCCGCGCTCTTCGCGTTCGCCGCCTTCGCCGCGTCGGCTTCCTTCGGCCCGGCGGCCGCGGCCCAGCCCACATACCGTGCGTACGTGGCCAACGAGTCCTCGGACATCGTCAGCCGCGTGGCGTTCACGCCCGGCGCGGGCATCGTCGTCGAGAAGGAAATTCCCGTCGGCGTCATGCCGGGCGACAACGACGGCGCGCACGGCGTCGCCGTCTCCCCGGACGGCAGGTTCTGGTACGTGACCATCGCCCACGGCACGCCCTTCGGCCACGTCTGGAAGTTCGCGGCCGGTCCCGACACGCTCGTCGGCCGCGCCGAGCTCGGACTGTTCCCCGCCACGATGGGCCTCACCCCCGACGGCCAGTTCCTCCTCGCGGCCAACTTCAACCTGCACGGCGACAGGGTCCCGTCGGACATCTCCGTCGTCTACGCCCCCGAGATGCTGGAGGTCGAGCGCATCCGCACGTGCATGATGCCTCACGGCAGCCGCCTGACCGCCGACGGCCGCAAGCAGTATTCCGTCTGCATGCACTCCGACCAGCTGGTCGAAATCGACGTCGAGACTTTGGAAGTCAGTGCGCGCTTCGACGTGACGCCAGGCCGGGAACAGCGCGTCGACCCCAGCGGCGCCCCAGACCATTCGGCGGGTCCGGCGCACATGGCGGACGCATCAGGGCCCGTCTGCAGCCCCACCTGGGTGGAGCCCGCCGGCGCGGCGGCCGCCCGCAAGGCCGTCTTCGTGGCGTGCAACAAGAACCGGGCGGTCCTGGAAGTCGACACCGAGCGATGGGAACTCGCCCGGCGTTTCTCGACCGGCGCCGCGCCCTACAACCTGGAGATCGCGAAAGGCGGGTCGCTGCTCCTGATCACGTTGAAGGGCGAGCAGGCCGTGGCCGTCGTGGACTTGGACAGGAGCGTCGAGATCGCGCGAATTCCGACGACGCGTGCCGTCACGCACGGGGTCGTCGCCACCCCCGACGGCCGCTACGCGTTCGTGTCCAACGAAGCCGTCGGCTCGGTGCGGGGCACGGTGGACGTGATCGACCTGGAGTCGCTCTCGCTCGCGGCGAGCGCGGAACTCCGCCACCAGCCCGGCGGCATCGACTTCTGGCAGCCTCCGCCGGGCGGGCCCGGCCCTTGAGCCCCGGCCCGGCGGCGTTCTCGCGGGCGCGCCGCCGAATGGTGCGCCGGCAGCTCGCACGCCGGGGAATCGACGCCCGCGACGTGCTCTCCGCCATGGAGGCCGTGCCCCGCGAGCGCTTCGTGCCGCCCCGCTTGGCCCAGAGCGCCTACGCGGACTGCGCGCTTCCCATCGGCGAAGGGCAGACCATCACGCAACCCTACGTGGTGGCCCTGATGGCCCAGTCGATGGAACTCGCGCCCACGGACCGCGTCCTCGAAGTGGGCGCCGGCTCGGGCTACGCGGCCGCCGTCCTCGGCCGGCTCGCCAAGGAGGTGTACACGATCGAACGCCACGCAGGTCTCGCGCGCGCCGCTCGGCGGCGGCTGGCGCAGTTGGCGTGCGACAACGTTCGCGTGCGCCACGGCGACGGCGCGCTCGGCTGGGCCGAGCACGCCCCGTTCGACGCCATCGCCGTGGCCGCCGCCGCCCCCTGCGTGCCCGAAGCCCTTCGCGAGCAGCTCGGCGGCGGGGGCCGCCTGGTCGTCCCCATCGGTCCTGCCGGCGGCACGCAACGCTTGGTCCGCGAACGACGCATCGCGCCCTCGGAGTTTCGCCGCGACGAACTAGCCCACGTGCGCTTCGTGCCGCTGGTGACCGACGGCGCCGGGCCGGCCGACTTCTAGCCTAGCGAGCCCGCAGGCGGCCGGCCCCGCGCCGCCAAGCTAGGGCGCGGCGCCGGCTTCCGGTTGCCCGTTGCGGGCCGCCTGTGCCAAGAAGTCGGCGCCGCTCGCGCAGTCGATGATCAGATCGGCGATCTCGCCAACGCGCTCCGGGTCCGAAACGCCCGCCACCAACGAGGCCAGCCGGTCGGCCGTCTCCGCGCCGAACTTGCGCCGCGCCAAGCGGATCAGCGTGGCCTGCTCCCGCTCGCGGCCCTCCTCGCGACCTTCCGCCAGGCCTTCCGCCCGGCCTTCGCGGCGCGCGGCCAAGCGCTCGGCGCCCCAAAAGCTGTGCACGACCGGCTCGAGGTCGCGCAGCTCCTGCACGTTCTCCATGTCTGCCTCCTTGGCTCCGTCGTCGATCAGCGCGCGGCGCACCCAGGCCGCCAGCGCCCGGCTCGCCTGTCCCGCCTCCGGCATCAGCTCGCGGCACTTCGCCAGCGCCTCCTCAAACTCGGCGCCACTGCGCGCGTAGCGCAACTGCAGCGCCGCCTCCCGCGCCGTGTCCGCCGTCTCCAGCGCCTGCGCCTCCTTCGCCTCGTCAACCAGCACGAACGTGTGGCCCAGCGCGTACGGCAGGAACGCCAGCGCCTCGTCGGCCAGCAGGTCTTCCACGCGGGTGGGCCCGCGCCACGGCGCGTCGCCCCCGTACACGACGATCGGCAGCACGGGCGGCAGCTTGCCCTGCTTGCGCACGTCCGGGTCGCGGGCCAGCAGCTCGTCGTAGACGAGCGCCGTCTCGAGCAGGATCCGCGCCGCCATGCGCGGCTCGGGCGTGGACTGCGCCTCGAACAGGAAGACGACGTAGAGCCACGAGTCGTGCAGCGGCGCGCGCCAGACGAGGTCGGCATGGCGGACGGTGCGGGACTTGGGGTCGACGTACTCGGTCTGCGTCTTCGAGAGGCGGGCGAGGTCGACGCGCTCGGCGAGTTCGCCCGGCACGATCTTGCCGAGCACGTGCGCGGCCAAGAGCTCGGCGGCGACCCGCTCGTCGCCGTAGAACGCCTTGGCGATCTTGTCCTTCGGCTGGTGGATCGTCTTGCGGCGCAGCTCGTCCGGACGGCGGCGCGCGACGGGTGCGTCTGCCGGCGGAGGCTCTCGGCCGGAGGGCGTCGATCCGCCGGCGTCGCCAAGCTTGCCGTCTCTGGGCTCCGGTCCGCCGTCGTCGGCGTCTCGGTCTCGGGGATCTGCGGGGGCCATGGGCGTCTCCGCGCGCTTCGGGGCAGGGGCTGCCTCCAGCGGTCTGGTCCGGCGCGGTCCTGGACAGGGCCGCAGGACCGCCGGCAACGAGCCGCTGGATGTGCACCCCCCAACGATGGTGACTCCGGCGGGACACGTACATGGCTGAACGGGACCAGTTCATGGGCGTCTCGGCCGCATGGCCAGAGATTTCGACCCCCTGAAATGTCCGTTTCGATGTCCCCATTTTTGACGCGCACTGTCCGACAATCGAGGCTCCCCGAAATCGACTGCGCGCGGCTAGTCCAACTAGACCAATCCCGCTGCGTGCGACACGTCCCGCCAAGTCATGCGCCGCATCGCCACGCCGACGGACGGCGGCACAGGCCGGGCTTGCGAGCCTTCGATCTCCACGTCACTTGCCGCAGACGCCCGGGTTCTCCTCCAAGTGCTCCAGGATCGCTTCCGCCGCCCATTGGTGGCCCTGCGGGTTCCAGTGGAAGTCGTGCATCCAGCTCGCGTCGCGCGGGTCGCCGCCTTGGCGCACGATATAGTCATATTGGTCCAGGAGCTCAATGTGCCGAGCCTGCGCCATGGGCACAAGACGCTCGAACGGCTCTTCCGGGGCCTGCTGCCAACGAGGAAGCCGCATGACCTGGATCGACAAGACGACGAGCCGCGAGCCCGCCCGTTGCATCCGCTCCTTCCACTGGTCGAGCGCGAATGCCGTGAAGTCGAGATCGGGGGCAACGGGCCTTGCCCCCCATCTCGTCGCGAGCAACGCACGCTTGTGCCGCAACCACGCCAGCAGCCAAGGGCGGACGCCGACTGGCACGAGGTCCGCGCCCAGCGGCCTTGAAGGTTCATGAGGGACCAAGACGGTGCCCGGCAGGCGCAAGACGATGCGGCTTCCGGCTGTGCGGTGGGCCGTCGCAAACGGAGGACCGCCGATCTCGAGATTCAGCTCCGTCTCGCCGCCATCCGCCGCCCAGTCCCCGCGAGCGTTGTTTCTGAAGTCGTTGTGGACGAACACCAAGACCACCAAGTCCGGAGACCAAAGCCGAATCCACTTGTCCCACATCGGAAGCTGCTGGACTTGGCCCATCCCGCTCACGCCCCAGGCCGTCGTCGCGACGTCCAAGTGCGGCAACCGCGAGGCGGCCATCTCCTCGAGGCGCACGTGAGACTTGTCGGCAAGCGCCACTTCCTTCGCTTCCACGAAGGAGTCGCCGACGAAGGCGACGTGGCAACCGGCGCGCGCCAGCTCCGGACTGGGCGGCTCCCGGTCGAGAAGGCCAAGGCTGTTCGCGCGCGACACCTGCCAGAATTCGTTGTGGTCGGTCGCTCTCGATTCGCCGTGCGGAGCGAACAACCAGCTCACGCCGGGCACGTACGAACTCGCCCGCGCCGAGTCCTTCCACGGTCGCGTCGCGCGCAGCCACGTCTCGCCCGCCACGGCCACGAGCGCCAGGCCGCCAGCCAGGAGCACGGCGTTCCATCCCGCCGCTCGCAACAGGCGCCGCCACCTCATGCGCCGCATCGCCGCGACGACGGATGGCGGCGCAGGCCCAGCGCAAGCCTCAGGTCTCGCGTCACGCGCCCCGCCAAGTCATGCGCCGCATCGCCGCGGAACGGTCGGCGGCGTGCGCCGGGCTTGCAAGTCTTCGAGCCCCGCGTCACGGGCCGCAGATCCCAGGGTTTTCCTCCAGGTGCTCGAGCATCGCTTCCGCGGCCCATTGGTGGCCCTGCGGGTTCCAGTGCCAGTCTTGCCGCCAGCTCGCCTCGCGCGGGTCGCCGCCCCGCCGCACGATGTAGTCGTATTGGTCCACCAGCGGAATGTCCAAGGCCTCCACAATGGGCACCAGACGCTCGAACGGCTCCTCCGGCGCCGGCGGCTGGTCGAGGCGCATGATATTGGTCGACAAGACGACAAGCTGCGAGCCCGCCCGTTGCGTCCGATCTCGCCACTGCTCGAGCGCGAAGGCCGTGAAGCCGAGATCGGGATTCGGCAAGACCTCGCCCGGGAGTGGCGCCCCCCCCCCCCGTTCCGTCGCGAGCAAGCCGCGCTGGCGCCGCCACCACGGCAACAGCCAAGGACGGAGGCCGACAGGCAGTTCCAGCGTCCAGCCGCCTTCAGGCTCGCGGGGCACCAAGGTCGTGCCGGGCAGGCGCAAGACGAATCGGCCTCCGGCCGCGCGGTGGGCCGTCGCAATTCGAGGACCCTCGACATCGAGACTCAGCTCCGTCTCGCCGCCGCCCCCCGTCCAATCCCCCCGAGCGTTGTCGCTGAAGTCGTTGTGGACGAACAGCAGCACCACCAGGTCCGGAGACCAAAGCCGAATCCACTTGTCCCACATCGGAAGCTGCTGGACCTGGCCGATGCTGTTCACGGCCCAGGCCGTCGTCACGACGTCCAAGTGCGGAAACCGCGCCGCGGCGATCCGCTCAACCAGGACGTGAGACTTGTCGGCGAGCGCCACTTGCAGCGCTTCCACGAAGGAGTCGCCAACGACGGCGACGTGGCAGCCGGCGCGCGCCAGTTCCGGGCTCGGCGGCTCCCGGTCGAGAAAGCCAAGGCTGTTCGCCCGCGACACCTGCCAGAATTCGTTGTGGTCCGTCCATCTCGAGTCGCTGTGCGGAGCGAACACCCGCGTCACGCCGGGCACGTAGGAGGTCGTCCACGCCCGGTCCCTGAACGGTCGCGTCAAGCGCAACCAACCCTCGGCCGCCACGACCACGAGCCCCAGGCCGCAAGCCAGGAGCACGGCGTTCCACCCCGCCACGCGCAACGCGCGCCGCCAAGTCACGCGCCGCATCGCCACGGAACGCGTCGCCCAACCGGAAGCCCGTCTGCCGCAGCTCCGCGCCGCCAAGTCACGTGCCGCATCGCCACGGAACGGTCGGCGGCGGCGCAGGCCGGGCTCGCGAGTTCTCCGGCCTCGCGTCACGCACTGCAAGGCCCCGGATGCCGCTCCAAGTACTCGAGCATCGCTTCCGCCGCCCACCGGTGCCCCTCCGGATCCCAGTGCAAGTCGTACCCCCAGCTCGCGTCGCGCGGGTCGCCGCCCCGGCGCACGATGTAGTCGTATTGGTCCACGAGCGGAATGTCCTGGGCTTCCAACAGGGGCACAAGACGATCGAAGGGCTCCTCCGGCACCGACAGCCAGGAGGGAAGGCGGTTGACGTGCGCCGACAAGACGACGAACCGCGAGCCCGCGCGGTACGTCCGCTCCCCCCACTGATCGAGCGCGAACGCCGTGAAGTCGGGATCGGGACTCGGCAAGCGAGACGGTGGCATCCGCCCCCCCCTTTCCCTCCTGGTTCGTCGCGATCGAGAAGCGCTTGCGCCAGTACCAAGCCGGAAGCCAAGGACCGGAAGGCACGAGCGCCTGCACCCAATGGCCTTCAGGTTGTGGGGGAACCAAGGCCGTGCCGGGCAGGCGCAAGACGATTCGGTCTCCGGCTGCGCGGTGAGCCGTTGCGAATCGAGGACCGCCGAGCTCGAGATCCAGCGCCGTCTGGCCGCCGCCCGGCCACTCGCCCCCAGCGTTGTCGCTGAAGTCGTTGTAGACGAACACCAGCGCCACGACGTCCGGCGACCAACGCCGAATCCACTTGTCCCACCACGGAAGCTGCTGAACTTGGCCCGTGGCCTGCACGCCCCAGGCCGTCGTCACGACGTCCAAGTGCGGCAACCGCGAGGCGGCCATCTCCTCGAAGCGCACTTGAACCTTGTCGGCGACCGCCACTTCCTTCGCTTCCACGAAGGAGTCGCCGACGAAGGCGACGTGGCAACCGGTGCGCGCCAGCTCCGGGCTCGGCGGTTCCCGGTCGAGAAAGCCAAGACTGTTCGCCCGCGACACCTGCCAGAATTCGTTGTCGTCGGTCCATCTCGATTCGCCATGCGGAGCGAACGTCCGCACCACGCCGGGCACGTACGAAGTCGGCCTCTCCGTGCGCATCCAGGGTCGCGACAAGCGCAACCACGTCTCGGCCGCCACGGCTACGGCCCCCAAGCCGCAAGCCAGAAGCACGGCGTTCCAGCCCGCCAGGCGCAACACGCGCCGCCAAGTCATGCGCCGCCTCGCCCCGGGAACGGCTGGCGTCGCGGGCTAGGCTTGCGAGTTCTCGGGCCCCGTGTCACGCGCCGCACACCCCGGGACTTCGCGCCAGGTGCTCCAGCATCGCTTCCGCCGCCCATTGGTGGCCCTGCGCGTTCCAGTGGGAATCTTCCCGCCAGTTCGCGTCGCGCGGGTCGCCGCCCTGGCGCACGATGTAGTCGTATTGGTCCACCAGCGGAATGCCCCGCGCCTCCGCCATGGGCACGAGACGCTCGAACGGCTCTTGCGGCGCCGACGGCCACGAAAGACGCATGACGTGCGTCGACAAGACGACGAGCCGCGAGCCCGCGCGCTGCGTCCGCTCCAGCCATTGGTCCAGCGCGAACGCCGTGAAGTCGTGATTGCTCTCGGACATGACGAAACGGCTCATCGCCGGCGCAATCTTGTACTTCCAGACAACGTAGCCCCACTTGCGTTGCAACCACGAGGCCGACCAAGGGCGGAGGCCGGACGGAATGCGCTTCCACGCCCAGAGTCTGCCCCCCCCCCCCCCGATTTCGACGGATCGGGGATCGTATCTCATGTTCGGCAACGCACCCGGCAAGCGCAAGACGATCCGGCCTCCAGCGCTGCGGTGCGCCGTCGCAAAGTCCGGCCCAGGACGTCGGACGTCCAGCGGCGTCCCGTCTCCTCCGCGCCTGATGTTGTCGCCCCAGTCGTTGTCGACAAAAACCAGCACCACGACATCAGGCGACCAAAGCCGAATCCACTTGCCCCACATCGGAAGCTGCTGGATCTGGCCCATGCCGGCGACGCCCCATGCCGTCGACGCGACGTCCAAGTGCGGCAAGCGCGAGGCGGCCATCTCCTCGAAGCGCACGTGAGACCTGTCGGCAAGCGCCACTTGCTTCGCTTCCACGAAGGAGTCGCCGACGAAGGCGACGTGGCAACCGGCGCGCGCCAGCTCCGGGCTCGGCGGCTCCCGATCCAGAAAACCCAAGCTGTTCGTGCGCGACGCGACCCAGTGTTCGCTGTGGGTTTGGGGTGGCAAGGCTCTGACTTCGGTGTGGGGCGCCAACTGCAACCCCACGGCAGGCACGTTCCTGAGCGTGTGTCCGGTGGCCCGGAACGGCCGAGTCGCGCGCAGCCACGCTTCGCCCGCCACGGCCACGAGCCCAAGCCCGAAGGCCAGCAGCACGGCGTTCCATCCCGCCACTCGCAACACGCGCCGCCAAGTCACGCGCCGCATCGCCACGGCGAACGCTCGGCGACGGCGCAGGCCGGGCTTGCAAGCCCTCGGTCCCCGCGTCACAGGCCGCAGACCCCAGGGTTTTCCTCCAGGTGCTCGAGCATCGCTTCCGCCGCCCATTGGTGACCCTGCGGGTTCCAGTGCCAGTCCTGCGGCCAGCTCGCGTCGCGCGGGTCGCCGCCCCGGCGCGCGATGTAGCCGTATTGGTCCACGAGCGGAATGCCCCGGGCCTCCGCCATCGGCACGAGACGCTCGAACGGCTTCTCCTCCGGCGCCGACGGCTGTTCGAGGCGCATGACGTGGGCCGACAAGGCGACGAGCCGAGAGCCCGCGCGTTGCGTTCGCTCCCGCCATTGGTCGAGCGCGTACGCCGTGAAGTCGAGATCAGGACTCGGCAAGATCGCGGACGCGCCCGGCTGGACGCCGGACCGGCTGGCGATGGAGCTGGGCGCCTCGCCAGGGAGCGGCACGCCGCTCTTCGTCGCGAGCAACGCGCGCTTGTGCCGCCACCACGGCAGCAGCCAAGGGCGGAGGCCGGCAGGCAGTTCCAGCGTCCAGCCGCCTTCAGGCTCGCGGGGAACCAAGGCTGCGCGGGGAAGCAAGGCCGTGCCGGGCAGGCGCAAGACGATTCGGCCTCCGGCCGCGCGGTGGGCCGTCGCAATTCGAGGACCCTCGACATCGAGACTCAGCTCCGTCTCGCCGCCGCCCCCCGTCCAATCTCCCCGAGCGTTGTCGCTGAAGTCGTTGTGGACGAACACCAAGACGACCATGTTCGGCGACCAACGCCGAATCCACTTGTCCCACATCGGAAGCTGCTGGATCTGGCCCATGCTGTTCACGCCCCAGGCCGTCGTCACGACGTCCAAGTGCGGCAAGCGCGAGGCCGCCAACTCCTCGAGGCGCACGTGAAGCCTGTCGGCGAGCGCCACTTCCATCGCCTCCACGAACGAGTCGCCGACGAAGGCGACGTGGCAACCGGCGCGTCCCAGCTCCGGACTCGGCGGCTCCCGATCAAGAAAGCCAAGGCTGTTCGCACGCGACACCTGCCAGAATTCCTTGTGGTCCGTCCATCTCGACTCGCTGTGCGGGGCGGACAACCGACTCACGCCGGGCACGTACGAGATCGGCCAATCCCGGTCCCTCCACGGTCGCGTCGCGCGGAGCCACGTCTCGGCCGCCGCGGCCACGAGCGCCAGGCCGCCAGCCAGGAGCACGGCGTTCCATCCCGCCACTCGCAACACGCGCCGCCAAGTCATGCGCCGCATCGCCACGGCGAACGCTCGCCGACGGCGCAGCCGGGCTTGCAAGTTCTGGGGGCCCCGCGTCATGCGCCGCAGGTTCCGGGGTTGCGCTCCAAGCGCTCCAGCATTGCTTCCGCCGCCCACTGGTGGCCTTGCGCGTTCCAGTGGGAGTCTTCTCGCCAGTTCGCGTCGCGCGGATCGCCGCCCTGGCGCACGATGTGGTCGTATTGATCCACCAGCGGAATGTCCCGGGCTTCTACCATGGGCGCGAGACGCTCGAACGGCTCTTCCGGCGCCGGCGGCCAGGACGAGCGCATCGTGTGCGTCGACAAGATGACGAGCCGCGAGCCCGCGCGCTGCGTCCGATCCAGCCATTGGTCGAGCGCGAACGCCGTGAAGTCGCGATCGCGATCGGTCATGTGCGGAGGGCTCATTTCCGGAGCAATCTTGTACTTCCAGACGACGTAACGCCACTTGCGCTGCAACCACGAAGCCGACCAAGGGCGGAGGCCGGACGGAATGCGCTTCCAGGCCCAGTGCCCCCCCGACTCGGCGGAGAGGGGATCGTATCTCGAGTTCGGCAACGCACCCGGCAAGCGCAAGACGATTTGGTCTCCGGCGCCGCGGTGCGCCGTCGCAAAGTCCGGATCGGGACGCCGGACGTCCAGCAGCGTCCCGTCTCCTCCGCGCCGGATGTTGTCCCCCCAGTCGTTGTCGACGAAAACCAGCGCCACGACATCAGGCGACCAAAGCCGAATCCACTTGTCCCACCACGGAAGCTGCTGAACCTGGCCCGTGCCGCCGACGCCCCAGGCCGTCGTCGCGACGTCCAAGTGCGGCAGGCGCGAGGCGGCCATCTCCTCGAGCCGCACGTGAAACCTGTCGGCAAGCGCGACTTGCCGGCCTTCCACGAACGAGTCGCCGACGAAGGCGACGTGGCAACCGGCGCGCGCCAGCTCCGGGCTCGGCGGCTCCCGGTCCAGAAAGCCCAAGCTGTTCGCGCGCGACGCGACCCAGTGTTCGCGGTGGGCTTGGGGGGGCAAGGCTCTGACGTCCGTGTGGGGCGCCAACTGCAACCCCACGGCAGGCACGTTCCTGAGCGTGTGTCCGGGGGTCCGGAACGGCCGAGTCGCGCGCAACCACGCTTCCCCGGCACCGGCGGCCAGCACGACCGCCCCTGCCAGGAGGACGAAGTTCCACGCGGCCACGCGCCAAGTCCGCCGCATCCACCCCTTCCCCTGCGCGCCGCCCTCCCGTCTCCGCCGCGGCGACGGCGCTTGGCCTGCTCCTCTTGCACGCGGCGCCCGCGGCTTCGGGGACAGGGCACGGCGAGGGCGCATCGCAGCCTCAGGCGCTGCACACGTGCACGTTGCGCTCCAGCCACTCGAGCGTCGCCTCGGCCGCCCATCGGTGTCCCTGCGGGTTCCAGTGGCCGTCGTAGCGCCAGTGCAAGTCCTGCAGGCGACCTCCGCTGCGCGCAATGTAGTCGAACTGGTCGATCAGAGGGATCGCGCGCTTCTTGGTTTCCCGCGCCCACCAGTCGAACTGGCCTTCTTCCGAGGTCGTCCATGCGGTCGTGCGCACGGTGTGGGCCGCCAGCACGACGAGCGACGCGCCTGCCCGGCGCGTTCGTTCAAGCCACTGGTCCAACGCGAACGCCGTGAACCGAGGCCAGCCCGGCGACATCGACTGCGGACGGGGAGGGCGCAGCAGCACGGCCAAGCGCCGATCGACGTATTCGTGGAACGAGAAGCCCGTCTTGCGAACAAGGTGGTCCTTCAACGCAATCCCCCCGAAGGGCATCTTCGGCGAACGAGCGTCCGGGGCTTCCAGAACGACGTTGCCCTTCGGAGACAGCGACGCCGAGACGAATCGGCGGCCGTCGTTCACGCGGCGCTTGTTGTCCAGCATGTCGTGGCCGCCAAGGACCAGCACCACGAGCTTTGGCGAAAAGCGGCGGATCCACGTGTCCCAAAAGGAAAGCTGCTGAATCTGCCCGCTGTCGGGGACGCCCCATCCCGTCGTCGTGACGTCGGCGGAGGGCAGCCGCCGCGCGGCCATCTCTTCGAGCCGAACCTGCACTCTGTCGGCCACCGGCACTTCCCTGCCGGCGACGAACGAGTCGCCGACGACGGCCACGTGGCAGCTCGCGCGCGCGCGCTCAAGGCTCGGCGGCTCCCGGTCCAGGAAGCCGAAGCGGTTGGTGCGCGACACCGTCCAATAGTCGAACAGGTTCGTCCAGCGCACTTCCGAATGGGGCTGGAAGTGGTCCCCCACGCCCGGCGTCCAATCCTCGGAGAAGCCGCTCCGAACGAACGGCTTCGTCGCGCGCAGCCACGCTTCGCCGGCGATGGCGGCCATCACGACTGCCCCCGCCAGGAGAAGGAAGTTCCACGCGGCCACGCGCCAAGCCCGCCGCATCCACCCGTTCCCCTGCGGCGCGCGCGACTGGGCGGAAGGATCATAGCGACGGGTCATCCCAACGTCATGCGCCGCACACTCGCGGTTCCGCGCCAGGCCCCGCTACGGCGGTCGCTCCAGCAAGTCATGCGCCGCACACGTGCGGGTTCCGCTCCAGCCACTCGAGCATCGCCTCGGCAGCCCATTGGTGCCCCTGGGGATTCCAGTGGCCGTCGTAGCGCCAGTGCAGGTCCTGTACGCCGCCCCCGCTGCGCGCAACGTAGTCGAGCTGATCGATCAGAGGAATCCCGCGCTTCGCGGTTTCCCGCGCCAACCAGTCGAGTTGGTCTTCCTGCACGATTGTCCACTCCGTCGTTCTCATGGTGTGGGAGGCCAGCACGACGAGCGACGCGCCTGCTCGCCGCGTTCGTTCAAGCCACTGGTCCAGCGCAAACGCCGTGAACCGAGGCCAGCCCGGCGACATCGACTGCGGACCGGGAGAACGCCGCAGCACGGACAAGCGCAAGGCCACGTACTTGGAGAACGAGAAACCCGTTTTCCGCGCAATACGATTAAACCGGTCCCCTTGGAACGGCGGCTTCGGAGAACGAGCGTCCGGGGCTTCCAAGACCACGTGTCCGTCCGGAGACACCGACACCGTGACGAACCGGCGGCCGTCGTGCACGCGGCGCCTGTTGTCCCGCATGTCGTTGGCGACGAAGACCAGCACCACCAGCTTGGGCGAAAAGCGGCGCAGCCACGTGTCCCAATAGGAGAGCTGCACAATCTGCCCGCTGCCGGGGACGCCCCATCCCGTCGTCGTGACGTCGGCGGAGGGCAGCCGGCGGGCCGCCATCTCTTCGAGCCGAACCTGAAACTTGGCGGCCGCCGGCACTTCCCACCCGGCGACGAACGAGTCGCCGACGACGGCAACATGGCAGCTCGCGCGCGCTCGCTCGAGGCTCGGCGGCTCCCGGTCCAGGAAGCCGAAGCGGTTGGCACGCGACACCGTCCAATAGTCGAACAGGTTCGTCCAGCGCACTTCCGAGTGGGCTTGGAGATGGTCCCCCACGCCCGGCGCCCACTCCTCGGAGAAACGGATCTCGACAAACGGCTTCGTCGCGCGCAACCACGCTTCGCCGACGGCGACAGCCACCACGACCGCTCCCGCCAGGAGAAGGAAGTTCCACGCGGCCACGCGCCAGGCTCGGCGCATCCACCCGTTCCCCTGCGGCACTAGCGTCTTGGCGGGAGGCACATTCCGAGGGGTCATCCCAACCTCATGCGCCGCACACTTGCGGGTTCCGCTCCAGCCACTCGAGCATCGCCTCGGCCGCCCATTGGTGGCCTTGGGGATTCCAGTGGAAGTCGTTCGCCCAATGCGCGTCGCTCACGAAGCGGCCCCGGCCCACGACGTAGCCGAGCTGGTCGACCAGAGGAATCCTTCGGATCGCGGCTTCCCGCGCCAGCCAATCGAACTGGCTCTCCTGCACGGCGGTGGCGACGGCGGTCCTGCGCATCGTGTGGGTTGCCAGAACGACAAGCGACGCGCCCGCCTCTTGCGTGCGCGAGCGCCATTGATCCAAGGCGAAGACCGTGAACGGCGTCGCGTCCGGTCGCATCGGA
Organism: Longimicrobiales bacterium; assembly: GCA_965242735.1. Lineage (GTDB taxonomy): Bacteria > Gemmatimonadota > Gemmatimonadetes > Longimicrobiales > Gaopeijiaceae. The sequence continues at coordinate 789,285 of OZ251497.1, read as the reverse complement.
ACGGGCGGAGAAACAGGAAGCCGCCGAGACGCTTCCCGCCACCGGCGGACGAATAGAGGCAAATGGAGAGGCGCCGGCCGCCGTGATGCCCGTCCCCCCCCCCCGTTTTCCGCGCTGGACGCGGGAACGTCAGGGAGACGAAGAACAAGGCGCCCGTCGGCGGACCGCGACGCCCAGGCGCCTCGGTCGCGGCGCCTGTTGTCGTCCATGTCGTTGTCGACGAAGACGAGCACGACCAGCTTGGGAGAAAACTCTCGGATCCATTTGTCCCAGAACGAGAGTTGCTGGACTTGCCCGCTGGCCGGCCGTCCCCAGCCTGCCGTCGTGACGTCGGCTTCGGGCAACCGTCGCGCCGCCAGTTCCTCCAGCCGCACCTGAAGTCTGTCGCGCAGCGGCACTTCTCTTCCGGCGACGAACGAATCGCCGACAACGGCGACGTGGCAACTTGCCCGGGCAAGCTCCGGGCTGGGCAGCTCTCGGTCCAGGAAACCGAAACGGTTGGTGCGCGAGACCGTCCAATGGTCGAGCAAGTTCGTCCAGCGTACTTCCGAATGAGCCTTCCTGAGGGTCCCCACGCCCGGCGCCCACCGCGGCTCGTACGCGACCTCGACGAAGGGCGTCGTCGCGCGCAGCCATGCTTCGACGACGACGAACAGCGCCGCCCCTCCCGCCGCCAGCAACGCCAAGTTCCAGGCCGCCACGCGAACGCCGCTTCGCACCCGCCCCCTCTTCCCGGCGCTTTGGCGGCGCGCCCGACTCCTCCGGCGGTCGCGCGGAGCGCAAGCGTCTCGCCGCTCCGGCAAGTCAAGCGCGCTCCAGGACCATGGCGAAGCCCAGGCCGCCCGCGGCGCATGCGGTCACCAGCCCGAACTGGCCGTCGCGCCTGCGCAGCTCGTGGAGCAGCGTCGTGGTCAGCCGCGCCCCCGTCGCCCCGAACGGATGTCCGATGGCCAGCGAGCCGCCCGACGCGTTCACCGAGTCGAGATCGGGGTGGCCCACGCGCCCGCGGCCCAACTGGTCTCGGCAGAACCGCTCCGAGTCCAGGGCCCGCAGGTTGGAGAGGACCTGGGCCGCAAAGGCCTCGTGCATCTCCATCGCGGCCACGTCGGACATCGATATGCCGGCCCGGTCCAAGGCCGCCGGCACCGCGTAGGCCGGGCCTTGCAGCAACTGGTCCGCCGGATCGAGCGCGCTGAAGGCCCAACTGCGCACGTGGCCCAGCGGCTCAAGGCCGTCGGCGCGCGCTCGTTCGGGCGAGGCCAGCAGCACGGCCGCCGCGCCGTCGGTGAGGGGCGAAGAATTGCCGGCGGTAACGGACCCGAACCGGCGGTCGAACACGGGCCGAAGAGCGGCGAGCGCTTCGGCGGACGCGTCGGCCCGAACGCCGTTGTCCCGAGTGGCCGCCTCGTAGCCGGGCGGCACGTAGACCGCGACGATCTCCTGGGCGAGACGGCCGTCTTCGGCCGCCGCGCGAGCCTTGCGGTGCGACCTCAATGCCCAGGCGTCCTGGTCTTCCCTGGATATGTCGTTGTGCTTCGCCATGCGTTCGGCGGCTTCGCCCATCGTCTCGCCCGTGCTGTATTCGGCGATGGCGGGAGCGACGGGGAGGAGATCCCTGGGGCGAAGGGCCGCGAACGGCCGCAGGCGCGCCCAAGCCGACTTGCCGCGGTAGGCCGCGACCAGCGCGCGCGCCAGTCCGTCCGACGCCAGCACGGGGATGCGCGACAGGCATTCGGCGCCCCCCGCGACCACGAAGTCCGCATGTCCCCGTTCCACGAGACCGGCCCCGTCGCAGATGGCCTGGTTGGAGGACGCGCAGGCCCGGGACACGGTCGTGGCGGGCGTCGTCGCCGGCAACGTGCCCAGTCCGACTTCGCGGGCCATGTTGGGCGCGCGAGGATCGTGGACGACCGTGCCGAACACCACGTGGTCCACGTCGGACGGCCGGACGCCGGAGCGGGCCACGAGCTCCCGCACCGCGCAACGTCCGAGATCGATCGCGGACATGCGGGCAAACGAGGTCTGCGACCGGAGGAAGGGCGTGCGGCAACCCGCGACGACGGCGGCCTTCACGTCGAGCGGCGCGGGGACAAGCAGGCCGGCGGACGAGGCGGCAAGGCCGACGGACGGGGCGGCAAGATCGGCGAACGGGGCGGCAAGATCGGCGAACGGCGCGCGGACAAGCGGATCGGCGAAAGAGGCGGCAAGGCCGGCGGGCGCGTCACCGGATCAAGTGCAGCTCGGTCTGACGCCGCAGCATCCAGCGCACTTCGCCGCTCTCGGTCACCTCGGCTTCCTCCTCCTGCGCCATGCGGACGCGCTGTCCGTCCCACTCGGGAACGGGCGTGGTGACTTGGAGCTCGGTCGAGAACCACATGCCGGCGACGACGGGCGGATCGCCGCGGCCGGGCACGCCGGTCTGGTAGTCCCACAGGCCGATCAGCGGACCCGCGCCGTGGCCGTGGTCGCCGATCGGGTGCGTGTACATGGTGCCGTCGAGGCCCTCGCCGCGCATCCGATCCAAGACGACGGCAAGGATTTCGTTGCCGGTGCGGCCGACGACGATCTCCTCCATGAGGATGTCCTGCAAGCGATTCGAGTTGGCCAGCGCGCGGCGCAGTCCTTCGGGCGCGTTCGTCTCGCCTTCGCGCAGCACGTACGCCATGTGCTGCGTGTCGGTGGCGAGGCCCAGCGCGACCAAGCCGAAGTCGCAGTGCAGCACGTCGCCCCGCCGGACGACCGGAGCGACCGAATCGGCCATGGACACGCCCCGCCGCTGCACCGACACCGAAGGCTGGAACCACGTCCCCAGGCCCAGGTCGTGCACGCGCTGGCGCATCCACCACACCACGTCGGCGGTCGTCGTCCGCCCGGGCTCGATCACCACGCCCGAGAAGGCTGTGGCGATGATGTCGTGCACGACGGCCTGGATCCTTCGGTACGCCGGCGCCATGCTCGGCACGCGCATCGCCAAGTACTCGACGGCCAGCAGCGGCCGGCGCACGACGCGGCCCTCCAGCTCCGGCCCCAGCGCCTCGCGCATCTGCTCCCATTCTCCCGCCGCCAGCCCGTCGGCGAAGTTGTGGTCGTGGGAGATGTTGACGGCGATGGTGCGCGGATCGCGCTCCCGCACCATGCGCGCGAACAGGTCCCACTGGTCCCGGCCCCACAGCTCGGCGGCGCGTCCGTCCGGCGCCTCGACCGTCGCTCGCACGGCCTCGTAGGCGCCGCCCTGCGACGTGCCCCCCAACGCCAGGCGTTCCACGCCCTGATCCGGCCCCCGGTCGTGGAACATGTAGATGGTGCGCCGGCGAGCCGCGAAGGTGGTCGGCGAAACCAACGCCCGAAACACCGGGTCCTCGTTGTATTCCCGCATGGCCACGACCCACATCTCGACGCCGTGCTTGCGCATGAGCATGGGCAGGTTCCGGTCGAGGCGTTCCTCCAGCCACGCCTGCTGCGTGCGCGCCTGCTCGCGCAACGTCCCGAAAGGGTGCTCGGGGCGGTATTCCCGCGCCTGGGCCGCAGGAGCGAGGGCCGGAAGGACGGCAACCGCCGAAGCGGACGAGGGCGCGAGCAGACCCAAGGCCAGGACGGCGAGCACCGAGAGCGCCGGCGATCGAGGGCGAACGGGACGGAGGGCCTTCGCGGGCGTGGTGGCTTGCATGGCGGTCGTGGGGATGATGGGTTGCGATAAGGGACCGGCAGGACCGTCGCGGGCTCTACGAACCGCGCGCGGACGCTTCCTGCATCATGGCGAGAATCTCGCGGACGATGGACCGCCCCTTGTCCTTGGCGTAGAAGGCGCGCGTCTTGGCGTAGAGGACGTCCTGCTCGAGCTTGCGGCCCTCGTCCATCACCCACTTCTGGAGGGCGGCGGGGCGCGGGCCCCACCAACCAGCTTCCTCGAAGCGCTCGTCCAAGAGAATCACGACCGGTATGGACCGGCTCCGGCCGTTGGTCAGATGGGCGTCCATCAGGTCGAGGTTGGCGTCTCGCGACAGGACGCGAAACTCCGTGCGCGGCGCCGTTTCCGCCAAGCGAGCCACGACGGGCAGAATGTTGCACGCGTCGCCGCACCAGTCCTCGCTGAGCGCCAGCAGCCGCCAGACCCCTTCAACGCCCCGCACCGCCTCGACCAAGTCGCCGGGAACGCGGGCGCGCTCGTGGATGCCGTGCCAGAGGGCCGCGTTCTCGCGAACGCCGGCGAGGTAGTCGGCGAACGTCGCCGCCGAATCGAAGCGGTCCTTCACGATCGGGGACGGTGAAGCCGCGCGCGACGAACAAGCGAGACGGCCGCCCCGCCCTGAAGGGCATCGCACAGCTCCGCCGCCCCGCAGCCGCTCTTCACGATTGCGGAGCCGACGGGGACGCGACGGGCCGGAGCAGCCCCTCCTGGGCCGCCGAAGCCACCAGCGTGCCGTCCCTCGAGAAGAAGGAACCGCGCGCAAAGCCGCGCGCGCCGCTCGCCACGGGACTCTCGATCGCGAACAGCAGCCATTCGTCCACGCGAAACGGCCGGTGGAACCACATGCAGTGATCGAGCGAAGCGGCCATCAATTCGGGATCGTGGAAGGTGCGTCCGTGCGGTTGCAACGCCGTGGCGAGGATGCCGTAGTCCGAGGCGTAGGCGAGCATCGCCTGGTGCTGAACCGCGTCCCCGCCCAAGGGCCGAACCGTCTTGAGCCAGATGTGCCGCACGGGCGGGCGCGGCTTCGGATCAAAGATGTCGTACGGCTCCACCGCCCGATAGTCCACGGGACGATCCTGCGTCAGCAGCCGGCGGCGGTCCTGCGGAATCAGATGAGCGTGCTGGCGCACCCAGTCGAGGTCGGGCTTCAGGTCCTCCGGAGGCGGCACGCTGGGCATCTCGGCTTGGTGGGCCAGCCCTTCCTCCGTCTTGTGGAACGAGGCCGAGACCGTGAAGATGGCCCTGCCGTGCTGCACCGCGGTGACGGTGCGCGTGGCGAAGCTCCGGCCGTCGCGCAATCGGTCGACGAAATAGACGACCGGAACGTCCAGGTCCCCTTCCAGGATGAAGTAGCCGTGCAGCGAATGCGCGTCGCGGTCGGGCTCGGGAATCGTCCGGCGCGCCGCCGCCAGCGCCTGGGCCAGCACTTGGCCCCCGTAGATGCGCCCGGCGCCGATGTCGCGGTTCCGTCCCCGGAAGATCGTCGGTCCGACGGTCTCGAGCTCCAGGAAGCCGAACTCGCCGGCGGCAGGTGCCGCTTCGGCGGGCGGGCTGTTCGAACTTGCGGCCATGGACATTAGGATAAGGCGACGGGCCGAGCGCCCGAAACCAAAGGCGGGCGGGCGCCGCCGCACGCGGAAGGGAGGACGAATGGCAATTGGGACGCTTGGCGCATGGCTCGTCGCGGCCGGGACGCTCGCGACGCAAGAGCCCCCGCGCCGCCAAGTTGACGTCGTGGAGCTCCAAGAGCCCCCGCGCCGCCAAGTTGACGTCGTGGAGCTCCAAGAACCGCCGCGCCGCCAAGTCGACGTCGTGGAGCTCCAAGAGCCCCCGCGCCTCGAAATCGACGTCGTGGAGCTCACCGTCGCCCAGGTCCAGGCGGACTACCGGGCCGGACGCTACACGGCCGCCGAGCTCGTCGACGCGTTCCTCCGTCGAATCGCCCGCTACGAGCCGGAGTACAACGCCTTCGTCTCCATGAACCCGGACGCGCGGGCCGAGGCGAGGCGGCTCGACGAGGAGCTTGCGGCTTCCGGACCGCGAGGGCCGCTGCACGGCGTGCCGATCGTGATCAAGGACAACATGGACTACGCGGGCTTGGTCACGACGGCGGGCTTCGAGGGATTCAGCGCGGCGACGGGGGGCGTGGACATGACGCCGGGAGACGACGCGGCCGCCGTGGAGCGCCTCCGCGCGGCGGGCGCCGTCGTCCTGGGCAAGACCAACCTCCCCGACTTCGCGGCGCACGGCACGCGCACGCGCAGCACCGTCGCGGGCGAGACCTTGAATCCCTACGCGCGCGACCGCGTGCCGGGGGGCTCCAGCGGGGGCACCGCCACGGCCGTCAACGCCAGCTTCGCGGTCGTGGGCCTGGGAACGGAGACCGGCGGCTCCATCCAGAACCCGGCGGCCGCCCAGGCGCTCGTCGGCGTCAAGCCCACCTTCGGCCTCGTCCCGCTCGAAGGCGTCTTCCCCATGGACGCCACCTACCGCGACGTCGTGGGGCCGCTGGCGCGCACGGTGCACGACGCCGCCGTCGTGCTCGACGCCATCGCCGGCCCGACCCCGGAGGACATGGCCACCTACGCCGCCGCCGGACGCCTTCCCGCCGACGGCTTCGCCTCCGTTCTTCGGCGCGGCGCGCTCGGCTACAAGCGCTTCGGCCTCGTGGGCCCAGGCTGGCGCGATTCCTTCCTCCCGCTCGCGCCCGAGACCGAACGCCTCTACCGAGAGGCCGTGCGCACCCTCCGGACGTTGGGCGCCGAGACCGTCGAGGACCCCTTCGAGGGCACGGAATGGGTCGCCATGTACGGACGGCGCCCGCGCGTGCCGTCGGGCGCAAGCCACGACCTGGCCGTCTACCTGCAAGGCCTGGGCGAGGGGGCGGCCTTTCGGAGCGTCGAGGAATGGGAATCGCTGGCAGGCCGCGAATTCCGAGGCGGGCGCGACCGGCCCCCGCCCGCGGCGCCCTCCGCCACCGAAGCTGGAGACGCCTTCCAGGCTTGGCGCCGCGACATGCGGGCACTGTTTCGTTCCGTTCTCGAAGCAGCCGAGCTCGACGGCCTCTTCTTCCCCCAGGCCGGCGAACCCATTCGGCCCCTGGTCGAAGACCCCGGCCGCCCGGACCATCGCCCCAACAATCACGCCGAGCTGCCCAGCAACATCGTCAACGACATCGGCCTCCCCACCGTCGTCGTCCCGTTCGCCTACTACGACGACGGCACGCCCTTCGTCCTGGCCTTCGTCGGCGACCTGTGGTCCGACGCCGAGCTTCTTTCCTACGCCTTCGATCTGGAGCAGGCGACGCAGGCTCGGATCCCGCCCCGGCTGGCGGAGCCGGAGAGCGGCGGCGCGGCGCGGCCTCGGTCTCGCTGAAGCCGCTTCGCCGCTCCAGGAAACTTTTTGGACCGCCCGTGCGTAAGGCACTGTAGCGGGAGCAAGCCGGCCGCTGCCGGCCCCTGGCAACCCGCGAACTCTCGGGCACGCAAGGCCCACAAAGAGGCGCCCGGGAGAATCACCATACATCGAGGAGAAAACCTACGATGAAGAGCACCACCGGATGGATTCGCGCCGGGCTGGCCGTGCTGGCGCTGACGGTCGCCGCCCCCGTGGCGGCGCAGGACCGCGAGGCGAAGCTGGACGAGATCGAGAAGATCGAGGCCAAGGCGTTCGCGCACTTGAAGGACGCGGACAGCTGGAACCGGGCCGCGTCGATGTTCCGTCGCGCGGCCGCTCTGCGGCCCGCCGGCGACCCGCGCGCGGTTCAGGACCTGCTCCGCGCCGGGCGTCTGGCGTTCTACGAAGGACACGAGCGGAAGGCGGTCAGCGACTTCGAGGGCGCGGGGGAACGCGCGCTCGAGCGCGGCGACGTGATCACGGCGGCCAACGCCTTTGTCGACGCGGCGTGGGTGGCGCGGAGCAACCGCGATGCGGTCCGTGCGGCCAACTTGCTTGGGCGGGCCCGGCTGCTCGCGCGCTCGCCCTTGCTCGAGAACGACGAGAGGGCATTGCTGAGCGCTAGGTGGGAGGTGGCCGGCATCCAGTAGGAAGCCGGGGGGAGGGCGACGGGCGCGGCCTTGCGAGGCCCGTCCGGCCGCCCGCCGGCGGGGCGTCTCCTGCGGTCCGGGGGGCGCCCCGCCTTTTTTTTCGGCTCGACGGCCTGGCCCGCGCCGCATGCACGGCCGGCCGCCCGTCCCCGCGACGCGGCCTTCGACGCCTACCCCAGCTCTCGCGGCAGGATCAGGCGCGCCAGCCTTCCCCCGGCCGCCGCCGCATCCCACCGCGGTCCGTCCAGCTCGACGACCGCGACGGCGCCGGTCGGCATGTGGCGCCCCACGCGCTCCAGCAGCGCCGGATCGCCGTGCACGGACAGCCGCGCGGAGAGCTCGTGGACGCCGGGATTGTGCCAGAGCGCCATGATCGCGCCGGCCCCGGCAGGAGCGGCCCGCACGACGTCCAGCACGTGGCCGGCGGACGCCAGATAGAAGTCGCGCCGCCATTCTTCCAGGGGCGCCGGATCCAGCGCGCCGAGCCGGACAAGCTCCGCGCGCATGAGCGCCCACGTCTCCCGCGTGCGGGCGGACGTGCTGGAGTACACGCGCTCCGGCACGCACCCGGCGGCGGCGACCGCGCGGGCCACCTTGGGCGCGTCGCGGCGGCCGCGCGCGTTGAGGGGGCGATCGTGATCGTCCAAGCTGGAGTCGGTCCAGTCGGACTTGGCATGGCGGGCGATCAGCAGCGTCTTCACGGGGGAGCGTCTCCGGCGGTCTCGAAAGGGTCGGCGGCCCGGCGGCAAGGAGCGCGGGCCTCGCGCCAAGCTTATCTTCCGAGACGTGCGGGCGCAGGACGCGTCCATCAAGTCAGACCCCTGCCAAGGGAGATTCAGAAGAGATGTCCACGACGCCGAACGGAAGATTCTGCTGGTACGAACTCATGACCACCGACCCGGAAGCGGCCCCCGCCTTCTACGCCGAGATCGCCGGATGGACCACGTGTCCGTGGGAGGAAGGCGACATGCCCTACGTCATGTGGATGAACGGCGAGAAGCCCATCGGCGGCGTCATGACGCTGCCCGAGGAAGCGGCGGCCGACGGCGCGCCGCCGTGCTGGCTGGCGTACGTGTCCACGCCGGACGTGGACGCGACCGTCGCGAAGGCCGAGGGGCTGGGCGGCAAGCTCCTCAAGGCGATGGACATCGCCAAGGTGGGGCGCATCGCCATTCTGGCCGACCCGACGGGCGGCGTGCTGGCGCTGCTGCAGCCCGAGACCGAGACGCCGGGCCACGACGGCTTCGCGGAGGTGGGCGAATTCTCCTGGCACGAGTTGGCCACCCGAGGCTGGAGCGCCGCCTGGTCCTTCTACTCCGACCTGTTCGGCTGGGAAGCGGCCGGGGAGATGGACATGGGCGAGGGGGGCAAGTACCAGATGTTCGGGCGCGGCGCGCATTCGCTGGGCGGCCTGTACGACGGCCCGGAGGAAATGCCGGTGGGCTGGCTCTTCTACGTCCGGGTGCCGGACGCCGCCGCGGCCGCCGAGAAGGTCAAGGAGCTGGGCGGCAAGGTCCTGAACGGCCCCATGGAAGTGCCGGGAGGCGATTTCGTCGCGCAGTGCCTGGACCCCCAAGGCGTCGCCTTCGCCGTGCATTCCACTGCGAGCTAGCGGAGGCCGGGAGCACGCCGCGCGCAAAGGACGGGCCGCGACTCGCGTGGCGCCCCGCCCACTCCCAACGCCGCCCGGCCGGGAGCAAGCCGCGCGCGGAGGGCGGGTTGCGGCCGGGACCCGGTAGATGGCGCGTCGCGCGGTCGCGCGCGTGCTCGTCTGGAACGCGCTCCTGACCGTCGCGGGGCTGGGTCTGCTGGCCTTGGCGGGCGAGGCGTGGATACGGACGATCCCCTCGTTGGAGCCCGCACTCCAGCCGTGGGTGTTCGTGCCGGGGATCGGCACGCACTACGCCCCCCACGCCGTCCTTCGCGTGACTTCGATCGACTTCCAGCGCACGTCGCGCACCAATTCCATGGGCTTTCTCGACCGGGAGCCGTCCAGCCCCGAGGCGGCGCGGGCGACTTGCCACGTCGCCGTCGTCGGAGATTCGTTCGTCGTGGCCCGCAGCATGGCGCTCGCCGACAAGTTCCACGTCCAGTTGGAGAAGACGGCCGCCCGTCGGCTTCCCCACCTGGACGTCACCACGGCCGCGTACGGAGTCGTGGGCAGCGGCCAAGTGCACCAGCTCGCTTTTTGGGACAGGTGGCTCCGGCGCCGGCCGCCGAGACTGGTCGTCCTGGTGGCGGTGGGGAACGACTTCGCCGAAAATCGCCCTCGGAGAGCCCCGCCCTATCGCTTCGGCTTCGTGCAGGAGGACGGCGGACGCTTCGTCCTGGCCGCTCCGTTTCTTGAGGGCACGCCGTCGAATCCCGGCGGACCGGTGCGCTCCGCCATGTCCGCGCTCTGGCACCGGACTCCGCCGGCGCTCCGTCCATGGGGCGCCCACTGGATCGCCCGCGAGCTGAGCGAGCTGCGGACGTCGGGGAATCGCGAGCCCCTGCCGATCGAGTCGGCGCGCTTCACGGCCCTTGCGCTCGACCAGTGGCAAGAGCGCACAACGCAGGCCGGCGCCGCGCTCGTCGTCCTGGGGTCCTCCAACATGGCTTGGGAGCGCAAGACGCCAGGCGGACTGAACGCGCTGGACCAGCTCCGCAGAATGTCGGAAGAACGAGGGATTCCCTTCGTCGACCAAGTCCGGTACGTCCAGGCGAACTGGGGAGGGGGGACGGACGTCCACCAGATCGACGACGCCCTGCACTGGCCGGTGGACGGCCATTGGAACGGCGTCGGCCACCGGTGGGCGGCCGAGGCGTTGGTCGATCACGTGGCGCGGAACCCGCAGGTGTGCGGGACGAGGCCGTCGCCCAGGCACTGAGCTTGAACGGAACTGTGGAGGATGCGATGACGACGAGACGGACGATCACGGCGGCGGCGCTGGCCCTTGCGGCGGGCGCAACGGTTCGGCAGGCCGCCGCTCAGGAGGCGGGCGCGCAGACGCAGACCGGCGATTCAGTCGTGGCGCTGGAAGCCAGGCCGCCCAAGCTCGCCATGCAGGTGGGCGCGGAGGCCCGCGTGGAGATCCTCGGCGTCACGCGCTCGGGGGCCCGCGTCGCCGTGCAGGCGCGTCTCGTGGGGCCGCGCTCGGCTGTGCGGATTCGACAGGGCGTGGTTGCGGCGCTGGCTCCGGGAGCCTACGAACTCGCGGCCACGTACGCGGCGCCGGGACGCAGTCCGCTGGTGGTCGCGGTGCCGGTCGAGATCGGCTGGCCGGCGGTGCGCGAGACGCGGGTGTCGATTCCGCTTGCGGCGCAGTTGCCGGCAGGCGTTTCCGTGCAGGCTCGCGCCGAGGTCGTCCACGCCGACGGTTCGCGGCGGCCCCGCCCCCAAGCGGCTTGGCGGAGCGACGCGCCCGGCGTGGCCGTGGTGGACCGCTTCGGGCGAGTGACCGGCGTGGCGCCCGGACAGGCCTGGATCGCGGCTTCCGTGGACGGCGTCGAGGGCCGGGCGATGGTGGCCGTGGCGCCGTTCGAGGGCCGGGCAATGGACATCGAGGGCGTGCCCGGCTCGGTGCGCACCGGCGACGTGGTCCGTGCCCGGGCGGTGGTGCGCGACGCGCGCGGCGGGGCCATCGCCGGCGTGCCGGTTCAGTGGTCGCACGCGTACGACGCGCCGGAAGGGGCTCCCGCGCCCCCTGCGGCCGCCCAGATGCGCGACGGTCGCTTCGTCGCCGACGTGCCCGGCGTCCACACCATCGTGGCGACGGCGGGCGGACTGGCGGCGAGCACGTCGTTCGAGGTGGTCGCCCGGGACGTCGTGCAGCGCCTGGAGATCGAAGGCCACGGAAGGGAGCAGCGCGTGCGGACCACCGACTTCTGGGTATTCGAGGGACGCGACGGCCGCGACTACGCGCTGACGGGCGCCAAGCGGGCGGACGGCCACGGCTTCGTCTGGGACGTGACCGGCCCCGGCATCTTCAAGACCGACTCCATCCAGGTGGACGCCCGCTCCGTCAACGACGTGAAGGTGTCGCCCGACGCCCGCTACGCCACCCTGACCCGCGAGGGCGCATCCGACCGGCGAAACGGCGTCGTCATCCTCGACCTGGCCGATCCGGCGCATCCCGTCGTCGCGTCCGAAGTCTCCGCCCACGGGCTCACCGGCGGCGTGCACAACGCGTTCCCGACGGAGACGCACGTCTACGCGCTGGCCAACGGCGACAAGTACGTCGTCCTCGACGTGACGGACCTCTACAATCCGCGCTACGTCGGCGAGTACGATCATCCCGACAGCCGCCTGCACGACGTGTGGGTGATGGACGGCCTCGCGTATTCCGCCGAGTGGGAGACTGGACTGGTGGTCGCGGACGTCGGCGACGGCCGATGGGGCGGCTCGCCCGAGAATCCCGTGTTCGTCAGCAGCTATCCGTTGCCGACCGGGAGCACGCACGCCGTCTTTCCGTACGTGTCGCAGTCCACGGGCAAGCACTACGTGTTCGTGGGGGACGAGATCATGAACCGCCGCGGCTTGGCTTGGGAGGGCCCCAGAGCGGGGCGCGGATCGTACCAGCTGCCCTACGACCCGGAATCGGGCGCGCACGGCATCCCGCTGGCCACGCAGGGCTACGTGCAGATCATCGACTTCTCGGACCCGGAGAACCCGGAGATGGTTGCGCGCTACGAAGTGCCCGAGTACGGCACGCACAACATCTGGGTCGAGGACGACAAGCTCTACCAAGCCTATTACGAAGGCGGCCTGCGCATCGTGGACGTCTCCGGCGAGCTCATGGGCAACCTGTACACGCAAGGCCGCGAGATCGCCGTCTTCAAGCCCTTCGATCCCGCGGGCTACATCCCCAACTCGCCGATGACGTGGAGCGCGATGCCCTTCAAGGGCCGCGTGTTCTTCTCGGACACCAATTCCGGGCTCTGGTCGGCGCGCCTGATGCCGAAGGACAGGCCGGTCAGCTGAACCGACGCGAGGCGCAGCGCAGGCGCCGTCAGCGCTCCAGATCGCCGCCGCGCAATCCGGCGGGCCGCCTTCTCCGCAGCCGCTTGCCTTCGGCTTCCCTGGCGTGCGCCCAGTCGGCGAGGCGGTCGAAGGTGCCTCCCCCGTCCCCGCTTCCGTCGCCGGGCACGCGCTGGACGTAGCCTCCGTCGGCGCCCATGTCCCAAGCGCATCTGCGGTCGGCCAACTGCACATCAAGCACGTGGCGCAGTTCGCGGCGAAGATGCGCATCCTCGACCGGCGCCAGCGCTTCGACCCGAGCGCTCAGGTTGCGCCTCATGCAGTCCGCCGAGCCGACGTAGTACTCCTCGTCGCCCCCGTTGCGGAAGTAGTATATGCGCGAGTGCTGCAGGAAGCGGCCGACGATGCTCACGACGCGGATGTTCTCGGACAAGCCCGGAATGCCCGGCCGAATGCGGCAGCTGTCGCGCACGATCAGGTCCACGCTGACGCCGCGCATCGACGCCGAGTAGAGCGCCTTGGTGACTTCCGGGTCCTCGAGCGCGTTCATCTGAAACTGGATCAGGCCGGGCGATTCGGCGGAGTGGCCGGCCGCCTCGCGTTCTATGCGCTCCAGCAGGGCGGCCCGCAGATGCGTCGGCGCAGGCAAGACCTTCCAGTAGCGGCGCTTGGGCCTGTAGCCCGTGGTCAGGTAGTTGAACAGCTCCGTCAAGTCGGCTCCGACCGCAGGATCGCAAGTCAGAAGACCATGGTCGCAGTACGTGCGCGCCGTGCCCGCGTGATAGTTCCCCGTGCCGATGTGCGCATAGCGGCGAAGACCGTCGTGATCCTGGCGCACGACCAGGATGAGCTTGCAGTGCGTCTTAAGGCCGAGCACGCCGTACGTGACGTGAATGCCGTGCGACGCGAGCGCGTTCGCCCACTGGATGTTGGCCGCCTCGTCGAACCGCGCCTGCAACTCGATGACCACCGCGACCTGCTTGCCGTTGCGGGCCGCTTCGACCAAGTGATCGATGATGCTGCTGCGCGGCGCCATCCGGTAGAACGTCATCTTGACGGCGCGCACCTTCGGATCCCGGACGGCCTCGCGAAGAAAGCGCCCCACGGACGTGTCGAACGCCTGGTACGGATGATGGAGAAGCAGCGATCCGGCGTCGCGCAGGATGTGAAAGATCGGACGGTCGTTCAGCAGCGCCGGATGCTCCGCCGGGTGATGCGGCGGATGCGAGAGACCGTCCTGTCCCAGGCCCTCGAACTCGGCCAAGTCCTTCAGGCCGAGCGGCCCGCGCCCTTCGTAGACGTCCCCCGCTTGCAGCCCCAGCTCCTTGGCCAGCACGGCGCGCCGCCCCGGGTCCATGCCCTCTTCGACCTGCAAGCGCACGATCGGGGCCAGCCGCCGCTTGCGAAGCCCCGCCTCGATGTGCTCGAGCAGGTCGTCCGCCATGTCCTCGTCCACGTCGTAGATCGCGTTGCGCGTGACCCGGAACGTGTCGCAGGAGAGCACTTCCATGCCGGGAAAGAGCAGGTCCAGGTTGGCCGCCATGACGCTCTCGAGCGGCGCCCAAGCGTTCTCGTCGCCAATTCGGACGAACCGGGCGATGCCGGCGCCCACCGGCACCTTCACGCGCGCCACCGAGACCGTCTCCCCGCCGTTGCGCAGCGTGACCAGCAGGTTCAGCGACAGGTTGGAGATGAACGGAAACGGATGGGCCGGGTCCGTCGCCTGCGGCGTGACCAGCGGATAGATGTTGCGCACGTAGTGGTCCCGTAGCCGCCGGCGCTGCGCCTCCGTCAGCTCTTCCAGCCCGGCGATGCGGATGCCCTGCGCCGACAGCTCCGCGGCCACCGCCCGAAACGCCGCCCGCTGCCTGGCTTCGAGCCTGCGCACCACCTTCGCGCACTCCTCGATCTGCTGAACCGGCGTCCGCCCGTCCACCGTGCGCTCCGTGATCCCGGCCCCGGCCTGCTGCTTGAGCCCACCGATCCTCTTCATGAAGAACTCGTCGAGGTTCGCCCCGACGATCCCCAGAAACCGCACCCGTTCCATCAGCGGCGTCCGCGCGTCCTCCGCCTCGTGCAGCACCCGGAAGTTGAAGTTCAGCCAAGTGAGCTCCCGATTGAGGTAGTACTCGGGCCTGTCCAGGTCCGGATCGGTCACCGGCGCCGGAACGGGCGTGGGATCGGGCGGCGTGGTGCGAGGGGGCGGCGACGCGGGCGCGGAGTCGGACGGCGTGGCGCGAGTCGGCGCCGGATCGGGCGGGGTGGAGTCGGCAGGCGCGGGGGCACGTTCGGGCCCGTCGGTAGTCAGGGGGAATTCGGAGCGTTCGGCGGCCTCGAGGCGTTCAGGCCCACGCGTCGTCGCGGGGAGAGCGGCGCGGTCGTCCGTCCGAGGATGCTCAGAACCGTCGGGTGCCCGGGGACCTTCAGCGTCGTCCGCGGTTCGCCCGCCCTTGGGACCGTCAGGCGCCCGGGGACGTTCGGGGTCGTTGGATGCCGCGGAGGATCGCTTGGGTGCGCTGATAGTGCTCGCGGGGACCGCGCGGCCAGTCGTCGGAACGCCCGTGGCCGCGGCGGCGGACTCGTCTTCGGCCGCGTCCGGCCGCGCTTGCCCGGCCGCGGGGAAAGCCGCTGGGGCGTATCGCAGGTCTTGGTCGGGCATGGCGCACCGTCGGAGATCGAGAGAATTTCGTAAACATATGTTCTTTGCGCGTCGGGCGGTAGTCCCCTTGCCACTTCCTCCATGTCCTCGTAAGATTCTCCGACGCCATCGCCTCCAACCACGCGTGCGCGTCACGCTCCGGCCTTGAGCGCGCTCCCGCCATTAGGCCGACGCTCCCGTACTTTCGACTGGCGGACCGAAATGACGACGACGAGCGACGAACTCCAGTGCGCCATGTGCGGCGACGCGACGGTCTCCACCACATGGGCCGACGACGACATGGTCTGGGGGTCGGGCGACTCGGCCATCGTCCTTCCGGTCCACCTTCCCTTACGCTCCTGCAGTGCCTGCGACTTCACCTACTTGGATCACGAGGCGGAGGACATCCGTCACCAAGCCGTGTGCCGCCACCTCGGAGTCCCCGCTCCAGCGATGTTCTGGCCATTCGAGAGAAGCACGGACTGAGCCAAGCCGAGTTCGCGCGCGCCGTGGGCTTGCAGCCGGACATGGTTGAACGTTGGGAGAGCGGGATCGTGATTCCAGACTTCGTCATCGAGCCCGACGCGCTCTGTCGCGCCGTTTCCGCTCAAATGCGGGCCGGCACATGAAGGGTCCGGTTCGCCTTCTCAGGCAGCTTCGGCCGTCTCTGCTCGACAAGCGTCGTTCCGACGCCGGATGATGTTCGCTATGTCAATCACAGACGACAAATATCGTCGATACGGCATTAAGTTTCTCTATCATTTCACCCACGTGGACAACATGTCGTCCATATTGGCATACGGCTTGTTGTCTCATAACGACGCTCGTCGATTAGGTTATATCGACATAAGCAACAAAGAAGTGCAAAGAAGACGAGCGGAGAAGAAGACTCATGGCCGCGCATTGCATGATTACGTCTTGCTTTACTTCAATGCTAGAAACCCGATGTTGTACGTTGTGCAACAGACGGTGCCGGACCACGATATAGCAATCCTTTGTTGGGATCGCCGCTTGCTGGAAATCGACGGTTCTATTTTCACAGATGGCAACGCTGCTTCTGACATTTCTGGCTTTTTCAGTGATTGCCATAAATTGAGCGAACTGGACTGGGAATGCATTCACAGCCATGACAAGCCATGGCAGTACCCTGACGGAAAGAGAATTCGTTGTGCTGAGGTGCTTGTACCCGGTCCGATACCGATTGAAAGGATGAAGAGGATAATCGTGAAGACCCCGGACGCGAAGCAACGGTTGGACAAGACGCTGATCGGCCACGGTGGAATTCGCGAGCGCGTTGCCGTTGACTCGATGGTCTTCTTTGATCGATGAGCGCTCCCATCGTCAAGACCGGCAACATCTTTGCCAGCAAATGTCAAACGCTGGTAAACACCGTCAATTGCGATGGCGTGATGGGCGCAGGAATTGCGCTGGAATTCAAATTGCGGATGCCCGCGATGTTTGATCGATATGTTGAACTCTGTCGCAGGAGACTTGTCGCCGTCGGCAACCTTTGGCTCTACAAGCCGCCGGCCGACCATAGAGACAAGCGATGGGTGCTGAACTTTCCCACTAAACGCCATTGGCGCGATCCGTCCAAGGTCGAATACCTAGAGGCTGGATTGGATAAATTTGTCTCGACCTACAAGGAGAAGAACATTCAATCCATCGCCTTTCCTGTGCTGGGAGCCAAGAATGGCGGTCTGGAAGAAGATGAGTCCTTGAGAATAATGGAACGGCATCTGGCCGACTGTTGCATTCCGTTGGAAATCTATCGTTACGATCCCACTGCGATCGACGACTTGTACGACGATTTCCGCCGCCGTTTCCTTCGATTCGACGTGGATACGATAATGAAGAACACTGGCGTGCAACGCCATCGCGTCCGAGTGATCCGAAATGCATTGGAACACGAAAACGGCATCAATTCCCTTAGCCGACTGGCGACAATCAAGGGCGTTGGCCCGAAGACTTTGGAAAAATGCTTCCGCTACGTCGATGCGCCGGAGGCCGCCATCGCAGATCGAACGGCGCCGCGCTTGTTGTAGGACGCGGCTATCCGATCACGAGTCAAGCGACAATGCCGAAACTGCACCACGAGAGCCGACAGAAGCTGAGACGTGCGTCTCCGGCGGCCTTCTTGGCGATGGCCGAGGGCGGCGCCAGGGGATTTTGGGCCTTCGGGGATCGGTGGGTCGCGCACGCGGGCGTGGTGGACGACTTGATGGTGCGCGCGGGAGAGGAACACGAGGAGGGCAATGCGGGCCGGGCAGCCGAGCGGGCGCGCTTTCGGATCGTCGAAGAACGCCTGAAGAGCGCGTTCGCCGGGAAGGGCGCGACAGGGCCCGCGCGCGCGTTCGGCGGCTTTGGGTTCTCGGGGCTCCACCGGGCGAACGGGGCGTGGGCCGCGTTCCCCAGCGCACGCTTCCACCTGCCGGTCGTGGAGATGGAGTTCCGGGCCGGAGGGGAGGGCGCGTGGCTGGTTGCGCGCGACGCGGACCCGCAACGCGCGGCGGCGATTGCCGAGCGCTGGGCGGCGGCAGTGGAGGCGGGCAATCCAGGCGCGCCGGGCAGGGCGGGCGGACCGGAGAAGGCGGACCGTCCGGGCAGGGCGGGAGCGCCGAGCAGCCTGGGCCGTCTGGCGGAGCTTGGCGCGCACGGCGGACCCGGAGCTAAGCGCCCACACGGCGATCAGAGCATCGAGCTCGGCGAGGGCATGGGAAGGGTCGCATGGGACGAGATGGTGGGCTCGGCGCTGCGCCGGATTCGGGCGGGGGAGGCGGAGAAGGTCGTGCTGGCGCGCAGCGTGGAAGCGGAGACGGAGACGGCGGTGGGGCCGGCGGAGCTGGCGCTGGCGCTGTGGCGGGAGAACCGGGGGAGCTACGTGTTTCTGTTCGAGCCGGAGCCGGGCCATGCCTTGGTCGGGGCGGCGCCGGAGACGATCGCGACGCTGAACGGGCGCGCGTTTCGGGCGACGGCGGTCGCGGGCAGCGCGGGCGTGGGATCGGACTCGGTGGAGGCGGCGCGTCTGGGGCAGCAGCTGTTCAACAGCGCGAAGGACCGCGCCGAGCACGACTTCGTGGTCGAAGACATGGTGGCGCGCCTCGAGGCGCTGGGCTGCGACGTTCGCCGCGACGTGGAGCCGCACATCCTGGGGCTGGCCCACATTCAGCACTTGGAGACGAAGATCGCCGCCGAGACCGCGCCCGGACTGTCGTTGCTGAGCGTGCTTGCGTCGCTGCACCCGACGCCCGCCGTCTGCGGGATTCCCCGCGAAGTGGCGCTGGGAGTCCTCACCGAGAGCGAGATGTTCGACCGGGGCTGGTACGCCGGCCCGGTGGGGTGGCTGGACTCGGAGGGCCGGGGCGTCTTCGTGCCCGCGCTTCGCTCGGCGACGCTGGCGGCCGGACGCTGGCGGCTGTTCGCGGGCGCGGGCATCGTGCCGGGGTCCGATCCGGCGGCGGAGTGGGAGGAGACGGAGATGAAGCTGCGCCCGGTCCTTCGGGCCATCGCGGCGGCTGGCCGGGGGACGGACGCGGTTGCCGGCCGGGGGACGGACGCGACGGCCGGCCGGGAGGCGAAAGCGGCGGCCTCCGTTCTGTGAAGACGGGCGAACTCAACCTCGAGTGGGCGCGCCGGATCGTGGGCGCGTTGGTCGAGTCGGGGCTGGCGGAGGCGGGGGTCGCGCCGGGTTCTCGGTCCGCGCCGCTCGTGCTGGCGATGGCGGAGTTCCCCGAGCTGCGCGTTCGGGTGCACTTGGACGAGCGCTCGGCGGGCTTCTTCGCGCTGGGGTACGGCCGGCGCGCGCGTCGTCCCGCCGCCGTGGTCACGACGTCGGGCACGGCAGTGGCCAACCTGCTGCCGTCGGTGGTGGAGGCGTCGGCGTCGGACGTGCCGGTGATCCTCCTGACGGCCGACCGCCCGCGCGAGCTCCGGGGCGCGGACGCGCACCAGACGATCGACCAGGTGGGCATCTTCGGGCCTCGGCTGCGCTGGGAGGCGGACTTGCCCGAAGCGTCGGAGGCCGGTTTGGCCGCCGTCGGCGAAGCCGCCCGGACAGCCTTCGCGTGCGCGACCGGACCGCCGGCCGGGCCGGTTCACTTGAACATCCCCTTCGACAAGCCCGTGGAACCCGAATCGGCGGCGTCGTGGAGACGCGGGCTGGAGCGGCGCAGCGCCGAGAACGCGCGCCGAGGCCGGATGGCGGGCCGGAGTCCGGGCGACCTGGGTGGGCTGGCGCGGGGCGGCTCGGCGTCGGGCAGGGGCGACCCGGCGTCGGACCAGGACGGGCTGGCATTGGACCAAGGCAGGTCGGCACTGAACTGCGATGGGCCGAAGATGGATCAAGGCGGGCCAGCGTTGGACCAACATCGGCCGGCATCGGACCAGGGCGAGCCTGTGTTGGACCAGGACGGGCTGGCGCTGGACCAGGGCAGGCTGGCACTGGATCAGGACGGGCCGGCGCTGGATCAAGCCGGGTCGGCGCTCAGCCACGGTCTGGCTTCCGGACGCTTCGGGGGCGCCGTCGAGGCGGGGGCGGAGCTGGTGAAGAACGAGCTCGCGCGTGCCCGGCGGCCCGTGCTGGTGGCTGGTGCTTCTTCGGATCCCGACGGGGAGGGACCGGCGCTGATCGCGTTCTCGGCGCGGCTGGGCGTCCCCCTGCTGGCCGATCCGCTGTCGGGCGCCCGCTTCGCCGGCGGCGGGGCTTGGGGGGAAGCGAGGCTGATCGGGGGCTACGACCACTTCCTGCGCGTGCCGGGAGTCTCGGAGAGGTTGGCGCCGGACCTCGTGTTGCGCACCGGGCGCACGCCCACGTCCGCCGTGCTGGAGAACGCGCTGGCGGGTTGGAGGGCCGGGCGGCAGGTCGTGATCGACGCGGGCGGCACGCCGAAGGACCATCAGGGATTGGCCGACGCCTACGTGCGCGCGCCCGCCGGGCCCGTGCTGGACTTGGCGGGGCGAGCGGAGGGTTGGACCGGCCTGGCGGCGGACGAGGGCTGCGCGGGCTTGATGCCGGACGAGGGTTGCGCCGGCTTGGCAGCGGACGAGCGTCGGGGCAGCTTGGCGCTGGACGAGGGTTGGGCCGGCTTGACGCCGGACGAGGGCCGGGCCGGCTTGGCGGCGGACGAGGGCTGCGTGGGCTTGGCCCTGGACGAGGGTTGGGCGCGGGCGTGGAGCGAGGCCGAGGCGGCAACGTGGGAGGCGGTCGAGGACGGACTCGCCGGCGACGCCGCCAACGAGGGCGCCTACGCCGCCGCCGTGCTGGGGGCGCTGCCTGAGGGCGCGACGCTCTTCGTGTCCAGCTCGATGCCGGTGCGGGACGTGGACGCGTTCGGGCGTCCGGCGCCGCTCGGGATCCGCGTGCTGGGCAACCGGGGCGCGAACGGCATCGACGGGATCGTCTCTTCGGCCTTGGGCTGCGCGGCCGCGGGAGAGGAGCCGGTGGCGTGCCTCTTGGGGGACTTGGCGCTGCACCACGACCTCAACGGCCTCTTGGCGGCGCGCGATCCGGAGCTTGGCGTCGTGTTCGTCGTGATCGACAACGACGGCGGGGGCATCTTCCACATGTTGCCGATCCGCGAGTTCGAGCCGGCCTTCACGCCGTGCTTCGCCACGCCGCACGGTCTCGACTTTCGGCACGCGGCGCGGCTGCACGGGCTGGCCTTCGCGGACGCGGACGGTCCGGCCCAGCTGGCGGAAATCGTCGGCGACGCGGCGGCGCGGCGGGCGACGCAGATCGTGCGCGTGCGGACCGAGGCCGGCGCGAACCGGCTCAGGCACGAAGCGGTGCGGCGCCGGGTGGCGCGAGCCCTGGCGGGATTCGGCGAAGGGGCGGCGGCTTCGGCGACGTGAGGCGCAGGCGTGCGCGTCCCCGCCGTTGCCCGGCCGCTTGTCTGCCGGCTCGGTGCGGCTAGGATTTGAGTCCGCGCCGGCAAGGCCGAACTTCTCCCCGCAACCCTTCCGAATCCGCCCATGAGCGCCACCGCTTGGCAGACCGCGAAGTCGTACGAAGACATCACCTACAAGAAGCGCGACGGCGTCGCCCGCATCGCGATCAACCGGCCCGAGGTGCGCAACGCCTTTCGCCCCGAGACGCTGTTCGAGCTGCTCGACGCGTTCCACGACGCGCAGGACGACTCGTCCGTCGGGGTCGTGCTGCTGACGGGCGAGGGGCCGGCCGCCGACGGGAAGCACGCCTTCTGCTCGGGCGGCGACCAGCGCGTCCGCGGAGACGCGGGCTACGTGGGCGGCGACGGGGTGCCGCGCCTCAACGTGCTCGTGCTTCAGCGCCTGATCCGTTCCATGCCGAAGCCGGTGATCGCGCTCGTGGCGGGGTACGCCATCGGGGGCGGGCACGTGCTGCACGTCGTCTGCGACCTCACCATCGCGGCGGACAACGCGGTGTTCGGCCAGACGGGGCCGAAGGTCGGGAGCTTCGACGGCGGCTTCGGGTCGTCCTACCTGGCGCGCATCGTCGGGCAGAAGAAGGCGCGCGAGATCTGGTACCTGTGCCGCCAGTACGGCGCCGAAGAGGCGCTGGCGATGGGGCTGGTCAACGCCGTCGTGCCGGTGGAGCGGCTGGAGGAGGAGGGCTTCGAGTGGGCGCAGCGGATCCTCGAGCACAGTCCGCTCGCGATTCGGCTGCTCAAGTCGGCCTTCAACGCGGACGTGGACGGGCAGGCGGGCCTCCAGGAGCTCGCGGGCAACGCCACGCTGCTCTTCTACATGACCGAGCAAGGACAGGAGGGCCGCGACGCCTACCTGCAGAAGCGCAAGCCCGACTTTCGCAAGTTTCCCTGGCTGCCGTGGTAGTGGGCGGGGGAGCGCGGCCGGCGGGAGGCGAAGACGAGGCGCCCGTGGGTCGCGACGACGGCCGTCCCATGGCGGCGGACAGGCGTCCGACAGGAGTCGGCCGCGGGCCCGGGACGGGCGAGAGCGCGAACCCGGTGGCGCGGCGCGGCGAGCGCCCCTAGTGGGACGAGCGGGCGCGTGGGCGCTGGCGGCCCGGCCTCGGACGCTGACGGCGGCCGCTGCGCCGGTGGCGGCCAGCTGCGGGGTCGCGGCGGCCGACGGCGTGTTCGCGCGCGGTCCGGCGCTGGCCGCGCTGGTGGGCGCTCTGCTGATTCAGATCGCGACCAACTTGGCCAACGACTACTACGACTTCGTGAAGGGAAGCGACACGGAGGACCGGGTCGGGCCCGTGCGGGCGACGCAGGCGGGACTGCTCGCGCCCGAGTCGGTGCGGCGCGGGGCGATCGCGACGCTGGGACTGGCCACGGTCGTGGGCGCGTACTTGGCGGCCGTCGCGGGATGGCCGGTGGTCGTGGTGGGGATCGCGGCGCTGGTCTGCGCGGTGGCCTACACGGGCGGGCCCTGGCCGCTGGCCTACCACGGCCTGGGGGACCTGTTCGTCTTCGTGTTCTTCGGACCGGTGGCGGTGGCGGGCGCCTACTACGTGCAAGCGCGCGCCGTGTCGGCGGACGCGCTGTTGGCGGGCGTCGGGATCGGCGCGTTCAGCACGGCCATTCTCGTGGCCAACAACATGCGGGACCGCGAGACCGACGCGGCCGCGGGCAAGCGCACGCTCGCCGTGCGCCTGGGCGACCGGGGGACCGCCGCGCAGTACTTGGCGTGCCTGGGCGCGGCGACGGCGGCTCCAGTGGCCGGGTGGGCGTGGGGGGACTGGCCGGCCTGGACGCTGCTGGCCGCGGCGGGCGTCGTCGCCTGCGGGCCCGCCGCTGCCGTCGTCGTGCGGTTCGCCGAAGCCGCCGGGAGCGAGGGGGACCGGCGAGGCAGCCGGACCGGCGACTCGGAGGAGGCCGGCTCCGAGGTGGCGGACTCGGAGAAGGCGGACTTGGCCGACGCCAAGGCAGCGCGCGGACCGGACCGGCGCGCCTTGGCGCCCGTGCTGGAACGCACGGCGCGGGGCGTGGCGATCTACGGGCTGGGCTTGGCGACCGGCTTTCTCGTCGGCGCGCGCTGAGGCCGACGAGCGATGGCCGAGCGCGACGCGGCCGACGCGCGCAAGCCGACGGGGGGGGCCGACGACGAATTCTGGACGTCGCGGGCCCGCGACGAACTCCGGGCGACAGCCGCAGCCGCTCCGGGGGACATGGCCGTCGCGTCCGGGGACCGCTGCTGGACATGGCGCGAGCTGGACGAAGCGGCCGACGCGGCGGCAGAGCGTTGCCGCAACGCCGTCATCGACCTCGGGCTGGCTGCCGGACCGGGCACCGAACCGGGCGGCAACGAGAAGCCCGGCGATGAAGAGCCCGGCGACCAGAAGTGCGGCGGCGAGAGGTCCGGCGGCGAGAAGCCCGGCGGCGAGAAGCCCGGCGGCGAGAAGCCCGGCGGCGAGAAGCCCGGCGGCGAGAAGCCCGGCGGCCAGGAGCCCAGCTACCGTCCCGGCTCCGAGTTGGTCGGGGCGGTCAGCCTGCCCCCCGGCCCGGCTGCCATAGCGGCCTTGTTCGGCCTGTGGCGGGCCGGACTGGCCGCGGCGCCCCTGCACCACCGCCTCGCCGAAGCCGAACTCGACCACGCCCTTCGGCTGGTGCGCCCGGCGCTCTGGTTCTCCGACGCCTGCACCGCCCCGGAGCCGGAGCCGGACACGGACGACGAACTCCCTGCACCGTCCACGGCCCTCGTCACCCCCTCGCCCGTTCCATGTCCGGTCCCGCCCGCGCCGTCCACGGGCCTCGTCACGCCCTCGCCCGCTCCATGCCCGGCCCCGTCCGCCCGCAATCGACCGCTCGTCCCCCTCCGCCTCCACCGGTTTCCCGAAGTCGAAGTCCTCCTGCTCACGTCGGGCGCCTCCGGCGGGCCCAAGGCCGTCGGTCTCTCCAGGGCCGCCTTCGCCGCCGGCACGGCCGCCTCGGTCCAACGTCTTTCGCTCGAACCGAGCGACAAATGGGGCCTCTGCCTTTCGCTGGGCCACGTCGGGGGCTTGGCGCTCGTCCTGCGCGCCGTTTCCCTGGGGTGCGCCATTCGCTGCTGGCCGCGCTTCGACGCCGACGCCGTGGCGACCGCGGTCCTCGACGGCGCCGTCACGCACCTGTCGCTCGTTCCGACGATGCTCTGGCAGCTTCTCGACACGCTGGACGGACGGACGGCCCCGACCAGCCTCCGGTGCGTCCTGGTCGGCGGCGCCGCGCTTTCCCCTGCCCTTCTGGCGCGGGCGGTCGCGGCGGGGCTGCCGGTTGCGCCGACCTGGGGCATGACCGAGACGGCGTCGCAGGTCGCCACGGCGCCTCCCGAGCTGGCCGAGCAGCTGCCGGGCACGGTCGGGCCGCCGCTGCCGGGCATCGAAGCGAGGGCCGAGCCGGGGACGCGCGTCCTGGCCGTGCGCGGTCCGACCTTGGCCTCGATGGTCGTCCGCCGGCCCGGCGAGGAGCCCGAGGCCCTGCCGGTCAGCGAGGACGGCTGGTTCCGAACCGCCGACCTGGGCCGTGCGGACGCGGGCGGGAACTTGTGGATCGAAGGACGGGCCGACGACGCGGTCGTCACGGGCGGCGTCACCGTGGCGCCGTCCGAAGTCGAACAGGTGATCCAGACGCTGCCGGGAGTCTCGGACGCCGTCGTCTTCGGCGCGCCGGACGAGGCATGGGGCCACACGCTGCACGCCGTCGTCGAAGCGAACCCCGCCGCCGTGGCGCCCGAGGACGTGCACCGGCATTGCCGCGCCCGCTTGTCCAGAGCCCGGCGCCCGTCCACGATCCGGATCGTCGAATCGCTGCCGCGCACGCCCACCGGCAAGGCCGACCGAGCGGCCGTCGCGAAGGCTCACGCGGCGCGACGAGTCCCTGCCCGGTCAGAGTGACCGGAGCGCGACGCCAAGAAGCGGGGCGACGGACGGCCCACGCGGCGCGAGGGGCCCGCGGCCGGTCCGAGAGCCGCCGGGGGCGACAGGCCGCGTTAGCTTGGACCCCATGATCGAGGAACTCCGGTGGCGAGGTCTGCTGGCCGACGTCACGGAACACGCCGCTCAAGCCTTGGCCGCCGGCCGGACGTCCGGCTACATCGGCTTCGATCCCACCGCTCCTTCGCTGCACGTGGGTTCGCTCGTGCCGATCATGGGCCTCGTGCATCTGCAGCGGGCCGGCCACACCCCCATCGCCCTGGTGGGCGGCGGCACCGGCTTGGTCGGCGACCCGTCGGGCAAGGCCCGCGAGCGCCCGTTGCTGGACCGGGACGCCATGGAGGAAAACGCGGCCGCCATTCATCGCCAGCTCGCGTCCTTCCTCGACTTCGACGCGCGTTCGAACCCGGCGCGGACGGCCAACAACATCGACTGGCTGGACCGGCTGCCGCTGGTCGAATTCCTTCGCGACGTGGGCAAGCATTTCTCGGTCAACGCCATGTTGCGCAAGGAATCCGTGAAGCGCCGCCTGGGCGACGAGGAGACCGGCATCTCGTTCACCGAGTTCAGCTACCAGCTGCTCCAGGCGTACGACTTCTTGGAGCTCTCCAGGCGGTTCGGCTGCACGCTCCAGATGGGCGGCTCGGACCAGTGGGGCAACATCACCGCCGGCATCGATCTCGTGCGGAGGATGGGCGGCCCGCAGTGCCACGGCATCGTCTTTCCGCTTCTCACGACCGCCGGCGGGACGAAGATCGGAAAGTCCGAAGCCGGCGAGACCGTCTGGCTGGACCCGAACCGCACGTCTCCCTACCGCTTCTACCAATACTGGCTCAACGCCGACGACGCCGACGTGATCCGCTTCTTGAAGCTGTTCACCCTCATGAGCCGAGGCGAAGTCGAGGAGATGGCGGAGGCCGCGAGGCAGGCTCCGCACCGGCGCGAGGCCCAGAAGCGGCTGGCGGCCGACGTGACGCGCACCGTGCACGGCCCGGAGGGACTGAAGGCGGCCGAACGGGCGTCGCGCATCTTGTTCGGCGGCAGTCCCAAGGGCCTCTCGGCCGCGGACGTGGAGGACGTCTTCGCCGACGTGCCGTCCGCCCGGCTTGCGCGGGAGCGCCTGCAGGAACCGGGCGCGGAGCTGGCCGTCGTGATGGCCGAGACCGGCATGGCGCCGTCGCGCAGCGAAGCGCGCCGCCTGGTGCGGGGCGGCGGCGTCTACGTCAACGGGGAGCGCGCCGCCGACGTCCGCGCGGCGTTGCGGACGAGCGATCTCTTGGACGATCGGTTCGTCGTCGTGCGGACCGGCAAGAAGCGGTACTTCGTGCTGGACGCCGGCGGGGAGCCGGGGACCGGCGCGCCGTGAGCAATCCTTCGGCGGGGGTCGTCATGCCTGCGCGCCGAGCAGAGGACGGCGCACGAGGCCGGGGCACGCCGTGAGCCGTCCCTTGGTGGGCGTCGTCATGCTTGCGCGCCGAGCAGAGGACGGCGCGCGAGGCCGGGACGCGCCGTGAGCCGTCCGTTGGTGGGCGTCGTCATGGGCTCGCGCAGCGACTGGGAGACGATGGAGCACGCCGCCCGGACGCTCGAGGCGCTCGACGTGCCGCACGAGGTGCGCGTGGTGTCCGCGCACCGCACGCCGGACCTGCTCCACGAGTACGGCTCGACGGCGGAGAAGCGCGGCTTGCGGGTGATCGTCGCAGGCGCGGGCGGCGCGGCGCACCTGCCGGGCATGTTGGCCTCCAAGACCGTGCTGCCCGTGCTGGGCGTGCCCGTGCAGTCGAAGGCGCTGCGCGGGCTCGACTCGCTGCTCTCCATCGCGCAGATGCCGGGCGGCGTCCCCGTCGGCACGCTGGCGGTGGGCGTCGCGGGCGCGGTCAACGCGGCGTTGCTGGCGGCGCGCATCCTGGGCGTGGACGATCCCGCCGTCCGCGAGCGGGTCCGCGCCCATGCGCGCGCGATGGAAGCGGACGTCTTGGCCGGGCAGGATCCGCGACAGCCTCCGGACGGGTGACCGGCCCGAACGCGGGATGACGATCGGCGTCCTCGGCGGAGGACAGCTGGCCCGGATGCTCGCGCTGGCGGGGATTCCGCTGGGGCGGCGCTTCGTCTTCCTGGAGCCTTCGCTCCGTCCGCCCGCGGGCGCGCTCGGCCGCGTGGTGCAGGGCGCCTACGACGACCCGGCGGCGCTGGACCGCCTCGCGAGCCAGGCCGACGTGGTCACGCTGGAGTTCGAAGCCGTGCCCGCCGAGGTCGCGCGAGCCTTGGCTTCGCGAGTCCCGGTGCGCCCGTCGCCCGAAGCGCTGGCCGCGGCGCAGGACCGCTTGGCGGAGAAGCGGCTGTTCCAGGAGTTGGACATCCCCACGGCGTCCTTTCGGCCCGTGAGCCCCGGCGGGGACTGGGAGGACGCTCTGGCGGCGACAGGCCTGCCCGCGGTGGTCAAGACGCGCCGTTTCGGATACGACGGCAAGGGCCAGGCCGTGGTGCGCTCGCCCGCCGAAGCGGCCGCGGCGGCGGAGGCGCTGGGCGACGAGCTCGTCGTGGAGTCCTTCGTGGACTTCGACCGCGAGCTCAGCATCGTCGGCGCCAGGGGCACGGACGGCAGCGCCGTCTTCTATCCCTTGACCGAAAACCATCACCGGGAGGGCCTCCTGCGCGCCAGCTGGGCGCCCCTGTCGAACGCCCCGGCGGACCTTCAAGCCGAGGCCGAAGCGATGGCGCGCCGGATCATGGATCGGTTCGACTACGCGGGCGTCCTCGCCGTGGAGCTCTTCCAGTGCGGAAACCGCCTCCTGGCCAACGAGATGGCGCCGCGCGTCCACAACTCCGGACACTGGACCATGAACGGGGCGGCCGCCAGCCAATTCGAGAACCATGCTCGCGCCGTGACGGGCCTGCCCCTGGCCGCGCCGGCGCCGTGCCGGGCGTCCGCGATGCTCAACCTCGTGGGCGAGCTGCCCCCGCTGGCCGCCCTGGCCGCCGTGCCGGGCGCCCACGTGCATCTCTACGACAAGGCGCCCCGCCCCGGGAGAAAGCTGGGGCATGTGAACGTGACCGGCGCCGACGAAGAGGAAACGACCGAGACCGCCCGCCGCATCTGGCGTCTCTTGCCTGACGCCGCGCCCATGCCGGCGCCGTCCTGGCAGCGCGAAAGGCCGGACGAGCGAGCCTAGCGCGCCTCGGTAGCGTAGAACATCCCGGGGTTCGGGAATCTGACGACTCCGGCCAACGGGCCAGCGGAAGCGAGCCCCGCCAAGTCGTGCAGATGGTCGAACTGGGCGAGCGCCGCGCCGTCCTCGATGCGCACTTCCACTGCCCGCCCCACGCCGTCGAAGGACGCGATCAACGTCGTCTTGTCCGGCCCGATCGATAGGCGTCCGCCGCCCTGCGCCCGCCAGCCAAACCGTTGCGGATCCTTCGGGAAGACGACCGTCTCTCGGCCGCTCTCGACGTCGATCCGCAGCACGCGGGAGTGGAAGTCCAGGGCGCCGTCCCTGCGCACCCGGCCTCCGCCGCCGTCGAACAGGACGAACTCCGTGCCTCTCCAGTGCTTGGCGCTGTAGGGCCCCTGAAACGTGCCGCGCGCGAACCGCTTCATCTGGTACGTCGCCCGGTCGAGAATCGCGATCGCGTTCAGGTTGCGAAGAGACAAGACGACATCGCCGGGCCGCACGTCTTCCAACCCGGAAACGTCCTCGCCCACCAGCGACACGGAGCTCGCGTGAACGGGGCTGCACGGATCCGCGCGTTGCAGTTCCGGCGCCCACGGCGATTCCAGAAGCACGCCCAGCAAGGACACTTGCTCAATCAACCGCCCGTCGCCGTCCAAGACGTTGACGACGTCGCGCACCGCCTCGCCGCTCTCGCACGACCAGCCTCGAACCCCCGGCACCGGCGCGGCGTCTTCCATCCGCTGCTTCCCCAGCACGAACGCCGTGTCGCCGGCCGCGACGTAGGGCTCGCCCCGGCTGTGGTCCCTGCGATGCCACAGGATCCGCCCCGAGCCTCCCACGCGCGCCAAGCCTGCGTTTTCGGGAGAATGAAAGTCCAAATAGCGATAGACGACCAGCAGGTCGCCGTTGGGATACCGGGCGACGCCGGCCACGTCGATGACGTCGTCCCCGCCGACGCCGAACGTGCCTTGGACGCGGGCCGGCGCCAACGCTCCCCCCGCCGGCGGCGGCCGAAACGGCCAAGCGCGCGCGACCTCGCCCGCCGCCGAGTACTCGACCGCCAGGCAACCGCGCACCCCGGGGCAATGCTCCCGAAACTGCCCCGTGCCTCCGGTCGCCATCGCCGGCGCCGCCAGTCCGTCTCCCTCCGCAATCGCCACCCTGCGCCGTTCGAGAGCGGACGAACGCAAGCCCGTCGCCTCCCACGGCTGCAACAGGGGCTTCTCGACCGTCCGAGCCCGCACCAAGTCGCGCGCCTTCTGCGCCGCCCAGGAGACCTGCCGCCAAGGCGCGACCTCGGCCCCCGCCACGTACAATCCGCCCCCGAACGCCCCCAGAAGCAAGACCAGCCGCAAGACCAGCGGCCAGAACCATCTTCTTCTTCGCCCAGCCCTAGCCACTGGAAGGCGTCCCGCGCTTCCGCCGCTCGAGCCCTGGCCGACACATGCAGTCCACGCTACGGCGCTGGGCGGATCCGGCGCAAGCGTGCCGCCCGCACCGTCGGTCTCGCCGCCGCCCGTGCCGATCCCGGCCGCGGTCCGCGGTCAGGCCTCCCGAAGCGCGCGCCGTCCGGCAACCAGCCAGTCCACGGTCGCCTGCTGGGCGGGCGTCAAAGCCGGCGGCAGCCACACGACGAACACGCGCTCCCGTCCCGTCGGCACGTGAAGGACGACGTCGGCCAGGTCGACCGGCGGTTCGTGAGGGCGCCGCCCGCCCGTTCCGTCGACGGCCCACGCCTGGCCCGGCGCGGCCAAGCCGGCCAAGCGCGCGCCGAAGTCCGTCCATGCGCGGAGGGGATCGGCCCCGCCCTCGGCAATGGACGGAACGAGCTGGTCTTCGTAGTATTGGACCGCTTCGGCGTACTTGTTCGGGTTCGCGCTCCTCAGCTCCTTGAGGCGCTGGCGGTAGTAGTCGCGGGGATCGCGGGCGCCCGTCTCGGCGCGGGCTTCGTCGAAGCGGGCGTCGGCCGCTTTCTTGAGGTCGGGGTCCATCGCGGTAGAAGCGCTCCGTGGCGGCGGGCCGGCGAGCGGCGGGGCAGGAGGGGAGCCGGTACAGTTTCGGACTTCGAAAGGGAGAAGGCAATGTTGGCCACGCAAACCAAACCGACCGAAGTCTTCGACCTCTCCTGGGAGATGTTCGGCGAGCTCTGCCGGGCGCTCGCGCTCAAGGTCGCGCGGGAGTACGACCCGGAAGTCGTCGTCGGCATCGCCAAGGCGGGCGTCATCCCCGGCGCCGTCGTGGCGTCCATCCTCCAACGGGACTTCCACTCCCTCAAGATCACGCGCCGCGAGGGCGCCGAGATCGTTCGCCAGCGCCCCGCCGTCCTCTCGGCCGCCCCGCCCGAAGCCCGCGGCAAGCGCGTCCTGATCGTGGACGAGATCACCACCTCCGGCGACACCCTGCGCCTCGCGCTGGCCGCCGTGCGCGACGTCGGTCCCGCGGAAGTCCGCACCGCCACCAACTTCGTCCGCCCCGGCGGCCACCAGCCCGGCTTCTTCGCCCTCACCACCTCCGCCAAGCTCGTCTATCCCTGGAACCGCAAGGTCTTCCAAGACGGAACGCTGGTCGTCAACCCGCGCTACCAGGAGCTGGACGGGTAGGAGGGCGGCGGCGGCGGGCGGCCTTCGGCGGCCCCCGGCGTTCAGGCGAGTCGAGGCGGCCTCGCGGCCCGGCGATCAGGCGAGCCGACAGCGGCCTTGGAGTCCGGGCCAGTGCTAGACGGAAGTTCTGGGCGGTGTGTCGTCGCAAGTGGTTGTGTGGCTTGGAGATAGGGGTCATGGGATGTGTCGGCTTCTGGGCAGGCGGGTTGTTCAGGGCTTGACGCCGAGGAGCCGGAGGGCGCGTTCCTGGACGGGGGTGGCCTGGGTGAGGATGTCGGCCGGAGCGGCGCCGGGAGGCTGGACGCGGTTGCGCGCAAGCGTGGCCAGGTCGGCGAGCAGCGTGCGGAAGCTGTGGACGGGCAGGCCGTCGGGCGTGCGCTTGCGGCCGCGCGCCTTGGCGCGGGCGGCGGGCGACGCTCGGGCGGGCGCGACGGGCGAGGCGCGCGCGGCGGCGGCCGCTTGCGCGTCGTGGTCGTCGAAGAGCATGGGGGCGAGCGCGCGGCGCATGTGCCATTCGACGTAGTAGGCGAGCATGCACAGGAAGACGTGGGCGCGCACGCGGCCGGCCAGCCGGTGGTGGACGGGCCGCACCTTGAGGTCGACGGTCTTGAAGCTGCGAAACGCGCGTTCGATCCGGCTCAGGCTCTTGTAGGCGCGCACGGCGTCTGCGGCGCCGAGGTCCGGCTTCGCCACGCTGGTGCGCAGCACGTACAGGCCGTCGAGCGCCGCCTCGCGGGCGATGCAGGCCTCGTCGCGCGCGTACGAGAAAGACGTGTCCGTCATGCGCATGGCGAAGTGCTTGCCCACCTTGTGCGAGCGCAGCGCGCGGTCGGCGCGCACGGCGATCCGCGCTTCGCCCCGCAGCGGCCGCCGCTCGCGGCGCACCGCTTCGGCGACCTGCGCGAGCTTCGCCTCCGTCGCCGCCAGCAGCGCCGCGCGCTTGCGCGCCCGCTCGGCGGCCAGCAGCGGGTTCCTGCACACGACCAGCCGCTCGCCCGGATACAGCGCCGGCGCTTCGAGCTCGGCCAAGTTGCGCTCGTCGAACAACGACGGCTGAAGACAGCCCTCGGCCGCCAGCTTCTTCAGCTCCGGCGCCCGCAGCGCCGTGAGCCAGTCCAGCCCCGCAGGCTTGACCTCCTCGCGAATGCGCGCGCTCGTCAGCAGGCCCCGGTCGCCCACCACGACGACCTTCGACAGCCCGAAGCGCGCGCACAGCTTCTTCAGCTGGCCGCCCAGCGTGCCCGGGTCCGCCGTGCTGCCCTCGAACACCTCGACCGCCACCGGACAGCCGTTGGCCGCGCACAACAGCGCGAAGACGATCTGCAGCGAGCCCCGCTTGCCGTCGCACGAGTAGCCGCGCTTCGCCAGCGGGCAATGCCGCCCCTCGAAGTACGTCGAAGTCACGTCGCACAGCACGAGCGAGCCGTCCTTCAGATGCCGCCGCGCCAGCCGCCGCTCGATCCCCGCCTGCCGCGCCAGCAGCCAGTCCATCGCCGCGTACAGCTCGTCGGCGCCGGCGTCCTGCACGTCCAGCTCCTCGCCCAGCGTGCTCGCCAGCGTCTCGCCGCTCAAGCCCCGCGCCGTCGCCAGCTTCGAGCCCGGATCGAGAATGCGCGCCAGCGCCATCGCCGCCGCCAGCGAACGATGCCGCGACGCCTTGCGGTCCAGCAGCCGCTCGAAGCCCAGCTTGCGCGCCGTGCCCACGACGGCGGCCACGTGGCCGTGCGGGCGCGAGCGCAGAATGCGAAACGCGCCGCCCAACGACTCCACCGCGACGCCGCCCTTGAGCAGGATGCGAAAGTTCTCGACCAGCTCGTCCGGCCACTTCGACAGGTTCGCCAGCGTCTCCTTGCGCACCTTGCCGTCTTGCCAGTACGAGCGGCGCAGCAGCACGGCGGGCGGAGACTTGCGGTTCGGCACGCGGTCGATGTACATGACCATGAAGATAACACCGAAAGCCATCCACATCAACTGCTTGATTCCGGCGTTACATGGCTAGGTCCTGCCGCCCCGAAAATCCCGCAACCCCCTGCTGCTCAACGACTTGCGAGCCATCAAGCAGCCAATTCCCTCGGAACTTCCGGCTAGAGGCCGTAATGCGTAGCTGTTGTCCCACGGGCTCCTAGCAGCCCGGTCGGCAGCCCGGTCGTCCTGCCCCACGCCACGGCCCCACTCCCGAGACGCAGGTTGACAGCTCCCGTCCGTTTCGCAACATTTTTGTTGCCAACAGATTCGTTGCCAACATTTTTGATGGGAGATGCAGAACATGAAGCTGACGAAAGCAGGCGGGAACTGGGTTGAAGGCAAACAATTCTTCAATCGGGAAGACGAGATCGCATCGCTGACCAAGCGCGTCGAGAACGGCGGCCACACCCTCGTGACCGCTCAACGCCGCATGGGCAAGACGAGCTTGGTCCGCGAACTCCTCCGCAGCCTTCGCAAGGCCGGCGGCTTCGAAACCGTCTTCGTGGACGTCGAGGACGCCATGTCTTCGGCGGACACGGTCGCGGAGATCGCCGCGGCGTCGCAGGAACTACGCGGCACTTGGAGTCGACTCCGAGAAAAAGTCGCCGGCGTTGTCGCCTCGACAGGCGACCGAATCGATGCTCTGGAGATTCCCGCCCTCAGGGCCGAGTTTCGCTCCGCCGTCAACGAAGGCAACTGGCGGGCGAAGGGCGACGAGGTCCTGGCTGCGCTGGCTGCATGCGACAAGCCGGTCGTGCTCGCGATCGACGAGTTGCCAATTTTTGTGAACCGCCTGCTCAAGGAAAGCGACTCCGGCACGTCGGACGGCCAACGGAAGGCCGACGAGTATCTCAGCTGGCTTCGAAAGAACAGCCAGCGTCACCAAAAAATCCGGATGATCGTGTCGGGCAGCATAGGCCTCAATCCAGTGCTTCGCGGAACGGGACTCATTGACAAAGTGAACGTCTTCGAGCCATGGGAACTCAAGCCGTGGAGCCAAGAAACGGCCGTCAAGTGCTTGGCCGCGTTGGCAAACGAATACGACGTAGACATCTCGAGCCCCGTGTGCGAACGCATGTGCCGATTGCTCCGCGTTTGCGTGCCGCATCACGTCCAGTGGTTCTTCGACAAGCTCCATGAGCACCTTCGTCGCGCTGGTCGGCAGAAGGCCACCGTTGCCGACGTCGAGCAAGTGTTTCGAGACGATCTTGGCAGCGTTCGTGGACAGGTCGTGCTCGAGCACTATCAAGACCGATTGAAGACGGTGCTTGGTCCCCACCGATACCAGTGGGCCTTGGACGTCCTTACGGAGGCGGCTGTTGCCGGCGGCCATCTTTCGGCCGAATCTGCCGCGGCGTACCGTGACCGGGGAGCCCAGTTGGATCTCGCTCCGTCCGACTTCAACGGCATCCTCGACGTGCTCGAGCACGACGGCTACCTGGTTCGATGCGATGGCGGCCACCGCTACGAGTCCGGCCTTCTCGAAGCTTGGTGGAAAGCTCGCTACGCACGGCACTTCACTCCGATCGCCAAGCGCGGCCAATGACCGCCGCACGCTGGAAGTACAATCCTGGATTCTTCGACGGACCAGAACTCAAGACGATGTTTTGCGTTCGAACAAACGAATTCGATTCTCTCGTCGAAACGCTGCGCCAGAATGCCGACGCGTCCAATCAGCACACGATTGTTATCGGGCCACGCGGCAGCGGCAAGACCACGCTGCTTCGACGAATCGCCGTCGAAATTTCGTCGGATTGCGATCTGTCCGCTCGTTTCTTTCCAGTCGTCTTCGCGGAAGAGAGTTACGAAGTGAGCACGTGCGGTGAGTTTTGGCTAGAGGCGTTGTCGCGGCTGGCTCTGCAGGTACCCGACAGCGACGGCGATGTCTCCTTGCGACTCACGCTGGAAGAACTCCGCCGAGAGCAGGACGACCGACGTCTCGGCGAACGTTGCCTGAGCACGCTATTGGATTTTTCGAGGCAGGAGCGCAAGAAGCTAGCGCTGATCGTCGAAAACTTGGACATGATGTTTTTGGAGACGGCGGATCCGCACGCAGGATGGCGTCTTCGCAAGACGCTGCAAACGGAGCCGCGTATCCTGCTGATGGGCAGCGCCGTCAGCAGATTTGGCGAAATCGACCGACCAGACAGAGCGCTGTACGATTTGTTCCGAGATGTGACGCTACACCCGCTCGACCAGAAAGAGAGCGCGGCTCTTTGGGCGTCGGTGTCGGGCCGATCAGCCGAGCCAGGCATGATTCGCTCATTGCAGATTCTCACCGGAGGGAATCCTCGATTGTTGGCGATCGTGGCGGGGCTCGGAGCGGATCTTTCCGTTAGAGACTTGACAACGCGCCTCCTGACGCTGGTAGATGAACACACAGGATACTTCAAGAATCATTTGGAAGCGCTGCCACATCAAGAGCGCCGCGTCTACCTCGCTCTTGCGGCATTGTGGCATCCTTCCACGGCCCGAGAGGTCGCCGAACGAGCACGATTGAACGTGAACACCTGCAGCGCCCAAATCAGGCGACTCCAAAAAAGAGGCGTGATCGCTCATGCCGGAGGGACGGCTCGGCGCAAGCAATATTGCCTCGCAGAGCGGATGTACAATATCTACTACTTGATACGCACCAAGAACGATCCCGACAATCTTGTCGATGGTTTGGTGGCATTCATGATGGCATGCTATTCGAAGTCGACACTGAAGAAGATCGTGTGGGATGCGTTGAGCCAAATGAACGACATGAGCGGTCAAGCAAATTCGTTCATGGAGAAAATCGTAATAAAGACAGGACATATTCTTGGGATGGAACAAGAAGGCGACATGTTCGAGAAGTATTCTCAGCTTCTCCTCAAGGCACATGAGATGATTGCGAACGACCAATTCGACGAAGCCTTTGAGATTGTCGACGGCGCATGTGATCGGTTGGCAGAGATCGACATGGACGCGGGACCTCCGCTGCACTGGCTATACAGTGCGACGGTCGGATGCAAATCCGCACTGCTTGAAATGCTTGGGCGCGCTGACGAAGCGATGACGGCAATCGAAGCGGCTGTGGAACGACTGCCGTACTGGTCGGCGGCTCATCCGAAGAACGCTGCATTGATCAGTTGGGTCTATGGGGACGCGTTGCTGGACCGAGATCGGTGGTCGGAGGCGATTGTGCAGTACGAGACGATGGGGGAACGAATGGAGGGCCAAGAGCTCTCGGCATTCCATTGTGTGACGCTGTGCGACGGCCTGCTCGAAAAGGCCGCGGCGTTGGGCGGCATGGAACGGGAGAAAGAGCAGGCGGAGGCATACGCGGAAGCAACCAAGGCAGCGACAGCGACGATGGAGAAGGCCACATCCGCCGACGCGGCGCTGTTGCAGCGCGCCCACGAGATGCGGGCGTTCGCCCGATTGGCATCAGGCGACATCCCCGGCGGCGAACGGGATCTGGCCGCCGCGCTGAAGACGTTGGCGGACATGGACAAGCTGGAGGCTGGCACGGTGGACGGGCTGATCAACATCAGCCTGTTTCTCGAACCGCTTCGCATGGCGGCGCTGATTCGGGAATCCGGAGCGGATCGGCTGCTGCTTCCCTTGGTG
The DNA here is from genome assembly GCA_965242735.1 of Longimicrobiales bacterium. Lineage (GTDB taxonomy): Bacteria > Gemmatimonadota > Gemmatimonadetes > Longimicrobiales > Gaopeijiaceae. Next base: position 752,765 of record OZ251497.1, on the reverse strand, counting down.
GTCGCCCTGGAGCTGGAGGGCGGCGAGGCGCCGCGGGTGGCCCGGGAGGTCAAAGAAGTTGCCGGCGACGTTCAGCGGAGACTGGCGGAACGCAGGCGCGTTCCCAAGAGGCTGCGACGGCTGTGACGAACGGCGGAACCGGCCTGCGCCTTCGTCGGCGGGCCCGGCCGCCCCGCAACTACGCTCGCCGGGCGGTCTCCCTGCACACGGCCATCCAGCAGACCACGCCCACGTCGTCCTCCGTCACCGGCGAACGGGGCGGGGGCGGCTCGACGGCGCGCAGGCCGAACCCGCGCACGACTTCGGCGATGCGCCGCGCCGCGCCGTTGCGGCTGATTTCTTGGCGTTCGGCTTGGCGCTTGATCCGGCCCAGCGCTCGGCGGACGGGCTGGCTCCGGCCCACGCGCAACGCCTCGTACGCGGCGTCGCCGCCGGGCGGCAGCCTGACGGACGGGTCGGCCAGGAGGGCCAGCGCCCAGCGCTGCTTCTCGCCGACGGACTGGCCGCGCCGGCGCTCGCCCTCGCCGGCCCCCTCCGCGTTGTACGCCTCCACGATGGACGCGGCCGCCTTGCTCCACGCCGCTTCGAGATCGAATTCCGCGCTTTCGCCGACGGCGCCGCCGGCAGTCCCGCCGGAGTCCCCGCCCGCGCCCGAGCCCGCAGAGCCCAAGCCCCCCGAGTCCCCACCGGAATCGCCCCCCACGCCTGGGCCGCCAAGGTCCATGCCAGGGGCCGACCCAGGATCGATGCGGCGCAGAATTGCCGCCGGCTCCGACAGCACGCCGCCGTCGTCCACGTAGCGCCAGCAGCGTTCGCCCTTCACGCGGCAGGCGAAGAAGACGCCCGGCGCCCCCGCCGACGGCACCCCCGGACCCTGCCGAAACGCCGCGCCCACTCCCCACGGCAGCTTCCGCAGCTCCTCTCCCCTGCCCTCCGCGAGCTCGCGGCGCAACTCGGCTCGCAACGCCTCGCTGCTGGGGCCGCCCGCGTTCTCGGCGCCGGCCGGGCCGCCCTCCGCTTCGTCCAGCAGCGCCGCGTCGCCCTCGGCCAGACGGGCCGCATACGTCTGCGTCTCGTCCTCCGCGTCGTCCACGACTTCCACTTCCATGCCGAACGGCTGGGCCGCCACGATCTTGCGCCGGATCGCGCGCTCCAGCTTGAGGACCACTTCGAGATCGCCCGCCTCGGGGAGCATCGTGGTCAGGCGCACCTCGACGTGCGGGCTCTTGAGCCGGACGACGCGGCCGTAGCGCTGCACCATGCGTTGCGGGTTCCACGGCATGTCGTAGCTGACCACGGCGGCCGCTTGCTGCAGATTCTGACCCTCGGAGAGCATGTCGTTGCTCAGCAGCAGGTCCACCTCGCCTTCGGGCGGCTCGTATCCGGCGCTCACGACAGTGTCGGGACAGAATCGCGACAGCATGGCGGTGCGCTGGTCGGGGTTCGTCTCGGCGCCGACGACGGCGATGCGGCCGCGGCCGGCGACCGACTCCGGCAAGTGCTCGTCCAGGTAGCGCACAGTGTCGGCGAAGGTCGCGAACACGGCCACTTTCTTGGACGGCGACGACTCCAGCACGCGCCGCAGCAGAGCTAGCTTGGGATCGTCCTCGGGCCGCAGTTCGGCCAGCCGCGCCCGTATCTCCTCCAGCAGGGCCAAGTCGTGCTCGACGTGTTCGCGAAAGGCGGGGTCGTAGTCGCCCGCGGGCTCGGAATCCGCATCCTCCGCCAGCGCGTCCGCCAACCACTGCGCCAGTCCCGATTCGTCCAAGTCGGCGCCGGCTTCGCGCAGGGATTCGGGGCCCGGCGCCCAGCCCTCGTCCCACGCCGCCAGGAAGGCCCGGTGGGCCGCCGTCATTCGCTCGACCGTCAGCAGGCACGCTTGCCAGCACGACTCCAGTCGCTTCAGCACGCCCGACCGCAGCAGCGCGCTCAGCACGACTTCGCGAGCCTCCAGCGAGCGGGCCTTGTGATAGCGGCTCGGGCAATAGCGCGCCATGTGCAACGCGTCGATGCGCTCGGCGATGTGCGTGGCCAGACCGGGGCTGGCGTCGTCCAGGTCGTAGCGCTCCGTGTCCAAGCGGGGCTCGGGGAACGAGACGGGCGTGCCGTCGGGAAAGACCGCGCCCGGATATTCGCGCACGATGAAGCCGCGGTCACGCCGCACGCTCACCATGTCGGCCAGGCCGAAGAGAACGTCCGGATTCAGGTTCTCGGCGTGCGACCGGTTGGCGCCGGCCCGCACGAACAAGTCCTGCAACGACCGGATGCCCGCGTCCCCGAAGGCGCCGTCGTGCCGGGCGAACGCCATGACCAAGTGGTACAAGTCCCAGAGCCCGTTGTTGATGGGCGTGGCGGTCAGCAGGACGAGGTCCTTGCGCTCGCCGCCCAGCAGCCGCGACAGCGCGCCGTACCAAGTCGTGCCCGGATTGCGCAAGGCGTGAGCCTCGTCGAAGACGACCAGCCTGTAGACATCCTTGTCGTTGGACAGCGCCCGCTTGCCATGCCGAGAGCGATGGCCCGGATCGGCGAGCTGCGGATCGGAGGCGAACTCCTGGTAGCTGATCACCTGCGCGGGCAGCCGCGTCTGGTGGAGCCGCTCCTTCCAGTGCTTGCGCAACTGCGCCGGCACGACCAGCAGCACGTGGAGCCCCCGCCGCACCGCATACTCCTCCACGAACGCCAAGCCGATCTCGGTCTTGCCCGTGCCCACGCCGTCCGCGTAGACGACGCCCCCGTGCCGGCGCACGATGGCGAGCGCGCGCCGAAAGCCGTCGTCCTGAAACGGCGCCAGCTTGAGTTGGCTGGCTTGCGGTTCGGGATCGTCCTCGTCCCAGTCGTCGCCCAGGAGCTCGAGCAGAGCGCGCAAGTAGATCGTGCGCGGATCGAGCAGCCCAGGGTCGGGAAAGAGAAGTTCGCGGAGCCGATCCTTGAAGTCCGCCGACGCTTCCCAGAGCGCGTCGAACCATTGCAACGCCCGCTTGGCCACCGGAGGATCGTAGTGAACGAGGCCGAGCTCCAGGTTCCGCCAAAGGCCCGCCAAAGTCAGGTTGGCCGACGTCACCAGCGCCGCGCGCGCGTCCTCCGCGTCGCCGAACAGATACGCCTTGCCGTGGAGAAACTTGTCCACGTAGCGCCGCACGGCCACGTCGGGCCGGTCCAGCCATTCCTCGACCGCGAGCATCCGCTTCAGCGCCCGGCTCGGCGGAAACCGGGACAGGTCGCGCTCCTCGCCGAGCGCCAGGAGCGTGCGTTCGAACAGCGTCGCCGGGACTTCGTCGCCGATGCCCGTGGGAACGGCGCCGAGCAGCAACCGAGTCTCCCGGCCCCGGCCTTTCGCGACGGCCGCCAAGTGGCGCAGGCCGCCCAAGCTGACGTACCCCGTGGCCACGGAAAGCGCGTGGCGGTCGTCGAAGTCGGCGGCGAGGTAGGAAAGGCCGTCGCCGTGTTGGGTGGCGTCGGCCAAGTTGTCGAGGAGGGAGGGGCGTTCGGGCATTGGTGTCTTGGGGGGGGCAGCGCGGCTCCGGATTTCGTCGGACTTGGGGCTCGCCGTTCAGAACCACCCGCTAGCCGAACCAGTTTCGCGTCCAGGCCGCCCCGTGGCAACGGTGGCCCGTGCCCCTGCCCGCGTGATGTCCACGGATCATCGGGCACGCGCCGGACCCGATCGCCGTCCCAATCCCCGGCCGCCGACCCGCGGCCCCCCTCCCCAGCAGTTGACGGCTGGCGGTCCAGGTGCGACACTTGAATTTGCGTGGGCCCTCGCGATGCGCGCCGCGTATTCTCCGGTCGTCTCTCCCTTGCCCTCCCACGTTCCCATGCCCAAACCTACCGCCGATTCCGCAACCGCCAGCCCGCATGCCGAGAGCCACGCCGCGCCCATCGTCGGCGTAACGGCCGTCCCGAGGACCCCGGCAGGGCCGATAGACGGTTCCACCTCGATTCGCCTCCCCGCGCCTCCGTCGGAGCCGCACGAGGAGGGGGCTGAAGAAGGATACGGTGTCGAAGAAGAACAATTGGATGGCGATGCTCTCGAGATCACTAAGCCGTTCGATCCCACACGGATATCCATTTCGACGAAGACGCCCACTGTGGGTCTGGTGATGACGCGATTGAAGTACGACGAAATCGATCTGAACCCCGATTTTCAGCGCAACCCCAAGATATGGGACAATACGAGGCAAAGCAGATTGATCGAGTCGTTGCTCTTGCGTATTCCGTTGCCGGTGTTCTACATGGCGGCTGATCGCGACAACAAATGGCAAGTCGTCGATGGGCTTCAGCGCCTCGATTCAATCAAGAGCTTCGTTCTCGACAAGACGCTAAAGCTCCGCGGCATGGAATATCTTTCCCGCTTTGAAAACAATGCCTACGACGATCTTCCTAGGGACATGCGGAGGCGCATCGATGAAACGCAACTTGCATTTCATGTAATCGATGCTGGCACCCCACCCGAAGCCATGTTCAATGTCTTCAAGCGACTCAACACCGGCGGCAAGCCACTCACGCCTCAGGAGATTCGGCATGCTCTCAATCCCGGACCAGCACGCGATTTGGTGAACGAACTAGCCAAGAGCACCGAGTTTCTCCGGGCTACCGATAGCAGCGTAAATCCCCTGAGAATGGCCGATCGTGAATGTGTTTTGCGTTTCGTGGCGTTCTATTGTCAAGATTTGCATTCGTATAATGGCAATCTGGATGCCTTTCTCGCGAAAGCCATGAAGAATATCAATACGAAAATGGTCGAGAGTGACAAAATCGAAATACGACAAGCGTTTTTCACGTCCATGAGACTGGCCCGAGAGCTGTTCGGAAGCTACGCGTTCCGAAAACCTTGGACTCGGTCCGGAGGCCGAAGCGTCATCAACAAGCCGTTATTTGAATGTTTGTCAGTTGCCCTAGCTCACGTTGCGGAATCCGACCACGGGAAGTTGATCGAGCGAAAGATGTCGCTGGAGAACAAGCTTGCCGAGCTGATGGTCGATCGAGAATTTCATGACAGCATCTCCATTGGCACGCAGGCGGTCGCGCAGGTACGAAGACGATTCGATTGTGTAGCGACAATCATCAACGAGGTTATAAATGATTAACGATTTTTGCTTGCGTAATTTCAAGTGTTTCTCCGATGCGACGTTCAATCTTGGCAAGATTACTATTCTCGCCGGCTTGAACGGAACTGGCAAGAGCAGTGTCATTCAAGGTCTATTGGCGTTTCGTCATTTCGCTAGTGATCCAATGATCAACACCTGGCGTGGGCCGCTTCTCGACGTTGGATCTCTTGGCGACGTTCTTCACACCAAAGCCCAGAAGGAAGAAATTGAATTGAAGACACGATACATAGATGGTATTGAACTCAGCACTAAAGTTACCTCAGACGCCGCGACGTTCTACGGGGGCGACCGTCGTCAGATCGATCGACCTGCAAAGTCGCCAACCGTAGCACAACGGTCCCTTCTGCGAGAAACCATGTTCTACCTGTCGGCTGACCGGCTCGGACCGCGGAAGACGTTGCCGTTCACGGCGCAGGCCACCGCCGTCGGCACGCCGCTCGGCAAGCGCGGCGACGGAGTCCTCTGGTACATGGGCGAACACGAAGGAGATTTGGTGGCTCCAGGGTTGCACCATCCAAAGATGTCGAGAACGACTCTGTTGGCGCAAACCAACGCTTGGCTCGCCGCAGTAAGTCCCGGCGTCGAGCTTATGTTCAAATCGGTGCCGGAAGCCGATCTGGCCTTCGCTGGCTATTCGTTCAGGCAAGAGGCCGACGTGAGAACGAAGCCGTTTCGGGCGACGAACGTCGGCTTCGGCGTCAGCTACGTTCTTCCCGTCGTCGTCGCATTGCTCGCCGCGCAACGCGACGATCTGGTGATCATCGAGAATCCGGAGGCTCACCTGCACCCCGGTGGGCAGACCAGCATCGCCGAGCTGGCCGCGCGAGCCGCGGCAGACGGCAGGCAAGTCGTCTTGGAAACCCACAGTGACCACGTGCTAGACGGCATTCGGCTAGCGGTGGCCGAGAAGATCGTGGCCGCTGAGGACGTGGCGGTTTACTTCTTTCGTCGAGACGACGTCGGCGTTCAAGTTGATGCTCCAGAGGTTCGGACGGACGGCACGTTGGATCACTGGCCCGACGGTTTCTTTGATCAGCAGGAAAGGAACTTGGCTCGCTTGGTGGAACTTCAGCAAGGTGACGACGGTAGTTGAGGATTGCGTTCAACGAACTCTCGGCGAAAACGCCGGCTGAGACGTCCTGGGAGGGACGCAGGTTATTTGAGGAAATGATCAGAGCTGCCGTGGCGGTTGCAGATGGCAGAACGCTGGATCTCGTAGCGACTCGAGATATGCACGGCATGCATGGCTTGACGCTTGGCCCGGGATATTCGGTGTCCGACTGGTTGCGAGATGGCAATCGGGATTTACGAAAGCTGTTCTATAAGATTACGACCAAGACGAGCTTGGGAGAACATATCGACGAGGCGATCAAAGACCGCTTCTATGCGTCGATCTTCTTCGTCGAGGGTCGGCGCAAGCGAGATCGGAAGACCGAAGCTCACGGGTTGGGTCTGGCACACTTGTTGGATGGCGTCGCCGCGAGTCTAGCATCCGACCCACAGTGGTGCAAGTCCAGCATTGATCTTATTCATGTCTGGCTTGACGACGAAGCGATGGAATGCACCGAAGAGGTCGAGGTAGTGAACGTGTCACGATCCACCGACGCGGAAGCGGCGAAGAACAATCTGTATCACCATTGGAAGCGAGCAACGCGAAGACGGCAAGAATATGAGCGACCGATGGCGGATGTATTCCGACACTTAGCATTTGGGATGGACGTTGAGAAGCAGTTTGCCGATCTTGCAAAGAGTGTTCAAGGCGTAATCTGGAACAAACTGATTGAATTTGATGGAGCCGTGCGTGAATGGCGTCGTGAAGGAGGCGCCTCGCCGAGTCTCCCTGGCGTGCGGTCGGAAGGATCGGCAACCATGGATCAGTTTGGACACGAACGCGTTCATCGCAATCGACACGGGAAGAAGGAGACGTATAGGCTTCACGCAAGTGCCGGGAGCTGCCGCATTCACTTTCGCATGGAAACGGGGAGAACGATCGAGATTGGCTATGTGGGAAGGCATTTGCCGACCAAGAAGTTCCATTGACTTCTCGAGCCGCCTGGATCGAGCGCGGCCGCGCCTCTGAGCCCTCGACCGCAACCGCGCCGACCGCTTGGCCAAGTCGCTCGAAGACGGGATCGCCAGCGTCTCGTCAGGTGTCCGCCATGCAACGAAGATCTGCACGAACCAGACGCCTGTTGCCACGCAAAGCACTGACCGCACTCGCCCTGTCGCTCGCAGCGGCATGTTCGCTGCCCGAACAGGACCCCGGTGCGGCGCCGACGCAAACGATCGACGAATCGGCGGTGTGCCGGGATTGCGAGATCGGCTTTCGAACGGTTGCGGTGCTGGGAAACGACGACGACCCCGGCTCGGCGTGGCACAGGGCCGCCGGAGACGGGTGCATGGTGGCCCAGCTGAGTACGGGAGATTTCGTGTTGGGGGCGGTTGCGGGCGGCGGCGAGATCTTCGTCTACGACTCGGATGGACGATTCGTCCGAGGCCTCGGACGCTCCGGCCAGGGGCCGGGCGAAGTGCAGGGGATGGTCCGCATCTGGGCAGGACCGGGCGACACGCTGTTCGTGGCCGACGACGGGAACAATCGAATGCAAGTGCTGACTTCCCGTGGCGACTACGTGCGCTCGTTTCCGATGCCGAGGCCGTTTCGCCGGTTTGCTCGCCTTTCCACGGGCGACTTCGTCTTCGCCAAGTCCTTGAGCAGCGTGGGAGACGACATGTTCGTCCTGCTGGACGCGTCCGGCCGGGAGATCGAGACGTTCGGCCCATCGAAGAGCGCGGAACCGGACTTGGAATCCGCCCTTGCAAGCCCTCGTCCGGGAACCAGCCCTGCTTTCTGGACGGCCAGCAGGCGACAATACGCCGTCCACGAGTGGCGCCTGACCCAAGCGCCCGGACCTGCGGTCGCCTTGGTTCGCACGCTGGTGCGGGAGGCCGACTGGTTCCCGCCCTATGCGGAGTTCAGCGACGAAGTGTACGAGTCCGTGCCGCCTCCACCCCTTCTGCATCACGTGTGGGAGGATGAAGACGGCCTTCTCTGGACGTACTCCTTGGTGCCGGATCCGGATTGGCGTCCGGACATTCCCCTGAGCCCGCGTCCAACATGGCACCGCGAAACGTTCGACCACCGCGTCGCAGTCCTGGACCCGTCCTCCGGCCGCCTCGTCGCCGTCGGCGAACACGAGGACAGGCTGTCCCCCGTGTGCGGCAGTCGCCTCATGTACGCGGTGGTCGAGACGCCCGCGGGCGACATGCGTGTGAACGTCCTGGAGCCCCATCTGGCTCTGGCGAACGGCCCCACCGACCGGTAGACCTTGCGACATCCGGCGCGGCGGGCGTATGCTGTGGCAGCCGTTTTCGGCCCAGAGTAGCCCCTCAGCCCAGAGTAGCCCCTCAGCCCAGAGTAGCCCCTCAGCCCAGAGTGGCCCATCAGCAAGGAGAGCACCATGAAGTCTCGCGTCCAAACCACCTTGAACGACTCCCGCGACGGCGCAGGCGCGGGGACCCGTCGCGCAACGGCGTGGCGCGCTTCCGCCGTGGCGCTCTCCTTGATTGTCCTGGCGTGCGGCGGCACGGACGGGGAAGCCGGCGGCGCGGCCACGGGCTTGGACGGCCCCGATCACATGCTGGCCCCGGTCGTCGAGGACCTCTACACGGTGGGCGCCATCGACGGAGAGGACTGGGAGACGCTCGGCACGATCGCGTCCGTCGCCTTCGACTCCCGCGGGCTTCTCCACGTCCTGGACGGAGGCGCCAACCGCGTCGTGGTCGTGGACGGGGAGGGCCGACTGGTCCGGACGGTAGGCAAGGACGGCGACGGCCCGGGCGAATTCAGTTCGCCGACCGCCTTTGCGCTGCTTTCCGGCGACCGGCTTGCCGTCTTCGACTTCGCGGCGCCCTTCGGGTTCGAAGTCTTCGATGCGGAAGGCGCCTACGTCCGGACCGCCAGCCTCGACATGACGAAGGGGGTCATCCCGGGCCAACGGCTGCTTCCCCTGCCCGACGACGGCTTGCTCTCGGTGGGCGGCAGCCGGTTCACCATGGCCGGGCCGAGCGGGGAGACCGGCGACGACGCCGGCGAGCCCGAACTGGCCGACGACAGGAGGCCCGTCGACCTCTTTTCCGTTGACGGCGAGCCGCACCGACTCGTCTACCAAGCCTGGAATCTGCCGCCCACGGAGACGGCCGGCACGGAGAACATGGAAGACGAACAGGGCCGCCAAGCCCTCAGGCTGAGCTTTCGGCGGATGCGGGCCTTCGAGCCGGGGCTGCACGCGGCCGTCCTGTCCGACGGCCGGTTCGCCTTGGTGGACTCCGTGGGCTACCGCGTCAAGCTGCTGACCACGGACGGGGTCGTGGACGGCGTGCTCGAACGTCCCATCGAGCCAGTCGCCGTGACGAGCGCCATCGAGGATGCCGAGCGCGCCCGTCGCTTGGCGGACTTGGAGGCCGACGGCGGCGGCGTCACCGCCAGCACCCCCTTGGGCAACATCCCGCTGCCCGACATGAGCGCCATGATCAAGCGCCAAATCGAGGAGATGGCCTTCGCCGCGGAAATCCCCGTCATCGCAGGCCTGGGCGTGGACCGAGAAGACCAAATCTGGGTGGCCCGGAGGCCCGCAGAAGGCTCCGACGACGGCTTGGTGGACATCCTCACGCCCGGCGGCGAGTACCTCGGGACCATCCCGGCGGACGGCCCCCGCATTCCCGCCGCCTTCGGCCCGGACGGCCTGATGGCCTACATCGAGACCGACGATCTGGACATGCAGTCCGTGCGGGTCGCGCGCTTGGTGTCGCTGGGAAGGTAGGAGGGAGGGGGGCGACGGGGGAACACTGCTCGCATGACGACCCCGACCGACCTCGACATCCTCGTTCAGCAGGGCGAGGGAACCACGCTGGAGTTCAAGGAGAGACTGTCGGCGTCGTTTGCGCGGGGGATCGTCGCGATGGCGAATGCGATTGGCGGCAAGGTTCTCTTGGGCGTGCGGGACGACGGCAGCGTGGTGGGCGTCGGGGACACCAATGCGTTGCGTGCTCGCGTGCACAACATCGCTCGCGAGTGCGATCCGCCGGTGAAGGTGCTGGTGGAACCGGTGAACGGGGTGCTTGTGGTTCACGTGCGGGAGAGCGATGCCAAGCCGGTGCAGTGCGGCGACGGCTTCTTCTGGCGTCAGGGCGCCGTGACGCAGAAGATGAGCCGCGACGAAATCCGGGACTTCTTCCGGGCGGAGGGCGTGATCCGGTTCGATCTGTCACCTTGTCCGAGCTTCGACTATCCCGAGGACTTCGACCGCCGAAAGTTCGACGCTTGGCTCGGCCAGTCGGGCATCACCGGAAGCCCGCCGGTGGAGGACGTCCTGGTGAACATCGAGGTCGCCGAGCGGACGGGCGACAGGTTGCTCTTCCGCAACGTCGGCGTGCTCTTCTTCGCCAAGAACGCGCGTCGCTTCTTCCCAGAGGCGTACATCACCTGCCTGCTGGGGAGAGGCTCCGACAAGGTCCACGTCTTGGACCGCAAGGACTTCGACGGCGGCGTCGTGGCCGACATCGAAGAGGCCATGCGCTTCATCGAGCGCAACACCCGCACCGCGTACCGGATCGAGGGCCTGAGGCGGCAGAACGTGCCGGAGTACCCGATGGAGGCCGTGCGCGAAGCGGTCACCAACGCGGTCATGCACCGGGACTGGTTCTTCGACGGCGCCAACGTGTTCGTGGAGGTCTACGCGGACCGGATCAAGGTAATCAGTCCCGGCAGCTTGCCGAAGGGGCTGAGTCTGGCCGACCTGGGACACGCAAGCATACGACGGAACCCGCTCATCGCGGACCTGCTCCACCGCATCGACTTCATCGAGAAGGCGGGAACAGGGATCCGCCGCATCCGGGATGGAGCACGGCAGCAGGCCTGTCCGGAGCCGGAGTTCGAGGCCGGCCGCTTCGTCACCGTCACCTTCCGTCCGAACCCGGAAGTTCGGCGGTTGCCGCGAGGTGGAGGGACAGGCCCGCGAGTCGCCGGGGAGGCGACCGACCAAGTCGAGGAGGCGACCGACCAAGTTGCCGACCAAGTCGAAGATTCGACCGATCAAGTTGTCGGGCAAGTCACCAGGGAAGTCACGGAGGCGACCGACCAAGTCACCGACCAAGTCGAGAGCTCGACCGACCAAGTCACCGCTCAAGTCACGGAGGCGACCGATCAAGTCACCGACCAAGTCCACCACCTTGCGGCCCGACTGCTCGGGGTGATGTCGGGCGCGATGAGCAGGCAGAGCTTGCAAGACGCTCTCGGCCTGAAACATCGAGCCCACTTCCGCACCGCCTACCTGCTCCCCGCCCTGCGGGCCGGCCTGATCGAAATGACCATCCCGAACAAGCCGCGCAGCAGCAAGCAGCGGTACCGGCTCACGCCGGCGGGACGCGAGCGCGCGAGGCAACTCGAGGGCGCGCCCGAGACCTCGACCGGGGCGACACCATGACCAGCACCGGCTGGACTTTCGAGGAAGACCCCGGACGGCGACTTGGCGCCCCCGTGACCGCCGACGAGCTGGTCCGTTCGCTGGTGCGCGAGGGCGTCGCGCGAGCCCTGGCCTCTGCCGGCGTGGAAACTTTGCCCCGCGCCACCGTCGCCGGCATCCAAGTCATGGCCTCGTCCTCCGCCGGCGACAGCTCCCTGCGCGCCGAGTGGCGCAAGCGGGAAACGCCGCCAACTCCGCTGCTGCTCGTCGTGGACGCCCCGAGCCGCCTCGACTTCCTGCGCGTGCTGGGTCCAACACCCAAGGGCCCGGTGCGCTCCGTGTACTCGGCGCACCTTGCCAAGACGCTCCGAGAACTGGCCGGCCTGCCGGCGCTCCAAGCCGTGCGCCAGCTGGCGTCGGAACTGAACCGCGCCGCCGACAACGGGCTGGTCGTCACCGGCCTGCTCACCCGGCACACGCTGGAGTCGCGCTTCAGGCAAGACCCGACGCGATGGGGCGCAGCCAAGCGGGCCGTGGCCGGGTTGCCGGAGGCCCGCGTCCCTTGGCGCCAGACGCTGGCCGCGCTGGGCTACCACCTCGAACGACTCCCGCGCCGCGGCTACCTCGCCGTCCACGACGGCAAGCCGGTCGCGGTCGTGCACCCGAAGAAGACGGCGAGCGAGCTGGCCCGCCTGGACCGCGACGGCCGCCCGCCCGAAGGCCTGCTGGCGTCCGACTGCAAGGAGCGGGGCGCCCGCTGGGGCATCCTGGCGTTCGGCGGACGCTACCGCTTGTTCGACGTCGACGCCCCGGGCGGCACCCGCGAGTGGCTGGAGCTCGACACCGGCCTGCTGGACGACGAGCGCCGCCCGTTCCTGGCCTTGCTGGCGCCCGCGTCGCTCGCCGAAGGCGGATTCGCGGCGCTGAAGGACGAGGCGCAGAAGTTCGGCGTCCAGCTCTCGCGTCGGCTCGACCGCACCATCCGCCAGGAGGCCCTCCCCGCGCTGGCCGTCGGCATGGAGCGCTGGGCCAAGGAGCACGGCCTGGACCTGAACGACGACGCGCAGCGCGAGGAGCTCGAGCGGGCCGCGATGACGCTGGTGTTCCGCGCCGTGTTCATCCTCTTCGCGGAGAGCGCGGGCCATCTGCCGATGAACAACGAATCCTACAGGAAGGCGTCCCTGTCGGGCCTGGTGTCGGAAGCCCACGGGCACCGGAGCAAGCTGAGCCCGGCGTCGTCGTCCCTGTGGCACGGCTTCACGCGGCTGGTCAAGGCGATGCGCTCCGGCAACCCGGCCTGGGAAATGCCCGCCTACAACGGGGCGCTCTTCGCGGCCGAGGGCTTCGCGGGCGCCGAGATGCTGGAGCGCATGGAGCTCCGCGACCCCGAGTTCGGGCGCGTGCTGGCCGCCGTGGGCCACGACGCCGACCAAGGCAGGGGCGTGGACTTCTCGACGCTGGAGATCGCGCACGTCGGCCACACCTACGAATCCCTGCTGGGCCTGCGCTTGTCGCTGGCCACCCGTCCGCTCCGCTACGACGCCAAGAAGGACCGCTACGTGAGCGCGCCGTCGCCGGGCGCCGCCGAGGTGAAGACGGGCGGCCTGCTCTGGCAAACCCACGCCGGCGGTCGCAAGGCGGGCGGCGTCTACTACACGCCGGTGGAGATCGTCCGCCATTTGGTGAAGGGCGCCGTGGAGCCGCCGTTCGAGAAGCACTTGGAAGCGGTGGCGGAGAAGGCCAAGACCGACCCGGAGGCGGCGGCCGAGCTGCTGCTGTCGTTCGCGGTGGTGGACCCGGCCTGCGGCAGCGCCCACTTCCTGGTGCAAGTGGCGGAGACCCTGGCCGAGATGACCGTGCGCTTCCTGGCCGAGCATCCCCTGCCGCCCCTGCTGGACGCGCTGGAGCGACTGCGCGAACCGGAGCCCGACGTCGAGTGCGATGACGCGCTGGATCAATTGCGCAGCCCGGAGCCCGGCACCGAGTGCGAAGACGCCGGATCGATTGCGCAGCCCGGAGCCGGCGTCGAGTGCGATGACGCGGCCCTGCTTCGCCGGCTGATCGTCAAGCACTGCGTCTTCGGCGTGGACCGGAGCGAGATGGGGGCGGAGGTGGCGAAGCTGTCTCTGTGGCTGGCCTCCTTCGTGCCGGGCTTGTCGCTGGCGTACTTGGGCCGAAACGTGGCGGTGGGAGACGCGCTGATCGGCGTGGGCGATCCCCAACCGCTGCTGGACGAAGCCCCGCTCTTTCGCGAGCCGTTGCGCCAAGCGCTGGACGAGGCAGCCAAGGCAATGCGCAAGCTGGCCGAGATCGACGACCGGACGCCCAAGGAGGTGGCGGACAGCGAGGCGGCGGACAAGGAGGTCAGGACCGCCACGGAGGGGATGAAGCGGCTCTTCGACCTCTGGACGGCGGAGCAGTTCGACCTCGCCGGAGCGCGCGAAGACGTGGCGACCCACGGCGCGGCGGTGATCTCGGGCGAACGCCGGACCCAGCGCGTGCGCCAAGCCCAAGAGCTGGCCAAGCGCCACCAGTTCCTCCACTGGCCGCTCGCGTTTCCGCACGTGTTCCAGCGGCAGTCGCCGGGCTTCGACGTGGTGGTCGGCAACCCGCCTTGGGAGGAAGTGACGGTCGAGGAGCTGTCGTTCTACGGCTTGTATCGTCCGGGGATCGCGGCGTTGGCCGAGAAGGAACGGCGGCAGTGGGTGGCGGAGCTGGTGCGCGAGCGGCCGGAGTTGCCGGACCGTCTGCAGGCGCGCCAAGCGCGGCTCCGGGACTATCGCCGGGCCTTGGCGGGACCCGATCCGGCGCGCAGCGACTACGACCCGATGGGCGGCGACCCCGACCTCTACAAGTACTTCTGCCAGCGCTACCGGATGCTGGTGCGCGACCGCGGGTTCGCCGGAGTGGTGCTGCCCAGGACCGCCTTCGTGGCCAAGGGCTCCAAGCCGTTCCGCGAGTGGCTGTACCAGGGATCGACGACGCGCCGGGTGGACTTCCTGCTGAACAGACGACGGTGGGCGTTCGACACGCACCCGCAATACTCCATCGCCTTGGTCGTTGCCCAGCGCGGACTGCCGGCGGCCGACCACCGCGTCTCCGTCGCCGGCACCGCCGAGTCCAAGCGCATGTGGGCCGAGCAGTCGGCCGACCCTGGCGTCCGTTTGGCCCCGTCCACCTTCGGGCCGGCATGGGAGACGCCGCTGGTCCGCTCCCAGGCCGAGGCCGACCTGCTGGCCCGCATTCGCACCGGCGCGTTGTTCCCGCACGGCTCGGACGGCCGCTGGTCCTGCTTCCCGGTTGCCGAGTTGCACGAAACCAACGACAAGAAGCTCTGGGCGCGCGAAGGCGACGCCCGGCTCTGGAAGGGCGAGAGCTTCGGCCAGTACGATCCCCACGGACACGGCGAGCGCTCCCTGCCGCTGACCGACGCGCTCTGGGCCAAGGTGCGCAAGCCCAGGCCCGGCTCGGGCTCCCTGCTGGCTGCGGATCTGCCCGCGGCCGAGCGCCGCCGCTCCGTCCTCGCCGACATCTCCCGCGACAGATTATGCCTACGAGATGTCACGAATCGGACAAATTCGCGCACCGTCATCGCCTGTTTGGCTCCGAAAGGCGTCTTTTTGACAAATAGCGCCCCTTATCTGTCACTTCCGACTGGAGACGAGCTGGCCCGGGCCGCTTGTCTGGGCGTCATGAACAGCCTGCCTTTCGACTGGCAGGCCCGCCGCTTCGTCGAGCTCCACGTCAGCTTCTATCTGCTCGAAGGCCTCTACGTCCCCTCCTTGGCCGACGACGACTACGCCCAAATCGCCCGCGCCGCCGCCCGCCTTTCCGCCGTGGACGACCGCTTCGCCGACTTCGCCCGCAAGACCGGCGTGGAGTGCGGCCCGCTGCCGGACGCCGACCGAGCGGAGCTGCGCACGGAGATCGACGCTCGCGTGGCCCGCGCCTGGGGGCTCCGCCCGGCCGACCTCGCGGTCATCTACGAGGACTTCACGCTCAACGCCCTGCCAGCGGCGTACCGGACTCGGCTGACTCGGCGGCTGGAGGAGCTGGGCTGATGAAGCTGCGTGTCGACAAGACCGCCGACGCGCTACACCTCCGACTCGACGATTCGACCATCGCCGAGTCCGAGGAGATCGCGCCCGGCGTCGTTCTCGACTACAACGAGTCGGGCGAAGTCGTCGGCGTGGAGATGCTTCGCTTGTCGCGCCGGGCACCGAAGGTGAAGCTGTCCGCGATCGAATTCAGGACGGCATGACTCGGTGGTCCTCGTAAGCCCGTGCCGCGCCGCGCACCGCCACCGAGATGTCGGGCCTGGGTCGGTCCGCCTTCCCCTGCGACGGGATGCCCGCCCGTCTGGGCACTGCCATGCCGAGGAGCTGTCGAACCGACTGCTGCCGGCCTCCCGCCCGTGATCGCCCCGACTCCCGGCGTCGCCAGCAGCCAGGTCGTCCGCACCAGCCCGCCCAGAAAATGACGCCCGACGCCTCGTCGGCACGAAGCTCGACGCGCACCGATTTCTTGAACCGAAACGGAGCTTCCATTATCTTCCCCTCGGCGTTGCGTGCGGCAAGTCGCCGGCTCTCCGCTAGCCCCGTGCCCGCTGGCCTCGCCGTCGTGCCCCGTTGCTCCGCCGAAACCTGCGCCACATTCCCCGAAGGAGACGACCATGCACATCCTGATCGATCTCGCCTCTCGACATCCCTCAAGAGAAATCGTCGACATGCCTCCCGGCGCCGTGTACGACCCGGCCCGAGGCTACTGGATCAAGGACGGCAAGCCAATGGTATTGAACCCGGCATACCGGGCGGCAACGAAAAAGCACGACATCGAGACTGGCGAGGATATGAAGGGATCGTGAAGAAGAGAAGTACTCCAGAAGTTCTGATTTTGTCGAGTTTGTACGATCTGGCCGCCGACATGGTTGCAGCTAGGCTAGAGGCAACGGATGTATCTTATGTTCGTCTCAACAGAGAAGACTTGGCAAAACATCGGATAACGGTCGATCCCTTAGGTCCGACGATGCAAATCAGTGGGCCTGTTGGGCGACACGCCGTTGAGAATCTCAAGTCGGTGTGGTATAGAGCTCCGATTTTTCACAGGAATTCGCCCGGCATTCCATTATCCGTGGACGAGCAACTGGACCGATCGCAATGGATGGCGTTCCTCAGATCTCTGTCGATATTTGACGAGGCTCTCTGGATGAATCACCCATCTGCAACATATCGGGCGGAATCCAAGCCTTATCAGTTGGCAGCAGCTGATCAAGTGGGATTTCGTGTACCTCGCACTCTAATCACCAATGACATAGAAAACATCGACGCGGTCTTTCCTAATGACTTGGCGATCAAATCGCTGGACACGGTGCTATTAGATGAGGGCGAGCAAAGCTTATTCACATATACGACAATTCTTCATCGGACCAACCTGACCGATGCCAGCATCGCAACCGCACCCGTGATCGCGCAACAAGTGATAAGAAACAAGAAGGATTTGCGAGTTACTGTTGTAGGCGATCATGTATTTGCCGTTCGTGTACTAAAAGACGGGAAAGGCATAGAAGGCGATTGGCGCGTGACCCCCAAGAATCAACTTGTCTATGATTCCTGTCGCCTGGCGCCAGACATCGAGCACAAGTGCCGGGAGCTCGTTCGGAACTTGGGCTTGTCGTTTGCAGCCATAGACCTGGTCGAGAACGACAAGGGCGTCTTCTTCATTGAGGTCAATCCGACGGGCGAATGGAGCTGGCTGGCAACAGATGATCGGCCAATTGATGTCGCTCTGGCAACTTGGTTGACACTTGCGAACGCGTAAAACAGATAGGAGGTCCTTTGGTGCCCGAGTAATGTCTTGGACGTTAGGCCTTTGGGATAGAGCGATGCCATTTTGGCAGGCGTGCCGAGCAAATCGCGACATCGACTTGCGCATTGATAATGAAACATCGCCCTATGGAGCCATTCCACTGTGGGTGCTGACGACGCGGCTTCAGCAAGAACACAAACGAGCTGAGTCGATTGAAGCAAAGACGGACAGACTAGGACAGAGATTATTGGGCACGATTGCCTTCGCAGGACTGTTGGCCACCCTTCTCATCCGAATCGACTGGACCTGGGTCGGAATCATTGGAACATGGATTGGAATCATTGGGCTTCTTGTCTCGTTGCTGTATGTGTTGATTGGGTGGTACATTACATTGCAGGCGAATCAGACCTCCACGATGTTTGGCAAAGGGACAGAATTTGAATTCCGTGGGATACGAGACGCAAACATACTTTCTCACGAGGTGTTTTGTCAAGAATTGGCCAATATGAAGAAGCACAACTGGAATGTCGCCGCATTTAATTGTCTCCGAAACGGTCTGTTGCTGGGAATCGTAACAGTTATCATCATTTCGGTAATTCTTCTAGCGAATATCTCGGCAATTCTCCTAGCGAACGGATAGAGTGGAAACGGCACGCCCGTTGATGCGCACGAGGTCATGTCGGTGACCTAGTTTCCACGGAACCGGCACTTCGACGTGAAAGTGACGATCTACAAGATCGGACACGAGGGGGGGGGCGTCAGTGCCCTGCACCATGTGCTCCCGTATGCGTGGCGTTGGAGCCCCCCGGCCGACCTCGGAGACGCGAGCATTCGGCGGAACCCGCTCATCTCGGACCTGCTCCGCTACATCGACTTCATCGAGAAGGCAGGGATGAGAATCCGCCGCATCCGGGGCAGCGTCCGCCAGCAGGACTGCCCGGAACCGGAGTTCGATGTGGGCCGCTTCGTCACCGTCACCTCCGACCGAATCCGGAAGTGCGGCTGGCGCCGCGAGGCGGGGACGGTTCGCGAGGTTCCAGCGTCCTCCCCAAGAGAGGCTGCCGGGGAAATTACCGGGGAAGTCGGACGAACGACCGGGGAAGTTACCGGGGAAGTCACCGGGGAAGTCACCGAGGCAAACGACGACGAAGTGGCGGAGACGACCGAGCATGTCGACAACGCGACCGAACAAGTCACCGAGTAAGTCAGGAAGCGACCGCTCAAGTGGCCGAGCCAGCCAGGCCAAGTCGAGTTGCGGAGACGACCGCTCAAGTCGAGAACGCGACCGCTCAAGTTACCGAGCAAGTCCAAGAGGCGACCGCTCAAGTAGCCGGACAAGCCCGCCGCGAAGCCTATCTGCTCCCTGCCCTGCGAGCCGGACTGATCGAATGACCATCCCCGACAAGGTGCGCAGCGGCAAGCAGCGATACCGCCTCACGCCGACGGGAAGCGAACGCCCGCGAAGGCTCGGAGGCCACCGGTAATGCCGACGGCGCGCACCTACCGGGGACCTAATTCAGGGCGTCCAGGAGTGGCCCGGCCGTCCGCCGGAGGCTACGTTGCCGACATGACTTCTCCCTGCCAGACCTCTCCCCGCCACTTCCGCCAGTCCCGCCCGGCCGCGGTTGTCCGCCTCCGCGCTCCCCTCGCCGTCCTCGCACTCCTCGCCGTCCTTGCGCTCCAGCCGTTTCCCGCCTTGGCCGCCCAGGACGGTCCCGCCGCCTCATGGCCGCCCGTCGCCACCTTCTCGATTGTGGGCTTCGACCCGGCCACCGGAGAGGTCGGCGTGGCGGTCCAGTCCAGGGTGTTCTCGGTCGGCAACGGCGTGATCTGGGGCGAAGCGGGCGTGGGCGTGGTCGCCACGCAGGCGATCGTGGACGTGAGCTACGGACCGCAGGCGCTGGAGTTGTTGCGGCAGGGCTTGGCGCCGGACGAGGTGGTGCGCGAAGTGCTGGCCCGCGATCCGGACCCCGATCCCGAGCGATGGACCAAGCAAGGCCGCCAGTTCTCCGTCATGAGCGCCGCGGGCGACGTGGCGACCCACACCGGCCCCCGCGCCAGCGAGTGGGCGGGCCACCGGATCGGCGAGCACTGCTCGGCCCAGGGCAACATTCTGGCCGGCCCCGCCGTCGTGGACGACATGGTGGCCGCCTTCGAGTCCGCGCGCGGGCACCTCTCGCTCCGCCTCCAGGCCGCCCTCGAAGCGGGACAGGCCGCCGGGGGCGACACCCGCGGAATGCAGTCGGCTGCGATGCTGGTCGTCCACGAGGGCGGCGGCGTCTGGCTCAACAACGATGTCGTCCTGCGCCTGCAAGTGGACGACCACCCGGAGCCGATCGCCGAGCTGCGCCGGCTCGTGGAGAAGGCGGCCGCGCAACGGGCGCGGCGGAGGGGGCGCTGAAGGTCGGCGGCGTCACCGACGCCGACGCGGCCGGGCGTGGCCCTCTGAGACCTGCTTGCCTAGTGGCCGACCGCCTTGGCGATGAACTCGTCGCCCGTCTCGCACTCCGCCACAAGCCGACCCAGCCGCGCCAGTCGAAGACAGTCCGTCACCTCCGCCAGCTCGTTTGCTAGCCGTTCCGCCACATCCGCGCCGAACTTCCACTTCGCCGTCTCGACGTACGCCCGACGCAACCCTTGCGCCTCCCCGAGTTCTTGGCCGCGGGCCTCGCCCCGAGCCTCGGCCGCCCGCGCCACTTTCGAGATGTGGTTCGTGTACATCTTGGTCGCCTCCTTCAGCGTGTTGAGCCATCCGATCGTCTCCCCCGACCCGTTCCAATCTATCATCTGGAGGCGAATCCACGCGACGTACGCCTCCTGCAACGCCGGCGTGACCTCGAGCTCCTGCAGCGCCGCCAACGCTTGCGCGATCCGCTCCGGGTCCTCCTCGAAGCGCAGCGCCAAGCCCGCGCGCAGGCGCCCCGCCGTGCGCAGGTCGAGAGACGCGCCCTTCGCCGCCTCCGCCTCCTCGTCCAGCAGCACCACCCGCTGGCCGTACATGAACGGTCTCAGCTCCTCGGGCACGAGCTCCTCGACCTCGCTCGCCTTGCTCAGCGGCCCCTTCCACCTGCCCTCGAAGCTCTTCACCACCACGAACAGCACCGCGTTCGCCTCTCCCTCCGCTCCGGCGCCCCGGCCTTCAGCCAAGCTCTGGTAGCACAGCGCCGTCTCGAGCAACGCGCGCGACGCCATCCTCTTGTCCGTCTTCGACTGGAATTCGAAGAGCAGCACGAGCCAGAGCGGGCGGTCTCGGAACCGCACCCGCCACGCCATGTCCACCAGCCGGACCGTCTCGCGCTCCGCGTCCACGAACTCCGTCGGCATCGGCTCGAGGGTGCCGAAGTCGAGGGCGCCCACCCAGTCGCCGCCCACCGACTCGCCGACGATCTCGACGACGACCTCCTCCACGACCTCCGCGAACGAGTAGAACTGCTTGTACACGCGGTCCTTCTCGCCGTGCTTGGGCTGGTCGGGCATGCGCGGCCCCTCCGTTCCCCGGCCGAATGCGGGTTCGCTGCCGGCTCCGGAACTGGACGCCGGGAGGCTCCGCCCGGTTCGTTCGGCGGGCACGGCGCCGGCGGACGGAGCATGTCCCCGACAAGATGGGTCCGCAGGACGGGCGTTTGGATGGCTGGATCGGCCACGTTTGGAAGCGGCCTGCGGGCTGGGCCAACCGCTGGCGCTCACGCCTGCCGAGGCGGAGCAATGAACCGCGCCTCCGGTCTGGCTCCGCGGCCAACCGGAACCGTTAGGATGGCCGAACTCGGCGCGGGTCTCCATGTTTCGACGCGCCGCCAGCGATCAGGTGTCGCACGCCCGGACGCCGTTGCCGCTTGTGGGCTGGCCGTTTTCTCCGCTTGGTCGCCCTGTGCGCACCCTCCTTCCATCCCTCATCCGGAGCAGGACCACGATGACCCCACCGGAAGCGAAAATCGGCAAAGCCGCGAAGCGGCGCCCTGACGCCCACGCTGGGCGAAGCGCAGACCGTCTCGGCCTGCATCCAGTCGGATGGCGCACCATGAGCAGCCGGTCCATCCCGGCCGCCGTGCTGTTGGGCGGAGTCGTCCTGGCCGCCGGTAGCGCCCTCGTGCTCCGCAGCGCCGCCGGAAGCGCCTCTGAGGGCTCGGTGCACGAAGCGTCCGCCGCACCGGAAGGAAACGCCGATCCGATTTTCCAGCCGAGCGAGTCGCCGCCGACACCGCCCGAATCCGGCCGCAACGCCCCTGCGACGCACCCTCACGCCTCTCCCACTCCCGCCGACGCCGCCGCAGCCTTCCTCGCGCTGCTCGACGGTACCGCCCTGGAGAAGGCCGTCTATCCCCTGGCCGACCCCGAGCGCTTCGACTGGCACTTTGTGCCCCGGCGCCGCAACGGGCTTCCCCTCAAGGACATGACGTTGGAGCAACGGACGGCGGCGCACGCGCTGTTGCAGGCGACCACGAGCGCCCAGGGCTACCTGAAGGCCAACGCCGTGATCGAGCTGGAGCGCATCCTGGGAATCCTCGAAGGCCGGCCCGGACGCCGGGACCCGGAGGACTACTACGTCACCGTGTTCGGCACGCCGTCGCCCGACGAAGCATGGGCATGGCGCTTCGAGGGGCACCACCTGTCGCTCAACTTCTCGTCCCCCGCCAACAGGGTCACGGTAACCGGCCCCGCGTTCATGGGCGCCGACCCGGCCCGCGTGCCGTCGGGCCCCAAGGCCGGATGGCGGCCCCTGGGCAGGGAGGAGGACTTGGCCCGGTCCCTGGCGACCAGCCTGTCGGCGGAGCAGCGCGCGAAGGCGGTCGTGGCGGCGCAGGCCCCTCGCGACATCATCACCGGCTCGGACCGGGAGGCGCGCCTGGAATCGTTCGAGGGACTGCCAGCGAGCGAGATGACCGACGACCAGCGCGAGACGCTCTTCCTTCTGCTGGACGAGTACGTGGGCAACATGGCGTCCGACGCCGCCCGCGCCTGGACGACCCGCATCCGCGACGAGACGCCGCCCAGCGACCTCTACTTCGCGTGGGCCGGCCCGACCGAGCCCGGCCACGGCCACTACTACCGCATCCACGCGCCCGCCTTCCTCGTCGAGTACGACAACACGCAGGACGACGCCAACCACGTCCACTCGGTCTGGCGCGACCTGGAGAACGACTTCGGCGGCGACGCCCTGGCGCGCCATTACGAGGGTGGGGGGCATTCTGGCTGAGTGGGTGCACGGCCCCGCGCCAGAGCAGTCGCCATGGCGCGCTGACGCTCCCGCCTGCTTGACTGGGCCGCGGCCGACGGCGACCGGGCCGGAGTTCCAGCAAGACGCGGCCGCCGGGTCCCCTCGCTTGCTACTCCCCGGTTCTTGGCGTTATCGTGTAGTACGCCAAGCGGGGCGTCGTGCCGGACTGATGTTCCATGGGATGGTGCCCGCGGCCCACGGAACCTCCCCGACAAGGAGTCAACCAAGTGAAGCGACGAGTATTCTATAGTTTCCACTACCTGCCGGACAACTGGCGAGCGAGCCAAGTGCGCAATATCGGTGTCGTTGAAGGCAACCGCCCCGCGACTGACAACGATTGGGAGGCCATCACCAAGAAAGGCGAGAACGCCATCAAGAAATGGATCGACGACCAGATGCACGGTCGATCCTGTGCCGTCGTGTTGGTGGGCACCAACACGGCAGGCCGAAAGTGGATCGACTACGAGATCAAAAAGGCTTGGAAGGCCGGCAAGGGCGTGGTCGGGATTCGCATCCACGGGCTAAAGGATCGCAACGGAAAAGTGTCGAACCGCGGAAAGAATCCTTTCGGTCATCTGAAAATGGACGGCAAAGTACTTTCGTCCATTGTGAGGTGTCATGATCCGGCTGGATCGACCAGTCAAGATCGCTATGCTTGGATTAAAGACAATCTTGCATCGAAAATTGACGAAGCAATGCAAATACGTGAAGACCACGACTGACGGACGCGCGTCCCATGTCTTGTTTCTATAGAGTTGTTATTCTGCACAGTGAGCTGGACCGGTTCAAGGACGACATCGTCAATGCTGTAAATCGGGCAGCCGACGATTTCTTGGGACGCTCTGGTGTTCTGCGCTGTTGCACCGCGCTTCCGTCATCCGACGAAGCTCACGTCGTCGTCGCCTATCTGGGCAACAAAGCCGGCCGACAGAACGAAGGCGTTCGCCAGGCATTGAACCGGGCGCTCAAGTTGCATTTCCCGATTCTTCCAATCGTGCGACGAGACGATCCTGGTGAAGTCCATGAGAAGCTTCCGTCATCTATCTCGCAACTCAATGCGATCAACTGGGATGATGCTTCCGCGCGAGCCGTGACAACTCTCTTGGGGATGCTCGGACTTGTCGAGAAAGAGCGCAGGGTGTTTCTGTCGTACGTGCGTCGAGATTCCGGCCTTCTGGCGGAGCAGCTGCATCGATTGCTTGTACAATCAGGATTCGACGTGTTTCTTGATCGATTTGCAGTTTCTCCTGGGAGCGACTTCAGAAAGCAAATCGACGAAGAGTTGGCTGACAAGGCCTTCATGGTTCTCTTGGAGAGTCCTGGACTCGCGAAATCCAAGTGGGTCGAGTACGAGATCGCATACGCTCTACGACATCGAATCGAGATACTGGCCGTCTCATTGCCCGGTGCATGCCAACCGATCCTTTCGATTGACGATGCCTTTCGCATTGATCTACGGCCACAAGATTTATCGAGCGGACAACTCGCCGACAGCGCATGGAACAAGCTCATCGAAAGGATCGAGTTCGCCCACGCACGAGCCATTCGCAGGCGACGCGAACAGATGCTGGGTTCGCTCACGGGGAAACTTGAGGAGCTTGGCCGCACGTGGACTCCGATTGAGCCATGGACGATACAGGTGCTGTCGACTGACAGCATTCCCTCAGTCTACCGCGTTACGCCCCGACGCCCACGACCGCACGACATGTATGCGCTTGACATGCTCCGGACAAGAATCAGTTCGTCTGAACCTGCCAACGCATCGGCATCCGTCGTGCATGGAGGAGGACGCGTTGACGAACGGAAGCAAGCCGTCCTGGAATGGATTGGACGAGCCACCCAATTGGCGGTGAAGTCGATCGACACATGGACCCAGGAGGTGGCGGCTTAGTGATGAATGCACTGGCAGGACGCCATGTCTTTCTGTCGGCGAGCTTCCCTTCTGGCGAGAGAGGAGAGACGGTGGGACCTTCCGATCCATCTGGCGTCGCCGATGCCGTGACGGCGCTGGTACGGGCTGTGCTGTCCCGCAACGGCAGGTTGCTGTTCGGAGGTCACCCCACCATCACGCCGCTAGTGCTGGCGATCGCCTTGGAGCATCGCTCCAAGCACTCGGTGGACATCTTTCAGTCGGAGTGGTTTCGCGAGCGAATTACGCCGGAGACTCAAGAGCTGGCAGACCTCGGCTATGGAGAAATCCATTGGACGGAGAAACGTGGCGACCTAGACCGCACTCTGAGGACGATGCGGCGGCAGATGCTGGCTTTCGGGCACGTCGCTGGGGCCGTGTTTGTGGGCGGGATGGACGGCATCGAAGAGGAGCACCGAATGGTCGGCCAGATGCTACCCGGCATTCCGCGGATGCCCATGCGAGGTCCGGGCGGAGCGGCGGCACGCTTGCAGACGATGGATGATGAAATTCCGAAACAGCTAGCACGACAGCTCGACTCACGTGCCTATCCGCTTCTTTCGTCCAGGATCGTGCACTACCTGAGTGCTGCTTCAGGTTCTCGTCCTCCACCAAACAGCGTCATGGCGACCGGCCCGCGTTCATGAGGACCGATCCGGCCGGAGCGCCGTCAGACCTCAAGCTTGGCTGGCGGCCCCTGGGTTGCGAGGATGACCTTGCCCGCGCTCTTTTCTTTGCCGGACGAGTACGCGGGTGCATTCCCGGCGCGACACTGGCCAACCTGAGTCGCTGTCGCTCCGCCCGCCTGACCGGCCCGCTGTCAAATGACCACCGGGCCGGAGTGGTCGGCTTCGAAGCAGTTGCCGACTAAAATCGAAGCATTATCTTTGGCTCTCGGCCGAGAAGTCGACCTCACGACCCGCACCGGACCGCTGGACCCGCCTGGACCAGGAGAGCCACCGTGCCCGAACGCACCTCCATCGAGTGGACCGACGCCACGTGGAACCCGACGACCGGGTGCACCCGCGTCTCCGCTGGTTGCGACCACTGCTACGCCGCCCGCCTGTCGAGACGGTTGCTGGCGGACACTTATCGCGCGCGCCTCCCGGTCGTGAACACGGCGGCGAACCGACAGGACCCGTTCGCGGTTCGCACTTGGCCGGAACGACTGTCGATCCCGGCTTCGTGGCGGCGCCCCCGGCGCATCTTCGTCAACTCGATGTCCGACCTCTTCCACAAGGAGGTGCCCGAGGACTTCGTCCGGCGGTGCTTCGAAGTCATGCTCGGCGTCGGCCGTCACGTCTATCAGGTCCTGACCAAGCGCCCGGCAAGGGCCGCCAAGTTCGTCACGCGGCACGCCGATCTGTTCCCCACCGGGCTGCCGTCCCACATCTGGATCGGCACCTCGGTCGAGAACCAGGCGGTCGCCTACCGGGTGCGGCACTTGCTGGCCGTCCGAGCCGCGGTGCGCTTCTTGAGCTGCGAGCCGCTGATCGGGCCGCTGGACCTGTCCGGCTTCCTAAGCGGCGGCGACACCGGTCGTAGCGACGCCCCCGGCCATGGCAACCGCTCCGGCCTCCGTGCCGAGGACGCTCCTCCGAAGCTCCACTGGGTGATCGTCGGGGGCGAAAGCGGTCCCGACTCCCGTCAGATGGCCCCCGAATGGGTGCGCACCGTCCGAGACCACTGTGCTACAAGCGCCATACCGTTCTTCTTCAAGCAATGGGGCGGCCGAACTCCGAAGGCGGGAGGCCGACAGTTGGACGGCAGGGATTGGGACGAGTTTCCGGCATTCGCGTTGAGCGGCGCCGCCGATGCAGAGGCGAGCACGGGACGATGAAGCCCAAGGACAAACTGTGGCCCCGTGACGCTCACACGATAGGCAAGCATCGCGTCTTGAAGGAATACCTCAATGCATGGTTTCCTATTCTTGGCACTACTCAAGGACGGATAGTGTTCATCGACGGCTTTGCCGGTCCCGGCGAGTACGCTGGCGGAGAACCGGGATCGCCGGTCATCGCGATGGAGACTTTCGCGAGTCACAGCGCAGCTCCCAGGATCAGGGCGGAGGTCCTTCTTGCGTTCATCGAGGAACGGCCTGACCGCGCCAAGCATCTTCAATCACTGGTTGACGCAAGGGAGCCGAACTTTCCGAGTAGGCTCTTCGCCTGATGTGGTGGGGAGGCGTGGAATCGGAGCGGGCAGGGGGACGGACACGGGAGCTCAGAGCTGGGCGGGGCGCGGAGCGAGGTCGAGGCCGCCGAGGTGGAAGAGGATGGCGGCGGCGAAGCGGTCCTGGTTGCGGAAGCCGCGGCACCGGGCCTTGACGGCCTGGATGCGGCTGTTGACGCCCTCGGCCGGGCCGTTGGTCGCGTTGAGAACGACAGCGTTGACGATGCCCCACAGGTGCGTCCGGACCATCGCCGCCGCCTTCTTGACCGGGGCGAGCCCGGAGGCCGACGCCCATTGCAGCCAACGCAACCATGCCGACTCCGCCCAGCCGCGGCTGCGGTATCCCCACAGCTTCGCCGCCGCCTCCTTGAGCGCCCAGGCCTCCGACGTGCGCTCGACGCTCTTGCGCAGCTCGGCGAACGCCAGCTTCTCGGCGTGCGTCTTCTTGCGAGCGCCCCGGAGCCACTGCCAGCGCGTGCCCGCCAGCACGGCGTTGCCCGCGGCCTGCAGCTCCTTGTGCTCGGCGCGCCGCACCTTGTCCACCGCGTCGCCCAGATGCTTGGCCACGTGAAAGCGGTCGAACGCCGTCTTGCGCCGCGCGCCGGCCACCCACGCCTCCGTCGCCGCCACGTAGGGCCGCCACATGTCCATCGACACGCTCTCGACCGCCGCCAGCCGCCGCTTGCCCACCTTGCGGTAGAACGCCTCCAGCGCTTCGCGGCCGCGGCCCGGCGCCACGTGCAGCACGTCCTTCGTGTCCGAGTCCGACACCACCGTCACGTACTGGTGGCCCCGCTTGAACGACGTCTCGTCCACGCTCAGCCGCCGCGCCGCGCGCGTCTCGCGCCGCGCCAAGCCCCGCCGCACCGCGCGCTCCATGATCCCGTCGACCGCCGTCCAGCTCAAGCGCAGCCGCCGCGACACCGCCAGCACGCTCGCCTCGCGAAGCCAGCCGATCGCCAGCGACTCGAACGCCGCCGTGTACCTCGACCGCCCCTCCGCCCACGGCACCCGCGTCGTCATCACCCCGTGCTCCGGACACTCGACCCGAGGCACGTCGTACACCACGAACGTCTTGTACCCCCACGCGTCCAGCCCCCGCCACTCCCGCCGCCGCGCGTCGTAGCCCGGACACGCCCGCCCGCACTCCGGACACCGCAACGCCGAACCCGCCTCGCGCGCCAGCACCACCCGCGCTTCCTGCCGCTCCGAGTCCTCGTCCACCCGCTCGATCCGCCACTCCGGCCCCAGACCCATCAGCCGCTCCACCCACGCCCGCAGTTCCATCCGCCTCTCCTCGCTCCCAGAGTCACGCCGTCGCTCTCCTCCATCCTACGACGCCCACCGAAACAAGGGAAGAGCCTCCGAGTAAAATGAAGGCAGTTGTCATCAACAAAGACTTTGATCCTACAATGAAGAACCTTCTGGAAGATCTCAAAGGACGCCACAAGCGGCTTGCGCCGGCATTCATAATGATCGACCCGTTCGGCGTGAAGGACTTTAGCATGGAAGTCATTGAAGGGCTTTTGGCAAATCCAAAATGCGAACTCTACATCACCATCATGTGGAGTCGCATGAATCGATTCCGTTCCATGTCCTTCAGACGTTATATGGATGACATCTTCGGTCCGGAGTGGACGTCCGTCAACGACACTGCACCTGACAAGAGACGGAAAGAATTGTATCAGATGTACAAGAAGAGACTGAAAGCCGCAGGTGCAAGATATGTGCTGAGCTTCGACCTCTACAAGGGCAAAAAGATTGAGTATTCCATATTCTTCGCCACACAGGACCTTACCGGTTGCGACAAAATGAAGCAAGCCATCTGGAAGGTATGCCCATTCGGAGATTACAGCTTCCAAGGAGAAACAGCCAATCAGACGATTCTTTTCGGAATTGCGAATTGCGATCCATTGCAATCGGCGCTATTGGAACGATTCGGTAGCAAAGGGTGGACACCAATGAAGGAGGTGCTCGACTTCGTGAAGTCGGACAAGACCCTCTATCACAGCGGTCAGCTCAGGAGACCCGTCCTCCAGCCAATGGAAGAAAAGGGATTGATTCAAGTAGAACGCGAAGGTCGAAAGCACCGCCGTGGCACGTACCCTGACGATTGCATGATCCGATTCGGCGACCATTAGGTTCCTTGTGACTCAGCGGAAGACAGTCGCCTCGCGCTGGGACGCCCCCCTACTCCCCCGCCGCCATCGCGTCCAGGAACTCCGCGTTCGTGTCGTGTCGGTCCAGGCGCTGCGCGAGGAACTCCACGGCGTCGGCGGGCGGCATGTCGGCCACGAAGTTGCGGAGCAGGAAGGTGCGGTTCCGCTCGGTCTTGCTGAGGAGGAGCTCCTCGCGGCGGGTTCCGGAGAGGTTGAGGTCGATGGCGGGGAACACGCGCTGGTCGGCGATTCGGCGGTCGAGGACGAGCTCCATGTTGCCCGTGCCCTTGAACTCTTCGAAGATCACTTGGTCCATGCGGCTGCCGGTGTCGACCAAGGCGGTGGCCACGATGGTCAGCGAGCCGCCGTCGGTGATGTTGCGGGCCGAACCGAAGAAGCGCTTGGGGTGCTGGAGGACCTTGGCGTCGAGTCCGCCGGACAGGATGCGGCCGGAATGGCGGGCGAGGGTGTTGTAGGCGCGCGCCAGGCGCGTGATGGAATCGAGCAGGATCACCACGTCGCGGCCGTGCTCCACTTGGCGCTTGGCCTTGGCCAGGGCCATCTCCGCGACTTGACGGTGGCGGCGTGGCGGCTCGTCGAAGGTGGACGCCAGGACGTCGCCGGCCACGAGTTCTTCCATCTCGGTGACCTCTTCGGGGCGCTCGTCGATGAGGAGGACGACGAGCTCCACGCGGGGATGATTGACGGAAATCGCCTGGGCCATCTCGCGCAGGATGGTGGTCTTGCCGGCCTTGGGAGGGGACACGATCAAGCCGCGCTGTCCCATCCCCACGGGCGCGATCAGATCCATGATGCGCATGGCGACGCTGCCGCCGGGCGACTCCAGCGTGAGGCGGCCTTCCGGGTAGCCGGGACGGAGCGAATCGAAGGTGGCGCGGTCGCCCAGTCCCTCCGCGCAGTCGCCGTTGACGCGCTCGACCGACGCGAGGGCCAGGTAGCGCTCGGCGCGGCGCGGGGGGCGCACCCGTCCCGCCAACGTGTCGCCCTTGCGCAGCGAGAAGCGGCGGATGTGGGCCGGGCTGACGTAGACGTCGTCGGGGCCGTACTGATACTGCCACTGTCCCGACCTGAGGAAGCCGTAGCCTTCGGGCCGGATGTCCAGCACGCCTTCGATGGTGGGAACGGCATCGGCTGGGGCCAGGCCCTGGTGAATCCGGAAGACGAGTTCCGGCTTGCGCAGGGTGGCGTAGTACGGGATGTTGAGCGTCTCGGCGTGCTCGCGGAGTTCCGCGACCGAGCTGTTCGCGAGTTCGGCGATTTCCATCGGGGGAATGCTGGGGAAAGCCGACACCGAAGGCCGCGCGGAAGGAGCGCGACGCGATGGACGGCGTACCTGAAGATCGTGCAGGGAAGGCGGGCCGGGGGAGCCTTGGGACTGCGTTCGCCGCTCGGCAACCGCTGAGAACGTCTGGAACCTCCTCAAGGATTGCGACTGCCGCCGTGATCGTCAAGTCCGCCGTGCCGGCCGCGCCCGGTCGCGATGGCCCGTCATAGCCGCCAGGGCGCCGGCGAAGACCAGCGCGGATTCGCCTACGACATCGCCTACGCGCCCGATTGGCTGGACCAAATCCGGGTGACGCGCCTCCTCCCCTCGGGGCGGCAGTCCACCAAGACGCTCTTCCGCAACCCGGCGCGCAGCCCGCGCTCGGAGCCCGGCCGCGTGGCGAAGACCCTCATCCGGAGCCCGGCGCAAGGCTTGGCGGTCGAGGTCGCGGTCGCCACGCGCGGCGCCGTGCGCGCCGTCAAGGTCCACTGGAGCAAGCCGGACAGCCTCCAGCCCGCGCTCGACCGCGTGTCGTTCACGCTCAAGCCGTTCGCGGCCTCGCGCTAGGAGGGAGGGGGGGGCACTGCCGCCAGTTGCTGTCGGCGCGTTATGATTCTGCATGGTTGAACGGGTCGCCGACGCTCTCGCGGCAGTCGGTCGCGCCGCCACGAACGGTCTGGCGACGGTCGGCCAGGTCGCGCGGCTGGGGCTGGCCACGTGCCGGTCGCTGGGCAAGGCGGGCATGTGGGGGCCGCAGTTGTCGCCGCAGATGGCGCGCGTGGGCGTGGCTTCGGTGCCGATCGCGCTCTTCATCGCCACGTTCACCGGCATCGTCATGTCGCTCCAGGCGTCGTACACGCTGACGGGAGCCATTCCGCTCTACTTCGTCGGCGTTCTGGTGAGCAAGACCATGATCCTCGAGCTCGGGCCGGTGCTGACGGCGCTCACGCTGGCAGGCCGCGTCGGCGCCAACATCTCCGCCGAGCTGGGCACGATGCGGGTCACCGAGCAGGTGGACGCGCTGGAGACGCTCGCCTACGACCCGGTCGCCTACCTCGTGGCCCCGCGCGTGCTCGCCGGGACGCTGATGTTTCCCGTGGTCGTGCTGCTCGCCGTGACGGCGGGCATTCTCTCGGGCTGGGGGGCGGCGCTTCAGCTGCTGGACATGTCGTCGGCCGAGTTCGTCAAGGGGTTGCGCCTCTTCTTCGAGCCGTGGGACGTGTGGTTCTGCGTCATCAAGTCGGTGTCGTTCGGACTCGTGGTGACCGGCGTGGGCTGCTTCTGCGGCATGAACGCCAAGGGCGGCGCCGAGGGCGTGGGACGATGCGCCACGCGGGCGGTCGTGGCGGCCAGCATGATCATTCTCTTCCTGGACGCGGTATGGGCGGCCACCCTGCTGTAGGCCCGCCGAGCGCCCCCGCGTCCCAGCCGGTCGGCCCGGTCCGCGCAAGCAAGCCCCCCGCGTTCCAAGCGGTCTGCCCAGCTCGCGCAAGCAACCCCGCGGCTTCGCCCCACCACGGCGACCAATCCCACCGCGCAGAAGCGTCGTGAGCATCCGAATTCGCGGTCTCCGCAAGTCGTTCGGGTCCACCGCCGTCCTGCGGGGCTTCGATCTGGACGCCGGACCGCGCGAGACGGCCGTGGTCGTGGGTCCGTCGGGCGCGGGCAAGTCGGTGCTGCTCAAGCACGTCGTCGGCTTGGTGCGGCCCGACGCCGGGACCGTGGAGGTGGACGGCCGCCTGGTCCACGAGCTGGACGGGCGCGCGCTCGGCGAGTTGCGGCGCCGGGTCGGCTACGTGTTCCAGTTCGCCGCGCTCTTCGACTCGATGACGGTGGCCGAGAACGTCGCTATGGGCCTGCGCAGAGCCGGAGGACGCCGGGCCCGCGAGATTCGTGATCGGGTTGACGAGTGCCTGGCGCTGGTCGGCTTGGAGGGGATGGGCGACCGTCGTCCCGCCGACTTGTCGGGCGGCCAGCGCAAGCGAGCCGGCGTGGCCCGCGCGATCGCCACGTCTCCCAAGTATCTGCTGTACGACGAGCCCACGACCGGTCTCGACCCGGTGACCACGACCTCCATGGACCGGCTGATGCTTCGCATGAGAGACGAACTGGGGGTCGCGGCGCTGGTGGTCACCCACGACATGACCAGCGCCTTTCGCGTGGCCGACCGGATCACGCTGCTCCACGAAGGGCGCGCTTGGTTCACCGGCACGCCCGACGAGGTGGCGGCGGCCGACGATCCGGTGGTCCGCGGTTTCGTGGAAGGGAACCCCGCGCTGTACTATGCTTGACCGCACCGAAGGGAGACGAACGATGGACAGACGACGAGACGCGCTGGTCGGAGCCGTGGCGCTCCTGGGAATCACGGCGGGCGTCGCCGGGACGCTGTGGCTCATGGGCGGATGGGGCAGCGAGGGGCAGGCCGTCAGGGCGGTCGCGCCGTCGGCGGGCCAGATGGTCGCGGGAGCGTCGGTCAAGTTCCGGGGGGTGGACGTCGGAAGAGTCGACGGCGTGGCCATCGCGCCGGGAGGCGACGCCGTCGTGATCGAGATGACCGTGCAGCCGGACTTGGCGCTGCCCGACGGGGCCGCCGTGCTCCTGGCGCCCGAGTCCATGTTCGGCGACTGGCAGGCCGAGATCGTCGCCCGAGAGGACTTCCCGGCGCAGGCGTTCCTCGAGCGGCCGGACTTGGACGCGCTGCCCGGCGCCGCCTTGCCCGACGTGTCGCGCCTGACGGCCACCGCCGACGAGATCGCCCGCAACTTGACGGTCATCTCGGACCGGTTCCGGGTCGCGTTCACCGAGGAAACGGCCGAGAACCTGCGCCGCACCATCGACAACATCTCCGCCGTCAGCGACGGACTCTCGGAGATCATCGACCAGCAGGCCAGCCGCTTCGACGACTTGGCCGAAGGCGTGGGGCGGTCGGCCCAGGACCTCGGCGCCGCGGCGCAGGCGGCCCGCCTCTCCTTCGAGCGGATCGACGCCATGCTCCAGCAGGGCGAGGTCGAGACCGTCGTCGCGGACGCGGGGGCCGCGGTGGCCAATGTGCGGGCCGTCACGGACGACGCGGGCGCCTTCGTGGACGAGCTCCGGGCCGCCGTGCGCCAAGCCGATTCCACGTTCGCCCGCCTGGACAGGCTCGCCGCGGCGGCCGAAGACGGCGACGGGACGCTGAGCCGCCTGCTGACGGACCCGGCGCTGGCCGACCAGGCCGCCGAAGCGATGCAGGAAGTCAAGTCGCTCCTGGCCGACATTCGCCAGAACCCGGGCCGCTACTTGCGGTTCTCGGTGTTCTAGACATGATCTCGTCTCCGCCGGTCCGGACGGTCGTCGAGCGCAGCGCCGGAGGCGTGCTGGCGCGTTCGCTGATGGGCGAGTGGCAAGTGCTGCTGATCGGCACGGCGGACGGCCGATGGTCGCTCCCGAAGGGGCACGTCGAAGGCGGGGAAACGCTGCGCGAGGCCGCGGCGCGCGAAGTGGAGGAGGAGACGGGCGTGCGCCCGGGCGCGGTCGGCCCGAAGATCGGCACGGCCGACTGGCTCTTCGTCAAGGAGGGCAAGCGCGTGCACAAGTACTGCACCTACTTCCTGATGCGGGCGGGACGCGGCCGGCCCGAGCCCCAAGTCTCGGAGGGAATCACGCACTGCCGCTGGCTGGCCGTGGACGAAGCGGCCCGGACCGTGTCGTTCGCCAACACGCGCCAAGTGGTCGAAGACGTTCCCGCGGCCATCGAGAAGGCCGGATGGTAGCCCGGGGCGAAGGCGGCGGGCCGGACGCCGGGCGCCGCGCGAACACCCCTACCTCCTGGCGCATCTTCCAGGCCGCGCTGCTGGCCGTCGTCGCCGCTCTCTTCCTGATGAGCATCGAGGGCTTCCTCAATCCGTTCCTCCTGTACTGCGCCTTCGTCGTCCTGCTCGCGCCGTTCCGTTCGGTCCGCGGACACGCGCACGTCATGGTCGTCGCGACCGTCCTGATCCTCCTGTGGCTGCTCGAGACGACCGGCGCGCTGCTGGCGCCCTTCTTCCTGGCGTTCGTCCTCGCCTACATGCTGGACCCGCTGGTGGACCGTCTCTCGGCAAGGCCGCGCATCGGACGGCAGACCGCCATCGCCCTCATTCTGGCGCCCGTGCTCGCGGGGGTGGGGCTGGCGGCCGCCGTGATCGTTCCGGCCATGCTGCGCCAAGCCGGACAGCTGATGCTCGAGGCCCCGGACGCCCTGGCGGCCGTCCACAGCTGGGCCGTGGGGCTGGCCGCCCGCGCCGCCCAAGCCGATATCCCGTTCGTGGACGGGACGCGGCTTCTGGCGAACGTCCAAGCCATCGACGGGCAGGCCATCGGGGACTTGCTGGCCGGCCAAGCCTCGCAGCTCGCCAGCGGCGCCTGGACCGCGTTCCTGGGGCTGGGGCGCGGATTCGGCACGATGATCACGGTGGCGGGCTATCTGGTGCTGACGCCGGTGCTCGCCGTGTACCTGCTTCGCGACTACGACGCCGTCATCGCCGCGATCGGCGGGCTCGTCCCGTTGCGGTACCAAGCGGAGACGCGCCGATGCTTTCGGGAATACGACGCGTTGCTGTCGCGCTACTTGCGAGGCCAGATCCTAGTGGCCGCCGTCGTGGGCGGACTGACGTGGCTGGGCTTGCTCGCGACGGGCTTCCCCTACGCGTTCTTGCTGGGCGCGACCGTGGCCGTGCTGGGAATCGTGCCCTACCTGGGCCTGATGCTCGCGCTGGTCCCCGCCGTGATCATCGCCCTCGCCAGCGGCGAGCCCGGGCTGGGACTGCTCAAGATCGCGATCGTCTACGGCGGCGTGCAGGCGCTGGAGGGAACCGTGATCAGCCCGCGGATCGTGGGCGGATCGGTCGGACTGCACCCCGTGTGGCTACTGCTCGCCTTGGCCCTGGGCGGGCTCTACTTCGGATTCGCCGGCCTCCTGCTGGGCGTGCCCGCCGCGGTCGGCGTGAAGCTGCTTGCCGTGCGCGCGGCGGCGAGCTACCGTGCCTCGGCATTCTACCGCGCGAAGGTCTGACCCCCTAGATCATGGCCATCATCGAAGCGCGCGCCCTCACCAAGCGCTACAAGGACGTCGTCGCGGTCGACCAAGCCACGTTCGACGTCGAGCAGGGCCAAGTGTTCGGATTCCTCGGCCCCAACGGGAGCGGCAAGACCACCACCCTCGGCATGCTGCTGGGCATCGTGCGGCCGACGGGAGGCTCGTTTCGCCTCTTCGGCGCGTCCACGCCCAAGTCGCTCGTCGCGGCCCGGGCCCGCATCGGCGCAACGCTCGAGACGCCCAATTTCTATCCGTACTTGAGCGGCCGGGACAACCTTCGCGTCTCGGCCAACTTGAAGGGCGTCGGCTCCAAGCGCATCGAGGAATGCCTGCGCCTCGTCGGCCTGACCGCCCGCGCCAAGCACCGCTTCAAGACCTACTCGCTGGGCATGAAGCAACGCCTCGCCTTGGCGTCCGCCATGCTCAACGATCCCGACTTGATCATGCTGGACGAGCCGGGCAACGGCCTCGATCCGCAGGGGATGACGGCGATCCGGGAGTTGATCCTTCACTTGGCGGAGCAGGGCAAGACCATCTTCCTGTCCAGCCACTTGCTTTGGGAGGTCGAGCGCACCTGCTCGCACGTGGCCATCATTCGCAACGGGCAGATCATCGAGACCGGCGCGGTCAAGGACATCGTCGCCGGCACGACGAGCGTCGTGGTCAAGTCCGACGACTTGGAGCAGTTGCGCCGAGCGCTCGAGGGCTACGCGGACGTCTCCGACGTGCGCATCAAGGGCGACGCCGTCGTGGCGACGCTGGCGGCGGGCGATCTCGGAAGCCTCAGCGGCCACTTGGCCCGGCTCGGCATTCATCCGTCCCACTTGGCCGCCGAGCACCGGTCGCTCGAAGACGTGTTCATGCAGATGACGGGGGGCGCGACCATGGAGAACATCTCTTGAGCCGCGCACGGGAGGGAGGGCCGGCGGCAGGAGGGGACGGCATGGCGGCGGCAGGCGCAGGACGAACGCGCAACTTGGTCGGCATTCTCGCGCGCAACGAAGCGCTGAAGGCGCGCAAGCGCTTGGCGGTCTGGATCCTGCTGGGCATCTACGCCGCCACCATCGCGCTCGTGACGATCGTCAGCGTGAAGATGTCCGTTGCCGACGAAATTCCGCTGGCGACCGCGAGGGGATGGACGCGTGTTCCCCTGAGCGCTCCGGCCATGGGCGCCCTCTGTCTGGGAATAGGGCTGGCCTTGCTCGTCGCAACGGAGTTCAAGTGGCGCACGGCCCGCCAGAACGTCATCGACGGCTTGAGCAAAGGCGAATTCTTCGTCGGCAAGCTGCTGCTCTGGGCGGGTCTCGTGGCGGCGACTCTCGCGGCGGCATGGGCGCTGGGCGCGGCGTCCATGCTCGCCCTGCCCCCTGAAGACGGACCCGCCGCGCCCTCGGTCGCGGACTTGAAGGCATGGACCGGCTTCGCGCTGGCCCTGGGCATCTGGGGAGGAGCGGCGTTCCTGCTCGCTTCGGTCGTCCGGGCGGGCGGACCCGCGGTCGGCATCCTGCTCGGTTTCTTCTTTCTGGAGAACATGGGCGCGTCCGTTGCAAGGATCGTCGCGACGATGCGCGACTGGGACTTCGCCCTTTCCGTGATCAACTACAGTCCGGGCGCCGTCTCGGACCTGCTGGGCTCTCCGGGGCTGTACTACGACTCGCTCACGGTGATGACGGCGGTGCAGGAAATAGGCCGCGCCGGCTCCGACCCCAGCTTCGGAGCCTTGGCCGCCGCCGCGCTCGCGTACATTGCGGCGTTCGTGGCGTTGTCGTACGCGAACTTCCGCAAGAGGGATCTCTAGCTCCAGCGGGCGGTGCAAACCTCATGAAGCGTCCGCAATCGCCTCCCCATGCAAAGGACTCGGGCAATGACATCGAACCGAAGACAGTTCTTGAGGATCGCCGCCGCCGCGGGAGGCGGACTGGCCGCAGGCGCCGCCGCTCGCCCCGGACTGGCCGCCGACACCGCCGCTGGCCCCGGACTGCAAGGAATGGCCGCTGGCGGACCCACCGACCTGGCGGGACCGCCGCAGACGGCAGCCAAGAAGATCTTGTTCCTGGGCGGCACCAATTTCATCGGTCCGCACCAGGTGGAAGTGGCGTTGCGGCAAGGACACGAAGTCACGCTGTTCAACCGAGGCCGCACCAACCCGCACCTGTTCCCCGAAGTGGAGAAGCTGGTGGGGGACCGCCAAGACGACTTGAGCGCGCTCGAGGGGCGGCGGTGGGAC
The DNA here is from genome assembly GCA_965242735.1 of Longimicrobiales bacterium. Taxonomy (GTDB): domain Bacteria; phylum Gemmatimonadota; class Gemmatimonadetes; order Longimicrobiales; family Gaopeijiaceae. The sequence goes on along the minus strand of OZ251497.1, from coordinate 715,368 downwards.
GTGGTGGTCGACAACTCCGCCATCAATCCGGCCTGGGTCGAGCGAAGCGCCCGTCTGCTCGAGGACGCCTGCGAACGCTACGTCTTCGTGTCCACGCGATCGGTCTATTCCGACACGAGCCGGGTGCCCATGTCGTCGTCGGCGCCGACGTGGACGCACGAGTCCGCCGGCGTCGAGCCCGGCGCGGCGCGGCTGCCGTACGGGCTGAGCAAGGCGCTGGCCGAGCGCGTCGTGCAGGAGGAGTTCGGCGCAGAGCGAAGCTTGGTGTTCCGTCCCGGCTTGATCATCGGTCCCGGCGACCCCACCGACCGGTTCACCTACTGGCCCGTGCGCATTCACCGGGGCGGCGAAGTGCTCGCGCCCGGCGACGGCGCCGATCCGGTCCAGATCATCGACGTCCGGGACTTCGCCGAATGGCTGGTGGCCATGATCGAGGCCGACGAGTCGGGCGTCTACAACGTGGTCGGGCCGCGCACGCCCCGCCCCATGGCCGAGCTCCTCTACGGCATCCGGGCCGTGACCACGACCGAGACCACCTTCACGTGGGTGGACGCCGACTTCGCGATCAACGCGGGGTTGCGGCCCTACGCCGAGCTGCCCGTGTGGCGGCCGGCGCGCGGACGCTTCGCCGGCTTCGCGCGGTTCGACCTGACGCCCGAAGTCGAAAAGGGACTCAAGTTTCGTCCTCTGGCGGACACGGCCTCGGCCACCTTGGAGTACCACTTCTCGCGCCCCGAGGAGCGCCAAGCGGCCTTTCGCGCCGGCGTCGGCGCCGAGCGGGAACGCGAAGTGCTCAGCCTTTGGCGCGCATTTCGGAGAACCGGATAGGGCCGCGCGCCGCGTCGTCCCCCGGCCGACCACGCCCGTTGCAGGCTTGGCGACGACCGCTTCCCCTTTGCCCAGCGAGACCGACATGACGCACCACAAGCTGACCCGACCCCTGCTCGTTGCGACGGCCGCGCTGTTCGCCGCGGCCTGCTCAGCCGACGGACCCCCGGACGCGGCCGACCTCGTCCTGCGCGGAGGCGTCGTGGCCACCGTGGACGCCGACAATTCCATGGCGCAGGCCGTGGCCGTCGCCGACGGCTGGATCGTGGCCGTCGGAAGCGACGCGGACATTGCCGCATTCGTCGGAGACAAGACCGAGATCGTCGAGCTGGAGGGCCGCTTCGCCGCGCCAGGCTTCATCGAGGGCCATGGCCACTACATGGGCCTGGGCAACGCGCAGACGATCCTGGACCTGGCCGACGCACGCACCTGGGACGAGATCGTGGGGATGGTCGCCCAAGCCGCCGCCGAGGCCGGGCCGGGTGCCTGGATTCGCGGTCGCGGATGGCATCAGGAGAAGTGGGACGTCCCGCCCGATCCCGCCGTGGAGGGCGGCCCAACCCACGCCGCGCTCTCGGCGGCGACGCCGGACAATCCGGTGCTGCTCACGCACGCGTCCGGACACGCGGCCTTCGCCAACGCCGCCGCTCTGGCGCTGGCCGGACTGGACCGCGACGCCGAGCCCCCCGCGGGCGGCGAACTTGTTCGCGACGAACGCGGCGAGCTGACGGGCTTGCTTCGCGAGACCGCCCAACGCCCGGTTGCTACCGTGTTCTCGGAGGTCCAAGCCGCCCGGTCGCCCGAGGAGATCGACGCCGACTTCCGTCGCCAAGTGGCGCTCGCCGGGCAAGAAGCGCTGTCCAAGGGCGTGACGTCGTTCCACGACGCAGGCGCGGGCTTCGCGACGATCGACCGCTTCAAGGAGCTCGAGGCGGAAGGCGCGCTGCCTGTGAGGCTCTACGTCATGGTGCGCAGCTCGTCCAACGCCGAGATGGACCAACGCCTGGGCGACTACTACATGCCGTCGCAGGGGGACGACTACCTGGTCGTGCGCTCGATCAAGCGCCAGATCGACGGCGCTCTGGGGTCGCACGGCGCATGGCTGATCGAACCCTACGAAGACATGCCGAGCTCCACCGGACTCGTTCTGGAGACGGTCGAAGACATCACCGGAACGGCGCATGTCGCGATCAAGCACGGCTTCCAACTCAACACGCACGCCATCGGCGACCGGGCGAACCGGGAAACGCTGGACATCTACGCGGGCGTCTTCGACTCGGCCGGCGTGGAGGACGGCGCCCAGTTGCGCTGGCGCGTCGAGCACGCCCAGCACGTCCACCCCGACGACGTGGCGCGGTTCGCTTCGCTGGGCATCATCGCTTCCATGCAGGGCGTGCACGCCACCTCCGACGCCCCATGGGTGTTCATGCGGCTGGGCAGGGAAAGGGCCGAGTCGGGGGCCTACCTCTGGCGTTCGTTCCTGGACGCTGGCGTCGTCGTCAACAACGGCACCGACACCCCGGTCGAAGACATCGATCCCCTGGCCGGCTTCCGCGCCTCCGTGCAACGCCTGACCGCGGACGGCGAAGCGTTCTTTCCGGATCAGCGGATGACCCGCGTGGAAGCGTTGCGCAGCTACACGATCAACAACGCCTTCGCCGCCTTCGAAGAGCAGTACAAGGGATCGCTGGAGGTGGGCAAGCTCGGCGACATCGTGGTGCTAGACCGCAACGTCCTCGCCGTTCCCGACGAAGAGCTGGGCGACGCCAAGGTGGACATGACCATCGTCGCCGGCGAGGTGCGCTACCGAGCCTCGCGCTAGGCCCGTCGGCGGGCCAGCGCCGGAAGTGCGCCTCCCATTCGGCGAGCTGCGAGGTGCGCTACCGAGCCTCGCGCTAGGCCCGTCGGCGGAGTCCTCCCCGGGGGCCGCCAGCGCCGCGGCAGGACCGGCAATCGCCCGGCTCCGCCGCGACGCAATCGAGGACATGGCTCCGCCGCCAGCCAACGCGCGACGTCGCGAACGTCGTCGAAGCAGGCTTCCAGCGCGTCATTGAGGACACGTCTCCGCCGCCCGCCAACGTGCGACCGCCATGGGCGCGTCTCGGCAGGGCGTCTTGCAGAGCGTCAGGTACCTGCCTCTGACCCCGCCAACGCGCAACCGCCATTGGGCGCGTCTCGGCGGCCGCGTCGCCGCGACGGCTATCCGGAGGGATCGAGAACCATGTCGATGCGGGCCAGCGCGTCGCGGAAGTGCAAGCGGGTGGCGCGGTCGCGGGCCTGTTCAGCGGCGTTCTCGAGTTCGCCTTGGAGCGTTTCCAGCTGTCCTCTCACGAAGGGCGCCACGTCCGTCTCCAGCGCGTCTTCGTCCTCCAGGAGGGCCTTCATCCGGGCCAGGTAGGCGCGCTGCAGGTTGCGCCGGTAGGCGTCGGTGGCCGTGCCCTGCGCCGCTTCCGACCAGACGGCCTCGCGCAGATCGTCCAGCATCTCGCCCAGCGAATACGCGTCCGACCGGCGGAACGCCTCCTGCTCGATCAAGCGCTTCATCCGGGTCACGCTGAGGACTTGGTTGAGCGCCGACGCTTGGCGCTGCCCCACGAGGTCCACGGCGCCCGTTCCCTGAAAGCGGCTCAGCAGATCGCCGTCCAACAGCCATTCCGGAGTGGAGAAGACTTGGCGGCGAAGATACTCCATGGCGCGCTCCTGCTTCTCTCTGGGCACCATCTCGTAAGGCACGCCGTCCTGTCCTTGCCGCTTCCGCGTCCGCACCACGCCGCCGATGTTCGCCGTCACGTGCCCGGTGTAGCGGCTCCACTGCGACACGACGTTGCCGTACAGCTCCTGCAACTGCGAGTAGTCCTCGCCCTCCTCGTACGTCCAGTCGACAAGCCTGTCGGTGATGCGCATCAGGTTCTGCACGCCGTAGTCCGAGGCGCGCATGGCGTCGTCGCCGATCGCTTCGGTCAGGGCGGTCGGATCCGCGCCCGTCGGGCTGGAGAATCGATAGATCGGATCTTCCTGCTCTTCGACAACCAACGCGCGCAAGTCTTCTTGCTCGGCCACGGCGTCCTTGCCGAGGAACGGCCGGTAGCCCCATTCCACCGCAAACTTGTCGTACGGCCCGACCACCGGCATCACGCACGTGTCGTCGCCGGGCTGCGCGACGTAGTTGAAGCGCGCGTAGTCCATGATCGAAGAAGCCACGCCCATCTCGCAGACGAAGCGCGTGCGCAGTTGCTCGACCGTATAGGACGAAGACGCTTGCATGTTGTGCTGCAGTCCTATCGTGTGTCCGACCTCGTGGGCCGACACGAAGCGCACGAGCTCGCCCATCACGTCGTCGTCGAACTTGACGCCGCGCGCGTCCTCGTTGACCGCCGCGGTCTGCACGAAGAACCAGTTGCGCAACAAGTTCATCACGTTGTGATACCACTGAATGTCGCTCTCCAGGATCTCGCCGGTGCGCGGATCGTGCACGTGCGGGCCCGACGCGTTCTGAACCGACGACGCCAAGTAGCGGATGACGGAATAGCGCGCGTCCTCCGGATGCCAGTCGGGGTCGTCGGGCGCGTCGCGCGCCACGATGGCGTTGCTGAAGCCGGCGCGCTCGAAGGCGGGCTGCCAGTCCTCGACGCCCTGCTTGAGATAGGGCACCCACTTGGGCGGCGTGGCCGGGTCGATGTAGTAGACGATCGGCTTGACCGGGTCGACGAGCTCGCCCCGCGCGAACGCTTCCGGATCGCTGGGCTCGAGCCGCCAGCGCGTGACGAAGCAACGAGTGACCGCGCGCTGCTCGTCGAGGCCGTAGTCGGTCTTGCGCGTGCTGAAGAAGCCGACGCGCTCGTCGCACAGCCGGGGCTGCATGGGATCGTCGGGCAGGAGAAGCATCGAGTGATGCATTTCCATCGACAGCGTGTTGCTGGCCGCGTTGGACGGGGCTTCGGTGGCGACGTAGGTCAGCACGCGCCGCACTTCCACGTTGGTGGGAAACGCGCTCGCGCGGACGATGTAGGTGCGGTCGCCGTCCAAGCGCCGCACGCTGAACTGCTCCCGGCGAAAGCTGGGCAGCCCGAGCAAGGGCACGTCTTCGGTGAACAAATCGCTCACGTTGACCACCACAGCCGACGAATCGTCCGACATCACTTCCACGTCGAACGCCATCAGGATGGGCTCGAAATTGGAATTTCTCACCGCCCCCGAAATCGCCGTCGTGTCGTCGGCCACGTTGACGTAGCTCGCCAAGCGAAGCAGCACCCGGTCGTCCAGGCGCTCCCAGCGCACCGTGGCCGTGTTGGTCTTGGAGCCTCCGTAGCCCGCGCCGTCGGGCGTGCGCGCGACGCGGGAAAGCAGCAGCATTTCCCGGTCCATCATCTCCAACGGAATCTCGTAGAAGAGCTCGTCGTCGATCATGTGCGCGTCGAAGAGCCCCTCGCTGGTCACCGCTTCCTCGGTGATCACGTCGCTGTACGACTTCGTGTCTTCCTTGTCCTCTTCTTCTTCCTCCTGGCCTTCCTGCGCCTCTTCTTCTTCCTGGAACGGCAAGGCAACGGGCGGCGGCGCCAGGAACGGCGCAGGACCGGCGGCGGGCAGCGGCGCGCGCGACGGCACGGACGCCTCGGCGAGCGACGGGGCGAAAGCCCACGCCGCAACGGCGAAGAGCAGAGCGAGATCAACGAATGCGGACGAACGACGGCTCATGGAGTTTCTCCTGTTAGTTGCGAGGGACTGCCAACCTGCGGCACTTGCGTCCGGCGGCGCAAGGCCGGCCTGCTCTTCGACGGGCACGGCCTCCCGGTCGCTCGCGCTTGGTTCCGCCGTCGGCGCAAGGCCGGGCCGGGATCCTCAACGGGCCGGCGGCGGGCACGCCCGGGGCAGCTCCTCGAAGGGGCGAGCTGTGGACGCGCAAGGCGGGCCGAGCTCCTCAACGGGCAGGCGGCGCCAACCAGCGCACGACTTCCCCGCGTGTGTTCAGCACGCCCACCGGGCCTTGGCGAACGTCTTGGGTCAGCACGATCGGCGGGCGCGACGAGGGAGGTGCGCGGCGGGCGCGGGCTGACGGCAAGCGGTAGGCGTCGGCCGCGGCGTAGTCGACGCCGGCGTAGCCCAGGTCTTCCATCGAGGCGATCGTCACGGCGCTGAACGGATTCAGCGTGCCGGGATCGATCAGGCCGGTCATCAGCTCGTCTCCGAGAACCGATTCGCGCCAGTGCAGGTTTCGCGTGCCGGCGCCGTAGCGGTTCTCCACGGGCACCTTGGCCTGGGCGTAGGCCGCGCCGCCGACGAGATCGAAACGGGCGACCGCCGCGGGACCGTCGAAGTGCGTGTCGGCGGCGGCCGGTGTGGACCCGGCGGGGTCGCGCAGCAGGTCGTGAAAGCGCCAGAGCGTCCCGAAGCCCAGCACGTGAGCCAGCTCGTGGAGCACCGTGCCGAACAGGTGACCCAGCTCGTCCAGACGTTCCACGTCCGCGGCGTCCAGCGAGAAGACGCCGACCGCGGGCAGTCCGTTCTCCTCGCGCAGGAAGCACGGCCCCGCCGACGCGACGATCCCGCCCGGGCCGTCGACTTCCTCCAAGACGGCGAACGCCAGCACGTCGTCGACGCGGCGCAGCGGCGGATGCTCGAGCGCGTCCGTGCAACGGGCCAAGTCTTCGCCCCTCACCGCGACCGGCGACAAGTTGCCTCCGATCGCCGTCTCCCAGCGCGCCTCGGCGGCCGCGAACACGGTGCGCAGAGCCGGCGTGAGCCGCGACGGGCTGGCGTGGACCAACTGCAAGTCGAAGGACGGAGCGACGGCGGTCGCCGAGAACGAGACGCTCGTGCCCACGAAGTCCGCGCCTCCGGAGGCCGCCGTCGCCTCCAGAACATGTCCAGGGCCCAAGGTCGCGCCGACGGTCCATTCGTCCACCTCCGCGTGTCCCAAGCTGTCGGTGACCTGCTGGCCGCCGGCGACGCGGCCGCCCCCCGCCCCGACCGCGAACGTCACGCGCACGCCCTGCACGCCGTTTCCGTGCCGGTCGCCGACATGCACCCTGGGAGGCACCCGCGCGGCCGAGCCCGCTTCCACTTGCTGGCCGTCCCCGGCCGCGACGCGCAACGAGGCAGCCGGACCCGGCTTCGCGAGCGCGCGCACCGTGGCGGGATTGCCTTCGACTCCCCCGCCCGGCACGGCGGCCAGCAGCTCCTGGGCGCCCGCGACGGGTCCGAGCGTCCAGGCTTCGGGCGACGCCTCGCCTCGCTGGGAAGTGACGGCCTGGGCGCCTGCCACGGCTCCGCTTCGGGCGATGAACGCGACCGCGATCCCCGCCAGCGGCCTGCCCTGCGCATCGGAGACGCGCACGACCGGCGAGACCGGCACGCGCTCGCCCACGACCCCCGCTTGCCCGTCGCCGGCCACCACGCGCACGGAAGCCGGAATCCCCGTCGCCATGGCCGTGAAGACCGCCGGCGCCAAGCCGTCCACGACCGCCTCGACCCGCTGCTGTCCCACGGCTTCGCCCAACGTCCAGATTCCGGCCGAGGCCAGTCCGCCGGTGGCCGTCGTCGCCCGGCTCGTCTCCATGCGGCCCGACCCCGGCGCCGGACGAAAAGCGACCTCCACGCCCGCGACGCCCGCACCCGTCCCGTCGACCACCTTGACCGTCAAACCAACCGGCAGCCCGGCGCCCGCTTGGCCTCGCTGTCCCCCGCCCGACTCGACCAGCGCGGCCACCGGCGACGCGGGCGCCGTGCCCGCCGGGTCGTCGCATGACGCGACGAAGACGGCCGCCGGGGCCGCGGCGAGCAGCAAGGCTGCCGTCGCGCGGCGACGACCCCTCTGGACCATGCGGCCAGCGCGGCCGGAGCAGAAAGTAGGCCGGCGTCCCATCCGGGCCGCGCGTCCAGGGCGCCGGGGACGGAAGCGAGCACGCCGGCGACCCATCCGGACTACGCGTCCAAGGCGCCGGGCGCAGGAAAGAGGACCCCGGCGTCCCTTCTGGGCCGCGCGTCCAGAGCGCCGGGGACGGAAACGAGCACGTCGGCGTCCCATCCGGGCTACGCGTCCAAGGCGCCTGGGACGGGAACGGACGCCCCGCCGCGATCGCCCGGGGCGCGGCCGGATCCTTCGGCCGCCGGGCGGGGGCGAGGACGAACGGGCACTGCCAGAGGACCGGCGGACCCACTGGCGCGCCGCACCGCGCCGGTCCCGGCGTCAAGCACCAAGCGGGGCAACGCCAGCCCGTCGTCGCCCAGCCAGATCGCTTGCCCGCCGGGCTCGTTCTCGGCGGCGGCGCGTCGCGAGACCCCGAGGTGCGCGCGCCAAGCGTCCCCACGTTGCGCGCTCAACCCGCCCTCGGCGCCGCCATGCCGCCCCGCGTGAAGCCGGGCGCCCGCCTGCCCGCTTCCGCCGTCCGGCAGCGCGTAGTCGTCCGCCGCGCCGTAGTCGACGATCTTCCAGCCGGAGTCGCGCATGCTGGCCAGCGTCACGACGCTGAGCGGGTTGGGCTGCCCCACGCGCAGGACTTCGGTGAGCAGCTCGGGCCCGAACACGGACGCCCGCCAGTGCATGTTGCCGTCCCTCTCCGAACGCGGATCGAGCGGGACCCCCTGGCCGGACGACGCGCCGCCGCCCAACGACTCGAACGCCGCGCCGGCCTCCGAACCAGTGAAGTGGAGTCCCTCCGGCGCACCGGCGCCGCCGCTCAGGAGACGCTTCTGGTTCCACAGCGTCGTGCCGAACCCCAGCGCGTGGGCGAGGTGGTGCCGCGCCAAGTCGGCGAGCGTGCCGGGCGACATCGCGGCCACGTCGGCCTCGTCGAACACGACCACGGAAATCGCAGGCCAGACTTCTCCTCTGTCGGTCAGCGCCCAACACCACCCCGATCGCGCGACCGTCCCGCCCGCCCCGTCCACGGGCATCGTCAGCGAGAACACCAGGTGATCGTCGATCACGAACCGCGCGGGCCAGCCCGCCAAGGTCGTCTCGGGATCGGCGAAGCACCGGCCCACGCTCTGGCGCAGCCAATAGGGACCCAGCACGTCGGCCTTGATCGCCGACTCCCAGGTCTCGCGCGCGGCCTCCAGGGCGCCGACCAGGGCGGGCAGTGGCTCGGAAAGGTGGTGGACTTCGATGTCGAAGTCGGCGGCCTGCGCGACGGCGGCGATGGTGGCCGAATTTCCCGTCGCGGGCGCCCCCACCGACAGAATGGTGGCCGTCAGCGTGTTTCGCGCGCCCGCGGCCGGCCCCATGATCCATCGGCCCACGGCCGCGACGCCCCGTCCGTCGGTGTAGACGACCGAGTCCTGGACCCGTCCCCCGCCCCCGGCCTCGAGGCCCACGGCCACCCAGGGCACGCCGTTTCCGTGGGCGTCCTCGACCCGCACGGTCGCGGGCGGCCAGTAGTACCGCTCCACTTCCGGCGCCGTCGCGCCCGGCGACAGCGTGAACCGCGCCGGCAAGGACGGCGTGGCCTTGGCTCGAAAGACCACGGGGTTGTTCTCGATGCCGCTCCCCGCGACCCCCGCGATCAGCTGCTGCGGTCCCGAGGCCGGTCCCAGCGTCCAGCTCTCGGCGGAAGCCCGCCCGTCCTCTCCGGTGTAGACGAGCGCCCGGCCCACTTGGCCCTGGCCGGCCGCGAACGTCACCGGCACGAAGGGCGCCGGCGCGCCGGACGCCTCCTGCACGCGTACCTCGGGCGCCACCGCGACCGCCGACCCGACTTCGCCCCGTTGCCCGTCTCCGGCCACGACGGAGATCGACGCGGCAACGCCGGACGCCCCCGCATTGAAGAAGACGGCCGCCAGCCCCGCCACCGACGCTTCGAGACGCTGCCGTCCCTTGGCGCCCAGCGTCCACCGCCCCGGAGACGCCGTTCCGTCCGCGCCCGTGACGGCCTCGGCCGACTGCACGCTCCCGCCGCCCAACACGACGCGAAACGTCACCGTCGCGCCCGCGAGCCCGCCCCCGGAGGCCCCCACGACCTTCACCAGCGGCTCCACCGGCGCCGGCTGGCCGGCCGCCGCGACCTGATCGTCGCCCGCCTCGACGACCAAGGCGACCGGCGCGACCGAGTCCGGCCCGGTCCCCGAGTCGCACGCGGCCATCACGAACGCCAGCCCGAACAGTCCTCGCAGTCCACTGCCGCGCACCCCGGCGCCTGCGAAGCGGCCCCAACCGGGGCGGAAGACCCGTGCTCTGGGCCGCGAGACGAGCGCAATCGCGGTCACGGACCCGCACCGCCGGTCACGGCCGCCTGCCGACCGGTCACGGCCGCACGCCGTCCGTCACGAGCCCGCAGCGCCCGCCACGTACAGCTCGCCGCCCGCGTCCCGGAACTCCCGCGCCTTCTCGTCCATGCCCGCGGCGACCGCTTCCTCGACGCTGCCCAGCCCGCGCTCCTCGGCGAAGCGGCGGATGTCGTCGCTGATCTTCATCGAACAGAACTTCGGGCCGCACATCGAGCAGAAGTGGGCGACCTTGGCGCCCTCGGCGGGCAACGTCTCGTCGTGGAATTCCCGAGCAGTCACGGGATCCAACGACAGGTTGAACTGATCGCGCCAGCGGAACTCGAAGCGCGCCTTCGAAATCGCGTCGTCCCACGCCTGGGCGCCGGGATGTCCCTTGGCCAGGTCGGCGGCATGGGCGGCGATCTTGTACGCGATCACGCCGTCCTTCACGTCGTCGCGGTTGGGCAGGCCCAGATGCTCCTTGGGCGTGACGTAGCAGAGCATGGCCGTGCCGTACCAGCCGATCATGGCGGCGCCCACTGCGCTCGTGATGTGGTCGTAGCCCGGCGCGATGTCCGTGGTCAGCGGACCCAACGTGTAGAAGGGCGCCTCGTCGCACCATTCCAACTGCTTGTCCATGTTCTCCTTGATGAGATGCATGGGCACGTGGCCGGGGCCTTCGTTCATGACTTGGACGTCCTGTTCCCAGGCGATGCGCGTGAGTTCGCCCTGCGTGCGAAGTTCGGCGAACTGGGCTTCGTCGTTAGCGTCGGCGATCGAGCCCGGCCGCAGTCCGTCGCCCAAGGAAAACGACACGTCGTACTCGCGCATGATCTCGCACAGCTCGCGAAAGTGCACGTACAAGAAGTTTTCCTTGTGATGCGCCATGCACCACTTGGCGAGGATGGAGCCGCCGCGGCTCACGATTCCGGTCGTTCGCCCGGCGGTCAGCGGCACATACCGCAACAGCACGCCTGCGTGCACGGTGAAGTAGTCCACGCCTTGCTCGCACTGTTCCACGATCGTGTCGCGGTAGACTTCCCAGGTGAGGTCTTCGGGAACGCCGCCCACCTTTTCCAACGCTTGATAGATGGGCACCGTGCCGATGGGGACCGGCGAATTGCGCACGATCCACTCGCGGGTCGCATGAATGTTCTTTCCGGTGGACAGGTCCATGACCGTGTCGGCGCCCCAGAGCGTGGCCCAGCGCAGCTTGTCGACTTCCTCGTCGATCGACGAGGCCACCGCGGAGTTTCCGATGTTGGCGTTGACCTTCACCTTGAAGGCCCGTCCGATGATCATCGGCTCCAGCTCCGGATGATTGACGTTGGCCGGGATGATGGCGCGTCCCCGTGCCACTTCGTCGCGCACGAACGCCGGGTCCATGCTCTCTCGCGCCGCCGCGAATTCCATCTCCGGCGTGATCTCGCCGCGCCGCGCATAGTGCATCTGCGTGACGGGTCCGTTGCCCCGCCGGGTGACGCGGGCCAACGTGGCGGGCACGGCCAGGGGATCGTCCTTGCGGCCCGGCGTCAGGGTCGCCGCCCTGCCCGTCTCGCGCACGTCCCGGCTCCGGATCCACGCCTCGCGAACCAAGGGCAAGCCCTGCCGAGGATCGCCACCTTGCGGGCCGCTCGTGTCGTACACGCGCAACGGAGGCTCGCCCCCCGACAGGGCGATCTCGCGCATGGGAACGCCGGCCCCGCCGGGTCCTTCGGCGAAGACGCGCTTGGACGCCGGGAAGGCGTCGCCGTAGTCGGACGCCGAGGCCGCGCGGGCAGCCGGCGCAGAAGCGGACCTGCCGCCAAGTTCCGTCGGGCGGCCGTCGACTGTCTGGTCGGGGCGTCTCGCGTGCCGGGCGGAAGAAGGGTCGGCCAACGCAGCCTTGGGCTTGATCATGGAAGAGTCGTCTCCCCGGCCGCGCGGCGCCGTCGCCGGGCGAAAGCGAGACCTTGGCCGGTGGGCCGCCATGGTCGCGCTCCCTACGCCGGTATCAGCCGGATCAGGTTCTGGGGTGCAGTCTCAATCCCCTTGGCGCAACGCCGGGCCGCCCGCGTCCTCCGCATGTGCGGCGCGGAGACGCGCGGCTCCGGACTCCAGGTCAAGGGGATGCCCCCGGCGACCCAAGGAAGGTAAGGCGGGGACGCGGTTGGACGCGAGGGGACGGCATCGCCGGGGCCCGCGGCTTGCCGACAACCGGCCGGCGTCCTGACTATACGCTTCCAAAGCCGGGCCGGCGCTGTGTCCTCGCGCCGGTCCGCGACGCTCCCCGCCAGCTCAAGGACGCGCGCGTGAGACTGTCCGACCAAGAGACCGCCATGCTCCAGGGCGAAGCGGGGCCGGCCGTCCAGTTGGCCATGCGCATCGTGACGCGAATGGCGGACGTGCTCGGCGCGGCCGACTTGGCGAGGATCGCGTCCGCCCACATCGACGGATGCCTGCATCACGGCGACGGCGGCGTCGAATTCGCCCAGCGCTTGGTGGAGCTCGGAGGCGCGACCGCCGTCCCCGCCACGCTCAACGTGGGCGCGCTGGACCTGCTGCATCCCAAGCGCGTCCGGGCCGGCGACCGCCGCCGCGAGATGGCGCTTCGCCAGATGAAGGCGTACGAGGCCCTCGGCTGTCGGCCCACATGGACCTGCGCTCCCTACCAGGCCGGCCATCGTCCGCGGCTGGGCGAGCACGTGGCCTGGGGCGAGAGCAACGCCGTCGCCTTCGCCAACTCCGTGCTCGGCGCGCGCACCAACCGCTACGGCGACTTCATGGACATCTGCTGCGCCCTGACCGCGCGCGCGCCCCGCACCGGCCTCCACCTGGACGAGCATCGCCGGGCCACGGCGCTGGTGGACTTGGGCGAGATCGCTCCCGCGCTCAAGACGCGCGACGTGTTCTTTCCGGTCCTGGGGGCTTGGCTGGGCCGCGCCGTGGGCGACCGAGTGCCCGCCATCTCCGGGTTGCCGGACGCAACCACCGAGGACCAGCTCAAGGCCTTGGGCGCGTCCGCCGCGTCGTCCGGCGCCGTGGGCCTCTTCCACGTCGAAGGCGTCACGCCGGAAGCTCCGGACTTGGCGACGGCTCTCGGCGGGAAGCCGCCGGAAACCGTGCTGAGGCCGTCCCCACAGGTCCTCCGCGAGCTGCGCGACGCCCTGAGCACCACGTCCAGCGGCCCGATTCACGCCGTCGCCGTCGGCAGCCCGCACTTCTCGCTTCGCGAATTCGCCGACCTCGAGGCCCTGCTGCCCTCGGCCCCCTTCGCCGTTCCGTTCTACGCCTGCACCGGCCGGCACGAACACCAGCGCCTGCAAGCCGCCAACCGCCTGTCGCGCTTCGAAGACGCGGGCGTGCAGATCGTCGTGGACACCTGCGTCGTCGTGACCCCCGTCCTGCCCCCGGAGGGCGGCGTGCTCATGACCAATTCGGGCAAGTTCGCGCACTACGCGCCCGCCAACACCGGCTACGGCGTCGTGTACGGAAGCCTGGAGGACTGCGTCGCCTCGGCCAAGCGCGGCCACGTCATCCGCGACGAGGCTCTGTGGAGCTGACCGGCCGCGTCCTTCACCCGGGCACGGGCCGCGGGCCGCTGTTGGCCCTGAGCGCGCCGCTGAGCTTCTGGGGCGGCGTGGACCCCCGGACGGGCGCCGTCGCCGACCCGCGCCATCCCGACCACGGCGAGCGGCTGACCGGCCGCGTCCTCGTCATGGAGCGCACCGTCGGCTCCAGCTCGTCGAGCGCGATCATGCTGGAAATGCTCCGCCTGGGCACCGCGCCGGCCGCCGTGGTCGTCGGCGAGCCGGACGCCATCCTGATCCTGGGCGTCTGGGTCGCCGAAGAGCTGGGCTATCCGACGATCCCCTGCCTGGAGACCGGGAAAGCCGCCGCCCGCCGCCTGGCCGGCCAGTCCGGGCACCCGGCCGAAGTCCGCGGCGCCCGCCTCCGCGTGTCCCGCGAGTCTTCGTCGTCCGGCTAGACCAACGTCAGGTAGAGGGCATACGCGGCGCTCGCGATCGCCCCGCCGAACACAACGAGCTTCACCGAGAAAATCCACGGCGTCAACGGGTGGTCCTTCTTCTCGGCGCACCGCGTGTAGACTCTGCGCAACATGAGGCACGCACATGCGAGCAACCCGGCGGCCGCGAGAGTCTGGGCGTCGCCTTGCGTGCGCCCGTAGGTCAGCGCGAGCACGCCGTAGGGCAGCACCCAAGGGAAGCGGTCCAAGAAAGCCCGGATCTTTCCCCGAGACGACATGCCGGAACTCCACCCTGCCGTTTCAGCGCATCCCATGAGGAACTCTCTCGCCGCGCTGTTCGCCTGACCGTCTCTCATAAGACTTCCTCCCAGAAGATTCGCAAAGTGGGCGCGCCCACCAGCACCCGCGAGCGCCGCGCTGGCATCAAGGCCGCGCCCCAACGAACCAACCATAACGAGCCAAAGCGAGACTGGCAACACCGTGCGGTCCGCCTTCGCGGACGACGGCTGGCCCCGCAACCCCACCTTTCGCGGACCCGCCCCTCAGAACATCCGGTACCGCTCCAGGAACTGCCGGCCCACGTCGTCAGTGCGGACCGCGTAGATCTTGGCGGCGCTGAAGCCCACCACCTGCCGGCCCGGCCCCAGCTCCACACGGGTCTCGTGCTCGGCCGAGGGGCCGAACAGGTCGTACGCCGACGCCGACGCGGCGCCTGTGTGGGCGCGGACCCATGCGCGGCCGGCCGAGTCCACCCGGATCGTCGCGCCGTAGAACGGCGGCAGCACGTTCGGCCACGGCCGCGCGTCGAGATCGTCGTCGGACGACCCGGGCCCGCCACGCGACACCCGAATCGCCACGTCGCCGCCGCCCGCCTCCATCGAGACCCGGAGGCCCGAGGCGACGCTGGCCGCCGCCCACGCCTCCTTCTCTCCGCGGCCGATCGGCAGAGGCTCGTAGGCCTGCGGCGAGCCCTGGATCACCGACCCGTCCAGCATGATCCAATCCACGTGGTAGTCGCCGGCGCGGGCGATCGCCACCCTGCCGTCCTCGGAAACCCCCCACGCGTCGGCCGGCGACAAGGGCACCGGCTGGACGGACCGGTTCTGCTCCCCCGCTCCGCCGGAGGTCGTGACGATCATTTCCGGCGTCTTGATGCGCGCCATCGAGTCCACGACCTGGCTGGCTCGGTCGACGCGCAGCACGTAGGCCGAGTCCACGCCGGACATCATGTCGCCGGTGCCGCGAAAGTACAGCCGCCCGTGACGGTCCACGGCGCTCGGAATGGCCAACACCAGCGGCCCGCCCGCCATCACGTCGCCGATCACGAAGGAGCGCGAATCCTCGAACTCCAAGGAGGCGCTCAGCTCGGTGAGCCGCGAGTTGCCCAGGTCCACCAGCAGCGTTCGGCCCTCCGGCAGCGCGTAGACGGCGTCGGGCTGCATGTACTCGTCCGGCCCCGGGCCCACGCCGCCCAGCGTGTCCGCCGTGCCCTCGTCGATGTCCACGAGCACGAGCGCCTGGCCCAGCGGATCGGCCACCAGCACGCGGCCGTCCGGCATTTCGCGCACCGCCCGCACGGCGCCGAACGCCTCCGCGTACGCGGCCTCCGGCTCCCCCAGCTCCACGCGGCTCGGGCCGCCCGGCCGGTCCATCGGCCCCGTGTCGCAACCCGCGGCCACCATAGCCAGCGCCCACGCCGCTGCCATCCTCACGCTCACGCCCGCTCCCTTCCCCACGCCCACGCCCTTCGTCATGCCAATCTCCGTTTCCTTTGTCGTGCCAACGCGGCTTCGGCCCTGCTACTTGACGAACAACATGTCGCGATAGTTCGGCAACGGCCACATGTCGTCCGGAATCACGGCCTCCAGCCGGTCGACCACGGCGCGCACCGCGTTCATGGCGGGAATCACGTTGTCCCGCATGTGGACCGCCTTGGACGCCATGTCGTCGCCCCCGAGCTCGGCATTCTGCGCGTCCAGCCGGTCCAAGGCCGACGCCAGCTCGTCCACCAGCGCCGCCGCGCGCCGGGCGGTCGCGGCCAGTCCCTCCGCGGCCAGCTCCGCGCGCTCCGCCTTGCCGCAGGCGGACAGCAGCTGGTCGAGGTAGCGGACCGCCGCGGGCAGGATCATGGTGCGGGCCATGTTGGCGGCCGTCTCGCCCTCGATGTTGACCTTGATGAAGTACTGCTCCATGCGCACCTCGAGGCGCGACGCCAGCTCGCGAGGGCTCAGCACGCCCATCTTCTCGAACAGGGCGCGGTTCTTGGCCGACGCCATGGCCGGAAGCGCGTCGACGGCGGTGCGCAGGTTGAGCAGGCCGCGACGCTCGGCCTCGGCCGTCCAGTCGTCCGAGTAGTTGTCGCCGTTGAAGACGATGCGCTTGAAGGACTTGGCCTCGCGCGCCAGGAGCTTGCGCAGCGCGTCCTTGCGGTCGGCGCCCGCCTCCATGGCCGATTCCATCTGCCCGGCCAGCTCGTCGACGGACTCGGCGACCACCGTGTTGAGCACGGTCGCCGGGAACGACACGCTGATGGACGAGCCCAGCGCGCGGAACTCGAACTTGTTGCCGGTGAACGCGAAGGGAGACGTGCGGTTGCGGTCGCCCGAGTGCTTCGGCAGCACGGGCAGCACGTCCACGCCCAGCCCCAGCAAGCCCTCGCGCCGGCCGGCCCGCGCGGCCCCCGCCTGCTCGAGCTGCTGGAACACGTCCTGCAGCTGGTCGCCCAGGAAGACCGAGATGATCGACGGGGGCGCTTCGTTGGCGCCCAGACGATGATCGTTGCCGGCGCTGGCCACGGCGGCCCGAAGCAGGTCCTGGTGGCGCTCGACCGCCCGCAGCACCGCCGTGCAGAAGAACAGGAACTTCTCGTTGTCGTGCGGCGTGTCGCCGGGCTCCAGCAGATTGCGGTCCGCCGTGCCGAACGACCAGTTCAGGTGCTTCCCGCTGCCGTTGAGGCCCGCGAACGGCTTCTCGTGCAGCAGGCAGACGAAGCCGTACTTGCGCGCGTTCTTCTCCAGAATGCGCATCATCAGTTGCTGGTGGTCCGAGGCGACGTTCGCGTTCTCGTGCACGGGCGCCATCTCGAACTGGTGCGGCGCCACTTCGTTGTGGCGGGTCTTCATGGGCACGCCGAGCCGGTAGAGGGCCACCTCGACCGACTGCATGAACGCGAGCACGCGGTCGTGGATGGAGCCGAAGTAATGGTCGTCGAGTTCCTGGCCTCGCGGCGGCTCCGCCCCGAACAGGGTGCGCCCCGCGGTCATCATGTCGGGCCGCCGGTAGTAGAACTCCTGGTCGATCAGGAAGAACTCCTGCTCCGGCCCCAGGCTGGCCGTCACGCGCCCGCTCTCCTCGCCGAAGAGCGCGAGGGCGCGGCGCATGGCGCGGTCCAGCGCGTCCATGGACCGCAGCAACGGAATCTTCTTGTCCAGGCTGTCGCCCGCCCAACTGGAAAAGGCCGTGGGAATGCACAGGAAGGTCGCGGCCTCGCCCTCCAGGATGAACGCCGGCGACGTCGGGTCCCAGGCCGTGTACCCCCGCGCCTCGAACGTCGCGCGCAGTCCCCCGGACGGAAACGACGAGGCGTCGGGCTCGCCCTGGACGAGCTCGTGGCCCCCGAACGCCGTGATCGCCTTGCCGTCCTCGCCCACCTTGAGGAAGGAATCGTGCTTCTCGGCCGTGCTGCCCGTCAGCGGCTGGAACCAGTGCGTGTAGTGCGTGGCCCCGCGCGCGAGCGCCCACTTCTTCATCGCGCCGGCCACGGTGTCGGCGATGGACGCGTCGAGCGGGCTCCCGTCGCGCATGGTCGCCGTCAGCCGCTCGAAGACGTCCGCCGGCAGGAACGCACGCATCTGCGGGATGCCGAATGCGTTTTCGCCGAACAGGCGCTCGAGGTAGCCCGGGTCCGCCGGGCGGGCGGTCTCGGGGGCGGGGCGCCATGTCTTGGCGGCCTTCAGCGAATCAAAGCGTCCTTGGGTGGTGATCATGGGTCCTTTGCGGGTGTTTCGTGAGAGGAAGCGCCGTTCTGGCCGGGCAGCGGCGAGAGCGGCCCGAACGTGAGTCTGCGCGCGGACGGAAGCCGTGAGGTGGCCAGGGGGATGCACGCGGTCGGCTGGCGTGGGCCTACGCGCGGACGGAAGCCATTCTGGCCGGCACGGCGGCGACGAGCGCGACGAGCGAGCGGTGGACGAATCATAGCGAAGAGGAGGGGCGTTGGGGAAGGATTTTTGAGATGAGTTTGTTTATGTTAATCATTGCTATGGTATTTGATGACGCCGTGGATCGGCTACGACAGCTTTCTCGCCGGGCGGCGCCCGTGATCGTCTCGGTCGAGGGGCGCCCCGGACTCTCGCCCGTCGGCTTGGCGCTGGAGGCCACGCAGGGCGCGCGACGGCTGGCGTTCGAGCCGCCCGGCCTCACCGACGAGGGCAATCTCCTCGCGCTGGCCGAGCGGCTTCGGCCGTTCCTGACCGTCTCTGCGCAACGCCGCCCGCGGGCTCGGCCCCGCTCCTGGACCCGCCCGGGCGCGACCCCCGTCCAGCCCGGCGGCCGCGGAGGCGTGTCCTTTCCGCCGGAAGACTGGCCGAGCCTGCTGGCCGCGCTTCCCGACGCCGCGCCTCTCACGCTGATCGTCCACGAGCCCGAGCGTCTGGCCGAGCCCAACCGGCGGTTCTGGCAGGTCCTTGGCCGCGCATGGCTTGCCGTCCGGCGGCGAGGCCGGCGGGTCCACTTGCTGCTCGTCGGCTCCGAGCGCGGGCTCGGCCGGCGGCTGAACGCGGCGGACTCTCCCTTTCGCGACCTGGGCGTGGAGCTCGCTGGCCGGTCCGGTCCCGACCCCGTCGAGGTCGTGCGCGTCGGCCCCGGCAGCCACTACGACCTGGCCCGCGCGGCGCCCCACTGGCGCGGCCGCGATCTCCTGACGGCCTGGGCGCTCTTCGGCGGCCTGCCGAGCACATGGGACGCGGCGGCGTCTGCTGCATGCAAGCTGCCGGGCGGGAACGGTTGGAGCGGTCCCCCGCGTCGGCGTGCGACTCGTACCCCTGGCTCGCCGAGCGCCGTCGACGCCGACGCTTCTCCGTCGGAGACCATGCGCGCCTGTCTGGCCCACGGGCGCGCTCCCCTGGCGTCCGCGCCCCGAGACGAACTCGAGCGCCGGACGCAGAAGACCCGGCGCTACGCCGCTCTTCTATGCGCTGTCGCCGAAGGGGCCGCGAGCTGGCGGGCCCTGGCGGACGTCTTGGGGGCCGAAGGCGGGCCGGGCGGCGCCGGACCCTACCTGCAACGGCTGCGCCGTCTGGGCGTCGTCGCAGCCGAGCGGCCTCTGGACGCGCCTTCGTCGGGCCGGCGCACGCGCTACCGGCTCTCCGACCCGTTCGAAGCGTTCTGGTGGTCCGCCGTGCATCCGGTCCGTTCCGAGCTGATCTCGCCGGACCGGGCCGAGCGCGCATGGACGAACCAGATCGAACCGCGCCTGCCCGGCGCCCTCGAGTCCGCCATGCCGCAGATCTGCCGCAACTTCCTGCGCTTCGGGTCCGCGCCGCTCCTGGGCGCCGTCGCTCGCCGCGCCGGACCCCTGTGGGGCAAGGGATTCGACTTCCCCGCCGCCGCCACGCTCGCCAACGGCGCCGTCTGCTACGTCCATGTCCATTCCGGCCCCGGCCCGGCCGGCCCGCCCGCCTTGGCCGCCCTCGACGCCCAGGCCCGCCGCGTGCGCTACGGCCGCGACCGCCAGACCCGCTTCCGCGTCCTGGTCTCGCTGGCCGGCTTCACCGAATCCCTGCGCCGCGAGTCCGCGAGCCGCCCCGACGTCCGCCTGGCCGACGCCGACGTCCTGGCCGCGCTCCCCAAGCCGGCCCCGCCGTCGCTCGCGCCCCCGCCCCTGTAGGCGCGGAAACGAGGGGGCGTCGCCTCGGCCCCGACGGGAATCAACCGCTTCCGCTAACCCCCGACAACGGCAAGCTGATCTGCGTGTCGCAGAACATGCCCGCCAGCGTGCCGCTGAGCGTTGGAACCGTGTCGGTGCCGGTCGCCGTCGGCCATTCGATGCGGCCGTCCAAGTCGAGGTCCAGCCGACAGACGCCGGAGCGCACCGGAGCCGCGGCGCGCCAGTTCACCCCTCCGGTGACGTCGAAGTCGAGGAGAACGGGCTGCAAGAACCCCGTGCTCGTGACGGTCCCCGCTTGCCGAACGCCGGGGTTGCCGTCCAGCGCGAAGACCGACCCCGCGAGGGGGACTTGGCAAGCCGCCGGGACCATGGAGACGTCCATGCGCAACACCTGATCGTTGGCCGGATCGGGCGAGATCGTGCCCGAGAACTGCACGTTGCCGCCCAGCGGGCAGGCCACCGTGGAGTCGGTGGGCAGCGTTCCGGCGTCGTCGCCCGAGAGCGCGCCCAGCCTGGCCAGCGCCACGGCCAGCGCTTGGATCTCGGCATCTTCGAGCCCGTCGTTGGACGGCGGGGTGGGGGCGTCGTCTCCGCACGCCTGCATCGCCACAGCCGACGCGACGCAAGCGCAAACGTTGAACAACCAGCGATTCCTGGGGATCATTGGGCTGCGCTCCGATTCTGGGATGATGGAGGAAGATCCGCCTGTCACGCGAAACATAAGGCAAGACGCGCAAGCCAAAGACAGAGCCGACCGGGCCGGAAGCGCGGCGCCCGACCGGACGGGAAGCACGGCCCCACCGCCGGACGAGCGGAGGACGAAGGCCCGGTTCGGCGCCGGAAGTAGCGCCACAACCGGGGTGCTTCGGCGGGACTGTTCCGCATGGCGCCCTGGTGCTCGGCCAGTGTCTCGAGGACGTTCGCAAACCGTCCCGCCTCCTCGGCCGCTAGCCCGGCAACACGGCCCGTCAGTCTTCCACGGTGAAGTGCGTCATCATCCCGGCGTGCAGATGCTCGGCGATGTGACAGTGCAGCATCCAGT
This sequence comes from Longimicrobiales bacterium, assembly GCA_965242735.1. Taxonomy (GTDB): domain Bacteria; phylum Gemmatimonadota; class Gemmatimonadetes; order Longimicrobiales; family Gaopeijiaceae. The sequence continues at coordinate 694,446 of OZ251497.1, read as the reverse complement.
CGCCCGGGTTGGACATCTCGATCAGGATGTCCATGGTGGAGCCCACGGGGAGGATCGCGGTGTCCTTCCACACCAAGTTGTCGTTGGGCACGTCGTCGCGGGCCAGCACGACGAAGCGCTGCCCGTGCACGTGCACAGGGTGGTTCATGGGATGGAACGAATCGGGAGAATTGAAGACGCGCACCTTGACCCGGTCGCCCCGCTTGAAGCGCCAACGAACATCTTCGTTCTCGAGGCCCGTCGCTTCGTCCCGCAGAATCCAAGTGACCTGATTCGCCGTGGACAGCCAGTTCATCATGGGCATGGCGTCGTTCCACTCCACGGGGGGCACGTACAGCGTGTCCGCCTCCATGGATCGGACGATGGACAACGGCAGACCCTGGACGCGGACGGTGGCCTCCAGCACCTGGTCGGGCGGGCGGCCCAAGTGCGCGCGTAGCGGTTCGGTCTCGGCAACGACTTCGGCGTGCTCCCGCAACGTTGCAAACGCTTCGGCAACAGCGTCCTCGGCCGGCGGACCCGAGACGCGCACCATCGCCAGCGTGTCCGCATGGGCATAGAACTCGCCCCGGAAGTGGTTCACCGCTTGAATGGTGTTGGCGATCGCAAACTCGCCCGCCTCCGGAAACGACACGTCCACCACATAGCGTTCCGCCGGGGCGACGACGACGCTCGACACCCACGTCTCGCGCTCGAAGCGGCCCATGTCCGACGCCACCAACTTCACCTTGGCCGGCCCGAAGGTCACGTTGAACGTGCGCGTGCTGGCCACGTTCGTGACGAAGAAGCGGACGACTTCGCCCGGCGCGGCCTCCATCGCGTGTTCCGTCGCGCCGTTGACGAGCATGACGTTGCCGAACCGCCCCATGAGCGCGTGCGTGGGCGCCTCCCTGCCCCAGGGCATCAGGCCGTCGTCGTCCATGAGGATGTCGTCCAGCACAAGGAGCTCCTCCCGGTGGGCGGGGCCATAGTGGTCCGGGTCGGGAGACGACACCAGCAGGTTGCCGTAGAGGCCCAGGTCCTGCTGCACGTCCTCGCGCATGTGAGGGTGGTACCAGAACATCCCGGCGTCGGGAACCTTGAGTTCGTACAGGAACGACTCGCCCGGCGCGATCGGCGGCTGGGTCAGCCCAGGCACGCCGTCGAAGCGGTTGTCGAGCCGCAGTCCGTGCCAGTGAACGGTGGTCTCCGCCTCGATCCGGTTGGTGACGCGCACCACCACCGTCGATCCCTGCGGCGCCTGGATGAACGGGCCCGGATGCTGGCCGTTGTAGCCGTACATCGCCGCCGTGTGGCCGCCGAGCGTCCGCCGCACCAGCGTCACGTCCACGTCGAGCGTGTCCCACGGCGCCAGCCGGACGGTCTCGCTGGGCCGGGCTTCGGGCAGCGTGGACAGGTCGATCCCCGTTCCCGCCAAGAACGCGCCGACGGGCGGCAACGCCCCTTCCAGCCCAGGCAGCATGGGCATGTTCGGATCCATCGGCGGCATCCGCCAACCCGACTCCTCGTCGGGCATCGCGTGAGCGTGGGCGCCGTGGTCCATCTGCTGGGCGGCGAGGGGAAACGCAAGCGTCTGCAGGACGAGCAGGCACGCGAGTCGTGTTGGCTTGGCCAATTGCGCTGGCGTCCCGGTTCGGATGAGCGTGGCCGGACGAAGCCGGGACTTGAAGCGGCTGGCGGCCATGTCTTCCATCGTCTTCGGAGAGGGGATCTCGATGCGCCGCCTCGCTGCGGCAAGCCGCCGTGCGAAAATCGCCGATGGCGTGCCGTGCACCATACTCGCCCTCGCCGACCGCCGCCAGCTACTCCGCTCCGCCGTCTGCCGTCTGCGGAACGACACGGCACCGACCCGGCGCCTGGCCGCCCGCGCCCCGGCGCCCGCTTCCAGTCCGGAGTTGAACGGGCATCGGCGGCGCGCTCGGAACTCGCCCCAACGGCGTAGACGAGGCGCCGTCTGTGCCCCTGGAGCTCGCCAAGTTGACAAAGACGTCCAGACGTCCCACCTTTCCGGGATGGAAACGCGAAGACTTCCGGGCGAAGTGCGCGATGCGGTGATCGAGGCACTGGCGACCCGGCCCCACGGCGCCTCCGTTGCCGAGATCGTGGCCGGCGTGCACGACGCGATCGGCGACGTGCCGAGGTCCAGCGTGCGTTCGTACCTCCGGCTCAACACGCCGCGCCTGTTCGTTCGCCAGAGCCGTGGCCGTTACGCGCTCAAGGAGGCTTCCGTCGGGAAGACGCGAACTCCACTATCCGGTCTGGCACGACCTGAAGAGGACCACACCGGGCGAACGCACTGGCCGACTCACAGTTGCGGGCAGGCAGTGCTGTACAAGGCCGATTGCCTCGAGTGGCTGGCGTCGAAGGAGCCCAACTCCGTTCATGCCGTCGTGACGGATCCGCCGTACGGTCTTGTCGAGTACACCGCAAAGGAGCAAGGCAAGCTTCGAAAGCGCAAGGGCGGCGTGTGGCGTCTTCCGCCTTCCTTCGACGGCGCGACTCGATCGCCGTTGCCGCGCTTCACCGTGCTCTCGCGCACGGACTTGGACCGCCTGGCCTTGTTCTTCGAGCGATGGGCAAGAGCGCTGAATCCCGTGCTAGTCCCCGGCGCCAACGTCGTCGTAGCGGCGAATCCGCTGATGTCGCACTTGGTCGCCGTCTCGCTTGCGCAAGCAGGTCTGGAACGGCGAGGCGAGATCGTCCGGCTCGTCACGACCATGCGGGGAGGAGACCGTCCGAAGGGCGCGCACACCGAATTCAGCGACGTCAGCGTAATGCCGCGATCCATGTGGGAACCGTGGCTGGTCTTCCGCAAGCCTCTCGAGGGCCGGGTGCAAGACAATCTCCGCAAATGGGGCGCCGGCGGCTTCCGCCGCCCCTCCCGGGCAAAGCCATTCGGAGACGTCATTCGCTCCTCGCCCACGCGAGCCGAAGAACGAGCGCTGGCGCCGCATCCCAGTCTGAAGCCGCAGCAGTTCCTCCGCCAGGTCGTCAGGGGCGTGCTGCCTCTGGCCCAAGGCGTCGTCCTCGATCCCTTTTGCGGCAGCGGATCGACATTGGCCGCCGCCGACGCGGTCGGCTACCGCAGCATCGGTGTGGAAAGAGATGCCCGGTACTTCGATCTGGCGCGCGACGCCATTCCACGGTTGGCCCGATATCGTCCAACCGGCGAAGGCCGCGATTCAGCAAGAGATCGTTGACGTCGTGGAAGAAATCGTACACATCTTGCATTGCCGCCTGAAAATCGATGACGCGCAGGGAGAACGGGAACTCTCGCTCGCGGTTGAACTTGGAGGCGTCCACGTCGCGCTTCCTTGGCGGCGTCACGGCCGGGTCCTCGTCGCGTGCTTGGGCCGGGCACGAGGCCGAGTGGCCATTCGCGGCGCATCCGCTTCCAGTCCCCACGACCGCCATCCCGGCGCGGGGGTTCTGGCGAAGAGCTCAATGCGGCTTTGCTTTGGGAACATGCGTTCTATGCGCTGTCGGACTTCTGTCGGCTTCGTCGAATGCGGGCCGCGCTCGGCGGTCACGAGCTGGCGCACATTTCGCGCGCCTCTGGGCTGTGGGATGCGGCCCCGCTTGAACACCAGGCAGAGTTCGCATTGGCTGAGGGTGTAGAAGCCGGGGTTGACTCGGCCCTTGTTCCAGACGAACGCCACGGTCGCCCAGTGGAAGGTCCACGACTTGCCCAGCTCGATGGCTTGATCGAGGTGCGGGCTCGTCGCCCACATGAACAACAAGCTGTCCTCGGCCGCGATGCTCCTGACGTCCAGCGTCTTGAGGTCGCTCAGGCGAACGGTGGGGTAGTGGCGGACCGCACCGCCCGTGTCCTCGGAACCGGGGCCGGCGTGTTGCAACTGCCCCTTGTAGTCCCAGGGCGGATCGGCGTAGATGATGTCGAACACGCCTTTGGGCAGCGCAGGGAATCCTGCCGAAGCCGCGACGCCGCTTCGTTCACGGCCCCTCGTCGCGGAAGGACGCACCTACTCGTAGCCGTACGCGGCGCACTTCTCTTCTTCGAAGGCGCCGTGGCCGGCCATGGTGTGCATCATGCCGGAGCGCGACATGCCGCGCATCACGACCGGGCCGCTCCAGGTCGTCGCGGCGGGATCGAAGGCGGGCTCCAGCGTCACGACAACCAAGAACTTGTTCCACGCCACCTGACCTTGGAAGCTCCCAGGCTCCGACAGCGGCCCGGCCAAGGCCACTTGGTCCAGCTCCGGGGTCGTCGTCCAGACCACGTAGGCGCCGGCGCGGGCGGGCGCCAAGCGCTCGAGCCGGAGCGTGAAGTCGTAGCGATAGCTCCCGTCCTCGGCCAGGGCGACGCCATAGGGAGACGACGGGAAGACCACTTCGGCGACGCCCGCCGCGCGGCCCGTGCCCGGCACGCGTCCGGTGGAGACGAGCGGGAATTGATAATATTCGGGCCCGGAGGCGGGGCGCGCGCGGCGGCCGCCGGGGCTCTCGCGGCCGACATCGTGCACGGGCACAAGGCCGAGACAAGGCACGACGGTCAAGCCGGGATCGGCTTCGGCAACCGTCTCCACAGGGCCCGCAGGTCTGGCCGGGGTGTCCGGCAACCCGGCGCCCGTGAGGCTGGCCGGACCGTCCGCCAGCCCGACGCCCGCAGGTCCCGCCGGGACACCCGCCAGCCCGGCGCCCGCAGGTCCTGTCGGGACGTCCGCCAGCCCGACGCCCGGAGGCTCGGTCGGGACGCTCGGCAGCCCGGCGCCCGCGAGGCCGGCCGCGCCCGCCAACGAAGCGGCGGCGACAAACGCACGACAGGTCATGGCGACAGGCCGCCCTTCGTCAGCTGATCGGCCGCCTGACCGGACCGTTGTCCCAGTCCTGGACCGACGAAATGTTGGGCACGCCCCAGTCTTCTCCGTTCCAGCCGCTGAAGCCTTCCATCTTGAACGTCCAGAAGCCGGTGGTCATGTCGCTGACGACGATCAGTCCGTCGGCGTTGCGCACGTCCACGCCGAAGGCGCCGTTGAACATGGCGTAGCGGTCCTTGTTGGGCGGACCGACGTAGGTGTCGTAGTAGCCGACGGTGACGGGATTCTCCGGGTCCATGAGCGAGAAGATCTGGAGTCCGTCCAGGTAGCCCGAGGCGAACACGTAGGGCCAGCGTACTTCGTGGTTGTGCACCAAGTTCTCCCAGTCCGCGGTCCAGGCGGAGATCGGAGAGCGGATGTTGGTGACTTCGCCGTCCAGCGCAGGCTGCAGATCGAAGATGCGGATGGGCGCGTACTGGTATTCGGTCTCGGCGATCGCGTAGCGCCCGTCGGGGCTGGGCGTGAAGGTGTGGCCGTAGCGAACGCCGCTGACGCCCGCCAAGGAGATGCGAAGCTGCGGATCGTCCAAGTCGGACACGTCGTAGATGTAGTAGCCCCCGGTGCCGCCTCCGTAGAATCGGTCCTCGCCCGTGTCGGGATGGTAGCCCACGTAGAAGTCGTGGTAGCCCCGCCCGGAGCCGCTGCCTTCGGCCGACTCGGGCACGGGCACGCGGCCGGCCAGCGCGTTCTCCAAGTCGCCCGCCACGACCCTGGCCATGTCGTACACTTGGGCGAAGGGGCCGCTCACCGTCGCAAAGAGCAGGACGCGCCCGTCGGAGTGCTTGTAGACGAAGATGTTGTGGAACCCGCCGGGCAGCTCGGGCTCCCGAATGCGCGCCACTTCGCGCACGGCGGCGGGGTCCGGCAGGCCCGTCACGTCCAGCACGACCGCGCCCATGTCGGTGTTCGGGCCGCCCTGGCGGAACTGGAGCGACTGCACGACGTAGTAGCGGCCGTCCAGCTTGAAGTGCTTCACGTCCATGCCGCCCGTGCCCATGTGCAGGTCCTGGTTCTCGATCCGCCACTCGTAGAGGACTTCCGGGCGCTCCGGGTCGGCGATGGAGATGATGTCGAGACCCCTGGGGCCCCTGTCGCCGTAGACCATCCTCCCCACGTAGGCGTAGGGCCGGTCCAGTTCCTGCTCCAAGTCCAGGTCGGACACGGACAGGCGCGGGCCGAGCGGGGCGTGGCCGAGGACGTCCATGTTGTCGCTGCCCGGCTTGGAGGGGGTCCACTGCGCGGCGGCGGGCGCGGCGGGCGCGGCGGCAAGGATCAGGCGAAAGGCGGCCACGGGGGCGGCCGGGGACAGGGCGAAGGCGGCTGGAGCGGCGACGAGCGCCAGCGCGAAGGCGGCCGGGGCGGCGGAGAAGAGGCGGACTTGGCGAGGCATGGCGGGATCCGTGACTGCGAGGAGCTGGCGGCGGCGGCGAGGACGCCCCGCAAACGCGACGTATCTTGGGAATGTACAGCGGGCGAGCGAGCCGGACACGGCCTGACGGCGGCCGCAAGTCCGCGACGAGCCCCGGCGGCAGGTCGGCAGCGCTCCCGCCTGCGCCCAAGCCGGGCCTGGCGGGCGAGCGAATCGGCAAGGGACTTGGCCCCGCGAAGGCGCGGAAGCGAGAAGGTGAAATGGACGTGCTGCACCACGAAATCGTCGCGGCGCCGGGCGCCCGTCCGGCGCGGACGCTGATCGTGTTGCACGGCATCTTCGGCCATGGGCGCAACTGGAAGTCCGTCGCCGCGCGCCTCGTTCGCGACCGGCCGGACTGGGCCGTGGCGCTGGCGGACCTGCGGGGGCATGGACGATCGCCCGGCTGGACGCAGACGCCGACGGTCGAGGCGTGCGCCCGCGACGTGCAGCGGCTGGAGGAGCGGATGGGCGCGCCCGCGGACGCCGTTCTCGGGCACTCGCTGGGCGGGAAGGTGGCGTTGCTTCACGCCCGGTTGCGAGAGCCGTCTGCGCCCGTTTTCGTGTGGGCCGTGGACACCGGGCTCGGCGCCGGAAGACCGGCGGGAGGCGCTTGGCGGATGCTGGCCGCGTTGCGCAAGGAGCCCGGACCGTTCGGGAGCCGCGCCGAGGCCGCACGGGCGATCGCGAGCCAAGGGTTCGCCGATGCGGTGGCCAAGTGGATGGCGACGAACACGCGCCGGGCCGGGGACGCATGGGAATGGCGGCTGTCGGCCGACGAGATGGAGCCGCTCCTGCGCGACGGCTTCGCGGCGAGCGTCTGGGACGTGATCGAGAACGCGCCGCCCGGCGCGTCCGTTCACGTGGTCAAGGCGACCGGTTCCAGCGTCGTGGGGCCCGCCGCGGCAGATCGCTTGCGCAAGGCCGCCCGGCGCGCGGAGCAGGTCCACTTCCACGAAGCGCCCGGCGGCCACTGGCTGCACATGGACAATCCGCAGGCGCTGCACCGGTTGCTCGTTCGATGCTTGCCCGGCGCCCGCGGGTGAGCCGCGCCGAGGCCCATCGGCCCCGGCTCAACGGCCGAACACGCCCGAAACGACGGCGACCGACTGGACCCAACCTTCGCCCCGAGCCGTCCGGCTGAACGGCCAGAGCGGCCCGGGCCGGTCAGCTCTCCGCGTTCGTCGCGAACGAATTCCCGCCTGCGGGAGGCTCGGCGGCCCCGGGCCCGGCCGGAGCACGTCGTCGCTCCGGCCGGGCCGCCTTGGCCGCTGCCTGCCTCAGTGGGAGATCTGGAAGCCGAAGTTGAACGACCGCGGGTATCCGAGGAAGATCTCCGCGTCGTCCGCCTTGTGGCTCAGCCTGCCGCTGGCCCTCTCGGCGTCGCTTCGGTAGGCGTTGAATCTGGAGTTGTCCGTCGCGTCCTGCACGTACACGGCGTCCGTGATGTTGAAGATGTTCATGAACAGCTTCACGTTGCCCCCGAAGGCCGCCGCAACGTCGGACGCCAACCGGTACGACATGTGGACGTCGAAGACCGTGTATCCGGGCGGGCTCCACGACTGCACGCCTGCCTCCGCGTCGTCCGTCCGATCGAAGGGGTTGTAGTTCGCGTAGTGCTTGCCGAAGGTCTTGCCGACACCCTGCACGTACAGCCCGCCGGTCGGGAACAGAGACAGCGCGTACGCGACCTGGAACTGCGGCGCGTCGCCGACGTACAGGTCATTGACGTAGAAGGTGTAATCCACCGTTTCCGATCGCCTGTCGTTGGGACGGTACTCGCCCTGGGCATCGGACGTGTGCTTCCAGTCGCCCCAGGAGAGCGCGGCGTCCAAGCGCAAGTAGTCCGCCGGCTGGAACGCGCCTTCCAGCTCCACGCCCATGTGGCGCGCGTCCACGCCCAGCAGATTGATCAAGCCCTCGGTGTCCTCGTCGAGACGGACTCTTTGCGTTCGCGTCCGGTCGTTCCACTGCGTGAAGTAGATGTTCCCGTCGAGAGAGAAACGACGATCCAGAGAGCGGAAACGAGCGCCCGCCTCGAACGACAGGAACGTCTCGTTCGTGGGATTGGCGTTGAGAATGCCGTTGTTGTCGTCGATCACGCCGTCGAAGATCGGCACCTTGGACACGTATCCGGCGTTGCTGTAGACGGACCACTCCGAGTTGACGTTGCGCATCGCGCCGCCCTTGAACTGGTAGCCGGTCAGTCCGCCGCTGCTGAGCTCGAGGAACCCGCCGCCGGCGCCCCTCCTGAAGAAGTCGGTGTAGTCGTACGAGATGCGCGAGACGCCCATCATGCCGTACAGGGAGCCGCCCAGCGTGGACCGCTCGGCCTGCAAGTGGGCGCCGATCCAGTTCACGTCGTTCTCGTTGTGGTAGTGAATCTTGTCGCCCAGGCCCCGGTCGCCCTCGGCCTCCGTCCAGAACTCGGAGCTGCAGCCGCGGAAGCAGTCGTTGTAGAACGAGCCGCCCAGCAAGTCGCGGATTTCGCGGTAGTGCGCGATCGTGGCGGTGCGCCAGTCGACGCCGAGCTCGGCGGCCCAGTCCCCGCCGAAGTCCTTGTGCATCTTGGCGATGACGCCGTAGGTGTCCTGGTTGTTGACCGAATTGCGGAGAATGCCGCGAGACGCGCCCTCGTCGCTGCCCCTGTTGCGCGCGATCGTCGCGTTCCAGTTGGGGAATCTCTGGCCGTAGGTGTAGTCCCAGACGACCGATCCGTAGGTTCCCGTTCCGCCGCCTTGGCCGCCCGAGTAGTAAGCCACGGTGTTGAGCGTCAATCCGCCGCCGAAGGCCGAGTACCAGTTCAGGTTGACCTGCGGCTTGTGGAAGTAGTTCTCGCGCTCGTTGATGAAGTTGGCGCTGTGCCGGCTGAAGACGCCGGCGCCGGGTCCCGTGCTGGTGAACTGGCGGCCCCTGTAGCTCGGGTCCACGCCTCCGACGTTGGGGCTCCAGTAGCGGCCGGCCTCGGTGGAGAACCTTTGCAAGCCGCCGGGGTCGTAGCCCTCGAGTCCGGCGGCGAAGTCGCGGTTCAGCGTGGCGGGGTTGAGCTTGTACAGATTCTGCCCGTGCCGCTGGGGCGCGCCGACCGCGTAGAGCTCGATGCGGTTGTCGTCGCTGATCCTGTACTGCGAGGCCAGATAGTACGACCAGGCGTCGGTCCACGTGCCGTCGATCAAGCCGTCGCCCGTCTTGCGCACGCCCGAGGCCGTCAGGGCGAACTTGCCGATCTGGCCCGTGGAGGCCGTCATCGTCGTCTTGCGGAAGTTTCCGCTTCCGAACTCCTGCTTGAGGTTGTAGCCGGCCGACTGCTGGCTCGGATCGGTGATCACGTTGAGCGTGCCGCCGATCGACGGCGTGGCCAGGTTCACCGCGCTCAGGCCGCGCTGCAGCTGAATGCTCGTGGCGGCGTCGCCCAATCCGTCCCAGTTCGACCAGTAGACCCAGCCGTTCTCCATGTCGTTGACGGGCACGCCGTTGATCATGACGGCCGTGTTGCGCTGGCTGAATCCGCGCACGTTGATGCGCGCGTCGCCCGCGCCGCCGCCCTGGGCGGTCGAGTACACGGACGGCGTGACGCTCAGCACCAGCGGCAGGTCCCGCGAGCCCAACTGCGCCTGAATCTGCGGCTTCGCGACGTCGGTGAAGGCGACCGGCGTTCGCCGCTCCTCGGCGCGCTCGGCCAGCACTTCGATCCCCCCCAGCGCCACGGCCTCCGGCATCATGGCGAAGTCGGCCACCACGGTGGCGCCGGCGCCGACCTCGACCTCCTGGGACTCCGCCACGAAGCCGATGAAGCGCACCGACACCGAGTAGGTCCCGGCGGGCACCCGCATCACGCTGTAGCGCCCGTTGGCGTTCGTGAGTCCTCCGTACTCGGCGCCGGTCTGGGTCTGCGAGACCACGACGTAGACGCCCTCCAAGCCCCCTTGGTCTCCCGTGACCGCCCCGACCACGGACCCGGCTTCCTGGGCCTCCGCCGGAATCGTCGTCAGCGCGAGAAACGCCAACGGCACCGCCATGCGCAACGGCTTCATCTTCATTTCCGCATCTTCTCCTTGCGTGTGGATGCTCTGCGCGTGTGGATGGCCCGGCCTGCTTGCCGAGCGCTCCGCCAGCGGCGGGGGCCCGCGCCCCGTGCGCGCACCGCCCCGCCACGACCGGAATCTACGGCCCCGCGTCACGCGCCGCCAATCGACGGGCTACACGCCGGTAACCGCGCGCCAGGTCGCTCCGGCAGCCGCCAGCGCCTCGACCGGCGTCGCCAAGCGCTCCGGCAACCCGCCAGCGCCTCGACCGGCCGTCGCCCCGCGCACGACGTCGCGCGGCTACGTCGCCCCGGCGGCCTCCAGCTCCTCCCATTCTGCCGTCAACCGCTCCGTTTCCGCAACCGCCCCGGCCCGCTCCTGCGCCAGCGCCGCCGCCTCGCCCGGCGCCGATCCCGCGTACAGCTCCGGAGCCGCCAGCTTGCGGTCGATCTCGGCCACCTGCGCCTCCAGCGCCTCGATCCGCGCCAGCAGAGCGTCTCCCTTCTCCTCGATCTGCCCCCGCCGCCGGGCGTCCGCGCGCTTCGAGCCCCGCCCGTCGCCCGCCCGTTCCCGGTTCCGAGCGCCGCCCGCGCCCGTTCGCCCGTCCGCCCTCTTCTTGCGGGCCGGCTTCGCCTTCAAGACGACCCGGTCCACGTCCAGATGGTCGTCGCCGCAGAAGTGGACGTACTCCTCGTACGTGCCCCGGTAGTCCCGGATGCCCTCGGGCGAGATCTCCACGACGCGGTTCGCCAAGCGGCTGACGAACCAGCGGTCGTGCGACACGAAGACCAGCGTGCCTTCGTACGCCCGCAACCCGTCCACCAGCGCCTCGATGGACTCCAAGTCGAGGTGGTTCGTGGGCTCGTCGAGCACGAGCACGTTGGGCGCCCGGACCATGAGGCTGCAGAAGACCAGCCGCGCCGCCTCGCCGCCCGACAGCGCGCCCAAGGGCTTCTCGGCGTCGTCGCCGGAGAAGAGCGCCCCGCCCAGCACGCTCCGCGCGTAGCCTCGGTCGCGCCCGTCGGCGAAGTCCCCGAGCCACGCCTCGGCGCTGCGCCTCAAGGAGCGGAAGTGGTCTCCCTGGTCCTGGGCGAAGTACCCCGGCCGCGCTTCGTATCCCCACTCCACCGATCCCGCGTCGGGCTCCAGCCGCTCGGTCATGATCTTGAGGAGGGTGGACTTGCCGATGCCGTTGGGCCCCATCACCGCCAGCCGGTCGCCGCGGACGACCTTCAGGTCCACCCCGTCCAGGACGCGGTTGTCGCCGTAGGACTTGGAGACGCCCTCGACGCGCACCACGTCCCGGCCGCTCGGACGCGCCTGCTCGAAGCGGAACGCCGGCCAGCGCCGCGAGCTGCGGGGAAGCTCCACCAGGGCGTCCGCCTTCTTCTCGATGAGGCGCACCTTGCTCTGGGCCTGGCGGGCCTTGGTGGCCTTGGCCCGGAACCGGTCGACGAACTTCTGGTGGTGGGCGATCTCGCGCTCCCGCGTGGCGATCTCCTTCTCGCGCCGATCGCGCTCCTCCTTCTTCGCCCTGCGGAACGCCTCGAAGCCGCCCGGGTATTGGAGGACGGTCTCGTAGTCCACGTCCAGGACGTGCGTGATCACGTTGTCCAGGAACCGGTGGTCGTGGCTGACGACGACGACGGGGCCGGGGAACTCCCGCAGGAACTTCTCCAGCCAGCGGATCGACAGGATGTCCAGGTGGTTCGTCGGCTCGTCGAGGAGGAGCGCGTCGGGAGCGCCGGCCAGGACCTGGGCCAGGAGCACCCGCAGCCGAAAGCCGCCGGACAAGGTGGACAGCGGATCGCCGTGGGCGGAGGACGGGATGCCCAGCCCCTCCAGAATCGCGCCCGCTCGCGCCTCGGCCGCGTAGCCGTCGTGGCTCTGGACGATCTCCTCGAGCTCCGAGAAGCGTTCGGCGTCGAAGTTGCCCGGCGTCCCTCCGGCCCCCTCGGCCGCGGCCAGCAACCGGTCCTTTTCCGTCATGGCCTCCCAGAGCTCGCGGTTGCCCATCAGCGCGACGTGCAGGATCGCCTCGTCGCCGTGCAGGAACTGGTCCTGGCGCAGGGTGCCTAGACGAATCCGCCGGGGGACCGACACGTCTCCGGCGCTGGGGGTCGCGTCGCCGGCGAGGATGCGCAGGAGCGTGGTCTTGCCCGAGCCGTTGGCGCCCACCAGGCCGTACCGCTTGCCCGGGTCGAGGCGGAACGACGCGCCTGCGAAGAGCGTCCGTCCTCCGAAGGACTGGGCGAGGTCGTTGACGGAAATCATCGCGGGGAAACATCATCGTCGCGGAGCCGTCCGCAAGGCTGGCGGCGCCGCGAGCCGCCCGCCCAACTGGACATGCGGGGACTCCATTTCTATAATCGGCGACCGGAAACCGGAAAGCGCGCCGACGCCGCCGCGTCAGCAGCCATCGACGCCGTCGCGCCGGCAGGCATCATCAGAAGGGGAGCGAATGATCGCAGTTGAAGGCGCCACGAAGCGGTTCGGCCCGATTGCGGCCGTCAACCAGGCCAGCTTCGAGGTCGGACGGGGCGAAGTGGTCGGGTTCCTGGGTCCGAACGGGGCCGGCAAGACCACGACGATGCGGCTGCTCACGGGCACGCTGCAGCCCGACGAGGGAGAGATCCTGTTCGACGGCGCGCCGATCGCCGACGACCTCACCGCGGCGAAGGCCCGCATCGGCTATCTGCCCGAAGCCAACCCGCTGTACGACGAGATGCTCGTGTGCGAGTACCTCGAATTCGCGGCCCGGCTTCGCGGCCTGGCGACCCCCGAGGCGCGCAAAGCCATCTCGGCGGCCAGCGAGGAGACCGGCCTCGGCGACGTCTTCTTTCGCCCGATCAGCCAAATCTCCAAGGGCTACCGGCAGCGCACGGGGATGGCGGCGGCCATCCTGCACCGCCCGGAAATCCTCGTGCTGGACGAGCCCACCGAGGGACTGGACCCCAACCAGCGGGTCGAGATCCGCAAGCTGGTGAGCTCCCTCGGCAGCGAGCGGACGGTGATCCTCAGCACGCACGTCATGCAGGAAGTGGAAGCGACGTGCGGGCGGCTGCTGGTGATCTCGCGGGGATCGATCGTCGCGGACGGCACGGTGGCCGAGCTCGTCGCAGGCCGGGGCCGGGTCCGCTACCGGGTCGAAGTCGAGGGAACGGGCGTGGCCGCGGCGCTGGAGACGCTGCCCGGGGTCGAGAGCTGCGAGACGGCGGCCGCGAACGGACGGACGAAGGCGCATGTCGAGGCCGCCGAAGGCCAGGAGCTCCGGCCGGCGATCTTCCAGTTGGCGGCCGCGCGGGGATGGACGCTGTGGGAGCTCGGGCGCGAGCAGGCCACGCTGGAGCAGGTCTTCCACGAGCTGACGGCTAGCCCGCCGGGCGGCGCGGACGAGGACAGCGGGGCGGGAGACGGCGGCGCAGAACGGAGCGGCGACGCGGGAGAGGACGGCGACGCGGGAGAAGGCGGCAGCCACGGCAACGGCGGGGCGACCAGCGGCGTCAAGGGCTCAGACCGTCGCGAGGTCGTCGAGGACGATCGCGGCGCGACGACAGGCGAGTCCGAGGGCCCCGCTTCGGCGGCAGGCGGAGACCGGCCGGAAGCGTCCGCAACCGAGGGAGGCGCCCGATGAAGCAGACGCTCCTGGTGGCCCGCAAGGAACTGCGGAGCTTCTTCGACCAGCCCACGGCGTACGTGCTGGCCGTGGCGTTCCTGGGACTGAGCCTCTACTTGGCCTTCCGGTCGCTCTACGCGATGGGCGCGGCCACGCTGCGGCCGTTCTTCGACTTGCTGCCCTGGCTCTTCGTGGTCTTCGTGCCGGCGGCCGCCATGAAGAGCCTGGCCGAGGAGCGGCGCAACAGGACCTTGGAATGGCTGGTCGCTCAGCCGCTGACCGAGACCGAGATCGTCCTGGGCAAGTTCCTGGGCATCTGGGCGTTCGTGGGGCTCACGCTGGCGGGCACCTTGCCCGCGGCGGCGGGAATCCTCATGGCTTCCGAGGCCGACCCCGGCATCATGGTCGCGCAGTACGCGGGCGCCGCGCTGCTGGCCGCGCAGATGATCGCCGTCGGCATGTGCGCCTCCGCCATGACCGGCAACCAGATCACCGCGTTCATCCTGGGAGCGTTCACCTGCTTCGTCTTCGTGCTGGCGGGCACGCCGGTCGTGCAGATCGGCCTCCCGAGGCTCGTCGGCGGATGGGTGGCGCAGCTGGCGGTGCTCGGCCACTTCGAGAACGTGGCGCGCGGCGTGGTGGACATGCGGGACTTGCTCTACTTCGCTTCGACGGCGGGCCTCTTCCTGCTCCTGGCGACGGCCCTGCTGAGCCGCAACCGGCTGAGCGCCGGGGGCGCCGCGTACCGCCGGCTTCGCATCGGCGTGGCGGCGATCGCGGCGACGGTGCTGCTCGCCAACTTGGCCGGCGAGCGCGTCCGGGGCAGGATCGACCTCACCCGCGACAACCTCTTCACGCTGTCCGGAGGCAGCCGGGACATCCTCGGCGCGCTGGACGACCGCGTGAGCCTCCAGCTGTTCGCGAGCAACGACCTGCCGCAGGAGATTCAGCTGTCCATCCGCGACGTGCGCGACCTGGTCGCCGACATGGCGGACGCGTCCAACGGCAACTTGGCGGTGGCCGAGCTGAATCCGGACGACGACGAGGCGGCCGCGGAGGAAGCGTCGTCGTTCGGCATCTCGCCCATCGAGTTCAACGTCCTGCGCGACGACGAGCTGCAGGTGAAGCGCGGCTACTTCGGGCTGGCGCTGACGTACGCCGACGAGCAGGAAGTCATCCCCCTGATCAACCGCGTGGACGATCTGGAGTTCCGTCTCGTCTCGGCCATCGCCCAGATGACCACCGAGGAGCAGCCGACGGTGGCGTTCATGACCGGGTTCCAGGCCAAGGAAGCCTACCAGTACGGCGCGTTCCGCCAGAGCATCGCGGACCGCTACCGCATCACGTCCGTCGACGTGGCCAACGATTCCGCCGGGGCGCTGCGGCCCGATTCGATCGACGTGCTAGTCGTCGCGGCCCCCGGAGAGCCGGTTTCGCAAGAAGCGGCCGAGGCAATCGGCGGCTACCTGGACGCGGGAGGCACGGCGCTCTTCCTCATGGAGAGGCACCTGATCGATCCCCAGGGCCAGACGCCCTACGCCATGCCCGGCGAGACCGGCCTGGAGGGCCTCCTGGCGCAGCACGGCGTCGAGGCTTCGGGCGACATGGTCTTCGACCTGCTCTCGTCCCAGCACGTGTCGACGCAGCGCGGGTTCTTCAGCGTCGTGCAGCCGTATCCGCTGTGGCCGATCTCGTTTCGCGGCGACGATCACGTCACCAACCGCGATCTGGCGAACGTGACCTTCGGCTGGGCGGCGCCGTTCACCTGGGACGACTCGGCGCAAGCGAGCGCGTTGTGGGTCACGACCGAAGGCGGGGGAACGCGGCCGGGCGGCGGCATGATCGATCCGTCGATGGAGCTGGCGTCCAGCCAGGACGAACTCGGCGTCCACGTGCTGGCCGTCGCCATCGAGCCGAACCCCGTCGCGGACGCGGACGGCGGCGAGACCGGCGGCGCGGGCGGGAGGATCGTGGCCGTGGGCGACGCCGACTTCCTGGAGGACCGCTTCGCGCAGGCCAGTCCGCAGAACCTGGTGTTCGCCGCCAACGCAATCGACTGGCTGGCGCAGGACGAGTCGCTGATCGGGATTCGCTCCAAGACGCGGACGCCGCCGCAGCTGGCCTTCGAGTCGGAGTTCGGCAAGTCGGCCCTCAAGTGGGGCACGCTGGCCGGCATGCCCCTGCTGTTCGCGGCCGCCGGCTTCCTGCGCGTGACCGGAAGGGCGGCGCGGGCGGAGCGGCAGTGGCAGGAAGCGGCGAAGGCGGACGCGAATTCGGAGGGAGGAGAGGACTCGTGACGGAGAAGACCTTGCGGCGGTCGCTCTACGGCTTGGCGGGCGCGGCGGCGCTCTACGTGGTGATCACGCTCGCCGGCGGGCGCGGCGGGGGTCCTTCGGGAAGCGGGCAGCTCGCCGGCGCCCTGGCGGACATCGACCCGGCCGGGGTCGAGCAGGCCGTCCTCGAGGGTCCCGAAGAGACCATTCGCTTGACGCGCGCGGACGACGGCTGGCAGGTCAACGGCTTCCCGGCCGATTCCGTCGCCGTGGACCGCTTCCTGCGAGCCCTGGAGGAGACGTCGGTGAGCTCGGTGGCGTCCACCAACCCGGCCAATCACCCGCGCCTGGGCGTGGACGCCGACAGCGCGTGGTCGCTGTCCGTGGACGACGGGCCGCCGATCCTGCTCGGCAAGGCGGGCGCCCGGTACCGGACCGCGTTCGCCCGGATGCCCGACGAAGACTTGGTGAGCCTCCTCGCGGGCGACTTGCGCTCGGCGTCGGCCCGCCCGTTGCGGGACTGGCGCGACAAGACCATCCTGCGCCTGGACACCGCCTCGGCCGCGACCATTCGCGTGACGCGCGACGGCGCGAGCACCGTCTACGAGCGAGGCGACTCGGTCTGGACGGCAGGCGGCGAGGCGGTCGAGGACGCCACGATGCGCGGCATCCTGCAGGAGCTGGCCCACCTGCGCGCCAACGGCTTCGCGCCCGCGGACCACGAGATGCCGGAGAACCCGGAACGCCAAGTGCAGGTCATGGACGCGGAAGGCGCCGAGATCGGGGCCCTCGCGCTGGCCGAGGCGGACGGAGACTTCCACGTCTCGACGCCCGCGAGTCCCTACGTCTTCGTGGTGCCCGCCTTCAGGGCCAACCGGCTCTCGCCCGCGCCTCCGGGAGCCGAATAGCCATCGGGACGGCGGCGGGCGCGGGACGGGCGGCCAGCGCGGGAACGGTGGCCAGCGCCGGGGAAGCGACGGCGAGCGCGGGGACCGGCACGGGAGCCGGGGCCAGCGCAGGAGTCGGAACGGGAACGGCGACCAGCGCAGGGGAAGCGGGCGCGGGCGCGGGCGCCGCGGGAGCGGGAGCGGGAGAGGCAGCCAGCGAGCGAGCGGCGGGGGGAAGGCGGCGGCCAGCGGCCGGAGCGGGGGCAGGCGCGGCGGGAACGGCGCGGGCCCGGCGTCCCCGCCGCCAGGACTCGGACCGCTACGACGCCGTCGTCGTCGGCTCCGGCGCCGGGGGCGGCATGGCGGCGTTCGTTCTTGCCGTCTCCGGCTTGCGGGTGCTTCTGCTGGAAGCCGGCCGCCACTACGACCCGCTCCGCGAGACGCCGATGTTCCAGTTGCCCCGCGAAGCGCCGTTGCGAGCCGCCGGCACCCGGCACAAGCCCTTCGGCTTCTACGACGCGACGGTGGACGGCGGATGGGAGGTGCCCGGCGAGCCCTACTCGGTGGCCGAGGGCTCCGAGTTCCTTTGGTGGCGCTCGCGGATGCTGGGCGGGCGGACCAACCACTGGGGCCGGATCTCGCTGCGCATGGGGGAGTACGACTTCAAGCCGCGGACCCGCGACGGACTCGGCTTCGACTGGCCCATGAGCTACGCCGACCTCGCGCCCTACTACGACAAGACCGAGGCGCTGATCGGCGTCTACGGCTCGAACGAGGGTCTGGAGAACACGCCCGACTCGTCTCCCGGCGTGCTCCAGCCGCCGCCCAAGCCGCGCGCCTACGAGCTGCTGGCGCGCAAGGCGTGCCGCCGCATGGGAATTCCCGTGGTCCCGGCGCACTTGGCCATCCTCACCGAGACGCAGGACGCCGACCGGCTCCCCGCCCAGCTCTTCCCCGGCAATGCGCTCGCCCAGCGCGTGACCGCCGACTCCATGCGCGGCCGCGCCGCCTGCTACTGGGCCACGCCGTGCGGCCGGGGCTGCTCGATTCGCGCCAACTTCCAGTCCACGACCGTGCTCCTGCCGCCCGCGCTGGCCACGGGAAACCTCGAAGTGCGGAGCGGCGCCATGGTGCGAGAGGTCGCCGTGGACGCCGCCGGGCGCGCAACCGGCGTCCATTACGTGGACAAGGAGACGCTGCTCGACCAGTTCGTCGGCGCGCGCGTCGTCGTGCTGGCGGCGAGCGCGTGCGAGTCGGCGCGCATCCTCCTCAACTCCACGAGCGGCCTCTTTCCAGACGGCTTGGCGAACTCTTCGGGGCTCGTGGGCAAGTACGTCATGGACACCGTGGGCGCCGGCGTGCAGGCCCACATCCCGGCCCTGACGGGGCTGCCGCCCCACAACGAAGACGGCTCTTCGGGCATGCACATGTACATGCCGTGGTGGCTCTACGGCGAACAGCTCGGCGGCCGGATGGACTTCGCCCGAGGCTACCACATCGAGTTCGGCGGCGGCCGGCGAATGCCCGGCTTCGGCGCGTTCTCCGGCGTCGAGCCGCTGACCGGAGGCAGCTACGGCCAGCAGTTCAAGGACGACTGCCGCCGCTTCTACGGCAGCTTCCTCCATTTCGACGGGCGCGGCGAGATGATCCCCAACGACGACTGCTGGTGCGAGATCGACCCCGGCAAGGTCGACCGCTACGGCATCCCCGTCCTCAAGTTCCACTGGAAGTGGTCCGAGCACGAAACCCGGCAGGCCGCCCACATGCACCGCGTCTTCGCCGCCATCGTGGACGAAATGGGCGGACAGGTGCTGACTCCGCTCCAGACGGACGGCTCCAAGGCCATTGCCGCGGGCGGCCAAATCATCCACGAAGTCGGCGGCGCCCGCATGGGCGAGACCTCCGCCGACTCCGTCCTCAACCAGTACTGCCAGTCGTGGGACGTGCCCAACCTGTTCGTCACCGACGGCGCCTGCTTCGTCTCCAACGCCGACAAGAACCCGACGCTTTCGATCCTGGCCATCGCCTGGCGAGCGGCGGACTACATCGTGGACCAACTGGCTACGCGGAGCATCGGATGAGCGAGGACGGGGGCCGGAGGCCCGGGCGGGACTTGGCCGGCGGCGCGGGCGGCGCGACATCCACCGAGCCCCCCAGCGAAGCCGCGCCCGAATCCGGCATGACGCGGCGCACCGCGCTGAAGGTGCTGGCGGCATCCACGGCCTTGAGCGGCGCGGGTGGCGTCGCGTGCGCGAACCCTGAAGCCGAGCCGTCGGCCCACGAGACGCTCTCCGGATTCGAGCCGCTTCCTCCGCGCAACCCGTTGGCGGCGGGAACGCCCACCGATCCCGACCTGCTGGCCCCGTCCGTTCCCTGGGACTTCGTGCTGACCGCCGAGGAGCGCCGCCTCGCCTCGGTCCTGGCCGACGTCATTCTGCCCGCCGACGACCGTTCCCCGGCCGCCAGCGCGGTGGGCGTGGTCGACTACGTGGACGAATTCGTCTCCGCGCCCGGCCACGAGGAACAGCTCGCGACGGTGCGCGGCGGCCTGGCTTGGCTCAACCGCGAGGCGCAAGGCCGATTCGGCGCCGGCTTCGCCGACATCACCGGCGACCAGCGTCGCGAGATCTGCGACGAAATCTGCTTCGAGCCGGACGCCCCGCCGTCCCTCAAGCCCCAGGCGCGCTTCTTCGACCTCTTCCGCGACGCCGTCTCGACCGGCTTCTGGACCACCGACGAGGGCATGCGCGACCTCGGCTACGTCGGCAACGTGCCCCTGCCCAGCTTCGACGGCCCGCCGCCCGAGGTGCTGGAGCGACTGGGGCTGTCGGGGGAGGATCTGGAGTAGGCTTCGGGCCGGCGAGCGCGGGATTGCGCTCCGATTGCGCGGGATTGCGCTCGATTGCGCTCGATTGCGCGGGATTGCGCGGATTGCGCGGATTGCGCCTTGATCGCGCTCTGATCGCCCTCCGATTGCGCTTGATTGCCCTATTGTGCGCCTGACCGCCTGGCCGCGCCTGATCGCGGCTGGAGCTGTCCGGGGAGGACCTGGAGTAGGCTTCGGTCCGGCAAGCGCGGGATTGCGCTCCGATTGCGCGTGGTTGCCCGTGATTGCGCCCCTGATCGCCCGCCGTTGCCGCCTGCGGAATCCTTGTCTTAGCTTGACGCCCTTACGTTTAATAGCGTGATTCGCTATTCAAGCTGCCTTTAACTCGGGAGACTTGGGGCCATGAGGCGACGGGAGACCGGTCGGTACGAGACGACGGTGGCCGGGGGCGAGCGCGCCCGCGCCTTCGTGCCGACGCCGTTGCCGCCGAAGCCCCGCCTGCGCCTCGACGGGCCCCTCTCGAGACGGCTGGAATCGGCGACGCTGGCGCTGGGCCGGTTGGACAGCGTCTCGGCTCTTCTCCCCGACGAGGCCCTCTTCATCTATTCGTACGTTCGCAAGGAGGCCGTTCTCTCCTCCCAGATCGAGGGCACCCAGTCCTCGCTCTCCGACCTCTTGCTGTTCGAGACCGGAGGAACGCCGGGAGTTCCACGCCACGACGTCCTCGAAGTCTCCAACTACGTGGCCGCCCTCCATCACGGCCTCGGCCGCCTGAAGGAGGGCTTCCCCCTGTCGAACCGCTTGATCCGGGAGGTGCACGGCGTTCTTCTGTCTGACGACCGCAACGCCCGGGCGACCCCCAGCGAGTTCCGGCGCTCGCAGAACTGGATCGGGGGCTCCAGACCGGGAAACGCCGTGTTCGTGCCCCCGCCCCACACCGCGGTGCCGGACTGCATGGCGGACCTTGAACGCTTCATCCACGCCACCGGCGATGGCCTCCCCACGCTGGTCAGGGCGGGGCTCGCCCATGTCCAGTTCGAGACCATCCACCCCTTCCTCGATGGCAACGGGCGCGTCGGCCGCCTCCTCGTCACCCTCCTGATGAGCCATGCCGGCGTGCTGCGCCAGCCGCTCCTCTACCTGAGCCTGTTCCTGAAGCAGCATCGCCAGGAATACTACAGGCTGCTCGACCATGTGCGGCAAACGGGCGACTGGGAAGCGTGGCTCGCGTTCTTCTTGGAAGGCGTCGAGATCACGGCCGAGAGTGCCGTCGCGACGGCCCGGCGACTTCACGAGACCTTCCGTCGCGACTACGACCGCATCGGCGCCGTCGCCGGGCGCCGAACCGGATCGACCTTGCAAGTGCACGAGGCCCTCAAGGCCAAGTTGGTCGTGTCAATCGGGGCCGCCGCGGACATCACGGGGCTGACCTTTCCCACGGTCTCCCGGGCGATGCAGCTGCTGGTCGAGCACGGCATCGCCCGAGAGGTGACGGGAGCGTCGCGCAACCGTCGGTACGTCTACGCAGAGTACTTGGAAGTGCTCGGCGAGGGGGTGGACGAGCCGGCGGCGTGAGGTGCGGCCCAGCTTGCATGCGCCAAGGCACGGACGTTAACTTGCGTCAAGTCCTTCCTCAAAGACGGAGCGAAAGCTGATGCTGGCCAGACTTACGTCCGACAATCAACTCACGTTGCCCGAGGCCGTGACCGGCAGACTCGAAGGCACGGAATACCTCGAGGTAGCCGTGGAAGGCGACCGCATCGTCTTGACGCCCGTGCAGGTCGTTCGCGCCGCCGCGGTTCGCGCCAAGCTGGCCAAGCTGGGCATCACCGAGGAGGATGTCGCCGACGCCGTGAAATGGGCGCGCCAGTCGCGCGACTGAGCCCACCCGGATCCGTCAATCCACCAGCAGGGACTCCACGGCGCGGCACAACTTGTCGAACGAGGGCGCTCCCTTGCGGGCGACGTCCATGTCAAAAACGGCGGTCAACGCGGCCTGGTCGGTCGATGGACTGTACGAGCGGCCAGCCTCCATCCGCTTGCTGATCCACCCTTTCGCATCTTGGACGGCCTCGGGGTGGGGAGGAGGCACGACATCGAGCTTGATTCCTCTGCATCCGGCCACCGATTCGGCCGCGGCCAGAAACCATGCCTCGTACTCCATCTTGGCCAATACGACCTGTATGGCCCGGTCGCTCCGAGCTTTCTGCGCACGCTCGAGAATCTCGGCCGCTAGCGTCTTCGGGCAGTCGCTGTTCGCGTCCAGAAGTATCAGTATCCTTCCGTCCACCCCGGATCGGTTGGCGACGAACTCCACGCTACGTTCGAGTTCATTGGGCTTGAGGAAGTTCTGACGCCCAACCCGAAATGGTCGTGGAGCGTTGACCGCGCGCCCTGTCGCTATGCGTCGCAGGAGCAGAGGCAGAGCCCTTGTCTCGCCGTGCCCCTCGACTATGGAGGCGATCGTGATCATCCAGCTCCCTTGCCGGAGCTGAACAATGAAAGCTGTTGCGGCTGCAGGCTCATGATGTTCGGGCCGGAATCAGCTGGTCCACGCGAAGGAGTTCGCCGGCGGTGAAGAGTCCGTTCTTGAGCGCCGAATGTCCGGCCTCGTCCAGCGGACCGATGTGTGTGACTCCATCTTCGGACAGCACTGCCAGCACCGACTCGTCGGCGACTCTTGCATTGTCGAGAAGGTCGGCGCTGTGGCTGGTCACCAATACCTGAGAATGCTGGGCCGTCTCTCGGATCGCGTCCAGGAGCACAGCCGTAGCAGCCGGGTGCAATGCCAGCTCCGGCTCTTCGATCCCAATAAAGGGTTGCGTCGTTCCCACTCCATCTCGGCCCTTCTGAAAAAGCGCCAGAAGTACCCCGAAGGCTCGCAGTGTGCCGTCTGACATGTTGGTTGCGCCGAACCGCCATGGGTGCTGCGCTCCCTTTACTTGCTGGTCGAACTCAAGCGTTTCCCTATCTCTCGCTGTCACTCGTTCCACGCCGACCACGCCGGGCACGATTTGGCCAAGGTAATCCTCGATGCGTTTCTTGAACATGGGAGAACGCGCTGCCAAATTCGCCAAGACGCCAGCCGCGTTCCTGCCGTCCCTTGCCAAGAGGTCGCCTGGTCCCGGCGGTTGGAGACTCCGAATGACTTCTGGGATCAGGTTGTAAAACCCCATTTCAAGAAATGCGTCGTACAGTTGTCCGAAGGGTTCGATTCCAGATGTTGCGACTAAGTACAGACGGCGAGGATGGGCGCGGGGAGGAACTTGAAGAGTACTCTGTTGGACCTTGCCGCCTTGCACGCGATAGTAATTTGTCGCTGTATTGTCGATGTTCGTGCTCGTCCGGATAGTGCATTCTTCTCTCCTGATCTCGTAAGCTCCGCCTGCCTTTGCCGCCACTGTAAACGAATAGTGACCGGACAGCACTCCGGAACGAAACTCGAGGCGAATTCCGAAGTGATTGGGATGTCCTCTGGATCGGCGCCGGACTTCGTTGATTCCTCCTCGCTCGTGGATCGCATTATCCATCGTCGATCGCAACGCATCCGCCACAAAGCGCAGCGCATCAAGAAAGTTGCTCTTCCCAGAGCCGTTGGGTCCGACCAAGAATGAGACTTGGGAAGGAGAGATGTCGGCCGCTGCGATGCTCTTGTAGTTGCGCAACACAACTCGGGTCAGGAACCGTCGGTCGTTGTCGTGTGCTGTCATTGCTGGCGCGGGGCGTGCGAAGACGGAGTGCGAGAGGTGGAACATGGCCCCGTGTCCTTCCGGCTGCAAGTGGCCGGCACGCCTCCAAGCCACGCGACGACCCATGTCAGCTACCCGGCCCCCCGCAATCCGACCACCTCCGTATCCAGCCCCTGGTGCGCCACGTCCAGCCGAGGCGACTCGCCGGCAAGGCCCCGAGCCGTCACGTAGGACACGCGAAACGGGAAGAGGCCGGGCTGGCCGAGCAGCTCCTGGACGGGCGCGCCAAGCTCGCCGTCTCGGACGTGAAGGGCCGCCTCCGCCAGCCAGGCGACCACCGCCGGAGCGCGGACCGGGCGCGGCTCGGCGGCGACGTACCGGCCCCGCGTCTCGGTGTCGGCCAGGACTCCCCAGTCCACGAACGACCGCACGACGCGCCGCGTGGCCCGGGCGACGGTGGGGCGCTCGCCGTACTGCTCCTGGACGCGACGGTGGACCTGGGCGGCGGTGGCGACCCCGTGCAGGCGGAGGAGCCGGCCGGCCTGGGTCGCGACGGCGTTCCAGAAGGGGTAGACCGCCATCGTCATGCCCCAGTGGACGGCCAAGCGCTCGGCGAGCTCCATGGCGCCCGCCGGTTCCGTGATCCCCGCGGACTCCACGACCTCCACCGGCTCTCCGGCCTCCGCCGACCCAATCCCGTCGAGGAGGCGCAACCCGGCGTCGCGCAGCGGAAGCAGTCGCGGGGGCGGCTCGCACCATATCCGCGTCAGGATGGTCACCGTCTTCTCGCGGTTGCCGCGGGGACTCGACCCGCCCACCGACACCTTGTCCCGGAGCATCTCCGCCAGGGCCGACCACGCCTGGGCGCGGTCGCGTCCGGCGCGCGCCAACGCCGCGGCCTCGTCCAGCCACTCCAGTCGGATGCGCTGGCTGAGCCCGACCGCGCGCGACGCCGAACCGCTCACGGCTCCGTCCGCTCGATGCGCACCAGCGGCACGACGACCTCCTCCAACGCGGCACCGCCGTGGGCGACCACGCGCTTCCCCTTGCGGACGAACGCGGAGCGTCCGGGCGCCAGCAGGGGCAGGTAGTCCTGGGGCAGGCCCGCCGGCGGCCACGACCGGGCGTCCGGGAACTCGTCGGCGGCCCGCTTGCGCAGCGTCGCGCTGGGGTAGACGTGGGCGCGCTTGCCCCGAAGGTCGGCGACTCCTCCGGCGGCTGGAACGCCGCAGCCCGTCGCTTCGACGTTGCCGTGGTCGGAGGCGAGCCAGACTCGGAAGCCGTGGTCGAGGAGCAGGTCGAGGAGCGCGGCCAGGTAGGGCCCGCGCGCCCACTGGCGGACTTGGCCGTGCATTCCTCGGGCGCCGAGCTCCATGCCGTGCATGATCTTGTCCACCGTGTCCACGACCAGCCCGGCGGCCCGCACTCGCGGACGAGCGATCAGGTCGGCGACGGCCTCCAGCGAGCCGGCGCCCAGGCTCTTCCGGTAGACGGCCGCGTCGGCGGCCAGCCCGCGGTCGGTCCAGTACTGACGCCACAGCGCCGGCTCCCGGTCCGTGGAGTCGATGCTGCCCGGCGGGAAGTAGAACGGCGACTTCCCCGCGAACGCGGCCTGGCGCGACACGGACGTGAGCGTGGGAATCCAGGCGAAGACGGCCCCTTCCCCGAAGCGGTAGGCGGACCGGCGGCGGGCCAGCTCTTCGCGCACCACGACCCATTGGTCCATTGACAGGCCGTCCACGACCAGCAAGGCGGCCTTGTGCTCCGGCGCCTCGTCCAAGTGTCGTGCCAGCACGCCCGGCACGTGGTGCAGCATGACGGGCGGCGAAGGCGGAAGGCTGGCCAAGCCCGCGTAGCGACGGCCCAGCCAGTCGGCGAAGGCGGCGTCGACGCGGTCCCGGAGCGCGGCGAAGTTCGGCTCCGTTGCGTCGGCAGCCTCGCGTTCCGGGGACAGGACGAGCGCCCCTGCTTCCGCCCATGTGCGGGCGAAGCGCAGCCAATCGCCGTAGCGGGCGTCCGGGCCTGGCACGGCGTCGGCCGCGGCATCAAGCAGGCGTTCCAGGCGCACGGCGTCGGCATCGGCACCCGAGGTCCGCACTCCGGACGCGACCCAACTGTCGGCGAAGGTGTCGGCCGCCGGGTGGTCGACCGGTTTCAGGAACCCTTCCCGGAACAGATTGTCGATGTAGACGCGAACGTCGTCGTGGTCGAAGGGCAGCTCCGCCGGGCCTGGGCAGGCGAAGTGGTCGTCGCGTTCATCTGGCGGCGCTGGGCGGTCGGCGGCGCCGTCGAGAAAGCGAGGCCAGCGCTCTTGAAGGAAGGCGAAGAAGGCGTCCGGGTCGGCCACGATCTGCTCCAGGGGCCAGTCCTCGAAGCGGCCGTCCTGGCGGAGAATCCAAACGAGACGGTCGCCCAGCAGTGGCGGGATCGACTGGCCGCCGTGATGGATGCGGAGAAGAGCGCGAAGCAGACTCGGAGCGTCGCGCACGAGCTCGGAGGCGATTCCGAAGGCGTGGCGGAGAACGAAGTCTTTGGTCCCGTGGTCGCCCAGCACGCCCGGCGGCTGGCCTTCCACGGCGTCGAAGAGTGCATCGAGGTGCGTCGGATCGAGCGTCGCCAGGACCGTCCGGCTCAGCCTAGGGAACAGCGCGTCAAGTCCGAGGGTCAGCCATCTCCCTGCCTGGACTACATCGTAGGGAAGATTGCCGGCCTCCAGCGCGTCCATCCTCGCCACGACGACGACCTCGACCGGCCTGCCGTCGTCCCAGTAGCGCCGGCATCTCGACTCGTAGGCGTATCGAAACGCCACGGGCTCGTCGAAGACCAGCACGTCGAAGCCCCGGTGGCGAAGCCCGGCGAGGACGGTCTCGTCCAGCACCAAGCCGTCGGGGTCGGATACGACGGTCAGCGGGGCGGCTCCCGGCAGGAACTCCTGGAGGATGCGGTCGCGCCAGCTGTTCACGATTGTCGCCCAGGTCTACTGACGCAACTCTTTCGACGAAGGCAATCCGACAACATGCTCGTGGGGCAACGTGCAGTTATGTCGCAATATCAGCTTGATCGCTGAAGATCACTTGGACTGGCAACTGGGCGACGATTTGCCACTCGTCAGGCGCGTCTATGCGAGCACACGATATCTTCCAGTGATAGGTGCCCGGGTCGCGAATAAGAATTTCATTCACATTCAGGCGAATTCGCGCTCTCTCGTGATTCCGAAGGTCAATCTCATAGGGGAAGCTTGCCATTTCTTGATCTGTTGCATCCATCCACTCGACTCGACCAATCGAGCGTTCTCCCATGTCCGGATCGCTTCGACCCCAAAGAGATACAATCACGCTGCGCATCAGTATAGACACCGGCTTGTCGGTTTCCGGTGGAGGAGGTATTCGCAGCATTTCGATCAAATCTATTGCCGACACGTTGTTCGTCTCTTGATCAATCGTGGCAAAACTAGAGAAAGTCGACCACCAGTGACGCGCCATCTAACGCTCTCCTTGAATTGTATTGCTAGTGCTCTCGAATTCACTATTGCGGGCAACGCCTGAAATCAAGTGATATATATGTGGAGAATCCAGATAGACAATATCTGGCGTATTGACGGCAATGGACGAGCATTTTGTCGATGCCATGCGGGACGTTCCATGGGCTTCGGGCATGTCAGCCTCTTTGCTTCTGCTGTCCGCGCCTCGTGAACTAGTGTGCGACGGCATGCGAAGACGTAGCGCAATGGGTCGAGACCACCAAAGATTGCCTAGTGTTGCCACTCTAGGCGCCGCCACGGCAGCGAGATCTGGATCCAAGATGTCAAGCGCACGAAGATACGCGAAGATTGCGAGATCGTAGCAGTGGAGATACTCGGGACTACCCCCCATGGATGCCAAAGTCCTGATTCTAGTGACTAATTCTAGCCGCGTATCTGGGTAATCACGAAGTACGTTCAACAAATCTCTTATGTCGGGATCGGTCAGAACAGCGGCATCTAGTCTGCGCCTAGACCCGACCATGCCCCAGGCAACTGCCTTTTCTGGGCTCTCAATGTTGTCCAGCAACATGGAGTCAATCATGGATCAACCTCTTCGACCAGATTTGCTGGGGCGTTCCCAACAGGGGTGAGACGTTTCCCATTTCGTGGAGGTATTCTCCGCTTTGTCCCCAAGCGCTTACCACAGTAATTGTGTGGCTACTTGCGGCAGGATTCGGTGTAACGGAATGAACCACAGCGACATGGGATGGCTCCTGCCTCGCATTTCTGTACATGACCACATCGCCTGTGTCCCATTTTCTCCGGTCAAGCCAGTCCATTTCGGCATATCCGTCGTCGCGCAGAATTGTTTCGGTGTGTTCAACGTCGATTACAACACGCCTGGACCCGAAGACCAAGCCAGCACAGTTGTATTGTCCGCTACTCGAGAGTGCACGAGCCGACGGATATTCCTTGGTGACGATGCTGATCGCCGCCATCCTTGCAGCTGGCGGTAGCTCCGGCCGGAGCTCGTTGGGGATCCTCCACTTCTTCCGCGTCTGCAGATCAAGCGAATTCGGATCGCCGGAGGATCCCTGTCCAACAATGTACGTCATCTTGGAGTTGTCCTGGTTTGGTGAACGGCTAAGGATCTTGGGTCCAGATGGTGCAATGCGAAACATAACTTGCTAGAGGCGGAAGCGCAAGGGACGCCGGACGGCGTCGTGTCGAGGGGCCGGTGCACCGACGCCACCGCAAGCTTGCGCTCGAAGTCGGCGGGCGACTCGTAGCCGCGCACCGAGCACCGGCACGCCTCCGGCGACCGCCCCGAGCGCGCCAGCTCGACCATCCGCCACCAGCACTCCAACGGGTACTGCTTGCGTTTCTGCGGCATCGTGACTCCTCCGCCTCCCGAAAGATTGAACGTGTCCACCATGCCGGGGCAAGTCCATCTGCCTCTTCGGGCCCGGCCTCGAACAATGGGGACGAGGACAATATCGTCGCACCTGCCCTCGGCCACAAGGGCCGCACGCCTTCACGCCCGTGCCAAAGTAGAATGTCCGGGGGTAGACCACAATGGAAACGTCTGATCTTTGGGGTAGTCAAGGGGTCCTTCGGCCCCTCCGCGGAGGGGCCGAAGGACATGCGAGGCGGCGCCAGTCACCGTGCTACTCCGGACGAGGCAGGACGACCGGCGTCGCCGGCAGGGTTGGACACGTCGAGCCGGGCGACGCGCCGCTCGCGCCGCCTGATCGCCCGTTCGACCTCGTCGCGCATCTGCTTGCGCCACCGATCGCGACCGCGAAGCGCTCGTTCCAGAACGGAATCCAGCGCTCTTCGAGGAACTGGTTCGCCGCCTCGAGCGTCGCGACCCCCGCCACGCGCATCTCCTTGACCAGCCGGTCCTGCGCCGTCCCGAACGTGCGCTCGACCCGCCCCTTCGCCTGCGGAGAGCCCGCCAGGACCAGCTCGACGCCCAGCTTCTCGAGGCCGCGCGCGATGACCGACCTCGTGCGCTTGCCGTCCCTCGCGCGCTGGCCGAAGTGCGCGGCGTGGTCGGCGTAGACCGCCAGCGGACGGCCGTGGCGCTTCAGGCACGCGATGATCGCGCGACGGTTCGCCGCGCCCGTGTCGCGCGCGACGAACTGCCCGTGCAGCATCCGGCCCGTCGCGTCGTCGTGCAGCGCCACGAGCACGAGATCGCCCGGTCCCCGGTCCTCGAGCCACGCATGGACCGAGCTGTCCCACTGCACCAGCTCGCCCAGCGCCACGCGCCGAGGACGCCGGCTCCGGCGCCTCGCCCGCTTGCGCTTGCGACTCCACCGCCCCGCCTGCGCCAGCCAGCGGCCCACCGTGTCCGCGCTTGGCTGCCCCCACTTGACGCACGGGATGGCAAGCATTACGATCAGCAACCGGGTCGGTCGACTACTGGCAAATCACGCCGCCATAACGGAGAATGGCCATGCCGAACACTCCCAAGCAGGAAAAGTCTCCCCCTTCACCGCCAGATCCCGAACCTCCGAGAACAGAAGAAGTCCAGGAGCGCGATCAGAGGCCCGGCAACATTCGCCGCACATAACCGAAATCAAGCGAGGGGCTGCGATGACCCCTCGCCTGTACCCACCGAAGAGAACATCTATGTCTGCATTGTTTGAATTTCTACAGGAATCAACAACATTAACGATTAACAATGCTCTCTTGATAGCATTTCCTCTCTTGACGGGTACTATATATTATATTGGTCGAGCATTCACGGGGTATGCGCTTCGATTCGTATGGGTGGAAAACCACACTGAACATCCCAAAAGGCAATGGCTGGCTGCCGGATTCGTCGTATCCATGACAGTCGAGCAATCCGCTCCGCACGCTAGCATCGCCCAACCTCTCACCGGGCGCGGACCCTTCAGCCGTCTGATCGCCCCGGCTGGACGGGCGGCGGCAGGCCTGCTAGCCGACTTTGGCCAAGCAAGCAACTGCCGCGGCAGGACTCAATCGCCCGCCGGTGGCCTCTTCGGTGCCAAGACCACACGAGGCAACCGACTTCTTCTACCGCGACGGAAAATCCGTTATCTTCACGTCGCACCTACGGATTGCGATTAGTTCGTTCTCGGATTGAAACCCTGAACCCGTTAGCCGCCTTGCGGTCCGTCACCCGTCACAAACTCACGGAGAACAGCCTAGATGAGCACCACGTCTTCCCATTCTGACTCACGATCCACAGAAAGTATTTTCCAAGCTCTCACGAACCTCTGTGTATCTCCTGGATACATTTACGCACTATGCAACATTGCTGTCACGAACAATTATGTGAACCTAGCTTCCGGTGCATCGAAAGAACAATGGATGACTCATCACAGGCCAGATCGACTAAATCGATCAGAACAAGTCATGTTGGCAGGGCTACTACTGAAGCACTCCATTGATTATACGGAACCGACTATGGACACGATGACATACTATATTGCTCGTACTCACGAGCTCTTGCAGATGCTTCATGAATCGCTGTCGTCTCCTTTACTGCATCAACATCCCGTTGGTCAACATATGCGCGAACCGATCTTCTACAGTGCCGAATCGGCTCAACCATTTCAATATGGTGACTTCGCAGCTGAACGATATCGAAAAGACGAAGGATGGCTTCGGGAACGCAAAGGATTCTCAATTGATGACGCTATTGTCGTTGCACAAACGATTCACCGTCATCAGAAAGATATGGTAACAATCACTGTATCCGCATTATCTCAAACCGATGCTGTTAGTCCTTCTCTCTTCTATCACTCATTAGCATTCTCGCTTGATGATCTCTCAGCTACTATTGATCTTGACAGCAGTGTGATTCTTGCCATACTGCAATCATTTTGCAGTATGGCAGATGAACGCAATGTCGATTACAGATCGCCTGGTGACTTCAACATAGCCAGAGCTCGCCCTATCATTCGTCGAGATGACAAGTCCTTTATCCTCTTCGATCACGACAATTTGATGGAATCTCTCTACATCAGTCCGTACTATTGGATGGTCGACACAAGTTACAAGAACACTGCTTCTCGGCACAGAGGAGAATTCGCCGAACAAATTGTATACCTTCAGTTAAGACACGTATTCGGTGAGCGACATGTGTTTCGAAATGTTCAATTGAAGAATAACGCTGGTCATGTTCACGGCGAAATTGACGTATTGGTGGTCTTTGGCAATCGAATCGTAGTCAGTCAAGTAAAATCAAAACAACTAACTTATCCTGCAAGACAAGGAGATGACATGGCGATTACTCGCGACTTCGAGAAGGGTATTCAAGCTGCTTACAATCAATGTGTGACGACTGCCCGTATGATCATGGATGGTGGCTATTCTTATGAGGATCGATTCGAAAGCAAGATACGAATACCACTTCCCGATTTGAAGATATATTTACTCTGCATTACGTCGGACGATTATCCAGCTCTCGGCTATCAAACCGAACATTTCTTGGAGGAAACGCATACAAATGACGTTCTCAAGTCACCTTTCGTGTGTGACGTATTTTGCCTAGATACTGTCACGGAATTACTGGATTCTCCACTACGTTTCTTGAGCTATGTTGATCGAAGATTGATTTTTCGATCTAAGATCATCTCCGAACACGAATTGACTACGTTGGGCTATCACTTATCTCACAACCTTTGGATTGACAACAATATTTCTATACTTCATGTTGACGAAAGTTTTTCGGCGACCGTGGATGCAACCATGTACGTGCGACGATTGCAGCTTCCCGGTGATAGAGTGCCGAAGGGAGCGTTGACTCCGTTCGTCAACTCCGCACTGGGCGACATAATATCCGAATTGGAAATCAAACCCGGTAAAGCGGGGATCGATCTTGGCATGTTCTTGCTCACACTGCCACCGAACGCATGCGATCACGTTAACCAGAAGATCAACGCCATGATCGATAGAGCGGTAGTGAGCCTGCATCCACATGGCTGTAGTTACATGGCCGAAGCACTAGGAGTGGGCCTCACAGTGTACAGCGGGTACAATAGGACGAGAACAAACCAGATGCTGAACGACACAGTGCGGAGACGAATGTCTGAACACGACGCGACATGTTGGTTCGGGATGCTGATGGACCCAGATGCTAGGCGGCCCTATCTTGTCGGAGAACGTGGCTCGTGGGAGCGAGCTCTAGATGGCGTTAGTCGGACGGTAGACAGGGAATAGCAGACGCGCCCAGAGCCTCATGGGATGAGAGACGGTCTCCGACGCTCGCGATCCCTCACCCCTCGGCCTCCTTGCGCCTCTTCGCCTGGTCGTACCACATCAGCAGCTGGAGGTCCTCGCGCAGCACCTTGTCGGGGACCTTCCGGGCGATGTCGAGGATGGTGTCGTAGTCGCCCTTGCCCCAGGCGCGGCGGAAGCCGGCGCGGACGGCCTCCAGGCGGAACTTGGTCAGGCGGCGTAGGGACGGCTCCCGGTAGATCTGGAACTCCCGGAGGAGCGTGCGCTCCCGGAGGCGCTCCAGGTCGGTGGCCTTGTTGACGTCGGGGACGTACCAGCGGTCCAGGGCGCGCTTTCGCAAGGTGGGGTCGTCCTTGGGGAGGTTCCGGGCGTCCTTGTAGTTGCTGGAAAGGTAGCCGTGAATCTGGCAGGGGACCTCGCCTTCGCCGTCGTAGCAGAGGAAGTTCTGCTCCAAGAGCGCGGACAGCTCCAGAAGCTCCTCGTGCCTCTGCCAGCCGCCGAGCTCGCGGATGAAGTCGGGGTGGATCGCCGAGAAGGTCCGAGGGCGGGCCTTCAGTTGGAGGCGCAGCCACTCGATGGCGGACTTCTCGTCGATCACTAGCAGGGCCAGCTGTTCGATGCGCTGGACCGTGAGGCGCTTTCGGTCGTGCTCGACGGCCTGCTCCGGGAGGAAGTACATGCCGTTGCGGACCGCGAACCGCTGCTTCAGGCCCTCGTAGAACTCGGCGGCTGAGAGGGGGATGATCACGCCTCGCTGGACGTGGAACGCCACCATCTGGTCGAAGAGGAGGTAGTCGAGGCGTTCGGCCACGATCTCCGCCACATCTCCCTTGGCCACGAACACGGGCAGGTTCTGGAGGTGGTTGTGGACGAACTCCCAAACGCCGTCTTCGCTCCCGGCCGTCAGTTTGAAGTGCGCTTCCATGTCGCGGGACGGCTTGTAGCACGAAATGACCAGGTCCTGCTTCACGGCGCCGCTGGCGACGGCTTGGTTGTAGGAGCCCACTTTCTTGTCCAGCGTGCGCACGTCGGCCACGACCAGTCCGGCGGCGGACAAGGCTTCCTGAATGGCGTTCCAAACCGAGTTCTGGGAGTTGTGGAACACGACGGTCATCCACCGCCCCGGCTTGAGCGTCCTGGCGTATTCGCCGAAGCAGCGTCGCATGAGCGCTTGGTATTCGTCCAACCGCTTGCATTGCGTCGGGCTGACGATCGCTTCCGGCGCTTGGTTCGTGAAGACGCCGTGGAACGCCTCGACGACGAAGTTAAGTTCGCCGTAGGCCAAGCTGTCTCCGAAAGGCGGATCAGTGAAGACGTAATCGACGGAATCCGTTGGAATTGGGATGCGGCCGCAGTCCGCGGCCGATACGACAGCGTGGCCACGACGCGAAGGCATGGGCGTGAACGCCTTGGGCAGTCGGCCAATGCGCCCCGTCAAGTTGTAGCGCAGGGAGCATTCCGAGGTCTGGGAACTGACGTAGTACACCCCGGACATCGCACGGTTCACCTGGGAGAAGTGAGTTGGACCGTACCGATTCAAGATGGACATGCCGAGGATCGCCTGCTCGGCCAAAAACATGAGCATGTTGCGCAACCGCAGGTCGTCCTGCTGGCGCACCAAGCCCCACAGGCAAGCCAGAGTACGCGCGGCCCGAGGCAAGAACAGGTGGTGCACGTGCTGAAACGAGGCCGACCCGGCTCGCCACTTGTCGCCCCACTTCGTCACGCCGTCGGCGACGTGCATCATTCGGTCCAACGGCACGCCTTGCAGGGGCTCCATGGCTGCGATTCGCTCGAGAAGCTGAATGTCGTCGCTGTCCGGCTCCTTTTCGTGCCGGTCCCTGCCGATCTGATAGTTGATCAGGACGGGCACTCGCTTGGGTTCGTCGACGTTCCGTTCCAAGGCCGGATCCCACCGGGCAGAAGAACTTTGCACGAGCCGTATCTTCGTCAGCACAGCCCTGCATTCCGGGCACGGAAACTCCTTCCTCACCTTCTTGGTCCGGGCGTCCACGGCCTCCTTCCCGAACACCACCTCCCCGCCGCAGTCCGGGCACGAGAACACCTCGCTCCACACCGTGTAGTTGATCTTGCCCTTGGTCTTGCCGTCGGTATGGAGCGTCTCGTACATCCAGCCGACTTCCTTCTCCACGTCGTCCAGCAGCTGCTTGGCCGCTTCGGCGAACTCGTCCACGTCGAAGGGGATGTTGTAGTTGGCGGCGATGAACGTGGCCGCGGGCGACAGGTCGCCCAGGACGGCTCGCCGCGCTCCCCACTTGGGCGACTGCCGGCCTTGGTCCTTCCATTCCTTCTCGAGCTTTCGGCGGTACTCCTCCGGCGCCGCGCCGCACCACTGGGCGGCGACGCCGGTCATCCCCGAGCCACAGAAGCCGTCCAGCACGATGTCGCCGGGCTCAGTGTAGTGCAGAATCGACGGGACGATCGCCAGATGGGGGACCTTGGTATGATAGCCGTGCGCCCGGTAGAGGGGATCGGTCTTGCCCACGCTCACGTCCACGGCGAACGGCTTGCGGTGGTATTCGTCGGCGGGGTCGTAGGGCTTGCCGTAGTGCTCGACGAACTCGGCCAGGAAGGGGTTCGGGCAGGCCGTGTAGTAGGGCGGGTCCGACATGCGCAGGATGTCTTCGTCCTCGCCCTTGGGGAAGTCGGGCCGCTTGCGCAGCTCCGGCAGCTCGGCTCGCAACCGCCCCAAGAAGTGCTCGCGCCGGGCGTCGTCGGACTCGAAGGTCATGCCGAGGCACTCGACTTGGCCCATCTTCGGGGCTGCCTTCCGCTCGAAGAGCCTGCTCGGCGAGCCGGTCACTTCTTGGATTCGCTCAAGAAGGCAAGGCCGGATTCGGTCACCACGTAGGCTTGGTCGGGGTGAGTGGGCTCTTCGGGCCGGGTCATGCGAATCAGGCCGGCGCGCACCAGCGGGTCCAGGTGCTTGCGCCGGAAGAAGGCGCGGTGGTTCAAGCCAGTGCGCTCCATCAGCTCCGCTCGGGTGCGAGGCACGTCGCAGTTGCGCATAATCGTTTTCTGATGTTCCGTCAAGTTGGTCACTCCGGCAGTGACCAACCCCCCTTTGGGCGCGGCAGCTTGGTCAGTGACCAACCTCGTTTCGCTGGCCTGTCCCAGCACCGTCGCGTGATCGCGGATGTGCCCGGCCAGCGCGTACCGGCCCTGCCCCGCCCGGCGGAAGAGCGCCTGCGTGACCAAGCTCCGCGCCAGCGCCACGGCCTCTTCGCTCGACACGCCCGCCACGAGCCCGATCTGCGACAGCGTCACCTCGTCCTCGCGCGACGCGAAGGCGAACACGCGAGCCTGAGGCTCCGTCAAGGCGGCTCCGAGCGCCTGCCGCAAGGCCAGCCGGGGCCCGGACATCAGCGGCTCCCTCTCCAGCACGATCTCGAAGCATTTGCGGCGCTTGTCGTTGTCGATGCGGGGCGGGATGTTGCCCAGCTGCTGCCAGTTTCGGAAGACGTCGCGCAGGCCCCAGCCGGCGTTCTCGCCAAGCCCGACGTGGCGGAACGCGAACACGATGCGGGGGTTGCGGACTTCCTTCTCGCCGGGCTCGAACAGGTCGGCGTCCTGGGCGAAGGCGTCGCCCGGGTTCCAGAACACGGTCTGGTCGGCGTAATGGCGGATCACCGCCTTGCGGGACGGATCGGCGTAGTCCTGGTGGACGATGAGGTTGACCATCGACTCGCGGAACGCCAAGTAGTCGGGCGGCGTGTCGTCCCGTTGCAGCGTCTGCGGGTCCACGCGGAACGGGTGTTCGGCGAAGCGCCCGTACCAGTCGCCGATCAGCGAGCGCCATGTGCGCACCAAGTTGTCTTCCAGAACCAAGCGGTCGAACCACCGCTCGCCCGTGTCGGCGTCGGCGCGGTCCGTCGAATACCGCTGGCAGTCCACCACCGGACGCGGCAGAAGCTGCCGGAGCGCCCGGTTCGTTCCGAAGAGGAGCACGGCCGCGCGCGTAGGCATCCGGCGCTCGCCCTGTTCCGCGAGCAGCCCCATCTCGGCCAGGAAGTCCAGGTCGGCGGCTTCCGCGTGGGACCGGTTCCCCGGCTTCGCCTCGTAGACGGCCCGGTACCAGCGCAGGCTTTCTTCGTCGAACGCCGCCACCGTTTCGTAGGCGTCCTTCGGCACGGCCCGGCGCGCCTCCTTGAACTCGACGTCGCGCCACTCGTGGGCGCCGACCAGATCGACCAATTCGTCCCGCGTCATTCTTCCTCCAGCACGATCCTGACCTTGTCCGGGTCCTTCCCGCCGACCTGTTCCTCCAACCAGCCGGCAAGCCGCTTCACCATGTCGGACGGCGTCGAGGGCGCACCGTCGGGGGCCACGGCGGCGCACAGATCGGCCGGCCTCACCGACACCTTCTCGAGCCCGGCCAGCGCCTCGGCCAAGGCGTCGATCAGCTCCTGCTCCGGGTCCTCGGCCAGCCGCCGACTGGCCACGAACCCGTCCACGAGCGCCTTGGCCGCCGGCTCCAGCAACTTCAAGCTCTCCTGGGCCGTGGGGTCGGCCAAGTTCTGCAGCAGCGTGTCGGCCCAACGCGCCAGCATCCCGTCCGCCTCCTGGTCGAGAGCGTCCACCACGGACTGCGCCGACGGCCCCGAGTCCTCGACGCCCAGGCGGAACCCGCAGTGGCCGCACGTCGGCGCCGCGCGCAGTTCGGACTCCATGAGCTTCGTGCACGAGATCAGCCCCGCCAGCCGCTCGTGGTAGTCGTCCAGCTGCCGCTTGGGCAGGATGTCGATTGCGCACAACTTGGCCAGCCCCTTCAGCGGGGCGCTCGCCAGCAAGCGTTGCCGCTGCTCCTCGCCGGCCGCTCCCAGGCGGCGCTTGGCATGGGCTGCCAAGTAGATGCGTGCGTACTCGTCCTTGAGGCCGCGCAGGTCTCGGTCCGCGTTGCGGCGAAACTCGTCGGAACGACGCGTCTTGGGGTCGGCGAAGCGGGCCAGCACGTCCTGCCGGAGCTTCCCGGCCCGAACGGCCCACTCGTGCTCCGACGGCAGTCCCGCCAGCGCGGCCGTCAAGTAGGACGCCAGCGGGTCCAGGCTGGTCCGCAGCGCGTTCAGCGCGTCGATCTCCTCCAAGCACGCCATGCCCGCGCCGTGGGACGCCACCTCGTCGGCGGAGTGGCGGAAGTTCTTCAGCTTGCCGGGCGTCGTGTACATCTGAAGGGACTCCAGGAACGCCTTGGTCCCCTTCATGCCTTCGTGGAACCGCTGCGTCTCGTCGTCCGCCAGCAGAGGCGCGCCCCAGAACGGAAGTCTCTCCTGCACCAAGTGCGCGCTCTTGGCCAGCCGCTGCACGACCTCCGTCAGCTTCTCCTGCAACTGCTGCACCGCCGCCTGCTGGCCCTGCGTCGCCAGCCGGGCCGCGCCGGGCTGCAAGCCGACCAGCTCGCACAAGGCGGTCAACGCCGGCAGGTTCCACTCCTTCGGCGCCTTGTAGTGCTTGAAGTCGACCAGCTCCTTGAGCGGGCGCTTCGCCATCTCGGGCAGGCTGACCGCGTCGAACACGGCTCCCGGCACCGCCAGAACCACGTGACCGGAGTGCACAAGCGCCGCCAGCACGACCACCACCCACTCGGGCTCCAGCCGCTGGCCCTTCTTGTCCATGTACTCGACGCCGCGATCCGCTTCGACGATCTCGCCCCGGTTCACGACCTGCCCATGTCCCTTCCGTTCCAGCAGCTTCAGCACGTGCCCGGCATAGGGCGAGCCGGAGGGGTCGATGCGGTCGCCGTCCAGCAGGCCCAGCGCGTCCAGCACGGCGGTGGCCTGGGCGGTCGGGCGCTTGCCGGCCACGACCTGCAGGGCGTCCCGGGCCGCCTGCTCTCGGCTCTGGTCCGTCACGACCACGGAGAAGCGGGGATATTCGGGCGCCTGGTCCTCGAAGTGCGGTGAAAAGCACAGGCCCGCCACGGCGTTGACGAACCCACGAAAGTCGATCACTTCGTCGGGGCGAAGGCCCGCGACCTCGCGCACCGACTTCTCCTTGCTCCACTCGGCGAGCTTTCGAGCTCGGCCCTTGTACGTGCCCTGGAAGGCGTCGATCATGTTCTCGCGAAGCCACGTCACGATCTCGCGCAGAAAACCGTCCGCCTTTTCCTGGTAGGTCTTCTTGGCGTGCCCCGAAGACGTCAGCGCCAGGTCCGCCGCCGCGGCGTAGCTTGTCAACGCTTCGTCGAACTGTTGGTCGCGGCGGTTCAGCCGCACGAACATCTCGTCCGGCTTCCGTTCGTCCTTGAACCGAGGCGGATCGTAGGGCTGGACGAAGTACAGGTAGAAGTCCCTCGGAGGCACGGCGGTGGAACGCTCGTTGGGCGCCCCGAAGAACAGGTAGCCCCGCCTCGACGCCTTCCGGTCCGGCCAGACCAGCTCGTGTTCCCATATCTGGTAGCCGGTGACGTAGGTCTGGTCGGTGCACTCCATGATGCGCCGGAGCGCGCCGTAGTAGTAGCGGTCCAGCTTGGAGGCGTCCAACGTCTCGGCGCGCGCCTCGATCAGGGCGTCGTAGTCGTCGGTCTTCTTCAGGTCCAGGTAGTACTGGCCGTTGTCGGGGTTCGACGAGACGAACTGGCCGCTCACCGTCTTGTATATCTCGTGCAGGACGGTTTCGACTTGCGTCAGGAGGTCGTCGGCCGGATCGCCGCCCAGGTTCTCGACGCCGGGCTGGTGCAGGCACAGGGCGTCCCTCAGCTCCTTGGCCGTGGCGCCCAGGTTCGAGTGTATGTCGCCGGTCGTGAGCCTGTGGACCGAGAGCGCGTGGATGATCCGCAGCGCCATCGCCAGGTACTGGGGCCGGGTGTACGCCTGCCGGATGCGCGCTTCCAGCACTTCGCTGCACTGAACGACGGCGCGGATGTCGGGCACGGCGCGGAACGCGGGATTCTCGCGCAACGTGTTCCAGTAGCTGTCGTAGGTGACGAGTCCGGGGTGGTCCGCGGGCACTTCGTCGTCGAGCATCTTGTGCATGGCTCGGGAGAGCGTCTTCAGGATCTCGCGCTTCTCGGCCTGGGCCACCTGGTCGAAGGCGTCGATGTAGGCTGGATGCACGGGGAAGAGATGGACATGCTCGTCCATGCCCTCGTTCATGCGCTCGTAGAACTTGGCGAAGGGCGCCAGGTGGTTGCGTATCTTGTCCTTCTGGTCCGCCGTCTTCTTGAGCAGGCGCTCCGCCACCACGAACTTCACGTCGCTCTTGGCGATGAGCACTTGTTCGAAGCGGTCCTTGACCCGCCGAAGCGCCTGGGCCGCGAACGCGAACGAAGGAGAGCCGAAGATGGTTTCCTGCACGCCGGCCATGAAGCGGAAGCGCAGGTCGCGGCACACTTCTCCCACTTCGCGCATGAAGTTCAGGTCGTACACCAGCTCCTGGTCCTTCCGCGCCCGCAGGTAGTCCAGAAGCTCGTCCACCACGAGCAACAGACCGTGGTCGGGGAAGACGCCGTGGAAGGCCGTCATCATCTCTTCGAAGCAATGCTTGTTGCTCGGCACTTCGTCGGCGGGCGGGAAGCCGTAGCGGACGCCCATGGCGGACGTTTCTTCCTCCAGCGCCTTCGTCAGGATGTCGCGCAGGGGCATCTGCGACGCCCCGATCTCCACCCGGATCACCTTGAAGCGGCCCGCGACGGCCTTGGCGGCCTCGGCCAGCTTCGGGTGCGTGAGACGCTCGGCCAGGTCCGCGTGCTCGGCGAC
Organism: Longimicrobiales bacterium; assembly: GCA_965242735.1. Lineage (GTDB taxonomy): Bacteria > Gemmatimonadota > Gemmatimonadetes > Longimicrobiales > Gaopeijiaceae. The sequence goes on along the minus strand of OZ251497.1, from coordinate 654,491 downwards.
CCCGGCCAGCGCCGACATCAGGTGCGACTTGCCGGTGCCGTAGTTGCCCACGACCAAGAGGCCCCGATTGTCGGCGGCAGCGTCGTACTGGAGCTGGGGGATCACGACCGCCGACAGCTTCTCCGCCATGTCGTCCGACACGACGTAGGACTCCACCAGCCTCCGAGCCTCGTCCGCCTTCGCCGCGTTGCGGAGCTGGACGACGGACTCGATGGGATCGAACTGGATCAGGTCGCGGTACTTCATCGGCGGGCCTCCAGGCGGGCGCTGCATTCTTGGGCGTCCACGACGAGCGCATCGGCCGCCAAGTCCGCCATCGGGTAGCTGCGGCGCTCCGGATGACCGGGAACCGCGTACGTCAGCCGCCCTTCGGCCACCGTCCCCGGCCACGCCGCCACGACCACCCTGTGGCGCGACGGCCCTTGGAGCAGCTTGAGCGGGTCCTGCTGGAACGCCGGGTCGAATACGAGCTCGATGTTGTCGAGCAGGACGATCCCGGCGGACGCCGGTCGCGGCGCCGCTTCCTCGCGCTCGGCCTCTGCCGCGTCCACCACGTCGCCGAGCAGTTGGGCAAGGCGGAGCCTGCGCTGCGGCTCCGTCAGCTCCAGCATCCGGCGGGAAAGCTCCAGGCTGGCGTTCATGAACGGCGCGCCCGTGCGGTCCCGGACTTCCCGGAGGGCCGTCGTCTTGCCCGAGCCGGGCGGGCCCACGACCAGCACGAGTCGGTGGCGGAGCGACGCGGCGTCCTGGGCGGAGCGTTCGATGCGGTCGGCAAGGGATTCCATTCCGTACAGTATACTGCGCGCGGCGCTGGCGGGCTTCCCGGCGGGGAGGCTGCTCGCGCCCCGTTGGTGGCCGGCCTCCGGCTTCGAGCGGGCCCGGCAAGACCGCGCGGCTCTGGGGAGCCTGCCGACGGGTTCGCTCAACGGGCTCCTTCAGCGGGCCCCTCCAACGGGCCGAAGTGCGGGACAGCTTGCGCCTAAAAATGGGACATTTTTCGGGACATTTTGAAGGGGTGAAATCTTTGGACGCTGGGCTTTCCTTGATTGTGGCACGACCAAAAACGGGCCCGCGGTCGGGACACAGCTTGTCGTCGCAACGACAGCTGGCCAGCCTCGCCGACGCGAGGAATTTGGGCAAGAGCGCGGGCGCGGGCGTGGGCAAGGCGGTACGGCTTCCGCACGCGATCCGAACGACCGGCGGCTCCATGCCCGCGTCGCCACCCCCCCTCCGCCCGGTCCGCTCGTCATCCCGCCACAAGCCCGGACGACTCCAAGCCCCGCGTGGCTACCGCCATGCCCCGCGGCCTCCCGCCCGACGGCGGGGACGACATCCACGCGCCCGCGTCGCTACCCGGTCTTGACACCGACGTTAGCTTTGTGATGAGGCTCCCACATGCAATGCGTCTCGAGACTGGCCGGGGATCGGCCAGGCACGTCCGCTCCCTCCTCGTGCCAAGGGGGCTCGGTCGTGTCACGAGGGCGACCGGGGAGTGCACCTGTGTGCCGTTCCAGAATCGCTTGACCAGCCTCCCTCGCCTCGGTACCGTCGAGGGGGCATTCTCACTTGAACCGGAACCATGAGGGAAGGCCGACCAACCTATCGATCAAGGAGAAACAAGAGTGGCAAAGGTAATTCAAGCATCCTGGAACGACTTCGACAGAGTTGCAAGCGCGAGCCGCGAGCGACTCTTGGTATGCACCCCCTACTACAGTGCGCGCGGGCTCAGTCGGCTGTCCAAGGTGTTGCCGTCCGGCGTCGGCCTGACCTTCATGAGCCGGATCAGCCCATCCGAGTGGATCAGTGGCGTCTCCAGCCCTGACGAGCTGGCTCGACGCCTGGTGCCGTTGCAGGATGAAGGCCATCTCGTTCAACTGGTCGTGCACCAGCAGCTGCACGCCAAGGCATACCTAGCCGACTGCTCCACAGGACTTGTCGGCTCCGCCAACCTGTCATCTGCCGGCTTCGACAAGAACTTCGAGATCATGCTGGACCTCACCGCAGACGAGGCTCTGGCTGCCACCAAGCTGATTGATGCGGAGGCCGACCGATATGGCAAGCCGCTGACACTGGAAAAGCTCGAAGAATGGGTCGCCAGTCACGCCGCAAGGATTGTCGCGGAGAGGGCGGCGGCATCCGATTCACATAATCTTGCCGAAGTGCAACGGGAACTAGATGGCTTGCTGGGCTACGGGCAGCGCAGTGCGGGAACGAGCGAGATTACCGAGATTGAGGAGTTTGGCGAGTGGCTGAGATCCAACCGATCGCTTCCTGGCGCGTCGGTGCTGTACGATCGCTATCACAACATCGGGGGTCAGAATCTGACCGGGCACTTCCGACAGAGCTACTACGCGGCGTGTCGCTTTCTCCAGGAGCACGGAGACTACATCGGTTTCCTTGTTGCCGCGCTGGAGTCGATGGACGCCAACGACATCTACCAACCGAGTCGAACGCTCCTCGACGACTGGGTTCGGCACCTCGACGATCACGCTACCAGCCGCACCGATCTCTGGGACTACGCCGTGTTGCGAGGGATACTGCCGCCCAACCTCGGTGGAACGCGAATCGGAGGCGGTGGCGGGAGCAGCACCCTGAAGAGAATGTTCCCCTTGGCGGCTCGATTCATCCACGAGAAGGGCGTGTAGGCAAGAGGGTGGCCACAACGCTCTTTGATCAGGTGGGCGAGGGCCAGGAGACCGCGCTTCTCGAATCGGATGCGCACCGGCAGCGACTGGCGGCGGCGATGCCGGAGCTGTTGGAGACCGAAGGGGCACCGGACGAGAGTGCCGACAAAGTCTTGGATGTCTCTCTGCCTCCCTACTACACTGCCTGCCCAAGCCCATTCATCGGCGAGGTCGCAGTATCAGCACGCAGCCCGTCGGAGCCGCTTTCCGACGACTTGTCGGACGGTTCAGCCGATGTGGTTGCATTTGCTGCAGACGTCTCTGCAGGCAAGAACGATCCGCTCTACTTCGCTCACTACTACAGCACAAAAGTGCCGCCGGACGCCATCGTCCCGTACATCCTGCACTTCACAAGGCCTGGGGACGTCGTTCTCGACGCGTTCTGCGGAACCGGCATGACTGGCGTGGCGGCCCAGCTCTGCGCCAAGGAAGGGGACGGAGCGCGACAGACCATACTCAGCGACCTCAGCCCCGCCGCGTCCTTCATCGCGGCCGGCATGAACGCGATCGGAACGCTGGCCCAACACCTGGACGAGATCGAGGAGATCGTCACCGCGGTCGCACGGGACCACGCGGAGCTGCTGCAAACGGCCCATATCGGCTGGCCCAGGGGCACAACCGATGTCGCCGAACGAGTCAACATCGACGGCGGTCGCGACCCAGCCCAGGGATACGGTCATACCCAGTACGTTGTTTGGTCCGACGTATTTCAGTGCTCCGCCTGTGGTAGCAGGATAGTGTACTGGGACTTGGTCTTTCGGGGTCCCAAGCAACGGACGCCGAAGGAGGCGCCATGTACGGGATGCGGCTCCTTGCAATCGATTCGCACGTTGCAACGCTCCTGGACCTCCCGGTTCGACGTCGAGCTCGGCAAGGTAGTGCGGCAGGCCGAGCAGCAACCCGTCATGATCAACTACACCGTAGGCAAGCGGCGCTTTGAAAAGGTCCCGGACGACGCCGATCTGGCGCTCCTCGCCCGCCTGGAGCAAGCGTCGGTTCGTCCGGAGCCGCCCATTGTGGCCATGCCCGACGGCTTCAACACGCAACAACCGAGGCAGTCCCACGGATTCACGCACCTGCATCATTTCTTTACCAGGCGCAACCTGGCTTTGTTGACGGATTTCTGGGTGCGCGTGCGTGACTTGAAGTGCCGGGAGGCTCGCTTTCTCGGATTGTTCGTGCTTACGGGCGCGCTCCAGCGAGTCTGTCGCTTGAATCGGTACATGCCGAACCACGACCGCCACGTTGGCCCGCTTTCGGGGACTTTGTACGCCGCGCCGCTGACGGCCGAAATTCCGGCCACCAACTACCTTCGGAGCCGGATCGCCGACCTGCGCAGATGCGGCGGCGGTCCTAGCGGCAAGGGCGTCGTCGTCGGAACGCAGAGCGCGACCGACTTGCGGAACGTACCAGAAGCTGTGGTCGACTACATCTTCACCGACCCGCCGTTTGGCGGAAACCTCAACTACTCGGAGCTGAACACCCTCGTTGAAGGCTGGCTCGGCATCCGTACCGACCCCGCCCCGGAGGCCGTCGTCAACCGGGTGCAGGGCAAGAGCCTAGCGGACTATCGGCGCCTGATGCTGGAGGCGTTTCGCGAGTACTTTCGAGTGCTCAAGCCGGGTCGATGGATCACCGTCGAGTTCCACAACTCGCTGAACGCCGTCTGGGTTGCCATACAGGAGGCGCTCTCCGAAGCTGGCTTCGTCGTCGCCGACGTGCGCGTGCTCGACAAGAAGAAGGGGACGACCAAGCAGCTCAGCTACGCCTCCACGGTCAAGCAGGATCTAGCGATCTCGGCATACAAGCCACGCGAAGAGATAGAGAGCCGTGCCCTACTGCAGGCCGACCGCGACCACAGCGTATGGGATTTCGTGAGGATGCACTTGGCGAAACTGCCGTCTCCCGAGGTCAGAAACGATGCCGTTGAGGCGATTGCGGAGCGCCACAACTACCTGTTGTTCGATCGTATGGTGGCCTTCTACGTACAACGCGGCGTGCCCGTACCGATCTCGGCTGCCGAGTTCTACCGAGGGCTGACCCGACGCTTTCCTGAGCGGAACGGTCAGTACTTCCTTCCCGAGCAGGCGGAGCAGTACGACCGGCGGGCGGCAGACCGTCCAGTTGTTCCAGCTCAGTTGGAGCTGTTCGTCCGGGACGAAGAGTCCGCGATTCGGTGGCTCCGCCAGGTTCTCGCCCGCCAGCCCCAGTCCTTCCAGGAGCTGCACTCCCAGTTCCTGCGGGAAACCGCGGGTTGGAGCAAGCACGAACGCCCGGTCGAGTTGTCCGACCTACTTGAGCAGAACTTCCTGTCCGACGAGACCGACCGCTGGTACGTGCCCGACCGTCACAAGGAGGCCGACCTTGTTCGGTTACGGGAGAGAGCACTGCTCCGGGAGTTTGCAGAGTACCGGAAGACCGACGCGCCAAGGCTGACTGTGTTCCGAACCGAGGCGGTGCGAGCCGGCTTCCGCCAGGCGTGGCAGGAGAAGGACTACGCCACCGTCGTTGCTGTGGCGAGGAAGATCCCCGACCGCGTGCTCCGGGAGGACCCCAAGCTGCTGATGTGGTTCGATCATGCCGTGATGCGGGTGGAGAGGGAGGACGCGGGTTAAGGCCGGATTGGTAGCTTGAAGCAGGACATCGTCGCGTCGTTTCATGCAGGCACCACTCTGGATCGGGACGAGTTGCGAACGCCCGCAAGGGTTTCATTCCGGCAAGGCTGCTTGCCCGGGCGCAAGGGAGCGGCGGCGGCCGTCACGTCGGAAGGTCGCCAAGTCCAGCGCGGCTGCCAAGCCCGTCGCGGCCGTAAGGTCCGTCGCGGCCGCCGGCACCGGCTCCCGAGCACCGGCACCGGGCAGCCCACCGACCGACCGCCCCAATAGGGGCCGCCTTCATCGCCGCGGCACCACCACCAGCGTCTCTTCGTCGCGGGCGAGCAGGGTGCACCCGGCCGCCGTCATGCGCCGCTCGGCATCCGGCGACGCACCGGCCACGATCCGCCCGCCCGGCCCCAGCACGCGGACCGACTCCCGCCAAGCGCCGGCCCGCCCAGCCCCCCCAACGACGACGCCACGCGCCACGCCGTCCGCAAACGGCAGCACCGGGCCCACGGCCATCGCGCTGACTCCGGCGGCGGAGGCGAAGTCCCGCGCGCCCCATCCCGTCACCACCACCTCGACCTCCGGCACGACCTCGGACAGCCCCACCGTCTCGTCCTCCCTTCCGTCCCAGACGATCACGAACCCCGCTCCGTCCGCCAAACCCAGACCGGCGGCGATCCGCAACGCGTCGGCAGCCGACCCGCTGGCCTGGCCGGAAACGCCGACATGGCCAAAAGCGTCGGCAGCGCTCCCCTCCGCCTCACCCTCCCGCGGCGGGGCCGGGCTCCTCGGCTGGGGACGCATGTCGGCGAATCCGTCTTCCACGGGGAAGCTGTCGCGGCAGTTGGCGCATCCGAACTCGCCTCGGCGCACGCGGCGGTCGGCGACTTCGCGCGCCACGAGGACCAGGCCGAACGGCGGGCCGCAGCGCGGACAGACCATGTGGTCCGTCAGGAGGACGTTCACCGGTCCGGCCCGGCGTACTCCACCCAGTGACGCGGGGTCTCCCAGAGCACCAGCCTGTCGAGGACGGCGGGGGGCGGGACGTGGGGGGCGAGGCGGTCCCAGATGCGCGTCACCAGATTCTCGGTGGACGGCAGGACGCCTTCGAGCCAGGGGACGTCCAGGTTCAGGTTGCGGTGATCGAGGTCGGCGACGACTTCGCGCTGGACGAGGGCCTTGAGGTCCTTCAGGTCCATCACGTAGCCCGTCGCAGGGTCGGGCGGGCCGGCCACGGTGACGTCGAGCTCGTAGTTGTGGCCGTGCCAGTTGGGGTTGGCGCACTCGCCGAAGGCGCGCTCGTTGCGCTCGTCGCTCCACTCGGGACGGGCGAGGCGGTGCGCGGCGGAGAAGTGCAGCCGGCGCGTGATCTTCACGATGGCCATGGCCCAAAAGGTAAGAGCCGACACCCCCGAAAGGGCGCCGACTCTTGTTGTGCCGAAAGGCGTGTTTGAAGCCCGGGTTCAACTTCTGGCGACGCCACCGTGGTTTTCGCCGTCCCCCCGAAGGGGGCATGACGTCCGCCGCGATAGACGGCCCCGGCTCTTCCAGTGTTGGCTAAAACAGCGATCCTCCCGACACGCCCTTCAATATGGGGACTGGACGGCCTCATGGCAAGCAAGCCGCCGGGCGGGCCGCGCGGAGCCGGAGCGGACGCACGCAACTATTATGGCTCACGCACGCACGTGCCCGACTGCCGCAGGGCCGCCGGGCGGGCGGGCGCGGACCGTCGCTCGGCGGTACCTTGGCCGGATGAGCCGTCCGTCCGCCGCCGCCGTGGTCCGGCAAGTTCTCAAGCGCGCGTTCCTGCCCAGGCACGTGGTCCGCTGGATGCGCCGCCGCGAGCCGGGCTTGCCCACCGTCGCCGCCAACGCGCAACTGCAGCTCTACAGCCGGATGCTGCCGGGCGACTTCCTCCATTACGGCTTCTTCGACGATCCCGAGACGCCGGCCGAGGCCGTGAGCTTCGCCGCCCTCCACGAGGCGCAGCTCCGTTACGCGCGCCTGCTGGCCGGCATGGTCGGCCCTCCGCAAGGCCGCCCGGTGCTGGACGCGGGCTCCGGCATGGGCGGGATGCTGGGCGTTCTGCGCGAGGCGGGGCACGAGCCGACGGGCCTCACCCCGGACCGCCATCAGGTCGACTACGTCCGCCGGGCCTATCCGGACGTTCCCGTGCTCCATTGCCGCTTCGAGGACTTGCCGGCCGAGCACCGCCGGGGCCGCTACGGCGCGATCGTGCACTCCGAGTCCCTTCAGTACATGGACCCGCCCCGCACTTTGGCCGTAGTTGAGGAAGCGTTGGCGCCGGGCGGCCGGTGGATCGTCGCCGACTACTTCCGCGTGGCGGAGGGCGGAGAGCGCTCGGGATGGCCGGAGGAGGCGTTTCGGGAGCGCGTCGCCGCCGCCGGGTTCGAGATCGCCGGCGAACGGGACGTGACCGCCCATGTCGCGCCGACGCTGCGGTTCGCGCAGATGCTGGGCGAGCGGCTGGGCCTGCCGTTGCTGGACTTCGCGACGGGCAAGCTGCGGGCGAAGAGCCCCGTCGTCCATTACGTTCTCGAGGAGGCCGCGGCGCAGGTCCGGCACGCGGCGGCCGACGCGCTGGCGACGCTGGACCCGGAGGAGTTCGCGGCGCGAAAGCGATACTTGATGCTGGAAATGCGCCGGAAGGATTGACGGGTTCCGTCCACACGGAACCGGGCGACGCGGAGGGCGCGGGGCTTGCGGAAGGCGGGGCAAGCAGGCCGCCCTCGGGTCCGCCGCGCCGGGACGATTGGCCGGTCCCGTCCGGGGCTCCCTGGCCGGCAAAGACGACGAAAGGACGACGAGAGCTGATGTCGCATCATGCATGGAAGGCCGCAGCGGGCGTGGCCATGGCCAGTTGGGGCGCGTTGGGCGCCCTCGCGCCCATAGCGGGCGTGACCGCCGTGGGGGCCGCGGGGGCCGTGGGAACCGCAGGGGCGGTGGTGGGCGTGGCGAGCGTGGCCGCCACAGGGGCCTTGGGCGCCAAGGAATTCGCAGGAGCCATGGCCGCCGCGCCCGCCGCGCCGGTCTCGCCCTGGGCGCCAGCCACGGCCCAGGAGATGACCGTCGAGGAGTACGAGCCCAGAACGACGCTGGTCGTCCCCGGAAACCCGCTGACCCGGGCGCGCTTTCCGTTCGTGGACGTCCACGGACACCAGCGCGCGGCCCGGATGTCGGCGGACGACGTGGACCGCTTGGTGGCGGACATGGACGACCTCAACATGGCGGTCATGGTCAACCTGTCGGGCGGCAGCGGCGCGGCGTTGTCCGACGGGCTGGCCAAGATGACCGAACGCCATCCCGGCCGGTTCGCCTTCTTCGCCAACGCGGACTTTCGCGGCGTGGGCGACCCCGGCTGGGGCGAGCGAGCGGCGGCGCAACTGGCAGACGACGTGGCGCGCGGGGCCGTCGGCCTCAAGATCTTCAAGGGCCTTGGAATGTCCTACCGGGACACCGACGGCCGGCGCATCGCCGTGGACGACCCGAGGCTGGCTCCGCTCTGGGACAAGGCGGGCGAGCTGGGCGTCCCCGTCCTCATCCACACGGCGGACCCGGCCGAATTCTGGCAGCCGCACGACCGCTTCAACGAGCGATGGCTGGAACTCAAGCTGCGTCCGCGCCGCATCCGGCGGCCCGGCGAGCATCCGTCCTTCGAAGAGCTCCTCGCCGAGCAGCACGACCTCTTCCGCGCCCATCCGGGCACCAACTTCATCTCCGCGCACCTGGGCTGGCTGGGCCACGACCTCGCCCGCCTGGGCCGCCTGCTCGACGAGCTCCCCAACATGTACGTCGGCCTGGGCGCCGTCCTCTACGAGATCGGGCGGCAGCCGCGCTTCGCCCGCGAATGGCTGATCGAGCGCCAGGACCGCGTCCTCATGGGCAAGGACGCTTACAACAAAGAGGAATTCCACACCTATTTCCGCGTCTTCGAAACCACGGACGACTACTTCGACTACTACCGCCGCTATCATGCTTTCTGGAAGATGTACGGCCTGGGCCTGCCCGACGAAGTCCTGCGGAAGATCTACTACGAGAACGCGCTGAAGATCGTCCCGGGAATTGATCGTGGACTGTTTCCGACGGACGGCGGACGATAGCAGGACGCGCTTCGGCTCGCGGCGAACGGCGAAGCACAGCTGGACTCGCCTTGGCTCCCGGCGCCGCTCGAAGCAGATGAAGTCGCGGCCGCCATCCCCCCGCTGCACGCTTCGAACTCAAGCCCGCCCGAAGGGATGAAGCGCCTCAGGGTCGCCCGTGCGCTGCGTCCCCTGTCGGCCCGATGGCAGTCCCCGTTCAGCGTGGCGCCGACGACGCCGATCTCGAGCGCTCCCGGCCTGTCGGCCGCGTTCGCCGATGGCGGACGCCGTTCAGCGTGGCGCCGACGAAGGTGTAGCGCACGCCGAGCTGGTAGGTCACAAGCAACACGGCAGTGGAGGCCGCGCAGACCAGCAGGTAGGCCGCGTGGGGTCCCATGGCCCAATCGGTCGCGAGCATCTGTCCTCCAATGATCAGCGGGAGATGCCACAGGTAGATCCAGTAGGAAGCGTCCGACATGTAGCGCACCCAGAAGCGCTCGCGTCCCGCGATCCAGCGGAACAATCCCATCATGCCGAAGCTCGCGATCCACGCGAACGCCGTTTGGAGTCCCGCCGACGCGAGCTGAAACCAAGCGGCGTCGACGTACGCGCTCAGCGCATCGATCTGGTCCGGATACGCGAAGGCCACTCCGGGCAGGAACAACAGGAGCGCGGCCGGCAGTCCCGCGGTCCACCACCGGCGCACCGTCATGCCGCGTTCGTGGAAGACGGCGCCGAACAGGAAGAACAAAGCGTAGTAGAGGAACGCGCCGGGCGCCGGCAGGAACCCGGTGGGCACGTCGGCGCCGAACGTGTCCCTCATGACATGCTGGGGAACCAGGACCATCGGGACGAGCAGCCACCAGAGGCGGCTCCGAAACCGGGCGCCCAGCCGCGCCACGACGAGGAAGGCCGCCGCCATCAGCGCCAAGTACAGCAGGAACCACAGATGATAAAGGTCGTGCGACCAGGCCGTCGTCCACGCAACGAAGCCCGAGCCTCCGCCAGGATAGAACAGCGCCACCGTGGGAACAATCGTCAACATGCCCGCAGCCAAGGGCACGACGATGCGCTTCAGCCGGTGCGCGGCCAACGCGCGCGGCCCTCTCCTGCTCCACAGCATCGCCGTGAAGAAGCCGCTGAGCATGAAAAACAGGGGCATCCTGAAGCCGTGAATCAACAGCAGCAACCAGGAATACGGATTGGACGCCGGCGGCGTGTCGTAGGCGTACGGGTGGGACGCCGGCCAGGCCGGCACGTCGTTGTCCGGCTTGGGGTCGGGCAACAGGAACAACGCGGCGTGGAGAAAGACGCCCAGCATCATGGCAAAGGCCCGCAGGGCGTCCAGATCATGGAAGCGCTCTGCTCCCCGCTCGTCAGCCGCAGGCATGCGCATGGTCGGTCGATCCGAATCGGGTCCTCGCGTCGCAACCAAGCTAACGTTAACGTATCGTCCGTTCCGTTGCCGCCCGGGCGGGGAGGACCAGCCGGGATTCGTCCGGACGTGCGTCCCGCCCTTGTGCGCAGTTCGGCGGCGCGGGCCGGCCACCGCCTTGGGACAGCCTGAGGAGCCGTCATGCCACCAGCCCGTAGCAGAGCCGCACGGTCGCTCTTGCCGGCGGTCGGCGCGGGTGCCGTCGCCATGCTGGGAATCCCCCCGCCGCCTGCCCTGGCGCAGACCGGCATTGTCGCCGGGACGATCTTCGACGCGGGCACGGGCGCGCCGGTCTCGTCGGCGCGCGTGCACGTCCCTTCGGCGGGCGCCGCCACGCTGTCGAGAGAGAACGGCCGGTTCCTGCTCCCCGGGGTCGCCGCGGGCGTGCACGAACTCCACGTGGACCTCATCGGCTTCGCCGCCGTCGTCAGGACGGTGACGGTACGCGCGGGCGAGACGACCGCCATCGACGTGCGGCTCCATTCGACCGCGCTGGCGCTGCCCGAGATCGTCGTGACCGGCACCGCCTTCCAAGAATCCCCCGTCACGCTCCCCTATTCCGTGGCGGTCTCGAGCCGGCGCAGCCTCGCCGAACAGGGATCGCCCCAGGCCATGGACTTCTTCAAGAACCTGAGCGCGAGCCACGGCGGCTTGGGCGAGCGCCACAGCTACGCCAACACGGCCCAGCCCGGCGCCGTGCCCGAGACCATCGCCAACGTGAACCTGCGCGGCCTCGGCGCATCGAGAACGCTCGTGCTGCTCAACGGCCGGCGCCAGACGTACGTCCCGGTGCGGATGTACGGGGGACGCTTCGTGGACGTCAACGCGTTTCCGTCGATTGCGCTGGACCGGATCGAAGTGCTGAAGGAAGGAGCGTCGGCCGTGTACGGTTCCGACGCCGTGGCGGGCGTCGCCAACTTCCTCACGAGGGGGGACTTCGAGGGCTTCGAGCTCACCGCGGCCCACGAGCTCTACGCGGCTTCCGGCAACACGAGCGCGGGCGGCATCTGGGGCCGGCCCGTGGGGGAGAACGCCCACGCCGTGCTCTCGGCCGAAGTGTTGCAGACGCAGTACTTGAAGGTCCGGGACCGCCCGTTCGCCTTGGCGCCGTTCGTTGCGGGCGCCGGCGGCTGGTCGTCGGTCGGCAATCCGGGCGCGTTTCTCTTTCCGCAACTGACGGGAGACGAGGGGCCCAAGGAATTCGCGGCCGCGCTGCGGGAAGCGCAGTTCGGCGGCCGGGTCTTTGTGGATCCAGCGTGCGAGGACTTCGGAGGCTACCGCGAGGCCGAGACGTGCCGGATGCGCTACCAGGCCTGGGACGACTTGCAGCAGGCGTCCACCTATGTTCGCGCCTTCGCCGAGATCAACGGCGCATGGGCGGACGGCGGCCGCTATCACGCCGAGGCGCTCATCGCGCGCACGTCGACCCCGAAGTGGTCCACCACGCCGTCGTTCGCCCCGATCTATCAGTACGACGGCGCCCACCTGGTGTCGCCGGACAATCCCGGCCGGCAGCATTTCTGCAACGAAGGCGCCCAAGCCGCCGGATTCGCGTCCGCCGCCGCGTGCCTCGAAGACGACTGGTACTTCTACGGCCGCACCATCGGAAACAGCGGCCCCGCGCGCCTCGTGTCGCGGGCGTCGCAGACGTTGCGCGTCGCGGCTTCCGCAGACCACCCCGTCGGAACCCTGGCCGGCGAGGACTTGACGCTCGAGGCGGCCGTCAGCTACTCCCGGGCCACAGGCAACGTGAGCCTTCCCGCCGAGTACGCCCATCGCCGCTTCCTGGCCTTCCGCGGCTTCGGCGGCCCCAACTGCGGCGTCGGCGTCGTGACGGACGCGTCGAGTCCTTCGGGCATGGCGGTGGGACCGCTGAACGGGGCGGCGGCGGGACAGGGCGGCTGCCTGTGGTACAACCCCTTCAGCAACGCGATCGAGCGCTCGCAGCAGCCCGGCGCGCCGTTCGAGACCCGGGCGAACCCCGGCTACGTCGCGTCGCTGGCCAATTCCCCGGAGCTGCGTACATGGCTCTTCGATCAAGTGGACCTTCGGAGCAAGACCAATTTGGCGGTGGCCGACGTGCTGGCGAAGGGCACGCTCGCGGAGGGCGTGGCCAACTTCGCCGCCGGCTACCAGTTTCGCTGGTTCGGCGTCTCCGCCCAGCCCAACGACGCCGGCAACCTCTCGATCAATCCTTGTCCCGTTCTGGGAGACCAAAGCTGCACGGCAAAGATCGGCCCCTTCAGCCTCATCAACGGCTTCTATCCGGACGACGCCTCGCAGACCGTGCACCGCTTCTTCGCGGAAGTTCCCCTGACGCTGGGCGACCGCGTCAGCGCCCAGGCCGCGGCCAACTACGAGTTCCACAACTTGGCCAGCAGCTTCGACCCCCGGCTGGCGGTGCGCGTTCAGCTCTCGGACGCGCTGGCGATTCGCGTGTCGGTGCAGACCACCTTTCGCACGCCTTCGGTGGACGACGTGAACGAACTTCAGAACACGGCGACCGTGTACGTGCCCGAGGCGCAAGCGTGGCGCGCCACCGACAACTTCGGCAACCCCGGCCTCGAGCCCGAACAGGCGTTCACGTACAACGTCGGCGCCAGCTTCCAGGCCTCCCGGCTGCGGGCCGCCGCGGACTACTGGAGCTACGACTTTCGCAATTTGATCGACGTGCTTCCCTATGCGGGCGTCACGCGGCTGTACCATGCGGGAGGCGCGTCGCGGGAGGCCGTCAAGGAGTTCATCAGCTGCCCCGACGGCCAGGGCACCGGCACGTGCGCGTCGTCCGACATCGAAAGGATTCGCGTGGGACTCGTGAACTGGCCCGGCGCCCGCACCTCGGGCATCGACTGGCATGCGAGCGCGCGTCTTCCGGCCGGGCAGAGCGTCGTTTCCCTGGGCGCGGACGGAACCTACACGCGCGAATACCTCGTCAAGGCCTTGACGGTCAACGGCGCCGAGCTCTTCGGCGAGCAGTCGGCCGCCGGCCGCTTGAACTGGTTCAATCCGGTCGCGCCGCCCCTGCCCCAGTGGAAGCTGCGGTTCTCGGCCGGCATCCACCGCGGCGACTACAGCTTGGCGAACTGGATCAACGTCGTGTCGTCCTACGTCAACGAGGAATTCGTCGGAACGCGATACGAGACCGTCCCGCGCGTGGTCACGTGGGACTTGAGCCTCTTGCGACGGGCCGGGCGCGGCCTCGACATGGTGCTGACGGCGGCCAACCTGCTGGACGTCCCGGCGCCGTTCGTGGCCTGGGAACACGCCTTCGACGCCTTCACCCACAGCGCGCGGGGACGCAGGATCAAGCTGTCGCTGACATGGAAGGCGGGCGGGTAGGGGCAGGCAGGCCGCGCTCCGCTCCGCCGCAACGACCATGAGCCGCGTCGCATTTCTCCGCCCGACTCGCGCCGCCGTGCTCTTCTCCGTGGCGCTGGCCGCCGGCGCCTGCGACGATCCGGAGAGGCGCGGCCTGGTGGCCACGGCCGGGGAGTGGACGCTCTCCGAAGACCGGCTGGCGGAACTGCTCGTCCTCGCCCAGCCGTTTCCGCTGGACTCGGCGGCGGCGGCGGAGCTGGCGCGGCACTGGCAGGGCGCGGCGTCCTTGGCCTTGCGCCACGCGGCGGGCGACTCCCTGCTCGGGTCCGAAGCGCAGGCGGCGGCCTCTTGGCTCGACCGGCGGGAAGCCCTGCTCTCGGCCGACCGAGAGGAAAGGCTCGGACCGGAGGGCGACGTCTCCCCGGAGGCGGCCGACAGCGCCTTCGAGGAAGGCTCGTTGCGCTTGATCGCCCACGTGCTGCGCCGGACGGGTCCGGAGACCTCGGCGGACGAACGCGCCCTGCAGCAGCGCGCCGCGGAGCGCGTCGTCCGGTCCCTGGTGGACGGACGCTCGTGGAGCGACGCCGTCGCCGAGAGTGAAGACGCGGAAACGCGCGACGCTTCCGGCTTGCTCGGACTCGTGGCGAAGGGCGACTTGCCCGCCAGCTTGGACGCGGCCGCCTTCCGCTTGCAGCCCGGCCAGATCTCGGGCGTGGTCCAGAGCCGGGCCGGCTACCACGTGCTGTACCGTCCGCGACTGGACGAGGCCCGTTCCCTCTTCGCCGGCCGCTTGCGCGAGCGGAAGCTGGCGGAGGCCGACGCCGAAGCCGCCGAGCGCGAGCGAACCGAACGGAAGATGCGGCTCGCGCCGGGCGCGCCGGAGACGATGGGCCGGATCGCGGCGCGGCCCGCGGACTGGCTGGACTCGTCGGCGCCG
This sequence comes from Longimicrobiales bacterium, assembly GCA_965242735.1. GTDB lineage: Bacteria > Gemmatimonadota > Gemmatimonadetes > Longimicrobiales > Gaopeijiaceae. The sequence goes on along the minus strand of OZ251497.1, from coordinate 639,414 downwards.
ATGGCCGAATGGGAAGGGGGGAGGATGGAAGCCGCCGTGGCCGCTCGCTACGCCGTCTTCCTGCCGCCGGAAGCGCGGGCGGAGCTGGCCACGGCTGGCGAGGAGGAGCAAGCCGGCCTCGTCCGCGATCTGGCCACCCGCGAACTCCGCTTGGCCGGCCTGCGGGAACGCGGCGCGTCGTTGGCGCCCGGCTTGGAAGCCGCCATGGCCGAGGCCCACGCGGACGAGGTCGAGCACTGGCTCCGGGTCTTGGAGGCGGACGCCCCGGACGCTCCGTCCCGCGACGCCCTGGCCCGCCACATGGAGGCCTTGGTGGCTCGGCGCGGCCAGATGCGGTCGCTCTCGCCGTTGGTCGCGGCGTGGTTGGCGGATCGCGCCGGCGCGGACTTGTGCGGGGACGGCGTCCAGGCGGCGGTGGCGAAGGCGCGCCGCATGTTGGAGGGGTCCGGAAGGTGAAACCCACCGAACGCGAGGCCACCGAAGGCGAGCCCAGCTGGAACGGGAGGCTCGCCGGAACATGGAGGCCCGCCGCGGCGTTCCTCGCCGTTCTCCTGCCCGCCGCGTGCGGTCCGGCCAACGACGGGGCCAGCCCGCTGCCTCCGGTCGCTCCCGGCGAACCCGTCCCAGGCTTGGCCGAGGCCGCGCAGGGGCGCTTCCTGTTGGGCCGGGCCCTCTTCGAGCGCCTGGCCACGGCCGACGAAGGTCTCGGGCCGCTCTACAACGCCGAGCGGTGCAGCGACTGCCACGACGAGCCGGTCGTCGGCGGGGGAAGCGCGCGCGTTCCCGTCCTCAAGGCGACCCGGTTCGTTGACGGCCGTTGCGACCTGCTGGCCGCGCACGGCGGAGACAACATCCAGCGGCGCGTCACGGACTTGGCCCGGAACCACGGGATCGCCCCGGAAGACGTGCCGGAAGCGGCCACGGCCGCCGTCCGCGTCACGGCCCCGCCGCTTCTGGGACTCGGCCTGCTCGAGGCCGTACCCGACTCGGCGCTCCTGGCATGGGCGGACCCGCAGGACGCCGACGGCGACGGCATCTCCGGCCGCGTGCCGCGCGTGCCCGGCGGCCCTGCCGAGGGTCGCCCGGCCCGCTTCGGGCGCAAGGGAGAAGCGGCCACCATCGAAGGCTTTGTGGACACGGCTCTGCGCTTCGAACTGGGATTCACGACGCTCCGCCACCCGGCGGAGGAGACCCGAAACGGCGTTCCGGTGCCGCCGCAGGCCGATCCCATGCCCGATCCCGAGATCGACCAAGCGACGCTGGGGCTGCTGGCGGACTACGTGCGGCTGCTGGCCCCGCCGGCGCCTCAAGTCCCGCGCGACGGCGCCGAAGCCGACACCATAGCCCGGGGCCAGGCCGTGTTCCGCCGGATCGGTTGCGCCGCCTGCCACCTGCCCGAGCTGCGCACCAGCCGGGCGGCGGCGCATTCCGCCATGGCGTCGCGCCTCATTCGCCCATACACGGACCTGCTCCTCCACGACATGGGCCCGGAACTCGCCGGCGTCTGCGGGCCGGACGCGGCCCCGGGCGAACTCCGCACGGCGCCGCTTTGGGGCCTGCGCCACCGCACGCGCCTGCTCCACGACGGGAGGGCGGCCGACCCGGCCGAAGCCGTCGCCGCCCACGGAGGCGAGGCGGGCCCGTCGCGCGACGCCTTCGCGGCGCTTCCCGCCGCGGCCCGGCAGGCCGTGATTCGGTTTCTGGAATCCCTCTAGCCGAGCGAGCCCAAGGCGGACCGGCCACGCGCTTGCGCCCGCGCCCGCGGGCTCCGTACCTTGCCGGTACCCTGACCGACTCCGGCCATGGCTTGCGCTTGCGCCCATGGACTCCGTAGCTTCCAGGGCGTTCGTAGCGAGGCGGGCGGGGCTCCGGGTCACGCTCGCCGCAAATGCCGTCCGTTACCCAAGGAGAGGACATGAACCAACGCTACAACATGATCCGCAGGGGACTGGCTTCCCTGCCCGCCGTGGCCCTCGCCACGGCCCTTTTGATGCCGGCAACGGCGGCCGCGCAGAACGGCGCCGTCACGGGCACGGTGACCGACGCGACGACCGGGCAGCCGATCGATGGCACGCTGATCTCGTTTCTGGACACGGAGCTGGTGACGCTCTCCAACGCCGACGGCCGGTTCCTGATCACCAGCGTGCCGGCTGGCACCTACACCGTTCAGACGAAGCACGTCGGCTACGCGACCGCTTCGGAAGAGGTCACGGTGACCGCCGGGGGGACGGCCAGGGTCGAATTCGCGCTTGCAATCTCGGCCGTGGCGCTCGACGAGATCATCGTCACGGGCACGGCCGGCGCGGTCGAGCGCCGCAAGCTCGGCGTGTCCGCCGCTTCTCTGAACGTGAGCGATCAGCAGGAGCGGATGCCTCTGAAGTCGTTCAGCGAGCTTATGGAGGGCCGGATGGCGGGAGTCCGCTCCGTGGGGGCCGTAGGCGGGGTCGGCACGTCCAGGCCCCTGACGATCCGGGGCAACGATTCGTTCTCGCTGAGCCAGCGGCCCGTCATCTACATCGACGGGATTCGGGTCGACAGCCGCGGCTCGGAGTGGGGCAGTGGCGTCGCGGGGACCGGGTTCTCCACGACCTGTTGCGCCTTCAGCGGCGGCGCCGGAGAAGACCGCCTGTCCGATCTCAATCCCGACGAGATCGACCGCATCGAAGTCCTCAGAGGCCCGGCGGCCGCGACGCTCTACGGGTCGGAGGCGTCCGGGGGAGTGATTCAGGTCTTCACGAAGCGCGGACGCAACAACAGCCCGGCGAACTTCACCTTCGGCACCAGCGTCGGGATCAACCGGCACCGCGCCAACTGGCCGACCAAGTTGCGGCCCAATTTCCTGGGCAAGGACGGAACCCCAGCCTTGGACCCCAACCAGACCCTGATTGAGAACGGGCTGATCAACTCCTACGACATGACCGTCGACGGGGGGGGGGAGTACGTCACGTACTTCGTGTCGGGCGGCTTCACTTACGATGAGGGGTCGATCAAGCCCAACGACATGAAGAAGGCCAACTTCCGCATAAACTTGAACTGGACGGCGGGGGAGAACCTGACGGTCAGCGCCGTGTCGGGGTACGTAAGAAACCGGGTCTGGTCGTTGCAGTCGGGCAACAACTGGCTCGGCATCTACACCAACGCCTTGCTGGCCAATCCCCTGAATACGACAGCTGAAGAGCCTTACGGCGGAGGCCTCGACGTCACCGTCGCGGACGCTCAGCGGCTCCAGACGTTCTCGGACGCTTGGCGCAACACAACGGGCATCACGATTCAGTGGAACCCCCGTGCCAATTTCAAGCACACAGCAAGATTGGGGCTGGACAGGGTCACGGACGAGAAGAGTCGCATTATGCCCTTCGGTCATCACTACACGTACATTGGGAGGTTGGGCGAGCGGAACCTGGGTTACCGGAAGAGCGCGAGCTACACAGCCGAGTACCTAGGGAACCTAGATTACGACATTTCCTTCATGGACAACATGGCCGGGTCTCTGGCGTTTGGAATGCAGGGATACTGGCATCTCCAGGGCTTCCAGATGGCCACCGGCAAGGATTTCGCCGGCGAGGGCGTGACCACGGTCAGCGGGGCCGCACGAAACTTCGGCGCGGAGACGGAGTCGGAGGAAGTCAATGTCGGCTTCTTCGCTCAGAACCGCTTCGACATCGGCGACAATCTGTTCGTCACGGGCGCGGTGCGGGTGGACGGCAACAGCGCTTTCGGCGAGAACTACGGGTTCCAGGTGTATCCCAAGGCCGATGTCGCGTACAACTTCTCCGAGGGCGTCCTGCCCGCGTTCATCAGCAGCGCAAAGCTGCGCGCGGCGGTGGGAACGGCCGGCAAGTCGCCGGGAGCGTTCGACCAGTTCCTGACCTACCAGCCCAACACAGTTCTGGAGGACGAGGCGGGTGTCGCACCCAACAATCCCGGCAACGACGCCTTGGAGCCCGAGGTCAAGCTGGAGTACGAAGCCGGCGTGGATCTCGGCCTGTGGCACGACCGGATAGGGATCGACGCCACGTACTTCCACGCGACGACAACCAACGCTCTGTTGCAGATCCCGCTTCCCCCGAGCGAGGGATTCGCTAGCGCGCAGTGGCGCAACGTCGGCGAGATCCTGAACCACGGCGTCGAGCTGGGCGTGAACGCCACCCATGTCGACCGAAGCTCCTTCCGATGGTCGTCCGGGGCCACGTTTTCATGGACGCACCAGGAGATTCTGGACCTTGGCCCGACGGCCATCCCGGATTCTCTTCCGATTTACGACGGAACCGAGTTGAAGGGTTGGACGCAGCACAGGCGCCTTGGCGGCTTTTGGGAGGGCTTCCCCATCCTGGACATCATCCGCACGCAGGTCATCGGGTGGGACCCGGCCACGCGCACCCACATTCGGTCGACGCATCCGTTCTACCAAGGCAACGCAGGCCTGCCGACGCACACCGCGTCGTTGTCCAACGATTTCTCTCTGGGACAGGCCTTGCGCGTCTCGGTTCAGTTCCGCGGCGAATGGGGATCGTCGGTGGTCAACTCCGACCGGGGATACGGCGTTCGCCAGCTGGCGTACGACGAGTACTTGATGCACCTCGATGCCAACGGTGACGCCACGCCAGCCAGCGACTCGGTCTTGAACCGGCACCGGCTGGCGTACCCCGTGGACTCCCGGGATCACGTCCGCCTGCAGGAAGTTTCGGTCTCGTACACCTTGCCGGAGACGATGTCGGGCAGGCTGGGGCTCCAACGCACGACGGTGACGCTGTCGGGCTACAACCTGCATTGGTGGGACGATTGCAACTGCACGGATCCTAGCGCACTGTACCAGGGAGGGCGAGACTTCGCGACCTCGAGCTTTCTAGCGTTGCCGCAGGCTCGGCGCTTCGTTCTTTCCTTCAGGACAAGGTTCTGATCCACCCGACAGGGAGAAAGGCAAGCTAGATGAACGCAAGAAACTTCAGAGGGTGGATGGCGGCGGTCGCCGTCCTGCTCTTCGGGGCGTGCGACCTGCTGACTGTGTCCGACCCCCAACGCTACACGGAGGACGACGTGGACACCGCCTTGCCGGCGGTGGCCAACGGGGTCGAGGGAGCCGTCCATGCCGTCATGGACAGCTACGTGATCTATCAGGCGCTCCTTTCGGACGAGTACCAGCACACAGGGACTTGGAGCAGCTACGACGAGACGGATCACGGCCGATTCCAGTACGCGACCAGCCCGATGGACGGAGTGCAGGACGCGTGGCACCGGGCGCAGTGGTTTGCGTTGGATGCTGAGGAGCGCTTCAAGCGGGTGTTGGGCGAAAGCGAGGCCGCATCCAGTCCGATGACGGCTCAAGTGCGCTTGGCCAACGGCTTCGCGGCCTTGTACTTGGGCATGGCGTTCTGCGAATCGGTGCCCGACCGCGACGGAGGCACCGCCGATCCGGAACGCGGCAGCGTCGTCACGGACATGCAGATGCTCGATGTGGCCGTCCAGCGGTTCACCAACGCGTTGCAGTCGGCGCAAGCTGCGGGCAGGAACGATTACATGACTGCCGCGATAGCGGGCCGTGCCCAAGCCAACCTGATCAAGGGCGACTACGCCGCAGCCGCGGCCGACGCGGCGACGGTGCCGGACGGCTTTTCGTACAACGCGATCTTCAACCAGCAGAGCAACAACGCGGTCGTGCAGCTCACGACCAAGAACTTCAACGAGGCGGCAGGGCTGATGTACAAGTGGTGGCCCCAGATAGAGGAGAGCGACGATCCGGGCTACATGCGGGACCCCTGGACGATGGAGTTCGACAAGCGGATGCCTGTCTACTTCGACGGCGAAGTGGCCACCGACAACGAGACGCCTCACTACAGCCAGTGGAAGTACAACGGCGTCGCCGACCCCATCCCCATGGTGCACTCGGACGGCATGCGCCTGATTCAGGCCGAGGCCATGGCCGCCGCCGGAGACTTCGCGGGCGCGACGACCATTCTGAATGCGCTGAGGGCCGCCGTCGGCTTGGCGCCGTTGCCGACGCCGACGGACTTGGCCACGATGGTGCAAATACTTGGGACCGAGCGGTTCGCCGAGCTGTTCATGGAAGGCCAGCGGGCAGTGGACCTCCATCGCGCCGACCTGGTGGCGCAAGTGTTCGCCGCGTTGAACGATCCAGAGCGGCCAGCCATCGGCCGGCCGACGAAGTTCACGTTGTCGGATCAGGAAGCACTGTACAACGACAACATCGAGAGCGACCTCACGAAGCGGTGCATCCCGAGGGCGTGATCTCGTAGCCGTACTTTCGGCAAATCGGGGGTGGTCGCCTGAAGGCGCGGGCGGCCACCCCTTCTTTTTGCCCCTTGGGCGACCTGGGTCGCCGCACCGTTGGCGGCGGTGCGCTACAGAGACTGCAGAAATCTCAGCAATTGCCGCCGCTCGTCGTCGCCGAGTCTTCGGAAGGCGTCGCGCGCCGCGGTCGCTTCGCCGCCGTGCAAGAGGATGGCCTCGGAGAGGCTCTGAGCCCGGCCGTCGTGGAGAAACTCGAAGCGGAGGCCCAGGCCGACCAAGCGCGCCGTCTTCCACTCCGAGGGCGTCGTTCCGGGCGCGCAAATGTCGGCCAGTTCCGGGCCCATGTCGTGCAGGAGCAAGTCGGAGTAGAGGCGAAAGCGCTTGCGGGCCAAAGGCGGCGGCGGATCGGCGGGCGTCTCGAACCACTGGACGTGGCACTGGGCGCATCCCAAGGCGCTGAAGATCCCCTCGCCGTTCGAAACTTCGGCAGCGGCGCGGGGATTCTCGGGGGGACGCGGGCCAGGGGGCGCCAAGAAGCGAACGTAGTCCACCAGCTGTTGGATCTCGGCTTCGCCCGTTTCGGGATCGGCCGCCAGGTCGGCCCCGGGGGGCAAGGGGCGGCCGCCGGGCAGTTCCTCCATCGGATGGCCCGGCGTCGTCAGGCCCATCTCCACCCGGATGGCCTCCTCGACGAAGCCGCGCAGCGTTGCGTGGCGAGCCTTGCGCCCGAAGCGCCCCAGCCGTCCCGAGCCGTCGAAGTTGGGACGGCCCGATATGCCGTCGCCGTCGGCGTCGTCGGGGTCGGCGGCGCGCAGCAGGTCGGCTTCGGAGACGGCCTCCACCAAGCCGAGTCCGTAGATGGCCGGCGCCCGGACGTCGGACGCCGCCGTGGCCGTCTCGGGAATCCTCTCGGGCTCGACCCCCAGCCGCCGGGCCTGCTCGGTGACGATTTGCTGCAGCAGTCCGCCCCCCAGTTCGGGCAGAACGGAGCAGCCCCGGTCCGGATCGAAGCGGCTGACCCGCATGACCGGCTCGGCGCCGTGGCCGCCGCTGGTGGGCAGGTCGTGGCAGGAACCGCACCGGTCCTGGTTGAAGATCGGCCCCAGTCCGTCCTCGGGGGCGAACGGCCGGTTGAAGAGCGACTGGCCCGCCGCGAACGCCTCGAGCTGGGATTCGGAGAGGCCAGGGAGCGGCAGGCCCGGTTCGGCTTCCGCGAACGGCGGGCGCGCGTCGCACGCGGCGGTCCACAGCAGGAGGGCCGTCCACGGCGGCCGCGGGCGCCAGCCCTTGGCGCAGGTGGCCGACGCCGTGATGGCGGAAGCCGTCCAGGAGGCCGTCCACCGTGACCGCAGGCACCGGCCCTTGGCGGCCCGACGCCGCAGACGCAAGCTCTCTGACGAGCGAGCAATCGACGGCGGCCGGAAGCGCCGTCCCTCGGCGCCTCCTAGGCCGGCGGCGGCTCGCAAGTCCTGCGCGTCGGCCGGGGCCTCATCTCTGGGGTCTCCTGAACTCGTACACGAACTGCAGCGTCTGTTGCTGTCCGTCTTCCTCCGCGGGTTGCACGAGGCGGGTGCTCCTCGACCACTCCCTGTCGTCCACGTAGGCGACCAGCAACAGCGTGGCCGGCTCGGCCGCCGCCGGAAACGTCTCGGCGAAGAACTGGAGCCGGGAATCGAACGGATACGTCCTGTCGAAGGGCACCGACACGACCGACGTGTCGGCGTTGACCGGCTGGGCGACCGCAGGACATTCCGTGCAATCCGGAGGCCGCACGTAGACGAACCGCTTGGCCGTCACCAGCGTGACCTCTTCGACGTCCGTGCTCTCGATGTGAATGCGGGCCGTCTCCGGTTCCCCGCCCAAGCCGAGGCTATCGCAGGCACCGACGAGCGGGAGCCAAGCCACCGCCACGACCAAACGCGCCGCCCGACGGCTCTTGACCGGGACCGCGCCCGGCCCCGTGCGCCCGTCACGGCCTCCGGCAGGATTCTCCGGCAAGTCCATGTCTCCTCCCGTCTCAAGCCAACATGCGGGGCCGCCCAAGCCGTCCGCCCTGCGGCCCTGGGCACCGACCGTAACGATAACATGCCGCATGGTCGGCCCGTCTGCCCGTCTGCCGATTCGGAGATCGACAGGCCGTGTCCATGGCTCCACCGCTCGCCATCCATGGCCCCAGCGCTCGCCGTGCATCACCGCACCCTCGCCGTCCAAAGGCCCGCACCCTCGCCGTCCATCGCCCCGTCCCTCGCCGTCCACGCCGCGCTCCTCGCCGCCCATGGCCCCGCCCGCGCCGTCCATGGCCCCGCTCCTCGCCATCCATGGCCGCGCCCCTCGCCAAGCGGGCCCGCAAACTCTATGATGGACATGTTGCGCTTGACCGCCAAGCCGACGCCCGTCCGCCCACTTCCGATTCGGAGGAACCCATGAAGACGAGACTCGCCCCAGCCTTCGCCGCCAAGCCGGCCCTCTGCGCGTTGACCGCGCTTGGAGCAGCCGTGTTCGCGGCAACTGCGCTCGGAGCGGCCATGCTCGCGGCACCCGCTTCCGCCACCGCCCAAGAGACGCCCGCAACCGATCTGCTCACGGTGGAGCACTACTTGGACATGGAGCGGGTGTCCGGTCCGCAGATCTCGCCGGACGGGCGCCAGGTCGTCTACACGCGGTCGTGGGTCGACAAGATGGAGGACCGGTTCCGGTCGGCGGTGTGGATCATGGACGCCGACGGAGGACGGAACCGCTTCCTGCTCGAAGGATCGAGCCCCCGGTGGTCGCCCGACGGAACGCGGCTGGCCTTCGTCGCGCCCGGCGGCGACGGCGGCCCCGAGGGTCCCCAGATCCATGTCCGGTGGATGGACGCGGAAGGCGCGACGAGCCAAGTCACCCGCGAGACCGAGGCGCCGTCGAACTTCAAGTGGTCGCCCGACGGGGCGCACATCTACTTCCAGCGCTTCGTCCCCGACTCCGAGCCCTGGCCCATCGACCTCCCTGCGGCTCCGGAAGGCGCCGAGTGGACGCCCGCGCCCAGGATCGTGGACCGCATCCACTACCGCTTCGACCGCATCGGCTTCCTCGACGAGGGCTTCACGCACCTCTTCCGCGTGCCCAGCGACGGCGGGACCGCCCAGCAGCTCACCAGCGGTTCGTGGAACGCGGGCGCCACGTTCGTCTCCGGCGTCGGCAACGTGGGCTACGACCTGTCGCCCGACGGAGGCACGCTGTTCTTCGACGGCCTGATGGAGGACGCGGACAATCGCTACCGGGAATCCCACGTCTACGCCATGGACCTGGCCACCATGGAGATACGGCAGCTCACGTCCGAGAAGGGACCGTGGGCCAACCCCAACGTGTCGCCGGACGGCCGCACGATCGCGTACACTGGCTACCCTTGGACGTCGCAGACCTACAAGACCAACGACATGTACATGATGGACGCCGACGGCGGCAGTCCGCGCCTCGTGTCCGACGGCTTGGACAGAGACGTCGGCTTCGCGCTCCATTGGGCCGCCAACTCCGGCGGCGTGTACTTCACGGCCGGCGACAGGGGAAGCATGAACGTGCATTTCGCACCGCGCTCGGGCAACCTTCGGCAAGTCACCGAAGGCGTGCACATGCTTTCGCTCACCTCGGCGACCGACGACGGGCGGGCGGTGGGAGTCCTGACTTCGCCTCACGAGCCCGGCGACGTTGTGGCCTACGACCTGGACGGCGGGGGCGACATCCGGCGCATCACCGAGGTCAACGCCGACGTGCTGGCCGGGAAGCGGCTGGGCGAGGTCGAGGAGATGTGGTACGAGTCGACCGGCGGAACGCGCGCGCAGGGTTGGATCGTCAAGCCGCCCGACTTCGATCCGAGCCGAGAATATCCGCTGATCCTGCACATCCACGGCGGCCCTCACGCCATGTACAACGTCGGCTTCAGCTACCCCTACCAGAACTTCGCCGCCAACGGATACGTCACCCTCTACACCAATCCCCGGGGCAGCACCGGCTACGGCACGGACTTCGGCAACGCCATCGACAACGGCTATCCGTCCGTGGACTACGACGACCTGATGGCCGGCGTCGACGCGCTGCTCGAGCGAGGCTACGTCGCCGAAGACCAGATGTACGTGACGGGATGCAGCGGCGGCGGCGTCCTTTCCAGCTGGGTCATCGGCCAAACGACCCGGTTCGCCGCCGCCGGCGTCCGCTGTCCCGTCATCAATTGGATGAGCTTCGCCGGCAACGCCGACATCACCGTGTGGGGCTACTACCGCTACCACGGCTATCCATGGGACAATCCCGACAAGTACCTCGAGCACTCCCCCCTGATGTACGTGCAGAACGTCACCACGCCCACCATCCTCATGACCGGCGAGCTCGACCTTCGCACTCCGATGGCCCAGACCGAGGAGTACTACCAAGCCCTCAAGCAGCTCGGCGTCCCCACCAAGATGATCCGCTTCCACGACGAATACCACGGAACCGGCTCCAAGCCGTCCAACTTCATGCGCACCCAGCTCTACCTGATGAAGTGGTTCGAGGAGCACGGAGGCTCGCCGAAGCCCGCCGCGGACAGGTAGGGGGCGATGAGCAAAGACGCCGACGATCTTCTGGAGGCCGTGGTCGGCGGCCAGCGCGCGGAATCGGCCCCGAAACGCGCCGGAACGGACGGTCGAAGCAGCCGGTCGAAGGTCAAGCGGGTGTTCCGCGAGGGCGTCTATCCGTACTCCGAGAAGATGAAGCGCAGCGCCTACGAGGCCGGGAAGGCCCGGTTGCAGGTGGAGCTGCTCAAGGCTCAGCGGTGGATCAAGGAATCGGGCGCCAAGGTCGTCGTCGTGTTCGAGGGCCGGGACGCCGCGGGCAAGGGCGGCACGATCAAGAGGTTCATGGAGCACCTGAATCCGCGCGGCGCCCGCGTGGTGGCGTTGAACAAGCCCAGCGACGTGGAGCGGGGGCAGTGGTACTTCCAGCGGTACGTGCAGCATCTGCCCACGGCGGGCGAGATCGTGCTCTTCGACCGGTCTTGGTACAACCGGGCCGGCGTGGAGCGCGTCATGGGGTTTTGCACGGGCCAGGAATACCTCGAGTTCCTGCGCCAGTGCCCCGAGCTGGAACGGATGCTCGTCAACAGCGGCATCAGCCTCTTCAAGTTCTGGTTCTCCGTGTCCAAGCAAGAGCAGAAGCACCGCTTCGACCGCCGCAAGACCGATCCGCTCAAGCAGTGGAAGATCTCGACGGTGGACCTGGCCTCGCTGGACAAGTGGCCCGAGTACACGGACGCCAAGGAGGCCATGTTCTTCTACACCGACACCGCGGACGCGCCCTGGACCATCATCAAGTCCGACGACAAGAGACGCGCCCGGCTGGCATGTCTCCAGCACTTCCTCCACAAGCTGCCCTATTCCGGCAAGGACCCGGACGTCGTCACCGGTCCCGACCGGCTGATCACCGGCTCGGCCACGGACGTCGTCAGCCGCGACGAGCCCATGGCGGGGGGCGGCTCCTGAGCGTGGTTCTGCGCGATGCGGCCGGAATCGAGGACGGAGGCGGCGGGAGCAGCCCGCTCCTAGAGTTCCGACAACCCAGCGGCCGTGACGCCCTCGGCCAACGGCGTCCGTCCGTGGCCCGCGTGCACGAGGTAGCCGTGGCCGGCCGCGTCGCCGAGATCGCGTTGCAGGGCCTGGATGGACCGCGCCATGGCGGGTCGAGGCGTGGCCGTCTTCTTCACTTCGACGGGGACGATCCGGTCGCCGGCTTGGACCAGAAAGTCCACTTCCACGCCCGCCGCAGTGCGCCAGAAGTAGATCTGCGGATCGGCGCCGCGATTGACCAGCGTCTTGCAGATCTCGGAGAGCACGGCGGTTTCCATGATGGCCCCGGCCAGCGGACCCGACGCCGCGAGCTCCGGATCGCGAATTCCGGTCAGATGGCAGAGTAGCCCGGTGTCCGTGAAGTAGACCTTCGGCGCCTTGACCAAGCGCTTGCCGATGTTGGCGAAGTACGGGCGCACGACCACGATCTGATGGGTCGCTTCGAGCACCGACAGCCACGCGCGCACAGTGTTGGCGGCCACGCCCAGGTCGCGGGAGAGGTCGCTCGCGTTCAGCAACTGTCCGCTGCGGGCGGCGAGGGCGCGCAGGAAGCTCTGGAACTGGGAGAGGTCCCCGATCCGGCGAAGGTGGCGAACGTCGCGCTCCAGATAGGTCTGGACGAAGCTCGATTGCCATAACGCGGCGTCGCGCTTCGGATTGGCGACGATCTCGGGATAGCTGCCGTGCAGAAGGTCGCGCCAGAACTCGGCCGGCGATTCCTCGGACCGCTGCAAAGTTTGGCCGGCGCGTGGCGATTCCGGCTGGTCGCGCCGAAGTTCGGCCGACGATTCCTCGGACCCTGTCCCGGCGTCCCGGTCGACCTCCCAAAGGAGGGGCGCGTGAAGCCTCGCCGGTTCGCGCTCGCGCCGGGAAACCGGCAACAGGCGAAGCACCGCCGCCCGCCCGGCCAACGACTCGGTAATCTGCGCAGCCAGCAGGAGGTTCTGCGATCCCGAGAGCAGGAACTGTCCGGGCTCGTCCCGGCGCTCGTCTATCCGCTCCTTGACGTAGGGCAGCAGCTCGGGCGCCCACTGGACCTCGTCGTAGATCGCCGGAGGCGCGTGCCACGACAGGAACGCTCGCGGGTCCGCGACGGCGGCGGCCCGAACGTCGGGCAGTTCCAGGGAAACGTACCGGTAGTCGTTGCCAGCCCAGCGCTTGAGCAACGTGGTCTTGCCCGACTGCCGGGGTCCGGTGAGGACGACGGCCGGAAACTCCGAGGCCGCGCGGGCGAGCGTCGGCTCGAGGGCGCGTTCGATGTGCTTCACGGGCCGGACGTGGAGGCCGAAGAAAACGTGCAGATTGGCATTTCAAATGCAAATATAACAGCAATCGAACGATGTCCGCTTGGGCGGCCGACGGCAGGAAAGCCCTTGCCGGGCCGCCGAAGCCCCTCGTCCCGCCTCCGAAGCCCTTGCCGCACCACCGAAGCCCTCGTTGCACCGCCGAGTCCTTGCCCGCGCCCGAAGTCCTTGCCGCACCGCCGAAGATGGGGCAGCTTGCTTGACGGAGGGGAGCAGGCTGTAGCCCTCGGCGGCCAGCTCGGCGGCCGATCGAGCTTGGAATGGGAGCGCTCGCGCCGGACACGCGGAGTCCGCACACGCCGGGCATGCGAAGCAAGCGATGAGCGCCAGACGCGGGCCGGACGAATCGACAAGCAGCTGCGGAAGCGCAATGAGTAGCAAACCAGCCGCCATCCAGACCGCGCATCTGGAGCGTTGCGTCCAGGGGTTGAGCCAAGCCTTGGAGTGGCTCGGTAAGACAGAGGCCGGCGAGACGGCTCATGCCGTGGGCCAAGCGGCCTGCGTCAAGGAATTCGAAGTGGCGCTGGAATTGAGCGGAAAACTGCTGAAGCGACGCCTGCGGCCTTTCTTCGCGAGCGACCGACAAGCCGACCGCCTTTCGTTCAAGGACGTGTTTCGTCACGCCGCGAAGCACGGCGTGATCTCCGCCGACGCATGCGAACGCTGGCTCGAATACCGAGACGCTCGAAACGTCGCCGCCCACGACTACGGCCAGGAGCTGGCCAAGGACGCGCTTCAGCTGTTGCCGGAGTTCATTTCCGACGCGCGCGCTTTGGCCGACGCCGTGCGGGGGCCTCCTTGAGCCGACGCGTGCACTTGGCGCCCCGCCACCGCAAGATGCTCGCCGAACTTCTGCGCTTGCACGTGCCGGACGCCGAAGTGTGGGCCTACGGAAGCCGCGTCACCGGCGGAAGCCACGACGCCAGCGACCTGGACATCGTGCTGCGCGGCCCCGGGCGCGACCGAATTCCCGTGCGTCGGCTGTCGGAGCTGATGGACGCCTTGAGCGAGTCGAACATCCCGTTCATCGTGGACGTCCACGACTGGAGCCGGTTGCCCGACGCCTTTCGTCGCGAGATCGAACGGGACTACGTCGTGCTGGCCAAGGGAACGGAGGCGGACCCTACTGGCCGGTCGGCCGCGTGATTCGGTACACGTCCACATAGTCCAGATCCAGACTGTCTCGCCGGATCGTCACCACGTGATCCGGGCCGAACGCTGGAATGCCGCTCCTCGCGGGAGCCTGGACGCGGGCCATCGGCCGTCCGTCCACGTCGAAGACGTCCCACCGGTCTCCTCCGGCCGCCGCGACTTCGACCCACAAGCGGCCGTCCGGAGCGACGAACAACGCCTTGAGGATCGGCTTCGCCGACGGCTTGCCGGGCAGGTCCGGCTCGCACTGCGCGCTGGGATACTCCGCCTTCAGCGATCGGATTGCCTCCGTTCGCCTCTCCCATTCGGCGTCGGTCACGGGAGCCGCCTCCGCTTGGCCTTCGACGACGCGCACGGTGTCGGCGTCTCGGGTCGCGACGATCCTGTAGTCGCCGGTCACGGCCGAGTACAACGAGCCGCCGGGCCCGGGATGCTGAATCAGCCTGGGCGCGAACGGAATCAGGTAGGACGCCCTGACGTCCCCCCGGTCGCACACGATGACCGAACTTCGTCCTTCCGGTTGAGGCAGCACAGGAATCGCCACGCCCGTCGGGCCGTCGGGACCTTGTCCGGCGTAGACGTGACGCCAATCGTCCGCGCGGTCGAAGTGGTCCACGTACGCCTCCGCCGCGCCGACGCTGTAAAGCCCCAGTCCCGACCCTGAAATGCCCCTGGCCGTCTCGCGCTGGCCCAGGTAGTCGCCCGCCGCCGAGAACTCGCTGATGCGCGCGTTTTCGTAGTCGAGCGCCAACAGCCGGTCTCCGACCCACGCGATCGAATAGAGGGTCTCGAACTCGCCCGGCCCTTCGCCCCGGCGCCCGAAGCTGCGCCGATGCGCTCCGTCCAGTCCGAAGACCCGCACCTCGAAGTTCAGGCGGTCGGCGACGAACACTTCGTCGTCCGGTCCCAGAGCGACGCCCACCACCCGGCCGAATTCCTCCGGGCTCCCTTCCTCCGAGAGAGCCCCCGCGCCAATGCTCGCAACGAGCGCGAGGTCCCACTCGGCCGGGACCGCGGACGAGGCGTCGTCACCGCCGTCGTCGGCTCCGCACGCCGCTGCGAGCAAGGCGGCGAGCGGCCAAAGGGCTGTCCGTTGGATCGGTCGCCGGATTGACGTCCGGGCTGTCGTCGAGCGCTTGCGGATAGGGTTGGTCATGGCAGAGAACCTCGGGCTGCGAGAGGCGGGCTGAATTCCGAAGGCGGCCGGGGCTGGGCGGCCGCCCCGTCGGCGACGGGAAGCCGTGGTTGCCTGAAGGCGGGCCCAACTCCAAGAGCCGACCGTCCGATCAGAGCAAAATCTAATAGTGCTCGACGGGGCGGTAGTCGATGCGCGGCCGCAGGCGTCGCGAGGCGATTGGCGTGCGGAAAGGTGGGCCGGCGGACTGGAAGCGGGCGCTGCTCTTGTTTGCGGAGCGGCCAAGGCACGGCGTCGCGGCGAGGAGGAATCCTAGGCTTGGCGTTCGGGCCGCGTCTTCATCCCACCGGGAACGCCACCCCCAATTTGGCCGCACTGTAGCTGACGGCGTCGCCGGCGCCCCAAAAAGTTTCCACATCCACCGACAGCTTCGACGACTCGCCGACCTGCATGGCAAATCCACCCCCCGTCCTCAGACCAGAGAACGCCTTGTTGTTAACAGAAAATTGTCGCCGGGTTCTACCGACAACGGGGCCGAAGAACAAGTGGATCGACCTCGGGCCGCCAGTCCCAGCCTTGAAGAGGAGAGCGACGCCCACGTCGTTGCTGGCCTGCTCGATGCGCGAGGCGCTGACGAATGCGTCCAACACGACGGCCGTTTCCTTCCACCCCAGGCGCCGTTCCAGAAAGACGCCTCCCTCCAAGCCGGCGCTCTGACGCCCATGAAGATGCCTCCGCGAACGCCGAGCATCACTTGACCGGACAGAGGATCGGAAGACAGCGATCCCGCAACCACCAGCGCGGCGAGGAACAGACGTGCGTTCTTGCGGGCGAAGCTGATCGGGCTCTCCTCTGACGCGCTGGCTCGGTGAAGCATGATGCAATCCCTCTCCTTACGTTGGAGTTGTCCCGGCATGGTAGCGGGCAAGCCGACCGTCCGAACGATGGAATCTAATAGCGTTCGATGGCGCCGAAATCGATCGCGACGATCAACGTGTCGAGCGCCGAATCGTATTCGAAGCGGATGAATCCGAACTTGTCCAAGCGTTCGAGCTCTCGAATGAAGGTGCGGCGCGTGACGTCGCGGTAGACTTCCATCACGAACGGCGACTGCAACAGTTCCGCCAGCGGGACCTGTCGAGAGGATTCGGTCGCGAAGGGGTCCTCCGGATCCGTCTCTTCCAGCAGATGGAGAAGCAAGTTGTATTCCCGGTGGTTGAGGAGCTTGCGGCGCTTCCCAACCCTTTCGTTGTTCGCCCTGATCATCATGTCGCGATAGACGAGGCCGTTCACCTTCTCCTGGATGAAGTTGTTGATGCCGCGAAGTTCATGGACGAAGCCCTCAAGGCCGAATTTCACGAACGGCACGAGATCGAACGGCTGCCGGCAACGGCATTCCTGCAACAGCAGCTTGTACTTGTCGCCGTGGACGTAGAAGAAGTTGGAGAGGCCGTAGAAGCCGTGCACGTCGTAGCCGCCCTCGTAGAGCACGGCGGCCTCCACGAGGCGCGACACGCGGCCGTTTCCAGCGCCGAACGGATGGATGGTGACCAGGAAGAAGTGCGCGAGCAATGCGCGGACGACCGGATGTTCGGAGCGCATCCGGGGAGACCGGAGGAACTCCACGAACTCCGCCGTCAGCCGCTCGACGCGGGGATGAGGGGCGCCCCGATGGACGCCGCCCAACGCCGGGGTGCCCACCTGCACGTCGCGGGTGCGAAGCCGGCCCGGCACGTTGTTGCCTTCGTCGGAGCCGGTCGTCATGAGCCGGTGCATGTGAAGGATGTCGTCCGTGGCCAGCGGCGGACGACCTGCGCCGAACCGAGACCTGACCCACTCCTGGGCGGCCGCTGCGTTGCGCACCTGCTGCCGCGCCACCGTGCCAGCAGCCGCCTGGGCCTCGTCGTCCAGGACCCAGGCAATCTGCTGCTCGGAGAGCGGGTTGCCTTCGAGGCCCGTCGTGCCGCGGATCGCCCGGATGCGGTTGAGCCGGACGAGCCAGTCCTTCCATGCCGGCCGAAGGACGAGAATGCGCGCCGCCTCGCGGTACCCCTCGATCTGCACCAGCAAGCGCCGGAGTTCGGGGGCCGCCGTGTCGAGGCGGTAGTCGAGCCGAAAGCGGTCCCAGTCCATCGAATGCTCCTTGTTTGACACGTTTTTATGATTCGTAAGTACCTATTGTAACGGGAGTTCCGATCTTTAGCCATCGATACATGGCGAGTTTTTTGACGGCCTGTTTGGCTCGTTCGGCGAACGGCGGGGCTGGCCTTGGGGTTCTCGCGTCGTGGCCGAAATGGGGCCAGCCTAGCTGGCCTCGGGCTCGATCGCCAGCCAGCAGATCAGCTCGACTTCGCTCGGCTCGATGACCGGCAGCAACGGGGGCGGCCGCAGGGGCTCCAGTCCCGTGCTCAGCACTTGCTCGATCAAGTACTGCGACAGTGCGGGCCCGCGAAGGTTCTTGGACGATCCGGATGCGGACATGCCACCGTGGTCCGGTGGATGGTCGGCCGAGCCGAACCATTGCCGCAGCGTCATCTCTTCCCGCCGGGGCCAGGGCGACTCCAGCACTTCGAGGGCGTCGCGCACGCGGTCCTGGGGCACGTCGGGCGGCAGATTGTCGCGGATGAAGGCCGCCACACGCCGGTTCAGGGGCCGAAGCCTGGGCTGGAGGTTGGCGGGGTCGGTTTCGCGCATCCACCGTTCCCAGATGTCTTGGCGAGCGACTTCCCAGAACTCGTAGGCGCGCTTTTGGACTGCCGGGGGGAACCAAGCCGGCGTGCTCTCCTCGCACTCGACGAGACGAAGGCAGGCTCCGACCTCGCCTTCGACCGAAGCGGAGGGGTCGGGCGACCATTCGGCCGTGGCCGGGACGAAGCGCAGATAGGTTCGCTCCAGCTTGGCGCCATGGCCGACGACGGCGCAGAAAAAGATGCCCCGGCGCGTTCCTTTCGTCATCCCGGAGCCGGTCTTCCAAGGCATCTCCACGATGCGACGACGGTCGGCGTGGAGCGCCTTGCGCAACGTCTGGCGGTACTCTTCGCCGGTTTGCGCCGCAGCAGCGGTCCCGCCGCGCTCGAACAGCGAAGCATCCTCCCGCAAGAGCCTCTCGATTTCTTCGCGAGTCTCCGTGAAGACCTGGCCGCCGTGGGCCGCTCCTTCGATGGGAGCCGCCACCCCCACGCTGGCCGCCGCCATCGCCAGCTTCGCAAGGATGCGCTGCTCGAGGTTGAGCAGCCGGTCGAGCCGGTCCGCAGGGAAGATCGTGCGAAGGAAGACGCGACGATGCGGACTGCCGATCCGGTCGATGCGGCCGTGGCGCTGGACGAGACGCATCGGGTTCCACGGCACGTCGAAGTTGACGACGTGGCGGCACTGCTGGAGGTTGACGCCCTCGGCGAGCACGTCGGTGGAGATCAGGAGGTCGAAGCGGTCTGCATTGTGCCCGGCCGGAGCGCCCATGGACCGCGGGGCGAAGCCTTGGACCGCTTGCAGACGGGACTCCGAGGCTTCGCGGCTGGCGCCTGTTGCCGTCGCGATGCGGCCGCGGCTCGTGCCGCCTGTTGCCGTCGCGATGCGGCCGCGATAGGGCTTCAGGCCGGGGCGTTTCTCCACGGCATCCGCCATGTAGCGGGATATCCACTCGACCGTGTCTGCGAAGGACGAGAACACCAGGACCTTGCGCTTCTGGCCTTCGTCGTCGGAATGAATGGCTTCGGCCTCCGCCTGCTCGGCGATCTCCGTCAAGGCGCCTGCCAGCGCCTTCAGCTTGGGGTCTTGCTCGAGCGTGATCGTGGCCGCGTCGGCGGCCAACTCTCTGAGAAGATTGCGGTCCCGCTCTACTTGGCGCCGAAGTCGCTTGACATCGTAGCGGGCCGCGGTCGCACGGAGTCGCTCGTCGGGATGGCCGCCCCTCATTTCCAACAACTCCTCGATTCCGGTCTCGTCGTCGGCCGAGAGTTCGCTGAGGAAGGCCGTGGTCACCACGTATCCGGCCTCCAACGCCTCCAGAAACTGGTCGTGCATGTCGGCCATGCGACCGGCCGTCTTCTTGAAGGCGTGCGCCGAGGACTCGAAGCGCTTCAGCAGGCCTGACCGGAGCAACCCCACCACGGCGCGAGCACGGGCGTTTTCCTCCGAGTCGCCCGCACCCAGCAGGTAGGCGGCAGGCGTGTAGCGGGCAAAAGCGATCGCGTCCTCGCCATCGGGGTCCAGCGCCGCTTCCAGACGGTCGAAGAAGCCCGGCAAGCGCTCGTCCAGCGCATAGCGAACCGTGACCGCTTGGGGAGACGGAAATTCAATGCGGCGATGCTGGCCGTCCAGTCCCGGTATCG
Source organism: Longimicrobiales bacterium (assembly GCA_965242735.1). Taxonomy (GTDB): domain Bacteria; phylum Gemmatimonadota; class Gemmatimonadetes; order Longimicrobiales; family Gaopeijiaceae. The sequence continues at coordinate 619,670 of OZ251497.1, read as the reverse complement.
TGTCGCCTGCGTAGTGCTTGCGCACGAACTGGCGAGTGCGCTTGACCGTCGTGGCGTCGATGATCGGGTAGAGAAGATCCGGGCTCAGGCTGGACGGGTCCTCGCGCATGGCCGCCTCGAACCGGTCGCGAATCGACAGAATTCCCCTGTCGGCCAGATGGGCGTCTTGCCGCAGGAAGAAGCGGACGAGGTGGTACAGGTCCCAAAGCGAATTGTTGACGGGCGTCGCCGTGAGCAACAGCAGGTCGCGGCGGCGCCCGAAGAGAAGACGCCTCAGCGCGGCGGCCCGCGTCGGCGCGTCCGGATTCCGGTAGTTGTGAGCTTCGTCCACGACGACGAGCTGGTACTCGTCCAACGGACGTTGCAAATGTTGCCGACCGCGCCGGTCGGCGTCCGGCGACAGCAGCTGCGCGTCGTTGGCCAGCTGCTCATAGGACAAGGACTCGGCGAAGAGCTGGTATTCGGACAGGAACTTCTTCCAGGTCGTGTCGCGCAACGAGGCAGGGCAGATCAGCAGCACGCGTTGCCGGCGGTCTCGGTAGAGCTGCAGGATCTCTCCTGCGATGAATGTCTTTCCCAGTCCTACTTCGTCGGCGACGATGGCTCCGCCCGTCGCTTCGATCAAACGCAACGCCCGTGCCACGCCGTGCTTCTGGAAGCTCGTCAGCGGCAGATTGTCGTCGTCCTCCGCGTCCTTGTCGACTTCGTCGCCGTACAGTTGCCAGAGCACCCGAAGGAACACTTCCCATGGCGTCCTCGGCAGCAGGACTTCCTCGAAGACGTCGACGAGGTCGTAAGGCTCTGCGTCGTCCCAAAGATCGTCGAACCAGCGTCTCGCCCTCTCGGCGGTAACGTCGTCGTCGCGGCCCAAGCTGAGTTCGAGGTTGGTGGTCAGGCCGGCGGCGGTCAGATTGGAGGAACCGACAAGCACACCGTCCGTCAGGATGTACGCCTTGGCGTGAAGAAACGCCTTCTCGTAGCGGCGAACCTCGATGTTGCCGGACTTCAGCGCCGCGACCAGCGTCGTCAAGCTGGCCCGCCCGGCATAGGTGAACGGAAGGCGGTCCCGCTCCCGCCGCAGCTCCGTCGTCATGCGGGCAAGGCACTCGCCGACGCAACGCCGGTCGAAGGCCGCCATGGCTTCGCCCAGTTGTCGTCGACAAGGGGGGCGTCCGTGCGCAGCCAAGTCGGCGCCGAGCAAGAGGCGCACCATGGGGACGGCGGCCAGTCCGTCCGCGATCTGCGCAAACCCCGCCGGGCTGAAGTAGGCCGTGGCGATCCGCGCTTCGCTGGGCGGTCCCGTCTCTGACGCCCCTGGGAGCTCTCGTCCGGGGCTCGCCACGCCCAGCAGCGCCCCCAGGGCCTGCGCGAGGGTGTTTCCGTTGCGGTTGTCGACGAAAGCTGGGAACGATCTGGCCACCGATCAACGCAATCCAAGTTCCGTCTTGATCTTGTCGAACGTCGCCTGCTTCTTGATGGCCAGGAGGCGAAATGCCTCCGTAGGCAGCGTCCGGCCATAAAGCGTGTCCGCGATCAGATCGTACGCGAAACGCTCTCCGATTCGCGTCATTTGTGTTCTAAAGAAGTCGCCTCCCGATCGGGGGCGTGCGTTGGCACATCTGCTCAACTCTCCATGCTGCAACGTTCGCTTCAAGTCTTCGTTCTTGTCGCACTGCTGGCGCAAGGCGTCCAAGGACACCAGAAGTTCTGCCGCTACTTGGTTGCACCAGTTTTCGGTTCGATGGCTTGCAGTCGACTTGAGCGCGGCGTTCGACAGGCCGGTGCTGCCCAGCCAGATGTGGGCCAGCCCATGAGCGAGGGTGAACATCTGGGCCGCCTTGGCGTCGGCGCCGTTGACGAAGACGAGTGGCGCCAGTTCGTCAGAGAGCGCGATACCTCGGAATTCGTCGACATCCAGCGGCCGCGACGTGTTGTTTCCCACGACGCCGCTGATCATGACGAGCACGCCCTTGGCGTCAGCGCGATCGGCAAAGCGACGGACGGCCAAGGTCCAGTTGGCGACATCGCGCCTGTCCTCTACCCCAAAATCCAGGGTAGACGACATCTGCCGGGCAACCTCGGCGGGGTCGTCGTCCAGGCTGGCCGAGCCTACAAAGTCAACGGGATCGTGCCCCTCCTCCATAGCGTACTCGTGGTACCAATCTTGCCGGTGCTGGCAAAGGTGGACGGTGTCAAGCAGGTGGGGACTCGGCTTCCGGGGCTGCTCGCCGCCGATCGTGCGAAAGTCGGCGATGTCCAGCTCGTCCTTCAGAGGGCCGCCGGAGAACAGGGCTCCGAACGGCGTGTAGGTCGCCTTGGCGAAGTCCTGAAGCTGCCGGTACGTGGGCTTGAGCGTGCCTGCCTCCCACTCCCGGTACTTCGGGAAGCGCCGCTCGAGCGTCTCCACGTCCTTTCCCGAGCGCTCCTGCGCCCATCGGAGCGTCGCTGGATTGACGGAGACTCGGTAGGGACCGCGTTGCGGCGCTGGATCGGCGGGCGTCGTCATCTTGCTGGGCTCGGGCAGGCGATGGGCTTGATCGAGGCTTAAGGTAACCCGCCGGGCGGATTGCGAAAGTGCGTCAAGACCGCTTCCAACCGGTCGCCGTAGTCCCAGCCCTCGTGGAAGGTCTCGAAGATATGGGCCAGCTGGTGGTCGGTCAGGCCGTAGCAGTGGGCGACTAGCGCGTCGAGCTGATGGATCAGGTCCTGCTTCTCGTCCTTGGCAAGCGGTCCGCAGTCTACGCCGACGGCCTTGGCCCATGCGGCGAAGCGGTCGTCCGGGCAAGCAAGGCGGCCGGCGATTTCGACGGTGCGTTGCCACAGGGGGTCGTCCCGACCTGGGCGCGGTATCGGGAAGGGATTGATGACGAAGTAGGTGACGTGCGTCTCGACGAACCGGCGGGCGTACCAGTCCAGGGGGATGGAGCACAAGACGCCCAGCAGAAATGCCTCGTCCTTTTCGTCTCCGCGATGCCAAAGGAAGTACGGCGCGTTGTGCACAACGAACACTTCGGGCGGAAGAAGGCAGGCGATGATGGTTCGCTGGTCCGTTGCGCGCGCCACGTCGCGAAACGCAATCCTTGGCCTGTAGGCAGGCAGCGTCGATTGATCCTGAAGGTGGTCTAGCGAGAATTCCTTATGTGCGCTGTCGCGCCGACTCTTTGCCGACCTGAGCCGCTTCTTCTGCAACCATTCCAGAACCGGCGCCGGCTTGGCCCAGGCGTAGGGCGCGCCCTTGTCTGGGTTCCATAAATCGAAGGACGCGCCCTTGTACACAGGCCAGTATCCGTCCTTCGATTCGAAGCTCATCATCGCCTTTTGGGCCGTCGCGTGGAGGTCCGTGATCGGTCGGGCACGCCATCGGACGGCTTCTCGAACACCATGAAGTGCTTCTGGTTCGTGGCGTCCATCTCGCGATCGGGACGAGCGCGCCAGCCCTTGCCTGCCCCCCCCCCCCCCCCGTTTACATTAGTATCTTCATGTGTGTCGAGACGCGGCGCAGTAGACATTGTATTGAACACGCTCGCCGATTCATCCGTCGGTAGCAAGGGCAATGACGCAGAATCGTTCCATTTGTCGATGTCGTCCTTGTAGAACACCAGCGGCTCCCGCACCACGCCAATCCCGAAGGCTTCGCGGTCAGCGTAAGGTCCTCTCATTCGGAGTCGAGAATCCTCATCATCGTCCCGGCGGACTATGGCGACAAGACCAATCGTATACTGAGGATGTATTTCCGAGAATGCCCAGCCGTTGTTGTTCAGCAACATTGTGACATCCATGCTGGTTCCTCCCCCAAACACGGCCTTCCGAAAATCCTGCGAACCCTTGGCCTGCAACGCGCTCCTCGGCAGCACGACGCCGATCCTTCCGCGATCCTCGGCTGTCAGCCGCCAGAATCGCCAGCAGAACGCCTTGTACACGTCGGCGTCGCCGGTTCCCATGCCGGGGAAGTCTCCCCCAAGCAACGCCCGTCGGACGTCGTCGTTTTCCTTGATCTCGGCGTCCAATGCCTCGACCAAGTCGGCGCGCTCCCGACGGAACCTCGCCTTCTCGGCCTCCTGGTCGCGTTGGGACATGCCGCGCAGCCCGGGGAAGTGTCGCGCCCAGAATCCGTGCTCCTCCACCTTCGGCTTCTTCCATGGCGGGTTGCCCATAATCACGTCGAAGCCCGAGCGGTCGCGCAGGAAGACTTCCGGGAAACTCACCGGGAAGTGCAACGCGGCGAGGCTGGACAGCTCTTGCGCCGCCTCGGCCGCCTCGTGCACCGCTTCCAAGTTCTCGCTACGGCGCTCCCATTCCTGGAACTGAAAATCCTTGATCATGGCCTGGTCGGAGATCCGTCGGGCGGTAAGCAGATCGCACAGCGCCTTGGTTGTTGCCACCGCTTCGGTGGCCTCCTTTTGCGCCTCCCGCGCCTGGCGCACTTCGGCGACCGTGGCGTCGTTCAGGTTGGCCAGCCGACGCAACGGCTTGGCGGCCTTGCCGAGCAACGACTCGGGGTCGCACGGGAACAGCGGGAGGTTGGCGGCACCGAGCTTGGCCTTGACGTCGTCCAGCGTTCCGATGCCGACCAGAGAATTGCCGCGAACCAAGTTGCGGTCGAGAAACGAGAGCGGGAGACCGGGCACGAACGTGTGAATCCACACGGCCAAGCGGGCCAGCTGGACGGAAATGTTGTTCAGGTCCACGCCGTAGATGCACCGCCGGGCAATCAAGCGGCGCAACAGCTGGCCGTCTTCGATCAACGACGCATGCCCCGCATCGTCGTCCAATGCCGCCCGCGCGGCTTGGCGAAGGTCAGCCAGTTCGTTGCGCACGCCGGGCAGGTCGCGACCGACCAGGAAGTCGGCCATGCCCTTCTCGATTCGATCGATGGCGCCGACCAGGAAGTGACCCGATCCCATGGCGATGTCGGCGACTCGGAAGTCGAAGAACCTCTCGGCGGCGGTGGCGTCGTCCATGGCGTCCAGCCGCCGGAAGTGGTCCTTCAGCGCGGGCGCCAGCGCCTGGTCCAGCAAGTGCTCCACGGCGAAGGGCTTCGTGTAGTAGCTGCCCGTGAACTTGCGAACGCCGGAACGGTTGTGCAGGTAGGTTTCTCCCCTTCGGACGACTACTTGCGCATTGGGCTTGGCCGGCACGTAGGTGCCCTTGGCGTCCACCGCCAAGTCCTCGGTTGCAACGGCCAGCTCGGACTCCAGCAGGCCCTCGTATATCGTGCCGAACTCGCGCACGCCCAGCGATCTGAAGTCCACCGGCCCAAGCGCGCCCTCGTCCGTCTCGATGATCAGGAGGTGACGCAGAGCGGGCTCGAAGGATTCGTTGGGCAGCGAGACGCGGGCGAGTTCCGCACCTACCTCCGACACCTCGGGATCGTTGGAGAAGAGCGCGCCGTCGTATTCGGGCACGCCCCACTCAGGGTTTCCGGCGGCCACCGCGTCGCAGAGGCGGGCCACTTCCTGCCAGTGAGCGTCGCCCGGAGCCATGGGCGTGTGGTCTTGCGCCTGCTTGGCCAGCTCCTGCGCCTTCTGCTTGAGCGACCGGCGACGGTAGGCGTCGTTGGTTCGATAGGGCAGCAGGTCGCAATCCTCTGCGTATGCGATGAAGAGAAGGCGAAACAGCACCGTCAGAGCCATGTCGTACGTGCGGGCCAGCTCCGGTCCCGTGGCGGAGTCGAGCCGCCTCGCGTCCGCGATGCCCCGGGCGAGCTTGGGCACCACTTGGTCGTAGATGCGTTCGCGCAACCGCTCGGCCAAGTCGCCGGCGAAGCGCCGAGACTCTTTGAGGATTTGGTCCAAGCTGCCGTCCGGCACCAGCGCTTCGGCCGAGAAGATCAGCCACAGGTACGCCAAGTCGGAGTCGGCCAACAGGGGCGTTTGGCACTCCACGTAGGTCTCGGTGCGGCCGCGCCTGCCGACCCCTCGATCGGTGGCCGTCGAGTAGAGGCGCACGCGACGGCCTTGGACCATCACCACCCAGGACAGGTTCTCGTCGTCGGCCTTCTTGAGCGCGTAGGTGACTGGCGACAGGCTGTTGAAGCGCGGACTGCCGGCTTCGGCGGACTCGCGGTCGCGCAAGAGAACGGCCAAGGCCGTCCGTCGCTGGCCGTCGTCTCCGCTCGTGAGGAGGTGCGTCAGGTTGTCCAGCGGGGCGATGTGGAAGCCCAGCGCGTCCAGAAGCTCGCGCCCGCGAGCCCCGACCGCCTTCTTCGCCTTGTAACCGGCGGCGGTCCAGTCGGCTCGGTTGCGAACGCCGTAACGAAGGTTGTGAAGAGCCAGCAGGCCCTCGTTGTGGAGGCCCGGCAGATCGGTATCCAGCGACGGCAGGGCCTGCGACAGGAAGCGCAGAGCCGAGTGGCGGTCCGGTTGTGCCAGGGCCTCGCGGCAAATCCGCTCGATCCGCACGGCGTTCAAGCGAAGTCGGACGGCAGGCTTCTCGCCGGCAGGGCCGCAGAGAGCGGCGCCTTCGGGATGCAGCACGACCAGGAGCACGGGAGCGGCACGTCCTGCTCGCCGACTCTTGTGGGTGCCGGCCATGGCCAATCGCGACGGGACGGTGGGCGCACGGGCGGCAACGACCTCGAGGCCGTGGTCGCCCGGCCCGACGAAGAGACCGGCGGCCGAAGAGCCAAGACGCGGGTCCGGCGACCAGGGCCGCCGGGCCAAGTCAGCGAGGAAGTCCAACAGTTCCCCCGGCGGACGATGCCGACCCACGACTCACAACGTCACGGCCGTCGGGTCGCGAGACACTACGGACAAAAGCGAGCCTGCGACACACGGTCCGGCACCGTCGGTTCACGGTCGCCCCTGACCGTTCTCTCCCAAGTCGTTGCCGACAAGACCCATCTCTTCCAGAAACCGCGACGGCGGCTTCGGCCGTCCTCGGTAGTGCTCAGCCCGCGACAGGATGAGACGCTTGCCAGTCCGCGTGACGGCCACAAAGCACCCGCGGCGTTCCTCTTCCAGTGCGGCGCTGCCGTTGCCCTTCTGCAAGCTGTGCCATGACGGCAGAATCTCTTCCGCCATGCCTATCAGGTAAACAGTCTCGAATTCCAGACCCTTCGCCCCGTGAATGGTTGTCAGCGTCACCGTCCCCGGCGACGCCACCGGTTCCTTCGAGCGCAGCTCCAGTTCCTGCAATAACCGATCGAGTGACGCTAGGCCGTGGGTCTCTCCGATCTCACGCCGAATCCTCGCCCATGCGCTCAGGTCGTCTTTGAGGTCGTCGTCCGGATCGCTCTCTTCAAAGTACGCGATAATCTGCCCGATGGCGGGCGCAAGCTTGACATTGCCGACGGAAAGCTCGGCGATTACGTCCACCATTTCCCTGAGCGCATCCGGCATCTCCGCCTCCCGCACCGCATCCGTCCACACCTTCAGGAAGGTGACCTTGTCCGACTCCGATCGCGATACGAGCCTGCCCCAATCCAACGGCGATGGCGCAAACCTGCCAAATATGTCGATCAGCACCGCCATGTTGCGCCGGTCCAGCGGACGCGCGATCTGCTTGAGGCAGGCCACAAACCAACGCATTTCGGGAGACATGAAATCGCCGCGCCGCATCGCAATCCTTGCGGACACGTCGTTACTTGCCAGGGCATCCCGCATGGCCTCAAGTAGAAACCGCGTTCTCGCCAGTATCGCGGTCTGGCTCCGGGCGGCAACATCCAAGCCCTCGATTTCGCTTGCAATGCTGACAACTTCCTCTTCGCTCGTGCTGAATTTCCGACATATAATCTGACCTTCGCCCAAGACCGGCGATCCGTCCGCCGTCAATGCCGGCGTAGCTGGACGTTTCGATGCGATTCTACGTGCATTGTACACTACAAGGCGGTTCGCGGCCTCGACGATGCGTGACGGACATCGAAAGTTCGTTGGCAACTGCACCACATGACACGAGAAATCCTTGACGAGTGCGCCGATTCTATGAACGTTTGCTCCGTTCCACTCAAAGATTGTCTGATCGTCATCTGCCACCGCGAATATTTCGCCAAATTCTTGACCAGCCATCCGGCGCAACAGTTTGTATTGGGCACCCGTAGTGTCTTGAAATTCGTCAAACAACCAGTAGCGGTATGTCTTTCGGTATTGGCGAACCATCGCAGGATACGAAAACAACCGGTATGCATCCAAAATGAGAGAGTTGAAGTCGAGCGCGTTAATGCCACGAAGCTCACGCTCGTATCGACGATAGGCTCGAGCGATGCGACTTGCGTTCTCGGCTACTGGTTCTCTCATGGCCCGGATATGTCGTTCTGCTGACTCGGGCACCACAAGCCGACTCTTGAGATAATCGATCCATGGAAGAAGTCGAGGGTGTCCCCTACCCCAGCTCCATCTCTCATCTCCGTTGAGCGCGTCTTCCAATACCGCCCGCCGATCCTGCGTGTGCGAGTAGATCGAGAAATCGGGCTTGATTCCCAAATGTACGCCATGCTGCCTGAGTACCTGCGCACAAAAGGCGTGAAACGTTACTATGTTTGCACGTCCCTCTAGCCCCGGAACGAGGGCACCTACCCGGGTCGTCATCTCGTTCGCCGCCTTGTTGGTAAATGTCAAAGCCAGAATACGAAATCGTCGATCCGCCGATGCATCCAGCAAACGGGCGATTCGACAAGTCAGCACTCGGGTCTTTCCGGATCCGGGGCCAGCGAGCACGAGTAGTGATCCACCTTCCCAATCGACGGCTTGCTTTTGCACGTCGGTCAACTGGGCCAAAGATGCTTCCAGTGAGTTTGCCATCACGCGGTTCCAGACAGTTCCTTGATCGTGGCTCGGAATGCCTCGGGCGCCAGTTTCGCAAGATTCGAATCGGAACGCAAGCGTGACGCAAGACGTCCGGCGTAGGCCGTCTTCTGTTTCCTTAGTTTTTCCCGGAGCATCTCGTCCGTGAAATGAGGTGCATCATGATTATCCATTTCTGCTAAGATGTCTCGCAATATGTGACCGAGCCCATCAGCCACCAACTGTGCTTCCAAGTCGCCGTTTGGATGGCTCCTGCAACGATAATTGACTTCTTCATCGGAAAAACCACGCTTGCCGATCCTGAGAACGCAGGCCTGCCCGCCCTCATCTCCGTCGAATACCGCAAGCCAGGGGATATCGAACGCTCGCGCCAGCGCCGCAAACGCGACAGGATCGCCGTTGTTCTGGGCATCAATCACAGACACGCCGCGTGAATCTAGGTCGAAACTCATCGCCTCCGCCAAGGCGTGAACGATCAAGTAGTCGGCCTGTCCCTCAACAATCAACCACCGATCGGCAAAGAATATCTCTCCGCGCATCCGCCGAGCGAACGTCTCCATCGAACGAAGCTCGTCATCGCGAATGTGGAGGAACGATTGATCCCGAAGATCCTTCAAGGTACTCTCCAATTCAGCCCGTCGTTCATGCTCTCCGCAACACATGAGAAGGGCCCGATACGTTTCCTTGCGGAGTGCGCCAGCGACCGTAAGGGTTTCAGATACCGCGTCGTGACTCAGAAGTCCATCCGATTGAGCCACCACGTCATCGAGGCCCTCCAAGACAGGAAAGGAAGCAGAAAAACACGCAGGTAACGACTTCACCGTGGTTCCTTCACGTGTAAGGCGAACAAGACGCAAATCACGGAACGGCACGTGCTGAACGAAATATGGCGAGTGAGTGGTGACGATCTTCTGACCAGGCAGTGCGCGAACATGATCCCATAGGGTACGGGCTGCCTGTGGATGCAGATGCGTCTCCGGTTCTTCTAGGGCGAGAACTGGTTCACTGTCTTTTTCATACAACTCGCGCACGAGATGCTCAATGAACGCCTGGAACAGAAAAATCACCGAAAGGCTTTGGATACCCTGACCTTGATGCAGAAGCGGCAACCATGGAGAATCGGGTTCGTTGCGCAAGATGATCTCCGTTCTCGCGAGAAGATCGCGCATCTTCAGCGGGACCATGCGAAGCCTTAGTCCGGCTTCGCGATCACGTGTTGCGATTCGGGTGGCGCCGGCCAAGGTCCCAGCAATTTGGTTAAGGCGCGGATCAGCCTTCAGCAAGCGGCTGTTGAGTAGATCGAGCACACGAAGAGCTTTCGATTCCAGGCCGGCTGGTATCTCCAACGCCTTGAGCAACCGTCCCCAAAACTGCGAACGCGGCGAGAACTCGTCGCCCACGTCGCGCAATGCACTCAAGTAGAACACCGGCAAGTAGCGCCAGAAGCGTTCCAGGTTGACGCGGCGCGCGCCTCGTCCCGTGAGCGGATCTCGTGCTGCGTTGAGAAACTCCCACGTCGATTCGAACGCTCCGTTCTGGTCATTCCAGGCCCATCGCGTCCTCAGGGCGATGGACCGAAGACCGGTGTGCACGTCCATCTGCACGATCTGGTTGAGATCCTCCGAGATTCCGTCGGGCCATTCATCGGACTCAGATTCCTGAGCGTGGACTTCGATGCTTAGCCCCGGAGAGCTCCTAGGATCGTCGTCATCGCTCGCAAGATGGATGTCGTATTCCGTGAACCCGGTCCCTCGCTGTCCCCAGCGCCGCGTCAACGCAAGTCGGAGCGCATCCAGAATGGCGGTCTTGCCGGCGTTGTTGGGACCTACGAACACCGTAGTGTCGCCCAGGTCGACGGCGAGGTGCCGTATCGAGCGAAAGTTCCGAATTTCAATCCTGCTCACGTGCATTCGGGCTTATCCCTCCTTCCGGCATCGGGTGCACGATCCGAAACGGGCAAATGAAAGCCGACATGAAGATACCGTGGAAGACGCGAAATGTCCACCGGCAGAAGCGGTCGTGGCGACCGTGACGCAGGCCCGCGTCAGCTGCGGCAACGCGCCTCGCGGCCGCGCTCATGGCCGCCTGGCGGCACCCGACTGCGTGCCGCACTTGATCCACGGATCGAACTCAGTCGGCAGAATGGAGATCAGGGCGTCGGAAGACATGTGGTAGACGTCGTGCGTCCGCTCGAGTTGGTCGAGGACGCGAAGCAGGTGCGCGAGTCCGCCCGGCCGCATTTGAAAGCCTCGCCGTTGCCGGTTGCCATGCGTGTACAGTCGAAGAATCAGCGAGACAAGCCCAGTCGAGCTGAAGACGCGCTGGGACTGGAGAATCTCGTTTGCGATGGCTCCCCGGGCGGCCGGGGCTTGGTCCAGGAGAAACGCCGCCTCTTCGCCGTGAGTCCTGAACAAGAGCCACGCGGCTCGCAAGTAGTGGCGGTGCATCCCTCGTCGGGACTTGGGGCTGCTGCCGTCGATCACGAACGTCTCGTTCAAGGGAGACAGCTTGGCTTCGCCGTCCTGGACGCGCACCGTGCCGCCGAAATGGAGCATTCCCAGCCAGGACCAGAACGATGCGCGGTCCACGATGTCGCGCGCAATGGGTGCCAGCCGGGGCGACAGATACTCGCCCACTTCCCGCCGCGTCGCGAACGAGCGGGATTCCAAAGTCGGCGCATTGGCGAACCGCCGGCTGTAGCGATTGTCGAAGAGCAATTCGCGGGGCGGCAACGGCGGCCCTGCCGGATCGGCGCGCACTTCGTCAAGGAAGCGCAGGGCACGGTCGATTCCCCGAGCGGTCAGCTCCCGAGCCTCCACGGAGTCCGGCTTGGCCGCGTGTCGCGCCGTGCTCATCGCTTCCGCCTTCGGTACAGGTCGAAGGCCTTGACGCGCTTCTGCGCGAATGCCGCCACGACTTGGTCGATCCACCCGTCAGCCCTGGCGATGTCGTCCTCCTGGGCGTCGTCCTCCAACGGTGGCGGCTGCTGACCCGGCAGGATGTCCGCAGCCAAGTCGAACCAAGGCCTCCACGGTCCTTCCGCGTCGTCTGGGCGTTCGCGCCTTATCAGCAAGCCGCGCTCCAGGATCGAACGCAGAACCTGGGGCATCACCAGGGCACGGAAGGCCGAGTCGTTGCGCACTACGTCGCTCATGCCCGGGATGCGCTTGTTGATCCACAGTTCGGCAATGTCGGCGCCTTCGCCGAATTCCAGCCGCCAGACTTCGCTTCCGATGTCCTTGCGCACCACCGGCAGAATCGATTCCACGGACCGCCGGGGCACCAGCTTGTCCGCCAAGCCCAGCAGGCGCCCGGAGGCTCCCGCCTCCACCACGGCGACCCGGAACCGGCACGTCTCGGGAACGTCGCGGAGCACGCGGGCCGCCTCGGCAGGTGCGGCAAGACGTCCGACGGTCCCCCAATTCCAGCGCTGGAAGGCATTGCCGCGCCAGGCCTCCACTCGAACGCTCGCGTCGCTCTGGAAGCCGTAGCTCGAGAGGTCCAGCTTCAAGTCGAAGCAGTGGTCGGATTCCTCCGCCGCCCCGTCGGGCTTCAGGCGCCGAAGCGTAACGACAGCATGCGGACGCCGGATCGCCCGTCTGCCCGTGCTGTTGAAATGGCGGATCATGGTTCTTCCCCGTTCGTCGAAGCTGTATCGACCTGCACGACATCCACCAGCAAGTCCCGTCCGTCGAAGCCTTTCACCACCAGAGACATCTCGGGCTCCGTGACGACGACCCGGAGTTCGTTGTCGGCCACCACGTCGGTCGTGCATCCCTTCGCGTCGACGGAGAGACGGTTGTCGTGAAACGAGAAATCGGGACAGCCCGCCTTGACGCCGCTCGCAAAACGCGAGAGTGCAGTGCGGGCACTGCCGCGGGCCACGTCGTACGCGACCCGAACCGTCCAGATCGTGCCGCCCAATCCGTCGTCAGCCTCCGTCGTCAGCGCGATGCCGCCTCGGGCGCCTCGGATGCGGGGAGCGGGCTTCGGTTCGCGGTGGTCAGACGGATCCCAGCCGCCGGGGGGCTTGCCGCCGCTGGACTTGTCGCGGCGGCTCGGGGTCTTCAACGGGAACAGGTCCGCCAGCGCGTCCCGCTGCTTTTCTTCCGGCTCGGCGACCAGCTGCTGGAGAATTCGCTCTGCCGCCCGCTGGGCTTCCCGGACCCGCAGGGCGGGCGCCCGCCATCCCTTCTCCTTGAGGCGAGGGGCATAGGCGTTCCACTTGTCGTGGGCGGGACCCTCCGAGTCCCGCAACAGGTGACCAAGGTTGGATCGACTGTCGACCAACGTCAGCGCCCGAGCCTGGAAGTTGTGAAGAAAGTCCATTCCCGGAATATGCAGATGTCCTCGCACGTGGTAGTCGTGCCCCTTGGCAAGAGCCTCGTCCCTCTCCAGGAAGACGCGGAAATGCCCCGCAGCGATGGAAGGACCAGGCCGTTCTCCGGCGGGCGGGCGAACCGCGGTCTTAACGGCGAACGCCAAGCGCTCGCCGTGCTCGTACCGGCGGCGGACGCCTTGCAGCACGGCGGGCGACAGGGCCGCCTTCTTGAGGTCGGCCACAGCAGGCACGTCGCGATTCCGCGGCGCGCTCGCACCCCAGGCGGCCAGCTCGATTGCGCCCGCCATTGATTCTGCCGCCTCTTCGGCCGAATTCGCCGGCCCGGCGTCGCAGTTGTGCACCTCGCGGCTGATCGTCTCGGCGTCGATGACCCGCCTTGTCGCGTCCCCCGCGACGATCTCGACCACCAGGTCGCCGGCCACGATCGGCCAGAAGTACTGGGTGATCACAGCCCAGGCGAGCTTGTCCGGGTCCCTCAGCTCGTCTTCCGGGTGCGGCACCACCACCGACGTTCCCGCCTGGTCTCGGTCCTCGAGGCCGAAGTCATCCACCGCTTGCCCCACGAACGCGGCGTGGGGCGCAGCCGAACTCGCCGGCATGGGCAGCCAGCTGTCGTCCTGTTCGTTCGAGGCGGCCGCGAAGTAGCCGTAGTGGGCGTACTTCTTTTCGTCCAACTCGTGCAGCTTGAGCATGGCTTGGCCCATGAGGAGCAACTGGTCGTCGTCCTGGCGACGGGTCACCCCGAGGAAGGCGTTGAGCTTGGAAGCGCTCGGGAACACCCACTTGCCGAGCCCCCACGAGCCGCCTGCGTCCTTGCCCTTGGGCGAGATGCCGACGCTTCGGAACAGGCCCCAGAAGTGGTTGTCCTTGGCCTGCGGGGCGTTGGCGCGCACGTCGCCTTGCAAGCCGAACGTGCCGAAGTCCTCCACGACCAGAAAGGGCATGGGACGGTGGAACGAGGACTTGCGCTCTTCCAGCTCGTCCTTGCCGCCGCCCGACGCGGCCTCGGCGTCCACGACCGCGCAGAAGTGGCGTCGCAGCCCGTTCAGATATGGCGCCGCCCGCTCCGGCGGCAACGCGCCTGCCGTCCCGCTGATCGCGAAGCGGACCCGCACGGCGGCGGCGCCTGCGCGAGCGTCCAAGGAATTCTGAATCGACTCCCGGACGAAGCGCTTGGGCAGGTCGGAGCCGAAGAACTCGCCCTGCACGGGATTCTCGTTGATCTCCGACGGCGACATGACCCGGAAGCGCCAGCGGGGCGGGCCTTGGCGCTCAGGAGACGCTACTCGCGCCGATGCCTGCCGATCCGGGGACATGCCCGGAGCCGACACCGCCTGCCGATCCGGGGACATGCCCGGAGCCGACATCGCCATCCGCTCCGGCACCGCGTCGCGACCAGGGCCCGCCGTCCGCTCCGACATCACCCCGGCCCTCCACCTTCGTCCGCCCCGGCCAGCCCGCAGTGCGCCCGGTGCACCGGCAGGACCACCGTGAAGTACGTGCGTCCCTCGTCGAATTCGAAGCGGGGCGGCGGCGAGCCGTTGCGCTCCATGGCGGCGTGGATCTTGTCGAGGCCGGTCAGGCGGGCTTCGGCCAGCTCGAGGTCCTTGAGGAATTCGCCGATGCGGCGGTTGCGGGCGGGGACGTTCGGCCTGGGCGCTCCCGGCTCGAAGTGCTCGGCCTCGATGCCCGGCGCCGGGCCGGGATAGCTGGTGATCGTCATGCGGTCCGGGTAGACGTAGACCTTGACGGGGTCGGGCGCGTCGGCCTCGTAGCTGCGGTGGTAGACGGCGTTGACCAGGGCCTCGCGGACGGCGGCGGCCGGCCAGCGGGCCGTGCGGCGGGCGAAGGGCGTGTCGGGGCTCTTCTCCACGCGAACTTCGGAGAGGCTCTCCAAGTGGGTCAAGCAACGCCGAAGCTGGTCGGCCAGGCCGCCTCGGAACGCGTGCTCGTCCAGCGTGGACGCGGCGGGTCCGTCGGGAAAGCGGGCGAGTTCGATCGCGGCGCCTCGGAACCAGCGCGAAGGGTCGTCCGCGAAGAAGAGGAGTCCCACGTTGCGGGGCGCGTCGTGCTCCTTCACGCGGGTCGTGATGCGCATCCTCCGGTACGTGTCGAGCGGGTCGGCGAACTCCTGCAGCCGGCTCCCCACGTCCCGCAGGAACTCTCGCACCCGCGCTTCCCGCAGATCGGCCACGGCGGCGTCCTCTGCGCGGCGGTCGTCCCACGGGACTCGCGCAGTCTGGCGCAACAAAGCGGGCAAGAGGCCGTTGGCCGCGGCGTCCACGGTCTCGGCGCCCAAGCGAATCCAGAACATCCGTTCGCGCCTCCGTCCGCCGGGGGCGCTGTGCGGCCGCAGTTCGCTGGCGGGCGCCCAGACGACGAGCACGTTGCGGCCGTCCATGGCTTCCGGCGACACGACGGGCTGGTACGCCGGGTCGAGCCGGTTGCATGCGCCGCGAATCCACTTGGCCGCCGCCTGCATGTCGGGATCGGAGAGTCCGCGCGGGGGCAGCACGGCCCGTCCTTCTTCTTCCGCGACGCCCAGGACCAAGTAGCCGCCGTTCAGGTGGAGGTGGTCGTTGGCGAAGGCGCAGATGGTGGCCAGGGCCTGCGGGCCGGTGGTCTCCGGGTCCCACCGCGCCTTGAGCTCGAGGCGCGCCGACTCGGCCCGGCGTCCGCCCAGCAGGGCGCGCAGGTTGGTGGGGAGAAGCGCGCTCACTTGGGCAACGCGGCGCCGGGCAGGCGAGGCAGGCGCATGACAGGGATGCTCCGGGGCTGGGCGCGAAGGACCCCCGCGGCCGGCGTCGGGGGAGGCCGCAGGACGAGCGTTCTCGGCTCTACCCTACCCTACGGCTTGTCCGGCTCCCTTGCCAGATCCGCCAAGCGGCCGGCGGCGTCGTGGACCAGGCGGCGGAGGTCGTCGGGACCTTCGACGACGGCGTCGCCTCCGTGGCGAAGAACGTGGCTGAGCAACCAGTGCGGGTCGGCCACTGCGTGGCAGACGGTCACGCTGCCGTCGCCGTTGTCTTCCATGGAGAGGCTGCGGTGCGACGCGCGTTCCCGAACTCTCCGAGCGATTCGCGGCGAATAGCGCACGTATGCCTTGCGGCTCGTCGAAGAGAAGAGGAGCTCGTCCATGCCGGCGTCCACGTAGTCGCCGGGATCGAAGTCGCCGGGGACGTCGAACGTGCCCTCGGCCGGCGACGCCGACAGGATTCGGTCCATCCGGAAGATTCGCACTTCTTCGGACTGGACGCAGCGGCCGACGACGTACCAAGCCTCGTCCGAGAACACCACCAGGTAGGGATGGACGACGCGACGCGACTCGCCGTCGGCGGCGAGCTTGAGGTAGCGCAAGACGCAGGGGCGGCGGGCGTACGCGGCGGCCACGACGGTTCTGCGCACTGAGGACTGTCCTTCGCGGCGCTCCGAGAGCGTCACGCCGGGAAGCGTGCCGGGCGCGTCGCCGGTTCGGGCCCGGCCGTCCGCGACCAGCGTCTCGCCGAGACGCAGCAGGCCGGCGGCGTCCCCGGCCGAATTCTCCGAAGAAGGTTCGCCGCGCAGGGCCAGCGCCAAGCACAGGTGTTCGCGGGGGGAGAGGCGCAGCGGGCGCTCCCCGAAGCTTGCGTGTTCGACGGTGACGCGGCCGTTGCTCAGGAAGAGAAGGATGTCCGCCGGCCATCCGCTGGACCGGTAGTCGTCCCTCGTCGTCAGCTCCTGGATGTCCTGGAGCACGCCCGCCTCGGAAGTGCCGAGCTCGCGCGCCACCGAACGGATCTCCGCCCCGCCCTCCCGGCTCGCGGCCGCGATGACGTAGGCCAGGCGCTCGAAGCGCGTGCGGGCCGAAGCAGCGGCGCCGTCAGGCATCTTGGGCGACGGGCTCCGCGGGCAGCGTGGCGGCGCCGCGACGAGGCGGCGGACCGGCGGCACGGTCAGGCATCTTGGGCGACGGGC
Source organism: Longimicrobiales bacterium (assembly GCA_965242735.1). Taxonomy (GTDB): domain Bacteria; phylum Gemmatimonadota; class Gemmatimonadetes; order Longimicrobiales; family Gaopeijiaceae. The sequence continues at coordinate 602,633 of OZ251497.1, read as the reverse complement.
GCGGGCGGCGGAGCGGCATCCGGGTCAGGCAGCTTCCGGCGGTCCAGCGGCGTGGCGGCCGAAGAGGCGTGCGCTCCGGCCACGGCGGCCGCGATCTCGCGGAAGCGGTCGCGGGCGCGTTCGGGCTCGACGATGCGGGCCCGTCCCGCCAAGCCCAGCGCCCAGCGCGCGAAACGGTCCAGGTCGCGAACGCGAAAGCGGCGCAGTTCGGACCCGTCGTCGCGCGCCGTCACGAGTTCGCCGTGGTCGTTGCGGCCGGCCCACTCGGAGCAAGGGAAGTCGAAGTGCACGACGACCTCCTCCTCCTCCGACTCCGGGCCCAGCTCCCACGTCATCCGGTTGGCGAAGTCGGTCAGGTCGAAGTCGTCGGGAAGCTCGAAGTCGGGGGCGCCGGGCGACCGCCGTTCGACGCGCACCTTGCTCATTCGTCCCACCCGAAACACGCGCGCGTCCTCTCGGCGCTCGTCGTGCCCGACCACGTACCAGCGGCCGAGCTCGAACAGGAGTCCGTAGGGACGGACGCGGCGCTCGAGCGCTCCGGAGCGCGTCATGGATTGGTAGGAGAAGGTCAGCTTCTTGCGGCGCGACACGGCGTCGAACAAGCGGGCAAGCGTCTTGGCGGCGCGATCGGCCTCGGCCGACGCGGCGTATCGCACGGGCGAGCCCGGCAGGCCGCGGGGCATGAGATCGAACGAGAGCTTGCGAAAGGCGGACTGGGCGTCGCTCGCCAGCGGGAAGCCCGGCACGGTCGCGAGCTCGCGCAGGCCGCCCAGCGCGCGGACGGCCTCCGGCGGCGACACCACGGCGGCGCCCGGCAAGGGATGCATGCGGCGTTCCGTGGCCGACGGACCGGGCTCTGCGACGCGCAGCCGCGGAAGGTGGAGACGCCGGGACAGGCGGTATCCCGTCCCGTCGCCCGGCTCGGCGCGCGGCGAGACCGAAGTCGTCTCGATGGCGATGCCCATCTCGCGCAGCTCGTCCTTGTCGCGTTCGAACATGCGGCCGACCGAGGCCTGCTCCTGGGGCGTGCCGTCCAGTCCTCGCGAATAGGCCGGCAGCTGCCTCCAGAGCGCTTCCTTGGAGACGGGAAACCTCCGCGACGCTAGGAAGGCCACGAGATCGATCCAGCGCTGAAGCTTGGTGGGTTCCATCGGCGCGGTCCGTTGCGCTGGCGGCATGTCGCCGGCCGGAGGGCGGGAGCAGGGCAATTCAAGAAGATACCGGGGAGGTACGACAACGAGTTCCGGCGTTGCGACAGGCGCGGCGTCCTATGCGAGAACCGCTGTCGTACCCCCCGGCGAAGTTGTCCGCCGTGCATTTCGCAACGGCCCGCGTTCGCTGCCCCGGCAACCGAACTCGGCCGGCCCCAAGGGAGCCGCTTGCGAGCCCGCCCTGCGCAGTCGGGTGCGAGGCCGACGCCCTTCGGCGACGCCAAGCGCTCCCACGCATCTTCCAAGGAGGAAGAAGATTGAACAGGATCAACCCAATCGCGGCCAAGCTCCTGAGCCTGGCCGCCGTCCTCGTGCTGGCCGCGTGCTGGGACGAAGCCGAAGTGAGCGGGCGCTGGACCACGGATCCCTCGGAGATCCCCAGCATGGACATCGTCGAAGTGAGCAGCGGAGACAGCCGCCGCATCAGCGTGTCGAACAGCGAAGGCCATTTCGGCTTCACGCTGTCGTGCCCGGGCCACTACGCCTTCGTGGCGAGCTCCACGCCGCCCATCACCGTGTTCCTCTGGACCGAGCGCACGTTCACCGGCTGCAAGGCGAACGGCGAAGACGCCTTGAAGTCTCTGCCCGAGTCCGCCCGCTAGCGGCCGTCCGCGGCGGGAGGCAGCGGCCCGGCACGTCGAGGGCGAGGTCGCCCCCCAACGCAGGCTGGTCCACGCCCGGGACGGGCCCCCAACTTGCGTCGCTCGCCCGCATCGTCCACCTTGCTTGCCGTCCCCTCGGCGCGACGCGCGACCCGTCGCGGCACAGGGGGTCTCCCAAGCAACGCCAGAATGGAGGACGCAGACATGCCAACTCGCCGCGAATGGATTCAATCGACCGCCGCCGCCAGCGCCTTGCTGGCCGTGGCCCCGGGCTCGTCGCTCGGCGCCCTCGGACGGCAGGACCTGCTGACGAGGCCAATTCCGGGCACGGACGAGCGCCTTCCCATCGTCGGGCTGGGCAGCTCGGCGTCCTTTCGCCGGATGGCGGGCGGCGACGACCTGAGCCGGCTCACCGAGGTCATGCGGGCCTTCGTGGAGAGCGGCGCCACCGTGTTCGACACGGCGCCCAGCTACGGGCCCTCGGAAGAAGCCGCCGGGCGGATCGCCGCGGACTTGGGCGTCTCGGGCGACATCTTCTGGGCCACCAAGGTCAACGTCGCCCGGCGCGGCGGCGGATCGGCGGACCCGGATGCGGCGCGCGAGCAGATCGAGCGCTCCTTCGACCGACTGAGGGTGCCCGCCATCGACCTGATCCAAGTGCACAACCTCGGCGACCCGCCCACGCAGGTGGGCATCCTGGAGGAACTCAAGGCGGAAGGCCGCGTCCGCTACATCGGCATCACGTCCACCAGCAAGCGGCAGTACGACGCGCTGGCCCAGGCGATGCGCGACTACCCGCTCGACTTCATCGGCATCGACTACGCGGTGGACAACCGCAGCGCGGCGGACGCCATCCTGCCGCTGGCCGCCGAGCGCGGCATCGGCGTGCTGGTCTACGTGCCCTTCGGCCGCACCCGGCTCTTCCAGCGCGTCGGCGACCGCGAAGTCCCCGCCTGGGCGGCGGACTTCGGCGCGGACTCGTGGGCGCGCTTCTTCATCAAATTCGCGGCGGCGCACCCGGCCGTGACCGTCGTGACGCCCGCGACGAGCAACCCCGACCACATGCTGGACAACGCCGGCGCCGCCCACGGCCGCTTGCCGAACGAGGACGAGCAGGCCCGGATGGCGACCCTCGTGGACGGCCTTCCGGAAGCGGGGTGACGGCGCCATGATGAGGAACTTCGGCGGCTTGATTCTGGGCGGCGTCGTGTGGCAGGCGGCGACCATCGCGTTCTTCACCTTGATGTGGCTGGCGATGGGCGCGGACCGGTCGTTCCAGCCGGGCGTCTGGGAGGTGTCCACCTTGTGGGCCTGCGGAGCGTTGGTCGCCTACGCGGCCGCAGGCGTCGCGAGCGGATGCTCGTGCGGCAAGGTGGCGCGCGGAGGATGGGCGCCGAAGCTCTTGTGCGTCCTCGTGCTGGCCCTCGGCGTCGCAACCGTCTTCAGAAGCGCCGGAACCGGAGTGCGCCCCGAAGACGTGGGGCTCCTCGAAGCGGCGTCCAACGCCGCCTATCCGGCGTGGGCCGCTTGGCTCAACGCGATCGTCGGACCCTTGGCCATCCTGTACGGAGCGTCCAAGGCGCTGCCTTCCGACGAGGAGAACGCCTAGGCGCCCCTACCCCTCAACGCCTCAACACAACAAGTGGACGAACGGGCATGAGCGCATGAACGACGGGAAGCCACTGGGCTTGGCGCTGCCCCTGACGGCCGCGCTGACGCTCGCGTTCGCGTGCCAGCCGAACGCGCCCCCTGCGTCGCAGCCTGCCGAGGGCGAGCCCGAGCCGGGCTGGCAGTGGAGCGACGAGCGGGTCATGGAGACGGTGAACGCCGTCCGTGCGGGCAGGGACCTGCTGCCCGCGCAATGGCCGGGTGGGGCGCGGGTGGCGGCGCTTCTCTCCTTCGACGTGGACAACGAGACCGTGCTCGGCCTCCGCTACGGCGACGCGACGGTGGGCTCCCTGTCCCAGGGTCAGTACGGCGCACGACGGGCGTTGCCGAGGGTGGTCGATCTGCTGGACAGGGAGGGCGTTCCGGCTTCGTTCTTCATCCCGGCGGTGAGCCTAGTGCTCGACCCGTCCCAGATTGGCGTGATCCAGGCGGCGGGCCACCACGAGTTCGCCGTCCACGGCTGGATACACGAACTCAACTCCACCTTGGACGCGGACACGGAGCGCGCTCTGCTGCAACGGGCGGTGGAGTACATGACCGAAGCCACGGGAACGCGTCCGCTGGGCTACCGGGCGCCGTCGTGGAACTTCAGCCCCAACACGCTGTCGATCATCCGCGAGATGGGGTTCCTCTACGACTCGTCGCTGATGGCCGACGACCGGCCCTACGAGATCAACGCCGCCGGCGAGCCCACGGGCATGGTGGAGCTGCCCGTCGAGTGGATTCTGGACGATGCGCCGCTCTTCAATCCCCGAGGCAACAGCTACGCCAACCCTCGGGACGTGCTCCAGGTGTGGAAGGACGAGTTCGACATGGCGCTCGCCGAGGGCACGACCTTCGTCCTCACCATGCACCCCCACGTGATCGGCCACCGGTCGCGCATCGTGGTCCTGGAGGAGCTGATCCGGTACATCAAGGGCTACGGCGACGACGTGTGGTTCGCCACGCACTTGGAGGCGGCGCAGTACGTGAAGGAACAGGCTGGGTTGTAGTCGAAGGCGCACAGATTCGCCGACCTCGACCCGCCACGGGTCCGCCCGCTTCGCGAGCTAGGACGACGGATAGCCTTCGCCGTCGACCTCGACGAGCCTGACATGTTCTTCGTCCTCTCCGTCCCAGATGAGGATCAGTCTAGGATCTTGTGGATCGAAGGCTCCGCGCACTCTGCCCCTCAAGGGCAACGTCCATGCGCGCACGAGCGTGCCGGAATCGTCGTACATCTCAATCGATTTATGCAGATCCGCATTGACGTCCAAGCTGCCAAGGGTCAGCACGTGGCCCGTACGCAACACCAGAAAGTCCACCATCGTTGTGATGGAATACCGCATTCCGTCGATTATTCCACCCTGCATCCGCGGCGCGTCCGTGAAGACGTTCGTCAACCCCGTCGGAATGCATCTCTGCAACACCATTCTCGGCGACGGGCCGTCGTCCAGCATCCAAATTGCCGACTGGTTGCTTGCACCGGCATACAGCTTCCCGTCGAGGCCTCGGCGCAACAGAAAAATGGGCGGCTGACCGTCTTCGCCCACGACAATGCCCATGTCCTCGAGGCTCCATCGAACCGCGAGCGACCTCTCGCCCAACGTGCCCTCCAGGATGCCCTCGCGACGAGCAGCCATCAGGACGCGATCGCTCACATTGATTGCGTCGTCCAGGAAGTTGGGCGTCCCCTGGCCGCGTTCCAGCTGATATTCGTTGCGATGAAGGTCCAGCGTCATGATGGACGGAGGCCCGTCATCGACGACGAACGTCTCGCCGGCCTCGGTCCTTCCGAAGCCAGGCGGCCCGCCACGTCCGTCTCTGTATTCCATGGGACCTTCGCCGACTTGCCCCCACCTAGCGACCACTTGGAGGTCGGCAGACAGCTCGATCACCTGCTTGTCGTACTTGTCGTAGACGAGCCAGCCGTCCGCCACGCGTCTCGCCTTCTCCGGGCTGTGTTCCCGATTGCCGACCAGTTCCGTGACGGAAAGAAGCGTTCTCTCCAGGGGGCAGGCGCTATGGAGCCCGTCCGGAATGGACGCGTCTCCCACGGGAAAACGGATACGTGACGTCTGTTGTTGCACGTGGGCTCGTGCGTCGCAAGGCAACACGGCCAAGGCGACGCAACCGTTCAACATGCATCCGACGAGGACGGTCGTGGAACGCCTATGCTGGCCGTAATGCATTCGGACCTCTCAAGTTGCGGACTGGCTGGAGCGGGCCCCGCCCCTTCGCCACATGCTGGACACGCTAATCGATGGATCCTAGATCGGCAAATTTTCCAGCGGCGGCCAAGGTCGCTAGAGAGCGCCAAACGCCGATGCGCGTGGCGGGACAGGCGTCTTGGCGATGGGCGGGCGCTCGCCGGCGCACCGTTGGCTGTCGCCGTCCCGCCTACGCGCCTTGCACCAAGCCCCCCAGCCGTGCGCGCTTGGTCGTCCGCCACGCCTCGAAGTCCAGCTGCAGCTTGGCCAGCGCGGGCACGATCATCATCAGGACGGCCGTGCCGAAGACGATTCCGAAGCCGAGCGAGGCCGCGATCGGGACCAGGAACTGGGCTTGGAGGCTGCGTTCGAAGACGAGCGGGGCCACGCCCAGGAACGTGGTCAGGGAGGTGAGGAAGATGGGCCGGAAGCGGGCCTTGGCGCCGTCGACGATCGCTTCGCGGGCGGACATGCCGCCTCGCAGGCGTTCCTGGATGAAGTCGATCATCACGAGGGAGTCGTTGACCACCACGCCGCTCAAGCCCACGATGCCGGCGACCGACATGATGCTGAGGTTGAGGCCCAGCAGCATGTGGCCCAGCACCGCCCCGATCATTCCGAAGGGAATCGCCGCCATCACGACCAGAGGCCGGACGTAGGAGCCGAACGGAATCGCCAGGAGGCCGAAGATGCAGACGCCGGCCAGCAGGAATCCCCGGCCGAGGCTGCCCAGGAATTCGGCTTGGTCCTCTTGCTGGCCCGAGAAGGCGTGCGTCAGGCCCGGATGCATTGCCGCGAGCTCGGGCAGCACGGTCTCCGCCAAGGAAGCCGACACCTCGCCGCCGGTCGTCGTTGCCGGGTCCACGTTGGCGCTCACGGTGACGATGCGCTTGGCGTCCCTTCGATGAATGGCGGCCGGCGTGGCGGCCAGCTCCACACGCGCGACCCGGTCCAGGGGGACTTCGCCGCCGTCGGGCGTGCGCACGAGAAAGCGTTCCACGTCCGCGACCGCGTTGCGCTCGTCTTCCGGGAGTCGCACGTAGACGGGCACATCCTCGCGGCCGCGCTGCACCCGCAACGCCTCGGCGCCGAAGAAGGCCGAGCGCACTTGGTGGGCAAGCCGGTCGAGTTCGACGCCCAGGGTCCGGCCCTCGTCCCGAAGCTCGACCTGCAACTCGGCGAAGCCTCCGTCCAAGTCGGTCTGCACGTCGAACACGCCCGGGTAGTTGCGGAGCCGAGACGACAAGTCCGCGGCGGCGGCCGCCAGGATGCGGGAATCGGGGTGCGACAGCTCGACCTGGACAGGCGCCTGAAGCGCAATGAGCTCGGAGCTGAAGGAGACCGCCCGGGCGCCGCGCACCGGACCCGCCTCGTCGCGCCAAGCGTCGCGAAAGACGGCCGCCGGCACGCTCCGCTCGTCCGCCGGCAAGAGCTTGAACTCGACCGCGCCCACATTGCCTTTCGGGTCGCCCACGGGCCCCGAGGACAGAGGGCTGGCCAGCCGCGCGCCTTCGCCGACGGTCACGTTCACCGCTTCGACCAAAGGCGGCGCCCCCGCGTCGCGACCTTCGCCAAGCCGTTGGGCCGCGCGTCGGCCCGCCGCCTCGAGCTCGGCGGCCACGGCGGCCGTGCGTTCGCCCGAGGAGCCCGCGGGCATCTCCAAGCTCGCCCGCACGACGTCGGCTTCCGTGGCCGGGAAGTACTCCATCTTCACCACGCCCGACAGCATCGTTCCGACGCAGAGGATCAGGACGGCCAAGCTGGAGGCCACGACCACCTGCGGACGGCTCACGGCAAAGCGCAGCATCCGGTCGAGCGGTCCCTCCGTGAAGCGGGCCATGGCTCCGGCAACCGGCCGCCGCGCTCGCGCAAGCAGGCGTCCGGCCCGAGACCGCGGAGCGCCGCCGCCCGCGCGCGAATGCGACAGATGGTTCGGCAGCACCAGCAGCGACTCGATCAGGGAGAAGAGCAGGACGGAAATGACGATCACCGGGATGGCCTTGATGAACTTCCCTCCGATGCCGGGAAGGAAGAGCAGAGGCGAGAAGGCCACCACCGTCGTCATCACGGCGAACACCACCAGTCCCTTGATGCGCCGCGTGCCGCGGACGGCGGCCTCCGTCCCGAAGCGCCCGCGCTCGCGTTCGGCGTAGATGCTCTCGCCCACGACGATGGCGTCGTCCACGACGATGCCGACCGCCAGGATGAACGCGAACATCGACAGCATGTTGACGGACACGCCCAGCAGGAGCATCACCGAAAACGTGCCGACGAACGACACCGCGATCCCCACCGCCACCCAGAAGGCCAGGCTGGCCTCCAGGAAGAGCGTCAGGGCGGCGAGCACCAGGAACAAGCCGATGAACGCGTTCTTGCGCAGCACCGAGAGCCGGTCCTGGAACACGGTGGCGTTGTTGCTCCAGACTTCGATCTGCACGCCCGCCGGCAGCGACGGCGCGACCACCTGCTCGATGTGGCTCATGGCGGCCTGCACGACCTCCAGCACCTGCTCGTCCGACGTTCGAAAGACTTCGACGAACGCGGCCGGCTGCCCTCGGTAGCGCGTGATCAGGTCCACGTCGCGAAAGCCGTCCTTCACTTCGGCGACGTCGCCCAGGCGGACCGTGGCGCCGTCCGGGCGGCCGAGCACCACGACGTCCTCGAAGTCCTGCTGGTCGTAGTTCTGCCCGACCGTGCGAATCCGCACCTGCTCGCCGCGCGCGTCGATGCTGCCCGCGGAGAGATCGAGGGAGCCCCTGCGAACGGCGCCGGCCACGTCGTCGAGCGTCAAGCCGAGCGCGCGAAGGCGGCTGCGCGGGACTTCGATGGAGACTTCGTAGGGACGCACGCCGCTGGTCTCGACCACGGAGACGGCCGGGAGGGCGGCGAGCTCGTCCTCCGTTCGGTAGGCGATCTCCTTGAGGACGCGTTCCGAGACGTCTCCGTATACCGCGAGGCGCATGACGCTCTGGCGGGTCGTGATCTCGGTCACTTCCGGGCGTTCGGCCCCGGCCGGAAAGGTGCGGATGCGGTCGACCTCCGCCTTGATGTCGGCGAGGGCCTGGGCGGCGTCGGTTCCGAGCCGGAGCTCGGCGAGAACGGAGCCGTGTCCCTCGGCGGCGGTCGAGGTGACTCTTCGGATGTCGTCCACGGCCTTGAGCTGCTCTTCGATCTTGCGGACGACGGACTCTTCCACTTCCTCCGGCGTGGCGCCGGGATAGGCAACCGACACGCGGACTTGGTCCAGGGAGAACTCGGGGAAGACCTCCTGCACCAGCTGGCCCACCGACACCGCGCCCGCGGCGAGGACGAAGAACATCAGCAGATTGGCCGCCACCCCGTTCTTGGCCATGTAGGCCACGGGACCGCGGGCGGGCATGTCCGGCGGCGGCGGACCGGGAATCACCGAGACGACGGGCCCCCGGCCGGTGCGCGGTCCGCGCGGGAGACGCGCATTCCCTCCGTCGCGACGGAGATGCCCGCCGTCACGACCCTCGGACGGGGCGGGAAGCGGCCGGCCACCCACACCCGTTCCTCCGAGCGCTGCAGAACCTGCACCGGCACGATGGTCAAGGTGCTGTCGTTGGCCAGGGCCCAGACTTCGTCGCCCGAGCGCAGCGCCCTGCGAGGCACGACCCAATAGCGACCCGGCGCGAGGCCCTCGATGCGCACGTCCACGAACTGGCCGATCAGGAGCGGCGGACCGGCGACGCGGGCGGAGCGCGGAGGATTCGCGGCGGCCTGGCGGTCTCCTGGCGCTGGCGGTGCGGCGCCCGTGGATGGCGACGCAGCGTTGGGGCGGACCTCCGCACGGGGCTCGGCGGCCTCCAGCCCGGCGACGGGCCTGCCGGGCGAGAACGGCCGGGGGACTCTCACGATCACGGTGACCGTGCGCGTGCGTTCGCTGAGCGCCGCTTCGGCTCGGTCCACGTGCCCCGCCCACGCGTAGCGGGCCGATCCGTGCCGGGCGACGACCTCGGCGGCCCTGCGGCTCTGCGGCCGCGATCCGCCCTGCCCTTCCAGCTCCCAGAGTCCGGGCAGGAGGGCGGCGTCCGCGTCCGGCAGGGACACCACGACTTCGTACGCGTCGTCGGCGTAGAGGCGGCCCACGCTCTGGCCGACCGCCACGAACCGGCCTTCGTCCACCGATTCCGCCCGCACCAATGCGTCGAAGGGCGCACGGACCTCCGTGCGGGCAAGCGACAGTTCCGCGCCCGCCAGCACGGCGCTGTCGCGGGCCAGCGCGGCTCGGGCGGCGGCCAGCTGCGGCTGCTGGAGCGCCAGCGGGCTCGCGGGGAGGCGGGCGCCCTCGCCCTTGCCGGCCACGCGCTCTCGGAAGCGCTCGTATTCCAGGACGGCCAAGCGCGCCTCCTCTTCGGCCTGCAACAGCGCGACCTGCTGGGCGGCGACGTTGGCGCGGGCTTGGCTCACGCGGTTGCGGTAGTCGGCGTCGTCGATCCGGAAGAGCACGTCGCCCTCGCGCAGGCGGCCGCCGCTCTGGAAGGCCGGGTTCACCCACGCCACCTTCCCCGCGACTTCGGCGGCCACTTCGATCTCGGCTCGGGGCCGCACCGTGCCCGAGCCCAGGACGGGTATCGGCCCCCGGCCGGGCTCGGCCGCCACGGTCGTCACGACGGGCGCCTGCGGCGCGGCGTCTCGCGGGGGCGGATCGGGCCGCAGCGCGACCATCGCGACCACCACGGCCACGGCGGCCAGCACGATGCCCGCGGCCAGCAGCCAAGCCTTGGCCGCCCCGGGGAAGCGGGGCGCCGGGGTCGGGGGCCGGAGCGCGGGGTCGGCGCCGTTCATGGTCCCCTCGCCGGACAGTGCGGTCCAGCTTGGCCCGGCGAAGGCCGGAGCCCGGTCTCGGCGCCGTTCATCGTCCGGACTCGCGGTTCGCGGCCAGCGGCGTTGCGGGCGACGACGCGGGCATCTGGGCCGGCGCGTCCGCCGCGTCCGCGTCCGGCTCCGGATCGAACCAAGCGCCTCCCAGCGCCCGGTGGACCGCCAAGCGGGCCAAGGCCACGTCGCGCCGCGCCGTCGAAAGGACGGACTGCACGTCCAGCAGGTTCCGCTGGGCGTCCAAATAGTCGGCGTAGCCTGCGACGCCGCCCGCGTACCGGCGCGCCTGGAGCTCGGCGGAGGTCAGGGCTTCGGCCAGCTGGGCCTCGAGGAAGGCGCGCCGGCGTTCGTCGTTTCGGAACCGCGCCAGCGCCGCTTCGACCTCGTGGACCGCGTTGACCACCGCGCGCCCGAACGCCGCCGCGGCTTGGTCGAACTGGGCTTCGGCCACGGCCAGGGCGCCGCGCAGGCGGCCACCCATGAAGAGCGGCGCCGCGAGGTTGGCCAGCAGATTGCGAAACCACTGCTCTCCGTCGAAGAGGTCGCCGGCATCGGCGCTCTGGTACCCGACGGATCCGGACAACGACAGAGACGGCAGCAGATCGGCCCGCCTCGCGCCGACCCGGTAGCGCGCCGCTTCCAAGCGCTGGCCCGCGGCGCGCACGTCGGGACGCTGCAGCAAGAGGGCCGCGGGCGCTCCTGCCGGCGGTGCACCGCGCGGCAAGGCGGGCGCAAGCGAGTCGGGAAGCACCGTGCTCAAGTCGCGCGCGTAGCCGCCCCACAGCACTGCGAGACGCCCCTCGGCGGAGGCCAGCGCGGTCTCCAGGGCCGGCAGGGCCGCCTGCGTCTGCAACAGATCCTGCCGGATTTGGTAGAGCCGGAAGGAGGGGACGAGCCCTCTGCCGTACCGCGTTTCGGCCAAGGCGGCCCGCTCGTCCGACAGGGACGCCGCCTCCCGAGCCAGCGAGACCCGCTCTCGCAAGTCCACGATTTCGAAGTACGTCGAGATCGCTTCGGACACGACGCCGATGCGGGCGGCGAGGAAGTCGGACTCCGTCGCCAAGTACTCGCCGGCGGCGGCGCGCGCGTCGTTGCGGGCGCGTCCCCAGAAATCGAGTTCGTAGGAGAAGTCGAGGCTCGCCGTGTAGGTGGTGAACGCCAAGCGTTCGAACAAAGGAGCGCCGGCGCCCGCGCTGTCTTGGGAGCCGCCAAGGCCCAGCTGTCGAAACTGGGCGCCCAGGCCTGCGTTGGCGGGCGTGTTCTGGTCGGCGGCCCCGACCGAGAGGCCGACCGATGGAAGCAGCGGCGCCTTGGCGATGCGGGCCTGCGCACGGGCTTGGCGCACCCGGGCGACGCCTTCGGCGAGATCGAAGTTGGACGCCAGCACGGAGTCCACCACGGCCTCGAGCGCGGGATCTTCAAAGGCGTCCCACCAGCGCAAACCGTCTTGAAGGGCGGGCGGCTCCATGGGCGCGGGACGCCCTTGGGGAGAATCGGCGGCCCCGGCGAATTCGGCGGGGATGTCGTCGACGGGGGCCACGGTCGGCGGATCGGGCGCCAGGGAGCAGGCCGCCGAAGCCGTCGCAGCGCACGCCAGCGCTAGCAGGGCCGCCCCTCGGCGGAACTTGGCCGCGACGGTCGCATTTCCGTCCATGGAGGCCCCTCGCTTATTCGATCTCGTAGTCCAGGCGAAGCGTGTGCGTGCCGTCGGGAGCGACGGCGATCTCCATCTGGCCGGACAATCCCTCCAGGCCGCCCGTCCCCGAGCCCGGCACGACATGACCGCCGGTCCAGGGCGCCTTGCCCGGCGCGACGACGCCCCAGTGCTGCACGACGAAGCTTCCTTCCCGATCGCCCAGCGTGCCCGAGACTCGTTCGGACGCGACGTAGCCCGCCCCCGCGCTCCGGTCGTCCGGGTCCGCTTGGCAGGTGAGAAGCCGCGCTCGCCCCTCGCCGGTCAGGTCGCCCTCGTAGCGCTTGGCCACCACGACCTCGCCCATCGCCGGACCGTCGGCGGCTTCGTCGCCGGGGGATGGGTCCCAGCCGGTCACCTGAAAGGTCGATTCGGCTCGCTTCTTCATGCTCTCGCCTTCCTCATGCTTCCGCTCTCGACGGGGTCTCGGGCGCGTTGCTGACGCTGGGAATGTAGCGAGGCGGGGCGGCGGGCGGCATCTTCATGCGCCGGCCAGTCCGGCCAGTTCGGCGTCTGGCGCGAGACGGGCGGCACGGGAGCCTCCATGCGCGGGCAAGTCTGGCACGAACGCCAAGATCTGCCATGAATCGGGAAACGTGCCATGAATCGGAAAACGTGCCATGAATCGGAAGACCTACCATGAATCGGAAGACCTACCATGAATTGGAAGACGTACCATAAATCGCGAGACGTACCATGAATCGCGAGACGTACCATGAATTGGGAAACGTACCATGAATTGCGAGACATGCCATGAATTGGAAAAACGTGGCATGAATCGAGAAACCCGGCACCGGGCCGTGGCGGGGCAGGCCGTCGTCGAGCCCTTCGGTCGCCGCCCGACGCCGACTCGGCAGCGAGCGCGTTCGCCGGCCTTGCTGTCTCCGCCCTGCAGTTCGCAAGATCCTGGGCCGCGACGCTTTCAGGCGGCGAGTGGAGCGCATCGCGGCTACCGAAGCCCAGTCACGCCGAGTCGCGCCGGGCCGGGAGCGCAACCAGGGGATGCCAGCTTGAGGACGGATGGAAATAGACGGTTGGAAGATCGTTGCGTTCGGGGGCGCTCGCCGTCCGCAGGCCCGTCCGACAAGGACCGCAGGCCCGCGACCGCCGCCCTGACCTAACGAGCGCATGGACCTTCAGCCTCTCGACGTCGCCGCGTTCGCCGCGTTCGTTCTTCTGGTCGTGGGCGTGTCGTTGTACGCGTCGCGGGGGGAGCGGGACGCGGCGGGGTACTTCCTGGCCGGCCGCAATCTGCCTTGGTGGCTCATCGGCTTCTCGCTGATCGCGTCCAACATCTCGACGGAGCACTTCGTGGGGATGGCGGGACAGGGCTACGACCTGGGGCTGGCCATCGCCAGCTACGAGTGGATGGCGGCGGTCACGCTGGTGTTGGTGGGACTCTTCTTTCTGCCCAAGTTCCTGCGCGCCGGCATCTACACGATCCCGGAGTACTTGGAATACCGCTACGACGCCCGGACGCGGACGTTGATGGCCGTGTTCCTGCTGGCGGCGTACGTGTTCGTGGCGCTGGCGGTGGTCTTGTACGCGGGGGCGCTGGCGTTGCAGTCGATCTTCGGCGTCGGCGTCGTGCAGGGGATTTGGCTGATCGGCCTCCTGGCGGGCGGCTACACGATGTACGGGGGGCTCAAGGCGGTGGTGTGGTCCGACCTGATTCAAGGCGTGGCGCTGCTTCTGGGAGGCGCGCTGCTGACGGTTCTTGGACTGCGCGCGATGGGGGGCTTGGGGCCGTTCCTGGCGGCGGCGGACGACAAACTCCACACTGTCCTCCCCTGGAACCATCCCGAGATGCCCTGGCTGGCCGTGTTCGTGGGCGGCCTGTGGATTCCCAACTTGTTCTACTGGGGGCTCAACCAGTTCATCACGCAGCGCACGCTGGCAGCCCGAAGCTTGGCGGACGGGCAGCGCGGCATTTTCCTGGCCGCGTTCATCAAGCTCGTCATCCCTTTCCTGATCGTGTTTCCGGGGATCATGGCGGCCGAACTCTTCGCGGACCAGGTGAGCCATCCGGATCAAGCCTATCCGGTCATGATGCGCGAGCTGCTGCCGGCGGGACTGGCGGGCGTCATGTTCGCCGCGTTGCTGGGCGCGGTGATGAGTTCGCTGGACTCGATGCTCAATTCGGCGGCGACGATCTTCAGCGTGGACTTGTACAAGCGCAGGATGAGGCCCGGCGCCTCGTCGCGGCGGGTAGCGTCGGTGGGGCGCATGGCGACGGGAGCCCTGGTGGTCGTGGCGGCGCTGTGGGCGCCGGTGGTGGGCGAGGCCGACAGCGTGTTTCGGTACATTCAGATGTTCTGGGGCTTCATCTCGCCGGGGATCGTGGCGGCCTTTCTCTTCGGACTCTTCGTGCCGAGGACGCCGCCCTTCGCCGCGTTCGGCGGCATGTTGCTGGGGATTCCCGTGTACGGACTGCTGCTGTGGTTTCTGCCCAACGTGGCCTTCCTCCACCACATGGCGATCACGTTCCTCGCCATCGCGGCGTTCATGGGCGTCTCGACGCTGGCCCGACCGCTCTCCGCCCCCCGGCGGCTGCCCGTCCGAGAGGACTTGGACCTGACGCCCGCCCGCGGCGCGCGGCTGTGGGCGGCCGGAGTCGTGGCGAGCGCGGCGGCCCTCTACGCGGTGTTCTGGTGAGGGCGAGGACGGTGCGCCGTCGCTGGGCGGACCGGCTGGACGGGCTCGACGGTCGCCCGCAACCGAGGGCGAGGTTCGGAACGCCCCGGGTCCGCAACGCACGGACGAAATCGCCGGCGCGCGGCGCCTCCAAGGCCAGCCTCGGGCCATCCGAGCGCGGACGACATCCGCCTCACCGGCACGGGCCTCGACCCGGCCGCCCCCGCGCACGCCCCGCAGCGCACGCCGGCCGCCGCGCACATGCCGTCGCGGCCGCGCTGCTCGTCCCTCTCGGATGCGCGTCCGACGGCAACCGCGACGGCCTGGGCTCCGGCGACGTCCCCTACTGGGAAGACCCGGCCGTCTTCGCCGTGGGGCGCGAACCGCCGAGGGCGTCCTTCACGCCGTTCAGAACCCGGGAGCGCGCCTTGGCCGGCCGCCCGCGCGACTCGCGCTTCCGCCTGGACCTCAACGGAGTCTGGAAGTTCCGCTGGGCGCCCCGCCCCGAGGATCGGCCGACCGACTTCTTCGAGCCCGCCTTCGACGTCTCCGCCTGGGCGGACGTCGACGTGCCCGGCAACTGGGAGTTCGACGGCTGGGGCCATCCCGTCTACCGCGACGAGTCCTATTCGTTCCCGGCGGACCCGCCCCGCGTCCCGGCCGACAATCCCGTCGGCTCCTACCGGCGCGCCTTCGATCTTCCACCTTCCTGGACCGGCCGCGAAGTCTTCCTTCGCTTCGACGGCGTCTACTCGGCCTTCTTCGCCTGGGTCAACGGCCGACTGGCGGGCTACAGCGAGGGCAGCCGGACGCCGGCGGAGTTCCGCGTGACCGACATGGTCCGGCCCGGCGCCAACACCGTCGCCGTCGAAGTCTACCGCTGGAGCGACGGCAGCTATCTGGAGAGCCAGGACTTCTGGCGCGTCAGCGGCATCGACCGCGACGTCTCGCTCGTCTCCATGCCCGCGACCCACATCCGCGACTTCTTCGCGCGCGGGGCCTTGGAGGACGACTACGCGACAGGGCGCTTCGAACTCGACGTCGCCGTGGCCAACCGGGGGCTGGGACAGGCCGGACGCCACCGGGTCGCCTACGAGCTGCTCGACTCCGGCGGAACGCCCGTCTGGCCGGAGCCGGGCGTGCTGGAGGTGGACGTTCCGGCGGGCGGCGAGGCGACGGCTTCGGTTGCGGTGCGGGTGGACGCGCCGCTTCTCTGGACGGCCGAGACGCCCCGCCTCTATCGCTTGGCGCTGTCGCTGTCGGGACCGGACGGGGCCGCGACCGAGCACGTCGCCGCGCATGTGGGATTTCGGCGCGTCGAGGTCGCGGACGGCCTGCTGAAGGTGAACGGGCGGCCGATCACGGTGCGGGGCGTCAACCGTCACGAGCACGATCCCGAGCGCGCCCACGTCGTGTCGGAAGAGACGATGCTCCAGGACATCCGCCTGATGAAGCAGCTCAACGTCAACGCGGTGCGGACGGCCCACTATCCCAACGTCCCGCGCTGGTACGAGCTGACCGACGAGCACGGGCTCTACGTGGTCGACGAAGCCAACATCGAGTCGCACGGAATGGGATTCGATCCGGCCACGACGCTGGCGGGCCGGCCGGCATGGCGCGCGGCCCATGTGGACCGCACGCGCCGCATGGTCGAGCGCGACAAGAATCACGCTTCCGTGATCGTGTGGTCCTTGGGCAACGAGGCCGGCGACGGACCCAACTTCGACGCGACGGCCGCATGGATTCGCGAGCGCGACCCGAGCCGGCCCATCCTCTACGAGCCCTCCGGCGAACGGGCCAACGTGGACATTGTCTCGCCCATGTACGTCCGTCCGTATTGGCTGGAGCGCTACGCCTCCTCCGGCCCCGGCGGCGGGCCTCCCGCGAAGCCGTTCCTGCTGGTCGAGTACGCGCACGCGATGGGAAACAGCGTGGGCGGCCTGGCCGAGTACTGGAGGATCATCGACGCGCATCCGTCGCTGCAGGGCGGCTTCGTGTGGGACTGGGTGGACCAGGCGATGCTCGCCACCGACGAGCGCGGGCGGCGCTACTGGGCCTACGGGGGCGACTTCGGGCCGGCCGGCACGGTCACCGACGGCAACTTCCTGGTCAACGGGCTGGTGTCGGCGGACCGCAAGCCGCATCCGCACGCCTGGGAGGTCAAGAAGGTCTACCAGCCGGTGCGCGTGCGCGCGGAGATGGAGGAAGGACGCCTGCGGATCGAGAACCGGCGCGACTTCGAGGACCTGTCGGACTTGGAGGGCTCGTGGGAAGCGCTGGCCGACGGCGTTCGGACGGCCGGGGGCGCGCTGCCGCCGCTGGCGACGCCGGCGGGCCGGGCCGAAACGTTGTCCTTGGCGTCGCTGGGGTTGCCCGAGATCGATCCGCTGCCGGGCGTCGAATACCTGTTGTCGGTTCGGTTTCGCGCGGCCGCGCCGACGGCCGCGGTGTCGGCCGGCCACGAAGTGGCGTGGGACCAGTTCGAATTGCCGGTGCGCCGGGCGGCGGAGCCGAGGACGCCGGACGCGCGAGGGCTCGGCGTGCGCGAGTCCGCCGGCTGGGTCGACGTTCGCGGCGACGGCTTCGTGGTTCGCTTCGACCGGTCCTCCGGCACGCTGGCGTCGATGCGGGCGCGGGGCCGCGAGCTGCTGGCCGGAGGGCTGGCGCCCAACTTCTGGCGCGCGCCGACCGACAACGACTACGGCAGCGGCATGCCCGTGCGCTCCGGCGTCTGGCGACGGGCAGGCCGTCCGCCCGCGCGGCACCTGGACTCGATGAAGGTCGCGCGCGGCCTGGGCGATCGCGTGCGCGTCGCGAGCCACTACTCGCTGCGGTCCGTGGGCGCTCGCTACGTCTTGGTGCACGACGTCTTCGGCGACGGATCGGTGGCCGTCGAGGCGCGTCTGACGGAAGCCGGCGAGGACCTGCCCGAGCTGCCCCGCTTCGGCGCTCTTCTCACGCTGCCCGGCGATCTGGACCAAGTCGCCTGGTACGGGCGCGGGCCGCACGAGAACTACTGGGACCGCCGCACCGGCGCCGCGATGGGCAGGTACGCGTCGCCGGCGGCCCGGTTGGCCCATCCCTACGTGCGCCCCCAGGAGACGGGCACGCGGGTGGACGCGCGCTGGGTGGCCGTGACCGACGCGCAGGGCCGCGGGCTGCTGGCGACGGGTCTGCCCACGCTCTCCTTCTCGGCCCTGCCGTACCGTCAGGAGGACTTGGACGCGGGCGAGCGCAAGGCGGGCCGCCACTGGACGGACCTGGCGCCGCGCGACGAGATCACCCTGGCCCTCGACTATCGCCAGACGGGCGTGGGCGGCGACGATTCCTGGGGGGCCGTCCCGAGGCACGAGTACGCGCTGTGGCCGCAGGACTTGGCGTTTCGCTTCCTGCTGAGCCCGCTGGCGCCCGGCGACGATCCGGCCGAGGCGGCCCGAACGCGCCTGCCCGACGCCCCGGCCGCCGACAGCGCGGCCGCGCGTTCGCTGGCGCTGACGAACTTCGGCGAGCGCAACCGCGTGCAGCACCTAGCCCGCGGCCGCCCCGTGACCGCCGAACCGCCGTCGTCGTCTCCCTACTCCGCTTCGGGCGAGGCCGGCTTGGTGGACGGGATTCGCGGCTCCATCGACCGCCGGGGCGGCCACTGGCAGGGCTACCGCGCGGAGTCCGCGACGTTGCGGATCGACCTGGGCGAAGGGACCGACGTGGCCTCGGTCAAGCTGGGCTTCCTGGAACATCCGGCGTCGGGCGTGTACTGGCCGCGCGCGGTGGAGGTGCGGGCCAGCCGGGACGGGACGGCCTTCTCGGACGCCGTGGTCGGGAGCGTGAAGGATCGGACGGGGGACGCGGCGCCCGGCGGAGGCCGGTTGCATGTGGAGGTCCCGGCGGCGTTCGCCGGCGTGCGCGTGTTGGAGGTGCGGGTGATCGGCTTGGGGGCGGCGCCTCGGGGATGGCCTGGGGAGGGGGAGACGGCTTGGACGTACGTGGACGAGGTGATCGTGCGGTAGGGTGGTGCGCTGGCCCAAGCGAGCGGCACCGGCGAATTCGCGGCGAGCCCCGTGGGACGCGGGGACGGGCCGAAGCGGCCCCGTTCGGCGCTCAGCGGGGCCGTCGCTGCATTCGCATCAGGGCTCGCAGCGCCCAGAAGAACCGCAGGGTCTCGACGGGCCGAGCGGCCAAGCCGCCGGTCTCCCGAGCGTGCCCGAACAGGCGGGTGACGGTGGTGCGGACGCGAGGAGCGCCGAGGTTGCGCAGGCGGTGCGCTAGGGCCACGCTCTCGGTGAAGGGGACGAGGGGGTCGTCGCGGCCGTGGATCAAGTGGACGCGGGGGAGCCGGCGCGCTTCCAAGTCGGCAGGCAACGACAGGAGCGGGTGAACCGACTCGGCGGCCCGGGCGATGCGCGGGGCTGCCGCGGCAGCCCATCGGGCATCCGGGTCCTGGCCGGCGGGCGGGGCGAGGCGACGGAACAGCTTGACTGCCGCGCCGCTCTCGTTGTCTTCCGAGCGGGATTGGGCGATTGTTGAGCGATGACGCTCACGAAGCCCGCCGCTTCGTCGTGGATCGCAGTCGCGCTTGCCCTGGCCTACGTCGTGGCGTTCTGGTCCGACCCGATCGGTCCGCATGTCTGGTCGCCGTTGGGGTGGGACATGCTTCACGGAGACAGCCAGGCGTTCTTTCTTTCTTCGCCGCGCCTGCGGTACGTGCCGCTCGGATATCCCTTCTTCGTCGAGGCCGTCCGCGTCGTCTTCGGGACGGTGGAGGCCGTGCAGAGAGTGCAGTTGGTCCTCATGGCCGCGTCGGTCGTCTTCATGGGATGGGCCGTGGTCCGGGCTGCGAGCCGCGGAGGCACCGGGGCAAGCGGGGGGGGGGGGGGGCATCTCCAGAGGACGGTGGCGGGCCGACCCGGCGATGCGGCTCGCCGACGTGGCGATCCATGGACAGTAGCCGTGGTTGCGCTGGTTCTCGCGGCCAGCGCGGTGCCGAGGTTCCATGCCTATGTGCTCTCCGAAGCTCTGTTCGTGCCGTTCGTCTGCGTCGCGACGGGTTTCTTGGCTTTGTTCTTCGCCTGCCCGAGTTCGTGGCGGGCCGGCGTCTTTTCCGTTTCGATGGGCTTGGCCGCCGTCGCGCGTCCGTCGGCGTTGTTTTTCGTGGCGGCACCGCCCTTGGCGCTTTGGCTGGCCTGGGGCCGTTGCAAGGGACGGAGATGGCGGACCGCCGTCGCGTTCGCGGCGCCCATGGCGGCGCTGCTCCTGGCGGAAGACTTCGGTCGGCAGTTCGTTCCAAACGCCTCCTCGGCGACGCAAGTCGGAATAATGAACGTCCGCTTGTTTGCCAAGGCGAACATGACCATCTCCGAGCCCGTCCTGCCTGAGCGCATTCGGAAGGACGCCGCGCTGGCGGACTTCGTGGCCGATTCTCGGGCCAGCGCCGCGCCCTTGCGCCAACTCCTTCAGCGCGCGCCGGACTGGCGTATTCGGGCCGTCGTCCTGCGGCAGTCCGGAGGAGCGATCGAGTACTCCCGGTACTGGCGGGAGACGCGGCGGCGCGCCGCCGGCTTGGCGGAGACGAGGAGCACCAGCAGGGACGCGCTGCTGGGCGAACTCGCGCTCGCGATGCTGTTGTCGGGGCCCGGCGGATGGATGGCCGACGCGTTCCTTCAGTGGAGGTCGCTCTGGTTCCTGTACTCGATCAACGACGCCGACCTTGCCGCGCGATACGCTTCCCTAGTGGAAGGACTGGAACACGATCCGGTCTTCGTGGAGGCCGATCTCATTGCTCCCGCGGCCGTGCGGCCCGAGCCGGCCGCCGTCGTCCTCGCCAGCCGCATGGCCGCCATGGCTTCGTTCCTGGCTTCGGTGGCGATTGTCGTGCTGTGCGTTGCGGAGCGGGTTCGACGAGCCCCGGAAGAGCGAAGCGCGGACTTGATGGCCGGCGCCGTCGCGAGCGTGATGGTGCACGCTCACATGGTGGGCACGGCGCTCTTGGCGCAAGCGATTCTGCGGTACACCGTTGCGACTTGGCCCTTGCAGGCCGTCTATTGTACATGCATGGCGCGGTGGGCGGTCGCCCGGTTGGCCGGCCGGCTTCGACGTTAGTCGCCGGTTCGCGTGCCGGTGGACGCCGCGCGACTACGGACGTTGCGACTGCGGATGCCGCGGGCTTGCCGGAAGGCGGGCGACTGCTGGAAGCCGGGCGATCGCCGCGCCGCTCTCGTTGTCTCCCGAGCGGCTTTGGCCGATTATTGAGCGATGACGCTCGCAAAGCCCGCCGCCTCGTCGTGGATCGCAGTCGCGCTTGCCCTGGCCTACGTCGTGGCGTTCTGGTCCGACCCGATCGGTCCGCACGTTTGGTCGCCCTTGGGTCCGGACATGCTTCACGGAGACAGCAAGTCGTTCTTTCTTTCTTCATCGAGCCTGCGGCACCGGACGCTCGGATATCCCTTCTTCGTCGAGGCCGTCCGCGTCGTCTTCGGGACAGTGGAGGCCGTGCCGAAGGTGCAGCTGGTCGTCATGGCCGCGTCGGTCGTCTTCCTGGGATGGGCCGTGGGCCGGGCAACGAGCCGGGGAGGCACCGGGGCGAGCGCGAGCGGCGGGACGCGACCCGCAACATTTTCGGGGGGGGGGGGGGGCGGGCGGACCGGCGCCGGAAACAGGGCTTGGCGGCGTGACGACTCATGGGCGGTGGCGGTGGTTGCGCTGGTTCTCGCGGCCAGCGCGGCGCCGAGGTTCCATGCCTATGTGCTCTCCGAAGCTCTGTTCGTGCCGTTCGCGTGCGTCGCGACGGGACTCTTGGCCTTGTTCCTGGCGCGTCCGAGTGCATGGCGGGCCGTTGCTTTTTCCGCTTCGATGGGCTTGGCCGCCACTGCGCGTCCGTCGGCGCTGTTCTTCGTGGCGGCGTGGCCCTTGGTGCTCTGGCTGGCTTGGGATCGTTGCAAGGGACGGAGATGGCGGGTGGCCGTCGCCTCCGCGGCGCCCCTGCTGGCGCTTCGGTGGCGATCGTCGTGCTGTGCGTCGCGGAGCGAGTTCGACGAGCCCCGGAAGAACGAAGCACGAACTTGATGGTCGGCGCCGTCGCAAGCCTGATGGTACACGGTCATATGGTGGGCACGGCGTTCTTGGCGCAAGCCGTTATGCGGTTTGCCATTGCGACTTGGCCTTTGCAGGCCGTCTACTGCACATGCATGGCGCGGTGGGCGGTCGCCCGGTTGGTCGGCCGGCTTCGCCGCTGGCCCGTGGCAGCCCCGTGACCGCCGAACCACTGGCCGCGCGCGGTGGAGGTGCGGGCCAGCCGGGACATACATGGACGAGGGGATCGTGCGGTAGGGTGCGCGGGCGCATTCGCCGCCGACATGGGGCGCGGGGCGGGTCGCGGCGACCCCGTTCGGCGCCTCAGCGGGGCCGTCGCTGCATTCGCATCAGAGCGCGCAGCGCCCAGAAGAACCGCAGGGCTTCGACGGGCCGCGCGGCCAGGCTGCCGGACTCCCGAGCGTGCCCGAACAGGCCGGTGACGGTGGTGCGAACGCGAGAGGCGCCGAGGCGGCGCAGGCGGCGGGCGAGGGCCACGCTCTCGGTGAAGGGGACGAGCGGATCGTCGCGGCCGTGGATCAAGTGGACGCGGGGGAGCCGGCGCGCGTCCAAGTCGGCGGGCAACGACAGGAGCGGGTGAACCGACTCGGCAGCCCGGGCGATGCGCGGGGCTGCCGCGGCGGCCCATCGGGCATCCGGGTCCTGGCCGGCGGGCGGGGCGAAGCGACGGAACAGCTTGCGCGCCTCGGGCGGCAGTCCGGCGGCCAGGTCGGACTTCAGGCGATCGTAGTACGGCTCCCAGGCCAGGACGCCGTGCGCGCCCGCGACGGCGGCCAGCGCGCGCAGGGCGGCGGAGACCTCGGCGGCGTCTTCGAATCCGGGCGTGCGGTGAAGGTAGTTGGCCGCCACGACCCACCTGCCGTACGGGTCCGGCCGGGCGCGCTGGAGCCGTCCGCGCCATTCGTAGGTCCCGCTGAGGCCGAAGCGCAGCGCGCCGGGCAGGCTGCAGTAGCCGCCGAACGCCACGACCGCTCGAATTCGGTCCGCTCCCGACCGGCGCGCCGCCAGCCGGACCGCCTGCGGGGCGCCGAACGAGAAGCCTGCGAGCACGATGCCGCCCGGCAGCATGGCCGAATCGGCGCAGAGGACTTCCAGCGCCTGGTCCACGGCGTCGTCCGCGGCCGCGGGGTCGAGCTCCAGCCGACTCCACGCGGGAATCTCCGGGATCGCCACGGCCGCCCCCGCCGACGCCAGCGCCGACGCGAAGCGCACGAGGCCGGGATGATCCGGCCCCTGGACGGCCACGCCGTGCAGGAGCAGCCAAGCCGGGAGGGGCGCGTCTCCCTCTCGGCGAGGAACGGGTCCACGGCGGAGACGGCGGAGACGGCGGAGCAGCCAAGCCGGCAACGGCGCGTCTCCCTCTCGTTCCGCCGGGCGGTACCAGCGCACGCGAACCGGCGGCGCCTCGCCGATCGTCGTCGTTTCCGTCCGGACGCCGCGAACGCGGGGCGGCCAAGTCTCCTGCGCGACCCCGGCGGGCGGAGTCCCGGAGGGCGCGGAGCCGGAGCCGCGCGAGACGCCGTCGGCGCGGGGCGGTCGAATCCCCTCCGGGGCGAGGGCGTCCCGGACATCGGCCAGGCGGGGTCCCGGTTCCCCGGTCCGCCGTCCCCATTCCTCGTGCAGGTACGCGGCCTCGAACCAGCCCCGCACGAAGCGCAACGCGGCCGCCGAGGGGCCGCCCATCGATCAGTCCGGCCCGAGACCCGCCGTTGGGACGACGACTACTTCGCGGGCGATTCTCCGGCTTCGTTCGGCCGGGCACCGTTGCGGATCGAGACGCGGGGCGCCGCCGTCTCGTCGCCTGCGCGAGTGAAGATCTGGATCACGCCGTGCGCAGCTTCGTCTCCCCACATGGACTTCGCCGCGTCGCCCTTCACGACCTCGATGCGCTCGATGTGGGGGATGTCCAGGGCCTCGAGGGCCGCCGCGTCCGCGCGAATCCCGTCGACGTAGACGATCGGCGGATTCTCCAGGTCCCGCACGAGCTTCGTCACGGGCATCGCCGCCACGGCGTCGGGCGCCGCCGCGTCCTGCGGTTCGACGGGCGTCTCGTCGGACACCAGCGTCGCCGAATCGCACGCGGCGACCAGCACGGCCAGCGCGCAGACCGCTCCGACCGCGGGTCCGGCAAGGCTGGGCAGGCGTCTTGTCTTGTTCATCATCCACCAATCCTCTCGAAACGGAGTCCTCGGGCAGGCCCTCTTCAACGTAGCCCCGAGGTCTCCGGTCGTCCAGCCTGCACAACTTGGCGCAGCCGCGTCGCGACGTGGGTGGCCCCTCCCAAGCGACCGAGCTCGGACGCCCGGCAGCCCAGCTCGTTGCGGATCGAGCGAACGTAGTTGGCGTAGTCGGACCAGCCCAACGCGAGCGCGACGGTCCGTTGCGGCCTTCCGCTCCAGCGCGCTAGTCGCTGCACGTGAAATAGCCGGGAGAGTGCGACGAGCCGCCGCGGTGCCGGCAGCCCCCAAGCGCGGCATCGCCGACGAAGAGCGACGGCACTCGTCCCCAAGGACTTCGCCAAGTCACCGACCCGGCAGGGCCAGAGCGTGGCGGTAACCAGACGGGCGAGGAAGCCGTGGGCCGAAGGCGGCGAGATGCGTTGCAGGGTCGTCGTCAGGGCATCGGCCTCGTGCTTGGCGGTCGCACGAATCGCCGCCGCGCCAATCGCGTTCAACCGGTCGTTCACGCCGGCAACCAACGCAGCCGCGAACGCCACGCCCGCACCCTCGAGGCACCGCTGCCGACTCGCGTCGACGTGCGCGTAGAAGATCAACGGAGACGCCGGATGTGCGCGATGGAACGTCGCCATATCGTCCATTCGCCCCTTGCCGGCCACGCCAAAGGGATCCAAGAATACCGGCGAACCAGCCCGGCGGTCGGCGAGCGGCCCAAGCTCCTGCCAACCAGCAGCAAAGCGAACGCCGTCGATCAACTCCAAGGCTGCACCCGCACGCACGCCCGCCTCAATGCGGCGGCGAAGCCGTGGATTCCACTCCATGGCGAGGACGGCAGGCACGGCTCGGTCAGTCCAGCGTCAGCTTCAGCACGTCATCCATGCTCCTGAGTCGGCGGCACGCCCGGCGGACCAGCTCGTCCGCGGTCTTCCTCGACATCCCCTGCATCCGAGCCACTTCCGACAGCGGAAGTCCCTCCACATGATGGGCCAGCAACGCCTCGCGCTCGCGCGCCCCCAAGCGGCTTAATGCCGCTCGCAGCACGTCCGACCGGTGCTTGGCCCGGCATTCGGCTTCCACGTCCGCCCTGGGGTCCGGCAGGTTGAGGCACGCCTCCAAGGGCACGTGTGCTTGCCGGCGCGCACGCCGCCACTCGTCCTTCCAGATGTTACGCATGATCGCCACGGCCCAAGCGCGATACGATCCGGTGCCTGTGTAGCTGTCCCGCCGCTCCCACATGCGGATCAGGGTCAGCTGCACGACCTCGTCGGCGACGTCGGCCTCCCCGGCCAACGACATCGCGACCCTCCACAGCGTGTCCTTCAAAGCCCGAACACGGCGGTCGAAGCGGGTCCGCTCCAGCTCCACGCGGCCATCCTTGGTTGCCAATGGCAACGATTTTCTCATGTCGTCCCCCTCTTGGTTGCCCGCTCCGAGCGTCGCGACGATGCCCCTTTGCGCGTTTTCGTCCGGGCGGTCGTTCATGCTACCTTGCTGTACGCACGAGCATCCCAAAAGGTTGCCCGCTCCCTCGGGAGGGCTTGGGCTGGACGTGGCGATCGGTTTTGACATCCCATTTGCAACCACCGCTTGCGTCTTCAAGGCGTCGCAACGAAGAGCGGGCACCCGGCCCGCCTTTTCGCAGGCGATGCCGGACATCCATTGACGGAGGGTCGCATTCCCTCCCCAAATGCTAAAGGAGTCACATCGTGAAAACCCTGAAGAGCCTCGGTCTGGCGCTAGTTCTGACCGTCGCGTGCATCCTGGCCGCTCCGGCCGTCCCGGCCGAGGTGCCGACGGACGCGCAGGCGGAGGCGAGCCCCCCGCTGCGCAAGAAAGTCGACATCCTCATCGGCTACTTGTGCTTCAGCCGCCCGTGTCCCCGCTCCGACGACAACTGTTGCATCATTAGGGAGAACTAGCCAGCTAGGCTTCACAGGAGCCGGCCCGGTGATCGTAGCGACTGCCGGGCCGGCTCCCCTGAGACGACATGGATGCCTCAGAACTCCAATCGAAAGGAGAGCGAACATGAAATGGACCGCTGGAACGACCTTGGTCGCACTTGTCGTCTCCGCCTGCGCCGACGGCACAGCTTGGAGCGCGCCGGGCGTGTTCCCGTTCTCGGCGGAAGCTGGGCGGCTCGCAACCTTTGCCGAAGTGTTCGAAGTCGTGGACACCGTGGTCCTCGAGGAAGATCCCGTTGCCGACGTGGTCACGGCGATGCCGTTCGTCAGGTTCGACGGCCGCGATTTTCTGGTTGCGGACTTCCAGGGCTATCAGGCGAGAGCTTACGCGACAAGCGGGAAGTTGCTCGACTTCCGGGGGCGCGCAGGCCAGGGGCCCGGAGAGTTCATAGCCCCTGTGTCGGCGCGGCGAACGTCAGACGGCAACCTGCTGGTGGCGGACGTGGCCGAGAATCGCTTGACGGTGTTCCCGTCGGACTCCGAAGGCGAACCGGCAACGATGACTTTGCCTGTCCATCCATTCGATGCCATCGACATGGGAAAACGGCGCTATTTGATCACTGGCTTTCGGATGTCCGCCCTGCATCCCGACAGCGTCGGCTCCCTGCTGCACGTGTGGAATGCTGAAACGGAGACGGTCGAGGCCAGCTTCTTCAAGCCGCCGCGGCCCGATTACCTTGGCGCGGTGGCCTCAAGGGGAGAATACGCCCATGCGAACGTCCGCGACGAGGCGATCTGGGTAGTGTCGGCGTTCACCGACAGCGTCTTTGTCTTGGGAATGGACGGCAAGCGGGCAGGAGCCATTTCCATCCCGTTGGCGAAACAGCCGCCTCCAGACGCCCCGGAGCGCTGGGAGGTCGACAAGCTCCATTTCCTCACGAACGGTTGCCTTGTGGTCGAGGTGGGCATCCGAGTCGGACGAACGCGCGACGTGGACCGGCAGCATCTCCTGATCCTCGACGGAGACGGCAAGGCCTTGGCGGCCCTGGCGGACACGCCCATGTTGCGCGTCGTCGCCGACGACCTCTTCTACTTCCAGAATCCCGATCGCATGGAGCCCAACCATTGGATCGTCGCGCGCTGGAGGGCGTCGTGAAGAGGTTGCGGCGAGGCATCTGCTTGCTTGCCATGCCGTTGGTCGCCGGAGCATGCCAGCACCATTCGCCTACACCACTTGGTGCTGGAGACGACCTGCCAGCCATAGGAATCGAATCCATTTCACCCACCTTGATCTGGGTGTTTCGCACGGAATCGTGCTTGAATTGCGAACTCACCATGCCGGCGTCGATGGTTCGCGTGCTGGCACACCAATTCGACGACGATCTGGCCGTTGTCGCAGTTGCCGTCGGGCATCCCAGGGACACAAGCATCGTCCAGGATTTTTTGAAAGGTCATCGCATTTCCGCTACTGTCGTCACGGCCAGCAGGAAGCAACACGGTCGACAATTCGGTCCATCCCGGCTTCCGGCTCTCTACCTCGTCCATCAGGGCGTGATCGTGGATGCCGTGGATCTGAGCAATGCAGACACCAAGATATCACAACTGCGAACGGCAAGCGATCGCATGAGACAATGGCTGGAAGGAGCAACGCGTACCGTGCATACCAAGGAAGCGTTGTTGCTGAAACATCAGAAAGAATACTATCGTTTGGATGAATCTGGCGACACGCTATATGGCAAGCGACAGATCCATCCCGGCAAAGAGAGGCCGTCACTCTCTCTGACACTACAAAAGGAGTCTTATCGTGAAACTGGTGAAGACGGTGATCCTGGCCTCGGGTTGCCTGTTCGCCGCGTCCGTCACGCAGTTCGAAGCGGCGGCGGACGCCCCGCTCGCGGCGGCCCCGGCGGAAGCTCGGAAGGCCTTCCACCTTGGGGACGACAACTACCTCTGCCTCTTCCCGTGCTGGTGGGGGAAGTGTTGCGAGGAGGTCGCCAACGAGGAGGACGAAGAAGCAGCGTAGGCCGGGAGGCCGGGAACCTCGATAAGGTTGCCACGGCCTAGAGGAAGCCCGCCCAAGAGCAATCGGCTCTTGGGCGGGCTTCCTCCATGAGGTGTCGGCTGTCGTTGTGATTGTCACGTTCACTCAACCAGGAAGAAAATCATGCGTAAGAAGATGCGCCTGGCCATAGTCGCCTTGGTCCTCTCGGGCTGCGTTCGCGCAGACGGCGCCGATCCCGTCGCGGAAGCCTCCTCGTTTCCATTTCTGCCGGAAGCCGGGCGGCGCGCGACGTTCGCCGAAGCGTTCGAGGTCGTCGACACCTTGGTTCTCGAGGAGGATCCGGCCGCCGACGTCGTCACGGCGAGCCCGCGCGTTCGATTTGACGGGAGCCATTTCCTGCTCGCCGATCTGCGCGGCCAACAAGCCAGGGTGTATGCTACGGACGGACGCCTGATCGAGGCTCGAGGCCGCATAGGCGACGGCCCCGGAGAATTCCAGATGTCCATATCCGCGCGGCGGGCCTCGGACGGAAGGCTGTTGGTGACCGACATCGGGGCAATGCGCCTGACGCTCTTTCCGCTGGAACCGGACGGAGAACCCGAGATCTTGGCGATTCCCGTCATGGCCTTCGACGCTGTCGCGCTGGACGACCGGCGCTATTTGATCGCAGGGCCGTCGCTGTCGTTTCTCTCGCAGCCTACGAGGCGGCCTGGCGGCCCGGCGCCGATGCTCCACGTTTGGAATGCGGGCTCGGAAGAGATCGAGCGGAGCTTCTTCACGCCCCCGCGGCCCGCCCATCTGGACGAAACGGCCGCCGACGGCGAATGGGCTCAAGTGGCCCTTCGAGGAGACACCGTCTGGGCGGTGTCCACATACGCCGACAGCGTGTTCCTGTTCCGGACGGACGGTTCCCGGGCCGGAGCCGTCGGGTTGCCGCTGGCGACGCAGGCCAAGCCGGAGTCGGCGGACGACACAACAGCGGTTCTGTGGACGGCCGAAACGGTCCACCTGCTGTCACCCGGCCATGTCGTCGTGCAGCTGGCGCGCAAAACCGGCTTCAGAACGCGGCGCCGGGCCAACTATCTCGTCATCGTCGGCGCCGACGGCGTGCCGCTGGCGACGCTTGGGGACACGCCGCGGTTGCGCGTCGTCGCCGACGATCTCTTCTATTTCCAAAATCCCGATCGCATGGAGCCCAACCATTGGATCGTCGCGCGCTGGAGGGCGTCGTGAGGAAGATCATGCTCAAGGCAGTTCGCCTGGCCATAGTCGCCTTGTTCCTCTCCAGCTGCGTTCCCGCAGACCGCACCGACCCCGGCGCGGAAGCTTCCTCAGCTTCCCCATTTCTGCCAGAAGCCGGACAACCCGCGACGTTCGCCGAAGCGTTCGAGGTCGTCGACACCTTGGTGCTTGAGGGCGGCGTGGCCAGCAATGCCGATTTTCTGTTTGCTCGGTTCGACGGCCGACGCTTCACGGTGGCCGCCCCGAAGACTCGCCAAGTCAGCGTGTACGCGCTGGACGGCAGCTTGGTGGCGGACAGGGGAGGATTCGCCGAGCCCATGTCCGCCCGGCGTTCCCGCGACGGCCTTCTTGTCGTGGCGGAAATGTCAAGACGCTTGATCTTCTTGGCCGAAGGCGCCGCGACGGAGCCCGAAGCGGTCGCGATTGCGGTCGTTCCCTTCGACGCACAGGACTTGGGAGGCCATCGGTACCTCGTCACCGGCGTTCCACGCCGACCGGCGAGCGCTGGAAAGAGACCGCCGCACTTGCATGTCTGGAACGCCACGTCCAAGACGATCGAGCACAGCTTCTTTTCTCCTCCGCGCCTCGCGCATCTCGACGACGTCGCAGGCTCCGGCGAGTGGGCCAGCGCCGCCGTGCGCGGCGACACGATCTGGGCCGTGTCGCAGTTCTCCGACAGCATCTTCGTCTTCGCGACCGACGGTTCGCGAATCGGCGCCGTCCCCCTGCCCTTGGCAGCGCAGGCGAAGTCCGAGACGCCCAACGACGCCACGAATGCGCCATGGTCCGTAGACGCGGTCCATCTGCTGGCGAGCGGCGAAGTCGTCGTGCAGTTGGGAGACAAGACGGCCATGGACGACCCGCAAGAGACGCGGTATCTGGTGATCGTCGGCACCGACGGGGCTGCGCAGACCGTGCTCGCCGGCACGTCCGTGCTGCGAGTCGTCGCCGACGACATCCTCTACTTCGAGGACCTGAGAGGAACCGAAGCCGGCCGCTGGGTCGCGGCGCGCTTGCGGGAGATTCCTTAGCCAGAGCCGGCGCGGCGTTGAACCCTCCAGCTGGCCGACGGTCACACGTACTCCTCGCGCCACTTGGTCAGCGCCGCCGCGAGGTCTCTCATCAGCGTCTGGCATTCGCCGCCCGTGCGCCCCGCCTCCACGCGAGCAACGACTTGGCACAGGTCCGCCACGTCCCACCCCAACGGATGAGCCAGATTCTCGAGCTTGATCTTGGCAATGGCGGCCGGCCCTTCCGAGGCCAAGTCGAACACCGCGTCCTGTCGATCCATGCGGTCCGAGAGCTCGGCAGCATCGATGTTCAGCTGCTCCGCTATCGGCTCCGTCCAGCTCTGCAGGATTCTCCAAACCCACACCTCCGGCGCGTCTTCGCCGGGGAGGAAGAGCACAGCTGCGTTGCGGCCTGCGCGCTCGACGATCTTGGTCTCGATGCCCCGGTCGCGCTGGTCTCCGTCCAGAACAAACACAAAGTTGTCGATCTGTCCAAACTTGCTGAACGCGGCGGCGTGGCCCGGAAACTCCGAGGCACCTGTGTCCCTGCCAATCCGCACCGATTCCCGTCGAATCCGAAGCCTGAGAAACAGAACGTCAAAGACGCCGTGGAGGATCGCTTCGGCCGCCTCGTCCTCGCACAGCAGGCTGAGTGCGTTCCGGGCCCGGCCGTAGAGGGCGTCCTGCACGACGTCCTGGTAGGGCGCGACGGCCGCGACCCGTCCGCGGGCGTCGCGTTCCAAGGACACCCGCGCAAGGGGGTGAACCGACTCCAGCACGACCGGGCTGTGGGTGGTCACGATGAACTGGAGGTTGTTGAACAAGACGAGCTGCTGAAGGTGCAGCATTAGAAGCTGCTGCGCCCACGGATGCAGCCCGGCCTCAACGTCGTCAATCAACACTAGCGCGTCGCGCAAATCCGCAACCTCTTGCGACAGGCGCAACATCGCCCGCTCGCCGGCAGCCATATGAAGTTCGGAGTACGCCGCGCCGCCGATCTGCCGCGCGAACAGCAAGCTGCTGCCATCTCTGACGAGATCGACCACTTCCGAGTACCTGAACGGCAGCATCCTCTCTGCGAAGTTCATCTCCCACATCGTCAAGGATCTCGCTTGCGTGGCCGCTCGTCCGCGCGTCATCCCGGCCACGAGATCGCGCGCCTCCGACGGATCGTCCAGGTTCCGCATCAGATGCATGTGCACGGGGCGCTGGGGCTGCAAGGCGTTGCGCCGTCCGTAGAACGTCTGTCGCCAGCCGCTGGTGCGCCGCCAACGCATGGCCCTGCCCCCGTCGGAGTCGAGTACTCGAACTCGATGGTGGCTGGGGTCCTCGCGTCCTGGTACACCCCCTGCCTGGGTCGATAGTCAGAAAACAGCGTCGCCGGACGAAAATCTTGGCGTCGCGCTCCCGGCACGTCGTAAGCGCAGGCAGTTGCCGCCAGGAGCGTGGACTTTCCGCTGGCGTTGCCGCCGGCGACCACGACGACGGGCGAGATGAACCCTACCTCCAGGTCCTCGATTCCCCGGACGCCCTGCACCCGAACCTGCGTCAGGAAGTGCGGCATGTGCGGCCTCTTCGCGAACACTTGGTCCCATAGGTCTCTCAAGTGCTTCTCGATCATCGGAGTCTCCGCTGCTGCATGCAGGCCGGCGTCACTTCAGCACCTCCCAGCGTCCAGCCTTCGTCGGACCAACATGCCGGATGATCCGGGCCTTCCGCAACTTGGTCAGATGGTACTTGACGCCGCTCGGCGTGATGCCGATTCGCTCGGCCAAGAGTCGCCGGGTGATTCGTGGCTCGGCCTTGAGCAGGGCCAGGATACGTTCGCGAGAAGTGGGAGCCGTCGCGGTCGCAGTGGGTGCGACTTGTTGGGCAGCGGGCACGCCTTCTTGGGTAGCATCCACAACCTCTTGGGCAGTTTCTTGGGTAGTGGATGCGACTTCTTGGGTAGCCTCCCGTGTTTCTTGGGTAGTCTCTGGCACTTCTTGGGTAGTTTCTCGATCCGTGGCCTTCCCTGCGGCCCTCGCGTCGGCTGCCCGGTACCAAGCCGAGAACGGGAACTCGACCCACAGCCCGTCCTCGGACTCAATCCGCCATTCGGGCAGGGGACTGCCCAACTCCTTGCAACTTGCGATGATCCTTTGCACGCCCAGGCTCCAGGCCTCGATCAGTCCTGCCCGAAAGAACGCGTTGGCGATCACCGGATTGTGCGGCTGCGACGGATGACTCCCCGTCAGCTTCTCCAGCGACCACCCCTCCGGCAGACGACCCGGATTCCAGAGCATGATCCGATCGTCGTAGGCTCGAATCTGACTGGGTGCCGGGCGGGTGTAGTCTCGATGAATCACCGCGTTGACCACTGCCTCGCGGATCGCTTCTCGCGGCACAGCGTTCGCAAACCCGCAGATCCACTTGAGATAGTCGTCGTGCCAGGATTCCTTCCACTCAACGTGTTGGCTTTCGCTCATGGTGCGCCTCCAGGGAAGGAAGGCTGGACGACCCCCGCTCCGCCAGATCGGTCATCCTCCTGTTCGAGTGGTACCCCTTGTCGCACGCCACTTCCGTCGCCGCGCCGCCGCCCAACTCCGCCAGCTGCCGTTCCGCCTCGTCGAGCGTCTCGGGCAGCGAAGCGTACGGCCCCCAATGGTCCGGCGGGTTGCTCGTCAGCTCGCATCCGAGGAACTCGCGCTCCGCTTGGTCGCCTGCCTGTTGCCATCGCCGTTCTCCGCCGAGGGAATCGTCCCGTCTCTCCAACCTAACGCCGACCCGGCAAGGGAGGGACTTTATCCACGGCTGTTGCCCCTCTGCCGTCTCCCAAGAGCGGCGTGGCCCGACGAACCGCCGAGGACCGGGCATGGCGAAGGGCGACGGCCGGCGTGCGGCCAGGGCGTGGCGGCCAGGGCGTGCCGGAAGCTACGACCGCGGACGCTGGACGACTGCCGGAAGGCGGGCGGCCGCAGCGCCGCTCTCACTTGTCTCCCGAGCGGGCTTGGGCGATTGTTGAGCCATGACGCTCGCAAAGCCCGCCGCTTCGTCGTGGATCGCGATCGCGCTTGCCCTGGCCTACGTCGTGGCGTTCTGGTCCGATCCGATCGGTCCCCACGTTTGGTCGCCGCTGGGTTGGGACATGCTTCACGGAGACAGCCAGTCGTTCTTCTTTACTTCGCCGCGCCTGCGGGACCGGACGCTTGGATATCCCTTCTTCGTCGAGGCCGTCCGCGTCGTCTTCGGGACGGTGGAGGCCGTGCAGAGAGTGCAGCTCGTCGTCATGGCCGCGTCGGTCGTCTTCATGGGATGGGCCGTGGGTCGCGCTGCGAGCCGCGGAGGCACCGGCGGCGAGCGGGGGGGGGGGCGAAGCGTCTCCGGAGGGGGGCGGCGGGCCGGCGCGGGCAATGCGACCCGGCGGCTTGGCGATCCATGGACAGTGGCGGTGGTTGCGCTGGCTCTCGCGGCCAGCGCGGCGCCGCGGTTCCATGCCTATGTGCTCTCCGAGGCTCTGTTCGTGCCGTTCGCGTGCGTCGCGACAGGATTCTTGGCCTTGTTCTTTGCACATCCGAGTTTGTGGCGGGCCGGCGTCTGTTCCGTTTCGATGGGCTTGGCCGCCGTCGCGCGTCCGTCGGCGTTGTTCTTCGTGGCGGCGTGGCCCTTGGCGCTTTGGCTGGTTTGGGATCGTTGCAAGGGATGGAGATGGCGGACGGCCGTCGCGTTCGCGGCGCCCATGGCGGCGCTGCTCCTGGCGGAAGACTTCGGCCGGCAGTTCGTTCCAAGCGCGTCCTCGGCGACGCAAGTCGGAATAATGAATCACCGCTTGTTTGCCAAGGCGAACATGATGATCTCCGAGCCCGTCCTGCCTGAGCGCATTCGGAAGGACGCCGCGCTGGCGGACTTCGTGGCCGATTCTCGGGCCAGCGCCGCGCCCTTGCGCGAACTCCTGCAACGCGCGCCGGACTGGCGCATTCGGGCCGTCGTCCTGCGGCAGTCCGAAGGAGCGATCGAGTACTCCCGGTACTGGCGGGAAACGCGGCGGCGCGTCGCCGACTTGGCGGAGGCAAGGGGCACCACCAGGGACGCGCTGCTGGGCGAACTCGCGCTCGCGATGCTGTTGTCGAGGCCCGGCGGATGGATGGCCGACGCGTCCCTTCAGTGGAGGGCGCTCTGGTTCCTGTACTCGATCAACGACGCCGCCCTTGCTGCGCGATACGCGTCTCTGGTGGAAGGATTGGAAGACGATCCGGTCTTCGTGGGAGCCGAGGTTATTGCTCCCGAGGCCGTGCGGCCGGAGCCCGCCGCCGTCGTGCTGGCCAGCCGCCTGAGCGCCGCGGCTTCGTTCTTGGCTTCGGTGGCGATCGTCGTGCTGTGCGTTGCGGAGCGCGTTCGACGAGCCCCTGAAGAGCGAAGCGCGAACTTGATGGCCGGTGCGGCCGCGAGCGTGATGGTGCACGCCCACATGGTGGGCACGGCGTTCTTGGCGCAAGCGGTCCTTCGGTTCGCCGTTGCGACTTGGCCTTTGCAGGCCGTCTATTGCACATGCATGGCGCGGTGGGCGGTCGCCCGGTTGGCCGACCGGCTTCGACGTTGAGGGCTTGCCGGAAGCCGGGCGATCGCCGCGCCGCTCTCGTTGTCTTCCGAGCGGGATTGGGCGATTGTTGAGCGATGACGCTCACAAAGCCCGCCGCTTCGTCGTGGATCGCAGTCGCGCTCGCCCTGGCCTACGTCGCGGCGTTCTGGTCCGATCCAATCGGCCCGCACGTCTGGTCGCCGTTGGGTCCGGACATGCTTCACGGAGACAGCCAGTCGTTCTTTCTGTCTTCGTCGAGCCTGCGGTACCGGACGCTCGGATATCCCTTCTTCGTCGAGGCCGTCCGCGTCGTCTTCGGGACGGTGGAGGCCGTGCAGAGGGTGCAGCTGGTCGTCATGGCCGTGTCGGTCGTCTTCATGGGATGGGCCGTGGGTCGGGCTGTCGGCCGGGGAGGCGCCGAGGACAAGCGCACGCGCCAGGGGGCGGCCCGAAGCGTCTCCGGAGGGGGGCGGCGGGCCGGCGCGGGCAATGCGGCCCGGCGGCTTGGCGATCCATGGACAGTGGCGGTGGTTGCGCTGGCTCTCGCGGCCAGCGCGGCGCCGCGGTTCCATGCCTATGTGCTCTCCGAGGCTCTGTTCGTGCCGTTCGCGTGCGTCGCGACAGGATTCTTGGCCTTGTTCTTTGCACATCCGAGTTTGTGGCGGGCCGTTGCTTTTTCCGCTTCGATGGGCTTGGCCGCCACTGCGCGTCCGTCGGCGTTGTTCTTTGTGGCGGCGTGGCCCTTGGCGCTTTGGCTGGTTTGGGATCGTTGCAAGGGACGGAGATGGCGGATGGCCGTCGCGTTCGCAGTGCCCATGGCGGCACTGCTCCTGCTGGAAGACTTCGGCCGGCAGTTCGTTCCGAACGCGTCCTCGGCGACGCAAGTCGGAATAATGAATCGCCGCTTGTTTGCCAAGGCAAACATGATGATCTCCGAGCCCGACCTGCCTGAGCGCATTCGGAAGGACGCCGCGCTGGCGGACTTCGTGGCCGATTCTCGGGCGAGCGCCGCGCCGTTGCGCGAACTCCTTCAGCGCGCGCCGGACTGGCGCATTCGCGCCGTCGTCCTGCGGCAGTCCGAGGCCGCGATCGAGATGCCCCGGTACTGGCGGGAGACGCGGTGGCGAGTCGCCGACTTGGCGGAGACGAGGGGACGCAGCGGGGCAGCGTTGCTGGGCGAACTCGCGCTCGCGATGCTGTTGTCGAGGCCCGGCGGATGGATGGCCGACGCGTTCCTTCAGTGGAGGTCGCTCTGGTTCCTGTACTCGATCAACGACGCCGCTCTTGCCGCGCGCTATGCGTCTCTAGTGGCAGGGCTGGAAGACGATCCGGTCTTCGTGGAGGCTGAGCTTATTGCTCCTCCGGCCGTGCGGCCCGAGCCGGCCGCCGTCGTCCTTGCCGGCCGCTTGGGCGCCGCGGCTTCGTTCCTGGCTTCGTTGGCGATCGTCGTGCTGTGCGTTGCGGAGCGGGTTCGCCGAGCCCCGGAAGAGCGAAGCGCGGACCTAATGGTCGGCGCGGTCGCGAGCGTGATGGTGCACGCCCACATGGTGGGCACGGCGTTCTTGGCGCAAGCGGTTCTGCGGTTCGCCATTGCGACTTGGCCGCTGCAAGCCGTCTATTGCACATGCATGGCTCGGTGGGCGGTCGCCCGGCTGGCCGGCCGGCTTCGCCGCTAGTTGCCGGTTCCCACGCGGTCCCCGGTGGATGCCGCCTCCACAAGCCGGAAGTCCTCGGCGTAGCGAACTCGCAACAGCGCCCGAGCGGCGGGCGTGACGCTCCCCTCGGCGTCTTGGCGCAACGCGTCCGCTTCGTTCGCGGCGGCGTCCCATCCCGCCATCGTGTTCAGCATTGGCAGAGGCTCGGCGGGAAGCCCCAGCTTGGCAACGACGCTGCCCCAGTCGGCGTCCAGATTCTCCAGCCGTCCCACGAAGTCGGGCAAGCGGCCGTCCGGCCCGCGGATCTGCAAGTGCTGCGAGAGGAAGTGACGGTCCGCGAACTCGTCGGACCCGTACGGGGTGGCCAGCCAACCGCAGAAGGCGTCGAACGTGTCTGTCCGCTTCAGTCCCGGGCAGCGAGCGAAGAACCATTCGCGCTTCTCGCGCTTGGCTCGCCGTTGCGCGCCTCGGTTGCGCGCCTGTCCGAATTGAAGCTCCGCGTGCAGCGACAGCGCACGGGCAACGGGACTGCGCACGAACGCAAATCTGAAGTAGTCCGCCAGTTCAGGGCGGCCGGCCAACAGCGCGGCCAAGCTCCGGCCCGAAACGACTTCGGCGTCCGGATCGGCGTTGGCCAAGGCGCGGGCGATGCTGCGCGACGCGACCTTGGGAACGCAGAGCCAAAGGCATCGGAACCTGTGCGACACGATCTTCTCCGCCCCCAGGTCCGGACTTCCCGACCCTGCCCGCGCAATTCTCGCCGCCTCGCCGAACCGTCCGTGGAGCAGTTCGGCCACCATGTCCCGGAGGACTCGCGGCCGGCCGGCGAGCGACCGCAACCGCTGGGCGCTGCCCGCCAGCGTCACGGGCAGGTCACGCACCGGGCGGGGAGCGTGCAAACCCGGCTGTGCGCTAGGTTCATGGCTCCTCTCGCGACGGCCGGCCGGAATCGCATGTGCGCAGGACGGGCGGAGGCTCGTCCGCCGGCAGCCCGGCGAACTCGGGCCGCCATCCCTGTCTCGCCGTCGTCGCTCTTCGCGCGAAGTAGTCGTCCGGCGGCGTCCAGGTATGGTCTTCTTGTCGGCGGATCATCACATACTCGGCCCCGTGGGCGCGGTAGACGCATCCCCGCGCACGAAGAACGCGTTCGATCAGCGTCTTGTCCACCCCTCGAGGCACCGGCGGCCAGCCACCGGCGCGCGCAAGGTCGCGGCGCGAAATCAGCAGGGTGCCTCCGGCCACCGTCATCGTGCGATAGTCTTCTCCGCGGCCCGCGTGCAAATGAACCGTCTCGTCCGTCGCGGCCAAGTACACGAACTCGAGCCCCTTGCCCACCAGTTGAGCGCCCGAGTACTCGCGGGCCAAGACCAAGTCCCACACATGGTCGGGACCGTACGCGTCGTCGTCGTCCATCTTGGCAAGCAGGTCGCCGGAGGAGGCCGCCGCGGCCGCGGCGAGGACGGCGCCCAGAGGCTGTTGCGCCGGGACTTGGAGCTGCTGGGCCGAACGCGGGAGACCGGCGGCCGCGAGATCGACGTCGCGAAACTCGTCGCCATGCAGTGCGAGCACGAGTTCGAGCCGGGGATAGGTCTGACGAGCCACGGACGCCAGCGCGCGGGGCAGGAACCGGGCCCGGCGAGTCGCCAGCAGCACGGACACGAGGGGCAGCGCGGCGTCCTCGCGAGCGCCGGCCGCGTCGAGGCTGCCCGCCGCGGCCCGTGCAGGCCCGCCAGGGTCGCCGACGGTCTCGCGAGCAAGCACTCCTAGGTTGCCCGCCGTCTCGCGGGCAGGCTGTCCCGGGCTGCCGTCGGCTGCGCCCTGGTCGCGCCGTCGCTTCTGGTCGCCGAGCCAGCAGCCGCGCAACGCCAGGCGGCGCATGCAAATGCTGTGCGCCTCTCGGGCGTGAGGGCCAAGCCCGGCGGGATCTCGCTCCATCAGGCCGTGCAGCTCTTCGCCGAGAAGGCTGCGAACCTCGGCTCCGCCGTCCGCCAAGTGGACCAGGGCGCCCGTGGCGGCGACGCGGGCGAGCGTGGCGGCGCGGGCCTCGGGATTGGCGTGGAAGGCGGCCACGTCCTTGACGTGATGCGCGCGACGGAGGCCGAAGAGGTCCCAGGGTCGCACTTCGCCTCGAGCGGCGACGCCGGGCGGCAACCGTCGCACGGGGCCCAACGCGACGACGTAGTCTCCGACAGTCCGGCGCCAACGTACCGGGTTCCAGACGCGCAAATTGAACGGCGGCGGCGCGACGGGCGCATTCCGCTGGACAGGTACACGGCGCAGTGCCGAGGCAGCAGGTCCGGCATCGGCGGCGCCGGACGAGGGCCCCCGCTCTGCGGAACGACCGGACGCGTGCAAGGCTTCTTCGCCCTGGCGGATTTTCGGCGCCCCCCGTGCGGAACGGCCAGCCGGCCGGGTCCGGCGCGGCCGAGAACGCATGGGGGCGGTCAGCTTGCCAACCAGCGCCGCGCCGCGATCCAGCCCGCCGCGAAGGCCGTGCGCGACGAACCAGCGCGCGAGCCGCCTCCGGTTGGCGGCGCGCCAGCCGAGCGTGACCAGCGCCGCGGGCGTCCATGCCTCGACCGACTCTCCGACGTCGCGCACCATTTGGCGCAGCCGCGTCAAGCCCCTCATCCGCACCCATCCCGCTCGCCGCTCGGCGCCCTCATCGAAGGCGCGAGGACCGCGCAACCAGGCGGCGGCACCGGTAGGCGGCCCACCTGACCCAGGCCCAGGCGTCCGCAAGACTGCTCACCCGGCGCACGGAGTCGGCCAGGCGACGGCGTTTCGAATAGGGTTCCCGCCCAGCCCGCGCAGGCGCGGCCCCGCCCGTCCTCGAACGGCCGGCCCTCATGGCCCGGGGCGGCAACATGCGCACGTCTCCGTAGTCCTCCAGCCGCCCGCCCGCCCGCCGCGCGCGGTGCAGAGCCCAGGCTCGCGCCAGTTCGACGTGGGCGCCGCCCGAAAGGGAGACGCGAACGGCGGCGGCGCCGCCGAGTCGGTTGCGCAAGCGGTGCACCAGGTGACGCCCGAACGCCGCGCCCGCAGGCATCGCGACCTGAAACGGCGAGGCCGGAAAGTCGTCCAAAGCGCTTCCGACGGCCGAGAGCCGCACTCGCGGGTCCGCGCCGAATGCTTCCTCGAGCATCACCGACGCAACGCCGTCGCCCTTTCCCCCGTCCGCGACGACTCGCACGACCATGTCGTGGACGCGGTCGGCGAGGAGGCGCGACACGTCCTCGATCACGCGCTCGGCGGGGACGCCGGCGGCGTGAAGCGTCACCACGAACTCGGGCACGTCGAAGATCCGGCCGGGCCGGTCGCCCCGAAACAGCCGGTGAGCGATCCGGTGCGACGCCATGGGGCGCTGCGCTCGGCTGCCCCGGCGGCTTCGCTCTTCGTCGAAGCGTCCCTGGTGCCACGCGA
The DNA here is from genome assembly GCA_965242735.1 of Longimicrobiales bacterium. Taxonomy (GTDB): domain Bacteria; phylum Gemmatimonadota; class Gemmatimonadetes; order Longimicrobiales; family Gaopeijiaceae. The sequence continues at coordinate 562,740 of OZ251497.1, read as the reverse complement.
CCGCGTCGCGGACCGGCACGAGCAAGCCGCCGCGCACATAGGTCCGGTAGGCGAACTCCGTGTCCTCGTATCCCCAGCGCGCGAAGGACTCGTCGCTGCCGCCGATCTCTTCGTAGAAGGCCCTTCGCACGCCGAAGCTGTTGCCCGCCATGGCCATGAAGATCGCGTCGTCCTTGGCGCGCAGATCGTTGGTGCGGCGCAAGAGGCCTTCCGACCGCGGCGGATCCGCCCGGCGTCCCGCCAGCAAGCCGGCCAGGGAGCCCTCGGCGCCGCGGACCGTCTCGGCGTCGATGTCTTGCGTGTCGACGTACAACATGCCGCCCAACGTCAAGGCGTCGGCGACGGCGTGGTGCCACCTCGCGTGAGCGGCGATCCAGCCGGGGCCGGCCAGAATGTCGCTGTCCAGAAACAGAAGGATGTCGTGGGCGGCGTTGCGGACACCCGCGTTGCGGGCTCTGGCCAGTCCGAAGCCGCGCCTCTCCTGATGGACGACCCTGGCTTCGAAGGGCGTGTCTCGAAGGGGCGCGAGCGGCGGATCGGAGCCGTCGTCGACGATCACGACCTCGAAGAGGCGACGCGGATAGGACTGGCTTTCGAGCGCCGCCAGCGTCTTGGGCAGGGCGTGTGCGTGAGACTGATAGAAGGGCACGATCACGCTGACCGGCAGGGTCGGACGGAAGTCCGCCGGAGCCGGCACGGACGCCTGGGTCCAGTCGTTCCAGCGCACGGCCGCGGGGCGAAGCGGTTCCGTCGTCACGAGCGATCCTTCGCCTTGTAGACGGCGACGCCGTGCGCGTCGTAGAAGAGCGCGTAGTTGTCTTGAACCCAATCGGCCAAGCGCGCGGCCTCCGCGGCGTCGTAGTCGTAGAAGAAGCCCGGCAACCGGAAGGGACCTTTGTCGTCGGAGCCCAGGAGAAGATAGGCCGGTGCCGTTTCCATGGCGTCTTGGAGGAATTGCGCGGGAAGACGGCCGGAGTCCAAGAGCGGCCGCATCATGGCGGGCCATTGCAGGTGCCACGGAAAGGCCAAGGGGACAAGCGGATCCGCTTCCAGGTACCAGGAGGCGATGGGTCTGTCGAGGGGCCAAACGCCGTCGCCGGGCTGCCGGTCGGCCGCAATCGCTTCTGCGGCAAGGCGGACGGACTGGGCCGGGCGAGGCTGCGTCGCTCGTTCGTGAAGCGCCGAAGCCAGCAGGCCGACGACGACAGCGAAAGCGCCGACGGCGACCATTCGCGGCATGCGAGCAGGCCAGGGGCACCACCCTCTTGCCGACGCGATCGCTCGCTCCACCCCGCGAGCCGCATAGACGGCCCCCAAGGGAACGCACCAGAAAACATACTGATCGTTCATGGCGCCGCCAGTGAGCAGGGCGGCCCCGAACGCCCCGGCCATGAGCGCCAGGAGCAGCTCGTCGTCCAGTCCGACAGGGCGGGCGCCCGTGCCTCCTTCGCGACGTCCTGCATCTCCACCTTCTTCAAGAGAATTCGGGGCGGGCTCTGCGCATGGACGGCGGCGCAACCATTGCAGCTTGGCGCTTGCGGGGCGTCCTGCGATCCCGAGGGAGCGGGCGCTGAACGGGCGGCGCAGGCGCTGCAGGCCCGAGACGATGCCCACTGCCCCGCCGACGGCGAAGACCACCGTCAGGATCGGCCGATGCCCGAGCAAGGCCCGAGGAACCCAAGTGAACAGACTTTCGACCTGATCCGTCACGCTCTTCTGGGCGCTGTACGACAGAGGCAGGTCAATCATCGAAAAGCGCAGATCGGCGAGAGCGTCCGCTCGCCAATAGAGAAAGACGAAGAGCGCCGGCAACGCCAAGGCCGCCATCGAGAACGCCAAAAAGGGGCGCCCAGTCCGCCGTCCGCTGCGAATGGCGCCAACCGGCCTGGCTCCGGGCCGCCTCGAGGGTCCAGGCCCCGGGGAGCGCCCCCACGCGCAGAACGCCAGCCACGCGCCCATCGCCGCGGCCGAGACCCACAAGTTGAGGCGCGCGAGGACGGCCGCCGAGGCGAGGAAGCCCGCGCATCCCGCCAACCACGGACTCCGACGCCCCGCGAACAAGGCCCACAAGCCGCCCATGAGCAGCGCCATCGCCGGAAAGTCGGTCAGCGTGGCTTGGCCCAAGTCTCCCGCCGTGGCCGCAACGACCAGAAGAGCGCCCAGCCCGGCTGCCACAGGACCAGTCCAACGCTGGGCGATCCCGAACGTGGCCACGCAAAGCGCAAAGATCGCAAAGTCCCCGAACAGCCTCGCCACGCCCAGCGTCTCGCCGAAGACGGCGAAGGCACCCGCCAGCAAGTAGAAAAACAAGGGCGGCTTGAAGTCGAACATGTCCACGTTCGGCAATCCGCCGTCCAGCACGTGGGCCGCCATCACGATGAAGGCGTGCTCGTCAATGTGCACATGTTCCCGGCCGAAGCTCGCCATCTGGGCGCCTGCCACGCCCAGCGCCAGCGTCAGAACCCAGAAGACCGTGCAGCCTCGCTGCCTCAAGCCAGCTTGAAGCCCCTGTGCAGGAGCCGCGCGCCGGTCCGTGTGCGGACGAGTCGTGCCAGCCCGCCGCCCCAAGCGTGCAGATGCGGGCACGTCCTTCCGGTGCGCCGCTCCAAAACTGAGGGCATCCGTCGTCACGAGCGGTCCTTGGCCTTGTAGACGGCGATGCCGTGCGCGTGGTAGAAGAGCGCGTAGTTGTCGCGCACCCAGTCGGCCAAGCGCGCGGCCTCCCCGGCGTCGTAGTCGATCATGAACTTGGGCGGCCGGAAGCCCGGCTTGGCGTCGGATCGCGCTAGCAGGTAGGCCGGCGCCGTCTCCATGGCGGCTCGCAGGGGCCGCGCGGGGAGGCGGCCGGACTCAACGATCGGCCGCAACATGGCGGGTTTCGCCAGGTTGTCGGGGAAGATCATCGGGATGGGAGACCCAACGTCCAGGTACCAGGACGCGATGGGGTGGTCGAGGGGCCAGACGCCGTCGCCGGGCTGCCGGTCGGCGGCAATCGCTTCCGCGGCAAGGCGGACGGGCTGGACAGGTCGGGGCTGGGTCGCTCGCTCGTGGAGGGCCGACGCCAGCAAGCCGGCGACGGCAGAGAAGGCAAACGCGGCGACGATTCCTCTTGCGCGAGCCGGCCAGGGGTCCGGCAGGCGGTCGATCCGCGCGGTCGCGCGCGCAATGCCGCGAGCCGCATAGACGGCGCCCAAGGGCACGCCCCAGTAGACGTAGTGATCATTGACGACGCCGGCGGTGAGCAAAGCGACCCAGAACGCTCCGACCATGACCGCCAACAGCAATTCGTCGTTCTTGTCCGGCGGGGCGCTTGCATCGCGAACAGCGGCTTCGGGACGGCGAAGCAGTCGCTGCAACGCCGTGGCGCCTCCGGCTGTCATGGCGACGGCGAAGACAAGGGTCAAGAGCGGCTGGTGGCGGAGCAGAGAGCGCGGGACCCATGTGACCAGGCTCTCGATCGCGTCGCCCATGTTGCCCTGGGCGCTGTAGGACAACGGGACGTCGATCGTGAAGAAGCGCAGATCCGAGAGGGCGTCCGCGTGCCAGTAGAGGAAGACGAAGAGCGACGGCAGCGCCAAGGCGGCCGCCGAGAACGACAGGAAGGGCGTCCATCCGTGAGCGCCGGGGAAGGGCCCCGTCCGCGGCGCGAGTTCCGACCCCGTGGGCACCGGCGAGCGGCTCGCAGCCTCCCGCCTCCGGGTCGCCTCGATGGTCCATCCGATGGCCGGCGGCAGCGCCCCCTGTGCCTCGACTCGGTCCACCAAGCCATCTGGTTCATCCGGTGGGCGCCGGGAGCGCCCCCACGCACAGAACGCCAGCCACGCGCCCATCGCCGCGGCCGAGGTCCACAGGTTGAGGCGCGCGAGCACGGCCGCCGACGCCAGGAAGCCCGCGCATCCCGCCAACCACGGGCGTCGCCGGCCGGCGAGCGCCGCCCACAGACTGGCCACGAGCAGCGCCATGGCCGGAAAGTCGGTCAGCGTCGCTTGGCCCAAGGTGCCCGCCGTGGCGGCAACGACCAGAAGGGCGCCCAGTCCCGCTTCCACGGGGCCGGTCCACCGCCGGGCGATCCCGAACGTGGCGACGCAGATGGCGAAGATCGACAAGTCTCCGAACAGTCTCGCCACGCCCAGCGTCTCGCCCAGGAGGGCGAAAGCGCCCGCCTGCAAGTAGAAGAACAAAGGCGGCTTGTTGTCGAAGATTCCCACGTTCGGCAAGCCTCCGTCCAGCACGTGGGCCGACAAGACGATGTACAAGTGCTCGTCTATGTGCACGTATTCCTTGCCGAAGCTGGCCATCTGGGCGCCTGCCACGCCGAGCGCCAGCGCCACAGCCCAGAAGACGGCGGCGCCTCGCTGCCCGAAGCTGGCTCGAAGCCGGCTCGAAGTCCATGTGCGCGAGTTGTGCCGCACCCGTGCGCGAGCGGGTCGTATGTCGTCGTCGCTCTGGGCGCCGAAGGCGGCGGGGCCGCCCCCGTGCGCGGGCGGATCGTATGTCGTGCTGCTCCTTCGCGCGCAAGAGCTCCCAGCCGCCCCCGTGCGCGGCGGCTCGTATGCGCCGGTCCGCGGGCGGGCGAGTCGTGCCGGCCGGGGGGTCCCGGGACGAGCGGGTTCCGTCGTCACGAACGGTCCTTGGCCTTGTAGACCGCGACGCCGCCTGCGTCGTAGAAGAGGGCATAGTCGTCGCGCACCCATTGGGCCAAGCGCGCGGCGGCCCCGGCATCGTACCTGACGATGAAGCCGGGCGGCCGAAAGGGGCCGCCGCCGTCGGAGCGCACGAGCAGGTAGGCCGGTGCCGTCTCCATGGCGGCTTGCAGAGGCTGCGCGGGGAGGCGGCCGGAATCCACGAGCGGCCGCAGCACGGCGGGCGCGGACAGGTTCCACGGGAAGGCCAAGGGAAGGGGCGAGTCGACGCCGAGGTACCACGACGCGATGAGCTTGTCGAGGGGCCATACGCCGTCGCCGGGCCGCCGGTCGGCGGCAATCGCTTCCGCGGCAAGGCGAACGGGCTGGACCAGGCGAGGCTGCGCGGCCCTTTCGCGGAGGCCGAAAGCCACCAGAATGGTGGTCGCGGCGACGGCGACGACGAAGACGATGCGCGGCGCGCGAAGCGGCCACGGTCCCACCCATCGGCCCGCGAACGCAGTCGCTCGTTCGGCGCCGCGAGCCGCATAGACGGCGCCCAAGGGGACCCCCCAGTAGATGTAGTGAACAGACGTGACGCCGGCGGTGAGCAAGGCGACGCAGAATGCCCCGGCCATGAGAACCAAGAGCAGTTCGTCGTTACTGTCCGGGGCGTCCAGACGCGCATGCGGACCACGGGCTCCGGCGCGGGCGGGCGTTGCATGGGCCTTGGAGTCCGGACGCGCGCTGGGACGAAGAGCCTTTCCTGCTGCTGGACGGTGGCGCGAGCGTTGCACGGCCGGGAGCGGCGATCGAGAGGGGGCACGCTCCGCTCCTGGCCGGCCGCGCAGTCGTTGCAGCGCCGACACGGCGCCCGCCGTCATGCCGGCGGCGAAGACTGTCGTCAGGATCGGCCGGTGCTCGAACAAGTCCCGCGAGATCCGCATGACCAGGCTCTCGATGGCGTCGCCCATGCTGCCCTGGGCGCTGTACGACAGCGGGACGTCGATCGTGAAGAAGCGCAGGTCCGCGAGAGCGTCCGCGCGCCAGTAGAGGAAGACGAAGAGCAACGGCAGCGCCAACCCGGCCGCCGAGAACGCCCACAAGGACGCCCAGCCCGCCCGCCGCCCCGCGCGACTCGAAGCCGCATCGCTCCGGGCCGCCTCGACGGCGTCCAGCCCGTGGGCGGCCGGGAGCGGTCCGGCGGTCCGCAACGCTCCGGGCCGGCTCGCAGTCCAGTCCGTGCGCGCCCCGGAACGGCGACACGCGCAGAACGCCAGCCACGCGCCCAACGCCGCGGCCGAAACCCACAAGTTGAGGCGCACGAGCACCGCCGCCGAAGCCAAGAGGCCCGCCCATCCCGCCAACCAATGACTCCGCCGACCGGCGAGCGCCGCCCACAAGCTGCCCATGAGCAACGCCATCGCCGCAAAATCGGTCAGCGTGGCCTGGCCCAAGTTTCCCGCCGTTGCGGCGACGACCAAGAGAGCGCCCAGTCCGGCGCACGTAGGGCCGGTCCAGCGACGGGCCACCCCGAACGTGGCCACGCAAAGCGCGAAGATCGACAAGTCCCCGAACAGTCTTGCCACGGCCAGCGTCTCGCCGAAGAGCGCGAACGCCCCGGCCAGCAAGTAGAAGAACAAGGGCGGCTTGATGTCGACGAGCCCCACGTTCGGCAAGCCCCCGTCCAGCACGTGGGCCGCCATCAGGATGAAGACGTGCTCGTCCGGATGCAGGCCGCCCTCCCTGTCGAAGCTGGCCATCTGGGCACCGACCACGCCGAGCGCCAGCACAAGAACCCAGAAGAGGGCGGCGCCTCGTGAGCCCCATGCACGAGTCACGGGCACAAGTCCAGCGACGGGCCGGAACCCCCCGGCGAGGCGCCAGAACGTTCCTGCGGCAAGCTGGAACCCAGCGGCAGGCTGGAACCCCCTGGCGGCAGGCTGGAACCCCCCGGCGGCAGGCCGGAACCCCCCAGCGGCGGGCTGGAACCCCCCGGCGGCGGGCTGGAACCCCCCGGCGGCAGGCTGGAACCCCCCGGCGGCCGGGTTCGAGGTCCGGACACGCGAATCACCACGCCGTCCCGCAAGTCGGCCAGCACTTCCGCGCCGGGCATCGCGGCCACGGTCCGGTGGTCGTATTCGTATCCCTCTTCGCTGTCCTGCTTGAACCACACGACGTCGAATCTTCCTGCCAACCTGTGGAGCGCGTCTTCGTCCTTGGGCAACGTCGGATACATGCCGCGAACGTTCTTGCCCTGCTTGAGCGCGAGCGCCGCGTGCAAGAGACCAAACCGGTTCGCGTATATCCGCGTGTCGGCAGGGTTGGACTTCAGGAACTGCACGGTCTCGGACTCGTCCCACGACGCAACGTTGTACGATCGCCCGTAGAAGCCTTCTCGCAATGCTTCGCGAGTCGTTCGGAAATTGTCCCGAATTCCAAGAAACACAGCGGCCGCGCAAGCCGCGACGGCCATGCCTTCCAACATGCGCCCCGCCCTAGCGCTCCGATGTCGCGTCTCCGTGAGCAGGAACCGGTCGAACAAGCACGTGCCGCACAGCACAAACGGTACGTAGGCGACCAGAAGGAACCGCTGATCCAAGCCCAGGTCGCTGAACCGAGACACAGTGAACAAGAGGAACAGAAGGTACACGACGCCGAACGCTCCGAACGGCCAAGCGGACGCCGCTTCCGAGAAGCCCTCGCCTCGTCGAGACGTGAGAACGGCCGCCCAAGCGCACGCCAAGGCCAGCAACAGCGCCGCGGCCCAGGGAATCCAGACGGCCCATCCGGGCGCGTCCCAGGGCAGGATCGCGCGCGCCGGCGCTTGGAAGAGCTGCGCCATTAGGTCGGTCGGCCCATAGTCGCCGAGGTTCGGTCCGGTCCGCTTCCACTGTCCGAACGACAGCCAATTGCGGGCGGTCCACGCACCGAGCGGCAAGAGGGAAGCGACGGCGTAGCCCGATGCCCGCACAAGACGTACGCGCGGACGCAGTCGCGCCTGTCCCAAGAGCACGAGCGCGCCCGAGAGGACCAGCGCCACCCCGGCGTACCGCGTCATGACCGCCAGCATCGAACAAAAGATGGCCGCAGCCAAGGCCGGACGGCTCTCGCCGTGCTGCAAGCAGCGTCCCAGGGCGACGAGAGCCAGCAAGACGAACAGGATGAACGTCAATTCGGAATTGAGATGCGAAGCGTGAAAGGCGAGCGGGTACGACGTCGCCACGACGGTGACGGCGGCGGCGGCCAGGGCGGCGGAAGAGACTGCTCGCCGGAGCCAGAATCCGGAGACCAAGACGACGCATCCCAGCGCCGTGGCGTTGAGGATGCGGCCGGCCGTCAAGGGGTCGAGGCCCAGCGCCCCGACGGCTGCCGTGAGCACGGGAAACAGGGGCGGCCAAGCAAACAACGTCGCGCCTCTGAAGTCCTGCAGTCCGTGCCCGTCGACGAGATTGGCGGCCGTGGACATGTAGCTCACGGCGTCTCCGCCCATGGCGCCGCCGTACGTGGACGTCCGCACGAGGACATGGGCGACGCTCGCGACCGCGAGGAGGCCGACGAAGACGCCGAAGGGAGTGGGCGCAAGCGCGGAACGGGCGCGGCTGGGCGCGGCGGCCGGCACGCCCCCGCTCACTGGGCGACTTGGGGCCGCGGGTCTTCCACGACGGGCCCGCGCGCGACGACGACCCGCCGCGGGGCCTCGGTTGCGCGTCCATGGCCCGCTGTTTCCGCGTGAGCTCGACATGTCGCCATCGCTACCGGTGAGCGTCCCCTCGCGACGCGGCATCTCGGGTGGCGGTTCCGCTTGCAACGCCGGTATGGATACGAAGGCGCCCGGCGGCGCGTCAAGCGGGGAAGGACGCCGCGAAGGGCCGGACGGAGGCCGGGTTCGCCGGCACGGTGGGTTGCCGGGCTCGCCGACGCCGTGGGTTCTCGCCGACGCCGTGGGTTATTGTTGCATGCAGCCCCAACCGCCTTGCAACAAGGATTGGCGACATGCGAGACCACCTCTTCGGCCGGAGACGACGAGGCGTTCGCCGCGGCGCGGCGTGGTCCGCGCTGCTGGCGAGCGTCGCCTTGGCCTCGTGCGACGACGGGCCGGCTCCCCCGCAAGCCACGTCGCTTGCGATCACGCCTTCCTCGATCCGGCTGAGCTCGCTGGGCGACACGGCCGCGTTCTCGGCGACGATCCGCGACCAGTACGGCGCCGCGTTCGAAGGCACGGCGACCTGGAGCACCAACCGGCCGGAGGTGTTCACGGTGAGCGCGCGCGGCGTGGCCACGGCCGTCGGCAACGGCGAAGGCGTGCTGACGGCGTCCTTCGAGGCGCTGAGCGCCACGGCAAGCGTCACGGTGGCGCAAGCGCCGGCCGCCTTGGAGGTGGTGTCGGGAGACGGGCAGTCCGCGCGCCAAGGCCGCGCGCTCGCGGAGCCCGTGGTCGTGCAGGTCAACGACAGCAGGGGATCGGCGGTCTCGGGGGTTGCGGTGACTTTCTCTCCGGCCGCGGGCGACGGCACCGTCGATCCCGGCAGCGCGACGACCGACGCAAGCGGCCGGGCCAGCGCCGTTTGGACGCTCGGCGATCGTCCGGGCGCCCAGAGCCTCTCGATCTCGGTCGCCGGCGCTGGGGGACCGTCCGGCCGCGTCGCCGCCACCGCCTTGACGCCCGAGGAAACGGCGGACTCCGTGCGGATCGTCGCCGGCGACGGACAAAGCGTCCTTCGGGGGCGCGCGCTCGAAGATTCCGTGACCGCGCTGGTCCTGGACGCCGCGGGGGAGCCCGTGGCGGGCGCCCGGGTTGCGTTCACGCCAGCCCAAGGCGACGGGACGGCCGACCCCGACACCGTCCTGACGGACTCGGACGGCCGCGCTCGGACCCAGTGGACGCTCGGCGACCGGGCCGGCGCACAGAACCTCACCGCCGCTGTGGCCGTCGAGGACGGCCCGTCCGCCCAGGCCGCCGCCACCGCCCTCACGCCCGAGGAAACGGCGAACGCCGTGTGGATCGTGGCCGGCGACAGACAACGCGCCCGCCAAGGGCGGACGCTCCGAGATTCCGTGACGGCGCTGGTCCTCGACACGGCGGGCGAGCCCGTGGCGGGCGCCCGCGTGGCGTTCACGCCCGCCGAGGGCGACGGGACAGCCGACCCCGACACCGCCCTGACGGGCTCGGACGGCCGCGCCCAAACCCGGTGGACGCTCGGCGACCGCGCCGGCGCACAGAGCCTCGCCGCCGCCGTGGCGATCGAGAACGGCCCGTCCGCCCAGGCCGCCGCCACCGCCCTGACGCCCGAGGAAACGGCGAACGCCGTGCGAATCGTGGCCGGCGACGGGCAACGCGCCATCCAAGGGCGGACGCTCCCGAACCCCGTGACGGCGCTGGTCCTCGACGCGGCGGGCGAGCCCGTGCCGGGCGCTCGCGTGGCCTTCATGCCCGCCCAAGGCGACGGGACGGCCGACCCCGACACCGCCTTGACGGCCGCCGACGGCCGCGCCCAGACCCGGTGGACGCTTGGCGACCGCACCGGCGCGCAGAGCCTCACCGCCGCCGTGGCGATCGAAGGCGGCCCTTCTGCCCAAGCTGCCGCCACCGCCCTCGCGCCCGAGCAGACGGTGGCGACCATTCGCGTCGCGGCGGGCGACCGGCAGCGCGCGGTCCACGGCGAGACCTTGCCTGCGCCGGTGGTGGTCGAGCTGCGCGACGCCGCCGGCGCCCCCGTGCCGAACGCCCAAGTGTCGTTCGCGCCGGCGGCGGGCCATGGACGGGCCAGCCCAGCCACCGCCGCCAGCAACGCCCAGGGCCGCGCCGAGACACGGTGGACGCTCGGCGATCCCTTGGGCACGCAACGGCTGACGGCCTCCGTCGCCGGAGGTCCGTCCGTCACGGCCACGGCCACGGCGTTCCGGCCTAGGACCAACACGCCGCCCACGGCGAGCGCGCAGATCCCGACGCTGATTCTGCAGGTGGGCGGGCCGACGGTGGAGCTGCAAGGGAGCGCTCACTTCAGCGACGCCGACGGCGACGCGCTTCGATACGCGGCCAGCATCGGCGGCCCGGCGCGCGCCGACGCAACCGTGCAGGGAGGCGCGATCGCGATTCGGCCCGGATCGCCTGGGACCACCTGGGTGACCGTTGCGGCGGCCGACCCCAGCGGGGCTTCGGCGTCGCAGACCTTCTGGGTCGCCGTGCTGCCGACTCCGGACAACGCCGGCTACAACATCGACTTGCTCGACTTCACGGGGACGGCGCACGATCTTCCCGGGGTCGCGTTGAGCGCAAACCGGCGTTGGGAGCAGATCGTCACCGGCGACCTTGCGAACATGCGCGTGGCAGGGCAGACGTACCCGGCCTGCAATCAGCACTTTTCGATCTACGCAGAAATCGACGACCTAGTCGTGTTCGTCAATGTCGTCGACATCGACGGCCCCGAAGGCACATTGGCCAGGGCAGGTCCCTGTTTGTACCACTCCAGCAACAGCCTTTCCGTGTTCGGCGTGATCGATTTCGACGCGGCCGATCTCGGCCACAGCGCCTTGCACGACGTTGCTTTGCACGAGATCGGCCACGTCCTCGGAATCGGTACCCTCTGGAACAGCAAAGGCTTCTTGGCCAATCCGTCCAGCGAAAGCAATCCCTTGGCCGACACGCACTTCACCGGCCCGGCCGCGCGCGCGGCCTTCGACTCGGCGGGAGGCGCGGGCTACACCGGCGCCAAGGTGCCAGTGGAGAATGGAGACGCGGCCGGCCGCAGCAATGCGCATTGGAGAGCCTCCGTGTTCCAGGGAGAGCTGATGGATCCCTACACCTACGTCGGCGCGAATCCGCTCAGCGAAGTCACCATCGCGTCGCTGGCCGATCTCGGCTATGCCGTCGACCTCGGCCAAGCCGACTCCTGGGCCTTGTCCGACCGCTCCCGCGACCCAGCTGCGGCCGTCCGCCGAGGCGAAGCAATCCATCTGGGCCACGACGTCTTGCGGATGCCGATCCTCGTCGTGGACGACGACGGCAGAGTCCTTCGCACCATCCGGCGGTGACGCGCCCGCGTCCGTGATGCGCGCCCTCGCCGCCGCGCTGGCAGACGGATCGCGCGACATCGCCCGCTCCGTCCGCCAACCGGCGCTGTGGGCCATGCCCGGCTGGTTCGACTTCGTGCTGGCCTATCGCCGCACGCTCCTGGGGCCGTTCTGGGAAACCGTGGCCATGGCGCTCTGGGTCGCCGGCCTGGGCGTGGTGTTCGGCCACTCGCTCGGACAGGGCGACCGGAACTACTTCGCCTACGTGGGCGTCGGCGTGGTCGCGTGGTTCTACATGTCGTCGGTGGCCACGTCCAGCGCCGAGCTGTTTCGAAGCAAGGACTCCCTGATTCTCAGCCACCGAAGTCCGCTGTACACGTACGTGCTGCGCCACGTCGTCGCCGGGGCGGCCCGCTTGCTGATGCACATGCCCGTCATGGTCGTCGTGCTCGTCGTCGCGGCGCGGCCCGGCGTCGCGGAGCTGGCGACGGCAGCGCTGGGACTCGCGGCCGTCCTCTTCGCTTCGTTCTGGGTCTCCGCATTGGTCGGACTCGTCAGCGCCAGGCTCGCGGACACGAAGCACGTGCTCGTCCTCGCCTCGCGGTTCCTGTTCTTCGCCACGCCCGTGTTCTGGCGCGCCGATTCCTTAGGCGATCGCGCGCTGCTCGCATCGGCGAATCCGTTCACGCACTTCATCGACGTCGTGCGGGCGCCGCTCCTGGGCGAGCCTGTCTCGGACATCGCGTGGCAGGTCGTGGCGGCCACGAACGTAGTGGGCGCGGGCGTCACCCTGCTTCTCTACGGCCGGCATCACCGCAATGTCGTCTTCTGGCTCTGATCTCGTGCCCTCCGATCCCATGCAAGACGCCGTCGCCGTCCGAATGCAGTCCGTGTCGTTGCGGCTCCCTGCGCCGCAGCACGGCTCGCGCCGGGCCGCGCTCTTGAACAGCATCGCCGCACCGGTCCGCGGGGACAAGGCGATCACCGTTCTGGACGACGTGTCGCTGACGATTCGGCAAGGACAGAGGATCGGCCTGATCGGAGACAACGGCGCGGGCAAGACCGCTCTGCTGCGCGTCATGGCCGGCATCTATCCCCCGACCAAAGGCGCCTGCGAAGTGCGAGGACGCGTGTCGTGCCTCTTCGACACTTCGCTGCACGGCTACGGAGACGCGACCGCGCTGGAATTCATCATGCTGGCCGGCCTCACGCGGGGCCTTCGCCGCAAATCCGTCAACAGACTGATTCCGGCCGTCTACCGTCTGTCCGGGATCGGTCGGCACATCTACATGCCCACCCGCACGCTGTCCGACGGACTGCGCACGCGCTTGGTGTTCGCGATCGCCATGTGCGTCGACTGGGACCTGCTTCTCCTGGACGAAGAGATCGGCACGAGCGACTTGCGCTTCAGGGCCAAGGCGAAGCGCCGCATTCAAGAAGCGCCGGACCAGAAGACGCTGGTCGTCTGCTCCCACGACAGCCGGATCATCCGCGAGTTCTGCGATCGCGCGATTTGGATTCACGACGGCCGCGTTCGGGCCAGCGGCGCCGTCGAAGAACTGCTGGCCGCCTACCGGCGCCGCCCGTCACCGCCGACCGCAACCAGCCGCTAGACGCAACGCCTCGACGACAGCCTCGGCCGTGGCGCCGGGCGACCGCGACGGCCGGGGCCGCGCCTTCATTCGGCGCTTGTAGGCGGCCGAATTGGCGGCGACCTCCGCCACCGCGTTCGCCAAGGCGACCGGATCGCGAGGCGCAACCAACTCGCCGTCGATCCCCGCGCGGATGCCCTCCGGGAGGCCGCCCACCGCGGTCGCGACCATTGGAACGCCCATGCCGATCGCCGACGCGACCGCGGCGCTCTGCGTGGCCTCGCGGTACGGCGCCACGACGACGCTCGACGCGCCGAGGTACGCCTTCAGATCAGCGAGCGGATACGGTCGCCACACGCACCAGCTGCGGCTCCGCAGCCCAAGCGCCTCGAGCGAAGCTTCGACGCGGGCGGCACGACGCCGCGACACGGCGGACGAGACCACGAGGAACCTCCAGTCGCCCAGCCGGGCGTCCACTCCCGGAAGGCTGGCCAGCAAGTCCTCGAAGCCGTGCTCCGAACGCATGTTCGACAGGAAGGTCGCGACAGGCGCGCCCCCGGCCCAGTCGCGCAGGCGTCCGGCCAGGTCCCGGTCGGCTCGGACCGTCTCCAGGATCGGTCCGTAGTGCGGGGCCGGCATGGTCGCGCAACGGTCTTCCGGCGCCGACAACCTCTGCGGGGCTTGAACGCCGGGGCGTGCTGGGCGAAGCCCTGGAGTCGCGCAACGGTCTTCCGGCGCCGCCAACCTCTGCTGGGGCCAAGCTGCGCAGCGTGCAGGGCGTCGCAACCACCGCCCACGACGGTCCTCCGCCGCCAACAACCTCTGCGGGAAGCGCGCACGCGTGTCCGCGTTCATGAAGAGGAGCCGGCTGGCGGCGGCGTAGAAGTCTTCGTACCGGCCGACCCGCCGGCCGCCCGGATCGTCGAAGAAGCCCGGATACGGCAGATGGACGACGACCACAGGGGCCACGCCAGCGCGAGCCAACGCGCCCAGCCCCCGCGCGTCCCATCGCGGTAGCAAGAGCCCGCTGGTCACCAGCACGGCTCGCGCGCCCGAGGCCGCGATCTGCCGGACAGCCCGGCGCCAGAGGAACGGGTAGGAGGCGGTAATGCGTGCGATCGCCGGGCTCTTCTTGAGGGAGAACGGCGCCCGGGCCGTTTTCGCGAACGGAGTCCAAGACACACTGGGGGGCGGCTCGAAGCCGACCCGGGCGACGGACCACACGTGCACCTCGTGACCCGCTTGCGCCAACGCCAGCGAGAGCACGTTGAGAAAGTGCGGATCCCGGTTCATGGGGTCCACCCAACAGACGCGCATCGTGCCCCAATTGTGGCCCGAAGGAGCCGGGGCCGCAAACGGGAACGAGGCGGCGCGAGGAACGGGAGCGGCGAGCGGCGCCATGGCCGACCGGAGCGGCGGCGCCAGGAACGGGCGCGCAACGACTTGACGCGCCGGAGCCCGTCCCTTCTCTTGCCGATTGTTCAGCCGACAGTCGAAGGAATCCACGGAGAGCATGACGATGAGCAAGAACACGACGCCTGCCGGGCGGGCACGCAGGTCCATCCTGACGGCCGGGGCCTTGGCCGCCCTCGCAACCGCGCCCGTTGCCGCGGCGCAACCGGTCGGCAGCCATCTTCAGGCGCCTCAAGGCGGCCAGGCGTCCGTCGGGCCCGCCTCCGCCGCGCTCGCTCCCGCCGCATTGGCCCCCGCCGGACTCGCCCCCGCCGCAATCCCGCCGGAGCTCTTCGGCGGACTGCGCTACCGCTACGCCGGTCCTTCCCGGGGCGGGCGGGTCACGGCGGTCGCCGGCCATCGCGACCAGCTGTCCACGTTCTACATGGGCGCCACGGGCGGCGGCGTGTGGAAGACGGAGGACTACGGCCACAGCTGGCACAACATCTCGGACGGCTTCTTCGCGACGGGCTCGATCGGGGCCATCGCGGTCGCCCCGTCCAACCCGAACGTGGTCTACGTCGCCACCGGCTCGGACGGCATTCGCAGCAACGTGATCATCGGCAAGGGCGTCTACAAGTCGACCGACGCCGGAGCCACCTGGCGCCACGCGGGCCTGGAGCGCACGGGCAACACCGGCGCCGTGCTGGTTCATCCGCAAGACCCGGACCTGGCCTACGTGGCCGCGATCGGCAATCCCTTCGCCCCGAACCCCGAGCGCGGCGTCTACCGCACCACGGACGGCGGCGGCGCCTGGGAGCACGTCCTCTTCGTTTCGGACAGCACCGGCGCGGTGGACCTGGAGTTCGCGCCCGACGATCCCTCCACCATCTACGCCAGCCTGTGGCGCGCCGAACGCAAGCCGTGGACCATCGTCTCGGGCGGTCTCGAAGGCGGCGTCTACCGCTCGACCGACGGCGGCGACACCTGGGAGCAGGCCACCGAGGGCCTTCCCACCGGCCTGCGCGGCAAGTCGGACCTGGCGGTCAGCGCGGCCGACCCCGACCGCGTGTACGCGCTGATCGAGGCCCCGGCCGACACTGGCGGCGTCTACCGCTCCGACGACCGCGGCGCCACGTGGCGCCAAGTCACCGACTTCGGCCCCATCCGCACCCGCCCCTTCTACTACACCAACCTGGAGGCCCATCCCACGGACCCCGACGTCCTCTGGGGAATGACGGAGGGCTTCTGGAAGTCCACGGACGGAGGCGAGACATGGACGCCTCGTCCCACGCCCCACGGCGACAACCACGACATGTGGATCAATCCCGACCATCCCGACATCCTCGTCCAGTCGAACGACGGCGGCGCCAACGTGTCCCTGGACGGCGGCGCGACGTGGTCCACCCAGCTCAACCAGCCGACGGCCGAACTCTACCAAGTGGACGTCTCCGACGACTTCCCCTACCGCCTCTACGCGGGCCAGCAGGACAACTCCACGATCTCGGTGCCCAGCCTGCCCGAACGCTCGGAGCCCGGCGGCGCGCAAGGAGCGTGGGAAGCCCACGGCGGCTGCGAGACCGGCCCCGTCGTGCCCAAGCCCGGCGATCCCGACATCGTCTACGCCAACTGCAAGGGCCGCTTCGGGCTGTACAATAGACGGACGGGACAGGAGAAGCAGTACTACGTCGGCTTCGCCAACCTCTACGGCCACAACCCGAAGGACCTGGAGTTCCGCTTCCAGCGCGTCGTGCCCGTCCACGTGTCGCCCCACGATCCCGACAAGGTCTATCACGGCTCGCAGTTCGTGCACGTCACGGAAGACGGCGGCGAGACCTGGGAGACCATCTCGCCCGACCTCACCGCCTTCACGCCGGAGACCCAGGTCGTGTCGGGCGCGCCCATCACGCTCGACGTGACCGGCGAGGAACACTTCTCGGTCCTCTACGACATCCAGGAGTCCGTGCTGGAGCCCGGCGTCATCTGGGCGGGCGCCAACGACGGCCCCGTGCACGTCACCAGAGACGGCGGCGAGAGCTGGGCCGACGTGACGCCGCCCGGCATCGGTCCCCACGGCCGCGTGCAGACCATCGAGGTGTCGCATCACAATCCCGCCAAGGCCTACGTGGCCGTCCTGCGCTACCAGCTGGGCGACTTCGCCCCCTACGCCTTCCGCACCAACGACTACGGCGCCACCTGGACGCGCATCGCGACCGGCGACAACGGCGTCCCCGCCGACCATCCCGTGCGCGTGGTGCGCGAGGACCCCGAGCGGGAGGGCCTGCTCTACATGGGCACCGAGTTCGGCATGTTCGTCTCGTTCGACGACGGCGCCGCTTGGCAGCCCTTCCAGCTCAACCTCCCGGCCACGCCCGTCACCGACATCAAGCTCGTGCAAGGCGACCTAGCCCTCTCCACCATGGGCCGCGGCTTCTGGATCATGGACGACCTGACGCCCCTGCGCTCCATGGACGCGACGACGGCGAACGCGGCGGCCCACCTGTACCCCGTCCGGGACGCCCACCGCCTCCGCTACCGAGGCGGCTTCGGACAACGCGCGCCGCACATGCCCGAGTACCCCCCGAGCGGCGCCCACATCGACTACTTCCTGGCCGAGGACGCCGCCGGCCCGCTGACCCTGGAAGTCTTGGACGCCCAAGGCACGCTCGTGCGCGCGTTCTCCAGCGAAGGACCGGGCGAGTACGAAGTCCCCGCCGAGCCGGGCATGAGGGAATGGCGCCTGGAACGCTTCGGCACGCCCAGGCTGGAATCGGACGCGGGCGCGCACCGCTTCGTGTGGGACTTGAGCTACCCCGGTCCGTGGGACGCGCGGCCCCAGCGGTCGGGACGGGGCGGCCCGACGGTGCTGCCCGGCACCTACACGGCGCGGCTCTCCGCGGGCGACTGGAGCGCCTCGCAGACCTTCGACGTGCTGATGGACCCCCGAGCCGCCGAGAACGACGTCACCGAGGACGACGTGCGCCGCCAAGTGCACCTGGCCCTGCAGACGAGGGACGCCTTGAGCGAGGCCCGTCTGGCCGTGCACCGCATCGCCGAGGCCCGGCGTCGCGGCGGAGGCGAGCTCGCGGCCGAGGTCGAGGCCGTGGAGCGCGAACTGGTGACCGAGCCCGTCCGGTATTCGCGCCCCATGCTGGTGGACCAGCTCCAGTACCTGTACGGCAACTTGGACCGGGCGGATCAGGCCCCCGGCCGCGACGCCGAGCGCCGGTACGGGCAGCTGCGCGTCGCCCTGGACGAGCACGTGCGGACGCTGGAGCGGCTGCTGCGGGCGCGGGTGTCGGACGGGGGGTGAGTTGGCGGGCGCGGAGTCGGCGAGGTGGTCAGCCAAGCTGGGCCGGCTTGAACGGGAGTGAACACGGGCGTGCTGTTCCTGGCGTGGCAGGACAGGATTTCTCGGCGTTGGTTTACCATCGGGCGATTGCAAGAAAACGCGGCGCCGCCTCGATATGTCTTTGGATATACGCGAGGCGCGAGCTTGGCGGCAAGCGAAGTCGGTCTCGAGCCCCTGTACGATTTTCCCGACTTTGGCCAAACATACGAATCCGACAACTTGTTTCCGCTCTTCGCCAATCGAGTCATGAATCGAAACCGAAGAAGTTTTGCCAGTTATCTGAATTCGTTGGGGATCGACAGTTCGGAACCGAATCCCATGGAGATACTGGCAATCGACGGCGGACGCAGGATGACAGACAGGTTCGAGGTGTTTCCGAAGCTTCCGAGGGATGCAAACGGTGGATTCCGCAGCCGATTTGTTCTCCATGGATCAAGGCACGCGAGCGACGCTGCGCAGGAACGGCTGACAACGTTGCAGCCCAACGAAGAAA
This sequence comes from Longimicrobiales bacterium, assembly GCA_965242735.1. Taxonomy (GTDB): domain Bacteria; phylum Gemmatimonadota; class Gemmatimonadetes; order Longimicrobiales; family Gaopeijiaceae. The sequence continues at coordinate 544,275 of OZ251497.1, read as the reverse complement.
TGCACGTGACACTCGAATTGACGAACCGGGCGGCAGGACGCGCCGTGCAGTTGCAGACCATGGACTACCATATGATCGGATGGGCTCCAAGATACTTGGTCCATGATCTCGTGGAAGCGATGACCCACGCTGTAAGCGACTATCAGGCACAGGTGGTGAAAGTCACTCATGATTCGCCGTGGCAGGATCAGCAAGTATTGATCGAGCTGAGTGGCCGCTGGCCGGACGAGTACATGCCGATGTCCGGCGACGAGTATCAACCGTTGGCGGAGGGAGGTGGCCGTGCCTAGGTTCGAATACAAGCCGGACTACGCGGTCTCGCCGGGATCAGTGCTGGCGGAGCGTCTAGCGGCGCACGGGATCTCGCAGACCGAACTTGCGCGCCGTTGCGGCCTGTCCGCCAAGCTGATCGGCGAAGTCGTGGCCGGCGAAGCGCCGATCGAGCCTGCAACGGCATCGCAGTTGGAGCGGGTGCTCGGCGTCAGGGCCCACATCTGGCTCGGGATAGAATCCGAGTACCGCCTCCAGCTGGCGCGCCTGGCCGACAAAGAAGGGACCGCCCAATGAATTCGCCCGTGACCGCATCGCCGTCCCCGACAACGTTGACCATAGAGAGTTGTTGCTCCTACTGGCGAACAGCCCGCACGCAGCTCCAGCTGGGACTCGGCGGACCGGAGCACCGATGAGAAACCGAAAGCGCACGGACAGCGTTACTGGCGTTGCCCTGCGTGTCCGAAGACATGGTGCCGAGAACACGAACCGCCCCAGGGAGCAAAGAGAAACGGAATGAAGAAGCTGTACATGGCAGGATTGGCGTTGTTCGCAGTGGCTTGCGGCAGCCCGGAGGACGCCCCTAGCGGCGGGAGAATCGGGCAGGAACTGCGTTCCGTTCCCGACACGGCGTTGATCACGAGCTGCAGTCTCGCTGAATCCCGTAGTAATTACGTTGCGGAATGCAAGACAGAAGCAAAACGCGCCCGCCTAACCTTGGTGGAGTTGCAAGACCCCGCCGTATACGCCGAACTATGCGGGTACGCCGTGGAAATGGACATCTTCGGGCTGGGCCTCTGGTTCTTTGACGCGCCCGACGAACGATGGGCGCACGCCGGTGAACTGGAACCAGTGTTCGATGAAATCTACTGGGACAAGATGCGCGCAGAACTCCGGCAACTGTACGCATCCGGCAGGTTGACTGCCCGCTGGAGCGAAGTTGATCCAGCTTACGCGAAGTACAACTGATGGCCGTGCACTTGATCACGTGGGCGGCAGAGAATCCGATAACTGCTTCAGCCATAGGTCCTTTGTTGGCCATCGCAATATGTTCCATGTCGAAGAGAGTGCGAGAGCGTGTCGGGCGGGTGAACCGCAAAATGCGGCGGCGTGCCACCAAGGCACGCGAGTCGTTTCGGCGGGGTTCCCCCGGACGGATTACGGAAGCCGACATAGATGACGCACTGGCTTACGGGCGGTACCCCATCGACCCATGGACCTAAAGCTCACCGGAAAGGTAGCCGCGGTCACCGGCGCTAGCCGGGGACTCGGCTTCGCCATCGCACGCTCTCTGGCCGAAGAGGGCGCGAAGCTGGCCATTTGCGCCCGCGACGCCGCCGGGCTGGAAACGGCGGCCGAGCAGCTTCGCCAGACCGGAGCCGAAGTCGTGGCCGTGCCCCTGGACGTCGCCGAGGCGTCGGGGGCAACGACGTTCGTGCAAGCCGCCGCCGAGCGGTACGGTGCTCTCGACATCCTGGTCAACAACGTGGGCGGCAACCGGCGAGGCCGCTTCGAGGAGACCTCGGACGAGGATTGGCTGGACGTCATCCAGCTCAACGTGCTGTCGGGCCTCCGGGCCAGCCGGGCGGCCGTGCCCCTGATGCGCAAGGCCGGGGGCGGCTCCATCGTGTTCGTCTCGTCGGTGTTCGGGCGGGAGAAGGGTGGCCCGGGCCTCTCCATCTACAACGCCACCAAGTCCGCGCTCATCTCCGTGGCGGGGATCATGGCCCTCGAGCTGGCTCCCGAGGGCATCCGCGTCAACTGCGTCGCGCCGGGCTCGATCCGCTTCGAGGGCGGCAGCTGGGACAAGCGGGTGAAGGCGGACCCCGAGGGAATGAAGGCGTTCGTGGCGGCGAACCTGCCGCTGGGCCGCTTCGGCCGGGCCGACGAGGTGGGCGACGTGGTAGCCTTCCTGGCGTCGGAACGCGCCAGCCTGATCACGGGCGCCTGCATCGCCGTGGACGGAGCGCAGGGGAAGTCGCTGATCTGAACTTAGGCGTCGCGCCGCTCGAAAACCTGCCGTCCCAGTCCTGAGTGGCGGATTATCGCACTCAGTGTCCCTTGAGCGATTTGGCGATGATCTGGGACTACGACCGTGGTTGTGCCCGCGCCCCCTTGCCGTTGCATGACGATGTGACTGCCACGCCGCCGGGTCTCGAAGAAGCCGTGACGTTCAAGAACTCGGCAGACATCGCGCGCAGAAAATACACCGAGCCTACCCAACGGCGACTTCGACATCGGTGACATAGAACTCCGGTCGGGCCCGCGCCAATTTCTCGGCAGTCGACGCGCATTCCACAAACAGCTCGACCGCTTCCTTGAGGTTGTCCCGAGCTTCCTGAATGGTGCTTCCTTGGGTCACCACGTCGAAGTGCGGACAGGTCGCGACGTACAGGTCGCCCTCGCGCTCGATGATCGCAGTCAGCGTTCTCGTCACCTGAATCCTCCTTCTGGCCAGTGGGGCCGCGACGACGGCACGCTCGTAAGGTAACCCCGGCGGCTGGCTCCGAATCCAGGTGCGTTGCCGAAGCGCGACCTCGGGGCAGGCCCGCCCACGCGCCGTAGCGACGTAGCCGACAGCCAGCGCGGCACCCGCCCACGCCTCCGCCGCGGCACCACGCCGCCCCCACGCCGCGTGCCGCGATGTTATCATTTGATATGCGCGCCGTTCGTCACTCCAAGCCCGACGCTCCGCAAGGCGGCACGGCCGCCCGCGTCAAGCGCCTCCGAAGCGGGGCGGGCCTGACCCAGGAACGGCTCGCGGCGCGGTTGCTGGTCACGCCGCTCACGGTCCATCGTTGGGAGTCCGGCCAGTCCATCCCCCGGCCGCTGGCCCTGGACCGGCTCCGCCAGCTGGAGGAGGAGCTTTCCGCGACGCAGGCGGCCTCGGCCCCTTCGGCGGACGCCCCGTGGGCCGGCGGTTCCCGACTTCATGTCCGGGAGGGCCCGGCCGCGACTCCGCCCTTCGATTTCGCCGGCGACCCCGACGCCGTGTCGGCCGTGGCCGAGGCGCTGCGGCTGGCCTACGGGCACCAGTTCAACCCGGCCTTCGCCAGCGAGATCTCGCGGATCGATCCTTTGCCGCACCAGCGGATCGCGGTGTACGAGCACATGTTGCCGCAGGATCCCCTCCGCTTCCTGCTGGCCGACGACGCGGGCGCGGGCAAGACCATCATGACCGGGCTCGTCGTGCGCGACATGCTGATGCGGGGGCGGGTTCGGCGCGTGCTGATCGCTCCGCCGGCCGGGCTGGTGGGCAACTGGGAGCGGGAGCTGCGCACGCTGTTCAAGCTGCCGTTTCGGATCGTGACCGGGGCGGACGCGCGGTCGGCCGGGGCCGCGAGCGACGCCGGACCAGGACCGAACGCCCGGCTGGACAACCCGTTCGGCAGCCCCGCCGGAAACTTGGCGATCGTCTCGATGGACACGCTGGCGGGCGAAGGCGTCTTCGGCGCGTTGCGCGATCCCGGCGTCGCGCCCTACGACCTCGTGGTCTTCGACGAGGCCCACAAGCTGGCCGCCTCCACCGACGACCGGCGCACGCGCAAGACGCGCCGCTACGAGCTGGCCGAAGCGCTGGCCGGATGCCCGTCCCCGCACGCCAGGTACGCGGGCCTCGGCTGGGCCGCCCGCCACCTTCTGCTCCTGACCGCGACGCCCCACATGGGCAAGGACTCGCCCTACCATCACCTGTGGCGTCTGCTCGACCCGCACGTGTTCGCGACGGGCGAAGCGTTCCGCCGGTTCCCGCAGGACCAGCGGGGCCGCCACTTCCTCCGGCGCACCAAGGAGGAGATGGTGGACCTGAAGGGCGGCCGTCTCTACCGCCCGCGCCTCTGCGACACGTTCAGCTACGAGCTCGCGCCCGGCCCCGGCGGCGAGCAGGCCCTCTACGACGCCACGACCGACTACCTCCGCCACGTCTACGGCCAGGCCACCGGCGACGGCGCCGCGCGCTTGGCGATGGGCGTGTTCCAGCGACGGCTGGCCAGCTCGTCGTGGGCGTTGCTGCGCTCCTTCGAGCGGCGAGCGGAGAAGCTGGCGGAAGCGGCCGAGGCGCTGCGCTCCGGCGCGCTCACCTCGTTGGACCTGAGCCGCAAACGCCAACGCCTCGAGCGCCGCTACCCAATGGACTATTTCGACGCCCACGGAGCCGACGAAGACGTGGCGGACGGCGCCTCGAAGGACCCCGGCGGCCCTCCCAAAGCCGAAGCCGAGGCCCACGAGGACTTCGAGACGGCCGTGCTGGGCGCCATAATCTCCGCCGACATCGAAGACCTGGAGCGCGAGATCGCGGTGGTCAACGGACTGGCCGCGCATGCCAAGGCCGTCGTCGATTCCGGCCGCGAGTCCAAGTTCGAGAAGCTGCGCGAAGTGCTTGAAGACCCCGGCCACGCCGCCGAGAAGTGGCTGATCTTCACCGAGCACCGCGACACGGCGGCGTACCTGGTGCGCCGCCTCGAAGGGCTGGGCCACGCGGGCCGCGTCGCCACCGTCCACGGCGGCATGGCTTGGCCCGAGCGCGAACGCCAAGTCGAGCGCTTCCGCGACCCCGCAGGCGCCCGCTACCTGGTCGCCACCGACGCCGCCGGCGAAGGCATCAACCTCCAGTTCTGCGCCTTCATGGCGAACTACGACATCCCCTGGAACCCGGCCCGGCTGGAGCAGCGCATGGGCCGCATCCACCGCTACGGCCAGAAGCGCGACGTGCGCATCGTCAACCTGGTGGCGGGCAGCACGCGAGAAGGGCGCGTCCTGCAGGTGCTGCTCGAGAAGCTCGAAGCCGTGCGCAAGGAGCTGGACTCCGACAAGGTGTTCGACGTGATCGGGCGGCTCTTCGAAGGCGCCTCGCTCAAGGACTACATGGCGGAGGCGCTGGCCGGCGACGAGGACGAGCGGCGCGTGGTCGCCCGCGTCGGCGAAGCCCTGAACAGCGGCCGCGTGCGCAAGGTCGCCGAGCAGGACGAGCGCGCCTACGGTCCCCCCGGCGACGTGGCCGCGCGCCTCGACGGCCTGCGCGACGACATGGAGCGCGAGCGCTACCTCCAGCTGCTGCCCGGCTACGTCCGCCGCTTCGTGGAAAAGAGCGCCGCGCTGCTGGACCTGGAGGTGCAGGGAGACTTGGACGGCTGGTTCACCCTGGCCCCCAAGCGGCCCGGCGCCCTCGATCCCCTGCTCCCGGCCCTGGAAGGCTATCCGGCGGAAGTCCGCGCCCGCCTCTGCGTCCGTCGCGACGGACCGAACGCCGAAGACGGCGTCTGGCTCCACCCCGGCGAGCCCGTCTTCGACGCCCTGCGCGAACACGTCGCCCGCACCTTCGCCACCGACGCCCTGCGCGGCGGCATCTTCATCGACGCGAAGGCGAAGGCCCCCTACTTCGTCCACTTGGCCCTCGCGTCGGTCCAGCAGGAACCCCGCGACCCGCCGCCAAGCAACGGCCAGTCCCCCGCACCGCCCCCGGACGCCCGCCCTCGCGTCCTGGAGCGCCGCCTGCTAGCCGTGCGCCACGACGCCAACGGCCCGCCCGCCGAAACCGCCGCCACGGACCTGCTGTTGCTGCAGAGCGCGGCCCACGTCCCCCCAGGCGCCGTGCCCCTGGCCGCCCGGGCCATCGGAATGCGCGCCGAGGCGGCCAACTGCCTGGAACAAGTGGCCCGGAAGCGATTGGCGGACGCCCGAAGAACCGCCCTCGAAGCGGAACTGCCCGACCGCCGACGCCGGATGCTGGCCGGGTTCGACCTTCGCGCCGCCGAACTCGCGTCCCGCCGGGCCCGCCTCGCGGACAAGGAAGACGCCGACGCCGAAGCGGCCGAGATCAGGCGCGACCAGAAGGCCCTCCAGACGCAGAAGACGTCCGCGCTGGCGGCGTTGGAAGCCGCGCCGGGCCGAATCGCGGCAGGCCAAGTCCGCTTCGCGGTTCACGCGCTGGCCGTCCCCCCCGACAACGCGGGCCAAGTGGAGCAGCACGACGAGCAGGTCGAGCAGATCGCCGTGCGGATCGCCACCGCCTGGGAGCGCGAGCGCGGCGCCGAAGTGCAGGACGTGAGCAAGCCCGCCCTCGCCCGCGCCGCAGGACTGGCCAACTGGCCCGGCTTCGACCTCCTCGCCCGCCAGCCCGACGGCGAGACGCGCAGCATCGAGGTCAAGGGCCGCGCCGGCCAAGGCCCCGTCCAGCTGGCCGTCAACGAATGGACCCAGGCGTGCCATCTGCGCGACCGCTACTGGCTCTACGTAGTTTGGCACTGCGCGACGCCGGACCCCATATTGGTCCGAGTCCGCAACCCCTTCGCCAAGCTCCTCGTCGGCGAGCGCGCCTCCACCACCTACGCCATCTCCCCCAAGTCCCTGCTGGACGCGGCGGAGCGGGGTTGAACGAATCGAAAGGAGGACCAACAATGGGACCGATTCATCTCCGCGCGGCGATCCCGCAGTCCGGCCGACACCTCCCGAGGTCGCGAGGTCTCTTCTGGTGGACACCCGGCCGACCGACTCCGTCCTTCCTCGTGAACATCCTGAAGCCATCGCGGTCACGGCGGTCCGCCACCGCACCTATGAGTACCCAGACGGACGTTAAACGTGGACCGACACGCTCCAGATCGATCCATTGGCTCAGTTCGTCGTCGACACCGTCGTGTTCGAGGACTCGGCTGTCGCTCCCTTCTTGCGTGCGATCTCATCGCCATCTCTGGGCCTCCATGTGCATCCCCAAAATCAACAGTTACGAGACTCATCGACAATGCATCTAAAGAAGACTTCACCCGCCACGACCATGATCACGCCCGTCAAGTACACAATGCCAATTTCCGCTCTTACCGTCGACAAGCTTGGCGTGAAGCTGTACGACCGCGCCTCTGCTGTTATCGCAGAATTGCTTTCGAATTCGTACGACGCCGATGCGACGGAAGCTACGGTAAGTGCACCGTTGGGGAAATATCTAGCAACAGTTGTCGATGGTGAGTTGAGCGACCGGGGCTACGCCCTCGAGGTCTCCGACAACGGCCTTGGTATGACACCCAATGAAATGAACAGTTTTTTCCTTCCTGTCGGCATGGAACGTCGTGATGATCCCAATCGCGGATCGACGTCGAAGCGGTTTGCCCGACAAGTTATGGGTCGAAAGGGTGTCGGCAAACTCGCACCGTTTGGAATATGCAAGGTCATCGAAGTAAAGAGTGCAGGCGGTGACAAGATAACATACACGACTGAGGATGGGCGTGCCCAGATCGGATACCTGACATCCCATATTATCCTCAACTACGACGACATTGTCCGACTAGGTAGAGTACCAAGCAAGATATATCAACCTCAGTACGGTGCTCACGACTGCACTATCAGTCCAGAGACCGGTACCACAATCACTTTGCGTCAATTCTATAGAAAACGGATACCTGACATCGACGTCTTGACCCGACAAATCGCTCAGCGTTTTGGCATTCCTTCAGAGAATTGGACGATAGTCGTCGCCGACAGTGCTCCTGGTAGTAAGTCGAAGCCCAGAGCAGTCGGGAAGTTCGACGTCCAAGAGATGCCGAATACGAAGCTCACATTCAATATAGACAAGACGGTCACTGGGCCCGACGGGCGGCCAATTCCTGGTCGCCATGCCGGCTTCTATGGTGAAGGCAACCAGTTCTACCCATTGTCTGGCTGGATGGGATATAGCAAGCATCCATACCGCGATGAATTGATGGCAGGTGTGCGGATATACTGCCGGGGCAAGATCGCATCGCAGACATCCGTGTTCAATCGGAAAGCCGGTTTCACCGGAGAACACAATATCCGGTCATACTTGGTTGGAGAACTCCACGCCGATTGGCTCGATGATGAGCAGGATCTCATCTTGACGGATCGCCGAGATATTTTATGGTCGGATCGCCTAGGAGAACAATTTCAAGAATGGGGTCAGGAAATGGTTGCCATGATTGGCACGTTTGCACGCGATCCATCACGAAAGGCGACATTAGATCTGTTCTTGGAGAACGGCAATGTGGAGGATCGCATCGATCGCCATTTCGGATATGAGAACAAGGATATGCGACGTCAGGCATTGGTCATAGCGAAGAAATTTGGACGGACCATGAGTCGAGATGATGTCAATGACGCAAGTGTCATTGATGATCTTGTGGAGTTGGCTATTCTTCTAGCTCCTCACATGACTCTTGATCAAGTGATGAGAGAGGCTACCGACAGTGCGGACAATCCGATTTCTTTTATCAACAAGTGCCTACGCATCGCTCGTTTTTCCGAAGTCTGGTCCTTTGGACGCATCGCAAACGACAGGATTAGAGTGCTACAACGCTTGCGGGCATTGGTAGATCAACCATCAACGCAAGAAGCCGATTTGCAAAACCTGATAACCGAAGCACCGTGGCTGATCAATCCAGAATGGGTGCCGGTTACAGCGAATCAAACGTTCAAGACATTGCAACAGGAATTTCAAAAGCACTATATGAACTCCAAGCAGCTTAGAGAATTTGGAGAACCACAGAAGAAGCCTGATTTTGTTTTGACCTGCCAGCAAGGCACAATACAAATTGTGGAAATCAAAGCACCGAGACATACGTTGACAAAGGAAGAATTGCGACGAATAGTTGTGTACCATGATTGCATGGAAGATTTTCTTGAGAAATCTGGAAATGCGGAATTCGCTGCGCAATTTTCAAAATTTGAAATCACACTAGTATGTGACCACGTTAGACTGTCGGGATATGATGCACATGCGATGACCGGTCTGAAGCCGCGGTTGAAACATATCACATGGGGGACTTTTCTACGACGTACGGAACAGATTCATCAAGATTTTTTGAGGGAAGCTGAGCGATTGGCATCTGTGCCGACCGAGGACGGCTGATCGCGTGTCCTATCGTGCGATCGATCTGTTTGCCGGAGCTGGCGGACTCACAGTGGGTCTGCGGCGAGCGGGTTTTGACGTAACGTCGGCTGTCGAATCCGACGCACATGCCGTGGGAATCTATCGGGTCAACCACGCGGCCGTGCGGGCATTTGAAGAAGATGTTCGAGATTTGAGAGGAGATAGCGATCTTTTTCCGAGAGGCAGAAAAGCGATTGCCTTGTTGGCTGGTTGCCCGCCGTGTCAAGGCTTTACGAGCTTGACAACCAAATATCGGAGGCGCGATTCAAGAAACTTGCTGGTTATGGAGATGGCACGGCTAGCGGCTGAATTGCGACCAGCGGCGATCATGATGGAGAATGTGCCGAAATTGGCGAATGATAACATCTATACGACGTTGCGAGCGCAACTCAAGAAGCTTGGCTACTTGATGTCCGACAGTGTGTTGCAGGTGGCCAACTACGGTGTGCCACAATTTCGACGTCGCCTGGTCTTGCTGGGTGGTCTTGGCTTTGATATTGAGTTGCCGATGCCGACGCATTCGGCGTCAGGAAAAGGCGGCTTGCAACGCTGGAGGACAGTAAGGGACGCTATCGGTCATCTAGATCCCGATGCGCCGACGTTGGCGGAAGCGAAAGCAGGGGCAGGAGTTCATGCCGCAAACTGGCATGTAGTGAGGACGCTTTCAGCAGCGAACCGGAAGAGAATAAGAGCGGCTAGACCGGGACAGACATGGCCAAGCATTCCAGAGAGCCTGCGTCCTCGTTGTCATAAAGGCAACTACAGAGGTTTCACGAACGTCTATGGGCGCATGGAATGGGATCGTCCGTCGCCGACGATAACGGGAGGATGCACAACCTTTAGCAAAGGCAGATTTGGTCACCCAGAGGTTGATCGGACTATTTCAGTACGCGAAGCTGCCTTGCTACAGACATTTCCAGAAGACTACGTTTTAGCTACTCCGTACATGGAACATGCCTGCAATGTTATTGGCAATGCGCTGCCATGTGACTTCGCTGAGGTGGTGGCCAAGCAGTGTTACAATGCATTGCAGGAAAACGGGCTGAGCAAAGAGGCGTACCGGTGACGTACTTCGGTTCGACTTGATAGTGGCAATGAGTGTAGTCTTGACGATTGCGATGTCAGCACAGGGATTTCACGACAAACCGGGTCAAGAATGGAGATAGGTGACTGCAATGAGAGTTGACGGTGGCAGGAACACTGATGTCGGTGGCCACCGCCTCATCGAAACCGCCTTCCCCGTCAAGCAGGTCTCGCTCGACTCCGTCCACGAGAAGAACATCCGCCACGGGCACATCTCCACGCTCCACATCTGGCCGGCGCGTCGGCCGCTGGCGTCCAGCAGGGCGGCGTTGCTGGCGACGTTGTTGCCGGATCCGGGCGCCGGGTTGCCGAAGCACCAGCAGGAGGACGCTCGATCCAAGGCGCTCCGTCACATGGCGGGGACGGTCGTCGAGGTCGCCAACGCGGCCGGCAAGACGAAGGAAGAGACTCGGGACGGCATCTTTCGGTGGGGGCGCGAGGGGCGGGTCGAGTCCGACGGGGAGACGTTGGGGCGGCTGGAGCTGTACCGGCGGGAGGTCGAGGAGACGTTTGAGGGACGGGCGCCGAGGGTGCTTGATCCGTTTGCGGGGGGCGGGGCGATTCCCCTGGAGGCGATGCGGCTGGGATGCGAGACAGTGGCGTCCGACCTCAGCCCGGTGGCGTGGTTTGTCTTGCGGTGCACGCTCCACTATCCGCGGCTGATTGGCGGGGAGCGGCGGGCATTTCCGGCGTTTGCCCTTCGCGAGCGCGGCTTTGCGGAGAAGTTCGTGAGGGGGCTGGGGATGAAGACGCCGGCGGCGTTGCGGAAAGGACTCGCGGCGTTGGGCCATGGAGAGGCCGGCTCCAGCCGTTTTCTGGCGTCGGCAGAGGACCTGTCGCCGGACATGCCGGTGAGCTTTGCTTGGCACCTGCGGGCTTGGGGCGATCGGGTGCTTGCACGGGCGCGGCAGCGACTGGCGTCCGCTTATCCGACGTACGCGGAGTTCGAGCCTGTCCGCAAGAAGGGACGGCGGCGCGCCTATCTCCGGCCGGAGAAGCACTACGAGGTCCGGCCGCCACAGCTTCTAGAGCCCGACGACGAGGGGCTCGTGTCGCCCGACGCGCTGAACGCCGAGTTCGATTCCCTCTATCTGGAGGACGAAGACAACCCGCGCTGGGTCGCGAAGCCGAGCGTCGCCTACTTGTGGGCGCGGACGACGCGGTGCGCGGCGTGCAGGTCGGAAGTGCCGCTGCTCAAGACGCGCTGGCTGTGCAAGAAGGGAGACAAGCGCATCCGGCTGACCATCAAGTCGGACGAGGACGGTCTTGTCTTGGGGGTCGAGAAGGATGTGCCAACGGGCGAGGGTACGGCCGCCCAGAAGCGCACGCACGATCGGGAACTTGGTGCGGGCACGATGTCGAGCAGCGGCGTCATGTGCCCGCGTTGCGGCGTCATCGCCACGATGTCCGATCTCCGCGTCGCCGGACGGGCTGGACGAATCGGAGAACGATTGACGGCCGTCGTCGTGGACGGCCATAACGGCAAGGAGTACCGAGCGCCGACGCCGGAGGAACGGGATGCGGCGCAAGTCGACGAGGCGGTGCTGGACTCGCTCTACGCCACCGTGCCCTTCGGCCTTCCAGACGAATCAACGCCAAGCGCAGGCAGCCTGGGAATCCGGACGACCCGCTACGGCTTCGACACCTGGCGCAAGCTCTTCACCAACCGCCAGCTGCTGGTCCTGGGCACGCTGGTCCAAGAAGTCCGGCGTGCATCCGACGAAATGGCGGACCGTTACCCGCCGGAGTGGCGCGAAGCCCTGACCGCGCTTCTTTCGCTCGCGTTCAGCAAGTTCACCGACTACAGTAGCTCGCTATGTTCCTGGCACAATAGCGGAGAGAAACTACGTAACACTTTCGCCCGCTTTGCGTTGCCAATGGTCTGGGACTACTGCGAAGTCAATCCGTTGTCTACAACGACCGGCAGCCTCGATGCCATGACCCAATGGCTCGCCCGCGTCGCCGAACACCTGGACGACGCCACCGCCGCCGCCCCAATGCCCCAAGTGCTGCGCCAGTCCGCCATGGCGCCGCTGCCCGGCCCGTTCGACGTCATCTGCACCGATCCGCCGTACTACGACGCCATCCCGTACTCTGACTTGATGGACTTCTTCCACGTGTGGCTTCGCCGCGCGCTGCACGGTCTCTCTCCCGAGACGGACGAGGCGTTCGCCGAACCGCTCGGCCCCAAGTGGAACACGCAGTCTCAGGACGGCGAGCTGATCGACGACGCGGCTCGCTTCGCCGGCGACCGTGCGGCATCGAAGCAGAACTACGAGGACGGCATGGCGCGGGCCTTCAAGCGCTTCTGGGAAGCTCTGCGGGACGACGGCAGACTCGTGGTCGTGTTCGCCAACAAGCAGCCGGACGCCTGGGAGACGCTGGTCTCGGCCCTCGTCCGCGCCGGATTCGTGGTCGTGGGTTCGTGGCCGATCCAAACCGAGATGCAGAACCGGCAGCGGTCGCTTTCGTCGGCCGCCCTGTCTTCGTCGATCTGGCTGGTGTGCAGGAAGCGCGCGCGCACCGCCCATCCCGGCTGGGACGGCCGCGTGCTGCGCCAGATGAAGGAGAACATCAACGCCCGCCTCCACCCGCTGTGGGACGCCGGCATCCGCGGGCCCGACTTCGTCTGGGCCGCCACCGGTCCCGCGCTGGAAGCCTTCAGCAAGCATCCCGTCGTCAAGGTGACCGACACGCCCAACGAGCGGCTGACCGTCGCCGACTTCCTGCGCCACGTGCGCCGCATCGTCGTGGGCTTCGTCGTCAAGCAGCTGCTCGGCGAAGACGACGCCCCCGTGCAGGACCTCGACGACACGACCACCTACTACCTCCTGCACCGCAGCGACTTCGGCCTCGACCCGGCGCCGTCGGGCGCGTGCATCCTCTACGCGATCTCCTGCAACCTGTCGGACGCCGACCTGGCCGGCCGCCACGACGTCCTGGCCCGTGGCGGAAGCCGCGGCGGCGCCCAGAGCGAAGCGGACGATCCCGACTCCCCTGCCGCCGGCTCCCCGGCCGCCTCCGGCAACGAAGCCCGACTCAAGCCCTGGCACCGCCGCCGCTCCAAGACCCTGGGCGAACCCTCGTCCAACGGCGCCCCCCCGCCCCTGATCGACTGCGTGCACAAGCTCATGCAGCTCTGGAAGACCGGCGACCAGTCCCGCGTCAACGCCTACCTGGAGCGCCGCGGCCTCTGGCGCCACGAGCTGTTCGCCAAGGTCGTGCAGGCCCTCATCGAGCTGGCCCCCGCCCAGTCCGACGAGCGCGCAATCCTGGAGTACATCCAGAACCACCTCGCCGCCCGAACCCGGGTTCCGAGCGTGCGGCAGCCGACGTTGCTGTAGGCGGCCCGTGCCGCGAGCCTTCTCCGCCTCGGCTCACGCCGCCCGACCGCGCTGCCCTCCTTTGACGCGCGCCGGGCGTACCGTGCTGGCAGGCTCCCTTGACGGAGGCCGGGCCGCGTCGGCATATTTTGGTCACAATGGTCATCGTGCGTCGGCAGGACATCTCGGACCATTCTCTTGACGCCGGAAGGTCAAGTCGCTACTTTTTGTCGAGAGCATGCGTTTCTGCCGAGAGCATGCGGACGGCACCGAAGATTCCATAAGGAGGTGAAGCATGAACAGAGCGCCAGGCGACGACAGCAACGCACGCCCGGTGGCGAACGTCGACGAGTCGTCGGAGTCCGAGCTCGTCTCGATCATTGTGAACGGGGCCGAGATTCACGTCGCTGAGCGGGTCACCGTTCGGGAGATCCTGAAGAGTGCCAGCTCAGCTGGCGCGATTTCCGGTCTCGTTGAGGAATATGTGATCGAGCGGGTCGAACGGGAAGGCGACCACGGACCGGACGACGAAATCATTGTCGTCGAATCGGAGGAATTCATGGCGGTGCCTGCCGCCCCGACACCCGTGGCCGCCGGGGCGCGGTCGTAGTTGATTCCGTGCCGCCATCTCATCAGAGAATACGCGACGAGCTTGCCGCACTAGGGTATTCTGTCACACTTGCTGACGGCGAGGTTTCCGGCGAGCGCCATGCCATTGCAGTATTCGACTACCACGTTCGCAATGGCCGTTTCGGTGGCGAGAAGTACAAAATAGGCATCTCCACTCAGGGTGAAGCGCTAGGGTATCCGGAGCTGCCTCCGCATTGGATCTTCATCAGTCCTCCCATCACCGACACCCGAGATGGCCCCAATCATGGGTTGAACTCCTTCGACGGCCATACTTGGGTGGCCTTGAGCCGACCGCCTGGTCTCTTTTGGGACAAGCTGCCGCGTAAGGACATGAAGGCCTATATGGAACACGTCGCCCGCGTGTGGAAACATATATGACGATCGCGAGTTGGGAGAATATATCTATGCGCTGGCATGAGGTTGTCCTTTCTGACAAGATCAACCAGATTGCTTGCGAGCACTTGCTCCAACATTACGCCAACGGCATTATGCAAGAAGATCTGTGTTTTGCTTTCTGGTATCCTAGTACGGGAATGCAGCGACAAACGTCCATCGTCACAGGTATTGTCCTCCCCGAAGCGGGCGACCGAACGCTTTTGCCACAGGGAAACGTCAGCTTTAGTGGACGGTACTTGGCACGCGCGACGAGAGGCGCCGTGCGGAAGAGGCAAGGTCTGGCGTTCATGCACAGTCACCCTGCCAGGGGATGGCAAGACATGAGCGATCCAGACGTCCGAGCCGAACGAGATCGGATAGCAGACGTCGCGAGAACGACCGGCCGTCCTTTGCTCGGGATGACCGTCGGCACCGATGGCCACTGGAGCGCCCGCATCTGGAAAGGCGACGCCCCCCGTCGAAGCTGTCTGATGAGCAGGAAGGTGCGAGTGGTCGAGCGAAGCCGCCTCGTCATATGGCAACAGCCCTCACGGCGCCGGAAACGAAGCGACAGACAGCGGCGGACGGTCCAGAGCTGGGGCGACGCCAAGCAGACCTGCATCGAGGCCGTGCGGATAGGAATCGTGGGGCTCGGCAGCGTCGGGAGCGTCGTCGCCGAAGGCTTGGCGCGGATCGGCATCCGAGATGTCGTACTGATCGATCCCGACACGGTGGAGGAGCACAATTTGGACCGCTTGATCAACGCCGGCGCCAGGGACGTGGGCAAGCGGAAGACCGATGTTGCGAAACGGGCCGTACGCAAGGGCGCATCCGCTCGTAAGATTGCGGTCGCCAGCTTCCCGATGCCATTGCAGACACCTAGGGCGTATCGGGAAGCCAGGGACTGCGACATTTTGGTGAGCTGCGTCGATGCTCCGATAGCTCGCGACGTGCTGAACAGAATCGCGTATCGCGACGGCATACCCGTTGTCGACGGAGGCGTGGAAATCCGCACCAATGCAAAGACCGGCAACATGTATGCGGCTCGATGGAAATCACATGTCGTCAATCCATACAATGAATGCATGCGATGCAAGCAACAATATACATCCAGCGACGTAATGATGGAACTCGACGGTTCTTGGACCAGACCATCATACATTCGTGCCAACAGCGAGCGGAATGGCGACCAAAACGTGTTCAATGTCAGCTTGGCCGTTGCCAGCGAAATGCTGAATATGATTGTTCGGATGCTGGTGTCCGATTCGTGGTGGCCTGAACAGAAAGCCCTGGAAAGAAACCTGGTGACGGGGCGAGCAAAGGCCACACAGAACTCATGTCGTCACAACTGCACTATACATCAAGAACAATGGAAGGGCGACACAGCCGATGCCATAGCATACATTCCAATTATCGCTCAACGCAAACAAGGATTCCGATACATGATTACGCAACAATGGAACAATCTGAAACAGAGAATGGATCGCTAGAATGGACAGCGGACTGGGTAAACTGATCACGCATGTTCGTGACATTCCACGCGACATTCGGAGGCTCAAGAAATCGCGCGACATGGCGGACGAGACACTTTATGGAACGATTGAAGAGAAGATCCTACAACATATTCGAGCAGTGAAATATTACGACGATCAATGGGCAAGTGATTTTGGTATATTGGCACACTATACGACATGGAAGAACGCGGTAACCATGTTGACAGAAGAGAAGCCAAAATTCCGTCTGTATAACTTGGAAACGACGAATGACCCAGCAGAAGGACTAGCCATGCCGAAGAGATGGACAGAGATTGCCAACACGTCTACCTTAATGCAACGATACGGCAATGGTGACACCCGAGTGAGCACTTGCAATACATACGGCTGTTGCTTCACTAGCGGAAAGACGGTCGGAGATAATCTTGTCTGGTGGCGGCTTTACGGAGACGACGGAAAGGGGTGTTGCATTATTGTGCCAACGAGCGTGGAGATGTATCGAGTACGGTATCGGAAGTCTGGTGAGGAGCGAAGAGAAGACAGACGAGTCACGGAGGAGTTGGTAAGATTGCTTGAAGCGGCAGAACGTACGATTGAAGACATTCATGTTGATTATCAAAGGGATATCGGCAAGATGTTGCGCGATATGGTACAACATATTCTTGAAGGATATTCTTACTTATTCAAAGATGTGGCCTATTCAGACGAACAAGAATGGCGACAACTGAATGTCCGACCGTCAGAAGAGACAATTGAATATGACGGCGAACAGACGATCGTACGGCGATATGTTAAAGGACTGTCACTTGATCAGTTGTTGTTGTCGGATTCCGAGATTATCGTTGGCCCAAGAATAGCCAACGGACATGTTATGCAGGCTTATTTGAAGAAGCTGGTGGGAAAGGCAGAACTTCCGGCTACGAGGGTACGCAACTCCGAAAGGCCGTATCGTGTGGTCGGCGACCAGCAATGATCGGTTGCACCTCGAGAACCAGGTCCGTAGGGCCGTCGTTTGGTTCTCTTGGGGTGGCGGCGCGCTCATCGGCGAACCAAGGGGAGCGAGGTACGCGTAGCCGCACCAGCCTGCCCTCGCGAGCGGCACCATGGCATTGCGGTGGTAGCAGTCTCCCCTTGACGGACGCCGGGCCGCGTCGGCATATTTGGTCATAATGGTCATAAGTGCCGAGAAGGGCTCGAAGAGGAGGCAATGCCATTGACCCAGTGGCCGGTTCACGACGCCAAGGCGCGCTTCAGCCAGCTGTTGCGCGACGCGTCGAGCGAGGGCCCCCAGGTCGTCACCAGGCACGGGCGGCCCGCGGCGGTCGTGCTGTCGGTCGAAGAGTTCCGCCAGCACGAAGCGCGGCGGCAGTCGCTGGCCGAGGTGATTCGCTCGTCCCCCATGGCCGGAATCGAGATCGACCTCGAGCGCAGCCAGTCCGGCCCCCGAGACGTCGACCTGTCGGAGGTGGCGCCGTGGGCTACCTGATCGACACGTGCGCGATCGCGGAACTCGGAAAGCCGTGCCCGGCGCCCCAGGTCGCGTCGTGGTTTCGAGCGGCGGACCCCGAGAGTCTGTTCGCGAGCGTGCTGACGCTGGGCGAGCTTCGCCGGGGCGCCGAGCATCTGAGCGGACGGCGTCGCCGCGACCTCGCCCACTGGATGGAGACCACCCTCGCCACCTGGTTCGGAGAGCGGCTCCTGCCCGTGGACGCGGCCGTCGTGCTGGAATGGGGCAGGCTGACCGGATGCCTGTGCAGGCCGATGCCCGCGATGGACGGCCTCCTCGCCGCTACCGCGTCGCGGCACCGCCTGACCATCGTGACCCGCAACGTCGCCGACTTCGAGCAGACGGGCCTCGACCTGCTGAATCCGTGGGTTGGGTCATGCTAGCCCGTCATGCCGACGGCGTACTCCGCGAGCCTGGAGCGACGACGTGATCACTCGCATCCAGGCGCTCAACTACCGCTGTCTACGCTACGTGGACGTGGCCCTCGACCGATTTCACCTCCTCGTCGGTCCCAACGCCAGCGGCAAGAGCACGCTGTTCGACGCGATCTCGTTCGTCGGGGACTTCATCCGGGACGGGCTGGACGAGGCCGTCGCAAAGCGAACGTACAATTTCCAGGACCTCGTGTGGGGCAGACCGACGGAAGACCTGGGTTTCGAGCTGGCCCTGGATGTGGCGATTCCTTCGGAACTGCGGCCCCTGCGCCCCGACGGCGAGAGTTTCCACGCGTACCGCTACGAGATCGCCGTTCGCGAGGTCGAGGGCGTTCCGAGAGTTGTTTGCGAGCGGGGAACGTTGGTTGCCGGCCGATCGGCAGCGGCGCTCTCGCGCAACGTTCGCCGTTCGTTTCCCAGGCCGCCTCGGCCGCCAAAGACGATATTGGCCAAAGGCGGGCGGGACGACTCGCTCTTGGTGTTGGAACGTGACCTGGACGGACTCAAGATCGCGGTCGAAGAGCGGATGCCGGACGAGACGCAAGGCCGCGCTCCTGTTCGCATGATGGCTGGACAAACGCTTGTTGACCCGACCGTGTCTCACCTGAGGTTTCTTGACGAGTCTCGTTCTCCGGTGTCGACATACGTGTACGCGTTGTTGTCCTCCGGCGTCAATTCAGTCTTCTTGGACAGCGGCGCGATGCGGGAGCCGAGTCGATTCAACAACAAAAGGAACCCGCTGGCGTTGCGTGGTGCAAGATTGCCATGGACTATGAAGGACATACTCGAGAACGACAGGGATCTTTATGACGCATGGCTGAGTCATGTCCAGATGGAGCTGGAAGACCTGGAAGACGTGCGCGTCGTGTATCGCCCTGAAGATCGTTCGCACTACCTGATGCTCAAATACGGCACTGGCGTCGAGATTCCGTCATGGATGGTCTCCGACGGCACTCTTCGGTTTCTTGCGCTCATGCTGGCGGCATACATGGCCAGAGAACATCAAGTATATCTGCTGGACGAACCGGAGAACGGTGTGCATCTCTCGGCTCTCGAAGCCATCTACGATGCCACGTCCACTGCCGGCGCTGCTCAGATCCTTTTTGCAACGCATTCTCCGGCGTTATTGTCCCGGGCCGATCCTGAAGAAGTAATTTGTTGCGCAAGGAACAACGAAGGGGAAACCGACATTGTCCAAGGACACCGGCATCCCCTTGTCCGAGATTGGCAGGGTCCCATCAACATGACCGTTTTCTTTTCCAAGGGGACCTTCGAATGACAGCACCGAGCGGCAATGACCTGTTTGTACTTGTTGCCGACAACGACATGAAGCTGGCGATGACGGCCTTGCTGGCTCGGCCAAGAACTCTAGGCGTCGCGTGCTTCGGCTTCGACGTGGAAAGATACATCGGCAGAGATCCCGGCTGCCGCAGGGACGCCGCGAATATCTTGCGTCCGCGTTCGAAGAAATACGACCACTGCCTGGTTATGTTCGACTACCACGGTTGCGGAAGCATGGAACCGCGAGAAGAAATACAGCAACAGGGCGAAAAGGAGCTTATGCGCAATGGATGGAACCGGGCCAAGGTCATCGTAGTTCAACCTGAACTTGAGGCGTGGGTCTGGGGAGACTTGGCAACGGCTTCCCACGTCTTCGGCTGGTCCGGAAACCATCGGGCGCTGCGCGAATCGTTGACGCAATGGGGACTGTGGCCGGACGGCCAATCGAAGCCGCCTGATCCAAAGAAGGCGATGAAAAAGGCCATACGTCGGGGTCGCGGCCGTCTCCGACAGAGGCCCGACATGTTTCAGAGGACCGCCCAGACCGCCAACGTGGATGCATGCCGCGACCCTGCCTTTCAAGAACTCCTCGCCACGCTTCGCCGCTGGTTCCCCCCAAACAACACCCCCACATGAAACCCCAGCCCTGGACCGCCCTCGTCAGCCTCAAGGACGAGCTTCGAAGCGGCGAGCTCACGCTTGCGCAGTTCGCGGCCGACCTTCACGAGGTCGCGCTGGCACCGGGCAGGCGGCCCATCTACGAGGACCCGGCCAAGTTCTTCGACCTCACCTTTCCGACGCCTCCGCTTCGGGAGCTGGTCAAGGACGTGGCGCTTCGCCTCTCCGGCAAGACGGACCGGGCCATTCGGCAGCTGGAGCTTACCTACGGCGGCGGCAAGACGCACACGCTGATCACGCTGTACCACCTCTTCCGCGATCCTGGGGCGTTGCCGGACTCGGCGACGGTGACGGCGTTTCGCGAACACGTGGGCGAGCCTCTGCCGCAGGCGTTCGTCGCCACGCTTTGCTTCGACAAGATCGACGCGGAGAAGGGCATCGAAGGGGTGCGCGCTCCGGACGGCGAGCAGCGGACGCTCAAGCACCCGTGGAGCGTGCTGGCGTTTCAGCTGGCGGGCGCCGACGGACTGCGGGCCGTTCATGCGGACGACAAGGACGAGGAGCGCGAGACGCCGCCTGCGGAGCCGCTCCTCACCAAGTTGCTCGAGATTCCCGGCCGGGACGGACTGGGCACGTTGATTCTCGTCGACGAAGTGCTGATGTACGCTCGCGAGAAGGCTGGGCTCAGTCCGGTCTGGCGCGACCGCATCTGCGACTTCTTCCAGTACCTGAACCAAGCGGTCGCCAAGGTGGACAGGGCGGCGATCGTGGCGTCCCTGCTCGCCACCGATCCGTCGAAGGAACAGGGCGACTTGGGCGGCCTTCTCAAGAGCGACTTGTTCGCGGTGTTTCGGCGGCAGCGGGAGGAAGGCGTCCAGCCCGTGCGCAAGGAGGACGTGGCGGAAGTGCTGCGGCGGCGCTTCTTCCAGGAGATGCCGGGCGACGACGCGCGGCGCAATCAAGCCATCGCGGTGGTGCGTGGCCTGGCGAAGCTCGACGAGACGATCGCAAAGGACAAGGCCGGGACCGAAGAGCGGTTCGTTCAGAGCTTCCCGTTCCACCCCGACATGACCGACGTCTTCTACAGCCGCTGGACCCAGCTGGACGACTTTCAGCGGACGCGCGGGATTCTGCGCACGCTTGCGACGGCGCTCAGGGAGGCCGAGCGGTGGGACCGAAGCCCCGTGGTGGGACCGTCGGCCCTCTTGGCGGACCCCGGCGAGAAAGGCGTCTCGATGGCGCTGAGCGAGCTTGCCAACACAGCGAATTCGGCCACGGCGGGGAAGGCCGCCGACTGGGGCAAGCTGTTGCAGGCGGAGTTCGACAAGGCGCGCCAGGTCCAGCGCGACCACCAGGAACTGGAGCGCAACCGCGAAATCGAGCAGGCGGTCGTTTCCGTGTTCCTGCATTCGCCGCGCGGTGGCAAGGTCACCACGTTCGAGCTTCAGCGGCTGGCGGGGGCTTCGGGGCCGGACGCCATCGAGTTCGAGAAGGGCCTGCTCCGCTGGCGCGAGATCTCGTGGTTCCTGGACGACGAGGATTCGGGCGACGGCGACGGACGGAGCCTGCCGAAGGAATGGCGGCTGGGCATTCGTCCCAATCTGCGCAACATGCACGACGACGCCTGTGCGCGCGTGACCAAGGCGGACGTGACCGAGCGCCTGCTGCAGACGGTCCGCAAGTGCCGCAAGCAGTTGGACGGAGGCGCGTCGGCGGCGGGCGCGAAGTCCCACCTGCTCCCGGCCGGGCCTGCCGACGTGGCCGACGACGGCGACTTCCACTACGTGATCTTGGGTCCCGACGCGGCTTCCGAGTCCGGACGTCCGAGCCCGGTCGCCGCGCGCTATTGCGACGTCAAGTCCGACCGGGGCGAGCCGCGGGTCGCCCGCAACACCGTCGTCCTGGCCGTGCCGTCGCGAAACGGGCTGGAGGCGGCCCGCGTGCAAGTGCGCTCGCAGCTGGGCTGGGAGCACGTGGCCGGCCAACTGCACAAGCTGCGGAAGCAGACCGCGGACCCCCACCGCGCCGAACGACTGCGCCGCCACCTTCGCGAGTCGAACGCGAACGTGCCGGGCGTGGTTCGCCAAGCGTACAGCGTCGTCGTGACGGTCAACGAAGAGAACGCCGTGCACGCCTTCAAGCTGCCGGCCAGCGCGGAGCCTCTGTTTCTTCAGATCAAGAACGACGAGCGGTCCCGGATCAAGGAGACCGCGGTGGACGCCGAGGCGCTGCTGCCCGGCGGACCCTACGACCTCTGGCGCGAAGGCGAGGACGCGCGGTTCGTCAAGGACTTGGCGACTCCGTTCGCCCGCGACCCGCGCCTGCCCAAGCTCCTCGACACGCGGATCCTGCTGAGCACGGTCCTGCAAGGGGTGGAGCGGGGGCTGCTGGTCGCTCGCCTGGCGCGGCCCGACGGCACGCGGCGCACCTGGTGGTGCCAGCCGGTGGAGCCGGGGGGGGCCGAGGATCCGGCGCTGGAAGCGGTTCTGCCGCAAAAAGCCGAACTGGACAGTCTGCATGTGCCGCTCTTGGCGCCGGGCGAGCTGCCGGGACTCTGGCCCGGCGACGCCGGGGCCCCGCAGGCGCGCCTTCGCGTCCGAGATCTACTCGCCTACTTCTCGGGCGACCATGTGGTTCGAGTGCCTAGGCAGGGCTACGACGACGTGTTCGCGATTCCCGCTTGCCCGGCAGAGGTCGTCCACGGCGCGATTCGCCAAGCCGTGGAAGCGGGAGACTTGTGGCTGGTCAGCGGCCCCAGTTCCTTCTGGAAGGACGAGATTCCCGCCGGCGTGCTGGACGAGAAGGCGGCGCTTCGGCCCCCGCCCGCGCTGGTCCCCGCGCACGAACTCACCGCGGAGGCGCTGCCCGGCGCGTGGCACGAGGGCGAGACCAACGGGGCCGCCGTCGAGCGGGCCCTGTCGCACGAGCGCGGCGAGCCGGTGCCCTGGGGCCTCGTGCGCGAGAGCATCTCAGCGGCGGTCAACAGCCGCTGGCTGGAGGTGATCGCCGGAGACCCGGCAGGGGGCTACGTCAAGGCGGGCAGTTGGCGGCTGAGACAGCCAGAGGTCCGGCCCGCGCAGGACAGCGTTCCCTGGACGGAAGCGCATTCGCCCGCGCCCCCGGCCGTCTTGGACGTCTCCCATATCCAGGACTTGGCCGACGTCGCCCCGGATCTGCTGGAAACCGGCGCGGGCCACGGTCTCCGCTTCCATGTGGACGTCTCGCTGGACGCCGATGCCCCCGCCGATGTGCGGGCAGCGGTGGACAGCTTGCTGGAGAAAGTCGCCCCCGACCTCAAGAGCCGCTCGGAATCGTCTTCCTGACGGCGCGTCCCCGGGCAACGGCCTGGGGCGCCGCCGACAAGGGGGCACCGTCGCGCGGGCCACGCGTGCCGGGCCGATGGGCCGGGCGCCGGCGGGCGGCCCGCCGTCACATGCCCCAGACGCGTATCGGGGTCCCGTCGCCGGCCGCTCGGGACGCCTGGAACAGCTTTTCGTCCCAGCTTCGGCCGTCCCGGCGGTCGAAGACGACCAAGTGGCCCGCTTCGGCGCCGCAACGGTCCATGTACGCCGCCGTCTGCTCGACGCCTTCGGCCAGCGTGCGCTCCAAGCCCTTGCGCAACACCTTGCACTCCACCACGTACTTGCGCGGGCGACCGGCCGGTCCGGTTGGGCCGGACGTTGCGGCGGATCCGCCTTCCGGCCAGACGACCAGCAGGTCGGTGCGACCCCGGCCCAGGCCGTACTCGCGCTCGATGCGCCCGCCGCTGTTGACGATGCGCTGCAGGAACGCCTGAAGCAGCAGTTGCGGCCCCGCTTCCTTGTACTGAAACCGCTCCACCCAGTGCTCCGAGTGCTCCCGAAAGAAGTCTTGGAACGCCGCGAGGAGCTTGTCGAGCTGCAAGGCGCCGGCAGGGGTCACGTACCAGGAGGGATCTTCGGGCAGGTGCGCTTGGGCGATCCAGGACAACTGGCGAGGCACGATCTCGGCGTAGATTGGATTGGCGATGCGGATCGGGAGATCCCGGGCCACCAACCCCAGATCCTGAACATACTCGACGTCCCGTTCCGAGGACACGGCATCCGCCGTGCCGGCCAGCAGCGGTTGTATCACCCGCCGCACCCGGTCCTCCTGAAGCTTGTCGGCGAGCTGGTCCAAGTGCGTCTCCCGGCGCAGGATCAGCGCTTCCTGGGCCGCCAGGATGTCCGCTTCTTCGATCCGCCGCGAACGGTCGGACGCGCCTTCGCCTTCGAAGCACGTCTCGTAGGCCAGCGCGTTGACCAGCCAAGGCTGGCCCTGCGTGCGGGTCCATACGGCTTCGGTCGCCTCGTCCGAGAACGCTTGGCCGGTCTCCTCGGTGTGCTGGCCGAGCAACGCGAGCACTTCCGGCCGGCGGAAGTCGCCCAGGCGCAACGACCTCGCCTTGACGTTGAAGGCGCTGCCGCCCGCGACCATCGTGCCGGTCGATCCGGAGCGGATGCGGTAGTCCCTCACGTCGCGCACGCCGCACAGAATCACGCTTTGGGGGAAGGCGCCGCGCGTTCGCATGTCGTATCCCGCCCGCAGTTGGCGCAACACGGACAGCAACGAATCGCCCACCAAGGCGTCGATCTCGTCGATGAGAAGCACCAGCGGTCTTGGGCTGTTCCGCGCCCAGCGGCTCAAGCTCTGGCGGAGAGCGCCGTGCGGCCCCCGCGTGGCGAGCATCTCCGGCCAGATCGCGTTCAGCTCGTGGTCGCCCAGCGCGTCCACGGCTCGGTCGGCCAGCTCGCCCAGCACCGTGCGCATCGCTTGCTCCACGTCTTCGCGGGCGGCCTGCGCGCCTTCGACGTTGACGTACACGCAGCAGTGGCAGCCCTCGGTGTTGAGCAGGTCCTGGAGGGCGAGAAGGGCCGACGTCTTGCCCGTCTGGCGGGGGGCGTGAAGCACGAAGTAGCGCTTCTCGGCGATCAGCCGCCGGATTCCCGGCAGGTCGACGCGGTCGAGCGGCGGGACGTTGTAGTGATCGGCCGCCGCCACGGGGCCGGTCGTGTTGAAGAAACGCATGTCCTCGGGCGTCCCCACGAATACGGGGAAGTTCTACACGAACCTGGACAGCCGCACGTCCAACGCTCGCGTCTTGCGTTCGGACCCCCTCCACTGCACGAGGATGGGGCTCTGGTAGGTGCCGCGGGGGATGTCGCCCTCGCCGTCGCCGCCTAGGTCCAGCACGGGCAGGCTGATGCCGCGCTTCATGCGCAGGAAGTGCGACACGGGGAAGGCCAGCGCGCGGTTGACGACGCGCTCCACGACGGACTGCCGGACGCCCATGCGGTCGAGCAGCTTGTTCAGGAGCTGCACGGCGTCGTACTGCGCGTAGTTGACGGTCTTGGCGGGGATCGAGCGCGGGTCCATCAGGGCCGCCTTGCTCTTCTCGGCGACGAAGCGGAAGGGGTCGGCCAGGACTTCGCGCAGGTCGTGGCTCATCAGGAGCGTCTCGTATTCGTTGACGGTGAGGCCCGCGTTGCGCTCGGAGGCGGCCAGGGACACGTCGAAGCGCCCGAACGAGACGCCGTGGCGGCGGGCCAGCCCGAGGAGGCGGTCCATGAAGCCGTGCTCGGGGTCGCGCAGGTTGCGGGCGTCGATGGCGTGCGACGGCACCTCCACTTCGATCTGGGTGCGCGCCACCTCCTCCTCGCCGCCGTAGCCCACCACGGTGGTGCGGCGGCTGCGCTTGCCGCCTTCGTGCACGCCGTCGAGCTCGACGAACCAGACGGGCCGACCGTCGCGCTGGTCGTAGGACGCGCAGCTCTTGAGGCCCGCGCCCATGAACGTCAGGTGCGAGTCGGCGTTCTTGGGCTCGTTGGCGCGCTGCTCGTCGGAGAGCTCGCGGCGCAGGTGCATCTCGTCGTGGACGTAGCCGGCGTCGGGCGGAAAGAGCTTGTGGAAGACCTGCAGGAAGTCGCGCACGTTCTTGCCGTCGTACTTGAGACGGGCGGCCAGCCGCTGGTCCAGGTAGCCGGCCGTCGTGTGGTGCGAGACGTAGAGGGCCTTGGGATGCTTGGTGAAGTCGGCGCCGAACTCGCGGGCGAGCTGCTCCTGCACGTCGATGAGCTCGACGCGCGCCGACGGTTCGATCCGCACCTCCGCCTGGAACCGTCCGTCCGCCGGCATTCCGACCGCGTCTGCAACGACCAAGGTGGCCTCCCGATGGTTGTCCGCCCTCCTGCTTGAATATTATAGTCCATCCGGAGAATTCGCACGCCCGCGACCGCCCTGCCGACCCAGGAAGCCGACCCGATGCCGACCGCCGCCACGCTCGTTTCCCAGCTCGAGACCTCCCGCAAGTACTTCAAGACGGGGCTGACGGCGTTCTCGGAGGAAGACTCCGGCTTCGCGCCGGGACCGGGGTTCTTCACGGTCGCCGCGCAGGTCGCCCATGCGGCCGACTCGGTGGACTGGTTCGTCGAGGGCGCCTTCGGGGATGGATGGAACATGGACTTCGACGGGCACTTGGCCAAAGCGCGCGCGGTCACGTCGCTGGCGGAGGCGACGGCATGGTTCGACCGCGCCTACGACGCCGCCGTCTCGACCGTCGAGTCCGCTTCCGACGACGATCTGGCGGCCGCGATCCCCGACTCGCGCATCATGGACGGCGCTCCGCGCGCGGCCGTCGTCAACGCCATCGTGGACCACACGGCCCACCACCGCGGCTCGCTCGCCGTCTACGCCCGGCTCATGAAGAAGGAGCCGCCCATGCCGTACTCGTGAGCGTCAACTTGGCGGAGGAGGCCGTCCACGCCCTGAACCGCGCCGCCGCCGCGGCCGCCCGAGACGGGGCCGGTTTGGTGGAGCCCCGGCATCTGCTGGCGGGCGTGGCCTCCCAGCGCGACCCGGCCCTCGCCGACCTCGTCCGGCGCGCGGACCTCGACCTGGACGACCTGCCGACCGCCCTGCGCGACTTGCCGGTCACGCACGAGAACCACATCCCGTTCTCGGCGGCCTCCCAAGAGGTCCTGGCCGCCGCCGTGGACCTCGCCGCAACCGCCGGCACTCCGACGGCCAGCGTCCATCTCCTGCTCGCGGTCGCCGGCTCCGACGATCAGGAATCGCAGCGCGTGCTGGCCGAGTGGGGACTGGAGGAAGCCCGCTTGCGCGCCGTGGTGGCGGCGGAGGTGGGCGAGAGGGAGTAGCGGTTCAGCCGTCGTTCGCGGGCACAAGCCGAGCGCTTGTGTGTTCGATCGCTGGACGACGGCCTCCATCAACTTCGGTCAAGCCTCCAGTCCTTGTCCAGATCGCCGACGAACGTAGCCCGGTCACGGAACGCGTGCCAGTCGCTTCGCGGCCTGGTCATCGATCTTGGCCAGCCACCACGCCGACCATCACTCGCTCGCGTCCCACGGCGTCCCGCTCGCTCAGCACGACGTGAATGCCGCTGGCGTCGTGCAACCGCCAGGCACGTGGTACGACCACGACGAACTGCGCCTGGCTAGATGCGCCCCGATTCCAGACTTGCCAACGTGAGTGGTCATCGTCCGGCATCACGTAGAAACGCAACCAGATTCGGCCGTCCAGATCGACGAACAGATCGTCGACCGCCGGAGATGTCTTGTTGACCGGGACGTCGTGCACCCGATTGAGACTTGCCTCCGCCAGCTTCGCAAACAATTCGCTTCCGCGCCGTCGGTCTCGTTCCATGCGGTTCCGGAGCTCGTCGCGCCTGCTTTCTCGGAGCATCTCCACTTGTGATGCGGAGGCCTTCTTGCCGGTTCCCATCGCCAGTTCATCGATAATGCGACCGAATCGGTCCAGCATTCTAACTGTCTCAAGGTCGGTCTGCAATATAACAACCTGATCGTCCATTTGTGCTTCCATAAGACGATGTCCTAAAACCACGGCTTCAAAACCATTTTCATGTCCCCAATATTCTGATCCTTGAGCATTAGCGACAATGTTCGTGATGCCGTTTGTCTCGACTCTCTTATATTGGATCTTCTCCCTGAACAACCCGTGTCGGTTCGCAGCTTCCTCGCCGTCGCGAAAGATGATCGCACCGTCCGACAGAAAGGCGACAGGAGCCGCGTTGGGTCGATTGAACCATGCAGGATTGTAGCTCCATGTGTCGAGAACGTCGCCTGTAAGTGAAAATCTGGTAAGCCGCGCCGACATGAGATCCCAAACCGCGAATCCGTCGACCGTTCGCCTGACATCTGTGAGCAATCGAAACTCCCCGGGTCCTTCTCCTCGTCGTCCAATCGCTACGGCTTGGCGCGCCGGCAAGTCAACCAAGTGCAATTCGGCATTCATGCCGTCGGCGATCAGCAATCTTCGGTCATCCAGAAACAGCGCTCCTGAAAGCCGACCCAACTGGGAGCCGACAGAGTCCAAGTCCCGCGATGAATCGAAGATGTCGGCTTCTCTCACATGTCTCAATTCCGTGCCGAGATCATCCCATGCCGCCTGGTCGGGCAACGGTATGGAGGCCAGCGCTGCCGCCAAGCCCGGCGCGCCAACGTTGTTCGTGGCTTCAACGTTGCTCGCCAGAATTGCGATCGTCAGCAACCCGAGCAGTCGTACGACGAGAATCTTCGAGTTCACGGTGTTTCTCCTTTCATTGATCTATGGTGTGCTTCCGAAGCGTGACCGAGCGCAAGCGCGGGCGGCTGGCCAGATCTGTGCTTCAGATTCATCGGACTTACAAACAATACGTCGTTTCCTGTGACATTTTCTGTACGCAACAATACATTTGCATCGTATGCGTCGATTACGTCAAGACGCCGAGACGTCTCGAATAGGAACAACGGTTCCTGGCGGTTGATGCTCCAGATGTGCCAATGGACGATCTCGTCGTCGGGCATCGGGAGCAGTCGGATCCAAAACGCGATCAGATGCGTCCACGAAGAGACAGTCGACGGGCGGAGCGACATTGTTGGCCGGCACGTCGGTCATGTGAGCAGGAAGCAGATCGGGCGAGGTGATCTGAATTCCAGTTCCTGAAGCAATATAATCAAGTCGTCGGCGCGTGAGGCGATTGCTTCGATTGGCGGCTTGCATGGCAATCGTTTTTTGAGATTCGATTTGCAAGGGCGAAACTGGGCGGCGGCGTCCAGGCATAGGAAACCGCAATGTCAAGTCGCCTTGATCGTTGAACAGCTTGACCACGGCAGAATCCGTTTGAGCAAACACGAAATATCTGGATGAACAGGCCACGTGCGTGTTGTGGCCGAAGATGACAGACATGGGATGGAGCGTGCGCCATCCCCCGTCGGATGTCGACAGCCAGGTGGTCTCGACGCCTGCGGCCGTCGCTATGGGCCGCAGCCCCTTGTCGCTGTCCATTGCGAGGTAGCGCACGGTGTCACGACGGATTGCGGACGGTGCACCCTGCAGGGCGCCGAAGTTTGGTCGCAGGCCAGGTCGAACGAGGACGGTGCCGTCGGCCAGGGCGCATACGGGTTGCCATGACGTCTCGTCGTATTCTGCGGTCCATTCCATGCCGACAGTAGTGATGGCGCCAAGAGAGCCACGGTGATCGTCCGCCGCGACGATTTGTCCGGACGACGACCGGCCGATTAGGCGAATCGTGGACGGCAGAGTGGACGCAACGTTGGTGAGGGCTCGGGCTTGGCCGGTGGCGGCGGCCAGGTAGGCCTGCCGCGTGGAATCGTCGACGAAGACGTATTCGCTTTCGTTCAGAAGCATGGCCGACCCCAGCCAGGCAGCTCGGGCGCCAAGACGGTCAGGGGCATGCAAGGGGGCGCCGAGCGCGTCGTCCGAGGGTCGAAGAATCGGGAGGTCCTGCTCCAGGCTTGGCGGCAAGACCAGGAAAACGGACAGCATGGCCTGCATGCGGCTGCGCCGGAGGACCGATGGTGGACATGGGGCGGCTCGACCGCCTTTGCTTGATTGCGTGACGATGATCATGCGACCTTCCGAAATGGCGAGAGGCACCGGAGCGAGAGGCACCGAAGCTTGCTGCTTCTCCGCAATCTATGGAGACGGCGTCGGCCGTCCAATGCGGTATGTCAAAAACGGCCAAGCCTTCGAGTGCCGACCGCGACGACGGGCTCGATGGCGGCATCGCAGCTTCGGCGCACCCGGCGAGGCCGCTCCTCGCCCGGTCGGAAGCGCGTGGAGCGCGTTCGCCGTCTCGCCGACGATCGGCACACGTCCCCCCAAGGCCGCCCCTCCCCCGGTCAGGGTTGCGCCAGCGTCTCCGCCCAGCTGGGCAACGCCCCCGGATCGATGCCGAACACGGAGAGGCCCAGCGTGTAGACGACGGTCGCCACCACCAGCACGCCCAGCAGGTTGAGCAGGATGCCGGTGCGCGCCATGTCGGCGATCTTGATGCGCTCGGTGCCGAAGACGATGGCGTTGGGCGGCGTGGCGACGGGCATCATGAACGCGCAGGACGCCGAGAGCGTCGCCGGGATCATGAGCAGCAAGGGGTGCGTGCCGGTCGCGACGGCGACGGACGCCAGGATGGGCAGGATCATCTCCGTCGTGGCGGCGTTGCTCGTGAGTTCGGTGAGGAACGTGATGGCCGCGCACACGAAGAGGATCAGCAGGAACGGCGGCACGCCGCCGAGCGCGGTGAACTGGTTGCCGATCATCTGGGCCAGGCCGGTCTGCTGAAATCCGGCGGCGAGCGCGAAGCCGCCGCCGAAGAGCAGCACGATGTGCCAAGGCAGCCGGGGCACCACGTCGGGTCCCATGACGCGCACGGCGCCGCCGTCGCGGTTTCGCGCGGGAACGAAGAACAGGATGCTGGCCATGGCGATGGCGATGGTGCCGTCGTCGATCAGGCTCCCGAACGGCAACAGCCCCGACCAGCCGGGAATCGTTCCGAACGGCAACGTCAGGTCGGTGCGCAGGACCCAGAGAAACACCGTCGCGGCGAACACGGCGGCGACGACCTTCTCCTCGTAGGCCATCTTGCCGATGCGCGCCCGCTCGTCCTCCACCACGCCGCGGTCCACCGTCACGCCGGCGGGCACCCGGAAGAGCACGTGCGTGATCAGCAGCCAAGCCACGGCGAGGAGCGTCGCCCCGACCGGCACGCCCACCACCATCCACTGGCCCAGGCCGATGCCGGGCGCGTCCGGGAACAGAATCCCGAAGATGCGCTCGAACGCCAAGTTCGGCGGCGTGCCCACCAGCGTGGTCAGCCCGCCCGCCGACGCTCCGTACGCGATCCCCAGCATCAGCCCCACCGAGAAGGGCCGCGCGGCCCGCTTGCCCGCCTCGTCTTCCACGCGCAAGGCGATGGCCAAGCCGATGGGCACCATCATCACGGCCGTCGCCGTGTTCGAAATCCACATGGACAGAAACGCCGACGCGATCATGAAGCCGAGCACGATGCGCGCCGGCCCGCCCCCCACCACGTGGATGATGGAGAGCGCGATCCGCCGGTGCAGGTCCCACTTCTCCATCGTGAGCGCGATCATGAAGCCGCCGAGGAACAGCAGGATCGTGTGGTTGAAGTAGATGGGCGCGACGTCGTGGCCGGACATGATGCCGAGCAACGGGTACAGCGCCAGCGGCATCAGCGCGGTGGCGAACAGCGGAATGGCGTCCGTCACCCACCAGACCGCCATCAGCGCGGCCACGGCGGCCATCCGGCTCGCGGGCAGGTTGTCGGGCGCCACGGGGAAGACCAGCAGAAGCAGGAACGCGGCCACGCCGAGCCCGAGTCCAATCCGTCCGCCCCTGCTGGGGGACCACTTCTCTGCAGCCATTTCGACGGGCTCCGGGTTGCGCGCACCGCCTCTCCGGCCCGGCAAACCAGCGGCCGGCGGCGTAGGAGGCAATCGCCAAAGGTCGGCGCGGGGCCCCTTCCTGTCCAGCGAAGCCCGGCAATTCCCGTGCTGCGAGCTCGCGGCCCGAGGTCGAAGCGTGGAGCGCGAGCTGGTGACCGAGCCGGGCGGCGAGCGCCCCTGCTTGACAGCCGCAAGCGCCCCCGCGCACTTTGTTCGGCTACCGAACAAAGTTGCCCGGACCGCCCCCCGGCCCTACGGCGGAGCCAAGCCTGGAGCCGGGAAGCCACTCGACAAGGGAGCGCCGCCATGACATCGATCCGCACGTCCACCGTCGCCACGAGCCTCGCCTTGCTGGGCGCGCTCTTCTTGGGCGCCCCCGCCGCGGCGGGCCAGCAGATGCCCGACATCCGTCTCGTGTCGAACGACGCCGGCACGCGGCTCCAAGTCGACGGCGAGGACTTCATGGTCCTGGGCGTCAACTGGGACTACTTTCCGCGCGGCACGACCTACTCGTACAACTTCTGGTCGGAGCCCGACGAGATCGTCCAAGCGGGCCTCGATCGGGAGATGTCGGTGCTCAAGGCGATGGGGGGCAACGCCATCCGCGCCTACGCGGGGATTCAGCCCAAGTGGGTCCGCTACATCTACGAGACCTACGGCATCTTCACCGTGCTCAACCACGCGGTGGGGCGCTACGGAGTCACCGTCGACGGCGTCTACGTCACCAACACGGACTACTCGGACCCCGCCGCCCGCGCCCAGATCATCGGCGAGGTGGAGGCCCTCGTGGACGAGTTCCAAGGCACGCCGGGCGTGCTGATGTGGCTGCTGGGCAACGAAAACAACTACGGACTCGTGTGGAGTTCGGCGGAGACGGAGGATCTGCCTCAAGGCGAAGCCGACGCCGTGCGCGCGCGCTACATGTACTCGCTCTTCGGCGACGTGGCGCGGATGATCAAGTCCAAGGACCCGGGACGGCCCGTCGCCATGGCCAACGGCGACCTCCAGTACATCGACATCATCGCCGAGGAGGTTCCTGACTTGGACGTGTTCGGCGCCAACGTGTACCGGGGCGTCTCGTTCGGGCAACTGTTCCAGGACGTCCACGACAAGCTGGACCGTCCCGTCATGTTCACCGAGTTCGGCGCCGACGTGTGGGACGCCAAGAACATGCGCGAGGACCAGGTCACCCAGGCCAGGTACCTCGTCGAGCAATGGCGCGAGATCTACGAGCAGTCCGCCGGCAAGGGACTCGTCGGGAACTCGATCGGCGGCCTCACGTTCCAGTGGACCGACGGTTGGTGGAAGTTCGGCCAGGAAGACCGGCTGGACATCCAGGACACCAACGCGTCGTGGGCCAACGACGCCTATCCCGAGGACTTCGTGGAGGGCGACAACAACATGAACGAGGAATGGTGGGGCATCGTCGCCAAGGGGCCCACCGACCACAACAACCTCTACGAGCTCTATCCGCGAGCCGCCTACTACGCGTTGCAGCAGGCGTACGAGCTGGACCCCTACGCGCCCGGCGCCGACTTGGCCGCCATCCGCGAGCACTTCGGCCGGATCAGTCCGGCCCAAGCGGGTCTGCGCGCGCTGGGCGACCGGGCCGCCTTCCTTTCCGAGGCCCTCGACCGCGTGCAGCTCAGCGAAGTGCGCATCGAACTGGAGACGTTCAGCACGGGCGGCTCCGGCGTGAGCACGCCCGAGGAGGCGCCGGAACCAGGCGCCGGGCTGCCCAGCTACCCGAGCTTTCGCGGGTTCGACAAGATGCAGTCCTTCTACGCCGGCCTGCGGGCCCGCCCAACCCAGACGGTGACGGCCGACCTGACCGTCAACGTGCTGGGCGACGTGCCGTCCAACCCGATCGACGAGATCTTCTACGAAAACCGGGGACGCGCCCGCACGGTGCGGGCCGACGGCCAGACCTTCGGCCTGCGCGACATCGAACGGGTCAAGGTGTACCGGGCGAGCGTGTCGTGGGACGACCGATGGTTCAAGCTGGACGGGTTCTACCGCACGGGCCACTACCACTGGGGCTACGAGGGCGACTTCTTCGGTCTGTATCCCGAGGCCAACTACGGTCCGAACTTGGACATCTACAACGGCGCCGCGCCGCTGGGCATGGAGATCGAAGGGAAGAGAGGGTTGGCCGGACTGAAGGTGGCCGTCGGTCCCGAGCTGTGGTGGGGCGCCAATCCCGCGATCCTCGGCAAGTACCGGACGCGCGTCGGTCCCTTCAGCACGGCGTTCATCTATCAGGAGGACTTGGCGGAGCAGGGCGCCGCCACCAGCTCGTTCGCGATTCCAGTGCCGCCGACCCGCAAGGCGACGGTTCACTTGGCTGCCACCCGGGGATCGGCGACCTTCGACGTCGGCGGCATCTGGTCGGGCAGCACCAAGGAGGGCCAGGCGTTTCAGATCGTGGACGGCTCGCCGGACGACTACCGGGTGCTGGCCGACCGGATCAAGGCGTCCGACGCCTTCGGCGCCAAGGCGAAGCTGACGCTGGTCAAGGGCCGGTTCAGCTGGTACCTGCAGGGCGCGGCCATGGGGTTGGTGGCCGACGGCGGCCACGACCAGACCCAGACCTTCACGGGCTGGACGCTCAAGGACACCGGTTCCGGCAACCAGCGCAACGTGCTCACCGGATTCGCGGTCGTCAACGGAAGCTGGCAGTTCGCGCCGAACTTCCTGTGGCGCAAGCCCTTGGTGGGCCCCGTGCCTTCCAGCGCGCCCGCCCCGGCGCGGCCCCGCAACGTGATCGACGACCCCTTCGCCGTGCGCTCGAACCGCGAAACCATGGCCGGCGAGCTGCTGATCACCTACGACCCGACGCCGGGCACGTGGATGTACACGTGGGACAGCGACATGCGCGAAGACGCCTCCTTCGCGGCCTCCCTGGGGTTCGTCTACTGGCGCTTCGCGACCACGCAGGACGCCGGCATCGGCATCTTCCCCGACGGGCGCTCCACCTTCCCGTTCCCCGGCGCGCCTCCCGGCCGCGACTTGTGGGAGGTCAAGGCGCGGCTGGTCTCCAAGCGGCCCTCCGGCGTCGGCATGATCGCCAACCTGTACGGCGGCAAGGGCGAACCCAACGGAAACGACGATCGCGTGATCAGCCGCTACGGCGCCGACCTGCGTCTGATCGGCGGTTCGCTGAAGTTCCAGGCGCACGCCCGCCTCAACGACTGGGGTCCCTACGACTACCACCGCGACTTCAACCAGACCTTCCCGCTGCAGCTCATGGGCGACTTGTCCTACGCCCTGGGGCTGCCGGAGTGGTTCGACATGCCGCAGACGCGCTTCGGCGTGCGCGCGGCGATGCGGACGCTGAACGAGCATTCGCCGCGGTGGTGCCCGGTGCGGCAGGACGACGGGCGCGGTTCCACGACGTGCAACACGAGCTCGGGCGGCTCCAACGGACGCGAGTGGGAGATCCGCACCTACCTGCACATCGGCACGTAGCCGGGCCGAGCACGATGCCGTCCTGGGGCGCCCGCGGCGGCGCGAAGCTCCTCGCGCGGGAGCCGTCCGCGAGCCCGGACTCGGCCTTGCGCGCGAAGCGCCTCTTGTCCCGCATGACGCTGGCCCAGAAGATCGGCCAGATGACCCAGGCCGAGCGTCTGCACATCTCGCCGGCCGAGGTTCGCGACTTCCACATTGGCTCGGTGCTGAGCGGCGGCGGCTCGGCTCCCGGCGGCAACCGCCCGTCCGATTGGGTGGCCATGAACGACGAGTACTGGGCCGCGTCCATGTCCGAGGAGGACGGCCGAACGGCCATGCCCCTCCTGTACGGCGTCGACGCGGTCCACGGGAGCGCAAACGTCCTGGGCGCGACGGTCTTCCCCCACAACATCGGCTTGGGGGCGGCCCGCGATCCGGACCTCGCGGCCGAGGCCGCCCGCGTCACGGCGCACGAAGCGCTGGCGACCGGCGTGGAGTGGACCTTCGCGCCCACGCTGGCCGTGGCTCGCGACGTCCGGTGGGGCCGCACGCACGAGAGCTTCTCGGAGGACCCGGCCGTGGCGGCGGCGTACGCGGGCCGGATCGTGGCCGCGCTGCAAGACGCTTCCGACGGCTCGCTGGGTCCCGACGGCGTGGCGGCGTGCCCCAAGCACTGGGTGGGCGACGGCGCCACGAGAGGCGGAGTGGACCAAGGAGACGCGAGGCTCTCGGAAGAAGAGCTCCTAGGAGTCCACGCCCTGCCCTACCGCAGCGCCCTGGAGGCGGGCGCGCTCTCGGTCATGGTGTCTCTGAGCATGTGGAACGGGCGCCGCTGCCACGCCCACCGGCATCTGATCCAAGGCGTGCTCAAAGGCGAGATGGGCTTCCGGGGCTTGGTCGTCTCCGATTGGAACGGCATCGACCAAGTGGCCGAAGACTACGGAGAGGCGGTGGCGAGCGCGGTCAACGCCGGCATCGACATGTTCATGGTGCCGGAGCGGTGGCGCCTCTTCATTTCCACGTTGACGGCGCAAGTCGAGTCGGGCGCCGTCGCCGTCGGACGGATCGACGACGCGGTGCAGCGCATCCTCCGCGTCAAGGCCGCCTGCCGGCTCTTCGACCGCCCCCGCCCTTCGGAGCGCAGATGGTCCAACCACTCCAGCTTCGGTTCCGCCCGCCACCGGGCCGTGGCCCGCCGAGCCGTGCAACGGTCGCTGGTCCTTCTCAAGAACGACGACGGCATCCTGCCGCTAGACCCGGCCGCGCAGATCCTGGTCGCCGGCAAGAACGCGCACAACCGCGGCAGCCAGTGCGGCGGCTTCACCGTGGAATGGCAAGGCGTGCGCGGCAACGACCGCATCGAAGGCGGCGCCTCCGTGTGGGAGGGCGTGCGGGCCGCGGCGCCCAACGCGGTGCTGAGCGAGGACGGTTCGGTCGCCGGAGCCGGGCGCTTCTCCGGTGGCGGCTTCGACGTGGCGTTGGTGGTGGTCGGAGAACGGCCGTACGCCGAGGGCATGGGCGACATCCGCGATCCCAGTCCCGTGCGCCCCGGTGCGCCCCGGACGCCGGGGGCGGCGGAACCGCTGCGGCCCTACGGCCAGACCTTGGAGCTGTCCGTCCTCCATCCCGAAGACTGGGCGGCGATCCGGGCCGTCCGCGACCAAGGCGTGCCGGTGGTCGTCGTCCTGCTGTCCGGACGGCCCCTGGTGACGAACCGCGAGCTGGCCGCGTCCTCGGCGTTCGTCGCGGCCTGGCTGCCGGGCTCCGAGGGGGGCGGCGTCGCCGACGTGCTCTTCGGCAAGCAGGGCTTCAGCGGGACGTTGCCGTTCGCTTGGCCCGCCGCCGATCCGCAAGGCGACGACCCGCCCGCCGACATCCTCTTTCCCGTGGGATACGGTCTGCGGACGAAGTGACGAGGGCGCCGGCGCGGCCAAGCCGGGACGGGACGCCGCCGCTCCGTCCGCCGGGCTCGGCCCGAATGTCCGATCCTGGCCCCGCACGCCCTTACGCCGCCGCCCGGCGCCGCTCCAGCTCGGCCCGGATTTCCCTGGCGCGTTCCTCCGTGATGCGGAACTTGAGGATCGCCCACAGGGCGACGCCGGACGCCGCCAGCGGGACGAAGGCGTCGAAGAGCCGCATCATCACGAGCGTGCGCTCGGTCTGGACGGCTCCCGGGGCGGCATCGAACCCCGTGGCGTGGAGCAGATATCCTCCCGCGAACAGCGCCAGCGCTTGGCCGAGCTTGACGACCCACCAGTAGATCGAACCGAACATGCCTTCGCGCCGCTCGCCCGTGTCGAGCTCGTCCAAGTCGACGACGTCGGCGACCATCGATCCCATGAGAGTGAACAGTCCGCCCAGTCCGAACGCCATGAACGGCGCCGGCGCCAGGGCCAGCATGGGGTGCTCGGGCGTATAGAAGAACCACTTCATCGCGTATCCGGCCATCGAGACGGTGGTCGAGACGATCAACGCGCGGCGTTTTCCGACTTTGGTGCCCAGCCAAGTCACGAAGACGATGACAACGAACCCGAAGACTTGTCCCGTGACGCCTGCGAGGCCGGCCAGCCACGCCCCGCCCACTGCGCTTCCGCCGTAGATGTAGTGGATGAACACCCAGATCTGGAACGACGAGATCATGATGAAGCTGTTGAAGATCAAGAACGTCGCGATGCACAACATCAGGAACGGCTTGCACCGAATGGTCTGCACCAGGCCGCGCAGGAAGTCGGCCACGTTGTCCCGCAAGCTTCCCTCCGGGGCGCCGGAAGGCTGGTTGCGCTCGCGCAGGAAGACCGCCGGGATCACCCCCAGCCCGATGGCGACCGCTCCAACGGCGACGGCCAGCCACCGCGCTCCGTCCATCTGGTTTCTGAACCAAGCCGGATTGGTGACGATGGCCAGAAAGAAGGGCGCGATCAACAACGGTATGTTGCCGATGAAGTTCTGCACGCCCATCAACCGCGTGCGTTCGTGATAGTCGGGCGTCAGCTCGTAGCCCAGAGCCACCCACGGCGTCGCGAAGATCGTGTAGGCGAGGAAGAAGACGACCGAGCCGATCAGGAAGTACCAGAAGTAGTACGCGGCGCTCCTGCCCTCGCTGGTCGGGTTGGGCGTCCACACGTCCAAGTGAATGTGCGTCATGTCCGACGCGTCGATGGGCTGGCCGCCGAAGTCGATGCCTGCGAACCTCAGGTTGGAATAGCGCTTGACGGCGTTTCCGGCGATCTCCACGTCTGCCGCGTCGGCCCGGTCCCAGTCGGTCGACCAGGAGCCGACCGCCACGTCCTCGTAGGCGTCGCTGAACAACGAGATCACGTCTTCGGCGGGATGCGCGGGCGGGGCGGCGGGCGCGGCGGGCGCGGCGGGCGACTCCCGGCCCTCGGCGGCTTGGGCGGCGGGCGATCCGGAGCCCTCTGCGTCCCCAGCGGCGGGGGCTTGCACGCGGTCGGGCGCCGCGCGGTGGAAGTAGACGTTGTCCACGAAGACGTCTTCGAGATCGCCCGACAAGAGCAACTGCGCCAGGTGCTCGCGCGTCGCCAGCTCGGTGAAGTCGCTCAAAGGGATGTCCAGGGACACCCACGCGCCCGTGACGAGCGTGGGCGGCGTGACGACGACCTCGTGCTCCACGTCGTCGACGGCGTCCGCCGACGCGAAGTCGCCGACCCAGTCGCCGACGCGTTCGAAGAAGCCGCGCGCTTCCCCGGTCTCGCCGCCGCTGTAGACGCCGTCCGCTCCGTAGTCCACCAGCTTTATCCGAAACTGCGCCGGAGCGGGCATCTGCCACAGCAGAGCGAAGACGATCCCGGACGCGATCGCTCCGAAGAACAGGTAGGGCCGGCGACGGCCCCAGCGCGAGCGCGTCCGGTCGGACACGAAGCCCATGACCGGATCCGTGATCGCGTCGCTCAAGCGCGGAAGGCTGCCCAGGAGGCCCACGGTTCTCGGATCCATGCCCAGCACCAGAATCAGCAGCACGCTCATGCCGCCGATGGCCGACGCGAGCAAGTTGTTGACGAAGGAGCCGATCCCGTACGCGATCTTGTGCGGAAACGAGATGCGGTCTTCGGGGGCCGTCCGGCGGCGCTCGTTCATGGCTTGCTTTCCTTGGTTGCGGGACGCCGGACAGGACCCGCGCGGGCGCCGCGTCGCGCCCGGCCCCTCGCCTGGCTACCCGGCGCTGTGCACGCGGACCCAGTCCACCAACATCGATTGCGGAAACCTCGTGGCGTCGTTGGGCGGGCCGACGAAGTTCCCGCCCACGGCGACGTTGAGGAGGATGAAGAAGGGACCGTCGAAGACCCACTCGCCTGGCACGTCCTCGCGCCGAACAACCTTGTAGCGTTCGCCGTCGACGAACCATTCGACGCCCGCGCGGGTCCACTCGACGGCGAAGACGTGGAAGTCCGTGTCGAAGCGCGCGCCCGAAAGGACGTAGCGGCTCGTCTCGGCGGCGCCGGCCG
Source organism: Longimicrobiales bacterium (assembly GCA_965242735.1). Lineage (GTDB taxonomy): Bacteria > Gemmatimonadota > Gemmatimonadetes > Longimicrobiales > Gaopeijiaceae. The sequence continues at coordinate 504,741 of OZ251497.1, read as the reverse complement.
AGTATCCCGGACCATGCAGGCTTCCGTGGACCACCGACGGCTCCTGGCCTCGGTACTCCATCACGTCGATCTCGCCGCACTGCGGCCACCCCACCGCCTCGATGTCGGCGCCGAGGAGCCAGAACGCCGGCCACAGGCCCTGCCCGGACGGCAAGCGGATGCGGGCCTCGAACCGCCCGCCCGACTGCTCGAAGAGCCCCTGCGTCTTGATGCGGGCGGACGTGTAGCGCCGCCCCATGTAGGACTCCCGCCGCGCGGTGATGGCCAAGGCGCCCTGCCCGTTCAGCGACGCGTTCTCGGCGCGGTCCGTGTCGTACTCGAGCTGCGCGTTGCCCCAGTCCTCGCCCACGTCGAACGTCCAGCGCCGCGGGTCGGGCAGCGCACCGGCGGGTCCCTCGAACTCGTCTTCCCAGACCAAGCGCCAACGCGGCGGATCGTCGTCGCCCCGACAACCGGCCGCGACCGCCGCCAGCGCCAGCCCGAGGACGAGGCGAGCGGCGACGGCGACCCGCTTCGGAGACGTCGGACCGCCGCGGACGGCGACGGCGGCGTCTTGCGGGACGCGCGCCCGGCGACGGAAGAGAACGACGTTCATCGCGACTTCGCTCCGGGGAAGAGGCGGGGGTCGGCGAGCGCGGCCACGAGCACCTGCGTGGCCGCTCCGAGAGCCACCGATTGGGCGCCGAGGCTGCTCGTCTCGATGGTGCACGCGGCCGCGGAATCGACCAGCGTCCGCGAAAACACCGATTCGCGAAGCGGAACCAGGAGGCGTTCGCCGAGGCGTCCGAGGCTGCCGCCGACGACGATCGAACCGAGGTTCATCAAGTTCACGACTCCGGCCAGCGCGGTGCCGAGGTAGTCCGCCGCTTCGCTGGCCACGGCCAAGGCGAGCGGATCGCCGGCAATGGCCGCCTTCTCGATGGCGGCGATGCCGGGTTCGGTTCCGGCCAGCGCGCTGTCCGGGTAGCGTCGCGACAGGGACTTGACGCGCGCCGCGAGCGCCCGCGCCCCCACGAACGTCGCCAGGCAGCCGCGGCTCCCGCAGACGCACGGCGGGCCGGATCCGTCCACGACGATGTGGCCGAGTTCGCCGGCGACGCCGGTCGCTCCCCGGAACATCTCCCCGCCGAGCACGATGCCGGCGCCCACGCCGGTGCCGGCCTTCACGTACATGAAGTTGTCCGATCCGGCCGCCTTGCCCCACCACTGCTCGGCGACCGCGCCCAAGTTGGCGTCGTTCTCGGCGTACACCGGAACGCCGAATCTCTCCCGGAGTCCGGCGAACACGTTGCGCCCGCGCCATGCGGGAAACACGCGCGGAGACATGCGGCCGGGGTTCGCCGGGTCGACCGGGCTGGGGAGCCCGACGCCGATGCCCAGCAGCGCGTCCGGCTGCGGGCGCCAATCCGCCAAGCACTCTCCGCACAGCTCGAACAGCAGCGCCACGGCGCCCTCCGGGTCGCCCCGCACGTCGTGGCTTCGGTCCCGCCAAGCCAGCGTCCGCCCTCGCAAGTCGGTCAGGACGACCGACACGTGCGTGGCGCCCACGTCCACCCCCAGAATCACGTGGGCCTGGTCGCGGAACTCCAGGATCACCGGGCGGCGCCCGCCCCGGCTGCGGCCGGCGCCCGCTTCGCGCACCAGTCCCGTCCGAAGCAGGTCGGCGACCACTTCGGAGATGGTGGAGCGCGACCGCCCGGTCAGGCGGGCGATCTCGGCCCGCGAGATGGTCTTGTGCTCCCAGACGATCTGCAGCACCGCGCCGGCCAAGCCCGGCCGGCCGGCCGAGGTGCGCGTTCGGACGCCGCCTTCGCGGCCCGCGGGCGGAGGTTCCCGCACCGACTCGCCGCTCCCGCTAATTGTGCAGGTAGACGTTGTCCACGTACACCGTGTTGGGCGCGCCCACGAGGATCAGCTGCGCCAGCGCGGCCCGCGTCGCGAGGTTCGCGAACTCCGCGAGAGGGATGTCGTAGCTGACCCACGCCGCCGTCGCCAGCGGAGGAGCGGACCCGGCGTCCACCACCACTTCGTGCTCCACGTCGTCGCCTCCGCCGAACACCCCGTCGGCCCCGAAGTCCACCAGCTTGAAGCGCAGGTTGGCGGGCGGGTCGGTCGGGTCCGGCGTCCACACGTCGATGCGAAAGTGCGTCATCGCGGTAGCGTCGACCGGCTGCGACGTGAACTCGATGCCGGCGAAGACCAAGTTGGTGTACTTCTTGGCGGCGTCGCCGGCGATCTGCACGTCCTCGACGTCCGCCTGGTCCCACACGGCGGACCACGTGTCCACGGTCCGGTCCTCGTACGCGTCGCTGAAGAGCGAAATCACGTTCTCGGCCGCGTGCGCGGGCGGCGGCGCGGGTTCCGTGGGCGCGTCCGGCGTCGTCTTGAAGAAGTACACGTTGGCCAAGTAGACGGTCGGACTGGCGCCCGAAATGATCAGCTGGGCCAAGTTGGCACGCGCCGCCAAGCCCGCGAAGGCCGACAGCGGGACGTCGAGGCTGTTCCACGTTCCCGTGGCGATGGGCGGCGTGGAGCCCGTGTTCAGCGTCAGCTCGTGCTCGGAGTCGTCGCCGCCTCCGAAGACGCCGTTGGCGCCGAAGTCGACCAGCTTGATCCGGAAGGCCGACGCGTCGGAGGTCCAGAGATCGAGGTGGAAGCCGGTCATGGCCGAGGCGTTCACGGGGTTCGACGTGAACTCGATGCCGGCGAACGCCAGATTGGTGTACTTCTTGACGGTCTCGCCGCCGATCTGCACGTCCTCGACGTCCGCTTGGTCCCACGGGGCGGACCACGTGTCCACCGGCACGTCGTCGTAGGCGCCGCTGAACAGGGAGACGACGTCCTTGGGGGGATGCACGGGCGCCGGCGGCGGGCCGCCGGGGGGCGCGGACACGTTGACGGTCACGGCGCCCGCGGCGGGCGTCGAGCCCAGTTGGGCCGTGATCTGGGCGGACCCCGGCCCCACGAGCTGGATGCCCCCGGCCTCGTCCACGGCCGCCACCGCCGGATCCGACGAGGCGAACGTGAAGTAGGCGGGCGACGCGAGCACGGTGCGGTCGGCGCCGGACGCGTCGAAGGTGACCTGCGTGCCGCCCACGCTCAGCGACGAGCCGACCTCGCCGGCGACGGTGCGCGAAGCAATGGCCGGCCGTGGATTGATCACGCCACCGGTCCGCTCGAACTGGACGTCGTCGAACCACAAGTCGTATCCGACGGGATGCTCCGACCCTTCCGCCATGAAGAACAGCCCCCTCTCGGCGCCCAGCTTGGACGCCAGGGGGATGGGGACGGCGTACTTGGTCCACGTCGTCGACACCGGCAGTCCGGCCAGCTCGGCGGTGAACCTCGACGCGCCGCTGGCGTCGTTGCCCAGCCCGACCGTGTTCACGGTGGCCGACGTGCTGGCGCGGGCCCAGAAGGTGAGCGCGTCGAAGCCGGTCAGGTCGCGCGGCGCGACCGAGAAGAACGCGCCGCCCGCGTAGCCGCCGGCGGGGTCGCCCGGACCGGGCACCGTGAACTTGAGCGCCGCCGTCCCGCGGAAGGGATTGTCGCGCTCGATGTCCAAGGCGTCGGTCTTGGAGCCCCCGAACGCCGAGTACTGGACGCCGGGCGCGAAGCCGTCGATGAAGACGGCGGCCTCGGGCGGATGCGTCGCGGGGTCGAGCACTCCGAGGTCCCTGGTGCAGCCGGCGCTGGCCAGGAGAAGGGCGGCGGGGACGGCGACGAGCGCGCGGGGGGTCGGTCTCCAAGTCATGGTTCCACTCCGGTTCTTGCCCGGAAACGGCCCGTGGCGACGGACGCGTCTCGCCCGCGCCGGACAGCCGCTCCCTACTTTGTTCGGCTACCGAACAAAGTGCGGCGTGGCGAGCGGCGCGTCAAGAAGGGTGCGACGGCAACCGCGCGGAACCGCGGGGCCGGCCTTCGGTGAGCGTGCCCGTGGCGAGCGCGGCGCGTCAAGCAAGGCGCGACGGCGAGGCCGAGTCCGGGTCCAATCCGTCCGCCCCGGCCTGGGGCTCCACTTGGCCGCCGCCATCTAGCGTCCGTCCTTCGTGTCGTCGTACGGGCCCAGGAACCGTTCTCCGTCAAAGTGAAGGAGATGGTCGGGCGAATCGGCTATCCACACCTCGGTGCGCCAGGCGATCTCGGTCGCGTACTTGATGAACGACCGGCGGTCGAGGAAGGCCGTCACAAAGACCAGCCCGGGCCTTGCACCAGCCAGCAAGGCACTCAGTTCGGCTCGGCGCTTGGCGTCTACGGGTCCATGGCTAGTAACCGCCTCGACCAGGAAGAGCCAGTCCCGCGCCCGGTCGTACACGATTACGTCCGGCATCTTCCCGTGCCGGTCCATGTCGATCCCCAGCTCGGCGGCAAGCGGTTGGTCGAGAAAAGCCCACTTGTCACCCGCATCGCCAACGTGAACCGGTTCTCCACCCGCAACGAAGCGAGGACAAAATTCCTCGATTACCAAACGCACAAGATCGGTTTGCCCACCCGGGGTAAGCTTGATCTCGATGCCGTTCTTGAGCACCAAGGGGATCTTGGTCATCCGTCGGAGTTGTGCGTAGCGAACTTTGAGCGATTCATGCTGCTTCTGGTAGCGTGTCAATGCCCGCGCCCACTCCTTGGTGCCGAATGTCTTGAGAAGCGCGAGAGCCTCTCCTTCAATCTGGTAGCAGTACTTGGGGCTGTTGACCGGCCGATCCGGCTGGTCTGGATTGGGCAGGACGACGCCCGCGTCCACGAACTGGTGCAGCGTAAAGCGCCTGAACGTCTCCCTTGTGTTGGGAGCGTATGTGCGTCCATAGTGCTCTGACGTCCACTCCATGATGGGCATGACGCCCAGAAGCGGCTTCGAAGCGTCTTCCCAGGAGTCGTTGGGTTGCAACCTCAGGAGCGCCAGCAGCGCGAGGGCCGAACGCTCGTTCTGCTGACCTTTGGGCAATCCCAAGGCTCGGAGTACCGCTACGGCTTCGTCAATTCTGTCCTGGGCATAGTTGGGCTCGGGCATGTCTTGAGCCTCCTTGCAATGGGTGCGTATGGCGTTGTCGGCTTCTTGGCCCATCAGCGGCTTTTCCAGTGCGGCGCCCAAGCGGCTCAAGCTGGCCGAGTCGGGATATCGCAACTTCCGAAGGTCGGCGGCGTTGACCTGGGTGTGGCCAGAGAATTGTCGGAAGTAGCTGTCGATCCACGTACTGTTGAGGAAGGTGGCCAAGCCAAGGGCATGGACGCGTTTGAGGGGTCCGCCGCGCCGGTGGAAATAGTTCAGGTGGTTTTCCAAAGCGATGTAGTCGGCCGGAATTCGGGACGGGTCGACGATCGAGGCAACCACGCGGCGAGCTTCTTCCTTTGTCGTGAACCGTTTGGTGACCACGTACCATCCGGACGGAATCATCATGTCCTTCGTCTTGTCGGAGAGCGCAAGCGCTTGAGGCTTGTTGCCGCGCACGGGCCAGTGCACGCGCAAATCCCTGAAGTTGGCCGGATGAAGGAGAGGCGCCGATGCCGAGGGTCCGTCGAGCGGCGCAAAATGATCTCGCAGCCGAAAACCGACCACGCGTCCCGTGGACACTTCAAGGCCTTGTTCCCTCAACGAACTTGGAAGCCGACCGACGCTCCGGGCCAGCCGACGTCCCCAACGGTCGGAGGGGAGACGCACGACGAAATCGTCGTCGTCGTCGTGCACAATTTCGTCTCGTCGCGCTTCCCGAGACCAGATCGGATCTTCTTCCATGCCATCGTTGAACGACAGGTGTATGCTCCGACTCTGCGACGGTCGGAGCCGCAAGGCGAGCACCACGTTCTCCTGGAGGACGGCATCCTGCTTGAATGCCCGGTCTCTCCTGGAAAACAAATGAACGCGCCAAATCGCCGCAGATGCAAAGAGATGGCGTCGAAAACGCTTGAAGTACGGTCCATTGCAAAAGCTCCGGGGCACAATCGCAACAACGGCGCCTCCCGGCTTGACGACGTGCACGGCCAAGCCAAGGAAGGCGGCGTACAGGTTGGGAGCGGCGAAACCCAGGGTGTCGAGACGCGCCCGAAGGCCGGAATCGGATGCCAGCTTCTTGTACGGAGGATTGAGAATGGCCGCGTCGAAGCGGGGGCTGTGGCCGAAGATGCTGCCGAACCCGTCTCCGGATGCCCACGCGGCAAAGTCTCGCGCACGAAGTTTGACATGGCATTCCACGGCGCGAGCATGACAAGCTCGCCGAACAGCGTGCGCGCTCATCTCCAGAAATGGCATCAGCGCACGATCGATCTCGAAGGCCGTGACCGAGATGGACGCCGGTGGCTGTGCGGACACCAAACAGCGGGCGACGTAGGCTGCAAACAAGGTTCCCGCGCCGGCACCGGGGTCGAGGATGCGCATGTGCTCGCCATCAACTTGGTCCTCGATCATGGACGCCATCAACTGCGCAACCCAAACGGGCGTGAAGTACTGGCCCAACTCTTCTTTGCGGCGTGCGTCCAGGCTCGTCCGCGCCGCGTTGCGAACGACCGCGGCACGTGCCAACAGACTGTTGGCGATGCCGACGGCACCGCTCGCCGTTCCCGCTCCTCTCTCCGGCGCGGTCACGACCGGGCCGACGGCGGCATCCCACTGGCGTTGAGCATCGGGCATGGCGTCAAGTTAGCAAGAGGTTCGTTCCGGCTCAAACTGCGGGTGGTGCGCCACGTGGTCCGTCGTCCGGACCCATTCCCGGCGTTGGAGCAAGCTCGCGTCCAGGCCGGGACGCTTCCATGGCTGAGCGGGACGTCTCGCAGCCTCGGCCTGCCGGCGGAGCGACGCTCGGCCGTGGCCGGGCGCCGCGCCCGCAAGGCGGGCGGACCCAGAGCCGCCGCCTTGCGCGTCCGAGAAGACACGGCCATCTTGCCGTGCAACCATGCCGAAGACCCCGATCCTTCCAGCTTCAAGGGAGCGAGGCCGGCCAACGGCGGCTCCGTGGCGGCCCGCGATCCGAGCCGGCCTCCGGACGCATGACTACGCGTCCCGACGAGACTGGCACAACCCGGAACGGGGTCATGCGCCGCGCCCGGCACCGCCGCTCGCCAAGCTGTCTCTGCGCACCTTGGCCGCCGCCGCCCTTTCGGCGCCGGTTCTCCACGCGCAGGCGCCCGCCGACTTGGCGTCCGCGCCCGGAGACGTCCTCTACCAGGCGTCGTGCGCCAACTGCCACGGAGCGGACGGGCGCGGGACCGATCCGGCTCTTCTCGCGTTCGAGGAGGAGATGCCCGACTTCACGGACTGCGACTTCGCCGCTCGGGAGCCCGACGCGGACTGGATCGCGGTGGCCCACGAGGGAGGGCCCGTCCGGGGGTTCAGCGAGATGATGCCGGCCTTCGGGAGCGCGCTCGCGCCGGAGCAGCTCCAGCGCGTCATGAACTACATCCGCACGATGTGCACGGACACCGCCTGGCCCCGCGGCGAACTCAACCTGCCTCGCCCGCTGGTCACCGGCAAGGCGTACCCGGAGGACGAGTGGGTGGTCTCGGCCAGCTTGGACGGCACGGGAGAGGGCGCGGCGGAGTTCGTCTACGAGCAGCGGTTCGGGCCGAGGAGCCAATGGGAAGTCGCGATTCCCTACGAGTGGAACCGGAGGGAGGACGGCGGCGGCGGAGGCAGGCTGGGCGAGCTGGAGTTCAGCGTAAAGCACGCCGTGTACCACAGCGCGGAGTCGGGCTCGATCGTGTCCGTGTCGGGCGACCTGCACTTGCCGGCCGGCTCCGATCCGGAGTCGGCGGAGCCCCGCGGCGCGTCGGCGGCCGCCTTCGCGCACTTCGGCCAGCTGGTGGGCCAGGACTCGTTCCTCCAGGCGCAGGCGGGGGCGCGCGTGCCGATGCACAGCGGAGGAAGCGCGCGCGTCTACGGCCGTCTCGTCTGGGGGCGCGGCTTCGCCAGCGGCGTCTGGGGGCGGTCGTGGACGCCGATGGTGGAGCTGCTGGCGGACCGCGCCGTGGGCGGCGGGGCCGACGGGGCCGAAACGCAGGCCGACGTCGTGCCTCAGCTGCAGGTCGCCTTGAACACCCGCCAGCACGTGCTGGCCAACTTCGGCTTGCTGGTTCCCCTGACGACGGACGCGGACGGTCGTCGTCGGGTGCGCTTGGTGAGCTACGTGCTGCTGGACTGGTTCGACGGCGGCTTCTGGGAGGGCTGGTAGCCTCGTGTTGCTGGACTGGTTCGACGGCGGCTTCTGGGAGGGCTGGTAGCCTCGTGGCGCGCGCCGTCCCCGCCCGCTTCGTCTGCTTGGTAGTCCTCGGAGGCGCGTTGCTGGCTTGGCTTGGCCTCGCCTTCGGGCTTTCCGCCCAAGAGTCGGCGCCGTTCGCCACCGCCGACCGTTGCATCGCCTGCCACCAAGGCGTGACCGCCAGCGACGGCACGGGAGTCTCGATCGGCCACGACTGGCGCGCGTCGATGATGGCCAACAGCGCGCGCGATCCCTATTGGCAGGCCGCGGTCCGGCGCGAGATCATGGACCACCCGGAGGCGGCGGACGAGATCGAGGCCCAGTGCGCGCGATGCCACATGCCGATGGCCAGCGCAGTGGCCCAGGAAGAAGGGCGCCGAGCCCGGGTCTTCGCTCACCTGCCCGCCGAGAACGACGGCGAATTCGCGGCGATGGCCGCCGACGGCGTGTCGTGCACCGTCTGCCATCGCGTGGCGCCCGACGGCCTGGGCACGGAAGCGAGCTTCTCCAGAGGGTTCGTGGTGGACAGGTCGGCGCCGCCCGAGGGCCGCCCGGTCTTCGGTCCTTTCGAGCCCGATTCGGGCGGGGTCGGGATCATGCGCTCGGCCACGGGCTTTCGTCCCAAGGAAGGCGCGCACGTGCAGTCGTCCGAGCTGTGCGCGACGTGCCACACGCTGTTCACTCACGCCGTGCGCTCCGGCGGCGAGGCGGGCCCCGAGTTTCCCGAACAGGTCCCCTACTTGGAATGGCAGGCCAGCGCCTTCGCCGGACAGCGGAGCTGCCAGGACTGCCACATGCCCGAAGTGGCGGAGGACGTGCCCGTGACGATGGTGCTGGGGCGCGCCCGGCCGCAGGTGTCCCGGCACGTCTTCAGGGGCGGCAACTTCTTCATGCTGCGAATGCTCGACCGCTACCGCGCGGAGCTGAAGACGGCCGCGCTCCCCGCCGAGATGGAGCTGGCCGCGCTTCGCACCGAGGAACATCTCAAGAGCGCGACCGCAACGTTGGCCCTGGCCGGCGTGCAGATGCAGCCCGGCGAGGACCAAGGCAGGCGGCTGACCTTCGTCGCCGACGTGCGCAATCTCGCGGGCCACAAGTTCCCCACCGGCTATCCGTCGCGCAGGGCCTGGCTTCACGTGCGCGTCGCCGACGGCGAGGGGCGGACCGTCTTCGAGTCGGGCGCGATGGCCGCCGACGGCAGCATTGCCGGCGACGATCACGACGAGAACGGCGCCGCGTACGAACCCCACCACGACGAGATTCGGCTGCCGCACCAAGTGCAGGTCTACCAGTCGGTGATGACCGACGGCGACGGAAGGGTGACGACCGGCTTGGCGTCGGCCGAGGCCTGGGCCAAGGACAACCGCCTGCTCCCGCAGGGCTTCGACGCGGAGGCGGCCGGCGAGAGGGCGGCCGTTCGCGGCGCGGCCCGGTCCGACGGCGACTTCGGCCCGGGCGGCGACCGCGTGCGCTATTCGGTCGAGGTCGGGCGCTTCGGCGGACCGTTCACCGTGACGGCGCGCCTCCGCTTTCAGCCCATCGGCTACCGCTGGGCCGAGAACTTGGCCGCCTACGACGCCTCGGAGACCCGTCGCTTCGTGCGCTACTATCGAGAGATGGCCGCCGCCTCGGCGATCACGATCGCGAAGGCCACGGCGGTCGTCGAGAACTGACGCGAGCTCCCCCGCAAGGCCTCCCTGCGCACCATCTTTCGGCGACGACTCCTCCCGATCAAGCCACCAGAGCCCCGCGTGCCTTCGCCCTACGATCGCCCAGCAACGCTGCCGGAGCCAATGGCGTCTCCACGCCCGGCCGCGCTGGGCGGTCCCATCGAGACATGGCGCAGGATCGTGCTCGCTCTCGTCGTCGCGGGGTCCGGCGGGATCGCGGCGGAACTCGGGCTGCTGGGCCACTACGAGGACTGGTCGCAGCGCATCCCGCTCTTCGTGCTGGGCGCGGGCACCGTCGCGGGCGTTTGGGCCGGACTGCGGCCGAGCCGCCTGTCGATCCGCCTCTTGCAGGGACTGATGGCGGCCTTCGCGGCCTCGGGCGTCCTGGGCGTGTACTTCCACTTCCGCTCCAATTTCGACTTCGAGGTCGAGATGCTGATGGAGACGTTGCCCGCGCGCGCCGCCGATCCGCCGCTCGCCAGCCTGGAGCTCGTCGCCGAGAGCCTCCGCGGGGCCTTGCCCACGCTGGCGCCCCTGGCGATGCTGCAGCTCGGACTCCTGGGCCTGCTGGTCGGCTGGCGTCATCCCCGCTTGTCAGGCGACATTTAGGGTTCCGTCGCCCGTCTCGGACGGGCCCGCGCCACGACCTGCGGCAACTCGCCCGTCTCGGCGGAGCGACGTCAGGTCCCGCCCAGCGGCCCACGCCGGGTCCGCCGACTCGCACCGAACCAGAGGGATTTCCCATATGAACGCCAGCAAGACCACCATCCGTTCCAGCTTCGCGGCCGTGGCCGCCATGTGCATCGCCGCCGCGTCCGCGCCGTCCCCGGCGACCGCTCAGGCCGGCGAGAGCCAAGGCCTGCTCAACGCCAACCTCGCGACCGCCGAGCAGCTCTCGGCCGTCCCCGGCGTGGGCGCCGCCTTGGCTGAAGCCGTCGTCGAGGCGCGGCCCTTCCTGCGCGTCTCCGAGCTGCACGAAGTCGTCGCCGCCCACGTGTCCGAAGACGACTTCGACGCCGTCTATCGAGCCGTGTGGGTCCCCATCGACCTCAACGACGCCACGGACGAAGAGATCCGCCTGATTCCCGGCGTCGGCGCGCGCATGCTGCACGAGTTCGAGGAGTACCGCCCCTACCGTGCGCTCGCCCAGTTCCATCGCGAGATCGGCAAGTACGTGGACGACGAGGAACTCGCGCGGCTGGCCCAGTACGTCTATGTCCGCATCGATCTCAACACGGCGTCCGAGGAGGCCATCTTGAGCATTCCCGGCGTCGGCCCCCGAATGCTGCACGAGTTCGAGGAGTACCGTCCGTACCGCGCCATGGCGCAGTTTCGACGCGAGATCGGCAAGTACGTGGACGACGACGAGCTGGACCGGCTGGCCCGGTACGTCGAGATCCGGTAGTCGGCGCTTGCCCGGGCGCAAGGAAGCGGCGGCTGCCGACAAGGCGTGTCCGCGAGCGCTGGGCGCCGTGCGAGGGGAGCGTCCGGCGGAGGCTGGTGGGCACGGACGCGAGTCCGCGCGGAGGACCCTGCCGACTTGGGAGCACTCGGCGGGAGCCGACGGGCACCGACGACCACGCGTCAAGCGTCGCGGGCACACGGCCGGCGACGGGCGCAGTGGAGCCAACCGGGATCGAACCGGTGACCTCTGGCTTGCAAAGCCAGCGCTCTCCCAGCTGAGCTATGGCCCCAGGAGCGGGGCGGCCCGGGTCGTTCCGGGGCGCCGCCCGCGCTTCCCAAGATAGCCTGGGCGTCGGCGGCCGTGCCAGGGGAGGACCGGTACTCGCCGCTGGACCGGTTGCTGCACCGGATCGCGTTCGCGAGCCTTGGGATTCAGAAGTCGCTGGCCGACTTGGAGGATCAAGCGTACCGCAAGCGGCTTCGGAGCGTCCGAGTCGTGAGGCCCGTCTTCATTGCCGGGCTTCCCAGATGCGGAACGACGCTGTTGCTGGAGACGCTCCGTTCGCTCGGCAACTTTGCAGTGCACACGTACCGCCACATGCCGTTCGTGCTGGCGCCGATGCTGTGGGCCGCGTTCTGGCGGCGCTTTAGAATCGAAGGGAAGGAGATGGAGCGCGCGCACGGCGACGGCATGGTCGTCGGCTTCGACAGCGCGGAAGCGTTCGAGGAAATCGCCTGGCGCGCCTTTTGGCCAGGAAAGTACCGGGAAGACAGGATAGAGCCGTGGACGGAAGAAGACTTGGCCGGCGAAACCGAATTCGAAGCCTTCTTCAAGTCCCACGTCGCTAAGCTGATCGCCATGCGCGAGAGAGAACAAAACGTGCCCGGCGATCCGCCCCGCTACCTGTCCAAGAACAACGCCAACATCGCCCGCGTCCCGGTGTTGCCGAAGCTGTTTCCGGACGCGACGATCTTGGTGGCCTTCCGCAAGCCGCTGGACCAGGCCGGCTCCATGCGGGTCCAGCATCTTCGCTTTCTGGACCTCCACGACAGGGAGCCCTTCACGATGCAGTACATGGCCGACATCGGCCACTTCGAATTCGGCCGCAACCGCCGCCCGATCGACTTCGGGCGAGACGCGGCCTGGGGGCGCTCGCCGGGCTTCGGCGGCTTCGTCGACACGGACGCAATCGCCGAAGCGCCCGATTCCATCGACGGATGGCTGTCGTATTGGTGCGCCGCGTACGAGCATGTGCTTGCCCAGCCGCCGAACGCCGTCGAACTGATCGACTACGACAGGCTGTGCGACGATCCCGAGCCGGGTCTGCGGCGCCTGGTCGCGGCGGCGGGAATTGAAGAAGCGGAAGACTTGGCCGAGATCGCCGCACGGTTCAGGGCCCCCAACCGGCACGCTCCGGAAGCGGCAAGTCCGAGCGAGGCGCTGCTGGCCCGGGCCGAGAGCATCCATCGCCGACTGGCGAACCGGGCAGCCTCGGCGCGGGCCGCCATTGCGGCAGGCGGAGGACCACGCTAGAATTGGGATCGGTCGGCCTGAATCCACCCTCGACAGCGAAGCGTCGCAACACGGCATGATGCAAGACAAGACACGAAAGCGAGCGTTGTCGTGTGCCCGAAGCACATCGCCATCACGGACAACACCGTCATTCCGCTCAAGGAACGCGTGGCGGACCGCAGGAGGCTGCGTTGGCGGCTTGCTCGCGGTCTTGCTTGTCGTTGTCCTCGGCGGAAACCCGCACCCGCCAGCGGCGGACGGCCAAGCCCTCCAGATGGCGTACATGGGGCCCGGCGCGGGGATTGCCGCCGTCGGAGCGTTGATCGGGCTCGTTTGGGTTGTGTTCAACGTGCTCGTGGGCTTGGTATGGCACCCCGTCCGGCTGTTCCGCCAGTGGCGCCGCAAACGCCGCCAGGCCAAGCCGGCGCCCTGAACTCCAGACGGGGACGCTCGCGCTCGTTCAGCGCTTCACGGCCGAGAGCAGCTCCGGCGAGCTCCGGGTGACCGCTCGGCTTCGGAAGCGGAGCGCACCCACGACGCCCAGGCCGCCGCTCCGGTTCAGAGCGCCTTCATCACCTGCGCCAAGCCGGGGGCCTTGGGGTCGTAGCCGGGGGCGGGGCCGTCGAAAGTGGCCTCCGACACTTCGGCGCCGGCCACCTTCGCCAGGTTGAACTGCCGCCAGCCGCCGCCCGGCCTGCGTCCGGCGCCGACGTTGGCTTGCCACGCGAGGAGCGTCGGATTGCCGGCGCCGCTGACGCCCAGCGCGTGGGGCCATACGAGCCGCAGGCTCATCGCGGAGCCGTAGACCAGCCGCACTTCTCGCTTGCCGTCGATGGCCGCCCCCAGCTTGGCCACGAGTTCGTGGGGATCGGGGGCGGACCGCCGCCCGCCGGTCACGGGCCTTCCGCCACGTCAGCGGCTCTCCGGGTCGGCGTCCGCGACGGCCGCGTCTCCGGTCGCCGACAAGTGGTCGTGGTGCATGAGGACGTTGAACAGCAAAGCGTAGGAGCCGTGCGTGTGCGAGCGCCAGAACGGGTTGAACGAGAACATCACGACATGGCCGTCGCCCAGCGGCACGTCCACCAGCGCGGGCGCGTTCGCCAGGGCGGCGCCGTTCTGCAGGCCCCCGCTGATCAGCAAGTCTTCCGCTTTGGCCGCAAAGCGCATGACCACGCGAACATGGTCCGTCCTCGGCCCGAACGAAATGCCGCTTCCGGCGCCAGCCTGCTCGTTGTCTTCCTCCGCCTCCCGGAACGCCGAGACGCCTTCCCGGCCGAGATCGCGCGGGCGTCCCTGCACGAGGTCCGTCTCGTCGTAGCCTCCCCGGCCGCTCCTGCGCTCCGTGGTGTCGCCGGGGCCCCGGGCAGCGCCTCCACCGCCACCGCCTCCCCCGAAGAAGCCTCCGCCGCCGCCCGTCCGAAACACCGGCGCCGTGTTGAACGCCACGCCCAGATCGTCGTAGCCGTACGCGATCGGACTGCCTTCGTCCGCGACCCGCGCCGCATAGACGCCGCCGCGCGCCCACAGGCCGGGCGTGCTGCGAATCGAGACGCCGTCCGCAAGACCGAAGTGCACGGGCAATCGCGACGCCCCGGCCAGCGTCACCAGCACGCCGCCGCCTTCGACGAACCGCTTGAGGTGCAGCACGCCCTCGAGCCCTAGGCCGCCGCGCATGTCGTCGGTGGAGGCTTGCCGGCCGATGTTCGGCGTCACCTCCGTCGTCTGCCATGGCACGGGCTTGTCGCTGCGCAATCCCCGCACGATGCTCATGGCGTCGCCCCGCTGCTGGCCGAAGACGATGACGTCGTAGTCGCGTTCCAGTTGCCCGTTGTCGCGCACGTCGTGGACCGACAGGTAGTCGTAGGGAATGCCGTATTCGTCCAGTCCCACGCGCAGCCATCCGTCGTCCTGCGTGCGAGTCCACGTGTGGACGACGGCGATCCGGGGCAGTGCCATGGCGTGCGTGGCGACCGGCGGCTCGTCCCGTGTGCGATGCGCGGCGAATCCGTAGGCCCGGCCCGCTTCGTCGAGCGCCGCGGCCAAGTCGACCTCGGGATTGTCGGCCTCGCGGACGACGAACGAACCCGCCCCGAACGACCGTCCGTCCGCCGTGAACGCCTGCTGGGCCGCTGCGATCGACAGCTCCGGATGCGCGAACCGAAACGCCGCCAGCGCGTTGTCCGCATTGTAGTCGATCAGATAGACGCCGCCGCGGCCGCCCTCCACGCCGCCGGCGGGCACGACGGGCGACTCGACGAGGCTCATCTCCGCATCGAGAATCTCCGCGTCTTCCACGCGCACGGTCCGGGCGTTGAAGAGCGGCCCCAGCGTCCATCCCACGTCGTCGTACGGACGAGGATCGCCGGGGTTGTAGTACTGCTTGTCCAGAAGCATGTCGGCGCCCCGAGAAAAAGGCTGGTCCATGCGCACGACGTAGCTGCCCTCCGGGAACTGCATGTCGCCCAGCTCGACGGCTTCTTCGGTTCGGTGCACTTCAAACGCGTGCGCCCCAAGCAACTGAAGCAGCCGCGCCTGCTGACCCGGTCTCGGATCGTCCGCAGGCAGCACGTACGCCGCCGGTCCCTCGTTGCGCGCCTTGGCCACCGAGCGTTGCGACTTGCGGTAGAAGTTGCGCAGGAACTCTTCGCGGTTCGTGGCCACTTCGTGCATCGCGACAAGCACGGCGCTCTGCTGAAGATTGACGTTGTTGCGGATGCTCCAGACGACTTCTCTCAGCGGCGTGTTCGGCCTGTGCCACTGCCGCTGCACGTTGGCGCCGACGATGCGCGTGGAACCGTCGCCCGCGCCCTGCGTCTCGTAGAATCGCCCGATGGAATTGCGCATGTGGGCCACCCACATCATGTAGTTGGCGCCCCAGCCGTCGTAGAAGTCGAACGTGTACACGCCCGGCACGCCGAACGCGGTCATGTCCTGAACTTCCTTGTACGCCAGCCGGTTCCATTCGTTGATGACGATGGGATCGAGCCAAGCGTTGTAGGGGCCGCGGCCCGTGGACGTGTACAAGTGCGAGGCCGATTCGTGATGATCGTGAAGGACGGTCGGCCGGTAGTCCAAGTACGTGCGGACGACGGCGCGCGACAGCGCAAGCGAAAGGCCGATGTTGTCCCGGTTGTTGTCGTGCGCGACGTACTTGCCCCAAAACAGAGGCCGCGTGGGCAGGTTGGCGTCCGGATCCTTGCGCTTTCCCATGTGAAGGTCCACGACCTTGGCGCGGCCGTCCACTTCCAGAACCGGCGTGATCATGTAGATCAGGCCGTCGCGAATTTCCCGGATGAAGTCG
Source organism: Longimicrobiales bacterium (assembly GCA_965242735.1). Lineage (GTDB taxonomy): Bacteria > Gemmatimonadota > Gemmatimonadetes > Longimicrobiales > Gaopeijiaceae. The sequence goes on along the minus strand of OZ251497.1, from coordinate 488,667 downwards.
CTCTCGCCGACGGCCAGCCGGTACGCCAGCTCCATCAACATCTCGGGCGAACCCGTCTCCGGAGAATGAATGGCGCCCGTCGACCAGTAGATGGGCTTGGCGACCGCGACGATCCTCTCCGCCTCCGCCGGCGAGGTCGTTCTCGGGTCCGCCAGCGCCCGCAGCGCCGCCTTGTTGGCCTCGAGTCCGGCGATGGACGCCTCGGAGCCGACGACGACGAGGATCATCTCCCGCCCTTCCTCCGATTCTCCCATCGGGAACACCGCCACGCGAGGAGAAGCGTCCGCCAGCGCGCGCATGTAGGCGTGCACTTCGTCGGGATAGCTGAGGACGTCCGGCGCGCCGGCAATGTGCCCCAAGAAGTCGAGCGGAGTCGGCGCCGTCTCGCTGGCGGGCAGATGGTCCACCAAGGGCGTGGTGAAGAACGGCTCCGTCGTGGCCTCCGCGACGAGGGCGGTGTAGGCGGTGTCGATCGCCTGCTGCGCCGAGGCGGGTGCGGCGGCGGCGGCCGACAAAGCCATGCCGAGGACGAGGACTGCCGATCGCCGGCGTCGAAGCGGGTCCGACGACGGCCGACAAAGCCATGCCAAGGGCGAGGGCCGCCGATCGCCGGCGCCGACTCCGGCGAGAGATCGAGCGAAGAAGGCGCGAGGCCGGCCGAAGCGCGACGGCCGGCCAAGAATCGAGTGGCTGACAGACAGCATGATCTTCATCTCCTCATAATGCGAATTACGCGCCCGTCTTCGTCCAGCACCATTACGGGCAGTCGATGGATGTCGTTCGTCATGTGCACGGCCCGGCCGCGCCGCACGGCGGCCATGGCGTCCCGCCTCGCGCTCGCGTACGTCCACGAGTCCGCGGCGCTCGCATTGACGGTGTAGCCCAAGTCCGCAAGCGATTGCAGCGTGATCGCGCTCAGGGGATTGTCGGCGTCGTTGTAGATCACGGCGGTCATCAGTTCGTCCCCCAACACGCTCAGGCGCCAATGGACGTCGCTGGAGCCCACGATCGCGCGATTGTCCACGGGCACCTTCTCCCCGGCCGTGTACGCCGTGCCTCCCGCCGCGTCGAACGCCGCTCGCGCCCGCGTGCCGTTGAAGTGCGTGTCGGCGCCGGCGTTGTTCGGTCGCGACGGGTTGACGAGATGGCCTTGCCACAGCGTGCCGATGCCCAATACGTGGCCGAACTCGTGCAGAGTCACGTCGTACAGGTCGTCGGCCCACACGCCGCTCCGGTCCGCCGCGTCGAAATAGATGAAGCCGAACACGGGCAGCCCGGTGTCCTCCGGACGACGCACCCCGCATTGGCCGGCCGCGGCCAGCGTTCCCCCGGGCCCGTCGATGTCGCGGATCGTGACGAACACGACCACGTCGTCCACCTCGGCGAAGACCGAAAAGCGTTCCAGGCAGGCGTCGAACACGAAGTCGCTCAGAAGCGGTTGACTCGGAAGATTGCCCGCAATCGCCTGTTCCCAGCGTGCCACCGCCTGGGTGAACAACGTGTCGGCGCTGAGGCCCGTCTCGGTGTGGTCCGCGATGTGAATGTTGTAGCTCGAGTTGTCCAGCGCGGGCAGCGTCGTCGTCCAAAACGTCTGGGACGCGGACGCGGCGGCGGCGTCCGTGGCGGTCAGCCGAATCTTGGTCGAGCCCGTCCCAGTCCCCGGACTGACGAAGAACGTGTCTTGTCGCACGGCAACCTGCGTCACCGATCCGTCGTCCGTGACGGCGGAAAAGGCGAGCGCGTCGCCGTCCGGGTCGCTGAAGAGGGAACGAGCCGAAACCGAGACCGAGGTTCCGCCCGTCTGAAGCAGCAGCGTGGGAACCGTCGCGTCCACCGTGGGCGGCTGGTTCGTGACGGGCCTCTCGACGGCCGTCGCCGAGACCTGCGCGGACAGGCGGCCGGCGGCGGTGACGACCAGACGTTGCGTCCCCAGCGGCTCGCCGAGCGTCCAACGCGTCCGTGCGCGCCCGCCGGCGTCGGTCCGGTCCGACTCGGGACGGGCTTGGCCGTGTCCCGGCGCCGCCGCGAACGAGACGAGAATGTTGGGGAGAGGGCGGCCCGTCTCGTCGAGCACCACGACCACGACGGGCGCCGGGAGCGTGCTGCCGCGAGGGGCGCGCTGCCCGTCGCCGGACGCGACGAAAATGGAATCGGCGACCGGTACGCGGGGCGGGACCGCGGTGGCGGCGGCTTGGGCCGTGGGGCCGCCGGGCCGAGCGACGGAGGCCACAAGGGACTGGGGACCGGGCTCGTTGCCCAGCGTCCACGTCGTGCCGGCAAGACCGTCCTCGTTCGTCGCCACCGTGTCGGGTGCCGCCACCCCGTGGCCGGCCGACGGAACGAAGGCGACGCGCACCCCCGGAACCGGCCCGCCCGCGGCGTCCAGCGCCCGGAACACCACCGGCCGCGCAAGCCTGGTTCCCCGGAGGGCCCGCTGCCCGCCGCCGCTGGCCAGCTCGAGCGAGACGGCCGCCTCTTCCGGCGTCAGAGCCGTCGCGGCCGCCCGAGCCGAAGGACCGCCCGCCCGCGCCACGGCCGCGACCAGAGATTGCGGACCCCGCTCGTCCCCCAGCGTCCACGTCGTGCCGGCAAGACCGTCTTCGTCCGTCGCCACCGTGTCGGGATCGGCGACCCCGTGGCCAGCCGACGGAACAAAGGCAACGCGCGCGCCCGGAACCGGCCCTCCCGCGGCGTCCAGCACCCGGAACACCACCGGCCGCGCAAGCCGGGCCCCTTGACGGGCCCGTTGCCCGCCGCCGCTGGCCAGCTCAATCGACCCCGCCGCCTCTTCCGGCGTCAGGGCCGTCGCGGCCGCCCGGGCCGAAGGACCGCCTGCCCGCGCCACGGCCGCGACCAGCACCTGCGCACCCGGCTCGTCCCCCAGCGTCCACGTCGTGCCGGCCAGACCGTCCTCGTCCGTCGCCACCGTGTCGGGATCGGCGACCCCGTGGCCCGCCGACGGAACGAAGAAGACGCGCGCGCCCGGAACCGGCCCGCCGACGTCGTCCAGCACCCGGAACACCACCGGCCGCGCAAGCTTGGCCCCTTGGCGGGCCTGTTGCCCGCCGCCGCCGGCCAGCTCGATGGAATCCGCCGCCTCTTCCGGCGTCAGCGCCGTCGCGGCCGCCCGAGCCGAAGGACCGTCCGCCCGCACCACGGCCGCGACCAGCGACTGCGGGCCCGCCTCGTCCCCCAGCGTCCACGTCGTGCCGGCCAGACCGTCCTCGTCCGTCGCCACCGTGTCGGGATTCGCCACCCCGTGGCCGGCCGACGGAACGAAGGCGACGCGCGCGCCCGGAACCGGCCCGCCGACTGCGTCGAGCACCCGGAACACCACCGGCGCCGGAAGCGTCCGTCCGCGAAGCGCGCGCTGCTGGTCGCCCTCCACGATCCCGACGGAATCCGCCGTCTCCTCCGGCGTCAGGGCCGTGGCGGAGAACCGAACGGACGGCTCGCCGGCGCCGACGACCGAAGCCACGAGGCTCTGCTCGCCGGGACGGTCTCCCAGCGTCCACGACGTCTGGGCGCGGCCGGCGGCGTCCGTGGCGATGGTGTCGGGATCGGCGCTCCCGTCGCCGTCGGCCGGCGCGAAGACCACGACCACGTCCTGGACCGGAGTCCCCCGCGCATCGGTCACCTCGACGATCACCGGTTCGGCGAGCGCGAGCCCCTGGCGCACGGCCTGTCCGTCCCCGCCGACGGCGTCCATCGCCGACGGCCGCTGCGCCACCGAGACGCTGGCCGTGGCGCTCAGCTCGCCCAAGGAGGCCGTCAGCACGCCCTCCCCGTTCGCGACCGCGCGCACGACGCCTTCGCCCGTCACCGTGAACACCGAGGGCCGACTCGTCCGCCACGCGACCACGGCCGGAAACGGATCCCCGTACTGATCGGCGACGGCGGCCGTGAAGACCGCCGTGTCGCCGATTGCCTCCAACGCGACCGACGACGGCGAGACGGCCAGCGACGCGGCCTCCGGCGGGGCGGGACCGTCGTCGCAGGAAGCCAAGGCCGCCGCCAAGAGCGTTGCCGCGCAGGACAGCGCAACCCGGCCGCGGCCACCGATTCCACTCCTCTTGGCGCGCATCCCGGTATCTTACGCCGACGGCGCCTCGGCTCGCGAGAGGGCCGGCTCGGCGGAGGGGCCTCGTAGGCGAGCGCCAACGACGGCGGCCACGGCTTGACCGAGCCCGGACCGCCAGCGCGGCGCAGCCGGGGCCGTTCACGTGCAGGTCGCCCTCGGGCGGCCACGGCTTGACCGAGCCCGGACCCGCCGGCGCGACAAAGGGAGGACCCGGCAATGCGGCTTGCGAAACGGCGGGGTTGCTCGGCAGCGGTTGGAGTGGCCACGGCCGTCGCGCTCGCGTCGTGCCAAGCGGACCCCGCGCCCGCTGACCAAGAAGCCGTCGTGGTGGTTCACGGCCTCGGGCGCACCGAGCGCTCCATGGCGGTGCTCGCCCAACGCCTCCGCTGGGCAGGCTACGACGTGACCGCGTTCGGCTACGATTCGCGCGTGGCTCCGGTCGAGCGCCAAGCCGAGGCCCTCGCGGAGACGGTCGCGCGATGCTGCCGAGAGGCCGGCCGCGTGCACTTCGTCGGACACTCGCTCGGCGGCATCGTCATTCGCACCTTCCTTGCCGCCAGCCCGCCGGAGTCGCTCGGCCGGGTCGTCCTCCTGGTTCCGCCCAGCCGGGGCAGCGAACTGGCCGACTGGCTGCGCGACGTTCCGGTGGTCTCCGAGGCGCTCGGCCCCGCCGGCCGCGCCTTGGGCACGGGCGAGGCCGACGTGCCGGCCGCGTTGCCGCCCCCGGCCTACGAAATGGGCATCGTGGCGGGCGACCGAAGCGTCAATCCCATCGGCTCCGCCTTCATCGAGGGCCCCGACGACGGCATCGTCGCGCTCGACCGAACGCGCGTGGAAGGAGTCCCCATGATCGTCCTGCCCCGGTCGCACGCCTTCATCATGAACAGCCGGCACGCGGCCCGAGCGGTCGTCCAGTTCCTTCGCGCCGGCGCGTTCGAGCCGGCAACCGCCCCCGCGCCCGCGCCCGCGCCCGTGCCGCCCGGCGACGTCCCGTGATCACGCGCCGGCCGGTCCCGGACGCACGGTCGTCGGGCGACCAGCCCCCGGCGCTGCTTCGCCCCATGACGCCCGAAGACTGGCCGTCGGTGGCGGCCGTCTACGGCGAGGGCATCGCGACCGGCGACGCCACGTTCGAGACGCGGGTCCCCTCATGGGAGGCATGGGACCGCGCGCGCCGCCCCGACTGCAGGATCGTGGCCGAACTGCCCGCGTCCGAAGCGCCGCCGCCCAAGCCGACGGCGGCGAGCGGGACGCCGGAAGCCGCCGGACCGACGGAGCGCCCCGCGCCCGAGCCGCCGTTTGCCAGCGGAGAGCCGAAAGGCACCGGACCGACGACCTGTCCAGTGCCCAAGCCGTCGCGGGTGGTCGCCGGCTTCGCGTGCCTGAGCCCCGTCTCGGAACGGCCCGTGTACGCAGGGGTGGCCGAAGTCATGGTCTACGTGGCCGCGTCGTGGCGGGGACGAGGGATCGGCGCACGCCTCCTTCGCGCTCTGGTCCAGGAGGCGGACGCCGCGGGCATGTGGACATTGCAGGCCCACGTCTTCCCCGAGAACAAGCCTTCGGTCCGGGTTCACCAGCGCGCCGGCTTCCGGGTGGCGGGCGTTCGCGAGCGCATCGGCCGCGACTCCGACGGCTGCTGGCGGGACACGCTCTTGCTGGAGCGCCGCAGCGACGCGGCCGGGCTGGAATGAGCCGACAACACGCCCTTGGCGGCCGACATTCTCTACGCGGAGCGCCGCGCGGCGCGGCCGACTCCGAACGCACCGCCCGAGGAGCGCAGACGGGTTGACTCCGGCGCCCCGAACAACCATTGTCACGCCCGACGACCATTGGCTTCCTGCCGTTGCGTCGTCGCCCGAACGACCATTGTCACGCCCGAACGACCATTGTGACGACAGTGCTTGCGTCGGCGTGACCGAACGCGATTCCGACCTGACGAAACGACCGTGCGAATCATCTCTGCCCACGGCTCCACGCGCTCCGTACGTCGGCAGCACGAGGAGGCATCGACGTGAAGTCCGAGTACGATTTCTCTCGGGCGATTGTCGGCAAGTTTCGCCGCAAGGGGGCTGGCGCTGATGCGGGAGCCATGACGCACTATCGCGAAGGGAGTTTTCCGCCGGAGGACCGAATCGACTGGCCCGCCGTGATCCCCCTGATCGGCCCGGCGACGGCCGCGGTCGCGCGATACGACGGGGCACTGTCCACCATTCCCAACCCGCGAGCGCTGCTTTCGTCGTTGGCGACGCAAGAGGCGGTCCTGTCCTCCCGCATCGAGAGCATCGACGTCACAATGAGCGATGTCCTGCAGTTCGAGGCCGGACGGGAAGCGGGCTCCACGGGGCACAGAGACGACGTCAACGAGGTCATCAACTGTCGTCGGGCGATGCGACGAGCCGGCCAGATGCTCGAAGAGTCGCCGCTCGGCCAGCGGGTCGTCCTCGAGACGCATCGCCTGCTCCTTTCGGGCGCACGGGGAAAGGGAAAGTCGCCGGGCGAGTATCGACGCTTTCCCATCTGGATCGGCCCGCCCGGAAGCACGATGGAAGAAGCCACGTTCGTCCCCATCAGCGCGGAGAGCCTGCCGGCCGCCATGAGGACGTGGGAGCGCTACGTCCACGAGGACGCGCCCGACCGGCTGGTTCAGCTTGCCGTCGTTCATGCCGAGTTCGAGGCTCTGCACCCGTTTCTGGACGGCAACGGTCGTCTCGGCCGCATGTTGGTGCCGCTGTTCTTGTCGGAGCGCGGTCTGACAAGCCGGCCCCTGTTCTCCATCAGCGCCTACTTCGAGGCTCACCGGGCCGAATACTACGAAGGACTGCTGGCCGTCTCCCGCGACGACGAGTGGACGGGATGGTGTCGGTTCTTCTTGAAGGCAGTGCTGGCCCAGGCCGAGGACAACCTTTCGAAGACGAAGGGGATCCTCGACCTCTACGAAGAGACGGAGAGGCGGGTGGCGGACATCGCCCGCTCCCAATACGCCGCTCCTGCGCTCGACTGGCTCTTCAAGCGCCCGATCTTCAACAGCGCCCGGTTTGCGACCCACGTGGGGGTCCCGGCGCGCACGGCCCGGCGACTCCTGGCGATGCTGGTCGACGGTGGCGTACTGCGCGTCCTCCGAGCCTCGAGCGGTCGCCGGGGAAGCATTCTGGCGTTCCCGGATCTGCTGAGCCTCGTCGAGGGACGGGATACCTCCTGACGGTCACGGATGGCCGCCAAAGTTCTTTGGCGGTCACCGATGGCCGCCAAATTCGTTTGGCGGCCATTTCCGGGGCTTCGTGGCCGCGAGGCAAGCTTGGCGGTCACGGATGGCCGCCAAGTTCGCTCGGGCGGTCATTTTCGGCACTTCATGGCCGTCCTTCCTTCATTTTGGCGGTCACTTCTGGCGTTTTCGTGGCCGTCCGGCCTTTTTGGCGGTCACGCGTGACCGCGAAATCGGCTCAGCGGTCACGCCTGGCGTTTCGTGGCCGCCAAGCTCAGCGACCCCAGGTCCCGCTGCGCAACCGCCCCGCAAGCCTCTATCGCGGCGGGCGAGCCACCGCCATTCCCCGCCGCGCTTCGTTGACCAGCGCGCGGAGTTCCGGGCGTCCGCGAAGCGGATCCCAGAGATGGTTGCGGCGCAGCTCGCCGAGCACTTGCTCTCGTTCGGCCACGGCGCGTTCGAGGTGCCGGAGCGCTCCGTCCTCGTCTCCGAGCCCCAATGCGATCCGGGCTCGCTCGACGTGGGCGATCGGGTCGCCGTGGTCTTGGCGCAGCTGCACGTCTCGCTCGAGGGCGCGCCAATAGCTGATTGGGTCCTCCTGCACCACGGCTTCGCGGATCGCTTGGGCTCTTTGCTCGGCGAAAGCGCCGCCGTCGCGCGTCGCCAAGGCCGCCCGGGCCCTGGCGTCGGCGGCTCGCTCGTAGTCCTCCATCATCAGGTACATCTCTTCCAGGCCTCGCCACGCGCCCTGGCGGGCCGAGTCGGCGTCCAAGGCTTGCCGAAACAGGGCGGCCGCGCTGTCGTGTTGCCCCGCGTCCGCCAGGTTCCACGCGCCGGCGTAGAACTGCCAATAGCGCGAATTCGGCGCCGCGCCGCGCACGCCGGCTTCGCCGGAACGGACCGCCGCCTGCCGTCCGATCCACGCCAGGTCGCGAACGTGCATGCCGACCAACGAGTCCCGGGCGGCCCCGGCAGGGTCGCTCAAGAGCCCGGAAAAGACCGTCCGGACGGGCGCCAGCACTTCCATCCGGCCGCCAAGCTGCTCGGCCCTTCGCAGTGCCTCGGCCACGCGATCCGCCGCCGGTCCGGCCTCCCCTCCGTCGGCCTCGGCATCGAGCATCGACGCCAAGCCGGCTTCCGCCAGCCCCGCCCAGGCCCTCGCGAACGTCGAGTCCGCCGCCACCGCCACGCCGAAGTGCTCGAGCGCCTCGCTCGCTCTCGGGCGGCCCTGGCGGAGCGCGTCGCGACCACGAAGGTACGCGCGAATCGCCGCCGGACTCGCCACCACGTTTGGTACTTCGGCAACGTCCGCGATCCTGCCGTCGGGTCCCCGTTCCACCTCGCCGCGCACGGCCGCCGCGATCTCGGCCGCGATCTCGGTTTGCAGGCGCAGCACGTCCTTCATCTCGCGCTGGAAGGTCTTGGTCAGCAGATGCGTGTCGGACTCGGCATGCAGGAGCTGGACGTTGACCCGCACGCTGTCGCTGTCCGCCGTCATGGAGACGGAACCCGTGACCACGGCCTGCACGCGCAGGTCCCGGGCGATCTCGGGCAACGCCTTGCGCGTGTCGGCATAGCGTTCCGCCGACGCCCGCGACGCCACGCGCAACGTCGTGGTCCGCGCCAGCTCGTTGACGATCTCGTCGTGGAGCTGGCGCGCGAACAGGTCGTCTCCCTCGGCCAAGTCGGCCAGCGGAAGCACGGCCACGGCGGTGATCGGCTCGAGAGGATCGAACTGGGCGAAGGCCGGCCGTTCGGCCGCCGGGGCGCCGAGGACGTCCTGCGGCGTGTCCGCGCCCCGTTCCGGGAGACCCTGCGGACCCGTCGTGCGCCCCAACCAGAACGCGCCCAGCGTGGCCGATCCGGCCGTCACGGCCAGCAGGGCCAAGCGGGGCGCCACCGCGCCTGCCTCTTCGCCCTCGGCGCTGGCGGTCCTTTGCAGCCGCGCTCCCGGCACGAGGTGGTACGCCCACGCGAAGCACAGCGCCACCGGCAAGCCCAGGAACGCGGCGATCACCAGAGCCTGCATCGTCCACGCGGGCGTGTCGAACGCCGGAAGCACGATCTCGCCGAGCTGCAGCACCACGAACGCGGCGACGGCGTACACGCCCCCCGCCTTCAGCACGTTGCGCCGCCGCAGCTCGAACCACAGCCGCCGAATTGCCGACATCCGTTCCACCCTCCTTCACGCCCGTCTCTGTTGCGCGTCCGGCCCTCAACTTCGCCCGAGCCCGCGACGATGTCCAATGAAACCGACACCCGCCGGGGCAGGAAGGTTGCCCGGCGCCCCGTCGCGTGAGCTTGCCCGGCGGTTACCCCCCCAGGTCCGCTTTGTCCTTATTATTGGTGGTCTCGTCGCTTCCAGAGCTCGTCGCTCGCCTGCCACAAGGAGCCCGCCATGACCGTTCGATTTCGCCGCAACGGGTGGGCGTGCCTCGCCGCCGCTCTCCTGGTCGTGGCGGCCCGGCCCGGGGACGCTTCGGCGCAGCTGGAGTTCCATTTCCAGTACGGCCGGCTCGTCAATCCCTTCTCGGGCGCGCACCGCAACACGCCCATCGTCACGATCCAACATGCCGCCCAGTGGCGCTTCGGCGACACGTTCTTCTTCCTCGACTACCTCGACGACGGCATGGACGACGGCTTCAACGACAAGACGTTCTACGGCGAGTGGTATCCCACGCTGAGCCTGGGCAAGCTGGCGAACCGCACGGTCGGCGTGGGCCGACTGCAGGACATCGCGCTCATCGGAGGCGTCAACCTGGAAACCGACGTCAACGTGCTCAAGTACCTGCCGGGCGTGCGCGCGGCATGGTCAGTGCCGGGCTTCTACTTCTTCAACACGGACTTCATGTACGCCGTGGACGCGAGCAACGGGGACGAGCGCGGCGGCGCGCCGGCGACCGACGACGGATTCGTCTTCGACGTCAACTGGGGCGCGGGGTTCTCGCTCGGATCGCAGGCGTTTCAGTTCTCCGGCCACGCCGAGTACGTCGCCGCCGTGGACAACGAGTTCGACGAGGAGACGAAGGCGTGGATCCTGGCCCAGCCGCAGCTGGCCTGGGACGCCAGCAAGCTCGGCGACGGCGACGGCGGCAGCCTGCTCGTCGGCGTCGAGTACCAGTACTGGCGCAACAAGCTCGGCGCCGACCACGACGACAACATCGTCCAGCTGCTGGTGATATGGCGCTTGTGACGCGCGTTCTCGTTCTCCTGACGGCGGCGCTCGCCGCCTGCCGGCCTCCCGCCGCCGACCCTTCCCCGCCGATCGGACCGTTGGACGTGATCATCGAGGGCGGCCGCGTCGTAGACGGCACGGGGGCCGCGTGGTTCTACGGCGACGTCGGAATCGCGGGCGACCGGATCGCGGCCGTCGTGCCGGCGGGCCACTTGGCGGACGAGGACGCGCGCGTTCGCATCGACGCGACCGGGCAGGTGGTCTCGCCCGGCTTCATCGACATCCAGTCGCATTCGCGGGGGCCGCTGCTGGCGGGGGACGGGCGCGTGCTCAGCAAGACCACGCAGGGCATCACCACCGAGATCCTGGGCGAGGGATCGACCAACGCGCCCGCCAACCACCACACCGACGAGGCCGCCCGGATCGACCGCGAGGAGGGCGACGCGCCGGACTTCAGGGGACCGCGCGGATTCGATCGCTGGCTGCGGGCCATGGTGGAGAACGGCGTCTCCCCCAACGTCGGTTCGTTCGTCGGGGCGACCACGATCCGGATCTACGGGAAGGGCGAAGCGGCGGGACCCGCCACGGCAGCGGAGCTCGACACCATGAGGGCAGCCGTTCGGCGCGCCATGGAGGACGGCGCCTTCGGCGTCGCGAGCGCGCTCGTCTATCCGCCCGGCGCCTTCGCGTCGACGGACGAACTCGTCGAGGTGGCGGGCGCGGCGGCGCCCTTCGGAGGCCTGTACATCACGCACCTGCGCTCGGAGGCGGACCGCCTGCTCGAGGCCATGGACGAAGCCCTCGAGATCGGCCGGCGCGCGGACATTCCGGTCGAGATCTACCATCTCAAGGCGGCGGGCCTGCGCAACCACCACAAGGCCCGCGCGGCGATTGCCAAGATCGACTCGGCGCGCGCGGCGGGCTTCGACGTGCAGGCCGACATGTACCCGTACACGGCCGGGAGCACGAGCTTGCCCGCTCTCCTTCCGCCGTGGGCGTCCGAGGACGGCAAGCTGATGGAGAACTTGGCCGATCCGGACGTCCGCCAGCGAATCCACGACGAAGTCGCGGCAGGCCAAGGCGATTGGGAAAACTTCGGCGCGCTGGCCACGCCCGAGGGCGTGCTGGTCACCTACTTGGCCGCAACCGGCCGCCAAGGCCAGCCCAGCGGGGTGGACCAGTACGCCGGAATGCGGCTCTCGGAGATCGCCGCCGCGATGGGGGTGGACTGGGCGGACGCGGCCATCGAGCTGGTCCTGGCCACGGGAGGCCGCGCCGGCATGGTGATCTTCATGATGAGCGAAGAGAACGTGGCGTTGCAGCTTCGCCAGCCGTGGATGAAGTTCGGCACGGACGCCGGCGGGTTCGATCCCGTCACGGCGATCGGCATGACGCATCCGCGCGCCTACGGCACGTATCCCCGCATCCTGGGCAGGTACGTGCGCGAGCTGGGCGTGATCGGGCTGGAGGACGCCGTGCGCAAGATGACTTCGGCGGTCGCCGTCCGGCTGTCGATCGCCGACCGGGGCTTGCTCCGTCCGGGGATGTACGCCGACGTCGTGGTGTTCGATCCCGCCACCGTCGCCGACCGGGCCACGTACCAGGAGCCGCACCAGCTCTCGGTCGGGATCGAGGATGTGTTCGTCAACGGCACGCACGTGGTGAGCGGCGGGGCGCACACCGGAGCGAAGCCCGGGCGCGTGGTGCGGGGTCCGGGGTACGTGGGCGACTCGCGCTAGGGGGCGGGCGCGGGCCTGGGTCTTGCCGTGCGCGTAGCCGTCGTCGGCGGGGGTGTGGTTGGGCTGTCGGTCGCGCATTTCCTGAAGAAGGCCGGGGCGGACCCTCTGGTGATCGAGGCCGGCCGCGCCGGTGGCGGATGCTCGATGGGCAACGGCGGCCTGATCTGTCCTTCGCTGGCCGTCCCGGTGGCCGCGCCGGGGCTGACGTGGCGAGCGCTGTGGCAGGCGCGCGACCCCCGGAGCACGCTGCACGCCAAGCCGTTCGCGCCCGGAGTCCTGACGTGGCTGCTCCGGATGCGCCGGCATTGCCGCCCGGAAGCCTACGAACGCGGGGCGCGGGCCCTGGCCGCCTTGGCCGCGGACGCAAACGAACGCTGGGCCGAGCTGGCGTCCGACGGCGTGGAGTTCGAGATGTCTCGCGCGGGGCTGCTCGTGGCGGCTCGCGACTCCGGCGGCCAAGGGGCGTTGAGCCACAAGATGGACGCCGTTCAGCGCAGCGGCGCCGCCTGCCGCGCCGTCGGCGCGGACGAGCTTCTCGACCTCGAGCCGCTGCTTCGTCCGGGCTTCACGTCCGGCTTGCTGGTGGAGTCGGACGGCCACGTCCGCCCGGAGACGGTGTCGCGCGGGTTGGCGCGCGCGCTGCGCGAAGGCGGCACGGAGATTCGCGAGCATGCGGTTGCGGACGGCTTCGTCTGCACCCGGGACGGCGTCTCCCGGGGCCGTCGGCGAGCTGGCGCCCGGGGGCGACCCGCGCTCGGGAGCGTGCGCATCCGGGCCGGCGTCCGGGGCCGACGACGAGTGCATGAAGTCGTCGTGCGGGAGCGGTCGGCCAACGCCGACGGGTGGGAGGGGAGTGGCGGCTCCGGCAGGGAGCGGGACGGCCAGTCCGGCGGGCAACGGAACGGCCAGTCCCGCGGGCAGCGGAACGGCCAGCCCAGCGGGCAGCGGAACAGCCGGTCCGGCATCAGGCAGGACCACCTGTCCGGCAAGGCGCGCGCCGAATCCCAGCCCGTGGACGCGGTGGTGCTCGCCGCCGGGGCGCGGACGGGCCGCTTGGCCCGCAAGCTGGGCGCCCGGCTTCCGGTCACGGCCGGGAAGGGCTATTCCCTCACCATCGAAGAGCCCGGGCAGGCGCCGCGCCGGCCCGTCTACTTCGCCGACGCCGCGACCGGGTGCGTGCCCTACCGAGACGCCCTGCGATGCTTCTGGGGAATCGAATTCTCGGGCGTCAACGAGCGCATGGACCTTCGGCGCGTCCGCGTGCTTCGTCGCACGGTGGCCGAGTCTCTCCGCGTGCCCGGCCTTGACCGCGCCGCCGCGTGGATGGGCATGCGCCCCGTCCTCCCCGACACTTTGCCCGCCATCGGCCGACTGCCCGGCTGCGAGAACGCCTACGTCGCGACCGGCCACCAAATGCTCGGCATGACCCTGGCCCCCGCCACCGGCGCCGCCCTCGCCCGCGCGATCCTTGCCGGCGAGCCGGACCCCATCTTGGCGCCGTTCTCGCCGGAGCGCCGGGCCCGCTACCGATCCTTCCGCAACAGGTCCGCCGCGAAGCTCACGCCTTCCGCCAGGCGGTCCGCCTCCGCCTCCGTGTTGTACAGGTAGAACGAAGCGCGAACCGTCGCGGGCAGGCCGAAGCGGTCCAGGGCCAGCTGCGCGCAGTGGTGCCCGGCCCGAACGGCGATGCCCTCCGCGTCCAGGAGGGTGGCGACGTCCTGGGCGGACGCGCCGTCCACGACGAACGGGATCACGCCCACGCGGTCCTCCGGCGCAGCCGGGCCGAGGACGCGCAGGCCCTCGACGCCGGAGAGTTGCGCGAGCGCCCGGCGCGCCAGAAGCGACTCGTGGGCCTGCACGGCGTCCATGTCGAGCGCGTGCAGGTAGTCCGCGGCGGCCCGCATTCCGACGGCGCCGGCGATGTTGGGCGTGCCCGCCTCGAACTTGTGCGGCGGCGTGGTCCAGTCGCTGCGGTCGCGGTAGACGTGCGAGATCATCTCGCCGCCTCCCTGGTACGGCGGCAGCTCGGCCAGCAGGGCGGCCCGTCCCCAGAGCACGCCGACGCCGGTGGGGCCGCACATCTTGTGGGACGAGAAGGCGTAGAAGTCGCAACCGAGCCGGGGCATGTCCAGGGGCAGATGGGGCGCGCCCTGGGCGCCGTCCAACACCAGAACCGCGTCGGACTTCTCGCGCACCAGGCGGACGATCTCGGCCACGGGATTGATGGTGCCCAAGGCGTTGGACACGTGCGGCAGCGCCACCACGCGCGTCCGCGCCCCCAGGTGCGAGGCCAAGCTGTCCAGGTCCAGGCGGCCGTCGTCGGTCAGCGACACGTGGCGCAGCACGGCGCCCCGGCGGGCCGCGACGAGCTGCCAGGGCACCAAGTTCGAGTGATGCTCCATCTCGGAGACCACGATCTCGTCGCCCGCCTCCACGCGCTTCTCCCCCAGCGTGAACGCCGCCAAGTTCAGCGCCTCGGTCGTCCCCCGCGTCCACACGATCTCTTCGGGGGCCGCGCCGATCCACTCCGCGACGCGGGCTCGCGCGTCTTCGTACGCCTCCGTGGCCCGGCGCGCCAGCTCATGCACGCCGCGGTGGACGTTGGCATGGCTGGTCAGGTAGTAGGCCGAGACGGCGTCGATCACCTGTCGCGGCTTCTGGGACGAAGCGGCGTTGTCGAGATAGACCAGCGGCTTGCCGTCCACCCGCTGGTCCAAGACCGGGAAGTCCGCGCGGACGGCTTCCGCGTCGAACGGCCGGGGGCTGGAGGGCTCCGCGCCGGCGCTCCCGGGCGTCTGCAACAGGGCGGTCAGGACGGCGCCTTGACGTACACTTGGCCGTCCCGCACGGCCACCTCGAAGCGCCGCACCGGCCGCACCGCCGGCAACTGCAAGGCGCGTCCCGTGCGCACGTCGAACTTGGCGCCGTGGAACGGGCACTCCAGTTCCGCGCCGTCCAGCGTGCCCGAAGCCAACGGATAGTCCTGGTGCGAGCACCGGTCCTCCAAGGCGTGCAGGTCGCCCTCCACGTTGGCCAGCACGATGCGCTCCGCCGCGGTCTGGACGGCCCTCAGCGCGCCGGCCGGCACGTCGGCGGCGTCCGCCACGCGCACCCAGCCCGGCCCCGGATCGCCGGCCGCCATGTCGCCGCCCGTCAGCCGTGCCGCAACTTGGCTTCGATTGCCTGGGCCACCCGCTCGGCCACGCCGCCGAGCGGCAAGCGCGACAAGACCTCGCCCAGGAATCCGATCACGACGAGGCGCTCGGCCTGGCGCCGACCGATCCCCCGGCTCGTCAGGTAGAAGAGCATCTCGGCGTCCAGCTGTCCCACGGTCGCTCCGTGCGAGCACCGCACGTCGTCCGCGCCGATCTCCAGGTTCGGCAAGGACGTGGCGACGGCCTCTTCCGAAAGGATCAGGTTGCGGTTGGTCTGGTAGGCGTCCGTGCGCTGAGCGCCCTCGTGCACGCGGATGACGCCCCGAAACACGCCGCGCGACCGGCCGTCGAGCGCGCCCTTGTACAAGAGATCGCTGTGCGCGTTGGGCGCGACGTGGTCCTGGCTCGTGCTGAAGTCGAAGTGCTGGTCGTCATCGCCGAAGTAGAGGCCCAGCATGTCGCTGTGGGCCCCGGGGCCCAGCAATCGCGCGTTGAGGTCCACGCGGCCGACCGATCCCCCCAGGGCGACGTTCAGCGTATCCAGCGTGGCGTCGCGCTCGGCCAGCGTGCGTTGATTGGCCAAGTGGACGCCGCCGCGGCCCATGCGCTGAAGCGACGCGTACTGCACCTGCGCCCCGCCCCGAGCGAACACCTCGACCGCCGTGCAGCTCAAGGCCGGAGCGTCCAAGTCGGGCGACAGCGTCTCGTCCACGAACGACACGCGGCTCCCCTCTTCGGCCACGATCAGGATGCGCGTGAACGCCGCCGTGCCCGCGCGCGACAGCCACCGCGCCACGCGAACCGGCGAGTCGAGGCTCACGCCGCGAGGCACGCGAAGAAAGACGCCGTCGCTCCAGAGGGCGGCGTTCAGCGCGGGGAACTTGCCGTCGGAGGCGGGCACGGCCTCGGTGGCCAAGAGCGCTTCGACGCCCTCGGCGCCGTGCCGGGCCGCATCCCGGAGCGAGGCCAGGATCACCCCCTGTCGCTCCAGCTCCTCGTC
This sequence comes from Longimicrobiales bacterium, assembly GCA_965242735.1. GTDB lineage: Bacteria > Gemmatimonadota > Gemmatimonadetes > Longimicrobiales > Gaopeijiaceae. The sequence continues at coordinate 472,315 of OZ251497.1, read as the reverse complement.
CAGCTCGCACGAGACCACGCGGCCGTCCACGTCCGTCACGCGCCCGGCGGCGTCTCCGTCCTCGGTCAGGGCGGCCTGCAACGCCGGCGGCGACGTTTCCGAGATCGGGCCGTTCTCGTCGTCGAACGCAGGCGCCAGGCCGTCGAGCGGAATCATCCGCGTCGCGTCCGTGTACCGCCATTCCTCGGAGCGCGTCGTGGGCATGGGGGTCGCCTCGTATATCCGCCACGCTTCTTCCCGGCGCGCCCTCAGCCAAGCCGGATCGCCCGATCTCGCCGCCTCGGCCGCCGCCGCGCCAACCGCCGCCCGCCGCACTCGTTCCGCCGTCGCCACGCCGCCCGTCACGCGCCTAGCCGACGCTCCCTTCCATCTCCAGCTCGATCAGCCGGTTGAGCTCCACGGCGTACTCCAGCGGCAGCTCCTTGGCGATCGGCTCGATGAATCCTCGCACGACCAGCGCCATGGCCTCGGCTTCGTCCATGCCCCGGCTCATCAAGTAGAAGAGCTGCTCGTCGCCCACCTTGGACACGGTCGCTTCGTGGCCCACCGATGCGTTCTTCTCGTCGATCTCTATGTACGGAAACGTGTCCGTGCGCGACGTGTCGTTGATCAGCAGCGCGTCGCACTCCACGTTCGACTTCGCGTTCGAAGCGCCGTCGTAGACCTTGCACAGCCCGCGGTACGAGGCGCGGCCGGTCCCCTTGGAAATCGACTTCGACACGATGCTCGAGCTCGTGTTGGGCGCCACGTGCACGACCTTGCCGCCGGTGTCCTGGTGCTGTCCGTCGCCCGCGTACGCGATGGACAGAATGTCGCCGTGCGCGCCTTCGCCCATCAGATAGCACGACGGGTACTTCATGGTCAGCTTCGACCCGAGGTTCCCGTCCAGCCATTCCATGTGTCCGCCCTGGTGCACCAACGCGCGCTGCGTGACCAGGTTGTACATGTTGTTGGACCAGTTCTGGATGGTCGTGTAGCGGAAGAAGGCGTCGCGCTCCACGATGATTTCGATGACGCCGGAATGAAACGAATCCGTCGAATAGACCGGGGCGGTGCATCCTTCGATGTAGTGCGCGCGCGATCCTTCTCCGGCAATGATGAGCGTGCGTTCGAACTGGCCCAAGCGTTCCTGGTTGACGCGGAAGTACGCCTGCAACGGCGTCTCCAAGCGCACGCCCGGCGGAATGTACACGAACGAGCCCCCCGACCACACGGCGGAATTGAGCGCCGCGAACTTGTTGTCCGCCGCCGGAATCACCGTGCCGAAGTGCTTGCGAAACAGCTCCGGGCGATTCTTGAGCCCGTCCTCGATGGAATCGAAGACGACGCCCTTGGCCTCCCACTCTTCCTTGAGCGAGTGATACACCATTTCCGAATCGTACTGCGCCCCGACGCCCGCCAGCATCTTGCGTTCCGCCTCGGGGATGCCCAGGCGCTCGAACGTTTCCTTGATGTTGTCGGGCACGTCGTCCCACGAACGCTCCATCTGCTCTTGCGGCTTCACGTAGAAATACGTCTCGTCGAGCGTGGCTTGAAGATCCGACAAGTCGCCGCCCCAGTTCGGCATCGGCTTGGAATCGTAGATGTCCAACGCCTTGAGCCGTCGTTCGAGCACCCAGTTCGGTTCGTCCTTGCGCGCCGAGATCTGGCGAACGACGTCCGCGCTGAGGCCGGGCTGCGTTCGAAACACGGGCTCCGAGTCCGTGACGAATCCGTACTTGTAGTCGTCGAGTTCCAGTCCTTGGACGACTTCGTTCTGAGGCATGGCAAGAAGCTCCTAGCGTTGGCGCCGCGCCGCGGTCCGCGAATTCATCGGGCTGCTGCGGCCGAGCGGTATTCCTCGTAGCCCTGGGCCTCGAGCGCCAAGGCCACTTCCGGTCCTCCCGACTGGACGATGGCGCCGTCCACCATGACGTGCACGACGTCGGGCGTGACGTGGTCGAGAATGCGTTGGTAGTGAGTGATGAGAAGCACCGACATGTCCGGCCGTTCCGCCTTGAGCGTGTTCACGCCGTGCGCCACGACCTTGAGCGCGTCGATGTCCAGCCCCGAATCCGTCTCGTCCATGACGGCCAGCGCGGGCTTGAGCATGGCCATCTGCAGGATCTCGTTGCGCTTCTTCTCGCCGCCGCTGAAGCCTTCGTTCACGTGTCGTTGCGCGAACGACGAGTCCATGTCCAGAAGAGCCATCCGCTCGAGGAGCAAGTCCTGGAAGTCGAAGAGATCGAACTCCTCGCCGTCCGCCAGCCGCGCCTGCAACGCCGTGCGCAGGAAGTTGGCGATCGACACGCCGGGAATCTCGACGGGGTACTGAAACGCCATGAAGACGCCCGCCTGGGCGCGTTCGTCCGGCTCCATGTCGAGCAGGTCCTGCCCTTGGAACGCCACCGAGCCGCCGGTCGTCTCGTAGCCCGGATGGCCGGCGATCACCTTGGCCAGCGTGCTCTTGCCCGACCCGTTCGGGCCCATGACGGCGTGAGTCTCGCCGGGCCGGACCGCGAGGTCCACGCCTTTGAGGATGTCGATGTCTTCGTCGGCCACCCTGGCGGTCAAGCCGACGACGGAAAGCGTGGGAGAGTCGTCCATCGTGCGCAGGTTCGGGTGCTGTCGTGCGAGTTCGGAGCCGTGAAAGCTACCGGCGGGCCGAAGGCCGGTCAACGGGGGAGCCGCGGTGCGCGGGGCCGAGTCCGCCTCCCCGCGGGCGGGGGCCGACGCGACCAGGATCGGCTCCTGGAGAGTTGCCGGCCGCGGAGGCGCGCTGCCGGGCGGCCGTCGTGGACGCCGCGCGGGGGACGGACGCTACCCGGCGTCGCACCGCTCCTGGAATCGCTTCGCCAAGGCGGGCCCTGCGCCTTCCTCCTCGTGCTTGAAGAAGACGAACGCCTCCTTCCAGCCGGCCTCTCGAATCCGCGTGGCCCAGGCGGCAATGTCGGCGTCGTCGTAGTCGGGCCGTCGCAGGCGCGCGTAGCCGAAGGGGGCCGTCGCGACCACGGGCGGATCGCCTTCGCCCGTGTCGGCCGCGACCAGCGCCGCTCCGCCGTCCGCAAGCGCGGCCTGCACGTCGTCGCCGAACCAGGACTCGTGGCGGAATTCGAAGGCGGCGCGCATGTCCTCGGGCAGGATCGCGAGGAAGGCCTTCAGCCGCTCCAAGTCCTTCTTCAGGTACGGCGGCAGCTGGAACAGCACCGGCCCCAGACGGTCGCCGAGCCCTTCGGCCGCGGCTTGGGCCAAGTAGCCGAGCGGCTCGTCGGCCTCCTTGAGGCGCTTCATGTGCGTGATCCGCCGGCTGGCCTTCAGCACGAACGCGAAGTCCTCGGGCACCTGGGCCTTCCACTTGGCGAGCATCTCCGCGCGCGGGAGACGGTAGAAGGTGTTGTTGATCTCGACGGCGCGGAGCTGCCCGGCGTAGTACGCCAGCATCTTGGAGGCAGGCAGGTCCTCCGGGTAGAAGCTTCCCTTCCACTCCTTGTACGAGAACCCGCTGGTGCCTGTCCAAATGCGCATCGCGCACGCCTCCGTTTGCTTGCCAGGCCGGCCCGTTTTCCTTGCCAAGCCGGACGACGAGCACGAATGTAGCCCCATGGACGGTGCGAGTGCGACGGCGAGGCGCCGGAGAAGGCGGCCGGGCAGAGGGCGTGGCGCAATGGCCGCGGCGAGACCCGCGGCGGCGGCGAGACCCGCGTTGGGGGCGGCGAGACCCGCGTTGGCCGCGGCCGCTTGCGTGCTGACGGCCGACGAGCGGACGCGGGCGGCGCTCCGGGCGGCACGACGCGCCTTGGCCGCCGCCGCATGTGCGCCCCTGGCCTTCGCCGCCTGCCGCGGCTCCTTGGACCTCGTGCCCTCCGACGCCCCCGTGGTCCTCGCCCAGCACGTCCTCGACGAAGCGCACCCCGGGCGTCCCGGCCCGCACGCCGTGCGAACGCTCTACTACGGCAGCGGGACCGACCGCAACCGGCCCGAGTACCGCGACTCGGTGGCCATCGTCACCGAGCCCGTCGACGCCTCGAAGCTGGTGAGCCTGGGCAGCTCGGCCAAGTCCCGCAACCGCTATTGGGGCTTCTCGCCGGACAGCTTTCCGCTGAACGCTCGCGTGTGGCTTCCGGCCGCGCCCGGCCCACATCCGTTGGTCCTCGTCGTCCACGGCAACCACGACATGCGCGACTTCTCGGACCCCGGCTACGACTGGCTGGGCGAGCTGCTCGCCAGCCGGGGCTATGTGCTGGCCTCGGTGGACATGAACTTCGTCAACGGCGGGATTCGGGGCGAGAACGACGCGCGCGGTTGGCTGTTGCTCAAGCACTTGGAGGCGTGGCGGGCCTTCACGGAGGACGAGGACGGCCCGCTGCACGGCGTCGCCGACATGAGCCGCATCGCCCTGATCGGCCATTCGCGCGGCGGCGAGGCGGTCGGCCACGCGGCGGCCTTCAACAGGCTCAAGCGCTACCCGGACGACGCTTCGGTGGAATTCGACTTCGACTTCGCGATTCGCGCCGTCGTGGCCATCGCCCCCGTGGACGGCCAGTACCTGCCCGCCGACCAGCGGGCGCCCGTGGAAAACGTCAACTACCTCGTCTTCCACGGATCGCACGACGGCGACGTCACCAGCTTCCACGGACTGCGCCAGTTCAATCGAGTGCGCTTCGACGACGGGGGCGACTGGTTCAAGTCCGCCGTGTACGTCTACCGCGCCAACCATGGCCAGTGGAACACCGTCTGGGGCGCGCACGACAACGGTCCGCGCAGCGGCCGCATCCTCGACTTGCGCGGCTTGCTGCCCGCCGAGGAGCAGCGCGAGTTCGGGCGCGTGTTCGTGTCGGCCTTCTTGGAGATCGCGCTGAAGGGCGACGACCGCTACCGCCCGCTGTTTCGGGACCATCGCGTGGCCGGCGGGTGGCTGCCGAAGACGATGTACGTCACTCGGTTCGAGGACGCTTCGTTTCGGCCGCTCGCCGACTTCGAGGAGGACATCGACCTGGAGACGGGGACGGCCGAGGGCGTCGCGTTGATGGGCGAGGGCTTCGGCACGTGGAGAGAGGGCCAGCTCGATCTGCGGTCCGCCAACCGGAGCAACACGTCGTCGTCCCAGCTCGACCAGGCGCTCTGGCTGGGCTGGAACAACGCCTACGAGGGCTCGGACGCGGAGGCGGCGCCCCCCGCCACGTTCTCCGTCTCGTTGCCGCCGGGCTTGGCGGAGCGCTGGCGGGCAGGGGCCGAGAGCACGCTGGAGCTGCACGTCGCCGGCCTGGACGACGAGCCGGAGCCGAGAGAGCGGCCGGACTCGGCTGGACGCGGGGGTGACGACGAGCCGGAACCGAGAGAGCGGCCGGATTCCGCCGGGCGCGGAGGCGACCCCGAACCAAGGGACGACGCCGGGTCGGCGGCGCCTGCGACGGGAGAGCGGGCCGGCAGCGAAGACAGCGGGTCCGGCGGCGACGGCAGCGCGTCCGGCGGCGACGACGACCGCCGGGCCGGCGACGGGAAGCCCCGCTCCTCCACCGAGGGGAGGTCTGCGACGACCGCCCGCGACGGGGACGACTCGCCCGGCGACGAGAAGCCGCCGCTCGATCTGACCGTCGAGGCCGAGGACGCCGACGGCGACGCGGGGCGGGTGGCCTTGTCCGGCTACGGTCCGCTGCGCAGGCCGCTCACCATCCGGGTGTACCGCCGCGCGGACCGCGACGACGACCGCTTCGCGAACCGATGGGAGACCATTCTCCAGCACTTCTCGATTCCGTTGTCGGACTTCGCGCTGGCCAATCCCGCCTTCGACCCGGAGACGCTGCGCTCGGTGCGCCTGGTGTTCGACCGGACGCAAGCGGGAACGGTGGTGATCGACGACATCGGCCTGTCGCGGATGCATCCGGCCTTCCTCGAAGCCCGCATTCCGCCGGCGGCACGGTGAGCCGCTGCAGGCGCGGCCGCGAGGCAGACGCCGTCCCCTCGCCCAGCCCGGCGCCTTCCGGCCCTTACCGAAAGGCCAAGCTCACGGCGTGGCGGGACGCTCCTCCGTCGCGGGGTCCGTAGCCGTAGTCCAGGCGAATCCGATCGCCCTCGAAGCCCGCGCCGAAGGTGGACGCGAGCCTGTGGCCGCCGCCGCCCGCAAGTCCTCCTCTCGCCACGAAGACCCGCCCCGAGACGGGCCACCAAGCCACCTCGACGCCCGCGCCGCCCCGCGTCCCGGCGCCGCGCTCCACGGCCAAGTGGGCTGCCGCACCGACGTCGAACGGACCGGCCGGCTCTCGGTCCGTGCCCACGCCCAGCGCCACGCGGGCCGGCAATGGAACCGTGTGATCGTCCGCCTCCATGCCGGGGCCCAGATTCTGCACCGAAAGGGCCAGCGCGAGCGGCCCCGCGTCCATGGCCGCCCCGAAGTCCAGCGCGACCGCGGCCCGGCGCTTTCCCGGCCCGCTCCGGCCGACGACCTTCGCGATCCCGCCCGCGCGCAAGCCCAGCACGTCGGCCGCGAATCCCGCCGACAGCACGAAGCTCGATCCCTCTGGCGCGTGGCCGAAACCATCGTCCCGGCCGCGCGGCCGCCCGTCGCGCGTCCCGCCCCGGCCGTGCTCAGGCCCTCCCTCGGGAGCCTCCCGGCCGCGTATCGAGACGCCGTCGGCGAAGGAAAGGCCGATGCCCGCCGTCCCGCCAAACCACGCGCCGCTGGCGCCGGCGGACATCAGCGCGGACCCGTCGGCCAAGTGCGCGTACGACGCCCCGAATCCCGTGCCTCCCAGCAAGGCGGGATGATGAAAGACGGCCGCCTCGTTGCGCTCGCCGACCCAGAACGAGCCCCCCAGGGCCGCCGCGCGCGCCCCCGGCCGGTGAACGAGCGCCCTCGGGCCCGCTCCGCGATCGCTCTCGCCGCCGTGCTCTTGGACGGCGGCGCTCCCGCTCGCCGACGCCGCGGCAACCGCCACGGCCAAGACCATCCCGGGCGTGGTCACCGGTCGCCCGTCGTCGCTTCGGTCGCCGTCGTGGCCAAGCACTGCGGGCACCGGACCACCACCCGGCTGCGCACGTAGGCCACGTCCGGCCTCGGCGCCGCGCGAAGGACTTGGCACGCTCCCCGGCAACGCGGACACCGCAACCCACGACGGCCGGCTTCGGCCCGCGCCAGCAGAGCCGCCCGTTCGGCGGCCGACCAGCGCTCGCCCGCGCCACGGCCAACGAATCGAGGCTCCCAAGTGTCCATGTCCAGCCCGCTCCCATGCAGAGACGGAAGATCCTGTCGCGTTGCGCGCGCCGGCGCGAGCGGCGGCAGGCCAAGCCATGCGCCGCAACCGACGCCGCCACAAACCGACGCCATAGAATAATGTTGGCCTTGATCGCCGCCGCCGCGGCGCCCCTGGGCGCGTTCGGCCAGGACGCCCAATCCAAGCCGCCCCAACCGGGCGAAGCGGCCGCAGCCGAGGCCGCCGCGCCCATGGTCTACGACGGCGGGGCGGGCGCGCTCGACGTCGCCAGCCCGTGGGTCCCGGCGGCGGACATCGACGTCGACGGCAGGCTCTCCGAGGCCGTCTGGGACTCGGCTCCCGTGCTGACCGGCTTCACGCAGTTCGATCCTGTCGAAGGCGTGCCCGCGACGCAGCGCACCGAGGCCAGGCTGCTCGTGACGGACGATGCGCTCTACGTGGGGATCAAGGCCTTCGACGACGAGCCGGGGGGTCCTCGGGCAACGCTGGGCGACCGCGATTCCTTCGGACGCTCCGACGACTACGTGCGCATCGTGCTCGACACGTTCAACGACCGGCGGCGCGCCTACGTGATCATGACCAATCCCTACGGCGTGCAGCAGGACGGCCTCTGGGTCGTCGGGGGCGGAGGACGGCAGCGCAGGTTCGGTCCCCCCATCGACTGGGACCCCGACTTCGTCTGGGACTCGGGCGGGCAGTTGTTCGAATGGGGCTATTCCGTGGAGATTCGGCTGCCCTTCAAGAGCATCCGCTTCCCGGACAAGGCGATGCAGGACTGGGGCCTCCAAGTCGAGCGCCGAATCGCGCGCAACGGCTACGGCGAGTCGTGGGCGCCCGTGACGGCCAACACGTCCAACCAAATGGAGCAGTTCGGCAGCCTGACGGGGCTCGCCGACCTCGACCCCGGCCTGTTCTTGGAGATCAACCCCGCGCAGACCCTGACGCGGCAGGGATCCTACGACGACGCCGAAGGAGCATTGCGGCACGGGCCGGTGACCGGCGACTTCGGCGTCAACGCCACGTACGGCATCACGTCGAACCTGACGCTCGACGGCACCTTCAACCCGGACTTCTCGCAGGTGGAGGCCGACGCGGGGCAGATCGCCGTCAACGAGCGGTTTGCGCTCTTCCTGCGCGAGAAGAGGCCGTTCTTCCTGGAGGGGGCCGAGATCTTCCAGCTTGCGCGCCAGCTGGTATACACGCGCTCCATCGTCAATCCGGTGGGCGGGGCCAAGCTGACGGGCAAGGTCGGCGGCTGGAACGTGGGCTACCTGGGAGCGGTCGACGAGGTCGCCGACCCGGACGGGGGAGACGAACCGGCCACGCCGCTCGTCAACGTCCTGCGCCTGCGCCGCGACATCGGCGGCAACTCGACCGCAGGCGCGATCTACACGGACCGGACCTACGGCCGCGACCGGTACAACCGCGTGGCGGGCCTCGACGGCCGCCTCGAGTTCCGGCGTCGCTACGCGCTGACCCTGCTGGCGGCCGGGAGCCGCACCGCCGCGGGCGATCCCCGTGCCAAGTCGGGGGCCTTGCTCTCGGCCGGCATCGACCGGTCCGGGCGCAACTTCTCGTTCAACGCCGGCGTCTCCGACGTCAGCGACGACTTCGTCGCCGGCAGCGGCTTCATCCGCAGGACGGGGACGGCCCAAGCGAACTCGCGGATCGGCTACAACTTCCGCGGCGCCCCCGGCGACGCCGTGGAGCGCTGGGGCCCCAGCGTGGAGTTCGAGGGCTTCTGGGACCACGACGACTTCTGGAACGGCCGGCGCCCCGAGGAGGCGCGCATGCAGCTGGGCGGCAGCGTGTCGTTTCGCGGCAACGTCACCGTCTGGGCCAACTACAGCCGCTCGTTCCTCCACTTCGGGGCGGACGAGTACGACGGCCTCTTCGTCTCGGGCAGCGACGGCCCGCGCCCCTTCGTCCCCGACCAGAGCCGCTTCCAGGGACTGCAGTCGGCCACGCTGTTCATGTTCGTCAACACGTTCAGCCGCGCCCGCGGCAACGTTCGGGTGACGCGCTCGGAGACGCCGCTGTTCGAGTTCTCCACCGACACGCCTGCCGACTTGGCCGACGCGTGGTCCATGGACGCGAGCCTCAACCTGTTCCCTGCGACGCAGCTGCGGGCCGAGATCGGGGTGAGGCACACGGAAATGCGGCGCAAGCGCGACGGATCGCTCTACTCGCGGGCGACGATCCCCCGGTTGAACGCCCAGTACCAGTTCACCCGGGCGCTGTTCGTGCGGGCAATCGCGGAATACGGGAGCCAGGAGAGACGACCGTTGCTGACGCCCGGCGAAGGGCTTCCGCTCCTGCGATGCTCCGATCCGGGGGACTGCTCCACGCTGGGCGGCTCGGAGTCGCACGACTTCTCGCTGGAGGCGCTGGTGGGCTACGAACCGACCCCCGGAACGGTCTTCTACCTGGGCTACACGCGCTTGATGGAAGACACGCGGGCGTTTCGCTTCCGCGACGTGCGCCCGGAAGCGGACGGACTGTTCGCCAAGCTGTCGTACAGGTTCAGGCGTTAGGCCGGCGCCGAAACTTCGCCCGCGCTTGGGTCGTAGTTCGGACGAAGGCCCGCGTTGCTGGACGCGCGGGGTTAGTTTGGACTGAAGTCTTCCGAAATCTCCAAAGGAGTCAGGAAATGCACGTAGCGAGAGCGTTGGGAGCGACAGCGGTGGTGGGGCTGGTCGGCGTCGTGGCGCTGAAGTTGCTGGCGGCCGTGGTCTTCCCGGTCGTCGCCATGCTGTTCGGGTTTGCGGCAACCGCCATCAAGATCGCGCTGGTTGCGCTGGTGGTCATGCTGGCCTACCGGATGTACCGCAAGTGCCGGGACGGCGCCTGCGGAGAAGTGGGGACCTGAGAGCCGCCAAGCCCTCCGGGTTGAGGGAGCCGGGCCGCAGGGCCCGAAATCGCCGCGCGGAGCGTACGCGGCGGCGAAGTGGGCGCCGAGCCGCGTCGCGCGGGTTGCCACGAACGGCGACCCCGGCGGCCCTCGTGACGCTCGACGATCTCAAGGCGCGCATCCGGCCGAAGTTCGCGCGCCGGATCGACGCTGGGTCACGCAACGCACAGGTTGCCCGGCCGGATGTCCGGTGATGCACGGCACCGGTGAGCGCGCTGGGCGCGGTCAGGGACGCCGCTTGGCCGTCGGCTTTTGGTCCTTTCGCGAGCGCGTCGCGCCTGTCCGCTTGCCCGGGGGCGACTTGTTGCCCGGGGACAACTTGCCATGCGGCCGCCTGGGGGCCGTCCGCCGGCCGCCCGGCGACGCGGGCCGCCGGGGTCTCGCACCGGCTGGGCCGGACGAGGCGGGCCGCTTCTCCCGCTGGCGGTCGTAGTCCACGCGCAGGCTGCGGCCTCCCAGCGTGATGCCGTTGAGCGCCTTGACGATCCGCGCCGCTTCCGGTTCGGCGACTTCGACGATGGCGTGCTTGTCGCGCACCTGAATCTTTCCGATCTCCTTGCCCGAGACGCCCGCTTCGCTCGTGACGGCGCCGACGATCTCCCTGGGGCCGATCTCGTCGCGCTCCCCGCACGAGAGAAACAGCCTGACCCACGCCTTCGGCGGCGGCGGCGCCGACGCGTCGCGGGCTTCGGCGCCCCGTTCGCGGTGCAGAAGCGCCAGCGCGGCCGCGGCGATCTCGGTCGCCGCGAGGCCGGAGCCCAGTTCCTCCACGAGCAGCGCGTAGGGAATCGTCTCCGGCGAGCGGGCGGTCTGCGACAGCTCCTCGCCTAGGGCGTCGATCGCCTCCGACACCGCCGGCGGCCGTTCGGCCTGGACGCGCTTCAAGGCGAAGCCGGCCTTCTCCGACACCGCCTCCACGTGGCGCATCTCGCGCGTTTGCGCCACGACCCACGCGGCGCCGCCCGCGCCGTGGCGGAGCGAGGCGGCCTCGGCGGCGGCCGGGACCGCGGCGGAGACCGTGGCGATCGACTCGGGCGCGCGATGCGCTTCGACCGCTTCGCGAGCCGCCTCGTCCTCTCCCGGACAGAGCCAGACCGGGGCCGCCTCGTCGCCGGGCCGGCCCACGGCGAATCCGTGCATTTCGATGAAGTCGCCCAAGTCGGCCGCCTGGTCCGCCGACGACGCGAAGACGAGGACGTGGCGCGGCGCGCGTTGCCGGAGCAACGGGGTCAGCCCGGAGGAAGAACGAGGAGGCGCGGCGGCTTCGCGCGCAGGTCCGTCCGCCGCGGGCCGTAGCAGGGAGGCCAGCAACGCCAACGTGGCTTCGAAGCGACCGCCGTCGGCCGCAACGCAACGGAGCAGGCGCGCGCCCGAGGGTTGTCCGCGGCGACGAGGCTTCGCGCCGCGTCGGTCCGCCGCCGCTTCCTGGCGGTCGGGGGACGGAATCGTCGCGGCGCGGCGCGTGAACCGCCGGGCCATGGACTGCAGCACGGGCCCGAACGGCAATCCGCAAAAAACGCGCTGGCAGTCGTCCGGCAGCCCGGCGAGCAACGTTTCCAGGCGGTCGGCCGGAACGCCGGCCGCGACCCCGTCGCCGTCGTGAAGCACGACCGCCCGCACCGTCTCCGTGCCGATCGTCCCGTCCAGCAAGGGGCGTAGGCCGTCCGCCGGCACGAAGAGAAAGTCGGCCTCCTCGGGCCGGCGCCAAGGCCGGGCAAGCGCGGCGGCGCGATGCCCCGTCGCCTCGCACAGGGGCGCCGCCGACCGCGCCAAGCGGGTCGCCTGGCGGCGGCTCGCGCACAAGACCAAGCAGGCCGGCGCGCCCGCGTTCCCTTGGAGCCGTTCGAGCAGCGGGGCCGCGTATCCCACCAGCGCACCGCCGCCCGGGCCGACGCGCCCCAACACGTCGTTGCCCCGCAGAACGACGGGAATGGCCGCCGCCTGGAACGGCGTGGGCGACTCGATGCCCTCGGCGGCCAGAGCCCCGACGACTTCGGGGCCGAGCCGCAGCTCCTCGAACGACTTCATGGGGGTTAGGTCGGATCCCCCGTGCCGGGCCCGCCTGCGTCGCCGTGCTCGTAGGGCAGCATGTTCAGGAAACGCTGGACTTCGTAGTCCATCCGCGACGTCCGCAGGCGGTCCGTCTGCGCCGTGACCTCCGTGTACGGGCCGTGGCGATGGACCTCGAGCACGACCGTCCCCTCGTCGCCGGCATACGTCGCGCCGTGAGAAGACTTGCGGGACCGCTCGAGCCCGATCATCTCCGGCAGGCGCTGCTCCGCCTGCTCCAGCACTTCGTCCGGGCCGAGAGCCGTCTTGCGCTGATATCCAGCCATGTGCTTGGTCGCCTCCGCGCCGCTTGCGCTATTCTCTCCCCGTGCCGGCCGTCTCGTCGATCCAGCGCCGAATTTCGCTTGGCGAACGGAATCCTGCCAGCCGGCGCCCGTCGGCCGCCGCCAGCACCGGGGCTTCTCGAATCCCCAGCTCTTCGGCCGTCGCGCGGTTGCCGTCCACCGCGTCCGCGTGCGCGTCCACGTCGAGCGCGGCCTTGGCTTCGGAAGCGTCCAGGCCCTCCTGGCGCGCGATGTCGACCAACCGGTCCACCCGCCCGATGTCGACCCCTTCCACGAAGTGCGCGCGAAACAACGCGCGGCGCACGGCAGCGTAGCAGTTCCGCCGCCCGGCATGCTCGGCCAGCTCGTGGGCCTTGCGCGTCCACGGAGCCATGACCGGCTTCGCCATGGCGACGCCCAGCGCCTCGGCGTACTCGGACATGCTCTCCTGGTAGCTCGCCCAGGCCGGCTCGCGCACGTCCAGCGGCGGCCCCGGAAACGGACGGACTTCGATCCCCCGCCATTCGACCGCGTCTTCGGTGCCCGCGGCGTCGATTTCGCAGCTCGCCAAGTACGATCCCGGATCGACGAAGTCGAAAAAAAACGTCGGACCGACGGTCAGCATCGAGGCGGGCATGGCGGCGGCGGCCGCGCGTTGGGGAGGCGGCTTCGAGATCGCTCGGCCGCGGGCTCCCCGCGACCGGCCAGCCAACTTGCGGGCAGAGTCTCGGGAGACAACATGGCGACGACGGTAGGCGTGGGCGGCCAGCCAACTTGCGGGCGGAGTCTCGTCTTCGCAACGTCCCAACGGTGCGGCGGTGCGCGGCCGCAACGAGCGCAACGGCGGATTCCTGCCAAGCGAGACGTCCTTCCTTCCCAACCAGCCCGGAGACAGTCCCGACCATGAACTATTCCGACAACATCGCCAAGCTCCAGCCGTCGGCGACCATCGCCGTCAGCACGCTGGCGAAGAAGCTCGCCGCCGAGGGACGCGACATCATCAACCTGAGCGCGGGCGAGCCCGACTTCGACACGCCGTCCTGGATTGCCGACGCGGGGAGACGGGCGATCGCCGAAGGACGGACCCGCTACACGGCCTCCTCCGGCCTGCCCGAACTGCGCCGGCTGGCCGCCGAGTACATGACCGCGGGCACGGCCCACGAGGCCGATCCGGCGCGGGTCGTGGTGTCCGCGGGCGCCAAGCAGTCGCTCTTCAACGCCTGCTTCTGCCTGTTCGGACCGGGCGACGAAGTGCTGATCGGCTCGCCCTACTGGACGTCGTACCCCGAGATGGTCGCGCTCGCCCGCGCCGAGCCGAAGCCCGTGACGGGGAGCGGGGAGAAGGACTTCCTCCTGACGCCCGACGACCTGGAGCGCGCCGCGTCGCCGGCGACACGCGGGCTGATCGTCTCGACGCCCTCCAACCCAACCGGCGCGGTCTACTCGGCGGACGAGCTGGCGGCGGTGGCCGCGTGGGCCAAGGACCGCCGCGTGACGCTGATCTGCGACGAGATCTACCGGGAGATCTACTTCGGCGGCGGCGACCGGGCGCCCGGCGTTCTCGATCTCGCCCCCGGGCACGCGGGACACGTCGTGGCCGTCAACGGGATGTCGAAGGCGTTCGCCATGACGGGCTGGCGCGTCGGCTTCTCGTACACGACGGTCGAGCTGGCCAAGAAGATGGGCGCGCTCCAGAGCCACGTCTCGCTCAACGCGGCGACGCCGTCCCAGGTGGCGTCCGTGGCCGGGCTGGAGCGCGCGCGACCGGACGGCGGAGACCGGGCCGAGATGCTGAAGGCGTTTCGCCGCCGCCGCGACTTGGTGGCGCGGTTGTTCGACGAGCTGCTGCCGGGCTTCGCCTACGTGAAGCCGATGGGCGCCTTCTACCTCTACTTTCGCGTGGACGGGGCGTTCGACGACAAGGCGACGTGCGCGAGCGACCTGTGCTCCAGGCTGCTGGAAGAGGCGGGCGTCGCCATCGTCCCGGGAGAGGCGTTCGGCGATCCGCGCTACGCGAGGATGAGCACGGCCTCGTCGGACGAGGACATCGAGGCGGGCGTGCGGCGCATGGCGGGCGTGCTGGCGGGATGACGGTCCACGGGGCGCCCGCCCCGTCCGAGTTCGACCACGACGGGCTGGACGCCTACGTCCGCCGCCTGTTCGCCCGCGAGGACTCCGGCCTCCGCCAAGCCGCGGCCGCCGCGGACGACGCCGGGCTGCCTCGGATTCAGTTGCCGCCCGCGACCGCGAGGGCGGTGCAGGTGCTCGTCCAAGCGGCGGGCGCGCGCAGGGTGCTCGAGGTGGGCACGCTGGGCGGCTGGTCCGCCATCTGGGTCGCGCGCGCGTTGCCGCCGGGCGGGCGGCTGGTCACGGTGGAAGCGGACCCGGCGCGCGCCGACGTGGCCCGCAGGTCGATCCAGGCGGCCGGCGTCGGCGACCGGGTGGACGTGCGGGTGGGCGACGGCCTGACCGAGATGGCGGCGTTCGCGCCCGACGGCTGCTTCGACGCCGTCTTCGTGGACGCGGACAAGGAACGCTACTCCGCCTACCTCGACGAGGCCGCCCGGCTCCTTCGCCCCGGCGGCCTGTTCCTGGCGGACAACGCGTTCTGGAAGGGACGGGTGCTCGCGCCGCGCCCCGGCGGCATCTCGGAGCGCCTGCACCGGTTCAACGAACGCCTCGCGGGAGACGCCCGCTTCACGGCGACAATTCTGCCCGTCGGGGACGGCCTGGCCGTCGCGGTCAGGGCGTGACGTCACGACGCCGGCGTCGCCGCGGGCTGGGTCAACCGCCTGTCGGCAAGGGCGCCGGATAGCTTTCGCCGTCGACCTCGACGAGCCGCACGACCCCTTCGAGGTGCGCGTCGCGCCCGCCCCAGGTTCCCCACGTCAGCAACCGGCGCGGATCGCGGGGATCGAAGACGGCGTTTCCGGTCAGCGGCAACGCCCAGGCGCGCACCAAGGCGCCGTCCGAGTCGTAGAGTTCCAGCGAGCGGCCCCAAGGACCCTCGCCGTCTTGCAAGAGCAAGCCGCCCAACGCCAGGACCTGGCCGTTCGCGAGCACCGCGAAGTCGGCCAACGTGTTCCTTGTGAGCTTTATGCTGCCCGAGCTTATGGCAAA
Source organism: Longimicrobiales bacterium (assembly GCA_965242735.1). GTDB lineage: Bacteria > Gemmatimonadota > Gemmatimonadetes > Longimicrobiales > Gaopeijiaceae. The sequence continues at coordinate 456,761 of OZ251497.1, read as the reverse complement.
GCCGGGGCCGGAGATGCCTCGGCCTCGAGTCGTCGGCGCCGAAGCGTGCACGTTCTTCCAGACGTCGGGGACGCAACGTTGCAAGACCTTGCGGGGCGTCGCGCCGGCGTTCAGCGACCAGACGGCGGACTGGAAGACGGTCGCGACGTACAAGGCGCCGTCGGCGCCCAGCCTCAGTCGCAAGTTCGGACCCGATCCCTTCGGGCCCACGACAGCGCCGAAGTCGCGACCCATCTCCCACCGCAACGCGACTCTTCTTTCGCCTAGCACCGATTCGAAGACGCCCTTCCGGCTCGTCAGGAAAAGGCCGTCGCCCACCGTCAGCGCATCTTGCACTATCCCCACGTGGCCGTCCGCACGCGCCAGCGCATATTCCTCCCGGCGCGAACCGTACAGAAGCACTGTCGGCGGCGCGGTGTTGTCGACGGAAAAGGGAACGCCGGCGCTCGTCTTCCCGAGCCCCGGCGGATATCCGCGATACTCCAAGGGTCCTGGGCCCGTCCGCCCCCACACGGCAACTTCTTCAAGCCGATCGTTCATTTCCACGATGCGACGGCTGTACGCGTCGTACATTGCCCAGCCGTCGTCCAGCCGCTCCGCTTTTCTCAGGTCGTAGTCCGAGGCTGTCGCCAGCTCCCGTACAGCGAGAAGAGACCGGTTCAGTTCGCAAGGCGTCGTGTACTCGCGCGGCAACGCGAACATTTCGGCCACCTCGGCAGGCAGGACTATCTTCCCCGGCATCTGGACTTCTTGCGCGTCAGCGGGCGCAGCCGCCATCACTGACGCCATCGCCAGTCCGGCGGCGATCCTCCCTGCGCCCCTTGGGGATTCAGTCAGCATCGGCTTCCTCGAATTCAACTGCCGCCGGCGCGCGACGCACCCTTCAGGCCTCCGGCGCCCGGAGAGTTCTCGACATGGGCAAGCTCGCCGAACGCTCCGCCGACGACTTGCGCGTTGCCGCCGGACAACCATATGGCCTCGCGACCTTGCCGGCAACCCCGTCGCGTCGCTACCCTTGGCCGCCCAAGAGAGGACTGGAGACGCGAAATGAACCGGATTCGGGGCAAGACCGCCGTCGTGACGGGGGCGACCGCCGGCATCGGCGAGGCGTGCGCGCGCGCGTTGGCGGAGCGGGGCGCCAAGACGATCCTGGTGGGGCGCCGCAAGGACCGCTTGGACGCGCTGGCCGCGGAGCTGGGAGACGGGCGCGCTCGCACGCACGCGCTGGACGTGCGGGACCGGGCGGGCGTCGAGGCGTTCGCGGCTTGGCTGGCGGCGGAGGGCGTCCTGCCCGACGTCTTGGTCAACAACGCCGGACTGGCTCGCGGCCTTGACCGCATCCACGAAGGCAGCAGCGACGACTGGGACGAGATGATCGACACCAACGTCAAGGGCCTGCTCAACATGACGCGGGCGCTGCTGCCCGGCATGGTGGAGCGCGACGCGGGCCACGTCGTCAACGTCGGCAGCGTCGCGGGCCACATGGTGTACCCCAAGGGCAACGTGTACGCCGCCACGAAATTTGCGGTGCGCGCGTTGACGGACGCGGCGAACCTCGACTTGGTCGGCACGCAGGTGCGCATGTCGAGCGTGGACCCCGGGCTGGTCGAGACCGAGTTCTCGCTGGTGCGCTTTCGCGGCAACGCGGACCGCGCCCGCCAGACGTATCGGAACGTGGACGCGCTGCAGCCGGAGGACGTGGCCGACGCGGTGTGCTACGTGCTCAACGCCCCGCCCCGGGTGAACGTGCAACGCATGCTGGTGATGCCGACGGTCCAGCGCTCTCCCTATGTCATGGCCACCCGCGCCGGCGCGAAGCCGGAGCCGCGCTGACCGGTGTCCGGCACCCCGCATCTCGCCTTCGAGCGGGACATCGCCGACATCGAGTCGCAGATCGCGCGCCTTCGCCAGCTGGCGTCCAAGCACGGGCTGGACGCGACGGACGAGCTGCGCGTGCTGACCGACAAGCTGGAGACGCTCCGAAGCGAGACCTACGGCAACCTCGACGCGATGGAGCAGGTCCAGGTCGCGCGTCACCCGATGCGCCCCTACACCCTCGACTACGTGAGCGGCGTCTTCACGGACTGGTTCGAGCTCAAGGGCGACCGCCGCTTCCGCGAAGACGAAGCCGTGGTGGGCGGATGGGCGAGGCTCGACGGGGAGTCCGTCATGCTGATCGGCCATCAGAAGGGGCGCGACATGAAGGAGAACCTGCGCCGCAACTTCGGCATGCCGCACCCCGAGGGCTACCGAAAGGCGCTGCGGCTCATGAAGCTGGCCGGGAAGTTCGGCAGGCCCGTCATCACGCTGATCGACACGCCGGGCGCGTACCCGGGATTCGGCGCCGAAGAGCGCGGCCAAGCCGAGGCCATCGCCACCAACCTTCGCGAGATGGCCCGGTTGCGCGCGCCCAGCATCTCTCTGGTGATCGGCGAGGGCGGCTCCGGCGGCGCGCTGGCGCTGGGCGTCACCGACCGAATCCTGCTTCTCGAACATGCGATCTACTCGGTGATTTCGCCGGAGGGATGCGCGGCCATCCTGTGGCGTTCGCGCGAGTACCGCCAGGACGCCGCGCGCGCCCTGCGCCTCACCTCCTCCGACCTCTTCGAGCTGGGCGTCGCGGACGAAGTCGTGCCCGAGCCCACGGGCGGCGCCCACGCGGACTGGGACGGCGTCATGCGCTCGGTGCGAAAGGCGCTGAGCCGCAACGTGCGCGAGCTTGTCGGCATGGACCCGGCCGGCCTCGTGGAACGCCGGTGGGCCAAGTACGAATCGCTGGGGGCGTGGACCGAGAAGGAGCCGCAAGAGTGACGGCGTTCCGAGGCGGCGCGTTCGCGAGAGAGAGGGCCCGGATCCTCTGGGCGGCGTCCGGCGGGGACGGCGGGCGGGCATGAACGGCTTCGCCGAAGTGCGGTTCAAGCACACGCGTCGCGACTACTACCGCTTCGAGTCGCTCGAGCTGGCGCCGGGAGACCGCGTCATCGTCGAGGCGGGCAACGGCGTGGACCTGGGGACCGTCACGGCGCTGGGCAGCATCGCCGAGCGCAAGTGCGCCTCCAGCGAGTGCGCGACCGAGACGCCTTCGTTTCGCGTCGTCCGCCGGGCCACGGAAGGCGAGATTCTCCGCGCGGAGCAAGCCGGGGCCGACGAGGAACGCGCGCGCGAGGAGACCCGCGTCCATGTCGAGCACCAAGGCCTCAAGATGAAGGTCACCGACGCCGAGTGGCAGTTCGACAAGAAGAAGCTGATCGTCTACTTCACCGCCGAGAAGCGCGTGGACTTCCGGCAGCTCGTGCGCGATCTCGCCCGCGACTTCCGCACCCGCATCGAGCTCAAGCAGATCGGCGTCCGTCAGGAAGCCGCCCAGATCGGCGGCATCGGACGCTGCGGCCGCGAACTCTGCTGCTCCACGTGGCTGCCGGAGCTCAAGCCCGTCAGCCTGCAAGTCGCCAAGGACCAGGGGCTCTTTCTCAACCCCGCGCAGATATCCGGTTGCTGCGGCCGCCTGATGTGCTGCCTCATGTACGAGCACGACGCGTACGTGCGCGCCCGGCGGCGGTTCCCGCGCGAGGGCAAGTTCGTCGTCGCCGACCGCGGGCGCGAGAAGGTCGTGGGCACGAACATCTTCGCCGAGACCGTCACGCTGCTCGACGGCGAAGGCCATCGCCGCGTGGCTTCCTTGGAGGAACTCAAGCAGGCGGTCGCGGCGCGGCGGCGGCAAGCTCTGGCTCCGGGGCCGGAGGGCGACGACGAGCAAGCCGGGGGATCTTCGTCAGGCTCGGGGAGTTCGGGCGAGGCCGGCTGACTCGCAGTCGAGCCGTTGCGTCTCCGCGCCCGGGCACGCAGCCTCGCCGAGCCGGCGCGTCCTCCCGGATCGGCACGAGAGTTCCGCTCAAGGCCCAGGGAGTTCCGCCGAGGCCCAGGGAGTTGCGTCGAGGCCGACTGACTCGCGGGGCGGCGGGACCGGCGGCGGGTCGTGCGCCGGGGCGGCCGTCAGTTGTTCGGCGCGCCGGCCGCGATCCAAGCTCGGATGAGCTCGATTTCCTCTTCGGGTACGGGGTCGCCTTCTTCCGGCATGGCCCCGTCGACGATCATCTCGAGCAGGTAGCTCTTCGCCGGATCCCCGGCCTCGACGACCGTGCCGAACTCCGAACCCGCCATCACCTGCTCGTACGTCAGCAACAGGAGCCCCGCTTCGGCTCGAACGCCGTCTTCGCCTTCGGTGCCGTGGCACTGGACGCAACGTTGCTTGAAGATCGGCGCGACGTCGTCCGCGAAGCTGACGGTGTCCTGGGGAAAGGCGGCCGCGTGGTCGGCCGCGCTTGGGCGGGGGGCGGCGGCGGAGAGCGACGCGAGGCTCGCGGCCGCCCCGACCGCCGCCAAGGCGGGCGCGAACCAGGAAGTGCGGGTTCCGGACGGAAGAATGCGCATGACGGGGGAATGTAGGGCGCGGCCGGCGAAACGCCAAGCTTGCCGTGTCCGGACCGAGGCGGCGGGCGGCGGCGGTCCGGACGACGGGAGAGGATGCGGGCAGCGGGGAGCCGCCGTCCCGCAGGCGCTCACGTTCCCGAAGGGCGCCATATCCTTCGCAGGTACCGCTCCGGCGCCTGCAGGAAGCCCTTCATCAGCTGCACCGACTCCAGCCGCTCGTACGCCGTTCTCGCCAGCGGAGACGAGTCGAAGCTGTAGACGACCGCGCCGGGCAGCGCCATCAGGATCGGCGAGTGCGTCGCGATGACGAACTGTCCCCCTTGGGCCGCCATGTCGCTCATCATCGCTACGAAGCCCAACTGGCTCTGCGGCGACAGCGCGGCCTCCGGTTCGTCCAGCAAGTACAGGCCGTCCGGCACAAAGCGCGCGCGAAAGAGCCTCAGAAAGCTCTCGCCGTGCGAGTTCGCGTCGAGGTCCTTGCCGTAGCTGTGCTCCATGGCCCCGAGCGAAGCCGCCGCCGGCCCCATCGCCAGCCGCTTGGCCAGTTCGGAGCGGCCCTCGTAGTCGCGCTCGACCTCCTCGATCCTCGCCTCCATCTCGGCGCGCACCGTCCGCAACCGCCGGGCGAACCCGAAGAAGTCCTCGGCCCGCAGAAAGAATCCCCGTCGCGTGCGCCGCCGCCAGACCGCCGTCAGCGTGTCGGCCAGCCGCCGCTGGAGCTTCAGCGAGCTGTCCTTGCTCGCCTCGGCGCTGCCCACCGTGGGGAGGCCGACCGCGAGCGCCAGGGCCTCGAGCAACGTGGACTTGCCCGACCCGTTCTCGCCGACGAAGACCGTGACGGGTGCGCCGAACTCCAGCCGCCGGAGTCCTTGGAGCGCAGGGATGTCGAAGGGAAACGCGCCTGCCTCGCTTCGGGGCGGGGGCGCGAGACGCACGGCCTCCAGCATCGCGGACTCGGGCGAAGGCGATGCGGCAGGAGTCGCCGACGGCCGACCTGCTTCGCGGCCGATCAGGCCCTTGCGGCCTTGGCGATCAGCTCTTCGCCCGTCTCGCATTCGGCCAACAACCGCCCGATCCGAGAGACCCCGCTCCGTGTCTCCGGCCGCCTCGAGCAACTCGGCCAAGCGTCCCGCCGTCTCCTCGCCGAACCTTCGCCGCGATTCACGTACATCTCGCCCGCCTTCCATAGGGTGTCCAGATGCGCGACCTCCGCCTCCGTCGCACCCGAATTTATCATCTGGCTCCGAAGCCGCTCCACGAACGCGGCGCGCGCAACCGACGACGCGTCCAACACATCGACGAGTGCTTGGCTGCCTGTTTGCGCGTCCGCGCCGAACCGCCTTTCCCGAGCCTTCCCCAAGCACCCCGCGGATTTCGACCCCCTGAAATGTCCCTGCCGATGTCCCATTCCCCGCGCCACCTCACCACCCCCGCCCTCCTGCGCACTCCGCCCCCTTGCCGAGCCGACCTACGCGCTGGCCCGCGCCTCCGCCGCGAGGTCCCCGCCCTCCTTGCGCGCTCCGCCCCCCTTGCCGATGTTCCCTCCGCTTCTCGCGTTCCTCCGCTTGCGCCTTCGCCGTCCGCGCCTCGCTCCGGCTGCGCCCCCCGCGGGCTTGCCAGGGACCGGCGCGCCCACGCAGCCTCGGCGGAAGGCCGCAACGGCCCGGAACGCGCCTTCGCTCCCCCCGGAGCCTGACAGCCCGACAGGAGAGACCGTGCACGCTTCCCGCTTCCGCAGGCCGGCCGCGGCCCCCGCCCCATGAGCGCCGATCCCGCAGCCCGCGCCGAAGCCCTGCCGCTCCCGACCGTCTCCCGCCGCCCCTTCCTGCGGACGGCCCGCACCGACCGCTGGTGGACCAAGCCGACCGCCGTCCTGCTCGGCCTCGGCGCCTTTATCGCTTATTCGACCTGGGCGGCCCTCCAGAACGCGCACTTCGAGCACCATGGGTACCTGTCGCCGATGTACTCGCCGCTCTTCTTCGATCCCGGCGGCGCGGGCGCGGCAGGGGCGTCTCCGCACGCCGTCTTCGGAGCGCAACCCAGCTGGTGGCCCGCCTGGCTGCCGCTCTATCCGGCCTTTCTGATCCTCTGGGCGCCGGGCGGCTTTCGCTTCACCTGCTACTACTACCGGGGCGCGTACTACAAGTCGTTCTGGGGCTCGCCGGCGAGCTGCGGCGTGGGCAAGCTGCAGAAGGGGTACCGGGGCGAGCAGCGCTTTCCTCTGATCTTCCAAAACCTGCACCGCTACTTCCTCTACTTCGCGCTTGCCTTTCTTGTGGTGCTGTCCATCGACGTCTACCGAGGGCTCTGGTTCGGGCCGGGGCACGACGAGTTCGGCGTCGGGGTGGGCACGCTGGTGCTGCTGGTCAACGTCGTGCTGCTGTCGGGCTACACGCTCGGCTGCCATTCGCTGCGGCATCTGGTGGGAGGCAAGCTGAACTTTCTGGCCAAGCGGCCGGCCCGGCTCAAGGCTTGGCAGCGCGTGACGTGGTGCAACGAGCACCATCAGCTGTTCGCGTGGCTGAGCCTGTTTTGGGTCGGCTTCACGGACTTCTATGTGCGCATGTGCTCCATGGGCGTCTGGACCGACGTGAGGATTCTTTGAGATGACAGTGCACGAGACGTGCGAGTACGACGTGCTGGTCGTCGGCGCGGGCGGTGCGGGACTGAGGGCGGCCATCGAGGCTTCGGGCGCGGGCGCAAGCGTCGGGCTGGTGTGCAAGTCGCTGTTGGGCAAGGCGCACACGGTCATGGCCGAGGGGGGGATGGCCGCGGCGCTGGCCAACGTGGACGAGCGGGACGGCTGGCAAGTCCACTTCGCCGACACGATGCGCGGCGGGCAGTACCTGAACCAGTGGCGGATGGCCGAGATCCACGCCAAGGAGGCGCCCGAGCGGGTCAACGAGCTGGAAGCGTGGGGCGCGCTGTTCGACCGCACAGCCGACGGGCGCATCCTGCAACGCAACTTCGGCGGCCACGCCTATCCTCGGCTGGCCCACGTGGGCGACCGCACGGGCCTGGAGATGATCCGCACGCTCCAAGACCACGGCGTTCACCAAGGGATGGCCGTCCACATGGAGATCGCGGTCACCACGCTGCTCAAGGACGGCGACCGCATCGCTGGCGCGTTCGGCTACGACCGGGAGCGCGGCCGGTTTCGCGTGTTCAAGGCCCCCGCGGTGATCCTGGCGACGGGCGGCTTGGGCAAGGCGTACAAGATCACGTCCAACTCGTGGGAATGCACGGGCGACGGCATGTCGCTGGCGTACCATGCCGGCGCGCAGCTCAAGGACATGGAGTTCGTGCAGTTTCATCCCACGGGCATGGTCTGGCCGCCCTCCGTGCGGGGCATTCTGGTCACGGAAGGCGTGCGCGGCGAAGGCGGCGTGCTGACCAACAGCGAAGGCCGGCGCTTCATGTTCGACAACATCCCGGAGCTGTACAAGGATCTGGTGGCCGACGACGCCGAAGAGGGCTGGCGCTACGTCGTCGGCGACCGCGACGCGCGCAGGCCGCCCGAGTTGCTCACGCGCGACCACGTGGCCCGCATGATTCTGGCCGAAGTGAAGGCCGGACGCGGGAGTCCGCACGGCGGCGCCTTCCTGGACATCGCCTGGATCAAGGACCGCGTGTCCGGCGGCGCGGAGCACATCAAGCGCAAGCTGCCGTCGATGCATCATCAGTTCAAGCAGTTGGCCGACTTGGACATCACCGAAGAACCCATGGAAGTGGGGCCGACGACGCATTACGCGATGGGAGGCGTGCGCGTGGACTCCAACTCGCAAGCGACCCAGGTGCCGGGACTGTACGCGGCGGGGGAATGCGCCACGGGACTGCACGGCGCGAACCGCCTGGGGGGCAATTCGCTGTCGGACCTGGTGGTCTTCGGGATGCGCGCCGGGCAACACGCGGCCGAGTACGCCAAGTCGGCGGGGCCTGCGGCGGTGTCGGACGCCGACGTGGAGTCCGCTGCGGCCGCGGCGCTGGCGCCCTTCGACCGGGACGACGCGGGCGAGGGGCCGTACCAAGTGCAGGAGGCGTTGCAGGACTTGATGCAGGAAGACGCGGGCATCATCCGGACGGAGGCGGACCTGGACCGCGCGCTGGAGGCCATGGCGGAGCTTCGGGATCGGGCCGCGCGTCTCAAGGTCCACGGCAACCGCGAATGGAACTCGGGATGGCATGCGGCGCTCGACCTGGAGCCGCTGCTCACCGTGTCGGAGGCGGTCGCGGCTGCGGCGCGGGAGCGCAAGGAGAGCCGGGGCGCGCACACGCGCAACGACTATCAGGAGAAGGATCCGAACTGGGGCAAGGCGAACCTCGTCTTGGAGAAGGCGGACGACGGAACCATGCGAATTCGCAGGGAAGAGATCGAGCCGCCGCCCCCTGAACTGGCGAAGATCATCGAGGAGCAGGGCTGATGCCCAAGACGACGTTCAAGATCTGGCGGGGCAATGCGGAGGGCGGCGATCTCGAAGCCTACGAGACCGAGTACTCGGAGGGCATGGTCGTGCTCGACGTCGTGCACAAGATTCAGGCCGAGCAGGCCAACGACCTCGCCGTGCGCTGGAACTGCAAGGCCGGCAAGTGCGGGTCCTGCTCGGCGGAGGTCAACGGCAAGCCCCAGCTGATGTGCATGACGCGCATGAACACGTTGCCCTTGGACCGCCCGGTGACCATCGAGCCGATGCGCGCGTTTCCGGTGGAGAAGGACTTGGTCGCCGACGTGAGCGTCAACTACGAGATCAAGAAGCGCATCAAGCCGTTCAAGCCGCGCCCGCCCGACCGGGAAGACGGCACGTGGACGATGCACCAGGCGGACGTCGAGCGTTCGCAGGAATTTCGCAAGTGCATCGAGTGCTTCCTGTGCCAGGACGTGTGCCATGTGGACCGCGACCATCACTATCACTTGGAAGGCAAGTTCATCGGTCCGCGCTTCTTCGTGCACGCCGCCTACCTCGACATGCACCCGATGGACGACGAAGACCGTCTCGCGGACTTGAAGGAACGCGACGGCGTCGGCTACTGCAACATCACCAAGTGCTGCACCGTCGTGTGCCCGGAGCACATCACCATCACGGACAACGCCATCATTCCGCTCAAGGAGCGCGTGGCGGACCGCTACTACGATCCCGTCGCGAAAGCGCTCAAGGTGATCGGACTGGGAGGCAGGAAATGACCCTCGCTCTTCGCCGGCGCCCGTCGCGCCTCGACCGCCGGCTGTCGGCGCTGGCCGTCGCTGCGATCGCCCTCGTCGCGCTGCCCGCAACCCATGCCGCAGCCGAGACCGTCCATGCCCCAGTCCAGACCGCCCAGGCCGTAGCCCAGACCGCCCCGGCCGCAACCCAAGCCGCCCACGCCGCAGTCCAGGCCGCCGAGGCACTTGCCGCGTCCCCGGCCGCCCAGGACATCCCTTCGCCCGAGGAATTCTTCGGCCACGTCATGGGCGCGGACCGCCAGCTCGCCCACTGGCCCGAGCTCGTGGAGTATTACGAACTCCTCGGCGCTCGTTCGGACCGCGTGCAAGTCGTGCACATGGGACCGTCCACGCTGGGCAATCCCTTCCTGGTCCTCTTCGTCTCCTCGCCCGAGAACCTGGCCAACTTGGACGAGCTGCAACGCCTCAACACGGTGCTGCAAGACCCGCGCGGCCATTCGCAGGCGACGGTGGACGACGCCGTTCGGCGCGGCAGGGTCGTGTTCGTGCAGACCTACGCGCTCCACTCGAACGAAGTGGCCGGCAGCCAGTCGGCGGCGGAGGTCGCGTACTTGTTCGCCGTTCGCGACGACGCCGAAATGCAGGAAATTCTCGACAACACCGTGTCCATCCTGATTCCCGCGTTCAATCCCGACGGCGTGGGCATCGTCAACGAATGGTACGACCGCTGGGTGGGCACCGAGTACGAAGGCGCCTCCACGCCGGAGCTTTATCACCACTACATCGGTCACGACAACAACCGCGACGCTTTCATGCAGAACACGGTCGAGTCTCGCTACGGGGCGCAGATCATGTTCCGCGAGTGGGTGCCGCAAGCGTTCATCGACCATCATCAGATGGGCGCGTACACCGCCCGCATCTACTTGCCGCCCTACGCGGAGCCCATCCGTCCGGAGGGGGATCCGCTGGTTTGGAGGGAGATGGCGTGGTACGGCGCGCACATGGCCTACCGCATGGAGGAGGCCGGCTTCCAAGGCACGGTCAACGCCGCGATCTATTCCGGCTGGGGGCACTTCGGCTTTCATTGGATCACGCCGTTTCACAACATCGCCGGGATGCTCACCGAATCCGCCAGCGCCCGCTTGGCCACGCCGCTCTACGTCCATCCCGACCAGCTGCGAGGGTCGCGCCAGCTCCCCGAGTACGAGGCGCAGACCACGTTTCCGAATCCCTGGCCCGGCGGATGGTGGCACGTTCGCGACATCGTGGAACGGCAAGTCGTCGCGACGTTCTCGCCCTTGGAGATTGCGGCCAAGAATCGCGAGACCGTCCTGCGAAACGCATACAACAAGGCCAGCCGTCAGATCAAGCGCGGCGCCAAGGGCGCGGTCAAGGCGTACGTGATTCCCGCGCGCCAGCACGATCCGCAGACCATGCGCAAGATGGTGGACAAGCTGTTGCTGCAGGGCATCACGGTGGAACGGGCCGAGGCGGACTTCGAGCACGAAGGCAGGGTCTACGGCGAGGGCGCCTACGTCGTGTCCATGGCGCAGCCCAAGCGCGGCGTCGTGCGCTGGCTTCTGGGCCGGACCCTGTACCCCGACAACAGCTACACGCGCACGGGCGACGGGAACCCGATTCGTCCCTACGACATGTCGGCGGACGTGCTGGCCGAGTTCATGGGCGTGCGGGTCGATCCGGTCGCCGAACCCGTGACGGCGGCGCTGGCGGTGGTGCGCGAACCGCAGGCGGGCCGGGGCGCCGTGGCGGGCGGAGGCCAAGGCGGCGGCGTTGCCGGCGTGGATGCGGGCGGCGGCGGGCATCTGATCAGCGGCCGGCTCAACGACGCGTTCAAGGCCGCCAACATGCTTTTCGACGCCGGCGTGGCCCTGCGAAGAGCGACACAAGACGGCGAAACCGCCGAGGCGGGCGACTTCCTGATCCCGGCAGGGGCTCCGGCCGGCACGCTTCCAGAAATCGCCGAGGCGACGGGCGCGAGCTTTCAGAGGTTTTCGGGCAACGCGGCGGAAGCGGGCGAGCCTGTGCGGCGGCGGCGCATCGGCATGTACCAGCGCTACTGGGGCGGCAACATGGACGAGGGATGGACGCGCTGGCTCTTGGAGGACTTCGGGTTCCCCTACGAGAGCCTCATGGACGCAGACATCCTGGACGAGGACTTGGCAGAACGGATCGACGTCGTGATTCTGCCGTCCGACGCCAAGCAGATGATGCTGGGCCCCACGCAGCGGCCGACGAGCGGGCGTGGCCCCGATCCTGCCGGCACGCCTCCCGCCTACCGCAGCGGCTTCGGCCAAGCGGGAGTGGAAGCCCTGGAAGCCTTCGTGCGGGCGGGCGGCACGCTGGTCGCGTTTTCGCAGGCGGGGCGGCTGGTGACCGACGAGTTCGACGTTCCTGTGCGCGACGCCGTCGAAGGGATGTGGGGCAACGAGTTCTGGGCGCCCGGCTCGACGCTCCGGGTCAAGGTGGACAGGGACGATCCCCTGGCGTTCGGGATGCCGGAAGAAGCGCTGGTGGCGTATCTGGCGGGAGGCCAAGCCTACGAGACGATTCCCGGGCGGCGGAGCGCCGACGTGCGCCGCGTGGCCGTCTATCCCGGCCGCGACATTCTGGGAAGCGGCTGGCTGCTGGGCGAGGAGGCCATCGCGAACAAGGCGGCGATGGTGGCCGTGCGCCACGGCGAAGGCGAAGTCGTCCTGATCGGCTTTCGGACGCAGCACCGGGCGCAGACCCACGGCACGTTCAAGTTCCTGTTCAACGCATTGCTGGAGCAGGGCGGACAAGAGTGAGCCAGAGCCAAGACAAGTCGTCGGCGGCGCGCGCGACGCCCGAATCCGCTGTCCGCAAAGCAGCGCCCGCTGTCCGGAGAGTCTTTTCCGGCATCCAGCCGACCGCCGTCATGACGATGGGCAACTACTTCGGCGCCGTGAAGAACTGGGTGCGCCTGCAGGACGAGCACGACGCCGTGTACTGCGTGGTCGACCTTCACGCCATGACGACCCGCTACGACCCCGGCGCGCTTCGGGAGTCCTCGCGCGAGATGTTCGCGAGCCTGCTGGCGGCGGGCGTCGATCCCGAGAAGGCCACCGTGTTCGTGCAGTCGAGTGTTCCGGAGCACGCCGAGCTGTGCTGGACGCTGGCCACGCTGGCGTCCCTGGGCGACTTGAGCCGGATGACGCAGTTCAAGGAGAAGTCGGGCGCGCTGACGGACGCGGAGGAAGGGACGTTCGTGTCTTCGGGGCTGCTCTTCTACCCTGTGCTGCAGGCGGCCGACATCCTGGCCTACCGTGCCGAGCTGGTGCCCGTCGGGCAGGACCAGGCGCAGCATCTGGAACTCAGCCGCGGCCTGGCCCGGCGCTTCAACAGCCGCTTCGGCCACGTGTTTCCGGAGCCGGAAACGCTTCACACGCCCGTGCCGAAGCTGATGTCTCCGGCAGACCCGGCGCGCAAGATGAGCAAGAGCCTGGGACCCCGGCACTACATCGGCCTGTTCGAGGAGGAAGACTCGATCCGCGCCAAGATACGCGCCGCCGTCACGGACTCGGGCGCGCCCCCGGCGGACGGCGCCTCGGTCAGCCCGGGCGTGGAGAACCTGCTGACGATGCTCGCCGCGGCGGACCGCCAAGCGAAGGCGGACGAGATGCGCGCCGACGGCCTGAAGGGGACGCTTCGCTATTCGGACCTCAAGACCGCCACGGCCGACGCCCTGGCCGCCCTGGCCGGCGAGATGCGGGAGCGGCGGGCCGACGTGCTGCGCCGCCACGCCGATCTGGACGGACTGGTGGCGCACATGGCCGACCGCGCGCGAATCATGGCGGGCGAGACGCTGGCCCTGGTCCGGGAGAAGGCCGGCCTCTTCGGACAACGCATCGCCGGGACGGTGGCGGAGACGCCGCGCCGATCTGCCGGAGACCCAACGTGAGCCTGGGGCCGCGGCCGGGGACGCCGGGCAGCCCCCGGAGGCGCAGCGTGAGCCGCCTGGACATCGGCGGCGTCCTGGTCCCGGCCGTCACTCCCTTCAACGATCACGGCGGCGACGTGGACTTGGCCGGATTCGCCGACAACATGGGCAAGTGGGCCGACATGGGCGTGCACGGCTTCGTGATCGGGGGCTCCACGGGCGAGGCCGTCCTGCTGGACGAAGACGAGCGCTGCGCGACGTGGGACGTGGCGCGACGGAGCTGTTCCGGCCGTCTGCTCGTGGGCGGCACGGGGGCCGAGTCGCTGCGCGCCACGCTGCGCCTGACGAAGAAGGCCGCCGATCTCGGCTGCGACGCCGTGCTGGTGCAGCCGCCCGCGTTCTACAAGGGCGCGATGACGCCCGCCGTCGTGCGCGACCACTACTGCGCCGTGGCCGATCGCTCGCCGGTCCCGGTGATCGTCTATCAGGTGCCCACGCGCTTCAGCACGCTCGACCTTCCGACCGGGCTCGTGGCCGAGCTCGCCAAGCACGAGAACGTCGCGGGCATCAAGGACTCGCGCGGCAAGCTGGACTTGGCGGCCGATTTGGTCACATGCGCCGGGCCGGACTTTCAGGTCGTCGTGGGAAGCGGCAGCCTTCTCTACGCCGCCCTGGAAGTGGGCGCGGCGGGCGGCATCCTGGGCATCGCCAACCTGGCGCCGAAGGAATGCGTGCGCATCTACGAACGTTTCCTCGCAGGCGACTCGCAGGGAGCGGGGGCGGCCCAGGAGATCGTGGCGCCCCTGCACGACGGAATCGTGGGGGGGATGGGCGTGCCCGGCGTGAAGCGCGGGCTGGATCTGCTCGGCTTGCGCGGAGGCGCGCCGAGAGCGCCTCTGCGCCCGTTGCCGGCCAAGCGGCTGGACGAGCTGTCCGGGTTGCTGGCCGCGGCGGGCCTTCGGCCCCGAGGAGCGGACGCCGAGGGCGACGCGACGGCGGGATGAGCGGACATCCTCGCGCGGCCGGGGGCGCCGGCAACGGCCGTGCAGGTCCCGGCTGCGTGGTCGTCGTGGGCTGCCAGTGGGGCGACGAAGGCAAGGGGAAGATCGTCGACGTGTTCGCCGAAGACGCCGACGTCGTCGCGCGCTATCAGGGCGGCGCCAACGCGGGCCACACCGTGCGCGCGGGCGATCAGGAATTCGTGCTCCACCAAGTGCCTTCCGGGGTCCTCCACGCCGGCAAGCGATGCCTGCTGGGCAACGGCGTGGTTGTGGACCTGGTCCAGTTGTTCGCGGAGTGCGACGATCTGGCTTCGCGCGGCGTGGACGTGCAGGGCCGGATCGGCGTCAGCACGCGGGCGCACGTCGTCTTCCAGCATCACAAGGCGCTGGACGCCGCGCTGGAACAGCGAGCCGCGCGAAAGATCGGAACGACGGGCCGCGGCATCGGCCCGGCCTACGAGGACAAGACCGGCCGGCGGGGCGTGCGCGTCGGCGACATGCTGGACCGGCCGCACGCCGAAGACGCCGTCGGACGGAGCTTGGAGCACGCGAGAGCCCGCTTGGCGGCCCTGGGCGCCGACCCCGACTCCGCCGGCTCCTTGGAGGACGCCCTCGCCCCGGCCCCGCGGCTCTCCGAAGTGGCCACCGACACCGGGCTGGAAATCTGGCGGGCGCGGGCCGCCGGCATGCGCGTCCTGCTCGAGGGCGCCCAAGGCACCGCGCTCGACGTGGACCACGGCACGTATCCCTACGTCACGTCCTCCAACACGACCGCAGGCGCCGCGGCCGCCGGCTCCGGCATCGGGCCGACCGCCATCGACTCGGTGGTGGGCGTGGTCAAGGCGTACACGACGCGGGTCGGCAACGGTCCCCTGCCCACCGCCTTCGACGAAGAGATGGAGGCGCTGGTCCGCCGCCGGGGCGCGGAGTTCGGGGCCACGACCGGCCGGCCGCGCCGTTGCGGTTGGTTCGACGCGGTCGTCGCGGAGTACGCCGGGCGGGTCAATGGCCTGACGGGAATCGCCGTCACCAAGCTGGACGTCCTCGACTCGCTCCCCGAACTCAAGATCGCCACCGCCTACCGCCTGGGCGACGACGACGAACCCGGCCGTCCCTTCCCCCCCACCGTCCGCGACCTCGACCGGGCCGAGCCCGTCTACGAGACGCTGCCCGGCTGGCAGAGCCCGACCCGCGCCGCGCGCTCCATGAGCGACCTGCCGGCCGCCGCCCGCGCCTACCTCGACCGAATCCAAGAGCTCGCCGGCGTCCCCATCGTCATGGTCTCCGTCGGCGCGCACCGCGACCAGGCGATACGGCTGGGCTAGATTTAAGGTCTTTGCCCGTTTTCTCGAAGGGAGCTGCGAGCGCTTGTTCGACGATCTGAGCCAGAAGCTCGACAAGGTGCTGGGGCGTTTTCGGCAGCGCGGCGTGCTGACCGAACCGATGATGCGAGAGGGACTGCGCGACTTGCGGCGCGTGCTGCTCGAGGCCGACGTCAACTTCCGCGTGGCCCGCTCCTTCTTGGACCGCGTGCGGGAAAGGGCCATGGGCGAGCGGGTCGTCAAGTCGGTGTCGCCCGGCCAGCAGCTCGTCAAGATCGTCCGGGACGAGCTGGCCGCCCTCGTGGGCCAGGAAGGGCAGACCGCAATCGCGTGGTCCTCGGCGCCGCCGACCGTGGTCATGCTCGTGGGCCTGCAGGGCTCGGGCAAGACGGCCACGGCGGCCAAGCTGGGCAAGCGCTGGACCCGGCGAGGCAAGCCGCCCCTGCTGGCGGCCTGCGATCTGCATCGTCCCGCCGCGGTCGAACAGCTCGTCGTGCTGGGGGAGAAGGCGGGCGTGCCGGTGCACTTCGCCGAGGGCGCGCGCGACCCGCTGGCCGTGGCGAAGGAGGCCCGCGAGAGGGCCCGCCGCGAGAAGAAGGCGGCGCTCGTGGTGGACACGGCCGGGCGTCTGCAGATCGACGAGCCGCTCATGGACCAGCTCGCTCGGCTGAAGACGCTCCTCCAGCCGGACGAGATCCTCCTGGTCGCCGACGCCATGACGGGCCAGGAAGCCGTGAACATCGCCGAAGGCTTCGATCGAGCGCTGGACCTCACCGGCTTCGTGCTCACCAAGATGGACGGCGACGCCCGGGGAGGCGCGGCGCTCTCGATTCTTGGCGTGACCGGCAAGCCGCTCAAGTTCGTGGGCACGGGCGAAGGCGTGGACGCGCTGGAAGCGGTGGAGCCCGGGCGAATCGCCGACCGCATCCTTCAGAAGGGCGACATCGTCGGTCTCGTCGAGCGCGCCCAGAACGTGGTGGACGCCGAAGAGGCGGAAGCGCTCCAGCGGCGCATGCTCGGCGGCGGCCGCTTTACTTTGGAGGACTTCCTCGCGGCCATGAAGCAGGTGCAGAAGATGGGGCCGCTGCACCAGCTGCTGAAGCTCCTCCCAGGCGTGCCGCGCAATCTTTCCGAAGAGCAGATCGATCCCCGCAAGATGAAGCACGTCGAAGCGATCATCCTGTCGATGACGCCGCAAGAGCGTCGCAAGCCCGAGATCCTGAACGGCTCGCGGCGGCGGCGGATCGCTCGCGGCAGCGGCCGTCCCGTGGCCGAAGTCAACCTGCTGGTGCGGCGCTTCGGCGAGACTCAAGCCATGATGAAGCAGATGAAGGGCGTCGTCCCCTCGCTGTAGAATCCCAACCCCGTTAGAAGACCATGTCCGTCAGAATTCGTCTCCGCCGGATGGGGAAGAAGAAGCAGCCCCACTACCGGATCGTCGTCGCCGACAGCCGCTCCCCCAGGGACGGCCGCTTCGTCGAAAACCTCGGCTACTACAACCCCCTCAAGCACCCGGACGGCTTCAAGGTCGACGTCGACCGAGTGGACTACTGGCTGGGCGAAGGCGCCATCCCGTCTCCGACCGTTAAGAGCCTAGTGAGCCACGCGCGCGAGGTGGCGGCCCGGGCGGCCCACGCAGGCGACGGTGACGCGGCGGGCGAGGATGCGCCGGACACCAAGGCGCAAGAAGCGGCGACGGCCCAGGCGCCCCAGGCGGACGACGGCGGCGCGGAGGACGCGGACGCGCCGGACGCCAAGGCGGAGAAGGCGGACAAGGCCGAAGCAAAGAGCGACGCCGGCGGGGCAGGGGCTCCAGACGCGGAGGTTGCGCCTGACGGCGATGCCGCGGCCGAGGCGCGAGGGGCGGCGACGGTCAACGCAAAGAGCGAAGCCCGCGAGGAACGCGCTCCGGACGCCGAGGTCGCGCCCGACGACGCCGCGGCCGAGACGACCGCCGCAGAGGCGAGCAACGCCGCGGCCGAGACGGACAGGGCCGCCGACGAAGCCGGTGCCGCGGCCGCCAAGGACGGGAAGGCTTCCGCGGACGAAGCCCCACCTAACGAAGTTTCCGCGGAGGACGCCTCGAAAGCGTGAGCGGCAGCCGCCCGCCCTTCCTGGTCGTGGGCCACCTCAACAAGGCGCACGGCACCAAGGGCGAGCTGTTCGTTTGGCCGCTGACCGACCACCCCGAGTCGCACTTCGCGCCGGGCGTGGTTCACCACCAGGGCGACGACGACGCGCACCGGCCGGTCCCTTCCCGGCCCCCGCTGACCATCGAGTCCGTGCGGCCGTACCGAAAGGGGTTCCTGGCTCGGTTCAAGGGCTACGACACGCGCACGGACGCGGAAGCCCTGCGCGGCCGCTATCTCCTGCGGCCCTTCGACGAAATCGACCCATTGGAAGACGGCGAGGTCTTCTACCACGAACTCCTGGGCGCGGACGTGGCCACGCCGGACGGCTCCGTAGTGGGCACCGTCAAGGAGGTCTATCCCCTCAGCTCGGCGGACCTCATCGAAGTCGCCGGCCCGCGCGGCGAAGCCGTCATTCCGCTGGTGCCCCAGTTCGTCTCCGGCTTCGACCGGGCGCGGCGGCGCGTGGTGGTGGATCCGCCCGACGGGCTGTTGCCGTGATCCGCGTCAACATCCTCACGATCTTCCCAGAATTCTTCCGCGAGCCGCTCTCCACGAGCATCCCGGGGCGCGCCGCCTCGGCAGGCTTGGCGGCCTATCGCGTCGTGGACCTGCGCGACTACGCCACGGACCGTCACCGCACCGTGGACGACCAGCCCTACGGAGGCGGCGCGGGCATGGTCATGAAGCCGGAGCCCTTCTTCCGCGCCGTGGACGACTTGGCGCCGGCAGGCCCGGTCCTGCTGCCCTCCGCACGCGGCCGGCGCTTCGCCCATGCCGACGCCGTGCGCCTCTCCTTGGCCGGCGAACTCACCTTCCTCTGCGGCCACTACAAGGACGTCGACCAGCGAGTCGCCGACCACCTGGCCACCGAAGAGCTCTCGCTGGGCTCCTACGTGCTGTCCGGAGGAGAGATTGCCGCGCTCGCCATGACCGACGCCGTCGTCCGGCTGCTTCCGGGCGCGCTCGGCGACCACGAGTCGGCCTCGTCGGACTCGTTCTACGAACCCGGCATCGTGTCGGCGCCCTCCTACACTCGCCCCGCCGAATACCGCGGCCTGCCCGTCCCCGAAGCGCTCCGAAGCGGCGACCACGCCCGCATTCAAGCATGGCGCGACGCCGAATCGGCGCGGCTGACGCGGATCGCGGAAGAAGGCCGGTAGGGTCAAGCGTTCCGGCGCCGACCGGGTGGATGGCGCCGCGCCTACTCCCTTCTCCCCTATCGCCCTTCCTCTTCAGGAACCACCAGCCGAAGTTGCCACAACTCGTGGCGATGCGTGAAGGGAGCGTCCCCGGGAGACGTGGTAAACACCCTGCCGCCCCCAAGGCCGTACAGAGGCTCGTCGAACGTCCTCGCCGCCACGACGCGTCCCGTCGCCGGATCGATCACCTCCACCACCGTGTCGAAGACGATGCTGCGGTCCGCGGGCAGTTCGTACTCGGGCATTTCGGCGTGCGCACGCTCCCCGACCTCGATCAGGGACTCCTCCCACCGTTCCGCGACAGCGACGCTCGTCATCACCCAGACATGTCCCGACGAGTCCACGTCGACGCCGATCACGACCGGCGCCGGCGGACGATCCGGGCGACGGGGGCTGGCGCCCTCGCCGTCATGGTCGGGAAACCACTCGGCCCTGCGTTCGAAGCTCCGCAGTCTCTCGCCCGACGCGGGAGCCCATTGATCCACGCGATACCGAGTCATGGGAACAGACCAAACCGTGCCGTCGTTCCCGGCCCGCAACCACCGCATCTCCACGATTCCCATCCCACGCACTGGCCCGCCCGGTTCGTCGAACGACTGCAACACCTTGCCGTTGGCATCCAGATAGTGCAAGACGTACCCGATCCGATCGCGCGTGAAGACCATCATGTTGGCCACGTACCCGGAGTCGCCCAACACGACCATGTCCCTCCCGGTGGCGCCAGGGACCGGGAGTCGAATCGTGGACAGCACCTCGAAGTCCGACGCGGCGTCGAGAACGGTCACCTGCCGCCGAGAACCGTCGACCACATGGACGAGGTCGCCCTGCACCTCCAGCCACGTCACGTCGGCGTACTCCCCGGGTCCCTCGCCCGCCCGCCCCACATGCCGGACGACGGCGCCGCCGGCATCCAGCACCGAAAACCGGAGACGGTCGTACGCCTGCACCACCGCGATGCGCCCGTCGTCCATCGGCGCCGCAAACGCGACTTGATCGGTCACGCCCAGAACCGCAAGGGGCGACACTTCGATCGCGCATCCGTCGCACGGCCGAAACTCGAGCGCCTCGGACTCCTGCGCGACGGCAAACTCCGGCAAGAACGACAGGGCTACGGAGAACAGTGCACACGCAACCCGTGCTGGCTTGGGACGTCCGTCACCGCAAGCGTCCCCTCGCCGCTTCCGGTCAGTTCGCAACATTGGCCGCGACCTTGGCGCCGATCATGGATGGCAACGGCACGTGAAGCATCACCGTATCGTTGCAACCCAAGACTTGAACAGCATTCCTCTCGGCCAAATAATAGATGCGACCGTCCTTGGATTGGCTGACGGCAATTCTGTACACCTCCTCATGGTCGCGATCTAGTGCGGCTTCCATGAGCGCGTCCATCACCTCGGGCGCCAGACTCGCCATCACTATGCAATCCGACTCAATCGGGTGTTGTTCGTTGCAACCCCCAGTCATGAAGCACGATCGGTGAGAGCCGAGACCACGGCTGTGAAGCGAAGTCGCATCTCCAGGCGGCGCCTTATTCCCCACGCTGCCAGCATCGCTACCATCGACGAAGCAGAAGGAGCAGTCCACGCACCCGCCCGCTTGTGCAGCTACATCCAGCGGTTCGAGCGACAGAGCAAGCGTGGCACCGAGCACCGCGAACCACGCAACCGGACCGAAACGGTCGACCAGTTTCTTTCCTTTCATTCCCTGCCTTCCTTTCCCTGTTCGGGTTGTAACAGCTCGTACAGAGCTATGTAAGTCATGTCCATCTCCCCCTTGCCGACTCCCCAGACCCGGTTCCCGCGTGCCGTCTCGAACGACATGCCGGGCGGGGGCCGCACGCGAAACTCCACACGGCCATCGGGGCCGACGACGAACCAGTCGCCGCCATCGCCGTCTACAACGGTCGCGTGCAACCACAGCCGACCCTCCTGCGTGGCGAACATGTCGTCTATGGGCGAATAGTGATCGGGAAGCGCCAAGCCTTCGACGACCGCCGCGCGCAGATCGTCCGGCACGCCGTCGAAGTTCTTGCGGTGGAATTCCCATGGTCCCCGAGCCTTCTCGACGCCCTCGTCGATGAATCGTTCTCGCGCTTCCCGAGACATCTCGCTGACGGGAAAGCGAAGAGCCTGTTCCGCTTGCAACTTCCCATCGAGGCCGAATCGGCGCAACACGACTTCTCCGGGCCTCTCCGCCGCCCAGCTGCGGTCGCCACCCCATGGCCGTTCGCCAAGGGCGAATGAAGCGGCGAGAAACTAACTGGCGCAAAGGAAAACGTTCCCATGCCCTGCACGTACATCCCGCTGGGGCTGGGCACAAGAGCCACCGTGTCGCGTCGACCCGTCTCCGTGCGAGGCCCCACCATCAACGGCACAAGCTGTCGCCCGGGTGGGTCGTCGATTGAAGCCTTCGGAGCCTCGTACAACGCCCGCCCGCCCGCGAGCGGCTCCGTCGATCCTTCGTCGGCCCCGTAGGTCCTCGGGCGTCCGGGGTACTGGGGGACGGCCGGCTCGGTATAGAGGTGCGTCCCGTCTTGATCGAAGAACGACGTGCGCCCCGTTGGGAAGTCCTGCAACCACAGCGTGTCGCCCGCAAAGCCCATCGCGGCTATGCTCGTGAACTCGCCCGGACCGTTGCCGCGCCGTCCGACGTACCGCACGAAAGCGCCGTCCCCGTCGAGCACGCGCACTCTCGGATCGTCGCTCCTGGGCAAGACGTGGAGACGGCCCTTCGAGTCCAGCACGAGGTCGGGCTCGCGGACGAAGGCGGCCCAGTCCGGCACGTCCATGCCCTCTCCGTGCCGAAGGAGCTCGCGGGCTTCCCTGACCGGGACTTCCGGGACTTGACGCAACCACTCGTCCTTGGGCGCACCGACGTGAACGGCGACAAGGCCCGCTTCGTCCATGGCTGCCGCCGCATGGTCTCGGAGTTGTGCGCCGTCCCGACCGCGGCCATCGACAAAGGTCGTTGCGGCGGCAATCATCCAGAATCCTGTCTTCATCGCGCCTGCCTCGTTGCCTGTGGCAAGTCGTGGGACCAATGGCCCGTGCGGGCATCATACGCCCCTGCATGTATGACGCTCTTCGGCCGGCCTCCTGCCATGTCGAAAACGGTCACGGGTGTTCTCGCCGCCGCCGGGCACCGTCGCCGATGGCGGCCAGCAACGCGCGCGCGACGTATTCCGGGCCGCCGAGCCCAGGGACGGCGGACTGCCGGCATCCGAGTTCGTTTCGGACCAGCCGAGCGTAGTTGGCCTCGTCGGACCAGCCCAAGGCCAGCGCGACGACGCTCGCAGGCCGGCCGCTCCACTGCGCCAGCCTCGCGACATGGTAGAGCCGAGCCAGAGCGAGGAGCCTCCGGGGCCGAGGCAGTCCCCACGCGGCGCAATGGCGCCGGAGCGTGGGGTCGCTCACGCCGACCAAGGCTGCCAGCTCGCTCACCGAGCACCGGCCGACGGTGGCGGCGAGGAGGCGGTCGAGCAAGTCGTGCGCGGACCGGGGCGCGGCATGCCTGAGCCGCTCGGCCAAGGCGCGCACTTCAGCCAAGCCAATCGCACCGCGCGCCGCCGATCCGATCCGCGCGAAGCCGTCGTCGACTCCCGCCCGAAGCGTTGCCGAGAACGCCATGCGAATGCCGTCCGAGGCGGCCGCGCGCGACTCGTCCGTCGCGGAATAAGAGATCAGCCCGAGGTGCGGTCGGCGGCGGCGGAGCCCGAGCAGGGCGTCCATGTGGTCGGCCTTGCCGCCGTAGGGGTCCACAAAGGCCGGCGAAGCGGGCAAGTGCATGCTGGCCGCGTCGAGTTCGCGCACGTTGGGGACGAACCGCACTTCGTCGACCAAACGATAGACCGGCCGCGACCGCATGCCGATCCTGACCCGCTGCCGGAGTCGAGCGTCGGCGATCATGGCCAGGACGACTCCCATTGGCAGACTCCTCTCCCTAGGCGCTACCCGTCGACGAACTCAAGAAGGTCGTCCTGGCTCCTCAGCTTCTCGCACGCCCGCCGCACCAGGACCGCGGCCTGCCTGCGCGACACGCCCATCCCCTCGGCGACCTCCGACAAGGACGCATCGTCGACATGATGGGCGACGAAGGCCTGCCGTTCAGCCCTCTTGAGCCGCCCCAAGGCCGTCTGCAGCGCGGCGGCCCGGCGACGCTCCCATATCGCCTCCAACGCGTCGGCGTTCGGCGCCGCGAGGTCCTCGCACTCCTCGATGGGCACCCACTCCGGCCCGTTCGCGGTGCGCCTCAGTCCGTCCTTCCACAGGTTCCGGAGGATGGCCACTGCCCATCCAGCATACGATCCCTGGCCCGAATACGTCCCTTCCCGGCGCCACATCCGGATCAGGGTCTGCTGCACGAGTTCGCTGGCGTGGTCGTGATCGTCCGTCAGCCGCGCGGCCGCGTTGCGCAGGTCGGGCAAGACTTTCCGGGCCCGGCCGTTGAACCCAGACCATGGCTCATCCCCGACTTGACTGCGGGTCTCCGTGGAGAGATTCGGCATGACGACGACTCCTGACGCTTCAAGGGCCTGATGACCATTAAACGAAATAGCGACCGCGTCAGGCCATGTCAAAAACGGTCACGTGCGTCACGCCCCGTCACCACGGGGCCAGCGACAGGCGCTCGTCCAGCGTGACGCGGCGTCCTCGGCCGGCCTCTTCCGACACCACCCGTCCCTTGTTGTCGAGCACTCGCACGCGGAGCGAATGCGACGCCCGGTCCACCGTCAAGTGGGAGAAGTTGTCCTCCTGGGAGAAGTTGCGGGCGCGGTAGTCCATGGCCACCTTCCGTCCGTCCGACAGCTCGAACTCGAACGTGTCTTCCTGCCCTTGGGCCGTCGAGTCGTGGACGAAGTCCGAAGGCTCGCCGTCCGCGAACGGAAACGGCCAGTAGAACGCCGACGACGTCACGGAGAACGCCTTGATCCGCCTGGCCTCCGGGACGCCCGCCGCGGCATCGTCCTCCGCGACGCCCGCGAAGGAAATCTCTGCGAGGTTGGCGCAGTGGATGTCGCCCGAGAGGAAGACCACGTTCTGGATCTCGTGCTCGACGATGGTCCGCAGAATGGCCGAGCGCGTGCCGGGGAAGCCGGGCCAGCCGTCCGACTTCTCGAGGGCCTCCGGATCGTCTTCGGCCAGCGCGGTGCGGGCCGACATGGGGCTGGGCACGAACACGCCCGACGACACCACGAATTTGGGCGTAGCGCCCCGCGTTCGCTGCTGGTCGCGAAGCCACGAGAGCAGGCGCGCCAGCTGGCCCGGGGGCGCCGTGGGGTGCGAGGGCCGTCCCAGCATGTGGTTGGCCGCCAGGTCGCCGGGCTTGCCCTCCAGGAACCGCTGCGTGCGCGTGTCCAGGACGAAGAACGGGAATCCGCCGCAGTCGAAGCGGTAGTAGAGGCGGCGGCCCCACGTGCGCGGGCCGTGGCTCCATTGATAGCTGAGGTAGGCGTCGATGGCGATGGTGAAGAGCGGGTAGCGGGCGGAGCGACGCAACCGGTCCTGCGACCAGTTGTCCTCGATCTCGTGATCGTCCAGGATCATGTAGGTCGGCAAGGTGCGCATGAGGCGGCGAATGTTGGGCGATCCGAAAGCGGCCAGGTAGCGGTCGCGGAACTCTTGGTACGAATCGGCGCGCCCGAACGGCACGAGACGATTGAAGCGGTCGGCGTAGATCTGGTCGCCCACCATGAGCACGAAGCGAGGCCGGTCCTCGGCGGCCTGCGCCAGATCGGCCATCGGCCCGAAGATTCGGTCGGAGTGCCTGACCTTCCAGAGGAGGCCGGGGTACCGGCAGGACCCCAGCAGGAAGCTGACGCGCTCGCCGGGGAGGACGCCGGGCCCGTGCCCTTGCCCGGCGCGTCCGGCGTCCCATCGCAGGAAGCTGACGCGCTCGCCCCGAAGGTCGCCGGGCTGCCGCGCCTCGTCGCCCGGCTCGGCGGGGAACGTGCGAAACGCGGCCTCCGCCTGGGCCGGGTCCAGCGCCTCGAGGTCCGCTTGCCACGCCGACGGCTTCGGCAGGCGCGCTTCAAGGGCCGGGTCGTCGAGTTCGGCGTCGTCGGCGACCGGATCGTCCAGCACGAGGCAGCCCGCGCGCACCACGTACTCCGAGTCGGGCTCCAGGGGGAAGGAGTCGGGCTGGAGAGCGAAGTTGCTCTTGCCCGCTCCCAGGTCGACGCTGCCGCTGCGGTCGAACTCGCGGTGCAGCCGGAAGTAGAAGATCCGGGGCGGATCGAGCTTGCGTCCGTCCTTCGCGAAGACCCCCAGGACGCCGACGGTGCGGCGTTCGGAACCGGGATGGTCGCCGCCGTCGGTGGCGGGATCGGCGCGAATCCAGATCCGGCTCGAGCGGTCGGTGGTGTGGCCGACGATGGGACCCAGTCCGGGAGGGCGCAGTATGGCCATGGGAAGTCAAGCTCCGGGCGTCAGAGTGCGTGGGAAGGGCGCGGGGGAACCGCGGCCCCAAGTTATGTTTCCGGCGAGCCGATAGCTCAGTTGGCAGAGCAACGGACTTTTAATCCGTAGGTCCTGGGTTCGATTCCCAGTCGGCTCACCTGGCGGTCGCGCCTTGCCACGCGAACAGCGCGGCGCGGCCTTGCGGCGACTGGTACATGGCGCTGCTGGAGTGTCCCACGCCCGGCACGGTCGCGACCTCGTGCCTGTGGCCGCCGAACTCGTGCGAGAGCACGCGGACCAAGGCGAGGCCCCGCTGCAGGCGGTTGGCGCCCTGGAGGTCGGCGCCGCAGGACTGGTCGAGGCTGGCCGTGCCCGTGTCCTGCTCGCCGAGCAGCACCACGACCTGCCGCCCCAGGAGCCGTCGCCGCGCGAGTTCGGCGCCCGTCCGCAGCATGTACGGGTTGAGGTCTTGCAGGCCGTAGTGCCACGCGTCGTAGTCGGGACAGCTGGAGACGTCGGGCACGAGGAAGGTCTCGGGGGACAGTTCTCTGACGGGCGTCGGGTAGAGGTAGGTGGACGGATTGGCCACCACGTACCGGACGGCGTAGCCGGACAGGCCGTCTTCCAAGGCGCTTCCCGCCACGTAGCGGTGGGCGACTTGGCCGCCGGCGGAGTGGCCGGTCACGACCAGCCTGGAGAGGTTGGGAAACCGGGACTTGTCGGCCAGCCGGAGGACGACCGCATCGAGCGCCGCGTACGAGCTCAGCGCGGGCGCCGAGCCCTCGGAGGGATGGCCGCGCTTCCAGCCCGAGCTGGTCCAGTAGGGCTCGTCGAAGCGCGGGCCGTCGTCGCGGGTCTGAAAGTGCGGCGCGGCCACGACGGTGGATTCCAGCAGGCCGGCCAGTCGGGCGGCCTCGACCACGCGCTCGAAGTAGTCGTCCGCGTTGCGGTTCGTTCCGTGCACCACGACCACTCCCTGCACGACCCCGGCGTGCGCGCCCTCGCCCAGCCCGTGCGTGGCGTAGTGGGGGAGGAAGCCGCCGACGGGCAGCGGCAGGCGGGCGCGGCACTGGGCCGCCACCGTGCAGGGACCCGAAGGCGGCTCCGGCGGATCGACGGACGGAGCGGTCCCGCCGTCGCCGCACGCCGAGGCGAGCGCGAGGACGAGGGCAAGGCAGGCGCACCGGCAGCGACGGACCAGGACGAAGCAGGGGCGCGGGCAGCGACGGACCAGGGCGAGGCAGGCGCGCTGGCAGCGACGGACCAGGGCGAGGCAGGCGGGACGACGACAAGCGGCCGAGCGAGCCCGGCGCGGCAACCGGGCTCGCCGCGGCCTCGTCACCGCGACGCGCTCCCCGGCGCGATCGCCACCTTGACGGCGCCGCTTCGCCGGCGGTCGAAGGCCGCTCGCAGGGCGTCTCGGTACTGCCGCAGCGGGAACACGTGCGTCACCAAGTCCGCCAAGCCGCCCGGGTTGGCCGCCATTCCGTCGAGCGCGATCTCGAAGGTGTGACGGCGGCGCCCTTCCCAGTCCTCCGTTCCGTAGCCGACGCAACCGGTCACCTGGACTTCGCGCGCCCACAGGAACGTCAAGTCGAGCTTCTTGAGCCGGCCTGCGCAGCCCAGGAGCACGACCCGGCCGCGCGGCGCGGCGAAACCGAGCGACTGGGCCATGCTGCTCTCGCTGCCGACGCAGTCGAAGACGACGCCGAACCCGCCGCCCGCGTACACCTCCGGCCCCAGGATGGGCATGTAGGCGCGCGCGCCGGTGTCGATCAGCGCTTGGCGGGCCTCCGCGCCGGGGCGGACGACCTCGTCGGCTCCCAACGCCATGCCCAGCGCCGCTTCGTGGTCCCGCTTGGCCTGGATCGCCAGCTTCCCGCGGTAGCCCAGCGTCCGCAGCGCCCACACCGTGGCCAACGCGATCGGGCCGCTGCCGACGACCAGCACGCGCCCGCCTGCCGCAACGGCCCCGGTCCGAGCCTGCCCGGCCAAAGCGGCCTCGAACCGCGCTTGCCCGGCCGAAGCGGCGCGGCCGTCGCCCGAACACAGCTCCCGCGCTCCGGCAAGGACTCCGTGCACGGCGATCGCAAGCGGCTCGGCCAGCACGGCGACCCGGTCGTCCAGCGCGTCCGGGACCGGGAACACTTGCCGGGCGTGCGCGACGATCTGCTCGCTCCATCCCCCCGGCAACGTCGCGTGGTAGCCGATCGCCAGGCCCCGCCGCAACGGCTCGCCGTCCACCTCCAGAGGCCCGTCCTCCGCGGCCAGCTCGCACGTGGAAGGCTGTCCAGCCGCGCACGACCCGCACCACGCCTCCGCTTCGCGCCCGCGCACGGCGCAGTGCAGCATCGGGTCCACCACCACGCGCTGGCCCGGCGCCACGCCGTCCACGTCCGGGCCGATCTCGACCACCCGTCCCAGAATCTCGTGCCCCAGCACCGCCGGAAAGGACCCGAAGGGCTCGAGCGCCGTGCTGGACCGGCAGGCGAGCGCGGCCAAGTCGCTCCCGCAGACGCCGCACAGCAGCACTTCGACGCGCACCCAGGCGGGACCGGGCAACGGCGGAATCGGCCGCTCCACCCGGCGCAGCCCGGACCCGCGCCCGTGCACGAACGAATCCGTCACCCGTCCCAGGCTCCGGGCCAGCAGGTAGCGGGCGGGCGTCACATCGAACTGAACAGCCACCATGGAACCCGCCCTTGGTCCGCTCACGATCCTCCGCGCGGCGGCTCCGGCTTGCGTCCCAGCACGGCAATCCGGCGGCGCAACAGCGGGACCACTCGCTGTGCGGCCCGTTCAATCAGGCGCAGTCCCGGCAGGTGCGACTCGGCGTAGTAGGCGCGTTCGATGCCGAAGCCCGCGTCCGTGAGGAGACTGCGCATCCGCGCCATCGACTTGTAGTCCACGTGGCTCGGATCGGGCTTGAGCAGAATGCTGTTGTTCTTGAGGACTTCCAGGAAGTGGCTTCGGCACGGCGTCCACACCGCGAACCGCCCGCCGGCCCGCAAGACGCGGAACGCCTCCTTGGCCACGGCCTCCGAGTCGTCCGGATAGAGATGCTCGAAGAGGTCGGCGGCCACGACCAGGTCGAAGGCGCCTGCGTCCAGGCCCGTGTCCGCGGCGTCGCCGACGACGAATTCCAAGTTCCGCAATTCGCTGCGTTCGAGCCGCGCGTTGCATACTTCGACGGCGCGCTGGGAGAAGTCCAAGCCGACGACGGAGCGAGCCCGAGCGGCCAGCGCCCAGCTGACGGTTCCCCAGCCGCAGCCCAGGTCCAGCACGTGGTCGGCCGGGCCGGGCGCATGAAGGTCCAGGACTTTCCGAACCCGGTAGCGCTGAAACGGACTGTCGAAGTCGCGCAGATGCGCGGCGCCGTCCGCTTCGAAGTACCCGGACTCGTCGTACCAGGACTTGTCGACGCGCTCGTTCAGTTCGATTCGTCTCCCGCCGCATGGGGCACGTAGGCCACGATCCGGAGCGGCCCGCCGCTGCCTCCCTCGATCTTCATCGGAAGGGCCACCACCGCCGCGCCCGTCGCGGGCAGCTCGCCCAAGTTGGCCACGTTCTCGAAGCCGGCGACGTTCTCGGCATAGAGGATCACGTGGGACGCGAAGTCGGTGGACTGGCCGTAGTCGATGCTGGGCGTGTCAATGCCCACGGCGGCCACCGAGCGATGGTCGACGAGCCACTGGGCCGCCGCCGGACCGATGCCGGGAAAGTGCAGTTCGGGCACGGCCCCGGGGCCGGTCAGATCGGTGCCCAGGTACGCTGCGCGGTCGCCCCACCGCTCCGCCCATCCCGTCCGCACCAACAGGACGGCGCCCTCGGCGACCGGCCCGTGCTCGGCCTCCCACGCCTCCAGGTCCGCCACGGAGACTTGGTAGTCGGGCGTGGCCTTGGCCGACACGTCCAGGACCGCCGCGGGCGCGATCAAGCGGGACAGCGGCACTTCGTCGGCGGCCTGCCCTCCTTCGGCGAAATGCGACGGAGCGTCCAGATGCGTGCCGCCGTGCTCCGCGGAGGCGAAGGCGTACGACGAATAGAACCAGCCCCCTTCGGTGCGGCCGCGCGCCAATTCCACATGCTGAAAGCCCAACGTGTCGGTGGGCCAGTAGATGGTTGACGGACCGAACGAGTGAGACAGGTCCACCCAGCGACCGCCGCTTCCGTCGAACGGCGCAAGCGGACCGGGGGCGCCCTGCTCCCGCTCGGCTTGGCACCCCCCGGCCAGCAACGCCAGCCCGGCCGCCAAGCCCGCCGCGCGTCCCCGCATCGCTACATCTCCTCCGGCAGCCGCAACGCCACCAGCGAGCCCGCCATCCCCTGTCCGCCCACCGCCATGACCACGTACTGGACGCCCTCGTGCATGTAGGTCATCGGCGCCGTCAGCGTGGAGGCCGGCAGGTCCACGGCGCCCAGCTCTTCTCCGGTGGCCTTGTCCACGGCCCGAAAGACGGGCGCGGCGCCCCGGCCTTCGCCGTACATGAGCAACGTCTTGGTCACCAGCTTGGTGGCGTGCGAGCGCGCGCCCGTGTTGCCGACGTCCACGCCTTGCAAGAGCGGATGATCGCGGATGGCGGCGGGCGTGGCGCCGTTGGGAATCTTCCACACGTGGTCGCCCGTGTTGAGATCGATGGCCGTGACGGCGCCGTAGGGAGGCTTGAAGATCGGCAGTCCGTCGGGGCCGCGGACGCCGCCCGGACCGTTGGTCACCCAGTCCACGTTGGAGTCCGGGTCCTCCTCCACGCCGGGCACGAGACGGGGCGCGCTGCACCCCCGCGTCGAGGCCACGTAGAGGATGCCCGTCTCGGGATCGACCACGGCGCCGCCCGGTATGTTCGCGCCGCCGTTGGCGCCCGGGCAGTGGATGGCGGCCTGCGTGCCGTCGGGCGCGTTCTCCAGCGAAGGCGGATTGAAGAGCGGGCCCATCCGGAAGTCCTTCACGATGTCGAGCGCCATGGCCCGGATCTCCGGCGTGAAGTCGACAAGGTCGTCTTCCGTCAGGCCTTGCATTTCGAAGGGCGCGGGGCGCGTCACGAAAGGCTGCGTCGGCGACAGCTTCTCGCCGGGCACGTCCGACTGCGGAACGGGGCGCTCCTCGATGGGCCACACGGGCTCGCCGGTGGCACGGTCGAAGACGTAGGCCCAGCCTTGCTTCGTGGTCTGCACCAAGGCGGAAATTCTTCGGCCGT
Organism: Longimicrobiales bacterium; assembly: GCA_965242735.1. Lineage (GTDB taxonomy): Bacteria > Gemmatimonadota > Gemmatimonadetes > Longimicrobiales > Gaopeijiaceae. The sequence continues at coordinate 426,009 of OZ251497.1, read as the reverse complement.
CCACGGTGACGTCCACCAAGTTCGGAGCCGTGGGAATGTCGTAGTTCCACACGTCGTGGTGCACCGTCTGGAAGTGCCAGCGCCGTTCGCCGGTCGCCACGTCGATGGCCAGGATGGACGTGGCGAACAGGTTGTCCCCGGGATGGAATCCACCGTAGTAGTCGATCGTGGGCGGATCGGTGACGACGTACACCAGGCCGAGCTCCGGATCGGCGGACATGGGCGCCCAGGCCGACACGTTGCCCGTCCACGACCACGCGTCGTTCTCCCAGGTGTCGTTGCCGAACTCGCCCTCCTGCGGAATGACGTTGAAGGTCCAGCGATGCTCGCCCGTGGCCGCGTCGTAGGCGAGGATGTTGCCGGGCACGTTTTCCTTGCGCGTCTGGTAGTAGCCCTGCTCGTGCGAATTGCCGACCACGACGACGCCGTTGACCACGATGGGCGGCGACGAGTTGGTGATGTAGCCGACCTCCGGCGGCAGGCCCGCGTCCCTGTCGTGCTCCCACGGCCCAAGGTCGCCCAGCATGTCCACCACGCCGCCTTCGCCGAACGACTCGACGGGACGGCCGGTGTCCGCGTCGAGGGCGTGCAGGAAGAAGGCCGGCGTCACCAAGTAGATCGTCCCCCTGCCGCCGGCTTCGGCGTAGGCCACGCCCTTGCCGTAGTTCTTGCGCATGGAGTCCATCCAGCGCTTGGTCGGCCGCTCGCGAAACGTCCACAGGGTCTCGCCCGTGGCCGGATCGATGGCGACGGCCGTGCGCCGGGCGCCCGCCACCGAGTAGAGCCGCCCGTCCACGTAAATGGGCGTGGCGCGCAGAAGCGGATCGGCTTGGGGACCGAAATTGTCTCCGCGCCAGATCCAGGCGACTTCGAGGTCGCCGAAGTTGGAGGCGTCGATCTGGTCGAGCGGCGAATAGCGGGTGCTGCCGGCGTCGGCGCCCCAATAGCGCCATTCGCCTTCTTGGGCGGACGCAGGGGCCGGCACGAACGGCGCAGCCGGGGCGGCCGCGACGGCCGCGGCGACGGCGAAAGCGCACGCGAAAGCATGGGCGGCCCGTGCAGGCCGGGACGGGCCGGCGGCGGCCAGCGCAAGCCGGAGGGAGTTGGCGGCGACCGTGGCGCTGCGTGAGTTCAAGACGAAGCTCTCCAGTGTGGTGGCGGTGCAGGGGCCGTGACGGCGGCCCTGGCGACGAGCGATGCGTCATCTTACGGGCGCCCCGCCGGTGCGGCCAGTCCACGGGGCAGGCCATCGGAGGGAGGCGACCAAAAAACGGCACACGGGGTCGGCCATGGCGCGATCGGGCGTCGCGACGGCTGGCATTGCGGCTATCGTAGGGAGGTGGCCAACAGCGCGCGGGCCGGTTGGCGGTCCGCAGCTTCGCGCCGCAACCACAGCTTCGCGCCCGCAACTGCTCATGGAGACTCGCGTGACCCGGAGGGCTTCCGCTCTTGGAGGGATTTGGGCTTGCCGCTGGCCGCTGGCCGCAGGCGCGGCGGTGGCGGCCGGCGCGCTGGACCCGCAGCCCGCGCTCTGGGACGCCGTCACCCAAGAGGCCGTGGCCTTCGAGCGCACGACCCCGCTGGCGTACGTGGCCGGCGCGCCGCTGTTCGGGCTGTGGGACACGCTGAGCCTGGCGGCCGTGAGCCAGCACTACGCCGTCGTCGGAGGGTTGGCCGCGCTGTACGTCCTTGGGCGGACGCTGGCGGCGTTGCGGCGCAGGCTTCGGCGCGGCGCGGGCGCCGGACGCAGCCGACTCCGCGGGGCCGTTCTGGAGACCGCGCGCGCCGCGGGCGCCCTGCTGCTCTTGGTGGCGTTCTACGCCGGCGGCGCGCTGCTGTCGCGACCCATGACCGGCATCGAACTGGCCGATCCCGATCTCGTGGCGGTCGACTTTCATTCGCACACGCACCATTCGCACGACGGCCGCCGCTTCCTCGGCGACTTCACGGCCGCCCGCAACCGGGCGTGGCACGCGGGCGCCGGATTCCACGCCGCCTTCGTCACCGACCACTACACCTGGGCGGGCGTCGTCGACGCTTTGCCGCGCAATCCCGCCCGCGCCGGCGACCGAACGGTCCTGCTCGGCGCCGCCGAACTCCGGCTCCGCGACCGCCACGTCAACGCCCTCGGCGATTCGTCGCGCTACGCCTTCGCCTTGGACGAGGCGGGCCAGCGCCTCCAGGGCGATTCGCTGGCCGCCGCCTACCGCCGCGACGCCCGTCCTCCCACGATCCTCTACGCCCTTCCCGGCCCGCTCGCCGACGTCGTGGCGTTTTCGCCCGCCCAGCCGGCCGGCGTCGTCGGGATCGAAATCAACGACGGATCCCCGCGCGGCCTCGAGCAGTCGCGCGGCCAGCGGGACGCCATCGCGGCCTTGGCCGATTCGCTCGACTTGGCCGTGGTGGCGGGCACGAACCTGCACGGCTGGGGACGCACGGCCCCGGCATGGAGCGTGATGCGAATTCCCGGATGGCGAGCGATGACGCCGTCCGGGCTCGCCGCGGCCATCGAGGGCAAGCTGCACGCGGACCGGAGGTCGTCCGTCGCCGTCGTCGAACGTCGCATGCCGCATCACGACGGATCCGCCCGGAGCATCGCCGCCACGCTGCCCACGTTGCTGTGGGAGCACCTTAGAATGCTCGCCCCGGCCGAGCGCGTCTCGTGGCTCGCTTGGATCGTCGCCTGGGCCGCCGTCGCCGGAAGGGGGCACGGGCGGCGGCGCGCGGCCCCGGACGCGCCCGAAGACGGCGGCGCCTGAGGAGCGCCGAGCGGCAGGGCAGCAGATGTTCCAGACCTACTTCGGCTTCGGCTTCACGCACCTGCTCGACGTCCGGGCGTACGATCACCTGCTCTTCCTGGGCGTGCTCTGCGCCGGGTGCGGCCACGACCGGCCCCGCGAACTGCTCGTGCTGGTCACCGCGTTCACGGCAGGTCATTCGGCCTCGCTCGCCCTGGCGACGCTGCAGCTCGTGCGCGTGCCCAGCGCTTGGGTCGAGTTCCTGGTGCTGGCGACGATCGCGGCCGGAGCCGCCCTCAACTTGGCGACCGGGGCCCCGCCTCCTCGGACGCATGGACGCGAATCCCGAACGCAGGCGCCCGAAACCCGGACGGCCGCGCGCGGGGCCGGCGCACATCGGGCGCGTCGCCCCGGGCCGGCACTGGCCGCCGGCAACCACCAAGACCGCCCCGGGCGGAAGTCCCGAGGAGTCCGCTACGCCACGACGGTCTTGTTCGGGCTCGTTCACGGACTCGGCTTCTCCAATTTCTTGAGCGCCGCGCTGGGCGCCGAGCGGAGCCTCCTGGTTCCCCTGCTCTCGTTCAACCTCGGGCTCGAAGCCGCTCAAGTCGTCGTCGTGGCCGCCCTTTCGCTGCTGGCCCTCTTGGCCGTGCGGACGCTGGGCGTGCCTCCGCGGGCGTGGGCGGCCAGCCTGTCGATCGCGGCGGGCGCCGTCGCGGCAATCGCCGCCGCAGGACGGTGGCCCCTTTGATCTTTCGTCCTCCACGAAGGCGGACCGCGTCTTGACCCATGGACTGCCGCGCCGTTATCCTCTTGGCGCTTGCCCACGCCTTTCCACGGAGACCCTAATGAACAGAATCGCCCGGCTCGTCTATCTTGCTTCCCTGGCCTCCATCGCGCCTGCCGTGCCGCTTGCCGCGCAAACGGGCGGGATCGTCGGCACGATCACCGACATCGAGACCGGAGCGCCCTTGGAGACCGTTCAGGTGCAAGTCGCGGCGCTCGACATCAGCGTGGCGTCGCGGACCGGGGGACGCTTTGCCATGCCGGTGGTGGCGGCGGGCACTCACGAGCTGGCCGCGCACCTCCTCGGCTATTCCAGCGCCACGACCACCGTGACCGTGGTGGCCGGAGAGACGATCACGGTGAACTTGCAGCTCCATTCGCAGGCCCTGGCGCTGGAGGCCATCGTCGTCACGGGCACCGCGTTCCAGGAATCGCCCACGACGTTGCCGTATTCCGTCGCAGTTTCCGGGCGGCGCACCTTGGCCGAACAGGGCTCTCCGCAAGTCACCGACTTCTTCAAGAACTTGAGCGCCAGCCACGGCAGCCTGGGAGAGCGCCAAGGCTGGTACAACACCAAGCAGGCTGGAACCGTGCCCGAGACCGTCGCCAACGTCAACCTGCGGGGCCTCGGCGGCTCCAGGACGCTGGTGCTGCTCAACGGCAGACGGCAGACGTACGTGCCGGTGCGGCTCTACGGCGGCCGATTCGTGGACGTCAACTCGTTTCCGTCCGTGGCGCTGGAGAAGATCGAGGTGCTGAAGGAGGGCGCGTCCGCCGTGTACGGCTCGGACGCCGTGGCGGGCGTGGCCAACTTCCTGACGCGAGGAGACTTCGAGGGCGTGGAAGTCACGGCGTCGCACGAGTACTACGCCGCGTCGGGCAACACCAACGTCGGCGCCATCTGGGGAGGCCGCGTCGGCGAGACGGCGCATGGCGTCTTGTCCGCCGAAGCGACGCTGAACCAAAGCCTCAGCCCGCGCGACCGCGACTGGGCCCTGTCCGACTTCATCGCCGGGGCCGGCGCCTGGTCCTACACGGGCAACCCAGGGGCCTTCTTGTTTCCGCAGCTGTCCGGCGACGAAGACAAGGAACAGTTCGTGGGCGCCCTCGCTGGCGCAGACGTGTTCGTCGATCCCGCGTGCGAGGGATTCGGCGGCCACAGAGAGTCCGCGACCTGCCGCTTCCGCTACCAGCCCTGGGACGACCTGCAACAAGAGTCGAGGCATATCCGGGCGTTCGGCGAGCTCAACGGCGCTTGGGCCGACGACGAAGGCAGCTATCACCTCGAAGGGCTGTTCGCATACGCGCAAATGCCCGGCTGGCACACGACGCCTTCCTTCCCGCCCATCTCGATCTACGACGGCACGCAGATCCTGCAACCTGGCCATCCGGGACGACGGGAATTCTGCTCCAAGCACGGAACCGCCGCGGGATTTTCCGGCATGGACGCATGTCTGGAGAACGACTGGTTCTTCTACGGCCGCCTCGTGGGCAACAGCGGTCCCGGCCGCGTCTTGCAGCGGGGGTCTCACACGTGGCGCTTGGCCGCGTCCGCGGAGCGGCCCGTAGGCACGCTTTCCGACGAAGACCTGACGCTCGAGCTGGCCGCAAGCTTTTCCAGCGCGGCGGGCAACGTCAACTTGCCGGCCGAGTACGCGTACCGGAAGTACCTGGCGTTTCGAGGATTCGGCGGACCGAACTGCGGAGTGAACGTGGTGGCCGATCCCACCAGCCCTTCGGGCATGGCGCTGGGCCCGTTGGGCGGAGCCGTGGCCGGCCAAGGCAACTGCATGTACTACAACCCGTTCAGCAACGCGCACCAGAATTCAGAACAGCCCGGCGCTCCCTACGAGTCGCAGGCCAATCCCGACTACGTGTCGAGCCTGGCCAACTCTCCGGAGCTCATCAACTGGATAAACGAAGAAGTGGACATGCAGGGCACGGCCAACTTGTTCGTCGGCGACGCGTTGCTCAAGGGCACGCTGGTCGAAGACAGGGCCAACTTCGCCGCCGGCTACCAGTTTCGGCGCATCGCCGTGTCCGGCACGCCCAACCGAGCAGGCGACCTCAACGTGAATCCGTGCGCCGTCCTAGGGGACAAGAGCTGCTTGGAGAAGGCCGGTTCGTTCACGTTCACCAACGGGTACTATCCTTACGACGGCACCCAGACGGTTCACCGTTTCTTCGCCGAAGTGCCGTTGACCTTCGGAGAACGCTTCAGCGCGCAGGCCGCCGCAAACTATGAGTTTCACAGCACGGCCAGCAGCTTCGATCCTCGTCTCGCGATGCGGATTCAGCTCGCCGATCCGCTGGCGTTGCGCGTGTCCGTGCAGACGACGTTCCGGACGCCGTCGATCGACGACCTCAACGAACAGCAGAACACCGCGTCGGCGTACGTGTCGCAAGTAGGCACGTACAAGGCTACCGACACGTACGGCAATCCGGAGCTGGAACCGGAACAGGCGTTCACCTACAATGCGGGGCTCACCTTGCAGCTGTCGCGGGTGAGAGCGTCGGTGGACTATTGGAGCTACGATTTCCGGAACATGATCGACATCACGCCTTATTCGGGCATTGCAGGCCTGTATGCGGCGGGAGGCGCGTCGCGCGCCGCCGTGCAGCACTTGGTGACGTGCCCCGGAGGGCGCCGGGACGGATCGTGCGACGCAAACGACATCGAACGCATTCGGGTCGACCTCGTCAACTGGCCGGGCGTCACGACTTCGGGCATCGACTGGCACGCGAGCGCGCGCTTCCCCGTGGGCGAGGGCATCGCTTCGTTCGGCATGGACGGCACCTTCACGGGCCAGTACGACGTCAAGGCGCTGAGCGTCAACAACGTCGAGCTGTATCCTGCGGAGAACGCCGTCGGAAAGCTCAATTGGGGCAGCCCGACCGCGCCCCCGCTGCCCCGCTGGAAGCTCCGGTTCTCGGCAGGAGCGCACCGCGGCGACTACAGTTGGGTGAACTACCTGAACACGGTCTCGTCGTACGAGAACGAAGCGTTCGCCAGCAATCCGCGGTACGCGACCGTCGACGGGTGGTTCACATGGGACATGAGCGTGCTGCGGCGCGCGGGGGAAGGCTTCGACGTGGCCTTGTCCGTCACCAACGTGCTGGACGCCGACCCGCCGTTCGTGGCCTGGGAACAGTCCTTCGACGCCTTCACGCACAGCTCCCGGGGCCGGCGCGTCAAGCTGTCGGCAACCTGGAAGCACGGAGGCTAGCGGGCCCGGCGGCGGCGCCCAACCTCAAGCGCGTCCGAAGCTGCGCACGACCTCGCCGATCGCGGCTACCGCTTGATCCAGTTGCCCGTCGGTGACGTACGGGGCGGGTCCTAGGCGCAACACCGCGCCGCGGTGATCGGCCCACACGCCCCGGGTCCGCAACGCACGGACGAAATCGCCGGCGCGCGGCACCTCCAGGGCCAGGAAGCCGCCCTTGCGGTCCAGCGGGACGGTGCGGTCGCGGGCCAGCACGGACGGGTCCGCGTCCAAGGCGTCGATGCCCGCCGCCAATCGTCGGATCTGGGACAGGCCGATGGCGCGGAGGCGCTCCGGGTCCAGCCGCTCCTCGTGGAAGAAGGCGAAGACGCGGGCGGCCCGGTAGTGGCTCGTGGGATCGTAGGTGGCGCCCGCGAATCGCAGGTGGCCCGGGCCGTAGCGCGTCTTGCGGGGCGCGATCGCGGATGCGGGACGCTGGCCGCCGGCACGAGAGCCCGGCCAGTCCGGCGAGCCCGTCTCGGCGCGTTCGTCGAACTCGGCGAACCAGCCGGTCAGCACGGGACGAAGCGTGCAGTGCGGAGGAAGGCGCAGAAAGCAGGCGCCTTCGCCCAGCTGGCAGTACTTGTAGCCGCCTCCGACCACGAACGCCTGACCCAGCCCGCCAGCGGCAACCGAGAAGGGCACCGCGTTGAGCGCGTGGTACGCGTCGACCAGCATCTCGGCGCCGGTCCGCGCGCAGGCGTCCGCCACGCGATCCAGTCCTTCGAGGATCGTGGCGTCGCGAAACAGCACCGAGGAGACCAGGACCGCGGCCGTCCGGTCGGTCACCGCCCCGGCCAGCTCCCCCGCCAGCTCGTCGGTCACCGCCCCGGCCGGCTCGGCGCCCAAGGCGCGCGCGCCGCTCCCCGAACCGCCCCCGGCCGCCACGCGCACGACTTCGATCCCTTCCTCCTCGAGACGGGCCAGCTGGCGGCGGATGGTGTGGAACTCGCCGTCGGTCGTCACCAGCCTCGGCCGGTCGCGCAACGGCAGGGCCGACAGAAAGCGCGCAACGAGCTCGTGCGTGTTGTGGCCCAGCGCGACGTCGCCGTCCGGGTCGTCCAAGAGGCGGCGGAATCCGTCCCGCACGCGGTCGGCGACGGCGAACGCGCGAACCCATTTGTCGTCCACGTGCTCGGCCGCGTCCAGCCAAGCTTGCTGCTGCGCCTCGAAGGCCACGTCGGGCCAAGCCTGGTGGGAATGGCCGGTAAGCAGCACGCGCTCGGCCACGCGAAACCGGCTGTAGCGGCTTGCAAGGGCGGCGGCGTCCATGCCGGCAACTTAACCGGACGATTGCGCCCGGCGCCCCGCCGCCCCACAATCGTCGCAGGGAGGAGACGGCCGTGATCCAACGAAAGCACGCCGGCGCCTGGACGGCGGCGGTTCCTGTCCTGCTGGCCTGTTCGGGCGGCGGTCCCGGCCCGGAGCTTCGACTGACGGACCTGCGCGTCGAGCCGCCGGACGCCCTTCTGGTCGGCCTGGGAGGGGGGATCCGGTTCCAGGCGGTCGGACGGGGGGCGGACGGACGGGAGGCGACGGGCGACGCCGAGTGGTCCGTGGCCGACGAGGCCGTGGCCGTCGTGGACGGGAGAGGCTTCGTGACGGGCGCGGGCGCGGGCACGACGACCGTCTCGGCGCGCGTGGGAAGCCAAGAAGCCAGCGCGCGCCTGGAAGTCTACGTGCCCGAGACCGTCAGGCGCTTCGAACCGGGCCGCAGCTATTTCGGACGGCGCCAGTACACGGAGTACGTGCCGGGCCGGCTGCCGCTGATCCTTTCGGCGGGACACGGCGGCGCGCTCTCGCCCGAAGAGGTCGCCGACCGCACCTACGGCGTCGGCGTCAACGACCGCAACACCGTGGAACTCGCTCGCGCCGTCCGCGACGCCCTGTTCGAACTCTCCGGATTCGCGCCGCACCTGATCTTGTCTCACTTGGCACGCGGCAAGATGGACCCCAACCGGGAAATCGAAGAGGGGGCCCAAGGCGATCCGTACGCCGAACAAGCATGGCGCGAGTATCACGAATGGATCGAGACGGCCAGCGACGCCGTGAGCAGCGGCTACGGCACCGAAGGCTCCGGCGAAGGCCTCTACCTCGACGTCCATGGTCATTCCCACGCAATCGCCCGCATCGAGCTGGGCTATCTGCTCACCGCCGAGCAACTCGCCCTGCCGGACGCCTCGCTCAATTCGCTCCCCGTGATCCGCGCCTCCAGCATTCGAGAGCTCGGCCGCGACTCCCCTCTGCCGTTCTCGCAGCTGCTGCGCGGCGCCGAGTCGTTCGGGGGATTCCTGCAAGCCGAGGGCGTGGCCTCCGTGCCCAGCCCGGCGGATCCGTCCCCGGGAACCGCCCCCTACTTCAGGGGCGGCTACAGCACGCGCCGCCACGGCTCCATGGAAGACGGCGCAGTGATCAGCGGAATCCAGCTGGAGCATCCGTATCCGGGGATGAGAGACACGCCCGAGAACCGGCAGGCGTACGCCGAAAAGGCGGCGCGCGCGATCCGAGGCTTCATGTTGCGCCACATGGGCTACTTCGAGCCTGCCCCTCGCCGGCCCGGCCAAGCGCCACAGATTCTCGACGGGCGCGGGAGTTCCGGTCATCCGGCTGGAGTCGGCAGGCGCCGGCGACCCGTCGCGCTGACGGCTCCCGTGCAACTCCGAGGAGCCGCTCGAGACCGCCAGCGGCCTCCACACCGCCCGCGCCCCGTCGCGTCGGCGACCCCCATGCAACCCCGCTCGGTGCAAGAGCGGTCGAATGTCGGAAAGGAACCAGAACGATGAGAAAGCAACCCATCCGCGCGGCAGCGCTGGCGACCGCGGCAATCTTGGCCGTCACCGCCTCCGCCTGCGTCCGAAAGCCCGCGCCGACCGACGCCCAAACGCTCGCGAACCCCGAAGCCGCCGAGGTGGTCGCGACGGTCGAGAGCTTGTTCGAGGCGATGCGGACCGACGACGGCGAGCTCGCGGCCTCGGTCTTTCACCCGGAGGCGCGGTTGGGCAGGGCCACGGACCAGGGCATCGCCTTCAGCTCGGCAACCGGGTTCGTGGCGGCCATCGGACGGCCGAAGGAAGCCGTATGGGACGAGCCCATATGGGACTGGGTCGTGAACGTGGACGGACGCTTGGCCCAGATGTGGACCAAGTACGCCTTCTACTTGGGCGAAGACTTCTCCCACTGCGGATCGGACGCCTTCGAGCTCTACAAGACCGACGAGAAGGGCTGGCAGATCACGCAGCTGGTGGACACGAGCCGCTCGGAAGACTGCTGGTTTCCGCCGGACCGGGAGCCAGGGGCCGGCGCCACCTGACCGCGAACCCACAGCGACTGGACAACGACCGGACAACGGTTGGACCTCGTGTGGGCATCCCATGGTCACGCACCGGCAACGACGAACCAATAACGAAGGAACTGCCATGAACGCACGATCCTTGGCTCCAACGAGTCGCGGCGGACTCGGCGCCTCGCGGGCGACGGGCCTCTGCGCCTTCTTGGCGACGGCGGCCGTCTCGACGTTTCCCGGCGCGGAGGCCCAGCAACGGACCGCCGTCCGCTCCATCTCGCCGTGCGTGGCCGCGCAAGAAAGGACGGCGGTCGTGGCGGGCCATGTGCGCGACGCGGCGACGGGCGCCCCTCTGCCGACCGCACGGGTCGCGATCGCCGGCATCGCGGCCGGCCAAGTCTCCAACTCGATGGGCGGCTTCAGGCTGGGGGGCGTCCCCCCGGGCCCGCACGTTGTGGAAGCTTCCCTGCCCGGCTACGAGACGGCGCGCGAGACCGTCGTCGCCGTCGGAGGCGAGACCACGATCGTGGACTTCGCCCTCGTCCCCACCGGCGAGCCGCGCGCCCTCGATCAAGTCGTTGTGTCGTTCGAACGCACCCCCGTGCAAGCGCAAGCGCGTGCGTTCCTGCCTGGGCAGGCCCCCGCCTTCAACACGGAGTCGTACCGATATCTGCCCGAGAACGACTTTCGGCTGGTCAGCGCGGCCCCGCTCTCCACGTTCTCGATCGACGTGGACCGGGCGTCCTACGCCAACGTGCGCCGCTTCATCCAGTCCGGCGAGCGCCCGCCCGTCGATGCCGTCCGCATCGAGGAAATGATCAACTACTTCCCCTATTCGGGGGAGGAAGCGCGAGGCGACCATCCGTTCTCCGTAGGCGCCGAAGTCGGCGACGCGCCCTGGAAGCCCGACCATCGCTTGGTCCGCATAGGGCTGCGGGCGCCGGCCGTCGAGACCGCCCATCTGCCGCCCATCAACTTGGTCTTCCTGCTGGACGTCTCCGGCTCGATGTCCGCTCCGAACAAGCTGCCGCTGCTCAAGAAGGCGTTCGCGCTGCTGGTCGAACAGCTGCGCCCGCAAGACCGCGTCGCCATCGTCGTGTACGCGGGCGCGGCCGGCCTCGTGCTTCCCTCCACTCCCGGCGACCAGAAGGCGGAAATCCTCTCCGCGCTGGACCAGCTGAACGCGGGCGGAAGCACGGCGGGCGGCGCCGGCATTCGGCTGGCCTACGAGACGGCCTGGAAGCATCGCATCGAAGGCGGCAACAACCGCCTCGTGCTCGCCACGGACGGCGACTTCAACGTCGGTCCGTCCAGCGACGCCGAAATGGTCCGTCTCGTCGAGTGCGAGCGGGAATCCGGAACGTTCCTCACCGTGCTCGGGTTTGGAACTGGGAATCTCAAGGACTCGAAGATGGAGCAGATCGCGGACCACGGAAACGGCAATTATCACTATGTGGACAATCTCCTCGAAGCCAAGAAGGTCCTGGTCGAGGAAATGGGCGGCACGCTCCTGACCCTGGCCAAGGACGTCAAGATTCAGGTCGAGTTCAATCCCCAGCGCGTGGCGGGCTATCGACTCGTCGGCTACGAGAATCGTCTCCTCGATCCGGAAGACTTCGCCGACGACTCGAAGGACGCAGGCGAGCTGGGCGCCGGACACGCCGTGACGGCCCTGTACGAGGTCGTGCCCGCGGGCCGCCCCGTCCCCAGGCGAGAGACAGGAGCGCTGCGCTACCAGCCGCGGGCTCCGGCCGACAGCGAGCCGGTGGCGCAGTTCGAGGACGAACTGATGTTCGTGAAGGTTCGCTACAAGGATCCGGACGGCACACAGAGCAAGCTCTTGGAACACCCGGTCCTCGCCGAGCCGTCGCAGCCCTCCGCCGACTTTCGCTTTGCGTCGGCAGTGGCCGCGTTCGGCATGCTCCTTCGCGAATCGCCTCACGCCGGGACGTACACGCTGGACCAAGTGATCCGGCTCGCGAGCCGCAGCCGGGGCGAAGACGAACGGGGCTATCGCGCCGAGTTCGTGCGCCTGGTCGAAACGGTGCGGGATCTGGGACTGTTGCCGGACCCCGCGTAAGGGCGGACCCGAAGGTCAGCGCGGCGGGCGCGCGGCCAGGGCCTGGTTCGCCGCGCTCGTCACGCGGGATGACCGGCTACAGCGTGGTTTCGCCGCGCTTCGTCTGCGCGGCAACGACCGGCCACGGCTAGTTCGCCGCGCTCCGTCTACGCGGAAACGACCGGCCACGGCGTCCATTCGCGCCAGCGGCCGCGCGTGAAGTCGGGAAACGCGACTGGAGCGCTGCCCTGCGCCACGCTCCGCTCCGACAATTCGCAGACGGCGCTCAGGGCGGCCGCGTCGTACACGTTCATGTCGGTCGGCAGTCCTTCCCGAATGCACTTCACCAACCGGTAGTCCTCCAAGAAGTCCATGCCGCCGTGGCCGGCGCCGACAGCCTCCTCGCGCAAGGCCGCCCACAGCGGATGCTCGTGTTCCTCGTAATAGGATTCGGCCGGTTCCCATTCGTGCTCCGGGCTTCGCCCCTCCACGTAGACCCGATCGGGATAGCCCTGAAAGATGCCGCGCGTGCCTTGCACGAGATTGATGCGGCTGTAGGGACGAGGGAGATTGGTGTCGTGAGACACGTAGATGGTCTTTCCCAACGCGGTCTTGATCAGGCTGCCGTTGACGTCGCCCAGGGCGAAGGTCTCGGCCCTCTTGGGGTGATCTTGCGCGTAGTGCTCGGCCGCCCAGTCCTGCAGGCCCCGCGACGGGCCGCTCATGGAGACCAGATGGTCGAACCTGTCGCCGCGATTGACGTCCATGCAGTTCGCCACGGGACCCAGGCCGTGCGTGGGATACAGGTTGCCGTTGCGGGTCCATGAGTGGGCTCGCCGCCAAAGCCCCTCGCCCTCGTCGGCGAACTTGATGGCGCGCAGATCGTGCAGGTAGCCGCACTCGGCATGCAGGACTTCGCCGAGCAGTCCCTGCCGGACCAAATGGAGGCAGAGCAGTTCGGACCGTCCGTAGTTGACGTTCTCCATCATCACGCAGTGACGGCGCGCGGCTTCGGCGGTCTCGACCAGTTCCCAACAACCGTCGAGCGTGTACGCGGCGGGCACTTCCGTCGCCGCGTGCTTGCCGGCCCTCATCGCGGCCACGCAGACAGGCACGTGCCAGCGCCAGGGCGTGGCCGTGTACACGAGGTCCAGGTCGGCCTCGGCGCACAGCCGCTCGAAGTCGGTCTCGCTGCGCGTGTAGAGGACGGGAGGCGGATGGCCGGCGTCCTCGACGATCTGAGCGGCTTGCTCCGCGTGGGCCGCCACGACGTCGCAAACCGCCGCGACGACGCATCCCTCGATGCGGACCAAGTTGCGCACGTGCGCGGTCCCCATGCCCCCGACGCCCACGAAGCCTATGCGCACGACCTCGTTCGCGGGCGCGGCCAAGGGATGCGCCGGGGGCGCGGGCATTCCCCGCGGCGGCGCCCCGGATCCGCCCTGCGGCCGACGGGAACCATTCGCGTCGCACCCGGCGACCGCGCCGGTCGCGGCCGCGGCGCCCAGCGCACCGGTCCGAACAAAGTCGCGCCGCTTCACGGCCGCGTTCCGTTGCGGCGCGCCGCCAGCGACTCCCGCACGTGCTTGGGCAGAAGGAAGGCGCTTGGAACGAAAAGGCCCGCGGCCCACGCCAGATGCATCGTGACCAGCACGACAGGCACCAGAATTGCGGCCGGATCTCTGCGCCGAATGCCGATCGCCAGCGCAGAGGCGAGAAGCAACGCCGCGTAGCACAGCGGCAGGAGCGCCCACGCCCAGCCAGGAGCTCCGGCCGCCGCCAGGACCGCGGAGCCGGCCAACCCCGCCGCGGGCGCCGCCGCCGCGACTTGGCGGAGCTTCAGAGAAAAGGGATGCAGCCGAATCGTCAAGCGCTTGCCCCAGCCGTAGCCCAGGTACTGCCGGGCAAGCGACCGCCACGTGCGCCGCGTCCGGTAGCGCACGCACAGGCTGGGTTCGAACCACACGGTCCGGCCTTGCTCTCGCAGCCGCCAGTTGAGCTCGAAGTCCTCGTTGACGGGCGTGCCGACGTTGAATCCACCGATCTCCTCGAGCGCGCGCCGGCGAAAAACGCCCAAGTAGACCGTGTCCACGGGCCCAGCCTCGCCCCCGAACTTGTGGCGGCTCCCTCCCGACCCGAGCAACGACGGCATGGCCAGGGCCACGGCGCGTCCAAAGAACGTGTCGCCAACCGCCTGCATCGCGCCTCCGACGTTGGCCGCACCCGTCCTCTCGAGCTTTTCGACGGCTCGCCGCACATAGTCCATGGGCAGCACGGCGTGCGCGTCGCACCGGACCACGACGTCGCCCTTCGCGACCCGCAACGCCGCGTTCAGCCCGGCGGGGATGACGCGTGCCGGATTGGCAATCACGCGGACAGTCGGATAACGGGCGCGCAACATGCCTTCCAAGGGCGCTAGGTCCGAGCCGTCGGCGACCACGACTTCCACGGAGCCCGGATAGTCTTGCGCCATGATCCCGTCAAGCGCGCGCTCGATGTCGCCCTCGGCGTCTCGCGCAGGGATGAGGACCGACACGGACGGCAGGGCAAGCCGCGACTCCGGTTCCGCTTGGCTGGAAGCTCCCGCTTCGGGCTCGGCCGAAGCGCCTGTCCGAAACAGAGCGTCGTCTTGCGCCGACTTCGGCAACGGCTTTTCTTCTGCCTCTAGCTGGGTCATGTCGTGAAGTTGCCCCGGTTAGTGGACGGGTAGGGATCTTGGGTTCAGGTGGTGCAATGTTGAAACATGACTTCGGGAAGAGCGGAGACGCAAGGGCGCGGAACGGCCTCGCGCCGAGGAGGCCGGTGCGCCTACGCGACCGCAGGCTCGCGCTCGAAGCCGGCAGGCGACGACTCGTAGCCGAGGGCCGAGCGCCGACGGCTCGAACTCAGGCGCCAGCGCAAGCTCGGTTCGCAGGCCGCGCGGTTCTGCGAGGACGGGCCGCGATGGTCCTGCTTGCCGCTTCGACAGGCGCGGACGCAGCCGCCCTGCAGACCCCGTGCGGCGGGTCGGCAACGGGCGGCGCCACGCTCGCGCCCAGCGCCGACCTCTACTGCATGCGCTTGACGGCCCGGCCCGGCTTGGGCGGAATGACCGGCCACCTCGAGCTGAGGCCAGCGGCGAGCCCTTTCGGCGTCGCCGTCGACGCGGCCGGCCACCATCTCTACGACGGCGTGCTCGCTCTGGAAGGTCTGCCCGCGCCCGCCTCCTTGGGCGACTACCGGCACTACGTCGCCTGGCTGGCCACGCCCGTCTTCGACACCGTCGTCAATCTCGGCGCCGTGGCCAACGGCGTTCAGAGCGTGGGCGAGATCGCGCTCGACAAGTTCATGATTCTCGTCACGGCCGAAGCCTCCCGGGACGGCGCGGAATGGGAAGGCCGCCTTCTCCTGCGAGCGTCTTCGCCGAGCAACCGCATGTCTCCGCCGGACATGCAGGAATTCCTTGTAGGCTCTCTCGGCGAGCACGGACACGGCGCAGCGATGCGCGAGGGATGGCCCATGCCGCCCATGATGCCCGAGCTGGTCATGCTGCCGGCCCTCATGAACCTGCCGGCGCCCGGCGCCGCGCCCTTCTTGCCGGACTCCGGCGCCGACCCGGCCCGTCTGCCCATGGCGCGGCCCCGCGAAGTCGTGCGTCTGGAGGACGGAGACTCGGTCGCGCTCGAGGCAGGCGTGGTCCGGCGGCGCATCGGAGGCCGCGAACACGTCATGTACGCCTTCAACGGCCAATACCCGGGACCCCTGCTCCATGTCCGCGAACAGGCCGAGATCACGGTGAACTTCACCAATTCGACGCCGTGGCCGACGACCGTTCACTGGCACGGCCTGCGCCTCGACAACGCCTCGGACGGCGTGCCCGGCATCACGCAGGATCCGGTGCAGCCCGGCGAGACCTTTCGCTACGAAGTCCGCTTCGAGGACCCCGGCGTCTACTGGTATCATCCGCATCACCGCGAAGACATGATGAAGGACTTGGGCCTCTACGGAAACATGCTGGTGGACCCCGCGCACGCGGACTACTACGGACCGGCCGACCGCGAAGAAGCGCTCATGATCGACGACGTCCTCATGGCCGACGACGAGCTCATGCCGTTCGGAACGGAGCGCGCCACGCACGCGCTCATGGGCCGGTTCGGCAACGTGTTCCTGGTCAACGGCGAGCCGGACTACCAGATGGACGCCGTCGCGGGAGAAGTGATTCGGCTGTACCTGACGAACGCGTCCAACACGCGCACGTTCAACTTGTCGTTCACGGGCGGCGCCCGCATGAAGATCGTCGGGACGGACGTGGGCGCCTTCGAGCGCGAAGAGTGGATCGAGAGCGTCGCGACGGGACCGGCCGAGCGCTACGTCGTGCACGTGCGCTTCGACGAGCCCGGCGAGGCCGTCCTGGTCAACCGCGTGCAAGGCATCGACCACCTGGGAGGCCGGTTCTTCCCGGAGACCGACACGCTGGCCACGGTTCGGGTCGCGGCCGCACCGGACTCTTTCGCCGAGACGTCCGGCGCCCGGTCAACAGCCGATGCCCGGTCGACCGCCCGTGCCCGGTCAAGGGCCGCCGCCCGGTCGACCGCCGATGCCCGGTCGACCGCCGGCGCCCGGTCCGCGCTCAGGCCCAGCACCAGCGCATCGGCCTTCGACACCCTTCGCGTCAACGTGCGCGCGGCCCGAGAAATCGCCCTCTACCGCGACCGCTTCGACGATCCCGTCGACCGAGAGCTGACCTTCACGCTCGAGGCTTCCGGACTGCCGTTCGTGGTCGAGCGGCTGATGCGCTTCGACTCCGCGTACTTCCATCCCGTGGAGTGGACCGGCACGATGCCCATGATGAATTGGAATGCCACGACCGACGAAGTGCGCTGGGTCGTGCGCGACCCCGCCACCGGCCGCGAGAACATGGACATCGACTGGACGTTTCGCGTCGGCGACGTGATCAAGATCCGCCTGCACAACGAACGGCGCTCCTTCCACGCCATGCAGCATCCGTTCCACGTCCACGGTCAGCGCTTCCTGGTGCTCGCTCGAAACGGCGTCCCCAACCGCAACCTCGCGTGGAAGGACACCGTCCTGCTGCCGACCGGCACAACGACCGACATCCTCCTGGAAGTGACCAACCCGGGCCGCTGGATGGCCCACTGCCACATCTCGGAACACCTGGAGGCGGGGATGCGGATGACGTTCACTGCGCTGCCGTGAGGCCCCGAACCGGCCTTCTTGCGACTTGGCGCGCACGGGGCGCGGCTTGGCCGACGCCAAGGAGCGCGGCGCACGGGCCACGAAGGACCAAGGCGCCTGGACCCTTGCCGGATCCGGGCGACCCCGACTCTGGGCGTCCCGGCCCTTTGCGTCCGTCTCCACGCTCATGCTGACAGATGCTCGGACAAATTCTGGGTAGAATCTGTCAAGTCGGCGTAGCTTCAGCTGTCCAAATTCGTACCCAGGCCGGGTTTTGACAGCTTTTTGGACAAATTCCAGGTAGAATCTGTCCGGGTGCGCGAAGCGACAACAGAATGCGTCGCCAGACGCCGAGCGCGGCCGTCGCTGGAGCCGCCGGGCTGTTGCGACGCCGTTGCTCGCCGTAGGTTGCCCTTCGCCCACATGCCCTTCGCTCGCGATCGAGGGGTGCGCGGGGACGACGGCGTGGCGATCTTCCACCGCCTGCTCCCCAAATGCCCTTCGCTCGCGATCGAGGGGTGCACGTTGCCCGGCGTGCTGCCGGAGCGCCCGCGCGGGCAACGAGCCGAGCCGCTGGGAGCACGCCGCTCGCCCGCCATGTCGAAAGAGCCTCGGAGAAGCTGCCATGAAAGCCACAACCCTCGCCGTCTCGCGCACGACCCTGGAGTCACGGGGCGACGCGCGGCCTTGCGACCCCCGCCTGTCCCGGCCCGCCGACGCGCCCGGCGCGACGCATCTCTTCGCCGCGACCGCCTTGGCCCTCACGGTGGCCTTCGCCCTCACGGCCGTCTTCGCCCTCGCGACCGCACTGCCGGCAACGGCCCAGCAGCCCGTCGAAGGATCGGCGGCGGCGTCCTACGTCGCCGTGGACGCGCCCGTCGTCGCGCTGCGAGGCGTGTCCGTGCTGGACGGCACGGGCGGGCCTGCGTTGCGGAACCAGACCGTTCTCGTTCGAGGCACGCGCATCGAAGCGGTCGGGCCGATGGACCAGGTGGACGTGCCTGCCGGCGCCGAAGCGCTGGACTTGTCCGGACACACCGTGCTGCCCGGCATGGTGGGACTGCACAACCATCTCTACTACACGGCCGCGGGAGGGCGCGCCGCACAGCTCACCTACAGCGCTCCGAGGCTGTATCTGGGCAGCGGCGTGACGACAGTGCGCACCACGGGCAGCCGCCAGCCCTTCGCCGAACTCAATCTCAAGGCCGAGATCGAGGGCGGGCGCGTCCCCGGCCCCCGCATTCACATCACCGCGCCCTACATCACCGCAGGCGGCGGCGTGTCCACCATGACCATGCTGGAGTCCCCGGAACAGGCGCGCCGGTTCGTGCGGTACTGGGCGGAAGAGGGCGCGACCTGGCTCAAGGCGTACACCAACATCCGCGCGGCGGAGCTGGGCGCCGCCATCGACGAAGCGCACAAGCAGGGCATCAAGGTCACCGGCCATCTTTGCTCCATCAGCTTCACGGAAGCCGTCGCGCTGGGCATCGACAACATCGAGCACGGCCTGCCCACCAACAGCGACTACGTGCCCGGGCGCGCGAAGGACGAGTGTCCGGCCGGCCTGACCCGCGCGGCGCTGAAGGCCGACGTGGAGGGCCCGGAAGTGGCGGCGACGTTCAAGGCCATGATCGACGCGGACGTGCCGATGACCTCGACGCTGGCCGTGTACGAACTGTTCTTCCAGGGGCGTCCCGTGCAAGACCCGAGGAGCCTGGACGCGATGGCGCCCGAGGTCCGCGAGGACTACTTGGCGTCGAAGGCCCAGATCGACGAGACCGGCTGGCCCGAGGAAGAGCTGCTCAACGCCATGGCCTACGAGAAGGCGTTCCACGACGCCGGCGGAGTGCTGGCCGCGGGCGTGGACCCCACAGGCAACGGCGGCGCGCTCCCGGGCTACGGCGACCAGCGCAACTACGAATTGCTGATCGAGGGAGGATTCTCGCCCGCCGAGGCCGTGCAGGTCGTGTCGGCCAACGGCGCGCGCGTGCTGGACATGTTCGACGATCTCGGCACGGTCGAGGCAGGCAAGCTGGCCGACCTGATCGTCCTGCGCGGCGACCTGACCGCCGCGGCGTCCGTGATCCGCAACGTGGTCCTCGTCTTCAAGGACGGCGTGGGCTACGACTCGCCGAAGATGCTCCGGGACGTCGAGGGACGCGTGGGCATTTCCTAGGCGGCCTTCAGGCGCGCGGGCGGGCGTCTGGTTGATTTCTGGACTCGAAATGTCCATTTTGCGAGTGAAAATGGACATTCTGCCTCGATTCTTCCAAGCTCCGGCCCAGAGCTGCTTTCTCTTCGGCCCCCGGGGCACCGGCAAGTCCACTTGGTTGCGGCGCCGGTTTCCGGAAGCGCTCTACGTGGACCTCCTGGACCCGGCCCTCCATCGTCGGCTGACCGCCCGTCCCGAACGGTTTCGACATCTGCTGGCGGGGTCCCCGGACGCCCGCACCGTGGTGATCGACGAGGTCCAGCGAGTCCCGGAGCTCCTGACCGTCGTCCACGCGATCCTCCAAGAGCCGTCGCCTCCCCAGTTCGTGCTGACGGGCTCGAGTGCCCGAAAGCTGCGGCGCGAAGGGCCGGACCTGCTGGGAGGGCGCGCGCTGCACCGGACCCTCCACCCCTTCATGGCCGCCGAACTCCCCGGCTTCTCGCTGGCGGCCGCAATGCAGACCGGGCTACTGCCTCTGGCGGTCGCGGCGCCCGACCCCGCCGGCACGCTGGACGCGTACGCCAGCCTGTACTTGGAGCAAGAAGTCCGGGCCGAAGGAATGACCCGAGACGTGGGCGCCTTTGCCCGCTTCCTGGAGGTCGTGAGCTTCTCTCACGGCGCCTCGGCGAACCTCTCGGCCATGGCCCGGGAGTGCGAAGTCGAGCGCAAGGCGGCCGCGCGCTACGTGGAGATCTTGGAGGACCTCCTGCTGGCGTTCCGGGTGCCCGTCTTCTCGAAGCGCGCCAAGCGGGCCACAGTCGTCCGCCACAAGCTCTATCTGTTCGATGCCGGCGTCTTTCAAGCACTGCGTCCCAAGGGGCCATTGGATCGCCCCGGCGAAATCGACGGCCAAGCCCTCGAAGGACTTGTGGCGCAGCACCTGCGAGCGTGGATCGCCTACTCGGACCACGACGCCAAGCTCTACTTCTGGCGAACCCGGGCCGGCGCCGAGGTGGACTTCGTGGTCTACGGCGACGACGGCATCCACGCGTTCGAAGTCAAGAACCGGGCCGGAATCGATTCCCGCCACCTGCGACCGCTGCGGTCCTTCCGCGACGACTACCCGGAGGCGACGACGGCGTTGCTCCATCGAGGCAAGGAACGGCTTCGCGTGGACGGAATCTGGTGCGTGCCCGTGGAGGAGTTCCTGCCCAGGCTCGTGCCGGGGCAGTCATTGTCCATGGCCCTCGGCGCCGAGGCCGCCTAGTCCGGGCCCTCGGCGCCGAGACGCTTGCGCCGTGCCAAACCCAGCTGCCTAGCCAGAAAGCGTCCGCCGTCCGCCCCAGCTGCCTAGCCAGCCCTAGCGTTCCACCAAGTCTTGCAGAGCCCGGCTGACGTACACGGGCACCATGGCGCGTCTCCATCGCGCGTCGCCGACGACGTTGTCCAGCGGCCGGCACTGTTCCCATGCCCGGTCCGCCAGCATCCGCACCAAGTCGTCGTCCAAGGGCCGGCCTTCCGCCAGCTCCTGCCAGCCCGACAGGCGTCGCGGGCGGGCGCCCAAGGCCGAGACGACGCCGCGGATCGACAGGACCGAACCGTCGTCCGCGAAGTCGGCCGCCACCGCCACCGACAGCAGCGGGAAGTCGATGGACTTGCGCTGGCGCAGCTTGCGGTACGCGCTGCGGGCGCCGGGCGGCCCGAAGGGAATCCTCACCTCGGTCAGAATCTCGTCTCGCTCGCGGCGGGTGTTCCAGATTCCGTCGGCGACGAAGAAGTCCTCGGCCGCCACCTCCCGCGCCCCGGCGGGCCCCTCCAGCACAAGCGTCGCGTTCAAGACGATCAGGTTCGGGGGCGTGTCCGCCGAGTGCGCCGCCACGCACTTCTTGCCGACGCGCGTCACGTGGCAGACGTCGCCGTCCTTCTTGAGGCAAAGGCCCAGCGCGCCGCGCCAGAAGGCCGTCTGATTGTAGTACGTGCAGCGCGTGTCCAGGCAGACGTTGCCCCCGATGGTCCCCATGTTGCGAAGCTGGGGTCCCGCCACGAGCCCGGCGGCTTCGGCCAAGCCGGAAAAAGAGCGTCTCACAGCGGCGTTCGCGGCCACGTCGCGCAAAGTCTCGAGTGCCCCGATGCGCAGGCAGCTCCCCGACTCGGCATTCTCTCCCGCGCGGACATTCTCTCCGGCGGCGGCATTCTCTCCGACGCCGACATTCCCGCCAACGCCGACATTCCGTCCGACACCGACATTCCCGCCAGCACCGACATTCTCTCCGGGGCCGACAGCCCCGCCGGCACCGACATTTCCGCCAGCGCCGACGTTCCCGCCGGCGTCAGGAACGGGACCCATGCCGCGCAACCCTCGAATCCGGCCCAACGACACGACGTGCCCAGGCCGAAAGAGGCCGTGCTTCATGTTGGGCATCAGATCGGTGCCCCCCGCAATGGGCATGGCGTCGTCGCCATGTTCGGCCAACAGGGCCACCGCTTCCGCCACGGTCTCGGGCCGGTGGTACCGGAAAGGATGGAGGCGCAACACGGCTAGCCGCCCGGCGCCGGCGGCCGCGCACCCACGGGCCGCGGGTCCACGGGCCGCGCCACCATGATTCCGTCCTGGCCGCCCAGGCGCTCGATGCGCTCGGCCAAGGTCCCCTTGGTAATCTGGACATGCGAGCCGACGAGGGGCGCGTGCAGGAGCTTGAGCCGACCGTCGCGCCAAAGGGCGAGGCCCGTGTGGGCGACGTCCAGGCCGTCCACCGTGCTGGTCGCCGCGATGACGTCGCCGTCTTGGATGGAAGGGGCGAGCGCCGCGATCCGCTCGGCGGGCAGATAGCGCCGCGCCCGCGCGCTGAGGCGGGCTTCGACGGCTTCGACAGCGGAGAGGACGAACGGATCGGCCAAGGCCGCGTACGCCTCCGGATGCGTGGACATGAAGTCGACCAGGTCGGCGTCGGCCACCCCGCCCAGCGCGCCCGACAGGTCCCGAACCACGCCCCGGCGGTCGTTGTCGGCGATCCACTCGCTGAAGTAGTGGAGGCGGCTGGCATAGCCGTCCAGGACGCCGTCCCGGTAGCGAATGCGGGTGAGCTCGGCCGCGAACGCGGAACGCAGCCGCGCAGGGTCGTCCGCCAATCCGGGATCGCCGGCGCGCGCCAGCCGCGCCAGCACGAGCACGGTCTCGACGAACGTGACGCAGTCGAGCGTCTCCAAGTTGACGACGAGCTGTTCGGGGCCCGGCCGCTCCAGCGTGCCCGGCGCGTAGGGGGCGCCCACGAAGCGTTCGCCGATCGCCGCCAGCACGCCGCCGAAGCGCGGCAACGTGTCCAGCCGCTGCTGGTGCGCCCAGCGAAGGTGGTCCGCGGCGATTTCCCAGTCGCGCTCGGTGCCGGCGGCGGGCCGGAGCGAGTCGGACTCGGCCTGCTGCGCGTGGGTCGGGGTCGCCCCCGGCAACGCGAGAGCCAAGCACGCCGTCGCCGACAGGCGGACCGCCAAGCGAACCGAGCCCGCGAAACGCCCGGTCATCAAGCCGCAGTCCCCGGACCGCCGCGCATTCCCCCGCGAAACGCCCGGTCGTCAGGCCGCGGCCTTCCCCGGATCGCCGCGAACCGCCCGGTCAAGCCGGCCTCCCCCGGTTCGCCGCGCCCGTCAACTTCGACGGTGGACCGGCAGTCGGTGCAACGCCGGTCATCAAGCCGACCGCCCCTGGTGGACCGTGCCTGCCGTCTCCCCCGAGCCGTTCGTCGCCTCGGCGCCCGAGAGGTCCGCCTTCTCCTGCAACGCCGCCCAGACGCGCGGCGGCGAGAATGGCAGCGCGTTCATCCGCACGCCTACCGCGTCGTGGATGGCGTTCGCAATGGCTGGAATGGACGGATGGAGCGGCCCCTCGCCCGCTTCCTTGGCGCCGTATGGCCCCTCGGGATCCACCGACTCGACGATCAGGGACTCGAGCGCGGGCGTGTCCAGGCTGGTCGGAATCCGGTAGTCGAGCAGCGAAGGCGCGTGGTGCAGCCCGGCGCGCCCCTGCTCGGCGGTCTTGACGACGTGCTCCTCCATGAGCGCCTCGCCGAAGCCCATGTACGCCGAGCCTTCCATCTGTCCCTCCACCAGCACGGGGTTCAGGGCGCGGCCGCAGTCGTGCGCGATCCATATCTTGCGCACGTCCACGAACCCCGTCTCCGGGTCCACGCTCACTTCGGCCACGTGCGCGCTGAAGGAATAGGCCGGCGAGGCGCCGATGGTCGCGCCCCTGTACGATCCGTGCACGTCCTTGGGCGTGTCGTACGAGCCCGTGGCGCCCAAGGTCCCGAACTTCGCCTCAGCCAAGTTGAAGGCGTCCCGCATGGACATGGACACGCCCGCGTCGCCGGCGCGCGTGGCCCGGCCGCCCGCCAACACGACCTCGTCCGGCTCCGCCTCCCACGCCTCCGCGACGGCCTCGCGCACCTTGCGCTTGATGCGTCCCGCCGCGTCGATGCACGCGTTGCCCAGCATCAGCGTGACCCGCGACGAATACGCGCCCAAGTCCACCGGCGTGAAGTCGGTGTCGCCGGCCAGGACGCGCACGTGCTCCAGCGGAACGCCCAGTTCCTCGGCCACGACGTAGGCCACCATCGAGTCCGCGCCCTGCCCGATCTCGGAAGCGCCCGAGAACACCGCCACGCGCCCCGAGCGGTCCACTTGCAGCTGCACGCCGGACTGCGGCATGTCGTTGGGGTAGACCGGATAATTGGTGCCCGAGATGTAGGTCGATCCCGCCACGCCCACGCCGCGTCCGAACGGCAGCTTGCGATGCTTCTCGCGCCAGCCGCTGGCCGATTCCACCGCCTCCAGGCACTCCAGGAATCCGTTAGACGTGATGCGCAGGTCGTTGACGGTGCGCGTGTCGGCCCCGATGAAGTTGCGGCGGCGCAGTTCGATGGGATCGACGTCCAGGCGCTCGGCCAGTCGGTCGAGCTGCACTTCGAACGCGAAGCGGGGCTGCACCGAGCCGTGACCGCGCTTCGGACCGCAGGCGGGCTTGTTCGTGTACGCCCGCGTGGAGTGGAAGCGATAGGCCGGCATCCGGTACGGCGCCGTCAGCAGTTGTCCCGAATAGTATGTGGTGACCAGGCCGAACGAAGCGTACGCGCCTCCGTCCAGCACGATCTCGGCGTCCACCGCCGTCAGCATCCCCTCCGCGTCGGCCCCGGTGCGGTAGCGCATGTGAAAGGGATGGCGTCCCCGGTGCGCGTAGAAGACTTCCTCGCGCGTGTAGAGGATCTTGACCGGCCGGCCCGTCTTCATTGCCAGCTTCGCCACGCAGAACTCCAAGTCGAACGGCTCGGACTTCCCTCCGAACGCGCCCCCGACGGGCGGCTGGATCACCCGGACCATCGCCGGGTCCAGCTCCAGCACCCGGGCCAGCTCGCGGTGCAGGTAGTGGGGCACCTGGGTGGCCGACCAGACCGTCAGTCGTCCGTCCCTTTCGGCCATTCCGATGGCGCAGTGCGGTTCGATGGGCGTGTGGGTCGTCCCCTCGAAGAAGTAGTCGCCTTCCACCACGACGGCCGACCTGTCCAGCCCCGCGCCGGCGTCGCCGAATTCCAGGTGCACGATCTTCGTGACGTTGCCGTTGCGGCCCGGCTTTCGGGGTTCGTGGATGAACGGCCCCGACTCCGCGGCGATGGCCTCCTGGGGCGTGAAGTAGGCAGGCAGTTCCTCGTACTCGACCTCGACGAGCTCAAGCGCGGCGTTGGCGGTCTCCTCGTCCACGGCCGCCACGGCCGCGACCCCGTCGCCCACGTAGCGAACCCGGTCGACGCACAGCGCGTGCTCGTCCGGCGTCCACGGAATGATGCCGTAGGGCGCCGGCATGTCGCGCCCGGTCGTCACCGCGTGCACGCCGTCCATCCGTTCGGCCGCCGAAGCGTCGATGGACACGATCTTGGCATGGGGATGCGGGCTGCGCAGAATCTTCCCGTGGAGCATGCCCGGCAGCTGGATGTCGTCCGCGTAGCGCGCCCGGCCGCTCGCCTTGGCCTGCCCGTCCACCTTGCGCATCCGCCGTCCGATGGTGGAGAAGGTCGGCGGCGCAGCCTCGTTGGAAGGGCCCCCCGGTTGGGCCTGGGCGCGGCTCATGCCCGGCATCTCGCCGCCGCGGCCTCCACGGCGTCGTAGATCTTCTCGTAGCCCGTGCAGCGGCAGAGGTTGCCCGCCAGCGCCTCGCGGATGTCCTCGCGCGAAGGACGGGGATCGTGCTCCAGGAGGGCGGCCGCGCTGCAGAGGATGCCCGGCGTGCAAAACCCGCATTGCGCCGCCCCGTGAAGGTCGAATTCGTCCTGCAGGGGGTGCGGCTCGGTCCCGTTGGCCAGTCCTTCCACCGTCCGCACGCCGCGGCCCTCGGCCTCGAGCACGGGCGTCAGGCAGGAGAGCGTCGCCCGGCCGTCCAGGATCACCGTGCACGCGCCGCAGTCGCCCTTGTCGCAACCCTGCTTGGAGCCCGTCAGGCCCAGACCGTAGCGAAGCGTCTCCAGCAACGTGTAGTGCGCGGGCACGCCGCAGACGCGCGCGTCGCCGTTGACCACCAGCCGAACGACTTCCATGCCGATCCTCCTTCTTCGGTGCTCTTGAAAGCTAGCCGTTCGGCTCGGGAGGGCGGAAGGCCGGCCGCCGAGCCGCCGGTCCTCGTTAGATTTGGCCACGGTCGTGGGACGAACGACCGCCTTCCCTTGCGTGTAGACCGTCCGGCCAAAGGAGACCGCACGAATGCCTTATTCCGAGATGATGGTGGCGCCCATGCGGCAGGAAATGGTGCGCCTGGGCTTCCAGGAGCTGCGCACCGCCGAGCAAGTCGACCAAGCCATGGAGGCCATGGACGGCACCGTGCTCGTCGCCGTCAACTCCGTGTGCGGTTGCGCGGCGGGCGTCTTTCGGCCCGCGATCATGAAGGCCTTGGAGCACGAGCGCCAGCCGGACTACAAGGTGACCGTCTTCGCGGGCCAGGACACCGAAGCCACGGCGCAGGCCCGCAAGCAGTTCGTGGGCTACCCGCCTTCGTCGCCGGCGGCGGGCCTCCTCAAGGACGGCGACATCGTGTTCATGCTGGAGCGCTTCCAGATCGAGGGCCGCTCCGCCGAAGACATCGCCACCGACCTGGCCGCCGCGTTCGACGAGCACTGCTGAGGCCGGGAGCAGCGGACGCGCCGCACGCGCAAGGAGGAACCGCACGCGTCCGCCGCCACGACGATTCCGTCTTGATATGCGGAGACGCATCCGCGGGACTGGATCGGCTGGCCGACGAGAGTGTGCAGACCGTCGTGACGTCGCCTCCCTACTGGTCATTGCGCGATTACGGCGTAGGAGAGCAGTTGGGCAGAGACGACACGTTGGATGCATACCTGGCACGTCTCGTGCAGACCTTCGGCAAGATGAAGAGAGTTCTTCGAAACGATGGCACGGTCTGGCTGAACGTTGGGGACGTGTACACTTCCGGAAGCCGACGATACCGCGCGCCAGATCGAAAGAATCGCGTCCGCGCCATGTCGGTGCGCCCGCCCACTCCCAAGGGACTGAAGGCAAAGGACCTGATCGGCGTGCCATGGCGTCTTGCTTTCTTGCTCCAAGAAGCCGGTTGGTGGCTTCGGTCGGAGATCATATGGCACAAACCCAACGCTCAACCGGAATCGGTCAGAGATCGCCCCACCAAGTCCCACGAGACTGTCTTCTTGTTTTCCAAGAACCAGTCATACTACTACGATGTCGACGCCGTCCGCGGCCCCAACGGCCGCCGCCTGCGTACCGTGTGGGACATTCCTACGTCGCCTCGTCGCTACGCTAAGGATCTCGATCATCCAGCCGTCATGCCCATGACCCTCGCTCGTCGGTGCATAGAAATGACAAGTCACAAAAATGACGTTGTATTGGATCCGTTCGCCGGTTCCGGCACAACGTTGATTGCAGCCCAGAAACTCGGTCGTCGATGGATCGGAGTAGAATTGAAGCGTGATTTTGTCGAATTGATTGAACGAAGAATCCACATGAGCTGACTGTCAAGCCCGCCAAGCGGTCCTTCGTTCAGCGAAACGCGACATCATTCGGTGTCGTCACGGACAGTGTCATCGCGTAACTCTCCTCGTGGCGCCTTCTCTTCCTCCTCGACATAAAGCGTGCTCAGGGGCACTGGCGACTCAAGCAAATGGTGTTCTCCGATCGGATGCATTGCCGACCCCACGATAATGGCACCATCCCGCAAGAAGGCCGCCAAGTTGTCATTCGGCGCCGTCGTTTCCTCGATCCGTCCGCCGGCGCCGGCTGAGGTTCCAGAGACGGGAATAGATCGAAGTCTCGTCATCTTCTGTCGATCTTTGTCATTCATCTTCGTGCCTCACATTCGTGCGCTCACGGGGAGAGCGGCCGCTCCACGCGGGCGGCGGGCGCGTGTCGCCCGCGTTGCCCGCGTGGAGGGCAGCCGACGCTTGACGGGCTAGCGGAAGGCGATTCTGCCGAGCAGTCCGATGCGGCGTTGGGCGGGCTGGGCGCCGTCGGACGCCTGTTCGCCGAAGAGGTCGACCATCAGCTGCACGCGGCGGGGGCTCCCTTCGGCTTCGTGTTCGCCGGGCGCGGCCAGGGCGGTCCACCGGGTGCCGGCGTTGAGGCGGTAGCCTGCGGCGCCTTCGCGGCTCCAGCGTCCGAACGGCGCGATCTGCGCGCCATTCGGCAGCACGAAGCCCCAGCCCAGCTCCATCGCCAGCCGGTCCGGCGTCCAGCCCGGCGCGTCGGCGAGCGCCGCGCCCGTGCCGCCGACGCCTCGCTCCTGGCCGCCCAGGCCGGCCTGCGCCTGCCACAGCGCGGCCGTCCCGCTGGCCGCTTCGCCCCACGACGGTTCGAGCGAGAACGACAGCCCGCCGTCTTCGCCGCCCGGCTGGAGGCGCAGGGCGAAGCTGGCGCCCCACTCGCGGAACTGGTCCTTCTGGTGCGCCAGCAGCGTGCGGCCGCGCGCGTCCACGCTCAAGCCGCTGCCCAGGTGCGCGAACCCGAACTCGGCGCCCGCCTCCGCGCCCAGGCCCGTCTCGGCGTCGCCGCGGTCGTAGCGCGCGCCGAGCTCGAAGCGCGCGCGCACGGCCATGCCGTCGCCCACGGCCCACTGTCCGGCCAGCTCGGGCGCCACGCGCGCGCGGTGCGCCACGGCCGTCACGCCGGCCAGCCCGGCGCCGTCTTCCGACGTGATGCGCACGGTGAACGCGTCGGCCTTCAGCGCCAGCGCGCCGACCAGCTCCTGGCGTCCGCCCAGCGCGAGCATGCGCATCGCCAGGTCGGCGCTGAAGCGTCCGCCCGCCGTCTCGGCCAGGTCGGCGCTGCCGCGGCCCGCGCCCACGAGCCCCCACAGCCCGAGCCCGTCGCGCGGCGACCAGTGCGCGTAGGGGTACAGGTTCGTCAGGCGCGCGTCGACGGTGCCGGCGCCGTTGATCTCGCTGTCGAAGTCGGACGCCAGCGTGTTGCGCGACGCGGCCAGCCCGACCAGCAGGCCCGAGCCGAATCCGTAGTCGAGCCCGGCGTAGACGGAGCGCGTGCGGCCCTCGAGCGTCAGCCCGTCGTCGGGCGAGCTCTCGAACGCGCCCGCGTTGGCCTGGCCCCACACCGTCCAGCCCGTGCCGACGGCCGACTGCGGCGCGTCCGCGTCTCTCGCGCCCGAGTCGGCGCCGTCGTCGCCGAACGACAGCCGGAACGAGCTGCGCGACCGCAGGTCGCCGCCCGACAACGGGTCGAACTTCAGGCCGCCGCGCTGCTCGGCTCCGCCCGGCTCCGGCGGCGCCTGCTGGCCGTTGTACGCGCCGCCGCCGCCGAATCCGCTCGCCAAGCCGTCCTGCGCGCCGCTGGAGCCGTCGCCGAACAGCAGCGACACGGCGTCCAGCGACACGCTCCCGCCGCCCGAGCCGCCGCCTGGGCCGGCCATCGCGGCGGGACCGCTGAGCTGCACGCCCAGCAGGCTCGACGCGCCGCGCGCCAGCTGTTCCCAGCCGCACGACGACGCAGCCTCGCCGCCGAGCGCGCCGCAGCCCACCGAGCGGCTGCCCAGCTGCACGTGCGAACGTCCGAGCACGCTCGACGACTCGACGCCCAGGCGCCCGCCGATCGCGTCGACCGCCTCCGTGCCCACCGAGCGCCCGAACGCCGTCAGCGACGCCTCGAGCGCCCGCGCCCGCTCCGAACGCGACGCCTCGACCGTCACGGCCACCGTCTGCGTCCCCTCGAGGCCGTCCGGGTCGCGCGCCGTCACCGTCACCGTCGCGACGCCGATCGCCTGCGGCGCGATCGACAGCCGGCCCGCCGCGACCGACACGGCCGCGACGCTCGGCGCCGACGACTCGGCCGCGTAGCTCAACGCGTCGCCGTCCGGATCGCGGAAGTACTGTCCGAGGTCCTCCTCGGCCGGCGCGCCGTAGGCCTCGAGCGTCTTCGGCGCCATCGCGCCCACCGCCTCCGGTCCCTCGTTGACGTCCAGCAGCGCCACCACGCCGCGCGCCTCGCCCGACAGGCCGCCCGCGTCCGTCACGCGCAACGCCAGCTCGTACGACCGCGGGCCCGCCTCGTAGTCCTCGCCCGCGCCGACGTAGCGCACCGCGCCGCTCGAAGCGTCCACCTCGAACCGGCCGCCGCCGCCCGACAAGCTGTACGTCAGCTCGTCGTCCGCGTCCTCGTCCGACGCCTCGACGCGGCCCAGCTCGACCGGTCCCGCCTGGTTCTCGGCCAGCTCGAACGCATACAGCGAATCGGCGAACGCCGGCGCCTCGTTCACGTTCAGCAACATCACCTCGGCCGGCACGCGGCCCTGCAAGCCCTCGCCGTCCGTCGCCACGACCTCGAACTGCCACGACGTCGGGCCCGCCTCGTAGTCCTCGCCCGGCCCCGCGTAGCGCACCGCGCCGCTCGAAGCGTCCACCTCGAACAACGCCGCGCCTTCGCCCGACAAGCTGTACGCCAGCGTCGTGTCCGCTCGGTCCGGGTCGCTCGCCCGGACGACGCCCAGCGCCAGCGGCCCGGCAACGTTCTCGTCGAACGCCCAGTCGTAGCGCTCGGCCTCGAACGCCGGCGCCTCGTTGACGTCCAGCAACGACACCGACACGGACGCCTCGGCGCTCAGCCCGCCGCCGTCCGTCGCGCGCACGACCAGCGTCCACGACTTCGGGCCCTCGGCGTCGAAGTCCTCGCCCTCGCCGACGTAGCGCACCGCGCCGCTCGAGGCGTCCACCTCGAACAGCCCCGCGCCGCCCGACGCCAGCTCGTACGCCAGCCGGTCGCTCGCGTCCGGGTCGATCGCGCGAACCGTCCCCACGACGACCGGGCCCGCCGCGTTCTCCGGCAGCTCGAACGCGTACGCCGAGTCGGCGAACGCCGGCGCCTCGTTCTCGTCGCCCAGCGACACGACCACCGCCGCCACGGCGCTCAAGCCCGCCCTGTCCGTCGCCACCACCTCGAGCGCCCACGACTTCGGGCCCGAACCGTCGTAGTCCTCGCCGTCGCCCACGTAGCGCACCTCGCCGCTCGCAGCGTCCACCTCGAACAACCCCGCGTCCCCGGACGCCAGAGCGTAGGACAGCGCGTCGCCTTCGTCCGGGTCCGACGCCTCCGCCACGCCCAGCGCCAGCGGGCCGGCCACGTTCTCGGGCAGCCGGAACGCCAGCCGGTCCTGCGCGAACGCCGGCGCCTCGTTCTCGTCCAACACGTGCACGATCACCAGCGCCTCGCCCTCGCGACCGTCCTCCGCCGTCGCCAACACCTTCATCACCCGCTTCGGCTCCGACTCCGCGTCCAAGCCGCTCCCCACGTACCGCAGTTCGCCGCCCCACTCGTTCACCTCGAACCCGCGAGCGCCGTCGCCCAGCGAATAGCTCACGTCGCTGTCGTACGGGTCCGCCGCGCTCACCTCGCCCAGCTCGACCGGGCCAGCCACGTTCTCCGCCAGCTCGAACACGTACTCTCTGCGTTCGAACCTCGGATCGTCCGCGCCCGTCCCGCCGTCCACCGCGTGGCCCGTCACGTCGGCCAGCGCGTGGCTCCCCAAGCTCAGCTCCGCGTTCTCCGAACCGCCCGAAAGCCCGATCGCGCCGCCCGCCAGCTCCAACGCGTTCGCCGGCACGCTGAACCCGTTGCGGTCCGCGTCCGACGGCACCACGCGGTACCGGAACTCCAACACGTCCGTCCCGCTGCCCGACACGTACGCCGCCCGGCGGCGCGCAACGCCGATCACCACCGCCAAGCGCGGCGCGCCCGTCACCGTCACCGCCCGGCTGAACGACACCCGCAGCACGATCCCGGCCCCCGAACCGTAGCCCGTCGGGCCCGTCGGCCGGCTCGCCACCTCGACGCCCGTCACCACCGGCGCCGCCTCGACGCTGCCGTCCACCTTGTGGTTCGCGTCCGCTGCAATCTCGTGGCCCGTGATGTCCAGCGACGCCTCGAGATCGCGCTCCGGGTTCGCCACGTTCTTGATCGTCCCGCCGTTGAGCGACAACGCGCCCGAACTCACCGAGACCCCGGCCGTCGTCTCGTCCACGCCGCCCGGTCCCGCGCCGCCCGAGCCCGCGCCCCGAACCCAGTAGTGAAACGCCAGCGCCGTCGTGCCCGAACCGCTCGCGTACCTCGCCGGGCGCGGCTCCGTGCCCCCTATGTCGACCGCCAGCTGCGGCGAACCCGTCACCGCCACCGCACGGTCGAACGTCACCTCGACCGCGATCCGCTCGCCCAACCCGTACGTGTCCCCGCTCGCCGGACGGCTCGTGATCGCCGCCCCGCTCACCAACGCCGGCGCAATCGTGCCGTCCACCTTGTGGCCCGCCTGCGCCGACAACGCATGCGTGCCCAGCCCCAGCGACGCCGCCAGCGGCACCGTGCGGCGCACGTCGTTGATCGCGCCCGAGTTCAGCGTCAACGCGCCCGCCGCCACCTCGATCCCGTCCGGGTCCGCGTCCGCAGCCACCACCACGTACCGGAACTTCAGCACGTTCGTGCCCGTCCCGCTCGCGTACGCCGCCTGCCGCGTGTTCGCCCCGATCCCCAGCGCCAGCTGCGGCGTCCCGCCCGTCGTCACCACGTTCACCCGACGGTTGAACGTCACCTCCGCCTCGATCGTGTCCGTCGCCGCGTACGTCTCGGCCGCCGCCGGAACGCTCGACATCGACAACCCGCTCACCGCCGGCGCGTACAAGTTGCCGTACACCTTGTGCCCCGCGCTGTTCGTCACCGTGTGGCCCGCCAAGCTCAGCCCCGCGTTCGAGCCCGTGCCCGACGTCGTGATCGTCCCGCCGTTCAACCCCAGCGCGCTCGCGCCGATGCTCAACCCGTCGTTGTCCAAGTCGACCGACTGCACCACGTACTGGAACTCCAGCTCCGTCGTGCCCGTGCCCGACGCGTACGGCGCCTGCCGCGCACTCGTGACCGTCAGCCCCAGCTGCGGCGTGCCGCCCGTCGTCGTCACGTCCACCGCCTTGCTGAACGTCAGCACCACCTTGATCGTGTCGCGCAGCTCGTACGTGTCGCCCACCACAGGATCGCTCAACGCCAGCCCCGTCACGTACGTCCCCGCGTCCACCACATGTGCCCCGTCGTTCACGATCGCGTGGCTGCCCAGCGCCAACTCCGCCGCCGCCGTCCCGCCCGAGATCGCGATCGCCCCGCCGTTCAGCGCCAGCGCCGTCACGCTCGCCCCGTCCGCGTCCTCGTCGCCCGCCGCCACCTCGTACGAGAACGTCAGCGCCGACGTGCCCGTCCCCGATGCGTAGCCCGCCTGCCGCGTCGCCGTCCCGATCTCCAGCGCCAGCGACGGCGTGCCGTCCGTCGTCGTCACGTCCACCAGCTTGTCGAACGTCACCTCGACCTCGATCCGCTCGCCCAACTCGTACACGCCCCCGGCCGCCGGCGCGCTCGCGAACGACACGCCCGTCACCGCCGGCGCGACCTCCACCGAACCGTCCACCTTGTGGTTCCCGTCGTCCGTGATCGCGACGTGCGCGCCCAGCGCCCGGCCCGCCGCCGCGCCGCCCGACCGCGCGTCCACGATCGTCCCGCCGTTCAGCTTCAGCGTGTCCACGCTCAACCCGTCCGCGTCCACGTCGCCCGACGCCACCACGTGCCGGAACGTCAACGCCGTCCCGCCGCCGCCCGACACGTAGTCCGCCTGAACCGTGTCCGTCCCAAACAACAAGTCCAACTGCGGCGTGCCCGTCACCGCCACCGATCGGTTGAACGTCACCCGCGCCTCGATCGCCTCGCTCAACCCGTACGTGTCCCCGCTCGCCGGACTGCTCGTCAGCGCCAAGCCCACCACGCCCACCGCCGCCGAACCGTCCACCTTGTGGCCGCTCTGGTTGCCCAACGCCGACTCCCGCAACGCCAGCACCGCGCTCGGAGGCGACGAAGAGGTCGTGTCCGTGATCGTCCCGCCGTTCAGACCCAGCGCATTGCCGGGAACGGCCAGCCCGTCCGCGTCCGCGTCCGCCGCCACCACCACGTACCGGAACACCACGTCCGTCGTGCCCGTCCCCGACACGTACGGCGCCTGGCGCGTGCTCGAACCGATCCGCAAACCCAGCTGCGGCTTGCCGCCCGTCGTGTCCACCGCCACTGGCTGCGTGAACTTCACCGTCGCCTCGACCGTGTCGCCCGCAAAGTGCGTGTCGCCCCCCGCCGGCGCGCCCAACGTCACGCTCGTCACCCCCGGCGGACCCTGGCTCCCGTCCACCTTGCGATCCCCGTCGTTCACGATCGCCTGACGACCCACGTTGCGGGCCGCAAAGTGACTGATATTTGCGCCGATCACCGCACGCCCCTCGATGGTGTACCCGTCGGCGTCCAGGTCGTTCGCCTGCACCGCGTAACGGAAAACCCATCCCGATATACCGCCCGACCAAGAGTTGGCGCCGCTGTCGTAGTCCATCCGCCGGACCTTGTCGCCGATCTTTATCAGAACCTTGATCTGGTTGCCCCCAAAAGAACCTTGGAAGCCCACCCGCCCGTCGTACTGCAACGTGATCCAGATCGTCTCGCCGAGCTTGTAGGTGTCGCCGCTCGCCGGGTCGTTCTGAAGAATGTTGATGATGCTGCTATTGGAGTTGGAAGGGCCTTTTTCGACCGTGTTGACCTTGCGGGCCGCGTCGTCCGTGAACGCGTGCGCCCCCATGTTCAAGTTTGCCGCTATGCCGCCGCTGGACGCGGTGATCGTCCCGCTGTTCAGCTTCAGCGCGTCCGCCGCAATGCTGAGCCCAGTCGAGTCCGTGTCGGGGTGCAAGACCTCGTAAGCGAACACCAGCGTGTCCGTCCCCGTGCCCGAAGCGTATTCCGCAAAGCAGTCCGTGCACGAATCGATCCCCAGCACCACGTGCGGCGTGCCCGTCACGTCCACCGAAGCGCTGAACGCTACCTTGACTCGGATCGTCTCGTCGTTCCAGAACTCGTCGGTCCTGCTTACACCGTTCTTCACAAGGCCTACGTCCCCAGGCGAGTTCACCGACAGCCCCGTCACCGTGGGGGTCTGGGCTGCGAGGCCGTCCCCGAGCCAGCCAAGCCCGCCGAGGCCCGCCAGCACGATGCCGACGGCTCCGGCGGCCCGAGCGGCCACGCGGCCGAACGTCATCGGAGTCGGCGCGCAATCAGCGACCGTACGCCCGCGCTTTGGCTTGAGCCGCGCGCGGCCACGACCGACACTGGCCGGAGCCCTAGACCTAGAGCAAGAAGGGGGGGGGGGGGGGGGGGGGGAGGCGTGATTCATGCGATCTGACCATCCATGTTCAGGCGAGCTGATCCACGACCGGACAACGGACGCGAGAATATAGCATAGCAGAGGCGTCGCCGTTGCAACCCGGCTCCGCAACGGACGGCGCCGTGGGCGAGACAAGAACACGAATGCGCCCACCGCCACGGCGCCGGTCAGTTGCACGAGGGAGTCGGCGCCGCCGCCGACTACCGCGGCGCCGCGCTTAGCCGCGCCGGCCTCGCTTGGCGATGCGCCGGCGTTCGCGCTTCTCCACACGTCGTCGGCGCTTGGCTTCGCGCTTCGTTTCGCCGGGGTGCCGGTAGTGAATCTCGACCGAACCCAACACGGAAACGCCCCGGACGTGCAGCGTGGTGCGCGGGGAATCCGGCCGGGCCTGCGCGGACTTCGGGACCTCGTGCTCGGCGCTTCCGAACACGGCCGACACGGCGCATTCGACCTGGAGGGTCGGGGGCACGACGATCTCCACGGAACCGAAGAAGGTCACGGCGAAGACGGTCACGTCGCCGGGCGGCAGAGCGGCTTCGCGGAAGTCGAGCTCGACCGATCCCATGACCGCGACCGCCTTGGTTTCCGCGGCCGGCGCCCACGCCCCCTGGCGCTTGGCCTCGCCGAAGACGGCAATGGCTTGGTCGTTGCGGCGCGACGGCGACGGGGCCGGGACCGCCGGAACCTGAGCCTCCGGAGAGCCGGAGGCGGGCGGCGGGGCCGGCAAGTGGCCGAAGTCGGCGGCGCCGGCCGGGAGACGCTCGACCACCTTGCCGAGCTCTTCCGCGCTCTGCGCGCCTTGAGCCGCGTCGAGCAGCCGCTCGAACTGGCCCAGCGACAGATGGTCCTGCGCGAAGCACTCGCTGAGCACGTCCACCACGTCGGCCTTCGCCTTCTCCAGCGACGTTGTGGGGGAACGGGCCGCGTCGTCCATGCGCGTCAGTCCTCCCGCTCCGGAAGGCCGCGTCCCGGACGGTGGCGCCGGGCGGCCACCCTCGCGCCGCACTTCTTGCAGAACCTGGCGTCGACGTCGTGCTGGCCGGAGCGGCAGATCGTGCAGATGGCCGGCCCTGTCTCGCGCGTGCTGTCCGATCCGCGCCCCCCGGAGACCGCATGAACCATCTCGGCGCTGACGAGGCCCGTCGGCACGGCGATCAGACTGTATCCCAACAGCATGATCATCGCCGCCATGAACTGGCCGAACGCCGTCATGGGCGTGATGTCGCCGAATCCCACGGTCGTGAGCGTCACCACCGCCCAGTACACCGACACCGGTATGGACGTGAAGCCGGCCGCCGGTCCCTCGATCAAGTACATGAACGAGCCCAGAATCACGACGGTCGTCAGCACTGCGATCAGGAACACGGCAATGCGGTAGCGGCTGGCCACGAGCGCGCGGCCGAGCATGTCGGCCTCGCCCAGATAGCGCACCAGCTTGAGCACGCGGAAGACGCGCAGCACCCGGAGCAGGCGAATGACCGCCAGCATCTGCGTGCCGGGCAGGAGCAGGCTCACGTACGTCGGCACGATCGAGAGCAGGTCCACGATGCCGAAGAAGCTGAGCGCGTAGCGGCGCTTCGACTGGACCGACGCCAAGCGCGCCGCATACTCGATCGTGAACAGGATGGTGAAGATCCACTCGAACAAGTGCAGCCAGAAGGCGTAGCGCTCCTGCACCCAGACGACCGAATCCAGCATCACGACCGCGACGCTGGCCAGGATGACCACCATGAGCCCTTCGTCGAAGAGCTTGCCCAGCCGGTGCCGGTC
Organism: Longimicrobiales bacterium; assembly: GCA_965242735.1. Lineage (GTDB taxonomy): Bacteria > Gemmatimonadota > Gemmatimonadetes > Longimicrobiales > Gaopeijiaceae. Next base: position 389,053 of record OZ251497.1, on the reverse strand, counting down.
GCCCTCGAACAGGATGACGTACAGGCGGCGGCGCCAGTGAGGTCCGTTGTCGGGGCGGTTGGACCGCGTCATGCTGTTTCCCATGGGCGTCCCGCGTCTCGCGAGACCGGCGTCCGCGCCGCTAGGGCACGCTCGGACATGCGAGGCCGGTTCCGCCAAGCCCGCAGTAGCCGCCGGGGTTCTTGGCCAAGTACTGCTGGTGGTACGCCTCGGCATAGTAGAATTCCGGGGCGGCGCGAATCTCGGTGGTGACGGCTCCGAAGCGGGCGGCGCGCAACGTCTCCTGGTAGCGGGCCTTGGACGTCAGAGCCAAGCGCGTCTGCGCGTCCCCTTCGGTGAAGACGGCCGACCGGTACTGCGTCCCCAAGTCGGCCCCTTGCCGCATTCCCTGGGTCGGATCGTGCCCTTCCCAGAACGCGGTGAGCAGCGAGCCGTAGTCCAGCCGGTCGGGATCGAAGACCACCAGCACGACTTCGGCGTGGCCGGTCCGTCCGGTGCAGACTTCCTCGTAGGTGGGATTGGGCGTGTCGCCGCCCTGGTAGCCGACCGCGGTCACGTGAACGCCCGGCACGTCCCAGAACATGCGCTCCGCGCCCCAGAAGCACCCCATGGCGAAGCAGGCTCGCTGCAGACCGCTCGGGAACGGCGGCGACAGCCGGACGCCAGTGACGTGGTGAAGGCCGGGTCCTTCGAGGGGAACGGGCCTTCCCGGAAGGGCTTGCCCCGGATCGGGGAGACGGAGCGAAGCGCCTTGGAGAGCCATGGCTCAAGTATAACCGTCAAGCGCCGCGCGGCTCTGGAGGCCCGCCGGGCTCGGACGTCGGGCGGACTCGCCCCGCGGCCCGTCGCCAAACGGCGTCGAACATCGCCTCGGTCAGCTTGCCCGTGAACGTGTTCTGCTGGCTGGGATGATAGGAGCCCAGCACGAGCAGCGAACCCACGCGCGCCTCGGCCCCGTGGGCGAACGCCGGCCGCGGCCGGGGAACCGGCAGACCGCGTTCGGACAGCGCGCGAAGCACGACCGCTTGGGCGAAGCCGCCCAGCGCCACGACGGTGGTGAGCGTGGTCTCCAAGAGATCGAGTTCGCGGTGGAGGAAGGGCAGGCATCGGTCGCGTTCGCCGGTGGCCGGACGATTGGCGGGCGGCGCGCATCGCACTCCCGCCGTCACGTAGGCGCTCCGCAGCGCGAGGCCGTCCTCGCGGTCGCGGCTCAGCGCCTGGTTCGCAAGGCCCGCCCTGTGCATGGCCCGGAACAACCAGTCTCCCGCCCGGTCTCCGGTGAACATGCGTCCGGTGCGGTTGGCGCCGTGGGCGGCCGGCGCGAGCCCCACGACGAGCACGCAAGCCCGTGGATCGCCGAATCCCGGAACCGGCCGGCCCCAATAGTCGTCGCCGCGAAACGACGCTCGCTTCTCGCGGGCCGTCTTCTCCCTCCACGCGACCAAGCGAGGGCATCGCCGGCATTCGACCACCTCTTGCCGAAGCGCGGCGAAGCCGGCCGGCGCTCCGCTCGGGTTCGTCACCGAGACGCGATCGTCACCGAGACGCGATCGTCACTGGGACGCGATCGTCACGCCTTCGAGCGTCTCGTCCACGATCAGGTCCACCACCGCTTTCAAGGCGGTCTGGTGATCGTCGCCCTCGAGCCGCCGCAGCCGGTAGTGGTCGATCTGGCGGTCCGCGCTGCTGCCGTCGCGCACGATGTCGAGAATCCGGCCGAGCTCGCCCGCGCAGTCCAAGGCCTCGGCGTCCTCGGCCAGCTCGTCCACGAGCCGGGCCGCGCAGTCCGCCACGTCGATGCGCCCGCCCGCCTGCTCGTCCGCCAGGAACGCCAGCACGCCGTAGCGCTGGGCGATCCACCGGTTCTCGGAGATGATCTCGGTCGGAGGCTCCGGCGGCAGTTCGCCGGCCAGGCACTGGCGCAAGAGGCGACGCACCAGGCAGGCGTAGAGGGCCGTCATGGACACGGCGTCCTCGATGCGCGTGCAGATGTCGCAGATGCGCATCTCGACGGTCGGGAAGACGGCCGCCGGACGAATGTCCCACCAGAACTCGCTGCCGTCCCGGACGACTTCCATGCGGCGGTGCTGGGAGACGAGATCGTCGTAGTCCGCCCAAGAGGACAGGGGCGCGGGGATGCCGGTGCGGGGCAGCGCGCCGAGGATGTTGAGCCGGTAGGACTTGAAGCCCGTCTCGTGGCCCGCGTTGAAGGGCGACGAAGTGGACAGCGCGTGCAGCAGCGGCAGATGACGGCGGACGGCGGTCATGACGCGGACGCGCGAATCCGGGTCGCCGAAGCCGGCGTGGACGTGCATGCCCCCGGCCAGCAAGCGGCGGACGGCGTCCTGGAAGGTCGTCTCGAAGTTGGCGTAGCGGTCGCGAGGGGTGGTCATTTGGTCGCGCCAAGCCCCGAAGGGATGGGTGGACGCCGCGAGGATCGACGCGCCGTGGCGGGCGGCCGCCGCGGCCACCACGCCGCGCGTCTCGCGAAGCGCAGTCCGAACCTCCTGGACCGAGCGGCAGACGCGGCTGGTCGTCTCCACCTGGGCGCGAAGGAACTCGGTGGTGACTCCGTGTGCGCCGGCGTTGCGCCGGCACTCCTCCAAGATCCCCGGATCGGGATCGGCGACCAGGTCGCGCGTCTCCGGGTCGACCAGGAAGAACTCTTCCTCGATTCCCAACGTGATCCGAAGATCGTGGCTTGGCATTTCAGTGCACCTCCGGTCCTTGCGCGGCTCCGGCCCGCCGGTCGGCCGGCTTCAGAAAAGGTCCGCCAGCGCCTCTTCGACGCGTTCGGCCAGCGCCGCCAAGGCGCGCGCCCAGATGCGCGTGCGCTCGCTTCGCAAGTAGTAGGGACCGCGCCCGTCGTCGTAGCGCGCCAGCTCCAGAAAGCCCATGGCGTCGCCGTCGTCGTCGAAGTACTCCAGGCGCAGCATCGGCGCCATCGAGTCCGGCGGCGGCAGGCTGTCGAAGCCGTCGATGGCCATGTGCTCCACGCGCTGCATGAAGTTGTCGAACGTCGGGTCGGGCGGCCCTCCCCCGCGCGGCGTCCAGTCGCCCTCGTCCGAGCGCAGCATGACGCGCTCGCCCCCTGGCGAGGTCGCATGAACGCGCCCCACGTCCGTCTCGCGGAACTCGTGTATCCAGCGCTCCCGCAACGCGCCTTCGCCCGAGCGCAGCGGGCGCACGATCTCGCCGGGCAGCACGTAGCCGACCCCGCTCTCGGCGTCCATGGCGTAGCGGTGGTGCGCGCCGTAGACGCTGTCGCCGAGCAGCAGCTCGCGACGCTCGTCGCCGAACTCCAGCTCGATCCGGCGCGCCGGCTCGGCCAAGCCGTATTGCGCGCGGTCCTCGGCGGACAGCGGCCCCAAATGACGGATGACGCGCAAGGAAGCCAAGCGGCCGACCAACGTGGAACCGGCGGCGCCGACCGGATACGAGCCCGCCAGCGTTCCCTCGCCGGATTCGATCCCCCACAGGAACGTCCCGCTCTCGTCGGTCCGGCGCTCGATCCGCATGGTCTTCTCCGGCGACACGTAGCGGACCGCCGCCACGTCGGTCGTGTCGCGGGCCCACGCGAGGAACCGGCGCTGGTCGGTCACGTCCACTTCGGGGCTGGTCCACGTCAGGTACGCGGCCAGGGCCGCCGCGACGAACAGCGCCCCGTGAATCAGCAGCCTGCGCCTCACGAGACGGCCTCGAGGCGAAAGCGGCCCGGCGGCCCCGCCGCGGACGCGCCGGACTTCGGCCGCTGCGACGGCCTCACGAGGCCGCCTCCGCCAAGCCGGGCCTGCGCCGGTACAGCACGGCGGCGCCCGCGCCCAGCGCCAGCAGCGGCGCCCCGAAGATGATCGCGTAGAACCACGCCACGTCCTCGGAGCGGGTGTGGACGATGGGCACGTCTTCCTCCGATTCGATCTGGCCCGCGAACTCCTCTTCGCGCCCCAGCCAGCGAATGCCGTCCGCCAGCACCGCCGCGTTCAGGGCCAAGCTGGCGACCACGGGGTCCGTGAACATCTCCGCGTCGCCGTAAATCAAGGCGCGCCCACCCGCGCGGCCGCCCTCGCCGACCGGCCGCTCCACCGCGACCGCCAAGTCGTAGTTGCCGCGCATCTCCAGCCCGTCGTCGTAGCGCCAGTTGCCGTTGCGGTCCACGAAGCTGGACATGAGCGACCGCACGACGGGGGTGACGGCGTCGTCCCAGGGCGTGCCCGACTCGCCCGGCGGCCAGAGCGGCACCGCGCCCAGAATGGCCATCCCGGTGGTGGCACCCTCGCGGCCGGCGGTGGTGACGGCGGGGTGCGCGGAGAAGCGGTTCGTGACCGCGAAGCGGGCGTCGGAAGGGCCGCCGGTCAGGCGCAGGTGGCGGACGTCGTCGACCAGGACGGCGGTGTCGGCCTCCACCGCCAAGAGGTCTTCGTAGTCCTCCAAGCTGAACTCGGCGCCCGGCTCGAGGGCGAACAGCAGCGAGCCGCCCCGCTCCAGGTATTCGCGCAGGGCCGCGGTCTCGGCCTCCAGAAAGCGCCGGCGGGGGCCGATGACCATCACCAGGGCCGCGTCGTCGGGCACCCGGTCCCCGAGCCCCTCGCGCACGCCGAGATCGCTGTATTCGTATCCCAGCAGGCCGAGCAGGCTGCGCAGCGCGTTGAGCGGCTGGGGCGCGGCGTCGGCCCGGCCGTCCAGCGTGTAGCCCTGCGGCTCCTCGGCGGCCCCGTCGCGGCTGCCGGGCGCGATGCGCGCGAACGGGTCGTTGAACTCGCCGTGGCCGATCGTCGCGTAGGCCGTGCGCTCGTCGCGCACCAAGAGCAGGAGCGCCCGCTGCACGCGGCCGTCCAAGCCGACGAGCTGGCCCCGGGCCTCGTCGATTTCGGTGGCGAAGGCCAGGCGTTCCCGGCGCTCGCCCATCCGCAGGAAGACGTCCCCGTCGGCGCGGGTGTCGTACTCGGCCGAGAGCCTGGGCTGCTCGAACCGGTCGTAGGTCTCCAGAGAGACGTTGCCCGTCGCGCGAGAGAGCCCCTCGAAGTAGGCGACGATCTCGTCCTTGACCGGGTTGATCTCCGGAAAGAAGAGGACGGCCTGCAGCGGGCCGTCCAAGTTGGCGACGATCTCGCGGACGGCGTCGCCGGGCACCGACGTCTTGAAGTAGCTGAAGTCGACCGTCCGGCTGCGCAGCGACCCGGCGAAGCCCGCCAGCAAGAGCGTCGCGGCCAGCATCCCCGTTCCCAGCGCCGCGAACGCGGTCTCGCGGATGCGGCGCACGTCGACGGCCAGGCCGCCCGGGCTCCCTCCCTGCCTCGCCGCCCAGTGCGCGGCCAGCCCCGGCAGGATCGACCAAGCCAGCACGATCGACGAGGCGGCCAGCGCCAAGTTCTTGAAGCGGCTCCGTTCGCGCGGCGAGTCGAAGTCGGCGCCCAGCCACTCCAGTCCGGCGTCCGATCCGCCCAGGAAGCCCGCCAGGGCCAGCGCGCAGCCCGCGTACGCCAGCGCCAGCACGAGTTCGGCGGTCCGTCTCTCTCCCTCCGCCCGCCGCCAGGCCGCGGCCTGCCACGCGACGCCCGCCAGAGCCGCCGCCGCGCCGACCGCGCCGACGACCCGCTGCGCCCCGCTCCACTCCTCCAGCGCGCGCATCGCGACGAGCACGGCCGCCAGTCCGCCCGCGACCAGCCAGCCCAGCCAGAGCCGCTCGACGACCGCTCCGCGTCTCACTCCCATCGCTTGGCCTCCATCACTTGGATCGCCGCGAAGAGGAAGAAGACCGCCAGCAGCAGATAGTACACGAAGTCGCTCGTGTGGAACTGGCCGGCCTGGAAGCCCGCGAAGCGCCGCCCGTGGAGCGCCATCGATGCCAGGAAGCCGGACAGCGGAGGTCCGGAGATGCGCGCCAGGGGCCAGAACAGGAAGAGCGTCCCGGTGATGGCGGACCCCACGGCGGCGGCGACCAGCGGATGGCGCGTCAGCGAGGACGCGAAGATGCCCACCGCCAGTACGCTCGCGCCCAGAAGCGACAGCCCCGCGTAGCCGATCAGCACGTGCCCGACCGACACCTTCCCGTTGACCATGACGAGCAAGGGGATGTAGAGCGTGGCCAAGTTGATGAGCGACAGGAAGGCCAGCGCCGAAGCGAACTTGCCCAGCACGACCTGCCAGTCGTGCACCGGCGACGTGTCGAGGAGCAGCTGAGTGCCCGTCTGCCGTTCGTCGGCGATCAGCCGCACCGACAGCGCCACCGCGGCCACGGCGGTCAAGCCGCTGGCGTTGAAGAAGAAGCTCGCCAGGACCATGCCCGAGAGACGCTCGCCCGCCGCCGGACCCAACGCCTGCGCGTAGAAGAGCAGCCCGTCCAGCAGGAGCACGGCGGCGCCCACCACGTAGCCCATGGGCGAGCGCAGGTAGGCCGCGAACTCGCGCCGAAAGACGACCCGGAACGCGCCCCTCACGCCTTGGCGCCCCTCACCAGGCCGACGAAGATCCGCTCCAGTCCGCCTTCCGCTTGCCGAAGCGCCACGACGTCGTGGCCCGCCTCCACCAGCGCACGGCACACGTCGGCGCGCGCGTCCGCCTTGCTCTGGACCCGCAGCGTGACCGTGCCCGCTTCTCCGCCGTCCGTCTCGTCGCGCCGCACGCCGCTCACGCCGGGCGTCCTGCGAGCGACGCGCTCGGCGTCCTCCGCCTTGGCCGCGTCGCCACATCGCACCGCCGCCAGGAATTCTCGGGGTCCCAGGAACTGGTCGCTCAGCTCGGCCTCGGTGCCGGACGCCACGATCTCGCCGTCGTCCAGGATGAGCAGCCGGTCGCAGGTCTGGCTGATCTCGGGAAGGATGTGGCTGGAGATGAGGATGGTGTGCGAGTCCTTGAGATCGCGGATCATCTCGCGCATTTCCACGATCTGGACGGGGTCGAGGTCGTGCGTGGGCTCGTCCAGGATGAGCAGATCGGGATCGTGGACGATGGCCTGCGCCACGCCCACGCGCTGCCGGTATCCCTGCGAGAGGGCCCGGGCCGGCATGTCGTGGACTTCCCGGACGCGCGTCCGCTCCTCCACTTCGGGCACGCGGCGCTCGACTCCGGCCCGCGACAGTCCCCGGAGCCGGCCCGCGAAGGCCAGGAAGTCGCCGACCGTCATGTCGGCGTATAGGGGCGGCGACTCGGGCAGGTAGCCGACGCGCTTTCGGACCTCGTGCGGCTGGTCGAAGACGTCGAGACCGTCGACGCGCACCGTGCCGGACGACGGGCGGAGCCCGCAGGCGAGAATGCGCAGCAAGGTGGTCTTGCCGACGCCGTTGAGCCCCAGAAAGCCCACCGTGTCGCCGGCGTCGATCTCGAACGAGACGGGACCCAGCGCGCGCTTGCTACCGTAGTATTTGGTGACGCCGTCCAGATGGACCATGGGCTCTACCGGTGCAAGGCCGGACCGTGGCGCTCGACGCTTCGCGCCTTCCGGAGGACAGAAAAACCTAGAGGAGGCCGAGGCCGAGTCAAGGCGGCCGTCCGGCCCCGAGTCAACGCAAGGGCTCGCCGAGCGTTCGCTTGGCCTTGGCGACGGCGGCCAGCACGCCTTCTTCGCGCAGTCTCGTGCCCGTCTCGGCCGTAAGCCACGCGGCCAGCAGGGGAGGCAGCATCCGGGCTTGTCCGCGGCGCGCCACCAGGGCGTCCATGTGACGAGCCAGCGCATCTCGGGAAGGCGCGCCGGGATCGGCGAGGCGCAGGGCCAGCGTCCAGTACTCGACTTCTTCGGCGTGGTCTCGCTCCAGGGCGCGAGCCGCTTCGGGGGATAGTTGCGCTCCGTTCGCGAGCGCGGCCGCAAGGCGCATCTCTTCGACGGCCAGGCGCTCCACGAACGCGATTCGATCCGCTTCGGCGGCCGAGGCCAGCCCAGATCGCTCTTCCTCCCCCAAGAAAAGGAGAACCCGGGACGCCACGTCCGCGCGCAGCTCGCCGCCTTGCCACGACGCCAACGGCTGGCCGGACTCCAGCCACCTGCCGGGCGCCCTCGCGATCCGGGCCAGGACGGCCGCCGCCCGGGAGTGCGCCTCGAGGCCCTGGGCGCGGCGGGCCTCCTCGTCGGCCTGCTCGGCCAAGCTCGCGAGCCGCCGCGCCGACACGCCGCGAGCGAAGAGAAGCGGGACTTCCTCGAAGCGGGGCCGGTACACGACGTGGAAGCCCTCGGCCGACTGCACCACCGGCGCAACTTCTCCCGGCGCCAAGCGAAAGGCGGCCCGGTCCAGGGACGGCGGCAGCTCGCCCCGGGCGGTCACGCCCAGCACGCCCGACTGGTCCCGGGTCCGCTCGTCGTCGCTCTGGGCGACCGCCTGCGTCCAGGAGCCGCCCGCCGCCAGTTCGTCCAGGATGCGCTGCGCCGAACGACGCTGCACCGTCCGCAGGTTGGCCGGAGCGTCCTCCGGCGCCCGGAGCAGCACGTGCGCGACCAGCCGCAGCCCGCCCTCGTCGAACAGCGCGGCCGCCGAGTCCGCCGGCACCGCCGCCTGGGGGCCGAGGCGCGCTTCCAGGTCGGCCTGCAGCAACGCCGCCCGGCGCTGGGGCCAAGCCGCGACTTCGGCCGCTTCCTTGGCGAGGAGAGAGTCGCCCGCCGTCCATTGCAGCGCGAACGCCGCGGCGGCTTCCCAGTGCCGGGCTAGCTCGCGCGCCGCGTCCGCTTCGAGCGGAAACGGCTGGGCCGCCACGAGCAGCTCGGCCAGCCGGTCCTCCGAGAGCCGCCACGGGCCGGCCCTCGCGACAAGCCCCCGGTCGGCGATTTCCGCGCACGTGGCCAGGGCGACGGCGCAAGCCGCCAGAGCGACGGCGCGGGCCGGCGAGCACAGCGGACGCCGCATTCGCCCGGGGGTGCGGCGCTGCGCCTGCAAGCGCTCGGAGCCGCCGCTAGCGGACGACGACGGTGATCGTGTCGCTCACGGGCGGATCGACGGGCACGTGCACGCCGTCGGCCACCACGGCGATGATGCGGTGCTCTCCGGCGGGCAGGTCCTCCAGCGTGAACTCGGTCTCGCCCAAGCCCATGTGGTAATGGACGCCGGGATCGTTGGGAATGGGCAGCGCCCAGTCCACGTCGCCGTTGACGATCAGGTGGTGGTGGCCCGTGCCGGCGTCCATGGTGCCGGCGGGGGCGACCACGAGCCCCTCGACCTCCATGGTCACGCGCACCGTGCCCTCGTCGAACACCGCCCCGTCCGCCGGCTCGGTGATCACGACGCGCGCCTCCATCGCGTCGCCGGCCGCCTCTTCGCCGGCTTGGTCGTCCGCCGCTTCCGGCGGGCCGCACGCCGCGAGTCCCAAGACCGCGCCTGCGAAGACCGTTGTCCGAATCATGTTCCGTGCTCCCCTTTGCAAGTTTGAAGGATTCCGCCCGCGCCGCCGTAGATTTTCGCGGGCCTGGACGGCCACCGGCGCTTCGGGCCGTCCGAGCGGGGACCGACCGAGGGCGGGCCGACCGCGGCAGGACCGCCACGGGCGCGTCCAGAGCAGACAGCTTGCGGCTTGCCGCCGCGTTTGTCCAGCAGGCGAGCGAACTTGCGGGACCGCCCGCGCCGTCGAACGGCGGGCGCCCGTCCGCGCGCCGCGTTGTCCGGCAAGCGAGCGAATCGACGGAAGGAACGCCGCACGGCGGGCAGGCGGCGGCGCGGTCCGGCAGGCGGCCACGGGAACGACTGGCACGTTTTCGAGCCCCGTTCGTAGGTTAGGCTTTGGACATCACCAACAACAACGACCGGAAACGACGATGAACGAGCCGCCGCAACACGGGGGCGCCGAAAGCGGGCGCCTGCCCGTGAACGTGAACATCAACATGTCGAACCCTTCGCCCGCAGGCAGCGAACCCGTCTACGAGTCCGGCCACTCGACCGGCATCAGCTACGGCCTTTGGTGCGCTTGGCTGTTCGGCGCCGCGGGCATTCACCGTTTCTATCTGGGCAAGGTGGGCACCGGGATCTTGTGGTTCCTGACGTTCGGGCTGCTCGGCGTCGGACAGATCTACGACCTCTTCGCCATGAAGTCGCTGGTTCGCAAGGCCGACATTCGATCCGGGCACGCGCCGCACCCTCGCCAGCTCGCTCTGGCGCGCGCCCGGGGCAGCCTGCCGGCGGCGAAGACGGAGCCCCCGACGCTCCAGCAGGCCCTGCTGCAGGCCGCCGTGAAGAACGGCGGAGAACTGACGGTGACCCAAGCCGTCATGGCCACGAACCGCAACTTCGAGGAAGTGGAGACGGAGCTGCGCGACATGGTGGACAAGGGCTACGTCGACATCGACAACGCGCCCGGCAGCGGCGTGATCGTCTACCGCTTCCCGGAGCTGGCCGGAAAGCCGCGCCTGCGCTGAGCTTGCGGCGCCGGCGCGCGGGCGCCGGCAAGCGGTTCGCCAAGTCCGTCTCCCTCGGCCCGATGGGCGTCGCCGGGCTTGGCCGCTGCGTTCGCGGCCCGTCGCTACCGGCCCGGCAATCGCCGAAACAGGCGCGCGAGGACGCACAGCGCCACCAAGTACATGACCGCGCCCAGCAGGAACGGCGCGCCCGGCAGCTCCACCGGCGCGTCCGCGGACGTGAAGTAGCTGAAGAGGCCGCTGGCGAAGATCATCGGGGCGAAGATGCCGGTGAGGCTCATGACGGACTGAAGGCCGCCCTGCACCTTGCCCTGATCGAGCGGGTCCACGGCCCCCGCCACGAGCCCTTGGATGGCGGGCCCCGCCACGCCGCCGATGGAGCCCAGCACGATGAAGGCGACGAGCATCCAGCCCTGGGTCGCCAGCCCGTAGCCCAGAAACGTCGCCACCGCCACGCCCAGCCCGCCCAGGATCGCCCGCCGCTCGCCCAGGCGTCCGACGACCGGCTGCACGAGCTTCCCCTGGACCACCGCGGCCATCACCCCTACAAGCGCAAGCGAGAGCCCGTTGGCCATCTCGTCCCAGCCGAACTTGTGGCCGGTGTAGAGGACCCAGACCGTCTCCAGGCCCCGCTGGCCCAAGGCCATGAAGACGAACGCCACGGCCAGCCCGCGCACCAGCGGGTAGGAGCGCAGGACCCTCAGGCTGCCCACCGGGTTGGCCTTCGCCCAGCGGAACTCGTCGCGCTTGTCCTCGGGCAGCGACTCGGGCAGCACGAAGAAGCCGTACAGCCAGTTGACCAGCGCCAGCGCCGCCGACGCGAAGAACGGCAGCCGCACGTCCACGCCTCCCAGCAGACCGCCCATGGCCGGCCCGACGACGAATCCCAGCCCGAAGGCCGCGCCGACCAGTCCGAAGTTCTTGGCCCGCTCCGCAGGCGCCGAAACGTCGGCGACGTAGGCGTGCGCCGTCGTGACGCTCGCGCCCAGAACGCCGGCCAGGACGCGCCCCGCGAAGAGCCAGCCGACGGACGGCGCCAGCCCCATGACCACGTAGTCGACGCCCAGCCCGAAGAGCGCGACCAGGATGACCGGACGGCGTCCCAAGCGGTCCGAGAGCGCCCCCAGCACCGGCGCGAACAAGAACTGGGCCACGCCGTACGAGGACGCCAGAAGCCCGTACCACCGCGCTCCCGCCGCCGTGCTGCCGCCCGCGAAGTCCTTCACCAGCTCGGGCAGCACGGGGATGATGATCCCGATTCCCAGCACGTCGATGAAGACCGTGACGAGGATGAAGATCATGGCCGCCGGGCGGCGGCCTTCGGCAGTCGCGGTGGACTGGCTGGGACGCAAGGGGACGGCGACGCGGCGGCGCGGACGCCGTCAGCAGCGGGCCGGGGCGGGACGGCCCAACGCCCAGGCGCTCGTCGCCAAGCGAAGGCCGACGAGCAGAATGCGCCCGTCGACGTCCTGAAACTGCTCGGGAAACCGCTCCACCAGCCGGGCCGACAGTCCGCATCGATCCAGCTCGGGGTCGGCAAGCCAAGCCGCCGCCTGCCTGACCATGCGGTCGGGATCGTCCGGCGCGGGGGGCACGTTCGCGGGATCGGCCGCGGGAGCGCCGCCGGGCGAGTCGCGGCTGTCCGGGCTGGGGGGCGTCGCGGCGACGGCCTGCCCCAGGTCCGCGAGGGCGTCGCGCCTTCCGAGCGCGTAGAGCGCCAGGGCGGCAGGAAGATCGGCGCGGGAGAGGGTCCGGCGGATCGCGCCGGCCACGGCAGGCGTCGCGTCCACCACCGCGCGCAAGAGGCGCCTTCGCTCGTCCGGCGAGAGAGCGTCGTCGAAGGGAGCCGCCAGCAGCAACGTCGCCACGCGCTCGTCGGGCTCGTAGGGGCGGCCTTGGCCGAGGTTCTCCGGCCAGCCGAGCGCGGCTTCGACATGGACCCTCGCGGCGGGCCACCCGGCCGTGGTTGCGGTCCGGTCCGCCTCCGCGCCCACCAGGCAGGCCGCCGCCGTCAGGTGAGCCGCGACGAACAGCTTGCGGTTGTCCCGGGCGTTCTCCGAAGGCAACGCCTGCACCTGCTCCAGGATGCCGAGCGCTTCCGGTCCGCAGGCGCCCGCCAGAACCAGCGCCCGCGCCCGAAGAAGTTCCAGGTCGTAGTCGCCCGGAAACGCCTCCAGCGCGGCCGCCGACATCTCCAGCGCGGCCCGCCGGCTCTGCGCCTGCCGAATCTGCTCGATCCGCAACGGCCGGCTGTCCGGCGCGAAGGAGACCGCGCGGGCCAAGTCCGGGGCCGGGTCGCGGCCCTGCGTCTCTTGCAGGAACAGGCCGCGCGCCGCGTACGCAGGCCCGTAGTCCGGCTCGTCTCCCAACGACTCGAAGACGCGCGCCGCCTCGCCGGGCCGGTCCAGCGCCCAGAGCTCCAGGGCCAGCAGGTAGCGCCAAGTCCAATGCTCGTTCCGCTCGGCGGCCCATTGCAGCACGGGCAGCGACTCGGGACGAAACGGAAAGGCGAAGGCGGGATCGCCGGGCTCGTCGAGCAGCGCGGCGTCCTGGGCCAAGTAGGCCCGCCAAGCGGCAATCACCGGGTTGGCGCCGTGCCGGGCGGCCAGCTCCAGCAAGCGCGTCGCGTCGCCGGGCCGCCCCAGGTCCGCATGGCCGACGGCCAGTTCCAGCAACGCCTGGGCCGGGTACTCGCCGCGAAGCCCGTCCATCAGTCTGCGCTCCGAGGCCGGGCTCGGCGCCGCCAAGTATTGCTCGGCCGCGACGAAGTGGTGGAGCGGATCGATCTCGGCCACCTCGGCGAGCGCGCGCCGGGCCGCCGCGGTGTCGCCGGTCGCTCGGCCAACCACGGCCGTCACCTCCAGCGCCGACACGCCGCGGGCATCGAATTCCAAGGCCCGCTCGGCATAGCGCTTCGCCTCGTCCCAACGGCGCTCGGCGACCATGATGCGAGCCAGGCGCACGTACGAGGCCGCCCGGTACGCGACCGAGCGCGCCGCCCAGCCGAACGCGTCGCGAGCGTCCGCCGTCCGTCCCCCCGCCCAGTGCAGCGCCCCGGCCAGGAAGTTCGCCTTCGGATCGTAGGCGTCCAGCTGGAGCGCCTTGGAGACGTGGCCGGCGCCCTCTTCGTGGCGGGCCGACCGGAGGGCGAGCTCGGCCATCCCCAGCAGCGCGTCGCGGTTCCACGGCTCGGCGTCCAGCGCGCGGGCGAAGGCTCTCCGGGCGCCGCCGTATTGCCGTCCCCTGGCCAGCTGCCGGCCCTCGAACACGCGCCGTGCAGCCTCGGACATGCCGTCCCAAGCGGCCGGACTCGTCTCGAAGGGACGCGACAGAGCGCGGCTCGCGGGATCCGAGTCGTAGCGGAGGTCCAAGGCAGGCAACCGCACTTGGAACGGCTTGCCGGCGGACGCCATGAAGTCCGCTTCGAAGGGGTGCAAGGCCTCCAGCCGCACTTCCGTGGCGGAGATCCTTCGCCCGTCCGACCACACTTCCAGCGTGTCGGTGGCATCTCCGAACGCATGAAGCGCGACGCTGACGCGGATCGTCTCGCCCGCTGCCGCCCCCGCAGTTGCCGATTCCCCAGCTTCCTCGGCTTCCCCTTCCTCCGATTCCTCCGCCCCCTCGGCTATCTCCGTGCTCACGTGCATCGCGGCGAGCCGCGAGGCGGCCGACAGTCCGCCCAGCCCCTGCACCGGAAACCAAGTCTCGGCCCAGGAACTCGCCGAGACGGGATCGAATCCGGCCTGCGAAATCGGATTGACGTGTTCTCCCGGCGAGTACTGCACCAGCAGCCGCCCCGCCTGGAACTCCACGTACTGCCCGTCCGAGTCGGTCAGCAGGTCCTCCCACACGCCGCCCTCTCGCGACAGCGCCCACAGCCACATCTTCCGCCCCGGCATGTCCTCGTGGCGCGCCCAGTGTCCCCAGCCCCATCCCTCGTCGTGGTAGTACCCGCCGAAGAAGTCGTTCAGCTCGCCGACGACGTGGTAGGACTTGTGGCCGCCGAAGTCGTTGTCGCGGTAGAGCGAAAGGCGGCGGCCGGCGACGACCGGCCAGGGCTGCCGGCGGCCGGAGTGCTCCAGGTAGGACGTGCCCGGCACGAACAGCTCCAAGTCGTCGCGCGCGAACGCGGCCGCCGTCATCCAGTTGTAGTAGGGCTGCTCCAAGGACGTCGGATTGTGCCAGAACGCCCGCGTCTCGAAGGCGGCTTGGTCCGGCGGCAGGCGAACCTCGACGTGCCAGCGCGTGCGCGACGGCAGGTCGGCGGCCCCGACGAAGACGCTCGCGCTGCCGTCCTCGTTCTCGCGAAGCGCATAGTCCACCGGCGTCGCGGTCGACGGCGCGTGTCCGATGACCCCGAAGTTGAACTCGATGCCTCCCGACGTCCACGGCCCCCGAAGCGCAATGTTGCGGAACTTGACGACCTCGTTGCGATAGACGAATTCGCGGCCGGTCTCCTTGACCACCGCCCCCCAGACCTTGCCGCCGATCTCCGGAAGCACGAACACCCGAACCAGGGCGTTCTCCAGAACGACGACCTTCCACTCTCGAGGCTCGGACTCGGTCGAGTAGCCTTCGAACGCGTGGTAGGGATACAGCCGCGCGTCGCGAACGAGCACGGGCACGGGATTGGGATCGAAGAAGGGGTACGTCTCCAGCAGGCGGACCTCTTCGCCGACCGTGGCGCGGCCGTCCAAGGCGCGCGCGGAGGTCTGCCCGAGGACCGCGAAACGAGGCGCGAGCGTTGCGAGAAGGAGCGTCGAGAAGAGAAGGCGCGCGGCGCGGACGCGGGGCGATCTTGCGCGCCCGGTCCGGGGCGCCACATGCGCCCGGATGCATTCGCCAGCGGCCGGTCCCATGCCAGCGAGCCTAGCCGAACGGCGGAGGGTTCCGCAAGACGAGCGGGCCGTCGCACTCGCGGCGACCGCGGCGGTCGCGGCCAGCGGGAGGGCCGCCCAGCCTCGGCGACGGGGACCCCGTTTCCGGGCGCCTCGGCCACGCGGCCCGGCTGGACGAAAGCCGCCCGCTCCCCCTACTTTGTGGCGCCTGATTCGGGCGATGCCCGGCGATCTTCCAACGCCCCCGGCCTTGGGGCGAACACGCAAGGAGCCGCTACGCGAATGCGTTTTCCGCTGGATTTGCGAACTTGTTTCGATTCGAGCCGCCGCCGAGCCGCGTGCTTCCCGCGCAGCGTCCTGGCCGCCTGGGCCATCGTCGTCTGCGCGGCCCCCGCCTGCGCCCAGGTCGAGCCCGGCGACATCGTGCAGACGGTGCGCCACGACTATCGCGTCACGACCGTGGCCGACGGCTTCGTTCATCCCTGGTCGATCGCCTTCCTTCCCGGCGGCGACATGCTGGTGACCGAGCGCGACGGCCGCCTGCGAATCGTTCGCGACGGCCAGCTCCTGCCGGACCCCGTGCCCGGCGTTCCCGAGGTGCTCGCGCGGGGACAGGGCGGCCTCATGGAAGCGCTGCCCCATCCCGACTTCGCCTCCAACCGCCTCCTCTACCTCAGCTTTTCCAAGCCGCTGGGCGCCGAGGAGGGCGCCACCACCGCCGTCGTGCGCGGCACGTTCGAGAACGACCGCTTCACGCTGACGGACGAGCTCTTCGAGGCCGTCTCGCGCGGCGCCGGCCACTACGGCTGCAAGCTGGCCTTCGACGAGCACGGCCACCTCTTCCTCACCGTGGGCGACCGCCAGGTCTCGCCAAGGGGCGACTTGGCCGCCCACCCGGCCCAAGACCCGTCCAACCACCACGGCGTCGTCGTCCGCCTGCACGACGACGGCCGGGTGCCGACCGACAACCCGTTCGTGGGACGCGACGACGCCCGCCCCGACATCTGGAGCTACGGCCACCGCAACCCCCAGGGCCTCGCCCTCCATCCCGAGACGGGCGCCGTCTGGATCACCGAGCACGGCCCGCAAGGCGGCGACGAAGTCAACGTTGCCGCGCCCGGCGCCAACTACGGCTGGCCCGTCATCGGCTACGGCGTCCACTACCGCAGCGGCGCCGCCATCCACGCCTCCACCCACGCCGACGGCATGGAGCAGCCCGTCCACGTGTGGGTGCCGTCCATCGGCACATCCGGCCTGATGTTCTACACGGGCGATCAGTTCCCCGAGTGGCGCGGCGACCTGTTCGCGGGCGGCCTCGCCGGCCAGCGCATCGACCGCCTGACCGTGGAAGACGGCCGCGTCGTCGCCTCAGAGACCATCCTCCAAGGCCTGGGCCGGGTCCGCGACGTCCGCCAGGGACCGGACGGATTCATCTACGTGGCGATCGACAGCCGCCGGGGCGACCAGACGCCGATCGTCCGGCTGGAGCCGACCCGGTAGCGGAGATCAACGAAACCACCCCGACAAGCATAGATGGATGACGTCGTCCGGCTCGGCGTTCTCGGCGTCTCCGACGGGAATCGTCCAGTAGCCGACCCCGCACGACCCGAGTGGACGGACGTCCGGCGGGTCGCGGGTGATCTCAAGGTCCCAGAACACGTTCGGCACCAGCTTCCAAGATATCGAGCCGTCGGCCACAACGCGCGAATTCTCCACGAGCCGCACGAACACGTGCTGAGTTCCAGACGATCCAACCCTCGCACCTCGCGTCCAGCCGGGGGGGCTCGGCGTTGTGTTCTGTCTCGTGTCGACGGGCAGCCACGTGCCGCCACGCGCCTCGCTCACGGCGTCTTTGCGGAACGTCTGTCCATTGACCTCTACTTCGAGCCCGGCAATCTCCTCGTCATAGCCGCCGCCCCAACCGGCGGACACGCTGAAGGAGAGCACGCAGCAGACTTCATCGCAGGCGCCAATTGCGAGCACGACCGGCGCAGTTAGCGCGATTCGCGCAAGCCAACGACAGCGGTTGATTGTTGTCTTCATTTATTTCTCTCCGTATTCTCTTGTTTATCGCTTAACATCCTTGATCTACGTCGAGCGAATCATCGTCCAATTGATCAATTGTATAGGACTCCAGGCTCCGGGTCGGCGGGGTATGATTGCAGGCACAGATGAACAGTGCCAGCCTGCTCACCTTCCACTGGTTCTCCGACGGCGAAGGTCTCGTAGCCAGACAAGCACAGGCCAGAAAAGTCTGCGGGCGACTGGCGAGCGATCCTGAGAACCCAGTTCTCGACCGGGTTCAGCATCCAAGAGATCGATCCCTTGGCGACAATGCGCCCATCGTCGATTATCCGAACGAAAACCTGCTGATTGCCGTGTTTTGCCACGCTTGTCGATACTGCCCAGCGCGTGTCGTTGGCGATCATCGCAAAGTCTTTGGGTCGAAACGTGTGCCCGTCGACTTCGACCTCCAGTCCAGCGAGAGCCGTATTATTTTCGCTCACAGGAGGTGTTGCATGGACCTGCAACCTACAGCATTTGTCCTCACAGGCGCTAATTGCGAGCAGGACGATTGCCGGTGCGATTCGCGCGAACCGACGACAGTAGCTGATTGTTGTGTTCATTTCATTGTTCCCGTATTTGCTGTTTATCGTCCGACATTCTTGATTCACGTCGAACGGATGTGATCGGCATTCCAATCTGACGGTTCTGTTGCGCTCTCGGAAACGCCACGAGGATGAGGCACGGAAAAATTGGCTCTGTGCACAGTAGAATTGACTCTGTTTTCCAAGCATCAGATGAAATCCGTGACATTTTCGCGAGGGCGCCATACATATCCTCTGGTCCTGGGAACCCAGTGGCGAACGCGACATGTCTTGAAGACTTCGATGACATAAGTGGAAGGATATGTCGTTCGGTCTCCGGTCTCGTTTGTGGCGTCAATCAGATCGCGAAACAACGCCGCTACGCTTCCTTCTACCGCCGCTGGTCTTGATGAAGATTCACTGTTAGGCCTAAAGTATTCGAAATTGCCTCCATAAAAATAACTGTTGCGCGGCGCGCCAATACTGGCCGCATAATCCGCCAATCCTTCTTGCAGCGCGCACGTGTACGATGACGCTGATCGTACGTCATGACCAGCGCACTCGGTGGCTCGCCACAACCCTCCCAGAGATGCATGATGCAACGCATGAGCGTATTCGTGTGCTACGACCCATTTGTACTTGTACGACTTTCCAAACACGATCTCGTCATTACTACGACTAAAGTACGACTTTTCGGCAGTAGAGTTGACTCGCCATCTGACCGGAGACCGGCTGTAGCCGAAGTGCCTGCGGATTGGAGGAATGACTTCGTTGAGGTAATTCCAAGTCACATAGATGGACTTCGGGACGACGAACTGAATCGTATCGCCGCACTGGTGCGATCCCACCTGCCAACCGTATAAGACGAGCTTGGGGCGCACGTTTGTGGTGCCAGGCACGCTGCCGTTGCCTTGCCAGTACTCGAAAGATCCGGCGCAGGGGTATTGCACGATCCCGTTGCGCGGAACTCGTCGCCAGACGGTGGTCCGGCTAGTATCGGATTGGCCGTACAGCCGGGCGTCGACATCGGCCCCCACCGCTGGGAGATAGCGGCCGTCGTCGTAGTACACGACTTCCAGCCATGTCGAGCTTGCAGGCGAGGCGGCCGCCCGGGCCGCAGCCCTTGCTTTCGTCCGGCCACCGTGACGAGCGCGGAACGGACCGGGTTGCGGAAGAATTCGGTCGGGAAAGAGCGAAGCCACGAACTCGCGAGTCAAGACGCCGCCGGCCTCGACGACGTACATCCACGCTTGCTCGTAAGTGTCGTCGAGAAGATACGGGCCGCGACCGGACGGGTCCGGCCCTGTCGTGCGGATGTCCACGGCCACGTGGTAGTATCCCTTCTCCGGCAACCGAAGCGCCACGCTCCGCTTCCAAGTCTCGCCCTTGGCAATTCCGGAGAGGGTCCACGAGCCGATGGTCGGCATCTTGGACGACGGCGGGAAGCGCGGATGCTTGTCGGGGCCAACGTACGCCATCCCCGCCATCGTCGGCAAGACCAGTTGGACCGATCCGCTCGATATGGCCTCGGTGGCCGTCGCTTCCAGCTGGAGGACCACGGGCGAATGCGGCACCAGGGGTCCCACGACTTTTATGGCCAAGTCGAGCCTTGGCACGAAGTTGGCGACGATGTCCTCCGTTTGCGAAACGGCCAGGAGGGTTCCGCCGACCGCCGCGGCCGAGTCGCCCGCCGTTTCCGGCTTGACGAGCTCGATCGGATTGTCCGAACAACCGGCCAGCATCACGGCCATGGCCAGCAGGGTCGACGCCAACGTCCGTCGGTTGGGAGGCAGGTGCGCCGTGGTCCCTCTCGGGACGCTCGGCCCTGCGGCACGGGTCACGATTGCGATTCTCATTGGAAGTGCTCCTCTATGGCTTTGGCTTGACATCTGGATTGCGGCCGCCCCAAGGCGCGGGACGACTTGCGCCAGTTCCCTTGCATGAACCGTGCCAGGCTGTTCGGCCTTGATTTTCAAGGGATTTCGAGAAAAAGTGTCGCGTGAGCGCGACACGGGGTGCGGCAATGGGACGGTCGCCTGCGCGCTGGATGGCCGACGGGCGACAGGGCACCCGTGCCCGATCGGCTACCCCCGGCTTGGTTGCTCGCTCGCGCTCGCTCTTGGCCGGCGTCGGCCGGCTCTGGCTTGGGCTCAGCGCGCCTTGGCACCGTGCACATGCCCGACAGGCCGTGCCTGCGGCGTAGGTTCGGCGTCTGGCTCGGGATCAGCGCGCCTGCCGTTGCCGCGTCGCCTGCCGTTGCCGCGTCAGCGCACCACCTTGACGGTCACGCCCCGGATCTTCAGCGCCGCCCATGCGCGGTCGGCGGTCACGGCGGGAACGCGCAGCCGGTGGGCCGTCGCGAGGCACGCGAGGGCGCCGAGAGAGAGGTCCAGGCGCTTCGTCTTGGGCAGGTAGGCGCCGGCGCGCAGGGCCGTCTCGGCGTCGAAGGGAACGATCTCGATGTCGAGTTCCGTGAACACGTCGGCGACCTCGCCCGCGGTCCAGCCGTCCGCGCGGAGACGGCCGGCGACTTCGGCCACGTTGACCGAGGACATGGCCGCGCCGCGCCTGAGGGCGTCCTCGACGAGTTCCGCGCCCGGCTCGTCAAAGACGGCCGCCAAGAGCGCCGAAGCGTCCAAGAGAACCCGGCGCACGATCCCTCAGTCGGCCCCGCGCTGGGCGATGAAGGCGTCCACCACGTTGCCGCCGTCTCGTCGCCGGCGTCGCGCGATGGCGCGGAGGCGTTCGAGCGCGGCCTCCACCGTCCTCAGCCGAACGGCGTCCCCTTCCAAGCTGGCGACCAGCTCCGTCCGCCCCCGTATGCCCAACGCCTTGCGGAAGCGCACCGGCAAGACCACGCGGCCCGCCTCGTCGATGACGACGTGCTCCGTGTCGGCCAAGCGGCCCGGGCGCCGGTCGGGCGGCGGCGGAATGGCATTTTCGCGCGTTTCTGCCATGATCGTGGCTTTCTGGTAGGTGCGGCCGTCTATGGTAGGTCCGGCCGGTTATGGTAGGAATCGTGGCTCATGGTAGGAATCGCGGCTTATGGTAGGACTCGCCGGTTATGGTAGGCGCGGCCGTTTATGGTAGGAATTGCCGCTCATGGTAGGAACCGCCGCTCATGGCAGGACCGTGGACTTCTGCCATGAACGGCCCAACGTACCATACGGCCGCGTCGTGGCCGGCGGCAAGGGGGCGGCCTGCTCGCGCTCCAGGTCGGCGTAGACGCAGAATCGGGCCGGCGACGGCGCGTCCGGGTCCGTCTCGGCGCTTCGGGCCACGGGCCTCCTGACCACGCGGCCGGGACGGGCGGCGACCGCCGACGAGAACATCGGGCCTTCGAGCGCGCAAGTGTGGAACTCGCCGTTCTCGCCCAACGGGTCGACCGCGGGCGGGAGTTCGGCCAGGAGCGCGCGGTCGAAGAAGCGGCCGGCCAGCGACTCGGGCGCAAGAGACGGATCGACTGCGGTGACGACGGCACGCAATCCGGCTTCGAGCATCGTGTCCGCCAGGTCGCGGGTCGCCGTCCCCCAGATCGGGAAGACGGGCGTGAAGCCGGTGCCGGCCAGCCGGTCCTCGCGGTAGCGCCGAACGTCCTCCAGGAACAGGTCGCCGTAGGCCAAGCAACGAGCCGTCAGCGTCTCCGGCAACTCGCGCACTCGTTGCAGGAACGCGTTCATCGCGTGTTCGTAGGCGTCGTTCGAGCACGGGTAGGGGATCGCGACTTCGTGGAGCGGAAGTCCCAGCCGCTCGGCCTGCTGCTTCAGCGTCCACCTCGGCGTGCCGTGGACGGAGACCCTGTCGAAGCGCGGAGTCACCGTGGTGAAGACGCCGCGCACGTCCCAGACGTCCGGCTGTTGCCGCAACACGTGGAGGGCCCAGGCCGAGTCCTTGCCGGACGACCAGGAGACCAGAACGGGAACTGGAACGGGCACGCGCTAGCGACGCGCCGACAGCGGCCGCGATTCGTTCACGCTGGATTCGATTCCTCCATGCTGGACTCATCCCCCATGCTGGACTCAGAGAGCTCGTCCGCCGCCCGTTGCGCCTCCGCCACTCGTCGCGCGAGCTTGTCCGCCAGAGCTCGATAGTCTCGCCGGGCATCGATCACCGCCGCCGCATGGCTGCCGATGGCGCCCTCGGCCGGCTTCAGATGAAAGATGGGCTTCCGCGCCTCCTGGGCCAGCGGCACGATGCTGCGGAAGTGCTTGATCGTCGCCAAGCAACGGGAATCCTCTCCGGGCGTTGCGGGAAAGGGGCCCGACTCGGCGCCCAGCAAGCTGCGTGCGTACTCCTCGGGCATCCGGTTGAACCAATGGTCGTTGGCCTTCAATGGACGCCGCTCTTGTGGTTGAAGAACGTCAACACGGGCGTGCTCATGGTGGGCCTTCCTCTCTTGCTCGCACCGTGACTCGCACGTTGTCGTCGTCAATCTTGAACTCGAGTTCTGGGTGACCCGAATCCTCCAGCTGCTCCCTCGCCAAGGCGATGCCGATTCCAAACCGCTGCACGAGGCCGACGATCTTCATGGCGCTCGCAAGGCTTGGATTGCGATAATCCACCATGCCGCCTTCGCCAAAATTGAGAGCCGTGACTCTCCCATAGGGGCCTCCCGGATTCGTTACTTCTATGCGATCGTTGTACCAATACACGTGCGTGGGAGCGTGGGTGGTTTCGTAGGTGCGATGCATGACGGCGTTGCGGACGTTCTGTTGCAACGACTCCATCGGATACGTGTCGATTCTGCGTTCGCGAAACCTGGAAGCAAAATCTACCGCCGTTCGGTTGTGGCCTGCCAACTTGTCGTCGAGTCGCCGCATCTGATCCGGCACTGCACCTCGAATTTCTGCGCTGTCCACCACGTCGTCGGTCAGGCAAGCGCCGTCAATTCGAAGGAACTGAATGTACGCCCCGGGGATGAAGTCCTGCGGACTCCTGCCCATCATCAGCAACCCTACGACCGTCGGGAGCGGTTCCTCGACCGACGCCGTCATTCGGGTGGCGGCCAACTGTTCGACTCGAGTGCGTTGGTTGGCGGCCAGGGCCTCGGGGGAAAACGCTTCCGAAAGGTACTCGTTCTCGAAGCGCGTCATGTCGATATCCGCTAGCGAGGAGCCCGGCACGGGGTGCAGATCAAAAGGCAAGACGCCGTACCGGCGCTTTTCGTTCAAGATGCGTTCGTCTTGGGCCGTCGCCACACCGCGCCGCGACCCAGTTCGTATGTGGACGACGCCCCGGCAACGCACCGGCGGCGAGTCCGACGGCTCGACCGTGACGACAGCGACCTCGCCACCCGGCAGGGTTTGCCTTCGCACGGTCAACGACGGCGGCGGCAAGATGTTCCCATCGGTCTTCATGTCCGCCACCTGAATCAATATGGGATCAGTGATCTCGAGGTCTGCGAGCGATCCGTCGTCCCGGACGCCCACCAGAACAACTCCCGGCTCTCCGCTGCGGGGCAGATCGTTGGCAAAGGCGCAAATCGCCTCTCGGATTCGCTCTGGAGCGCCGCCCAAGAGAGATTCCTTGAATTCGACGCGGTCGCTCTCGCCCGCAGCGATGATCGCCGCCAACTGGGCTACGGTGGTGGTCGGCTCATTTTCTGTCATGGCTTCACGAACCGGTCACGGCGCCTAGCGCGGCCACGCGCTCCACGAAGTACTGCGCGCTGGGGCAGCATGGATGCTTCGCGGCCCGATCAATGTTCCGGCAACCGCAGGTGCCGGATCACCGACTCGCTGTGGGTCGTGATCCAAATCGGCCTTGTGGAATCGGCCATCTCTCGAAGAAAGTCGATGAACTGTCCGATGGCCAACGGATGCAGGCCGCGTTCTGGTTCTTCCACCAACGTCAGGCAATCGCGGTCGGGGCGATCAAGAATCGCTACCAACAGGCTGAGCGCATAGAGCGTTCCGTCTGACATCAGCCGCGCCGGGAATCGCTTCTTCGTTCCTCTCTCCTTGAAGAGAACCGCAATCCGGCCGTCGATGCGCGTCCGTTTCGTTTCGAAATCTTCGACGCCGGGAACGAACATTTCGATCCATTCGCCAATCTGATCTCTCAAGTGCGAATCCGATTCCATGCGACCCAAGACGGAAGCCAAGTTGCTTCCCCTGCCATTGAGGTTCGAGGGATCAGTATCGGACGCGTCTGGTTCCTTGGCAGATCGAGGATCGATTCTATACAGCGTTACGTGGCTCAACAAGCGCGCCAGCGGATGCCGCGGGAAGAGGAACAGCGCCGAACGCGACGGAGGCAGCGTCATGGCCCGTCCGTCAGCCAAACCGGAAACGACTCGCAAGTCGTCGACAGGCAGACTGGCGCCATCGTGCGTCAGCTTTTCTTCAATCCGCGGATCATCTTGCAAGTCGATGGTCAAGTCGTATTGCGCGACTTCCGGCGGAGGCTCCGAGGCGGGCAACATCCAGTCCATGGCAAATCGCAATCGCCGGTTGTGCGGAGCTCGGCGCTTGGCCGAGCGAATGTTCTCCGCGCCGCCATGCGCGCGCAACGCGTCTTCGACATCGACTCGGATGACGCGTCCGAAGAAGTCCAGCGCGTCGAATAGATTGCTCTTGCCGGAACCGTTCGGCCCTGCGAAGACCGTGAACGGGCCGATTCCTTCGAGCCTGAGCTTGTCGATGCTCTTGTAGTTCGTGATCTTGAGGTCGAAACTGGCGCCCTCGGACATGTCCACGCCCCTACCTCTCCCCCGCCGCCCGCTGCCAGCGCACCACCTCGATGCCGTCCGCGCCGCCGCACGAGCCCGGCGCCGAGATCGCGCCTTCCACCACCACCTCGTCGCCCGGCTTCAGGCCGTCCACGTCGCCCGTCAGCGCGTACATGTACTGGTCCGTGTCGCGGAGGCTGGCGCAGGGCAGGCCCTCGTCGGTGATGCGGCCCGTTCGGCGGACCATGCCGTTCTCGTCGGTGACGTGAAAGGGGTCCGAGATGCCGATCGGGCTGAAGTTGCCGTTGAAGACGATGAAGACGAGCGGGCGCTCCCAGGTGGCGTAGCTGGGGATGCGGGCCGTGGCGGAGACTTCGCCCCAGACGTCCTGCGTGCCCTCGGCCAGGGCTTCGAAGCCGGCGCGCATGGCGCCGACGCCGACATGGATCTTCGCCTGGAGCGGCAGGTTCTCGGAGTAGATCTCGACGACCGTCCCCGGGGGACCGCTTCGAGGCTCCACCGACTGAACGTGGCGCAACGAGTCGATCGAAGCGAAGCGGCGCTGGGCCTCGGCGTCCTGGGGCGCGGCAACCGCCATCGCGGCGACCGCCAGCAGGGCGGGCCGGCAACGCGCGAACGCGAACGATTGGCGAATGGACATCGGCTTGCTCCGTACCGTCGTGGGGGCTCCGACTGTACGTTATGGGCAAGGAAGGCCGCAAGCCAGAACGGCGAGACCCGCCGGGCGGAGGCGAGACCGACGCGGCCGGCCTGCCACCCAAGAAGACGGAGCGTCGTGGAATGTTCCCTGGAAGAACCCGCCGCACGAGACGCCGGGCCAACTTGCTCGCGGGGCACCCGTCCTGGTCGCCGGGAGCCCGCCCGATGAGACGCCTGGCCCGCTGCGTCCGGGCTCGCCGGCTCGCGAAATCAACGTTCGCGCAGTTCGCGCGCACGCCGCGGGCGCTGCTCATGGCCGCGGGAAGATCGCCCCGCCAGTCGCAAGCGCCGGTTGCGAGCGTCCTTGGCACGGCGGCTCTGCTGGTTCTGGCGGGATGCCTGCCGGACGCCGCCCCCCGTCGCGCCGGCGAGCTCGGACCGCGCGCAGGCTACGGCGAAGCCGCCGAGGCGCTGGCCGGGATGATCGAGCGCGAGCGCGAGCAGAAGGACTTGGCCGCCGTCTCCATCGCCGTCGTGGACCGCGACGGGCTCGTCTGGGCGGCGGGCTTCGGCGAGCAGGCGCCCGGCGTTCCGGCCAGCCCCGAGACCACGTACCGGGTCGGGTCCGTCTCCAAGCTGTTCACCGACATCGCCATCATGCAGCTCGCCGAGGCGGGCGAACTCGACATCGACGCGCCCGTCGCCGACTACCTGCCCGACTTCGCGCCCGGCGGGGCCACGGCCGACAATCCGATCACGCTGCGCCAGCTCATGTCGCACCGCTCGGGCTTGGTCCGGGAGCCGCCGCAGGGCCACTACTTCGACGACACGGGAACCACGCTCGCGGCCACGGTCGCCAGCCTGAACGGCGTGCCGCTGGTGTACGAGCCCGGCTCCCGCGTCAAGTACTCCAACGCGGGCGTCGCGGTCGCCGGACACGTGCTCGAAGCCGCGAGCGGGGAGCCCTTCGCCGCGTACGTCAAGCGCGCCGTGCTCGATCCGCTGGGCATGTCCAGCAGCGCGTTCGTGCCGGAGCCCGACGTCGTGGACGACCTCGCCCAGGCGTACATGTGGGGGCTGGACCGGCCCCGCTTCGAGGCGCCCCGCTTCGAGCTCGGGATGGCGCCGGCCGGCAGCATGTACTCGACCGTGCTGGACTTGGCGCGCTTCATGGAGGCCATGTTCCGGCGCGGCGAGGGCGAGCACGGGCGGATTCTGGAGCCCGAGACGCTGGAGTCCATGTGGGAGCCGCAGTACGGGCCGCCGGGCGGGACTTCGGGGTACGGACTGGGCTTCTTCGTCGTGGAGAGCGACGGCCGGCGGCACGTCGGGCACAACGGGGCGATCTACGGCTTCTCGACGGCGCTGATGTTCCAGCCCGACGACGGCATCGGCGTGGTGGTCGCGTCGGCGGTGGACGGCACCAACAAGTTCACGTCGAACGTCGCGGTCGCAGCCAACGTGTACATGTCGGCCGCGCGCAACGGCGAGGCGACGCCGGCCGAAGCGCTGCGCGGCACCGACCCCGTGGCTCCGGAGCTGGCCCGAGAACTGGAAGGCGCGTACGGCGACGGCGACGGGGCGGTCGAGCTCGAAGAGCGCAACGGCCGCCTGTTCCTGACTCCGTCGCGCGGCGGCTTCACGGCGGAGGTCCGCGCCCAGGGCGACACGCTGGTGGTAGACGGGAAGCTCGCCTCCGGCGCTCGCTACGTTCGAGACGGGACGGGCTTGGCCGCCCTCGCGGACGCGCCGAGCGGCCGCGTCCCCCTCCCCCGCCAGCCGTCCCAGGGACTTCCCCCTCTTCCGCCCGCGCGCTGGGAAGGCTTGATCGGCGAGTACGGCTGGGACCACAACGTCCTCTACGTCCTGGAGCGCCACGGACGGCTCCACGCTCTGATCGAATGGTTCTTCTTGTACCCGCTCGAGGAGATTGCGCGGGACGTGTACGCGTTCCCCGACTGGGGCCTGTATCACGGCGAGCGCCTGGTCTTCTCCCGCGACGACGCCGACAGGGCCACGTCCGTGGAAGCGGCGTCCGTCGTCTTCCCGCGCCGAGAAGTCGGAACCGTGGCGGGCGAGACCTTCCGCATCGATCCCGTCCGCCCCGTCTCCGAGCTGCGCGCCGAAGCCCTGGCCGCGTCTCCGCCCCCCGAGACCGGTTCGTTCCGCGAGCCCGAACTCGTGGACGTGACCTCGCTGGAGCCCGGCCTCCTCCTGGACGTGCGCTACGCGACCACGAACAACTTCATGTCGTCCGTCTTCTACCAGCAGCCCCGCGTCTTCCTCCAGCGCCCCGCCGCCGAAGCCGTCGTCCGCGCCCACCGCGCCCTCGCCGAACACGGCTACGGCCTGCTCCTCCACGACGGCTACCGCCCCTGGCACGTCACCAAGATGTTCTGGGACGCCACGCCGGAGTCGCAGAAGCTGTTCGTCGCCAACCCCGCCAACGGCTCCCGCCACAACCGAGGCTCCGCCATCGATCTCACCCTGTACGACCTCGCCACGGGCCGCCCTGTGGAGATGGTCGGAGGATACGATGAATTCTCGCCTCGCTCGTTCCCGGACTACCCCGGCGGGACGTCGCGGCAACGCTGGCTGCGCAAGCTGTTGCGGCGGGCCATGGAGGCGGAGGGGTTCACGGTCTACGAGGCGGAGTGGTGGCACTTCGACCACGAGGACTGGCGGGAGTATCCGATTTTGGATCTGACGTTTGGGGAGGTGGAGGATGCAAGTCGCTGACCGCACCGTGTCCGCGGCGCACAAGTCCGGTCTGATCGAAGAAGCCATAGTCGAAGTAGCGATCGAGAGATACGACGAATTGCGTACCGATATATCTTGCGTCAAGCGTCGCGCTAAGTTGATTGAAGACGCCTTGTGTGAATTGACAAGACTGCAGGAGCATCCACCGGTATCACCAGATTATGACAAACCATGGGTCGCGTTGCTGTATCTTACTTGGTATCAGCCTCGTCAGATCTACCTCGCGAGTTCCATTTTCTCGTCCTTCCTTAAACAGTCAAGTGACAACGACGATGCCAATCAAGACAAGTTGTTCATTGTCGATATCAACGGCGGATGTTGTGCCACATTATTTGGAATGGCAATGGCGTATGCCATAGAGGATCTGACCCCAAATGTCAAGATATGCATGATCGAACCAAGCAATGAAATGACGAAACTCGGAAAAAGAATGCGCTTTCACTTAGCTAAAATGGAACATGGAACCACTCCTAAAGGCAAGTTGTTTTGTCGCATTCTCCGTGATTCTGATATTAGATATTACTCGCGTCTAACATATTTTCGACTTCTTTTGAAAATGCCAACAACGCAGACTTCGACTTGGTTCACGTTGTTTCACGCAGTCTATAAAGACAACGAAAAAGAGCTGACATGCAATGTCAGCAAGTTGCGACGACAATGTGACAGACACCGATCACAGAACGTCATAACCGTCATGACCGGAAAAGATCGAGATCTTCTTGAGGACGTGTCTGACGCGCAACCAAAACCGTTCTCCGGTTATGAACCAGATCCATTGCCGACCGACAAGATCAAGATGCCGACCGACAAGATCAAGAGATGGCGTTCCGACGTCGCCGATGATCACAAGAACTTTCTGAGCGACAAAGCAAAAACATACCTGCGGAATGGCGTTCCTGGAAAGCCGAAAGGCTCTTGTTATGTCGCAACGAGAACATCGAGCTTGAGCGGATGATAATATGCATTGACAAATGGCTCACGGCCTCGCACCAGGCCGTTCGATGTACCAGCCAATCGAGCGTACATTCGTGCTTTCGGCGAGGTGCTGAATGCGATGCCCGAAGAAGTCCTTACGTTGAAAGAAACGATATCACTTCAACTAGATGTGATCCATATGACGCTCCCCCTTCTTGACGGCCTCCACGTCGCTCCGTCCGACGGTACCGTCTTCGGCCACGCCGAAATCAACTACGTCAACACTCGCGGCATCCTAACGAAGGCCGGCGGATTCATGAGCGGCTACGACTACACGCTCAATCCGTATTCCGGCTGCTCATTCGGTTGCACATACTGTTATGCCGCCTTTTTCTCTCGAAAGACCGAGAAGCACGACTCGCGGGAGAGGCGCGAATCGTGGGGCCGCTGGGTGGACGTGAAGGAGAACGCCGTGGACCTAATGCGATTCCAGAGGAGCCAAGGACGCATCGCCGGCGAGCGCATCTACATGAGCACGGTCACGGACCCGTACCAGCCGATAGAGCGAAAGCTCAAACTCACTCGAAGGCTGTTGACGGAACTTGCCGATTGCCGACCGAAGCTGGTCGTGCAGACGCGTAGTCCGGACGTCGAGCGCGACATCGATCTCTTCAGGCATATCGCGGACAATGGCGGCCAAGTCCAAGTCAACGTCACCATTACGACGGACGACGACGAGGTACGCCGTACGTTCGAGCCGCACTGCCCCAACAACCAAGTCCGACTGAAGGCGGCCGCGAAGCTTCATGAAGCGGGCGTGCAAACGTGCATCACGATGACGCCGTTGTTGTGGACGGAGGACGCTGACGCGTTTGCGGATCAGCTGCTGGCGACGCAGGTCGAGCGATTCATCGTCCAACCCTTCCACTTTCAGAAAGGCAAGTTCGTGCGGAGCGGAACGAGGGACGCGGCGCAACAGTTGATGGGGGAGAAGCTCGAGAAGGATGGAAAGAAATTCCCCGCCGGATACCAGGAACACTACAACGAGATTCGGGACATCCTGCGCGAAAGACTTCCATCGCTGGGTGAAGGCAAGGACGGCTTCCGCCCGCCGTTCTGAAACGGCACCAACCCTCGCATGCCTCGGGGCTTCGGCGACGATGGAGCCCGAGTTCGCCGCCACCCGCGTCGTTCAGGTCAGAGTGTCCTGCAGCCCTTGGAGAGATCGTGCTTCTGCACGTATTCCACGCCCAGCTCGTCCTTCCACACGCCCAGGACATGGTCGGTCCCGAAGCTGGCCGGACGGAATCCCGGGGGCGTCGCAACCGTGCCGAAGGACGCCCCGTCCTCGCCGTACACCGTCCAACGACCGGCGCCGTCCGTGCCCGGACCGGGGAACTCCTCCACCCACAGCCTCTCGTGGCCGTCGAGCGCCAGCGACTTGAAGGCCGGCGCGAACTCGGGAAACTCGACGGACGCCAGCTCCGCGCTGCGGCTCTCGCGCTTCGGCGGATCAAGTCCTTCCGTCTGCTCCAGAATCCACGCTTCCTGCTCTGCGTCGCCCACGCGGCGCGGCGGAGTCGAACGACGAAGAATCCGCACCAGCCGGCCGTCCGCGTCGAAGAAGAAGACTTCGGCCGTGGCCGTGTGCCCCGCCACGACCAAGGTGGTCCCAACCGCCGCCTGGAGACTCTTCGAGTACGGCGTCCTCACGGATTCGCTTACGTTTTGGAACGTCGGCCCCCATTCGATGGCCCTCCCCAAGGTGACGCTGAAAGAGTCGCGGCGTCGTTGTGGACGCTCGGGGGTGCTTATCTCAGTCCAATCGTTAAGCACGGCCCAGTCGTCGCCCGGAAAGCCCTCCAGTCGCGCGACCAGGTTTCCGTCCAAGCCAACCAACATCAAGTCGGCAGTGGACTCCATTTGTTCAACGGATTTGCCAAGTACCATCCCGTCACAGTTGCGACATGCCCTTTGCGTATCCTTCAGGACCAAGACGCCCGAGCCCAACCAGCCGACGGCGTGCATCCCCCTTGGCACCTCAAGACCGGAAACCCATCCGCCCGTCTCGTCGTGCAAGCGAGAAGCAAACTTCACTTGCGTCGTGTCCGCGAGATTTCCCCCAAAATCCACCATGGTGATCCTCGACGGCATCGAGTCGTATGCGAGGATGCGATTCCCGTGGACGCCCAACATCGCCAAGCCCCGAAAATCGCCCGGTCCACGGCCGATCTGGCCGACCGAATGGAGATGCTCGCCCGTCTCGCCAAACACCTTGATCTGGCCCGAGCCCGCATTCGCGACGGCAATCCTCCCGTCCGGCAGCTGAACGACGCTCTCCACCTCGTGCAACGCGCCTTCTGCGCCTGCGGGCCCTCCAATGACCACCGACGGCTCCTCTCCAAGCACGCACCGCCGCGCCGCTCCCGGCCCGTCCGATGCCGGGGCCGCCCAAATGATCTCCACTCCCGCGCTGTCCACGGCTTGCGCTTCGAGCGGGGGGCCGCCGTGGAGTAGAAACGGGCAGGCGGCCGCCAACATCAGCAGAGCGGTAGCATTGGACTTTGGCAACGGACGCTCCTTGGATGTTATCGGAGGTGACCCGCGCAGATCACGGCCACACGAAGGTGGATCACGCTCCCATGGCTGTCAAGCTGACGACGCGGGCCTGAAGCCGCTAGTCGGACCTCCGCCGGCCGCGGTCGTGCCCAGTCGTGCCGACGCCCGCGCCTACTCGCTGCGGTCGGCCCAGCGCCGCGCCGACCGGCGGTGCCGTCCTCGTCGCGCTGATCTGGGGCTCAGCTTCGTGATCGTGAGGGCCGGGCTGGCCGACGGCGCGGTCCCCGTGCCGGGCCGCGCTCGCCCAAGAAAGGCCTGCTAGGAACAGGGCTCACCTGCGACGGTCCGGACGGGTCGCACGAAGATGTGCGTATTGTCGTCCGTGAACACGGAAACACGCCGACCGTTGATCATCCTCGTCCCCACCGGCTCCCGGCTCCCCTCCGCGGTCACGACGCTGTCGCCGAACATTCCGACGTAGCCAATGAAGCTCGTCCAGGGATTCTCCCTCAGCAGCGCCCAGCAACCTGTCTTGCGGTCCAGAAGAGCCCCCACCAACCGGGGAGTGGCCGTCGTTACGACGAGTCGGCCGTCGTCGGCCAGGAACAGATTGCGGTATATGTTTCTCCGTTCAAGGCTTTCCATCGTCTGCTGCACCGTTTCCACCAGCTCCGGAGGCATTGCGATCACGCGCGGCTCTGCCCCGTACCTGTACTCCACAAGCGAATGCTCCAGGCCGGTCAGCACATATGCCGACGACTCGGCGCACGTCACCAGAATGGTCCAATAGCGGTTGAAGACGTCATCGAAGGCAGACTCGGGAACCTCGGACGCTGACCGGAAAGCCCCCAAATGCAACGACGTCCGCGCTTCCCCGCCGACGGCAACGGTCTCGCCGTCGTCGCCGCGGAACGCCACTCCTTCCTGCAACGCGACGGCGGGACGGCCGTTCAACGCGCAAAGCCTCTCCGTGTCCGGCGCGGTCGGCGTCCATTGATGGAGAAGGACGCCGGACCAGCTCCAGTAGAGCACCTTGTGACTCCCAGCGGCAAAGACCCCGTCCGGTCCTAAGGCTATCGCGGTCAAGCGGTTGAGTTCGCCCGGACCGTCGCCCGCCGGCCCGCCGCCCAAGACGTGTTGCACCGAGCCGTCGTCCAGAGAGTAGGCGGTCACCGCCAGAGGATTGGACGCCTCCGAGGCCAGCACCAGCCGCCGGTCGTAGTCCACGACGGCATGGTCGAACGAGTACTCTTCACCCCCGGCGACCTGGCGGCCGGCGTTCGTGTCCACCTCCAGAGTCTGTTGGGCGGCAATCGGCGCACTCACCGGCGGCGTTTCGCCGACCGCGTCCTCGCCGCTCCGGTCGTTCGCCGCGTCGGGCTGGCCGCACGCCACAAGGCTCAAGACCGCGCCTGCGAAAATCGCCAGCCGAATCATGTTCCCCGCTACGGGCAGGGCTCGCCCGACACGGGACGAGCAGGACGCACGAACATGTAGGACTTGTCAGAAGAATACACGGAGACTCGTCTTCCGTTGATCATTTTCACCGTCGGTTCCTGACTTTTTTCCAGCGTTACCATGCTGTCGGCGAACATCCCGACATAGATCGGAAAATCCCCTGGAGGCCGTTGCTTCAACAGCGCGTAGCAACCTGTCTCCGGATCCACGACCGCACCGATCAGATCATCCACATCCGTAACCCTCGTGATGACGAGTCGGCCGTCGTCAGCTAGAAACATTTCGCCGTATCCCCATTCTCGGGACGTGAACTCTCTCATCTTGCTCGCGGCTTCCACGAGTTCTGCCGGCATCGGAATCGGGCGCGGCTCCGCGTCCATCCTGTATTCCGTCAGGGCATGATCCGCGCCGACCAGCACATAGGCGGACGAACCCGCACAGGCCAACTTGACACTCATGTAGGCGTCTACTGACGCCTCATGACTAGCCGGTGTTGTCTTCAACCAAGTCCTGGCTTCCCCACCCAACGCAATGCTTTCGCCGTCATCGCCTCGGAACACCACGCCCTCCTCCAACGCGACGGCGGGGCGGCCATCCAGGGAACAAAGCCTGTGCGTCAGCGGCGCGGTCGGAGTCCATTGATGGAGAAGAGCGCCTGACCAACTCCAGTACAGAACCCTGCCCGGGCCCGACATAAAGACGCCGTCCGGTCCCGTGGCCGTCCGATACATTTGCGTGAGTTCACCGGGGCCGTCTCCCCGCCGGGGCTTCCCAAACAGGCTCTCCACCGAACCGTCATCCAGCGAGTACGCCCTGACCACCATCGGATCTACGATCTCCGGCACCAACACTAGCCGACGGCCGTAGTCCATCGAAGCCGCGCGGTCGTCAAACACGTACTCTGGACCACCAGCTAGCTCGCGGCCTGCATCCATGTCTATTTCCAGAATCTGTTGAGCCGACACGGCCGGCACGCACGCCCAAGATAAGGCTATTGCACCGATCCAAGAGCGCATACCTAGTTCGTGCCCTCTATGCTGAGAGCCTTGGCTCGGGTCATTTCGCCACCGCAATTCCCACCATAGAGCCCTCCGGCACTCGCCAAGACGCGGAGAATTCGTCAAGCAAGGTAGGCGCCTCGCCGCGGAATTGCAAATCCGGACCGGGCGGCACCGCCAAGGGAAGCCTCGCAGATCGTCGATTCTCGTTTCGACCCAAGGCGTTCCCGCAGGGCCCCATCCCTCGCGACCACCGGCCTTGGCCCGCCAACGGCCCGCCGCCGGGCCGTCCGCCCTCCCCGATCCACCGCAATCCGCCCGTACCTTTAGCTAGCGGCAGGACTCCTCCACGCCGCCGACCTCGCCAAGCCGGGAGGCACGCGGCTCCGGCGGCCCGTCCGCACACGCCAACGTCCAGACGCTACCTCCGCGGGCCCTGACGAGCCGCGCCGGCCCTCCCCAACCGCACGGCCCCCCCGACCGCCGCCAAACGCCCCTTGCCCTCTCGCTCCAACCGCAACTTGCCCACCGCCGATCTCGGCCTCGTCCTCATCGCGATCATCTGGGGGCTCAACTTCGCCATCGTGAAGGGGGCGCTGGCGGAGATCGAGCCGCTGGCGTTCAACGCGCTTCGGTTCGTGCTGGCGTCGGCGGCGGTGGCGGCGCTGTTGCGCGCGCAGGGGCGGCGGATGCTGCCGCGGCGGCGGGACTGGGGGAAGGTGGCGCTGCTGGCGCTGGCGGGCCACGTGCTCTTCCAGTTCTGCTTCATCTACGGGCTGGAGAGGACGCTGGCGGGGAACGCGGCGCTGCTGCTGGCGACGTGTCCGCTTTGGGTGGTGCTGCTGGGGAGCCTGTTCGGGCGCGAGCGGTTCAGCTTGGCGGTGGCGTGCGGGATCGCGTGCACCTTCGGAGGCGCGGCCCTGCTCGTCGTGGGCGGAGCGGACGCGGTCGGCAGCAGCCCGGAGGGCGACCTGCTCATGGTCGGGGCGGCGATCATGTGGGCGCTGTACACGATCTTCGGGCGGCGCATGGTCAAGCGGCACGGCGCGCTCGAGATGACGGCGTGGACGCTGTGGGCCGGGACGCCGTTGGTGGTCGCGGTGGGGCTGCCCGGGCTCGCCCGCACGGAGCTGGCCTCGCTCTCGGCGGCGACTTGGGGCGCGCTCTTTCACGCGGGGGTGCTGGCGGTCGCGGTGGCGTACGCCCTCTGGTACCGCGCGGTCGGCGCCATCGGGCAGAGCCGGACGGCCGCCTACCAGAACTTGGTGCCGGTGTTCGCGTTGCTGGCGGCGTGGGCGTGGCTGGGCGAGGCGCCGGGCGGCGTGCAGCTGGCGGGCGCGGGGGTGATCCTGGCCGGGCTGGTCGTGGCGCGGCGGGGAGGCGGCCGGAAGGCGCGGGACGGCCGGCGGCGGGGAGGCCAAAGACGTCGCGGCGACAACGGGCGTCCAACGCGAGGGGGCCGAGGCAGGTCGCCGCAAGAGGACCGCGCGGGACCGGGTGCGCCGTCCTCCGGCGAGACCCCGCGCGCGTGAAGGACGCCATCCGCATTCGCGGCGCGCGACAGCACAATCTCAAGGACGTCGATCTCGACATTCCGCGCGACAAGCTGGTCGTGCTGACGGGGCCGTCGGGGTCGGGCAAGTCCACGCTCGCGCTCGACGTGCTGTTCGCGGCGGGCCAGCGGCGCTACGTCGAGGCGCTCTCCACGTACGCCAAGCAGTTCCTGGAGCAACTGGAGAAGCCCGACGCCGACGCCATCGAGGGGCTCTCGCCCGCGGTCGCCATTCAGCAGCGGCGGCCAGCTTCCAGCGCGCGTTCGACCGTGGGGACGGCCACCGAGATCCACGACTACCTGCGCCTCCTCTACGCGCGCGCCGGTCGCGTGTCCTGCCCGCACTGCGGCGCGGAGGTGCGGCCCGACACCGTCACGGAAGCGACCGACCGTCTCGCCGCCCTTCCTCCGGGCACGCGCTTCGCCGTCGCGTTTCCGCTGGCCCGCAGCGCGCGCAGCAGCCACGCCCAGATCGCCGCCGGGCTCCGCGCCCTGGGCTTCCGCCGCATGATCGTGGACGGCGACGCCGTCGATCTGTCCGACGAGGAGGCGCCGCGGGAGGGCCAATCCGAGGCTGAGGCCGCCCAATCCCGCGACGGCGGCGGTGCACTGCCGAAGGGACCCGACGACCGTGGCACACTGCCGAAGGGACCCGACGGCGGCCGCGCAACGCCGAAAGTCTCCCACGGCGGCAGCGCAACGCCAAAGGGCCCCGACGCTGGCGGCGCACTCGCGACGACGCCCGACCTCGCCGCCGCCGAGGCCGTCCTCGTCGTCGTCGACCGGCTGGCGGTGCCGGGCGAAGCGCCCGCCAAGGCCTGGACGGAGCGGCTGGCCGATTCGCTGGCGACCTGCTTTCGCGAAGGCGACGGGCAAGCCGTGGCCGTGCGCGCCGGAGAGCCGGAGCCCTTCCTGCGCTTCTCGGAGGACTTCGTGTGTCCCCGCCACCCGGACACGGAGTTCCTCGCGCCGTCCCCGCGCCTGTTCTCCTTCAACAATCCCTACGGAAGCTGTCCCGCCTGCACGGGCTTCGGCGCCACCTTGGAATACGATCCCGCGCTGGTCGTCCCCAACGGCGAGCTCACGCTCATGGAGGGCGCGGTGGACCCTTGGGCCAAGCCGCGCTACCGGCGCGAACGCAAGGCTCTGCTTCGCTTCGCGGAGCAAGAGGGCGTCTCGCCGGACGTTCCCTGGCGGGCGCTGCCGGAGGACTTCCGCGAGGCGGTCCTCTACGGCAAGGGCAAGTTCAAGGGCGCGATGGGCTTTCTGGCCGGCAGGGAGCGCAAGCGATACAAGCAGTACGTCCGGGTGTTCCTGCGCCGGTACCAGCGGCCCCGTCCCTGCACGGCCTGCCGGGGGTCCCGGCTGCGCCCCGAGGCGGGCTGGGTGACGGTCGGCGGACGCACGATCGCCGAAGCGAGCGAAATGCCGGTGGAGCGGCTGGCCGCTTGGCTGGCAGAGCTTGGCGACGAACGCGGCGAACGCGACGACGGCCCGCGCATGCGCCCGGCGGAGGCTCGGATCGCCGCGCCCATCCTCAAGGAACTTCGCGACCGCACGGGCTTTCTGGCCGACGTGGGGCTGGGCTACCTCACGCTGGCGCGGCTGGCGCGGACGCTCTCGGGCGGCGAGGCGCAACGGATCGCGCTGGCCAATTCGCTTGGATCGCGGCTGGTCGACACGCTCTACGTCCTCGACGAGCCGTCGGCGGGCCTCCATCCGGCGGACGCGCACGCGCTGGTCGAGCAGCTGAAGCGGCTGCGCGGCGAAGGCAACACGGTGCTCGTGGTGGAGCACGACGAGGCGACCGTTCGCGCCGCCGACCACGTGGTGGAGCTGGGGCCAGGGGCGGGCGACGCGGGAGGCGAGGTCGTCTTCGAGGGGACGCCGCGGGCCTTGGAGCAGGCCGGCACGCCGACAGGGCAGCACTTGGCGGGAACGGCGGCAGGGCGGGGCTCGCCCGTGCACAGGCAGCCCTTCTTGGACGGTCCGAGCATCGGCGTCGAGGGGGCGACGCTCCACAACTTGCGCGACGTGGACGCCGAGTTTCCCGTCGGCGCGCTGTCGGTGGTGACGGGCGTGTCGGGCTCGGGCAAGTCCACGCTGGTCCACGACGTGCTCTATCGCAGGATGGAGCAGCAGCTGGGAGACGGGACGACATCGGCCAAGGAGCACCTGGGCGACCCGGTGGGCGACTGCCGCGCGCTGAGCGGCCTCGAGCACGTGGACGCGGTCGCGCTGGTCGACCAGAGCCCGATCGGGCGCACTCCCAGGTCCAATCCGGCCACGTACGTCGGCGCGTGGGGGGAGATCCGGCGGCTGTTCGCGCGCCAGCCCGAGGCGAGGGCGGCGGGACTGACCGCCCGCAGCTTCTCGTTCAACGTGGACGGGGGCCGCTGCCGCGCCTGCAAGGGACTGGGGACCGTGGAGGTCGAGATGGTCTTCATGGCCAACATCCACGTCACGTGCGAGGCGTGCCGGGGACGGCGCTACCGGCCGGAGGTGCTCGACGTGCGGCTGGGCGGCCTCGACGTGCTCGGCGTGCTGGACCTGACGGTCGAGCGGGCGACTCGCGTCTTCGCGCGCGAGCGGTCGCTGGGCCGCGTCCTGTGGCGCCTGCGCCAGACAGGCCTGGGCTATCTGCGGCTCGGCCAGCCCGCCACCACGCTGTCCGGCGGCGAGGCGCAACGGCTCAAGATCGCCCGCGAGATGATCGCGGTTCGCGGCCGGCGCGGAAGGACGCTGTACATCTTGGACGAGCCCACGACGGGGCTGTCGGGAGCGGAAGTCGCCCTCCTGATCGGCGTGCTGCGCCAGCTGGTCGAGCGGGGCAACACGCTGATCGTCGTCGAGCACGACCTCGACGT
Organism: Longimicrobiales bacterium; assembly: GCA_965242735.1. GTDB lineage: Bacteria > Gemmatimonadota > Gemmatimonadetes > Longimicrobiales > Gaopeijiaceae. The sequence continues at coordinate 350,858 of OZ251497.1, read as the reverse complement.
CGTCCGCGCGGCGGACTGGGTGGTGGACATGGGACCCGGCGCCGGACCGCATGGAGGCCGAATCGTGGCCGCCGGCCGCCCGGAAGACATCGAAGCGGTCCCGGAGAGCGCGACGGGCCGATTTCTCGCCGCTGCGGCGGGCCCGTGACGGCGGCCCCTCTCACCCCCCGCGTCGCCGTCCTCCTGCCCGTGCGCGACGCCGCCTCCACGCTGCCTGCCGCGCTGGCCTCTCTCTCCGCCCAGACGCTGCCCGCGTTCGATGTCGTGATCGTGGACGACGGCTCGCGCGACGAGACTGCTACGGTCGCCGAAGCCTGGATCGCCGACCTCTCCCCCGCCTCCGGCCCAAGGTCGCCCAACGCCCGCCGCGCCCGGCTGCTTCGGACGCCGCCCAACAGCATCGTCGCCGCCCTCCAGCACGGCTTGGCCGAGATCCGCGCGCCTTTCACCGCCCGCATGGACAGCGACGACGTCGCCCGTCCGGACCGCTTGGCCGCCCAGCTCGCCTACCTGGACGCCCGTCCCGAGCTTGCCGGGTGCGGCACGGGCGTGCGCCTGACGCCCGAGTCCGCCGTCAGCGAGCGCGCCGCCGAGTACGCGGCTTGGCTGAACGGGCTCACCCGCTGGAGCAAGCTGCGGCGCGACCTCTTCGTCGAGTGCCCGCTGGCCCATCCCACCTTCATGTTCCGCACGGAGACGCTGCGCGGCGTCGGCGGCTACCGCGACCTCGGCTGGCCCGAGGACTACGACCTGCTGCTGCGGCTCTGGCGCGCGGGCCACCGCTTCGCCGCCCTGCCCCAAACCCTGCTCGAATGGACGGACAGCCCCGGCCGCGCCAGCCGCGCGAATCCGGCCTACTCGCTCGACGCCTTCCGCCGCTGCCGGGTCCACCACTTGCGGCGAAGCCTGCTCGCCGGGCGGCCCGGCGTGGTCGTGTGGGGATCGGGCCCGACCGGCAAGGCGCTCGCCAAGGAATTCGCGGCCCAAGGCGTCCCCGTCCTGGGCTTCGTCGACGTGGCGCCCCGCAAGATCGGCCAGGAGATTCACGGCGCGCTCGTCCGCTCCCCCGCCGGCGTCGCGCGCGCCAAGGAGTTCGCGGGCGCCCTGCACGTCGGCGCCGTCGCCCGGTCGCAAGGCCGCGCGTCCGTCCGCGAGGCCGCGGCCGCGGCAGGCCTGGAGGACGGCAAGGACTTCGTGGCCATGGCCTGACGGCCTGACGGGTTCGGGCCGGGAGCGCCGTCACCAAACGGCTATATTTGAAGGGCAGCGCCTGAAGGGTCCGCGCCTCCGCGCAACCGAGACGCCCCGCCCGTCGCCGCGCCCTCTCCCGTCTCTCCGCCCGCCCGTCTCGGGCCAGCCTCCGCACATGCCCGACAACGACCCGAGCCACGCCGGCGAACGAATCCTGGAGCGGGTCCTCGAGAGCGAGATGCGCGGCTCGTTCATCGACTACGCGATGAGCGTCAACATGCAGCGCGCCCTGCCGGACGTGCGCGACGGCCTCAAGCCCGTCCACCGCCGCATCCTCTACGCGATGCACGAGCTGGGCCTGACCCCGGGCCGCGCCTACAAGAAGTGCGCCACCGTCGTCGGCGAAGTGCTGGGCAAGTACCACCCGCACGGCGACTCGGCCGTCTACGACGCGCTGGTGCGGATGGTGCAGGACTTCTCGCTCCGCTATCCGCTCGTGGACGGCCAGGGCAACTTCGGCTCCATCGACGGGGACTCGGCGGCCGCCTACCGCTACACGGAAGCCCGTCTGCAACGCCTGTCGGTCGAGCTGCTGGCGGACATCGGCAAGCGGACGGTCGAATTCGCCGAGAACTACGACGGGCGGCTCGAGGAGCCCAGGGTCCTCCCCTCCAAGGCCCCGAACCTGCTGATCAACGGATCGTCCGGCATCGCGGTGGGAATGGCGACCAACGTCCCGCCCCACAACCTGCGCGAGGTGGTGAACGCCCTGCTGGCGCTGATCGACGATCCCGAACTGCCCCAGGAACAGCTCGAGGCGCTCGTGCCGGGCCCGGACTTCCCGACGGGCGGCATCATCTGCGGGCGCGAGGGCGTCCGCGAGGCGTACCGCAACGGCCAGGGGCGCATCGTCATGCGGGCCAAGGCGGACATCGAGGAGGAAGACGACGGGAGCGCGCGCATCGTGGTCCGCGAAATCCCGTTCATGATCAACAAGTCGCGCCTGATGGAGCAGATCGCCGGCCTGGTGCGCGACAAGAAGCTCACGTCCATCCGCGACATGCGCGACGAGTCGGACCGCGACGGACTGCGCATGGTCCTGGAGCTCAAGCGCGGCGCCGTGCCGCAGGTCGTCCTCAACCGCCTCTACAAGCACACCCAGATGCAGGCGACGTTCGGGGCGATCTTCCTGGCGCTCGTCGACGGGCGGCCGCGCAGGCTCTCGTTGCGCGAGATGCTGCAGCACTTCGTCGACCACCGCCACGAGGTGGTCGTCAAGCGCAGCGAATTCGACATGGCGGCGGCCCGGGAGCGCGAACACGTCCTCGAAGGCCTGCGCATCGCCGTCGAGAACATCGACGAAGTGGTCAAGGTGATCCGGGGCTCGCGCGACGCGGACGAGGCGGCGCCCCGCCTGCGAACCGCCTTCGAGCTCTCCGAGCGCCAAGCCCGCGCCATCCTCGACATGCGGCTGGCCCGTCTGACCGGACTGGAGATCGAGAAGCTCGACGCCGAGCTGGCCGGCGTGAAGGCCGAAATCGCCGAGCTGGAACGCATTCTGGGCAGCCGCGAAGTCCGCATGGGCATCGTCAAGGACGAGCTGCGCGAGCTGGCCGAGCGCTACGGCGACGACCGGCGCACGGAGATCGCCGGGGCCGCCGGATCGTTCGACGTGGAAGACCTGATCGTGGACGAGCAGGTGGTGATCACGATTTCGCGCGACGGCTACGTCAAGCGCATTCCGCTGGACACGTACAAGGCGCAGCGGCGAGGCGGCAGAGGACTGCGCGGCGTGATCACCAAGGCCGAGGACGTCGTGGATCGCTTGTTCGTCGCGTCCACGCACGACTACCTGATGGTCTTCACGGACTGGGGCCGCTGCCACTGGATCAAGGTCTGGGCGATTCCGCAGGGCAGCCGCCAAGCGCGCGGAAAGCCCTTCGTCAACCTGTTGCAACTCGGCCACGGAGAAAGCGTGGCGGCGGTCGAGGCCGTGCGCGAGTTCCGCGAGGACCGCTTTCTGTTTTTCTGCACCAAGCGCGGCATGGTGAAGCGGACGCCGCTGTCGGCGTTCAAGAACGTGCGGGCCATCGGCATCATCGCGATCCGCATTGCCGAGGGCGACGAGCTGATCGACGTTCGCGTGACGGAGGGATCGAACGAGGTCGTGCTGGGCACGCGCCGGGGCAAGGCGATCCTGTTTTCGGAGAAGGACGTGCGGCCGCGGGGGCGAGTGGCAGGCGGTGTGCGCGGGATTCGACTGGACGGAGGGGACGAGGTGGCCGGGATGATCGTGGTGCGCCGGGAGGGCGCGTCCGTGCTTGCCGTGACGGAGCGGGGCATGGGCAAGCGCACCAAGGTGGAGGACTACCGCTTTCAGCGGCGGGGCGGCAAGGGCGTGATCAATCTGAAGTTCTCCGACAAGGCGGACTCGGTGGTGGCGGTCAAGTCGGTCACCGACGCCGACCAGCTGATGGTGATCACGCGAAACGGCGTCGTGAACCGTCAGAAGGCCTCGGAGATAAGGGTCAACAAGGCTCGGGCCACGAAGGGCGTTCGCCTGGTCAACCTGGACGACGGCGACGAACTGGTGGACGTGGCGCGGCTGCTGGACGAGGAGATACCAGTCCCGCAAGCCGACGAAAGAGCGGACATGGCGCCCCAGCCCGGCAAGGGCAAGTTGGATGCGGCCGCCGGGGCCAGCGGCGCGGGCGACGCGGGCGCCCGGGAAAGCCGCGAAGACGTCGACGGTGACGGTGAGGCCCACGGCGCCACTGCCCCGGAAGGCGCACAGGTCGCGAGCGTGGGCGGCAGGACGGGCGGCCAAGCAGTCCCGCAAGCCGGCGAAGGAGCGGACATGGCGCCCCAGCCCGGCAAGGAGACCCAAGCCGACGGCAAGCAGCAGGCCGCCCTCGAGCTCCCCGCCGCCGGTGCCGCCTCCTCGGGCGCGGACACTCCCGAATGAGCGACGGGGCGCTGACTTCGCTGGACGACGTGCGGGCCGCCGCCGAACGGTTGCGCGGGCTTGTGGACCGGACGCCCCTGTTGCCCGACGAGGGCCTGTCCGCCGAGACCGGCGCGGACGTGCGTCTCAAGTGCGAGTCGCTGCAACGCACCGGCTCGTTCAAGGCGCGGGGCGCGTGCAACTTCGTGTCGCAGCTGTCCGCCGCCGAGCTGGAGCGGGGCGTGATCACGTATTCCTCCGGCAACCACGCGCAGGCCGTGGCCTACGCCGCCCGCCTGCGGGGCGCCCGGGCCGTGGTCGTGATGCCCACCACCGCGCCGAAGATCAAGGTCGACGGCGCCCGGCGGCTGGGCGCCCAGGTCGAGTTCGCCGGCACGACGTCGGAGGAGCGGCGCGTCCGGGCCGAAGAGATCGCGGCGGAGGAAGGGCTCGTGATCATCCCGCCGTTCGACCATCCGCGCATCATCGCCGGGCAGGGCACGGTGGCGTTGGAGACCGAGGAGGACTGGCCCGCGCCGGACCTCTTCCTCGTGCCCGTCGGCGGGGGCGGCTTGGCGTCGGGGTGCGGAGCGGCGTTCGGCGGGCTCCGTCCCGCGACCAAGGTCGTGGGCGTCGAGCCCGAGGGAGCGCCCAGCATGAGGCGGGCCCTGGACGCGGGCGCACCGGTCACGTTGGCCGGCGTGGACACCGTGGCGGACGGCCTCGCGCCCACCCGGGCCGGGGACCTCACGCACGTGCACGCCGAAGCCTTCCTGGACGACGTGGCGCTGGTCTCCGACGACGAGATTCGGAGCGCCGCCGCCTACTTGGTCCGCCGCCGCAAGCTGGTGGTCGAGCATTCCGGCGCGGCCACGGTGGCCGCTCTCCGGTCCGGGCGGCTCGACGTGCGAGGCCGCCGCGTGTGCGCAGTGCTCTCGGGCGGCAACCTGGACGGCACGCTGCTGGCCGGCATCGCTTCGGGCGGTGGCGGGCCGTGAGCCCCGCGCCCGGGCGGACGCCACCCAGCTGGGCGCGACGCGGGAGAGCGTGCGCCAGTGAGCCCCGCGCCCGGACGGACGCCACCGTGCGCGAGGCAGACCGCCGCCGTACCGGTCGCGCCGGGTCCGGGGGCGCGGACCTCCCACGTGTGCGAGGCAGGCGCCGACGTCGCTCCCCGGCGCGGCGCGCCCCCTGCCCGCGCCCGACGTGCCATCTTGTCCCGTGGCGCGGCCCCTGTGCGGTCGCGCTTCATTCGCAACTACGATGAGGAGAGCTAGGAGCCGGACATGAAGAGATTCTACGTCTTGCTGGGCGTGGTGGCCGTCGTCGGCGCCGCCGCGGTTTGGTATGGGACGAGGGGCGGCGGCGTTGCAGTCGTCGAGCCGATCGAGCTGGGCGACCTCGACGACGCCGACGTCGTATCCCGCGCGCTCTTCGCGTGGAGGGGCGATCCGGACGCGAAGATCACCATCATCGAGTTCGGCGACTACCAATGCCCAGGATGCCGTCATTTCGCCACCTCGGTCAAGCCTTTCATCGACATGACCTACGTGGAGGAAGGCATCGCCAAGTTCGAGTACCGCGACTTCCCTCTGGAACAGCACCCACACGCGTTCCTGGCTGCGAGGGCGTCGTGGTGCGCCAACGATCTGGGCCAGGACACGAGCGGGCCGCAAGGCGGCGATCCGCGAAAGGGCTTGCCCTTGGTTCGCGAGGCGTACTGGGAGTACCACGACGCGCTGTTTCGCAACCAGAGGGAGTGGTCGGCGGCCACCAACGCCTCGCGCCACTTCAACCGCTATGCCGACGAGCTGGGCCTCGACGGAGGCGACTTTCGCCGATGCCTGGCCAGCGACCGCCATGCGGAAGGCGTGACCGCCAGCCTCATGCTGGGCCAGCGCTGGGGCATCGGAGGCACGCCCGCGGTCGTGGTCAACCTGGGCGACGGCCGCCCGTTGATGCTGGGCGCGGCCGACTTCGGCCAAATCCAGGCCGTCATCGAAGGCGAGTCCGAGAACTGACCGCCGTGGCGGACGCCCATCTGCCCCCCCGCAACCGCATGTGGATCGCGCTTCTCTCGCTGGGGGGCGCCTTCCTGGCGCTCTACTTGGTTGCGGGCAACTTGGGCTGGACGGGCCCCGTGCAGTGCGGCGCGGGCGACTGCGGCACGGTGCAAGCCTCGCGATACGCCTGGATCGGTCCCGTGCCAGTCTCGGCGATCGGGCTGGGCGGCTACTTGGCCTTGCTGGTTTTGGCGCTCTTGGGACTGCAACCGGCCTTCGCGCGCTCTCGTCTCCTCGCCGGACTGCTCTTCGGCGGAGCGCTGGCCGGCCTTCTGTTCAGCGCCTACCTGACCTACTTGGAGGCAGCCGTCATCAAGGCATGGTGTCAGTACTGCGTCGCCTCGGCCGTGCTGATCGCCGTCATATTCGCGGCAGCCCTCCCCGAACTCAAGCGAACAAGGGAAACAGCATGAGCAAGGACCAGATTCGCGTCAGCGTCACCTACGTCCATGAAGGGCAGTTCCACAACGACATTGTTGTCCTGCCCGCGACAGGCCGGTCCAAGCACGCCAGCTTGGCCGACTTCGTCAACGACGATCCAGCAGTTCAGCGCGAATTCTTCGTCAACTTCGACTACGTCTGCTCATTGCAGGTGGTGCCCGACTAGCGGCGCGCCGCCACGCCGTCCGACGCTCGGCCACTTTCTGGAGGACCGGGCCGTCGAGCAACAGAGTGAGGTGACGCCGCCGTCGAGCGTGGCGCTGTAGGCGGTGGCCAGGAAGTAGGCCGCCTGCGGGGCACTCAGCTGGAGCCGGAGGCCACCTGCGGGATGCGCGACCTGCACTTCGGCGCCGGTCGTGCGTCCGGCCGACATCCCGTCCGTCCGATCAGATCGGTCCGTCCTCCCACGGCCCCCAGAGCGCGTACGTCGCGCTAGGCGTCGTCTCGGCCGCGGTCCGCCCTCCTTGGATGTTGAAGAACAGGACCCGCCCGTCCGGACTGAAGCAGGCGCCCGCGAACTCGCCCGGCTGAGGTCCGTCCGGCGCCTTCGGGGACCTGATCAAGTCGAAGATGCGGCCTTCGCGGTCCAGCCCGCGCACGAACTGGTCGTCCGTGCCGTCCTCGCACATCACCAAGCCGCCCCTGGGGCTCAGGACAATGTTGTCCGGGCTGTCGAGCACGTCCTTGGAGGGCGACTCGAACACCATCTCGATCTCGCCCGTGCCTTCCGTGCGCTCGCGGTAGTGGAAGACTTGGCCGGCCGTCTGTTCGCCGCCGTTGGTCGAGACGACGTAGATGCCGTCGTCGCCGTAGAAGGCCCCTTCGAGCCGGGCGAAGCGCGCGCCGCCCGCGTCCACGCCCTGCCGAAACACCGCCAGACGGTCCGTCCCCGCCGACTCCGGATCCGGGTCTGCGATGTCCACCCAGTGCACGGGCAGCACGCGGCCGGGCTCTTGGCCGCGCGCGGTGAGGTATCCGGGCTCGCCGGTCACCGCCATCATCTGCAGCCGGCCGCCTCGCGCCAGCACGCCCGGCTCGCGCGGAAGGAACCGGTAGAATCCGGCCCCCGGCAGGTTGGGACGGTTGGGCACGTACCAAGTGTCCTCCGTTTCGTACACGATGCCCGTGCCCGGGTCCACCGCGACGGCCTCGTGAATGAAGCGCCCCATCTCGCGCAGCGGAACCGGCTCCACCGGACCGTCGGCGGCCGCCGGCACCTCGAACACGTATCCGTGCGGCCGTTCGTAGCCGTCGGCGCGCCCCGACGTGATCTCTTCGCAGGAGAGCCAGCTGCCCCACGGGGTCGGTCCTCCCGCGCAGTTGACCCGCGTGCCCGCCAGAGACGCGAACTCGTCGGCCAGCGAGACGCGCAGGTCGTCGCCTTCTCCTGCAATCGCCACTTCCAGCGAGGTGGTGCCGCCGCTCCCCTTCGCGTCGTAGAAGGGCTCGCCGAACGGGCGGGCGCGCTCGGCCTCGTCCACCATCTCGTGGTTGCGGACGAGGCGCACGTTGCCGTTCGGCAAGGGGAACGCCGCCATCCCGTCGAACGCGTTGGGCACCTCGAATCCGGAACGCGCCGCGGAGGGCCGCCCGCCCAAGCTCAGGCGCACGCACTGGAAGCCCTCGGGCACTTCGAGCTCCGAGCATTCCGGGCTGGGCCGCAACCGGCCGTAGGGCTGGAACGCGTTGCCTTGGACGGCGCGGTCGTCGGACGACAAGTCGTTGCAGGCGGCCAAGCCCGCGAGCGAAGGCGTCAGCGCCAGCCCCCCTCCGGCGGAGGCCATCTGCGCGAGGAACTTTCGGCGGTCTACTTGCGGATTCATTTCTGCGAGCGGCTGGGGAAGAGACGAGGGAGGCGCGGGGCGGCAGGCAGGTCCCAGCGACAAACCTAGCCGGAAGTTGGCCGCTCGGCGGGCTGGACGACCGCGCGCCCGGCGCCCAGGAAGCGAACGCCGCGAGGACGAGCGATCTGCCATTTTGGCAGGACCGGCGCTTCTGCGGGGCAAGCGATCTGCCATTTTGGCAGGAAGGCAGGCGGAAACGGGCCGTTTTCCTGCCATTTTGGCAGGACGAGACCCACGCCCGGACGGCGCCCGGCGGCTCCACGAGGCGCGTCAGAGGCGTCGGCTTCGGCCGAGACCGTCCCATTCAGCCATGGAGGCGTCCCGGTCAAGACGACAGAGTTAAGGCGGAGCCGGAAATCGCCCCGGCCGGCTTCGGGAGGCCCGTCCCGACGACCCCGAAGCAAGCTCGTCCCGCAACGCCGGAGAGACCGCCGCATGGACCCTGCCGCCGACCCGCCGAGCACGCCCGCGCGGGACCGCCGCCGCCACGACCAGACCTACAAGCGTCTCTTCAACGCGCAAGCCGCCCTCGCCGCCCTCGTCCGCGACTTCGCCGCCGACGCCTGGGCCCGCGAACTCGACTTCTCGACCCTCGACCCCTTCCCCACCGAGACCGTCAGCCCCGAACTCCAGCGCCGCTTCTGCGACTGCGCCTGGCGCGTCCGGCTCCACGACGGCCGGTGGGTCGTCTTCCTCTTCGAATTCCAGTCCTCGAAGGACCCCGCCATGGTCCTCAAGACGCTGCGCTACAGCGAGGCGGCCCACGCCGCCCTGCACGAGCACGAAGGCCAGCGCAACCCCGACGGCAGCCTGCCCCTCGTGCTCTCGTTCGTCGTCTACGCCGGCGCGAGCCCGTGGACCGCCGAGACCACGCTGGCCGGACTGGCGCGCAGGCGAGCGCACCCCGCGGCCCTGGCGCGCGCGCTCGCCGGACTCGCCACCGCGCACGGCCACAAGGTGCTTGACTTGCGCTCGGCGCTGGCGCAAGACTTGTTGCCGGAGGACAGCGTGCTGCACTGGATCGCGGCGCTCGAGCAGGACCCGTGGACCAACTTTCCCGCCGTGCACCGCAACATGGCGCGGCAGTGGGGCGGCCCGGAACGCCTTGCCGAGCGACAAGCGTTCGCGGACTGGACGGACGAGCGGATGCGGGCGGGCGGCGCGCCCGAAGAGATTCGCCACGACGTGCGGCAACAAATCATCCAACCGAAGGAGGAAGACCAGATGGGCCAGACCTACACAGAGTGGGCCGAGGGCCACAGGCGCCGCGGCCTCGAACAAGGGCTCGAACAAGGGCTTGAACAAGGGCTTGAACAAGGTCTCCAGCGGGGCATCGAACGGGGACGAGCGGAGGGGTGGGCGGAGGGACGGGCGATGCTGCTGCGCCAGGCCCGCAGGCGGTTCGGAGCGGGCGCGGCGCGACGGCTGGAAGAGCGCATGCGCTCCATGGGCGCCGAGCAACTGGTTCGGGTCGGAGACGCGGTGGTCGAGTGCGACACCGCCGAGGAACTCCTGGCGGTCGCCGACAACGACGCCGCGGAGAAGACATAGGGCCACTTCGACGAGAGCGACGCCGGGGGGCGGGCGTCAGGCGCTCGACGGCTTCGGGGCCGCCTGGCGTCCGCCTAGCAGCTGGACGGCGCGAGCCGCGAGCCGTCCGGCAGCCGCAACGTCATCCGCACTACGTACTCGATGTCCATCTCGTCCTTCACGACGCCGTAGACCGTTCCGCCTTCGCCGAAGGTCATCGGGCTCCGGTCCAGCTGCACGCCGGAGGCGGCGTTGCCGAGATAGCGGCCGCACGCGTCGAACACGTCCCATGCGAAGGCGCGGCCACGCAACGGGTTGCGCACCCACACGAGTCCGTCGCCGGCCACGTCCACGCGGTCCATCGCAGGCCGAAACGGAGGAAGTTCGTCCGCAGGGAAGCCCGAGGCGTCGGCCAAGCTGTCGCGTTCCGGACCCGCGAGCGGCGCCGACGGCCGCCGAAGCTCCACCGTGCGGAGCGTGTCCCCGGCCAACGTCACCTGGTGCAACCGATGCTCGGACGTGGCCGCCAGCCACAAGGTTCCGGCCGGGGCCACGGCCCAAAGCGTGCGCGGCTCCATCGGCAACGTCTCGACCTCTGTGACGTCGACCCCGCCGGCGGTCCGCCGCCGAGCCACTCGATTCGTCTGCACCCACCGGCCCAGTTCGAGACTGTCGACGGCCGCCACCTCTTCCCCCGCCCCGATTCCGTACTTCGACACGGTTCCGTTGAACGTCATGGCGCTCGGAGGAGACGCGCGGTCCCATGCGTTCTTGCGCAGATAGGCGAAGCCGTTCGCATCCACGCGCAGGTCGCGGTCGAGTCCTCCCAACGCGGGCAATCCTCTCAAGGGACTCGCCGCGGGAACGCCCGTCTCGTCCAGCACATGCAGGTACGGCGCTTCCACGACCCAAAGCCTATCAGGTTCCTGCCACGCGACGTCGATTCCAAGGAGGTGCCTGAACTCGCCGGGACCGTCGCCGCGCCGGCCTATGCGCCGCACAAAGGTTCCGGTCTCGTCGAACACAACGATCTCGCGAGCCAGCCTGTCGGCCACGTACAGGACGCCATCGCGGCTCGCGGCCAGCGAGACGACATCCCCGAAGGCGTCCGGGCCGGTCCCAGCCGGGCCGCTCCCCAACCGCAAGTCCTCCACTAGGCGCAATCCGCCGGCCAAGTCGTGCGGGCCCCGGTCGGCATTCGAAACGAACACCCGGCCGTTGGGCAACGTGTCGACTCGATGATCGGACGACGTCCGGTCGTCCCTTGCCTCGCAGGCCGACGAGAGCGCGCCGACCAAGGCCGCAGCTACGAGCCCTGCTCGCAACGGCCCTCCGGCCCCTCGTCCCTGCCAAACGGCTCGCCCCTGGTCACCGTCAGCTCCACCAGCTTGCCGTCGCGCCGCACCGTGACGACCTGCGTCACGCCCGGCACCCTCCTGTCGGCGAAGCCGAAGACGGGCCTGACTCGGGCGTCCTTGCCGTCAACTTCCACCAGCTCGTCGTCGATCTCGAACCCGGCGGCCTCGGCAGGCGAACACTTGGCGACCTGCGTCACAGCCGGATAGGACTTGAGCGGCATGGGCACCGAATCACCAGGCATCAAGGGGTTGGCGATGACCAGATAGTCGTCCATCGAGCCGTTCAGCCCCAGAAACGAATAGCCCAGCCCCAGATACCCGTCGCGGTCAAGCTCGCACCGGTCCGTCGGATCTTCGTCCAAGCCAACCGGCTCGCCCCTGGTCGCCGTCAGCTCCACCGGCTTGCCCGCACGTCGCACGGTGACCACATGCGTCGCGCCCGGCCCAATTTTGTCTCCCCAGATGGGCCCGACCCGGGCGTCCTTGCCGTCAACTTCCAACAAGACGTCGTGGATCTCGAACCCGGCGGCCTCGGCAGGCGAACACTTGGCGACACGCGTCACCACCGGCCAGGACTCGCGTCGCGTGGGCGCGGAATCGCCGGCCAATACAGCGTTGGCCTTGGCGACGAAACCGCCCCCCGTCGACCAGCTCAGCCCCAGCCATCCATTTCCGGTGTACACACGGCGTTGCGTTTGCAACATCTGCTGGGCGGCGGCGTCCCAAGGTACGGAGCACGCCAGGGCGACGATCAAGGCGCCCAGCGCAGCGTTGGGACTGCGACTGCTAATGGAGGTCATGCGTTGGGGGGGGTGACCACTACCAGGTCGCCACGGCCAAGACGATGGCGGCGACGGTTCCAGTCAAGGTGTTTCGCATGCGGCTCTCCTAACGGAAGTAACGTGGTGGGACGCGGCGAACGCCTTCGGCGTCGCCGCCCATGCTCCACAAGCTAACGTTTCGAGGCGCGGGCGCAACTCCAAGCCAAGCCGGGGCCCATGGACCTCGCCTTGATCACCATCGCGTGTGGCCCGACGAACATGTCGCCACGATGCGGACGCGGGTTGCGGTCGCGGCCGCCTATCGCCGAGAGCCACGCAATCCGCTACGTTGCTCCAACAGCGATCAATCAACCCTCTCACGGAGAACCACGTCCGATGTCCGACTCGATCCGTCGGCCCGACGCCGGACCCGCCGACGCACGCAACCCCGACCGGCGCGACTTCCTCAAGACCGCGACCGTGGCCACGGGGGCATTGTGGGCGGGCGGCGCCTGCGCAGGCTACGGCGACCAGGAGACCGTCCAGGAGCCCCCTTCCCCGATGTCGATCCTCGTTCTGGGCGGGACGGGGTTCATTGGCCCGCACATGGTCGAGTACGCGGTCGAGCGCGGCCACGAAGTCACGCTCTTCAACCGGGGCCGCACGAACACGCATCTCTTTCCGGACTTGGAGAAGCTGGTCGGCGACCGCGACGGCGACTTGGCGGCCTTGGAGGGGCGCACTTGGGACGCCGTGCTGGACAACTCCGGCTACGTGCCCCGCGTGGTGCGCGACTCCGCGGAGCTGCTGGCCGATTCCGGCCGCTACGTGTTCGTGTCGTCGATTTCGGCGTACAAGGACCTGGGGCCGCACGGGATCACCGAGGACTACGAGGTCGGGCGGATGGAAGACCCCACCGTCGAAGAAGTCGACGGCGCCACCTACGGCCCGCTCAAGGCGCTGTGCGAGGAGGCCGCGCAGGACGTCTTCGGCGAGCGCGCGACGATCGTTCGTCCAGGCTACATCGTCGGCCCGGGCGACAGCACGGACCGCTGGACCTACTGGCCCGTCCGGGTGGCGGCGGGCGGGACGATGGCCGTGCCGGGCGCGCCGACCGACCCCGTTCAGTTGATCGACGCGCGCGATCTGGGCGGATGGATGGTGCGCATGGTCGAGCAGGGCGTGGGCGGCGTGTTCAACGGAGTCGGCCCCGCCGAGGCCATCGACATGACGGGGATGCTCGATGCCTGCCGCGACGCGAGCGGCAGCGACGCCGAGTTCCAGTGGGTCGACGCCGCCTTCGTGGAAGAACACGGCGCCCGCTTCCCGATCTGGAATCCGCCCACCCACGAGACTTCGGGCGGCGTGCACCTCGTCAGCAACGCGCGCGCCATCGAGGCCGGCTACACCAGCCGCCCGGTCGCCGAGACCGTCCGCGACACCCTGGCGTGGTGGGACGGACTGGCGGAGGACGCCCGGCCCGACGGCATGCGATCCGGCCTGCGCAAGCCGCCCGAGCTCGGGGGCCGAACCGCCACGATGGAGGCGATGCGGGCGGCGGAGGGCGAGCTGCTGGCGGCGTGGGAGGAAGCCGGGAACTGACTTCCGGCCGGGCGAGCGGTCCCGGCGGTCGGTCTCGGGGTCGGTCCGCGTGCGTGTGGCCGATGTCGACATGCGGTCTCTTGCGCTCGTTCGCAGTCGGTCCGCCGCGTGCGTGGCCGGCACCGCTGCATGTCGCCAAGGCTACGCAAGCTCGCGGGCCGGTCCGCCGCATGGCCGGCGCCAAACAGGCGGTCTTCTGCGCCCATCCGCCGTGCATTTGGCCGGCGGTCGGCCGCGTATCGCGGAACAAGCCGAAGTGGGTCCCATTCGGCCATGTTCGCGTCCCGCCGTCTCGCACATCTTCTTCTCATGGGAGCGCGTCGCTCCTTGCACAGCGCAGGCGCTGGCACCGGCCCCGTCGGCTTGCGGGGCGAACCGGAGAAGGCGGGACCGTGGCCCAGTCCAACAAGTCCAAGAAGAAGCCCCGCCGCAGGCACGACGAAGTCCTCAAGGGATTCTTCTCGGCCAAAGCCGCCGCCCGCTCTCTCGTCCAGGAGTTCATGGCCGGCGGATGGGCCGGCGAACTCGACCTCGCGTCCATGGAGGACGTCCCCACCGAGCACATCGGCCTGGGCGGCCAGGCCCGCCGCTCCGACGCCGCTTGGCGCGTCCGGCTCCGCGACAGCGCCCGTTCCGTCGTCTTCCACGTCGAGTTCCAGTCGGCCGTCGACCCCAACATGCTGCTGCGCAGCTTCGAGTACGTCGGCCACCTCTACAAGTTCCTGAGCAAGGACGGAGCGCGCATCGCGGGCGGCGTGCCCGTCGTGCTGTCGGGCGTGCTCTACATCGGCGCCAAGCCGTGGGACGCGCCCACCGCGACCGACCAGCTGGCGCCGCCCGGGTCGCCCACGCTCGCCCGGCTCCAGACGCGCCACCGCTACGCCGTCCTTGACATGCGCTCGGCTGCAACGCGAGACTTGCCCTGCGACGGCTCCGTCCTGCGATGGCTGGCCGAGCTGCTCCGCGACTGGCGCGCCCTGTCCCGGCTGGTCGACGCTCTGGCCGAAGACTACAGCGGCCCCGAGCACGCCGACTTGCGGGAGGGCTTCGCCATGGTCGCGGAAGAGGCGCTGCTCGCCGCCGGCGCAAGTCTGGACACGGTTCGCAACGTCGTCGAACAAGTCAAGAAGCCCAACGGAGGAACACGCATGTCCTGGCAAATCGCTGAAGAATTCGAGAAGGTCCGCCAAGAGGGACGCGCGGAAGGGCGCGCGGAAGGACGCCACGAAGGACGGGCGGAAGGACGCCATGAAGGACGGGCCGACTTCGCGGTGCGCTCCGCCGCGCGAAAGTTTGGCGCGGATGTAGCGGACGAGCTCCGCAGCGCGCTGGCGACGGCCGGGCCGGAAGCTGCACAGGACATGGCGGACGCCATCATCGATTGCGAGACCGCGGACGAGCTGCTGGCGCGGGCCGTGCAACGGGGCTCGGCGAACTGACAAGTGGCGCGGGGCATCGAAAAGCCTCTCCGGACGATGCTCAGCGACTGGCGCGCCCTGCCGCTGCCCTCTCAGTCCACGAGCAATCCCTTCGCCACCTTCGCCAGCACTTCGTTGATCTGAGTCTTTTCGGCGGCGTCCATCTCCCCGTCGGCCGCGACCTGCACGCGGAAGCGCAACTGCGCGGTCGGGCCGGCTTCCAGCAGCTCGGGGACGCGCTCGCCGAGTTCCTGCACCTGAGCGGCGTCGAGCGCCGCTGCGGCGGGGGCGCTCGGCTCGAAGGGCAAGTGGAGGGGCCCGCCCGGCACGTCGCCGCCGGGCGCAGTCACGGACGGGCGCTCGAGCAGCACGGCGCCGGCCTCGGTCCAGGAACAGTCCACCGGACCGCTGTTCGGCAGCAGGGAGAGCCATCGGCTCTGCACCGAGTCCTTGATGCCTTGAACCAACAGTTGCCATGGAAGATTGCATTTCCTCTTGAGGCCCAAGGCCTGCGTCAGCGCGGCGCCGTTGGTGCGGCCGTCGGACCAAGCCGCGGGAACGCTGTCTTCGGAGAGGTCCTGCGGGGCGACCGGTTCGGGGGGCGGGAGCAGTCTCGCGCCCTCGTCCAGCACGCCGTCGGGCACTGTCTCCCGCCACGCGGAGGCCGGGCCGCTGACCAGCCAGATCAGTCCCAGCTGCACGGCGCCGCTGACGGCCTTGCGCAGCCCGTCGCCGGAGACTCTCGGAATGATCGCGGGCTCCTCGCCGGCGGCCGCTTCGAACGCCGCCTCGTAGCCGCCGGCGAAGTACTCCGCCAACCGGGCCATCGCGAGGGAGGCGCCGCCGGCAACAAACGAGGAGGCCGCAGCGCCGCCGGACTCGGCCGACTCCGCGCCACGCCATAAGCCTGGCAACTTCCCGGGCGCCAGCAACTCCGGCGGCAGGCGGTGCAGCTCGGCGTCTTGCGGGAGGACCACTTCCAGCGACGGATCGGTTCGCGAGCCGGGCTCCACCCACTCGCGCCACCATGTTCGAACGGCGCCGTCGGGAAGCTTCAGGCGGGCGACGAAGAGGCCGTCCTGGACCCCTTGCATCACAGTGTCGAAGAGCAGCTCGGCGTTCAGCGCCTTCGGCAGGCGGGGATTGCGGGCGAAGGCGCCGGCCAAGTCGGTGACGAAACGCGCATCCTCGTCGTCGCGCCACAAGTCGTAGGGGCCGCCCGGCGCCAGAGCCCGGGCGTCGACGGCAGTTTCCTGTATGCGGGACCGCGCGTCGTTCTTGATCTCGACGAAGAGCGGACGGACGGGGGCGGGAAGGGCAAGCTTGAACGCGTGGACCTCGCCGTCCCTGCCGTAGGTCGTGACGATGCACCAAGCCGCCCGGAGCGCGTCCGAAACGCGTCCCTGCGCGTCGGCAAGCTGTCTGCGAAGACGCTGGTCGCGAACGGCGTCCACCTTGTGACCGGCCAGCTGCTCCCTGACTTCCTCCCATCCCAACAACGCGCGAACTTCGCCCTGCACCGCCCTCAAGCCGTCGCGGGACGGTCCGGCGACCACCAGCGCGTTGCGATGGACGCGAGGCCGGTCCTTGCCTTTCGTCTCAAGGAAGCTCCGCGCCGCCTTGCTCGGCTTGCCCGACTCCGAGACGCCGCCGGCGCCCAGCAGCACATAGCGAAACGCCAAGTCGTCGGCCACGTCCTCGGGCGAACCGGGCATCCTGTGAACCTTCACTCCGGCCGCCGAGGCGCCTTCGATCAACCACTTTCCCTTTCCGACCTCGTCGTTCACATGGCGGTCCACCGCCTCCGCCGTCACCCTGTTCTTGCACGCGTCGTCGTGCATCTGGCGCAGGTTCGGACGGTTGCCCAGCCGCCAGTCCTTGGGCAGCTCGCCGCGGGCGCCGTCCACGTCTTCGTCGTCCAGGAACCAAGACACTTCGCGCCAGCGCTCGAGCCCCTTGTTCACCTCGATCACGTCGGGCGCACCGGCGCCGATCATGCGCCGCAAGGGCTGCGTCTGAATCTTGTGCCCCACCGGCTGGGAGTGCAGGAACACGGCGACCACCGCCTGTTCGATCTCGCGGCCGGCATCCAACGCCGAAATCTCGTTTTGCATGTCGCGCGCCTTCTCCAGCTCCTTGAGCAGCAGCGGCGCCCAGTCCACCTTCCGGCCCTCGCCCGGCTCCGTAGTGGCGACGCCCGCCAGATCGCGCATCGCTTCGGACAGACCCGCCTCGCGGGAGTTCGCCAGCAGCGCGGCAGGCCCCACCAAGGGACAGGCGTCTCCCCATTCCTTCGCCTCGCGAAGCGCCGTGGCCAGCGTGCGCAGAATTCCCCTGGTGCGCTGAAAGCCGTCCAGCTGCGTCCAGCACGTGTAGAAGACGTCCGTGAGCTTGGGATGGAAGGGGAAGTGGCGCAGAAAGTGGTCCTCGTCCGCCGAGCGGGAGCGGTCGGTGGTCTCCTGCACCTTGGCCAAGTTGCGAACGACGCCGATGACATGAGAGCGGTACGCGTCGGGGTCGCGAATGTCCTCGGCCTCGAAGAAGCGCCGGCGCAGCACCTCGGCCACGTCCTTCTTCTGGACCGGCTCCACGCCCTCTTCCTTCTGGCGCCGCACGACGTCGAAGAGATCGGCCATGATGGCCTTGCCCAAGTCGTCGCTCTGCTTGATGGGATCCGTCGCCAGCAGCGACACCACCATCGCCGCCCGGTCCACCTTCACCACCGCCTGGGTCAGATGCTGAAAGAAGTCGCGGATGCGATCGCCCCACACCTCGTCGACGCCCGCCTTCGCCCGCGCGTACATGAGCACTTCGTCCGCCAGGATCAGCGTGGACAGTCCTCGCTCCTGGGGCTTGGCGACGAGCTTCGCGAGCAGCGGCTCCGCCGGCGGCGTCATGCGCTCCTGGGCTTGGCCGTCGGCGTGGATGGCGCGCAGTCCGTCGTCGCCGTCCAGCTGGTACGCCAGCACGCTCCACGGATGCAGCAAGTCTCGGGTCTCGCCGTCCGGCCCGGCCACGCTCTGGATGCCCGACTCCACGTCGATCTTGTCGAAGCACAGCGTAACCGGATGCGCCGCCGGCAGGTCGTGCCCCACGTGCTCGCGGAATTCGTGAACGGCGGGCAAGTCCGGCAACGCGCCAGGCCGGCGAAAGAGATGATAGAGGGTGATGAGCGTGTGCGTCTTGCCGCCCCCGTAGGTCAGCTCGAGCTGCCGCACCGCCTTGTCGCTCTGCCCCGCGAGGCGTCCGGCCACGTCGCGCACCAAGTCCCGCAGTGCGTGGGTGGCGTACGTCAGCCCGAAGAAGCGTTCCGGGTCCTCGTAGACCGGGCGCGTGCCCAGGCCCAGCGTCACTTCGTGCAGGTCGGCGGCGAACTGCGCCATCGACAGCTCGCCCGTGAGAAGCTCTTCCTTCAACCGAACGACTTCGTGCCAGGGCTTGAGGCGGGACTTCGTCACGTGTCGTTTCCGTCAGTCAAGGGGGGGGGGGGGGGGGGGGAGGGCGGGCGGCGTCGGGCGATTCTACCAGAGGGCGCCCTGCGAGGCAACGGCTGCTTCGCGACCGGCGCCCCGCGATCGTTCCTGGCGAAGGTGGTTCTGGATGGATTCCAGCAGCGCGCGCTCGTCCGTGCCTTCGCCGGCCAGCTCGATCATCGCCTGCACGACCCTCGCGAACAGATCGTGCCGCCACAGCCCCTTGCGCTCCAAGTACGCGTCGACCTTGGAACGCTCGCCCGTCTGCCACAACTGCATGACCTTGTGCACGCAGTCGACGAGCGGCGGCATTTGCCCGTCCGCCCCTTTCTCGCCCAGGTCCTGGCGCTTGCGACGATGCCACGGCTTGATGCGAATCGTGCCTCCCGACGCGGGCGCGGCGTCCTGGGCACCGTCGGGGTCCGCGCGGTTGCGACCGCCCTTTGCGAGCAGGTCGAGGCGGCCCGTCAGCTCCGAGTCCGGCACGTCGCACGACAGAGCGTACAAGATGCAGGCCCCGGCCGGCGCGGGCTCCAGTCCGAAGTCGTTGCGGTGCAGCAGGTAGTACGTCGTCGGATCGTCCAGCTCGTCGTCGGCGCCGCCCTCGCGCTTGAGCAGCTGGTTGACGACGTACCCCACGACGATGCGCCGCACCCGTCGAAGAAACTCGTCGCTCGTCAGTCGTTCGTTCGGCTTGTTGGCCTTCCGGACGAAGGGATGCTTGCTGAAGGCTTCCAGAGCCGGCCCGGTCGCCGCCCACACGAAGTCCGGCCCCCGAATGCCCGTGACCCAGAAGTCGCCGAGCCGCTTGGTGATCTTCGCCTCCATTTCGTCCAGCACCTGCTCGTCCCAGCCCGCCTTGGTCCCGGCTGGACGCTTTCGGCAGACAATCCAGATGGAGGCGGACAGCGCGGCGGAGGCCATGGAGCGCTGGCGGGTCTCCCGTTCTGTCTGGATGGGCCAGGACGCCGTGACCGTGAAGCCCGCGCGGATCAGGGCGGACACCAACGTCTCCCACGCATCGGGAGACTTGTTGGCGAAGACGACGACGAGGCGGCCGTCGTCGCGGAGCGCGCCGTAGAAGCGCTTGAAGGCGCGGAACATGCCGTTCTCGTAGTTCTGCTTGGACGCTTGGCGGTCGCCCCCGAAGCGGCTGGCGTCGTCGATGAGCTCGCCGTCGTTGGCCTCGGCGTCCCATTTGGGACCGAGCGGCGCAGAGAACACCTCGTCGATCTCCGGCGAGAGTCCTTGAAGGACGCGCCGCAGCCAGACGTGGAAGAAGTCCATCAGGTCGGAATAGGGAATCGCGTCGTAGTACGGGGGGTCGGTGCAGATAACGTCGAAGTCTTCGGATGCTTGGAGGTTGATGGCACTCCCGCACTTGATCTGGGGTGGCGGAGCGTCGGCGACGGCACTCGCCGTTCGCTCGACGTAGCGGGCGACCCATTCCGTCATCGCCGTGAAGCCGCCGGTTCGTTGCGAAAGCGGGTTGACTTCGCAGAAGTCCCAGACCATGGGGAGAGCGAAGCGAGCAAACGTGTGTCCCATCTTCTCCGCCTGCATAACCCAAGTGCAAAGCGAGCTACAATAATCCGCAAATTTGCTCAGCACGAGCGACAAGTAGGCGACCATCGCTTCCTGCCATTCGTCGGGATAGTCGAACTCGGCCAGCTCCGATCGGCAACGGTGGATTTCTTGGACTATGGTCCCCAGAGCGAGCAATTGGCGGTTGGTGAAGAGGCTTTGCCAGGTCGTGAGGCCGTACCGCGTCGTCCGTATGCCCAGGCTGCCTTCGTCGGGCGTCGGATCATCCGGAAGACCAAACGGCAGGTCGGCGTAGAGGCTCTTGTTCTCCTCCGCGGTCGCCGCAGCCGTCCGCACTTCCTCGTCGGTGGGAAGCCGATACTCCTTGCCTCGCTGCCCATCCACTGCCACCGCCGTCAAGCGCTCGCCAAGCCGCCCGCCGCGCCCTTCGCGGCGCAACTCGGCCATCGGCATCACGGCGTTGCAGGTGGGACACGTCACGCCGGTCCGGCTCATCGTGCCCCCGCCCAGCTGGCGATCGTGCTCGCGACGCTCGGCCGCGCTGCCGGTCCCTTCTCGAACGTCTGGCTCGACACCGAACGCGACCGCATCGCTACCGACGCCCCCCTCCATAGCCAGCCGGACACGCTTCTTCGCCTTCCTGCAAAGCCACCGCGTCTTCAGCAGAGGGATCTCGGCTCGACAATCACCGCATCGAACCGTTCGCGTCCACAAGTACGCCACGACGGGCTTCGCAATCCACCTCGGGTTCTTCGGGTCCCGCAGGTACTTCGTGCCAAAATCGGCGTTGAGCACTGCGACCGAGACGCTCCCGTCCTGGTCCGGCTCCAGCAACTGGCGTCTTCCTTGGGACTCTTCGACGTCGCTACCGTCTCCGTCGGAATTGCCTTCGTCGCCCCCATTTCTCGTTCCCGACCCGCCCGGGACCGACGACTCCGTCGTCTGCACCACCGAGGCCGTTGCCGCGGCCCGCCTCCGCCTCTCGGCCACCGGCTCAAGGTCCGCGTAAGTCGGATACCGATTCGCTAGTCGCCGGCGCACGCGCTTCAGCACCAACCGACTCCACGCGCGAAGATGCCAAGCAAAGTCCGCCTCCTCGGCGACCGACCGTGAGATCAATGCCGCCGGAACGGTCTCAACGGCATCCTCCCCCCCATGTCCCAGCCGCACGAGCTCCCTCCGCAACGCCTTTCCCTTCACGCCTCTGGCCTTCAAGAACGCCGTGACAAGATCCCCGTCCCGCAACGCAAACTCAGGCAACCTCTGATCCTGCCCCGCCACCAAGCGCGGATAATGCAACGAGCACCGCAACAGAAACCATGCCACCGGACTCAAGTCCGACGCCATCACGTCGCACCCAAGCCGCATCCCCTCCAGCGGAATCGCGCCCCCTCCAGCAAACGGGTCCAGCACCCGCGGCACCCTCCCATCAAACGCCTGCTGCAACTCCTCCCTCAGTTCCGCAAACGCCGGCCCATCCTCCCGGCCCCATCGAAACACTCCCCCAACAGTGTACGCCTTGCCGTTCGCGCCGTCGTCCTCCGCCACCACCACCTCGCCGCCCATCTTCTCCAGAAGCCGCCGCCGCGAAGCACTTGTTCCCGGATCCGGCAACAACGCCGTCAATAATGCCGCCCTGCTCGCTGCCAACGGCCTCCTCGCCGGCCAGATGTGCAACGTGGAGAGGTGGCCATGCCGAACGTTCTTTTCGTGTACGGAGTCCAGCGAGACCTGCTGAAGGGGGAATGCGACATCCGAGAAGCGGCAAGACTTCATATCAGAGAACCGTTGCACCCTTACCGTTTGACCAGCTGTCGATTGGCCGCTCGATACATGCTGGTTGGCTCTGTCACAAGCGGATCCGGATATCTTCTTCTCCCCAGGATCTCCAAGAATGGTCGCACCGATTTGTCGTCGACGATTATCATTCCGTCACTGTCGGTGATATCTACATCATTCATTTGACACTTCTGAACAAGAGTCTCGCGATCAATGGCTTTTAGATCATCTTGCTGCAATGATGCTAAGGCCTTTGCGGCCCGAATGCGTGTATTAGCGTATTCCGAAATGTTATTGAAGCAAACAAACGGTATTTTATCTTGTAATGTTCTTGCATTTTCTGATACAGCGTGAAAAATCGCGCTCCTTATATTCGCAAGTGATTCGAATGCTGTCGATTTCCAAATATGTATCCTGTCGTTCCATACAAGCAAATCAAAATCGTTATCCAGCTTAAATATGTCATCATCTACAATCTCCAGCGTGTCATTCACAACTCGCATGAGCTTTCTTCGCTTCTTGAGCATTCCCTTGAAATAGCTAGCCCTTCTCATCGCAGTCAATCGCTGACCATCCACTGTGACACGAGCACAATAGCAAAAGATATTCTTTGGATCTCTCAAGGCTTTCGTCGATGTCGTCAAGAATTCGGCCTCATGGAATAGCATTATTTCCTGAGCTAGCGAATCGTGGACTGACATGTACAGATAAGTCGCATCAGTGTTTTGATTTGCTGGATCATATCTGACTAGTTCGTTTTCTTGCATCTTCTTCCATGTCTCAATGATCATCTGCTTGAGAACATCCTGGACGTGATAGTCAACTGGTACAACGACATATTCACGTGTTTTTGATCTATTGCTACCTACCAAAAATTCCATATCATCAGAAAAAGTTTTCATTATAGTTTCTCCATGTAGACATTAGCACTTAAGCGATATACTATGATGTGAGTACCGGGACGCACATGAGGCCTCCGAGTAATCAAGACATAAGATCCGAAATCGGAAACTGAGTGATCATCATTAATCGGCAATTCTACAGAAAACACATGATACTTGCACAGCGCGAAATAGATGTTGACATAATGCAAATTCCATCTCCAGAAAAGAAAGACGATCAAGCCAAATGCTAACAATGTTGCAACAGCATGCCTCTCTGTTAGGAGATCGGTTCGATAAAACGGTAGAAGTGTCGCAAACAGATAAGTAAGGACATGGCCCTGATAGCTTACGACATTGCCGACGGCCATTCGTCTTTTTTCGTTCTTTCTTGCAATCTTCATTCTCCAGTGCAACAACGAAGTCGGCATCACGACCAAGATACCACAGATCGAAATCATCCACAAGTCTGGGAGGACGTCTCCTTGCACAGCCCATAGCACGAACAATGGAGCAAAACTGCTCAAGACCATTATTAGGCGCATCATTTGATTTCCCGAAGGCAAGAACTTGAACCACTACGATGTAGACCATGCAGGCCCAGGAAGTCAAATCGACTCACTTGACTCTGCTGAACCATCGGACTTCCTGGTCCACGACTGCCGGCCCGATTGATGGTCAAGAATGCGCGAAAGAACTGGCTGGCACCTTGGCGCGCACTCTTCGGAAGGAATCGGTCCACCTCCGGCAACGCCTCGCTCCCGTCGCCAAGTTCGTAGAGCCGCTTGCTCTCGGGCGTTACGCCAATGGTCTTGCTGATCGTCACATCAACATGAAAGGCACCCACTATTCGCGTCCACCCCTTGCTCGCTTGCTCGACTCTGGTGGCGGCGGTGGTGGCGGCGGCTTGGATAGGTGGGGCGGCTTTGGCGTCCTGCCGCCAGTTCTCGGCGGCGGATTCGGTATGGGTCTGGGCGTCGTTTCCATCATCATCCCTCCGTCGTTGCAGGCCCCAGCGTCAAACGGCACCGTCACGCGCCGCCACCTTCGCGTTCCTCCGGCCCCATCCCCGCCTCCAGAACGTCCTTCGCCGAAATGGCGTACCGGGCGCTGATCCTCTTGTTCGCAACGAACCTACGAAACGGATTGCGCACGCGAAAGAGGCGGGGGTTGGCCGTTGCGCAGTCCAGGACGACGTACAGCCAGTACTCGTCTCGGAGATGGGCGGCCTGCGTCCATTCGTTGTCCTCCATCTGCAGGTCGCCCCGGCCGGCGCGGCCCTTGACCTCGATGTGGCGGCGCCCCTCGCCCGGACGGTCGGACAGCAAGTCGAAGCCGGGCCAGTCGGGGAGGCCGGCGACGCGGGCCAGGGCGGGCTTGGAGACGTCGCGCACGGACCCTCCATGCTCGCGCTCCCAGGCGACGGCGACGTTCACGGCGATCTCCTCGGCTTGGACGTCGTGGCGGTCCGCTTCGGCGACGGCGTAGTCGGCGGCGGGGACGACCAGGGCGTGGGCCAGGAAGCGGACGCCGCCGGGAACGATGCGGTCCGGCGCGTCGGCGAGCTGATGGAGCGCGAGCTGGCGTTGAAAGGACACGGCCTGCTGGTCGCGCTTGGCCTGCTCGAGGGCTTCGGCGTCGTCGGCGGCGGTTCCGTCCCCAGCGCCGGCGACGCGGGCGGCCAGCTCCTTGCGACGAAGGGCGGCTTGGTGGGCGCGCAGGCCGAACCCGGTGGCCACCTGCCGGCGACGTTCGGGGAGCTCCGTCCTTCTTTGCTCGCGCTGTTCCTCCACGAGATCGGCGAGGAGACGGAGTTCGGCGTGGGCGGCCGCTTCGGCGCGCATCGACGGCCCGCGGCTGGCCAGCGGGACCGCCCCGGGAGGGACCTGAGGAGCGCCTCGCAAGACCAGGAAGCTCTCGACCGCGCACTGCCCCGGGTCTCCCTTGCCGTCGTGGCGCAGGGCCAGGAGACGACGATCGAGAACGCGACGGCCGGGCGGGCCGCGCTCCAGCCCGGCCGGATCGCTGGGCGGCGCGGCGGCGTCGAATCCGGTTCCGGCGACGGTCGCGGGGGTCGGTTCCTCCTCGACCGTGGCCACGGCGACGTGGAACGTGTAGGGGGCCTCGGCGCGCGGGTCCGCGAACACGGCGCCTCGCAGGGCGTCCTGGGCGAAGGCTTCCTGCACTGTGCCGGCCAAGGCGTCGAAGACGGGTTCGCCGGGACGGAGCCAGATCGACGGGGCGTCGCTCGCCGGAGCGGTCGCGGGCAGCGCGGGGCGCCGGGCCGGGTCGTCGCCTTTCTGCACGACGTTCTCGGGCCGGCTGACGCACAGGCGCGCTCGCGCTTCTTCGGGATAGCTGTCCAATGCGGGGAGAAGCGCGTCCAACGCTCCCGTCCGGCCTGCCGCGAAGCTGAAGAAGCCGTCCAAGTCGCCCCGTATCTGCAAGCCCAGCAGGGCGGCGGCCCGTCCGACGAAGTGGCGCACGTAGCCGGGCAGGAGCTGCAGGTAGCGCTCTCGGTCCATGTCGCCCCGGAGTCCGGGAAGGCGGTCCTTCACGTTGTCGTCGCCGCCGTCGCCGTACGCTTCGCGTTCTTGGGCGCGGATGGTCCGCACATGGTCGCTCGTCAGGGCGTGTTCGACTTGTTGCGCGGCGTCTCCGGCCGTCCGGTCTTCGCCGCTCGGCCCGCCATCTCCTTCGGCCTGCAACGACTGCAACATGTAGCGGCTGAGCGAGGCGCTCTCGAAGAGCCGCCCGATCACGTCGAACACCTTGTCCGACTTCAGTTCCTTGCGGATGGCGTCCAGCTTCTTGAGCAGCACCTCGAGCACGCGGCCCTCGTGCGTCTTGCCGGCGACCAAGTTGACGATCCGCACGTCGCGCTTCTGGCCGTACCTGTGCACGCGGCCCATGCGCTGTTCCAGCCTCGCCGGGTTCCAAGGGATGTCGTAGTTGGCCATCAGGCGGCAGAACTGAAGGTTGATGCCCTCGCCCGCCGCGTCCGTGGCGACCATGAAGCGGGCGCCTGCGGGGTCGCGGAAGCGTTCGACCTGGGCCTCGCGTTCCTGCCAAGCCATGCCTCCGTGGATGTGGGCGATGCTGCCGGCGTGGCCCAGGCCTTCCAGGCGGCGGACCAGGTAGTCGACCGTGTCGCGGTGCTCGCTGAAGACGAGCCACTTCTCGCCGGCGTGCCGGGCGTCTTCCAGCAGCTCGCGGAGCTTCTCGAACTTGGACTCGCGGCCCGCGTCCAGCAGCGTCTGAGCGCGGTCTCGGAGTTCGGCGAGCGTGCGCACTTCCTGATCGAGCTCCTCGACCGTGACCGCGACCACGGCGCCCAGGACGGCGTCCTCGTATTCCTCGTTGCGTTCCTTTGCGCGGCGGCTGGCCGTGCTGTCTTCGCGGCCGTCCTGTCCGCGGCCGTCCTCGTCGGCGGTGTGGGAGTCGAAGAAGTCGTCGGCGTGGTCCTTGCCTAGGTCGAGCTGGCGTCGTTCCAGCTCTTCGGTGGTGACGCGGCCGGCGGCGAGATCGGCGGCCGTGCCCTTCAGCTTGGCGATTCGGCGTTCGAACGAGCGGAGCAGGGCGTAGGTCGAGCTGGCGAGGCGGCGCTGGAACACGCTCATGGCCAGGCTGACGGCGGGGCGGTTCTGGAGCGCGCGGCCGTAGGTGTGGCGAAGGTAGGCCGTGGTCTCGTCGTACAGCGCCTGCTCGCCGTCCGGGCCGGGCGTGAGGTCGTGGGAGAAGGTGTCGCAGGACCGGAGCGGGTAGATGGGGCGCCCGTGCAAATCGACCATCTCTTCCTTGGTGCGACGGATGAAGTGGCGGCTGCGGGCGGCCGGCGGAAAGCGTTGGAGCGCGGTCTCGGTGGTGAAGACTTGGTCGTCCAGGAGGCGCCACAAGTAGTGGTAGGGCGAGGACTTGCCCATGTGCGGCGTGGCGGTCAGGAGCAGCAGATGCCGGGCGGACCACTTGAGGCCGGCGAACCGTTCCGCCAGGTCGCCGCATCCCGCCAGGGCCTCCGCCAGCTCGTAGCGGCGCGTCTTGCGGACGCGATGATCGTCCGCCGTGGCGCCGAGCTTGTGAGCCTCGTCGAAGACCACCAAGTCGTAGGCGGCCGCCGCGCCGGCTTCGCGAAGGGCGGCGAACATCTTGTTGCGCCTCAGCGTGTCCAGCGAGACGATGGCCAAATCGGCCGAGGGGTCGAGGAAGGGGTTGGCGGGGGCGCGGCGGTCCGCGGTGGCCTTGTTCGCGGCTGCGCTCGCCCGCTTCCCAGCGTCCACACCGGCCCCGCCCCGCACGTCCGCGCCCGCCACGATGCGAAAATCCAAACGAAACAGCGACCGAAGCTCGCTCCGCCAGTTCCCGACGAGCCCCGCCGGCGGCACCACCAGCACGCGCCGAATCCGGCCCCGCGACAGCATCTCGCGCACGTACAGGCCCGTCATGATCGTCTTCCCCGCCCCCGCGTCGTCCGCCAGCAGGAAGCGAAGGGGCTCCTGCCGCAACATCCGCTCGTACACGGCGATCCGCTGATGCGGCAACGGATCGATGCGCGACGTCTCGCTCGCGAACGCCGGGTTGAACTGATGGCCGTGCGCGAGCCGCCACGCCTCCACCACGGCCGACACGGCCTCGGCGTTGCCGGCGAAGTCGAGGGAGGGGGCGGGGGCTGGGGCGAGCGCTCCCGAGCGGTGTCGAGCCCCACCGGCGAGAGTAGCTCGGGCCAAAGGAGCCTCCTGCCGCCCTTCCGGGCCACACTCAGCAGCTCTGGTGCGTTCGGCCGCATTTGCGGCGGCCTCGGCGATCTCCTCCAGCCGTTGCCGAGCCATCGGATGGGGCCGCGACTTCCCCGCTTCCCAACGGTGCACCGTGATGGCGCTGACCCGCAGACGCTCCGCCAGTTGGCCCTGGGTGAAGCCCAGGCTCTTGCGGAGGGCGCGCAACTGGGCGCCGTCGGTGGCGGTCGGGAGATCGGTGGCTGGAGTGCCCATTGTCGGAAAGATGGCGAAGCTGGGTTCGCGCGTCAATGGGTCGCCCCGAACGGCGTTGTGCGGCAGTTATCACATGCCAAATCTCTAACGCGCATCGTCTTCTGCCGGATCAAGCCAAGAGCCGGGGCGCGCCGGAACCGGGCGGGACACTTGCGACCCACGGCGGCGGCGCCCATTGTATCTTGGTGGTGGGTTGCACGATGTCGCCATGAGCCGTCTCCCACGCCACCGGCGAAGAGCGTCGCATGGCGTCCCTGATCGTCGGGGGTAGTAGCCAAGCCAAGACCCACCAGCCTTTGACATGAATAGAATCACGCTAGAGAACTACCGTTGTTTTCGCGAGAAACAAGATGTTCCATTGGCGCCTTTGACCCTCCTCGTCGGCGACAACAGCACCGGCAAGACATCGTTCTTGGCCATGATTCGTGCTCTTTGGCAACTTCCTTCCGGATTTCCGTCATTTAAAGATGGCCCCTACGACCTTGGCAGCTTCGACGACATCGTTCATTTTCGCGGAGGCCGCGCTGGCCGTGCCGATTCTTTTAGAGCTGGTTTTGACTTTATAGCTTCAAAACGAACGAACAAGAGACGTCGTGTTGAAGCAACCTTTAGGGATGTCGGCACGGTGGCTTATCCCGTCACTAGGCGTCTCTCCATGGATGACGGCCGCACATGGATTAAAATCACTAGGGAAGCACCACCGAAAGTTTGGCAACTTTTTCTGGGGACAAGACAAGGGGAGTGGACTTTTCGCCTCATACATGCCACGAGATATCCGGACTCTCCTTTCCCATTTGACACTTTGCCCTGGCTATTGCATGGAAACAATTCGTCGTCCGACGACGCTGACGACGTGATAAAATCCATAAGCGGCGCTGAACGCATCGACGAGAGCGATTGGCATCGTCTTCAGGATCTCGCCGATCCTATTTGCTTTCACCATTATGAACCAACATCGCTCTACGCCAGTGCACCAGTGCGCTCTCGGCCATATCGGACTTACGATCCTTCTCATCTTGCCAGAGATCCCGAAGGCGATCATGTTCCCCTTTATTTGGCCAACATGTCTTTTGGGGAAGACGGCACATGGAAGACCATGAAGAAGAGACTTGAGGACTTCGGTAGGCTATCCGGTCTTTTTGATGAAATCGGCATCAAGAGGCTGGGCACGAGAAGTAGCGAACCGTTTCAACTTCAGATTCGGAAATTTGGCTCCCCGGCCAAGGGGCCCATGCGCAATTTGATTGATGTCGGATATGGCGTAAGCCAAATGCTCCCGCTCCTTACTGAGCTATTGCGCGATGACAGTCCCACGATGCTTCTATTGCAACAACCGGAAGTGCATCTGCATCCTAGCGCACAAGCCGCCCTAGGAAGTCTCTTTTGTCAATCGGCAGCAAGTGGAAGACAACTTGTCGTGGAAACACACAGCGATCACTTGTTGGACCGGGTTCGCATGGATATACGAGACGAAACGACAGATCTGCGACCTGAAGACGTGGCGATTCTTTTTTTCGAGAAGAAAAACCTTGGTGTGACGATTCATTCTCTGCGGATCGATAAGAATGGAAATATCGTCGATGCACCTCCGGGTTATCGGCATTTCTTCATGGCCGAAACTAAAAGATCTCTGAGGCTATAGAATGTGCGCAATCTTGGACGCCAATGTTGCATCCGCAGTCTTCGAGCGCGGTCACGGTGGAGCGGCGAGAGCATTCTTTGATTGGATAAACGACGGATCGGGAAGGCTCGTCGTTGGTGGCAAGCTTCGCAGCGAACTCAACAAAGTTGCCTCGTTTCGCGAATGGCATCAGCAAGCTAACTTGGCCGGACGAATCAAGAGCGAAGAAGACGCCGTTGTCGACAAACGTGCGCGAGAACTCACAAGACGCAACGAATGTGCATCAAATGATCATCACATCATCGCGTTGGCGAACGTTAGCGGAGCTCGGCTCCTGTACACCAATGACGGCGAGTTGCAAAGAGACTTCAAGAACCACAAATTGGTCAAGAAGCCACGCGGAAAGATATATTCGACAAAGGCCCAAGCCGATTTCGGACGAGTTCACAAGGGCCTTCTAGCGGGAAGCACCTGTCGGACCTAGCCGTCCGCCTTCCACCGCTCGTACTGCATCCGCAACGTCCTCGCCCGGCTGGATGTTGTCGTAGGTCACGTCGATGAAGAGCGAATAGGCACCGTCGTTGAGCGAGCCCCCGACGGCGCAACCAGCAGCCGCCGTTGCGGCGGCCCGGTCCGCGGCAACATTCGGTTACGGAAAGGCGTTCCCAAGCACGTCAAAGGCCAAGTCGGTCCTCTCCTCGACGGCCTGCTGAACCGCGGCGCCGATGGGGTCGTCCTCGGTGATCTGCTTGATGCGCGACTTGTGGGGCCGGATGCGCTTTTCGCCAAACACGGCGTTGAGCAACTTCCCTCCGTCCGCGACCGCTGCCAAGCAGACGGTGCGCGAATCGACATTCCCGGGCGTGCTGACGGCCCCCCAGAGTCGTTCGAGGATTTCTCTGCGAGGACCGCGGCCCGTCAACGAATACGCACGTCGCCGGAAGAAGAAGAGGACTCGAACCGCCCGGACCCTGACGAGGCCACGCTGGCACAGGAACTCCGCCACTTCGTGCTTCAGCTTGCGAGTCGAGAACGCAGCCACCCAGGTTGACGGGCGCCGGGGCTTGGAACCGCGAATCATTTCCAGCCACCGATCCAGCAACGCCCATCCGGTAGCGGACGAATCCAGCACGATGACCCGGGCCTTGCGGCCGGAGCCCGAGACGGCAAGGCGGCCTTGCACCATCAGCTCGGCCAGCATCGCCCCGCCCAGCGCGTATCGCAAGTGTCTTTCGGAAATCAAGCCGTCGGCGCGGCAGGCGAGCAGAAACACCTCTTCCGGAAGACTCGGGCGAGGGTTCATTTCCGGCGCGGCCGTCGCAGGCTCCCCGAAGCCACCCTGCCGTGAGCGGGCCTTTGCGGCCCGAGAGCATGTCGTGGACTGATCTCGCGACTCGCCGGCCGTTCCGGGGTAATCGTAGGTCGCCGAGCCGGTCACGAACTCCCGCTAGCCGAACCGTCCGCCTTCCACCGCTCGTACCGCATCCGCAACGTCGCCACGGGATTGGCGTCCTCGCCCGGCCCGATGTTGTCGTCGGTCACGTCGATGAAGAGCGAGTAGTCGCCGTCGTTGAACGAGTCGCCCTCGGGGTCGCCGGCCTCCGCCACCAGCAAGTACGCCACGTGCGAGGTCTTGCCCGTGCAGGGGACGCCTTCGGCGGGCCGGGGCGCTGTCTCGCACGTGCAGCGGCGGTCGCCTCCCGCGGCGTCAGCGGCTTCCATGGCGGCCATGACCCGGTCGGCCATGGTTCCGCCCGCGGCTTCGTGGAAGGCGGCCACGGCCAGGTGCACGACGTAGTCGGACGCCAGGATGTTGCCCTGCACCGAGAAGAAGATGCCCTCGGCGGGGATGCTGTCCGCCACGGCCAGCGACGCGGGGCCGTTGTCCGCGCCCGAGTGATGCGCGCAGCGCCCCTGCAGGTCGACGATCCCGAACTGGCGGCGTTCGAACTGCGGATCGGCGGCCAGCATCTCGATGATTCGCGCGGGCGGCGTGCCCTTCTTCAACTCCTCGTGGACGAGGCGCTGGTTGGCCCGGGTCCCGTCCACCCCGGCCTGCGCCGCGGCCACGCCCACGCCCGGCACGACGATGGCCTGGATGTCCATGAGGCCCTTGGCTGGGAAGCCCGCGAAGCGTTGCTGCGCCACGCACGTCGCGGACGCGATGATCACTTGCCCGGTTCGCGTGTCCACGGCCACGACCGACCACGTCGCCGAGAGCCACGAGGGCAGCAAAGCCAGGCAGCAGGCCGCGGTGGCGAACATGCGAGCGACGGCGAACTCGCGGACAGCCGCGAATTTGCGGGCGGCAACGAACCTGCGGACCGCGGCGAACTTGCGAGCGGCGGCGCGACGTCGGCCCGCTTGCGATCGATGGTTGCTTGGCGTCATCATTTCTCCGCGACAATTGTGAGGGATTCGCATTCAATGAGCGATGGGACGGCGAACGGCGGGACGGCGGCGAGTGGGGAGGGCGAGCGGCGGGGACGGCCCCCAAGAAGATAGCCGCCCCAGTGCCCCGACGCCCCAGCGCCAGTTCACGTCCCGCCACGTCCCGCCGCACCCACTGCCACGGAGAGCCGTTCGTGTCCAAAGTGAGCCGCAGGAAATTCGTCGATAGCGGGTCCAAGATGGCGATGGGGGCGATGGTGGTCCCCGCGCGCGTCTTGGGCGGTCCGCGCCGGCAGGCCCCGTCCGACCAGCTCAACATTGCCGTGGTCGGCACCGGCGGGCAGGGGGTGGAGAACGGGTTCGAGCTGGGCTCGGAGCGGATCGTGGCGGTCTGCGACGTGGACTTCGGCATCGTGCACCGGCGCTCCACCGAGTTCCTGGAGGACGACAATCCCGAACGCCGGGAGAAGGCGCACCGGTGGCGCGAGCAGTTCCTGCAGGCGCGCCAGTACGTGGACTTCCGCGAGATGCTGGCCAAGGAAAGTGGTGTGGACGCGGTGGTCGTCGCCACGCCCGATCACTTGCACGCTCCCGTGACGAAGGCCGTCATGGAGGCCGGCAAGCACGTCTATCTCGAGAAGCCGCTCACCTTCACGGTCGAGGAGGCCCGCGCGCTGGACCGAATCGCGCGCCGGACGGGCGTGGTCACGCAGATGGGCAACATGGGGCATTCGTGGGACGACGGGCGCCGCGTCGTCGAGTGGATTCGGGCGGGCGTCGTCGGCCCGGTCGAGGAAGTCCACGTCTGGACCAACCGGCCGATTTGGCCCCAGGGCGTCCTCCATCCCGCGCAGTGGGAAGAAGGACTGAATCCGGGCTGGTACCAGCAGTGGCATCAGGGCGCGATCCTCTCGCTGGCGGCCGACGTCATGAACGCGGGCTATCCGAAGACGCCGGCCATGGACTGGGACTTGTACCTCGGCCCCACGACCAAGGACATCCCCTATCATCCCGTGTACCATCCCTTCAACTGGCGCGGCTGGGTCGACTTCGGCGTGAGCGCGCTGGGCGACATGGGCGCCCACCTGTTCGACCATCCCGTGTGGGCCCTGGACCTCGGCTGGCCGACCCGCGTCGAAGCGACCTCGACGCCTTGGGGAGGTCCGGAGGAGGACCCGGCGACGTTCCCGCTCGCCATGCGCGCCCACTTCCGCTTTCCCGCCCGCGGCGCCGCCCCGCCCGTGGACCTGCACTGGTACGACGGCGGCCTGATGCCTCCTCGTCCGGCCGGCCTTCCGGCCGACGTCGAACTGAACCGAACCGGCGGCGTCGTCTTCGTCGGCCGCGACGGCCTGCTGCTCCACGAGACCTACGGCCAGGACCCTCAGATATACCCGGAGCGCTTGGCGGCCGAGGCGGAAGACGTGCCGCAGACGCTGCCGCGCATAGAAGAGTCCCACCAAATGAACTGGGTGAACGCCTGCAAGACCGGCGGCGCGGCGTCCTGTCCGTTCGACTACGCTTCGCGACTCACCGAAATCATGCTGCTCGGGATTGTCGCGTTGCGGGCAGGCCAGGGCCGGGAGATTCGCTACGACGGCGACGCGATGCGGATCACGAACGTGGAAGAAGCGAACCAGTGGCTGACGCGCGAGTACCGCGAGGGATGGGAGGTCTCGTAGGGCTCATGCGCCCCCGCGACGGCGCAGTGTCTTGAGCTCCGGCAACGTCTCGCAAAGTGCGTGGTCGATCTACTGGTCTCTGTCGAAGATGGCAACCTGACCGCTCGGTATCGTCAGTCAGGAGAATTTGGTGAATACGTTCTTGACAAGAACTTCAAGGTGGCTGGCGATGCGCAATTCGCCAATTTCTAGCTGGTTCGGATGTCCGCACGCGTTCCTCAGTTCGCGGCATATTTGAAGTTCGCGTGCCACATTTCGATCCAGAATAGAATGATCAACAAGCATATTTATGAAATCTCTTTCGTGCATATATGTCAAGTCATTCTTGCTAGTGATGTCTTTCAGTCTCTTTTCTTTCTGCACTGCGTTTCTGAATGTGTCCCAGTGTCGCGAGAAGACGTAATCCTGCAAGAGAGCAACAGCTCCAACCCACGACAGAACAACTGCACTCCGGTAAAGACCGCATTCGGCACAACTCACAGCTTCCTCAACGAAAGCCAACGTCGTCGGATCCTTGATTGCAGGCAGACAATCATGCATTTTAGACAATATCATCGGCTGTCTCGACTTATTATTGTTTCCAATTATCTCCATTACTCTGGTTCTACCTTTTGATGTTATTTCCCATCCTCGCGTTGACCGAACCGCAAGCCCCGACGAACGGGATAGGATGGATGAGATGTTCCACTTTGCGACCTGGCGCAAACCCGCATCCAGAGCCACAGATCTGATTTCCTTGACAGGTCGCGCAACATTTTCTTGATCAGCTAGGCAAACAAGCAATTTATCGACGCGCGACAAGTCGCTTTGGCCTAGCAGATTCAGCAGTATCTGTCTATCTATCAAGAGCCTGTTCCACTTCTCTACGATATGCCGGCGCCAACACATAGACATTAGTTTTCGTTTCATTGATGCGTTTCTTATTCAATGCGGTCTTGAGGTAGGCGGTGAGATTGCTGGCAAAAGTCTTCTTATGGTGGCTCGAAGTCTTTATTACTTCATGAATGTCATTCCTAGAAAGATGCGTCTTATGCTTTACTAGAGTAAGATGAATTGCCGCAGCAGCAACCAAGTCGGAACCGATTTCGTCGTATTCCAAGAGTCCAATTATGTTATCTATCGTACCTATGTTATCGGCATGACTTACAGATTCATCGAGTGCTTCTGCAGAAGAAAGCGGACTTTCTCGATCGTGGGGATGATTCTGAGGCCTGATCTCACGGTATGCCGCAGAAACGCTCGTGAGGACATCGATCACTTGTGCCTTATCGGGTGCGGAGGATCCTTCGTACTCTACTTCGACATCGCAGATGCGGATCCGGATTCTGTAGGTCATTTTCGGCATCCTTTCGGAGGCTAGAGGCGTCGTCCCATCGGCGGGGCGGGGAATCACGAGGGAGAAGGTAACGGGCTCGCTTCTGGCCGTCAACTCCATCGCTTCCGGCCATGCCCAAGCCGCTCGCGCAATCCACGCGGCAAACCCGGAACGACGCCACGGACGGCCGTCCCGAATCGGCGTGGGCAGCTACCGACGGTCTTTCACCGCGATCCGCCCGCCCCGTCGCCCCGTCGCTCCCTAGCCCCTGGGCATGACGAACCGCCGCCTCCAAATGCCGCCGCCCCTTCTTGGCAACCGGCTCGACGATCTCCTTCAGGCTGTGCCCGGAGACCGCGATCCGTCCCGAGCCGTCGGCGTCCTCCTTGAAAGGGCCGAAGCCCCAGATGTACTGCGCCAGCGACCGCGCGTGGTTGATGTGCTCGAAGCGCTCCCCCACCGCGTCGTTGCCGAATTGCTCACCGATCGTCTGCGCCGCATGCCATCGGTGGACGAAGAGCGTCCTGCCCAGGCGCAGGCGCTGCCTAACGGAACCGCTCACTGGGGCTAGACGGCCGGGCTCGTTTCAGGCCGGGTCGCAAGTACGCGAGTCAGGCCCTGTGATTCGCTTCCTCTGGCCGGTTCGGCGAGCCCACGCCGGCGGCTCTTCCAACACTGCGACGCAACCAGCCTGCGAAACAGGCGACGCCGAACACCACCAGTATGAGGGCCGCTGCCGCCCCACGGGGAACGGTCAACCACTCGGCCACCCATCGCACCGGAGAAACGACCTCGGTCTCGGCCAGAACGATCCCCACCACTGCCGCCAGCGCGTATCCCAGCCGACGGCGGAGTCGTTCTCCCATTCTAAGCTGCTTCAGCATCCACCCCCTCCTCTCCCTCGGAACGCGCGATGATCGCCGCGCCGCACGAATCGCTGTAGACGTTGACGGCGGTGCGGCACATGTCGAGCGGGCGGTCGATGGCCAGCATCATTCCCACGATGGCCACGGCGTTCGCATTGTCGCCCAGACCGATCACGTCCAGCACGATGAAGATGATCACCAGACCCGCCGACGGCACCGCCGCGGCGCCGATGGAGGCCAGCAATGCGGTCGCGACGACCAGGAACTGCTGCGTCACCGTGATCTCGATCCCCAAGACCTGCGCGATGAACAATGCGCCGATGCACTCGAACACCGCGGTGCCGTCCATGTTCACCGTGGCGCCCATCGGCAGCACGAACGACGACACCTTGTTCGACACGCCGACCTTCGAACGGACCGAGTCGATCGTCACCGGGAGCGTCGCCGCGGACGAACTCGTCGAGAACGCCGTGATCAGCGCGTTGCGCATGTTGCGCAGGTGAATCCACGGATTGATCCGGCCCACGAACATCAGCAGAAGCGGCAGCGTGACCAGGAAGTGGATCGCCAAGCCCGAGCCCAGCGTGCCCACGTACTTGAGCAGCGGGGCGAACGCGTCAAAGCCCGTGTCGCCGACCATCCGCGTGATCAGCGCGAAGACGCCGATGGGAAGGAACTTGATGATCCCCGACGTGAGGTTCATCATGACCTTGAAGAATGACTCGAAGATGTCGGTGACCAGCGTGCGCGGCTTCTCGGGCAGGGTCGTGACGGCGGCCCCGAAGACGATGCAGAAGAAGATGATCGCCAGCATGTCGCCGGACGCCATCGCGTCGATGAAGTTGCGCGGCACGACGTTCAGGAGCAGGTCGATGCCGGTCGGCGTGTCCAGCTGCGGCAACTCCTCCTGGGCCGCCGCGCTCAGGTCGGCGCCCCTGCCCGGACTCCACAGGTTGAACATCAGCACGCCCACGCACGCCGCCAGCAGGCTCGACGTGACGTAGTAGCCCAGCGTCTTGCTGAAGAGCCGCCCGATGGCCCGTCCTCCGCCCACGGACGCCACCCCGGACACGATCGACGTGAGCACCAGCGGCACGATGATCATCCGAAGGAGCCGCATGAAGAGGTCGCCGATCCAGCCCAACGCCTCGGCGGCGCCCTCTCCGCCGAATCCGCCGACGAGCGCGCCGAGGACCATGGCGGCGGCCACCTGCCAGTGAAGCCGCCGGTACCAGGGGAGGTCGGGGTTGTATTCCATGGGGACTCCGTGGAGCTTTGGGGGACGAATTGGGAGGACGGCTCGGTCGCCGGGGGACCGGGCCGCCGCCACATTATGGGAACGAACCCGCCGCCCCGCAACCAAGCGAGGACCTGAACGTGACCAGAAATCGCCGTCGCCGCCCTCCCGACCGGGCCGGTTCCCGCTTGGCCGTCGCGCTGACGTGCCTGGCGCCGCTGGCCTGCGCCGAACCGCCGGACCGCGCCCGCCTTCGCATCGCCGTCGCCAAGTACCAGCACGAGACGTGCACCTTCTGCCCCGGCGGGGACACCCGCGTGGAGGACTGGCTTCGGCAGAGCGAGCCCCTGGCCGGCGAGGCGCTGCTGTCGTCGGGCGCCTACATGCGCGGCTTCGCCCAGCGCGCTCGCGAGTTCGGCGACGTGGAGCTGGTGCCCCTCTCGTCGCCCGACGGCGTGTTCGGCGGCTCGTCGCGCAGCTGGAACACGCGCGAGACCTTCGACCACTTCCTCGACGCCATGCTTGCGGAGCTGGAGGACGAGCTGCCCGTGGACGCCGTCTACCTTGCCCTGCACGGCGCAATGGCCGTGCGGGACGTTCCCCGCCCCGAGGCCGAGATCGCCCGGCGATTCCGAGAGCGGGTCGGCCCCGGCGTCCCCATCGCCGCCACCTTCGACCTCCACGGCAAC
Source organism: Longimicrobiales bacterium (assembly GCA_965242735.1). Classification (GTDB taxonomy): domain Bacteria; phylum Gemmatimonadota; class Gemmatimonadetes; order Longimicrobiales; family Gaopeijiaceae. Next base: position 313,239 of record OZ251497.1, on the reverse strand, counting down.
GAGGACGGCGAGTTCCTCCGCCACGCCGACTTCGCCTTCGTCACCAAGCGCTACCCCCACTACGACGCCTACATCCAGGGCGAGCGCGCCGCCCGAGCCCTCCGCCTGGCCGCCCGGGGCGAGTACGTCTCCACCACGGCCACCCGCAAGCCCGGAGTCGTCACGGCCACCGTGCTCCAATGGACGGGCCGCTCCCCGTCGATGGACATCATGGAGCGAGCGCGGCGCTGGGAGGCGCGGGAGGCGGACGCCTACGTGAGCGTCTTCTACGGCTACCCGTGGTCCGACGTGCCCGACGTGGGCGCCACCGTCCAGGTCATGACCAACGACGACCAAGCCCTGGCCGACCGCATCGCCGACGACATGGACGACTTCATCTGGCGCGTGCGCGAGGAGTTCGCCGTCGGGGGCTACCCAGGGCCGGAGGAGACGGCGCGGCTGGTGGCTCGGGCCGTGGCCGCAGGCGAGATTCCCGTGGCTGTCGGCGACCACAGCGACCGTCCCGGCGACGCCACGCACGTGCTGCGGGCGTTCCAAGAGGCCGGGCTGGGCAAGGTCCTGTACGGGACGATCACGTCGCCCGGCTCCCTGGACGCCCTGGCCGACGCCGGCGCCCGTCCGGGCGACCCCTTCGACATGGAGATCGGCGGCTTCACTCCTTCCGGCGGCGCGCCCTACCGCGTGCAGGGCACGGTCGAGCACTTCGGCCCCGGCCTGGGCTACGACCCGGTGGCGGCGGTGTCGTTCGGCGACGGCAACTTGGTGGTGCTGACGCCGGCCTACTCCCAAGTCCTCTACCCGGACGCCTTCCGGCTGGGCGGCAGCGTCGATCCCGCCGACTACGACGTGTTCGTCGTCAAGTCCCGCGTCCACTTCCGCCGAGGCTTCGACGAGACCGGCTTCGCCCGCACGATCCTGATCGTGGAGGCCCCCGAGCCCTTCGTCGGCACCACCTTCCTGGACGCGCTCCCATACGAGAACGTGGAGCTGGGGACGCTCTATCCGTACGGGACGCCGGAGGGGCGACGGTGACGAAGCGGAAGTGTCCGCGCTGCCTGCGAGCGCTTCGCTTGCGACGGCCGGGGCCGCGCTGACGCTTGGGAAGAGACGGGCGGACCGGGCCGGGACGAGATTAGATTTCGGGGACGGCCTCGAAGCGCCCTGCCTCGCGGTGGCGGGGCGGCCTCCTTCTCGCTTCCGATCCCCAATCCACGTACAGGACCGCATGAAGCTCGATCGCGAACAAGTCGCGCGCTGGAAGAGGATTCTCTCGCCCTACCTGGGCCCCGACGACGCCCGCAGCGCCAAGCAGCTGGCCGTCAGCGCCGGGGCCTTCGCTGCCTGCTGGACGGCGACTTACTTCAGCCTGTCCGTCGGCTACTGGCTGACGCTGATCCTTGCGATCCCGACGGCCGCCTTCCTCATGCGGCTCTTCATGATCCAGCACGACTGCGGGCACGGGTCGTACTTTCGGTCCCAGAAGGTGGCAAACGCGGTGGGCTTCGTGATCGGGGTGCTGGCGCTGACGCCTTACCACTACTGGCGCAAGACGCACGCGATCCATCACGCTCACTCGGGCGACCTGGACATGCGGGGCTTCGGCGACATCAGCACGAAGACGGTCGAGGAGTACGAGGCGATGTCGCCGTGGATGCGGCTGGGGTACCGCATCTATCGCAACCCGTTCGTCATCTTCGGACCCGGCGCCGCGTTCCACTTTCTGATCAAGCACCGCTTTCCATGGGATGTGCCGCGGGCATGGAAGCGGGAATGGCGTTCCGTGTGGTGGACCAACGCCGCCTTGGCCGCGCTCTTGGTTCTTGCCTGGCTGACCATCGGTTTGGACCGGTTCCTGCTCGTGCAGGCGCCCGTCACTTTCTTTGCATGCGCGCTCGGCGTGTGGCTGTTCTATGTCCAGCACCAGTTCGACGAGGCTTATTGGCAGTGGCACGAGGACTGGAACTACTACGACGCCGGCCTTCACGGCTCGTCGTTTCTTCAGCTGCCGAAGCCGTTGCAGTGGATCACGGCGAACATCGGTCTGCACCACGTCCATCACTTGAGCAGCCGAATTCCCAACTATCGGCTACAGCGTTGCCACGACGAGAACCGCGAACTGTGGCCGGTCAAGCGCATGACGATTCGCGACGGGTTCAAGACCCTCAACTTGGCGCTCTGGGACGAGGGACGCCGCAGGCTCATTTCGTTCCGCGAGCATCGGAAGCGTCTGCGCATGGCGGCCCGCGCGTGACGGCGTGGACCGAATAGAAGCGCCGGCGACCAGCCCTCGTTCCTCGATGACGCGGTGACGCAGGGCTCGCCCGTGACGTTGCAGGAAATCGAAGCGCGCATCGCCGAACTAGTCCCGGCGTCCAAGCGCCTCGAACCCGACGCCGCGCAACGGCAGCTGTTGGACGAAGAGGTCTTGGGCTACGGCCGACGGTTCCTGGACGGATTGCCCACGGCCAAGACGTACGTGACGCCGGACGAGGGGGCGGCGGAGATCCTGGAGGCTCCGATTGCCGAAGAAGGCCGACCGATTGGCGAGCTCGTGGGGCTGGTGGAGCGGTCGGTGGACGGATTCGGGCTCAATCCGGCGGCGGGCGGGCACCTGGGATACATCCCCGGGGGCGGAATCTACCCGGCGGCGCTGGGCGACTACATGGCGGCGGTGGCCAATCGGTTCGCGGGCATCTGCTTCGCGTCGCCGGGCGCGGTCCGGATGGGCAATCTGCTCCTGGACTGGATGGCCGACCTGGTCGGTTGCCCGCCGGGCACGGGCGGCGACCTGACCAGCGGAGGCTCGATCGCCAACCTGATCGGCCTCGTGACCGCCCGCGAAGCGTTGGGCGTTCGCGCCGCCGACGTGCCGCGCACTGTCGTCTACGGCACGCGCCACATCCATCACAGCGTCGGCAAGGCGCGGGTCATCGCCGGACTGCGCGAGTGCATCGTGCGGCATGTCGAGATGGACGACCGGTTCCGCATGATCCCGGACGACCTGGAGCGCAAGATCGCCGCGGACCGCAAGGCCGGCCTGCGCCCGTTCATGGTGGTGGCGTCGGCGGGCACGACCGACACGGGCGCCGTGGACCCCGTCGGCGACATTGCCGCCGTGACCGCCGGCCAGGAGCTCTGGATGCATGTGGACGCGGCCTACGGCGGATTCTTCGCCCTGTGCCCCGACGAGGCGCCGGCGGCGCTGTCCGACCTTCACCGGGCGGACTCGCTGGTCCTGGACCCGCACAAGGGCCTCTTCCTGCCCTACGGGACCGGCGCCGTGCTGGTGAAGGATCGCGAGGCTCTGCGCAACGCCCATTGGCAAGCCCCGCCGTACCTGCGAGACACGTGGGAGAGCGAGGAATCGCCGTCGCCCGCCTACCATTCGCCCGAGCTCAGCCGCCACTTCCGCGCCTTGCGCCTGTGGCTTCCGCTCCAGCTCTTCGGCGTCGCGGCCTTCCGCGCCTGCTTGAGCGAAAAGATATGGCTGGCGCACTACTTCCACGAACGGGTCCAAGAGCTGCCCCACATCGAGATCGGACCCGACCCGGAACTCTCCGTGACGCTCTTCCGGCACGTCCCGCCTGACCGCAACGCCAACACCGCCAATCAAGAGCTGGTGGAGCGGGTTCACGCAGACGGCCGCGTGTTCATCTCGTCCACCTACTTGGGCGGCCAGATCTGGTTGCGCTTCGCCGCCCTCTCCTTCCGAACCCACAAGGAAACGGTGGACCTGCTGCTCGACGTCCTGCGAGAGGCGATCGACGACTGACTCGTCCGGCTCGGCGCTCTTCCGACGCCGCCGGCGCAATACGGCGCGTTCGCCCGGCCGCCGGTTGCAACGGTCATGCCTAAATGCGCACCCCAAAGAATCACGGATTGCGTTCGAGTCGTTCGTCCTCGTCCAGTGTAATCGTTCCGTCTTCCTCGGGATCAAACAACTGCCTGATTCTCGGCGTATCCTTGGTGCGAACGAGAGCAAATCCGCGAACCGTCGCGTCAGGAAAATGCTTGCGCAACTGCATGACGCAAGCCAATAGCGTAGCTCCTCGAGTGATCACGTCGTCCAAAACCGTGATTCTCTCATGCAAGCGTCTGCCGCACGTGACATGTCCTTGCGCCCATACTTGATATCAAGCGTAAATTGACGAGCCATCTTCGTCTCCTTGTCGTCGTCTGGATTTTCGGGACCCGGACGATAGACGAACGCAGATCCAAATTTTGCAACTTCAGAAGGCAAACGACTCAGTGCTCCTGTAGGGCAATTCGTCCATTACCAGCTCCAGCGTCTTCGACCCCAGAACGGTGGCTCCATAGTCAATCATCTCCTTAGTCCATGTAGGCGCCTTCGTGGCAAAGAACTCCGGAAACAATACGGGCTTGCCCAAGCGTATCGCTTCCCAACCTTGATGGATTGTGCCGCTCTTCTCCTGTGCTTCGACGATGATCGTGGCGTCGGCGACGAGGGCCATGATCTTGTTGCGACGCGGGAAGTGGCTACGATGGACCGTCGTGCCTCCGGAGAACTGCGACAACAGCAAGTGGTCGGTGCCAATCTTGTCTTGCAATTTTCGGTTGCGGGACGTGGCATACTGCTCCAGCCCAGTCGCCAAGACCGCGATCGTGCTTCCGCCGCAATCGATCGCAGTCTGGTGAGCCACCGTGTCGATGCCGAGAGCCAGGCCGCTCACGACGACGACGCCGGCGTCGACCAGCTCTTCCGCAATCTCGGACGCGCGGGCCAAGCCGTCGCCGGAAGCGCGTCGCGACCCCACGACGGCGACGCGCGGGGCCGTGGCGAGAAGCTCTCTGCGACCCCGACCATACAAGATGGAAGGCGCCGCGTTCCTCTCGGCTCGACTGAGCGGGCCCAGAAGATCCTCAGGGTGACCGGACCACGAGACCATGCGGTTTTCTCCGAGTTGAGCGGTTGCCTTGGAATCCATCAGCGCCTCCTAGCGCAGCCCGGACTCGTCTCCGTCCTCTGCGCTGCTTGCCCACGCCGCGAGCCAAAGGACGGCGAGCATGTCGGCGCCGGCCGCCAAGCGGATGGCGGCAAAGTCTCGAGCGGCGGCTTGCGCCGGGAGATGGGGTTCGAAGCCGGCTTCCCGCTCGATCCGGTAGAGCGTCTCAACCTCGGCGTGCGACGCCTCGATGTGGTCCCGGACTGCTTGCGGGACGTCTTTCGCCGCCTGGGCCGCCCGCGCCTTGATCCAAGCCGGCTCCCCCGCCCTCATGTGCAACTCCACGTCGGCCTGCGTCACGTGCGCCTCGACGAAGTGCCGCTCGAAGCGCGAATGGAAGCCGTTGTCGCGGGTGTAGTCCTCGGGATTGGGCACGTCGGCGCTCCACCCGTTGAAGTGGATGGTCGTGTGGTGCGGCTGGGACGCGTCCGTCACGTAGTGGCCCAACACGCCGGCGTCGTTGACGATGCGCTGTTCCAGCCATTCCCGGCGGAGCGGGTCCTGCTCGCTGCGCCAGCGGCACCAAAGGCTGGCGAGACGCTGATGCAGCTCCACGATCCGGTAGGGCAGAAAGCCGGCGTGCCGCTCGGGGCGCTCGAGCCCGGCCTCGTAGAGCAACCTCAAGTAGGAGAATCGGTCGGGCGCGTCCAGGGCGCCCTCGGGAACGTTCTCGAGGTCGACGTAGTGGTCGTACGCGAACGCCTCGTTCATCTCCACGGACTCCTGCACGCGCCAGCGGTCCGGCTCGGGGTTCAGGTACACCAGCTGGTCGCCCGCGTCCAGGAAGAACGGGGGCATGGAGCGCGGCAACGCCCGGGTTGCTGCCCGCGCGGCCATTTCGTGCCCCGTGAAGCCCCAGGTGAACGTTGCCGCGCCACCCTGGACGGCGGACGACTCGGCCACGGCCGTGTGGCTGGCCGCGGCTGCGTCGTCAAGGGTCTGCGCCGGCATGGCCCACGCAAACCCTATGGCCCACACAGTCCCCATGGCCAAGCTCCCTACGGCCGCGCACACGGGCTACGGTTCCAGCGCCACGAGCCTGACGACGCGAATGGTCTGCACGTCCAGGTCGTCCTTCTCGAGATAGGCCAGGAGGCCGCCGGGGCCGAAGGCGGTCGGGGTCCGGAGGCCATCCGCCGCCAGCGTGCCCAGGTAGGCGCCGTCCGGATCTACGATGTCTGTCGGGCCGTCGGAGACGCCGTCTGGGCCGGTCCGCGCGATCCACATGCGGCCTTCCCAGTCGACGGCGATGCCGGCAATGACCGCCGCGACGTCGGGAAAGATCGCGCCGAAGAGGGCTCGGACGAAAATCTCTCGCCATTCGGGGGGCATCTCCACTTCGGCTGACGATCCTAAGAGATCGCTCGCGTCCATCGCATCGCGCAGCACCGCCCAATAGAGCCATGCGTCGTCGTCAAATGCCGCCATGGCGTGCGCGCGGAACGCGTCCTTCATGGATTCGGTCACCGGCAACGGCTGAATCGGGCGTTCGAAATGTCCGTCCACAACGCCGTCCGCGGTCACGAACTTGACGCGATAGCCAATGGAATCGACCACGGCAATTCGGCCGTCCCGCATTACGTCGTAGTGCAACCCGGGCTCGAACGCCCGCGGAAGGCGGGTGCGAATCGTGTTGCCGCTCTCGATCTCGACGGGATCCAACTGCTCGGTTGGCGGAAGTCCCCAAGCCTGGTAGGCCGCCCGTGGATCAGCACCGTCCAAGAAATAGAGGTCGATGGGACGCCGGCCGTCGGGCGCCGGCCAAGTCGGCCCGGCCGTCTCGTTGCCATTGCTGGATGTCTCCGTCGTGCGCGGCCCGCCGGCTGAAATCAGCCGCCCGCCGGGAAGCGGCAACATCCGCGCCGCAGGCGCCGCCGTCCGGCGCAGGTCCACCGGAACCGTTTCCAAGGACGTGCCGTCGGAGGCGAGGATCTCGAACAGGGCTGGCCGACCGAACTCGAAGACCGCCAGTCGCCCGTCGGGCAACAGCGCAGCGGCGGCCGCGCCCTCGAATTCGCCCGGACCTCCGCCTCGGCGCCCGACGATCCGCGACAGGCCGCCCGCCGGGTCCACGACCACGAGGCGCTGCGATCCGGCGTCCAGCGCGAACAAGTTGCCGCCGTCGTCGAAGAACACGGACGTGACGCGCGAGAACAGCTCCCAGTCTTCGCCGGACAGGGCCGAGCCCACTTCGTAGACGGGCTCCGTCACGGCGGAAATCGACATGTCCACATCTGGCGGGCTTCCGCCGAGCGACGACGCGACGTCGCTTGAACCGCCACCCGGCTCGTCCGCGCCGCCGCAGGCCCAGAGGGCGACGAGCGCCAAAGTCGCCGTCGGCGCAACCAAGACCCTTGATCGCATGGAAATCAGCGGTCCAAGGATGCCAGCCGGATCACGCGCACGGTCTGGACGCCCAAGTCGTCCTCGACCAAGTACGCCATCAGTCCGGCGGGACCGAACGCGTTGGGCAACCGAGGCCCGTCCGGCCCGAGCGTGCCGACGTAACCGCCGTCGGGCGTGACGATGTCGATGGGCCCGTCCTCCACTCTGTCCTGGCTCGAGCGCTCAATCCACAGGCGGCCCTCCCGATCGGCCGCCAAGCCCGCGACGACGGGGATCCCGTCCGGAAACGTCATCTCTTCGATTTGGCGTTCAATCGCTTCGCGCATCGCAGGCGGCATGGCCATTTCCGAAGTGGCGTCCACCGACAGGGACTCGACAAACGTGCCGTCCGCTTCGAAAATCTCGAACGTGCCCGGCAGTCCGAACTCGAAGACCGCGATGCGCCCGCTCGGCAACACGGCCATCGCCGAGGCCTCGTCGAACTCGCCCGGTCCCTCGCCCGGTCCTCCGACGAACCTCGCGAACTCTCCGTCCGGTCCGACCACGACGATTCGTTGCGCGCCCGCGTCGAAGAGGTACAGACTTCCGGCGTCGTCGAACGAAAGAGACGCCACCCTTCCCAGAAGCTCCCAGTCCTCGCCCACGGCCTCGCCCACCGTGTAGGCGGGCTCGGTCACGGCGGAAAGCATGACGTCGGGGCCGTCCAGGCCGCCCGCCGCCACGTCGCTGTCCGGGTGGTCTGTCGCCGGGTCGCTGTCCGGGTCGTCGGGGCCGCCGCACGCGACGACCGAGAGCGCCGCGAAGCACGCCAGCGCCGTCCTGGCGGCGCGACCCGCTCGCCGCTCCGCCGGATTCGCTGGACATGGGTGGCCGCCTTCGCTTGGCTTGCGTTCGCGCCTGCGCAGACTCGCCTCCGCTTCGCTGCGGCCCATGGCCATCTCCTTATGTTCCTTGGGTACAAGGGACGCGGCGCCCCGAAGACGCCGACGCGCGAAACGCCCACCGGAACGTAGCCAGTGACGACCCACGCGGATACCCCGTTGTCCAAGAAGCTCGGCATCGCTCGCGGCCACCGGGTCGGCTGGCGCCAAGCCCCGGACAGCTTCCCCGAAGCGTTGAAGCTCGACCCGGCAGTGGTCGTGGACCACAGCTTGGCGGCGCCGCGAAGCTACGACGTCGTCGTGGCGTTCGTGCCGGACTTGGCCGCGCTGGCCGGCTTGGTCGAACGGCTTCGGCCCCTGCTCAAGTGGACGGGCGGCCTCTGGCTCGCTTGGCCGAAGAGGAGCAGTCCCCTTGCCGGCGACGTGCGCGATTCCGACGTGCGGCGCGCCGGTCTGGAAGGCGGCCTCGTCGACAACAAGGTGTGCGCAATCGACGACGACTGGTCCGCATTGCGGTTCGTGCATCGCCGGGAAGATCGTCCGACGGAGTAGAGCGGCTCGCGAACCTGAGCGTGGCCAGCAAGCCGTGGGCGGATTGGCGGCGCGACGCCGGCGTCCGACGGAATAGAGGGGCCGCGAACCAGGCGCTGAAGCTCCAGCATGAGCAGCTGCTGGGCGTGCGGCGCAGGCCGGGTCCTTCATGGAAGAGATGGTGCCGCCCAGCCAAATGCAGGGGCATCCGGGCCGCGCATCTCTCCGCGAAGAAAACGCGGGCGCTCCGCGTAGATTTCTTGTCCGTCTCGCAAACGCACGCGGCCCTTGCGAGCAACCCCGCACGAAGCAGGAGCAAGCCCGAAATGAAGCGAATCCCATTGCTGTTTCTCGCTTTCGTCCCGCTCGGCGCCGGGGGCCTCCAAGCACCCGACGCGCCGGACTCGTTCGTCGGCGCCTGGTTGGGCAGCCTCGACGTGCCGGGGGCCGGCGTCACGCTGCGCTTGCGATTCGACGTGACCCGCGACGGCGACGGCCTGGCTGCGACGCTCCATTCCATCGACCAAGGCAATGCCGAGATTCCGGTCGAGACCGTCGAGGTGGACGGATCGAAGCTGACGATGACGATGCCGTCGGTCGGCGCGTCGTTCGAGGGAACCCTGTCGGAAGACGGCGCGGCCATCGACGGCACGTTCACGCAGATGGGCGCCCCGATGCCTCTGCGCCTGGAGCGGACGTCCGAGGCAGAGGCCGACGCGGCCGCGCGGCGTCCCCAAGACCCCGAGGAGCCGTTTCCTTACTTGGCGGAAGAGGTGACCTATCCGAATCCCGAGGGCGGCCATGTCCTCGCCGGCGCCTTCACCCGGCCGCGCGACGGCGGGCCGTTCCCGACCGTGATCCTCATCTCGGGTTCCGGTCCGCAGGACCGCGACGAAGCACTGCTGGGCCACCGCCCGTTCCTGGTCCTGTCCGACCATCTGACGCGGCGCGGCATCGCCGTGCTGCGCTTCGACGACCGGGGCGTAGGCCAGTCCACGGGCAACTTTGCGGCCGCCACTTCAGAGGACTTCGCTTCGGACGTGCTGGCCGGCATCGCCTACCTGCTGGGCCGAGACGACGTGGACCCGGACCAAATCGGCTTGGCCGGCCACTCGGAGGGCGGCTTGATCGCGCCGATGGTCGCCGTGGCCTCCGACCACGTCGCCTACATCGTGCTGATGGCCGGGCCGGGCGTGAACGGCGAGCGCATCCTGTACGCCCAGGCCGAGCTGATCGGGCGGGCGGCGGGCATGTCCGAAGCGCGGCTCGCCGCGACGCGCGAGTTGCAGAGCGAGCTTTTCGCCGTCTTGAAGACCCATGACGACCCGGAATCGTCCGCGCCCCAAATGGAGGCGCTGGTGCGCGCCCATCTGGAGAAGGCGACGCCCGAGGAACGCGCACAGGCAGGCGTCACCGACAGCGCCTCGTTCGAGCGCGCCGTCGCCACGGAAGTGAGGCAGATCAACTCGCCTTGGTTTCGCTATTTCCTCGTGCACGAACCGGCGGCGTTTCTCGAGCGCGTGACCGTGCCGGTATTGGCGGTCGCCGGCGGCAAGGACCTGCAGGTCCCCGCCGACGAGAACCTCACCGAGATCGCAGCCGCGTTGAAGCGAGGCGGCAACACGGTCTGGCGAACCCACTTGCTGCCGGATCACAACCACCTGTTCCAGCGCGCCGAGACCGGAGCGCCCAGCGAGTACGCAACCATCGACGAGACGTGGTCCGTGGAGTCGATGGAACTCATCGCGGACTGGATATTGAAGACGGCGGAGCGCGAGCGCGACCTCCGCACAGGCGCGTTGCCGCCGGGTCGGCGCGACGCTGACGCGGCAGGCCATCCGGAGCCCGAGCGCGTCCCCGCCGGGGCCGTCTTCCACCGCGGCGACTCGCTCGACTGGGAGGACTACGGCGACGGGATGCGCATTGTCTCCTTGTACGGCGAGCCGTCCGAGCCCGGCGAGTCCTTCGCGTTCCGCCTTCAAGTGGGCGACGGCTTCGAGATGCCGCCGCACACGCACCCCGTCGACGAGCACATGACGGTCCTCTCCGGGCGTTTCTTCGTCGGTCTGGGCGAGACGATGGACCGCGCGGCCGCTGTCGAATACGGGCCGGGAAGCTACCTCGTCGTCGCCGCCGGGATTCCCGCGTTCATGTGGGCCGAAGGCGAAACCGTGGTCCAGGTCCATGGCGTCGGGCCGTTCGCCACGGAGTTCGTGGACCCGAGGTGAAGCGACGCCCCAGGCTCTGCGCTCCGCCGCGGCGCGTTGCTCGGACGCGGCCGCCGGGGGGGCTCGCGACGGTCGCTTGTCTCCTTCTCGCGCTCGCGGGATGGAGTTGCGCCCAGCCCGACGGCCTGCCTCTCCGTCGCGGCGACCCCGCCCCCGCCTTCGTCGCGGAACCTCTGGGCGGCGGCCCACCCGTGTCGTTGCAAGACTACGCGGGCGACGTGCTGCTCGTGAACCTGTGGGCCACTTGGTGCCACCCGTGCCGCGAAGAAACGCCGTACTTGCAAGCGCTGCACCGAGAACACAGCGACGCCGGCCTTCGCGTGATCGGCGTGTCCGTGGACCGTCGCGCCGACCTGGACGCCGTCCAAGAATACGTCGCGGAGATGGGCATCGAGTACGACATCGCGCTGGATCCGGACGCCAAGTCGCAAGACGTGTTCCGGGCGCGCGGCCTGCCGACTTCGGTCCTGATCGACCGCGACGAAGTCGTCTACTTCAGCTGGGTCGGACCCGTCCCCGAAGGCGACCCAGCGTTCTTGGCCGGATTGGCCGAGGTTCTGAGACGCTGAGCGCATCCTGGCCGTGATAACGAGCCGAAACAGTTACGCAATGTCGTGATCTTCTTTCGAATCGTCGCCTTTTACGTCCTCAAGCTGTGTCCAAGACAAGGAGCCTTGCCTTCTGATCAGGTGGCCGATCTGCCCTCGGCGGCCGGCAGCCGTGTAGTCTCGGTAGATGCCGCTAACCAGGATTCGCGAATCTGACATTTCCGTCGATACCAAGAACCGCAACGTGGATGCATCAGACGACATCTGATCCTCGTCAGTACGTCTCCACGTCACGCGGGTAGCATTGCTCATTTGTCATTTCCCTTTTTCTTACTGCCATTAGGCTCAGCCGGGTGAATTAGCTCTATCGCCGTTTTATTCTCTCCAGATGTCATCTTACGAAGACTGTCGTGCAAAGTAGTTCGTTCTGATCCAGACAGCGAACTAACCTGAAAACCCATTTCTTTAAGTTCGAGATAGTCAATAATATATTCATGTGAAGGATATCCATGAACAAGGTTCTCAATTATCGCTTCAGGATCTTTCACATCGGATCGTCGTAATAGGCGTTTACCGTATTCTGTACCTACTTCCAAAGCACGACTATATTCTCCAAGTTTTTCGGGGTTAAGTTGAGTGAACAGTGGTCCAGTTGTGCAACCAACAAACTGAATTGCGTGCTTCAAGCAGTCATCAAGTGCCATGCCTGATCGCGTTACGATCATTTTCATAGCAATATCCAGTGTCTCAAGAGAAAATCTCTGGAGCTGTTCAAGAGTCTTAAATGGATTCAAAGCCGACGTAAACTCTCTCTTTCCGCCTCGCTTTTCTTCCAATATCTGCGTGTCCAGAGGACCCAACTCCGCCAATTCATCAATGCAAATCTCGTCGGCACCCAAACACAGAAGTGTAGCGGCACTCTTCGCATATAGTGGCACACATGCCAATACGCGCCGGGCGTGATGCCTGAGAATGGTAACAATTTGATAAGCGGCATGGATGCTTCCTCCGCTCGAATGAATTACGACATCGATTTCGTCGAAATGGTGATCGGCCAACGCCGACTGAACCGCGATGACATGTTTCTTGTCCAAGAATTCTGATATGCACAAGAAAAGCGCAGATCGTCCGCGGTGCGTTGCAAAAGCGTTGCTGACGTTCACATCTTCACGTTGTCCTTGGCTCACACCCATCACTACCTACCTGTCCCGGGTCCGCTGCCGCACCCACATCACTGCGCCGCCGACCATCCCCAGCGGCAAGAGCGTCAGCAGCGCCGTCGTGGCCAGAAAGGCGACGCGCGCCTCGTCGTCCCGGTCGAAGCACACCGGGCACGCCCACGCCTCGCCCGGCATCAGCGCCAGAAACGCTGCCGCAACCAAGGCCGCCACCAAGCCGCGTCTCCTCATCGTCCTACAAGTACACCTGGAAGTACAGGAACGGCCAGACGAGCACGACGAAGTACCAGAACAAGGCCACCGTGGACAGCGTCTCCTTGGTCAAGCGCCCCGACAGCAACCGCGTCCAGGCCCACGCCAGGGCGACGATGGCCACCACGGCGTGTAGGGCGTGGGCGCCGATGATGGTGTAGAAAAGGCTGCCGTAGGTGGAGGACGTGAGGGTCAAGCCTTCGCCCAGCAACGCCGCCCATTCCACGCCTTGCAGGGCGACGAAGGCGCCGCCCAGCGCCGTGGCCAGCAACAGCGGTCCGCCGACGTTCGTCTTGCCTCGCTGGAAAGCGCGGTGGGCCAGCAGGAGGACGACGCCGCTGGCGATCAGGGCCGTCGTGTTCAATGCGGTGCGCTCGAAGGGCAGCCGAGGCTGGTCCGGCGGCGGCCACACGGAACCGGGCGCTCTCGACTTCACGATCGCAAACGCCGTGATGAAGCCCGCGAACAGCATGACCTCCACGAAAATGAACAAGGCCATGCCCATCACCCCGTTCGACGCCACCTTGTCGGCCCGTCTCGGGCGCGGCCGGAACGGAATGACGGTGGAATCGGCGGACATCGGCGTGCTCCGCCCTACGCCTCTCGCCTGCGGCGAAGCGCCTTGATCGTCTCGAACACCAGCAGACCCGCGCCCACGGACAGCATGATCGCCACGGCGTTGGTGCCGACGGCCACGAGCGCCACCACCGTCCAGAATGCGCCGTGCGTGAAGTTGTAGCCGCCGGGCAACAGGTGGCCGGTCGACTTCGACGTGGGCACCAGGCTCGGCGGCGGCGCCTCTTCCGCATGATCGGTGTCCGTCCCCCCGCCGTAGCCGTCTCCGTGCGCGCCTGAACCCTCGATGCCCCGCTCGACGGCCGCCTGCGCCGCCAAGTTCTCCCAGTTGGCGCCCGAATGGCTCTGCACGTCGGGCGCGATGCCGCCCCAGAACAGCGCAAGCAAGAGCACCGAGGCCGCCAGGAACCACTTGGCGATGGGCCGCTCGATGGACAGGTGCATGAAGTTCTTCACGACCAGCCAAGCCTTCACCACGGCGATCCCGAAAGCCGTGACCAGCATGGCGAACGTCGAGACGCGGATGCCCAGGCCGGGAATCTCGCCTTCGCCCAGTCGGGGCGCGACCTCCGGGCCCAGGATGCTCACGACGAGCAGGACCAGCAACGCCAAGTAGACCTTGACGTAGTGGTTGGAAAGCCAGCCGGCGTTCGAATCGGAATGAGCGGCCATGGTCTACTTCGCGATGTAGAGCAGCGGGAAGAGGAAGATCCAGACGATGTCGACGAAGTGCCAGTAGATCCCGATGAGCTCCACGCGGTGAAGTTCGAGGCCACGCTTCGCGTCGCGCGCCACGAACGCCATGATCACCGCCCCGGCGATCACGTGAAACGCGTGCAGCCCGGCCGCCGAGTAGTAGAAGGCCCAGAACGTGTTGCTGGTGATGGTGTAGCCGTTCGAGATCTCGTACCACCACTCGTACGCTTTCACCCCGATGAAGGTGGTCGCGCCGAAGATCGTGAAGTACAGGAACTTCGCCGCGGTCTTGCCGTCTCCCCTCTCGGCCGCCTGGTGCGCCAGGACCGCCGTCAGGCTCGAGGTCAGCAGCACGAAGGTGTTGAACGCGCCGATCTTCATGTTCGTGACGGCAGCCGCGTCCGCCCACTCGGGATGCCCCAAGCGATACATGACGTAGGACGCCAGCAGGCCGCCGAAGATGACCACTTCGGAAGCCAGGACCCACCACACGGCCAGCTTGCCGGTGGCGATTCCTGTCGCCGCGCGAGTGGTTGCGATGGGCTTCATTCGTGTCGTCTCACGCCGGCGAGTTCTGCGGCCAGTAGTCGTCGTCCCGGCCCGGGACGCTGTACTCGTACGGGCCGCGGTAGACGACGGGCATCTCGTCGGGGCGCCAGTTGCCGTGAGGCGGCGGCGACTCCGTGGTCCATTCCAAGGAGTTGGCCTTCCACGGGTTCTTCGACGCCTTCTTCCCGGCTCTCCACGACTTCCAGCAGTTGTAGAAGAACACGAGCTGGAAAGCGAGCATGACCAGCATCGAGATGGTGGCGATCACCCTCATCAACTGGAAGTTGTCGCCCGCCAGCTCCGGGAAGTGCGCATAGTTGTAGATGCGTCGGTGCTGGCCGCCCATCCCCAGCACGAACAGCGGAATGAAGATGAAGTTGAAGGGAATGATGGTCCCCCAGAAGTGGATCTTGCCCAGCCGGTCGTCCATCATCTTGCCGAACATCTTGGGGAACCAATACGTGAACGCGGCGAACGTCCCCACGATGGCAATGGGGAAGAACGTGTAGTGGAAGTGCGCCAGCACGAAGTACGTGTCGTGAAAGTAGATGTCGGCCCCGGCCGCGCCCAGGAAAATGCCCGTCACCCCGCCGATCAGGAATTCCGCGATGAAGGCGAGCGCCCAGAGCATGGGCGTGTTGAGCCGGATCGATCCCCCGTACAGCGTGGCGATGTAGACGAAGCAAAGCTCCGCAATCGGCACGGAAATGAGCAGCGTCGTGACCGTGAAGACGTTCGCCATGCGCGGATCGATGCCCGCGATGAACTGATGGTGCGCCCACACGAAGAAGCTCAGCACGCCGGTGGCGACCACCGTGAAGATGACCGTCTTGTACGCAAACAGCTTCTTGCGCGCAAACGTCGTCATGATCTCCGCCACCACCCCCATCGCGGGCAACAGGACGACGTAGACCTCGGGATGCCCGAAGAACCAGAACAGGTGCTGCCAGAGGATCGGGTCGCCTCCCGCCGCCGGATCGAAGAAGCCCGTGCCGAGCGTCTGGTCGAACAACAGCATCACCGCTCCGGCCAGCAACGGTCCGACCGACAGCATGAAAAGGATGCTGGCGATGACGATCATCCACACCACGACAGGCACGTCGAAGGCGCGCATCCCCGGAGCCCGAGAATTCATGAGCGTGGTGATGAAGTTGATTCCGCCCAGCAGGAAGGCCACGAATTCCAGCCCGACGCCGATCAGCCAGAGCGTGCTGCCCAAGTCCGTCAGGTTGTACTCCGCGCTGGCGGACAGCGGCGGATACGCCGTCCAGGCGCCCGCAAACCCTCCTCCCTCCACGAACAGGGACGCCAAGATGACGATCGTGCTGACGAAGAAGACCTGGAACGACAGCCGGTTGATCTTGGGAAAGACCATGTCGTCCGCCCCGACCATGAGCGGAATCAGGTAGTTCCCGAAGGCCGCCAAGAGCACGGGCATGGCCACCCAGAAGATCATGATGGTGCCGTGGTTGGTCACCAGCGCGTTGTATTCGCCCGGCGACACCATCCCGAAGGGGAAGACCTCCATGCCCGGGAACGCCAGCTGCATCCGGAACACGTACGCCATGAAGCCGCCCACCAACGCCATGAACATCCCCGTGAACATGTACTGCATGGCGATGACCTTGTGGTCCGTGGACCACAGGTACTTCAGCCATCCCTGGGGACCGTGGTGCGCGTGCTCCTCGTCGTGAGCGGGTGCCGGCGCCGCGGGCGCGACAGCGAGTTCAGCCATGGTTCGGCATCTCCTGAAGGCCGCCGGCTACGGGGCGGCGGGCACGAGCGGGGGCGCGGGCGCGTTGGCCGCCATCCACGCGGCGTGCTCGTCGGCGTTTTCCACGTGAACTTCTCCTTTCATCACTCCGTGGCCGAAGCCGCAGATCTCGGCGCACTGGACGTCGAAGACGCCGGTCTCGGTCGGCTGGAACCAGCCCGTGATGCTGCGGCCCGGCACCGCGTCCTGCTTGATCCGCCAGACCGGAACCGAAAAGCTGTGAAGCACGTCCTTGGCTTCCAGCCTGAACAAGTAGGTCCTGCCGTTCTGCACGTGCAGGTCGTCCACGGTGAAGATGTCGTCGTCGGTGTCCAGCGCGTTGTCGGCGCCGGGGTGCTGGAAGGTCCACGCCCACTGCTGGCCGATGATCCGGATTTCGGAATCGGGGTTGTCGGGCAGATCAAGCTTGACGTGATGCCACACTTGGAACGAGATTACGATGATGCCGACGTCGAACGCCAAGACGGCCAAGTGCGGATAGGTCACCCATCGCTTGTGCCGCTTGTTCTTGCCGTCGATGTATTCGGCCTTGCGGCCCGGCTTCTCCCTGAACTTCCAGATGAATCCGAAGAAGATGGCCTCGGCGGCGAGGAACCAGAGGCCGACCGACACCAGAACGACCAGGATCAGGAAGTCGATCTCGCCGGCGTAGGAGGACGCGACGTCGGCCAAGCCGGCGAAGAAGTTGGTCTCGTTCATAGCAGGCTCGTGTACACCACGGCCGCGCCGACGAACATGACGACGAGGGCGAGCGTCCACCGGAACGTCTTCTTGGCGAACTGAATGGACTCGTTCTCGTCGTCGGGGGGCGCGGCGGGAATCTGCGCGGCCAGCTCGGCGTGCGTCGGGCGGCTCGGGGAATTCGCTTCCATGGCAGTCATCGGCTCAGGGTGAAGACGTAGGCGGCGACCGCCCGGACCTGCTCGTCGGTCAGCGCGGCGCCGGCCCTCGGAAGCATCATGCCCGGATGCTCGACCGGTTGCGGCACGCCCGTCTCGACGATGCCGACGATGCCGTCGTAGCTGCCGTCGATGTTCAGCCAGACGTCGTCGGCCAAGTTGGGCGCCAAGGGACCGCCCGCGCCGCTCTCCATGTGGCACGTGGCGCAGATGCCCGCGCCGTGGAAGATTTCCTGGCCCTGCTGGGCCATCTCCAAGGTGACGCCGGCCGGGAAGATGGCGGGGTCCGCGTCCACCGGGGGCAACGGCGGCGGGGCGGCGCCCGCGACGACGATCTTCCGGGGCAGCCTCGGCATGCTGACGACGTAGGTGGTCACGTCGTCGATCTGCTGGTCGGAGAAGGCGGCCACCGGGGCCCTCATGGTCGCTCCGGCCGCGTCGCCCGGACTCGCGCCGCGCACTTGGTCGCGGTACTTGCGCAACGACGACGCGACGTACCAGTCGCTGAGATGCAGCAGCGACGGCGCGTTCAGGTTGCGCGCGCCGCGGCCGTCGTCGCCGTGGCAGTTGGCGCAGAGGAGCGCGTATTCGGCCGCCCCGGCCTCGACGTCGCCCTGGGCCTCGCCCGTCGGCGGAGGATCGACCATGGGCAGGCTGGCCACGTACGCCACCACGGCGTCGATCGCGGCCTCGTCGCCCAGGACGCGAGACATGGGGCGCATCCGCAGGCCGCCCTCGTCCAAGTGGTTGTAGCCGCGCTGCGCGCCCTGGAAGCGCTCCAACTGATCCTTGACGTACCACGGATCGGCGCCGGCGATGGCGGGAGCGCCGAGGGACTGGTTGCCCGCCCCGTCTTCGCCGTGGCAGGGCGAGCACGCGTCGAAGAAGAGCTCTCCGCGCGCGATCTCGGAACGCGGCCCACATGCGGCCAGGACCGACGCGGCCAGTGCGCAGACGACGGCCGGCAAGGCTCTTCCGGAAGGGACGGGCGTCATTTGCCTGATCGAGGGAAACCATGACCGGCGGCCGCGAGCGGGGCGCCCTCCGGAGCGAAACTGCGCCATGAATCTACCCGCCCGAGTCCAAGTCGCAAAGTCGGCCGGAAAGCGCGGGTCGGGCCGGCGCCCGCCACGTAGACGTCCAAGTCGGCCGCCGAAACGACGGCCCCTTCGTATCCCGCGTCGCGGACTTCCGTCAGCAGGTCTTCGTCGGAGGCGCCCCAGAAGAGCTGGTGGTAGAGCACGAGCAGGCGGGGCTTGGCTTGGGCGGCCAGATCGGCGAGTTCGGTCGTGGACGTGTGGACGACGGCGTGGTACCGCTGCCATTCGGGCGGGCGGCTCTGGAACTGGCGCGCCGAATAGACCTCGTGGACCAGAATGTCGCAGCCGCCGCAGGCGGCGACCAAGGCGGGACTGGGCCGCGTGTCGCCGGACACCACGATCGTTCGGCCCTCTGCTTCGAACTTGTAGCCGAAGGCGTGCGGCCACGGGCTGTGAAGCACCGGGATCGCGGTGATCCTCACGTTCTCGTCCTCGTGGACCAGGCCGCCCGTCGTCTCGAAGACCCGCGACTGGTAGGCGTCCCGGTTGGCCTCGCGGGGCTCCAGACCGTCGAGGCGCGCGCGCACGTCTTCGGCCCAGGCCGACTCGATGGCGGCGGCCATGGCGGCCGTTCCCGGCGGGCCGTGGACGTGGAGCGGGCCCGGGCGGTCCAGCACCCACGGCGTGAAGACGAGGTCCGGCAGTCCGAGGGTGTGATCGGAGTGCAGGTGGGTCAGGAAGACCATGTCCAGCCGCGCGGCGTCCAGCGCGCCGATCCCGTGGCGCGCCTGCGCTGCCGCGGCCCGGCGAACGATTCCTGGACCGGCGTCCACCAGGTACGCCTGCTCGCCGGCGATCACGGCCAGCGCGGGGCCCGAGCGTGCCGGATCGGCGTTGGGCGTGCCCGTGCCCAAGATCACGACCCGAAGCGCGTCCTCGCCCGAGCCGGGCGCGTCGCCGAAGAGCGTCGTTTGCCCAGCCCCGGTCGTGCACGCCGCAAGGATGCATGCGGCCGTCGCGCGAAGCCCAAGCGCCGACCGGCGGCCCGAGACAGCCCAGCCAGCGGCGCCGGCGCCAACGTGCCCTGGACGCACCGGCCGACGGCGCAACCCAGTCATCGGGCCAATTCGGCTCGCTTCATGAAGACGCCGGCGTCCTCGCGCCATTGGGCGTATCCGATTTCGCCGCCGTCCGTCAGCCAGTCGATCTTGTGGTCGAAGCAGGCCAGGAGGCGCGGTCTCCCCGAATCGATGGTGAATCCCCCGTGCTCCGCGTGCTCGTCCAGCGCGACGATCTCGAAGGCGCCGCCGGAGTCGCGAGCGGCTTGGTCGTTGCCGATCTCTCCCCGGGCGACCAAGTCGATTTCCCCTGACCGCAACGCGTCGAGGAGCTCGGACTCGCCCTCCGTCTCGCCCAGATAGACGACCTGGGGCATGTTCCGCGCCGGCGGATGCAGGTGGAGCCGGCCCTCGAGGTTCTCCGACGATCCGGCGGACGTGATGAAGTAGGCGGCCGAACCGTCCGCGACCACCGTTCCGGTCGCCGTCTCGACCCGAGTGCCGGCGGCCAGCGCGCCGCCTTCGCCCGCGATGCCGACGATCTCCAGCAACCGCACTTCGCCCGTCGTGCCGGCCAGCGCACCGACCCGCACGCCGCTGGTCAGGTTCTGGTAGCCGCCGAAGTCGCGCGTGTCCTGCGACCGGCCCAGCAGGGACTGGCGAAACGCGATGTGCGGCCTCGTGAACTTGACGATCCGCAGTCCCGACGATCCCAGCGTTCGCGAATGCAGGATCGTGATTCCCCCGCCCACGATGTCGAACTGGCCGACGGACCGGAGCCAAATGCCCCCCCAAGTCGTGACGGGCTCCCTCTCGAACTTCACGCCGCCGCCCTCCATCGCTTCCACGGCCGTCAGGAGATCCGCCTCGTATCCGGCATGCTCGCCGGGCGCCGCCGGGTCTTCGGAAGTCCTGAGATAGCTCACCGGAGCAAAGTGCGCGTAGAAGCCCACGCTGAGCATGTCGGGGAGCGTGCAGGCGACCGGCATGTCCGGCGGCAAGTCCGGCGGCACGACCGGCGAACACGCGGCCAGGACCAGCGCCGCCGCCGAGACGACGAGCGCCGTCGGCCGAGGCAGGCGAGCATCGGCTGCTGGAAGCATGGACGTTCCTCCTGGTGACGGGGGAGTGGTCCGACCAGTTCGCAGGGGGCAAGCGTCAGCTGCTGAAGGCATGGACGTCCTCCGTCGAAGCGGGTCTCCGGCGTCGCGGGGCTCCAAGGATCAGCCGCCGAGCGACTTCCTCAATATGCGGTTTTGCTCCTTGGCGTGCGACCGCGGATTTCCGGCAGCGGGGCTGGCCCGACCCGGACGGGACACGGCGCCGACGCCAACCCGCTGGCCGAACGCTTCCTCCAGCAACGGCTTGGCGTACGACAGCGCGCCCATGTTGGCCGGCTCCTCCTGGACCCAGATGACCTCGCCGATGTTCGGATAGCGGTCGTCCAGCGCTCGAATTTCCTCGTCGGGAAACGGATACAGCGACTCCACGCGCGCGATGGCCGTGGTGGCCGCCCGCCCCCGCAGCTCCGACGCCACCAAGTCGTAGTACACCTTGCCGGAGCACAGCAGCAAGCGACGGATCCGATCCGCGTTCTTGACGCCCACGGCGGGATCGTCGAGCACCCGCTGGAAGCCGTCCTCGACCAGCTCGCTCACCGAAGACTTGGCCAGCGGATGGCGCAACAGGCTCTTCGGCGACATGACGACCAGCGGCCGTTCGGGCTCGACGAGCGCCTGAAAGCGCAGCAGATGGAACAGCTGGGCCGGCGTCGTCGGATACACCACGCGCATGTTGTCTTCGGCGCACAGCTGAAGAAAGCGCTCCAGCCGGGCGCTCGAGTGCTCCGGCCCTTGCCCCTCGTAGCCGTGGGGGAGCAGCAAGGTGAGCCGGGACCGCTGCCCCCACTTGGACCAGCCGGCCGACAGAAACTGATCGATCATGACCTGCGCCACGTTCACGAAGTCCCCGAACTGCGCCTCCCAGAGGACCAGATCGCGGTCGGCGGCCACGGCCGCTCCGTACTCGAATCCGATCACGGCGGCTTCGGTCAGCGGCGAGTTGTAGACCTCGAAGCGCGTGTCGCTCACCTCGCCCAACGGCGTGAAGCGCTCCCCCGTATGCGCGTCGGCGAGCACGAAGTGGCGGTGGCTGAAGGTGCCGCGCTCGCAGTCCTGGCCCGACAACCGCACGGGAATGCCGTCGTCCAGCAGCGAAGCGACGGCCAGCGCTTCGGCGTGGCCCCAGTCGAGCTGCGCGTCGGGACCGAACGCTTGGCCTCGTTTGTCGAGCTGGCGCTTGAGCTTGGGATGCACGGTGAAGCCCTCCGGATACGTCAGCAAGGCCGCGTTCAGCCGCTCGATCCGCTCAAGCGAGACCTGCGTGTAGGGATCGCTGTCCTGTTCCACGACGCCGAAGTCCGGATGCGTCCACGGCATCGGCGCCTTCTCGTCCGCCGCCTTCATGCGGTCGTCCCGAATCTTCTGAAGGCGCTCCTGAAACGCCTTGGCCTGGGCGCCGGCCTCCTCGCGGCTGATCAGGCCGCGCTCCGCCAGCTCGTGGGCCCAGAGCGTGCGCGTGGTGTCGTGGGCGGCGATCTTGGCGTACTGTTCCGGCTGCGTGTAGGCGGGCTCGTCTCCCTCGTTGTGGCCGTGCCGGCGGTAGCCGACCAAGTCGATGACGATGTCGTCGTGGAATTCGGCCCGGTAGGCCAGCGCGAGCCGCACCGCCGCCAGGCACTCCTCGGGCTTGTCGCCGTTGGCGTGCACGACGGGGATGTCGTAGCCCTTGGCCAGGTCGCTCGAGTACCGCGTGGAGCGGCCGTCCCTCGGATCGGTGGTGAAGCCGATCTGGTTGTTGGCGATGACGTGGATCGTGCCGCCCACTTCGTAGCCGCGCAGCCTCGCCAGGTTGAGCGTCTCGGCCACCACCC
The DNA here is from genome assembly GCA_965242735.1 of Longimicrobiales bacterium. Taxonomy (GTDB): domain Bacteria; phylum Gemmatimonadota; class Gemmatimonadetes; order Longimicrobiales; family Gaopeijiaceae. The sequence goes on along the minus strand of OZ251497.1, from coordinate 290,787 downwards.
CCTCGGCCGCGAACGCCGCGTCTCCGTGGATCAGAACGGCCACCACGCGGTCGGGGTCGCGGGGCAGATCGCCGTCGCCGTCGGGGTGCTGGCTGATGCGCGTCATGCCGAGGATGACGGGGTTCACGTATTCCAGGTGGCTGGGATTGGGCGCCAGCCTGACGCGCACCGCTTCGCCGGAACGGACCTCGTAGTCGTGGGCGGCGCCATGGTGGTACTTGACGTCGCCGGTGCCCGGATCCGGGACCCACAGCGCGCTGCCCGGGCGGGTCTGGCCTTCGAATTCGGCCAGGATCTCGCCGTACGGCACGCCCAGGACGTGGGCCAAGACGTTCAGGCGGCCCCGGTGCGCCATGCCGATCACCACTTCCGCCGCGCCGTTGGCGGCCGCCTGCTCGATGGCCTCGTCCAGCATGGGCACGAGCATGTCGGTGCCCTCGATGGAAAAGCGCTTCTGTCCCAGATAGGCGCGGTGCAGGTACTGCTCCAGTCCCTCCACCTGGGTCAGCCGCTCGAGGGTCCGCAGCCGGTCGCCGTCGTCGATGCCGGAAAAGTGCGTGCCGCGCTCCACTTGGTCCCACAGCCACGCGACCTTCTTGGGGTCCTCCAGATGCTCGAATTCGTAGCCCAGGGCGCCGCTGTAGGTCGACTTGAGGCGGGCGAGCGTGCTGGCCAGCGAGTCCCCGTCGGCGCCGTCGCCCGGGAAGAGCACGGACGCGGGGATCTCCGCCAGCTCGTCCATGGTGGTGCCGAAGTAGGCGGGATCGAGCTGCGGATGGCCGGGCGGATCGCTGCCCAGCGGGTCGATGCGGGCCGCTTGGTGGCCGTGCTCCCGAAAGGCCTGAAGGAGATTGGCGGCGCGGGCGACCAAGGGAAGGAGGCGGTCGAGGGCGGGCGCGGGCGGCGCGGCGGCCGAGGGCCCATCCGGTCCTGCGTGGCCAGCTAGTCGTGCCGGGGCGGGCGGCTGCGCGGAAGCGGTTCCGTCGGACTTGCGGCCCGGCCGGGCCGCCGACCGTCCAGGTTCCGGCGACGCGGCCCTCCCGCCCCGGCCGTCCCACGCCTCGGGGGGCAGAAGTCCAGCGGCAAGCAAGTCGTCCATGCCGTGGCGAAACACCTCTTGCCACTCCGGGGGCACGCCCTCGCGATTGCGGGCGAACTCTTCCAGCAACGCCTGCACGTAGCCGGCGTTCGGGCCGTCGAACGGGATTTCAGTCATGGCGTGTAACGATAAGCTATTCTCTATGGGAAGATGTCCCCGCACGTCACGAATCTACCGGTTTCCGCCGTGCCAGCGTGGAGCGCGCGCCACCCCTGGCTGCACGCCGGCACGACCCGGCGGGGGCCGGACGGCCAACCCGACTTCCGCCTGTTCGCCAGCGCGGACTCGGCGGGAGCGGAAGTCCGCACCCAGTTGTCCCGTTCTCCGGCCGACGACGACGGCCGGCGGGATGCGGCTCTTCGCGGCCCAGCGCTGGACAACTGGCGCGCCTTGCTCGCCTCGAGCGGATGCGAGTCCGTGGTGCACGCTCGCCAAGTCCACGGAACCGGGGTGCACGTCCACCAAGAAGCACCGCAGGGGTTCTCGCTGGCCGGCGACGGCGACGGGCACGCGACAGACGTCCCCGGCCTTCTGCTCGCCGTGGCCGCCGCCGATTGCGCTCCCGTCTTCCTGGCCGATCCCGTTCGCCGCGCCGTCGCTGTCCTGCATGCGGGCTGGCGCGGCACGGCGGCAGGCATCGTGGAAGCCGGCGTGCAGGTCCTTCGCGACGCGTTCCAGAGCGCACCGCCGGACCTGCTGGCGCACGTCGGACCCGCCATCGGGCCCTGCTGCTACGAAGTCGGCCCCGAAGTGCTGGCGGCCCTGGAGACCGGCGCGGACCCAGCCGGCGGCGGCTTGCCCGGCGTCCGCAGGCCCGTTCGCGAAGCTGGCTCTGGCGGCCGCCCATTCCTGGACGTCGGCGCGGTCGTGCACGCAAGACTCCTGCGCCTCGGGCTGGCGCGCCGCAACATTTCGCGCAACCCCGAGTGCACGCGCTGCGACCCCGGCTTCTTCTCGCACCGGGGCGGCGACCGGGGGCGGCACGTCGCGTTCGCGTGCATCGGCGCGAATCGAAGCCGTTGCGAACCCGGTGCGCCTCCCAGCCCCGAAGCCGTTGCGGCGACGCCGCAGGCCCCGGCCCCGCAGCCGTGAACCGCTCCGCCGGCGGGCCGCCTGCGCCGGGATTGTGCGGCCGTTGCGACTGGTCCAGGCGCATCTCCACGGCCAAGGCGTCGGTGTTCTGGCTGTGCCGGCGGCACAAGGCGGGCGGACCGTTTCGCAAGTATCCGATCCTTCCGGTGACGGCCTGTCCGGGCTTCGAGGAGGCGCGCGAGCCGTCCGAAGGACGCGGGCATGGCGAGCCTGGACAGGCCCGGGCACGCTGACGCTGATTGGCGACCGCGCCAGCCGTCCGAAGGGGGCCGGCACGGCGAGCCTGTCCCTCCCGCCGGCGCGGCGGCGCCGAGGCCGGGCGGCACGGCATAGCAGCGAAGGCGATGCTCGATGGCGTAGCGGAGGCGATGCTCGACAAGTATCTTTTGGGTCGCTTGCCGGAAGGACGAGTCGCCTTCCAATGAGCGCGGCGGCGCTCGGCCGGCGGCGGGGACCCCCTCTCCACGGAGCAGACCGGATGGGCCGACCTGACCGGCGCGTGGCCGCCCCCGGCGACCCGCCCGTGACGACGCCCGCGGCCTCGGCCGCCTCCGAGCCGTCCCACGAACGCGGCGCTGCTCCGTTCTCGGCCCACTCTCCCGTGGTCGCCGACGTGCTGCGCGCCCTTCCGGACATGGCCGGCGAACGCGCGGTTCGCCTGGCCGAGAGCTTCGTGCCGATCTTCCTCGGCAAGGCCCCGATGGGCCTGCTCGAGCGGAGCCCGCGAGAACTCGCCCGCATCTGTCTCGACACCCTTGTCTTCCTCGATCGAACCGAGACCGACCGAGTCGCCGCCGAAGTCCTGAACCCCGAGCCCGGCGGCCAGGGCTGGCGATCTCCGTTCACCGTCGTGCGAACGAACGTCTCGGAACGGCCGTTCATCGTGGACACGATCCGCGAGTTCATTTCGTCGAGGGAACTCCAGATCAAGACCCTCGTCTACCCGCTGATGGCGGTGAGCCGAGACGAGAACGGCGCGGTCACCGGCTTCGCGCAGCCCGGCGAGGAGGGGCGCAAGGAGTCGATCGTCTACGCCGAGATCGAGCGCGTCGCCGAGCCGGACCCACGCAAGCAGGTCCTCGACGGCATCGTCCGCAGGCTGGAAGACGTAGTGCGGGCCACCGACGACTTCGGATTGATGGTCGACAAGGTCGCGGACGTGATCTCCGAACTCGGATTCCACATTCGCGACGTGCCCGCGCGTCGCGAGGAGTTCCGCGAGGTCCAGGCGTTTCTGCGCTGGCTGCGCGACGGGGGCTTCGTCTTCCTGGGATACCGGGAGTACACGATCGGCGAAGTCGAAGCCGTGGGCGGGCCGGCGGTCATGGTCGAGCCCGGCTCGGGCTTGGGCGTGCTGCAAGACGAGTCGCGGTCCTCGTACGCCAAGCCCGTCCCCCTGAGCGATCTGCCCGAGGGCATGCACGAGAGCGCGCTTTCCGGGCCGCTCCTCATCATCAGCAAGACGAACGCCGAATCCACCGTGCACCGTCGCGCGCGCATGGACTACATCGGCGTCAAGAAGCTGGGCCCAGACGGCGCCGTGACCGGCGAGCACCGGTTCCTCGGCCTCTTCACGTCGCGGGCCTACGCGGAAGCCGCCCAGGACATCCCGATCCTGCGCAAGAAGCTGGCCAACGTGTTGGAGCGCTCCGGAGTCGCCGAGGGGTCGCACGACTACAAGGAGATCATCACGATCTTCGACTCGCTGCCCAAGGAAGAGCTCTTCCTGGCCTCCGAGGAAGAGATCCACCGCGACGTGCGCACGATCCTGACGCGCTACGACACCGAAGGCGTGATCGTGTCGCTGCGCCGCGACGCCTTGGGACGCGGACTCTCGATCATGGTCGTGCTCCCCCGCGCCCGTTTCTCCGGAGGATTTCGCAGGGACTTCGAGCGCACGCTCGTGGAGCGCTACGACGCCCTGATCCTCAACTACCATCTCGCGATGAGCGAGGGAGACCAGGCGCGTCTCCACTTCTACGTGGGCGGCCCCCGCGAACGCCTCGCGCGCGTCGAGTCCGCCGAACTGGAGGAGACGGTCGCCCGGCTCACGCGCTCCTGGGCCGACGAGCTGCGCGACCGCCTGGACGCTCTGTATCCGCCCGAAGACGCCCGCCGGCTGGCGCAACGCTACGCCGAAGTCTTTCCGCCCGACTACCAAGCGGCTAACGATCCGAAGGCGGCCGTCCGAGACATCGTGGAGCTGGAGGAGATGAAGGCCGCCGAGCGCATGGAATCGGTTCGCTTCTTCGACGACGACGGCGGCGAGCAGAGCTGCGAGCTGCGGGTCTACATTCGCCGCCACAAGATCGTGCTGTCGGACTTCATGCCGGTGCTGGAGAACTGCGGGCTGCGCGTCATCGCGGTGTCGCCGTTCGAGCTGCAGGAGGACGGCGACCTCGGCGGTTCGGCGGTCTATTCGTTCGAGGTGCAGGCGGCGGGCGGCGTCCCCGTGGACGTGGAGGCTCGGGGCGACGTGCTTGCCGAGGCGGTCTTGGCGGTCCGGGCCGGGAACGCCACGGACGACGGATTCAACCGTCTCGTCGAGCGAACCGGGATGGCGTGGCGGGAAGCCGAAGTGTTGCGCGCCTACGCGCACTACGCGTTCCAGCTGGGCGTGGTGCCGACGCGGCAGGTGGTGCGGACGGCCCTGGCGACGCATCCGGAAGTGGGCTTGCTGCTGTTCAGGCTTTTCGAGGCGCGCTTCGATCCGGACGCCGTGGGAGGGGCCAGCTCGGCGGCCGAGGCGGGGACGGAGGCCGGGGGCGCGGGCGAAGGCGGCGGCGCGGACTGGGGCGGCGGTGGAGGCGGAGGCAAAGGGGAAGGCGGACGTGCGGGCGCGGACGCAGGTGAAGGCGGCGGCGCGGATGAAAGCGAAGGCGAAGGCGCAGACGCCGGGGCGGAGAGCGAACGGCCGCGGGCGTCCCCCGGAAGCAAGAGAGCCACGGCGGCGCGCGAGGGGCCTCGAGAGAGGGAGATGCGCGCGACCGAAGCCGCCGACATCAAGCGGCGCATCGCTGCCGGGCTGGCCAGCGTGGGCTCGCTGGCGTTCGACCGCGCGCTTCGGGCCTTGCAGGGGGTCATCGACGCGACCGTGCGCACCAACTACTACCTGACCGGCGGCCGGACGCCGACGCGCAGGTCGGGGGGCGTTCCCTACGTCTCCTTCAAGTTCGAATGCGAGCGGCTCAGGGAAGTGCACGGGAAGCGATTGCAGTACGAGGTCTGGGTCCGTTCCGCCCGCATGGAGGGCGTCCACTTGCGCGGGGCGAGCGTGGCGCGCGGCGGCATCCGCCATTCCGACCGTGAGGACGACTTCCGCACCGAGATCCAAGGGCTGGCCTACACTCAGATGGTCAAGAACGCGGTCATCGTGCCGGGTGGATCGAAGGGCGGCTTCGTCTGCCTGCGCGCGCTGGCCGACCGCGAGGCGATGGCGGAAGAAGTCAAGGCCCAGTACCGCACGCTCATTCGCGGTCTGCTCGACGTGACGGACAACATCGACGGCGAGGGCGTCCGGCCGGAGCGCGTCGTGTGCCGCGACGGCTTCGACCCGTACTTGGTGGTGGCGGCGGACAAGGGCACGGCGGCCTTCTCCGACCTGGCCAACGAGCTCGCCGCCGACTACGGCTTCTGGCTCGACGACGCCTTCGCCTCCGGCGGCACCAACGGCTACGATCACAAGGTGGTGGGCATCACCGCGGGCGGCGCCTGGGAATCCGTCAAGCGCCACTTCCGCGAAAAGGGCAAGGACATCCAGAAGGACGCCTTCACAGTGGCGGGCATCGGCGACATGAGCGGCGACGTCTTCGGCAACGGGATGCTGCTGTCGCGGGCGATTCGATTGGTGGCGGCGTTCGACCACCGGCACGTCTTCATCGACCCGGACCCCGATCCCGAGGCCTCGTTCGAGGAGCGCAAGCGGCTCTTCGAGATGGAACGCTCGTCCTGGGACGACTACGACCGCGGCAAGCTGTCGGCGGGCGGCATGATCGTGCCCCGTGCGATCAAGTCCGTGGACCTCGGCGACGAAGCCGCTGCCGTGCTGGGGCTGCCGGAGGACCAGCGTTCGCTGGACGGCGAGAGCCTGATCAAGGCGGTCTTGGCCGCGCCGGTGGACCTGCTCTGGAACGGCGGGATCGGCACGTACGTGAAGGCCGGCCACGAGTCGCACGCCGACGCGGGGGACCGCTCCAACGACGCCGTGCGCATCGACGTGGACGAATTGCGCGCCACGGCGGTGGGCGAGGGCGGCAACCTCGGCTTCACGCAGGCCGCGCGCGTCGAGTACGCCTTGCGGGGCGGGCGCATCAACACGGACGCGCTGGACAATTCGGGCGGCGTCGACCTGTCCGATCGCGAGGTCAACCTGAAGATTCTCCTCAACGAGGCGCTGCGGTCGGGCGACGCGACGCGGGAAGAGCGCAACCAGCTGCTCCACCGCCTCACCGACGAGGTGGCCGCCCAAGCGCTGCGCGACAACGAGTACCAGAGCTTGGCCGTGTCGCTGGACGAGTACCGAGCGCGACGCGGCGTCGATCACTTCTGGGGCCTGATGGGCGACCTGGTCCGCACCGGCCTGCTCGACCGGGAAGCGGAGGGCCTGCCGTCGTGGGACGATCTGAGCGCCCGCCGAGAAGCCAACGACTCGTTGACGCGCCCGGAACTCGCCGTGCTGCTGGCCTACGCCAAGCTCCACCTCAAGTCCGAATTGCTGGCCTCTTCCTTGCCCGACGATCCCGCCGCCGCCGGCTACTTCCTCGACTACTTCCCTTCCGACGCCATGGAGCTGGTGGGCCGCGAACGCGCCGGCAACCACCGCCTGCGCCGCGAAATCGTCGCCAGCCAGCTCACCAACGACCTCGTGGACGTCATGGGCGCCACGTTCCCGACCCGCATGTCGCGCGAGACGGGCCGCGCCGAGGACGAAGTGGCCCGCGCGTGGCTGGTCGCCTCGCAGCTCACCCAGCACCGCCGGACCCTCGACGCGATCTGCGCCCGCGAGCCCCAGGTCCGCACCGGCCCGGCCTACCGCTGGGTGATGGGCCTCGCCGACGTGCTGGAGCGCACGACGCGCTGGGTGCTCGCCAACTCCGACCCCGGGGAGTCCTCCACGTCGCTCGTCGACGACAACCTTGCGGAGCTCGAGGCCCTTCGGGGCCGATTCCACGAACTCGTCGCCGGCGAGGACCGCGAAGCCTTCCACGCCAGCGTCCAGCAGGCCGTGCGCCTAGGCGTGGACGAGCCCTTCGCCCGCAACCTCTTCGCCCTGCGCTACTTCGATCACCTCCTGGAGATTCTGCGCCTCGCCCGCACAGTCGGAACCGAGCCCGTGAAGGCCGCCCGCATCTACTACTGGGTCACCGAAGAGCTCCGCATCCCTTGGCTGGTCTCGTCGATCGAGAAGGCCACCGACGAGACCAACCGCTGGGAGCGCCGCTGGAGCCTCGGTCTCGTCGACGACATCGGAGCCGTCCGCCGCCGCCTGACCGGCATCGCCCTCGCCGGCGGCCAAACCCTCGCCGACGCCTTGGACTTCGGCGGCAACGGCAGCCCCCTCGACCGCTTCCACGCCCTTCTTGACGAAATGGGCGCCGAGGAAACGGCCACGCTGGCGGGACTGTCGGTGGCTGTCAAGGCGATCAGGGAAGCGGCCCCGTAGCCCCGTCTAGCTCAACACCCCTCCTCCCTCTTGCTCCGATCACCGTCCCCCCCCCCCCCATACTTCACGGTCTACCGGCCTTTCTCTCATCCCACAACCTCCGGTCACGACCTATCCCGCCTCCCATCATCCCAGACAGAAACGGAGCAACCGCATCATCGAGCCCCTCAGCCCCCTTCGATCCCGGCGGCAAAGCGGCTCTCGCTGATCTGCTTCAGGACATTATCGAATTGAATGACCTCACCGGCGGCAACTACTACGAACCGTTTGCCGGTGGCCGAGCGCGTCACAGCCGCATCCAAACCGTCAAGGCCGGATGCTGCGGCTTCCGTAAATCAGCACCGCCTCGCCGCCGCCATCCTCTTCCACCTCGGCGGCCCGACCTTGTCCGCGCCCTGCCCAGCCCTGAAGCTGCCGTCTCCGCTCCCCTGCCCGCTCCGATGCTCCGATTCCACACCTCCCCACCACATCAGGCGAAGAGCGGCAAGCAAAGTCCGCCACGTCGTCTCGCCACTTACTTGCATCGGCTACCGGCGGTCACAGTGTCGAGGGGCCTGTCCCAATTATGCCACATGACCGCTTTCGGAACAACGTTCTCCACAAGTGTTCTATCGGGGGAACATTCCCTACCTTGATGATATCGACAAACCCACCTTTACCTTTCACATCTGCTCCGGTTGAGATTGGCCCCGAGTAGAATCTATCCGCACCCAATGCCAATATTCTACCAGCGTCGGTACTAGATGACTCACTATATCCAATCGATAAAATATTTACCTCATTCGCATTTTCTGCCGCGTACTCGGCCAAGTCAAGACCTGTCGTACTTGAAATATAATCAGCCAACACATCTTGCAGCACCCAAATCGTCTTGGCATTCCACTTCATCGCAACTTGTGATTTGACTATCAATTGACTCGCCATGCGTGCCCACACCTGCCGATAGTTGATGCCAGGGCCTTCATGCTGCTCGCCATTCAACATCGCATCCTCAAAGGCCATCTTGATCTGCGTTCGCTTCCTTCGGTTACCACCAGATGTCGACGACGACATCACTTCTACAATAGCCAATGGCGGTGACGGCCAGTCATCGATCCATTCCTCTCCGTTACGTCGAACGATCGAGAAATCGTTCCGCTCTGCGATGCGATGGCATTCTGTTTCCGAGATCTGCATAATTGCCATGACTTTCGACATCGGCATTCGTGTCGCATTGGCAATAACATAGTCAAAGGTATAGTTGAACAAACGCTTCTTGTCAGTCTCTCCGGTCGTTCGCACAGTTATCTTTACTTCCGACCAGACGCGATATTCTCTTCTCGGCGATAGACCGCTATACCGTACAATGTGTTCTCGAATCTCTTCTTGCAGAGGCGACAATTCATTTCCATGCAACGTCAATAGCCGTCTGGGACATACGATCCACGGTCTATCCCCTATAAGCAATGAACATACACCAGCTTGAACCGTCGGCTTCCGCAAGAAAAACTCGAAGAGTTCATCTCCCTCTTTGAGATGCAATGCCGATGCATAGCGGTTGCCGCCGCCATCGCATTCTTTGACCATAAACGGGCACCGTGCGTGTCTCCTGCTCTCCGTCACTTCGGCGTCCGAGGCGGTCAAGGGATAGCCGAACAGCTCAAATATCTTGCTCATCTAATGCGCTTCAGTCAGACTCTCACGAATCTTCTCGGCAATGCCAGTCGCAACCGGCGGAGGTACGGAATTCGCCACTTGCCTGTGTTGATCAAGGTTCTTGACCGATCCGGTTCTGCTCCGAATCGGCCCTTTGAGAACATAAGAATCTGGATAGCCGTGAATTCTCATGTATTCCCGTGGTGTCAGATATCGATTCTCGGTGGGATGATAGAAGATCTCGCCGCATCGCAATGTGTTCGCCGGTCGATTGCGATGCAATCGCAAGAATTTCGTCGTGTCCTTTTTCGTCAAGCCCCTCAACACATCCTTGCACAAATGCGTTTGCGCAGCCAAATAGGATCCCTCCGGCACCTGAGCAATGCGTTCTCGATCTCTTTCCGGCGTGACGTCCACGTGACTGTCTTCTCTCGGATGGAAAGTTGTACCCTTGATCTTTCGCGCAGGAGTACCTAAGTTGGAAATGACGTTCCCAATACCAACATATGGTTTCATGGGAAAAAGGTTGTCGCAATCGTCTCGGGGTACGTGAGTGCGATCAGGGAAGGAGAAGCTGCTGCTTTTCCTGTCTGCAACAACGAATAGGCGTTCTCTCAACTGGGGCACTCCGAAATCAGCAGCACAAATGACTTGCCACTTGATGACGTATCCGACATCTTCCAGATCGGAAAGGAAAACAGAAAAAACCTCTCCTCGTTGTTGTTGTGGCCCTTTTGAAGACAGCAGACCCTTTACTTGTTCAATGAATATCATCCGAGGTTGGAATGCCTTTGCAAATCTAATTACTTGGAATAGAAGCAAACCTCGTTCGTCCCGTAGGCCCAACTGCTTTCCGGCTAGCGAGAACGATTGACAAGGCGGACCTCCGAAGAGGAGATCTAGGTCGCCACACTTCAACTCCAAGGTCTCTCGCAAAGATTGAGCGTCAACTTGGCGAATGTCGGCATCGACAATTTGTGTTTCTCGACCGCTTTGTTGCTTCGCTGACCTCAATGTATTGCAACAATGTTCATCGACTTCCAATTGTGCCAATATCTCGAAACCGGCCGCTTCAACGCCGATATCCATTCCTCCAGCGCCGGAGAAAAGACTGATTGCGCGCAACCCCCTAGGATTCTGCATTTTTTCCCCCATGTTCAGGCCCAGTGATGACGTGAACGTAACGCCGAAGGCGGACGGCGTCAAGCGGGTTGCTCGGGGGCTACACGACCGTCGAACCCAAGGGAAAGCGAGTCTCCCGGCCGCTACCGCCGCCCCACGCTCCGGTACGCCGCCCGCACCAAGCGCTCCGCGTTGCCGCTCCAGGCTTCGTCCAGGTCCGCCGTGGGCCGGGCCGCCACGGTCTCGTCCTCGCTTTGGCCCGCGGCGACCAGGGCGGCGACGCGCAAGCGGACGGTCTCCAGCATGTCGCGGTAGGCTCGCAGGTCTGCCGGGATGGCCAGCGGGCCGTGGCCGGGGATGATGCGCGTGTCGGCGTCGGCGCGTTCCAGCACGAAGCTGGCCGCGGCGATCACGCCGTCGATGTCGCCGCCGCTGTCCACGTCGACGAAGGGGTAGCGGCCGTTGAAGAAGGTGTCGCCCATGTGGAAGACGTTGGCGCGCGGGAAGTGGACGAGGGCGTCGCCGTCCGTGTGGGCGGCGGGGACGTGGGCGACCTCGACGTGCCGGCCGTTCCAGCGGAAGCGGATGGAGTGGTCGAAGGAGACGACGGGGAGCGCGTCGGGCGGGGCTTGGCTGGAGCGGCCCGCCAAGTCGGCGAACTCCGCGGGATTCATTCTGCGATAGACGTTCTCGTGGGCGACGATCATCGCGCCCGCCTTGCCCAGGTTCTCGTTGCCGCCGGTGTGGTCGCCGTGCCAGTGCGTGTTGAGCACCCAGCGCACCGGCTCGTCCGTCACGGCGGCGACCGCGGCGAGGATCTTCTCGGTCAGCGGGGCGTATTGGTCGTCGATCAGGAACGCGCCGTCGTCGCCCACCGACAAACCGATGTTGCCGCCTCGGCCGACCAGCATGAACAGATCGGACTCCAGCTCGATGGTCTCGATCACCACTTCCGACATGTCCTGCTGGGCCTGCGCCGGCGCCAGGCACGGGGCCGCAACGGCCAGCGCGATCGAAACGGCGGAGACGCCCGTCCGGTGGACAAGCCGCCGCAACGCAACCAACGGCGCTCTCTTCATCTCAACGCCCCCGGCGAATCTGTCCGCCCGGATACGCCACCGGACTCTCGTGGCCGTCGTGGCCCACCGCCGCCACGCCGAAGAGGTAGTTGTCGATCACCAGGCCTTCCAGCGTGAAGGACGTCGCGCCGCCCACCCAGCGGGAGCGTTGCCAGCGCGGGGCCGTCGTGTCGCGCCAGTAGACCTTGTAGCCGGCCACGCGCGGATCGTCGACGGCATCCCAGGCCAAGGTCGTGGAGGGACGGACGGCGCCTCCGATCAGGACGTTGGCCGGGGCGGGGGGCGCCCAGGCCAACTGCGCGAGCACGGCGGCGTTGAGCGCGGTGAGCTTGGCGGCGTAGTCGAAGTCCACGCCCTCGACGACGTCTCCGTACGCGATTCCGTTCTCGGTCCGGATGTCCTGGTGCTGGCGCGTGTAGTTCTCGTGGGTTTCCATGATGCGGACGGCCGGGAAGCCCACGTCGTTGAAGGGCCGGTGGTGGCCGCCGCGCCCGAACCGGTCCAGCCGGTAGATCAGGATGGGGTCCAGGTTGGTCACGTAGCGGTCGGCCGTGCGCGCCACGTAGCGGGCCAGCTGCCGGGACGGGCCGTCCACCTCGCCGCCGTAGACGCGGTAGCGGGCCCGGTCGCGCTCCGTGTCGGTGGCGGGGGTGGGCTCGGAGAAGACGCGAAACGTGTTGTTCTCGATGACGCCGTCCACGCCTTCGATGTTGCCGATCATGTCGTTGTTGAGGACGGCGGCGATGTCCCAGCCCTCTTCCCGCGCGACCTGCGCCATGTGGCGCCCGCCCCACAGTCCCTGCTCCTCGCCCGACAGTCCCGACAGCACGACGGTGCTGCCGAACTCGTAGTCCGACAGCAGCCGCGCCGCCTCGATTGCCCCGGCCATGCCCGACGCGTTGTCGTTGGCTCCCGGCGCGTCGGACACGCCGTCGGAGCCGTCGGACGCGCGCGAGTCGATGTCGCCCGACATGATCACGTAGCGATTCGGCGCGACGGTCCCCCGCTTGATCGCGAGCACGTTGACCACCCACGTGTCCTCGGGGATGCGCGGGCTGTCCTCGCTGGTCACGAGGCTGCGCTGGTAGACGACCTCCCAGCATCCGCCGCATGCCGCCGCGATGCGGTCGAACTCCGCCTTGATCCACCTCCGGGCGGCCCCGATGCCGCGCGTCTCCGAGAGCGTGTCCGAGAACGTGTTGCGCGTGCCGAACCCCGCCAGCGCCCGAATGTCCGCCTCGACACGCGCCGCGGAAACCGACGCCACGATCTCGTGAATGCGCGGGTCGCTTTGGGGCGGCGGCTGCTGGGCAACGGACGCGCACAGCGCCGCAGGGGCCAACCCGACAACGGCCAGCGCCACGACGGCCAAGGCGGCGGCCCGCTTGGTCTTGGTTGGAACGCTTGCCGGTTTGCTCTTCATGGGGCTGCTCTCGTGCTCTCGGTTGGACTCGGGGGACTGGGAATCAAATTTTGTCGTCGGCGCCACCGAGTCGGCAAGTCCAACCGCCGGCCCCTGCCCGTGCATCCGGGCCGACCGCACGCCTTCCGCGCCCTTCGGGCAGCCGGTGCCGCCGCCCGCCTGCCCTGGCCCGCCGCATGGACTATCATCAAGAGCAAGGTGCGCGGCTCCTCCCCCGTCGGGCCAGCCACCGGCCACCGTCATGGCCATCTCCATCGGCGCAGGCGGCTTGTGGCTCGACGCCCATGGACTATTGTCCACGTCCTCCGCTTCCCTGCCCAGTTCACCGCCATGAAGCTTCCTTTCAAGCTCGACCGGCCCATCGTCTTCTTCGACCTCGAGACGACGGGGCTCAGCCTCGCCGCCGACCGCATCGTCGAGCTCGCGATCGTCAAGGTGTCGCCGAACGGGGACGTGCTGGAACGAGAGCGGCGCTACAATCCGGAGCGGCCCATCCCGCCCGAAGTTGCGGCGATCCATGGGATCACGGACGCGGACGTGGCCGAAGAGCACCCGTTTCGGCGCCGGGCCAAGGCGGTGGCCGAGATGATGGACGGGTGCGACTTGGGCGGCTTCAACATCCGCCGGTTCGACCTGCCCGTGCTGATGGCGGAGTTCAGGCGGGCCGGCGTGCCGTTCGAGATCGGCGACCGGCGCCTGGTGGACATGAAGATGATCTTCCACCGGCAGGAGCCTCGCGACCTTTCCGCGGCCGCGCGCTTCTACCTCGGCCGAGACCACCAGGACGCCCACTCCGCCGTCAGCGACATTCGGACGGCCGTCGCCGTGCTGTCGGCCCAGCTCGACCGCTACGATCTGCCCCGGAACATGGCCGGGCTCCACGCCTACTGCGACGAGATCGCGCCCTTCAAGACCGAGTTCGACCGCTGGTTCAAGCAGGGGACGGCCGGACTCGTCTTCGACCTCGGCAAGCACAAGGGCGCGCCGTTGGCCGAGATCGCCGCGACGGACCCGGACTATCTCAATTGGATGCTGGACGACGCCCGCGACATCGACGACGAGGTGAAGGAAGCGGTGTGCGCGGCGTTGCGGGCCCGGTAGCGCGGCGCACGGGACGGCTGTCCGCGTCTCCCGCTTGACGGGGCGGCCTGCGCGACGCGGGTCAGGCCGACAACCGGGCCGACGGAGCGCCGCGGGCGACTGTGCGGGCGATCAGCCCCCCGCTCGCGGCAACAGCGTGAATCCTGCCGCCAACAAGGCTTGTCGGAACGCTTCCACCGGACCGTTCATGGCGGACTCGACGGCGTCCAGCACCTCCGCCAGCGCGGCTTCGGCGTGGGAGATCGCAAGGCTGTCGGTCGGGGTCGGGGCGCCCAGCGCGCTGTTCAGCTTGCGTCTTGGGGCATGCACGCGGACGGCCAACGCGTTGCGTCCGCATCCGCCCTGGCATTCGGGGCCGGTGAAGAGGCGCTCGGCGAGGGCAGCCAGCTGGTCCGACAGCTCCCGGCCCTGCCGCCGAAGCGCGGACGATTCGTCGTCGTCGGGCAGCCACGCCAGCACTTCCTCCACCGCCTCGATGGCGTCGTCGATCCGGTCCTCCGCTTGCGAGGCCGCCGCACTCCGGCGCGCGGCTTCCAGCTGGACTGCGATCCTCGCGCGCCGGTCGGCGATGGAAATGTCCAGGCGCGGGTCGGCGACGACCTCGACGCTGCCCTCGGCGACGTGCCCGCCCGCTTCGACGCGAACGACGTAGCGGCCCGGCAGGACCCAAGGGCCGACTTGGCCGGAGTCGTCGGGCAGGGCCATCCGCGTGTCCCACACGACCCGGTTCAGGCCGCGGCGGGCAGTCCCGGAGAGAGTGCGCACCCGCTGGCCGGCGCCGTCCAGAATCGAGAGCTGCGCCGAGTCGGCGGTGGGCGTGGTCAGGTCGCCGGAGCCTCTGGCCGGGTCGCCGTCCCCGGTGGCCGCCTCGCCCATCCAGTAATGGAGGAGCGCCCCGTAGGGCCTCCGGTCCCCCATGAACATGGCGTGGCCCGTGGAGCGGTAGCCCTGGGCCTCGGCCTCCACGTACTGGACGGCGGGCGCGGCCGGGAAGACCCGCAACGCGTCCCCGGCGGCGGAGGGGTCGGCCGCCAGCGCGCGCAGGGGCCGGACGTCGTCGATGACGTAGACGGCCCGGCCGTGGGTGCCCACCACCAGATCGTGGTCGCGCGGGTGCACGACGAGCCCTCGCACGGGCGCGGGCGGCAACCCGTTGCGCCACTCCATCCACGAGGCGCCCCGGTCCAGGCTGGCGAAGAGGCCGAACTCCGTGCCGAGGAAGAGGAGGTTGGGCTCCACCGGGTCCTCCTCGATGACGTGGACGAACCCCCAGACGCCCTCCCCCGCTTCCTCGCGGACGCCGATGCCGCCGTCCCGTCCCACTCCGCCATTGCCCAGTCCCAGCGGTTCCCAACTCCGTCCGTAGTCCTCCGTCCGAAAGGCGTAGGGGGTCCAGTTGCCCCGCCGGTGGTCGTCGTAGACCACGTAGGCGACGGCCGGGTCGTGCTTGGAGGGCTCCACGTGGGGCGCCCAAGTCGCGGCCGGGACGCCGGGGACCCGGTCGCCCACATTGGTCCAAGCGGCGCCGCCGTCCCGCGTGACCTGGACGGCTCCGTCGTCGGTCGCGACCCAGATCAGCCCCCGCTCCAACGGGCTGGGCGCAATGCTGAGAATGCTCGTGTGGGCTTCAGCCCCCGACGCGTCGATGGTCAGCCCGCCGCTTTCGCGGTGGCGCTGCTTTTCGGGGTCGTTGGTGGTGAGGTCGGGCGAGACGATCTCCCACGAAGCGCCCCGGTCGCGCGACCTGTGCACGAACTGGGAGCCAAGGTAGATCGTCGTGGAGTCGAACGGATCGACCGCGAGGGCGGCGTTCCAGTTGAAGCGCAGAGCGCCGCCGTCCGGGTGCACCGGAGTGATGTCGCGCCGGTTGCCGGTGGCCTTGTCGAAGCGCACCAAGCGGCCGCCTTGGGCCAAGGAATAGCCGTACCGCGCGTCGCCGAAGTCGTTCATGACTGCGAAGCCGTCGCCGCTGCCGACCCGGGTCCAATGCAGGTTCATGATCCCCCGCTGGGCCCAGACCGTCATGGGCCCGAACCAAGAGCCGTTGTCCTGCAAGCCGCCGTAGACGTTGAAGGGCGTCTCCATGTCCACGGCGATGTGGTAGAACTGCGCCAGCGGCAGATTCTCGACGAAGCGCCAACTGTCGCCCCGATCGTAGGTGAAGGCGATCCCCCCGTCCTCGCCCAGGATCATGAAGCGGCTGTCGTCCGGGTGAATCCACAGCTCATGCACGTCCCCGTGGATCGTCTGGCTGGGCACCACCGTGCGGAAGTTGCGGCCCGCGTCCTCGCTGACTTGAATGGCGCTGTGGAGGCTGTACAGACGGTTCTCGTTGGTGGGATCGACGCGCAGGTCGGCGTAGTAGAATGGCCTTGGCGCCACGCCCCGCCTGTCGCTCACCGTTCGCCAGCGCGAGCCTCCGTCGTCGGAACGCAGCAGCTCGCTCCGTTCCGCCTCCACGAGCGCGTAGACCACGTTCGGATTCGAGCGGGAGACGGCCACCCCGATCCGCCCCAGTTCGCCTGGCGGCAAGCCGTCCTCCGGCCCCAACCGCTGCCAGTTCGCGCCGCCGTCGTGGGTCACGTACAGTCCGCTCCCGGGCCCGCCCGAGCGGAAGAACCATGGCCAGCGCCGAAACGACCACATCGCCGCGAAGAGCTTGTCGGGGTTCCGCGGGTCCATCACCAAGTCCGCGACTCCCGTGCCCGCGTCCACGAACAGGACCTGCTCCCAGGTCTCGCCACCGTCGGTCGTCTTGTACACGCCGCGCTGCTCGCCGTCGCTCCATGCCGGTCCCATGGCGCCGACGTACACCGTGCGCGAATCCCGGGGATGGACGACGATTCGGTGGATGCGCTCCGACCGCTCCAGGCCCATGTGCCGCCACGTGTCGCCGCCGTCGAGGCTCCGGTAGACGCCGTTGCCGACGCCCGCGGAGTTGCGCGGATTCCCCTCTCCCGTGCCGGCCCAAACGACGTCCGGATTCGACGCCGACACCGCGACCGCCCCGATCCCCAGCACCGGCTGGTCGTCGAACACCGGCTGCCACGTGAGCCCGCCGTCCCGCGAACGCCACACTCCGCCCGTGGCCGCACCCACGTAGACGACCGCCGGATCCTGAAGGCTGACCGCCACGTCCGAGACCCGCCCGCTCATTCCCGCCGGCCCGATGCCGCGGGCCTTCATCGGAGCAAAGTCCGCGGCGGAGACTGGCGGAGACTGGGCCAGGGTGGGATCAGCGACGATGGCGGCGGCGACGACGACGGCCGCCAGCGCGACGGCCAACCTGGATGCGGAGGTGCGGGAACGACGGATCATGCGATTCTCGGCGGACGTGGGGAACGAGGGCGCGAGCTTGGGGAGACGCGGAGGCCCAGCCCGGGCCTAGGCTGGGCTAGGCAACCCCATCCGCAAGGCTCTCATCGCTCGTTCGGAATGGTCCGGCCGCCCTTCTGAACCTTGACAGCGTCGGGGCCCATGTCGTCTCCGTAGTTGTTGCCGCGTCGTCCAATCTTGAGCGATCGAGCCGATGTCCGCAACCGCACTGTCGAACGACGCGCCGACTGCTCTCTCGGCGCCGACACGATCCGCCGTTTGGGCGGCGCGGCAAAGGCGACGGCCGAGATGCTGCGGGATGCGACCTGGGCGGATTCAACATTCGGCGCTTCGACCTGCCGGTGCTGATGGCCGAGGGTAGGCCGCAAGAGATCATTCAGGTCATTATGGTCATATTGACCATATTCCCTCGCGGCTGCCCCTGCGCCCGCCGCAAGCTTCGGCGCCGGGGCCGGCAACGTCGGCGGAGACGCTAGATTGGGGCAACCGGCCGCAAAGCCCGCGCGTCCGCCCCACCTTCCGCCCCGCTTCCTTCCGCCGCTCCCTCCATGAGCCTCCCGTTCGGCCTTGACCGCCCGCTCGTCTTCTTCGACCTGGAGACGACGGGGACCCGCTCGGCGCACGACCGCATCGTCGAACTCGCGGCGGTCAAGATCGACGAGACCGGCAATCGAGACGAGCGCGTGAGGCGGTTCAATCCGGGCGTGCCGATTCCGCCCGAGGCAACCGCCGTGCACGGCATTTCGGACGCCGACGTGGCGGACGAGCCTCCGTTCGCCAGCCGCGCCAAGGCGCTCGCCAAGTACTTGGGCACGTGCGACTTGGCCGGCTTCAACATTCGACGCTTCGACCTGCCGATGCTCGTGGCGGAGTTTCGGCGGGCAGGCGTTCCGTTCGAGGTGGGGGAGCGGCGACTCGTGGACGTGCAGACCATCTTCCACCGAGAGGAGCCCCGCGATCTGAGCGCAGCGGCGATGTTCTACCTGGATCGCGAAGCCGAGCGCGCGCACTCGGCGACGGCGGACGTGGAGACGACGGTCGACGTCTTCCTCGCGCAGTTGAAGAGGTACGCGCACCTGCCCTCGTCCATCCAGGGACTGCACGGCTACTGCGACGAGTTCGCGCCCTTCGAGTCGGAGCTTTCCCGATGGTTCTCCGAGAATCCGGCCGGCGCGCTCGTCTTTCGCAAGGGCAAGCACCGCGGCGCCCCGCTGGACGAGGTGGCCCAGACCAAGCCGGACTACTTGACTTGGATGCTCGGGCTCGACGACCTGGACCCGGAGGTGTTGAAGACGGTGCACGCCGCCTACGTTCGTCACGACCCCAGCCAAGCCGCGCTGGCCCTGAACAGACCACCGGAGGAACCCGTCCCATGAGCCGTTCGCCGCTCTCCGCCTGCGCTCTTGTCTTCGGAGGCGCGCTCGCGCAGTCCCCCACGTTGGCCGCCCAGCAACCCCTCACCCAAGCCGACTTGGCCGCCTTCCAGCCCCGCCATGTCGGGCCGGCCCTCACCGGCGGGCGCATCCACGACGTCGAAGCCCTGCCCGGCGATCCCTCCACGATCTACGTCGCCACGGCCTCGGGCGGCCTCTGGAAGAGCACGAACCGCGGCATCACCTGGACGAACCTCTGGGAGCACATGCCCACGAGCACGTTCGGCGACGTGGCGATTGCGCCGTCGGACCCGAGCGTCGTCTACGCGGGGACGGGCGAGCAGCAGAACCGGCAGAGCACCTCGTGGGGCGACGGCGTCTACCGCTCGGACGACGGCGGCGCCACTTGGACGCATCTGGGGCTCGCCGAGACGCGCCACACCGGTCGCGTGCAGGTCCATCCGCGCAACCCCGACGTCGTGTACGTGGCGGCGCTGGGCAACTTGTGGCGTTCCTCGCCCCAGCGCGGCGTCTACCGCTCCACCGACGGCGGCGAGAACTGGGAGAAAGTCCTGTTCGTGGACGAGCACACGGGCGCCGTGGACTTGGCGATCGACCCGTCCGACCCGGCCGTCCTCTACGCGGCCATGTACCAAAGGCAAAGACGCACCTGGGGCTTCAACGGCGGCGGTCCCGGGAGCGGCATCTACAAGACCGAGGACGGCGGCGACACGTGGCGCGAGCTGACCAACGGCATCCCGGCAGGCGACAAGGGAAGAATCGGCTTGGCGGTGTCCCAGACCAATCCCCGCGTCCTCAACGCGCTGGTGCAGCACGAGAGAGAATCGGGCGGCTACCGCAGCGAGGACGGGGGCGAGACCTGGGAGAAGGTGAGCAACCAGAACATCCGCCCGATGTACTATTCGCACGTCTTCATCGACCCGACGGACGAGAACCGCGTCTACACGCTCGCGACGTCCTCGCACCGCAGCGAAGACGGCGGGCGCACCTTCGAGGAGATCGCCGTCCGGCCCACCTATGACGTGGGCGTGCACGCCGACCATCACAGCATGTGGATCGATCCCGGCGACCCGGAGCACTTCTACTTGGCGGGCGACGCCGGGCTCCACGAGACGTACGACGGCGGCGTCACGTTCCGCCGCATCCACAACCTGCCCATCGGCCAGTTCTACGCCATCGACGTGGACGACCGCGACCCCTATTGGATCTACGGCGGAATGCAGGACAACCATTCATGGATGGGACCGTCGGTCACGCGTTCCTGGGAAGGAATCGTGGACGACGACTGGCGCCAGACGGGATTCGGCGACGGGATGTACCAGCAGGCGGCGCCGGACGGGCGCACGGTGTACATCAACTCGCAGAACGGGAACTGGACGCGCTTCGACAACGTCACCGGCGACGTGGTGAGCTTGCGGCTGGCCGCCCCGGCGGGCGAGGAACCATACCGATGGGACTGGGTGTCGCCGAGCCTGCTGTCGCGCCACGATCCGAACGTGGTGTACGTGGGCGGCAACCGGCTGTTCGTGTCGCGCGACCGGGGCGGCAGCTTCGAGCGCACAGACGACCTGACGCGCCAAGCGGACCGCGACGAGCTGGAGATCATGGGCGTGGCCGGCGCCGACACGCGGCTGTCGCGCAACGACGGCACGTCGTCGTACGGGGAGATCGTGACGATTGCGGAGTCGCCGCTGGACCCGGCCGTGCTCTGGGTGGGCACGGACGACGGAAACGTGCAGGTGTCGAGGGACGGCGGGCGCTCGTGGCGCGAGGTGTCGGGCGGCGCCGCGGGCGCGGCCTCGGTGGACGGAGGAGACGACAGCGATGCGATCCGCTCCGTGCCTTCGGGGGCCTATGTCAGCCGGGTGGCGGCCTCGGCGGACGCTCCGGGGACGGCCTACGTGACCTTCGACGCGCACCGCGACGGCGACTTCGGCCCGTACGTCTACCGGACGGAGGACTTCGGGGAGCGGTGGACGGCGCTGCACGGCGGCTTGCCCACGGGGTCGGTCAACGTGATTGCCGAACACCCGGACAATCCGGACGTGCTCGTCGTGGGCACCGAGCATCACGTGTTCGCGAGCACGGACCGGGGCGCCACTTGGGCGCGGGCGCCGGGCTTGCCCACCACCGCCTACGACGACTTGGCGATTCACCCGAGGGAGAAGGACCTGGTGCTGGGCACCCACGGCCGCTCGATCATCGTCGTGGACGACATCGCGCCGCTTGCCGAGCACGCGGCGGCCGCGGGCGAAGCCGTCTTCCTCTTCGCCGTGCGCCGCGGCACGATCCGCTACTACTGGAAGGATACGTCGTACCGGGCGCAGGCGGCGTTCATGGGCGAGAACCCGCCGGACGGAACGCCGATCACGTACCGGCTGGGCCGCCGGGCGGACGACGCCCGGATCACCATCTCCAACGCGGCCGGCGACACCGTGCGCACGTTCGCGGCGCCGGGCGGCGGGGGCGTGCAGCGCATGTGGTGGGACCTGCGCCACGGCCTGCCGGGCGAGACGAGCATGTGGGAGCCCCACGATCCCGCCGTCGTTGCGCGCCCGCTGGCGCGGCGGGGCCCGTTCGTGTCGCCGGGGCTGTACGCCGTCGAGCTCTCGGCCGGGAGCGCTTCGCACCGGCGCACCGTGGTCGTTCGAGGAGATCCGGACCTCCCGCTCACTGTGGCCGACTACCGCGAACGAGAGGCGTTCCTGCTGGAGGTCTTGCGCCTCGCCACCCGCTTGGCGGACGTCTCCGGCGCTGCGGCCCAGCAACGGGGCCGCCTCCAGCAACTGTACACGGCCGTCAACGGCAGCGGCGTGCGGCAAGGAACGCTCCATCCGCCGACGCAGACGCAGAAGGACATGCTGGAGAGCATCAAGGCCGCTCTGCGGTAGCCTCGGGGGTCGCGTTGCCCACGGCTTACGGCGGCGGCGGACAATCGTTATTGCGTCGAATCATCGACAAGTCCAGCCCGTTGGAACACGCCGAACTGCATGTGAGGGAATTGCTTGCTACCTGTCGCCGCCGCCCGGAACCTTGCGAATTTCAATGCGCGGGTATGGATCGTCGAACACGGCAACGTATCCGTCGGACAGCACAGCTGACATGACCGGCAGATCTGTCCCAAGCAAAGCCCCGATGCCGGTCGCGATGTCGACAAGGTACGTTCGAATCACGGGAGGGGCAGGCTCGCTGCGCGATGTTCTCGAGTACTGAATCAGCAAGTGATCGGAAGAAGCCGGCAATAGGGATGTCAAGAAGTCGCGAGGATCGGTCTGATCCCTCTGATGAACCTCCTCCGCTTGGGCACGGCATTGGATTTGAAGAGCCGACCCGCTTCGACGTCTTCGTCCAATACCGGAACCTCATAGCGACTCCTCCGCCCCTTCGCAAGGACGGGGCCGCCCGTCAGCCAGTGCTCGCCGCCGAAAATCAGGACCGGACCATCGTGGACCGCGCGGGCGACGCTACATCATGCTCGCCACACACCGCTCGCCCCTGCGCCGGAACCCGAGCCCGGGACCGGACTACCGTGGACCGCGAGCGACGCTACCTCGATCTCAGCGGGACGCCGAACAGCACCTCGAAGGAGTCGCTGTGGGGCTGGGCGAACCGGCCGTCGCGCCGGAAGCGCACCTCGAGCGAGAGGGAGAGCGCGCCGATCCGCGGGGCGATGCCGACTCCTCCGCCCCATGAAAAGCGCCGGTATCGCCGCGAGGCGTTCGGCGCATAAGGATTGAACGGGTCCGCCTTCGCCGGGAAGCCCTGGCCCCAAAAGCCGACCAGATACGGTTCGCCGGGAATTCCGAAGATCAGCCCGGCCTCCCCTGTGGCGACGAAGTCGGCGGCCAGTTGCGTGGCGCCCGCGCACGCGTCTTCCACCGAACACGACTCGTTGACCATGACGCCCGTGGCGGCGCCGCCGAGAAACAGGGCGAATTCGGCGCCGCCCACGGCGCTCCAGACCTCCAGCGCAATCCTCACGAAGGCAGTGGGAGAGACGGGCAGGCGCGCCTCGCGTTCGTTGAACGAGGCGCCCACCGCGGGCACGGCGACCAAGCGCACGCCCGGCCCCCGGTCGCCCTCCTGCGCTTGGGCCGGAGCAGGCACGTTCTGGGCTGACGCCGGCGACGCGACGTGCAGGAAGGCCGCAGCCAACACCGCGCACCCCGCCCGCGACGCCCCGCGGGCCCGGCTCCATGAGGCCGGACCGCCCCGAACGAGGCCGCCTGTTCCTCGCGCGCTACGCGGCCGGACGAAACCGCGACGCATCGGCATGCGGCCTCCCAGGCAACCGCTGGGCCTAGAAGAACGTCCCCCGGAACCGGTTGTTGACCACGTTGTTGTAGATCGAGCCGAATTGGAATCCAAGGCCGGCCTCCATGCTGTAGTTGAAGTCCTGGCTCCTCTGCTGGAGATTGAGGAGGGCTTCCTCGTCGGTCACGCCCCGTGCGGAAAGATAAACCTGATCGGCGACCCAGGAAACACCGCCGTTGGCGTAGAAATCGAGACCCCGCGCCACGCGAAACCGAACGTTGCCCCGCAACCGCAAGTTGTAGAGGCTCGCGTCGTGGAGAAAATGGGATCCCTGGAGGCGCACGGAAGCGTCGCCCCATTGCTGGCGTTGCGAGAACTCGACCTCGAGCGCCTGCTCCCAGCGGGTCTCCTTATCTTGCCCGAACACCGTGGTCTCCACGTACCGGCGGTGCGCGGGGCCGATGCGGTAGAACGCGGTCAGCGAGCGGCGCGTCGCCTCTTCGTAGGGGAAATAGCTGTACTCGAGCGCAGGCGTCAGCTCGAAGCGCAAGCGCTGGTTGAAGCGTCTGATCCGCCGCACTTCTCCTTGAACCCCGGCCGACCAGTGATCGCTGAAGGCGTACGCGACCAGCTCGGTCACGCCCCAGTCGGTTCGTTCGTCGACGAACTCGCCTCCCTCCGCCAAGTCGATCTCGCGCCTGTTGAAGTCGACGTTGCCGCGGAAGTTCATCTTCCAGACGGGCGTGACGCGCGAGGCGTTGAAGTTGCTGCTCACGCTGGTGGTTCGGCGGGTCTGTTCGCCGTCCAGCTCCGCGTTACCGCCGATCCTGAAGACCCAGAAGTCCCAGGGGTCGTCCACCTCTTCGCGGCTCACGACGGGCCCAGTCTCGGCGCCGGGATCGCGCCCCACGACCGCCGCCGGCTGCGCGAATCGATGGGAAGCGGCGAAGTGCAGCAGACCCACCGCCAGCACGTGGGCCAGTCCATCGAGCACCTCGCGGCGCGTGCTCGTGGGCAGCGACTGGAACCGCATCTGCTCCTCGTACTCCAAGGGCTCGGCTCCGCTGTAGTCGAGCTGGTATTCGCGGCCCCCGGCTCCGGTGACCTGGCTGGTCATGATGACGTAGACGTCGGCGTCCTGCGGCTGGCGCACCCAGTCGACCCAGGCGATCTCGGTACGCAGGTAGTTGAGGTCGCAGCCGCGGGTCTGGCAGTCGAAGAAAACCTTGGGCCGGGCGCCGTCGCCGGACAGTTGCGCCCTCGCGGGGACGCCCGGAACCGCGCTCGCCAGCGCCGCCGCCAGCAGGGCCGCCGCCCCCCGGCCGGCCGAGGCCTTCGCCCGTGCGCGCCGCCTGGCACGGAGGACCCGTCGCGCGGCCGGAAACGGCACGACGCCTGACCGCATGGACTCTCTCTCTTCTTGTTCGGGGGCGCGCCGGGCGTGCAAGTCCATGCCAGCGCCCGCGCCCCGCAACGGTACGGGCAAAGCGAGCGGCCGGGCCGGCGACGTTCCAGACAAGGACAACTCTAGCGCAGTTTCCGTTTGTCGCCATGCGGACGCGAGCGCAACCAGTACGCGGGCGGGTCCGAGCGCGGCGGCGCGGTTGTCGCCGTGCGGACGCGAGGGCAACGCGCCGTGCCCGGCCCGGCGGGGGGCAGTCCCGCGATCCGGCAGTCGCGGCGGCGCCTTCCTATCTTCAGGAGCCTTCGAGGCCACCGGCGCCCGCGCTCCCAACCGGAAGAACTCGCCCATGCTCTTCGCCGCCCACTCCGGCGTCCGCTTTCTCGTCCTGGTGGCCGGGCTGGCCGTGGTCGTTCATGCCGCAATCGGCTTGTTCGGCAAGCGGCCCTATTCGCCCGCCGTCGCAAGAACCGCGTCCGCGTTCGCCGGACTGCTCCACCTGCAGATCCTGCTCGGCGGCGCGGTCCTCTTCGTGCGGCCCTTCCACACGCTGCTGCTGGCGCACATGGCGCCGATGGTCGCGGCGGCGCTGGTCGCCCAGGTCACGGCGTCGGTGGTGAAGCGGCGCCCGGCGGAGGCACGGACCTACGGGCCTCACCTGGTGGGGGCCGCGCTCGCCCTCCTCTTCGTCGTCATGGGGATTCTGGCGATCGGACGAGGCGTCTTCGAGAGCACGACGTAGCGGCGCGAGGGCCGCCCAAGCCACGTTTCTTGCATGGCCGCCGAACGAGACGCTGCCGCCCCGGCCATGGGCGCCCAACCGGACGCCGGCAACACGCTCGCGTTCGTGATGGGGGGCGGCGGCGCCCGGGCCGCCTACCAAGTGGGCGTCCTGCGCAGCATCGCCAAGCAGTTTCCGGACCTGCGCGTTCCCATCGTGACGGGCGTGAGCGCCGGGGCCATCAACGCGGCCATGCTGGCGGCCCATCACGGCACGTTCGCGCAGGCGACCGACGAGCTGCTCCATCTCTGGTCGGACCTCTCGCCCGAACGCGTGTTCCGAACCGACTTCAGGGCGCTGGCCAAGAGCGCCGGGGGCTGGCTGCGGCAACTGGCGTCGGGCGGCGCGCCGGGCAGACCCAGGGTGCGGGGACTGGTGGACACGAGCCCGCTTCACGGCTACTTGGCCGAAGCGCTGCACGCCGTCGACGGCGAGCTGACGGGCATCCACGCCAACCTGGCCACCGGCAGGCTCAAGGCGGCCGCCATCAGCACCACCAACTACTCGACCGGCCAGTCCGTCCTGTGGGTGCAAGGCGAGGGCGTGAAGGAATGGGAGCGTCCCAACCGGCGTTCGGCGCTCGCGGTGCTCTCCGTGGGACACGTCATGGCGTCGGCCGCGCTTCCCATCCTCTTCCCCGCCGTCCGCATCGGCCCCCATTGGTTCGGAGACGGCGGCATCCGGCTGGCGGCGCCGCTCTCGCCGGCCCTCCATCTCGGCGCGGACCGCATCTTGGCGCTGAGCACGCGACGGCGGCGCACCACGGAAGAGGCCGGCCGAGAGACCGTCAGCGGATACCCTCCGCCCGCCCAGGTGGCCGGTCTGCTCTTGAACTCGATCTTTCTGGACATGCTGGACCAGGACGCGCAGCGCCTGGACGTCCTCAACAGGCTGCTGAAGCACGTCCGCCCGGAAGACCGCCAGGGGATGCGCCGGGTGCGGCTGGTCACGATTCGCCCTTCGGTGGACCTGGGCCGGCTGGCCGACCGGCACGAGCCCCAGCTCCCCAAGATGTTCCGCTTCATGACGCGCGGCCTGGGCACCAAGCAGGTCAAGGCGCCCGACTTCCTCAGCCTGATCATGTTCCAGCCGGACTACCTGACGGCACTGATCGCCGTCGGCGAGGCGGACGCCGACGCGCAAATGGACGACATCGCGTCCTTGCTCGATCCGGCGAACAGCCCCGCCGGCTCCTGACGCCGGGGCCGCGCTCGTCCACGGAACGTCCAGCCACGGGGGCGCCCCCTTTACACGCCCTGCCGCGTTCGGTCACTTTGGAGGCCGCCCGTCGGCCCAAGAATCCTCCTGCGCCCGCGCACCGCCGGCCTGTCGAACCCCCATGCCGTCGATCGCCGGGCGAGACCTCTCCTGCGCCCGCGCGCGCCAGACGGTCAAGGACCGCATCATGAACGACATCGCTTCGCATCCAGCGCCGCGCGATTCGGGCCAACCCGTCGAGACGACCGGCGCGGAAGAGTCCCGCGCGGTCGCGGAGGGCGCTCGCCAAGAGCGCTGGGAGAAGCGCAGCTTCATGAAGGAGCTGTTCGACGGCAAGCTGTCCTTGGAGCTGGTGCACCCGCATCCCGTGCAGAACCCGGCCGAGGCGGAGGAGGCGAAGCCCTTCCTCAAGCGGCTGGAGCGCTTCGTCGACGAGCACGTGGACGGCGACGCCGTCGACCGGGACGGATGGGTTCCCGACTCCGTCCTGGAGGGCTTGGCCGCGCTGGGGGCCTTCGGGATCAAGATTCCGAAGCGCTACGGAGGACTCGGGCTCTCGCAGACGTCGTACAACCGGGCGCTGGCGCTGGTGGCCAGCCGTTGCGGCGCCACCGGCGCGTTTCTGTCGGCGCATCAGTCCATCGGCGTGCCGACCCCGCTCGTGCTGTTCGGCACGGAAGACCAGAAGCGCAAGTACCTGCCCCGGGCGGCGGGCGGCGAGCTGTCGGCGTTCGCCCTGACCGAGCCCATGGTGGGGTCGGACCCGGCGAAGATGAGCACGTCGGCCACGTTGTCCGAGGACGGCACGCACTACGTTCTCGACGGCGAGAAGCTGTGGACGACCAACGGTCCCCGAGCCGGCCTGATCGTGGTGATGGCGCGCACGCCCCCCCGCGACGGCGTGCGCGGCAAGCGTCCCATCAGCGCGTTCGTCGTCGAGCGGGACTGGCCGGGCGTGGAAGTGGCCCAAGAGTGCAGCTTCATGGGACTCAAGGGGATTTCCAACGGCGTCCTGCGCTTCCGCAACGTCAAGGTGCCGAGCGAGAACCTGCTGTGGGGCGAGGGTCTGGGACTCAAGCTGGCCCTCGTGACGCTCAACACGGGACGCTTGGCGCTGCCTGCCTTCTGCGCCGCCGTCGGCAAGGGCTGCCTGCGCGCCTGCCGGAAGTGGGCGGGCGAGCGGGAGCAATGGGGCCAAGCCGTGGGCAAGCACGACGCCGTGGCCCAGATGCTCGGGAGGATGGCGGCCGAGACGTACGCGATGGAGGCGACGGTGGACCTCGCCGCGGGCCTGGCGGACGGCAAGCAGGTGGACATCCGCATCGAGGCCGCCGCCGCGAAGCTGTGGCATACGGAGAAGACGTGGGAGCTGGTCGACGACGCCGTGCAGATTCGCGGAGGCCGCGGCTACGAGACGGCCGATTCGCTTCGGCAGCGGGGAGAAGACCCCGAGCCCCTGGAGCGCGTGATGCGGGACTCGCGCATCAATCGCATCTTCGAGGGATCGAGCGAGATCATGCGGCTGTTCATCGCGCGCGAGGCCGTGGACGGTCATCTCCAGGCGGCCGGAGCCGCCGTCGATGCGCGCGCGCCGACAGGAAGGCGGATCGGAGCCGCCGCGAGAGCGTTCGTCCATTACGCATTTTGGTATCCGCGCAGGTGGGTGGGCTGGGGATGGTGGCCCCGCTATCGAGGCTTCGGCCCGCTCGCGCGCCACATGCGCTTCGCGAACCGCGCGTCCAGAAGGCTGGCCCGCACCTTGTTCCACTGCATGATGCGATTCGGGCCCAAGCTGGAGCAGCGGCAAGCGGTGCTGGGACGGCTGGTGGACATCGGAGCCGATCTGTTCGTGATGGTCGCCGCTTGCGTGCGCGCAGAGGCGATGCGAGGCGCCGAGGTGGGGGCGGCGGGCACGGCGGCGGAGGCGGGGGCAGGCACCGAGGCGGAGGCAGAGGCCAGGGTGGGGGCAGGGGCAGAGGCGAGGACCAAGGCGGGGGCAGACGCCGAGGCGGAGACGGCCGGGGCCGGGTCGGCAAGCCGAGCGCGAGGCGCTGTCGAGCTGGCGGACCAGGCGTGCCGGCTGGCCCGGCGCCGGGTCAAGGCCAACTTCCGCGCGGTTTTCCGCAACGACGACGCGACCACCTACCGGCTCGCCCGGCATGCCCTCGACGGGCGCTACGACTGGCTGGAGGAAGGAATCGTGGCCGCTTGGCCTTCGGCCGACAGCCCGGTCCGGTCGGGCCGGTCGGCCAGCGAGGCAGAGAGCGACGCGCGCGCCGAGGGACGACCCGGCCAGCGCGTCCACGCCGAACAGCAACTGGCAGGCTGACGTCCGGCGGACCGATCGTCGCCCAAGACGGAACCGACAGGCGTCGCACGCGCCGGACTGGTGCCGCCCCCCTCCCCGTGCCGCGCAGTCGCTAAATTGACCGTGCCATGACGCGGCGATTCTTGTGGTTCCTGGTCGGGTGGACGCTGGCGCTTCTGTGGCTGGGAAGCGCCGTCCACGCCACCGGATCCAGCCTTGCTTGTCCCGACTGGCCGACCTGCTTCGGGGTGTTCGACCCGCCCATGGAAGGCGGCGTCTTCTGGGAGCATCTGCACCGCCTCTGGGCCGGCAGCCTCGTGCTGATGTTCGCCGTCGCCGTGGTCCTCGTTCGCAAGCGGCGCCCCGCGCAGCCGGGGCTCTTCCGCCTCGGGCTGGGGGGCGTCGCCGCGTTGCTGGTTCAATCGGTCCTGGGCGGCCTTGCGGTGATCTACCGGCTGCCGGACGCCATCTCGGTGTCCCACTTGGCCCTGGCGTTCGGCTTCTTGGCGCTCGCGACCTTCATGGCCGCGCGCGCCGGCGGCGCTTCCCGTGCCCGGAGGGAGCCGCCCGCGCGCAGAGGGCCGCAGCAGCCCGTTGCGCGGGCCGGAGTCGTCATGGGCTGCGCCGTGTTCGCGCAGTCGGTGGCGGGCGCGTTGGTGCGGCACATGGACGCCGGCATGGCGTGCCCCGACATCCCTTTGTGCTTGGGCCGGCTGCTGCCGCCGCTCGACCACCGCCTCGTGCAAGTCCACTACCTGCACCGCGTCCTCGCGGTCGTCGTGGCGGCGACCGTGTTGCGGCAAGCGTGGATCGTCTGGACGCGCAACCCCGGCGTCTTGGCCCGCCGGGTCGCCGGCGCGGCGGCGGGTCTCGTGCTCTTGCAGGTGGGCGTCGGCCTGGCCTCGGTGGCGTTCCGGCTCGACCCGCTCGTCGTCTCGGTGCACACGCTGCTCGCGGCGATCCTGATCGTGCTGTCCGTGACGCTGGCCGCGCAACAACGGGTCGTGGACCCCGCGACGGCGGAGCGCTCCCCCAAGCGGCGCAACGCCCCGAGCGCCGAAGGAACGGCGGCGTGAGCGCCCAAGCCCTCGGCGACGCGCTCGCCCCGGTCAACGCAGGTCTCAACTTGGCGTCCGCCTTGTTTCTGGTGGCCGGCTGGCGGGCCGTTCGCCGCGGCGCCATCGCCGCCCACCGCCGCCGAATGCTGGGCGCCGCCACTGCTTCCGCCCTGTTCCTGGTCTCCTACGTCCTTCGCTTCCTCCTCACGGGCACGCACGAATTCGACGGTCCCGCCGGCCTGCGCCCCGTCTACTTCGCCATTCTCTTCAGCCACATGGTCTTGGCGGTCGTGGTCGTCCCGCTGGTCGTCCGCCTGCTCTTCCTGGCTAGCCGGGAGCGTTTCGGCGCCCACCGCCGCCTGGCGCGCTGGACCTTCCCCATGTGGCTCTACACGTCGCTGACGGGCCTAGCGGTGTACGTCATGCTGTACCACGTCTGACGCGGGCGGAACCGAGACCCTTCGAGGCCGACGTCGCGCCGTCGCGGGGGGGGGGCGTCCGCGCAGGAGCGGCCAGCGGCTGGACCAGCGGGTCGTGCCCCGCGCGGGGCCGACGTCTCCCGAGCTAGTCCGTTCCAATCCAGCGGCAGGTCGCATCGCCCTTGGTCTCGCAACGCCGCTCCGTGACGGTCCATTGGGCCGAGACGCCGTCGCGCAACGCCTGCTGGCAAAATCCCGAGACGAACTGGCAGGCGTCCCCGCTCTCGTCCAGCTGAACGAAGGGGGAAGCGGACATCTCCAGCGTGAACGGACCGGAAATGAAGCCGCCCATCCGGCGTCCGAACAGCTTGGCGAGCTGCCGCTGAATCCGCTTCTTGACCAGCCGCAGGCGCAACCGGCGCGGAAACAGACGGCCGCGGGTGCTGATTTGCCGTTCCGCCAGCCTCGCTCCGGCCTTGAAGAAGACCTCGCGAGAATCCGGCCGCCGCATCAACAGCTGAATGAGCCCGGAAACCTCTTCCGGCGGCAAACGGTCGCCTCGGCGCGCCCTGTCGCGCTGGAGCTTGATCTGCGTCTCGATCACGCCGCTGATGCCGAAGCGCCGCGGCAGGGTCTGCGAAATGTCCTCGTCGGTCAGCACTTCCGTCGGCAAGTCGACCTGCCGAAGCGTCTCCAAGAGTTCCAAGACGACATCGGCAGCCACGCCCTGCTTGCGGTTTCGTCTCGGCATGGCGGTCCTCCATGGACGCGTTTCGGCACGCCGCCGGGGCCGCTCCCAGGGTCGCGCGGAGGGCCAAGCGTCCGTCCAGCCGAAGCGGAACCCGCTTGCCCGTCGTCGACGGCATCATCAAGATACCACTCGCGGGACCCGACGGCCCGGCTCCCGGCTCTCCCGTCCGCGCCAGAATCGATCTTGAAACGCTTTCCCGCCTTCGATCCGGCGGAATACCACGAATGGACGCCCGATGCCGGCGCCGCCGCCCGCTATCGCCGCGCGTTCCGCGAGTCCCCGTCGCGAGCCGCCGCGGTGGCCGGGTTGGACGAGGCCGCGCTCCTCGGCATCTACGAGGCCTTGCTGACGACGCGCCTCCAGGACATCGCCCTCAAGCGCTGGGTCCGCCAAGGCGTCATCAGCAAGGCTTGGCTGGGGATCGGGGAAGAGGCGGTCACGGTGGGTGCGGTGGCCGCGCTCGACCGGAGCCGGGACGTGGTCAGCCCGATGATCCGAAACGCGGGCGCCTGCCACATGATGGGAATGCCGCTCGAGGACGGCTTCACGACGTATCTGGCGACCAAGGCCAGCCCGAGCGGCGGGCGAGACCTCCACGGCGGAGATGTGGCGCAGGGCGTCGTCCAGCCCATCAGCCACATGGGCGCCAGCGCGGCGATCGTCGCGGGCGCGGCGCTCGCGTTCAAGAACCGGGGCGAAGGGCGCGTGGCGCTCACTTGGATCGGCGACGGCGCGACGCGGACGGCCGCGGCCCACGAGGGCATGGTGTTCGCCGCGCGGACGGAAGCGCCCGCCATCTTCGTCGTCCAGAACAACCAGGTCGCGCTGGGGACGCCCGTGGAGCGCCACGCCGCCGGCAAGATGGAGGACGTGCCTGCGGCCTACGGGATGGAAGCGCTGGCGTGCGACGGCAACAACGTGCTGGACGTCTTCGCCGCGACGACGCTCGCGCGGCGGCAGTGCATGGACGGCCGCGGGCCGGCGGCGGTGGTGGCGGAGACGTTCAGGATGGGCGGGCACGCCACGCACGACGAGCGCGAAGCCCGCGAGACGATGGACGCTCGTTTGTTCGAAGAATGGGGGCGGCGGGATCCCGTGGGGCTGTTCGAGGCGTTTCTGTTGGAAGAGGGAGTGTCCCCGTCGGCGCTCGAGAAGACGGAGGGCGCCGCGGCCGCGGCCGTGGAGGAAGCCGCCGAACGGGCGCTCGCCTCGCGCGGCGACGATCCTCCCCCGGAACGCGCGCTGTATGAAGGGGTCTCGGAGGGCGGAGTCCTCTCGGCGTTGAGCCGCCGGCTGGGCGGGGCCGAGGCGGCCTGACCCGAACCGGACTTGCCCCCGCGCCCGCGTTGCGGCCGTGGCCGAACCAGCCGCCGAGCAGGAAGCGGCGGCTTGACCGAAGCCGCACCGCCCTCCGCGCTCCGCCGATATATTCCTTTCACCATGTTCGACGACCTGCGACGGGCCTTCAAGGAGGCCGTGGACAACTTCCACCAAGAGTTGGGACGGGACTCGGCGTCGGACGCCGTGGCCGACCTGCTCCAGCAGATGGAACGCGAGGCGGTGGAGGCCAAGGCGAGCGTGGCGGCGGCCCGCGAGCAGCTCGAGAAGGCGCGCTCCCGGGCCAAGAAGGAGGCCGAGGAAGAGGCCGTGTGCCGACGGCGCGAGCGCTTGGCAAGAGAGATCGGCGACGCCGAGACGGCGCAAATCGCGGCTCGCTACGCGGCCAAGCACGCGGAGCACGGGCAGGTGCTGGCGCGCAAGGCGGAAGCCGTCGAGGCCGAGATTCGCCTGGGAACCGCGGAGTACGAGAACATGGTGGCCAAGATCAAGGAAGCGCGGGCGCGGCAGCACGCCCTCGCGGCCACGGCGGGGCGCGCCAAGGCGCGCGATTCGCTCGGCGGCGTCAGCGACCTTCTTGACGACTTGGACCGGCGGGGCGAGGACATGGCGCGGGAGAGGGCAGGGCCAAGCGCGGCCGACTTCGACGAGGCCTTGAGCAAGTCGCGCGAAGACGTCATCGACGAACGCTTGGAGGCGTTGAAGCGACGCATGGGAAGGAAGTAGATTTCCGTCATGGAGAATTGGATCGGCGCGGCGGTCTGGGTGATCATGGGAGGGGCGATCGGCTTGGCCATGAAGCTGGTGGTCAAGAATCCGCACGAGACTCCCGGCCATTCCACCCTTCTCGTGGTCTTGGGCGGGTTCGCGGCGGCCATCGGCGGAATGCTGGGCGTGGGCATCTTCGAGTTCGACCATCCTGTTGCGCTCAGCCCGGGGGGCATGGCCGGCGCCGCGGGATTCGCGGCTCTGATGACCTGGGTCTACCGTTGGGGCGTCAAGGGCCTCACGTGAGCCCGGGAGCGGACGCGGCTTCCGAGCCTCTCCGCTTCGCCCGCAAGGCCAACGACCGCTTCCAGGAGGAGCTGTCGGCCTTCCTGCGAATTCCCTCCGTCTCTGCCAAGACGGAGCACGACGCCGACACGGCCCGGGCGGCGCAGTGGCTGCGCGACCACATGCGGCAGGCGGGCTTGGCCGCGGAGATCGTTCCCACGGACGGCCATCCGGTCGTGCTGGGGGAATGGCGAGGAGCAGGGCCCGGCGCGCCGACGCTCCTCGTGTACGGCCACTACGACGTGCAGCCGCCCGAGCCCCTCGATCTCTGGGAGTCCCCGCCCTTCGAGCCCAGCGTGCGACACGGCCGCATCTACGCGCGCGGCGCAGCGGACGACAAGGGGCAGCTGTTCATGCACGTCAAGGCCATCGAGAGCCACTTGGCCACGCGCGGCCGCCTTCCGGTCAACGTGGTGGCGCTCGCCGAGGGCGAAGAGGAGATCGGATCGCCCAACCTGCTGCCGTTCGTCGAGCGGCACGCCGAGCGCCTGCAAGCCGCCGCAGTGGTCGTCTCCGACTCCGCCATGTTCGCTCCCGGGCAGCCCTCCCTGCTCTGCTCGCTGCGGGGGCTCGCGTACTTCGAAGTGCATGCGTCGGGACCGGCCGCGGACTTGCATTCGGGCGCGTACGGCGGCGCCGTGCGCAACCCCGCCAACGCGCTGGCCGCCTTGGTGGCGGGCCTGCACAAGGAGGACGGCTCCGTCGCGATCTCGGGCTTCTACGACGACGTGGCGCCGCTGGAACCTGAGGAGACCCGCCGCATTCGGGAACTTCCGTTCGACGAAGACGCGTTCGCGCGCGAGGCCGGGGCCGCCGCCCTGGACGGCGGCGAGACGGCCTATTCGCCCCTGGAACGCCTGTGGACTCGTCCTTCTTGCGACGTGAACGGCATCGCGGCGGGCTACGCGGGACAAGGCGCCAAGACGGTGCTTCCGTCGACGGCGATGGCCAAGATCAGCTTTCGGCTCGTTCCGAACCAGACACCGGAGCGCGTCCAGCAGCTCTTCGAGCGCCATGTGCGCGATCATGCGCCGCCCGGCGTGCACTTCCGCGTCGAGGCGTTGCATGGAGCGCGGCCATGGCGGGCCGAGCCGGCGGGCGAGGTGTTCGAAGCCGCCGCCCGGGCGCTGGAGGCCTCGTTCGGCGCCCGTCCTCTGCTGGTCGGCGAGGGCGGCACGATCCCGATCGTCGTCGAGCTGGAAGAGATTCTCGGCGCCGACACGCTACTGATGGGCTTCGCGTTGCCCGGCGCCAACATGCATGCGCCCAACGAGTGGCTCTCCATCGACTGCTTCGAACGCGGCATCGACGCGCTCGTGCGCTTCTACGACGAGATCGGGGCGAGCTAGGCGGCTCCTCGGATCCGGCCAGATCAGGATTCAGCGATGGCAACGTCAGAGCGCAGAGCCGCCCGCGGGTTCCACCGTCGCCGCGGCACGGAGCAGCGCGCGCGCCTTGCTCAACGTCTCTTGGCGCTCGCGCTCCGGATCGGAGTCGGCGACCACGCCCGCGCCCGCCTGCACGCAAGCTTGTCCGTCGCGCACGATCATCGTCCGTATCGCGATCGCCATGTCCATTTGGCTGCCGCCCCAGCCCAGGTGTCCCACGGCGCCCGCGTAGGGTCCTCGGGCCGTCGGTTCCAGCTCGTCGATGATCTCCATGGCGCGCACCTTGGGCGCCCCCGTCACCGTTCCCGCGGGGAAGCATGCCGCCAGCGCGTCCAAGGCCGACAGTCCTCTCTTGGCCCGGCCCTCGACCCGGCTGCACAGATGCATCACGTGCGAATAGCGCTCCACCTCCATGAGCTCGGGCACCGTGACGCTGCCGTACTCCGAGACGCGCCCCACGTCGTTTCTCCCCAAGTCGACGAGCATCCTGTGCTCCGCCAGCTCCTTCTCGTCGCGCGCCAGCTCCTCGGCCATGGCCACGTCCTCTTCCTCCGTCCGGCCCCGCGGGCGCGTGCCGGCGATGGGACGCACCGTCACGACGCCGTCTTCGAGCCGGACGAGCACTTCCGGGGACGAGCCCACGATGCTGAAGTCTTCCAGGTCGAGGTGGTACAAGTAGGGAGAAGGATTGATGGCGCGCAGCGCCCGGTAGAGATCGAAGGGCGGCCCGGCGAAGGGCGTGGCCAAGCGTTGGCTCAGCACGACCTGAAACGCGTCTCCCGCAACGATGTGCTCCTTGATGCGCCGCACGCCGGCGCGGTAGGCGGCAGGACCCAGGTTGCTCATGCAGACGGGGTCCTCGGCGCCGGTCGCCAGAGCCAGCGGCGGCGGACCTTCGCGCGTGCGCAGGCGTCCCACCGTCTCTTCGAGGCGCTCGCCCGCGTCCCGGTACAGCCGGACCAGCGATTCCCGCGTCGGCGCGTCTCCCACGTCCACCGTGGCGACGGCCTTGGCACGGCCGGTCAGGTTGTCGATCGCCACGACCACGTCGGTGAACATGACCAGCGCCGTGGGCAGGCCCTGGTCGTCCGGCGGCCCCGGCCCCAAGCGCTCCAGGCGCCGCACCAAGTCGTAGCCGAAGTAGCCGACCGCGCCCCCCCAGAAGCGGGGCAGCCGGTCGTCGGGCCGAGGCGCGGCCTGCGACAGCCGTCGATGGAGGTCCTCCAGCGAGTCCGCGCCGCCGGCTTCGGACCAGCCGTCGGCCGGATCCCAAACCGACGCGCGCTCCCCTTCGAGCTTCCACGCGCTCCGAGGACGGCTGCCCAGGAAGCTGTAGCGCGCCCACCGCTCGCCGCCCACCACGGACTCGAGCAAGAAGCCGAACGGTCCGTCCTTGAGCTTGTGGTACGCCGTGACGGCGGTGTCGGCGTCGAAGAGGAATTCGCGCCACACGGGCACGCGAGAGCCGGGCCGGGCGCGGCCCAGGAAGGCGTCAAGCGAGGGATGGAGACTCATCGAAGCCGGGATGCGAGGACGTGGCGGCCGCGCCCCTCCGGGCAGGCGCCATGAGGAAGTCTACCGGTGCCGAGACGCCTTCGCGGCGCCCTGGCGGTCGCGCCGAGGAATTGGCGCTGGTCGCCGTCGACACCGGCGGCACCTTCACCGACCTCCTC
This sequence comes from Longimicrobiales bacterium, assembly GCA_965242735.1. Classification (GTDB taxonomy): domain Bacteria; phylum Gemmatimonadota; class Gemmatimonadetes; order Longimicrobiales; family Gaopeijiaceae. The sequence goes on along the minus strand of OZ251497.1, from coordinate 254,201 downwards.
GCGTTCGTGGACGGCGAGCTGCGCAGCCTGAAGATTCCGTCCACTCCGCAGGACCCCAGCCAAGCGGTGCTCGACGGCCTTCGCCAGCTGCTGGGCGACGGCCAGCGGCCGTTTGCGCTGCTGCACGGCACCACGGTGGCGACGAACGCGCTGCTGGAGCGGAAGGGCGCGCGCGTGGGGCTGGTCACCAACCGGGGCTTCGAAGACGTCCTGGAAATCGGCAGGCAGAACCGCCCGCAGCTCTACGCGCTGGTCGGCGAGCGCAAGCCTCCGCTGGTGGCCCGGGACGACCGAATCGGCATCGCCGGACGCCTGGATCCCCAAGGCGCCGAACTGCAGCCGCTGGACCCCGCCGAGCTTCGCCGCCTGCCTGCCCGCGCCGCGCAATTCGATTCTCTCGCCGTCTGCCTGCTCCACAGCTACGCCCAGCCCGCGCACGAAGAGGCCGTTGCCGCGGCGCTCGCCGACGCGGCCAAGCCCGTCTCGGTGTCGTCGCGCATCTTGCCCGAGTTCAGGGAATACGAGCGCGCGTCCACGACGGTGGTCAACGCGTACGTGGCGCCGCTGGTGTCCGGCTACTTGGCCAAGATCGCGGAGCGGGCCGGAGCGGAGCGCGTCCGCATCATGGGTTCCAACGGCGGCGCCATGCCGGTGGAACGGGCGGCCAGGGAGCCCGTGCACACGGCGCTCTCGGGCCCGGCGGGCGGCCTGGTGGGGGCCGCGGACGCCGCGCGACAGGCGGGGTTCGAAAAGATCGTGGCGTTCGACATGGGCGGCACCTCCACGGACGTGTCGATTTGTCCTGGGGAGACGCTGGCCACGCGCGAATTCTCCGTGGACGGGCAACCGGTGGCAATTCCCGTGCTGGACATTCACACCGTGGGCGCAGGCGGGGGAAGCCTCGCGCGGCTGGACGCCGGGGGAGCGCTCAAGGTGGGTCCCGAGAGCGCCGGCGCCGTGCCCGGCCCCGCGTGCTACGGACGCGGCGGCGACGCGCTGACCGTGACCGATGCGCATGTTTGGCTGGGGCGGTTGCCCGCCGAGCGCTTTCTGGGAGGCGCGACGCGCCTCGATCGCGACGCGATCAGGCCGGTCCTCGCGCGCATCGCCGACGGGCTCGGCGCCAGCCTCGAAGCCGCCGCGGAAGGCGTCGTGGCCGTGGCGAACACCGCCATGGAGCGCGCGCTGCGGGTGATTTCCGTGGAGCGGGGCTACGATCCCAAGGACTTCTGCCTCGTGGCCTTCGGGGGCGCGGGCGGCCTCCACGCGGCCGAGCTCGCGTCCCGGATCGGCATGGCCTCCGTGCTGGCGCCGCCGGACCCCGGACTGCTTTCCGCGTACGGCATGCTGGTGGCGCCCGTTTCGCGCGAAGCGTCGCGCACCGTGCTGGGCCGGCAGCTTCGGTCGCTGGACGCGATCTTCGCGGAACTCCGCGAGTCGGCCGTCGCCGAGCTCTTGGAGGAAGGATGCCCGGCCGACGCCGTGCGCGTCGCGGAGACGGTCGACGCGCGCTACGCCGGCCAGAGCTTCGAGCTGCGCGTGCCGGCGCGACGATGGACGACCGCCTTTCATGCGGCCCACAAGCGCCGCTACGGCTACGAGCGACCGGACAGCCCCGTCGAAGCCGTCACCTTGCGCGTCGTCGCGGAGGCGCCGCCGCCCGGCCTCCGCCTGGAACAACCCGGCCGCGGGGCCGCCCCGCAACCGGTCCCGACAACCATGCGAAGCTCCGAGGGATCAACTACGGCGAGCCTCTACGCGCGAAGCGCCCTGCCCGCCGGAGCCGAGCTCGCCGGTCCAGCCGTCGTGACCGAGTACTCGGGAACCACCTGGATACCGAGCGGCTGGCGGTGTACTGTACTGGACACCGGCAGCCTCCTGCTGCAAGGCTCTGGCCGCGAAGGCCCCAGGCCCCGGCGAGCCTCCGGCCGTTCATGAAACAATCCAACGACCTTGTGACTGCGATGCGAAACTCCACCGGGGCCGCCGGGCGCGAGCCGGCCGACGACGGCAAAGAGCGCGCCTATCTGTGGGCCGCCGTCGCGACCGTCGCCGTGGGCGCGCTCTACGCCGTCACCCTGGCGCCGACGGCCGCTTTCTGGGACGCCAGCGAGTACATCGCGACGGCGCGCATCCTCGGTGTCCCGCATCCGCCCGGCAATCCGCTGTTCGTGCTCATGGCCCGCGCGTGGCACGTCCTCCTCGAACCGCTGGGCCTCTCGACGGCCGTGCGCATCAACCTGTTCTCCGCCACGGCCAGCGCCCTCGCCCACGGACTGTGGTTCCTGGTCGTGCACCGGATCCTGGGCTTCTTCGGCGGCTCCAAGTCGTTCCGGCTGGTCGGCGCCTTCGCGGCCGTGCTGGTCAGCGCCACGGCGTTCACGGTCTGGAACCAGTCGAACGTCAACGAGAAGGTCTATTCCGTCTCGTTCTTCACGATTGCGCTGCTGTCGTGGCTCGCGTTGCGCTGGCGCGACAACTTGGGGCGGGGCAAGGACGACAATCTGCTGCTTCTGATGACGTTCGTGCTGGCGCTGTCGGTCGGCAATCATCTGATGGCGTTCTTGGCCGCGCCCGCGCTGCTCTTGTTCATCTGCCTGGTGCGGCCTCGCGCGCTGCTGCACTGGCGGCTCTATCCCGCCGTGCTCGTGGCTGGGTTCCTCGGCCTCTCGGTCCATCTCTACTTGCCCGTGCGGGCGGCTCAGGATCCGATCATCAACGAGGCCGAGCCCACGTGCGAGAGCTTCGGCGAAGCGGTCACGAGCGTCGTCACCTACGGCGCCAAGGGATGTCACAACCTGTCGTCCGCGTTGAAGCGCGAGCAGTACGAGAAGCCGCCGCTTCGAACCCGCTTGGCGCCCTTCGGCGCCCAGATGCAGAACTGGTTCCAGTACTTCGACTGGCAATGGGCGCGGGGCCTGAGCGGAGACGACGTGCTCTTCGGGAAGGGTCGAACGCCCTTCACGGCCTTGTTCGTCGTGCTGGGCTTGCTGGGCATGGCCGAGATGATCCGACGCGACCCCAAGAGCGGGATCTACATGGCGTCGCTCTTCGGGATCCTGTCGCTGGGCCTGGTCTATTACATGAACTTCAAGTACGGCTTTTCGATTCCTGCCCCGGAACCCGACAGCCCTCCTCTGCACGAGGTGCGGGAGCGGGACTATTTCTTCATTGTGGGATTCTCGATCTGGGGACTCGCGGCCGGGGTCGGCGTGGCCGCTTTGTGGAGACGCGCCTGGGGGGCCTTGAGCGTTCGAGGGCTGGCCACCCGGCCCGCCATGGCCGTCGCGGCGCCGATCTTGGGCGCGGCCTTCGTGCCCTTGGCGCTGAACTACGAGAGAGCTCGGCGAGACCAGGACTACGCCGCGCGGGATTGGGCGCACAACATTCTCATGAGCGTCGAGCCCTACTCCTTGATCTTCACCAACGGCGACAACGACACTTTTCCGCTTTGGTACTTGCAAGAAGTGGAAGGGATCCGACGCGACGTCACGGTCGCCGTCACGTCCTATCTGTCCACGCCTTGGTACGTCAATCAGCTCCGCCGGCTCACCCGTCCCTGCGAGCCGGGCGAAGATCCGGACGGCGATTCCACGCGCATTCTCTGCCAGCGTCCCTACACTTCCGAGAACACGGACGCGATGTACACGCACGATCCCGGGCTGGCTCGCGCCGCCGGCAAGACGCCGCTGCTCGTCTCGGAGCCGGTGCGTCTGCCCGGACGTTCGATATTTCCGCCCGAATTGAGCGAAGACGTCGTCCAGCAGATTGCAAGAGAGGGAGCTCAATTCCTCGATTCGGTCGCCACGGTGCCGCTGGGGCCGTTCACCGCGCGCCTGCAAGGCGAGCGCTACCTGACCGCCGCGCAACAGTTTCAGTTGTGGGCCATACGAACCGCCATCGAGGACCGCCCCGTCTACTTCGCGGGCGCCGCGGGCGCCTCGCTGGCCGTCGGCAATTTTTCCGGAGCCACGACGGCCATCGGGCTTCGCGAACGCGTCGTGCGCGAAGGCGTGGCGTTCCGGCTGTGGCCGGGCGACCCCGCGGACGCGCCGCGCGATCTTCAGCAGATCGACGGCAACTTGGCCGCGATCATGGGCTCGTGGGTGGACATGGAGAAGACGCGCGCATTGCTCGACGACGTCTTCGTGCACCGAACCGGCCTGCCCGACGAATGGGAGTTCTGGCCCGACATGCCGTCCGTCGGCATTTCGACCTTCTACGGATGGGCGCACTTCGCCTTGTACACCGGCGCGACGCTGCGAGGCGACACGGCCACGGCCAATCAACAAGTCGCCCGCTACGAAGCCTGGGCCCGGCTGGCGAATCCCTCCGGCTAGGAGCCTCCGGAGTCGCTCGGGCCGCTCGGCGAACAGGCGCGCGGCGGGGGAGCCACGCGCTTCGGCGCATCTGTGGTTGCGCGTGTCCGCATGCTAACAGCTAACCCGGCGAACAGGCGTGTACCACGCGCTTCGGGCCGCGCGCTAGGCGGCGGCGCGGGAGGCGGGTCAGAGCAAGCGTGCCCGGGCCGGACGAGGGCGTGCCATCGGCGGCCCTCCGGCTGCGAGGTCGTCGTCCGCGCCCACGATCAGGAAGTCGACGGACTCGGGATGGGCGGCGACAATTGCGCGCGTCGCGCCGACCATCACCAACGGCACGCGTCGCGCCAGTTCCGCGAGCCGGGCGAGCGCCCGGGCCACGTCGTCGGCGCGCAACAGGCGCAGGGCGCGCGGCAGCAGCGCCGATGCCAGCGGCAAGCCGGCTTCGACGCCCAGTTCCGCCAAGGCGATTCTCGCCGCCAGCTCCAGCGCCGCCACGTCGCCCCCGCTTCGCAACCGGCCGGCGGTCCAGGCCGCGAACAACTCGGGGAACGCGGCGCCGAGACGACCACCCGTGAGGGTCACCGTCTCGGCATGCACCCGCTCGCGAAAGCGTTGGGCAGCGGAGGAGGCAGCTTGGCCGGGGCTTGAAGATCCCGCGGACGGCGTGATCCGCGAGGCGGTCTCGCGAAGGTCGAGAAGACGCCGGCGCGCATATTGGAGCTCCTGGGCTTGGACGCGGCGGCGCTCGACTTCCTCCGACACGGCCTCCACTTCCGCTTCGATCTCCAAGGCGCGCTTCTCGGCCGCCTTGATCTCGGGCGGCTTGTCCTCCAGCTGCTCGCGGCGGCGGCGCCACCATTGGCCGTCCTGGACGACGCTGTCCCACTCGTCGCGCCTCGCCTTGCCGGCCTTCGTCGCCCGGCCCTTCGCCGCGCCGTCGTCGGCGCCCGTTGCTTCCTGCTCGGGTTCCTCGAGTTCCTTGAGCCTCTTCTTGAGTTCGCTCGCCCGGTCTCGGTGCAGGAGCAGCCGCGTCTCGGCGTCTTGTCGTTCTCGCACCCAGCCCATGGTCGCGGCCTCGAGGTCGCCGTGCGCCTCGGCCACGTCTTCGCGCAACCGCGCTAGGCGATTCTTGAGTTCGTCCGTTCCCCTCTGCGTCCGCTCGAGCCGGACCACGTCCGCCTCCGTCTCGCGAAGCAGTTTCCGGCACCAGTCGGCGAGCGCCTCGCGACGCCGGCGCTCCGCGCCGCGACCGGGTTCGCGCACGGCCGTCTCGGGCTCCGCCGCGACGCCGGTCTCGTCCGCCCGGTCTCGAAGGAGCGTCGCTCCCGCCGAGAGCCACGTCTCCACCGATCCTCCGCCGAACCAAACTGCAGCGTACTCGGCGCGCCCCAAGCCGTCGGCTTCCAGCGCCGCGTGCACCAATGGGCCCAGGTCCGCTCCGGGCCAAGCCGACCCGCTTCGCCGTCCTCCCCGGTCTCCCGGCGCGCCAGCCTGCGCCCCGGCGTCTCCAAACGCCGCGCGCACGTTCCCGGCCACCGCGTCCCAACGCGACTCCGCGTCGCCCACAAGAGCCACCAAGCCGATCGCGCCCTGCAAGTCAGCGGCAGGTCCCCCAAGGCCCTGAAGCTGCAAGTCGCGCAACGACGCGGCAGCCGAAGAACCCTCGCCCGACGACGCCTCAAACGCCTTGGCACGCCGCGCGGCAGGCCCCAGACGAGCTTCGGACGGCGTCCCCCGGCCTTCCCCGCGTCCGCTCTTGAGCGCGCGCTGCACGACGCCGTCGGTCCTCCGAGCTTCGGGCGTTGCCCCCCGGCGTTCCTCGCGTGCCTCCAGGCTGCGCGCCCCGAGCCCGCGCTCCGGCGCCGGAAGCGCATCCACGCGGAGCCCGGCCGCCCGCTTCCGCAACGGCGCCAACGCGTCGCGGTCGAGCGCCGCAAAGTCGTCCGGATCCAGGCCCCGCACGGGCACGCGAACCAGCTTCCCCTCGATTCCGCCGGGCACGCTCGCCAAGGCCTCGCTCAACCGCCTCCCGACCGCCACTGCCCCGCCCCGGCCCGCATCCACCGGCGCCAAGCTCACCACCGCGCGAGCCCGGACCGGACGGAACGTCGTTGCGCCGGACTCCAGATCGGCCACCACGAAGCCCTTGTCGTTGGCGGCTTCCCTCCAGGGGTCCGGCCCAATGCGCTCCAGCGATCCGCAGTAGTGGACGCGCTCGGCGACCTGCGTTCGCGCATGTCGCGAGCCCAGGGCGACGTAGTCCCATCCCTGCGGGCGCACGCCGCCCAACTCCAGCCGAGGCCGACGATGCCCGTCTTCGTCCCATTTCTGCGGGCGCACGCCGCCGGCTCGGCCCCGGCGGTCCTCCGCCAAGTCCACGTACGCCGCCAGCACGTTCCACTTGGCCTGAGATTCCGGCTCGGCGACGAACGCGCCACCCCGATCCCCGACCCACGCGGCATGCGGCGCCAAAGTCACCGAGGCGTCGTGCTCCTCCAGCCGAAAGCGGCGAACGCCAGTCACCGCCACCTCCACTCGGTCCAGCTCCGCCACGACGTCCAGCGGACCCGCTTGCCGCTCGCCGACGGACGTGTCGCGCACTCCGGCGGCGACCGCGACCACGATGCCGGGCACGCCATCGGCCAGATCCTTGACGGCGCGGGCGAAGACGGCGATGGCCGGCGCGCCCACCTGCGCATGGTCGAACACGTCGCCCGACACGACCACCAGCGCCGGCGCCAGTTCGCCGATCTGCTCCACCGCTTCGCCGAAGACCCGGGCGACGTCGCGCGCACGCCCGCTCCCGAGACCGCTGCCGGCGTGTCCCAGGTGCAGGTCGGACAGATGCGCCACCTTCACGGCGACGGCCCCCCTGCGGCGTTGCGGGCCCAGTAGCGCGACGAACGGGACGGCTGTCCGCGTCTCCCGCTTGTCGGGGCAGCCGACTCGAGCCGCGCGCGACGAACGACGCGGAGCGCCACCCCGGGGCGGCGGAGCGCCGCCGCTCCCAGCCTCACGGGTCCCCCAGGATCGCCCTGCAGCTTCGGCGCTCGCGTGCGCCAAGGGGCCGCGGCCGCAACGGGCTCACAGACCCTCCAGGATCGCCTTGTAGCTCTGGTGTCGCGTCCTGCTGATCCCGCGGCCGACCGCTTGCCGCACGGCGCAATCCGGCTCCTCCAAGTGCAAGCAGTCTCGAAACCGGCAGTGCGGCAAGTGCGGCCTGAATTCGGGAAAGCATTCCGCCAGATCGGCCGCCGCCACGTCGACGCCGGTCACGTCCGAGAAGCCCGGCGTGTCGGCCAGGCGACCGCCGGACGGCAAGCTGACCAGTCGGCTCGTCACGGTCGTGTGCCTTCCCCGCAACGACTTTCGCCCGACGGCCGCCGTGCGCAGCTGCAAAGAGGGATCCAAGCAGTTGAGCAACGACGACTTGCCCACGCCCGAAGGACCGGCAAGCGCGGACGATCCCGAGCTGGCCAAGCGATCGAATTCGTCCATGCCTTCGCCCGTGACGACCGAGGTGCAGACCGATCCATACCCGGCCTGCCGGTAGGCGCGCGCCAACGCGCCGGCCCCGGCGCGCCCGCCGGGCAAGTCCACCTTCGTGAAGACCAGCACGATCTTCATGCCGCTCGCCTCGCCCATCACGAGCATGCGGTCCAAGACCACGGTCGAAGGCGGCGGCTGGGCCACCGACGACACCACGAACAGCCGGTCCAGGTTGGCGGCCACCACCTTGAAGTCCCGTCCGTCCCGCGTTCGCCGCGCCAGCGTCGTCTCCCGGGCGCGCACGGCGTCGATCCAGCAACGTCCTCCCGCCGCGCGACGCACCCCGACCCGGTCGCCGACGACCACGACCGCCTCCCGCCTGCCCTGCTTGAGCTTGCCCCGCAGAGTCGCCTCGACGTCGCCGCCGGCCGTCTCCACCCGGTAGACGCCCCCGGCGATCTCCACGACCTGCCCTTCCGTCAACGCGCTGCTCGCCCGGCGCGAGACGCCAGCCGCACAGGGGTCCAAGCGCGGCCGGCCGTTCCCTCCCGCGCCGCTCCCTTCGGCGCGCCGGCTCGCCCGGACCCGGGGCCAAGCCCGCGCCGGTCGCGCCTTACGTCACGCGGCGTAGTACTCCACCTTGCGCCTGTCCTTGGAACGACGCTGCTTCGAGGCCGGCTTCTTGAGGACGACGCCGGGAATCTCCCCGAACAGCGCCTGCAGGACTTCGCTCTTGCTGCCTTCCTTCAGGTTCTTCAGGGCCCGGTCCCTCAGCTGGCGAATGCGTTCGCGCGTCACGCCCAAGTGGTTGCCGATCTCCTCGAGCGTGTGCTCCTTGCGTCCCCCCAGCCCGAAGCACAGCGTCAGCACCTGCGCGTCCCGCGCGCTCAAGCCGCTCAGCGCGTCGTTGACCACTTCGGTGCGGCGACGCTTCTCGAACTCCACCTCGGGATCGGAGATCTCGTCCGTGGCAAAGCGCTCGACGAGCTTCGAGTCCTCGCTCTCGCCGACCGGGGCGTCGAGCCGGACCTCCGCGTGATTGAGCGTCTGAAGCGACTCCACCATCTCCGGCGTCAGCCGCGCCGCACGGCCCACCTCTTCGCTCGACGGCTCGCGGCCCAGCTCCTGCTTGAGACGCTCCTTCTCCCGGAAGATGCGCGCCAAGTCCGACGAGCGGTTGAGCGGCACGCGCACGGGCCGTCCCTGGTTGGCCAGCGCCGCCAGGATGGCTTGCCTGATCCACCACACCGCATAGCTGATGAACTTGACGCCCTGCTCGGGATCGAATTTCCGTGCCGCCGTGACCAGCCCGACGTTCCCTTCCTGAATCAGGTCCTCCAAGGAAACGCCCCGGTTCTGGTACTTCTTGGCCACGCTGATCACGAAGCGCAGGTTCGCCTTGGCCAGCGCGCGAACGGCTTCCTCGTCGCCCTGGCGGGCCAACGCGCCCAAGCGCTTCTCCTCCTCGGGCGTGATGAGTTCGTGGCGGTTGACGTCCGCCAAGTACTGGTTGAGCCCGGTGTGCCCGTCCATGTCCCGCATCGCGTCGCTGGACGACGCCGGCGAGGCGTCGCGGCGATTCTTGTTCTTTCCGGCCATCGATCTCTCCTTACGGGCTCGAGGCCCCGTGTTGGGCCGCACCAGCGCAAGCTCCCGGCGTCATGCCGCAAACGACCTCAGAGCGGCGCCCATGTCGCCCTCCTTCAACCGTCGCAACGCCCGGTCGCGCAACTGCCGAATGCGTTCGCGGGTCACGCCCAGGTCGTTGCCGATCTCTTCGAGCGTGTGCTCGCGGCCGCCTTCGAGGCCGAAGTACAGCTTGAGCACGCGCGCGTCGCGGGGCTCGAGCTTCTCCAGCGCGGAGGCCACGGCTTCGCTTCGCAGGCGCATCTCCACTTCCACTTCGGGTTCCGACGCCTCCTCGGCCACGAACCGCTCGACGAGCTTCGAGTCTTCGCTCTCGCCCACGGCGGCGTCCAGCCTGATCTCGCTCGCGTTCAAGGTCTGCAGGAACTCGACGACTTGGGGCGTGAGGCGGGCCGCCCGAGCCACCTCCTGAACGGAGGGTTCGCGCTCCAGTTCCTGCTTGAGACGCTCCCGCTCGCGGAAGATCCGCGAAAGATCGGACGCGCGGTTCAGCGGCACGCGAACAGGGCGTCCGTGGTTGGCCAAGGCCGCCAGAATGGCCTGCCGGATCCACCAGACCGCGTAGCTGATGAACTTGACGCCTTGCGTCGGATCGAACTTGCGCGCGGCCGTCACCAAGCCGACGTTGCCTTCCTGGATCAGGTCGGTCAGCGCCACGCCGCGGTTCTGGTAGTTCTTGGCCACGCTGATCACGAAGCGCAGGTTGGCCTTGGCCAGCGCCTGAATGGCTTCCTCGTCGCCTTGCTGCGCCAACGCGCCCAAGCGCTTCTCCTCCTCGGGCGTGATCAGCTCCTCGCGGCTCACGTCGCGCAGGTACTGGTCCAGCGCGTTCTGTTCGTCCACGCCGCTGTCGAAGGCCGGGCTCCTCGCCCCGCGCTTCTTGCCGGTTTCTTTTTTGGCAACCATTGGATCGCCCTCCATGAACTCGACGCGCGCCCGCAGAGCACTCGCGCTCAACGTATAGCCGTTTACTATCGGGCAACAGTCCAGGCTTGTCAACAGACCGCCCGGGCCGACTTTCCCCCGCCTCGCAAGGCTCTTGCTCCTTGCCATTAGGACGAAACGACGCGCCAAAAGGTTTCCTCCGGCTAGCCCTAGCCCGCCGCCGTCAGCCGGTCAAGCAACCAAGCCGAGTCGGCCTCGCGCCTTTCGGTGGTGAAGAGACGGAGCACGCCCGCGGTGCGCTGCAGCTGCGCCGCAAGCCGCGGCAGGTCGATCAATCCCCGCATCCCCTCGCCGCCCAACCGGACCACCTCGTGGTCGCGCGCGACGAGGAAGTCCATTTGAAACATGGCCTTCTTGACGGGGAGGTCGAGCATCGCTTCACCCGGAGCCAGCCCCAGCTCCTCCGCCACCGCGTCTTCCCAGCGGCGCTTCTCCGGAGCGTCGCCCGCCACCCATTCCGGCAGCACGTGGCCCTCGAGCTCCCGGACCGAGACCTTGGCGGCGCGCTTCGGCAACCGCCGGTTCCGCAACGCGGGCAGCCACTTCTCCGCCAACCGCCGCGCGACAGGGCTCCCGGCGCCCTCGGCCCGCCGCTCCAGACGATGGAGCAGTTCCTCGTCGGCCGGGCCGACCAGCTCGTCCGGGCACAGCAGTCCTTCTCGGACCGCGGTCTCGACGATCCGCTTGAAGAAGCATGTGGCCGCACGCACGGCGTGATGCCAGTAGACGGTCCTGAACATCTGATACTTGGAGAAGAGCAGCGACTCGAGCGCGTTGGCGGCCTTCTCGTGCACGCCCACCTCCCAGGCGCCGGTCTCGGGATCCCGCAGCAAGACCAGGCCGTGCAGCAGGCGGTCCACGTCCGCCGCTCCGTACGGCACGCCGCAGAAGAGGGCGTCCCTGCACAGATATTCCATCTTGTCCAGGTCGAGGCTGCCGCTGACCAAGCCCCGCAACGGCGCCGAGCCCTCGCCCCGGATGATGCCGAACACGGCGCCGGCCGCGTCGGGTCCCAGCGGGGCCAAGGCGTCGCGAAGCTCGGCCGACTCGAAGAACCTGGCCGCCATCGCCTCGTGGTCCCCCGGGATGCGGGCCGGCTCGAGTTCTTCCAGGGCGTGCGAGAACGCGTAGTGGCCGATGTCGTGCAGCAGGGCCGCGTAGGGGATCAAGCGGGCGTCCTCCCACAGCTCCTCGGGGCCCGGCTGCTTCTGGCGCAGGACGCGCACGGCTCGAAGGGCGAGATGGTAGACGCCCAGCGCGTGGTCGAAGCGCGTGTGCGTCGCGCCCGGATAGACCAAGTGCGCCAGTCCCAACTGGCGGATGTAGCGGAGCCGCTGGAACGCGGGCGTGTCCACGATCGCCACCGCCACGGGGTCCAGCCGGATCGTATTCCAGAGGGGGTCGCGCACGACGATGGAGGCCGCGCGCGAGGGAGGATCGTTCCTCGGGCGCCCCGCAAGGGTCGGCCCGCCGGCCGTCGCGCCGAAATCGTCCGGCTCCTTCTTCATGGCAGACGCCCGTTCGGCGTTGCGCCCTGCGCCCTCTGGCTCATCCCGAGAAGATGGACGCGCGGAGGCGCCGGGCACAACCGGCCGGCGGATCGGCGTCCTGCGCGCGCGGACGGCTTGGTCCATCGACTCGCGGACCGGCGTGGTGACGCATCGGCGCCCTGCGCGTGCGGACGGCTTGCTCGCACGTCCGCTTCCGCGCCGGCCTCTTGACGCACAACCGAACAAAAGCCGATACTGGCCGGCATGGAACGCTCTCGACTGAAGGAGCACGTGCTCGCCGCCGCGGAGAACCGGCCCGGCGTCTACCGTTGGCTGGACCGCCACGGGCGCATTCTCTACGTCGGAAAGTCGGTGCGGACGCGCGCCCGCTTGCTCTCGTACTTTCGCGACGATCGAGGGCGCGGCCGGCGCGGCGCAGGCAAGCGCGCCTGCCTGATGAAGGAGGCGAAGGGGGTCGTGTGGGACTACGTGCCCAACGAGTTCGCGGCCGTCTTCCACGAGATGCGCATCATCCGCGCCTGGCAGCCCGAGCACAACGTCGAGCACAAGAGGGACCGGCGTCTCGCCTTCGCCAAGATCACGAACGAAGCCGCGCCCCGGATCGTCGCCACGACGCGCGTGGACGAGGACGGAGCACGCTACTACGGTCCGTTCGGCGGCGTCCGGCGGCTGGCCGAGACGACGAACGACCTGGCTCGCGCGTTGGGGCTGCGAGACTGCCCTGCCGACACGCCCGTCCGCTTCGGAGGCCAGCAGGAGATCTTCGCGGCGAAGCGCGCTCCCCTGTGCCTGCGGGGCGCCGTCGGCTCTTGCCTCGCGCCTTGCACGGGCCGGCGCTCCCAGGCCGAGTACATGCGGCGCGTGGCCGACGCCCGAGCCTTCTTGGACGGACGAAGCCGCAAGCCCTTGGACGTCCTGGCCGACGCCATGGCGGCGGCGGCCGGACGCATGGCGTTCGAGGAGGCGGCGCGGTTGCGCGACCGCTTGGCGCACCTGGAGGCGTTGCGACGGGGCTTCTTGGCATTTCCGGGGGCCGGCCGGCGCATGAACTTGGTCTACGGCGTCCCGGGCTTCGGCGGAGACGACCGCCTGTACCTGATCCGGCGGGGCCGCCTGCACAGCGACCTGCCGATGCCCAAGGCGGGACCGGACTACCGCCGGGCGGCCGAGCACGTAGCGGAGGTGTTTCGTCCCGTGGCCGGCGACCCGGCGTCCGGGCTCGATGCCGGCGCGGCGGCCGACGCCATGCTCGCGGCCCGGTGGTTCTCCCGCCGCCGCCGCGAACGTCGCCGCGCCCTGTCGCCCGAGAAATGGCTGGCCCGGGCCTCCCGCAACTTCGAGAGGCGAGGGCCGCGCTAAGCGTCCTCGGCAGGCGACCCGCGAGTCCCCGGCCCACCCCATGGTCGTCCTCCGGTTCTCCAGCCGCGCCCGGCAGATCTCTTGGCAGGCGCTCCGCGGGGAGAAGCGCCGCGTCCGGCGCTAACCGCCTCCGTCCGGATCCGTCGGTCGCTGGCCGCGCTCCGATTCCTCCCGGCCTCCGTCCAGCGCATGGCCGGCACGACCTCGCCCTTCGCGCAAGCCTCGGCGAGCGTCTTCAGCCGGCGCCGTCTCGTTTCCTCGCGCTTGGCGCTGACGATCCACCACGCGACCTGCTTGCGGTAGGAAGGACGGGCGGCCCGCCAGCAACGCCACGCGGCAGGATCCGTCTTCAGCTCGCGCTCGTACTCGGGCGGCAACGCCACGTCGCGCTGTTCGTAGGACGCTTGGCGCACCTTGGCAGGGTCGCGGTTTCGATAGGCCGCCAGACCCGCCGGGGCGACCAAGTCCGCCTTCAAGAGGTCGTCCATGCGGGCCAAGTTGCGCGCGCTCCAGTGGCTCTTCGGCCGCCGGGGCGTGAAGCGAATCTTGTAGCGGCGTTCGTCGATCGACTTGCGAATTCCGTCGATCCATCCGAAGCACAGGGCCACGTCCACCGACTCGGCCCACATCATGCTGGGCTCGCCGGTTCCCTTCTTCCAGTAGCCGACCCAGAGCTCGGAGCGCTGATCGTGGCAGCGCGCCAGCCAAGCGCGAAACTCCTCGGGATTCTTGAAGAAGCGCGGAGCGGGCTCTTCGGCGGTCGGAACGGTTGGAGGCGTTGGAGGCATCGGAGCCGCCCCGCGGTCACCGGTCTCGCGAGGCGGCGGCGCAGGCCCGGGACAGGCGCGCGAGGGCTTCGCCGACCTCGTCCTCGGAGATGAGCAGCGAGGGCCCCAGCCGGACGACGTGCCCTTGGAGTCCGCCCAAGCCGATCAGAAGGCCCTCGTCCTTGGCGGCCTCGAGCAGTCGCGCCGTCATGCCGGGCGCAGGGGTCTTGCTCTCGCGGTCTTCGACCAGCTCCATGGCCTGCATGAGCCCGAGTCCGCGCACCTCGCCGATCCAGGAATGTTCCCGCTGCAGCGCGAGCAAGCCTTCGCGCAGCTGCTTCCCTCTCTCCGCCGCCCGCGCGGGCGCCTGCTCCGCCTCCATGACGCGCAACGTGGCGTCCATCGCCGCCATGCAGACCGGATTGCCGCCGAACGTGGAGATGGTCTTGCCGCGCCAGCTGGCCGCCACTTCCTCGGTCGCGGCGACGGCCCCCACGGGCATGCCGCCCGCGATGCCCTTGGCCATGATCATGATGTCGGGCTCGACGCCCCAGTGCTCGATGCCGAACCATCGGCCTCCGGTCCGGCCGAACCCCGCCTGCACCTCGTCGGAAATGAACAGGCCGCCGTAGCCGCGGATGATCTCGGCCATGCGCTGGAAGTAGCCGCGGGGCGGGACGACGTAGCCGCCCGCGCCCAAGATGGTTTCCGCGACGAAGGCCGCCGGGCGGCCGTTGGTGGTCGTCTCGACGACTTCTTGGAGGTCGCGGGCATAGAGGTCCACGAGTTCTTCGTCGGAGCGCTCGCCGAAGGGCGCGCGGTAGGGATACGGCGCCAACGCGTGCGTGACGCCGGTGACCGCGCTGGGAAGGACGCGCCACGGGGCCTGGGCGGTCAGCGATGCCGCCAAGCTGGTGCGTCCGTGGTAGGCGCGGCGCAGCGCGACGACCTCCGTGCGGCCCGTATGGAGACGGGCGGCCGCCAAGGCCGTCTCGACGGCTTCCGTGCCGCTGTTGAGGAAGAACGCGCGTTGCAGGCCTCCGGGCGCAATCGCCGCCAAGCGCTTGGCCGCGCGCACCTGCGGCTCGTTGACGTAGAGGGTCGACACGTGGCCCAGCCGGGCTGCCTGATCGCGGACCGCGGCGACGACTTCGGGGTGCGCGTGACCGAGCGAGGCGGTCAGGATGCCCGCGAACAAGTCCAGGTACTCGCGGCCGTCGCAGTCGCGGACCCAGCAGCCCGACCCCTCGGAGAGCGCCAAGGGCTCCTCGTAGAGCGGCCGCACGCAATCGAAGAGAAAACGTCGATGCTCCTCGACGACCTGCCGGTTGGTCGTGGCGCGCGGCCGTCCGCCGGCCCTCGGCTGCGGCGCGCACGGCTTGCCGTCCCCCGCAGGGCTTCGCGATTCTCCGCGCCCGCCGTCGCTCACCATCGCGAAATCACCACTTTCTGATCCGTGTAGAAGGCGACGGCGTCCTTTCCCTGGGCCTTCAGGTCGCCGTAGAAGGAGTTGCGCGCGCCGCCGAAGGGAAAGAAGGCCATCGGGGCCGCGACGGCCAGGCGCCCGGCGCCGCGGGGAACGATCCACTGTCCGCCGACAAGGTTGGAAGCCGCGACGTGTCTCATGGAAGCTCACCGCCGAGATATCCCTCCTGCCGGAGGTGGTCGAGGATCTGTTCGGCGGCGGCGGCGGGCGTCACGTGCGTGCCGTCGATCGCCAAGTCCGCGTCCTCGGGCGCTTCGTAGGGGTCCGACACGCCCGTGAACTCCTCGATCACCCGGGCCCGCGCCCGGGCGTAGAGACCCTTGCGGTCCCGCTGCTCGCACACGGCCAGGGGCGTCGACACGTGAACGAGAAAGAAGCCCCCGGCGGCTTCCACGATCCGGCGCGCTTCCTTTCGGGCAGCGTCGTAGGGCGCGATCGGCGCGCACAGGGCCGCGCCCCCGTTCTTGGTGATCTCGCCCGCGACGAACGCCGTGCGGCGGATGTTGAGGTCCCGGTGCGCCCTCGAGAAGCCGAGTTCGCTGGACAAGTGCTTGCGCATGACGTCCCCGTCGAGCAGCGTGACGGGGCGCTCGGCGATTTCGAGCAGCTTCACCATGAGCGCCCCCGCGATCGTGCTCTTCCCCGCCCCGGAGAGGCCGGTGAAGAACACGGTGAACCCTCGCTCGCGCCGGGACGGGAAGGCGCGCCGCAGCTCGGCTTCGACCTCGGGAAGCGTGAACCACTCCGGCAACGCTTCGCCCGCGCGCAGCCGGCGGCGGAGTTCGCTCCCGGACAACTCTTCCGTGGGCTCGCCGGCCGGCACGTCGGCAACCGCCATCGCCTTGCCGCGCGACGGCACGTACGCCATCTCCTCGCTGGCGCACAGCCCGATCCCCAGCTCCGCCTCGTGCTCCCTGACCGCTTCGAGCGCCTCGTAGGGCTCGTAGAAGGGCACGCCCGCCGAGTCGCGGCCCGGCCCGGCGTGGTCGCGGCCGACGACGAAGTGCGTGCATCCGTAGTTCTTGCGCACGATGGCGTGCCAGACGGCCTCGCGTGGACCGGCCATGCGCATGGCCAGCGGCAGCAGCGACAGCAGGGCGGACCCCGGCGCGTAGGCGGACATGGCGGCCCGGTAGCACCGGACCCGCGTGAAGTGATCGATGTCGCCGGGAGGCGCAACTCCAACGGTGGGGTGGACGAGCAGCTTCGCCCCCGTTTCGGCGGCAGCCCGCCTGGCAATTTCCACGTGCACGCGGTGCATGGGATTGCGGGTCTGAAAGCCCACGATCCGATCCCAGCCGTTTCTCGAGAACAGCGAGCGCAACTCCGCCGGCGGGCGGCGCAGCTCCTGGTAGTCGTAATGGACCTGCGGTCCCAGCCCCTCCACGCGTCCGCCCACGTACGCGGTCGGGCCCGCGCTCGCCAGCCGTCGCGCCCACGGGTGCTCGGCGACGTCGGCGGACGCGCCTTCGGATCGGCTAGCCAGCAGGGCCTGCGTCTCGGCCTCCAAGTCGGGCTCCCACACGTCGCTCACGTGCAGCAGCGCCACGATGTTGCCCTGCTCGTCTTGAAGCGCCAGCGGGTCGCCCCGCGACAGCGGCTCCGCGAAGGCGCTTGGCACGCCCAGCGTCACCGGCACCGGCCACAACGTGCCGTCGGCCAAGCGCATCCGCGACAAGACGCTGTCGTAGTCGGCGCGGTCCATGAAGCCCCGCAACGGCGAGAAGCCGCCGGTTACGAGCATCTCCAGGTCGCACGCCGCGCAGTCGTCGAGGCTCCACGACCAGCGCCAGTCCAGCACGGCCTTGCGCAGCTCGGCCCGGCGCTCGGCCGAGACCAACAGATCGACCAAGACGCCGCCGTGGGGATCGACCAAGGCTGGCCCCCTACCTGGACGGGGTCGCGGCGTCGTCGGAGGACTGCGCAGCCGCCACGGACCCGGCCCGGACGTATCCGGACTCCCCGTCGCCCAGCAGCACGCGATACCAAGGACCCGCGGCGCCCATCACCCTCAGGGCGTGCGCGGCAGGCAGCTCCCGAACGACGTCGGCGTCGCGGCCGGGACCGGCGCGGAGCGCGGCGCCCGCCGCCGCTTGCGCACGGGCGCCCAGCAGGCTCTCGTCGGCGGTCTGCGGGGGGAGCCGCTCGGCCGGGGGCCGCAGGAACGGGGCCGGATCGATGGCGCCTTCGCCGCGCCGGTAGACGCCGAAGTGCAGATGGGGCGGCGTCGTGCGCGCGTTGCCCGTGTTGCCGACGCGCCCCAGCGTGTCGCCGGTTCGCACGTCCTGGCCCGGTTGCACGTCCTGGCTGTCCAAGTGGGCGTAGTAGAAGCTGGCGCCGCGCCCGGCGTCCCGCACCCACACCACCTTGCCCCCCAGCTCCGTGACGTCCACCGACGCCACCCGCCCGTCGCTGGACGACAGCACCGCCGTGCCCCGAGGCGCAAAGATGTCCACGCCTTGGTGGCGGCGACGGCCCCCGTCGCGGGGCGCCCCGAACACGCTGCCGATCGCCCGCATCCCGCGGCCCTCCACGGGAAAGCCGAACTGCGCCTCCTCCTTGATCGTCACGCGGTAGGCGCCGCCGCGCAGCAGCTCGGGCTGGAGGCGCACCAAGTAGGTCCCGGGGCGCCATGGCCGGTGCACGTACGAGAGCGGCGTCGTGTCCGCCGAGAACACCGGTCGCGGACGGTCGTCCGGGTTGTCCGGCATGCGGAAGAGGTCCACGAAGACGCGGGCTTGCGCGCTCGCGTCCATCTCCAGCTCCAGCACGAGGCTGCGTCCGCGCGGCAGATCCACGCGATAGCCCGCCGCCCCGGGCAGCTCGTGCGCGATGAAGCCGGTTTCCTGAAACGGAAGCGGCACGCGGCGGCGTCCGCCACGGCTCGGCGGCCGGCGTCCAGCCAGTCGCGCGCCAACGCCGTCTCGGCCAAGCCCGCTTCCGACAGCCCCGCCTCGTACGCTTCTCGGGGCGTCATGTCCCTGAACCGGTCCCGGAAGGTCTGCGCGGACTCGCAGGCCCCGGACGCCAAGCCGACGCACGCCCCCAGCCAGCCGAGCAGGCGCACCGGCCGCTCCCTCAAAGTGCCGTCCTTTCCACCTCCGCACCGGTCGCGGTGACCGGGGCCGCGGCGGAGGAATGTCCGCCGAAACGCGCAAAGTTCTCGCTGAACATCGCCGCCAGCCGGGCCGCCGCCGCATCGTACTCGGCGCCGTCGGGCCACGTGTCGCGGGGGACCAGGACTTGGTCCGGCACGCCCGGCACGCGCACGGGGACGCTCAGGCCGAAGGCAGGCTCTCGCTTCAAGGGAACGTCGTCCAGCGCACCGCTCAGCGCCGCCTCCACCATCGCCCGCGTGTGCCCCAGTCGAATTCTCTTCCCCACGCCGAAGCCGCCGCCCGTCCAACCCGTGTTGACCAGCCAGACTTGGGCTCCGTGAGCTCGAATCTTCTCTCGGAGCAAGGCGGCGTAGACGGTCGGACACCGAGGAAGGAACGGCGCGCCGAAGCACGCGCTGAACGTCGCGCTCGGTTCGGTCACGTCGCGCTCGGTCCCCGCCACCTTCGCCGTGTACCCGGACAGGAAGTGGTACATCGCCTGCTCGCCGTCGAGCTTGGCGACCGGCGGCAGGACGCCGAACGCGTCGGCGGTCAGGAAGAAGACGTGCCGGGGGTGGCCGCCCAGGCCGCTCGGCACGGCGTCCGCCATGAAGCGGATCGGGTAGGACGCCCGCGTGTTCTCGGTGACCTTGCCGCAGTCGTAGTCGACTTCGCGGGTGCGCTCGTCCATGGCCACGTTCTCGAGGATCGTGCCGAACATGCGCGTGGTTCGGTAGATGCCCGGTTCGCCCTCCGGGGACAACCGAATGGTCTTGGCGTAGCAACCCCCCTCGAAGTTGAAGACCCCGTCGTCGGTCCATCCGTGCTCGTCGTCGCCGATCAACATGCGGCCCGCCGCCGCGGACAAGGTGGTCTTGCCCGTGCCGGAAAGACCGAAGAACAGGGCCGTGCCGCCGTCCGCGCCGACGTTGGCGGAGCAGTGCATCGGCAGCACGCCCTCGGCGGGCAGTAGGAAGTTGAGCGCCGAGAAGACGGACTTCTTGATCTCGCCGGCGTAGGCCGTGCCGCCCACGAGGATCTCGCGGCCTTCGAGGTCGAGCACCACGAACGTGCTCGACCGGGTGCCGTGGCGGCTGGGATCGGCCTCCAGGAACGGCGCATGGTAGACGGTGAAGCGGGGCCGGAGGCCGAGTTCGCGACCGGCGGGCATGGGCCGCAGCATGTTGTGCGCAAACAGGTCGTGCCACGGACTCTCGGACACGACCCTGACTTCGATCTGATAGCGCTCGTCGGCCCCCGCCAGCGCGTCCCGCACGTAGAGCGGCCTCTCCTCCAAGTACGAGACGACGTGCCGCCTGAGCGCCGCGCAATGGTCCGGGTCGAGCGGCACGTTGACGGCGCCCCAGTCCACCTCGTCCGCCGCGGAGCCGCGACGCGCGATGTAGCGGTCGTTCGGAGAGCGTCCGGTGTGGGGAACGGTCGACGTGACCAGCGCTCCGCCCTGGGCGATCCGCCCGGCTCCCAGGCGCAACGTCTCCTCGTAGAGGCGAGCGGGGCTCAGGTTCCTGTGGACGGGACCGCGAGGGGCCCACCCGGGCCCGACGGCAACCGGCGTGTCTGCGGTCAAGAGACGGCACCTCGCTTGGTCCGAGCCGCGGCCCCGTGGAACCGCGACTCCCCGAAAAGGACGGAACGCGCCCGAACGCGGCGCGCGCCCGAAACATGTTCAATTGAAGCCAGAGATTATGCTTTCGAGGCAGGCAAGCGTCAACCTGCCCGCGGCCCCGGCCCCACCTGCCCCGCCTTTGCCAACCAACCCCGTCCCCGGCTGCTCGAACGGTGCGGCCCAGCCTCCCGGATGCGCCCGTTTCCGTCCTGGCGCGCCCGGCCCGAAGCGGAAGCGGCCGCTCGGGGGGGGGACTTGGGATCGTCCGCCAAGCGGGAGCGCGGCGCAGGCGGGGCAGCCGACAGGGCGGCGGCCGGCGCAACCGGGGTCTTGGGATTGTCCGCCGAGCGGGAGCGCGGCGCAGGCGGGCTGCCCGGAAGCCGGCGTCCGCCCTGCAGGCGTCGCGGCGGCGGTGCTGGCGGCCGGCCTGGCGGCGGCCGCGATTCCCGGCGCCGCCCAGGAGCCTCCGGCGCCCTGCCCCGGCGGCGCGATTCGGGAGGTGACGGTCGACAATCACTCCATCTTCGACGTCGACGAAATCGATCCGTCCCATCGATTCCGCCGTTGGTTCCTGTCGGTCGCCAACCGGGCGCACAAGCGCACGACCGAGGGCTTCATCCGCAACGAGCTGCTGTTCCAGGCGGGCGACTGCCTGGAACCGCTTCTGCTGGAAGAGTCCGAGCGCGTTCTTCGGTCCTACCGGTTCATCGCGGAAGCCCACGTGGAGGCTGTCGACGCCGGCGCCGGCCTTCACGACGTCCAGGTGCAGACGCAGGACGAATGGTCGCTGAAGATCAACGTGCGGCCCGAGTTCGACGACGGTCTTCGAATCGCCCGCTTGGCGGTGGCCGAGGAGAACCTGCTGGGCAGCGGCGCTCGCCTGGCCGTCTTTCGGCACGCCCATCAGGACACGCGGGACTTCGGGGCCGCTTGGCAGACGCCCCGGCTGTTCGGCACCCGTCTCGACGCGCGCCTGACGGGCGGAACGACGCGCTTGGGGTCGTTCTTCGAGGAGACGGTGGCCTATCCGTTCGTGGCCGAGGTGGGCACGCACGCCTTTTCCGAGACGATCTCGCTGCGCGAAGACTACTTCGCGTACGCCGCCGATCCGGACGCCTTGTACGAGCGGCTGATGCTCCCCATGAAGACGTTTCGCGTGCAGGCGACGACAGCCGCGCGGCTGGGCCGTCCGGGCAGCTTCGCCGTGCTGGGCGCGGGCGTCTCGTGGGAAGAACTCCGCTTCGACGGCTTTCCGGACCAAGTGGCGACCGTAAGCGGCGACGTGCTCCGCGCCCTGGAGCCGATCGACTCGCCGGTCCTCGCCGCCGTGAGGCGCCAAGTGCGGCCCGCGCGCTTCCTCCGCTTCAGCGTCATGGCCGGGAAGCGCAACATCCGCTACGTGAAGCGCCGGGGTCTCGACGCCATCACGGGGGAGCAGGACGTGCGCACCGGAGTGCAGGCGCTGGGCAGCCTCTCGGTCGAGAGACGGTGGCCGGGGGTGGCGAACGGCTTCGGAAGCGGGGCTCTCGGCGTCCGGGGGCACGCGTCCTTGTTCGTCGGCGCCGCCGGGCGAAGTTGGGTCTGGAGCTCGGAATTCGGACTGGAGGCGGCCAGGCAGCTTCGCGACGAAGGCGCGAGCGACGTCGTGGGAGAAGTGGACGCGCACTTCTATTGGCGCCCGGGCGCTCGGTCGCGCCACACGGTCGCCGCCAGCTTCTACGCCGCGGGCGGATGGCGCCTGTCCCGGCCCTTCCAGCTGACCGTGGGCGGCCCGGACCGGGTGCGCGGATACGGCCGCTACGAGTTCCCGGCGGGACAAGCGGCGGTCGTGAACCTGGAAGACCGCATTCTCCTCGGCGGCGCGCTGGCCGACGTCGTGGACCTCAGCCTGGCCTTGTTCCTGGACGCCGGCGTCGGCTGGCAGGGCGACGTGCCGTTCGGCTGGAACTCGGGCCTGCGCGCAGCGGCCGGCGCGGGCCTGCGCATCGGCTTTCCCGCCGGAACGCAACGGCTCCCGTTCCGGCTCGACGTCATGGCGCCCTTGGAGAATTCGGGATTTCGCTCGCTCCGCTACCGCCTCGGCGTGTCCGCCGCCGCCAGCCTCTTCGAGGGCCCCGGCGACCTCCAGACGCGCCGGAGCCGCGTGCCCAATCCGGCGCTGGGCCTGGCGATCTCGCCGCCCCGGGGGTAGCCGCGCGCCCGGCCGCGAGCCGCAAACATTTGACTTCGGGAGGGTCTCTGGTTAAGATGTTCCCTACGCTTCCCGACCCCGCGGAGCTGGATTCGAGGCCAGCCGCGCGAGACCGGAGGAAGCCGCTCCCCTTGGGACCGGGACGCTGGAGCCAAGGCCACAAGTCTATTCTCTTTGAGCCAGGAGGACGGCATTGTTCGCAAGTTCGGGCGGTCTAGACTCGTTCGATCAGTACCTGCAGGACGTGGAACGGTATCCCCTCATTTCCGACCCGGAAGAGGAGCGCGCCCTGGCCCGGAGGGCCCGAACCGGCGACAAGGAGGCGGCCGAGCGGCTGGTGACCGCCAATCTCCGCTTCGTGATCTCGTACGTGAAGAAGTACCAAGGGCGCGGGCTCGCGCTCGCCGAGCTCGTGTGCATCGGCAACGAAGGGCTGCTGAAGGCGGTCAAGAAGTTCGACCCCGACAAGGGCGTGAAGTTCATCTCCTACGCCGTCTGGTGGATCCGCCAGACCGTGCTCCAGGCGCTGGCGGAGCAGACCCGGTCGGTGCGCATCCCGCTCAACCAGAACTCGAACCTGGCCCGGCTGGCGCGGACCAGCACCGTCTTGACGCAGAAGCTGGGCCGCGCGCCGACGGATCAGGAGCTGGCCGACGAAATGAGGGAACCGCTGGAGACCGTGCGGACGCTCCGGCGCGTCGCGGCGACCGAAGTCAGCCTGGACGCCCCGGTGGACCGCAGCGACAACGACAGCGCGAGCCTCATGGATCGCTTCGTCGCGGGGGACGAGGCGGACATCGAGGAGAGCGTCGAGGCGAATGCCCGCCGCCGGCACTTGGAGCTCATGTTCGACGACTATCTCACGGAGCGCGAGCGCAAGATCCTCTATCTCTACTACGGCCTCGACGACGGCGAGGAGCACACGCTCGAGGAGATCGGCACCCTGCTCGGCGTCACCCGCGAGCGCATCCGGCAGATCCGCAACCGCGCCTTCGAGAAGCTCCGGGACAGCCCGCACGGCGAAGCCCTGCGCGCCTTCTGGCCCGCCAACGGTCGCGCTTCCTAGGCGCCAGGCCGCCCTGGGCCGCCAGCGTCATGATGGGGCGCCCAGCTGGGGACCGATGCACGGCGTCCACCCAGCACCGAAGGCCACTCTTCGCCAGAGCGCGGGGGCGGACCGCGCCCCGGGACAGTTCGCATTCGAGGCCGGACGGAGCCGCGCCCGACCGGCGCGGGCGCTCCGTCGCGGACCCGCTTCCTCGCTTGCGCACGCAACCCCTGGTTGCGCCGTCCCGGGAACGCGGCCCTTCCAGACCGCGCCCGCCGCCGGCCGAGTCAGGCCACTCGGGCTTCTTCGGCTCGAGGCGTCAGCATGACCATTTCCCGCGCCCGCACCTCGGCCGTGGGAATCGTCACGCCGTCGCGCTCGTACGAGTCGTACTGCAGGTAGCCCTCGACGAAGAGCCTGTCGCCCCTCGACACGTAGTCCTCCGCCACCTGCGCCAGCCGGCCCCACAGGACGATGCGGTGCCAGTCCGTGCGCTCCTCCGGCTCCTCCCCGCCGGTGCGCCAGTTGGTCGCGAGCGACAGCCGGGCGACCTTGGTCCCCCCGCTCGTCGTGCGGACGTCCGGGTCTCCGCCGACGTTGCCGACGAGAATGACTTTGTTGACAGAACGGCTCACTGCTGGCCTCCCTTTCCATGTTTGCGGGCCGGCGCGGAGGCCCTCGCTCGATTCGGGCCGCGCCGCAAGACCGGCTCCAAGGGGCATGAAGGGAAAGATGGGCCAAGGGGCGGGACGCCTACATGGCTGAATGGGACCCAGTTTCGAGCGCGAAGCCGCCTCAGGCCTTGCAGTCGAACCACGTCCGCCCGCTGCCCGTGTCCACTCGGAGGGGCACCGCGAGCTCCCACGCCGATTCCATCACGTCCTTGACGAGCGCCGCAACCTCGCCTGCGCGCGACGCCTCGGCCTCGAAGACCAGCTCGTCGTGCACCTGGAGCAGCATGCGCGTCCCGTCGTCGCCGCGCAGCCTCTCGGCCAATCGCAGCATGGCCACCTTGATCAGGTCCGCCGCGGTCCCCTGGATCGGCGTGTTCCGAGCCACCCGTTCGCCGAACTGGCGGACGCTCCAGCCCTTGGCCCGCAACTCGGGCACGTAGCGCCGCCGACCCATGAGCGTCTCGACGTAGCCGCGCTCCCGCGCCTGCTCCACCTGCTCGTCCAAGAAGCGCCGCACGCCGGCGAAGCGCTCGAAGTACTGCGCGATGAACGCCTTGGCCTCGCTCTGGGAGATGCCCAGCCCCCGAGCCAGCGAAAAGGGGCCCTGGCCGTAGAGCGTCGCGAAGTTGACCGTCTTGGCCCGGTCCCGCATCTCGCCCGTCACGTCCCCGGCCGCCACGCCGAAGATGATCGCCGCCGTCTCCTGGTGGATGTCCTTGCCGGCCTTGAAGGCATCGACGAACACCGGGTCGCCCGAGAAGTGCGCCAGGATCCTCAGCTCGATCTGCGAATAGTCGGCGGTCAGCAGCAACCGGCCTTCCGGCGCGACGAAGCCCTTCCGGATTTCACGCCCTTCGGCCGTGCGGACGGGAATGTTCTGAAGGTTGGGATCGGAGGACGACAGACGGCCCGTGGCCGCCACCGTCTGGTTGAACGTGGTGTGCAGCCGTCCCGTCTCGGCGTCGATCATGGTCGGCAAGGCGTCCACGTAGGTGCCGCGCAGCTTTTCCAGCTGGCGGTAGTCCATGACGAGGCGGGGCAGCTCGTGGCCGGCGACCGCGAGCTCTTCGAGCACCGACGAATCGGTGGACGGACCGGTCTTCGTGCGCTTCAGCACGGGCAAGTCCAGGCGCTCGAAGAGCACGTCGCGCAGCTCGCGGGTCGAATTGAGGTTGAATTCGACGCCTGCCGCGCGATGGACGTCGCCGCTGACGAGCGCCAGCTCCTTGCCGAGCCGGCGGCTGGCGCGCCGAAAGAAGCCGGCGTCGATGGCCACGCCCGCAATCTCCATGTCCGCCAGCGCCGACACCAGCGGCATCTCCATCTCTTCGAAGAGTTCCGCCAAGCCCTGATCGGCCAGCTGCTCGCCGAGGCGTCTCCACAGGCGCACCGGAAGATCGGCCCGTTCGCATGCGAAGCGCTTGGCGGACGCCGCCGAGACCGCGCCGAACTCCACCCGCTTGCGGCCTTTGCCCAGCAGCCCGGCCTCGTCCGCGGCCTCCACGCCGAGCAAGGCGTGCGACAAAGTCGCCAGGTCGTGGCTGCGGCGTCCCGGAGCCAGCAGGTAGGAGGCCACCATGACGTCCTGGAACGGGCCGAGCGCCTCGACGCCTGCGCGCCGACAGGCGACGACGGAGCGCTTGAGGTCGTGGCCGATCTTGGCGACCGAAGGGTCGGCCAGGAGATCGCGAATCGGCGCCAGCTCGGGGCTGTCGAGCGCAGGCAGACTTGTCGGGCCCGCCCCATCGTGGTCGTCTTCGGCCGACAAGCCCAAGCCCTGCCGGCGTTGGTGGCCGAACGGCAGGTACCACGCCCTTCCCGGGTCCACGCAGACGGCCATCCCGGCGAGGCGTCCATGGGCCGGCGCCAGCGTCTCGGTGAAGACCGCGATGCCGACCCGGCCGGCTTCGCGGGCGGCGTCCACGAGGCTCGCGAGTTCCCCGGGATCGGTCAGGACTTCATGGCGCGCTTCCGCGTTCAGGTCCGCCTCGGCGGGACCGAGATCGCGCAGCAGCGACGTGAACTCGAGCGCCAGGAAGAGTTGGCGCAGCCGCGCGTCGTCCCGGACGTCCGTCCTCAAGTCCTCCAAGTCCAACCGGGTCTCGACGTCGGTTCGGATCGCGACCAGATCGCGCCACAGCCGCACCTCGACTTGGTTCGCGAGCAGAGACTCGCGGACCTTCGTTCCCTTCACTTCGCCGGCGCGCTCCACCACCCCGTCCAGGGAATCGAAGTCCGCCAGCAACCGGACCGCCGTCTTCGGCCCCACCCCGGGCACGCCGGGGATGTTGTCGGACGCGTCGCCGACCAGAGCCAGGTAGTCCACGACCCTCTCCGGAATCACGCCCAGTCCCTGCGCCGCGTTCGTCTCGTCGACCCACTGCGCGGCCGCGCCTTCGCCGTCGCGTCCCGGTCGCAGCAGCTTCACGCCGGGACGCACCAGCTGATAGAAGTCCTTGTCGCCGGACACGATCACGGAGTCCCACCCCGCGGCGCGGGCGCGCAGAGCCAGCGTCCCGATCACGTCGTCCGCTTCCCATCCCTCCACCTCCACGAGGGCCAGACCCAGCGCCTCGACGATCTCGCGTATCCGCGGCAAGCTCTCGCGGAGCTCTTCGGGCATCTTCTCGCGAGTGGCCTTGTAGGCCGGATAGAGCTCCTCGCGGTGGCTGCGGCCGGAGTCGAACACGACCGCGCCGTACTCCGGTCCGTGTTCCTTCAGGAGGTTGAGGAGCAACGTCGCAAAGCCGAAGGCCGCCGAAGTGTTCTCGCCCTTCGAGTTGACCAGCGGACGCCGGGCGAACGCGAAGTAGGAGCGGTAGATGTAGGCGTAGGCGTCGACCAGGAACAGGCACGGACGGGAGGCGAGCGAAGCGGCGGCCATCGGCGAGGCGGGATCGAGGCCCGGTTGGGCGGGGAAGCCGGCGCTCGGTTGGACTGGACGTTGGCCCGCCCTAGACCTTCCGTGCGGCTCGCGCTCCCGCGCCGCCTAGGCTCGGAGCACGTGGGTCGCTTGCAGGCCCCGGTCGGTCGTCTCGGCCTCGAACTCCACTTCCTCTCCTTCGGCCAGCGTCCTGAAGCCGCCGCCTTCGATGGAACTGAAGTGAACGAACACGTCTTCGCCGGACGACTGGGCAATGAAGCCGTAGCCCTTGGAGTCGTTGAACCACTTCACCTTCCCTCTTGCCATTGCGTTCCTCCCCAACGACGGTTGACGACGGCACGAGCGAGCCCCGTGCGCGAGCATGGCGGCATCATGAGACGCGACGCCCCCGCAGTCAACCCGGCGACGCCTCCCTCGCGCTCTCGGCGTCGCCGTGGAGCCAAGCGTAGAGCGCCCGGTTGCGCACGACGTTCTTGACGTAGGCGCGCGTCTCGAAGAAGGGGATGCGCTCCGTGAAGCGGCGGGGATCCTCCGCTTCGGGGAACCCGCGCCAGCGGTTTGCGCGCGCGGGGCCGGCGTTGTAGGCCGAGAGAACCAAGGAGAGGACGCCGTCGTAGCGGTCCACGAGCTCGGACAGAAACAGAGCGCCCAGGTGGACGTTGACTTCGGGGACGACGAGCATGCCGGAATCGAACCCCGGCGGCCCGGCGGCCCGGGCGAGCTGCCGGCCCGTGGACGGGATCACCTGCATGAGGCCGACGGCGCCTGCCGAGGACACCGCCTCCGCGTCGAACGCGCTCTCTTGCCGAATCAGGCCCGCCACGAGAAAGGGGTCCAGCCCGAGCTCGGCGGCCCGGGCCTCGACAAGCTCCCGGTGCGGAAACGGAAAGACGAGCTTGAGCAGCGGCCGGTCCCAGGCACGGCCCCGGCCGCGAAGGCGCCAGCCCAGCCCGATGGCGTCTCGGGTCCGGCCGACCTCGGCCAGCGCGACCGCCAGGGCGAACGTTCCTTCGTCCGAGTCTTCGACCGCCGCCGTCATCGCATCGACGCGCGCCGTCGCGCCTTCGTGAAGTCCGGCGGCCTCCAGCATGGCCAGCACGCCCATCTCGCTGGCCAGCCACGTCGAGGGCGGCCCGGCCTCCGCGGGCGTGCCGGCGGCGGCCGGCGGCCAGGACGGGGACCATGTCCCGGCGGCCGACGCTTCGCCGACTTCGGAGGCGAAAGCGCGCTCCGCCTGTCCCGCGCTGGGCGCGGCGGCGGAAAGAAAGGCGTAGTACGAGAGCGGACTCTCTCGGCGAATCCGGACGGCGTGCGCCTCGGAGACCTGCTCGTCGCCGATCTGGGCGGCCGCGCGCGCGGCCCAGAACGCCGCCTCTTCCCAGCGACGGCCGCTTGGGAATTCGTCCAGGTAGGACGTGAAGACCGACAGCGCTTGGCGCGCTTCTCCGCGGCTCAGATGAATCTGGCCCCAGCGCATTCGCGCCAACCCGGCCCGGTCGGCGGAAGGCGCCATGCCGACCACTCGGCGGTACCCCTCCAGCGCGTCGTCCAGCTTGCCGGCGTCGTGGTGGTCGTCGGCGCGAAAGAAGACGACGTCGAGCGCCTCGGGGCTCGACGGGAAGCGCTCGACCAATCGGTCTTCGAGCGTGCGGACGTCTCCGTGCCGGCCTTGGCGCCGCCGGACCGCGGCCCAGGCCGACAGCGCCCGGGCCGCGATCTCGGGGTCCTCGGACGCGGACAGCCGGCGGTACTCGCGGACGGCCGCGTCCGGAGCGCCGCTGCCGCCCAGGGCGCGGGCCAGCGTGAGCCGTTCGGCTTCCGAGAGATCGGCGCCGGCATCCGTCGCCGCGTTCCAGGCAAGGACGGAAGGGCCGAATTCTCCTGCATTGGCCAGCGCGGCCGCCATGCGCCGGAGCACGCCCGCGTCCAGGTCTTCCCCGTGCTCGCGCAGCGCCTGCGCGGCCGCCCGCGCTTCTCGCCCGCGCGTCGTCGCGCCCACCACCGCGACCATGGAAGCCACCGCGCCCGCCGTGTCCCCCAACGCCAACTGCCAGCGCCAGCGCCGCGCCGCCAGCTGCGATTCCGGCCGGCCGCCACGCGCGGCAACCTCTTCCAAGACGGCCAACGCCGCTGCCGTGTCGCCGGCCGCGATCCAGGCGTCCATCGCCAAGCTCCAGCCGCGGCGACGGACGAGAGAATCCCGGACATGTCCTCGAATGCGCCGGGTCGCTTCCGGCCGTCCCGCTTCGGCCAGCGCCCTCGCGGCCGCCAGCGCCGTCCAGTCGGCCACCGCCGGCGCCGTCCGCCTCAGGCGCGACAGCGCGGCTTCCGTCTCGGCCACCGGCCGTCCCACCGCGCCTGCGCGAGCCAAGCGGGACACCACCATCCCCCGGCGCGGGTCTCCGGGCGGCGCCTCGTCCAGGAACTTGGCCAGCGCGCTCGCGGCGCCGTCGGGGTCGCCGGTCTCGTCCAGGGCGACGCCGCGCAAGAGCCAATGCTTCGGAGGCGCCTCGCGCTCGCGGCCGGCGACCGGCGCCAGCGCCGCCAGGACGCCCTCCCAGTTGCGCCACCCGGCCTCCGCCTCGGCGAGCAGAACCCAATCCTGCACCGCCACCGCCGCTTCGCCGACGCGCTCGAAGGCCGTCCGCAACTCCGCGCTGGCCTTCCAGAAGCGCCCGGCCGCCAGAAGTTCGCGAGCGGCGCCGACGACGCCGGCCTGCTGGCCGACGCCGACCTCCTGGCCGACGGCAGGAAACGGATGCCCTAGAGCAACCGCCAACGCCGCCGGAAGGAAGACCGCCCTGGCGCTCCTGCCGCCGATTGTCGCCGCCTGCTTAGCTCCCCGCCGAAGTCGGCCGGCCGGCCTGCATCGAGAAGAGGATGTCGATCATCTTCTGCGCCGATTCCTCCATGTCCACCACGAGGTGGTCGATCCGCGACACGAAGTAGTTGTGCGCGATGCTGACGGGAATGGCGATCGCGAGGCCGGCCGCCGTCGTGGTCAGCGCGACCTTGATGCCCTCGGCAACCGTCTGCGCGTCGACCTCGCCCGCAAGCTGAATCGCCTGGAAGGCCTCGATCATGCCCAGCACCGTGCCCAGGAAGCCCAGCAACGGGGCCACGTTGGTCAGCGTCGCGAGCACGACCAGCCCGCTCTCGAGCTTGCTGAGCTCGATGAGCCCCCGGTTCTCGATGGCCTTGATCACGCGGTCGGTGCCTTCGCCGGAGCGCTCCAGGCCCGCGTAGAGAATGTTGGCCGCAGGCGAGTCGGACTCGCGCGTGGTCTCGAGGGCCTCGTCGACACGCTGCTGCGTCAAGAGCTCGTCCACGTTCCTGACGGTCTTGTGCGTCGATCTGCTCTTGGCCAGCAGGTCGAAGAACTTCCAGACGATGACCACGAAGCCGACCAGCACGCACGCGGCGAGCGGCCAGGCCATCCCCCCGGCGTCGGTCCACGCCTGCTGAAGGCGTTCGGCGAGGGAAAGCTCCGGCGCTTCCAAGCCTGGGAGCTGGATGAGGGCTTCGTGGATTCTTGCGAAGCTGACCAAGGGAACCTCCGGCTTTCGCCCAGTTCAGATGATGACGGTGCAGCGCCGAGCCAATGGCGCGCGCAGTGGAGTTTCGGCCACGCGGGACCAAAACGCAACAGCAAACATAGTGGCCAAGCCCGCGCCCGGCGTCAAGCGGGCGCCTCGCGCCGTCGCCGGAGAGGAGCGCCGCTGGACAAGACGCCCGTCAGTGCGCGCGCCGCCATGTCCATTCCGGCGACCGGTACCGGTCTTCCAGCCTCGCCGCCAAGGCCAGCTCGCCCTCCGACCACGCCCCGCGCGACCACGCGCCCCCCAACCGGCGCTCCAGTCCCTGCGCCAACGCGTCGGTCATGCGGCCCCACGACGGCGGCGTTTCCAGCACGTCGGCCATCGTGACGAATCGCGCGCGCGCACCGTTCGTCCTTCCGCCCAGCAAGCCGCTCTGGTCCGCTGCCAGCAGAATCGATCCGTGCTGCAGCATGGCGTCGCCCATGCGCGCCTGAGCGCTGCCCGCCAGCTTGCACCCGTCCACCACGATCTCGCCGCTCGCCGCCTCGAAGAAGCACGGCCCCGCCGCTGGCCCTCCGACGCCCCCGTTCGCGTTCGAGCGCTCGTCCGCGCACCGGGCGTCCACGCCGAGCCGGCGCAGGCCGTCGCTCAGCCCCTCGTTGATTCGCCGGTAGGCGTCTCGCAGGCTGCCCAACGCGCGCAACGGCACGACCACCGAATACGTCAATTCGCCGTCGTGGATCACGGCGCGCCCGCCGGTCGGCCGCCGCACCGCCTCCAGCGAAGGCCGTTCCCGCAACAACCGCCGGTAGGCGACGGTCACCGGTTCGTTGCGTCCGAACGAGAGGGCCGCGCAGTCCCACCGGTAGAACCGCACCGTGCCCGCGCCCGCGACGGCGCTCAGCGCCAGCGCGTGGTCGCGGGCCATGTTCACGGGCCCCGGACATGCGTCGTCCAGCAGGATCCGCCACGCCAAGTCGCTCCCTTCGCTCGCCGGCGGCGCAGCTTCGCTCGTCCGCGTCCGGGCTCCCGCCCGCCGTTCCCCAATCACGCCGCGGCCGATCAAAGATCCAAGACGTCTCCCGGCGCCATCACGTGGACGCGCGCCCTGTCGCCGACCAGCTCCCGGAACCGCTCCGGGTCCTGCTCGACGAGCGGCCACGTGTCGTAGTGCATCGGCACCACCACCTCCGGTTCGATCAGCTCCACCGCCCGCGCCGCGTCCTCGGGGCCCATCGTGAAGTTGTCGCCGATGGGCAGGAGCGCCACGTCCACCTGGCCGCGCAAGAGCTGCATGTCGAGCGTCAGGCCCGTGTCGCCGGCGTGGTGGACCCGCTTGCCGTCCACCTCCACCAAGAGGCCCGCGGCGCTGGTCGTGAAGCGTCCTGTCTCGTCTCCGTGCACCATGCCGCCGTGCACGGCCGCGGTCATCTTGACGCTCCCGAACGGAAAGGCGCACCGGCCCCCGACGTGCATGGCGTGCGTGCTCGCGACGCCCTGCGCTTCCGCGAACGCGGCGATCTCGTAGCTGCCGACCAAAGTCGCGCCCGTCTCGCGCGCCAGCGGAATCGCGTCGGCGAAGTGGTCCGTGTGGCCGTGAGTGCACAGCACGTAGTCCACGGGTCCCGCTTCGGCGCGCTTGATGTTCGAGGCCGGATTGTCGTCGAAGTAGGGGTCGATCACGAGGCGAAGGCCATCGGCCGTCTCGATCGTGAACGTCGCGTGTCCGTGAAAGACGAGGCGGGTCATGCGGGGCGTCCCTTTGGGGTGCGGGAGGGTTGTCGTTCAGGGGGCGGCCGAAGCCGGAACGGCGGGCGTTTCGTAGGCTTCGAGGGGCGGGCAGGCGCAGACCAGGTTGCGGTCGCCCGCGGCGTTGTCCACGCGACCCACGGAAGGCCAGAACTTGTGCTGCGACTGCCACGGCGCCGGGTACGCGGCCCGTTCGCGCGAGTAGGCGTGGGGCCATTCGCCGGCAACGACCGAGCGGGCCGTGTGCGGCGCGTTCTTGAGAAGGTTGTCCTCGCGGTCCTGCCGTCCGTCCGCGATCTCGGCGATCTCGTTCTTGATGGAGACCAGCGCGTCGCAGAAGCGGTCCAGCTCCGCCTTGGACTCGCTCTCGGTGGGCTCGATCATGATCGTGCCCGGCACCGGAAACGCCATCGTCGGCGCGTGGAATCCGTAGTCCATGAGACGCTTCGCGACGTCCTCCTCGGTGACGCCGGCGGTCTTCTTGAACGGACGGAGATCGACGATGAATTCGTGCGCGACCCTGCCGTGGCCCGCGCCCCACCAGTAGAGGATGTCGAAGTGAGGCTCCAAGCGGGTGGCCATGTAGTTGGCCGAAAGAATGGCGGCGCGCGTGGCTTCGACCAAGCCGGCGCGTCCCAGCAACGCGACGTAGGCCCACGAGATCAGCAGAATGCTCGCGCTGCCGAGCGGGGCCGCGGCCACGGGTCCGGCGCCTTCGGCGGACGCGCCGCCCAGCGGATGGCCCGGCAGGCAAGAGGCCAGCTCCGCGCTCGCGCAGATCGGCCCCATGCCGGGACCGCCGCCTCCGTGAGGGATCGCGAAGGTCTTGTGCAGGTTGATGTGGATGACGTCGGCCCCGTAGTCGCCGGGCCGGCAAAGGCCGACCTGCGCGTTGAGATTGGCTCCGTCGAGGTACACGTAGCCGCCGTGCTCGTGGACCACCGCGCAAATGTCCCGGATGTCGGCTTCGAAAACCCCGTGCGTGGACGGGTACGTCACCATGACGGCCGCCAGGCGGCCGCTGTGCCGGGCCGCCTTGGCCGCCAAGTCCTGCGTGTCCACGTTGCCGCGCGCGTCGCACTTCACCACGACCACCTCCATGCCGGCGAGAACCGCGCTGGCGGGGTTGGTTCCGTGGGCCGAAGACGGAATCAGGCACACGTTGCGGCGCTCCTGTCCCCGCGCCTTCAGCCGCGCCCGGATGGCGAGCAGGCCGGCAAGCTCCCCTTGAGCGCCGGAGTTGGGCTGCAGGGACACCGCGGGCAGGCCGCTGATCTCGGCCAGCCAAGCGCGCAGGTCCCGCGCGATGCGCTCGTAGCCTTCCGCCTGCCCGGCCGGCGCGAACGGGTGCAGCGACCCGAACTCCGGCCACGTCACGGGCGTCATCTGCGTCGTGGCGTTGAGCTTCATGGTGCAGGAGCCCAAGGGGATCATGCTCGTGTTGAGCGAGAGATCGCGGGCCTCCAGGCGGTGGATGTAGCGCAGCATTTCCGTCTCGGACCGGCAGGAATTGAAGACGGGATGCTCGAGGTAGGGGGTTCGGCGGCCCAGCGGAGGCGCGTAGGCGTCGGGGTCGCAGGGCTCGGCGGGGGACGCGCCGAACACGTCGAGCAGATCGTCGAGATCGGCGGCCGTGACGGTCTCGTCCAGCGCGACGCCCAGGGTCCCGTCGCCGAACTCGCGCAGGTTGATGCGCTTGGCCGAGGCCGCGGACGTCACCGCGCCCGGATCGCCCGCGACGCGGACGCGGATCGTGTCGAAGTAGTCGGCGTGCACGAGCGCATGGCCCGCCGCCTGCACGCCCCGGGTCAGCGCCGCCGTCTGGGCGCGAACGCGCTCCGCGATCCGGCGAATTCCCCGCGGGCCGTGGTAGACGGCGTACATCCCCGCCATGACGGCCAGCAGAACTTGGGCTGTGCAAATGTTGGACGTGGCCCGCTCGCGCCGGATGTGCTGCTCGCGCGTTTGCAGGGCCATCCGCAACGCCGGGGCGCCGTGGCGGTCCGTGGACACCCCGATGATGCGCCCCGGCAACGCGCGCTTGAATTCCTCGCGGCACGCGATGTAGGCCGCATGAGGCCCGCCGTAGCCCATCGGCACACCGAAGCGCTGGGCGCTCCCCACGGCCACGGCCGCGCCGAACTCTCCGGGAGGCGCCAGCAAGGCCAAGGCCAGCAAGTCGGCGGCGACGGCCACCTGGCTGCCGGCGTCGCGCGCGGCCTCGCAGAGCGCGCGGTAGTCGCCCACGCGCCCGTCCGTGGCGGGGTACTGGACCAACGCGCCGAACACCCGCTCGTCGAACGAAAAGTCCTCCGGCGGCCCGATCCGCACTTCGATGCCCAGCGGCTCGGCCCGGGTGCGGACGACGCCCACCGTCTGCGGATGGCAGTCCGCCGCCACCAGGAACACGTCCCCGCCCCGCTTGCGGCCGCGGCCGCGCAGCATGCACATCGCCTCGGCCGCCGCCGTCGCCTCGTCCAGAAGCGAAGCGTTGGCCACTTCCAGCCCGGTGAGGTCGATGATCGCGGTCTGGAAGTTGAGAAGGGCCTCCAAGCGTCCCTGGGCCACCTCGGCCTGGTAGGGCGTGTACTGCGTGTACCATCCCGGATTCTCCAGGATGTTGCGCTGAATCACGCCGGGCGTGATCGTGCCGGCGTAGCCCATGCCCAAGTAGCTCCGCCAGACGCGGTTCTCGGCGGCGATCTCGCGGAGCGTCGCCAGCAGTTCGGCTTCGGCGACGGCCTCGGGCACGTCCAGTTCGCGGCCCAGCCGTATGTCCGGCGGGATGGTCTGGTCCATCAAGTCCGCCAGCGTCTCGCAACCGACGGCCTCGAGCATCTCCGCCACGTCCTCGGGCGAGAGGCCCACGTGGCGGCGCAGAAAGTCGGGTTCGTGCCCGAGGCGGGAAGACTTCATCGAGATGGCGGCCGTGGCGAGACTCGGGCTGCGCCTACCCGCCGTCGATGTGGAGTTCGTAGCCCACGCTGTCCAGGAGATTGTCCACCTCCGAGACGTCGTCGACCCGCAGCTTGACCATCCAGCCTTCTCCGTACGGATCGGTGTTGACCAGCGAAGGATCGTCGTGGACCGCTTCGTTCACGTCGACGATCTCGCCCGCCGCCGGACAGTAGATGTCGTTGACGGCCTTCACCGCTTCGATGGTGCCGAAGGCCTCCATGTGCGCAAACGAGTCGCCGGGCTCGGGCAGCTCCAAGTAAACGATGTCGCCCAGCTCGGCCTGAGCGTAGTCGGTGATGCCGACGACGTAGACGCCCGGCTGGTCCGTTTCTCGGAGGTATTCGTGCTCCATGGTGTACTTGAGGTCTTCTGGGACCTGAGACATCGCCTTTTCCCCATCGTGGTGACGCCGAACCTTGTCGAAGCCGCGATCCTGCGGCCGTGACAAGAAAAACTACGGGCGGGTTCTCGTCAAGCCTTGGGGGGCGCTTCGGCCCGGTCGGCCGACGAGCCGAAGCACGCGCTGCCCTTGGGACGCTTTGGCCGGCCGACAATCACGCGCCGCCTTGAGGCGCTTCGGCCCCGACCGACAAGCCGAGCACGCGCTACCCTTGAGGCGCTTTGGCCGGCCGACAATCACGCGCCGCCCTTGGGACGCGCACCGACCGTCGGGACGGCCAAGTCCGCGCCTTGACCGCCCGCACCCTCCCGGCGAGCTTGCTCGTCCGACCGCGCCGTGGCCACCGATGCGAATGGCGTGACGGGCGAGGCGCCGCGCCCTCCCCGGCGAGCTTGCTCGTCCGACCACGCCCGCCCGCGAAAGCTCGCCGCTGGACCCCGACGGCAACCCAGAGCCGGCGCCTGCTCGCTCGCGCCGAGCATTCAGGCACCCTGGAGGAACAGGACCGGATTCCGGCGGGAACCCCGAGCGCGCGCTCCTGGCGGATTGACGCGACATCTTCCGGCGGCCCGGCCCGGGCGGACCGAATCCCCATCCTGGAGACGCAATTAAATTTCGTCCGTCATGACCATGCTCACGCTTGCGCCCTCGCTGACCACGCTGGCCGAGGACGACGCCATGTTCCGCGACGCGGTGCGCGACTTCGCGGAGGCCGAGGTGGCGCCCCGGGTGTCTCGGATGGAGGCCGAGGAGCGCATCGACCCCGATCTCGTGTCCGGCCTCTTCGAGCTGGGCGTGATGGGCATGGCGATTCCCGAGCACTACGGCGGGGTCGAAAGTTCCTTCCTGGCGACGGCTCTGGCCGTCGAGGAGCTTTCTCGCGTGGACCCGTCGGTGGCCGTGCTGGTGGACGTCCAGAACACCCTGGTGGCCAACGCGTTCACCCGCTGGGGCACGCCGGACCAGCACGCCCGGTACCTGCCGGCCTTGGCCGCCGACACGGTGGGCGCCTACGCGCTGTCGGAGGCCGGGAGCGGATCGGACGCGTTCGGACTGGCCCTGCGCGCGGCGCGGGAGGGCTCCGACTGGGTCTTGGACGGGCGCAAGATGTGGATCACCAACGGCGCCGAAGCCGGCATCTTCATCGTCTTCGGCACCATCGACCCGTCGATGGGGTACAAGGGCATCACCGCGTTCATCGTGGAGGGCGACGCTCCGGGCTTCTCCGTCGGCAAGAAGGAAGACAAGCTTGGGATTCGCGCATCGTCCACCACCGAGCTGATGCTGGACGGAGTGCGCGTGCCGGAGGAAAACGTGCTGGGCGAGCCCGGCAGCGGCTACAAGGTGGCGATCGAGACTCTC
Organism: Longimicrobiales bacterium; assembly: GCA_965242735.1. GTDB lineage: Bacteria > Gemmatimonadota > Gemmatimonadetes > Longimicrobiales > Gaopeijiaceae. Next base: position 217,145 of record OZ251497.1, on the reverse strand, counting down.
AACGAAGGCCGGATCGGAATCGGAGCGCAAATGGTCGGCTTGGCCCGGGGCGCGCTGGAGCACACGTTGCGCTACGTGCAGGAGCGGGAGCAGTTCGGCCGCCCGGTCGGCGAATTCCAGGGCGTGCAGTTTCAGCTCGCGGAGATGGCCACGGACGTGGAAGCGGCCCGGCTCATGGTCTACAACGCCGCGCGCCTGAAGGACGAGGGCGCCGGATTCATGCGCCAAGCCGCGATGGCGAAGCTCTTTTCGGCCCGCGTGGCCCAAGCGGTGTCTTCCCGGTGCGTGGACCTCTTCGGCGGCTACGGCTTTACGCGGGAGTACCCGGTGGAGAAGTTGTATCGCGACGCCAAGATCGGCACGATCTACGAAGGCACCGACAACATGCAGCTTCAGACCATCGCCCGAGACCTTCTTCGTGGGTGACTTCAGCCCGGCGCCGGCCGCGAGTCGCGCCCGGTCGCGCAACAAGGGAGCGCAGCCATGCCCCAAATAGGATTGAAGGAGATTCTGCTTCTGGTGGGGTTGGTCGTCCTGTTCTTCGGCGCGAAGCGGATCCCGGACATCGCGAGAGGACTGGGCGCCGGCATCAGAAACTTCAAGGGATCGCTCCGGACGGGCGAACGACGCGACTCGGAGACCCACGACGACGACGTCTGACCTGCGAGGGGCCGTCCGTTCGGGACGCGCGACCCGCCCGGAAACCGACGGCCCCGTCGGCGCTCTCCGGTCTCCCCCAAGCCGTTCGCCGGCGTGACGCGCGCTTCGCCTCCTAGACTGGGGCTCCTCTTCTCGACCGTGCTGGTGGATCTGGTCGGATTCGGGATCGTCCTGCCGGTGCTGCCCCTCTACGCGAAGAGCTTCGGGGCCGACGGGCTGACAACGGGTCTGCTGGTGACGTCGTACTCGCTGGTGCAGTTGGTCATGGCGCCGACGTGGGGCCGCATTTCCGACCGCATCGGCCGGCGTCCCGTCTTGATTCTGGGCCTCTTGGGAAGCGCGCTCGCGTACGTGGCGTTTGCGCGCGCCGACTCGCTGGCCGCCCTCTTCGTCTCCCGCGTGATCGGCGGCATCGGGGGCTCGACGATTCCGGTGGCCCAGGCCTACGTCGCCGACGTGACGCCCCCGGCTCGCCGCGCAGGCAACATGGGCCTGATCGGCGCGGCGTTCGGACTGGGCTTCGTCGTCGGGCCTGCGCTGGGCTGGTACGTTTCCGGCTTCAGCCTGGGCTCGCCTGCGGCCCCAGGATACCTGGCGGCCGCGCTCTGCTTCGCCAACGCGCTCTTCGCGCTCGCTTGCCTGCCCGAGCCGAGCGAAGGCGGCAAGGCGGCTCCTCCCCGCCGCGCGAGCTGGTTCGCATCGTTCGGAGACGCGGCGCGCTCGCCCCAGATTCGCGTGGCCCTGCTCACCTACCTGTGCATCACCGTGGCCTTCTCGACGCTGCAGCCGACGCTGTCGTTGCTGGCGGCGGAGCGGTTCGCGTGGGCGGAGCGGCAGGCGGCGCTCCTCTTCCTCTTGCTGGGCGTCGTGTCGGCGATCGTGCAGGGCGGCCTCGTGCGAGCCGTCGTGCCGCGCTTGGGCGAACGCGCCCTGCTGCGGATCGGCATGGCGCCGTTTGCCGCGGGCTTGGTCATGGTGGGCGCCGCCAGCGAGACCGCAGGCCTCCTTGCGGGGCTCGTGCTCGTCGGCATCGGCTACGGGTGCTCGGTGCCCAGCGTGCTGGGGCTCGTGTCGCGCGCCGTCGATCCGAAGCGCCAAGGAGCCGGTCTGGGCATCGGACAAAGCGTGGGTTCGCTCGCCAGGGTCGTCGGGCCTGCGTCGGCCGGCGCGCTCTTCGACGCCGGCACGGCGTTGCCGTACTTCGCCGGAGCACTGTTGATCGGCGGAGCGGCCTTGGTGTCCAGGGGAATCCGCCAGCCTCGCGCGCCCAGGCCGGCCGCGAGCCGGAGGCCGGACTCGTGACCCGGCGGGACGCAACCGAACGACGCCCGGAAGGCCGCGCGTCTCGCCCAAGAGCGCAGGACCAGCAGGGCGACGGCGAGAGACTCGCGGCGCACGCGACCGGTCCCCCGCCTGGGCACGACGTGCCCCGCGACGAACGGAGCCGGGAGTCCGGCCTTGGCCGCGTGGCCGTGGTGCTTCACCAGCCCCAGAGCCTCGTCAACATCGCCGGGGCGGTTCGCGCGATGAGCAACATGGGGCTGCAACGCCTCGTGCTCGTGGAACCCGCCGAGTTCGACGCCAGGCGGATCGGCGGAATCGCCCATCGCACCGAGCACATCGTCGAGAGCGCCGTCGTCGTTTCGTCGCTGGAGGACGCATTGGCGTCGTGCGTCTACGTAGCCGGCACGTCGGCGCGCCCCCGAACGGCCCAACGCAACTACCACCGGCCCCGCGACCTGGCGCCGCGCATCGTGGCTCGTGCCGCCGCCGGCCCCGTGGCGCTCCTCTTCGGGCGCGAGGACCGAGGCCTTTCGAACGCCGCTCTCGACCATTGCCACGACGTGCTGGTGGCGCCGACCAGCGTGGACCACCCGTCGCTCAACTTGGCGCAGGCGGTCCTTCTGGTCGCCTACGAAGTGTTCTTGGCCGACGCGGCGGCCGCTCCCTTGCCGGTCGGCAAGCGTTCGTTGGGGCCCGCATCGGCTCGAGAGATGGAGGAGATGTACGCGGCCCTGGAGGCCGGGCTGCGCGAAATCGACTTCTTCAAGGCGCGTAAGCCCGAGAGCGTCATGCGCACGCTCCGCACGGCGTTCGGCCGCACGACGCTGGACGCGCACGAGGCCCGCTTGGTCCGCTCCGTCGGCTACGAGGTCCGGAACCACGCGGCGCGACGGCCCAGGCCGATCGGGGGCGCGCCAAACCACACCGGAGACGTCCCGGCGTAGGACGGGTGGCGCCTCCGTTGCCCTCCGCCCCCGCCGAGGTGAAGACGCCCGGTTCCGATCTGCCGCCCCGGCGCCCGCCGGGGCCGGTCAGGTTCCTTCGGCCTCCCGGGGCTCCGGATCCACCGGCGGTTGCCATCCTTGAATGACCGGGAAGGTCTGAAGGAACCAGAGCGTCGACGAGAGGAACAGGCCGAGGAACATCAGTCCGATCAGGGGGGTTGCGACCGAAAAGACGGGATTGCCCGGTTCGTGCAGCGACGGAAAGACGAGCATGTAGTGCCACAGCCACAGCCCCGACAGCACGACGACGGCGAAGGTCTGGAGAAGGCGGGGGCTCTTCTTGGGACGCGCGCCCAGCAACCCGGCAAACGGCACGACGAAGCACAACATGACGACCAGGGCCGACAACCCGCCCCAGGGTTCCCCGGCGCGGGTGTTGATCCACGCCTGCTCCCACGGCAGCTTGCCGTACCAGATGACGATGTACTGCGACCACAGCAAGTAGGTCCAGAAGACGGTCAGCGCGAACGTCAGCTTGCCCAGGTCCCACAACACCGGCGTGCCGACGTGCCGGCCGATCTCCTCGTGGCGCCCCTTCAGCCAAACGGCGACGCAAGCCGTCGCGGCCATGCCGCCCCAGAGCGCGCCCATGAAGTACCAGCCGCCGAAGAGCGTGGAGAACCAGTGCGGCTCCAGCGACATCGCCCAGTCGAAGGCGATCAACGTCATCACGGCCGCGTAGACGAGCACGATGACCGGCGCCATCCTCGTCATGCGCCGGTAGCTCCTCGCCTCTTCTTCGCCCGCGCCCAGCCATCCGACCGACAGACGCTCGGCCCACCATGACGGCTTCCTGGGCGTGGGCCTGTCGTCGCCGCCCGACGGCTCCTCTCGCATGCGTCCGACGTCCGGCCGCAACGCCAAGTAGACGAACCCGAGCGCCAGTCCAAACAACGCGATGAGCCCGACGGCGTTGCGGCTCACCAGGAAGGGAACGTTGAGCCAAGCCTGCTTCTTCTGAACGATCGGATCGTGCGCCATCATGTCGATCCACGGGAAATAGTCCTCCCGCAGCAACGCCAGCATGGGCAGGAAGAGCACGAACGAGACGGGCAGGAACGCCGCGAAGGACTGATGAATGCGACGGACCGGCCAGTTCCACTTGGCCTTCACGATCCACGTGACCACCGCGACCGCGACGCCCCCGGCGGCGATGGACGTGAAGTAGCTCCAGTTGACCACGTAAGACTGCCAGGCCAGCGCCGGATTGCGCGCGAGCGTCACGAAGAACGCGACCGCCCCGACCAAGGTGGCGCCGTGCCGGAGGGTCGCGGCCATGCCGGACTTGGGCAACCGCAGAAGGGGCACGCTGCGGGGCGGAGCGTGGTGCGCCACGGAGCTAGTTCTCGCTCTCGGCGGCCAAGACGCCCTGCAGCTCGCGCACGTAGTTGACCACGTGCCACCGGTCGTAATGCCCAATCTGGTGTCCGTACGCCGGCATGTTGCCGCGGCCGACGCGGATCAGGCCGTACATGTAGCCGTCGGTCAGCTCGACGGCCCGCGGCGCGCGCAAGGGATACGCCTGCATCAGAGGGTGGACCTCGAAGACGTAGCCCGTCGTGCCCGCTCCGTCGGGGCCGTGGCAAACGACGCAAACGCGCTGGTAGAGTTCGCGGCCGCGCTCCAGCGATTCCGGCGTCGGCGGCACGGGGTTGATCAAGCGGTCCACGATCTCGGGCCGACTCGTCATGTCCAGCTGCGTGAACGGCGGCGGCACGTCGTCGGCGCCTTCCGGCTGCCCGATGTTGACCTCTCCCGGCGACGCCGCATAGTTGCCCGCGGACAACGGCACGGAGCCCTCGGGAGGAAGAAGCGTGTTCTCGTAGGGATCGAAGGACGGCTGGTCTCTCATGCTCCGGCCGAAGGCGCCCGCCATCGCGTCGTCCAGCGGAGTGCACGCGCCAAGTCCAAGGGCGGCGGCGACCGCCAAGAGGGCCGTCGGCGCCATGCCTGCTCCGCCGCGTCTAGACATCGGTTGCCTCCTCGTCCTCCCGCAGTTCGTCGGGCTCGAACGACTGCAGCAGATCCCGGACCTCGGACGCCGCCGCCGCCGAGACCGCCACGTAGATGCCGAACGAACCGCTGGAGCATTCAGGATGATAGGCCACGCGGGGCCGGAAGTTCGGAAGCCCGGCGTTGACGAAGAGCCCGATCACCGTGGAGAGCGCGCCGAACAGGATCGCGCACTCGAAGGCGATGACCACGTACGCGGGAATCGAAAACAGCGGCTTTCCGCCCGTGATCAGGGGCCAGTCCATCGACGTCCACGTCGTGAAGGCAAAGCCCGTCGCCGCCCCCGTGAGCGCTCCGGCCAACGTGAAGACGCGCACGGGACTGTGCCGGAGGGCGAGTCCTTCCTCCAGCAGACTGTGCTCGGGCAACGGCGCGAAAGCGCGCAAGTCCTTGTAGCCGGCCTTCCTCAGCGCCTTGCAGGCGTCCACGGTCGCGTCCAAGTGCCCGAACAGCGCGAAGAACCCCGTGCGGCTCTTCATGCCTGCGCCTCCGCTTCGGGCCGGCGGCCGCTCCGCATCGGCGGAGGCACGACCTCCTTCATTTCCGCGATGGCCACGGGCGGCAGGAGCCTCGTGAACAGAAGGAACCAAAAGCCGAACCATGCGAAGCTGCCAAGAAGAATGCCCATTTCGATCACGGAAGGCCTGTAGAGCCCCCAAGCCCACGGCTCGTATTCGTGCGACAGCGACGTGACGATGATCACGAAGCGCTCGAACCACATGCCGATGTTGATGAAGATCGAAATCACGAAGAGGGCGGCAATGGATCTTCGCACCCGCTTGAACCAGAGCATCAGAGGCACGAGGCCGTTGCACGTGAGCATGATCCAATTGGCCCACCAGTAGTGCCCGAAGACGCGATTCCAAAACGAGCCGCGCTCGGGAGGCTCGCCCGAATACCACGCGAGGAAGTACTCCGTCAGGTAGGCGTACAGCACGATGGATCCGGTCAGCAGGCACAGCTTCGCCATGGCCTCGAAGTGCTTGACCGTCAGGTACTTCTCCAGCCCGAAGTACTTGCGCATGGGGACGGCCAGCGTGATCACCATCGCCACGCCCGAGAAGATCGCCCCGGCGACGAAGTACGGCGCGAAGATCGTCGTGTGCCAACCAGGCACGATCGACATGGCGAAGTCCCAGGACACGACGGAGTGCACGGAGAGCACCAGCGGCGTCGCCAAGGCCGCCAGGTAGATGTACGCCTTGGAGAAGTGGTGCCACTCGCGATCGGTTCCGCGCCAGCCCAGCGAAATCAGTTTGTAGAACTTTTGACGCAGGCCTCGCGCGTGATCGCGAGCGGCGGCCAAGTCGGGAATCGTCCCCAAGTAGAAGAACACCGCGGAGACGGTGAAGTACGTCGTGACCGCGAAGACGTCCCAGACGAGCGGCGAACGGAAGTTCGGCCAAAGGAAGCGGTCGTTGGGATAGGGGATGAGCCAGTATGCGTGCCAAACGCGGCCGACGTGGATCAGCGGAAACAGGCCGGCGGTCATGACCGCAAAGACCGTCATGGCTTCGGACGCCCGGTAGATCGACTGTCGCCAGGGCGCCCGGAACAAGAAGAGGATGGCCGAGATCAGCGTGCCCGAGTGAGCGATGCCGACCCAGAAGACGAACGTCGTGATGTAGACGCCCCACCCCACGGGCGCGTTGAGGCCCGAGACGCCGATTCCCTTGCGTATCTGCCAGAACCACGCGGCGAGGAAGATGCCCACGCCGCCCACCGCCAGTCCAAACAGCACCCACCAGCCCAGGCCGGGTCGCGAAAGCGTCTTGAGGACGTCGCGGTTGACGTCGCTGTAGCTGGCGACGTCCGGGTTGGGGAGCGCGCCCCGCTGCTGCCTGAGCTCGGCCGTCGTCATGGCCCTAGTGGGCGCCCTCGTCCACGTCGTGGAAGACCGCCTTCTTCAGATAATGAACGGCGGGCTGCGTGTTGATCAGCGCGTCGAGCACGCGGTAGGAACGTTCGTCGGCCGCCATGGCGGCGACGGTCGATTCGGGGTCCTTGATGTTGCCGAACGTGATCGCGTCGCTTCCGCACACGGACTGGCAGGCGGTGCGGACCTCGCCGTCGCGGACTTCGCGGCCCTCCAAGGCCGCCCGGTTGCCCGCGTCGCGAATGCGCTGCACGCAGAACGTGCACTTCTCCATGACGCCGTTGTCGCGCACCGTCACATCCGGATTGAACTGCCAGTTCATGGGTTCCGGGATGTTCTCGCTGGCATACCGGTACCAGTTGAAGACGCGCACCTTGTACGGGCAGTTGTTGGCGCAGTAGCGCGTGCCCACGCAACGGTTGTACGCCTGCGCGTTGAGCCCGTCCGGCGTGTGGTAGGCCGCAAAGACGGGGCACACCGGCTCGCACGGGGCGTTGTTGCAGTGCTGGCACATCATGGGCAGGAAGCGCACGTCCAGCTCGCCGCCGTCGGCCGCGTCCACCGTCTCGTAGTAGCGCTCTATCCGAAGCCAGTGCATCTCCCGGCCGTTCAGGACTTCCCGCTCTTCGACCCACGGGATGTTGTTCTCCGCTTGGCAGGCCGTGACGCAGGCGCTGCAGCCCGTGCACCTGTCCAGATCGACGGCCATGGCCCAGCGCGGATGCGGTTCGCCGTATTCGCCGAAGTCCGACCCCGGCAACGGGAAGTCGGCGGCCTTGCCCTCCGTCGGGACGGGCACGAAGCCGCCGCCCTGCTGGAGTTCCTGGAGCTGGCCGTGCCCCCCCTCGTCGCCATGATCTTCGTCGCCCTCGCCGTGACCCATGGAGGACAGCGCGACGGCCAGCGCGATGTTGCGCTCGTCCTGGTGATGATGGACGTCGCGCGTGCCTTCGGTCGAAGCCAGGCGCCGCCACGCTCCGGTCGGCGTCACCTCGACGCGCACCGACACCACCGACCGGGCCCCGGACGTCGCGTCTTCCGCGTCGGGCAGCAGGCGTTGCGGGTTCACGCCGTGGCCGTTGGCGAACCGGCCGTAGTTGTCGTGCCCGCCGCCCATGGGGATCGCCACGGCGTCTTCGCGGATGCCGGGGTGGAACCAGACGGGCAATTCCAGCGCATCGTGCGCGGACGCCACGCGGACCACTTCGCCTTCGCGGCGGATGCCCAGGCGCTCGGCCGTCGCGGGATGCATCTCCAGCCAGGAATGCCACATGATCTTCGAGACGGGGTCCGGAAGCTCCTGAAGCCAGGGCCTGTTGGCGTGCGTGCCGTCGCCGAAGCGCGGAGACGGATGCACCAGCAACGCAAGATCGCCCGGGCCTTCCAGCGACGGCGCCTCGAAGTCCACCGCCATGGCCGGCGGCCGCAGAGCGGTCGCGTCGCCCGTCCCCGGTCCTGCCGGCCCGGCCGCCTCGGTCGCCGGCGCCGCGCCCTTGCGCAACAGCCTGCGCCAGCGCGTTTCCCGGTCCGCGCCCCCGACTCCCAGATCGTCCAAGCGGGCGTCGGCCGCCTGCCGAACGAAGTCGCGAGCGGACTCGGCGCCCAAGTCGTGGCCCAGCCGCCGGCCGGCGTCGATGAGCACGTCGGCCATGGCGCGCGAGTCGAACAGGGGGACGGGCCGCATGACCGGCTGCCGCACGGCGTACGCGCCGGCCGCGGGCTCGCTGTCGCCCCACGATTCCAGGGCGTGCGCGTCGGGAAGCACCAAGTCGGCCTTGGCCGCGGTCTCGTCCAACGCGGAAGCGAACGCGATCTTGAACGGGGCTCGGTCGAAGGCGGCTTCGAATCCCGTCGCCGGCGGCAACGCGTACACGGGATTGGCCCCGGCCACCACGGCCACTTCGAAGCCCCCGGTGCCCATCTGCTCCACCGCCCGCGCCACGTCCCGCCGGGGCGAGGCCGCCTCGGAGTCGGGAGCGGAGGGCACGTGCAACGCGCGGCCCAGATTGCCCGCCGCCACGTTCAGGACGAGCACCGCGAGGTTGGCCGCCGTCGCGGCGCCGTGATGCCCCGCCAAGCCGGGCCCCAGGGCCAAGACGTCCCCCTCCGCAAAGAGCTCCGCGAGCTCGGCGAGCCGGTCTTCGGGAACCCCCGCGGCCTGGGCCGCGCCGGCCAGCGTGCGGCCTTCCACGAGGCCGGAGTACGGGCCCGCGTCGGCGCGGTGGTTTCGCACGAGCTCCCCGGCCAACGCCAGCGCGACGTCGGCTTCCGAGCCCGCCTTGGCTGGTATCCACTTGTCCGCGTTCAGGCCCGTCAGCGAGAGCCGCGGCCCCACGAAGACGAAGCGGCCCTTCTCCCCGTGATCCACGCCGTGCAGGGTCGCGAAGTCCGCCGAGAAGCCCGAAGGCGACACCCAAGTCTCCAGGAAGTCCGCCCCGAAGGACACCAGATGGCGGGCCGCCGCGATGTCGTAGCGCGGGAGCGCCTTGACGCCGAAGGCCACGTCCGCGGCGGCCCGGAGCGCCACGTCGTCCAGCGGATCGAGAATCAGGCGCAGGCCGCCGACCGCCTCCACGAACCGGTTCAGCAGCTCGGCTTCCGCCGGCCCCTTGCGCCCCGTGAGGAAGAGCGCCCGGCCTTGGCCGCCCAGGCGTTGCGCGACCATGTCCATCGCCTCGTCCCATGAAACGGGCTCGAAGCCCTCTCCGGCGGCCCTCAAGGGAGAGGCCACGCGGTCCGGATCGTACAGGCCCTGCAGGGCCGAGACGCCCCGCGAGCAGAGCCCGCCCCGCGAGACCGGATGGTCCGGATTGCCCTCGATCATCACGGCGCGCCCCTCGCGGGTGCGCACGCGAACGCCGCAAGCGCTGGGGCATTCGCCGCACACCGTGGCGTACCACGTCGCGACGCCCGGCGTGATCTCCTCGGGCGCCGTCACGTACGGGATCAGCCGCTCGACCGTGTCGGCGCCGCATCCGGCCAACGCCGCGCCGGCGCCCCCGGCGCTCGCGGTCTTCAGGAACCCGCGTCGCTCCATTCCGCCTTTCGCCTTCCCCGAGCCGGCCATCAGTAGTGACACACCGTGCAGTCGCGGGACGCCCCGCGCTCCAGGTGGCACGACACGCACCAGCCCATCTTCAGTCCCCCGGCTTCGGGCGCGACTTCCTCCAGCACCCCCATCTCCTGGACCTCTCCATGGCACGTCTGGCAGGTGACGCCGGCCGCCACGTGGCGCATGTGAGGGAACTTGACGTGGTCGGACACCTTGTAGATGCGACGCCACGGAATCGGCGTGCCGGACTCGAAGTGCTCTCGCACCTTGGCGACCTCGTCCGGGTCCGTGCGGCCGGCCACGAGCCCCTCGCGGTGGCAACCGATGCACGTCTCGACCGGCGGTATCCCCGCGTCGACCGACCGCTCCGCCGAGAAGTGGCAGTACTGGCAGTCGATGCGGAACTGGCCGGCATGGAGGTCGTGGCGAAACTGGATCGGCTGGGACAGCTCGTCGCCGGACGCGTCCGCCACGTCCTGCGCCTGCGTCGCCGGGCGCGCCGCCAGGACGGCTGCGGCGACCAAGACGGCGACCAAGCCCCCTCCGGCAAACAGCGACTTTCGGATCACGGAGTCGTGGGCAACAAGAGCGCGTCGCCGGGCTAGGGGTTTCGAGGGTCGTGGACGGGGCCGCGCGAGCCGCCGAAGCCATGTTTCAGCCAAGGAACCTAGGCAACGAGGGGGCGCAATGCAAGTTCGGGGCGGACCCTCCCGCCGGGGGGGGACGCAGAACGGCGCGGGCGTCATCTTGCCCGCGGGCGCAACGCAAGCGCAGGGCCGACCCGCCCCGCCGGGGGGCAGCCCACGGGCCGCCGCTCCAGCCGAACGCCCGGCGCGCCGCAGGCGGGAGGCGGACCCGCCCGCCGGGTGCGAGCCTCTCCGGCGAAAGCTACATTGGCGAGATGACCGATCCGCAGCCGCCGGGGCCGACTCGGCGGCAATCCGCCTCGGACGCCCGGCCCCGGCCCGAACACGATCCCGCGGACCCGCCCGGCGTCCGCGTCCACCTGGCCACCCTTCCCCACGAAGGACGCTTCTGGGACGCGTTCGTCGAATTCGTGGACGATCCGGCCCGGCCGGACGCGCATCTGGCGAGGCTGTGCTTCGTGCCTGCCGACGCGGAGGACCGGGCGCCCGCGCACACGGCCGTGATCATCATCGAACCCAGCGCGGAGGCCGTCCTCGATCACGCCCGGTCGCTGGCCCGGCACCAGATGGCCGCCATGCTGCGCTCCGTCACGTGAACCCGTTGCGGTGCCTCCTCCTCCAGGTTCGCGATCCCGGCGATCCGATGGGCCCTCACGAGATCGCCTCCTTTCGCCGCGCGCTCCTTCCGTTCGACGCTCGCATCGCCGTGTTCGACCTGCTCGCCGAGCCGCTCCGGCCGGCGCGCTTGCGGGACGTGGAGCTCGTGCTCATGGGCGGCAGCGGCGCCTACTCCGCGGCGGAGCCGGCCCCCTGGCTGGACCGGGCCCTGGACTCGCTGCGCGCGGTCTACGAGTCGGGCGTTCCGGCCTTCGCCTCGTGCTGGGGCTTTCAGGGGATGGCCGCCGCGCTGGGAGGGACCGTGGTGCGCGACCGCGAGAGAGCGGAGATCGGCACCTACGAGGTGGCGCTGACGTCCGAAGGACGGGCGGACCCCCTCTTCGGCCGCCTGGGGCCGCGCTTCAAGGCCCAGATGGGTCACGAGGACCGCGTCGACGCGTTGCCCCGCGGCACCACCCTGCTCGCCTCGTCGGCGCGCGTCGAGAACCAGGCGTATCGCTTCGACGGCCGCCCCGTCTACTGCACGCAGTTCCACCCGGAGCTGGACCGAGACGGCATGCTTCGCCGCTTCCGGACCTACCCCAAGTACGCGCAAGAGGTGGTGGGCCTGCCCGTCGAGGAAATCGCCGCCCGCATCGTGGAGACTCCCGAAGCCGCCGGCCTCCTGCACCGGTTCGCGGCCCTGCACGCGCGGCCTTCGTCCTAGTTGGCGTCGCCGTCAGCCCGCGCGCACCCACCTGTACAGTTCCCGAATCGTGGGCCGCTTGCCCTGCGCCAGGATGCCCACGCGGTAGATGCGCCCTCCGAGCCAGGCCATCGCCCACACGGCCAGCGCCATCAGCACGATGGAGGCGGCGACCATCCAGCCCGCGACGGATCCGTCCACCGCGCGCGGAAACATCATGATCGGGCTGAAGAAGGGAAACAGCGCGACCCAGTCCATCCACGCGAATCCGCCGCCTCCGGCCGTCGAGACCTCGGCGATGAAGGGGATCACGAGGAGAACGATGAGAGGCGCCTGGGCGTGGGCCGCTTCCTCCTCGCGCGTGCACATGGCGCCCACGGCGGCGAAGAGCGACGAGTAGAGGAAGTACCCCAACAGGAAGTAGACGGCGAGGAGCGCCACCGCGCCGCCGGTGGGAAGCGCCGCGGAAATCATGCTCAGATCCAGATTCGGCTGCATCGAAGCGACCAGGGACATCCCCCCGGCGCCGATCAGGAGCCCGCACAGCGCCCAGATGCTCAGTTGCGTCAGGCCCATCGATCCCACGCCGAGGATCTTGCCGAGCATCAGCTGCCACGGCCGCACCGAAGCCACGACGATCTCCACGATCCTCGTCCGCTTCTCTTCCAAGACCGAGCGCAGCACGAAGCTCCCGTAGATGGCCATCGTCATGTACAGGAAGATCGCGCCCGCCAGCCCATGCGCCATCGAAGCGGCTCGAGCGACTTCCCTGGCCTCGGGCGCCTGGCCCGACTCGGCGTCTTCCGCGTCGACGACCATGGCGTATTCGAGCCGTCCTCCGTCGACGAGAGCCCGAAGTCCCTGGGGATCCCCCGTTTCCCCCAATCGGTGGGCCAGCGCGGCGTCGGCCACCACCGCCTCGAAGAGCGCCGCGCGGGCCCCGCTGGGCCGGTCCAGGCCTCGATACGCGAAGGTCCCCGTGGACAGGGTTTGCTCGCCGAGCACCAAGTAGGCCTCGATCTCCTCGTCGGACACGCGACGGTCCATCTCGGCGGCGCCCGGGTCCGATTCCAGGAGCTCCGTGTCGTAGCCCGCCGACGTCAGCCGGCCGACCACCTGTTCGCCCAGGACGTCCGTCCGGTCGAGCAGGACGAACGATCGGTCGGAGCCCGCCGAGGCGATGCTGAGGCCGACGCTGGTCGCCATCAGCAAGAGCATGCCGGCCGGGAGCGCGAACGTGGCGATCCAAAAGCCCTTCGTCTTCACCTTCTCCAGGTACTCGCGCACCAGGATCACCCAGACCAGCCTCATTGCGCCTCTCCTTGCGAGCCGTTGCCGTGGTCGCGCGTAACGGGCGATGGGGCGGCCCTCCTTGTCGTCATTGCGCGCCTCCTTGCGAGCCGTTGCCGTGGTCGCCGTCGCCGGCGGAGCCCGCGTGCCTGACGAAGAGTTCGCGCAGGCTGGGCTCCAGCAGCTCGAACCGCCGCAGAGGCGCGCCGGACTGGGCCGCGGCGGCGAGGACCGGGGCCGTGTCCGCGCCCGTCTCGAGCGACAGATGCCAAGCGTCCCCCTGCTTGCCGACGTGCGCGACGCCGGGCCACGCCGACAGCGTTTCCTCGATCTGCCGGGCGGCGGGGGCCTCGACTTGATGCGGGGTCGCTCCGTCGAACTCGATGGCGACCGTGCCCGAACGCTCCTTGCGCTTGAGCTCCTTGAGGTCGCCGTCGAGCACCTTGCGCGACCGCGAGATCAGGCAGACCCGCTCGCACAGCCGCTCCGCCTGCTCCATCAGGTGGGTGGAGAACAGGATCGTCGTGCCCCGCGCGCGCTCTTCGCGCACGATGGATTCCAGCACGTCTTGGTTGATCGGGTCCAGGCCGCTGAAGGGTTCGTCCAGAATCAGCAGCTCCGGCTCGTGGAGCACCGTCCCGACGAACTGCACCTTCTGCTGCATGCCCTTCGACAGCTCGCGCACCCTCTTCTGGGCCCACTCGGCCAAGTCGAGCCGTTCCAGCCAGTCCTTCGTTCGCTTCCGGGCCGCCGCCTTCGAGACTCCGCGCAGCTGGCCCAGGAAGACCAACTGGTCGAAGACCTTCATCTTCTCGTACACGCCCCGCTCCTCGGGCAAGTAGCCGACGCGGCTCCGGCCGGCGTAGTCCGGCTCCCGGCCGAAGAGCTCCACGGCGCCGCGGTCGGGCATGAGGATGTCCATGATCATGCGGATCGTGGTCGTCTTGCCGGACCCGTTGGGACCCAGGAGTCCGTAGATGCAGCCCTTCGGGATTTCCAGGTCGAAGTCGGACACCGCGGCGTGAGCCCCGAACGACTTGTGCAGGCCCGAGAGGCGTACCGGCGATTGGGTCATGGGCACGAATCCGGTGTGGATGGGACGATTCTGGGGTGGATGGGGACGAGAGCGGGCGTGCCGGGCGCTGCCGCGCGCGACGGAAACTAGCGCAGGGACCGAGATCGCGAACCCGCCCCGAATGTGTACGCGCCGGGGCCGCCGCGCCTTCAAGCACCGGTCGCAACCCCGAGAGACGCAACCCCAGGTCCTGCACGCGCCGAGGCCGGCCCACGTACGCCGTCGGCGGCCTAGCCGACCGGATCCTGCACGTGCACGCGCCGCCGGGGGCCAGTGCAGGCATTGCCTCGCCCGCGCGCAGCGGCTATGCTTGTGCAAGGCGAGGGACGGCAACCCGGATCAACCAGGGAGTCCGACATGGCGATTTACGGCAGTCTCCGGCATGCAGACGTCACCGTGGGAACGGGCGGGCGGCTCACGATCCCCCACTCGATGCGGCAGGAATGCGGGATTCAGGACGGAGACAAGTTGACGGTGCGGATGGACCAGGGCCCTAGAGGCGTCCGCAGGCTCGTGCTGCTGCGCAAGGAACGGGACGAGGACGACTAGGCCCGCTCGCGGCGCGCCTCCCCCCAGACAACCAGTTCGCGCAACGGTCGCCTGCCGTCGTGCAGCCACGCGGCGTCGGGAAAGGACATCCGTTCGAGCGGCGCGATGCGGGTCGCGCCGAGCTTGAAGAGCGCTTCCGCGAAGTCCCCGTCTTCCAGCGAGACGCCGGCTAGGCCGACCGTCTGAATCGCGCCCCGCAACGTCGCCAAGCCGGCGAGGCACGCGTCGCGGTCCGGCACGGCCACGACCCACGCGGTGCGGCCGCCGCTGGGCGCGAAGTCCCCGATTCCCGCGAGCGCCACGGTCCACTCCAGGCCGCCGGACGTCCACACCTGAACGTCTTCGCCCGCCGCGGCCTTGAGCGCCAGACGGCCGCGGGCCTGCTGGACTGCGGAGGCTTCGGCAGGCGTCGGCGGGCCCGGCGGCAGGTCGCGCGCCAAGTCGTCGAGCTCCTGCGCAAGGGCGTCGCACCACTGCGCCGCGCTCTGCGGCGCGCCCAAGACGAAGAAGACGTGGGCGCTGACGCAGCCTCGCTGGTCGAAGAGCGCGACGGCCCTCGCCGCGTGAGCCGCGGAACGGACGGAGCCCGCCGGGTCGACGATCGCCACGCCGATGCGGTGCGCATGTTCGACGAGGCGGGTCCGAGCCGGCGCGCGAGCGCGCACGGACGCGATGGCGGCGTCGCTCCCGTAGACCACCACTTGGTCAGCGGCGGCGAAGGCCCCGCGCTCCCACGCGTCCCAGGCGGGATCGCCTCCGGGCCAGTACTGCACGGCCAGCGCGGAGGCCGCGGCGGGGCTCTGCGTCCGCAGAATCTCCGCGAAGCGAACCGTCAGGGCGACGTCGCCCGCGCCCGGCTTGGCCAGCACGGCCGACTTGACCAGCATCGCCCGAACGATCGACGTCGCCGTCACCCCCGGCACGGAGCCCGAGCCCAGGTGGAGCGCGACCGGCGGCCCCTTGGCGCGCACGCGCCGGTCTCCGTCCGAGACGAACTCGTCGAGCACGCGAGCATCTCCAAACTCCTTGCGGACGAGGCGCTCCAGAGCTTCGCGGGTCCACGAACGGGCCGTCTCGGCCAAGACGGTTCGGACCATCGCCGGCGCGAGCCCGGCGTTGGCGGCCACCTCGTCCGCCGCGCCGGCGTCGAGCGACCGGCCAAGGGCCTCCCCCGCGAGGCCCAGCGACGCGATCAAGTCGCCAACCGGCATGGCGGCCAAGTTCCTCGCTCCCTCGCGAAGCGCGCGCAGCAGGAAGGCCGGCGCATCTTCTCGCGTGTCCGGAAAGCGCAGGACGGCGCCGGCGGCTTGCAGCTCGGTCGTAGCGGCGGGGCCGGCCAGGCTGCTCGGCCAACTCCAGGCGTCGATGCGCGGCGCGCGGCGGGAAGCGTTCACCTTGGGCCGGCAGCGGAAGCGCCCGAGCGGGAGGTCATGGCCGGCTGGCCGCCGTCGCTTCGAGGAACGACTCCGCCGTCAGCGAGCATCCGCGGGCTTCGGCGCCGGTCGCACGGCCCCGCAGCCTGAAGCCTCCCGCGGAGTCCACGATCCCGACGTCTTCGGTCAGGACGTGGCAGACGGACCCCGCGTTGGCCAAGTCGAAGACCGCCAGAAGGCCGGGTTCGCCGGGAGGGAGCGGACGCAGCGTCGCGAGATCGAGGGCATGCACGCGCACCCAGGGCGGGAACCGGTGCACGCGGTCCGCGAGGGGCGGCGCGCGCCCGGCGGTCCCGTCGTAGGACTGCGACAGAAGCTCGGTCATCCCGTATTCGTTGACGACGCAGGCCTCCGGCACGCCCAGCCGGTCGCGCACCCGGGCGTACAGGGCCTCGCGATCGACGCGGGCGGCGCGCCCCTTGAATCCGCCGGTCTCCATGATGCGCGAACCGGGGGGCAGGGCCAGTCCCGCCGGACCCGCGGCGTCGAGCAGGTGGACCAGCGAGAACGCGGTCGCGAGGAGCAGGACCGGGGTCGCGCCGTCGCCCACCGCGTCGCGCACGACGTCGACGCGCACGCCCTTCGCCGTATCGAACGCCCACCAAGCGCCGCGCACTTCCGGCTCTTCGGCGACGAACGCCGCCATCGTGCTCAGCGACGAGTCCGAAGCGTCTCCGGGCGAAGGAACGAGGGCCGCCAGGCGCAGAGCCTCCGCCTGGGCCAGGAGCGCAGCGCGGTACGCTCCGCGCGCGGCGGCGCGGTAGAGGTCCAGGCTCGCGACGTGATGTTCGCCGCGTCGCGACCGGCCCGCCGAGGTCCCGCTGGTGCGAAACACGCGTTCCGCCCCTTCGGCGGCAATGCGCACGTCCTTGAACGCGGCGGACGGCACGGGCGGCACCTCCTGCCACGTGGAGGGCGGGCCGGGAGCGGCGGCGTCCCAGTACCGCCGCAACGCGCGGTCGGTTCGACGTTGCGCGGCGTGCACGCGCATGGCCACGCGGTTGAAGACGCGCTCGTCCGCGAAGTCCGCCGGATCGGCCGGGACCCCGTCAGTCGCAGCCTCGGGCCGGCGGCTCGCGCGATTGCGACGGCCGCCGGAGCGCTGGTCGTCGGCCTGTGTGCACGCGCCAAGAGGCGACGGGCGCCGAGAAGCCGGCTGCGCGGCCGGATCCGCCGAACCGGCGCCGCCTGGGGCGACCGCGGCCGGGTCCTTGCGCCTCGAGCCGCGGCCGGCGCCGTTCCATCCGGGCCACCGTCCAAGGCAAGCGGCCAGCTCCCCGAGGATCGGCTGAACGGCCGTACGGGCCCTTCCGGCCGTCGCGCCCGGCCCGCCTTGCGCCGAACGTCCGAGCGGCGCCCCGGGCGGTTGGTCCGCGCTCCTTCCGCTCAACGGTCCCGCGTCACCGCGTCCGAGCGCCGGCAAGGCCGCCTCGCACGGCATGGCCTCCCGTCGCCCCGGTGTGCTCACCGTCCCGGATCGTGTGCACGCCCGACACCATCACGTGCAGCACGCCTTGAGGGTACTGGTGCGGGTTCTCGAACGTCGCCCGGTCGGCCACGGCGGCCGGGTCGAACACGACCAAGTCCGCGACCGCCCCTGCCGCCACCACTCCGCGGTCCAGCAAGCCCAGCTTGCGGGCCGGCAGCGCCGTCATCTTGTGCACCGCGGCCTCCAGCGAGAGCGCGCCGCGCTCGCGCGCATAGAGGCCCAGCACGCGCGGGAAGCTGCCGTAGCCCCGGGGATGGGGCGACGACGCCGAGAGCGGGCCGTAGGGCGCGTAGGCGCCGCCGTCGGAGCACACGATGCCCAGCGGATGGGCGAGCAGGCGCTCGGTGTTCTCCTCCGACATCCCGAATCCGATCATCCCCACGCCGCCCCCCTCTTCGCGAAGAAGGCGCACGACCAACTGGTACGGATCCACGCCCAGTTCCTGGGCCAGCTCGCCCACTCGACGCCCGCGGGCGCGCGCGTTCGCTTCTCCCGTCCGGCTGATCTGCACGGCGTCCCAAGACCCCAGCAGGGCGACCTTGTCGCGGCAGGCCCGCTCCAGCTCCAGGGCTTGTTCCGGATCGGCCAACCGCTCCAGGAAGCGCCGCGTTCCGCCCGCCCTCGCGCGTGCAGGAAAAAGGTTCGACAGCCCCGTGGCGTACGCCGTGTACGGGTAGCGGTCGAAGTGCGCGTCGACGCCGTCCGCTCTCGCCGCTTCGATCGCCGCCAGGGCCGCTTCCGCCTTCCAGTAGTTGCGGCGGCCTTGCGCCTTCAGGTGCGAGATCTGCACCGCGACGCCCGCCGCACGGCCCACGTGCAGCGCTTCTTCCAGGGACGCCAGCAGGTCGTCGTCCTCGTTTCGCATGTGCGTGGCGTAGGGACAGGGCGTGCCGCGCAGTTCCTCGGCCAGGGACGCCAGCTCGTGCCGGTTCGCAAAGCTCCCCGGCGTGTACTCCAAGCCGCTCGACAGCCCGACGGCGCCCGACTCGAGGGCCTCTCTCACGGCTTGCTTCATGCGCGCCAGCTCGCCCGGGGCCGCAGGCCGGTCGGCGCCGCCCATCACGTAGCTCCGCACCGTGCCGTGGCCGACCATCGTGGCCACGCAGACGGCCGGCCGAACGCGGTCGATGCGGTCCAGGAATCCTCCCGGCGAGCGAAAGTCGATCTCGACTCCGTACGCGCGGCGGTAGCGGTCCCGCACGGACTCGAAGGCGGCGTCGCCCCAAGGGCCCACCGAACTTCCGTCCTGGCCGACCACCTCGAGCGTCACGCCCTGGCGGATGCGGCTCTCGGCCTTGGGATTGACGAGAAGCGACAGGTCGGCGTGGGAATGGATGTCGACGAACCCCGGCGCCACCGCCAGTCCGCGCGCGTCGATTTCGCTCGCGCCCGGCGCCGAGAGCCTTCCCACTTCGGCAATTCGTCCGCCCGAGACGGCAACGTCGGCGGTGCGCGGGGGACCGCCCGTCCCGTCGTACACCGTGCCGCCGCGGACGACAAGATCGGCGCGGCCCGACTTCAAAGACGCGCCAACGGCCCGCCCGTCGAGCTGGGAGCGTCCGGCGCCGGGCCAAGCCGCCCATCCCGCCATTGCCGCTCCCGCGACGCCCCGCCGAACGAAGTCGCGCCGCTTCATCCGGACGGCCGCGCATCGTCCGGGCGCTTGCCGGCCAGCGCGCCGAAGCCCGCTCCCTCCAACGCCTTGGCCCGCAATCGTCCCTCCTCCGAATGGAGCCAGTCCAACGTGGCCTGCAACCGCTCCGTCGCTTCTTCGTATTCGTCGCTCGGCAGGCCGGCGTCCTCGGCCGCCTCGAGGGCCGACCGCATCGTCTCCAGCTCGCGGCGCGCCTTCTCCAGCGACCTGCGCAACCTGGCCAGCGCGCGTCGCGCGTCCCGAAGGGCCGTCTTCATGGACTCGAAGCTAGCTGCGAATTCCAGGTAGCCGATCCGTCCCGCGAGGCTCTCGCCGGACTGCCGCAGCAGTTCGATGGAGGCTGAGCCCGGGAGCAGGAACTAGCCCGACGGCGACGCCGGGGTGACGCGCCCCGGTCGTCGGAGAAGGCCGTGAGCGGGAGCAGGCCACGCTCGTCGCAGGGACCGCTGTCCACCCACGGCGGTGGTCGCTCGGCGGGCTATCGCCGTCGAAACGCTTGTGCAACAAGGAGAATTGGCGACTTCGCGGTGTCTCCATGTTTCGGATGCCCGGCCATTTGCCTAGCGCACCGGTTTGTGTTATGATTCTGCCGTAGGATCACGGGAGCCGGAGAACTTCCGGACGGGAAGGAGTCCGAGAAGGACGCCCCCGGATGGAAGTCATCGAGGCTCCGTATGCGTCGCAATGGGCGACGCACCACCTCAACACTAGGAGTGCCCGATGAACGCAGTTCGTCGCCCCCCCCCCCCCCCATTTTTCTCTTTGCTTCGCTGATAGTCGCCGCGATGGTGGCCCGCCCGGCTGAAGCGACCTCCTCCGTCGAGTGGCGCGTTCCTTTGGTGGAGGCGTCCACTCTTGCCCCGTCGCGGGTAGCCGCAATTGCGATGCCCTGCGCCGAAGTGGCAGGCATGGCCCCAAGCTACGCGCCGGTGCCGGTCGCGTCGGAAGACGGCGGCCCATGCCGAGGTAAGGGTTGGAGGGCTAGCGTTGCTGTGGCCGGCTGCCTCGCGAGCGCAAATGTTGCTGGCGGCGCATTCCGGGCTTGGAGGATCGTCAGGGCCGTGAGAAGGGGACTCGGCGTGAAGGGGCTCATCGGCGCCGCCGTGGGAGTGTGCGGTACCGCTTGGATGGCCTTGCTGGACCTCGCCGAGTGCATCGGTGGGCAGGCTTACGGGGACACGCGGTTGGCCGAGGTCCAACGTCAGTTGAGCACCCTGGCGGCGTTCGATGCTGAACTGACTGCCTACTTGGCTGACCATGGCAACCCCGAGGGGCCAGTGATTCCCGAGGAATTGCATTGAGTTGGACCAACGGGGTCTTTCTCGGACTCACCGCGCTCGCGTCGTTCATCGTTTTGGGGGTATGCGCTTGGCTTGCAAGCAGGCTGTTCAATATCTTCGAGGAAGAGCAGGCCTCGCGAGAGGAGCGCCTTGCAAGCAGGCTGGTCAATATCTTCGAGGAAGAGCAGGCCTCGCGAAATCGCCGTACTGAGCGGTAGCAATGCCCGCTAGGGTCGGCTGTCGTCGGCGTTGCGCAATGGCCGGGCGGTTCGGTTTGGGTCGGGGACTTGCGCATCTCGGAAGTGTTCGATCTCACCCGACGGAGGCCTGACCGAGTGGCGCTTCGCGACGGCGACGGGCCGCGCGAAGTCCGGCATCGTTCCCCCGCCGGGTGGAGGCATGTTTGGTTTGGGACAGCAGGCGCGTGGGGTTCTTCGAGATTGGACCGATACCGGCCGGGGCTTCCGGCCCGAGGGTACGTCGTGGCCACTCCTAACGTCGGCCTGATCGCGAGCGGCTACTGCGGCGACGATCCCGGCCGAGCTGGACCGGGCCGTAACGTACGGGCCCGGCTCGGAGAGAAGTTCACGACCTCGTGGAGTTGCCGGACAGAAACATGCTGAACGTCGCCTTGGTTGATCCCGAAGAGGGCGGCCAGACGTTCGTTCTGGGTTGTCGTGGCTCCAGACCGTGCCGTCCTGGCGCGCGCCACGGTGGCCGACGACTACACCGTGTGGAACGCGACGCCCGACGGTGTCGTCCTCGCGACGTACTGGCACGGCCCCACCCAACAGCGCTTCGTGGCCAAGCTCGATGTCGATGTCGTTTTCGGTCGGAGAACGCGGGAATCTACATCACTTAAGGGGCGCACTTTGACTCGCCACGTCCCAGACGGCCTGACGTCGTCCGCCGGGGGCAGGACTCGTTAGATTCGCAACTGGCCTCCGTTGCTTCTGGAATTCGCCATGTCTCCGCTCGTCACGCTCTCGTCCTTCTCTTCCCGCTTCCTGTTGCCGGCATGTCTCCTTGCCGGCCAAGCCGCGGCGCAACAGGAGCCCGCCGGGCCGCCGCCCGGGTCCACCCAGCAGAGCTACGACTTGGTCTTGGCGGGCGGCCGCGTCATGGACCCGCAGACGGGCCGCGACGAGGTGGCGCACGTGGGCATCCGCGACGGACGGATCGTCGCGATTTCCTTGGAGCCTCTGGCGGCGGACGAAGTCGTGGACGTGACCGGGCTGGTCGTGGCGCCCGGCTTCATCGACATGCACGCGCACGGGCAGACCAACCGCGCCAACGAATTCCAGGCGCGCGACGGCGTGACGACGGCGCTGGAGCTGGAGAGCGGCATGGGCGACCCGGCGTCCTTCCTGGCCCGCAGGGAGGGACGGGCGCTGCTGAACTACGGCACGTCGGTGTCGCACATGTCCGCCCGCGTCTGGGCGATGCCGACCCGCGCCCAAGCATTGCAACGGGCCCTGAACGTCTTGCGCACCGACGCCGAAGCCGGCGAGCGGGCGCTGGGCTCGACGAGTTCGCAGGCGCGCTACGACGCCGTCGATCCGGACGACTACGCGGCCTTGGCCGAGGCGTTGGAGCGGGGGCTGGCGCAAGGCGCGCTGGGCATCGGCATGGCGCACCAGTACTATCCCGGCGCCACGCACGACGAAATCCTGCACGTCTTCGAAGTGGCCGCGCGCAACCAGGCGACGATCTACACCCATGTGCGAAGCATGGGGCTGGGGGCGATTCAGGAAGTCGTCGCCAACGCCGCCGTCACGGGCGCCCCGCTGCACGTCGTCCACGTCAACAGCTCGAGCCTCGGAGCGATCTCGCCCGTGCTGGACTTGATCGGCGGAGCCAGGACCCGGGGCATCGACGTCACCACCGAGGCGTACCCGTACACGGCCGCGTCCACGGGACTGCAATCCGCCATCTTCGATTCCGGATGGCAGGACAGGCTCGGCATCGGCTACGGCGACGTGCAGTGGCAGGACACCGGCGAGCGCCTGACGGAGGCGAGCTTCGCGCGCTACCGCGCCAGAGGAGGCACGGTCATCATTCACATGATGCGGCCCGAGTGGATTCGCGAGGCCGTGGCCCGCGACTTCGTGATGATCGCTTCGGACGGAATGCCCTATGCGCCCGGCGCGCACCCCCGGAGCGCCGGCACGTTCTCGCGCTTTCTGGGCCGCTACGTAAGGCAGCAGGGCGTGCTGTCGCTGATGGACGCGCTGGAGCGGATCACGATCATGCCCGCCCGGCGCCTCGAGCTGGCGTCGGAGCAGATGCAGGCGAAGGGGAGACTGCAGGAAGGGGCCGACGCCGACGTCACCGTGTTCGACCCGGAGCGGATCTTGGACACGGCGACGTTCGAAGACGACCTCTCCTATTCCGTGGGCGTCGTGCACGTGCTCGTGGGCGGCGAGTTCGTGGTGCGGGACGAGGAGAACGTCGAGGGCGCCCTGCCCGGACGCGCCATCGTCGGACGCTGGCAGTAGCGGCCGCCGACATCGTTCCGACGCCGACAAAGATGAGAGAAGCGCCGCTGGACTTGGTCATCGTCGGCGCCGGTCCGTGCGGGCTGGCCACGGCCGTCGCCGCCAAGGAGCAGGGCTTTTCCTACGTCGTCCTCGACAAGGGCTGCGTCGCCCGCTCGCTGACGCTGTACCCGTACTACATGACGTTCTTCTCGACGGCGGAGCGCTTGGAGATCGGCGGCGTTCCGTTCACGATTCCCGAGCCCAAGCCCACCCGGCGCGAAGCCCTGGCGTACTACCGGCACGTCGTCCGGCGTCACGGCCTGTCGGTGCGGCAGTACCAGGAAGTGGTGGACGCTCGGCGGGAGCCGGGGGGCAGGTCGGGCGAGCCCGGAGGATTTCGGTTGCGCGTCGTCGCGAGGCGCAGCGTGCCGGGACCGGGCTCCCTGCCGTCGCGACCCCGGGAGGGCATCGGCGCGCCGACGGCTTCGGAAGACGGAGCCGAGTGGATCCGGACGCGGGCCGTGGCGATCGCCACCGGCGGACTGGGGGAGCCGAACTGGCTGGACCTGCCCGTTTCGCCCGAGGAGTACGAGCGGCGGATCGTCCACTACTACGCCGAACCGTATCCATACTTCGATCAGGACGTGGTCGTGGTGGGCGGCGGGAATTCGGCGGCGGAAGCGGCGCTGGACCTCCACCGCAACGGCGCGCGCGTGCAGATGGTGCACTTCGCCGACAAGTTGGACCGAGGGGTCAAGCCTTGGGTGCGTCCCGACATCGACAACCGCATCGCTTCGGACGAGATCCCGATGCACTGGCGTTCCCGCGTGGCGGGGCTGGGAGACGGCACGGCCTTGATCGCGTCCGAGCCGCCCGGCGCGCGCTCCGAGATCCCGGCCGACTGGGTGTTGGCCATGACGGGATGGCGGCCCGATCAGACGCTGCTGGCCGCGCTCGACGCCCGCGTCGACCCGGACACGGGGATTCCCCTGCACGACCCGTCAACCATGGAGACGTCGGCCCCGGGCCTCTACGTCGCGGGCGTGATCGCCGCGGGCCGCGACGCCAACAAGATCTTCATCGAGAACGGCAGGGAGCACGGCGCGCGCATCGCCGCCCACGTCGCCCAGCGCAAGGACTGCCGGGCGTGACAAGAAGCAGAAGGGCGGACCCGGCGGCGCGCCGCACCAGCCCCTTGGCCGCCTCTCGGCCGCCGGACGGGCTACGGCAAGGACCCGGGCCCGGCGAGCGCGCCCCGAGGACCGGCACCCCTACCGCGTCTCGGGCGGCAGCTCGACCACGGACACAGGCGGACCGGCCGGACTGCCGAGCGCGACGACGCCGGGCGGTTCCACTTCGCGCCGCACGTAGCCCATGGCGATCCACTCGCCGAACTTAGGCGAACGCGCGCAGGAAGTGATCCGGCCGCAGGCCTTCTCGCTCGGCGCCCGATACAGCGAGTCGCCCGGCCACGCCTCGGCCTCTCCCAGGCGGAGGCCCCGCAGTCGCCAGTTCACCCGCCCGCGGTGGAGCAGGCGCACGACGACCTCTTGGCCCGTGTAGCATCCCTTGTCGTGATCGAACGCGCGGCGCTCCAGCCCGGCCTCGATCGGGATGACGGACTCGTCCAGCTCGGCGCCGTACGCCGGATAGCCGGCCTCCAAGCGCAACGTCTCCCAAGTCGCCCGGCCGGCCGGGACGGCTCCCGCCGTGCAGAGCTCGGCGGCGAGATCCTCCAGCCGCCACTTCGGCGCCCAGACGTCCCACGAAGTCGGCTGCTCCAATCCGCGAGCGACCACGGCGCCCCCCTCGGCGAGCCCGCCGTCCAATCCCAGGCATCCGTCTTGCGGCGCGACGCCGAACACCTTCGTCATGACGGGGCCGGACTGGTCTCCGGCGATCGTGAGCAGGCCGGCCTCTTCCGCCAAGTCTTCGACCTTGGCCAGCCTCGGCGGCAAGTACTTGGCGAAGTGGGCCAGAAGGCCGGCCCGGCCCGCCGTCGCGGCGTCCAGCGCGATGCCGGCCTCTTCGGTCTCGCCCAGCCAGAACGTGCGCAGATCCGAGACCATCCGTCCCTTGCGCGTGAGGACGGCGCCGTAGGTCCGCCTCCCTTCCCAGTCCGGCCTCCGCGGGGCATGGGCGGCAGCGTCTTCGAGCGGCCGGGGAGGTTCCGGGACGCTGTTGGTGATCATGCCGTGCAGCATTCGGCGGGGCGCGCGTCCCCATATGCGCAGCAAGCTCCGGTCGTCTCGGCGGAAGACGGCGCAACCCGACGTCGCGTTCTCGTGCTCGGCCGGGGGACACTCGTGGCGCTCGGGCTTGCCGGAGCGGACGCCGGTTTCCGGGCGGCGGCGCGTGCTGGGCGCGTTGGGCGTGCTGGGCGTGCCGGACGTGTTGGGCGTGCCAGGCGTGCTGGAGGTGCTCAACGCGGCGAAGCGGTTCACGGCGGCATCCGGTAGATTCTTGCGGGCGTCGGTCGAGGGCCGGGGCGACGGCGGCGCGTCCCCCCGGCGGCAAGTTTCGCCAAGAAACGAAAGCGAAGCCAAATTGCGGCACGTCCCATGAGCGGTCTCGGCTCGCTGGACGGCGGCGGTCCAGGACGCCAAGCCGCCGCAACCCCGGGCGCGGAAGCGACCCGCGGCGCGGCCGGACCGGACGCGAATCCGCGCGACCAGCGGCCTCGCATTCGCCTGAGCACGCTGTCTCACGGCGCCGGGTGAGCTTGCAAGCTCGGGCAATCCGAGCTGGCGCAGGTGCTGCGTCCTCTTCTTGCGGTGGACGATCCGCGCGTGCTGGTGGACGCCTCGTCGTTCGACGACGCCGCGGTCTACCGCATCGTCCCGGACCGGGCCCTCGTCGCCACGGCGGACTTCTTCACTCCCATCGTCGACGATCCCGGGGACTTTGGCCGCATCGCCGCGGCCAACGCCCTGTCGGACGTGTACGCCATGGGCGCCCGGCCGCTGTTCGTGCTCAACCTGCTGGCGTTTCCTCGCGACCTGCTGGGCGAGGGAATGGCGGAAGAGGTCGTCCGTGGAGGCGCGCAGAAGGCCGCTGAAGCCGGCGTGCCGGTCTTGGGCGGACACTCCATAGACGACCCGGAGCCCAAGTACGGGATGGTCGCCGTCGGCGAAGTCGCGCCCGACGCCATGCTGACCAACGCCGGGGCGCGCCCGGGCGACCGGATCGTGCTCACCAAGCCGCTGGGCAGCGGCATCGCGGCCACGGCGATCAAGAAGGGCGCCTGCCCGGCCCGGACGGAGGCCGAGGCCGTGGACGTCATGTCGCGCCTGAACCGCAACGCCTCCGAGGCCGCCTTGGCCGCCGGGGCGCGCGCCGCGACCGACGTCACCGGGTACGGACTCGCCGGTCACTTGCGCAACATGGCGCGAGCCTCGGGCGCGGCGGCCCGGGTCGAAGCGGCCCGAGCGCCCGCCTTCGACGGGATCGCCGAACTCGTCGCTGCCGGCCACGTCCCAGGCGGCACGCGGCGCAATATGGCCGAGGCCGCGGACTGGGTCTCCTACGGACCCGGCGTCTCCGAGACGACCAAGATCCTGCTGTCGGACGCGCAGACGTCGGGCGGCCTGCTCGTTGCGTGTCCGCCGGGCCACGCGCGCGAGATGCTGACGGCCTTGGAGGCCAAGGGCGAGCCGGCAACGGCGATCGGGGAATTCACGGAAGGGCCCGCCGGAACCATCGCCTTCGTCTGACGAACGACGGCGGCGGATCCGCACCCGGGGGGCCGCCCCATGGAAGGCCACCCGTCAGAGCGGCGCGTGCGGCTCCGTCGCGTCGCCTTCCGCCGTCGTGCCTGCCCAGGGCCGGGTCTTCTTCTCGGGCCTGCGAAGCGCCAGCTCCACCACCCGGTGCAGGTCGTCCACCAGGTGCACCGTCAGTTCCTCGAGCACGGGGCGCGGCAGGTCCTCCAGGTGGGTCCTGTTCTCGTTCGGCAGGATGATCTCGTCGATGCCGGCCCGCACCGCGCCGAGAACCTTCTCCCTCACGCCTCCGACGGGCAGCACCCGGCCGGTGAGCGTGAGCTCGCCCGTCATGGCCAGGTCGCTGCGGACCTTCCGGCCCGAGACCGCCGAGACGAGCGCCGTGGCCATGGTGACGCCCGCCGAAGGTCCGTCCTTGGGCACCGCGCCGGCCGGCACGTGGATGTGGATCTCGCGCTTGTCCAGCGCGCCGGCCGCGATGTCCAAGGCGTCCATGTGGCTCTTGGCGTAGGACAGAGCGGCCCGGGCCGACTCCTTCATCACGTCGCCCAGCTGCCCGGTCAGCACCAGTTCGCCCTCGCCCGGCATCACGCTGGCCTCCACGAACATGATGTCGCCCCCCATGGGCGTGTAGAACATCCCCGTCGCCACGCCGACGGAGTCCTCGGAGGCCCGGCGCTCCGGATGCACCCGCGGCTGGCCGAGCATCTCGCCCGCCGTCTTCGGCGTGATCTTCACCTCGGGCGAGGCGCCCGACGCGATTTGCCGCGCAACCTTCCGGGCGAGCTTGCCGGTCTCGCGCTCCAGCTGGCGAACTCCCGCTTCGCGCGTGTACTTGCGCACGACGGCCAGGATGGCTTCCTCGTCGATGTCGATCTCTTCCTCGCGGAGACCGGACTCGCGCACTTGCCGCGGCACCAAGTACCGCTGGGCGATCTCCAGCTTCTCCTTCTCGGTGTAGCCTCGGAATTCCACGAGCTCCATGCGGTCCAGCATGGGCGCCGGAATCCGGTCCGCCGAATTGGCCGTCGCGATGAACAGCACTTCGGAGAGGTCGAACGGGACCCCCAGGTAGTGGTCGATGAAGGTGCGGTTCTGCGCGGGATCCAGGACTTCCAGCAGGGCCGAACTGGGATCGCCCTGAAACGAGACGCCCAGCTTGTCCACTTCGTCGAGCAGGAACACCGGATTCTTGGCGCCGGCTTCCTTGATTCCTTGGATGATGCGTCCGGGCATGGAGCCGACGTAGGTGCGCCGGTGCCCGCGGATGTCGGCCTCGTCGCGCGCGCCGCCCAAGGAAATGCGCACGTACTTGCGACCGACGGAGCGCGCGATGGAGCGCGCGATGCTGGTCTTGCCGACGCCGGGCGGACCCGCGAACAGCAGGATGGGCCCCTTGCTGCCGGACGCCCCGTTGGAGAGGTCCTGCTCCGGGCGGCCGGACCCGTCGGAAGGCGGGTCGCCGGCGGGCTCGTCCGGCGGCGGATCGTCGGAATCGCCGGCGGGCTCGGGCGCGGCGCTCGCGTCGCCCGCTCCGTTCGCTTCCGCAAGGCCGTGCTCGGCCGCGGCCTCTTCGGCCGCCCGTTCCTGCTGCAACTTGCGCACGGCCAGAAACTCCAGAACGCGATCCTTGACGTCCGCGAGACCGTAGTGGTCCTCGGCCAAGATGTCCTCTGCGACCTTGAGATCGATCTTGTCGTCCGTGCGCACGTTCCAGGGCAGCTCGGAGACCCACTCCAAGTACGTGCGGATGACTTGGTACTCCGCCGACTGCGACTGGGTCCGGCCCAGGCGCCGCAACTCGCGCTCCACTTCCTTGCTGGCGGTGTCGCCCAGCTCCAAGGCCGCCAGCCGCTCGCGCAGCTCCTCGACCTCGCTGCGCTCCCCCTCTTCGCCGAGTTCCTTGCGGATCTGCTTCATCTGCTCGCGCAGGAGCATCTCCCGCTGCCGTTCGCCCAGGTGTTCCTGGACCTTCGCCTGGATGTCCTCCTGCGCGTCGATGCGGACCAGCTCCTTCTCGACCGCCACCAAGCAGGCCCGCATCCGTTCCTCGTCGTCCAGCATCTCGAGCAGCGCCTGCTTCTCGGGCGCCGGCTGCTCCAGGTAGAACGCCACCAAGTCCGCGAACGCGCCCGGGTCCTCCATCCCCTGAATCAGCTGGCTCAGCGCTTCGGAAGGCACGCCCCGGCGCGTCCCGAGCTCGGCGGCCCGCTGGCGCAGCTCGGCGTCCAGCGCCGCGAAGGCGGGGTCCTGCACGTCGGGCGGGGCGATCCGTTCCACGGGCGACAGCGTGGCTCGCAGCATCGCCTCGCCGTCTTCCTCGTAGAGTTCGGCCCGCGCGCGCGACTCGCCCTGCACCAGCAGCTGGATGCCGCGGCGCGCCCGGTGCGTCTGAATGACCCGCACGATCGTGCCCGTCTTGTAGAGCAGGGCGCCGCGCGGCTGGTCGACATCCTTGCGCTGCGCGACGGCAAAGAGGCGGCGGTCTCCCTCGAGCGATTCCTGCACGGCTTCGACCGTCCCCGGACGGCCCGCCGAGATGGGCACGGCCACGCCGGGATACACGACCGTGCCCCGAAGCGGCAGCACCGGCAACGACGGCTTCTCGGTCTTCATCTCTAGCTCACGGCCTCGTCGGTTTGGCGGCTCGCGGCGCCCAACTTCGCCGCAGCCTGCTGTCTGCGCGGCGCCGGTCCACGGCCGGACGCCCGTTGTTCGGACGACCGTCCCGACCCGTCCAAGTCCCTCAGTCTAGGCCAAGCGCGCGGGCGGCGCCATGGGCGAAGAAGGCTTGGACGGCGGGCGGCCTCGATCCCGGCGCTCTTGACCAGCGGCCAGCCTCGGCCGATCAATTCCAGTGCGCTCGTCGCCGGGCGGCATTGGGTGCGCGGATCGTTCGCGAGGCGGCCGGCGCCGATTCTCCTTCCGCTCCCCAACGCCCAATTCGCCAGAACGAGACTCGCCGCCAGGCGCGTGGCCTGCCCGATGGACGCCGACCGCCGGCGGCGGCGGACCCGAACGCGGGAAGGGCAAGGAGATGAGCCGAGCTGACGGCGATGCTCCGGCCTCCGACGGCGTGTCCGACGCGCCGGGAGGCACCGGGCCGGAGGTCCGTCCTGCAGTTCCCCGGCCCGCGGCGACGCTCGTGCTGCTGCGCGACGGCCCAACGGGTCCCGAGGCGCTCTTGGTGCGACGGGCGCGTTCGGCGGGCTTCGTGCCCGGGACCCATGTGTTTCCTGGAGGAGTCGTCGATCCCGGCGACGCCTCCGAGGCCGCGGCCGAGCGTTGGGACGGACTGGCGCCTGCGGAGGCCCGGCGCCGGCTGGGCCTGCAGGCCGGAAGCGCTCCGCCGGCCTTCGCCTACTTCGTGGCCGCCGTGCGCGAGACGTTCGAGGAGACGGGGTTGCTGGCGGGGGCCGGCGGGGCCGCGCTTCGAGACGACGCCCTCCGGCAGGGCCGCGCGGCGTTGCTGGAAGGCCGCAGTTCCTTCGCGCAGGTCCTCCGAGACCTGGGAGCGCGAATCGACGGCCAAGCCTTCGCCTACGTCGCGCGCTGGACGACGCCGCCGTCCGTCGCCCGGCGGTACGACACGCGCTTCTTCGCCGCGGTCGCTCCCCGCGCCGGCCAAGCGGCGGCCGACGAACGCGAGACGACCGAAGCGGCGTGGCTGACTCCCGCGCGCGCCTTGGCCCTTCGCGCCGAGGGCGGCATCTCGATGATCTTCCCCACGGTCAGCACCTTGCAGGACTGCCTAGGGTTCGCCAGCGCCGCCGAGCTGGTCTCGCATCTGCGCTCGCGCCGCGCCGTCGCGCAAGCGCCTGCGTCGCCGCTGCCCGAGGAACGCGGCGTTCTCGAGGGTCCGCCCGGCGCCCAACCTCGACCGGCTTCGCGCTCGGCACCGGACTCGGAGGCAATGTGATATCATGATATCACTGCTCCGGGGACGACAGTCGGCGACATCGTTGCGAGCTCGGGGCCGCCCACGGTCAGATGGAGGCCGGGAACCGCGCGAGCCGCCCTACGTCTTGAACTCGATTCGGCGGTGCGAGCCGTCGCAGAAGGGCTTGGTCGACGACACGCCGCACCGGCACAGGGCGCCCTTGCGGCCTTGGGACGTCCGGCCGTCGGCGGCGATCACGGTCAGCGGGCCTCGCACGAGAAGGGGGCCGTCGGCCGCGCAGACGATCGTCACGGGATCGTCGGCCTCCCTGGCGTCCGCCTCTGCGCCGTCCGGTCCCGCAACCAAGCGTCCGCCTTCGATCAAGCCCGGATCGTCGAAGCCGGCGGCCGCGTGCGAGCCGTCGCAGAAGGGCTTGTCCGCGGACTGGCCGCACCGGCAAAGCGCGGCCTCGGCGGTTTCGCGCACGTCCCCGCCGGGCAGCTCCACGCGGACGAGTCCCGTCATGCAGATCGGTCCCGCCTTGGCGATCGCCGCTTCGTTGCGGACGCTCATCTCGCCGGCCCCGGCGGCGTCGCGACACGCGGGTCCTCGGTCGTCGTCTCGTTGCGGACGCTCATGAGTTGCTCCTTTGCGGGGGGTTCGGGGGGCGCGGCCAAGCGCCGGCGCGCGCCTACATGCGCTGGTAGCGGGGGCCGCTGCCGCCTTCCCTGGGGAACCAGCGGGGGCCCAGCACGTCCGTCGCCCGGCAATCTACGCAGTTGGGGGCGTTGACGACGAGCCGCCCGTCGGCGCCCAGCTCGTAGACGCCCGCCGGACACATGTGCGCGTACATCTCGGCGACCTCCGGGGGCAGGTCCGACGGAGCCGACACGTGCGGCGGAATGTCGTCGCGCGTCTGGTTGCCGCTCTTGAACACGGCGTCGAGCTTCGAGACGCCGGCGGGAGCGGTCCCGGGTCGCGACGGGCGAAGGGTCTTCGGCTCTTCCGCGTCGGCGGGCACGCGAGTCCTGCCGGCAGGCAGGCGCCCCCCCGTCAGCGCGGCGAGGCCGGCCTTCAATCCCCCCTTCCAAAAGCCTCCCTTGAACGCCAAGCGCATGTTGCGGTTGCGGCGCAGGCCGGTCGGCGCAAAGGCGCGTTGCGTCGCCGCGGTGTACTGCGACAAGCCGTTCGCCGACACGTCGTCCGCCCGGAGCGCCTGGTGCACGGCTCGCGCGGCCAGCACGCCCGACTGCACGGCGTAGTGGATGCCCTTGAGCGAGGCCACGTCCACGTAGCCGGCGGCGTCGCCGACGATGCAGAGTCCCGCGCCGTGGCGCCGCTGGGGCAACGAGTGCCAGCCGCCTTCCGGAATCGTCTTGGCGCCCCACTCCAGCAGCTCGCCTCCTTCGAGCATCCGGCGAAAGAGGAGGTGCCGCTTCAGGCGCTGCAGCTCGGCGTGGACGTCCAGGCGGGCGTCGGGGTCGTCCAGGCTCGCCACGAGCCCCAGGGACACGAGATCGTCGTCCATCGGGTAGGCGAACGAGCCCCCGAAGCCGGAGGACAAGGGCCAGCCGACCGTGTGGACGACGCGGTCCAGGGGCCGCGCGACGCGCCACAGCTCCTTGACGCCGAGCGAGAATATCTGGGGATTCGGCGAGGCGACGCCTTGCCAGTCCAGGTACGCCTGCGACAGTGGGCCTCGCGCACCCTCCGCCAGGACCACGACGCGGGCGGCGATGTCGACCGGTTCGGCGTAGGCGGCTCCGGGGGCGCCGCTCCTGTCGAGTCCCGAGGGGACGGTTCTCACGCCCACGACTTGGTCGCCGTCCACCAGCAACGCGGCGGCCGGAAAGCCCGGGAGCACGTCCACGCCGGCTTCCTCGGCGCGCTCGCCCATCCAGCGGACGACTTCGCAGATCGAAGCGACGAAATTGCCCTCGTTGCGCATGGTGGGCGGAACGGGGATTCGCACCGCCCGGTTGGGACGAAGGAAGTAGACGGACTCGCGCTCCACGGGGCGGCGGAAGGGGAGATCGCGGTCCTCGACGCCCGGGAACAAGTCGCGAAAGGGGCCCGGCGCGACGACGGCGCCGGAAAGGGAATGCTCGCCGAGGGCCGATGCCTTCTCGAGGACGCCCACGGCCAGTTCGCCGGGGCCGCCGCCGGGGTCGTCGCCGGGGTTGTCGCTGGGGTCGCCGCCGGGGCTGCCGCCGGGGCCGCCGCTGGACGCCGGGTTCTCTCGACCGAGGCGGGCCAGCTCGAGCGCGCCGGCCAGTCCTGCCGGGCCTCCGCCGACGAAGACGACGTCCATGGGCACGGCCTCGGGTCCTGGGGGCTCCCGGACGATGAAGTCGTCGGTGCGTAGGGGCGGCTGGTAGTCGGCGGGGCGGAAGCGGAAGCTCATGGAAGGGCGGGCGTTGCGGGAATTTCCGGTTCGGAGCGGGGCGGCGGTGGGCTGGACGGGTCGCATCCGGCCAGCCAGCGTTCCAGCGCCAGTGCGATCTTCTGTTGCGCGACCGGCAAGGCGAGTTGTCGGAAGCCGGCCGGCGAGACGGCCACCAGGCGGCGGTTCTCGGGCGGCCTGCGCGCCGCGGGACGGGCGGACGGGCGAACGGCGTCCACGGAGGCGGGGGCATCTCCGAACTGTTCGGTCGGCCGGGCCTTCGCGGCGGCGACCGACGGTGCGGGACGGGCGGACGGGCGGGCGGCGTCCACGGCCGCCGACGCCGGAGAATCACGCGGCCCGGCCCAGCCCAGCTCGACGACGACGGGATGGTACGTGGCCCGAAGATGCGTGAAGGCGTGCTTGACGGGCGCGAGGGGCTGGGCCTGGGCCGTCGAGGCGGCGGGCACCCCGAGCTCCTCGAGGCGGCGGGCGGCCAGCGACGCGATCAATTCGGCGGGCGGGCGCGGGTCCGCCGGGCCCGGCAACTCGGCACTGGGAAATTCCCACATGCCGGCGAGCAGACCCTCTTCGGGGCGGCGGACCAGCAGAGTCCGGCCTCGCGAGTCCACCAGGACGGCCGACGCGACGGCCAGTTCGCGCACCCTTGGCCGACGCGGACGGGACGGACGCAGGCTCGCTACGCCGGCGGCTCGGGCGGCGCAGAATCCAGCGACCGGACAAGCGTCGCAACGCGGCTTCCGGGGCAGGCACACGGTGGCACCGAGTTCCATCATGGCCTCGTTGAAGTCCCCGGGACGCTCCGGGTCGAGCAGGCGCGACGCCTCCCGGCGCAGCTGCGACGGCACGGGATCGGCGACGTTCAGCAGGCGCGAGAGCACGCGGCGGACGTTGCCGTCCACGGCGGCGGCGGGCGACCCGTGGACGATGCTGGCGACCGCCGCGGCCGTGTAGTCCCCCACTCCCGGCAAGGTCTTCAGCGCATGCGTGTCCGCCGGCAGGCACCCGCCGAAGTCGTCGCGCACGATGCGGGCCGCACGATGCAAGTTCCGGGCGCGCGCATAGTAGCCCAGTCCCTGCCACTCCCGAACCACTTCGTCGCTCGAAGCCCGGGCCAGCGCGTCCCAGCTCGGAAAGCGGCGCAGCCAACGCCGGTAGTACGGGATGACGGTCTCGGCGCGCGTCTGCTGCAGCATGAACTCCGAAACCAGAACCCGATATCCGTTGCGGTCGCTTCGCCACGGCAACGGCCGCCGGTTGGCGTCGAAGTGCGCCAGAAGCGCCGCGCGAAAATCGGCTTCGCGTCCCGGCGACGGACCGGTCCGGCGGTCGCCACCATGGCCATCTCGGCGACCCGCGACTGCGGCCCGAGGCGCCCGACCCGCGACGGGACGCCGCGAACGCGCGCTCACGCCTCGGACGCTTCCGGCTCGAACGCCGCAGCCCGCGCCTCGAGGCCCGGCATCACCTTGCGGGCGGACAAGCACGCGAGGAACAGGCATTCGGCGGCCAAGCCCAGCACGTTCAAGCCGACGCCCAGGACCGCCCCCTGCACGTCCAGCGCGCGCAGCGCCGGCGCCGCCAGGAGAATGCAGGCGACGCGCCCCAGCGCGCCCACTCCCACCACCAACGTGCTCTCGGCCCTGACGAACAAGCCTTGGTAGTACTGCCGCCAGGCGTAGAGCAGCGGGTAGGCCGCGGCCATCGCCAAGGCGGGTCCCGCCAGCGCCAGCAGGGAGTCGTCCAGCGCGAACAACGCGCGAAGGAAGGGCTCGCGCGCCGCCGCCAGCAGCAGAAGCAGGCCGGCCATGGACACGGCGAGCAAGCCGCCCCAGAACCGAACGCGCGAATGACTTGCCGGACACTCCACGAGCGCAATGCTGGCGTGCTGAAGCTGTCCGACGGGCGACGCGACGAACCACCCCACCGCCTGCACGATGGTGAAGGCCGCGAGCGCCGCGTCCGGGCCGGGCGTGCGCGCCAGAACCGCGTTGATGATGAGCGGCGTGGCCCACCACAAGAGCACGTTGGCCATCAGGGGCGCCGAGAAGCGCCCGAGGCCGGCGTCCTTCCCCTCGATCCCGCCGTCGGACGCGACGGCGCCGGGACCGCCCGGCGCGCCCTTGGCGCCCGGCGCCGAAGAGAACGTCACCACCAGCGTCTCGACGACGAGTCCCGCCGTGAACGCGGCCGCTCCCAGCCAAGCGCCGCCGCCCGCGCTGGCGAGCGCCAGAGCCACGAGCGCCAGCACGCCCGTGCGCGCGCCCGTCGCGTAGCCGATCGGCTTCGTGCGGTGCCCGGCCACCAGCCGGCCTTGGTGCGTTGCGCGCACGGCCGTCAAGAAGGGCACCGGCCAGAGGAACTGCATCGCGCGCACCGCCTCGGCGAGCACTTCCGGCCTTACGCCGACCCACCGGTCGAACACCAGGTCGCCTGCGGACGTGAAGGCGACGGTCGCTCCAATCAGGGAAAGCGTCCCGCCGGCCGCCCAGGCGAAGCGCTTGACGGGAGCCAGCGCCGCCCCGTTGAGCAAGCGCGCGGCGGCCAGCTGCTGCATGGCCAGCATCGGCGCGTAGAGCACGCCGCACACGGCGAACGCCACTCCGTAGCCGGCCACCGTCTGCGTGGGACTCGCCGTGCGCGCCAGAACCGCCATCAGAATGGGGTCGGTGCCGGTCAGCAGCAGGCTGGTCGCGGCCAGCGGGGCGTAGAAGCGCGCGAACGCTCGCGCCGTGACGTTCGAGGCGGCCCCGCGGCTCACGGCTGAGCTTCGGCCCGGAGGCGAGCACGGCCGCCCGTCCGGCGCCCGCGACCAGGACCGCGACGCGAGACAGAGGGCGACTTCATCGCTCCGCCGCCCAGGCGGCCGGCGCGGACCCGGAACGGCACGTCAGCAGTCGGCGAGATCGATGGACTCGTCGATGAGCATGATGGGGATGCCGTCGCGCACGGGGTACAGCACCTGCCCGTCCTCGCGCACCAAGCCCTCTTCGATCGGCTCCTCGACGGCTTCGCCGCTCCGGTTGCGGAGCGAACTCTCTGCGACGGCGTCGTTTGCGCGGGCCAGGACGCCGGCGTCCGCTTCGGCGACCGGCTGAAGCGTCTCCGGACACACCAGGATCGCAAGCAGTTCCGGATCGATGGGCACGAAGGCTCTCCTGGCCGTCCGCGGGATCAGCTGGCGGCGGCGCGACGGGCCGGACCCCGGCCCCCGGCTTCGCTCAGGCCGCGACCAAGCAATTTAACGAGCGCATCCCGTCCGCAGGGGACCGGCGCGCCACGGTCCGACGCGGCCCTGGAGGTTGCGCGGCGCCCCCGGTCTCCCCGGCCCAAGTCCGGTCCCCGGTCTAGGCAGACCGGGCGCCTGCGCGGCGCTTGGACAACGTCCGGTGGCCGCGTCCATCCGCCCCGGGCGGTGGCGTCAGCGGCCCAGCGCCTCGATTGCCGTTGCGCGCCAATGGGCAGGTCGCTTCGGCCCGCAACAGGGGCGTGGCGTCAGCGGCCGAGCGCCTCCGCAAGCGCTGCCACGAGCGCGTCCATGTCGTCGCCGGTGTTGTAGACGAACGGGGCCACGCGGACGACCGTTCCCCGCACCGACACCCACACGTTGCGCCGCTCGAGGCTCTCCCGGACCCGGGCGGGCGACGCGCCGTCGGGCAGGCGGATGCCGAAGAGATGCGGAGAGCGGGACTCCGCGGGCGCGACCCAGCAGCCGAATTCGCGCAGAGCGGGGACGGCTTCGGCCACCAAGCGGCCGCAATACGCGGCGATGCGGGCCGGCTCCCATTCGAGGATCAGGTCGAGCGAGGCCGACAGAGCGGGCAGGGCGACGAAGTCGGCCCGCTGCCCGCCGTCGAACCGGACGGCGCCTCGGTCGTATTCCTGCACGTAGTCCACCAGCCCGCCGAAGTCCTGCGCGCCGCGCCGCGCGATCCACGTCTCCTCCAGCGGCACGCCGTCCAAGTAGCGCTCCCCGTACCAGCCCAGCGCGCACGAATACGGACCCAGCAGGAACTTGTATCCCACCGCGAAGAGCGCGTCGGGCCGAAGAGCGCCCACGTCGAGGGGAATCGCTCCCGCGGCTTGGGCGGCGTCCACGACGAGCGCCGCGCCGACCTCCTCCGAACGCGCCCGCACCGCTTCCAGCTCGAACGGCGTGCCGTCCGTCCAATGAACGACGCCCATCGCCACCACTGCCGTCCCGGCGTCGACTTGATCGAGGACGGCCTCCGTCCACGCGCCGCCGTCGCGCTCCTCGCCTGGCGGCCGGACCACCCGCACGGTCCCGCCCTGCTCGGCCGCGGCTCGGCGCCATGGATACACGTTGGAGGGGTACTGCTCGTGCGCGATCACCACGTTCCGGCTCGGCCCCAGGCGCGTGTTGCGGGCAACGGTCGAAATGCCGTACGACACTGCGGGGACGACGGCCACGTTGGCGGCGTCGGGAGCGCGAATCAGCTTCGCGAAGCGGCGGCGCACCGCGTCGGGCACGCGAAAGAAGTCTTCGGGGACGATCCGGGCGGGAAACCGCTTCTCGCGCAAGCCCGCCGTCCCCGCCGCTTCGGCCGCGCGCGGGAGCGGGCCCATGTACGCGCAATTCAGGTAGTGCGCGTCCCGGGGGAGCGAGAAGTGGTCGCGCTGGCACCGCAACGCGCCCGGGGCCGGCGTGGTCAGCCTCCCGTGCGGGAGCGGGGGGCGCCAGCCCCGGCGAGCCGGGCCGCGGCTCGGTCAGGACTGGGTGGCAAAGTTCTCGGCGAAGGAAAGCGCGAAGTCTTGCAAGACGACGCCGACGGCGTTCCAGACGGCCCAAAGGGCGACCAAGACGATCAACGTCCCCCGCCAAGTGCGGCGTTCGTCAAGCGCCGACAGGCCAAGGGCCGCCACGGCCACGGTCCAGCACGAGAACAAGCCGAACTGGGACAACCACTTCGTCAGGAATCCCTCCGGCAGGAAAGCAAGCAGCCCGCCGATCGAGAACGTCTGCAACGGAGCCGAGGTGGCGAGCAACAGCGGCACGAGCGCGAGGCTGCCGATCACCGGGATGAACAGGGCGTGGGCATTGACGGCCAGGTGCTGCTTGAAGGTCACGTCGTCTCTTCTGATCGCTCGGAACAGAAGCATCGTGATGAGCGTGTAGAACAGCGGCGCGAGCATGGCCACGACAACGGCGCCGATCATGCCGATCCCTCGCGACGACGCCAGTTCCCCCATGGCCTCCACAACTTGCGGATCCGGGGGCGCGGTTGCCGCGGCGACCGCCCCGACCGCGGCCGAGAGCAGCATGACGCCGATGACCGCCGGCCTCTCGGCCAGCGCAGCGAACAGCTTGCCCGGCGAGACGATCACCATGACCGCCCGCGTGAAGACGTTCGGAAGCGGCGGAGCGCCGTTCCCGTGCAGGTCGTCGGGCATTCCGGGATCGTCTTGCATCGTCCACTGATCGTCAGCCATCCGCCTTGTTCCTTTCGCCGCCTGTCGAGTGGGAGGGCGCAAGTGCGCCGAGACGGAAGCTTACGCGCCGCTCCTTGGCCGTGCAAGCCTCCAAGCGTTATCGTAACCGGACTGCGACTGCCCCGACTGCGAGGCGCAGCGCACGCTAGCCCCCGAGCGAACCCGAATGCACTTCCGCCGAAGCCACGACGACCGAATCCTCGAGAACATCGACCGCGCCCGAAGCCGCGACCTGGAGCGATCTCTGTCCCTGCACGACCAGCAGGCCAAGGGCCGCGAGATGGACGCGGGCGTTCCGGACGGCGACTCCACCACGCCCGAGCGACTGAAGCGTCTCTTCGGACTGATCGAGAAGGCGTACCGCAAGGCGGCTCAAGGCACGGAGATGAGTCCGCTGGCGGCGCGCTTTCGGGCCATCGGCGACATCTCGCACGGCATGGCGCAGGGCGACGTGAGCGTCTCGCTCCACTACATCGACGCCGAACGTCACCCCGACGTCGGGGTTTCTCCCTTCGAGATCGGGCCGGGCGACATGGAGCAGGCCAAGAAGGAAAGCCGCACCAGCCGCGCCGACGTGAACGCCCTCAAGGTGCTGCGGCTCCGCTTGCGCGACGGCGTCCTCGCGGCGTACGAGAAGATCCTGCCCCGCGTGCGCGACGGCATGAAGGAGCGCGCCGACATCGGGGCCGTGGAAGCCGAAGTGGCCCTCCACCTTAGGCCGAAGAGCACCGAGACGTAAGGGAGAGCAGGCAGAACCGATTGCGCCGTCGAGATCGCGGCGCGCGAATCGTCGACGATTTCGCCGGAGACGTAAGGGAGGGCGCCCCCAACCGGTTGCGCCCCCGGCGGGCGTCCCGTTCGGCCATGGGATGGTCCCGCGCCGTCGGCCATCTTGTGGGCATGGCGGACGGCGGACGGCAACTGGGCGAGATCCTGCTTGACGGCGGGGCGCTGGCGAAGAGCGCGCTGGACGCCGCCCTGGAGGAGCAGGCGCGTTCGGGCAGGCGCTTGGCGGACATTCTGCTGCGACGCGGCTTGGTGGACGAAGTGCAGCTGTCCAAGGCTCTGGCGCGGCAGCTCGGCCTCGCGTTCGCGGCGCCCCCGTTTCGGCCCACCCGGGAGGCGCTGGCGCGGATCGAGCCGCAGCTGGCGCGGGCGAAGGGCGTGCTGCCGCTGTCCGTCGAGGGCCGCCGGCTACGCGTGCTGCTCGCCGATCCGCTGGACGCGGAAGCCGTCGAGGAAGTGCGGTTTCGGTCCGGGTGTCACGTGGAGGCGCTGGTCGCCCAGCCGTCGGCGGTGCTGCAAGCCGTCAAGGACGCCTACGGCGGCGAGCTCCCGGAGCTGCTGGACCGCCTGGCCCGCGCGCCCTCCAGCCCCGGGTCCGGCGGCGGCGAGCGCCAAGTTCTGGAACGCGAGGCGAGCGCGGCGCCGATCGTTCGGATCGTGGATCATCTGCTGGCGGAGGCCATGGACGCCCGGGCCAGCGACGTCCACATCGAGCGGATGGGAGAAGGGTCGCGGGTGCGGTTTCGAATCGACGGCATCCTCGTCCGCGCCGCCGAGCTGCCCCCGGGCACTCATCGCGCTGCCATCTCGCGAGTCAAGATCATGGCGGGCCTCGACATCTCCGTGCGGCGGCGGGCGCAGGACGGGGGCTTCAGCGGGCGCCGGCAGAACGCGGAAATCACGGTTCGCGTTTCCACGATGCCCACCCACGAAGGCGAGAAGGCGGTGCTGCGTCTTCTCGATCCGGGCGACGCGCCGCGCGATCTTGGGTCGCTGGGTCTCGCGGCGCCGGATCTCGCGCGTCTCCGGGGCATCCTCGCGCGCGGCCAAGGCGTGCTGCTCGCCGCCGGTCCGACCGGCAGCGGAAAGACGACCACGCTGTCCGGAGCGGTCGCCGAGCTGGCTTCCGAGCAGGTCAACATCGTCACGCTGGAAGATCCGATCGAGTACCGGTTTCCCGGACTGGCGCAGGTGCAGATCGACCGCAAGGCGGGCGTCACGTTCCCG
Organism: Longimicrobiales bacterium; assembly: GCA_965242735.1. Lineage (GTDB taxonomy): Bacteria > Gemmatimonadota > Gemmatimonadetes > Longimicrobiales > Gaopeijiaceae. Next base: position 176,586 of record OZ251497.1, on the reverse strand, counting down.
TCGGGATTGCGCGCCCTGCTGCGGCAGGATCCCGACGTCATTCTGGTGGGGGAGATACGCGACCGGGAGACGGCCGAGATCGCCATGTCCGCCGCTGTGACGGGCCACCTCGTGCTGACGACCGTGCACACCATCGACGCGCCGAGCGCCGTCGTGCGCCTCCTGGAGATGGGGGTGCCACCGTTTCTTCTGGCCGGAGGACTGGGAGGCGTCGTGGCCCAAAGGCTGGTGCGGCGCGTGTGTTCGCATTGCCGAGGAAGAGCGGGCTCGGCCTGCCAGGTGTGCAAGGACGGCTACTGGGGGCGAAGCGGCGTCTTCGAAGTCCTCGTCGTGGACGACGAAATCAGGACGGCGGTGGCCGGCGGCGCTTCCGTGGCCGCCCTGCGCGCGCTCGCCCGGCGAAACGGCATGGTCTCGATGGCTCGCGACGCAAGACGGCAGATTGCGGAGGGCGTGACGACGCCGCACGAAGCCGGGCGCATCATCGCCCTGTCCGAAACCGGCGGCGTGGCGTGCGCCGCTTGCGGCGAAGCCTTGCCGCCCGGAGCGGCCGGATGTCCCTTCTGCGGGCATCCCAGGGCCGCGGCCTGCGCCTGCGGGGAGCAGATGGAGCGCGGCTGGCGCTTCTGCCCGGCTTGCCTTCGCCCCGCGGCCTGAGCGGCGGGACCCAAGCCGGGCCAAGTCGCGCGCTTGTCGCGACGGAACGCGGAGCGCCGACTCCAGTGCAACCGGGGCATCGACGCCGCGTGGCGATCCGACCCGTACAGAGGCGAGCCGATGCGCGACGTGGGCGGCGGTGCAACCGGGGCGTCGACGCCCGCGTGGCGATCCGACCCCTTGCGCGGACGCCGGCCGGCCCGTCAGGCCTTGAACGTCGCCGTGCGCGTTGCGAGGGCCTCGATGCGGCGGCGGCGCGGCGCCACGCCGATGCCCGGTCCGTCCGGCACCGGCATCATGCCGTCCGTCATCTCGAACTCGGGCTCGACGACGTCTTCGCGCCAATAGCGCCGCGAGTTGGATATGTCGCCCGGCAAGACGAAGCCCGGCAACGCCGCCAGCGCCACGTTGTGCGCTCGTCCCACGCCCGACTCCAACATCCCTCCGCACCAGACCGGCCATCCCGCGTCGCGGCAGAGGTCGTGAACAGCCAAGGACTGGCCGAAGCCGCCCACGCGGCCGGGCTTGATGTTGACGATGCGGCCTGCGCCTAGGCGCACAGCCAAGCGGGCGTCCGAGACGGAGCGTATGGATTCGTCCATGCACACGGGCGTGCTCAGGCTGCGCTGCAACGTTGCGTGATCCAGCAGGTCCTCGTGGTGCAACGGCTGCTCCAGCATCATCAGGTTCAAGTCGTCGAGGCGCTGAAGGAGAGACAGGTCGCCCGGCAACGCATAGGCTGAATTCGCGTCGGCCATCAACGGCGCGCCCGGGAAGGACTTCCGCACGGCGCGCAACATGTCCACGTCTCGCCCCGGCTTGATCTTGATCTTGATCTTGCGGTAGCCCTCGGCGAGATGTCGCTCCACCTTCGCCAGCAGATCGCCGTCCGATTCCTGAATGCCGATGGACACGCCGACCGGAACGGCGTCGGCCTTCCCTCCCAGCAGGTCGCGCAACGAGACCCCGCGGCGCTTGGCTTCCAGATCCCACCCCGCCATCTCGACGGCCGCGCGCGCCATGGGATGGCCGCGAAGCCAAGGAGCCGGGCGAAGCCGTCGCGCATCCTGCACGCGCTGCCCCACGAGACCGGGCAGAAGCCACGTCGTCAAGACAGCCCACGCCGTGTCGGTCGTTTCGTACGAATACGAGGGCGTCTCGCCTGCGACGCACTCGGCCCACCCTTCAAGTCCGTCGGACGCCAGGGAGAGCAACAAGACCCTTCTCGTGCGCGTGCTGCCGCTGCTGATGGCAAAGGGCTCGACGAGCTCCAACGCCAGCTCGCGCAACACCGCCTTCTCGATTTTCATGACGCCGACCTTCATGACGCCGGCGCGCCGACAACCAAGTTCCCGGCGCCGCGGCGCCGACCGCATGCAGACATCGGCGATGGCGGCGGCCAACTGCGGCTTCTCTTTCCCGAGAGCCGCCCGGACAACAAGGCCCGAGCGGTCCCGGGAAAGAAAGATGGACAGCCGGGGCTTCTGCGCCCTACTTGGCCGCCTTCTTCTTCTCCGCCGCGATCCGGTCGCGCCGGATGATGCCGTGAATGGCCGTGAGGACTGCCGACGGGTCCTTCTTCAGACCGCCCGCGATCAACGCGTTGCGGACCTGCGGCACCGTGTACTTGGCGCCGTACTGCGCCACGAAGCTGCGGTAGGCCGCCGTGACTCCCTTGCCCCGATAAGCGAACCGCTTCACCTCGGGGTGTCCTGCGCCCTGCTGGCGGCTCCTGCGGCCGTTCGCAGGCTTGGCCTTCTTCTTGGCCGCCGGCTTGCGTCCGGGCTTCGGTCCCGGCTTCTTCTTCTTCGCCCCCGGCTTGGGACCAGGCTTCTTGGGGGCCGTCGGGGCGGCCAGCAGAGCCTCAAGCCCGCGAATCGTGGCCCGCAGCTCGTCGCCGCGCTTGCCGTGGTTCGCCAATTCCGCTTTGGCTTGCTCCAGGGCGCTCCGGTAAATGCGCATCTCGCTTCCAGCCATGTGATCAGCATCTCCTATGTCTGATCGAACGTAGTGAATGCCGTACTGGCTGCCGCGTCCAGCGCTTCGGCGACGCGCAAACAGTCGGCCCGCAACGACGAAACAATAACGCAATCTTGCAATCTGCGCAAATCGCGGTCGTCACAGCTTCTCGATCAGGGCGGCCAAGAATTCGATTCGGCGCGGCACGTCGCTCAGCAGGACGTGTTCGTCCAGCGTGTGCGCGCCGCCGCCGTCCGGTCCCAAGCCGTCCAAGACCGGGAGGCCCGCCGCCGAGGCGATGTTGCCGTCGCTGGCGCCCCCCGTGCGCGCCTCGCCCAGCGTCAGTCCAACGCTCCGCGCAATGCCGCGGGCCTGTTCGAACAACAGCGCCGAGGCCTTGGTCCTTTCCAGGGGTCCTCGGTTGATCCCGCCTTCCACATGCAAGCGGCAACGCGAATCTCTTTCCCGCAACGAGCGGAGGGCCCTGTCGGCTCGCTGCCCGTCGGCCTGCGTCCAGAACCTCACGTCGATGGCGCACGAGGCCTCCTCGGCGACGACGTTGCTGCGCGTGCCGCCGCGAATCGTGCCTGCATTGACCGTCGTCCCTTCGCCAAGACCCTCCAACTCGCGAATGCGCTCAATCTGATGCGCCAGTTCGTGCACGGCGCTGGCGCCCTTCTCGGGCTCGATGCCCGCGTGGGCAGGACGGCCTCGGACCGCGAGCTGGTATTCCGCAACGCCCTTGCGGCGCGTCTTGGCCGCTCCGCCGGGCGCGGACGGCTCCAGCACCAAGCCGGCCCGGGACAGCCTTGCGCTCGATTCGATCGTCGGCCGCGAATGAGGCGCGCCGATCTCTTCGTCGCACGTGACGAGCAACCAAGTCTCCGTGCGCGGACGCGATCCCTTGGCTGCCAGAAGACGCATCGCGGCGACGGCGACAGCGAGACCGGCCTTCATGTCGTATGCGCCCGGGCCTTCCACGCGGTCGCCGCCGACGGCGAACGGAAAGCGCTTCAGCGTGCCCGCGGGATGCACGGTGTCCATGTGTCCCAGCAGAAGAAGAGGTCGCTCGCCCTGTCGCTCCGAGCCTCGCCCCGGAAAGCGGCCCACGAGGTGAACTCCCCGTCCGGGCGCCGCGATCGATTCCACGTTCCCGCCCGCGCCCGTCATCGCCGTCTCGAGAATTCCCGCGACGCGAGCGTTTGCAACAGCGTCGCCCGAGGGAGATTCGGCTTCCACCAAGGCGGCGAGAAGGTCCAGGCAGTCGCCGGCCAGTGCGCAGGCGTCCGAGTTCGGGCGAGACTTGGACGTCATTGCGTTGCAGCAGATGCAAGCGGCCGCGCTGGATCGCCGGGCGCGGCGCCGTTGCCGGCATAGAATCCTGCGCGGCCGTAGCTCTCGTCGAGGAGTTCGACGGGATGAAGCGCGGCGACGGCGTGGCCGCGCAGACGAAGGCCGCCGCCGATTTGCATGATGCATCCGGGATTGCCGGTCGCCACTGCGTCGGCCCCGGTCGCCAGCACGGCGTCCACCTTGTCGCCGCCGATGCGGCCGCCCAGCTCGGGTTGCACCAGTCCATAGATGCCGGCTCCGCCGCAACACTCGTCCGCCTTGGGCAAGGGCACGAGGCGCAAGGCGGGCACCGCCTGCAACAGGGTCTGAGCGCTGCGCGCGACGCCCTGCGCATGGATGAGGTGGCACGGTTCGTCGCATGCGACCGTGACGGGCACGGGCGCTCCGCGGACGAGGTCGCCGCGACCCAGCAGCTGCGACACGTCGCGGACGGACGCGGCCACTGTCGCCGCGGCATCTGCAAGCGCGCGATCCCGGGCAAGAAGATGGGGATAGTCCGCCATGGCCGCGCCGCAACCCGACGCGTTGACCCCGACAAAGTCTGCCTTCGCGGCGGCAAACGCGTCCACGTTGCGCCGGGCCATGGCGCGGGCCGCATGGAGATCGCCGGCGTGTGCGTGCAAGGCGCCGCAACATCCTTGGCCGGGCGCGTCCGCGATTCGGTAGCCGTTGGTCTCGAGCACCCGTCTCGTGGCCGCGTTGACCCGCCCGAACAAGCCGGCCTGCACGCAACCGCCGAGCAACGCGACGGACGCGCCCGCGCCCTGGCGACGGCCTTGGCCGGGGGTCGCGACCCTGGGCATGCCCGGTTCCAGAGCCGTGGCCGGTTGCGGCCTCGCGCCCGAGACCGGCGTCGCGCCATCCGTCCGCGTGCCGCCGATCTTCTTCGTCTGGGGGGCCGACGCCGCCAGCATGGCCGCCGCCATCCGCAATTGCCGCCCCGGACGCCCTCCGAGCGGCAAGCGAGCCGCCAAGGCCGGCAAGCGCGTCGCACGCAGCCATCTGGCGGCCGCCATCGCCGGGCGGGCGAGCCACGGCGTCCCGAACACGCGCAGCAGGAGGCGAGTCGCCAAGTCCAGTCGCTTCGCTTCCCGGCCTACGTGTCGGGCGAGCTCCAGCAGACGTCCGTACGTCACGCCCGCCGGACACGCGGGTTCGCAGGCCCGGCAACCAAGACATCGCCCGATGTGCGTCTGGAACGCGTCCGAACCGGCCTCGAGCCGCCCCTCGACCACCGCCTGCATCAAGGAAAGCCGGCCTCTCGGAGAGTCGGCCTCGTCGCCGAGCCGCCGGTAGGTGGGGCACGCCGGAAGGCAGAAGCCGCAATGAACGCAGGCAAGCAGACCCTGGCGCTGGTCTTCGAGCGCCTGCGCCAGCGAGGGATTCGTCATCTCAGGTTCGCCGCGCGGCCAGCACGCCCCGCGGATCGAAGAGCGCCTTGATGCGATCCGCGAGCCTGGCTTGGCCTTCGAGTTCGCGCGTCCAGCACATCCTGTCGCCCAGGGCCGGCGGCGCCGACGTGACCGACAGTCCGCCGCCCGTCTCCTCGAGCGCTCGGCGCGTCTCGGTCAGGCGAGCGACCAGGGAATCCATGTCCGGCGGGAGATCGGCGACCTTGACTCTGACCGTGCCCTGCAGCACGTGACCGCTGCACCGGCCGCCCAGGGCCGCCGACAGCTCGCGCGCCCGGCGCCACGTCTCGACAAAGGCGGAAGGCAAGGCCGACAGCCGCACCACGAGCTGCGCGTCCCCCTCCCAGCAGTCCCATTGCTCGAACTCCGACGCGGCGACGGCGCCCTCCAGCCAAGAGACCGCCGCCCCGCCGTTCCGGGCCTCGATCAAGTCGCGAAGCCTTCGTTTAGTCTCATTCACCTCGGCCCGGTTGCCCACGACTCTAAGGGCCAAGCGGCAATCGTCGTCCTCCTTCGGTCCCGCCGGCCTCGCTTCGAGAGCGGCCAAGGGGAGCGAAGTAGAGGCCAGCTCGCCGGCCAGTTCCAAGGCGCACCCCGCGCGGTCGCGAAACTCGGCGAAGACGTCCGCCTGCGGACGCGCAAAGACGCGCACGGACACGCGGGTCAACACGGCCAAGCTGCCCCGGCTGCCCGTCGCCAAGCGCGCCAAGTCGTACCCGGCCACGTTCTTCACCACGCGGCCTCCGAACCGGAGACGCCGCCCGTCGCCCGCGACCATCTCCAGGCCCAGCACGTTGTCGCGGACCCTCCCGTACTTGCCCGCCAGCGCCCCAGGCTCGCCGGTCGCCACCAGTCCGCCAAGCGTGCCTGCGAGCGCCCCGGGCGTGTCCAGCGGAAGCCATTGTCCCTGATCAACCAGGTCCGCCGCAATGTTGGGCATCGCCGACCGCCCAGCCGGGGCTCCGAGTCTGCGCCCGGCCCCGGCCTCGAGCGTGAGGTCCGCCGGATCGCAACGCTCCAGCCGGTCCAGCCGAATCGTGGAGAGCACGATGCCCGGTTCCCGCGCCCGGCCGCCGGCAGCCAGCCAAGCGCCCCAGCCGGCGGCCAAGACGGGCACGCCGGTCTCGTTGGCCGACGCCACGACGGCCTGCACTTCCTCGGTCGAACGCGGAAAGACGACGGCGGCCGCGGCGACAGGGGGCACCCATTCCAGAGCCGCTTGCCCGGCCAGCGCCTCGAACGGCCCTTCGTATCCCTCGCTCTTGAACGAATCCGGCTTCTGGCGGGGATCCTCGCCGAACGCTACGGAGCCGCCGAGCCCCGCGAGCCGGAGCGTCTCCGCCACGGCGGCGGGAAGCGAGCCCCAGAGGCCCGGCGACCCGCGCGGCTTGTCCTCGGCGCCGGACGCCCCTTCGCGCCGCTCCCCGGTCGGTGCCGGAACCGAGGCCGCTGCCGCGATCGACTCGGTTGGCGTTGCTTCCGAGCTGGCCGCCGGGCTCGATGCGGTCGGCGTCGCTGCCACGCCGGCCGCCGTCCTTCCGACGGAATTCGGCCGCACCGCTTCCGTGGCGGGGTCCGACCCCTCCGGCAGCACCTTGCCCGGATTGAAGACGCCGTGGGGGTCGAAGGCCCGGCGCAGTCCCCACATGACGCCCAGCTCGTCCGGGCCGTAGACGAGCGGCATGTAGGACTTCTTGTCGATTCCGACGCCGTGCTCGCCGGTGATCGTGCCGCCCGCGGCCACGCACGTCTGCATGATCTCGGCGGACGCCTTCTCCACCCGCGCCATCTCCGCGGCGTCCGAGCGGTCGAAGAGGATGTTCGGATGCAGGTTGCCGTCGCCCGCGTGAAAGACGTTGGCCACCTTGAGGCCGGACTCGCGGCCGATGGCGGAAATCTTGCGCAGCACCGCCGGCAACGCCGTCCGGGGCACGGTGGCGTCCTGCACCAGCAAGTCCGGAGCGATGCGGCCCATGGCGCCGAACGCCTTCTTGCGCCCCCTCCACAGCGCGGCCCGTTCCGCTTCGTCCCGCGCTTCGCGAATCTCGGACGCGCCGGCCGCCCGGCAATGCTCCCGCGCACGCGCCGCTTCTTCCAGCAGTCCCGCTTCGACGCCGTCGAACTCCAAGACGAGCGCCGCCTCCGCGTCCTTCGGATAGCCGGCCGCAAAGACGCTTTCCTCGACGGCGCGGATCGTCGGCCCGTCCACGATCTCCATCGCGGCGGGCAGCATTCCCGCGCCCACAATCGCCGAAACCGCTTGGCCCGCGGCCTCCAAGCTGCCGAACACGGCCAGCAGCGTGCGCACGCCTTCCGGGACGGGCACGAGGCCGACTTCGATCTCGGCCGCGATCCCGAAGCAGCCCTCGGAGCCCACGAAGAGGCCCGTCAGGTCGTATCCGCCCATGGACCTGCCCATGCCGCCGAACTCCACGAGCGACCCGTCCGCCAGCGCCACCGACAGGCCCGTCACGTAGCGCGACGTCACGCCGTACTTGAGACAGTGGGGGCCGCCGGAGTTCTCGGCCACGTTGCCGCCCACCGTGCAGGCCGACTGCGACGACGGGTCGGGAGCGTAGTGGAGGCCGTGAGGAGCCGCCGCCGCGGAGAGCTCGGCGTTGATCGCGCCCGGCTGCACCCGCATTCGGCGGTTGGCCGGGTCCAGCTCCAGGATGCGGTCCATCCGCGCCGTGCCCACGATCACTTCGCCGGCGGCGGCCACGGCCCCGCCCGACAGTCCGGTTCCCGCGCCGCGCGGCACGACGGCCAGCCCCCGCGCCGACAGCGTCTTGATCGTGGCGCACAGCTCGCGGGTGGTGCGCGGGAGCACGACGGCGGCGGGCAGGTGGCGGTAGGCGGTCAGGCCGTCCGACTCGTAGGCGAGCAGACGATCGCGCTCGGCGACGACCCCGTCCTGGCCGCAGATGCCGGCCAGTTCGGCGAGAGCGGCCTTGGAGATCATCCGGACGCCGGCGGGTCGGCGGAGAGGTAGTCGAGCACGCTCGCCACGGACCTGCAGGCCATGACGAACAATTCGGGAGAAAGCCGACCGTAGACGTGCGCCGCCAGCGCTTCCGGCGCCGGATCCACCCCGGCCGCGAGAGCGGCGCGCACCTGCTCGATCCGCTCCAGCCGGTGCTGCCGGAAGCGGGCGACGGCTTCGGCCGGACGGCGCACGGGCCGACCGTGCCCCGGATACAGGATCCGGGGGGCCAGCGCTTCCACACGGTCCAGCGAAGCCAAGTAGTCCGCGACGGCGCCGGGATGCTCGCCGACCCAGGTGGTGTCGCCCTCCCCCAAGATCAAGTCGCCCGAGAACACGGCGCCGGCGGAGGGCAGGTGAAAGCAGAAGTGCCGCTTCGCGTGACCCGGCGTTGAAACGGCCGCCAAGACGCCGGCCGAGGTCTCGATTCGTTCGCCGTCTTCCAGCGACACGCGGCCTCCCGGGCCGGCCACCCGGCAACCCCCCAGCGCATCGGACAGCGTCGCCGCGCCGCCGGCATGGTCCGGATGCGCGTGCGTGAGCAGGACGACGACTTCCGGCACGCCTTCCACCGCGCCGGCCAGGGCGGCGAGATGCGCATCGTCGTCAGGACCCGGGTCGATCACCGCCGCCCGGGGCGCCGCGCCCACGACGTAGCTCCGCGTGCCGTCCAACGCGAGCGGACCGGGGTTGGGAGCCAGGAAAGAGCGAACGGACCCGGCGGCGACGGGCGCCCGTCTCTGCTCCGCCAGCGCCAACGGCCCGCGCTCGGTCAGCGGCGTTCGTGCGCGATCTGCTCGGCCAGCTTGTCGGCGACCATCTGCACGGCCACTTCGTCCTGGTCCGTGAAGGCGGCCGCCGTGTGCGAGTCGATGTCGATCTGCCCCAAGACGTTCCCGCCCGCGCGAATGAGGACCACGAGCTCGGACTTGACGTCGGGACTGCACGCCAAGTAGCCGTCGAACGCGCTCACGTCGGGCACGTTGACGTTCGCGCCCTGGGCGACCGCCGTTCCGCACACTCCCTGCCCCACCGGGATTCGCACGTGCTCCGTGCCCGCGCCGACGTAGTTGTGCAGCCAGAGTTCCGCGACGTCGTGATCCAGCAAGTAGACGCCGACCCAATTGAAGCGATCGTCGCCGCGGTGCAGAGAACGCACCGTGTGGCGGAGGAGGGCGTCGGAGAGATACCCCTGGTCCCTCATGCCCTGGAGCTGGCCGATCAGCAGACGCGCGTCAAGCATGGAGCGAATATAGGCAAAGGCGGGACCGAAGGGCAGGCGCCGTCACCGGCGCGCGAACTCGGACTTGGACGCGTCGTCAAGGCGCGCCACGAAGCCGGCGAGCAAGCGCGCCGCGTGGAAAATGTCGGACGTGGCGACCACCTCGCTGGGCGAGTGCATGTAGCGATTGGGCACCGAGACCAAGCCGGTGGGGATGCCGCCGCGCGCCGAGTGGATGGCGTCGGCGTCCGTGCTCGTGCGCGACGGAGCGGCTTGAATTGTATAGGGGATGTCCAAGTCGTCCGCGACCGACGCGAGCATCTCGAACACGACCGGGTGCGCCGCGGAGCCCCGGGTCAGCGCCGGGCCGCTGCCCAGAGGATGGTCGCCCACCTTGCTCTTGGCCGCGTCCGGCACGTCCGTGGCGTGCGTGACGTCGACGACCAAGGCCACGTCGGGCGCGATCTCGAACGCGCTGGGCCGCGCCCCTCCCCCCGAAAAGCCGATCTCTTCTTGCGTGGTCGCGACCGCCACCGCCCCGGCCGCCGTCGTGAAGTCTTCTTCCGCGGCGAGCAGGCGCAACGCTTCGAGGACCACGAAAGCCCCCACGCGGTTGTCGACGGCACGGCTCGCCAAGCGGTCTCCGGCCAGCCGCAGCACGCCGCTGTCGATCACGGCCGGATCGCCCACGCGAATCCCCAGCTCGCCAAGCTCCTCCTTCGAAGACGCGCCGGCGTCGATCCACAGCTCGTCCACCTTCACCACCTTCTTGCGCTCTTCGGGCTCCATGAGGTGGATCGCCTTGCGCCCGATCACGCCCGGCACGTCTCCCGTCGCGGCCAGCATCTTGACGCGCTGTCCGACCAGCACTTGCGGGTCCCAGCCGCCGATCGTCGCGAAGTAGAGCAGCCCGGACTCGTCCGCGTGGGTGATCTGAAGCCCGATCTCGTCGATGTGCCCGGCCAGCAGGGCCAGCGGCCGAGCCTCGCGCCGCACCGCCGCGCAGGAGTTGCCCGCCACGTCGGACCAGACGTCGTCCGCGAACCGCCGCGCTTCCTTCCGCCACGCGCGGGCCGCCCGCGTCTCGAAACCGGACGGCCCCTGCGCTGCCAGGAGCCGCTCCAGGAAGTCGAGGCCGCTCGTCACGGCCTTCCGCGTCCCCAGATTTTCCGTCGCCGAACTCCGTCGCGCCGCGCCGCCGGGGAGTCGAGACCGCCCGTCACCGGCTTCTCGATGCCGCCCGTCACGGCTCGCCTCCGCCCGGCCGGGTTCCCACGTCGGCCGTGCCCGTCCTCGCCGCGCCGCTCGGCCCGAAGACGCTGAACTGGACTTGGCCTGCGCGCATTCGCCCTTCCAGAGACCGTTGAATTCGCGACCGCAGCCAGCCTCGGGAGAAGGGCAGGACGAGACCGAAGCCCGCCAAGTCGGTCAAGATGCCCGGCGTCAGCAACAACGCGCCGCCCACGAGCACCGCCAAGGCGTCGAGCATCGCCCGGCCGGGCAACTGGCCCGCCGCCAGCTCCTCCTGGACAGCCCGAACCGCGCGAAGGCCCTGCTGGCGGGCGAGCGCGGCGCCGCCGATCCCCGTCGCCACCACCAGCGCGACCGTGAGTCCCGCCCCGATGCGCTGGCCGACCATCAGCAGCAAGGCCAGCTCCACGAGCGGCACGGCGACGAAGAGCAGCATGAGCCGACTCAGCATGTTCGTCCTCCTTCCTCGAGCGTCATCCCCCCGACAAAGATACCCGTTTGCGCGCCGCTCTTGTATTTTGCTGGCTTGGCGGCCTCTTGCGGACAGCGCGCGCCGCGACCGCGCACGCGGAGGCCGACGGACGGGGAAGGGACCTCAATGTCTTCGAACGCCGGGGCGGCTCGGGCGTGGCTCGTCTACGACGGCGAGTGCCCGCTCTGCAACTCCTACGCGCGCTACGCGGACGTCAAGCGGCAGGTCGGGGAACTCGTGCTCGTGGACGCTCGGAAGGGCGGCCCCCTGGTCGCCGAACTGAAGAAGTCCTTCGACCTGGACGACGGCATGGTCCTCAAGCTCGACGACTGCTGCTACTACGGGCCGGACGCGCTGCGGATGCTGGCGCGGCTGTCCGGCGGCCGGGGCGCGTTCAGCCGGATCGCCCGATTCCTCTTCGGAGACGAGGCCGGCGCGCGGCTGGGGTATCCGCTGCTGAAGATGGGACGGCGCGTGCTGCTGGGCTTGCGCGGAGTGGGGCCGATTCCCCGATCTGGCGAGCAGGGCCGATGAGCCCGGCGGCGACGACGGCCGGCGCTGCGCGGCGCAGCAAGGCGGACGGGCGGTACTTCCGCAAGGGATTCGGGCTCAAGACCGAGGTCAAGCCGCTCATCGACGCCGAATACCAGTCGGCGCTCGTGGAACGGATTCGGTCGAGGGGGTACCGGGACCAGTTCGGCGACGTCGACGTCCGCCTCGCCAAGGAGTTCGGCTTCTGCTACGGCGTGGACCGGGCCGTGGACTACGCCTACGAGACCCGGCACAAGTTCCCGGACAAGCGCGTCTGCCTGGTCGGCGAGATCATCCACAATCCTCACGTGAACCACCGCCTCCAAGAGATGGGCATCGAGTTCATCTACCCGGAGCCCGGGAAGGGTTTCGACTTCAGCCACGTGACGGCCGAAGACGTGGTCATCATTCCGGCCTTCGGGGTCACGATCGAGGACTTGGCGACGCTCAAGGCCATCGGATGCATCCTGGTGGACACCACGTGCGGTTCGGTGCTCCTCGTGTGGAAGCGCGTGGAGAGCTACGCGCGCGACGGGTTCACCGCCGTCATCCACGGCAAGCACCTGCACGAAGAGTCCCGGGCCACGGCCAGCCAAGTGAACCGGCATCCCGGCGGCAAGTACCTGGTCATTCGCGACATCGAGGAAGCCGAGCTGGTGGGCGAGTACATGACGGAACGGGACGGTCGCCCGACCCGCGAGGAATTCCTGGAACGGTTCCGCGGCCGCTTCTCGCCGGGCTTCGACCCCGACGTGGACCTGCGGCGCATCGGCGTGGCCAACCAGACGACCATGCTCGCCACCGAGTCGCTGGCCATCGGCGCCCGCCTGCGCGAGATCATGGCCGAGACCTACGGGGAAGACCACGCCGCAGAGCGCTTCCGCTCCTTCGGCACCATCTGCTCCGCCACGCAGGAGCGCCAGGACGCCGTCGTGGAGATGATGAAGGAGCCGCCCGACGTCATGATCGTGCTCGGCGGCTACAACTCGTCCAACACCAACCACTTGGCCCACCTCTGCCGCCAGCACGTCCGGACCTTCCACGTCGAGGACGCCGCCTGCATCGACGCGGAGACGGGCCGCATCCGCCACAAGCCCGTTCTCGACGCCGAAGCGCCCGAGGTCGTGGACGAAGACTGGCTGCCGACCGGTCCGTTCAGCCTGGGCCTGACCGCCGGCGCGTCCTCCCCCAACAGCAAGATCGGCGAGGCGCTGCTGAGGATTCTGCAGATTCGCGACGTGGAAGTGGAGCTGTAGGGGCTTTTCCTACACGTGCAGCGCTCGCCCCAAGGCGGCCAACGCGCCTTCGGCGACGGCTTCCGAGAGGGTCGGATGGGGATGCATGGCCCGGTCGATCTCTTCCACGGTGGACTCCAGGTGGCGGGCGACGACGAACTCGCCGATCAGCTCGGTGGCGTGCGGTCCCACCACGTGGGCGCCCACGACCTCCGAGTAGCGCTTGTCGCGGATCACCTTGACGAAGCCTTCCGGCGTGCCGCCCGCGGCCAAGGCGCGGCCGTTGCCGACCCACGGGAACTGGCCGACTTCGATGTCCAGGCCCTTGTCGCGAGCCTGCTCTTCGGTCAGGCCGACCGACGCGACTTCCGGGTTGCAGTAAGTGCAGTTGGGGACGTTGCCGTAGTCCACCGCGTGATCGGCGGCCCCGGCGACGTGCTCGGCCGCCACGACGCCTTCGTGCATGCCCTTGTGAGCCAGCAGGGGCGGACCTGCGCAGTCGCCCACGGCCCAGACGCCGGGAGCGCTGGTGCGCATGGCCTCGTCCACGGCCACGAAGCCGCCCGATTCCGTCGTCTCGACGCCGGCGGCTTCCAGTCCCACGTCCTCCGTGTTGGGGATCCGCCCGACGGCCGAAAGGACGTAGTCCACGTCGAGCTTTCTGCCTTCGCCCTTCGCGTCCGTGAACGAAATCGACACGCCGTCGTCCGACGCCTTCGTCTCTTCCACGCGCGCGCCCGTGAACACGTCGATGCCCCGCTTCTTGAAGCTGGCCGCGACGACCTTCGACGAGTCCGCGTCCTCCACCGGCAACACGCGGTCGAGAGCCTCGACGACCGTGACCTTGGTCCCGTAGGCGTCGTAGATGTCGGCGAACTCCATGCCGACCGCCCCGGCGCCCACGACCACCAGCGACTCCGGGGCCCTCTTCTGGAAGAGCGCGCCGGTGGACGACCAGACGCGCTTCTCGTCGATCTCCAGGAAGGGCAGGCTGCGCGGCCTCGAACCCGTCGCCAAGATGATGTCTCGGGCGGCCAGAACGGTCTTCGTTCCGTCCTTCTCCACCTCGACGGCGCCGTCGCCCAGAAGCCGGCCGTAGCCGTCCACGTGGGTCACGCGGTTCTTCTTGAAAAGGAAGGCCACGCCCTTCGAGAGCCGGGCGGCCACCTTGCGGCTGCGCGCCTGGGCCGGACCCAAGTCCGTGGCGAAGCCCTCCAGCACGATTCCGTGGCCTTCGGCGTGGGCCAACTCGTTGACCAGCAAGGCGCTGCTCAGCAAGGCCTTGGTGGGGATGCATCCCACGTTCAGGCAGACGCCGCCCAGCTTGTCGGCCTCGACGCAGGCCGTGCGAAGCCCCAGCTGGGCCGCCCGAATCGCCGCCACGTAGCCGCCCGGGCCGCCGCCCACGACCACCACGTCGAAGTTCTGGTCCTGCCCTGGACTGCGGGTCATGGCGACTGCCTTGTTGACGGTGCGCGGTTGAGGAAGACGGCCTTAAAAGGTACTACGCCTCGGCGGTCGGGGTTCGGGACGCCCAGCGCGAACTTCTGCAGATCGTTGGCGCGCGCAAGGCTCACAACCTCCGCGTCGGCGCAGGCGTCGGCCCGGACCTCCTCGAAGAAGAAGCGGTCGGCATCGCCCAGCTCGCTTCCGTGCGCGGGCTTGAAATCGGCCATGCTCAGGCCTCAAAACACCCGGTCGGTCACTTGCTGCCACACGCCCTTGCATGTCCCTGTCCGCCACGAGCGCAATCAAGTCTCACCGACTCACCCGAGAATTCCCGATGCGACGATGGTGCCGACGTCGATCTTGCCGCTCCAGTTCTTCAAGTACTGATGGTCAGGGCCCCATGCGACCTTGATCTCGCCGTCGTCATCGCGAGCAAAGCAGAGCAGATCCTTCGGCTTGAAGAAGGCCATGAGACTCGTCGATTGCGTGGCAACCAATGCCTGCGAATCCCAGAGGCACGTCAGAGCGCTGTATATCGAATGCATCGTGCCAGCGTACATGTCCCGTTCAGGATGCTCGTACAAGTACGTTCCCGAGGGATGCTCCACGTAAGTCGGCAACGTATACGCAGCCAGGTGCAACAATCCGCTGGAAGCCAGCCATGCGGGAACCCTCGCGCCTCCCTGATGCTCGAAGACCAAGTAGCAATGACCGTCCTCTGCGCGAACAGCGACCGAAACGTCCGCAAGGTCGGGCGCATCCAACCGAAGCTGGTCGACCCAGCGCAGGAAGCTGTCGGGCGATTCTTCTCGGAACCGAGCCACGATGCTCGCCACGTTCGACCCGTCCGGAACAAAGCCCTCGGCCGCGGTCGGTGGATTGGGACGGGCCAAGGTCCCCACATCGAAGGCGATCCGGTGAATCTCGTGCAACAGGTACTGCCTCAACCACGTTGCGGCTGGGAACGCTTCGGTGTCTTCCGGCAGGGCCGACAGCGCAGACATGCCGGGGTCCACGGAGCTAGCGTGCGCCCTTTCGGTGTGCCCGGCAAACCACTCCGGCGTGAAGCTGGCCGCAACATCTTCCGGGCCCTCCACCACTGGACGAACGGTTCCGGGCCCTTCGGCCACGCACGCCGCCTCGCTCCCTCGCGTCTCCACGGCTGGGGTACCGTTGCCCGACGGCGGATAGCCTCCGCCGGGCGCAAGAACGAGCGACTCGCCCGCAACGCGGCATTCGCCGGGCCGATCCCCGACTTCCACGGCCAGGCGATATCGCAGCGCGTCTAGCCCGTCGGGCCGATCGTTCACGTCGGCGGGCACCGCAGCTTCGATGGCCAATTCAAAGCGATCTCCCGTCCCCTGGTACACCAACGCTCGAGGGTCCGCCGAGCGTCTCTTCACCGTCTTCTCCAGGCCATCCGACAGGCAGTCGCTCATGAACGCGACGATGTCCATGAACGTGCTCTTCCCCGAAGCGTTCTTGCCCACCAGCAACTGAAAGTCCCTGAGTGGAGTTCGAACGTCCCGAAGATTGCGGTAGTTGCGGGCTTGGACGAGCGTGATCATTCCGTCTCGCCCCTCAGATGCTCCAGATGAAGCTGACGAGCTCCTGATGGATCCGGGCAGTCACGGTAGCTCAAGCAGGTGAAGATTGATGAGATA
The DNA here is from genome assembly GCA_965242735.1 of Longimicrobiales bacterium. Lineage (GTDB taxonomy): Bacteria > Gemmatimonadota > Gemmatimonadetes > Longimicrobiales > Gaopeijiaceae. The sequence continues at coordinate 160,398 of OZ251497.1, read as the reverse complement.
GCTCTCGTTGATCAACGTAGATGAAATTGATCCACGCTTCCTGCAAGTGTTCGAAGTCGCGATCTGTCGATACGAGAACAGCTCCAATCGCGTGTGCCGTTGCAGCTATCCACATGTCGTTCTGGTTCATCTTCCGTGCTGGTTTCGGCGGAGGTGCCGACTGATTCGCAATTTCCCTACCTTGACTCCAGGCGTCGATTCTCGCGTAGGCGGTAAGTATAGGGTCTTGCTTGATCCCAACGGCAGGAATCTCGCACAGCAGTTGCGCCAAATCTGCGCGCTTCTTTTCTCCCCATTGATTCTTCTCCGAGATTGCCATAATCTCGCCATGGCATACCACGGACGTCGTGACCAATGTTTGCGGATCGTCGAAATGGTTGTCGGATCTCGCCCGGCGCGCCCACGGGGCGTCCTTGATCATTCCCAACAGCAAGCCGGTGTCAAGGAGGAAGCTCCGTCGCTCCATCAGTCAAGCATCGCCATCAGTTCTTCGATGGATTCATCTCCCGGCCATCTACCGGTGATTCTGTCGAGATTGATCGAGTCGCTCGCACGAAGACGGATGCGATCCTGATTCCCGGCGATTAGCGCATCTGCCACCGGGAGTTGGCGAAAGACGGCGTCGGCGGACGCGTCAGCAACCATGACCTTGCGAGCTTCGATCAGCCGAGGGAGGCCACTGGCCTTGAAGTGCACCGTGCCTTCCACGGTGGCCGAAGATCCCCACAGAGACCGAAGAGACTCCGCCGCTTCTGCGGAAACCAAGCGGCCAAGCAGGTGGGACTTGTCGGGCAAGGTCAACCGAAAACCCTTGCTGGGGTACTTGATCTCGTCCAGCCGACCGCTTACGACAAAGGCTCTCGAGGCAGGTATGGCCTGCAATCGCTTCCGGATGCCCTGCTTGGCGTGTCCTTCCAGCACGAACGAACGGTGGCGGCTGTGGGCACCGACAGGATTCAGAACGTACTTGACGGCGGGCTCTCGGGTCGAAGTCGGAAAATCCAAAATCGATCCGAGCACGGCGCTGTCGAACCAGTTCCCGTCGGAGTTGGGATCCTTGGCTTCTTCTATGGCGCGGGCGGCAATGTCCAGGGCGGTGAAATCGGCATGAGAATCAGTGTCCCACAGGTCCCTTTGCGCGAATTGCTCGGGAGCCGCTGTGCCGAGCGGCAAAGCGGCGACCTCAACGACGGTGGACCCCGGCTTCAATCCGGTGACCGTGAAGTCCGTCGCCTTCGCCAGCCACTCGGCCGCTCTTCCCTTCGACGACCCGCTCCCCGTGGCCACAAGGCTCGTGGCCCGCCGCGCCGTCGTCGCGAGGGCACCTAGTGCCTTGCGGAGCTGAGACACGCGCATGGTCCCTTCGGGTTCGGGGAGGCCCGAAGCCCGAAGCTGGTAGCGAACGTTGATGACGGCCCTCCCATCCGAGGCGGAACAATCGTGGTCCGTCTCCAACATAGCCCCGCCCTACGCCAAAATCGCCGCCGGCTCCTCCAGGAACGCCTTGAGGGTGGCCAGGAAGCGGGCGCCCTGCGCGCCGTCCACGACTCGGTGGTCGCAGCTCATCGTGACGCGCATTCGGGGACGCGGGACGACCGCGCCGTCCACCACGACGGCCCGCTCCTCCACCGCGCCGACGGCCAGGATGCCGGCCTCCGGGGGATTGATCACAGCCGTGAACTCCTCGATTCCGAACATGCCGAGGTTGGAGATCGAGAACGTGGAGCCGGTGTACTCGTGCGGCTGGAGCTTCTTCTCGCGGGCGCGGGCGGCCAGCTCGCGGACTTCGGCGCTGATTTGGCCGAGTCCCTTGGCCTGGGCGTCTCGAACCACCGGCGTGATCAGACCGTCGGGCACGGCCACGGCCACGCCCATGTGGACGCGGTTGAAGCGGCGGATGCGGTCGTCCTGCCACCACGCGTTGCACTCGGGATGGCGTACCAGAGCGGCGGCGGCGGCCTTGACGACCAAGTCGTTGAGCGAAGCCTTGCCGCCGAACGGCTCCAGCAGCTGGTTGATGCGCGCTCGCGCCTCCAGCGCCCGGCTCATGTCCATGTCCACGGTGAGGAAGAAGTGGGGGACGGGTCCCAAGGACTCGGCCAGTCGCCGGGCCACGGTCTTGCGCATCTGGGTCAGGGGCACGTCCTCGTGCTCGGGCAGGGCGAGGCCGTCGGGCGGCGCGAGGAACGGCGGGGCAACCGGAACGGCAACGGGCAAGGCCGCGGCGGCTTCGGCGGCGGCCTCGACGTCCCGCTTCACGACCCGGCCCGCCGGGCCAGAACCGGCGACGGCGTGCAGGTCCACATCCATCTCCCGGGCGAGCCGCCTTGCCACGGGCGACGCCTTCACGCGGCCTTGCGGGCCAGGGGGACCGGGGGCCGGAAGCGCTGGCCCAGAAGAATGCGCCGGGGAAGGCCCAGCGACGGAGCCGGGGAGCGAATCAACCGCGAACTGCAGCGGCTCGGTCGGGGCGGCCGCGGCAACCGGCTCGCCACCGGCCGGCCTCTCGGGCGCAGGTCCCGCCCCGCTGGCCGGCGACAACGCCGCGGCCACGTCGCCCGGCCCGGATCCGGCATCGCCGCCTTCCGCCTGCGCCGCCACCACCGAAGCCCCGTCCACGCCCGGCCTCTCCGTCGCCGACCCGCCGCCCCACGCCGCGGCGGCCACCGCGGAAACGTCCTCGTCGGCGCCCCCGATCACCGCGATCACTTCGCCCACGGGCACCACGGCCCCTTCCGTCGCGAACACCCCCCGCAACACGCCGCCGCCGCGCGCCACCAGCTCCATGGTCGCCTTGTCCGTCTCGATGTCCGCCAGCACGTCGCCCTCGGCCACGGCGTCGCCCTCGGCCTTGTGCCACTTGACGACCTGGCCCTCCTCCATCGTGGGCGACAGCGCCTCCATGTAGACCTTGTCGGCCATGCGCCTACGCCTCTCCGTCCTTGTACAGGACTCTGCGGCACGCCTGCACCACCTGGTCCGCCCCGGGCTTCGCCAACGCCTCCAAGCCCTTGGCGTACGGCATCGGCACGTCGGCCTGGGTCACGCGCAGCACCGGCGCGTCCAAGTCGTCGAACGCCTCCTCCTGCACGAGCGCGGCGATCTGCGCGCCGACGCCGGCGAACGGCCAGCCTTCCTCGAGGTACACGACGCGGTTGGTGCGCGCCGCCGTCTCGAGGACCGCGTCCACGTCCAGAGGCCGAATCGAACGCAGGTCCAGAACGTCCGCTTCGATCCCGTCTCGGGCCAGCTTGGCGGCCGCCTGAAGCGCCACGTGCACCATCTTGCCGTGCGTCACGATGCTCACGTCGCCGCCCTGCCGCTTGAGATCGGCCACGCCCAGCGGAATCGCGTACTCGCCGTCCGGCACTTCGCCCTTCACGTTGTACAGCAGCTCGCCTTCCATCACCGCCACCGGGTCGTCGTCCCGGATCGCCGCGGCCAGCAGGCCCTTGGCGTCCGCAGGGGTCGCGGGCGTAGCCAGCTTCACTCCGGGCGCGTGCACGTAATAGGTCTCGCACGCTTGCGAGTGCTGGGCCGCCAGCTGCAGAGCGGCCCCGGTGGGACCCCGAAACACGATCGGCACGTTGACCTCGCCGTTTGTCATGTAGGCCATCTTGGCGGCGCTGTTGATCACTTGGTCGAGGGCGAGGATCGAGAAGTTGAAGGTCATGAACTCGCAGATCGGGCGCAGTCCCGCCATCGCGGCGCCCACGCACAGCCCCGCGAATCCCAGTTCGCTGATCGGCGAATCCACGACCCGGCGATCGCCGAAGCGCGCCAGCATCCCGCGCGAAACCTTGTAGGCCCCGTCGTACTCGGCCACTTCCTCGCCCATCAGGAAGACCGCGTCGTCCCGTTCCATTTCCTGCGTCATGGCCGCGTTCAGCGCCTCGCGGTAGGTCATGACGGTCGTGGCGGGTTCGTCGCTCACGGCACGGACGTCCGGGGCTGGGCAGTCGCTCCGCCTTGACGCGGGGTCTCGCTGCTTGGCCGGCCGTCCAGGAAGAGGCGGCCGTGTTCGTTGAGTTCCGAATAGACGTGATCGTAGAGCGTCGCGTCCGCCGGCCGTGGCGACGCTTCCGCGAAGTCCATCGAATCCTGGACAGCGGCGCGCACTTCGGCATCGAGCGCTTCCAGTTCTTCCTGTTGCAGAAGATTCGCCTCGAAGAGACGGTCGCGCAGGATTGCCACGGGATCGTGCTTCTCGACCTGCGCGTCCACTTCCTCTTTGGAGCGGTAGGTGCCGGAGACGGGATCGGACATGGAATGACCGCGAAAGCGGTACGTCACCGCGTTGACGAACTGCGGCCCGGCGCCGCCGCGCACTTCCTCGGCGAGCCGCGCGAACAAGTCGTAGGTCTCCACGACGTCTTGTCCGTTGACGGAATGGGCGGGCACGCCGCACGCGCTCGAACGCACTTCCATGTCCGTCGCCGAGACGCGCTCGAACGCCGTCCCCATCCCGTAGCCGTTGTTCTCCACGACGTAGATCACCGGCAACCGCCACACCGCCGACATGTTCAGCGACTCGAGGAAGGCGCCCTGGTTCACCGCGGCGTCGCCCAGAAAGCACACGCACACTTGGTCGCCGCCCCGGTACTTGATCGCCCACGCGAGTCCGGCGCCCAGCGGGATCTGGCCGCCCACGATGCCATGGCCGCCGTAGAAGCCCTTGGCCACGTCGAAGAGGTGCATCGAACCGCCCCGGCCGCCGCAACAGCCGTCCACGCGGCCGTACAGTTCGGCCATCACGGCGCGAGGAGAGATGCCCTTGGCAAGCGCTTGCGTGTGCTCGCGATAGGCCGTGATGACCACGTCGTCGTCGCGAAGCGGCTTGACGGCGCCCGCGGCCACCGCCTCCTGGCCGATGTGGACATGGCAGAACCCGCCGATCTTGCCGATCTTGTAGGCCGTCTCGACTTCTTCTTCGAAGCGGCGGTAGAGCAGCATGTCTTTGAGAAGAACGAGGGCGTCCTCGCGGGACAGGCTGCCGAGCGCGGCGGCGGTCTTGGCGGCGCGAGTCCCGGTCGCACGGCTTCGCGACCGCCCCTTCTTCACGGGCTTCTTGGCCTTGGCCTTGGTCCCGGTCGTAGCCATCTAGGCTCCCGAAGCGGCAGCACGGCTCGGCCGCGACGCGACGACGCCGGACGCTGCGGGGGACTCGGCCCGCCGCCCAGCGTCGGCCGGGCGCTCCACGCCCAAGCGCAACAAGCCCGACGGAGCGCCGGGGCCCACGCGCGCGCCGCGACCGCCGACTGCGGCCACGTCGACAGGCGCGTCGGTCGATAGGCGCTCTCCGCGTCCGCACGCTGGAGCCACATGGCCGCCGGCAAACACAGTCTCCGCCGGGGCCGGCACGTCCGCCTCCAGCACGTGGGCGACGACGCCGGGGCCGCCCGCCTCGACCTCTCGCGCCTGCTCCTTGGCGTGGTAGCTCGAGCGAACGAGCGGGCCCGACTCGACGTGGCGAAAGCCGAATTCGCCTTCGCCGACGCGCTTCCATGCGCTGAACTCGTCGGGCGTCACCCAGCGCGCCACCGGAATGTGCTTGTCCGAGGGCCGCAAGTACTGGCCCAGCGTCAGGATGTCCACGGCCGCCTTGCGAAGATCGGCCATCGCTTGGCGGATTTCCTCCTCGCGCTCGCCCATGCCCAGGATGATGCCGGTCTTGGTCAGCATCGACGGATCGATCCGCTTGGCCGCGCCCAAGTACGAGATCGACCGCCAGTAGCGGCCGCCGGGCCGTACCTCGGGGTGCAGCCGTTCGACCGTCTCCAGGTTGTGGCCCAGGATGGCGGGGCGGGCGTCCAAGACCGTTCGCAACGCGCTCTCGTCGCCCTTGAAGTCGGGAATGAGGACTTCGACGGAACAATCCGGCAACCGCTTGCGGATCTCGCGGATCGTAGCGGCGTAGATGCCGGCTCCGCCGTCCGCCAGCTCGTCCCTGTTCACCGAAGTGACGACCGCGTGATCCAGCTCCATGGCGGCGACCGTGTCCGCCACTCGCCGCGGCTCGTCCCAGTCCAGCTCCGTCGGCATTCCGTGGGCCACGGCGCAGTACTTGCAGGCCCGCGTGCACACGTCGCCCAGAATCATGAACGTGGCCGTGCCCGCCTCCCAGCACTCGCCGATGTTGGGACAGCCGGCCTCTTCGCACACGGTGTGCAAGGACTGGCTCCGCATCCTCTGCTTGAGGCGAAGGTAGTTCGGCCCTCCCGGAGACTGCACCTTCAGCCACGAAGGCTTTCGCGACGTGATGGGAATCGTCTCGATGCCCTCGTGAGCCCGAATGCGCGACGTGCCCTTGGGCTTGACGTCGCCCGTGTCCTTGCGCCGAGGAGCATAGCCCCGGCCGACGGCCGATCTCAACGCGCTGCTCACGTCTTTGCTCCCCCGGTCTGGCTCTTGATCGCAATCCAGCTGTCCGCAAATCCTACTCCATCGAGAACCTGGCGGAAACCAATCCGTTGCGGATGTTTCCGTATCGTGAATCGGCGGGCAGATCCGGGCACAGGTCTGATAATCGTGAACTGCGAGCCGTGTGGCTGCCAGGTGAAAACATGGATGCCGCTGACTTTGTCACGGCCCTCAAGGTTGCGTTGCTTATTCAGTTTCCACGAATAGTCGGCATGAGGAAACACGGTGATGGGTTGTTCAAACATGCAAAACTCTAGAGCCGACATGTTGCGCAACAGTACGACTAGCCGCATGTCCGAATGGTGACCCCGGAGCTCATTCACTCGGGCATTCCATATCGACAAGACTGCGTCACCCGTCTTCGTCAAGTCGGCTCTTGGGTCCGAGATGCCCGCCGAATAGTCCGGCGACATGCGGCCTGAAACTAAACGCACAGAAGATTGGCCATGAGGATTTCCCGACTTGACGGTCTTGGCAGACCATACCGTGTCAGCAAGCACAACGTCGCCCAAGCCTATCGAGCTTGCCCGATGGTAACCTCCGGCGGCCTTGGCGAACATGTCCCCAAAGTCGTCGCCCGACACCTTCTCGGCACCGACGGCTAGACGATAAACCATCCGTCGTCCAACCTCCAAGACAATCCCGTTCGGAATATCCCCCACAGACCACGGGCCCTCTTTCACCGTCGGGTTGCCCCGCAACCGTATGCCGTCACCCATAGGCCAGCTCAAGACTCTCTATTACAGCGCCGACGACAGGAACGGCAACGGCATTGCCCGTCAGCCGACGAGCGACCGACACCTGCTCGGGGATCTCGAACGAGTCGGGAAAGCCCTGCAATCGAAACATTTCGCGTTCCGTGAGCCTGCGCCGACCGTCGACCAGCAAGTAGTTGTAGCTCGCGCCTGCGCGCAAGGCGCAAGAGAACGGATGGCTCGACACGTTGCCGCCCTTGTTCTCGTGCCAAATGGCTGGTTGGACGGCGGCGTGATGCTTGGCACGTCGCGACTCTCGAATGGCCTTGGACGCCAGGTGTTTCGGATCGGGGGATTGCTCGAGCAAGTCGGCCAATGGACGCATCGGCACTTTCGCCGCGGGCCACGGAAAGTCTGTGCGCAAGGGCTTGTCCGTGGCCACGATGAACACTCTGCGCCGGTTCTGCGGCAGGCCGAAGTCCAAGGCGTTCAATATCTTCCACTCGACGTGATAGCCCATTCGGCGCAAAGCGCGGCGAACCCACTTGAACGCCTCGCCCCGTCGATTGGTCACGAACTGCGGGACGTTCTCGAGCACGAGAGCCTTCGGCTTCTTGACGCGCGCAATTCGCTCCACGTGGCCGAACAGCGTGCCGCGTGCGTCGCCCATCCCTCTCTGGGCGCCGATGATGCTGAACGGCTGGCACGGGAATCCCGCAAACAGAACGTCGTGGTCGGGGACTTCCTGCGCGTCGATCCGGGTGATGTCGCCTGCGGGCTCGATGCCGAAGTTGCGCTTGTACCATTCGGAGGCGACCGGGTCGATTTCGGACGCGAACAGACCCGTCATCCCCCTGGCGGACGCCGCCACGTGAAAGCCGCCGATCCCGCAAAACATGTCGGCGAACGTCCTCAGCGCGCGATTCGCGCGCGGCTCGACACCGGACCTCGAAGCGACAGCGGTCCGCGCCCTGGCGGCGTCCCGGGCCGCAGATGCGGGGCGAGGACGGCTCCGGGGCTCCCCCAGTGCAATTCGCGGATGCGTATCTGCGCGCCGGCCCTTCACGTTTCCTCGCTGAGTGGTCCGCGGCATGAGTTCAAGTTAGCCGGTTTCGACTGCCAGCGGAAGTTGTCAGCAAGGTCGCCGCGCCGACAGGCGCACCAGGGCGGCCCCCCGCCGGCCCGCGCTACCACGTCCGCACCACGTAGCCCACCCCCAACCCCAGATACGTGCCCACGGCGTATCCCAGCAGCCCCACGGCGACCCCGGGCAGCACCAAGTGCCGCCATTCTCGGGAGACCGCGACGGCCAACGCGCTCGACGGCCCGCCCACGGCCGCCTGCGACGCCACGGCCAGGGTCCCCACGTCCAGGCGCAGCAGCTTGCCCGCCGTGAAGACGAACACGCCGTGGACGCCCACGACCAGGAGGGTGAAGAAGAGGACGGCCGGCCCCACGGCCGCGATCTCGGAGAAGCGGGACAGGATGCCGATGAGCACGAAGAAGAAGTGCAGGCTCACCGAACCCAGCTGCATCGCCCCCGGCGCGCGCCGGCACCAGGGCGAATGGCCGACGAGCAGGGCCAGCGTGGTCAGCCACAGGATCGCCGGCACGCCCGTCCGGCCGCCCAGCCACTCCGAGGCCCAGACCAGGACCAGTCCCGCGGCGAAGATGCCGGCCGTCCCCACGGCCGACATGCCCTCGCGCACGAAGTAGGGATGGTGCGCCCTTCCGTCATGCGGGCCCTCGCTCTCCGGGGCCGCCCGGCCGCTGCCGCTCCCGGAGCCGGGGCCGGGGCCGCCGTCTGCGGCAGGACGCGCGCTCCCGGTCGCGTCCTCGGGCGGCGACGTGGGCAGCCTCGCCGACGGACCCTCGGGCGGCCTCACAGGCGGAAAGAAGCGCCGCAGCCAGACGGGCAACGTCAGCGTGGCCGCCAGCCATAGCCCCGTGGCCAAGTTGTCCGCCGCGACGGCCCCCGCGAAGAGGGTGCCCGACAAGTCGACCGCCCGTCCGACGGACGCGAAGTTGAGCGACCCGCCGGAATAGGTGCCGGTCAAGGCCGCGGCAAGGCGCCAGGCGTCGTCCCCGAAGCGGCTGTGGTACGCGGCGGCGGCCACGAACGCGCCCAGGACCGTGCCCGCGACCGCCACGCCGAAGGCCGCGACGGTCTTGCCGCCCGCCTTCTTCAGGTCGCGCAAGTCCACGGACAGAAGGAGCCACGCAATGGCCAGAGAGGTCGCCACGCCGAGGATGCCGTCGTAGACCACGGACGACGCGGGCACCAGTCCGGCGTTCGACAAGGCGGCGCCGAAGACGATGGCCATGAGCGACGCGCCCATCTTCCCCAAGGGCGGAAAGCGGCGGTCCAGCCAGAAGGCGGCGGCCGCGGCGGCGGCGATGACCGCCGAGAGAGCCAGAGGGGACTGGATCACGCGCCCAAGCCCGCGTCAGCCGGAAGCCGCCAAGTGCGCCTCGGCCTCGGCCCGGAGGCTGGGCAGCAACGGCGCATGGCCGTCGGGCGGCGGGCCGTACTCGGGGAGCCCCGAACGGATCTCCTCGTCGTACGCGTCCAGGAAGGCGCGCCAGTGGGCGGTCGCCGCAGCCGCGTCGCCCAGCAGCGCCGCCGCCTGCGCCGCCGCGGCCAAGCAGAGCAGGTGCGCGGGCCTCGCCGCAAGCCCCGCCTCGGCCACCGCCAGCGCTGCCGCCCCGTCGCCCGCCGCCGCATGGAGCAGCGACAGGTGAAAGCGGTCGTCCAGCGTCAGCGTGCCGATGCGGTCGTAGGAGGCGATCGCCATCGGCAGGAACAGGTCCGCTTGCGCGCGGTCCCCGCCCTCCACGGCCGCCATGACCCGGTTGAACAGCCGGATCGCGGCCTCCCGAGGTGTCATCGACGACAAATCGACCGCCGAAGTCGGCCCGAGCGCCGCGCCTCCCGCAGCCGAAGGCGGCACCGGCCCCGCCGCATCGGCATCGCCGCCGCCGCCCCGAACGACCAGCACGAGCGCCAAGGCAAGCCCCAGCGACACGGCCGCGACCCAACCGACGGCGCCCGCCAATCGTCTCCCATCCTCCATCCCGCCCCCCCGCGCCCCATCCCGCAGAGAGCCCCCCGGCTGGGCCTGGGCCCGGTAGCCGCCGCTCCGCCCCCGCACCCCCCGCCCTCTCCCGCCGCCCCGCCCCACCCCCCGCAACCCCTCGCCGCACCGCGTGCAGAACACGTCCCCCGCGCCCGACTCCGCCCCGCACGCGCCGCACGCCGGGCCCCGCAACGCCCCCCCGCACGCCGGACAGAACTTGGCCTCCGTCGGCAGCCCGGCCCCGCACCGGGGACAAGCCGCCCGCGGCTCCGCCGCAACGCCCTCCGCCGTCACCCCACGGGCCTCCCCGCCGTCAGCGCGTCGAAGAACAGCGGCCAAGTCACGATGCTCTGCCCCCGGTAGTTGGGCTGAAAGCCGAACAGGATCGCCTCGCCCCGGCCCACCCTCGCCCGCAGCAGCGCGGGACGGCCCGCCAGCTTCTCCGGCCCGAGCACCCATCCCGCCACGACCGGATCCGCTCCATAGCGGCCGATCACGCGCACGCGGTCGTCGTCGACGGCGAACGCCCGGCTGCTCCGCCAGTACCACACGGGCGTCGAGCCGTCGTAGGCCGCCGTGAGCGCGTCCGCCTCCAAGTCCACCCGCAACAGCGATCCCGGCACGTAGAAGTCGGCCCCCGCCAAGCCGTCCACCGCGTTCGTCACCCCGAGCCCGAACAGCTCCGCCGCGAACTCGGTCGCCTGCTCGACCGCCACCAGCCGCCCGCCCGCCTCCACGAACGCGCGCACCGCCTCGCGGCCCGCGTCGCCCAGGCCCCCCACGTACTCGTCCGGCAGCGAGCCCGGCCGCCGCCCCTGGCTGATCGACGCGCTCGACTGGCTCTGGAAGAGCAGCACGTCGTAGTCGTCGTTCAGCCCACCGGCCCTCATGCGGGCGTCGTGGAGCGTGTCGTAGCGCACGCCGTGCGCGTCCAGCAGCCATCGCGTCCACCCCGCCGGCATCGTCTCCGCCCATCCCTTGTACACGCCGATCCGGGTCCGCTCCGAAGCCGCGGCGGCCGCCGGGTCGTAGCGCACCTCCACGACCCCGACCGGATCGCTGATCGCCACCGGCGGCTCCGACTCCAGCGCGATCGCCTCCACGCCCATCAGCAAGGGCAGCTCGTGCGCCGTCACGTCGTAGGGCCGCTTGGGCGGGCCTCCCGGATACTGCCGCATGTCGGGGTATTCCTGCTCGGCCAGCAGCACCTGCGCGAACGCCGCGTTGGGCTGCTTCATCAGCACGACGTGCGACCCGGCCGGAACCGTCGCGCCGCCCGCTTCGAACGCCTCCAGCGTCCGGCGCACCTCCACCGCGCCCATGGTCAGGATGCGCAGCACGCTTTCCAGCCCGACTCGGTTCTCCTGGCCGGCCGGCAGCGCCCAGGCGGCGGGCCAGGCGTCCCATCCCCGCACGGCCCGGTCGCTCGCGGCCGCGTAGTTCTCCAGCCAGAACCGCCGGTTGCGGGCCGCGTTCTTCAGCAGCGCCACGGCGCCCGAGAACTGGTACTCGACGATGTCCGCCAGCCCCCACTCGCCGCCTTCCCACGGCCACGGGAAGTTCCACGTCCTCTGAGACGCGTCGTACTCGCGCCCGCCCCGCACCTGCCCCGCGGGAACCGTGACCGACGACGCCAGCCTCGCCGACGCGGTCTCGCTGAGGATGCGCACGCCGCCGTGGTAGTGCATGTAGGCCCTGCCCGGATGGAATCCGTCGTAGATGGCGTTGATCACGACGCCCCGCTTGCCTTGCGACGTCAGCTCAGCGGCCATGTAGGCGCCCAGCTGGTTGCCGGCCGCGACCAGCCCGGGATCGACGTTGGGCTCGATGGGATCGATGTACGGCGGAAAGAAGATCCTCGCGCCCCCGCCGCCCATCTGGTGGATGTCGTGCACGATCTGCGGACGCCAGGCGTTCTGCGCCGCCACCGTGTGCTGCGTCTCCTTCAAGTAGAACGTGTACCAGTCGCGGTTGTTGTCGTGGCCCGCGTAGAAGTGGTACAGCCAGGGCTGCGCGCTTCCGTCGAACTCCGTGCCGCGATGCTCGTTGTAGAAGTCGTTGACCCACTGCGTGCCGTCCGGGTTGAGCGAGGGGATCTGGAGGACGACGACTTGGTCGAGGATCTGGAGGACGTCCGGGTCGGAGGAGGAAGCCAGGTGGTGCGCGAGCCGGGCGGCAACCTGGGCGGTGCCGACTTCGCTGGAGTGGATGGCGTGGGTGATCATCGCCACGACGCGGCCCGTCTCGAGCAGGCGTTCCCGCTCCTCGGGAGATCGAATCCGCCTGGGGTCGCCGAGACGGCGTTGCACGTCCTGCAGCTCGGCGAGGCGCACGTGGTTCTCCGGACTGGTGATCGCAAGCATGACGAAGGGGCGGCCCATGGTGCTCCGTCCCAGCGTGTCCACCGACACCCGGTCGCTCGCGGTGGCCAAGGCGTCGTAGTAGGAAGACAGGGCGTCCCAATTGGCCAGCCGCCCGGGCGTGCCCGGCTCGAAGCCGAAGTGGTCGCGGGGAGACGGGACTTGGGCCTGTCCGCCCAGCGGGAGGGCGGCGCACGCTGCCAGCGCGGGAGCCAGCAAGCGACGGACGAGCGATGCGCGGGCGGAGGGGGTCCGCATGGAGGATCTCCTTGGAAACGGGAAAAGGATGAAGAGACGCGCCGAAGGAGGCCGGGAGCGCCTCGCCGGGGCCGGACGCGCGCCATGGCGCGACGGACGTCGCCGGAGCGCTCTCACAGCCCGGTCGGAGCCTCGACGAACCACGTCTCGAGGCCGAAGCGCCGGGCAAGCAGGTCGCCCACCGCCTTGACGCCGAACGTCTCGGTGGCGTAGTGCCCGCCCAGGAAGACCGTGACGCCCAGCTCGGCGGCCTCGACGGCATGATGATGGGTCGCCTCCCCCGTCACCAGCGCGTCCAGGCCCGCCGACGCCGCCTCTTCCAGGAAGGACGCGCCCGCGCCCGTGACGACCCCGACTTGGGAGGCGGCGCCAGGGCCGCCGGGAAGGACCCGCACCGGGCCTTCGACGACCCTCGCCAGCCGGGCCGACAGCTCGTCCGCGGAGACGGAGGCCGGCCGCGCAACCGAGGCGCCCGACGAAGGCGGCCGCGGCCGCACCGACAATTCCTCGTCGGACGGCGAGACCGCGCCCTTCCAGCCCACCGTCGTCCCTTCCCAGCGGCCGAAGGGCGCCAAGTCCTCCAGCCCGAGGCGCCGCGCAAGCACGGCGGCGTTGCCGACTTCCGGGTGGGCGTCCAGGGGGAGATGCGCGCTGTAGAGCGCCGTCCCGCTCTCGACCAGCGCCCGAATTCGTTCGTGGCGGTACCCCGTCAGGGGCCGGACGCCGTCCCAGAACAGGCCGTGGTGCACGACCAGCAGGTCCGCGCCCCCGGCCGCGGCGTCTCGAATGGTGCGCGTGCTGGCGTCCACCGCGACCGCGACGCGCTCCACCGGACCGGGCGCCTCGACCTGCAGTCCGTTGAGCGCGCCCGGATAGTCCGGGACCCCGGCGACGTCAAGACGCTCGTCCAAGAAGCCGACGACGTCCGCCAGCGGGACTCCCGGCACTCGGGATCAGCCCACCGAGGCGGTCCGCGCGGGCTTCCGGCCAGCCGGCGACGCCTGGGCCTGCGGGCTTCCCGGCAACGCGCCTCCGTCTCCGGGACGCCCGTCGCCTGCCTTGGGCGCCGACATCGTCTGGCCGATCTTGATCGCGCCGTTGATCTTGCCGCCTTCTTCGAGCTGCAGAAGGCCCGCGTGCAGCTCTCCCTCCACGATGCCGGTGGCGTGGAACTCCAAGCGCCCTTCGACGCGCACGATGCCGTTGACGGTGCCGGCGACGACGCCGTCCTTGCTGGTCACGTCGCCGTTCACGCACGCGCCCTTGCCGACCACGACTCCCTTGTCGGATTGGATCGTGCCGTCCACGACCCCTTCCACGCGGATCGCCCCCGTCGACTTGCAATCCCCCGCCACGGTCATGCCCGGTCCGATGATCGACATGACGCGCTCTTCGTCCGGTCCCTTGCGGCCTCTGGCCATGATTCCTGTTCCTTCCGTTGGTTCCGCCGTCAGGGCGGAGAGACAAACGTCAACGGGTCCATCGCCCGTCCGTTGCGGAGCACTTCAAAGTGAAGATGGGCCGCCGTGGAGCGTCCAGTCGAGCCCGACATCGCGATGACTTCGCCCCGGCGCACGCGCGCGCCGGTCTCCGCCACCAGCATCGAGGCGTGGCCGTACACGGTTTGCAGCCCGGCCCCGTGATCGATGCGGACGAAGAAGCCGTACACGGAGTCCTGCCCGGCCTCGACGACTTCGCCCGCGCCCGCCGCCCGAATGTAGGAATCCGTCGGCACGGCGATGTCGATGCCCGGATGGTCGCCGTCGTCGCCTTCGAGCAACGACTGCGTCACGAACCCCGGCACCGCCAGGGGCCAAGCCGAAGGGACCGTCTCGGCCTCTTCTTCGCCGGACCACGGATTCCCGCCGCCCGCCGACGCGGACGACAGCTGCCAAAGGCGGACGTCGGGCGGCTCCACGTGGCCGAACAAAATCCGAAACTGTTCCAGTTGCCGCTCCATCTCGACGAAGCGCGCCGCCAACTCGCGGACGGCCGGCTGGCTGGCGGTCAACGAGTCCACTTGGCGCGCAAGGCTCGTCGCGTGCGCCGCGCGCTGGCGGAACGTCCACCAGCTGGACGCCGTCGCCACGAAGAGCGCCAGCCCGAGCGCCCCGGCCGTCGCCAGGACGCCCAGCCACGCGTACGACACCCGCACGGTGCGGGTCTTGGCGTTGCCCGCCGGCACCAGCATGATCGCAAGCCGACGCGTCGCGCGCCGCCCGCGCTTGGCGCCGCCGGTCCGGGGTCGCGACGCCAACGAGCGCGTGGTTCGCGTCTTGTCAGTCGAGGACATCGCTCACCGGCTTCCCCGTCAACGCCTCGAACACCCGTTCCAGCTCCTCGGCGCCGTGGAACTGAATGCGCACGTCGCCCCGGCCGCGGCCCCGCCAGCGGATCGCCACGCGCGTCGCGAATCGTCCCGCCAGCGCTTCCTCCATGACGTCGAGCGCCGGATCCCGCGCCGACTGTGCCGGCCTCTCGTCGCCGTCCGAGGCTGCGGCGCCGTCCTCGTCGGGCTTCGTCCGGCGGACGCGCGCTTCGACGTCCCGCACGGACCAGTCCTCCGCCGCGGCCCGGCGGGCCAGCGCCTCGGCGTCCTTCGGGTCCTCGACCGCCAGCAGCGCCCGGGCATGGCCCTTGGAGAGCTCGCCCACCTCCACCATCTCCCTGATCGGCTCGGGGAGCGCGAGCAGGCGCAGCATGTTGGCCACCGTCGAGCGGCTCTTGCCGACCGCCTTGGCGATCTCGGCCTGGGTGTACCCGAAGTCGTCCCGCAGCGCCCCGTAGCCCGCCGCTTCGGCGATGGGCCCCAAGTCCTGGCGCTGGACGTTCTCCACCAAGGCCAAGACCAGCAGCGTCCGGTCGTCCACCCGGCGCACCATGGCGGCGATCTTGGTCCACCCCAGCTGCTGCGCGGCCCGGAGGCGGCGTTCTCCGGCGATCAGCTGGTAGCCGCCCGTCTCGTCCGGAGCGCTGCGCACGACGATCGGCTGGATGAGACCGTTCTCGTCCAGCGAAGCGGCCAGTTCGGACAGCTCCTCGGCGCGGAAGTCCTTGCGCGGCTGGTAGGGGTTGCGCGCGATGGCCGAGACCGGGAGGCTCTGCGGCGCGTCGCCGGGACCGTCGGGCGAATCGTTGCCCAGGTACTCGTCCATGAGCGCGCTGATGCCGCGCCCGAGACGGTCGCCGCTGGTCATCGGGGCCGCCTTCCGTTCGCGCTGATCTCTCGCGCCAACGCGACGTACGCGCGCGCCGCGGACGACGAAGGCGCGTAGTCCAGCACCGACCTGCCGAAGCTCGGGGCCTCGGCGACGCTGACGTTTCGCGGGACCAGCGTGCGGAACACGTCGAAGCGCTTCCTCGCCTCTTCGGCGATCTGCTTGGCCAGCTTGAGACGGCCGTCGTACATCGTCAGCAACACCCCGTCGATCGCCAGCGCCGGGTTCAGGCCCCGTCGCACCCAGTCCACCGTGCTCGTCAGCTGGGCCAAGCCCTCGAGCGCGTAGAACTCGCACTGGACGGGCACGAGGAGCGAGTTGGCGGCCGACAACGCGTTCAAGGTGAGGAGGCCCAGCGACGGCGGACAGTCGATCAGCACGTACGCGTAGTCGTCCGCGACCGGTTCGAGGGCCTCTCGCAGGATGGTCTGGCGGTTGCGGACGCCGGCCAGTTCGAGCTCCGCCCCGACGAGATCGCGATTCGCCGGAACCACGTGAAGGTTGGCGTCGCCCTCCACCCGGCGGACGGCCCTGAAGACGGGCGCCCCCCGGATCAGCACGTCGTACGTCGAAGTCAGCCGGTGCCGATCGACGATGCCCAAGCCGCTCGACGCGTTGCCCTGCGGATCGGTGTCCACCAACAGCACCCTCTTGCCGCTCTTGGCCAGCGCGACGCTGAGGTTGACGGCCGTCGTGGTCTTCCCGACTCCGCCTTTTTGGTTGGCGACGGCAATGATGCGCACGAGAATCGGTCTCGGGACAAGGAGCAGGTGGAGTTTCGAGACCTCGCGGACGCGACCCGCGCAAGTCGGGCGGCACTAGGGCCTCGGGAACTCGAAAGCTACTACGCGACGCGGCGGCCAGACAGCCCGACGGCCACCTTGAGAACCGGATGTTTCACGTGAAACAACAGCCTCAAGGGCGGTCCAAGAGGGCTTGGCACGCGCGCGGCGTCCGTCGTCGGCAAGGCGCCCTCCGGTCAAGGGGGCCACGGGGGGGCCCTGTTGTGCCTGACGCGATTGGACGCCGCCGCATCTTCGTACTCTGTCCGGCCACGCCACCCATACGCGCTCTCCGGCTTTCGGCACAACCCTGTCCGGCGCAAGCCCGTGTTTCACGTGGAACAACCGTCGAGAACCTGCGGGCTCTTTGCCGGAAGTGCCACTTGGCCAAGACAGCCTCGCGGGGCAAGCAGGGCCTACGCTCGACGGTTGGAGGATCCGCGGTTCGAGTGCTCGCGGTGCGGAGCACATCGGCGGACGCCTTCACGCCCGGACGACCCCGGGTTGTGCAAGCGGTGCTCGGTTCGGCAGTGGCGCGGGGCGTGATTTAGCGAGGCTTCGGCGTTATCTTCAATGCATGAGGACTTGTGAGACTCGAGGTTGCGACCGGCCGTTCAGCGCGAAGGGCCTTTGCACGCGGTGCTACGCCAGTGCCCACCGGCAGCGCCCCGACGTCAAGGCTCGCAAGCGCGAGTACGGCGCGGAGCACTGCCGGCGCCCGAGCGTGCACGTCAATTTAGGGCGGCTCGGTATCGCGAACGCTACCGGCGGCTGGGCGGACGGGCCCACGGGCGGCTACGGCAAGACGGTTCCGGCTTCTCGGATTCCTGGATTCTACGAGGCCTTTCCGGCGGGATGAGCATCCGTCTACCGAACGAGGATGACCTTGCCGGTTGCAAGCGCATCTTCCATGAGCGACCGCGCGGAATTCGCGAGCTTGTCCCAGACGTCTACACGTCCGAGAACGAACTCGAGTCAAACGCCTTTGACGGGTTGGCCGAGTCGCTGGACTACATCCGCGCCGTTGCCGCGTTGCCGCCGGGCAAGCGCAGGGGCCCGGGGAGTCGGCGGCTCGCGATGGATGGATACGCGGGCAAGCACGCCGTCGAACGCTGGGTTCGAGCGAAGGAAGAGCCTGCCTACGTCAGCACGTCCGCGTTTGTCTTGGCTGCGATTTATCTGGGTGTCTGGCAAGATGGAAAGCATCACAAGCATCCTGGGGAGGCCCGTTTCGATGTGTCCGAGCGAGTCTTCCGAGACGCGGGTTTTAGCCTTCACGGGCGTTTCAATTGGGAGTACTGAGGCCGGGCTGACTTGACCCCGGCACGACAGGCGTTAGCTTGCCAACTTGACTGCCTCACGCGCATGAAGCTGGGCCTGATACGCCGGTGGGCACCCGGGCTCATTGGCACGCCGTAGTTCCAGTTACAGCCCGGCGAGTCGGCCAAGGTGTCCAAGACCTACGACGTGACGATGGTGCGCGAAGCTGCCGGCCGTCGAGCTGGCCCTCGACCTGCTCGGGTGCGAGATCGCTGCGCTGCCGCGTCGCGCATGGCGCGAGCTGGCGGAGAACGCGGAGGCCCCTTCGATCAACGCCGGGTCGTTCTCGCGCCGCCGGTCGTCCCGGACGGCACCGCCGACCGCGACCTGTCAGAGCCGTTGCCCAACCGGCGAAGCTCCATGACCAGATTCTGCAGGTCGGCGGGAGAGACGCCGGGCACGCGGCCGGCCTGCGCCAGGGTGGACGGCCGCACGTGCTCGAGCTTCTCGCGGGCCTCTGTCGACAGGGTGAGGAAGTCGGCGAAGGGCGCGTCTTCCGGAATGGCGAACTCGGCCATCGCCCGGAGCTTGGCCGCTCGTTCCGCTTCGCGCCGCACGTAGCCTTCGTACTTCTCGTCCACTTCGACGGTCGCGAGCACGTCGGGGGCGAAGGCGGGCTTGCGGCCGGGAAATGCCTCGACGAGCGCGGCCGCGCTGACGCCGGGGCGGCGCAGCAGTTCCCTGGCGCGGACGGCCCTGGTTGCTTCGGGCTTGTCCTTGCGCAGCACGACGTCGACCGCGCGGGGAGGCATCTTCGCGTCGCGAAACCACGCGCGCGCCCGGTTCTCCTGCTCCAATCGCTCCGCGAGGGCGGCGGACTGGGCGGCCGTCAGGAGGCCGGTGTCCCGGGCCAACGGACCCAGCCGGCTCGGCGCGTTGTCTTGCCGCAGCAGCAACCGAAACTCGGCGCGCGAAGTGAAGAGGCGGTAGGGCTCGTCCACGCCCTTGGTCACCAAGTCGTCGATCAGGACGCCGATGTAGGCTTGGTCGCGTTCGAGGACGAAGGGCGGGCGCCCCTGCACGGCCAGCGCGGCGTTGGCGCCGGCCACCAGACCTTGCCCCGCCGCCTCCTCGTACCCGGTCGTGCCGTTGATCTGGCCGGCGAAGTAGAGGCCGGGCACGGTCTTGACCTCCAGCGTGGGGCGGAGCTGGCGGGGCGGAAAGTAGTCGTATTCGATGGCGTAGCCGGCCTTGGTCATCTTGGCCTCCTCGAGGCCGGGCACGGTCCGCAGGAACTCCAGCTGCACCTCGGGCGGAAGCGACGTGGAGAGGCCGTTGACGTACAGTTCGGTGGTGTCGAGTCCTTCGGGCTCCAGGAAGACTTGATGCCTCGGGGCCTTCGGAAAGCGCACCACCTTGTCCTCGATGGACGGGCAGTACCGGGGACCCCGGCCCGCGATCTCGCCTCCGTAGAGCGCGCTCTTGGCAAGGTTGCGCCGCACGACGCCCGCGAGCCCAGGGCCCGTCCACGTGATCCAGCAAGGCCGCTGGTCCGGCGGCGTCTCGCGGGTGTAGCACGAGAAACAATGCGCCGGCCGGTCCCCGTCCTGTCGTTCGCACCGGTCGAAGTCCACCGTGCGGCCGTCGATGCGCGGCGGCGTGCCCGTCTTGAACCGGGCGACCTCCAGCCCGCCCTCCTCCAACGCCCGGGCCAAGCCCACCGACGGCGCTTCCCCGGCCCGGCCTGCCCCGTGGCCCGCCGTTCCTCCCACATGGATGCGCCCGCGCAGGAAAGTCCCGGCCGTGACCACCACTGCCCGCCCTTCCACCGAGACGCCGCCTCGCGTCGTCACGCCCAGCCGCTCCCCGTCCACATGCAAGTCCGAGACCATGTCCTGGAAGAGGTCCAAGCGCTCCAGCTCGTCCAGCAACCGCCGCACCGCGAGCGGGTACAGGGCCCGGTCGCACTGGGCGCGCGGCCCCCAGACCGCAGGTCCCTTCGAGCGGTTGAGCATGCGGAAGTGAATCCGCGACGCGTCGGTGGCCGGCGCCATCACGCCTCCCAGAGCCCCCACTTCGCGCGCCACGGTGCCCTTCGCCACGCCCCCGATGGCCGGATTGCAGCTCATTTGGCCGATTCGCGTCAGATCGGGCGTCACGAGCACGGTTTCCGCGCCCAGCCGGGCCGCCGCCGCGGCCGCCTCCACGCCCGCATGGCCGCCGCCCACCACGACCACGTCGCATTGCAGTCTCATGCCCCCGGCTCCCCCCTCGCGCTCACTTGCCCACGCAGAAGTCGCTGAACACGCGGTCCAACACCTCTTCCGGACACACGACGCCCAGGATTTCCTCCAACGCCGTCTCGGCGGACTTCACGTGCGTGGAGCCGACTTCGGGCGGCAACCCCTCGCGCAGTCCGTCGGCGAACGCCTCGAGCTCTTCCTGCGCTCTGGCCAGGTGGGCCGCTTGGCGCCGCGTGGTCACCACCGGCACTTCGGTGCGGTTGGCCACGACGCCGCCGAAAACCAGCCGGGCGAGGGCCTGCTGGAGTTCGCCGAGCCCGTCGCCGCGCAAGGCGGACACCGCGATCTCGCCATCTCGCGGCTGCGCCGACGCCGGCGCCAAGTCCCACTTCGTCCGCACCGCGATCGCCGGCGCGTCCAGCGACGCCAGGAACGCCGCCTCGACGGGCACCCGCTCGTCGCCCGCCGCCGTCGCTTCCACGCAGTGCAGCACGACGTCCGCCGAAGCCAAGCGGCGCCGGGCCACTTCGATCCCCAGTTCCTCCACCCGTCCTTCGGCCCGCCGCAGTCCCGCCGTGTCGACCAAGCGAAACGGCAAGCCCTCGATCGACGCCACCGCCTCGACCGCGTCGCGCGTGGTTCCGGCCTCCGGCGAGACGATGACGCGCTCGGTCCCGAGAAGCGCGTTGAAGAGACTGGACTTTCCGGAGTTCGGGCGGCCGGCCAGCACGGTCACCGCTCCTTCCCGCAACAGCTCGCCCGCGGGCGCCGTCTCCAGCAGGCGTCCGACGTCGCGGGCCACCGAGTCCGTCGCGTCCGCAATCTCGGCGAGGGGCGCGGGGGGATCGCTCTCCTCGGGGAAGTCGATGTGGTGCACCAGCATGGCGGACAGGCCGACGAGGCGCTCTCGCAGGGTCGCAACCCGTTCTGAGAGGCCGCGTTCGAGCTGGTGCAGCGCCACGACCCGGCCCGCTTCCGACTTGGCCGCCACGACGCCGGCCACGGCTTCGGCCTGGGCCAGGTCCAGCTTGCCGTTGAGGTAGGCCCTCTGGGTGAATTCGCCCCGGCGGGCGCGGCGGGCGCCCAGCGACACGCAGGCTTCCACGACGCCGGCGGGGATTTCGTAT
This sequence comes from Longimicrobiales bacterium, assembly GCA_965242735.1. Taxonomy (GTDB): domain Bacteria; phylum Gemmatimonadota; class Gemmatimonadetes; order Longimicrobiales; family Gaopeijiaceae. The sequence goes on along the minus strand of OZ251497.1, from coordinate 138,958 downwards.
CCGCCGTGGGTGCTGATCTCGGCCACGTCTTCGCCCGTGTAGCTGGCCGGTCCGGCAAAGACCGCGACCAACGCCCGGTCCAGCAACTGGCCGGAGACCGGATCGACCAGCGTGCGCAGGCACGCGGCCCGGCCCGGCAGCGCGACGCCGCCGGCATTGCGGGCCCCGTTCCTTCGACGGCGGCCGTTCCCGCCAGACAGCAGGCCGGCAACGACTTCGGCGACGGCAGGACCGGAGAGCCGCACCAGAGCCACCGCGCCGATCCCCGGCGGCGTCGCCAGGGCCACGATCGTGTCGGGCCGCCCGGCGGGTCCGTCCACCAATGGGGCTCCCTCGGCTCAGGGACGCTTGGGGCGCCCCGCGGCGGGGTTGACGGCGCCGGCCTTGCGACGCTCCAGAGCGACGAGCACGGTCTGCGGAATCGTCGCCAAGTTGACGGTCGTGTAGTAGAGGTTGAGGCCGGAAGCCAAGTCGAAGTAGAGGAACATGCCCGTCATCGCCGCGGGCATGATGATCGCCATGGCCTTCATCTGCGGGTTGGCCGCCGCCCAGCCCGTCGTGAGCTTGATGGTGAGCAGCTGCAGCAGGAGCATGCTCGCGCCCACCAGGAGCGGCATGATCAAATAGGGATCGGCCGACGACAAGTCCGGCAGCCAGAGAAAGGACTCGCCGCGCAGCTGGATGGTGTCGCGAAAGACCAGGAACAGCGCGATGAGCATGGGCCACGGCAGCAACAGCGGCACGCATCCCGCCAGCGGGTTGATGCCTTGTTCCTTGTACAGCTTCATCATCTCGCGCTGCTGCATCTGCGGATTGTCCTTGTGCTTCGCCCGGAGCTCCGCGACGAGCGGCTGCACGGACTGCATCCGTATGCTCGACCGCGTGGCCTTCTGGTTGAGCGGCCACAGGACGATGCGCATCAGCACGCCGATCACCATCAGCACCAGGCCGTAGCTCAGCGCCAGCCCCTCGTGCAGCACGTTGATCGTCCACAGCACGAGGTTGACGAACGGGCGAACGATGGGCCGAAACACCTTCCATCCGTACGGATTGAGCTCCTCCAGCTGGTCGGCGACCGCGGCGAGGCGCTCGCGCTCGACGGGTCCGGCGTACACTCGGTAGGCGTAGTCGCCGCCCCTGCCGACGGGGGCCGCCACGTGGACCCTGGGCCCTTGCGCGTCGCGGATCGCCCACGCGTTGCCCAGCTGCATGCCCTGCCCCGGCAGCACGACGGTGACGAAGAACTTGCTCTTGAGCGCGGCCCACGCCAGCGGTCCTTCGATCAGGTCGAGCGCGCCGACCGCCTCCAGCGGGCGCGACGTGATGCCTTCGTCCGGATGATTGCCCACCATCGCGCCCGAGCGGCGTTCGTCTTCCGCGCTGGCTTCGTTGTACTCGAGGCGGCGTCCCAGGTCGATGCGCAGCGCCGTGCGTTCCCATCTCGGAAGCCGGCCTTCGACTTCGAAGACGTAGGAATCCGGCGCGAACGTGTACCGAATCTCGCTGAAGAAGGCGCCGTCGGGATGCTCGTAGCGAAACACGAGCGCGGCCGGCGCGTCGCCGGGCTCCAGCCGGATGCCGCCGGCCGGTTCGATCCGGTGGCGGAAGTCGGCGAGGTTCACGGAATCGGTGCCGACGAGCCACGTGCCGCCCAGAGGCCCCCCCGGCGACGGACGGATCAGCTCGACCCGGCCCTCGCGCGCCAACGAGGCGTACTCGGTCAGCGTGGCCGAGCGCAGGACGCCTCCCCGGCTGGAGAAGACCAGGCGAAAAAGCGGCGTCGACACCTCGACCAGCGCCTCTTCGTCCGCCGCGGAGTCGGGCGTGGACGCGAAGGGCGTCGCGGCCGAGTCCGCTTCCGCCGGGGCCGGGGCCGGAGCGGCTTCTCCCGTCGGCAACCCCGTCGGCGGCCCGGGGGGCGCGGCGCCCGCGGGCGGAGGCGTCTCCGGCGGAGGGGCCGGCGGGTACAGCAGGTTGCTGAGCAGCAGGACGCCCAGCATCAGCGTCACCGCCAGGAGCAGCCGCTGGACGTTCACGGCCGTCTCGAGCGCGGCACGGGATCGGGGCCGCAACCGCCCCACGGATGGCATCGCGCCAAGCGCCGCAAGCCCAGCCACGTCCCCTTGGCCGCTCCGTGGATCTCCAGCGCCCGGCGCACGTACTCCGAGCACGTCGGCACGTACCGGCAGGAGGCCACCGTGAACGGCGACACGCAAGTCTGGTAGGCCCGCACCCCGGCGATCAGGATCTTGGCGAACACGCGGTCTCCACGGCGGTCACGAAATCGGCTTCCAGTTCCCGGTACGTCGCTCCGTACGCTTCTCTTCCCGCGCGAACCACGACGTCGGCGGGCGGGCGCGCGTCCCGAATCCGCCCCAGCACCTGCCGGCGGCCAATTTCCTTGAGGCGGCGCTTGACGAGGTTCCGAGCGACGGCCGAGCGCCCCAGCTTCGGCACCACCCAGCCGATCCGAGAGCGAGGAGCCGCGCCGCGCAGCACGTAGACGTCCAGCCTGCGGGCGCGCACGCGCCTGCCGCGCCGGAGGACCGCCCGGATCTCGCTGCCGCGCCGCACCTGAAGCTTCTTGGGAAAGGACAGCGCGCGTCCCCGAGCGCCGCCTCCGGGTGCCCGGCGACATCGAGCGCTCAGCGCGCGTACTTCGACCCGACGGAGACTACGAGAGCTCGCCGACCCTTGCGCCGCCTGCGGTTCAAGACCTTGCGGCCCGCCTTCGTGCTCATCCGGGCGCGGAAGCCGTGCTTGTTGAGCCGCTTCCGGTTTCGGGGCCTGTAGGTGGGTTTCATTTTGCTGTGGGCGGGTGCGGCTTGGCGCGAGCGAAGTCGACGGTGGAGGTGGGACTACAGCCTGGGGAAGTTAGCGCACCTCGGCCCGGCTCGTCAACCTCGGCTCGTGTTCGAGTCCGCCCGAGGGGGAGTCGATCGGGAGGCGCCGCGCTTTTCGGCAAGGGGTCTTGAACGGCCTTGGACAACCTCTCGCCGGGCAGGCAGGGGCTTGCGAGAGCCCAAGAGTCTCTGGTATTTTGGGAGCGTCGGTTGACCGAAGCGCTGGTTCCTGACTGGACGAGACGAGGACCTAACAGAGACGAGGACCTAACAAGTGACAACTTCCGCCCCCCCCCCCCCGATTTTCGGCGCCGGCTTGTGCCTGGCGGTCCTCAACGCAATAGCGCGTTCGGTCGCGTGGCGGCTCCGTCCATGACGTTCGGGCGAATCGCGGCTCGGGCCGCCGGAGTCGTCGGAATCGCGCTGACCGGCCTCGGTGGGCTCGCGGGCGACCTCGCGGCCCAGGCCCCGACGGTGAGCGGGCTGTCGGTGAACTCGCCGACCATCACCGGCAAGCAGTACAACCCGGAGGACCAGTTCTGGTCGACCGAGACGATCCGTGTGACGGTGACGTTCAGTGCGTCGGTGGACGTGACGGGCACACCGCGCGTCGTGTTGGGGATCGACACGTGCCCGGGCGACGACTGCTTCGCGACGTACGTCTCAGGCACGGGTTCGACGTCGCTGGTGTTCGAGTACGTGGTTCGAGGAGGCGACTCCGACACTGATGGGATAAGCATCGCGGCGACCGCGCTGCAGCTGAACAGCGGAACGATCAACGCAACCACCGGCGGCGCGGCGGCGGACTTGGACCTGGGGACGCACGCGTTCGCGGACGACGCGAACCGCAAGGTGGCTCTGAACGGGGGAAAATGGATAACCAGTATCGCGCTGAACAACCCCGCTAGCGGCGACACCTTCGTGCACGGCGACACGATCTGGATGACGTTGACGTACAACAGGAACCTCCGTTTTGTTGGCAGCCTGCAACCCAATGCCGCGAAGGGCGCGCTGACGATCGCCGGCAGTGTTCGGCGGGCGAGCTACGTCTCGGGACACAACGGCTCCGCCTGGGTCTTCCGCTACGCCGTGCAGCCCGAGGACGTGGACGCCGACGGCCTAAGCGTCGTTGGCACGGTGTTGCAAGGGGCAACCATTGACGCTTGGACGAACCGGCGGGCGAATCGCCAAGCACTCGTGAACAGCGCCAACCACAAGGTGAACGGCAGGCTGGGAATCCCGAGTCCGTCGAGCGTGGCGTTGAACGATCCGGTCGTCGGCGACACGTACGAGCCGGGCGACACGATTCTGGCGACGGTGACGTTCACCAAGGCGGTGGACGTGACGGGCGCGCCGCAGCTGGGCTTGCTGATCGGCACGAACACGCGCCAGGCGGCGTATGCGTCGGGGTCTGGCACGGCGGCGTTGGTGTTCCGTTACGTCGTGGCGTCGGGGGACGTGGACGCGGACGGGCTGAGCGTGCCGGGCAGCGCGCTGGGTCTGAACAGCGGGACGATTCGGACAGCGGGCTCGACGACGGAGAACGCGACGCTGGCCTTGGGCAGCGCGGCGCTGGGCAACCAGAGCGGCCACCAGGTGGCGGGCACGCAGACGGCGGCGGCGGTGAGCGGGGTGTCGGTTGCGAGTTCTCCGCCGGCGGACGAGACGTACGGGGCGACGGAGACGATCGAGGTGGAGGTGAAGTTCAACCGTCCGGTGGACGTGGTAACGACGGGCGGGACGCCGCAGCTGGCGCTGGATATCGGCGGCACCACGCGGCAGGCGGCGTACGCGAGCGGCACGGGGACGAAGGTGCTGAAGTTCCAGTACGTGGTGGTGGCCGCGGACGCGGACACGGACGGGATCGAGGTGGCCGCGGGCGCCTTGACGCTGAACTCGGGCGCGATCAACGACGGGCGCAGTTCGTCGCTGGCGGCGTCGCTGGGGCTGGGGACGCACGCGCTGTCGGCGCAGGCGGGCCACAAGGTGGACGGGACGATCGCGCCGGCCTCGGTGGTGGGCCTCAGTTATCGAAGCCTGCCCGCGGGCACGACTTACGGTCTGGGAGAGCGGATCGTGCTGGCCGTGCAGTTCGCCCCAGCGGTCGTGGTGACGGGCACGCCTCAGCTTGAGCTGTCCATCAACGGCGTGGCGCGACAGGCGACCTACGACGCCGGGCCCTCGAGCGACACGATCCTGGAGTTCCAGTACTGGGTGCAGGGGGCGGGCTCGGGGGGCGCGGGGGCCGGCGGGCACGACACGGGCGGGATCGTCGTGATGCCGACCGCGCTGACGCTCAACGGCGGCACGATCAAGAACGCCGCGGACCCGGTGCGCGGCTTCAACGCGGTGCTGAACCTGGGAACGCACATCACGGCCAACGACGCCAGCCACCGCGTGGACGGCACGGTCGAGGTAGCACCGGCGGTGACGGGCGTCGAGGTGACGAGCACGCCGAGCGGCCCGACGGGCTACGGGTCGGGCGGCCGGATCGTGCTGCGGGTGTCGTTCAGCCGGGCGGTGGTGGTGACGGGCGCGCCGCGCTTGGCGCTGGTCATCGGCCCGGCGCGCCGCCAGGCGGCGTACGTGTCGGGCAGCGGGACGGACGCGTTGGAGTTCCGGTACCGCGTGACGCCGTCGGACGTGGACCGCGACGGGTTCAGCGTGCCGGCGAACGGGCTGGCGCTCGGGGGCGGCGCGATCGGGCTTTCGGGCGGCGGGATGGCGGCGGCACTGGGCTTGGGGAGCCACGCACTGACGAATGTGCGGGGCCACGCGGTGGACGGCGGGACGGGCGCGGACGATCCGAGGTTCGAGCGGCAGGAGTACGTGTTCGAGCTGGCGGAGAACGTGTCCGGCCCGGTCGACCTGGGCGAGGTGCGGGCGTCGGACCCGTATGGCGACGACGTGAGCTATTCGCTGGGCGACGGGTCCGAGGGCTTCGAGGTGAGCGAGCGCGGCGGCGACTTGCGGTACGTGGGCGGCGGGCTGGACGCGGAGTCGGAGCCGAAGCGGGTGATGAAGGTGCTGGCGGCGGCGGAGGACGGTCGCGAGGGCGAGGCGCTGGTGATCGTGCACGTGTTGAACGAGAACGAGGCGCCGGCGTTCGCGGACTCGGCGTACGCGTTCGAGCTACCGGAGAACGTGGCCGGTCCGTTGGCGCTGGGCGTGGCGGAGGCGACGGACCCGGAAGGCGACGTGCTGTCTTATGGACTGGCGGCCGGGGACGCGCAGTTGTTCGAGGTGGACGCTGCGAGCGGCGAGGTGCGCTACGTCGGCGCGGGCGAGGACTACGACGGTTCGGGACCGAGGTCGTGGGCGTTGGAGCTGGTTGCGACGGACGCGGCGGGCTTGAGCGCGGCGGCGGCGGTGGTCGTGTCGCTGGGCGACGTCAACGAGGCGCCGGCGTTCGCGGACTCGGCGTACGCGTTCGAGCTGCCGGAGAACGCGGCGGGGCCGGTCGTCGTGGGGACGGTTCGCGCGATTGACCCGGACGCGAGCGACCGGCTGGTCTACGAGCTGGCGTCGGGCGGTGCGGGGTTGTTCGAAGTGGACGCCTCGAGCGGCGCGGTGCGCTACGTGGGATCGGGCGAGGACGCGGAGACGGACGAGGGGCCGAAGTCGTGGGCGCTGGTGGTGCGGGCGACGGATGTTGGCGGGCTGACGGCCGAGGCGTCGGTGTCCGTGTCGTTGCTGGACGTGAACGAGGCGCCGGCGTTCGAGGCCGAGCGCTACGACTGGGCGTTCGACGAGAACGTTGCGGGGCCTTTGGCGCTGGGGGTGGTCCGTGCGAGCGACCCGGACCGGGCGGACACGACGCTGGCGTACAGCCTGTCGGGCGAGGGCGCGGCGTTGTTCGAGGTGGACGCCGCGAGCGGCGAGGTGCGCTACGCGGGCGACGGCGAGGACTACGAGGCGGGCCCGAGGTCGTGGCAGTTCGAGGTGGTCGTTGCGGACGACGGCGGCCTGCAGGGCCGCATGCCGGCCGAGGTGACGCTGGCCGACGTGAACGAGGCGCCGGCGTTCGCCGATTCGGTGTACGCGTTCGAGCTGGCCGAGAACCAAGCGGGCCCGGTCGAGCTGGGCCGCGTCGAGGCGTCGGACGAGGACGCGGACGACGAGCTGGCGTACAGCTTGTCGGGCGGGTCGGGCCGGTTCGAGGTGGACGCCTCGAGCGGCGCGGTGCGCTACGTGGGCTCGGGCGAGGACTACGAGGCGGGACCGCGGTCGTACGAGCTGGCGTTGCGCGTGACGGACGCGGGCGGCCTGTCGGGCGAGGCGCGCGGCGTCGTGGCGCTGCTGGACGTCAACGAGGGTCCGGAGGCGGTGGGCGCGATGGCGCCGAAGACGCTCGAGGCCTACGGCGTGGCGGCCGAGGAGGACCTGGGACAGTACTTCCGCGATCCGGACGGCGACGCGTTGAGCTACGCGGCGGTGTCGTCGGCGCCGAGCGTCGCGGCCGTGACGGTCGCGGGCGGCCGGCTGTCGATCGCGCCGCAGGCGATCGGCGCGGCGACGGTGACGGTGACGGCGCGGGACCCGGACGGCCTCGAGGGGACGCAGACGGTGGCCGTGACGGTCGAGGCGTCGCGTTCGGAGCGCGCACGGGCGCTCGAGGCGGCGCTGACGGCGTTCGGGCGTTCGGTGGGCGCGGAGGCGGTCGAGGCGATCGGCGGGCGTCTGGGGGTCGAGTCGTCGAGCGTGCTGGGACGTTCGCATGTGCAGCTGGGCAGCCGCTCGGTGGGGTGCGGCGCGATCGGCGGCGGCGGATCGTCGTGCGGCTGGGCGCAGCTGGCGCGCGGCGCGTCGGACCTGCTGGGCGTGCAGCTGAGCGGCTCGGTCGGCGGCGCGAGCGTGTCGCTGGACCCGGCGACGCTGCTGTTCGGCGGCCCCGGCGGCCATGGCAGCGGGTTCGGCGGCCTGGCGAGCGCGTTCGGAAACGCGTTCGGCCACGGCGGCAGGCATGACGGCGCTGGCCGCACGTTTGGCCCCAGCGGCGGCCATGGCGGCGGCAGCGCGTTCGGCCACGGTGACGGCCATGGTAGCGGCCCCGGCGGTGGTTACGGCGGCGGTCATGGCCACGGCGGCGGCGCGTTCGGCAATGGCCCCGGCGGCGGCGGGCAAGCGAACGGGCCGGCGCCTGCGGGCTTGGCGGCGGCGGACTTGGCGCCGCGCGGCGGCCTGACGCTCGACCCGCTGTCGAGCAACGACCTGCGGTCGCAGAGCTCGTTCCGGCTGTCGTTCGGCGGCGGCGCGGACGCGCCGCAGTCGGCGGTCGGCTCGGGTTGGACCGTGTGGGGCCAAGCCAACGCGGGCGCGTTCGAGAGCTCGCCCGACGACGGGCTGACGATCGAGGGCCGCACCCGCTCCGTCTACGCCGGGCTCGACTACGGATTCGGCTCGGGCCTGCTGGTCGGGCTCGCCGCGTCGCGCAACACGCTCGCGTCCGACTTCGACAGCGAGATCAACGGCGCCGGCACCGTCGACGCGCGCCTGACGAACCTGTACCCCTACGCGCACTGGTCGCCGCGCGACGGGCTCGGGCTGTGGGGGCTCGTGGGCGCGGGCCGCGGCAGCGCCGACCTGGCCGAAACGGCGGGCGGGCGCTTCAGCACCGACCTGGCGATGCGCATGCTCGCGCTCGGCGGACGCCAGGAGCTGATCGGCGCGCTGGCGCTGAAGGCCGACGCGTTCACCGTGCGCATCACGTCGGAAGACGGCGCCGGACTGGCGGGCGTGACGGCCGTGGCACACCGGGCGCGCGTGGCGCCCGAGCTGACGGGCCGGTGGGCCGTGGGCGACGGCATGGCCGTGCGCGCGCGCTTCGAGCTCGGCGCGCGCTACGACCGCGGCGACGCCGAGACAGGCCTGGGCGCCGAAGCGGGCGCCGAGTTCGGGTTCGCGCACCTGAGCAGCGGGCTGAGCATCGACGCTCGTGGCCGGACTTTGCTCGCGCACCAGAAGGACCAGTTCCGCGAGTGGGGCGCGAGCTTCGCCGTGCGGCTGCAGCCCGGCGGCGAGGAGGGCGGCCTGTCGTTCTCGCTCGAGCCGTCGTGGGGCGAAGCGGCCAGCGGGACGCAGGCGCTGTGGCAGGCGCAGGCCGGCCTGGGCGGCCAGGAGCGGGGCGTCGGCGGCGCGGGCGCGGCGCTTGCCGACGCGCCCGGCTGGACGCCGGACCGGCTGGCGATGGAGGTGGGCTGGGGCATCGTGCTGCCGAATGGTGCGCAGGTCGCGCCGTTCGGACGCTGGAGCCGCGAAGGCGTCGCAGGCTACCGCCTCAATGCCGGCACCCGGTGGACGGCGCTCGGCGCGCCCGCCGCGGACGAAGGCGAAGACGCCCCGCGCCGCGTGCAGCTGATGGTCGATCTCTTCGGCGAACAGGCCTCCGACGGCGTCCAGCCCGCCCAACGCCGCGTCGGACTGCTCGGGAGAATCGCCTTCCGGTAGCCGTCAAGCGCCGGGCTGCCCTCCACGCGGGCGACGGGCGACACGGCCCGCGCCCGCGTGGAGCGGTTCTCCGCGTGCGTGCGTCGGCGGGCTGGACGGCGATGCAGCGGCGGCTCTCCGCTGCGTGCCGTTCAGCTCAGCCTGGCAGGCACGCTGACGCTGAGCGACCCGGCCGCGTCCGCCTTCCTTCGGTGCGCCAAGGCCTGTCCGCCTCCGACCCCGGATCGGCGTCTCGACGGCCGACGAGCTTGGCGGAACTGCCCGGCGCGCCTCGTTCTCGGCGCGCGACGAGCGGCAGAACCACGCCGGCACAGCGACAGTCGGCTGCCGGGCAGCACGCCGCCGTGCAGCCGCGGATCGACCTGCCCGCTCCCGCGTCGAACGAAGACGTCCCGTTCAGCCATGGAGGTGTCCCGCCCCCGGCACGACCTTCCCCTCGAATCGAACTGCGGGGAGCCGCCGGTCGCCGGTGCGCTCCCCTCACGGTAGAACCCCGGGGAGCGGCGATTGCGCGAAGAGAAGAAGCACGGCGAGACGGACCGCATCTACAAGCGGTTCTACGCGGACGCGGCCGTCCTCGAGGAGATCGTGCGCGACTTCGTCGGGGGCGCGTGGACGCGAGAGCTGGACTTCGGCACGCTCGAGCGGCTGCCGACCGAGATGGTCGACCCCGTGCTGCCGGTCGTGCGGCACGCCGACATGATGTGGCGGGTGCGGTTCCGGGACCGGCCGCTGCACGTCGTCCTGCTGTTCGAGTTCCAGTCGGGTCCGGACCCGAACATGGCGGTGCGGATCGCCGTCGAGACGGGCGTGTTCTACCGCGAGCTGGCGGCGTTGCGCAAGCGGGATTCCAGCGTGGGCGAGCATGTGGTCGTGCCGGTGGTCGTTAAGAGCTTCGAGGGCAAGTGGACGGCGCCGCGGAGCATGGCCGAATGGCTGGGCGCGGGGGTGCCGGAAGAGCTGGCTTCGTACGCGACCGGCCAGCGCTACGCGTTGCTGGACGAGTCGGCGGAGGCAAAGAAGGCCTTGGGCGGTGGCGTGGTGCGGGCAGCCATGGCGTTGCGCCGCGAGCGCGACCCGGCGCGGTTGTCGGCGTTGGTGCGGTCTCTGGACGTGCAGTTGGACGCGTCGTCGGTCGCGCGCGGCGCGCTCGTGGAGTGGCTTCGGAGCCAGATGATAAATTCGGGTGCGACGGAGGGGGAGGTCGCGCACCTGGACACCCTACGGGAGGCGGGCGAGATGTACGTGAATCAATTCCAGGAAACGTTCCGCGACGGCTTGGCGCAGGGCGTCGAACAGGGCTTGGCCCAGGGCCTCAAGCAGGCCCACGTCGACATGGCGCGGTGGAAGTTCGGCGAGGAGACGGCGCAGCGGCTGGCCGAGCTGCTCGAGGCGGCGGGAGACGCGGAGCGCGTCTCTCGGATCGGGCGGTTGCTCGTCGAGTGCGAGACGGGCGAAGAGCTGATCGCGAAGGCCACGCGGGCCTGACGAAGACCCGCGCAGTCTGCGGACTTCGAAGGCGCGTCGGCCGCCGACCGAGCCCGGCGTTCGCCCGCCCGCGTGCCAGGCACGCGACACGCGCCCAGGGCATCTCCGACCGAATCGAACGCTCGCAGCGACTTGCCGGCCATTCCTACCGCCGCGCGCAGAATGACAGATAGGGCGTGTATTTGTCAAAAAGAGACGCTCTTGGCGTCGAGCAGACGATCCGGCGTGAGGAAAATCGGCGGTTCGTGACATCTCGTAGGCACAATCTGTCGCCGCGGACCAAATCGCTTCGTTCGGACGCGGGCAACTCCGCCGCCAGCAGGGAGCGGAATCTGGTCTTGGGCTTCGCACCTTGTGCGTCGGGGGCAGGTCCCTCCCCGTGGTCGTGCGGGTCATGCTGCGGTCGGCTCGGCGTGGATGCGAGCGCGGAGACCGTGGCCGCTAGCTGGCCGCCTCCTTGACGGCGCGACGGAGGCGGGGTTCATTCTCCGCCCTGGACCGCCCGACGACCCCTTGCCCCTTGCCGCCCGCCCCGCGACGACCCGCCGATGGCCGTGAAGCACGACGCCTGCCGCGCTCTTGAACTCTTGCGGACGGCCCGACGGGCGTGAGGGCCGACCCGACCCCGGACACCAAGGCCGTCCTGATGCTGACGGCTCCGCTGCTGGAAACACGGTCCTCGAGGGAGTCCGTCAAGCCCTTGACGCCGAAGGAATACAGCACGCTGGCCACATGGTTGCGCCGCAAGGGTTCGCGGCCAGCCGCACTGATGGAACGGGGTAGCGACGAGCTCATCGCCGACTTCGCGACCCAAGGAGGCCTCGGGGGCGGCAAGGAGAATCCGCAACGGCTTCGCAAGCTCTTGGAGCGCGGCTTCGAGCTTGCGCTTGCCGTGGAGCGCTGGAACCAGCGGGCGATCTGGGTCCTTGGCCGTGACGATCCCGAATACCCGCGCCGATGGAAGCAACGGCTCGACGAGGCCGCGTTTCCGTTGCTGTACGGCTGCGGCGACGCGACGCTCTTGGGACGCGGCGGACTGGCCGTCGTCGGTTCCCGGCGGGCATCCACCGACGCGCTGCGATGTGCGGAGGACGCCGGACGGCTTGCGGCTCGCGCCGATTGCACAATCGTGTCGGGCGGTGCGCGGGGATCGGACCAGGCGGCCATGCGCGGCGCCCTCTCTGAGGGAGGGACCACCGTCGGCATCCTGGCGAACGGCCTCGGGCGGGCGGTCGTCCACTCGGACCATCGAGGGGAGTTGATGGAAGAGCGGCTCGTGCTCGTCTGTCCCTGGGATCCAGGTGTTCGCTTTGCGGTCTGGCGCGCCATGGCACGCAACAAGCTGGTCTACGCGCTTGCGGACGCGGCGCTGGTCGCTGCCTACGAGCCCGGCAAGGGCGGGACTTGGCGCGGCGCGACGGAACAGCTCGCGGCGCCCCGGCCCAAGCTGGTGTACGTCCGGCGCGGCGAGCCGCCCGAGCTTCTCCGGAAAGGGGCGCGACCATGGCCGGAACCGGCGAGTCCAGCGGAACTCACGGAGCTGCTCCGCCCGCCGCGGGCATCCGGTACCTTCGCCGAGGTCAAAGCGGCGACCGACAAACCCGCGACGCCGGTTCAGATCGACGGCCACCGGCAACCGCCGTCGCCCACGCCCGAGCCCGCCCGCGGTTCCACGACGCGAGAGGTTGATTCCGCAGTTGGCGAAGCGGGGTACGGGCCGCTGTTCTCCCAAGCCGACGCGAGCGGGAGCAGCTAGGGTCTTGGGCGCAGGGGAGGAGCCGGGGCGACAAGAACGCCCCGAATCCAGTCCGTCCTCCGCCAGCGGCGACTCGGGCCGCCGGATTGACGCGGGGCCGCCCCTTCCCATAGCTTGCCCGCCCGCCGTCGGCCTCCGCCCGGCGCGGCGGCGGCGCGGACGGGGCGGACGAGGACCTTCCATTCGAAGAGAGCGCTGGCGTCCCTGGCAGGCGTCCGCGGGAGGAGCACGGCAACTGGGCGCGTCGCAGCTTTGGGACCGGATTCTCGAACGAGCGCGGGGCCAAGTGCCCGAGCAGGCGTACCGAACTTGGCTCGACAGCGCCGCGCCGGTCTCGCTGGGCGACGAGGGGCTGCATGTCCGCGGGGCGTCGCAGTTTCACGCCGAGTGGATGGAGGACAAGTTCGGTCCGTTGCTCCACGAGGCCGCGGCGGCGGTGGCGGGCAAGCCGGTCGTCATCCGGTTCTCGTTCGCGCCCCGTTCGGAGGACCGCGAGGCGGGTCCGCCGGAGATCTTGGCCGACAGCGTCGAGCATCCCGAGCCCCTGGCGGTGGCGGAGCGGCCGGCGGTTGGCCCCGCCCGCCCGTCACGCCACGCGCCGGGCGACCTGTCTCCCCCAGACGACGGCATCAGCGCCCGCTACACGTTCGATCGCTTCATCGTCGGCGAGAACAATCGCTTGGCCCAGGCGGCCAGCCTCGCCGTCGCGGAGCGGCCGGCGCGCGCCTACAACCCGCTCTTCCTCTACGGGGACACGGGGCTGGGCAAGACGCACCTGATGCAGGCGATCGCCAACCATCTGCGGACGGCGTCGGCGGAGGCGCGCATCTGCTACATCTCGGCGGAGCAGTTCATGAACGAGATGATCACGGCCATCAGCGAGCGGACCAACGAGGCGTTTCGGGCGCGCTACCGGTCGTTCGACCTCCTGCTGGTCGACGACGTGCAGTTCTGGCGCAAGAAGGAGCGGACGCAGGAGGAGTTCTTCCACACGTTCAACTCGCTCTACGACGGCGAGCGGCAGATGGTTCTCGCAAGCGACCGTCGGCCGAAGGACCTCGACGGCCTGGACGCCCGCCTCGTGTCGCGCTTCGAATGGGGACTGGTCGCCGACGTCAGCGCGCCGGACTACGAGACGCGCTTGGCGATCTTGCGCAAGAAGGCGGAAGAGGACGACGTCGCGCTGGCGCCGGAAGTGCTGGAGCTGGTGGCGCGGAGCTGCCGTTCTTCGGTGCGCGAGCTCGAGGGCACGCTCATCAAGCTGCTGGCGTTCTCGTCGCTGACCCAGCGGAGCATCGACGTGGGCTTGGCCCGAGCGGCCTTGTCGGGCATCGTGCAGCTGGAGGCCCGGCCGACGGAGTCGCCCGAGACGATCCGCGACGTCGTGGGAGAGGCGTGGGGCGTCACCGGCGCCGCGCTGGCGTCGCGCAGCCGAACCCGCAACGTCGCCGTGCCGAGGCAGGCGGCGATGTTCCTGATCAAGGAGACGCTGGACTTGCCCCTGCAGGAGATCGGCAACCTCTTCGGGGGGCGCGACCACTCGACCGTCCTGCACTCGATCCGAAAGGTGCGGCGGCAGATCGAAGCCGATCCGGCGTTCCGGGCCCGAATCGCCGACCTGCGGACGCGCCTGGACCATCTTCCGCCCGCGCAAAGAGCCGGGTAGAGACTCTTGGGCGCCGTCGGAATCCCCGCATCTCGCTGGACCGCCGGGTACAGGTTTTCCACGAACGGTGTGGAAACCGGTGTGGAAATTGTGGAAAAATCCGATCTTCTCCACGCTCGGAGTTCCGGACGCCCACGTTTTCCACAATCACTCCACGATCCTTCCACGTCCGTCCAGCCGCCCGGCAGGCCTGCCCTTGCTTGGCAGACGACCGCGCGCCGGAGACTTTTGCCGGTTTTCCCCAGCCCCTATGACGACGATGATTTCATCCCTATTACTTATTAGGCGGCGCGACCGCCCGAGCGGCGCCGCCCGATCCCTTCCCCCGCAACACCGCGCCTCATGAACTTCACGATGACCCGCCAGAACCTGGCTCAGGCCCTGACGGCCGCCGCCGCTCCCTTGCGCCCGGGCAAGCAGCCCGCGTTGCCGGTGCTCTCCAACGTCTTGCTCGAAGCACTGGAGGACGACCTCCGCGTCACGGGCACGGACCTCGACAACTGGGTGCGGACCTCCGCCCCCGCCGAGGTGAAGACGCCCGGCTCCATCACGGTCCCCGGCAAGAAGCTGCAGGAGCTGTCGGGCCTGCTGCCGGACAACCCGGTGGCCGTGCAGATGCAGGGCGAGCAGCTCGAGATCAGTTGCGGGCGGAGCCGGTTCAAGATCAACGGCGTGGCCTCGGAGGAGTTCCCGAGCGTGCCCGAGCTGGACTTCGAGGGAGGCTGGAGCGTCACGAGCGAGACGATGCGCAACCTCGTCGACCGGACGACGTTCGCCGTGGCGACCGACGCCAGCCGGCCCCTGCTCAACGGGGTCCTTTGGGAGTTGCGGGACGCCGAGATGACGATGGTGGCGACCGACGGACACCGCTTGGTGAGCATGAGCGTGGAGACGGAATCGAAGGGCAGGGACGCCCAAGACCTGATCGTTTCCCCGGCCGCCTTCCACCACGCCCAGCGTCTGTTCTCCGAAGAAAACGCGGACATCAGCGTCGCCGTGGAAGGCAACCACATCGGCTTTCGGCAGGGCAGCACGGACGTGTACTCGCGCCTCTTCGAAGGCACGTATCCCAACTACCGCCAGGTGATCCCGAAGGACAACGACCGGGTGGCCCGGGCGCCGCGGGAGGCCCTCGAGCGGACGATCCGCCGCATGGCCGTGATCACCGACGCCGCCGCCGGCCGCCTGAGGCTGTCGTTCGCGCCGGAGCGCCTGCACCTGAACGTCGAGACGGCCGATCTGGGCGAGGCGCACGACGAGCTGGACGTGCAGTACGAAGGCGAGCCGTTGGAGATCGCGTTCCGTCCGGGGTACCTGCTGGACATGCTCAAGAGGATTCCCGGCGACGACGTGAAGATGAGCTTCAAGACGTCCGAAGGGGCGGCGACGATGGAGCCGGACGGGGACTTCGACTACAAGTTCATGAGCTTGGTGATGCCGCTCCACTGAGCGAACGAGCGGCGTGGGGGCCTGCGGCCGAGTACGCCGGAGCCGTTGGACAAGGTCGGCGAGACCGCTCCCGAGGAGGTCCCGGCCCGTTGGGTCAGCCGGACCTCGCGGGCGGCTGTCCGCCGACGGGGGTCAGGAAGTCGGCGGGACGAACGGCGGAGGAGCCGCCGAGGACTCGTTCGCGCGAGCGGCTTGGAGGAGTTCGGAAGCTTGGAAGACGGCCTGCAGCTCGTGTCCGGCCCCGGCGAGGCGCTCCCGGCCTCCCTCGGCGCGGTCCACCAAAGCCAGCACGCCGAGAATGCGGCAGCCGTGCTCGGCGACCGCTCGGGCGGCTTGAAGGGCGCTGCCGCCGGACGTCACCGAGTCCTCGACGATCACCACTTCGGCGCCGGCCGGGAGGCCTCCCTCGATCTGCTTCCCGACGCCGTGGCTCTTGCGGGCCTTGCGGACGGTGAAGGCGTCGAGGCGGCCGCCGGCACGCGTGGCGTGGGCGGCCATGGCGTAGGCGACGGGGTCCGCGCCCAAGGTCAAGCCGCCCACGTGCGAAGGACGCCAGCCCGCGGCCCGCATGGCCTCGCCGCAGACCTCGCCGACCAGCGCCAGCCCTTCGCCGCGCATCGTAGTGGTGCGAGCATCTATGTAGTAGGCTGAACGGGCGCCGCTGGCGAGCACGAAGTCTCCCAAGCGGACGCTGTGCTTGACGAGCAGACGGAGCAGACGAGAGCGAGAAGTCATGGACGAACGAACGTATCGCCGCCGCCGGGCCGCCGGAAGACCGCCCGGCGCGGGTGCTGCCGCGAGGACGAGCGGGCGCGCGCCGCGGGGTCGGCGGGCGTGGTTGCGGGCTGGGACTGGGGCGTTGCGCGGCGGCGGGCGGGCGAAGCGGGGCCTGGGCCTGGGGGCGCTGGCCGGGCTCCTCGGACTGGCCGGGCTCTCGTGCGGCGACGGCCCCATCGATCCCGGCGCGTTGCGCTTCGGGCAAGTCGGCGAAGTGCGCGTGAGCGTGGCGGTCCCCCTTCAGTACGGGCAAGGGTGGTTGCAGCAGGTGCTCTCGTGGCAGTCGGACGGATCCTGGGCGCTGCGCGAGGCGATCAGCTACGGCGAGCGCGTCGGCGACGAGAGCCTCAAGCGCAATCCCGGCGTGCCGCTGCAGTATGCGGACGGCTACGCGACGCTGATTTCGGAGGTGAACGAGTCTCGGCTGCGGATCCTGGACCTCGACCGTAGCCTTGCCCCGCAGTGCGGCCTCGCGGCCAGCCGGGTCACGTTCCTGATTCGCGACGACGTCCGCGAGGAGGAGAGGTCGTGGACGCGTTGCGCGAACGGGATGCTGACCACGCTGCAGACCGAGAATTCGGGACCGGACGAGCACGCCAGCCGCATCGTGCACGCGGGGATACGCGCCTGGCGGCGCACGTTGGGCAGCGACTCCGTGTCGATCTACGTCGGCAGCCTGCCGTTCGGGACGCTGGAGCGCGGCGAACGCACGGGCGCCAGGTTCGACCGCCCCGTGGCGTTTCGGTCGCCCGGCGGCGCACCGGCGGGCGAGGCCCCGCCGGGCTGGGAGGACTTTTGGAACGTTCACAGCGAAGGCGCCCGCCCGTCGCCGGCAATCGACTGGGAAGACGAGATGGTGCTCTTCGCCGTCGTCGGCGAGCGAGACGAGGTCGGCGACTCCGTGGAAGTCCGCCGCGTGCTGCCCATCGCCGACGGCACGCGCATCGTCGTCGCGGAGCAGGTCCCTGGCGACTTCTGCGCTCCGCTCCACCGGCCGATCTGGCCGTACCACCTCGTCGTGGCTCCGAAGACCGAGGGACCCGTCCTCTTCTCGCAGGTGGCCAAGGAGAGGGTGCCTTGCGGAGCCGGGTGAGACGCGGCAGGCCGCCCCGCGATGCGGCCGCGAGCGCTGGGGCCCGGACCCCCTCATGGAGCCCCGTGAGACCAGGCGGGCCGCCTGAATGACCCTGCAGACGCGGTTCACCATCTACTTCGCCGGCTTCGTGGTGGTCGCGAGCGCCGTTCTGGGATGGACCGCGTGGCGCACGGCCTCCGCCGCGTTGGAGGAGGAGCTCGACAAGAAGCTGATCTCGGTGGCGGGCGCGTGGAGCCTGGAGGGCATCGCGCCGAGCGACGAAGAGATTCTGCGGAGCTTCCGGCGGGGCGACGAGGACAGCAACACGTGGCGCGACTACCGGGCGCGCCTCCTTCGCTTGCAGGGAGAATCGGTGGACCGGGCCGACATCTTCTATTGGAATCTGGCGGATTCGGTGGTCATGCTGGTGTCCACGGAAGACCCGGATTCCTTCTACGTCACGCAGCCGTTGCGGTGGGCGCGCCCGTACGCGGGCACCGACCTGCTCCGGGCGTACGACGAAGGATCGGCCACCACGGGCCTCATCGCGGGCGCCGACGGCCGCTACCACAAGTACGGGTTCGTTCGCGTCAACAGCTCGCAGGTCTTTCTGGGGGTCCAGATTCCCGCCGACTACCTGACTCCGCTGCGCCGCCTGCGCAACCAGATCGTGCTGTTCTCCCTCGCCGGCGCCGTGGTGGGCGGCGTGCTGGCGTGGATGGTCGCGAGAGGAATCGCCGGCCGGCTCGCGACGCTGAGCGTGGCGGCCTTGCGGATTCAGCGAGGAATGATGGACATGTCCATCCCCGCCAGCGGCGGCGACGAACTGACCCGGCTGGCCCGGGCGATGGAGCGGATGCGCGAGGGAATTCGGCGGCGCGACGAGCAGCTGCGGCTGATGCCGTCGCAGGTGGCGCACGAAATCCGCAATCCGCTGGGCGGACTGGAGCTCTTCGCCGCCGCGGCCCAGGAGAGCGACGATCCCGCCGAGCGCAAGGAACTCTTGCGGCGGATGAGGAAGGAAGTGGCCGGCATCAACCGGATCATCGACGACTTTCTGGGCTTTGCGCGCCCGGCGGAGGCCGAACCGCAGATGCACGACGTGCGAACGCCGCTGAGGGACGCCGCCGCCTTGGCCGAGGCCGAAGCGCGCAGCAAGGGCGGGCGGCTGGACCTGGAGCTGCCGGCGGAGCCGTTGCTGGCGGTCGCGGACCAAGCCCAGGTGAAGCGCGTCGCGCTCAACCTCCTGCGCAACGCCTTGCAGGCGGGCGACGCGATCTCGGTCGAAGCGGGCCGCGCCAAGGGAGAAGTCTGGTTCGCGGTGCGCGACGACGGACCGGGCATTCCCGAAGGAATCAAGGAACGCATCTTCGAGCCGTTCGTGACCGACAAGGCCCAAGGAGCCGGCCTGGGCCTGGCCATCGTGAAGGACTTGGCGGAGTCGAACGGCGGGCGCGTGCAGGCGGCCAACCGGGCGGACGACGGCGAGGGTGCGGGCGCGGAGTTCCGGGTATACTTGAGAGGGTCGGAGGACTTTCCGGGGAGGGCCGAGTGAAGAAGAGGGACTGGAGCATCCTGATCGTGGACGACCACGACTCGATGCGCGACGGCCTGGAGCTCCTCTTGCGCCGGCGCGGCCACAGGACGATGTCGGCCCAGGACGGCAAGCAAGGCCTGGAGCTGCTGGAGGAAGAGGGAGCCGACCTGGTCGTCACGGACCTCAAGATGGGCCGGATGTCGGGGCTCGACGTGCTGATGCAGGCCAAGCAGCTCGCTCCGGAGACCGACGTGCTCGTCATCACGGCGCACGGCACCGTGGAGACGGCGGTCGAGGCCATGAAGCAGGGCGCCTGCGACTTCATCACCAAGCCGTTCTCGTCGGAGGAATTCGGCATCAAGGTGGATCGCATCTTGCGCGAGCGGGCGGAGCGGTTGCGCCTCCTGCGCGAGAACGTGGCCCTGCGCGCCGAGAACATCTCCTTTCGCAGCGAACCGGGCGAGTACGGCGAGATGATCGGCAAGTCGGAGGGGATGAAGGCCGTTCGCCGCTTCGTCGACCGGGCGGCCGGCACCGACTCGACGGTGATGGTCTACGGAGAGTCCGGGACGGGCAAGGAGCTCGTGGCCCGGGCGCTGCACGCGGGTTCGCACCGCGCCGACGGGCCGTTCGTGCGCGTCAACTGCGGCGCGCTGCCGGAGACCCTGCTCGAGACGGAGCTCTTCGGCCACGAGAAAGGGGCGTTCACCGGGGCGGACCGGCGGCGCCGGGGCCGTTTCGAGCTGGCCGACGGCGGCACGCTGTTCCTGGACGAGATCTCCACGGCCAGCGCCTCGACCCAGGTGCGCTTGCTCCGGGTGCTTCAGGAGAAGGAGCTGGAGCGCGTCGGCGGGGGCGAGCAGACGATCAAGGTGGACGTGCGCATCGTGGCCGCGACCAACACGCCCGCGGACGAGCTGCAGTCCGGCAAGGAGTTTCGCAGCGACCTCTTCTACCGGCTGCACGTCGCGCCCGTGACGCTGCCTCCCCTGCGCGACCGGCGCGACGACGTTCCGCTCCTGGTCGAGCACTTCGTCGGCAAGCTCCGGGCGCGGACGCGCTCGGCGGTCAAGGCGGTGGAGCCCGGGGCCATGACCCGGCTGCAGAAGTACCGTTGGCCGGGCAACATTCGCGAGCTCGAGAACGTCGTCGAGCGCGCGCTCGTTCTGGCCGAAGGCGAGGTGTTGCGGGAAGTGCATTTGCCGCTGTTGCCCGAGCGCGTCGGCTCCGGCGTGCAGGGAGGCGGCTTGACGGCGCCTTCCCTGCCGGCCACGGGCGGGTTGGAGCTGAACCGCGTCCTGGACCGCATCGAGGAGGACTTGGTTCGCGAGGCGCTCCAGCAAGCCGGCGGCGTGAAGGCGGCGGCGGCCCGTCTGCTTTCGATCAAGAAGAGCGCGCTTCACTACAAGATCAACAAGTACGGGATCGAGGCGTGACGCCGGCGGGGCGCTTGGCCACGGCGCCCAGGACGGCGAGCGGGGCGTTGGCCGTTGCGGTCGCGTCGTGGCTTGCCGCGCCGCCGGAGTCGGCGGGCGCGCAGATGGATTCCATTCGGACCGTCGTCGAGCTCCGCGAGCAGGACTACGAGGTGGCCAGGAACGACTACATCGCGGCCTACAGCAGTCGCAGCCAGCTCGAGCGCCAGTGGAACCGGCTCAACAACGACCTCGACATCGCGCGCGACACGTTGACCCGCACCGAGACGTCCGAGAAGCTGGCGCAGCTGCAGGAGCTCTCGGTTCAGGTGGAGCGCGCCGACGGGTGGGCGGAGAGCCGCAAGGACCTCTTCATGGACGCCGGCGCCGCGCTCGTCGTCGCGCTCGAGGCGCAGCTGGACCTCCTGTCCGGCCTCATTCGGACGGTTCCGGACACGGCGCGCGCCCGGGAGCTGGGCGATCTCTACCGGGACAGGTCCAACCGTGTCGGCCAGGTCGAGGGGGAAATGGACGACGTGGGCGAGCGCATCCCGCGGGCGCTGGACCCGTTGCCGGAAATTGCCGTCAGCCCGCGCGACACGCCGAGGCAGATCATGCAGAAGGCGCGCCGCTTGGACGACGAGGCGGAGCAGCACGAGCGTCTGATGGGCGACCTGGACGCGGAAATCGAGCGCTTGGGCAAGCGGCTCGAGCGCGACCGGGCCACGAGCGACTTCTTCGCCGACCCGAACCGCGTGGGGGACATGAGGCTGCCGGTCGCGTCGGGCTCGTCCGGCGACGAGGCCGGGGGCGGGGAGCTCCCCTGGGGAGAAAAGACCTTGGAGGAGAAGATCGAGGAGCTGGTTGAGTTTCGGCAGTCGGTGGAGGCGCAGCGCGACCAGCTTCGGCAGAAGGCGGCGGAGTTCCGCGCCCAGGCGGGAGGGTCGGCGTGAGCAGGGGCTTGGGCGTGAGGGCGAGCGCGGGCTCGGTGGCTGGCGCGCGGGGCTTGGCGTCGGCTCGACCGGCGGCGTTGGCGGGCTCGGCGGTCGGCGCGCGGCCCGGGCGGCTTGGCGTTCGGGGCTTGGCGGCGGTGCGCGTGGCGGCGTTGGTGGGCGTGGCGGCGTTCTTGGCCGGCTCGTTGGGCTCGGCGCGGGCGGCGGGCCAGGTGCGGCTGCAGGAATTGGTCGTCACCGTGGACGCGTCCGCGGACTGGCACCGAGGCAACTTCTCGGCCGTCACCGTGCCTCGGCTGGACTCGGCGGAGAGCGTGGCCTCGGGCGCGGGCCAGGCCCAGGTGCGGGGCCTCGTCGCGTTGCTGGCCAACGAACGGCGAGCCCTGTTCGTCGAGTTCGACGGCAGCCTGCAGCAGTTCGCGACGGGCGGCTTCAAGTACCGCAGCTACGCGCCCCGGCGGCACTCCGGCGACTTGACCGTGTCCTACCAGCAGCGGGTGGGCAGCGGGGGACTGGGGCTGTCGGCCGGCGCCTCGGCGATGGGCGTGCACGACCGGCCGCCGTTGCCGCTCTACTTGTCGCCCAGCTACCGGAGATACTTCGGCTCGGCGACCTACGCCCGCGCCGTCGGCGGGATCCAGGCGCGGGCGGGCGTGCGCGCAGAGAGCGCGGACTACGGGGCGGTGCTGCCGCAGCTCGATCTCCTGGACCGTTCCGCGATCCGGGCTTGGGCGGGCGCGCTTCCTTGGATCGGGGAGCGCTCGGCGGTGGAGCTGCGCGGCCAGTACAGCTACGTCAGCTACACCCGCCAGGGCGGATCGGGGGCGCCCGACGATCCCTTCCGCACCGACCACATGTTCGAGGCCAGCGCCATGTGGTGCTGGCGCGCGCCGTCCTGCTGGGGCTTCCCCGAGCGGGCCGCCGACGCGGACGGGGGCTGGGAGGGCGCGTTCACCGCCGCCGGCCTGCTGAACCGCTCCAATTCCCGGCGCGTCGAGTACGATCTGCTGCGCCTCGGCGCGTGGGCTTCGACCCCGGTGGGCAGCAACCTGCTGCTCGTCGAGGGACAGCTGGCCGCCAAGCGGTACCGCCAGCCCTTCATGCACGCGCTGGTGCCGGGCGAGGAGGCGGACAACTCTTCCTACCTAGCCGCCAGCCTTCAGCGCGCGTTGCTGGGTCCGGAGCTGCGCGGGTCCGTCCGCGTGCGCTGGATGCGGGCCGAGACGAGCATCGGCGACGCCTACTTCCGCCGGCTGGGCCTTTCGGTCTCGCTCAACTACAGGCCGTCGCTGTAGGGCGGCTCGTCCGCCGCCGCGGCTTCTTCTCGGCGGCCCGTCCGTTCCGAATTCGCGGCTTCCTTGGCCTCGGCCAGGACGGCCAGCACGTAGTCGATGTCGGCCTCGGTGTGGTCGGCGTTGATCTGGAACCGAATCGCCTCGTCGCCGCGCGGCACGACCGGGTAGGCCAGCCCGGTGGCGAGGACGCCGGCGCGGAACAGCGCGTCCACGAGCCTGCGCGTCTCCGGCGTGGTGCGCACCATGAGAGGCACGATGGGGTGCGGACCGGGGATGGTCTCGAAGCCGCGCTCGTCGAGCCCGCGCTCGAACCGACGGGTCAGCGACGCCAGCCGCGCGAGGCGCTCCGCGCCCTCCGGGCTCCGAACGATGGACAGGGCCTTGAGCGCCGCCGCGGCTTCGCCCGCCGTGATCGGATTCGAGTAGACGTACATCGGCGACGCCTCGCGCAGGAAGCGGACCACGGCCCGCGAAGAGACCACGTAGCCGCCGTTGACGCCCATGGCCTTGCCCAGCGTGCCGACGAGAACGTCGCAGGGCGGGCTGTCGGTCGCTTCTTCCGTGCCGCGCCCGGTTGCGCCGAACGCGCCCGCGCCGTGCGAGTCGTCCACCACCACCACCACGTTCTCGGGAAAGTCCGGGTCGTGGCGCCCGGCAATCTCCATGATTTCGCCGATGGGCGCGAAGTCTCCCCGCATCGAGAAGACGCCGTCGGTCACCACGACGGCTCTGCGGGCCTGTCCCTTGGCCTGCTCCAATGCGTCGTCGAGCGCGGCCATGTCCAGATGCGGATACACGACCTTGCCCGCCGGCCGGGACATGCGCATGGCGTTGATGATGCAGTTGTGGTTGAGTTCGTCGGACAGCAGGAACGTGCGCCCGTCCGTCAGCGACGCCAGAGTGCTGACGGCGGCCGCGTAGGCCGACGAGAAGATCATCCCCGCTTCCCGTCCGTGGAACGAGGCCAGGGCCCGCTCCAGCTCGGCGTGGACCGAATACGTGCCCGCGATGAAGCGGACGGCGCCCGGGCCGGCCCCCAGCGCCTTGGCCGCCGCTTCGCCGGCTTCGATCACCTCCGGGTGCATGGCGAGGCTCAAGTACGAGTTGGCGTTCATGCGCAAGAACCGCTTGTCGCCTTGGCCCTCGAGAAGGAAGCGCGGGCCGTGCTCTCCCTCGGCCGGGAGCGCTTCGCGGATCACGGTTTCGGCGCCCTTGGCGGTGCCTTGGGCCTCGAGTCCGGCGACATGCTTGTCGAGCGCTGCGGCCAGGCGGTCTAGGGGCATCGGGACTGCTCGCTTCCGGGTGTTGCGGGGGCCGGCATGGCGGGCGGCGCGGCGCCCGGGTCGGGTTGCTGCTCGGCCTTGAGAGCGCGGAGCATGGCGTCCACCGTCGCGGGCAGGTCGTAGCGGGGCCGCCATCCCCACTGGGCGCGGGCTTCCGAGTCGTCCAGGCGATCGGGCCAGGAATCGGCGATGGACTGGCGCAGAGGGTCGGGGTCGTAGTCGATCCTGAACTCGGGCATCCGGGCCTGGATGGCCTGGGCCAGCTCCGCCGGCGTGAACTGCATGGCGGTGACGTTGTACGAGTTGCGGCGGGCCAAGGCGTCCGCGGGGGCGTCCATCAGTTCGAGGACGGCGCGAATCGCGTCCGGCATGTACATCATGTCCATGCGCGTGTCCGGCGCCAGGAAGCACGTGTAGCGCCCATGCGCGAGGGCGGCGCGAAATATGTCCACCGCGTAGTCGGTCACGCCGCCGCCGGGCGGAGCCGCGTGCGAGACGAGGCCGGGAAACCGCAGGCCTCTGGCGTCCACGCCGTGGCGCTGGTGGTAGTAGTCGCCCAGCAGCTCGCCCGCGACCTTGGTGACGCCGTACATGGTCGTCGGCCGCTGCGTGGCGGACTGGGGCGTGGGGTCCCGAGGCGCGTCGGGCCCGAACGCGGCGATGGAGCTGGGCGCGAAGACGCGGTGCCGTTCGGGCGCGGCGGCCTCGAGGACGTTGAGCAGGCTGTCGACGTTCGTCTTGTAGGCGGCCAGCGGATCGGCCTCGCCCGACGCGGAAAGAATCGCCGCGAGATGGTAGACCGTCGTGGCCCGAAACGCACGCACCGCATCCCGCACGGCCTCGGCGTCCAAGCAGTCGAGCTGGGCCGCCGGGCCGCCGCGCGACCAGTCGGCGGGATCCCGGATGTCGGTGGCCAGCACGGCGTCGGGGCCGTGCCTGCGGCGGAGGGCGACGGTCAGCTCCGCGCCGATCTGGCCGGCCGCCCCGGTGACGAGTACGCGATTCATGGCGGAACGAAAGATGGGGAGAACGGGGCCGCTGGCAAAGGACGGGGACTCGCGGCGCGGCGTCGGCGACGGGGGGGAGGGGGGCCGGCGCGAGGCCAACGTGTCGCGAGGCGGCCTCGCTGGAACGGGGTCGTCGGGTCGGCTGTCGAGGACGTCCCACGTAGCCTCCGTAGACGCCCATGGCCTCGCGCATTTGCCAAACGCGTCCTGAATGCATATAATGTTGGAGTCTCGTGCGACGGTCCCGATTCGGGTGCCGCGCAACCAGCAACCTCGTGAACGGAGGGAAGATCGGAATGAAGCACGGAAAGCGTTGGATCTACGGTCTCGTGGCCACCGCATTGGTGGCGGTGGGCACCTCGGGAGGAACGGTGGCTTCCTCGAACCTGCTGGCCATGTCCGAAACGCCGGAAGCGTCGCGGCCGGAGGCGGAGGGGAGCGGGTCGATCGAGTGCAAGCTGGCGGGAGGACCGCCGGGGCAAACGATCTCGTGCCCCAAGAAGTCTACTCCGTGACCATTTCGGAGGATGTCCTCCTGATTCAGAGGTGTGAGCTGTCGGGAGTAGGCGTCAGCATAGAGCTCACCGACGATAGCGTAGAGATCACGGTCGTCTGCCAGTACGATTGTCCAATGGACCCAGGTGGTGCCGTCCGGTGATCTCCTTTCGTCTCGTCATCTGCCTCGGCTTAGGAAGCCTCCTGAGCCCAAGCGGCGTGGCTTTCGGGCAAGCGGTGATGGAGCTGGACCTCGAGGCTGGTCGTGACGTCGTCGGCGGCCCCGAACATCAGTTCAGGGCGTTTGGAGGAGCCGTGGACTACGATCGTCGCTTGGTCTACGCTGTGGAGGCTCTCGAGCCGCTGGCGGTGACGGCGTTTTCGTTGGACGACGGGTCAATCGCGCGACGATACGGAGGCCGGAGAGGCGAGGGGCCCGGCGAACTGCTCACGATCGATGGCGTCGCACTGGGTGCAGGAGGTGTCTTCGCCGCGGGGGGTGCCGTCGTGAACCATTGGTCTCTCTCCGGCGAGCTTCTCTACCAGTGGCGTCCGGTCGCACCGGGAGTCGGGACGATCTGTTCCCTGGCCGGACGACCGGCCGTCGCTGGCCAAGAAGGTGTAGTCGTGCGTGCAGACGACGGGCGGAGCATTGCAAGGGGGGCCGAGACGCTAAGCGCGGGATTGCAGGCAGGATCTGGCGTACCGGGGGAGGCGACTATGCGCTACCTCCATTTCCGCATGTCGTGCGACGACTCCGTGGCCTATGTGTTGACGAATCACAAGATCACCGCTTATTCGCCCGGAGGCGGCGTGCGTCAGATTCCTGTTCCTCCCGAAGTTGACGAAATCGTGCGGAAGCGGCAACGGGAGGCGGTTAGCTTGCCCGGATATCAGACGGTAACAGTTCCCCCCTATAATGGAATGGTCACTACGGCCGACGGGCGGTTGTTCGTGGCGATCGGGCCTCCCCAAATGGCAGGCGCGATAGTCGATCCGGCCACGGGTTGCTACGAGCTCGTGAGGGTTGCCTCCAGCTCTGACGGACGCCGCTTGCTCCGCGGACGCCGTGTGCTCGGGCTGGCGGCCGACAGCTTGATCTTCGTGGATGTCGTGTCGGAGCCCGAAACCGAGATGATGAACGGCAAGGCTGTCGAGGTCTGGGCGATGAGTTCGCAGTCGATCGCGATCCGTCCATTGCGGCTTGTGTCCGGGCAACCGTGCGGCGGCGGATGAAGCAAACTCGTCTCGTCTTCTGCCTTGCCTTGGGTAGCCTGCTGAGCCCCAGCGGCGCGGCTTTCGGGCAAGGTATCGGTTCCGACGTGCCAGGGGTGGCGTTGCCAGCCGAGGAGCGGTTCGGGCCGATCGAGTGCACGGTGGTGGAAGGGCCGCAGGAGCAAGTGTTCAAGTGCGACCTCGCGGAGGTGTACTTGTTGAGGATCCCCAGTGACAGTTTGAGGATCCCCAGCGACAATGCCAGGGTTCAGATTTGCAAGCGGACGGGTGTGGAGGTCCAGATTGTGAACACAGACGATGGCATAGACGTCAGTGTCATTTGCCATTACGACGACTGTGGTTTCTCGCTGCTTGCAGGGGGCGTGAGCCCGGAGTGAAGCAAGTTCGTCTCGTCGGCTGGCTTGGCGTGTTGGGTCTGCTGAGTCCAAGCGGCGCGGTTGTCGGCCAAGCCGTGATGGAGCTGGAGCTGGAGGCTGGTCGCGACAT
Source organism: Longimicrobiales bacterium (assembly GCA_965242735.1). Classification (GTDB taxonomy): domain Bacteria; phylum Gemmatimonadota; class Gemmatimonadetes; order Longimicrobiales; family Gaopeijiaceae. The sequence continues at coordinate 111,750 of OZ251497.1, read as the reverse complement.
CGTCGGCGGCCCCGAACATCAGTTCAGGGCGTTCGGGGCCGTGGACTACGATCGTCGCTTGGTTTACGCCGTGGAGGCCCTCGAGCCGCTGGCGGTAGCGGCGTATTCGCTTGACGACGGGGCGATCGTTGCGACTTACGGGGGCAAGAAAGGCGAGGGACCCGGCCAGCTGAGCCTCATCCAAGGTGTGGCACTGAGCCCCGAAGGCATCTTCGTTGCTGGCAGGGGAGTCGTGAACCACTGGGCGCTTTCTGGCGAGCTCCTCTACCAGTGGCGTCCGGTTGTGCCGAGCGTCCGGGCGATCTGTTCCCTGACCGGGCAGCCGGCCGTCGTCGGCCCAGAAGGTGTTGTTGTGCGAGCAGAAGACGGCGGGAGCGTCGAGAGGGATGGCACCGCCGCGCTGGAAACGGCCTGGGAGATCTTGAGTGGCATTCGCATGGCGTGCGCCGACGCCGTTGCCTACGTATTGGCGAATCATGCGATCTCTGCTTATTCGCCGAACGGCGAGCGCCAAATTCCGGTTCCGCCCGAGGTCGAGGAAATCGCGCGGAAACGAGAGGCGACTCGCGTGCCCGAATATCCGGTGGGAAGACTTGCCCCGTACAGCAGAATGCTCGCTGCGGCTGACGGGCGGTTGCTTGTGACAATCCGGCACGACGAGATCGCGGGCGCGATAGTCGATCCGGCCACGGGTTGCTACGAGCTCCTGAAGACCGATCCCGCCCCAGGTGGACGCCATGTTCTTGGGTTGATGGCCGACAGCCTGATCTTCGTGGACATCGTGTCGGAGCCCCAGACCGAGCTGGTGGACGGCAAGCGTCAAGCGGTGACCCGAAACGTGGGCGGCAGAACTTTCCCCGTCTTTTCGATGAACCCGCGGGCGATCGCGGTGCGCCCGTTGCGGCTTGTGTCCGGGCAGCCGTGCGGCGGATGAAGAAAGCTCATCTCGTCGTCTGCCTTGGCTTAGGCATCCTCCTGAGCCCAAGCAGCGTGGCTTTTGGACAAGCGGTGATGGAGCTGGACCTTGAGGCTGGTCGTGACATCGTCGGCGGCCCCGAACATCAATTCAGCGAATTTGGAGCCGTGGACTACGATCGTCGCTTGGGTCTACACCGTAGAGGCCCTCGAGCCGCTGGCGGTGACGGCGTATTCGCTGGACGACGGGGCGCTCGTGCGACGATACGGAGGCCGGAAAGGCGAGGGGCCCGGCGAACTGCTCACGATCGATGGCGTCGCGCTGGGCGCAGGAGGCGTCTTCGCCGCGGGGGGTGCCGTCGTGAACCATTGGTCTCTCTCCGGCGAACTTCTCCATGCATGGCGTCCGGTCGCACCGGGCGTCCGGACGATCTGTTCCCTGGCCGGACAACCGGCCGTTGCGGGCCAAGAAGGTGTGGTCGTGCGTGCAGACGACGGCCGAAGCATCGCAAGGGGGGCCGACACGCTACGCGCGGTACTGCGGGCAGGATCTGTACGGGGGGAGGCATCTGCGCTCTACCGCCAACTTCGCATGGCGTGCAGCGATTCTGTGGCCTATGTGTTGGCGGATCACAAGATCACCGCTTATTCGCCCGGAGGCGGCGTGCGTCAGATTCCGGTTCCTCCTGAAGTTGACGAAATCGTGCGGAAGCGGCAAGGAGCGACGACTGGCTTGCCCGGATATCGGACGGTAAGGCGGGCCCCCTACAGCAGAATGGTCACGACGGCTGACGGGCGGTTGTTCGTAACGATCGCGGATCTCGAAATGGCAGGCGCGATAGTCGATCCGGCCACGGGTTGCTACGAGGTTGTGAAGGCCGCCTCCGGCCCTAGCGGACGCCGTGTGCTTCGCGGACGCCGTGTGCTCGGGTTGGCGGCCGACAGCTTGATCTTCGTGGATGTCGTGTCGGAGCCCGAAACCGCGATGATGAACGGCAAGGCTGTCGAGGTCTGGGCGATGAGTTCGCAGTCGATCGCGATCCGTCCGTTGCGGCTTGTGTCCGGGCAACCGTGCGGCGGCGGCTGACGCGGGAAGGAGTCAGGCCCCGCCTTCTTGCTTGGCGGTCCAGCGGTCGCCGTCGCGGTTCTCGTACTTTTCCATCACGCGGTTGAGCGCGCGGTCCAGGTCGATGCCCTGCTGGTTGGCGAGGCACAGCAGGACGAACAGGACGTCGCCGATTTCCAGTTCGAGTTCCGAGGCGGGCTCTCCGGGCCTCTTGGGCTTGGAGCCGTGCCGGTGGTTGATCTCTCTGGCGAGTTCGCCGACTTCCTCGGTCAGGCGGGCCAGGACGGCCAGCGGCGGCCAGTAGCCTTCTTCGAAGCGGTCGATCCACCGATCCACCCGTTCCTGCGCTTCCTTGAAGTCCATGCCTGCGCTCCGTGCTTCAGGGCTTGACGACGAGTTTGCCGAAGACGCCGCCTGCTTCCAGCATCTCGTGCGCGGCGCGCGTTTCCTCCAGGCGGAACGTTCGGTGCACGGGAGGCGCGGCGTGGCCGGCGAAGACTTGGCCCATGGCCTCTCGAAACTCGGCCGGCGTGCCCATGGTGGACCCGAGAATCGACAGTTGGCGCCAAAACAGAACGCGGAGGTCGATCTGTCCGGCCGGGCCGGTCGTGGCGCCGAACGAGACCAGCCGGCCGCCCACGGCCAGCGCGCGCACCAGCTCTTGCCAGATGGCTTGGCCGACCGAGTCGAGGCACAGGTCGATCCCTCGCTTGCCCGACGCCAAGTAGACCTCCTTGCTCCATGCCCGGTCCGTGCGGTCGAAGACCCGGTCGGCCCCCAACGCTTCCACCTGCTCGATCCACTTGGGCGACGTCACGGCAAAGACTTCGGCGCCCGCTGCCTTGGCGAACTGAACGGCCATGGTCGAGACTCCGCCGCTGGCCCCGGTCACGAGCACCCGCTCTCCGGCGCGCAACTGCCCGCGCGACATCAGCCCGCGCCACGCCGTCACTCCGGCCAACGCCGCCGCCGCGGCCGTCTCGCTGGCCACGTGTTCGGGCACCTCGACCAAGTTGGCGGCGGGAGCAAGCGCGAACTCGGCGAACCCACCCTGCCGGTGCTCGCCGATGACCGAGTACGGCTGTGGCAGCGGCCCCGGGAAGCGCGCCAGCTCGTACCAGTCGTAGCCGACCGACGGATCGGCCACCACCCGCTTGCCCATCCAGCCGGCGTCCGTGCCCGGCCCCACCTCGTCCACGACGCCCGCCAGGTCCGACCCGCCGACGTGCGGCATGGGGATGTCGACCGGAATGCCGCGCCGGAGCCAGAGGTCGAGATGGTTGAGCGACGACGCCTCGACGCGGATTCGGACCTCGCCCGGCCCCGGCCGCGGGTCGTCCATGCGTTCGGCCACGACGACATCGGGACCGCCGTGCCGATGAAACACTGCTGCTCGCATTCCTTCAAGATAGGATGTCTCGCGGGCGGGCGAGAGGCGGCGCGTGGCGAGGAGGCCGCGAAGGCGCTGGCCCCTCATGCGGACAAACCGGACGAACCGGGCGGTTCCCTCAGCGCCGGTCCCCGTGAGGCCGCGAAGGCGCTGGCCTCCCACGCCGCCGAACGTGCAAATTGCAGCTCTCGCTCCGGCCTCGGACGCGCCCGGCCTCCTGCCGCAACCCGCCCTTTGCGCAACCCCAACGGAAGACCCCGAGGGAGACCGCCGATGGCTTCAACCCAGCCCGGAGAAGGCGCGACCCGGCCGGGAGATGGCGCGGACAAGCCCGGAGAAGGCGCGGAAGACGCGACGCTCGGAGGCTACATGTCCGTGCACAGCCGTCCGCCCGCGTTCGAGGGCTGCGACGGGCAACCGTACACCGTGTCGATCGAGACCGAACGGTCCGGCGACATGCGGGCCCCGATCGCGGGGTACTTGGTGTTTCCGAGGTGGGCCTCGTCCGGGCTGGGGATCGTCGGGCACGTGGAGAGTCCGCTGCTGTGGCGCGGGACCAGCCGGGAGGCGGTAACCGAGGAGGCCGGAAGGGCGACGCTCCAGGATGTCCAGCGGCAGCTCAACGAGGCGATCGTGGCGGCCGCCGGAAAGGAGCCGGGGGAGTGACGAGCGCTTCTCGGGAAGGAGCCGTGACAGGCCCACAGCCTCGTGTCCCCGGCGGGGGGAAGTCGACGGTGACCAGCGCTCCTCCGGCGGCCCAGAACGAACGCCATGACGCGCACGTTGAACGCCAACCCCACGCGCCGGCGCGCGACGTCGTGCGCGTGACCGAGATCTTTCGGTCCATCCAGGGCGAGTCGACGTGGGCCGGCCTGCCGTGCACGTTCGTGCGCCTGACGGGATGTCCGTTGCGGTGCGTCTGGTGCGACACGGCCTACGCGTTCAAGGGCGGCGCCAAGATGACCGTGGAAGAGGTCGTGGAGGCGGTGCGGCGCCATGGCGGATCGCTGGTGGAGATCACGGGGGGCGAGCCCCTGGCGCAACCGGGCGCCGCGACGCTGGCGAGCCGCTTGCTGGATTCGGGCTGGCAGGTGCTGGTGGAGACTTCGGGCGCCATGGACGTCGGCGTGCTCGATCCGCGCGTGCATCGGATCATGGACCTCAAGTGCCCGGGATCGGGCGAGGACGGCCGCAATCTCTGGGCCAACCTGGAGCGCCTCACGGAACGCGACGAGGTGAAGTTCGTGGTCGCCGGGCTGGAGGACTTCGACTGGGCGGCGGCCGCGATTCGCCGCCACGGCCTGGACGCCCGCGTGCGCGAGGGTTCGCTGAAGGCGTTGCTGGTGTCGCCCGTGTGGGGCCTCCCGGAGCTGGAAACGCTCGCCGAGCGGATTCTCGCCAGCGGACTGCCGATTCGGTTCCAGACCCAGCTCCACAAGCACATCTGGGGACCCGACCGCGCGGGCGTGTAGGCGCGGGATCTTGGCGCTCACGACCGGGCCGGCATCGACACCGGACCGTGCACGGCGTTGTAGGCGGGCGGAGGCGGAGTTCCGTACGCTCGCCACGTTCCCGACCCGGTTTCGTGCGCGGCGTGTAGGCGGGGCTTGGGGTTCTTCGTGATGTTGCTTTCGCGCTTGCCGGGCGTGCTCCGGCTCGCGGGCACTCCGGCTTCTCCATCTTTCGGCGAGGGCACGACCGAAGAGACGGAAGGTCTGGCCAACCCCGTCGCGGCCCCCTCGCGGGCGGCCGTCCCGGCTCCATCGAGCCGAACCGCCGCCGTGGCGCTGGCGCTTCGGCCTCCGCCGGGCCACTCCGATCCGCGCGTGGAGGACGCCGACGTACTCCTGATTCGCCGGGCCGACTCGAGACGCGATCCCTGGTCCGGGCAGATGGCCCTGCCCGGCGGCCGCTGGGAAGAGGGCGACGCGTCCCTGGCCGCCACCGCGATCCGGGAGACCTGGGAGGAGACCGGGCTGGACCTCGCTCGTCCTCCTGGTCCCATCGGTTCGCTGCCCCCTGTGGAGCCGTCGACGCGTCGCCTGCCGCCCCTGACCATCTGGCCGTTCGTCTTCCTGGCGCCCCCCTCCGCCCAGGCCCGCGCCGCCAGCTCCGAAGTCGCCTCGGTGCACTGGCTCTCCGTCCGCCGCCTCCGCGCCCGGCAGAGCCGCGCCGTGCATCGCTGTCGCATCGGGGGCGCCTCCCTCTCCTTCCCGTGCTTTCGCGTGGATGGCCAAGTCGTCTGGGGACTCACCTACCGCATTCTGAACCGGTTTCTAGCGATGTGGTGAGCGGCGCGGCGTGTCGGTCGGTCCGGAAAGCAGGCAAGAATTCGATGGGCAATCGCCCGCTTGCTTCCCTGGTAGGGAAAGGGATGGGGAACGCAAGCCGTCACTTGCCGTCTCGCCAATCGGCGAGGAAGAGGTTTGTGTTGCCTTCGTGGGATTGGTTGCGGTTGGACGAGAACACGAGTTGGGCGCCGTCGGGGCGGAAGACGGGAAAGCCATCGAAGCCGTCCGACCAGGTGACCCGCTCCAGGCCGGAGCCGTCGGTGTTGACAAGGTAGATCTCGAAGTTGCGGCCGTTTGGGTCGTCCATGTTGGAGGAGAAGACGATTTGCTCGCCGGAGGGGTGCCAATAGGGGGCGAAGTTGGCCGCGCCGTTGTCGGTGACCTGGCGGGGATTGGAGCCGTCGGCGTCGGCGACGTAGATCTCGAGGGCGGACGGCCGGATCAGGCCTTGAGCGAGCAGCGCCAAGTAGTCTTCCTTTTCTTCGGGCGTCTCGGGGTAGTGGGCGCGCCACACGATCTGGGTTCCGTCGGGACTGTAGAACGCGCCGCCGTCGTAGCCCAGGCGGTTGGTGAGCCGCTGCACGTCGGAGCCGTCGGGGGCCATGGAGTAGAGGTCCAGGTCGCCGTCGCGCACGGACGTGAAGACGATGCGGTCGCCCACGGGCGAGAACGTGGCTTCGGCGTCGTAGCCGTAGGACGTGGTGAGCCTGCGAAGGCCGGAGCCGTCGGTGGCCACGGAGAAGATGTCGAAGCTGGAGTAGAGCGCCCACACGTATCCCTGCGAGAAGTCGGGCGAAGCGGGACAGGAGCGGTCGTAGTGGTGCGTGGAGGAATAGAGGATCTGGTCGCCGGCCGGGTAGAAGTAGGAGCAGGTCGTGCGGCCTTGTCCCGTGCTGACGAGCTTCCGCTCGCCGGTGGCGGGGTCCAGCAGATAGATCTGGTCGCATGCGTCGCGGCCGGGCGGCCTGGCTTGAAAGACGAGCCGGGCGCCGTCGAAGGACCAGTACGCCTCGGCGTTCTCGCCTTCGAACGTCAGCTGGCGGAGGTTGGCCAAGCGCGTCTCGCGGGCGTCCTGCGCGTCCTGCATGTGTTGCGCGTCTTGTGCGCGGACTTGGAAGGCGGGCCCTGCGGCGGTCATTGGGGCCAGGACGGCGCAGGCGGCCCAAGCCAGGGCGGTGCAGGCGATTGTGCAGAGGCGAGCGGCCGTCCGGCGGAGTCGCGCGCGTGCTTGGTCGCCCGGTGCGCCGGACGGAAGTGAAATGCAAGAAAAGCGAGCCGACGTCATCGTTGGTCTTGGGAATTCAGTTCGAATCGAGGTGCGTGAATGCCGCGCCGGGCGAGTTCTGCCATGAAGCGGCGGGAAGGAAGAGCCTCGTCGGGCGTGCGGACGCCCGGGCCCGCGACTTGGCCGCGCGCCTGCATGAGCGCCGTGACCGAGAGGGAAAAGCCGGTCGTGCGGGCCATGGCCGTGAAGCCCGTGGCGTCGTCGTAGTGGTCGACGACCTCGTAGCGGACGTGGTGGGGCTGGTCTCCCCGGCGGCCGGCGACCTCCGCGCGGGCCACGACGACGTCGTCGCCTTTGGGGTTGGTCAGACGAGGGGTGGCCTGCTCGACGAAGAATGCCCGCGGATTGACCGTGCCGCCGCGATGCTTCACGTCCTCGTCGTCCAGCAGTCCGAGGTCGCGGACGGCGCGCATGATCGCGGCGTGGCCGGGATAGCGCAGCGTCTTGTATTCCAGCGTGGCGATGCGGTCTTCGTACCGGTCGGGCATCGTCGAGACGCCGCCGGCCGTGTAGAAGGCCTCCAGCCGGCCGACGGGTTCGGGAAACTGCACCTCTTCCAGTCCGGAGAGGGCGTCCACCTGGGTGCGCTTTCCGCCGGCCAGCACGAGGGCCGGGGTGACGTAGTAGTCCAGCACGCCCTCCAGGGAATAGACGATCTGGTAGCGAAGCGGGGGCTTGGGGTTGCGCGGCAGCCCGCCGACGCACATGCGCACCGACGCGGCTTCGTCCATCTCGTCGATGCCGGCCTGCGCCAGCACGTTGATCAGCCCGGGCGCCAAGCCGGTGTCGGGGACGATCGACAGTCCGCGCGCCTTCGCCTTCGCGTCCAGGCCCCGTTGTCGGAGCACGATCTCGGTGTTGCCGCCCAAGTCCGCGAAATGGACGCCGGCCTCGACGGCGAGCCGCGCCATGGAATGGTTGAAGTAGTACGGCAGCGCGCAGAGCACGCCGGTGACGCCGGTCATGGCCGCGAGCGCTTGATCCTCCGCGCGGGCGTCCAGGACGGCCGTCTCCAGCCGCTCGCCCAAGTCCGGGCGCAGGGCCGGGTGCACGTCTCCGGCGCGCGCGTCCGCCATCACGACCGTCTCGACCTCGCGGTCGCGGAGCAGATCGTAGGCCGCCGCCGATCCTTGGGTTCCCGCGCCGAGGACGAGAAACTTCATTGCTCTTGCGTCCGGGCCGGGCTCGTGCGGGCCGGACGGGCCGCCAAGCCGAGGACGGGGACGAGGGGCATCGCCGCTCTTGCGACTTGGGCCGCCCGGCCTAGTGAGCCGGGGCGCCCCGGTACGAGGGGCCTCATCGCTCTTTCGAGGCGTTGGCGAACAAGTCGCCGGGCGTCTTGGCGGCCCGGGGGGACTTTCGGCTCGCGGCCGCTCCTGTCGCGGTTTCCGGGTGCGCCTCGCCGCTTGGAGCCGTTGCGGTTTCCGGGCTCGGCTCTGGGTTCGCGACCGTCGTCGCCGCCGCCGTGGCTGCTCGCGCCTCGCCGCTTGCGACCGCCGCCGCTGTGTCCGCATCGTCCGTTCCCAAGTCGCGCGTCGCCGGGTCCGGCGGCAGCGCGCGGACGATCTCGACGACGTGATCTCCCGCGTCCAGGGGCATCAGGGGCCGGCCTCGGGCGTTCCTCCGCGTCACGGGCAGGGAGCCTGCCGCCAGCCACTGGGTGCGCCGGCCGGCCGAGACGATCATCACGCCGTCGTCGTCCAGGGCTTCGAGCGCGCCGGCCAGCTGTCCGGCGTCTCGCTCCGGCAGCAGGCGCGTCCCCAGCCCGCCCCGCTTCTGCAACGGAAAGTCGTCGATCCCGGTCCTCTTCCCCGTCCCGTCCTCCGTCACGGCCAGGATCGTCGTCTCGCGCACAAGCGCGGCCATCGCGACCACGTAGTCCCCCGCCCGCAGCCCCACCGCCTTGACGCCCTGCGCGGTCCGCCCGGACACGGGAACCTGCGACGCCGGGAACCGGATGGCGCGCCCGCCTCGTGTCGCGAACAGAAGCTCCGCGCCGTCGCCGGCCGCGGCCACGTCCAGCAACTCGTCGCCGTCTCGGACCGTCAGGGCGGCCAGGCCGCCCGCCTTGGGCCGCGCGTATTGGCGGAGCCGCGTCCGCTTGACCATCCCTTGGCGCGTCGCGAAGACCAGGCACCGGTCGCCCGACAGGTCCTCGGCCGGCACGACGGCGACGACGGGGTCGCGCGGGGGGGCCTCCAGCAAGCCGTAGGCGGAACGGCCGCGCGACGCCAGCGACGCCTCCGGCACGTCGTCCACGCGCAGATGCCAGACCTTGCCCTTCTTGGTGAAGAGCAGCAGCCAGCCCTGGGTGCGGGCCACGACGGCCCTCTCCATGAAGTCGCCCTCGTAGCGGTCCATGCGGGCCAGCGCCTTGCCCGCCGCCACTCTCCGCGTGTGGAGGTGCATCGGGATGCGCTTGAGGTAGCGGCGGCGCGTGAGCGTGGCGACCACGGTCTCGTCCGCGGCGCCCGAGGCGGCCAACGTCGCGTCTTCGTCGTCGGCGTAGAGGATTTCGGTGCGCCTCGCGTCGCCGAACTGCTCGACGACGGCCTCCATTTCCGACAGCATCGTGGCCGTCTGGAGCGATTCGTCTCCCAGCAGGCGCTGAAGCTCGTCGATCTCCGCCTGGAGCGTCCTTTTTCTCTCGCGCAGCTCCTCGCTCTCCATGGCCGTGAGCTTGGCCAGCCGCAGGTCGAGGATCGCCCCGGCTTGGACCTCGCTGATTCCGAACTCGTGCTGCAGCCGCTCGGCGGCTTGGGCGCGGTTCTCGGACGCGCGAATCAGCTCGATCACGCGGTCGACGTGGTCCAGCGCGACGAGCAGGCCCTCGGTGACGTGCAGGGCCGCCGCGGCCTTCTCCAGGTCGAAGCGCGCCCGGGCTTGGATGATGGCCAGCCTGTGGTCGCGAAACCGCTCCAGGAGTTCCTTGAGCGTGAACTCGCGGGGCTGGGCGCCGTCGTCCAGGGCCAGCAGGATGGCGCCGAAGGTCGACTGGAGCGCCGTCTTCTTGAGCAGCGCTTGGACGATGCGCCCGGCGTCGGCGCCTCGCTTCAGCTCGATCACCAGCCGCACGCCGTCGCGGTCGGACTCGTCGCGCAGCCCCGTCACTTCGGCCAAGCCGCCCTTGCGCTTGAGACCGGCGATCTGGTTGACGATGCGGGCCTTGGAGGTCGCGTAGGGCAGCTCGGTCACCACGAGCTGGCGCCGCCCGCCGCGAACGGCCTCCGTGACGACGCGCGCCCTCATGGTGATGCGGCCCCGCCCGGTCTCGTACATCTCGCGCAGTCCCTCGGCGCGAGCGATGAACGCGCCCGTGGGGAAGTCCGGCCCCGGGAGCGCCTCCATCAGGTCCGCCACGGTGCAGTCCGGATTCTCCGCCAGGACGCGCAGTGCCCTTGCCACCTCGCCCAGGTTGTGAGGCGGCACGTTGGTGCTCATTCCCACGGCGATGCCCGCGCTGCCGTTGACCAGGAGGTTCGGGATGCGGGACGGCAGCACGGTGGGCTCTTCGAGCCGGTCGTCGAAGTTGTTCTCCCAGCGGACCGTCTCCTTCTCGATGTCCGCCAGCATCTCGGCCGCCGTCGCGGAGAGCCGCGCCTCGGTGTAGCGGTAGGCCGCCGCCGCGTCGCCGTCGAGCGAGCCGAAGTTGCCCTGGCCGTCGACGAGCGGGTAGCGCAACGAGAAGTCCTGCACCATGCGCACCAACGCGTCGTACACGGCGGCGTCGCCGTGCGGATGGTACTTGCCGAGGACTTCGCCCACGACGGTCGCGCACTTCCGGTGGTCGCCGTCGGGGCGAAGGCCCAGTCCGTGCATGGCGACCAGGATGCGGCGGTGCACCGGCTTCAGGCCGTCGCGCACGTCGGGCAAGGCGCGTTGCACGATCACGCTCATCGAATAGTCGAGGAACGACTCGCGCATTTCGGATTCGATGAGCCGCGAAACGATGCGTTCGCGTTGCTGGGCTGGCGTCATTCGCGCTCCCTGGGCGGGGAGAATTGGGAGGGCGCCTGCCCCTGCGGTGCGCGGACCGCCGGGGCGGCGGCGCCGGCGTGCCGGGCAAATATACGGCGGCGCGGCGGGGCGGCAGGCACGGAGCCGGACACGCCCGCCGGCACGTGCGCTCGCTCCAGAATCCGCACCGGGGCGCCGACTCGAACGCGGCCCGGCGCGTCGTGCACGGCGTTGAGCCCGAAGAAGACGTGGCTCTCGATCTTCCGGTAGCGGGCCAGCGCGCGCAGCGGCTCCGAGGCGGGATCGGCTTGGCCGGTGACTTGGTCGATGGTCGTGACCTTGCAGCGGGCGCACAGCTTGACGCCCGAGAACGCAAGGCCGCCCGCGGAGAAGCGGCGCCATTGGTCTTCGTCGTGCGCCGGGGCGCCCTGGACCACGATGTTGGGCCGGAAGCGCTCGGCGGGCACGGGTCGTCCGGCGCGGCGAGCCAGTTGCTCTACGGCGGCTTCGGTGACCACCAGCACGGGATATCCGTCGGCGAACGACACGCGGCGGCCGCGGGCGAAGCGGGCGTCCGCCAAGCGCACGTCGTCGTCCGCCATGAAGGCGAGGCGGCGCGGCGCCCCCAGCCATTCCGAGAGCCAGGCGTCGGCCTGCGGGCCGCACGACCGAGCGACGACGTCGCTGTCCCACACGCGCACCTCGAACGGCGCCCCGTCCGGCGAGAACGGAACGTGGAGGGCCGGCCCGCCGGGCCGGTCCAGGATCAAGCCCATGGCCGGGTCCACGCGCGCCGTCAAGCGGGCCAGGTCGGGCGATTCTCGCTGCGAGCAGAATGCGCCGCTCGGATCGGCGACCATCCAGCGTCGGTCGAAGCGAGGGCCGAATTCGTCGAAATGGAGTTCTTCGGCGTCCACGCCTGCCGCGCCCTTGAGGGGGTAGAAGCGGAGGCGGTCGACGCTGGGGCCGTCCGGAAGGCGCGGCGGGGCCGTCGGCATCCCGTTGGCTGGGGACGCGGGCTCGGCGCGTCCTACGGGCCCGGTGCGTCCCCCGGAAGGCGCGAGGCAGTCCGCCGCCGCGACGGGCGGCGGGGCCGTCGGCGTCTCCTGGGCGGGGGACGGGCGGCCGGCGCGTTGCCTGGAAGCCGCGACGTCGCCCGCCGGCGGCGCGGGCGGCTTGACACGGCCGTGCTCTGGCTTCAGAGTAACGACGCTGTGCAGACGAGCGGGCCCGGCGCCGGCGGTTCCGTCTGCCGGCTCCGGCCTGCCGCCGCTCCCTCCATTGGCGCGACACCGATCATGCCCGACGCCGTCTATCAAGTTGTCGACGCGTACGATCATCCGCACGGCGGCCGGATTCTGCGGCTGAAGCTGCGATCCGGCGGCGCGCCGAGCATCAAGGCGTTCAAGCACGAAGTGCTGGCGATTTCGCGGGAAGGCGAGGAGACGCCGCTCCGCGTGTCCGGCTTCGCGGCCTTCGGAGGCAAGCCGTCGGACGCGCGGCTGGCGCGGACGGGACGCGCCGACGTGCTGGTCGGCGGCGACGCCGCACGCGAAGTGGTGGCCGGTTGGGAGGTGGTGGCGGGGCGTTCCTGAAGGGAATCGAGCCGCCGCAACCAACTCATCGCGACGGGAGTCCCGGCGCGGCGCCGCCGCGCAGGCCGGGCGGCTCGCGCTCGAAGGTCCTGCGGAACCATTCGAGGTACTCGTCCGGGCCGCCGGGGTTCTCGGCCAGCCAGGCGCGCCGGGCTTCCACGAAGTCGCCGGGTCGCGCCGTGAGCAGATAGGCGTCGAGGTGGCCGCGGTCCTGGGCGTAGGCGAGCTCGTCCAAGATGCCGTAGGGGAAGACGCCGACGATGGCCCGGTTGTAGATCCAGGCGTCGGCCACGCGCGACAGGACGGCGCGCTCGACTTCGAAGTCGCTGCCTCCCTGCGCCTCGGGAAGCCAGCGGTCCAGGCGGTCTTGCGCCGCCATGAGGTGCAGGTGGGCGTAGATCAGGTAGATGGGAGCGGTTCCCGGCTTGCTCTGGGCCTCGACGTGCGCGGTGTCGGCGGTCTCGTTGATCTTGAGGGCGTCCCAGGGGTACACGGGACCCTCGCCGGGCTCCAGGCTGATCAGGAACGACGGGTCCAGTCGAATGCTGTCCATCTGTTCGCGGAGCCAAGCGTCGACTTCCTTCATGTGCTCCTCGTCGGCCAGCAGCCGCTCGCCGGAATGCACCACGAGCCGCCGCGGCGTCGGCAGCTCTCGAACGCCGGCGCCCCCGCCGCAGGCTTGCAACAGGCCCGTCGCCGCGACGGCAACCGCCAAGAATGTCGTCGGCGCGGCGCGGCGCGCGAAGGTGGAGGGCATCGTCGTCATTCGGTCTCCCTTCGCGACCGGTTCGCTGAGGTGTGAGGGCGGCAAGGGCGGGCGACCGGACGCGGGTCCGCGCCGCCGGGCCGTGGGTCCTGAACGATAAGTCTACGACGATCCCGTCGCGCAAGTGCCGTCGGCCCCCGGCCCAGGGGCGCGCCAGCGCAGGAGCTCGAACGGACTGCCGCATTCGCTGCACCAATAGGTCGCCAGCGACGCGTGGCTGCCGAACGCGGACGCCAGGCAGGTGCGCCGTCCGCGGCAGTGAGGACAGGGAGGCGCTTCGGGCAGCCCCGGGGGCGGCTTGGCGGCGGCGGACGACTCGGTTCGGGTCATTCGACGAGCAGGTTGGCCGACGAGCCTGTTGCCGACGCCTGCCCTGCGGTGGGGGACGACTCGGCCCCGGTCATTCGACGAACAGCGCCCGGTTGCGGTCGCCGCGCGCCCGTTCCACCGCCTCCTCGGCCGGTGCGCCCGGTCCTCGCCTGCGCGCCGGGTCCCAGCCCGACCGTTCCGGCGCCGCGTCCTCGATTCGGATCCCCGCCGTCGCCAGCACGCGGCCCACGCGCTCCTCGTAGCGCTCGCGGACGCGGTCTTGCGGCCAGACGGCGCCGTCCCGGACCAGGGACTCGTAGAGCTCGTCGCCGGGCAGCAGGCAGGCCAGCGTCGAAGGCAGCAGGACCGCCACGGCCGCGCGGAGGCGTTCCGCCGCTTCGCCGCCTGCCGAGGCCAGCTGGTCGAACCAAGCGGCGCCGAAGTGGCGGTGGTGCTCCTCCTCGGCGAGCATCTTCGGCACGCGCGACCGCGCCAGGGCGAAGTCGCCGGCGCCGATGCTCTCCAGAGCCGTCTCGAGGGCGCCGTCGACGACCACGACGCCCGCCACCAGCGCCGCCCAGTCCTCGAACTCGCCGTCCAGTCCCGGCAACGAGTAGTAGCGGTCGGCGGGCCGCTCGTGCTCGACCGCGAACGGATCGAAGCCGAAGTCGCGGAGCATGGCGTAGAGCAGGCGCGCATGTCCCCACTCGTCCTGCGCCATCGACGACGCGGCGATCCCCGTCTCGATCGACGGGCTCCCGAGCAGCCAGTCGCTGTAGCGAATGCCCAGCAACCGCTTGGAATCGGCGAGCGACAGGATGTGGCGGGCGAGGGGCGCCGGGTCGTCGGGCGGGTTGGCCGGCTTGGCCGGGCTGGTTAGGTCGGCCGGGCTGGTCACGGCCGCCCTGCCGTTCCGGGCGTCGCCGACGGGCCGTCTTCGCGAACCGGCGCCCGGCCGTCGCCTTGCGGTCTCGGCCCCAGCCCCGGCCCAGCTGGAACGATGGCCTTGCGGGGGACCACGCACATCTCGAACCAGTTTTCCTCGTCGTACGTCTTCCATGCGTAGACCTGCGCCAGCGCGTCGCCCGGCGCGTCGACGCATCCGACGTGCTTGAGCGGGTCGCCGCGCTTCTTGCGGGCGAAGACTTCGTAGACCTGCTCGCCGAATGAGACGCTCGGCGCTTCCTTGCTCACGCCCCCACCCCGAACTTGGCCAGTTCTCGCCGCCCGCGGGGCGTGATCGCCGCCGTCGTCCATGGCGGGTCCCACACCTCGTTGATCTCGACCGACCGCACCCAGGGCTCGCGCGCGATCCTGTCGTGCACGTCCTCCTTGATGAAGTCCATGCAGGGGCACGCCGTGGCGGTGAACGTCAGGTCGATGCGCGCCGTCTCACCGTCGAGCTCCGCGTTGCGCACCAAGCCGAGGTCCACCAGCGAAATGGGCAGCTCGGGGTCCAGCACTTCGGCGAGCGCGGCCATCAGGGCGCTCCGGGCGTCCTCGGGCTTCTGGGCGAGCGGCTCGGACCACTGGTCGCGCCCGCCGGAGACGTGGGACGCCAAGGCAACGGTCGGGCGGCTTGCGACTGCTACGCTCTGCGGCGCCGTATTGGCCGCCCTCCTTTCCCCCTCCTGCACCGTCGTCAGGCGAGCCACGCCGCCACGGACCTTCGCGAACGCCGCACCGAATCCACATAGACTTCGTTCATCGGGCCCCGGCCCTTCCAGCGCTCGAACACTTGGTCCCAGGTGATTTCGCCGTCGTCGAACAGCCACTGCTTGGCGCCGGGGTCGTACTGGCAGGGGAAGGGATAGTCCAGCACGTATTCGCCCTTCGCCTCGTCGTGGTGCGCCGGGACCGACAGGCCCAGTTCCTCGCAGAGCGGCACGGTCGAGGACATCCAGACTTGGCGCAGTTGGTCGTTGGTCAGCCCTTTGAGACGATAGTCGAGCTGGCCGCTGTGGCGCTTGAGCTCGTCGGGCAGGCCGAACCATTCGATGGTCATCGGGAACATCCAGTCCACGCAGCGTTGCAGCAGCTCGGCGGCGGCCCCGCCCGCGCGCGCCAGGCGGCGCATCCAGACCTCGCCGTGGCGCAGATGGAAGGTCTCCTCCATGTCCACCTTCACCAGCGCCCGCTTGAGGGGACCGTAGGACGTGTTGCGATGCACGTCGCTCAGCAGCGTGATGCCGGCGCGGTCGAAGAACCCGTTGGCGACCACGAGCTCCGCCCAGTTGTCGAGCGGCTGGTCGAAGCCGTAGGGATGCTTGAACTCGTGGGGCTTGCGCCCGTACACCAGTTGCTCCTTGGAGACGCCCATGTCCTCGAGCAGGCGGTAGGCGATGTTGGCGTGGGCCAGCTCGTCCTGAATGATGGCGTGCGCGCTCACCTGCGTGTTGGTGGACGGGGCGTGCCGGGCCGCGAACCAGTACGCCGGCGCGCTCATCAGCTCCGTGTCGGCCTGGACGGTGAGCTGCACGACGATGGCCCGCCGGTATCCCGGCGTCATCTCGGCGGGCGATTCCAGAATGTGGCCCTTGCGGATCTTGGCCTTGAGAGCCTCTTCGGCCTGCAGCTCGGCTTCGGTCAATTGGCGCTTGGCCATCAAATGCCCAGGCTGGACCGCATCAGCGGACTGATCCGCTCGGGCGTCCAGGGAGGATCGAAGGTGAGCTCGACTTCCGCTTCCTCGACGCCCTCGACTCCGGCGATCGCCGTCTTCGCTTCTTCCACGATCTGCCCGGCGGCCGGACACATCGGCGTGGTCAGCGTGATCGTGGCCTTGGCGCTCGTTCCGTCCACGTCGATGCCGTAGACGAGGCCCAGCACGACCAAGTTCAAGTTGAGCTCCGGGTCCTTGACGGTCTTGAGCGCGTCGCGGACGGCCTTTTCGGTTGCGGGCATGGCGGGCTTCAGTGCTGTAGTTCGTCTCTCGCAAAGCGAGCGAATTCGCCGAGCGTGCACACGGCAACGATGTTGTTCGAGCCGGCTTGCTTCCTGAGCCATGCAATCGCCTCCGCGCTCGCTCCTCCGCCGTCGGCGACGACAACGAGCGGAACCGGCGACTCTGCAGCGGACATGACCACGTAGGGAAATTTCTGATCAACAGAGCCTCCGGAGGTCTGCCACTTGACTTCGATGGCCAATCCCTTCGGCCATCTCTCAGTGGCAGACAATGCAAAATCGAGCCTGCTGCGTCGACCGTAGACGTCCAGAACCTCCATGTCCGTCATGCATTGGGTCGCATATGATCGCTTCGTGCACCCAAAGCGAAACTCCTTGCATGGTACGCACACGTAGCCGCAGTATGTTTCCAAGATGCTGGCTACTGCCGCCTCGCCAGTCTGTCCTGCCTTGTTGGCCCTAGTTCCGTCAACCATGATTCTCCGCTCCCTCTCTGCTGGGGGTTGCTTGCGAGCCCCGGCTGGCTCCGGTGCGACGACATGGCGCCGGACCGCAGGCCGCCGAGGACGTGCGTAAACGATACGCATTCGACGAGAACGTGTCAAGGGGCCCGTGCTGCCGTCAGCCTGGAGGCGAAGGGGCCGGTCCGCTGCGTCGCCAAGACGAGCCGGACCATGCCCGTCCGGCACCGCGGGGCGGGCCGCTCCCCGACTCCCCGACGGCCGGGTGCGAGCGTGCCTGTGGCGTCGAATTCGACGGCCGCTCCTTGACCATGCGCCTGACCGATTCGCCGACGTCCCGTCGTCCACTTGACTACTCGCGCCAAAATGCGTACCTTGCTCAAGTTGCCCGGCAGCAACGGACCATGGACCGCGCCAGACCACGAGGAGGAGGACGACATGCCCGCATTGGCCATACCGACCGCTGTTCGCCCCGCCCCGGTCGCCGAACGCGCTCGGACAAGATACTTGGACGGTTGCATACGCGCTCAGCCGTTTGTCAAGTGGGTAGGAGGCAAACGTGCGTTGGTTCCCGAAATTATCAAACATTTGCCAACTTCGGAGATCAATACCTATTGGGAACCTTTTCTTGGCGGCGGCGCGGTATTCTTTGCATTGGACAGCCGCATCACGGAAGCTAATTTGTCTGACACCAACCTTGATCTGGCCATAGCTTACAATGCTGTACGTTCCAATCTTGACGATCTGTTGGTCGCATTGCGCAACCTGGCCGCTCGCCACAGCAAGGAGCAATACCTGAGAATTCGCCAGGAGACCAAGACCGAAGATAATGTGCGGGTAGCTGCTCGGTTCATCTATTTGAACAAAACCTGCTACAATGGTTTGTATCGGGTTAATCGAAGAAATGAATTCAATGTACCGATGGGCAGTTATCAAAATCCAATGATTTGCGATGAATACAATCTTCGATGCGCATCTGACGTGTTGGACAAGGCAGAAATCCGATGTCATTCTTTTGAGAAGATCTCACCACGGGAAGGCGATGTCGTGTATTGCGATCCTCCTTATCACAACACTTTCACGAATTATACGGAAAACGGTTTTTCGGCGAACGATCAAGAGAAATTGCGAAATGCCTGCATAGAATGGAGAAATGCCGGTGCCCATGTAATTGTTTCCAATAGCGACACGCCGCTTATCAACGACCTTTATGGCAACGATTTTAGCATCCATCGCGTCCTTGGCCGCCGAAGCGTGAATTGCAAAGGCAGCGATCGTGGTCGAGCACCAGAGCTCCTGATCGTCTCGTGACTCGAAAGATGCAAGCAGATGAGTTCCGAAAAAATGTCAGAAAACTGATTGAAGAACAAGGTTATGAGTTCGTTCGCGGCGATCGCTTCTTTGCGGCTCGCGCATTGCCTCAGCCGATCTTCAGTCAGAGATGTGAGATCGGCAAAGACATGTACGGAAAAAGACGGCGTGTGCACTTCATACTCCATCACGCTCGTCTATGGCCAGAGAATCTAATCATACAATGCAAGTGGCAGAAGAAATCCGGAACTACGGAAGAGAAATTTCCATTCGAAGTCCGATCGATTGCAAAAAGCAAGATTCCCGCCATTATCGTATTGGACGGCGGCGGATATTCTCCGTATTCCAGGCAATGGCTGCTAAACGAAGCTGGCAAGAGATCTTTGCTTCACGTCTTCGATTTCAAGGAACTGACGACATTTGCCGCTCATGGGCGACTGTGAAGAGCGGCATCCGAAACTAGACGCGCAAGTCCTCAGGGAAGGGCAAGCCCGGAGACCACCCATGCGAATCGCCATCAACACCGGGGGCGGCGACGCCCCGGGCCTCAACGCCGTCGTGCGCGCCGCCGTGCTGGCGGCCGAGCGGCGGGGCTGGGACGTCGTGGGCATCGAGCGGGGATACGACGGCCTCTTCATGCCCGGAGGCGTCGTGGAGCTCGACAGGGCGGCGGTGCGCGGGATCACGCACATGGGCGGCACGATCCTCGGGGCGTCCAACCGGGGGAATCCGTTTGCGTTTCCGGTCGAGCGGAGCGACGGGAGCGTGGAGGTGGCCGACCGGTCCGGCCAGGTGGTCGAGCGGATGCGGGAGCTCGGCATCGACTGCTTGATCGCGGTGGGGGGCGACGGGTCGCTTCGGATTGCGCGCGATCTGGCCGACAAGGGGCTCGACGTGGTCGGCGTGCCGAAGACGATCGACAACGACCTCAACGCGACGGCGGTCACGTTCGGGTTTCACACGGCGGTGCAGACGGCGACGGACGCGATCGACAAGCTCCATTCCACGGCGGAGTCGCACCAGCGGGTGATGGTGGTGGAGCTGATGGGGCGGCACGCGGGGTGGATCGCGCTCTTTGCGGGCTTCGCGGCCACGGCGGACGCCATCCTCATTCCCGAGATTCCCTACGACCTCGGCAAGGTCGCCGCCAAGATCGAGACGCGCTGGAAGGCCGGACGAAGATTCGCCATCGTCGTGGTGGCCGAAGGCGCGGCTCCGGCGGGAGGCGCGGCCACGCACGTGGAGGAGACGGAAGCGCGAGGTCCGCGCAGGCTCGGCGGCGTGGGGAGGCGAACGGCCATGGAGCTGGAGGCGCTCACGGGCAAGGAGACGCGAAATTTGGTCCTGGGGCACCTGCAGCGCGGGGGGCGGCCCACGGCGTACGACCGGATGCTGGCGTTGCGGTTCGGGACGGCGGCGGTCGATTTTGCGGGGCGGGGATTGTTCGGGCACCTCGTGGCGCTCGATCCGCCGAACATCCGCGCCGTGCCGCTGGCCGACGCGGTGGACGAGCTCAAGATGGTGCCGCCCGACAGCGACGTGGTGCGAAGCGCGAGAGCGCTGGGGATTTCGTTCGGAGACTGAAGGTCATGCACGTACTTGCAGGAGCTTGTAGGCGCGGCCGGATCGCCTTCGGAGCCGTGGGACTGGCGGCGCTGGCTGCCGCGAACGACCCCTTGGCCGCCCAAGACTCCGCCCAAGCCGAAGAGGCTGGGGCCGACACCGCCCGGGTCGTCGTGGAGGGCGAGGTGCTGGACGCGGCGACGGGCGTGCCGGTGGCCGGAGCCATCGTCATCGTGCCGGGCCTGGGCTCGTACACGTTCAGCGACGAGCTGGGGTATTTCCGCTTCGACGACGTGCAGCCGGGCGTCTACTTCCTGAGGATCGTCCGCATCGGGTACGAGACGCTCGAGGCCGAGGTGCCCTTGTTGCCGAACGAGATGCTCGTCGTGCACCTGACGCTGGGGGCGATTCCGTTGGAGGGCATCGAAGTGACGGTCATCGGGCCCGACGAGCTGGCCTGGAGGACGGCCGGCGCCCAGGTCGGGCTGATCGGCCCGATCGAGATGGCGGAGCTCAGCAAGCGCTACCTCACCTTGGAGCAAGTGTTCAACGGGAGGCGGCTGTCCGGCGCCCGCTACATCTTCTCGCGACGGCTGGGGCAGCCGGGCTGCTTGCGCTCGTCCCGCGGCTTGGACCGGTTGCGGCCGGCCCGTCCGCCCAGCCGTGGCGCCATGCCGGGCTCGTCGGACTGCGCGGCGGTGGTGGTGGACGGCGTGCTTCTCAGCGCCGAGGCCGCGGGATGGGTCTACGAGCTCGACCCGAGCGACATCTTCGCGGTTCGCTTCCTGCACGGCACCGACGCCGGCGCGCGCTACGGGCACACCGGCGGGACGGGAGTGCTGGTCGTGGAGACGAAAGCGCGCCGTTAGGGCGGACGGGACGCGGGTCTTCGCCGCCTGGATTCGGTGCTGGCGCGGGCCGGTATCGCGTCCATCGGAGCCGCGCGCCCGGCTGGGTCCGCACCGGGCCGGCCCCGTCGCAACGGAACGAATCAGGCCGTCCCGTCCTCCGCGCCGTCGCCGGTCCAGTATCCGATGATCTTGTAGAGCAGCTTGGCGGTCAGGAAGTCGGGCGCCGCCAGGCCGGGAATCGGGGCGTGCTCCACGACGTCCACGCCGACGACCTGCCGCTCGGCGAAGACGCGGCGAAGAAGGCCGAGCGTCTCCCGCCATCCGGCCCCGCCGGGTTCCGGCGCGCCCGTGGACGGAACCAGGGACGGGTCCAGGAAGTCCACGTCGAACGTCACGTAGACGGGACCGGCCAAGGCGTCCAGCGTCCGGTCGATCCAGGCTCCCCCGGCGTCCATCTCTTCGGCGGTCACGACTGCCACGTCGTCGCGCGCCTGCGCGGCCTCCCATTCCTCCCGGCCGATGCCCCGCGCTCCCACGGACACGATGTCGGCCCGGCCGCCGATCCGGGCCATCGCGCAGGCATGGGAATGGCGGCTGCCGTTGAACTCTTCGTGGAGGTCCAGATGGGCGTCCAGCTGGAGGACGAACAGGCGGCTGGGGGATCGGCTCGCGTGGGCGCGCACGACCGGCGCCGTGATGGCGTGCTCGCCGCCCAGCATGAGGAGGCGCTTGCCCTCGGCGGCGTCGAGCAGGCGGGCGAAGGCGGCTTCCAGGAACGTCGCGGCGCCCTCGGCGTTGCCGCGCTCGAGCTCCAGGGCCGGAAACGTGTAGACGCCTTGCGCGGCGGGCTCGCGGCCCAGCTCGTGGTCGAAGAGCTCCAGGTAGCGCGACGCGTCGATCACGGCTTGGGGGCCGCGCCGCGTGGCCGTGCCCCAGCTGGCCGTGGTCTCGTAGGGGACGGGCAGAATCCAAGTCGCGGCTTGGTCCGGGCGGGCGGCGGCGCCGTCCAGGCCGAGGAAGACGCGCGGCAGCTCCCAGGGAAGGTCGTTCAGCCCGGGCGGAAGCAGGTGATTGGTGTCCGCGCCGGACCGGCCCTGCGCTTCAGGGTCGCGGCGGCTCGGCACCGGCGGCTCGGGTGGCGGCGCGCCAGTCCTCCGCCCTGAGCGACGCCAGATTGGCGAACAGCCTGTAGGCGCCCGGCACGCCCGCCGGGAACTGCCGGAAGAAGGCGAGCCCCGTGTACACGTAGAGTCCGTCGCCCACGGAGGCCACCATCAGGCCCCCCCGCTTGGGCGCCTCGCCGGGGTCCGTCATTTCCAGGGCGGGGGCGAATCGCGGGTCCCACTCGCTCATGAAGTACAGTCCCCGCTCCTGCACCCAGCCGTCGAAGTCCGCCGGTCCGACGAGGTTGGGGCCTTGGAAGATCGGCGTTCGGGGCAAGAGAATGCGGACGGGCGCGGTCTCGTCGGCGATCCGGTCGTGCGGCCGGCTCATGCTGACCGGATAGGGAGCGAAGTCTCCCTGCGGGTACTCGTACTTGTTGTACTGAACGACGACGGTGCCTCCGTCGCGCGCGAAGGCGAGCACATGGTCGTTGGCGGCGGCCAGCGCGGGACGGGTCTCGTAGGCGCGCACGCCCAGCGCCAAGACGTCCAGCCCCTCGAACGCGCCGCTGCGCAGCCGGGCGTCGTCGAGCATCTCCACGGTCATGCCGGCCTGCCGAAGCGCGTCCGCGCCCTCGTCGCCGGACCCCATGACGTAGCCCACGCGAACGCCGGCCCGGGCCGTCAGGGGAAAGGCCGACACGCGCACGGCCGCAGTCTCGTGCAACGCGGCCCGGGGAATGTGCGGGTGCGCCACCACGTCGTAGTCGCCGTCGAAACGAGCGCCGGACGCCTCTTCGGCCACGGCGCGGAAGACGTGGTCGTCCTGCTTCAGGGCGTCCCTGGGCGCGACCCGAAACGCGAAGGCCGCGCTGGCGCCCGCCGCCAAGGAGAACGGGGCCGCGGCGGGGTCCACCGTCCACGCCTCCCCCGCCTCGAGCCGCACGAGGCCGGACCTCGGCGCCGCCGACAGGTTGGCCACTTCGACGGCAACCTCGCGGGCGGCCGTGTCGGCCAGCGGCCAGACCATCGTCTTGGGGCGCACGCCCACGTCCAGGGCCGGCGCCGCCAGGACGCGCTCGCGGTACTCGCCCAAGGCCTTGTCGAGGCCCACATGGACGGCGTCGCGCGCCACCTCCAGCGTCGCGGACTCGGCGCGGCCGGCGTCTCGGCGGCTTTCGCCCGGCGTCCCGGACGGCCCCGGAGCGGGGGCGGCCGCAGGCGCGGCCAGCCGGAGCGAAACGGCCGCCCGCACCGGCGCGGGATCGAAGGGCGCGGCCCACAGGCGCGCGTCCTCGGGCCAGACGTACATGCTGCCCTCTCGCGCTTGCTCCAAGAAATAGGGCGCGGCCGAACTCCCGCGCGCCCCAGGCGTCACTTGCCAACTCCACCGAGCCACGGCGCCGGGCGGCACCCGGCCGTCTTGCGGCGTCTCGGACGGATGGCTCCGAAAGAAGAAGGAGTTGCCGTAGTCCGTCGTCGCCTCGAGCACGGGCGACGCAGCCAGGACGCCGAACCGGACGCCGTCCGGGCTCGCGTCCGCGTCCGCCACCTCGATCGCCGGCGTCACGTCTTCCAACGCGAACGGTCCGCCGTTCCAGACGATCGCGTCCACGCCCGCCGCTTCCCCGGAAACGAGGAGATTCCTGTCGGCCCGAACGTCCACGACCACCCCGGCCGCCGCCAGGGCGGTCTCGGACACCAACGCCAGCCGGTCGGCGAAGGTCTCGCGAGCCGGGCCGGTCGGCGCCTCGCGCACCAAGTCGCGCAGCGCCTGCGCGCCCCGGAGCAGCGCGGGGACCGATCCGTCGGTGCGGTCCGCGGCCAGCGCCGACCGAGCCTCGGCCAGGGCGGCGCGGTATGTCTCCAGGCGCTCCATCGCGTCCGGAGGCCACGACGCCGGCAGGGGGTCGGGGAGCTGCCCCGCGAGCGTCGTGTCCACACCCGCGAAGACGTCCGCGTCTCCGTTCTCGCCGACCTGAGACTCGACCAGCGCCAGGGCGCTTTCCCGAGGGCCCATCAATTGGGGCGCGCCCATGTCCTGAGACCGGTGGCGGCTGCGGCTGGCCATGGCCAACTGGAAAGGCGACATCCCGAGCAGCGCGTCGAATTCGCCCGTGGCCACGCGCAACGTCGCCTCGGCCGGCGAGGATCGGGCGGACTGGTAGAGCTTGACGGGCGTCCATGGCTCGGCGCCGTGCTCGGCCAGCTCGGGGAAGCGGCGGGGGTCGCCTGCCGCCCTGAACGCCTCGCGGGCGGCCACTCCCGAGATCTGATGCTGGCCGTGCCGGTCGCGCGGCGTTCCCGAGAAGACGGACACGACGACGTGCGGCCGGAACGTCCGAATCACGAAGACGACGTCGCGCACGACCTCCTCCAACGGCCAATGGCGCGCCGTCTCGTCCAGCGTCTTCGAGTACCCGAAGTCGAAGGCCCGCGTGAAGTACTGCCTTCCGCCGTCCATCGCCCGCGCCGCCACGAGCTCGCCCGTGCGCACGATTCCGAGGCCCTCGCCCAACCGGGAGCCGATCAGGTTCTGGCCTCCCTCGCCCCGGCTCAGGGACAAGTACGCCGTCTCGACGCCCCGTTCCCGCGCGAGCGCGGCCAAGAGCCCCGTGTCCTCGTCGTCCGGGTGCGCGGCGATCATCAGCGCTCGCTTGACCCCGTCCAGCCGGCGAAACCGAAGGGCCACCGAGGCGGCGCCGCGCTCCCATTGGGAAGGCTCTTGGGCGACAAGGGGGAGTGCGACTGTGCTTGCCCCGGCCGGTTCCGCGCTGGGCGTCGCGGTGGCGGCAGTCGCGGCGGCGCGCTCGAGGCTCGCGGGCGCCAACGCCGCGGCCGCGAGAATGCCCCCGGCCAGCGCCGCGGCCTGCCGGGTTCCGCCGAAGGCCGTGGCCCGCCTTGCCGCCGACCTCGGTGCCGACCTTGCCGCTGACCTTTCTGCCGACCGCCCGGCAGCGGTCGCGCGGGACGCGAAGAGGCGGCTCATGCGCCGAAGTCCCCCGGCAACGTCGCTTCCGTCCCGGCGGCGCGCTCGAACGTGGCCGACAGCCCCTCTTCGTCTGCCTGCTCGACGTCCAGCGGCACGGCCAGCAAGGCCAAGTCCGCCCGCACGGCCTCGGCTCGCGGCGAACGCGCGACGAAGCGCTTGAGCCGAATGCCCGCGTCGGGCAGCACGGTGCACGGGTGCGGCGTCGCGCCCCAGTCGATGAAGAACGGCATGGCGCCGGCGTGATGCGGCGGGCTCGGAGGCATCGTCAAGGTCCAGCTCAGGGCGTCGCCGCCAGGGTTGATTCGGGACATGCGCCGTACCGGACCGACCAGGCGGCGGCCGGGTCCTGCGACGAGAGCGTCGAGGTCGTCGGAGCGGGCGCACCAGGCAACCAAGCCGGCCCGCACGGCGTCGCCCCCAGCGAACCAGTAGCCGCCCTCGGGCCTGGGCTGCGAAGGATCGGGCGCCACCACCTCGAGGTAGGCGCGCGCTCCGACTCGCAGCAACGCGTTGTGGCTGCCCAAGCCCGGATGGCGGCCTCCCGGCGAGAACGCCACGCCAAGCCGGGACTCGACGGCCCGCACGCCCGCCGCCAGTTCGGGCGCCGCGTAGACCAAGTGATCGATCATCGGCGAAACCTAACTGCCTGGGGCCGGCGGGGGGCTTGGCGGAACAGCCCGGCTCGCTTCGTTCCCGGCGCGCGACCAGCGGCAGAACCACGCCGGCGCAGCGACAGTCGTCCGCCGGGGCAGCGCGCCGCCGTGCAGATCGGCCTGCCCGTCCCGTGTCGAACGGAGACGTCTGTTCGTCGGCGTCGGGTCGGAACCCGATTCGGCCCCTCCCGCGTCGAACGGAGACGTCCCGTTCAGCCATGGAGGTGTCCCGCCTCCTGGGCGACCTTCCCCAGATCAAGTTGCGGGGCAGCGCGCCGGCCTTCGGCATGCTTCCCCGGCGGAGCCCCCGGGGAGCGGCGATTGCGCAAAGAGGCGAAGCACGGCGAGACGGACCGCGTCTACAAGCGGTTCTACGCGGACCCGGCCGTCGTCGAGGAGATCGTGCGCGACTTCGTCGGAGGCGCGTGGACGCGAGAGCTGGACTTCGCCACGCTCGAGCGGCTGCCGACCGAGATGGTCGATCCCGTGCTGCCTGTCGTGCGGCATGCCGACATGATGTGGCGGGTGCGGTTCCGGGACCGGCCGCTGCACGTCGTCCTGCTGTTCGAGTTCCAGTCGGGACCGGACCCGAACATGGCGCTGCGGATCGCCGTCGAGACGGGCGTGTTCTACCGCGAGCTGGCCGAGCTGCGCAAGCGGGATCCCAGCGTGGGGGAGCACGTGGTCGTGCCGGTGGTGGTGAAGAGCTTCGAGGGCCAGTGGACGGCGGCGCGGAGCATGGCCGAATGGCTGGGCGCGGGGGTGCCGGAGGGGCTGGCTTCGTACGCGACCGGCCAGCGCTACGGGCTGCTGGACGAGTCGGCGGAGGCGAAAAAGGCCGGGGCCAGCGGCGGCGTGGTGCGGGCGGGCATGGTGTTGCGCCACGAGCGCGACGTGACGCGGTTGTCGGCGGCGGTGCGGGATCTGGACGTGCAGTTGGACGCGTCGTCGGTTGCGCGCGGCGCGCTCGTGGAGTGGCTTCGGAGCCAGATGATAAATTCGGGTGCGACGGAGGCGGAGGTCGCGCACCTGGACACCCTACGGGAGGCGGGCGAGATGTACGTGAATCAATTCCAGGAAACGTTCCGCGACGGCTTGGCCCAAGGCGTCGAGCAGGGCCTGGCTCAGGGCGTCGAGCAGGGCTTGGCCCAGGGCGTCGAGCAGGGGCTGGCCCAGGGCCTCAAGCAGGCCCACGTCGACATAGCCCGGTGGAAGTTCGGCGAGGAGACGGCGCAGCGGCTGGCCGAGCTGCTCGAGGCGGCGGGAGACGCGGAGCGCGTCTCTCGGATCGGGCGGTTGCTCGTCGAGTGCGAGACGGGCGAAGAGCTGATCGCGAAGGCCGCGCGGGCCTGACGGAAGACCCGCGCAGCCTGCGGACTTCGAAGCTGCGCCGGCCGCCGCCGACCGAACCCGGCGTTGGCCCGCGCGCGTCGGCCTTCAGGCATGTCGGCGCGCCAGTGTTCAGCCTGCCCCGGCGTGGCCGAGGGCGCGTCGATGCCGATCGGATTCTCCGCCGGCCGCGGCTTGGCCGCCGCCCGCTTGCCGGACACGCGTGTCCGGCAACGACGGCGCAACGGTCGCGAAATGCCGAAAACGATGGCAAGAAACGACCCGGCGCCGGTCATGCGACGGCGAAAACGGCCGCCGAATCCATTTGGCGGACATCCGTGACCGCCAAGAGACGACTCTGGCGCCACGAAACGCCCTTTCCGGGCCCGCGTGCGAGCCGCGGCGCCTGAATCGTCGGCCGTTCGTCGCCCGAAGCCGACTCCAGGCCCGCGTGCGGGCGGGCGGCGGCCGGGCCACTTGGCAACCTACGCCAAGACTTCGCCGGGCCCGTGCGCGTGCGGCGGCGGCCGGGCCAGCTCTCCGGTACGGCTCCGGCCCAGGCCGGCCCGCGTGCGAGCCGCATCGGCAGGCGGCAAAGCGGCGTCGGAACTGGCCCATTCGGCCGGCCGACAGTTATCTTGCCCCAAAGCGACGGCCATTCGATCCCAGGCCAAGAAAGCAGGAGGCGGAATGCACGGCTCGAGACCCCCGGCGGCGCTCCGGCAGCTCGTGCAGCGCGTTCGCGGCCCCGCCGTCTGGGCCGCGCTCGTGGCCGCGACCCTGGGCGCCCTCGTTCCGACCGCGGCGGCCGCCGCCGTCCCTGCCCCGCCCGCCGTCGCGCAGGACCCCTCGCCCGCCGCCCGTTGCGTGCTGCCGGAACTCGGCGGCGAGCCGGCCGGGCCGCCCGGCCAAGGGGCGGCCTACGCCACCTACGGGGACGAGCGCTTGGCGGCGCTGATCGAAGAAGGACTGACGAGCAACCCCCAGGTTCGGGCGACTTGGTCGGCTTGGCAGGCGTCGCGCCATCGGGTGCAGCAAGCGACGGCCCGTCCCGATCCCATGCTCATGCTCACGCAGCACGTTCGGCCGCCGGAGACGCGGATCGGCCCCCAGATCGCGATGCTGTCGGTCAGCCAGCGCTTTCCGGGCTTCGGCAAGCTCGGTCTGCGAGGCGAGGTCGCGACGGCGGCGGCGGTCGAGCAGGGAGAGCTTCACCACGCGCAGCGCGCCGAATTCGTGCGCTTGGTCAAGCGCGCGTGGCACGAGCTGGGCTTCATCGACCGGGCCTTGGCGATCAACCGGGAGAGCGAGGAGCTGCTGGAGCGCTACGAGGCCCTGGCGCGCACCCGGTACGCGCAAGGCTTCGGGCTGCAGGCCGACGTGGTGCGGATGCAGGCCGAGTACACGCGGGCCCTGAGCCGCCGCGACGATCTGGAACGCCAGCGCATTGACGCCGAGGCGACGCTCGCCGCCCTGTTCGCGCGCCCGGCAGAGACGTGGCTCGAAACCGTCGATCCCGTCGCCCTTCCGCCCGCGCCGGCCGACGAGGAAGCCCTTTCCGCGGTCGCCCGCCGCGCCCGCCCCGAGATCCGCGCGGCCGTTCGGCGCGTCGAGAGGCGGAAGCAAGCGGTCGCGCTGGCGCGCCGGGAACGGTGGCCCGACTTCAGCGTGGGCGTCGTTTGGGGCGCGGCGCTCGGCCGGGGCGATCCTGCCGGCGTCGCGTCGCCGCCGCCGGACAACGGGCAGGACGTCTTCAGCCTCACGGCGGGCGTCAACCTGCCCGTCTTCGGACAGCGCTACGACGCCGGCGTCCGAGAAGCGTCCGAGTCGGTTGCGCAAGCGTGCGCCGTCTACGAGGGCGCGGTCGCCGAGACGGAGCGCGCCGTGCGATCCACGCTGTCGAGGATGCATTCCACGGAACGCCAGCTCGCGCTCTTCGAAGACGCGTTGCTGCCGCAGACCGAGCAGGCGTTGCACTCGACGGAGGCGGCGTACTCCACGGGCACGGCGGGCGTCATCGATCTGCTCGACGGCGAGCGCAAGCTGCTGGACGTGCGGCTGGGACTCGCGCGCCTCGAGGCTGACTACATGAAGGCGCTGGCCGACCTCGAGCGCGCGGTCGGGTCGCCCGTCGCCGGAGAGGAGGAATCGCCGTGAGCATCGGCACGCGCTGGATCGCCGGATTCTTGGCCGTCGCGGCCCTCGCGACGGCCACGGTCGTCTGGGACCCGATGAGCTGGTTCTCAGATCAATCAGACGAGGCGGAGGAACAGCTCTACACGTGCCCGATGCACCCCCACGTCCTGCAGCACGGCCCGGGCGTCTGCCCTCAGTGCAGAATGCCTCTCGTGCCGGTCGACCCGGACCCGCTGCCCGGCGAGGCGGCCCCGGCCGACGATCCGGCCCACGCCCAAGCGGACGATCCCGCCCACGACCACGCGAACGATCCCACGGACCTCTCCGTCCGCGTCGACCCGGCGTTCCTGCAGAACTTCGGCGTGCGCACGGCGCAAGTCGAAGAAGGCTCGCTGGACCTCGAGATCCGCACGGTCGGATACGTCGCCCACGACGACGAAGCCGTCTTCTCGGTCAACACCAAGTTCGGGGGATGGATCGAGGAGGCGCACGTGGCCACGGTCGGCGAGCAGGTGTCGGAGGGGGACGTGCTCTTCGAGATCTACAGTCCCGAGCTCGTCACGTCCCAATGGGAATACATCTCCGCGATCGAGTACGCCGAGCGGCTGCGGGAGCGGGGCGCCCACCAAGACGCGGTGCGCCAAGCCGAGTCGCTCTTGGCCGCGGCCCGGGAACGGTTGCGTTCGTGGGACATCACGCCGCGCCAGATCGAGGCGCTGGAGCGGACCCGTGAGCCGAGCCGAACCGTCGAATTCGTGTCGCCGGTCTCGGGATTTCTGGTCGACAAGACGGGCGACTCGCTCGAAGGGCTCCGGCTCTCTCCCGGCATGACGGTGCTCAAGTTCGCGAGCCATCACACGCTCTGGGTCGAAGTCGAGTTTCACGAGCACGACGTGCGCCACCTGCGCGAGGGCCAGCGGGTCGTCGTCACCATCGACGCGTTTCCCGAGCGGCGGTGGGACGGGACGATCCTCTTCTTCCGTCCCGCCATGAACCAGGCCACGCGCACGCTGACGGCGTTCGTCAAGGTGGACAACCGGGACCTGCAGCTGCGCCCGAAGATGTTCGCGAACGTCGTCGTGCTCGTTCCGGGGACGGAAGAGGCCGTGCTCGTGCCGTCGAACGCCGTGCTGCGCACGGGGGACCGGGCCGTGGTAATCGTGTCCGAAGGCGACGGGCGCTTCGCTCCTCGCGAGGTCCGCCTGGGCCTGTCGGCGGGCGGCCGGCAGCAGATTCTGGAAGGGTTGGCCGCGGGCGAGACGATCGTGACGACGTCGCAGTTCCTCTTCGACTCGGAGAGCAACCTGCGGGCCGCCATCGCCCGGCTCACGGCCGAAGCTCGCGCCGGCGGGTCTTGAGCTCTTGAACCGCATCGTCGACTGGTCGCTCGCCAACCGGTCGATCGTCCTGCTGGGAGCGCTGGCGCTGATGATCGGCGGGGGCGTCTCGCTGACGCACCACACGCTGGACGCCATTCCCGACATGTCGGACGTGCAGGTCGTCGTCCTCACCGAGCATCCGGGCCAAGCGCCGCGGATCGTCGAGGACCAGATCACCTATCCGCTCACCACGCAGCTGCTGTCGGTGCCCGGCGCCAGCGACGTGCGGGGCTACTCCTTCTTCGGGCGCTCTCTGGTGTACCTCGTCTTCGAGGACGGCACCGACCTGTACTGGGCGCGCAGCCGCGTGCTGGAGTCGCTCAGCACGGCGGCGGCCAATCTTCCGCCGGGGGTGTCGCCCACGCTGGGACCCGACGCGACCGGCGTGGGATGGGCGTTCATGTACGGACTCAAGTCCGACCGCCACGACCTGGGCGAGCTCCGCTCCCTGCAGGACTGGTTCCTCAAGTACGAGCTGGGCGCGGTGCCGGGCGTCGCGGAAGTGGCCAGCGTGGGCGGATTCGTTCGCCAGTACCAGATCTCCATGGACCCGAACCGTCTGCGGGCGTACGGCGTGACGCCGCAACGGATCGCCGAGGCCGTGCGACGGAGCAACGCCGACACGGGCGGCCGCCTGCTGGAGATCGCGGGCAAGGAGTTCATGATTCGGGGGCGGGGCTACATCCGCTCGGCCGAGGACATCGGGCAGATCGTGCTGGGCGTGAACCCGAACGGCACGCCGCTCCTGCTCGAGAACGTGGCGCGCGTGGCGATCGGCCCGGAGATCCGGCGCGGCGTGGCGGAGTGGGACGGGGAAGGCGAGGTCGTCGGCGGCATCGTGGTGGTGCGCTACGGGGCCGACACCCGCGAGGTCGTGCAGGCGGTCAAGGCGCGCCTCGAGGAGGTCAAGCCGCAGCTTCCGGAGGGCGTCGAGATCGTGGTGGGCTACGACCGCACCGACCTGATCGACGATGCCGTGGGCAACCTGCGCGGCGCCCTGCTCCAGCAGTTCCTGATCATCGGGGCCGTGTGCCTGGTGTTCCTCCTGCACCTGGGCAGCGGCTTGGTGGCGGTCGTGTCCCTGCCCGCCGGCTTCTTCGTCGCGTGCATCTTCACCAATTGGACGGGCGTGCAGCTCAACATCATGTCGCTGGGCGGCGTGGCCGTCGCCATCGGCACCATGGTGGACGCCGCCATCGTCATGGTCGAGAACGCCCACCGCCACTTGGCGCGCAAGAAGGAGGGCCAAGCCCACTGGGACGTGATCCGCACCGCCTGCCGGGAGGTCGGACCGGCCCTCTTCGCGTCGCTGCTCGTGATCACGGTGTCGTTCCTGCCCGTCTTCATGCTGGACGGCCAGCAGGGACGCCTGTTTCGGCCGCTGGCGATCACCAAGACCATGTCGATGGCGGCCGCGGCGCTGCTGTCCCTCACGCTCGTGCCCGTGCTGGTGGGCTGGTTCGTGCGGGGCCGCATTCGATCCGAATACCTCAACCCCGCCCGCAACGCGCTGGCCCGTCTGTACATCCCGGCGCTCCGGCGCGCGTTTCGCAGTCCGATGCTGGTGCTCGGCGCCATGGCCGTCCTGCTGTCGGCGTCGGTGGTGGCGTACAAGCGTCTCGGCTCGGAGTTGATGCCGCCCCTGTGGGAGGGCGACCTGCTGTACATGCCCACGACCCTGCCGGGCATCTCGATCACCGAGGCGCGCGACCTGCTGCAGCGCACCGACCGCATCATCAAGACCTTCCCGGAGGTGGAGCACGTCTTCGGCAAGGTGGGCCGCGCGGAGACGGCCACGGACCCGGCGCCCCTGTCGATGATCGAGACCACGATCCTGCTCAAGCCGAGGGACCAGTGGCGCGAGGGCATGACCCGCGAGCGCCTGGTGGTCGAGCTCGAGCACGCGGTGCAGGTGCCCGGCCTCACCAACGCTTGGACGATGCCGATCAAGACCCGCATCGACATGCTGTCGACGGGCATCAAGACGCCGGTGGGCGTGAAGATCGCCGGACCGGACTTGGCGGTGCTCGAGCGCCTGGGCCAGGAAGTCGAGCAGGCAGTGCGCAACCTGCCGGGCACGTCGAGCGCCTACGCCGAGCGGGTCATGGGCGGCAACTACCTGGACATCACCATCGACCGGGAGGCGATTGCGCGCCACGGCCTGACCGTGGAGGCGGTGCAGTGGACCATCGGCGCGGCCATCGGCGGAATGCAGGTCGCCACGACCGTCGAGGGATTGCAGCGCTACCCCGTCAACCTTCGCTACGAACGGGAATTCCGGGACGACCTGCCGGCGTTGCGCGAAGTGCTCGTGCCGACGCCCACGGGCACGCAGGTTCCCCTAGGACAGCTCGCGACGATGGAGTTCGTCGTCGGCCCGCCGGTCATCAAGAGCGAGAACGCGCGCCCGAACGCCTGGGTGTACATCGACATCGCCACGTCGGACCTGGGCGGCTACGTGGAGGCCGCGCGGGAAGCCGTGGAGGCCAGCGTGGACGTCCCGTCCGGCTATTCCGTCGCCTGGAGCGGCCAGTACGAGTCGATGCAGCAGGCCGAGCGGCGCCTGCGCTTCATCATCCCGTTGACGGTGATGGTGATCTTCGGCGTGATCAGCCTCAACACGAAGTCGTTCGCCAAGACGGGGGCGATCCTGCTCGGCGTGCCCTTCGCCCTGAGCGGCTCGTTCCTGCTGCTGCACCTGCTCGAATACAACCTGAGCGTGGCGGTGTGGGTGGGGCTCATCGCCGTCGCGGGGCTGTACGCCGAGACCGCCATCGTGTTCCTGCTGTACTTGGACATCGCCTACTCCGACGCCGTGGCCCAAGGCGAGATGAACGACCGGTGGGACTTGGTGCAGGCGATCTACAACGGCGCCATCTCGCGCGTGCGCCCTATCGTCATGACCGTGGCCACCGACGTGATCGGCCTGGCTCCGATCATGCTCAGCGACGGCACGGGAGCCGACGTGATGAAGCGCATCGCCACGCCCTTGTTCGGCGGCGTGGCCACTTCGGCGCTGGTCGTGCTGATCGTGTTCCCGACCCTGTTCTTCTTGTACAGGGGCCGCGCGTTGCCAGGCGGCTCGATCCTCAAGGGCTTCGACCCGGCGGACATGGCGGCGGCGTAGGGGGCGGTTCGGTGTCGCGCGTCCGGCGGCCCAGCGCGTCGCCGGGGCGTCGGACGGCGAGCGGTTCTTCATTGAAATTTGTGCGGCAGGCGCTCATATTTCAATGATCATGAAGATTCTTCGGGAATGGCATCTGGCCCGCCTGCGCTTGTTGCTGACCGAGTTTCCGGTCGTCGTCCTGCTGGGAGCCCGGCAAGTCGGGAAGACGACGCTGGCCCGGCAGCTCGCCGCGTCTCGCGACGGGCCGGTCGCGTGGTTCGACCTGGAGGATCCGCCGGACCGCGCCAGGCTTGCCGAGCCCAGCCTCGAGCTTCGGCCGTTGCGAGGGCTGGTGGTGCTCGACGAGATTCAGCGCCTGCCCGACCTGTTCGAGCTGCTTCGCGTCTTGGCCGACCGTCCGGACGCGCCAGCGCGCTTCCTGTTGCTCGGCAGCGCGTCGCCGGACCTCGTCGGCCGCACCTCCGAGTCCCTTGCCGGGCGAGCCGCCTTCCACGAGCTGGACGGATTCGGCCTCACGGAAGTGGACGACGTCGACCGGCTATGGTTGCGCGGGAGCTTCCCCCGGTCGTACCTCGCGGGGTCCGAGGCGGCCAGCCGCCGCTGGCGCGACAACTTCGTCCAGACCTTGTTGGCGCGGGATCTGCCGAGCCTCGGCGCCGGCGTGCCGGCCAACACGCTCCGCCGGTTCTGGACCATGCTGGCCCATTGGCACGGGCAGGTCTGGAACGGCGCCGAATTCGGCCGCGCGTTCGGCGTCGCCCACACCACCGTGAGGCGCTATCTCGACCTGCTCACCTCGGTCTTCATGGTGCGCCAGCTTCAGCCCTGGTTCGAGAACGTCCGTAAGAGGCAGGTGCGTTCGCCGAAGGTCTACGTCGCCGATTCCGGCCTTCTTCATGCCCTGCTGGGCCTGACGACGCGACGCGACGTGGCCTCGCACCCCAAGATCGGCGCGTCTTGGGAAGGCTTCGTCGTTCAGCAGATTGCGCACCTGCTGGCCCTGCGCCCCGAACAGTGCTTTCACTGGTCCACGCACTCGGGCGCCGAACTGGACCTCCTGGCGCTGGACGGCGCTCGTCGCCGGGGCTTCGAGGTCAAGCGCTCCGACGCCCCCCGACTCACGAAGTCCATGCGGTCCGCGAAGGAGACGTTGCGTCTCGACCGCCTGGACGTCGTCCACGCCGGCGCCGCGAGCTACCGGATGGCCGAGGGAATCCACGCGGTTCCGGTGGCGGAACTCGCCGAGCGGCTGGGCGGCTCGGTGGCGTTGGGTCGGCAGGCGCAGGCCGAGTAGGTTCGCATGTTGTCCGGCCCGGCTATCCTCGGAACGCTCGGGCGACGCCGAGAACGCGCCCGCCGCGTTACGCCAGCTTTCATCAATCGCGTCGCAAGGCCAAGATGACCGGATGTTCGATGTGAAGTTCGTCCCACCGGACCCCAGCCACCACGTCAACGCCGACATCCAGGATCGCAACGTCCCTGGGCGCCTCGACCGACCCCAACCACCGTCCGTCGGCGCTCAACACTTCCCAAGTCTCCGGAAGGGCGGCTTCGCTTGTCCCGCGAAACCGTCGCAACCATACGGCGCCCGTCGGGCCTGCAATCATTTCGTCGTAGGCCGGCCGAGTCTTCGGACTTGGCAGCTGACCTTCCACCGCCACTCTGATCGGATGCGGATCCTCGCCCAATCTCGCCTGTCGCTCCGCGGCAATTGCATCGTCGGTCAAATCGAGAGAATAGTCTGCGATTCGCATTATGCGCATCAACGCGCCAGCCGTCGCTATTTCTCGAATTTCCATCACGTCCGCGTCCCCGACGAACACTCGTCCATCCCGGGCAGCCGCTTCCGATGACTTGCCGAACAACGGCGGCGCTGTTCCGCTTGGTCCGTCTTCTATCGTGAACATGTACTCCTCATAACCCGCCATCTCTCCGACGCTGTCCATTCTGGCGCCGAAGAGGTCAAAACGCCACAGCGCACTGGGCTCTCGAACGAGCGCCCGACCCTCTTGATGATATGTCGTGGATTGATATGCAAGCTCCACCAAGATCAGATCGTTGCCCAGATCGTATATTCTAGACGCCGACTTCGGCAACTGAAATGTCCTCAACAATGCCAAGTCACGATCGAACATCGTCACTCGGCCATCGTAGTCCAGCGCCAAGATCACATCGTCTTCTGTACGAATCACGGCCTGCACGTTTCGGAACTCCCCTGGGCCCTCGCCCCTCCCGCCGTTCGTGTTCAGCCATTGCCCGTCGGACCCGAACAATCGAAGCTCTTGTGAACCTCCATCGACGACGACCAGCGTTTCATTGCTCAGCAATGTCATGCCGCGGACACGGCTAAATTCGTGGTTGATTCCCGTGCCGGTCTCGGCCAAGTCCAGCTTCGGCACGGAATCCACGGCCCAGCGATCGGCGTCGTCCCAAGCCGGCCGATGCGATTCCACGATATGTACGCCCGCGCTGTCTCGGCGTTCCACGTCATGGATGACATCGCTCGTCTGGAGCGTGCAGGCATGAAGAGGCAAACTGACGGCCAGGAGCATCCCCCGGATCCTCCTGGACAGATAAATGAGCAGGACCACCGACGCCGCCATCAGTGCCCATATCATGATCGACAAACCATCGCCGTATATCAGCAGAGCCAGAATGCAGGACACAATCACTAGCACCTGAGATACGACCGCCAACGTCAGAACATCTTTCCGTCTCTTCTTTCTCACGGCTGTCTCCCTGAACGCCCTATAGGAAGTACCGCAGCACGAACAGCCCGAACATGATCCACAGCACCGGACTGATCTGTCGCACCCGCCCGCTCATCAGACGCAGGGCCACGCACGAAATGATCCCCACCGAGATGCCCTCGGCGATGCTGAACGTCAGCGGCATGAAGGCGATGGCCAGGAACGCCGGAATCGCCTCCACCGGGTCTTCGAAGTCGATCCGCCCCACCGTCCCCATCATGAACACGCCCACCAGCACCAGCGCCGCCGCCGTGGCCGCCCCCGGCACCAGCTGCACCACTGGACCGAAGAACAGCGCCGCCAGGAACAGCACACCCACCGTGATCGCCGTCCAGCCCGTGCGCCCGCCCTCGGCGACGCCCGCCGCGCTCTCCACGTAGGTCGTCGTCGTGCTCGTCCCCAGCAGCGAGCCCGTCACCGTGGCCACCGAGTCGGCCAGCAAGGCCCGCTTGGCGCGCGGCAGCCGCCCTTCCGCGTCCAGCATCTCGGCCTTGCCCGCGACGCCCACCAGCGTGCCCGCCGTGTCGAACAAGTCCACGAACGTGAACGTGAAGACCGCCGTCAGCAGCCCGTAGGCGAACAGAGCGCCGAAGTCCAGCTGCAAGAACGTCTCGCCCAGCCCGGACGGCATCGCGACCGGCGACCAGCTCTCCGGCGCCACCACGCCCAGCGGAATCCCGGCCAGCGTCGTCGCCAGAATGCCGATCAGCAGCGCGCCCGGCACCTTGCGCGCCACCAAGACCGCCGTCGCCAGCAGCCCGAAGAGCGCCAAGCCGATCGACGCCTCGTCCACGCCCGGAAACGCGAACTCGGCCAACGCCCCGTCGCCCAGGTAGCCCTCGTTGATCCGGCCCATCGCGCGCGTGCCGGGGTTGTACGCGATCAGCCCCGCGTTGCGCAGCCCGATCAGCGCGATGAAGAGCCCGATCCCCGCGCCCACCGCGTGCTTGAGGTTCGGCGGAATCCCGTCGATCACCGCCTCGCGAATCCTCGTGAGCGTCAGGACGACGAAGATCACGCCCGAGACGAACACCGCCGCCAGCGCCGCCTGCCACGACAGCCCTTCCCCCAGCACCAGCGTGTACGCGAAGAAGGCGTTCAGCCCCATCCCCGGCGCCAGCGCGAACGGATAGTTGGCCAGCAGCCCCATCAGGATCGAGCCCGTCGCCGCGGCCAGGCAGGTGGCCACCAGCACAGCCCCCGCGGGCATCCCCGCGTCCCCCAGAATCGCCGGGTTCAGCACCACGATGTAGCCCATCGTCGCGAACGTCGTGAGGCCGGCGCGGACCTCCCGCTTGAGTTGCGGTCCGGGAGGGACGGGGAGGAAAGAGGGCGAGCTGCTGGACGACATCGAAGTCACTCCGCTGGACGAGGGAATCGGCGGACGCGGGAACGAATCGGGCTGGCGAGCCCGCGCGACGACCGAAGCCAAGCGCGCACGGGCAAGCCCCGCACGATCAAATTGCCATCCCCGACGGCCGCTCGCAACGCCCGTGCAGCCCCGCACGGTCATATCGCGGTCCCCCGGCGACCGCGCTCGCGGTGCACGGGCAAGCCCCGCACGGTCAAACTGCCGTCCCCGGCGGCCGTTCGCGACGCTTGATGCCGGCTCGCCCAGCCTCCGCCCGTCGCCGGAATGGACGCCCACAGCACGTCTTCGCAGGAATCAATGCTGGATCGCTCGCTTCTCGCGCAAGGCATATGCGCGTCAGCTTGCCGCTCCGCCCTCGCCGCAGCCTCATGTCCTTGAAGCGCGCCTCTTGCATTCCTGCGGCCCTCGTCCTAGGTTCACTTTCGCTCGTGCGGCTGTCGGTCTCGGCCCATCGCCGCCCGGTCGCGCGTCCGACGCCGATGCGTCCGAGGTCGCCGTGGCGCCGCGTGCAGCCGCAATCGAGCGCAGCGTCCCTGCACCAAGCGCAAGACATGCCCAACAAGGTTGATTTCGTTGGCATCAAGGGCTTTCGGTCCCTTGCCGACGTCGAGATTGACGGTCTGCCCATGTCGACCGTGTTGATCGGTCCCAACAGCGCCGGCAAGTCCAACTTCATTCGCTTCTTCGAAATGACGAGTTGGATGCTGGGCCCGCGCAGGCTCGCGGAATTCGTCCGAAGGCACGGCGGCGCGGACGACCAGCTCTTCGGCGGCAGCAGGCAGACGCCTCTGATGGAGGGCGAGCTCGGAATGCGGACCGACAGCGGCAGGGGCGACTACAGATTCTCGCTTGCCCATGTCGCGGAAGACGAACTCATGTTCACGAAAGAGGCCGTGCGCTTCAGCCGGGACGACCGCGAAGCGACGGCGAACTGGCAGGAAATCAAGAAGAGCGGACACACCGAAGCCATGATCACCGAAGTGACCGAGGACAATCCTCTTGGGGTCAACCCCATGACCGCCAGAGTGCTTCGTGCTCGCCTTCGGCGTTGCTCCGCGTATCAATTCCACGATACGTCTCATGATTCGAGGATGAAGAAGAGCTGGGACTTGGAAGACCATCACTATCTGCGGGCGGACAGCGCCAATCTGGCGTCGGTCCTGCTTTTCCTCGAGCGAGAAGATGAATCTAGATTCAACGACATTTGCGAATGCATTTCTCTTGCCATGCCCGTCTTCGATCGTTTTGACATTCGAGAGCAACATGACAACGGCAAGGTCTTGTTGCGCTGGAAGATCAAGGAAATGGACAAGACCATCGGGGCCCACCTGACGTCGGACGGCTCGTTGCGCCTCTTTGCATTGGTGACGTTGTTGAATTTGCCGGTGACAATGCTCCCCGAAGTCTTGTTGCTCGACGAGCCGGAACTCGGCTTGCATCCCGCTGCCGTCGGCATGATAGGAGAGATGATCAAGGCGCTGTCGAGCGAAAGACAGATCATTACGGCAACCCAGTCACCGTTGCTCGTCGACGAGTTCAGTCTCGACGAGATCTTCGTATTGGAGCTCCGAGACCGACGGACCACCATCAAGAAATGCGACGGCGACGAATATCAAGACTGGCTCCAACGCTACACGACGGGCGAACTCTGGCTGAAGAACGTAATCGGCGGACGGCCGTGAGTGAAGGGGTGCGCCTCGGCATCTCGGTGGAAGGACGAACCGAAGAAACGTTTGTTGCCAAGGTGCTGGCGGTTGCGGACGCGGCCACAGGGTTACGTTGGTTGCGAGGTCGGGGAACCGCCCCGGCCCGAACCGCGCTTCGGGGCAAGCCAAAGGAGACAGCATGAAAGACGGAATGAGACGGCGGCACGGCGCGGGAATGGGCTGGTTGTCGCTGGCGATGTGGGCTACGGTAGCGTTCGTGCTCGTCCGGGGAATCGCCCCGGCAAGTGCGCAAGAGGTCGTCGTCATGTCAGCGGACCGGTTCAACGTGCAGGTCCGCGTGACGCCGTGCCCCGAGGTGCAGGGGGTCGTCGCGCACGGGGCGAAGCTGGCCGGAATGCGGTCGGCGGGTCGCCCGGTCCAGGGAGGGGGTCACTGCGACTTCACCTTCCGGGGCCACGTGCAGCCCGAGAAGGCCGACTCCATCGTGTTCACGGGTCCGCGCAGGAGCGCACGGAAGACGCCCGCGTCCATGTCGCTGGCCGTTCCGCCGTTGCAGCGGAGCGCGTTGGGCCGGTTTGTCGCGGAGAGCGTGCAGGCGGCGGCGGACGCTTCGGCAGCGGTGGAAGCTGCGGAGAAGGCCCAGCCGCTGGAGCGGTGGCAGGAGGCAGAGGCGCGGCGCGAGGCGAAGAAGGCGCGGGCGGCAGAGCTGGCAGAGCGCAGAGCCGAGCGGGATCGGGCGGCCCGGGCGCGGCACGAGCGAGCGGAGAAGCGCGCAGCCGCAGACAGCGTAGAATACGCCAAGATGGAAGCCGCATGGCAGGCCCGCAGGGAAGCGCGGGATCGCGCCCATCGGGCGGCCCAGGCGGAAGAGCGGCGCGTGGCGAGCGTCTGCAACCAGCTGGAGCTGGAGCTCCGCAAACCGTTGTTCGGATCGACGCAGGTATGGTTGAAGCACACGTCGGGCTGGGAAGCGCAGCTCAGCGCGGAGGACGCTGGCGGGATGAACGGGCTCGTATTCATGTTGCAGAAGCCCACGGACGGCGGCAGGTGGGCCGTGCCGGTGGTCTTCTTCGAGCGGGGCGCGTGGTGCGACAAGCTGGTCGGCGTCTACGAAGGCGGTAACCGATGAGCCGGGCAACGAAGGTCGTCGCCGGACTGGGCGCGGTCGCCCTGGGCAGCTGGCAACTAGCCGGGTACGACTGGGCCTCCGCGCCGATGTGGGAGGCAGCTACGTTGGGGACGTCGCTCGGAGTGGCCGCCGTCGTCGCGCTGGTCGCCTGCTGCGACTGGGTGATTAGCTGACAAGACACGAGGGGCTTCGACGACGAAAGCTACGTCCGCGACGTGTGGCAGGCCATGAACGCGGAGCGAAGAAGCCCTTGAGCGACGGCCGCGCGGTGGGCTACATCACAACGTCCTTCGTCGTCATCGTCACCGCGCTGGTCTTGTTCTCGCCCGCCATTGACTCTGCGGAACACCGCGCTCGGACTACCAGGGCAAGGGTTGGCGAGCGAACGCTCCTCCGGCGCAGTGTCGCGGGCGTGGCAAGCGAAAAGGTCGAAGGCGTCCGACCGGTGCATCCTCTTGAACCGAAGGTCATGGCGCGGCGATGAGATACCGAGTCTACCCGTGCACGTGGCCGCTGACCGGGAACATCTGAGGCCACGGCAGGTTGAACCCCTCTCCTGTTCTCCTAGGCCGAGCCAAAGGCCGTGGTCAAGGCAGTCACGAAGCACTGGGAGTCGACAGGCGGAGCGACTGATGGGGCTAGGCCAGAGTGGCGGATCAGGCAGGCCTTCGTTAGGTTAGGCAGGAGCCATGTCGTCAGCCCGCGGCGATGACGTGCACATGAACGTAGTCCAGGTCCAGTTGGTCGCGCGTCAGGAAGAGCAGACGGTCTCCGGCGGCGTCCAGCATGAGGCCGCTTCCCGCGGGCATCGCCACGCGCCTTATCAGCTCGCCCTCGATGGTCACGTTGAGCCAGATCCGTTCCATGTCCACCGCTAGCCGCTGGCCTAGCCACAGCGTTCCGTCGCGGCCGAAGACGATCTGTTGGATTGCGTCGAACTGCTCCGGCAGGGGCGCGGCATCGAGCGACTGGTCCACGACGGCGGGTCCGCCGTACGACTCGTACAGCAGTTCAACAAGCTTCTGGCGCCGCGCGTCCGTGAGCTGAACGGCCATGCCGCGCACGTTGATCTCCCGCAGCACGACGCCAGTGGGATCGAGCACGGCAACCGTGGGGCGTTCTCCTTCCGTGAAGTAGAAAAGGCCGTTGCCCGTCGCCATCGCCGTGGTCGGCGCCCCCGGCCATGGCAGCATCCCTCTCCCCTGTTTCACGAACCCGCTGCCCGCCAGAGAATGCACCTTCGTCACGCGGCCTGTCCCCTGCCAATAGCCCACGTCGTGACGGATGCGGTGTGGGCCGCGGGGCATCGTGTCCTTGGCGGCAAGCGCCACGCCGATGATCCAAAAACGTTCGCCGTCGCCCGGAAACGCTCGGGCAACCGGGGTCTCCATTCCTTGCGGGAGGACCGTCCGGCCCTCGCCGGTCTCCGGCGAAAACACCGAGTAGCGTCTTGACTGAGAATCCCAGACGAACACTGAATCTCCAGGCCACCGGGCCATCCACTCCAGCGCCTCGAACTCGAGCGGCCCCATTCCGGCCCGGCCGACCGTCCGCAGGCGTCGCCCCAAAGAATCGGCCACGACGACGCGATAGTTGAGGCCGTCGGCGATTGCAATGAGGTTGGGAGACGGCAGAATTGCGCCCGTCACCTTGCCCAGCGGCTCGTCTTCGTCCTGCTCCACCTCGAAGCTTGACTCCACGCTCCACAAAGGGGCGTCGGCGACGTTCACCGTCACCATCGTCGTTGCCGGCGGATCCGCGTCGGCGCAACTGGCCGACACGGCCGCCAAGGCAAGGACGATCGCCATTGGCAGAAGGGCGCGGTCCGCCGCCCCCGCGTCTCTTTGGCGAAGAGGTGCCTGGGAAGCGGGAAATAGAGCTTCGCGTCTCTTTGTCATTTGGCGCTCCTTGTCATCTGGCCTCCTTGGTCTGCAACCGCTTCGTCATCGGCGCTCCGTCAAGTCGAAGAGCCCGACATGCCAACTGTCGCCGGTGGGCCGCCGAGCCACGTAAAGCAAGGTGTCGGCGTGCAGCACTGGGCCCTCGAGATCGACGTCTCGCGCCACAGCGGAGCCGGAGCGCAAGTCGTAGACGTCCGCCCGATACGACCACTGTGCCACGGCGGGCTCGTCGGCGTTGCGATCTGCCAGGACGACCACCACCAACGAGTCCGCCACGACATGTATGCCCCCAATCGTCGTGAACGTACTTCGCCATTCGTAGTATCGCGCATCTGCCGTAGGGAACGTCCGAGGCTCCGGCTCGCTCGGTTGCCGGAAGGAAGGCGACGCGCTTCCGAAGGTCCCTGCCAGCTCGCCCCCCGGCCGGTACCGATGAATCGGGTAGAGGGAGCTGACGACCAAGAGTTCGTCGCCCGCGGCTGCTGTGTAGGTCGTGAACCATCCTCCCCAATAGGGCACCCCGTGCCTTCGTTCGTCCGCGGGATGAAAGGCGGTCGTCGGGACGCCGTCGTAGGTCAAGAGGAGAACTTCTTCGCGCGCGAGGACTTCTTCTTCGGTCAACCCGAATATCCGCTCCATGGCGTCCCTCGGACGTCCTAGCACGACCACCAATTCGCGGGGCCACGCGGACAGTCCGCCGACGGCCTCCGGGCCTCGAATCGTGAAGACCGTGTCGACAACCAACGCAGGCGACACGCGCGTGACGGCTCCCTTGACCAAGTTCTCGGTCAACTCCCGGTCGAACATGCCGTGCGGAGCAGCCGCCACGTAGACGTTGCCGTCGCGGCCCACCACGACGCCTCCCGGCCCCGGACCCGCGGGCTGGCGGAGAAACACCGGTTCGCCGTCCGCACCCGCAAGGACGCCGACATGTCGGCCCGCGGCCGTGTACTTGTGGAGGCGTCCTGCCCTTGCGTCCAGAACGAACAGGTTGCCGGCCGAATCGGCCGCAAGGTAGTCAAGTCCGACCAGCGGGGGTCCCCCGCCGGCCTCCAGGTCGATGTCTCTTGCGAGCGTGAGCGCCAGCGGACGGCCTCCGTTGGCCTCGTTGCCGTGGTCGCCATCCTCCTGGGCGGTGCATGAGACGGAAAGGCCCGCGGCGCAGGCCGCCAGCAATCGAACGGCCGCAACCCACTGCCGCGCCGACTGCCGCCGGGCGCGTGAATGACCGTTGTGATTCCGTCTTGCCATGAATTCCAAGTCCGTAGGCTAAGGCAAATCTCCCTATGCGTTCCAGCCCGCCACCCTGCCCGCCACCGCCGACGCGGCCACGGAATAGGGCGACACCAAGTAGAGCTGGCCTGGCCCGGAGCGTCCGGGGAAGTTGCGGTTCTGCGACGAGACGGACACTTGGTCGGGGCGTTCGGTGACGCCTGGGCCGGCGGCGATGCACGCGCCGCAGCCCGGTTCGACGAATTCGGCGCCCACGTCGCGGAAGAGGTCCAAGTAGCCTTGTTCGCGGGCGTACTCGCGCACTTCCACCGACCCGCACTGGATGTAGCACTTGACGCCGGGGTGCACGCCCCGGCCGCGGTCGCGGGCCTCGCGGAAGACGCGCGCGTA
The DNA here is from genome assembly GCA_965242735.1 of Longimicrobiales bacterium. GTDB lineage: Bacteria > Gemmatimonadota > Gemmatimonadetes > Longimicrobiales > Gaopeijiaceae. The sequence continues at coordinate 67,925 of OZ251497.1, read as the reverse complement.
CATGTCCATGTCTTCCTTCTTGCCTGCCGTGCATGAGCCCGCGTAGGCGATCTCGATGGGCGCCGCTTCGTCCATTTCGTCTATGTAGACGCCGTTGCCGGGGTCGCCGGGGAGCGCGACCATGGGGCGCACCGTCGAGGCGTCGATCTCGATGACGGTGACGTACTCGGCGTCCGGGTCGCTCTGCATGCCGCGCACGAGCGCTTGGGCAGCGGCCTCCGCCATGCCCCGCTCCTGCACCAGGAACTCCACCGTGCGCTGGTCTGCCGCCACGATTCCCGTGAAGGCGCCGACTTCGGCCGCCATGTTCGTCATGGTCGCCCTTTCATCCACCGACAACGCTTCCACGGCCGGCCCGGCGTACTCGACGATCTGGCCGATGGCGTGCCCGTCGCGCACATAGGGATGGCGCAGGATTTCGAGCATGTAGTCCTTGGCGGTCACGTTGCGGGGCGGCGTCCCCGAGACCACGACCTTGAACGACGGCGGAATCCGCGCGCGCACGTCCTTGGTGATCCACGAGTTGAAGATGGCGGTCGTGCCGACGCCGAAGGCCAGCGCGCCCACGGCTCCCGCGTGAGGCGTGTGCGAGTCCGTGCCGATGACGAGCATCCCCGGCTCGGCGTACTCCTCGAGGACCTTCGAGTGGCAGATGGCCTCCGAGCCCATGGCGTGGCCCATCTGTTCGCCGTAGAGGCGCACGCCCTGCTTCTCGGCGAACTCGCGCTGCTTGGCTTCGAGCTGGTTGGCGACGTCGAGCAGTCCGGCCTCGATGCGCTCCTGGCTCATTGCCTTGTGCAGGAACGTCAGGTGGTCGCGGAAGAAGAGGATCGAGCCGGGATCGCGCACCTTGGCGTCAGCCCCGAGCTTCTCTTCGAAGAAGATGGCGGCCATGGGCGTCACGTACTCGTGCGAGAAGCGCAGGTCGGCTCGGAAGAAGCCCGACTCGCCGGGCTCCGTCCAGTCCACGCCGACGTCGTCGCGGGCGGCGTCCACGACCCATTTGCGCGCGAAGATCTTCTCGCCGAGCGTCATGGGGGGGCGGGGGGCGCGCGCGGGCTTGCTTTTTGCGTCCGCGTCCTTTCTTTGCGCGGGCTCGCCTGGCGGCGTGGTCTTGTTGGCCGGCAGCGTGGCCCTTGGCGTCGGCAGCGTCGCCTTGCCCCGCAGACGGGCCGTGTTGAACTCGAAGAGGCCGCCGTATTCCACGATCTGACGGGTGATGTCGTCCTTGCCCGCGGTGAACTCGGCCAGTGCGATCTTCTCGCCGGCGCGGATGCGGTCGGCGACGCCGAAGTCGGTGGTGGTCAGGATGCCCAGGTTCTGGCAGTTCTCCTCGTAGATGCGCTCGATGCTCTCGGCGACGACCACTTGGATGCCCGCCATGAGCTCGGCGTAGGGACTCTGCTCGCGGCTCGATCCCTTGCCGCGGCGCTTACCGGCGACCGAGCAGACGAACCCGCCCGCCCGGACGCTTCCGCGCTCCACGGGGGCCTCGTCTCCGCCAGCGGCGCCGTCTGCGCCCGTGGCCGCGTTCGCCCCAGCGTTCGCGGCTGTGGCCGCCCGGAGACCCAGATACGGGAACTCGCCCAGCGTCTCGTCGTAGAAGAAGCAGATGTAGGCGGGCGTGATCTCGTCAGTGCTGATTTGGTCGCGCAGGCCGACACGAAGGGCTTCTTCGGTCGTCAGGTCCAGGCCGTCGCGCAGCTGGCGGCGGAGCAGGTCGGCGTCGTCGACCAAATAGAGGACCCGGCCGGGGAAGCGCAGGGCGGCTGGACGCTTTTCGACCGTCCGGACCGGAAGGCCGTCGTGTCCGCCGTCGCCCAAGCTCCCGTCGCCGCCAGGACCGCCTGTGCTCCCGAGGCTTGCTGCAACGCGGTGCCCGTCGTCTGCGCCCGTCGTCTTGGGCTCAGCCGCCCAGGCGTCCATCCGTCCGCCGACTGCGCCTGTCTCGCGCCCGCTCGCCTCCGCGCCCATCCGCCCCCGCCGCCGTCCTCTAGCTGAAGTCTCGGCCCAAGATCACGGCAATGATGATGGCCAGCACGGCCGCCGGTGCCACGAAGCGGATGAAGAAGCGCCATGCGCCGTAATGGAACCAGCGGGGTTGAGTTCCGTCGACGAGCTCGGATTCGGTTGCCTTGCGCGTCATGAACCAGCCGGCGGCCAGCGCGATGAGGAACCCGCCCGTCGGCAACATCCAGTTGGACACGAAGTGGTCGGCGGTATTGAACCAGCCGTCCTTGCCCTCGCCGAAAATGTTGAGAGTCGAGAGGAACTTCGCGTCCGTGAACGACAACGCCGCGAAGATCGTGAAGACGAAGATCGCGGCGCCGGAGATCACCGTGGCCTTGTGGCGGCTGATCCCACGCTCGTCGATCAGGTAGCTGGTGACCACTTCAAGCAACGACATCGTGGAAGTAAGCGCGGCCAACGCCACGAGAACGTAGAACAGGGGACCCAGTAGCGAACCGAACGGCACCTCCGTGAAGAACAGCTCCGGCAGGGAAATGAAGAGCATGCCCACGGTTGAACCGCCTACCTGCTCTTCCATTCCGGCTACGGAGAAGATCACCGAGAACATGATGACCGTGGCGACCAGCGCGATCAGCGTGTCCAAGAACACGATCATCCCGGAAGCCTTGACGACGGACTGGTTGCGAGCAATGTACGAGCCGTAGGTGATCATTGCGCCCATCCCCAAAGACAACGTGAAGAAGGAGTGGCCCACCGCCTCGAGCACCGAACTGCGGCTCAACTCGCTGAAGTTGGGCCGGAAGATGAAGCCCACCGCCTCGCCGGAGCCGCTCATCCCCAGGGCGCTGAAGAGCATGAGCAACAAGATGCCGAAAAGAATCGGCAGGAAGGTGCGGGCGATCCGCTCGATGCCTCGTTGCACGCCGAAGTACACCACGCCGATCGTGGCCACGCTGAAGCCGAGCGACAGCGCCAGCTGCAACGGCGCGTTGCTCGACTGCTCGTTGAACATGTCGCCCATCGCGATGCCCGCTGGGAACCCTCCCAACGACCAGCCGACCGACTTCGCGAAGTAGTACAGCGACCACCCGGCAATCACCGTGTAGTAGCTCAGCAGGATGAAGGCCGCCAGCACCCCCCAGCCGCCCACGATCCCCCAAAGCGGCCCGGCCGCCTCCTTCAGCGCCCCCACCGCGCTCTTCTGGCTCCGCCGCCCGATCAGCAGCTCGGCCATCATGATCGGCAGGCCCACCGCCGCAATGCAGATCAGGTAGACGAGGACGAAGGCGCCGCCGTCGTTCTCCCACGTGATGAAGGGAAACTTCCACAGGTTGCCCAGGCCGATCGCGCTGCCGGTGGCGGCCAGCACGAAGCCGGCGCTGGAAGTCCAGTTGCCTCGGGAGGTCTCGTTCATTCCGATGTCCTTGCGGGGGAGGGTTGCGCGGGCAGGAGGCGTCGGCGTCCTTGCCCGGCGGCGTCTCCCGGCTCTTGGGGGTGCGGCCGGGGAGCGCGGCGCTCGTCTTGTTAAAGTTAGCGAGGCGCGCCGGATCGTGACAGGACGGCGGACGCGCAACCGGGGACGGACGACGGAGGCGAGCGTTGGCGGCGAGCGTGGGGTCGGCGGACGGGGGCCGGGCTTGCATGATCGGATGGGCGGCCGCGTGCGCGGTCGCGTTCGGGTGCGGCGCCCCCCCGGACGGACGGCGGAGCGCGAACGGGGAGCCCGGGCGCGATTCCCTCCCCGCGGTCGCCCTTCTCACGTCCGGCCCCGTCAGCGACGCGGGCTGGCATGCGGGCGCGTACGAAGGGCTCCAGCGCATCGGCGATTCGCTCGGATGGCGGACGTCGCATCAGCAGACGCGCACGCCGGCGGACTTCGACGAGGCGTTCGTCTCGTACGCCGAATCCGGATACGGGCTGATCTTCGGGCACGGCTTCGAGTACCAGGACGCTGCGGAACGGGCGGCGGCGCAATACCCGAATGCGACGTTCGTGGTCTCGTCGGGCTCGCGGGCGACGGCCAACGTGCTGCCGCTGATCTTTCGGCTCGAGGAGGCGGCCTACTTGGCCGGGATGGCGGCAGGCGGGATCAGCGGGACCGGCGTGCTGGGGATGGTCGGCGGGGTCGAGATTCCACCGGCGAAGGGGACGTTCCTCGCGTTCGAAGCGGGCGTGCGCGCCGTGAACCCCGAGGCGACCGTCCTGGAGACGTTCACGGGCAACTGGGACGACGTGGCCGCCGCCAAGGAAGCCGCCGCCGCGCAGCTCCGGCGCGGGGCCGACGTGCTCGTGCACAACGTCGACGCGGCCAGCTTCGGCGTGTTCCAGGCCGTCCGCGAGAGCCGCGACCGGGGCCGGACGGCTTGGGCCTTCGGGATGAACCGCAACCAGAACGACGTGGCGCCGGACGTGGTGGCGGGCAGTGCCCTGATCGACATTCCGGCCGTGTTCGTCCAGACGGCGCTGGCTTGGCGCGACGGCGCGCTGGGCTCGCCGCTGCGGTCGGGCCTCGCCGCCGGCGCGGTGGACTTCGTGCCGAACCCGGCGCTGCCCGGTCTTGTGCCGGCGGCCGTCGAAGCCCAGATCGCCCAGGCCCGGCGGGACATCGTCGCGGGCGTGCTGGAAGTCCCCCGAATCCGGTACCTTGAGGGGGATTCGCCGGGCGGCTGTTGAGCCGGGCCGGGCGTGCTTGGGCCGCCGGCTAGGGCGGCGGGACGTCGTGGCAGATCGCCGGCGGACTGTGCTATACTTCGGGCTGGCGGCCGGTCTTCCGGCGGGCACCGCGCGGACCCCGCGGAAAGGGCGGAGCGGGATGGACTTCCTGACCGACTACAACTTCGTGACGATAGTGTCGGTCGTCGGCTCCGCCGTGGGGCTCTTCCTGGCCTTGCGCGCCGACCTTGGCAAGCGCATCGACCGGGTGGAAGAGGGCCTTGGACGGCGCATCGATCGGGTGGAGGAACGCATCGACCGGGTGGAGGAGGGCCTTGGCAAGCGCATCGACCAGGTCGAGGAACGCATCGATCGGGTCGAGGATCGGGTCGCGGGACGCATCGATCGGGTCGAGGACGGGGCTCGCAAGGACCACCAGGGGCTTGTCGCGGAGATCGGAAAGCTGACGACGGCCGTGAGCGTCCTCGGCGCCAAGCTGGACGAGCGATCTGCGCCGCAACGGCTTGCGGTTCAAGAGTTCCCTGCGGACTACTCGGCCGGCAAGCCGGCGGCCAAGAAGAGGAAGGCCAAGCCTGCGAACGGTCGCAAGAGCCGCCAACAGGGCGCAGGACACCCCGAGGTGAGCCGGTTCGCTTACCGGGGCAAGGGAGTTACGGCGGCCTATCGCAGCTTCGTGGCGCAGTACGGCGCCAAGTACACGGTGCCGCAGATTCGCAATGCGTTGATCGCGGGCGGTCTGAAGAAGGACCCGGCGGCAGTCCTCACGGCCATTCACGGCATTAAGCGGCGCGACCGGATCGCGGCGGAGAAGAAGAAGGCGGCCAAGTAGGGCGCAGAAGCTCGGACCCCGTTGTCCGGGCGGCTCTCGGGGAAGAGCGCCGTCACTTCGAGGCGCCGTTGGCCAAGCTGTCCCACCAGTCGTCGTCGACCTCCACGTCTTCGACCGTGCGTTCGCGCACCGTCACGCCCATGTGCAAGTCCTTCAGCCAATCGGCCATGCGCACGCCGTCGAACAGCTGGATGTTCACGGACTGCGTGCGCTGCGCCTCGGCCTTCGCGTCCTTGGTGAACGTGCCCGTCGTGAAGACCATGCCGACGTGGCCCCGGCCCTGGATCGCGCCCCGGAAGTCCCGGACCGTCGCCGAGGACACGCTGCCCGACCAGCGCTTGGCCTGAAAGAAGACGGGAATCGACAGCGGACCGTTGACCATCGACCCGTGCCCGTCGATGCCGCCGTCGCCGGTGCGCCCGTCGATGGCCACGTCGAAGACGCCCGCCTTGCTCAGCAGAGTGCCGACGAACGCCTCGAACGCGGCCGGGGTCATCGCGTGCATGTGAGTGATGATGTCGGCCTGCCAGGTGGACTTCGTGGTCTCGTCGACGGCTTCGTCCTTGGTGACGAAATGGAGCTCGGCCTCGGTGGACGTGATCCAGCCTCGGGTGGTGAGCTCCCACTTGCGTCCGGCGGCGGCCATGAAGTTGTAGGCGATCAGGTCGATCCGGCCCCGGCTGACCAGGCCTTGGAGCGATGTGGCGTTGTCGGCGAAGTAGTCTCGCTCGGCGTCGCGAGCTTGAGAATCCCGGCTCAGGAGGTGCGCGACGACTTCCCGGCGGGTCGCCACCGGCCCCACGGCCTTGAGCGATCCGAGAAGCAGCCACATCATGCGGGGAATCTTGCCGCTGACGGTCGCGCCTTCGGCGATGGCTTCGGGCACGGTGGCGGACTTGATCGGGGGGACGGAAGGGAGGACGGTCGACATGGTTGGCTCCTTGGGAATTCGTTCAGCGCCGGCGGCTGAAGCGGGACTTCTTGCGGGCGGGCGCCGGGGTCTCGGTGTCGGCGCGGCTTCGGTGGCCGTTGCGAGGCGCGTCTGGGGTCGTGGCTTGGCCGCGCGCCCATCATCGCCGAGCCGAGTCATTCTTCGGTCATCATGAACGAGTGCTTGGGTAGCGCCCGCCCAAGCTCGCCGCCCGCCGCTCGCCTAGCCGGCGTGACCAAGCGGTTCGGCGCCGTCGTCGCGCTGGACCGGGTCCGCTTCGAGCTGGCCCCAGGCGAAATCCACGGCTTGCTGGGCGAGAACGGGGCGGGCAAGACGACGCTGGCGCGTGTGCTCGCCGGCCTCTCGTCCCCCGACGAAGGGCGGATCGAGATCGCCGGGCGGCCGGTTCGGTTCCGCAGCGCCGCCGATGCGCGTCGGCTGGGCGTCGCCATGGTCCATCAGCACTTCTCGCTGGTTCCTCGGTTCACCGGCTTCGAGAACGTGGCGCTGTTCAACGAGGACGCGTGGACGGCGAGGGGCACGGCGGCACGGGGCTACCGGGCCCGGGCGGAGGCGCGGGCGGCCGAGCTCGGTCTCGCGGTCGACTTGGACGCGCGGGCGGACCAGATGAGCGTGGGCCAACGCCAGCGGATCGAAATCCTCAAGGCGCTGATGTCCGAGACGCGCGTGCTACTGCTCGACGAGCCCACGGCGGCGCTGGCCCCGCAGGAAGCGGAGCCCCTCCTGGAGGCGCTGCGGCGGGTGGCCCGGTCCGGCACGGGCGTCGTCCTGGTCGCGCACAAGCTGGACGAGGTGCTGTCGGCCGCCGACCGCGTGACCGTCCTGCGGCGGGGAACCCGCGTGCTCTCCGGCCCGGCCGGCGACTTCTCGGCACGGGCACTGGCCGTCGCCATGGTGGGCGAACACGTCGGCCGCGACAGATTCTCGGACAAATTCCCCCTAGAATCTGACGAACGCGCGCGGGGCGCCGTGGTAGCCGCTCTGACGGACGTGACGGCCGGACCTCCCGAGGCGCCGGCACTCCGCGACGCGACGCTCGTCGCGAGGAGCGGCGAGATTCTGGGCGTCGCGGGCGTCGAAGGCAACGGACAGCGCGAGCTGGCGGCCGTCCTGGCCGGCGTGCTGCGGCCCCTTTCCGGCGTCGCGGACGTGCCCCGCAAGCCGGGCTGGATGCCTCTGGACCGCAGCGAGGAAGGCTTGGTCGGCGACTTCCCCCTCGACGAGAACGTCGCCTTGGCCCTTCACGGCGAGCCCGCGTGGCGGCGGGGGCCGTGGCTGGACTGGGCCGGCATCAAGAAGCGCACCAAGGCCCTCTTGGCCGCGGCCGACGTGAAGGCGCCCGGCCCGGAGACGTTCGCGGCCACGTTGTCGGGCGGCAACCAGCAGCGGCTGCTCGTGGCCCGCGAACTCGACCGGTCGAAGGAGCTGCTGATCGCGGAATCGCCCACCCGCGGCCTCGACGTGAAGGCGGCCCGGGCCGTCCGACGAAGGCTGACCGAGTTCGCGCGAACGGGCGAGCCGGCCCCGGCTGTGGTCCTGATCTCGTCGGACTTGGACGAGGTGCTGGAGCTGGCCGACCGAATCGTCGTTCTGGTGCGCGGACGCCTCGTGCCGGTCGATCCGGCGGAGCGCTCCGCGACGGCCGTCGGCGAACTCATGCTGGCCGCGAAAGATGCGGCGGCGGCGGCCGAATGAACACGGGGAAACGGAACGGGAAACGCTTGGCGCTTTTGGCGGCCATGGCATCTGGCGTCATGGTTGCCGCTCCTGGAGCTTCGGCGCAAGACCAGAGCGATCAGAGCATTCTGGCGCGCGACCTGCGAAGCTCGGATGTCGGCGAGGTGTTCGCCGCACTGACGGCAGCGACTGCACTTCCTCTAGTCGAATGGACTCCAGGTCTCCGGCAAGCTTTGGTGGACGCCGTTGTCGAGGAAGTGAAGCGGCCGCGGGGAGCCCAAGTGCTTGACAATCATCATCAACTGGGTGCATTGGTGCACCAAGCCATCAATATTGCGAACGCAGGCGATCCTGTAGCAATTCCAGCGTTGGTGATTTTCCCCGTGGCCGGACGGAACATCAACGAGGCTCTAGATGCCTTGGGCGAGCCGGCGTTCGCTGCCGTGCTCGACATGGTCTCGTCCTTTTCTTCGGAACATCAGGGATTGCAGCTTGAGCGGCGAGACGATGAGTGGATGTACGCGCATGGTCTGAACGCACTAGCGTACATTGTCTCGCAGAGAGGCGCGGAGGCATACGGACGAGAAGCGAACGCGAGAATGCGCGCCGCAGCCGTTCGGACTCTCGCATCCCCGTTGCACGAGCTGGGAATCTACTTGGTCGTGCCCTCGGCGATGCGCCTGGCGTTCGCCCTCGGCGATCCGGAATCGCTGGGAGCGATCGCCGCCTTGACGGACGCCGACCAAATCCGTGCTCAGGGCGTGACCGACCCGCAACAGGTCTCCGGAAAGCTTGAGCCTATCAAGTCCCACTGCGGCTCGGCCTTCACGTGGCCTTCCTAGATGTTGTAGCTCGGCGGCGACGCCGCCGGGCATGGCCCATTCGACGAAGTCGGGATCGCCGACCCTCAGAGGCCAGCCCGGAGGCGCGTTCGGATCGACGTCGCCGACCCGCGGCTTGCCGCCGGGCTCGAACCCGCCGTGCGCGTCGTCGCAGCCGGCCGCCAGCGCAATCAAGAGCGACACGGCGCCCGTCTTGGCCGCCCGCCACGGTCCATCGGCCATGATCGTTATCGTTCTCCACATCGTTGGGCGGAATCCGACTCGTCCAAAGGGGCTTGGCGCGAGGACCGAGGCCGCTCTCCAGCCTGACGAGACGCGCTCTCCCGCCTAAACAACTGAGGTCCGTTTCAGGGTAACGGCAATGGCGCAATTGGGGCACCGGACCGCGGGCGCGCTCAAGGCCGCCGTGCAACCGGTCCTGGCCCTCGCGGCGACGCTGGCCGTCGCTTCGGCCTTGCTGGCGCTGGGTGGCTACTCGCCCACCGCCGCTTTCGGGGCTCTCGCCGGGGGCGCGTTCGGGTCGTGGAACCGGTTCGTTTCGTTCACGCTCGTGCAGGCGACGCCGCTGTTGCTCGCGGGCTTGGCCGTGGCGGTCGCCTTCCGGGCCGGGGCGTGGAACATCGGAGCCGAAGGACAGCTTCACGCGGGCGCGCTGGCGGGCGTGGCGCTGGCGGTCTCGTGGCCGGACGCGGGCCCGCTCGTCCTGTTGCCGACGACGTTCTTGGCGGCGGCCGCTGGCGGGGCGGCCTGGGCGCTGGTTCCCGTCGCGATGAGGACGCGGCTGGGGGTCGGCGAAGTGATCACGACGCTGCTCATGAACTTCGTGGCCTTGCACATGGCGCAGTTCCTCGTGCAGGGGCCGCTTCAGGAGACGCGGGGCATCTTCAACATGACGGACGAAATCCCGGCCGCGGCCCAGCTGCCGCTCGTGGCTCCGGGGACGCGCCTGCACGCGGGCTTCCTCGTCGGACTGTGCATCGCGGGCGGGCTCTGGCTCTACATGGCGCGCACCCGCGGCGGCTTTCGGATGCGAGTCGCGGGGGCGTCGCCGCGGGCGGCCCTGGCCAGCGGACGCTTCGATCCTGCGCGCGTCGTGACGTGGGCGTTCCTGGCGTCGGGCGCGATCGCCGGGCTGGCCGGATGGATTCAGGTCGCGGGCGTGACCGGACGCATGTACGAAGGACTCTCGCCCGGCTGGGGATACACCGCCATCGCCGTGGCGCTCTTGGGACGGCTGCATCCCGGCGCCATCGTGGTCTCCGCCGTGGTCTTCGGCGCGCTCGGCGCCGGGGGCGGGGCCATGCAGAGAGACGCGGGCGTGCCGGAGGCTTGGGTGCGGGGGACGGAAGCGCTGATGATCCTCGCGCTGCTCGCCGTGGACCGCGGCTTTCGGGGCCGAACTGCGAAGAGGGGCGGCGGATGACGGCCGCCGGGGGCGCTCGAGCAACAGGCGTTGCGGCGGCACTCGAGCCCGGCCGGCGACCGACGTGACTGCGTTCCTCTTGGCCGCCACGAGCCTGGCCGTCCCCCTGGCCCTCGCCGCGCTGGGCGAGGCGGTCTCGGAGCGGGCCGGCGTGATCAACATCGGCTTGGAGGGTTCGGTGATCTGGGGCGCGCTGGGCGGCGCGCTGGCGGGCTTGGCGGGCGGACCCTACGCGGGCTTGGCGGGCGGAGCCATGGCTGGAACGGCCGCCGCGCTCGTGTTCGCGTTGTTCGCCGTGAGGCTGAACGCCAACCAGATCATCACCGGCACGGCCGTCGCCATCGGCAGCATCGGCTTCACGGGCGCCGTCTTCCAGAGCCGCTTCGGCGCCACGGGCCTCGCCTTGGAACTCGAAACCGTCCCCGCATGGAGAATCCCCCTGCTCGCGGACATCCCGCTTCTCGGTCCCGTCTTCTTCGACCGCGCGCCCACCTTCTACACGGCCTGCACGCTCGCGCCTCTCCTGTGGTGGTTCCTCTTCAGGACGCGCCGAGGCCTGGCGCTGCGGGCCGTGGGGGAAGCGCCGGACGCCGCCCACGCCGCAGGAATCGGCGTGATCCGCGCGAGAACGCTCGCGACGCTCTTCGGAGGCTTCATGGCCGGACTCGCGGGCGCGCACCTGAGCTTGGTGCACACCGGCACCTTCAGCGAGAACATGTCCGCCGGGAAGGGCTTCGTCGCCGTCGCGGTGGTGGTGCTGGGCCGGTGGAATCCCCTGGCCGTCCTGGCGGCCGCCTGCTTCTTCGGGACGGCCGAAGCGCTCCAGTTCGTTCTCCAAGCGGCAAACGCCGACTTGCCGTACCCGCTCTTCCTGGCGCTCCCCTACGTCCTCAGCCTCGCGGCGCTGGCCGGATGGTTCGGCCGGTCGCACGCCCCCGCGGCCCTCGCCATGCCGTGGCCTCGCCGAACGCCGTGAAACGGCCTCCCGTCAATGCCGACTGAAATGATTCAAGACAAGTATCGACAAATCGAGATCGGCGCGGACGAAGCGCTGGACGAGTCCATCGACCCGGCGATCGACGCCCTCAACGAGCAATTCGACCCTGACGACTTCTTCGTGACCCGCACCGACCATTCCGTCAACGTCTGGTTGCGCCAGATCGATCTCCGCGCCTTGCGGTCGGCAATGGACGCCGCAGAGGCTCCGTGGGCCGCGTCCGGGCCGTTGGCCAAGATCATTCCCGCGATCGACGACATCCGCAACTACGGAATCAATGGACGCAAGCGCTTGTACGTGGGATACAATCGCGAACGCAAAGTCGTCGGCCGCAAGACGAAGGAACGCCGCCGCGGCAAGCACTACTACGCACGCGATCACGACTTCGAAAGGGACGACGGACTTCTGCCGTCTCGGTTCAGGGACAGCATCGTGTGCGGAGACAGCGAGCGCGTCTTGAAGTCGATGCCCGACAATTGCATCGACCTCGTGTTCACTTCGCCACCGTATAATTTCGGCCTAGGCTATTCCGACGCCGATGCCGGGCAAGACGATGCGGTGGATTGGGAGTCCTATTTCGCCAAGCTCTTCTCGATCCTGGACGAATGCGTTCGCGTCGTCAAGTTCGGAGGTCGCATAATCGTCAACGTGCAGCCGCTGTTCTCGGACTACATACCGAGTCATCACATGATATCCAATCACTTGATGAAGCGCCGAATGATCTGGAAAGGAGAGATCCTGTGGGAAAAGAACAACTACAACTGCAAGTACACGGCCTGGGGAAGCTGGAAGAGCCCGTCGAGTCCCTACTTGAAGTACACATGGGAGTTCCTGGAGGTATTTTGCAAAGGCGACCTCCGCAAGCCCGGCGACTCTGCAAACGCCGACATCGATGCCGAGTCGTTCAAGCAGTGGGTCGTCGCGAAGTGGTCGATCGCGCCGGAGCGCAAGATGCGAGCCTACGGTCATCCAGCCATGTTTCCGGAGGAACTGGCTCGGCGCGTTCTCCTGCTGTTCAGCTTTCGTGGCGACACGGTGCTCGATCCGTTCTGCGGCGTCGGCACGACTTGCCTTGCGGCCCGAAGGCACGGACGCTCCTTTCTGGGCGTCGACGTGTCGAAGACGTACTGCAAGACGGCCAGAGAACGGCTGGCCGACATGCCGGTGTCCATGTTTGTGAGCGATTGAAGCGAGCGCACCGACGTTCGCGGGACGCTCGTGCGCGGGATACGCGGCTGACACCTTCAGTTGCCGCGAGGGCTTAATGGGCTGACGGTCGCCTTTGGCGCGTGCCGGTCACGTGCGCGTGCGCGAGATGCCGCGAGGGCGTGATGGACGCCTCGGCCCGCGCCAGATTCGCACGCCGCCGGCCCTGGCTGGCCGCACCGACGGCCAGAGCGTATTATTGCCGCTCGTCTTCGACAATCCAAGGAGGCTCCAAATGCAAGCATGGAACCGGCGGAGGTTCCTGAGGACGACCACGGCCGCCGGCTTGGCCGTGCCGGCGGCGGGCTTGGCCCAGGACGACCGGCTGGCGGGCCGCTCCGGCGAAGAAGGCGAGCAGCCGGGCGCTGGCCTGTCCCTCCCTCCCGCCAGGCGCTCCACCGACGATCCCTTGGGCGTTCGCCCGGCGTTTCCGGTCACGCGAGAGCTGGCCTACCTGAACACGGCCTCGGTCGGTCCGTTGCCGGCGCCGGTGCACGACGCGCTTCGGGACTACGCGGAGGGAAAGTCGCTCCTTCGCGATCGGGATGGGCGGGCGGCGATGCTGGAGCAGGCCCGCGGCAGCTTCGCGAGCGTCTTCGGCGCGGACGCGGACGAGGTGGCGATGCTCTATTCGACGAGCGACGCCGAGAACGTGATCGCGCAGGCGCTGGACTGGCGGCCCGGCGACAACGTGGTCGTGGACGAGCTGCACTTCACCACGACGTTTGTTCTGTACCGGGAGCTCGAGCGGCGCAAGGACGTGGAGCTGCGCATCGTGCCCGCCCGGCGGGGGGCGGTGTCGGCCGAGGACTTCGCCGCGCGGACCGACCGCCGCACCCGCCTGATCAGCGTCGCGTGGGTGTCCAACCGCAACGGCTTTCGCCACGATCTGCCGGCCTTGGCGGAGCTGGCCCACTCCAACGGCGCATTCCTCTACGCCGACGCGATCCAAGCGTTCGGAACCTTCCCGCTGAACCTGCACGACGAGCAAGTGGACTTCGCCTGCGGAAACGGCTACAAGTGGCTCTTCGCGGACTTCGGGTGCGCCCCGTTCTACGTGCGCCGCGAGCACTTGGAATGGATGACGCCGGACCGCTACGGGCATCGGCAAGTGGCCGAGAATCTCCCCGGCCGCCGCTACCGCCTCAAGACGACGGCGGCCAAGTTCGAGTACGGCAACGCCTCCCACGGATCGGTGGCCGCCATGGACGCGGCCCTCCGCTTCGTCGCCGGCGTGGGGCTTGACCGCGTCGCCGATCACACCCACGCGCTGGCCGCCCGGCTTCGCGACGGCGCCGAGGCGCTCGGCATGGAGCTGTTCACTCCGCCCGCCAATCCGTCTCCAATCGTCAGCTTCTACCACGGGATGGACCACCCGACGCTGGCCGCCGCGCTCGAAGCCGAAGGCGTGGCCGTCACGTTCCAGGAAGACGGAAGGCTGCTCCGCGCCGCGGTCGCCATGTTCAACAACCAGGACGACGTCAACCGTCTGCTGCAAGTGATCGAGCGCCTTGCTTGACGCCGGCCGCCGCCGCTCGACTCGCGCGGTCCACCCTCGCACAACTGCCCTTTCTCCAGAGGCCACCACAATGACGCAACGCCCCAGCTTCGGTTCCGCAACCGGCTTTCTCGCGACGACGACCGTGCTCGCCGCCATGGCCCTCGCCGCGTTTCCTGCCGCGGCCCAGCAATCCTCCTCCGCGCCGTTCGCCGCTCGCCAATTCTCCGAAACGCCCGACGCGGCCCGATCGCCCCTCGCGCTCGCGCAATACCTGGACATGGAGACCGTGTCGAATCCGCGCATATCGCCGGACGGACGACGCATCGTCTACACCCGCGGCTGGATCGACAAGGCCAACGACCGTCGCAAGTCTTCGTTGCGACTCATGAACGCCGACGGCTCGCGCGACCGGCATCTCGTGGACGGAAGCGGCGCGGCTTGGTCGCCCGACGGCACGCGCATCCTGTTCACGGCGCCCGGCGAGCCCGAGGGCGCACAACTGTTCGTGCGATGGATGGACGCGGAAGGGGCGGTCACACAGATCACGCATCTCGAGCGCGGTCCTTCCGGCGCGCGCTGGTCGCCCGACGGACAGTGGATCGCGTTCACGAGCAGAGTGAAGGACAAGGCGGACTTCGCAGGCGTGTCCCTGCCGGACCGGCCCAGCGGCGCCAAGTGGACGGCCGAGCCCAAGGTCGTGGAGCGGCCCGCGTACAAGCGCGACCGGACAGGCTACGTGGACACCGGTTGGACGCACTTGTTCGTGGTGCCCGCGAGCGGAGGCACGGCGCGCCAGCTGACGCGCGGCGACTGGAACCACTCCGGCGCGCGCTGGAGCCCCGACGGCGCCGAGATCTACTTCACTTCGTTCCGGCACGAGGACGCGCACCGGCCCGAGCACTGGCAGGAGTCCGAGATCTACGCCGTCGAAGTCGCCACCGGCGAGATCCGCCGACTCACCAACCGCCGAGGCCCCGATTCCGGCCCCGTCCCCTCGCCCGACGGCACGCTGATCGCCTACACGGGCCAGGACGCGCACGACGACACCTACCGCAACGCCCAGATACACATCATGAACCGCGACGGCTCGGGCTCGCGAGTCATTTCCGGCGACTACGACCGCCAGACCGGCGCGATGACCTGGGCGCCCGACGGCAGCGGCCTCTACTTCAACGTTCGCCGAGACGGATACGGACAACTGCACTTCGTTTCGCTGCGCGGCGGCGTCACGGCGCTCACGTCGGGCAAGCACCTCTTCGCCATGTCGTCGCTCGCGGACGACGGCACCGCCGTGGCCACCGTGTCCAACGCCTACGAACCGGCCGACGTGCATCGCTTCGCCCTGGCCGATCCCGGCGAGTCCGTCCGCCTGACGTCGGTCAACGCCGACGTGCTGGACCGCGTGAAGCTGGGAGAGGTGGAGGAGATATGGTACGATTCCGACGACGACTTTCGCGTGCAGGGCTGGATCGTCAAGCCCCCCGACTTCGATCCGGCCGACACGTACCCGCTGATGCTCGTCATCCACGGCGGCCCGCACGCCATGTACAACGGCAGCTTCAACTTCGCCTTCCAGGAACACGCCGCCAACGGCTACGTCGTGCTGTACACCAACCCGCGGGGCAGCACAGGCTACGGAACCGAGTTCGCCAACGCCATCAACCACGACTACCCCGGCGCCGACTTCCCGGATCTCATGAACGGCGTCGACGAGATGCTCGCCCGAGGCTACGTGGACGAAGACAACCTGTTCGTCTACGGCTGTTCCGGCGGCGGCATCCTGACCAGCTACATCGTCGGCAACACCGACCGCTTCCGCGCCGCCTCCGCCAACTGCCCCATCGTCAACTGGATGTCCGCCATGGGCACTTCGGACGCCATCAGCTACCTGCGCACCTTCGAGAAGCCCTTCTGGGAAGACCCCGCCGAGTGGATCGACCGCTCCTCCATCTTCTACGTCGGCAACGTCACCACGCCCACCATGCTCCTGACCGGCGAAAACGACCTCCGCACCCCCATGGGCCAGACCGAGGAGTTCTACCAGGCGTTGCAGTACGAGGGCGTCCCCACGGTCATGATCCGCTTCCAGGACGAGTGGCACGGCACGAGCTCCCGTCCGTCGAACTTCCTGCGAACCCAGCTGTACCTGCGCAAGTGGTTCGAGAAGTGGGGAACGCACCGGAAGCCGGCGGCGGAGTAGGGGAAGGGGGTAGCGAGATGAAGCTGGATCGGTTTCTGATCGAGGACGTGCGGTGCTTCAAGGGGCCGCAGGAGGTGCGGATTCGGCCGTTGACGTTCTTGGTTGGCGAGAACAGCACGGGGAAGACGACGGTGCTGGGTGCATGCAGGCGTTGGCGGATTATGTCTCGGACGTAGGGACGCCAATCAACTTTAATCGGCATCCATATGAAATGGGGTCCTTTCGGGAAGTTGTTCGCAAGAGCAGACCGTTGCTGGATTCGTTCAAATTGGGCGTGGCAATTGATGGTGATCGAGGGCGTCGCGTCGTTTACAAGATCAAGTTGTCTGAACTGAGCGGTGGTGCACGAGCAGAAGTCAATAGCGCTACTTGGCTTTTCGACGATTTTCGAATAGTAGTGCGTCGAGAGCGAGATGCGCCCGTGCCTAACGCTGCCGATTTCTTCAATGCTGTCAGAAACGATGGTATTCTGCAAATTCCCGAACGACATTTTGACTTTTTTCAGGCACGTCCGTGGATGATCGATCCTGGAGAAAACCACTTGTCCGACAGCACTTTGTCCTGGGGAAAAGATGTCGAGTCGTTGCATGGATCTCTGTTGTTTCGAGCCACTAGCATCGCCCCTGTGCGTTCACGGCCGGAGCGCACCTACAATCCATTTTCGGATGCGCCTGATGCGGAAGGCACGGAAGTGCCCGCAATGATTGCGAGCACCGCTAGGAAAGGCGGGAGGCAGTGGGACGAACTGAAAGCACAGTTAGACGATTTTGGCAAGGCAACTGACTTGTTTTCGCAGATCACGATCAAGAAGTTGGGCAAGTCGGGCAGCGATCCTTTTCAGTTGCAAGTGAAGGCACGTGGACCGAAGAGCAATCTCGTGGATGTCGGCTACGGCGTTAGTCAAATCCTGCCAATTCTGGTTCGCTTGACACAGGCTCGGCGATTTAGCATGTCTCTCATCCAGCAACCCGAGGTCCACCTTCATCCTCAGGCTCAAGCGGCGCTAGCCTCAATCTTGATCGGCGTTCTCGAAAGAAATAGACATCGCCGGTCTCGTCCAGGTCCGTTTGTGATCGAGACGCACAGCGATTACATGCTAGATCGAACGCGTATAGCGATCCGACAAGGAAAGATTGCGCCGGACGATGTGTCGTTTGTATATTTCGAACCATCCAGGCATAAGGGCGTCTCGATACACAATATTACGTTCGACGAGATGGCCAACATGGCAAATGCGCCAGCTAGCTATCGACAGTTTTTTCTGAGAGAAACAGACGCATTCCTTGGTCTAGACGAATAAGTACAGTGTGCATCATCTTGGATGCGAATGCGTTTAGCGATTATCTCAACAAGACACCCGACATGCAACCCGTTCGTCGGTGGCTTGAAGGAGACAAAGGCGTGAGGCCCAAAGGAAAGTTGGTTTATTCTCCTACGCCGGTCATCAAGAGAGAGTTTCACGATCATGCACAATTCGGTCGCAAGCTCAAGACGTTGCTACAAGCGGGGAGAGTCAAGACGGTGTCGTCAGAGTTGGTAAACGAGGAGGAAAAGACTCTCGGCAAGATCAAATCGGACGATCCGCACATTCTGGCGCTGGCGAAGGCGAGCGGGGTGCGCGTGCTTGTCTCCAGGGACAAGAAGCTTGGAGTGGACTTCAAGAGATTAACTGGAGAAAGAAGCATCTACAAATATCAGACCCACAAACGCCTATTGACGAACGACCTCTGTCCATAGACCTGGACCGTCTTCAGGGAATGTTAGGTCAAACTCGCCGCACCCCCGGATACCGCGCCACCATCTCGTCAGCGGTCAACAAGGTGGCCGCCTCGACCTGCACCTGCGCGATCAACAGCCGGTCGAACGGATCGCGGTGGATGGGCGGCAGACCGCGGACGGCGAGGACGTGGGCGGTCGATATCGGCAACTCCTCGTAGCCGTTGCGGAGCAGCGCCGCCCGCAACTTGACGGGGTCGGCAATGAAGTCGCTTCGGCCCAGCTGGCTCTTGATGACGACTTCCCAGATGCTGGCCGTGCTGAACAGGAGCCGCGAGGACGGGTCGTTCAAGAGCTCGAGGGCGTCCCTGGAGAGGCGGTCGTCGCCCGCGGCGGCCCACAGCAGGACGTGCGTGTCGAGGAGAAGCTTCACGCGCGCCCGTCGAACGCCTTCCGGATGACCTCCTGGCCCATCTGATCGAAATCCTTGGGGACTTGAAGCTCGCCCCTCATGAACCCGGTGCGCCCACGCTTCGGGTCCCCAGCCTTGACGTTGGCCTCCGCCAGGATGGCTTGGACGTCGCCCGGCTTCCTCGAGACGGCGTGCGACCAGTGGCCGAAGCCGCCGTGCGCGTTGACGGCCGTGGCCCATTCGTCCATGGCGTGCCACTTGGTGCGGTCCCGTTCGCGCTCCAGGCCCTTGACTTCGAGGACGAGCATGGTGCCCGACTCGAGGCGCACGAGGAAGTCGGGGCGGTACTTTCGCACGACGCCGTTGTGGACGTAGAAGATCTCGAAGCCGAGGTGGTCGTTCTTGACCCAGGAGGAGACGAGCGGGCTGTTGTCCAGGGCGTAGGCTTCGGAACTCTCCCATGCGCTGTCGTAGACGCAGACGTTGACGTGACTCCGCTCGGTGTGTTCGCAGGGCTTGCCGGTGTACCAGGTCATCATGTCGCCGGTGGACCGGATGGGGCGGTCGCTGTCGAACACCGGCACGAGTTCTTCCGTGTTGTGGTATTGCACGGCGTCGATCAAATGACGAACCAGCTTTCGCATGTTGAGAGCGAGAACCAGGCGCCGCTTCTCCGGATCGTCCGCGAACAATGGAGGCTCGATGCGTATCTGGTCGGAGCGGATGAAGCCCTCGGCGAGCCGGACTAGCTGGACGATGAGAGTCGTGCGGTCGCCGGGCCAGTCGGGAGCCACCGCGTCGTAGGTTTCCGCCGCCGTCCTGAAGACGATGGTCTGCATGCGCTGGCCGCCCGCCAGCTTCTGCAAGTCGATGGGCTTGATCTTGGTCATGTCCGGCTTGCCGTCCACG
This sequence comes from Longimicrobiales bacterium, assembly GCA_965242735.1. Taxonomy (GTDB): domain Bacteria; phylum Gemmatimonadota; class Gemmatimonadetes; order Longimicrobiales; family Gaopeijiaceae. Next base: position 48,617 of record OZ251497.1, on the reverse strand, counting down.
ACCGGCGCCAATTCGGCAATCGAGGCGACTTGGCTCAAGTCGATGCGAAGCGGCTCCAGCTTGGACCAGTCCACGACCAAGCGCTGGCGAATCGCGCGGTCCACGCGAATCACGTTGGGCCAGCTGATCTCGTGCTTTCTCTTCTCGCGAACGGGCTCCACGGCCGTCTTCGGAGACGGCGGGGCCGGCACGACGTCTTCCTGGCGCTCGTGAGGCAGGAAGGTGAAGGGCACGCCGAAGACGTTGACGTACTCGGGATCGAACAGTCCCGTCTCCTCGTTGATCTCGTATGCGGTTCGGCGCAATCCTCGACCGACGACCTGTTCGCACAGCAACTGGCTGGCGAAAGCCCGCAGGCCCATGATGTGCGTGACGGTCTTGGCGTCCCAGCCCTCCGAGAGCATCCCCACGGAGATGACGTTCTGAATCTGTCCGCCGGGCTCTCCGGGGCGGCCTACCGTGTCCACCTGGCGGCGAAGCAGCTCGGCCCGCTCCGTCGCGTTCTTCGCTTCGCTCGGGCGCTTCGGGGCTAACGACAGCTCGCCTTGGCCGCCGTCTTCGCCGATTCCAACCGCTTCGACGGCCGCTTCGGCCTTGGCGAGGGCCTTCGAGTCGATGTGCAGCGTCCGTTCCGGATCGCACAGCTCCGGCACGGGAATCCTGCCCTTGTCGAAGGCGTGCTTGATCCTGGCCGCCGTCTCTGTGCGGTTGGCTACCGTGATCATTGCCGGAGGCGCGGTCTTCTTGGCCTTCCGCCACGCCTTGGCGGTCTCACTCCAGTCGTATCCCAGCAGGTGATAGCCATTGACTACAAGGTCGGGAAGCGGATCGGTCTCGGCCGCCCGCCTGTTGAGGTCGGGCTTTACCTCGCGGTCGTTGTAGATGTGGTAGAAGCGCGACTTGTACGACTTGGCGTCGGGAACCGCGTCGTCCCGCACCACCACGCGCGGCGTCTTCACGAGCCCCGCCTCGATGGCGTCGTTCAAGCCGAAGTCGCTGACGATCCAGCCGAACAGTCCCTCCTCCGAACTGCGCCCGCCCGACGGCGCGAACGGCGTTGCCGAGAAGTCGTAGCAACGCAGAATCCCCCGCGTCCGGCCGATCCTGTCCAGGCCGCCGACCCACTTCGTCGCTTCCTCTATCTGGGCCTTGGCAACGCCCCGCAATCGCGTTGCCGATCCCGTGCGCCAAGCGTGATGCGCTTCGTCGTTGACGACGAGAATGTTGCGCGCGGTCGCCATGTCGCCCAGCACGTCTCGCACGTAAGCCTCGTCGCTGCGAACGCCGCGCTTGTCCACGCTCCGTCGCCGGGCGACCTTTTCTTTCGATTCCCAGTTCAGCGCGTGCCAGTTGCGGACGACCACGCGCCCCCGCCGCAGCTTGTCGAAGAACGCCTGCGGAACGATGCGAAAGGCCGCATAGTAGTTCTCGGGATTCTCGGGCTTCAGCACCGCCAAGCGGCTCTTCACGGTCAGCCCAGGCGCGACCACCAGCACGTTCCTCGAGAACCGCTTGTCGTGAGGCCGCTCGACCTTGTTGAGCACCTGCCAAGCAATCAGCATCGCCATGACGATCGTCTTGCCGGCCCCGGTCGCCATCTTCGCGCACAGCCGCTGAAACTCGCCGCCGTCGGACGGCACATCGATCCCGGCCCGTTCGTCGCTGGATGCCTCCGCGAGCCAGATCAGCGTCTCGATGGCTTCGATCTGGCAGAAGAAGAAGCGCCGGGTGTCGAAGTCCTCGGGATCGGTCCAATGCCCGAGCAGCCTGCGCGTGGTCGCGGAGGCCCCCGGCCAGCCCGCCTCGCGCCAGGCTTTGACCCGTGGGCGAATTCGGTTGACCAACGGGATTTCAACGAACTTGCCGGGATCGTCGAAGGCGCGAGAATCCTGGGACGCGACGACGTAGCCGGCCGGCCGGCGACCCTCCGCAAGATCGAAGAGCCGGGCGTTGCGGTCGTAATGCCAGTGCTGGGAAGGTTCGTCGTAGGGGGAATTGACGATGAGGCGGTCGATGGTCGATTGGGGCATGGCTTTGACCTATCCTGTCGTTCGCATTACTGATTGTCCAGTGAGCACATCAACGTACTGGCCAGCTCTGAATCGACCACGATTTTCTTCCAAAATTGGTGCATATATAAGTCGAGCACTGGCTTTCTCTTTCAGATACCGTGCGAAACTGAGCAAGTATTCGTTGTCAGGATTCACGTCGATGTTGTCGTAAAGTTCTTTTCCTGCAACAGTAAGTACAGCAGCAGGAATGCTAATTGTCTTCTGATTAGTGACAGACAAGATACCGTACGCCATTTGTCGATGAGGGAAGAATATCGCCGTGTATAATCCTTCATTCTGGAGTGGAATGGACCGGTGTAGACCAAGCCTATACGAGTACAGACCGTATGAATCCAGCTTCAGAATGTCATAGTCAGAAGGAAAACCGTTCAGATGATCGGTATATTTCCGATCACGCAAGATAAAATTTGACAACACAAATCGGCTTGCATTCGCAAAATCATCGGCATCGCGTTGACTCATATTCTTGAGGATTGCCAATGCGTGCAGCGAAGTTCGTCCTGGTGTTTCCACTTCTCCCGAGAGTATCCGAGCCCAAATCCGTTGCATCTGTTGGGATGTGACATCCTGAACATCGGAAAAAAAACGCGCTGTCCAATCATGGTCCACATCGTGATCCGGCACGTCCTTGTCTGTCAATTCTTCGGCGGCCATAGAAACAACATTATTTATGTTTATTTGTCTTTTTTGTTCCTGAAACTGTAAACGCATACTAATTTCTTCGCCAATGCTGATTTCCCCATCGCCTGACAGAAGCGCGTTTTCTTGAGCTTCGGCAATTTGCTTTACAGCATCCGTGTGACCATCTGCCTTGATAACCAGAGAGTCCGCATCTGCCTTGGCCAAGATCCGTCGAGCATCGGCCTCAGCTTCCGTCTCAATGCGTCGTGTTTTTGCCTTCATGGATGCTGTCAACCGAGCGACCACCGGACCAGCGACAGCACCGATGCCGCTAGCCACCACCTCAATTAGCTTGTCAAGAGCTGGTACCTTGATCGGGAGTTCAGCCATCTACTTCAAGTCCACGATCTTGAGGCTCTCGATGCCTCGGTCGTCCACGATCTTGACGGCGGCGCGGCCGTACTTGCCCGCGTCAATGGGCAGCGAAACCGTACCGCGATAAGCTTGAATCAGGTCGCTGTCAATCTCCGCCTTTAGGTTCTTCGCCAGCCGCGTCCAGTCGTGGCGTTGGTTGCTGGCCGGGAAGAACACTTGACGCGGAAAGAGGCTTCGTCCGTCGTAGTCCGGGTCGAGCATCCAGACGGCCACCTTGTCCTCGTCGCCGGATTCGAGCTGGCCCGTCTTGGTGTTGTAGTAGTCGAACCCCTTGACGGACACTTGGTACTTGCCGGCGTGCTCGCCGGCGTCGATCACCTCGACCTCAACGTCGGGCTGGCCGATCAGCCAGAAGCTCTCGTTGCCGGTCCGCTTTCGCCGCAGGTCGTCGGTGAGCAGGTCTGCGTTCATGTGCGTCTTGAGGAACTCAACCTCGGGCCAGCTGGTCTCGTCGATGTCCTTCGCCGCTTCTGGATCGAACTGAAATGCGGCGAAGACGATGATCTTGGGGCGCGGAACCAGCGTTTGCGCCTCCTCGACGGCGAGCGCGACTTGGCGTTGCTCCAGCGGCGCGTGGTCCGGTCCGAACGACACGACCACGCGTTGCACCTCCGTGGCCGTACCCTCGCGGACGCTGGCTGGTCCGGATCTGTCCGGCCGCGTGTCGCCTTCCGCGTGGAGCCACCGGGTCCCCGGCAAGGGCTCCAGCCGCGCGAAGGAAATCCGTTGGCCTGCCTTGCCGCGAATGCCGGTCTTCACCAGCTCGTCGCGCCAATCGCTCTGTCGGATCGTTGGGCCGGACCGAGCAACGGACTCGTCGGCTTCCCAAGGCGCCCCCTCTTCCGCCCGGTCCATAGGCTTCACCACCGGAGCGGGCACCGCTTCGACGGTGAACGGACCGGTCACGCGTGCCTTGCTCCGGTCGACCTTCGGCTGGTCGCGGAGCGACACTCGCTTCGCGGGCTCGTCGTACGCCAAAGTTCGGGCGGACACCGTCTCCACGGTGCGATAGCGTAGACCGGAGGCGACGCCCTCCTCGGGGTGAGCAAGCGCGTAGTAGTCGAAGTTGGCCGTCATCAGTCTCTGCCGAGCCACGGCGACGGCCACGCGGGAAGTGTCGCAGGTTATCCAGCGACGGCCCCACTGCTCGGCTACGTGGGCGGTCGTGCCGGATCCGCAGGTGGGATCGAAAACGAGATCTCCCGGATCCGTGGTCATGAGAATGCAACGCTGGATGGCGGCCGCGTCTGTCTGCACGACGTAGCGCTTGTCATTCGGCGACATAGGGGCGGCCCAAATGTTGTGAATCTGGCGACCTGGAATTTCTTCTTCATATTTCTTCCAACTTAGCGAAGAGTCTCCTCCTTGAGCTGCGAGTCGGTCACGATCGGCGAGACGATCTAAGCCCGAGCGCGACACTCTCCACTGCGAATTATCAGGACAACGAAATGTCCGCCCGTCCCAATAGTATGGATCGGACCGATTCGCCGTTGAACGCCCTTGCGAGAATAGGGGCATTCGCCTACATATACGTGATCCCTTTGGGAGATATTTCTTTGGATCAAATCTCTCCTCTTTGGTCGGTGCACGCGTAGTTCCATCGCTCAGTTCAACCATGACGTAGGAGCTGAAGAACTCAATGATCTCCTGTCGTGTCAGTGGCTCATATAGCTGTCGATACTTTGTATGTCTGCAATCCTTCGCGTACCACAACAGATAGTCTGCGACTTCCGGTAGCGTCTTTGCTGGGGTGCTGCCCGTCGTCGCATACGAAATCGTTGCGACACGGTTTTCCGCGCCGAATACTTCGTCCATCAGCATTCCGACGCGGTGGACGTTGTCCTTGCCGATCTGCACGAAGCAACTGCCGCTCTTGGTCAACATCGCCTTGGCAAGTAACAGTCGGTCGCGCAGATACGTCAGGTAGGAGTGAATCCCAAGCTCCCAAGTGTCTCTAAATGCACGAATCATTTCAGGTTCCCGCGTCAAGTCCTCATCCTTACCATCCGTTACATTTCTCTTCCCAACAAACGGCTGAAAGTTCGATCCGTAGCGAATCCCGTAAGGCGGATCCATATACACCATCTGCACCTGCCCGCCCAGGCCTTCCTTCTCCAGCAGACTGTTCATGACCAGGAGGCTGTCGCCGGCGATCAGGCGGTTGGTCCAGTCGCGCCGGTGCCGGTAGAACTCGATGGCTTGGCGCATCGGCGGGTTTTGCTTGGCTTCTTCGAACAACGACGCTTGGCCCAACGGCTCGCCGTTGCGCCTTCGGACGGCCTCGACGATCGTCCTCGGGTCGATCCGTTCGTGGACGTGCAACGACACGGTCGGCACCTCGAAGGACGTGCGCTCGGCCTTGCCCGCCCACGACAGCTCCGGATCGATGTGGGGGTCGTGGGCGTAGGTCTTCTTGCCGCCGTCCTTGTCGGTCTCCGGCGTCACGAGGCCGACGGGCGGGTTGTTCACGCGTTCCTTGTCGGTGTGCGCGTAGCTCTGGATGTCCTTCTTCGACTTCGGGGCCTTGGCCATGCTCGTTCGGCGTGCTCGACAGGAAACGGGTCGGTGACGGGACGCCAAAATCTATCAACGACCGACGACAACGGCAACGCTCGAGCTGGCCGACCGGGCGTCGCCGGCAGTATCTTCTAACTTGAACGCGGGACCAGACAACGCCATCACCTCAAGACGGGAGCCCGCTCATGAACGAGCGCAATTTCCTCCAGTCCGCCGCCAAGGGCGTGGGCGCACGGGCAGGGGCGAGCCGCGAGGCCGCGGCGGCGGGGCAGCCGTCGTGTCTCTGATCGGCAAGCAGTCCGAGGAAGTCTGGAACGCTCTGCGGGCCGACTCGGCCCATTGGCGCGATTCGCTGGACCTCGTCCGCATCCGCAACCTTCGCGGGATTCGGGAACTCGAGGTGCGGTTTCCCTACCCGGTGTCCGTCCTCGTGGGGGCGAATGGTTGCGGCAAGTCCACGTTGCTGTTCGCCTGCGCCTGCGCGTACAACGCGCCCCTGGGCGGAGGGCCGGGTCTCGGGCCCGCCGACGTGTTCCCGGACTTCACAGGCCATCTGGCCAGGCTGGCCGACGAGGCGGCGGAGACGGAGCTGGAGCTCTGGACGACCGCCGGTGGCAAGCGGTTCGACGTGGCCTGGAAGCGTCGCGGCGGAACTTGGAGCGGCGCGAAGACACGCGGCGACATGCCCGAGCGCGCTGTCCACCTGCGCACGCTGGCCAACCTGACCAGCCGCTCGGCCGAGGCTCGCGCGTTGCTGGGGGCGGGCGCCGAGTCCTTCAAGGAAGAGATGGTGCCGCTCAGCGTGCTCGTGCTCGCCCACGCCGTGCTTCCCTGGGAATACCGCCGCATGGCACTGGCGTCCAGGGACGGCCGGGACCTGCTCTTTTCCGAGGTGAAGGCCGATCCGCCCGCGAAGTACTCGGAACTGCACATGTCGTCGGGAGAGCGGGCGGTGTTGCGGATTTCCAAGGACCTATCCCTCCTCGACCGGGCGCTTGTACTGATCGACGAAGTCGAAACCGGCCTGCATCCGCACGCCCAGCAGCTGCTGATGCTGGAGCTTCAGCGCTTGGCGTTGCGCCGCAAGCTCCAGATCGTCGTTGCGACGCACAGCCCCGTCGTGCTGGAGAGCGTGCCGCCCGAGGGCCGGATCGTCCTGGAGCGAGACGAACGCACGGGCGAAGTCGCCGTCGGGTTTTCCTATCGCGACATCTTCCAGAAGGCGCTCTACGGACAGTCCCGAGACCAGCTGTCCATCCTCTGCGAGGACGCCGTCGCCGAGGGAGTGCTCTTGGGCATCCTGGATGTCCTGGTAGTTCGGATGGAGCTGCGCCACGACGACTTCGTCATCGGCCGCGACACCGGGCGGGACGAGTTCCCGGCCCATGTGCGCACGCTCGGCAAGTTCGACAAGCTGTGGGACTTCGTGTTCGTCCTGGACGGAGACTCCCGGGACAAGGAGACCGCGATCGTCAAGGCGGCGGAGGACTTCGGCCACCCCGTCAAGCCCCTGTTCTTGCCGGGAGACGGACCGCCGGAGGCGTGGACATGGCGCATGCTCAAGCGAAGGCCGGAGGACTACGCTCTGTTGCTGGGCACGACCGAATCGGAGATGCGCGCAAGCCTCCGCCAGATCGAACAGCTGTTCGAAGGCAGCGTGCAGCAGCGCGCAGACGCGGCCAAGGGCATGCTGGAGGCGTTCTGCAACACCTTGGAGCGCGCGGCGGCGGATGTGGCGCGCCTCGTGGGACGGCACGAGGCCGAGCGCGGCGGCGGCGACGGCATGGCCGCGTTCGTGGTGCGCCTGAAGGAACAGATCGAGGCGTGGAGGCGGCGGTGAGCGGCCGCGCTTGAGGTCGAGTCCCCCCTCAGCCCTCCACCGCCAGCTTCACCATCTCCCGGAACCGCCCCACGGGATTCCGGCCCCTCGGCGTCTGCGTGAACACGAGCACGATCAGGCCGCGAGACGGGTCGATCCAGGCGCTGGTGCCGTCGGAGCCGCTGTGGGAGTAGGCGCCGTCGGGGGAGACGGACCAGCCGTAGCCGTAGTAGGCGGGGGGACCGTCGGAGGCGGGGTTGGTGCGGATCTTCGGAGAGGTCATGAGGGCGACCGTCTCGGGCGAGAGGAGGCGGACGCCGCCGTGCTCGCCGCCGTCGAGGAACATCTGGCAGAAGCGCAGGTAGTCGGCGGCGGTCGAGATCATGCCGCCGGACGCGCGCACGAAGGGGACTTGGGGCGGGTCGCCGGGGGTCCAGCCGGGGGTCCACTCGCCGTCCGCGTCGCGCTCGTAGTAGACGACGGACATGCGGTCGAGCTTGCCGTCGAGCTTCTCGGCCATCTCGTGGTGGTAGCTGTCGTGCATGCCCAGGGGCGTGTAGAGCGCGTCGTCGAGGTACTGGTCGAGGGGCGTGCCCGAGGCGATCTCGACCAGCGCGCCCAGGGTGTTGTAGCCGGGGTTGTTGTAGCTGTAGGTGGCGCCGGGGACGGCCTCGGCTCCGACTTCGCCGAAGCGGGCGGCTTCGAGCTGGAGCGTGGGGGCGCCGGGGTGTTCGGCGGTGGGCGGCATGTACGGCTGGAGGAAGAGCGTGGGGATTCGCAGGCCGCTGGAATGGGAGAGGAGATGGCCGACGGTGATGAAGCCGGCGCGGTAGTTGTCCCAGGAGGGCATGTGATCGCGCACCAGATCGTCGTATCCGAGCTTGCCGTCCTCCACGAGCATGGCGACGCCCGCCGCGACCACGGGCTTGGTGTTGGACGCCATGCGGAACATGGTGTTGAGCTCCATCGGGAGGCCCCGGGCCTTGTCGCGCCACCCGACGGCTTCGTGCAGCACGATGCGACCGTCCTTCGCGACCAGCAGCACGGCGCCCACCAAGTCGCCTCGCTCCACGACCTCCCGGTAGAGCCCGGCCGCGCCTTCCAGTGCCGAGGCCGACATCCCCGCTTCGGTGGGCGGCACGCGCAGCGAGGCGGCGTCCTGGGCGGCGGCCGGGGCGTTCGCGGAGAAGCGGAGCATCGCGACGGCGGCCAGGGCGACCGGTGCGAAGCCGACGACTTGGGCCGCGATACGCCGTGCCCGGCCAACCGCTGGGCCCAGGACATTCCTGCACTCGGAGACGGTCAGGGCCTGCGCTAGCTTCTGGCGGGTCATCGTGCTCCTGCGCGTCGCCGGCTGGCGAAGGCCGGTCGGTTCTCGCGCCGTCATCCGCCTGGCTTCTTGCTTCGCGCTTTCAAGGAATACTCGCGCCAGATCGGGTCAAACCGGTCGAAGGCATCGACCCAAAAACGGGAATCGCACATCCAACCCGGGGGCGGAGTGCCTTCCAGGTGCGCCCGGGCGCATGGGGGTCCATACTTGGCAACGGCCATGCTGTAGCCGGTCCGCTCCACGATTTGCTCGGGCGTACTCGCCGCGACAGCTTCGATCCGCTCCAACAGATCGGGCGTCCCCAATGCTCCGGCAAGCGCGATCGCCGTCACCAGGGCGTCCGGGAATCCTCCCGACCGGTGCTTGCCGGCCGACATGTAGCCCTCCGGCGGCCCGTCAAGGTGAAGCATGGCCGCTTCGCTCAAGTCCTTTGCGTAGGACCCCGGGCCGTGCGTTGAAACGATGCTGGCCAACACCGACAGCGCGTCGTTTGCCTCGGATCCAGTCGCTCGCGGCGACAGAGCGACTTCGAGCAAGTGCGGCACGGCCCGCAACCCGAACTCGTAGACCACCGCCGCGGACAAGCCAGCGGCCCGCCACGCCAGTGGAGGCAGGATCGCAGGATCGCCGGTCAACGCGAGCTGATGGGCAAGATGGCTCGGCGTCTCTCCACGGCTCGCGGTCCCCAGGTCGGCCGCGTACCGGCTGGTGCTCCATTCCACATCTCGCCGCAACGCCTCGATCATGCCCGCGATCAATGCCGGCGATCTCTTTTCCGGCGCTACCGCGAGAGCCGCCGCCACGCCGACGTGCCAATTCGCATCTCCACCAGTGGTCAGCAACTCGACGATCCTTTGCTCCGCCCCGGTATCTCCGGCCTTCAGCTTTTCGACTGTCGTTTGCTCGGCTCGCCACAGGGCCTCGATCTCCTTGGCCGACGCTTCTCGCTCTTGCGACGTTGCGGGTGCCGCAACCGCCAAGAAGACGGCCAAGCAAGTCCACAATGAATCTTCCCTCCTCGCGCGAATCTTTCCCTCCTCGCGTCTAGGGCAGCTCTTGCATGACAGGCACGGTAGGCCCTTGGCCGCCCAAGAGCAAGACCGCGGGCCGCAGCGCGTCCGCGCCGCCGCCCCGACGGGGCAAGACTGGCGCGATGCGGCTCGGTTGCGCAGGATAAGGAGCCCAAGCGCCCGAGCTGCGCTCGTCCGCGGCGGCGCGACTTCCATCAACCCAGGAGGAACGCCAGGATGTCCAGGACCCCGCAACGATCCCCCCACCGCCCGCCCGGAAACGCCACGAAGGCCGAAGCGGCGCGCCCTCGGGCGGCCGAGCTCGCTTCTCGCCCATCGTGCCCTGCTCTCCGCGGATCGTCCCGCCGCGGCGTCGCCGGTCCGGCCTTCGCCCTCCTCCTCGCCGTCGGCTTGGCGGCCCAAGCCGGCGCGCAGGACCATCTCCCCAATCCGTACGAGGCAATAGACGGATGGGCCAAGCTGGACCGGGAGTGGGGGGCCACCAGCGCGGTCTACCCGGACGGCAACGGCAACATCTGGGTCGCGGACCGGTGCGGCGCCAACCTCTGCGTGGGCAGCGACCTGGACCCGGTGATGCTCTTCGATCCCGACGGCAACCTGATCCGCAGCTTCGGCGCGGGCCAGATCGTGTGGCCGCACGGGATGTTCGTGGACACCGACGGCAACGTCTGGATCACCGACGCCGTGGGCTACGCGCCGGTCCCGGACGGGGTGGGCCACACGATCCTCAAGTACAGCCCGGACGGCGAGCTGCTGATGACGCTGGGCGTCGAGGGCGTCGCCGGCGAGGGCGAGGACATCTTCAACAAGCCGTCCGACGTGCTGGTGGCGCCGGACGGAAGCATCTTCGTGGCCGACGGGCACGACGCGGGCGGCAACAACCGGATCGTCAAGCTGGCGGCCGACGGGTCGTTCCTCACGGCCTGGGGAGAGACGGGCACCGGCACGGGCCAGTTTCGCGACCCGCACGCGCTGGCGATGGACTCGCAGGGACGCTTGTTCGTGGCCGACCGAGGCAACAGCCGCATCCAGATCTTCGACCAGGAAGGCGCGCATCTGGAGACGTGGACGCAGTTCGGGCGCCCGAGCGGCCTGTTCATCGACGCCGACGACGTGCTCTACGCCGCCGATTCCGAGTCGAACGCCCGGCGCAATCGCGGCTACCGGCGCGGCATCTACATCGGCAGCGCACGCGACGGATGGGTGACCGCGTTCATCCCCGATCCGGAGCCCGATCCGGACGGCGCGGGCACCAGCGCGGCGGAAGGCGTCGCCGTGGACCGGCACGGCAACGTGTACGGCGCGGAGGTCGGACCGCGGCGGTTGCGGCGCTACGAGAAGCGGTGACTCGTTTCGTGGCCGAAGGCCCGCCGCTCAAGACCGCCTAGCACGCGGACGCCGGCCGAACCGGCGAGCCGTCCGCGTGCGACAGCTGCATCCGCACGACATACTCCAAGTAACGTTACGTAAAGCCAGCGCGCTTCCAAGCGGGAGTTCGCGGCTTACGTGCGACCAAGCGAAGGCGAGGCGGCGGCGCTGGCGTGTCGGCAGGCTATGGGATGCGGCCCATCGTGGCCGCCGGGTATCCCTCGCCAGCGATCTCGATCAGACGAACATGATCTTCGAATTCTCCGCCCCAAACCAGCAGTCTTCGCGGATTGAACGGATCGAAGAGACCGTCAGTCCATGTCCTCCGGGACAGCAGCCATGCATGCAGTAGGTCTCCGTCCGCATCGTACAGCTCGACGGATTGGTAGCCGTCGGCGTTGGCATCCAGTGCTCCCCATGCCAGTACTTGTCTCGTGCGCAGGATCGTGAAGTCCATCAGCGTCTTCTCCGCCCGATAGCACGGATCGCATTGAGCAGTGATATGAGCAGCGAATTCTGGCGGAAATCCTGTTATGTTCCTGGGTCTCACGGGAAAGGCCTCCACATGTGCGGTCCTCCAGAGATCCGGCACGCAACGCTCTACGAACTTCTCCGGTTCCTCGCTCTCGTCCAACGACCATATCCACGACTGCACCATAGCGGCCGCGTACAGGTTGCCGTCGGGGCTCACGCGCAATCTGTAGATCGGGCGAACGCCACGATCGCCGACCACGATGCCCAGGTTCCGGCTGCCCCACTTCATCACGGCCTCCCTCTGCCCCAAGGCCGTCTCGAACACGCCAGCGTCGTTGGCCATCAAGATGCGCTCGTCCAGGTTGACGGCGTGCTGGACACGGCCGATTCCAAGACCTTCGATCAGGTCGCTCGTCTGGCTACCGAAGGCGATGATGGAAGGACGCAGGCGAAACAGAAGCGTCTCGCCCGCGTCCGTCCGTCCGAATCCTGCCGGCTCGCGATCGTACTCCAGCGGTCCTTCGCCGCGACGGCCCCAACGCGTGACTTCTTCGAGACGATCGTTCAACTCGATCACCTGTCTCTCGTATCGATCGTACACAAGCCACCCGCCCGGCACTCGCTCCGCCATGCCAGGACTGAAGGCAAGATTGCTTGCGATTTCCTTGACGACGAGCGGAGAACGATCCAAGGCACAAGCCGTGGTGAGTTCCTCGGGCATCGCCGACATGTTCATCCTGCCCCGAAGCGGGATTTCGTCCTGCGCCCCGAGTTCGACGCTTGGTGGAGCGGAGAGCACAAATCCAGCAAGTGCCGTCAACATGCCCGCCTTGAGTGCCCCGGAGGCCGTCGCAAGAGCCGAAAAGACCGTTCTTGATTCCTTCTCCATTGAATCCTCGTTGGGATGGGGCTCTTGCATCCGCGCCGAGTGCGGCGAAGCCGCGCCGTGCGCAAGGTCTCGGCGATGATCGTCGCAACGTAGTTACCGCTGCTCCGATCTCGAACGGATGAAGATGGATGCCGGCACGGTCTTTTCGCAAGCCCGTCGGTAGCTCGACGTGTCCGAGAAGCTGAGAACGATGGCCACACCTGGGCGTGGGAAGACGCACGGGGCACGGCCGGTTTGACGATTCCGCGCGGCCGCCGACGATAGATTCGCCGTGTTCGCTGCTCCCTGCCGGGGCGCGACAGTGGTGTGGAGAGTGCGGGCGAGGGTTGCCTGGTCGTCTGCCTCCTCGCTCCGGCCCGGGGGAGGCGATTGGCGTCGCGGCGGGGGGAGCACCGTGGATCGGTGCGGCGATGCGTACGATGCCTGAATGCCGGGTGTGCCAGATTGCGCCGCCGCGAATCGGCGCCCGAAGGGCCGCAGGCGCGGGGCAACCGTGCAACGAGGAGGAACGTCAAAGCTCCCAGCGCAACGTTGCGCGAACCGGCGGAACAGCCGGGCGCGCGCACCACGATCCATCAGCGACGGAGCAATCGAATGACGAACCTGAACCGAGCAACCCATGCGAAGGCGGTGGCAATGGCCGCGTCGCTGGGCGCGGTCGCCATGCCGGCGAACGCCCAGGAAGCCGTGGAGCTGCCCGGCCAAGACATGGCCCTGGAAGCTGAATTCGCGGAAGTCTACCGCGTCGGCGGGATCGACGGCGCCGACTGGGAGCAGTTCGGCAACATCAGCCACACGGGCTTTGACGGCGAAGGCAATCTCTACATCTTCGACTCTCAGGCGTTGGAGACCGTCGTCGTCAGTCCGGAGGGAGGTCTGGTGCGACGGTTCGGCGGACCAGGCGAAGGGCCGGGCGAGTTGGGGTTTGCCGAGTCCATGGCCGTGATGCGGGACGGGCGCGTCGTGATCGTGGACTTGGGGCACGCCGCCTACGTGGTGTTCGGGCCGGACGGCGAGTACGAGCGCATGATCCGTCCAGCCGCAGACCCGGACGCGGCTGGAGGCCGCATGGCGCGATTGGGGGCGCTTAGGTCAGGCGTGGCCGACCCCAGCGGGTTCGCATTGATTGCTGTCGAGGAAGGCGCCGCAACGGTCACGATATCTGAAGGTGCGAGCTCCGTGGAATCCGCCCCCGACCGCCATGTCGCACGAGTGCTTCTGAACGGAGACGAGGCGAGCACGACCAAGATCGCAACCGCCTGGGTGCCGCCGACGACAATGACCGACGCCGGGAAGATCGAGTTGCCTCCGGGCATTCAAATCATCGGCATCAGCGGCGGCCTGCGGCGCCAAGTTCCGCCCACGTTCGAACCCCGTCTCCACGCCGATCCCCTGCCCGACGGGACCATCGCGCTTGCGGACTCCACGACCTATGCGATCAAGATCGTCCGCGAGGGCGACGGCGTGATTCGCACGCTCACGCGGCCCATCCCGCCCCTGCCTGTCACGCGCCGCGTCGAGCGAGCTTGGCGAGAGCGGCGGCTGAAGGCGCTCGAAGCCGAGGTGGAAGAAGACGGCGAGGAAGAACAGACGCGAAGCACCGGCAGCGGGGGCGTGATGGTCATGTTCGGGAAGCCAAGCGCCGAGCAGCGGAGGAAGTCGATCGAGGAGGCCAAGTTCTACGAGGAAGTGTCTGTCGTGCAGGGCCTGCAGACGACCTGGAACGGGCACATCTGGGTGCGCCGGCGCACAGAAGAGGGAGGCGAGAACGGCCCCTTGGACGTCTTGTCGTCCGAAGGCCGGTACGTCGGCACCTACCCGTCGAGCGTCGTCGTCCCGGACGCGTTCGGCCCCGGCGGTCTGGCGGCCTACGTCGAGTTGGGGGAGTACGACGTGGCGACGGTCCGCGTGGTGCGCCTGCCGACGGAGGTGAATTAGCGGCGACGGCCGGGGCAGGCCGCGGGAAAGAAGGCAGAAGCGCGGTGGGCCGTCACAGCGCCAGGTCGCCGCCGGGGTCGCGCTTCGCCAGCCGGTCCAGTCGGTGCTGGGCGGCGGCCAAGCGGTCGGCGCGCAGTTGGGGATCGGCCAGGGCTTTCTCCCAGACCGGCGCGCCGTCGCGCAGGGGGACCCGCAGCACGTCGCCTTCGGTCGGACGTTGCGCGAAGGTGGCCACGGACACGTCTTCGTCCGGAAGCGCCACGGCCGCGGCCATGTCGAGCAAGGCCCGGTCCGCGCCTTTGTGCCCGATCAGTTGCAGGCCCGCCGGCATTCCCAGGGGATCGAGCCCTGCCGGGAGACTGACGGCGCACATGTCCAACATGCTGGCCGGGCTCGTGCAGGACAGCATCCGGCGGTTGGCTTCGCGATAGGCGTCCAGTCGCGAGAGGGACTCGACCGTGGGCGGCGAGATGGGGAGCGTCGGCACGGCCAGTCCAAGGTCGAGCTCAACGGAACCACGCCGTCCGTCGGCCACCTGCCCGTGGTCTGGCGCAGGCCGGTCACGCCCGTCGCCGACGCCGGAATGCGGATCGAGCCGCCCGTGTCGGAGCCCAGCGCCAGTTGCGCCGATCCCTCCCAGAGGCTCACCCCGGCGCCGGAAAGAGGAGCCTCCAGGCACCCGATGCTCGTCGGCGTCCCACGGGTTGACTGGCGTGCCGGCGCCCGGATTCAGGCCGATGCCCCCGAACGCGAATTTCCACCGTGTGGGTCTTGCCGACGACCACGGCGCCCAGCGAGCGCAACGCCATGCGTTGTCGATTCGTTCGCAATGTGCACTCAGCGTTAGCCAGGCAAATCATTACATCATCGTCAGTCCAGGAAATGAAATAGTATTCGGCATCGCATGTTATGCTAACAATCTCTTCCTGGATTATATTGCCATAATCATGTCTTGAAGAAATGATATCGTAGCCAACGTGCACCTGAGCAGCGGCAACATCTACCGAGCCGATGCCGGAGAGAAGGGCCGCCGAAAGCATGCTGATAGTAAGGAGGTAGCTTGCTCTGCGTGTTGTCGTGGGACGGCGTTATAACGCTCAAGTCCGAAAGGACACGAGACACTTTCGGACATCGCTTCGGTGGACGCGGGCCTTCAGTCGCGGCTTACCATGGGTGGAGACGCGCGTCCCGGCGGCATCTTGGTGACCTTGGAAGGGCGGGCCGGCCCGTAGCCGGTGGCGCGCAGCGGGCGTAGCGAAGCCGGGCGCGGCGTGGTGGCGGGACACGGTAGAGGAGCGCGCATGTCCCGGGGGGGGGGGGGGGGGCGTCGGCGGGTACCGATCCGAATCGATCGGCCGTCTCCTGACCGTTTCCTCCTCGCTCCGGACGGGGGGAGGCGATTCGCGTTGCAGCGGTGGAGTGCCGTAAACCGGTACGGCCAACGCGGATGGTGGCTGGCCCCGGTTGCGGTGCCGCGACTCGAAGGGCTGCAGGCGCAGGGCAACCGTGCAACGAAGAGGAACGTCAAAGCTCCCAGCGCAAGTTGCGCGAACCGGCGGAACGGCCGGACGCGCGCACACGATCCATCAGCGACGGAGGAATCGAATGACGAACGCAGCAACCCATGCGAAAGCGGCGGCAGTGGCCGCGTTGCTGGGCGCGGTCGCCGTGCCGGCCAACGCCCAGGAAGCCGTGGAGCTGCCCGGCCAAGACGTGGCCCTGGAAGCGGAGTTCGCGGAAGTGTACCGCGTCGGCGGGATGGATGGCGCCGATTGGGAGCAGTTCGGCAACGTCAGCCACACAGGCTTTGACGGCGAAGGCAATCTCTACATCTTCGACTCTCAGGCGCTGGAGGCCATCGTCGTGAGTCCGGAGGGACGTCTGGTGCGACGGTTCGGCGGACCGGGCGAAGGGCCCGGCGAGTTGGGGTTTGTCAGGTCCATGGCCGTGATGCGGGACGGGCGCGTCGTGATCGTGGACTTGGGGCACGCCGCCTACGTGGTGTTCGGGCCGGACGGCGAGTACGAGCGCATGATCCGCCCAGGCGCAGACCCGGACGCAGACGCGGCTGGGGCCGCGGGCATGGCGCGAATTGCGGCGCTTAGGTCAGGCGTGGCCGACCCCAGTAGGTTCGCATTGATTGCTGTCGAGGAAGGCACCCGCACTTTCACGATAACGTCCGGTCCGGCTGGACGCTCCACGGCATCCGGCCCCTTCGACCGCCTCGTCGAACGAGTACTTCTGGATGGAGACGAGGCGAGCGCGACCACGATCGCAACCGCCTGGGTGCCGCCGACGACGATGACCGACGGCGGGAAGATCGAGTTGCCCTCGGGCATTCCAATCGGCCGCGGCGTACGGCGCCAAGTGCCGCCCACGTTCGAACCCCGTCTCCACGCTGGTCCGTTGCCCGACGGGACCGTCGCGCTTGCGGACTCCACGACCTATGCGATCAAGATCGTCCGCGAGGGCGAAGGCGTGATTCGCACGCTCACGCGGCCCATCCCGCCCCTGCCTGTCACCCGCCGCGTCGAGCGAGCTTGGCGGGAGCGCCGGCTGAGAGCGCTCGAAGCCGCGGGGGAAAAAGACGAGGAAAGAGAGACCCGAAACACCGCCGGGGGCGTGACGATCATGCTCACGCTGAGCACCGAGCAGCAGAGGAAGTCGATCCAGGAGGCCAAGTTCTACGAGGAAGTGTCTGTCGTGCAGGGCCTGCAGACGACCTGGAACGGGCACATCTGGGTGCGCCGGCGCACAGAAGAGGGAGACGAGAACGGCCCCTTGGACGTCTTGTCGTCGGAGGGCCGGTACGTCGGCACTTACACGTCGAGCATCGTCGTCCCGGACGCGTTCGGCCCCGGCGGTCTGGCGGCCTACGTCGAGTTGGGGGAATACGACGTGGCGACGGTCCGCGTGGTGCGCCTGCCGGCGGAGGTGAACTAGCGGCGACGGCCGGGTCGCCGCTGGCCGTCACAGCGCCAAGTCGCCGCCCGGGTCGCGCTTCGCCAGCCGATCCAGTCGGCGCTGGGCGGCGGCCAGGCGCTCGGCGCGCAGTTGGGGATCGGCCAGGGCCTCCTCCCAGACCGGTGCGCCGTCGCGCAGGGGAACCCGCAGCACGTCGCCTTCGGATGGACGTTGCGCGAAGGTGGCTATGGACACGTTTTCGTCCGGAAGCGCGTGGTCGTCCGGCACGAGAACGGCGGCGTCTCTCTCGATTCGGTCGACGACGTACAGGCGCTCGGAGTCGGCGCAGCCGCGACAATCGCTCATCGATGTTTGATCTCGAAGGTGCCGTTCCTGCGGCCCACGACCGTGATGGTGCCGTGGTGGTCGGTCCGCAGCACTACCGCGGCTACCGAGTCGAAGGCGGCAATCGCCGCCGGGCTCGGATGGTCGTAGGCGTTGTTGCCCACCGAGACGACGATTGCTTCGGGCCGGGCGGCCTCGAGAAGGTCCGGCGTGAAGCCGCTCGCGGCGCCGTGATGCGGGGCCTTGAGGACCGTCACGTTGGGCACCATGCCGCCGCTCGTCATGAAGTTGAGCTGGGGCTTCTCCGAATCGCCGGTCAGCAAGACCGAGAAGGCGCCGTAGCGGACCACCAGGGCGACGGATCGGTTGTTGTGGTCGGAGCGGCTCTTGGGCATCGGGAGCACTTCAATGGACACGTCGCCGAGCGCCAAGGTGCGCCGCTCCGCCGCCCGCAGGTAGGTCATGTCTGGCTCGTCCTCGACTGCCTTCATCAATCGCTCGTAGGTCTGGGTCGTGTACGACAGGCCGTTGTCCATGAAGTTTCGCACGTGGTACTGCTCCAGCACTTCGTCCATGCCGCCGATGTGGTCCGCGTGGGCGTGGGTGGCGACGAGGAGGTCGATCTCGCGCACGCCCAGGCGGCGCAGCTCGGACGCCGCCGCAGACCCGCGCCCCGCGTCCACCAGCGCCGTCTTGTTCCCCGGCGCCTGGATCAGCACGGCGTCGCCCTGCCCCACATCCAGGAAGGTGACGCGAAGGGCCGGCGAAGGCCGCGGGACCAGCCAAAGCGCGGCTCCGGCGACGACTGCGGCGACAATCGCCCACCGCAGCAGCGTGCTGCCGGCCTCCTTCCGGCGACGGATGCTGGAGCGGAGCCGAAGCCGAACGGCGCGCCATCTGGCCGTCAGCCTGTCTCGGGGCACGCCGCCGTGTGCGAACGATCCGCCGTGGCGCGGCCGCCGCTCCCGATTCGCCATGACCCCGGGCGCGCCTTACACGCGCTCGGGCCGCTCGAATAGCGGCACGAGAAAGGCGGCCACTGCGCGATCAGCCCAAGGGCGGAACGCTCTGGAGCCGGGGCGGCGTCCCCAAGCGGGCCGGCGTCCCCAAGCGAGGCGGCGTCCCCAAGCGGGCCGGTGGGTCGCCCAGCGTTGCTTCCACGGCCGCGGCCATGGCCAGCAAGGCCGGGTCCGCGCCTTTGCGCCCGATCAGCTGCAAGCCCGCGGGCATTCCCAGGGGATCGAGCCCGGCGGGCAGGCTGACGGCGCACATGTCCAACATGCTGGCCGGGCTTGTGCAGGACAGCATCCGGCGGTTGGCTTCGCGATAGGCGTCCAGTTTCGCAAGGGATTCGACGGTGGGCGGCGAGACGGGGAGCGTGGGCACGGCCAGCACGTCGGCGCGCGCCGATGCCATCCTGTCGTGGACCGCCGCCGAGGCGCGCCGCCGGAGCCGCTGGACGCGCACGTAGTCGGCCGCGGCCGTGTTCCTGCCGTCGTCCAGGCGTCGGCCGATCACGGGGTCCAGGACGGCGAGCCACTCCGGCAGCTCGCGCTCCAGGAACTCGATGCACTCCGGCGTGACGATGGTGCCCGCCAAGTATTCCCGGCCGACTTGGTCGAACTCGGGCAAGTCCATGTCCAGAAGGGTCGCGCCGGCCGTCTCCAGCTCGCCGAGCGCCCGGCGGACCGTCGCGACAACCCCGGGCTCCGAGCGCTCCCAGGCGTAGGACGACCAGGGGACGCCGATCCGCAAGCCGTCCAGGCCGCCCGGGTCGTCCGGGCCGCCTTCGGCGCTCCCGCCGTCCACGTTGCCCAGGGCGTCTTCGGCGCTCCCGCCTTGTGTCGTGCCCAGCGCGCCTGCGCCGGTCCCCGCGCCCTCCGCGCTGCCCGGGCCGCCCCAGCCTAGTCGCGTCCCTCCCGGCGCCCCGTCGCCGGTCGCTCTTCCCGCACCCGCCCGCGCCAGCCCGTCGACGGCCTCGCAGGCCCAGCGCAAGTCCGCCGCGGTGCGCGCCAGCAGGCCCACTGTGTCCAAGGTCGAGCTCAAGGGAACCACGCCGTCCGTGGGCCATCTGCCCGTGGTCTGGCGCAGGCCGGTCACGCCCGTCGCCGACGCCGGGATGCGGATCGAGCCGCCCGTGTCGGAGCCCAGCGCCAGTTGCGCCGATCCCTCCCAGAGGCTCACCCCGGCGCCGGAAGAGGATCCCCCGGGCACCCGGCGCTCGTCGGCGTCCCAAGGGTTGACCGGCGTGCCGGCGCCCGGATTCAGGCCGACGCCGCCGAACGCGAATTCCACCGTGTGGGTCTTGCCGACGACCACGGCGCCCAGCGAGCGCAACGCCTTCACGAGGAAGCCTTCGCGCTGCCAGCGTTCGGGCAGGTCTCGCTTGGAGCCGGCGCGGGTCGGCCATCCCTCCACGCCGTACAGGTCCTTGACCGACACGGCGACGCCCGCCAGCGGGCCGGGGTCCTCGCCGGCGGCAACCTTCGCGTCGACTTGAGCAGCCTGGGCGAGAGCGCGCTCGGCGTCGAAGCGGACGTAGGCGTCCAGGTTGCTCGCTTCGTGCAAGGCCACCGCCTGGGCGATGTTGTCCACCGCAGCGAGCTCGCCCCGGCGGATACGGGCGGCGACCGCTCGCGCGGAGGGACGAATCAAGACGCCTCGCCTTGCCCGTCCGCGTCTGGCGTCTTCTCGCCCGCCGTGATCGCGACGTCCAGACGGCTTTCCCGCGGCGGGAGGCTGCACACCGAATACGGCGTGAAGACGCACGGCGGATTGTAGGCGCGGTTGAAGTCGACGACCGTCCAGCCGTCTTCGTCCGGGAAGGGCACCTTCATGTAGCGGCCGCCGGGATACGTGTCGACCGTCGCCGTCGAGTCCCACAGCATGACGAAGTAGTCCTTGCTCGTCTCCGTCGCGAAGGCCACGAGGCGATGCTCCCTGCCGTCGATCCGAAAAACCAGCTCGCCCTGCGCGACGTTGGCGACGGTGCCGTCGGTCACGTCCGCGAGCGCCATCGTGCGCGGCTCGGCATAGGGGTCCATGCGCGCCGTCATCCGCCACTCCGGCTCCACGGGATAGAACGGCGGCAAGCGGAACGTCTCGCGCTTCGGCGAATCCTCGTCCCAGGCGCGCAGCCAAAGCCGGTCGGTGCCCATCTCGGCGTGGACGCGCATGCCCAGCGATCCCAGCACGAGCCAGGTGGGATCGTCGGTCCGGTCGTTGCGCACGGTCAGCGGCCCGGTCAGAGGGATGTTGCCGTCGTCGCCGCGGACATGGAGGCCGGCGCCGGGCGCAGGCTCCAGAAGCACCTCGTCGCCCGTCCGGCGAAGCGTGCCCGCGATGGGCGGCGAATCTTCCTGGGGAAGCGCGACCGGAAGGGACGGATCGGACCCGAACTGCACCTCGCCCTCGTGAAGCTCCCACAACCCGATCCAGATCACTGCGCCGCCCGGCGGCTCCACCAAGCGGCCTTGGCGGTAGACGCGCCAGTCCTCGTGCTCGGCGGCGAGGGCCTCGGCCGTGACCGGCGGCGGGTCGGGCCAGGGGTCGGCGGAGCAAGCGGTCAGGGCGAGGACCGGGACGGCGAGGAGACCGCGGGGCCGGGCTGGGAGGGCGGTGCGGTGTGCTTGGCCGGAAGCACGCGCAATTCCTTGGGTGGCCCGCGCAACTTGCCCAACGGCACGCGCAACTCGTCCGACGGCATGCGCAACTCGTTGGCCGGTGGAGCCTTCGGAGCGGAGTGATATCATGATACTATTCCTTTCTCGGTCGGCTCGGACGTTGGGCGCGCAAGGGCGTTGCCGGCAATCTGGCGCGGGCAGGCGGACTGGGACGTCGCAGCCGCGTGTGTCTACCGTCCGGCGACGGCCCGGCGCACCGTCGAAGATACCGAAGAGCGCGACGGCGTGAAGCTGGCAGGATGAGCGGAGGGGGTTGCCGACCATGCCTGCGCGGCACCCCCAGCGGAAATCGCACGTCGTGATGCCGAGCTTGCGGCCCCCGCGCGGGGACGCGCACGAGCCAAGCCCATGTCCATCCCTGCCCCGTAGGGACCCACCAGGTCGCTCTCCTTCAGCGGCGGCAGGAGCTGGTCGCTGCGCTTCGTGCCGTGCTTGCGACTCGTATGGGGACACGCATATTGGACCCTGTTGCGCCGCCTGGAGTCCGCTTCGAACCGCGGCGGTCGGCGGCCGCTTGTACGGGGACGCGATGTAGGGCCTTCCCGCCCCGAAGGAAGACCACCATGGCCACCGACGTCATTGCGGAGATCGACCGGCTGAAGGCCGAATTGGACAACCGCCGTCCGTTGCCGGCGGAGGCGATCGGCCGCTTGGCGCAGAAGCTCAGGATCGAATGGAACTACCACTCCAATGCCATTGAAGGCAACGCCTTGACCCTGGGCGAAGTGCGATCGCTGATCCTCCACGGCCTCACCGCTCGCGGCAAGCCGTTGCGGGACCACTTGGACATCGTAGGGCACGACGCCGCCGTGACGGCAATCGAGAAAGCGGCCGCAGAAGGCGACGCGCTCAACCAAGCATTCCTGCGCAACCTGCACGGAATCCTCTTGAAGGAGCCCTACGAGACGCCTGCCGAGACCCCTGACGGGCGACGCGTGATGCGGACCATCGCCGTCGGCGAGTACAAGAAGATGCCCAACAACGTGCGGACGCAGACGGGCGCGATGCACTACTTCGTGCCACCGGAACAGGTCCAGCCGATGATGAGCGATCTGATCGACTGGCATCGCGCCAAGGAAGCTGAAGGCGAACACCCCATCGTCGTCGCGGCCACGTTTCACCACCGGTTCGTGCACATTCATCCTTTCGACGACGGCAACGGCCGAATGGCGCGCTTGCTGATGAACTTGATCCTCATGAAGCACGGGTACACCGTTGCCATGGTCCAGCGAGACGGACGGGACCGATACATCTCCGAGATCGAGCAGGCGCAAGCGACCGGGAGCTTGGCCGCGTTCATTTGGTATGTCGCCGAGTGTTGCCGGTACAGCCTGGAACTGCACCTGCGCGCCGCGCGCGGAGAATCCATCGAGGACCCCGACGACATCGACCGGGAGATCGCCGTCTTCAAGCGCTCGCTCGCGGTGCCTTCGGGCGAAGGGAATCGGTTGGTCTGAACTAGCCGACCAAGTCGCCCAGGAAGAAGACGTCCGTCAGCAGGGCGCGCACGTGTATCGACCCGTTAAGGTTGTCCACGAGCTGCGAGGAGAGCCTGGGCTGTGCCAGCGCAAGCCGGACCAGCGCCCGGGTGGCCGCCGCGTCGCGTTCCAGCACGGAGATGGCCGCTTCATGCTCGTCGGCGCCCGGCAGAAGCGCCCGGAATCCGTCCGCCAAGCCGTCGAGCGCGCTGTCGAAGCGTTGCAGAAAGTCGCGCGCCTGACCGCCGCTCGCGTCCGCCGCGTCGCCGGACAGTCCTTGGGCGGCGTACGCCAAGCAGAACTCGTACGCTTCCTCGATTTGGTCGATGCGCGCCTTGAGGTCGTCGAGCGTCACGAGGACCGCCGCTGCGACCGGACGGCGACCACGTCGCAGAGCACCACCTCTCGCGGACGACATTTCGGCGCCCTAGGACCACCGTGCGACCGCGGTTCGCCGCTCCCGCCTGCGCCGATCTCCTCGTTCATCCCTCCGCCGCTTCGCTCTTGGCGCCCGCAACCGCCGCTTCGCTCGGCTCGCCGCCCGCGACCACGCCGCCGCTCGCCCCCACGCCGCCGCCCGCGACCACGCCGCCGCTCGCCCCCACGCCGCCGCCCGTCCCCCCTTCTCCGCCCTCCGCCACCACCCAGCGCGTCGGATCGTGGTTCTGCAGGTAGCGGTCGCGTCCGATCCAGCCGTTGATCATCGACCACGTCATCCAACGCTTCTCCGGCCGAATCGCGAAGTACACGTGCGCGATGACCAGGAAAATCAGGCCGATGCCGCAGATGCCGTGGATCACGTACACCCAGCCCCAGGCCGCGTCGCTCAGGATGTAGGGGTTCTGCTCCCAGAGAAAATGGTCGATGCGGAACATCATGAGCACGCCCGTCGCCACGGCGCCCAAGGTCACGACCGTGGCCGCGTGATGGAACATCTTCTGGTCCGCCGGATACTTGCCGGGGCGCGGCGGGTCTTCGTCCGTCGCCCGGAGCGCCCGCTTGAGGTTGCGCGCCGTTTCGTCCACGTCGCGCCGGCCCATCCACATGGTGCGGATGTCCTGCTTGGCGAACACGTGATAGACGTGATAGACGACCGTCAGGATCAGCCCGAAGCCCGCGATCCAGTGAATCGTCACCCACGGAAAGCGAATGCCCAGCAACGGAAAGAACGCAGTGATCAGCAGCACGAACATGGCCACGGTCATGGACCAGTGAAACGCCCGCGCGCCCGTCGTGTGACGCAGGATCTTCTCGGGCAGGCCCGCGGCTTCCGACGGATCGACCGGCCCCGTCGCCTTCTTCTTGGGCACCAACAAAGAGTGACCGGCGACGAACAGCGCGCCCACGGCCACCGCCGCCCATATCAAGTCCCACGAGACGCCGATGAGGACGGTCTCGCCCCAGGGGTTCAGCGCGCGCCGAAGGAAGTCCATCTAACGGCCCTCACGCCGCATCGCGCACCGCCCTGCGCACCAAGTTTCGCATGAGCGCGATCTTGTAGTCGTTGTGGCGCAACGGATGGGCGTCCTCCACGGCCGCTTCGCCCGCCGCCAAGGCGATCTCGTCGCCGGGGACTTGGCCGCGCACCATCGCTTCGGCGGCTTCGCAGCGCACGGGAACCGGCGCCACGCCGTTGACGGATATCCTCGCGTCGCGCACGCGGTCGCCGTCCATCTCCAGCACCGAGGCGACGCTGGCCAGAGAGAAGTCCCATGCCTTGCGGTCGCGGACTTTCTCGAAGTACCACCGGGCGCCGGGGCGAGGCGCGGGCAAGACGATGCTCGTCAGCAGATCGCCGGGCTCCAGGACGGTCATGCGGGTGATGTCGATGGCCGGGCCGACGAAGAAATCGGCGGCGGCGTAGCCCTGTTGGTGTTCCCCTCCGCCGCGCGCAACGAGCATCTGCGCGTCCAGCGCGACCAAGGCGGGCGCAGTGTCGGACGGATTCACCGCCACGCAGCGGCTCGCGCCCAGGATGCAGTGCTCGCGGTTCATGGAGCGGGGCGTGGCCGCGTAGCAGATGTTGCCGCCGGCGCGGTAGCAGGGCCATCCGCTGCGGTAGTACCAGCAACGTGTGTCCTGGGCAATGTTGCCGCCCAGGGTGCCCTGGTTGCGAATCTGGGGCGTGGCGACCAGCCCGGCGGATTCGGCCAGCAGCGGATGGGACGCCTTCACTGTTTCGTCCTCGGCCACGTCGGCGAGACTGGTCATGGCGCCGATCTCCAAGCCGCCGCCGTCGCGTTTGCGGATGCCCTTGAGCGCTTCCACGCCGCCCAGGTCGATCACCGTGGCGGGCCGCTTGATCCGGTCCTTGAACCAGTCGAAGCTGTCCAGTCCGCCCGCGAGCACCCAGGTATCCTCGCGATGCGTCCTCAAGAGGCTCAGCGCGGCGTCGACGTCCGTCGGCTGGTAGAGCTCGAAGGGCGGAATCATGTCGCGAATCACTGCCATTGTCGGGTCCTCCTCGGTGTGCGGGGGGACGGGCGGCCGGAGCGCCGGCTCCACTGTGGCCGAGCGGACGCGGCGTCCGAACGGTCTGTCGCCGGACGGCCGAGAACGCGCACGGACGACGATGCCGGACGGCGACGCCCTCCGCGCTCAGACATGGGTCTCCAGCGTCCCGTAAGGCCGGGGCCGTCCCTCGAGCTCCGCCAGGATCATGTCGGCCGTCAGCGGCGTGCGGCAGAGGCAGCGGCCGCCCATCGCGTCGGCCACGGCGCAGGCATAGGCGGCCTCGCCGGCGCCGACGGGGGGCTCGCCGATGCCCTTGGCGCCGACGGGGGTCTGGGGATCGGGCTGGTCCACGGCGGCGAAGCGCAGGCGGCGGGGCACGTCCAGGATGCCGGGCGGGCGGGCCGTGTAGAAGCGCTTGGTGAAGGGGATGCCCCACTTGGGATCGAAGACCCAGCGCTGGCTCATCGCCATGCCGACGCCTTGGATCAGGCCGCCGTTGGTCTGCGCGGCCAGGCTGCGGGCGTGGAGCACCGTGCCGCAGTCGGCGGACGAGGCCAGGTCCACGATCTCGACTTGGCCCGTCTCGACGTCCAGCTCGACTTGGCAGAATCCGATCACCCACGAAAACGTGGCGCCTTCGCGGGGATAGTTGTCCTTCGCCGCGGCCACCAGACCGGAGCCCGCCAAGCCGGCCACCGACGCCTTGGTCATGTCGTGAAGGTCGTCGGGCGCCTCGCCGCCGCTGAACTTGCCGCCCAGCTCGATCGCCCGGCGAGCCGCGCGCGCGAAGTCCATCCCCACCGAGCGATTGCCCGCCCGGAAGACCCGTCCGTCCGCCACGCGGTAGTCGCCCGGCGCGCCGCCCAAGTCCCGCGCCGCGAGTTCCTGCAGCAGACCCACCAGCGCCTCGGCCGCCGCGCGGTTGGCCCGCGTGTGCGCGTGCGTGGTCTGGCTGCCCGCCTGCACGGAGCTCCACGGCAAGTGCTTGCTGGTGTCGCCCCAGACGACGACCACCTGGTCCCAGGCGAGGTCCAGCAGCTGCGCGGCGGCGCGTGCGGTGTCGGCGATGGAGTGCGTGCCCAGGTTGCCGATGCCCTGGTGAACGTGAAGCTTGCCGTCCGGGCGCACCACGAGCAGTCCGTCGAAGCCCGTGCTGCCGCTGACGAACGGGCTCAGGCCGATGCCGACGCCGGTCACCCGGGTCCCTTCCCGTCGCCCGGACAGGGCCTTCTTCGCGTCCCAGTCGAACACGCGCGCGCCCAAGTCGAGCGCCTCGCGCACGTACGCGCTGGTGAGGTTGCCTTGGTTGGCGCCGACCCAGCCGTCGTGGCCCGCCGCGTTGATCTTGCGGATCTCGAGCCGGTCCACGTTCAGCTCGCGCGCCGCCTTGTCGACGAGGGGCTCGAGCATGGCCACGATCTGGGCGCCGCCGGGAGCGCGCTGGGCGGAGCGGGGCGGCGTGTTGGTGTACACGGGCACGCCGCGAAAGCGCATGTTCTCGGGCTGGTAGGAGAGGGACGAGACCAGCCCGGCGGTCGTGAAGTCCGACGCGCCGTAGGGGCCGCTGTCCTGGACGAGGTAGAGGTCGAGCGCGGTCATGCGGCCGTCGGCGCGGAACCCCAGGCGCGCCCATCCCTGGAATCCGGCGCGGGCGCGGCCGATGTAGTTCTCCTCGTAGCGGGTGACGCGCAGCATGACCGGACGGCCGATCTTGCGCGAGAGCGCCGCGGGCACCGCCATGATCGGCGAGCCCGCGATCTTGCTGCCGAAGCCGCCGCCGCAGTACTCGGCCACGAGCACGACGTCGTCGGCGTCGATGTCGAGCATGCCGGCCACCGCCGGCCGGGTGCGCGCCGTGCTCTGCGTGGAGCCGTGCAGGAAGAGCTTGCCGTTCTGCCAGTACGCCATGCAGCTGCGCGGCTCCATGGGATGGTGCGTCACGGACTGGTGGACGATCGTCTCCTCGACGACGGCGTCCGCCGCCGCGAAGCCCGCCTCCACGTCGCCCACGGCCCACTCGACCGTCGCCTCGCCCATCGGCAGCGCGTCCGGCCCGGCTTCCTCGAACACGGAGGCCGGCCACTTGAGCGACTCCACCTCGCGCCCGCGCCTCACGTTGCCGTCCAAGCGCGCGTCCGGCCCGCCCTCGCGCAGGCTGTCGAGCGGGTCCAGCACGAACGGCAGCGGCTCCAAGTCCACCCGGATCGCCTCGACCGCCGCCGCCGCCGTGGTCTCGTCCACCGCCGCCACGGCCAGGATGGGCTCGCCCTCGTACTTGGGCTCGTCGGTCAGCGCCTTCTCGCGGCCCGGATCGTCGCCCGGCAGGTCGGAGGCGCGAAGAATCCCCAGCACGCCCTCCATCGCCTCCGCGGCCCGCGCGTCCACGGCTCGCACCCGCGCATGGGGCATGGGACTCGACAGCAGCTTGGCGAACACCATCCCCTCGGCCCGGAAGTCCTCCGCGTAGCGGGCGCGGCCGGTGATCTTGGCGTGCAGGTCGGGCGGGGCGATGTCGGCGCCGATCAGGTTCTCGGCCATGGTTCGCTCTCCCTATTCGTTTTGGGTCAGGCGCGTGCGCGGGCGGGCTGGGCCCGTTCGCTTCGCGACGGCGACCGGCACGAGACGTCTTGGGTCCGTGCGCGGACGAGGGCGGCCTCGCGTCGCCGTCCGGTCTGCGAGTTGCTCATCGGGACTAGGCGCGTGCGCGGGCGAGTTCGGCCGCTCGCATCGCCGTGTTGAGGATCTTGTCGTAGTCGCCGCACCGGCAGAGGTTGCCCGAGAGCGCCAGGGCGGCTTCGTCGCGGGTCGGATTCGGGTTGTCGGCCAGCATGGCGGTCATGCTCATCGCGAAGCCCGGCGCGCAGAAGGCGCACTGGAAGCCGCCCTCGTCCATGACGGCCTGCTGGACGGGATGAAGCGTCCCGTCCTCCTGCTCCAGTCCTTCGATCGTCCTGACGGCGCGCCCGCGCACGGAGTGGGTCAGGATGGAGCAGCCGTAATGCGCCACGCCGTCGATCAGCACCGTGCAGGCGCCGCATTCGGCCCGGTCGCACCCCAGCTTGGTTCCCGTGAGCCCCAGCTTGTAGCGGAGCGTCATGGCCAGCGTCTCCTGCTTCATGACGTCCACGCGGCGCGGGCGGCCGTTGACCGTCAGCGCGATCATGCGCTCCACCGCGCCTTGGGCCGAGAGCCCCAGGGCCGGCAGGCCCCCTTCGCGGAACAGGTAGCTTGCCGCCGAGACGGTCGCGCCCGCGGCGATCACGCCCTTGACGAACTTGCGGCGGGTGAAGCCGCCTCTCCTCGATTCGATGAAGTCGGGTTGAAGCATCGGCGCCTCGTGGCTGTCGGAGTCGCTCGTTCCTGTGCTGGTCGTCATCATAGGGAGGGCCGGGAAGTCGCGCAAACGGAGGACGGCGAGGGACGGCGCGCTCGTGGAGAGGATTCGGAGCCAGATGATAAATTCGGGCGCGACGGAGGCGGAGGTCGCGCACCTGGACACCTACGGGAGGCGGGCGAGATGAAGTTCGGCGAGGAGACGGCGGGGCGACTGGCCGAGTTGCTCGAGGCGGTTGGCGACACGGATCGCGTCTCTCGGATCGGGCGGTTGCTGGTCGAGTGCGAGACGGGCGAAGAGCTGATCGCGAAGGCCGCGCAGGTCTGATCGACTGATCGACCGCAAACGCATGTGTCCCCCCGTGCCGGCCAAGGCCGGCGAGCGTGGCGCCGGAATCGCGGCGGGGGGCGCCGCGGCAATTCGGCTCGGGTTGCCGAAGGGACGGATGCAGGCCGGGGTTCTGGCCCTCCTGGGCGACGCGGGCATCGGCGTTCGGCTCGCCGAGCGAAGCTACCGCCCGAGTCTGGCTTGGCCGGGGTTCGAGGCGAAGCTTCTGAAGCCGCAAAACGTGGTCGAGATGCTGCAGGCGGGCTCGAGGGACGTGGGCTTCGCCGGCGCCGATTGGGTGGCCGAGATGGAAGCGGACTTGGTGGAGCTGTTGGACACGGGACTGGACCCGGTCCGCGTCGTTGCAGCCGCTCCTTCCGCGCTGGCGGCCGGCGGCGAACTGCGGACCCCGTGGACGCGTGTCGGCGGAGGCGGCAAGCCAGCCGGCCGCCGGTTGCTGGTGGTGGCGTCCGAATACGTGCGGCTCTCCGGCGCCTGGATCGACCGAAAGGCGTTGAAGGCGTCCCTGGTGCGTTCCTACGGCGCCACGGAGGCTTTCCCCCCGGAGGACGCGGACGTGATCGTGGACAACGTGGCGACGGGCGCCACGTTGCGGCGCAACGGCTTGGTGGTCGTGGACACGCTGATGCGCTCCTCGACGCGCCTCTACGCGAACGGGGCCGCCCTCTCGGACGAAGCCAAGGCGCCGGGGATTCGAGACTTCGCGATGCTCTTGGAGTCGGTGCTCGAAGCCCGCAACCGCGTCATGCTGGAGCTCAACGTGTCCGAGGACGCCTTCGAGCGCGTGATCGCGGCACTGCCCTGCATGCGCCGGCCGACGGTCGCGAGGCTGCACGGCGAGGCCGCGTACTCCGTGCGGGCCGCGGTTCCGCGGGAAGGCCTGCCCGAGCTGCTGGTCCGCCTCCGGGGGCTCGGCGCCACCGACCTGGTGGTCGCCCAGCCCCGCCAGATCGTTCAATGAGCCCTGTCCGCTCCGATGCGCCGCCGCTCCTCGACCTCAGCCTGAACGAAGGCGCGCCGCCGCCCGCCGAGACGTTGCGGCGCCTGATCGACCACGGTCCGCAGCTGCTGGCCAAGTATCCCAATCCCGCTCCCCTCGAAGCCGCCTACGCCGCCTTCCTCGGCGCCCATCCGTCCCAAGTCCTGGCCACGACCGGCGGCGACGACGCCATCGATCGCATCGTGCGCGCCCATGCGGGGCCGGGACGCGAGCTGGTCTTTCCTTCGCCGACCTTCGAGGTCATCCCTGACTGCGGCCGCCGGGCAGGCGCGACCCTGCGGCCCGTCGAGCACGAATGGGGCACGCCGCCGATCGATTCCGTCTTGGACGCGGTGACCGAGAAGACGGCCTTGGTCGCCGTCGTCTCGCCCAACAACCCGACGGGCTGGGCCTTCGGCAAGGCCGACTGGCTGCGGCTCGTCCGCGCGCTTCCGGAGCACGTCGTGCTGATGGCCGACTTGGCGTACGTGGAGTTCGCGGACGAAGACCCGACGCCGGCATTGCTGGGGCGTCCCAACGTCGTGCTCGTCCGGACGCTGTCCAAGGCCTGGGGACTGGCCGGGCTCCGCGTGGGCTTCGCGGTGGGCGAGCCGGAGCGCGTCGCGGAGCTTCGGCGACAAGGCGGCCCCTTCCCCGTGAGCGGCGTGGCCGTTGCGGTGGCGACCGAACGCCTTGCGCGGGGCGCGGACGACATGCGCGCGTTCGCGGCGGCGGTCCGCAAGCGCCGGGAGCGGCTCGCGAACCTGCTACGCGCGGCGGGCGGAGCGCCTGTTCCGTCCCAGGCCAACTTCGTCCTGGCGCGGATGCCGGACGCGCGGTGGACCGCTCTCGGCCTGGAGGCCCAGGGCGTTCGCGTCAGGCGATTCGGCCACTTGCCGGAGCACGTGCGCGTGGCGGCGCCTGCGAACGACGAGGGACTGGCCCGGCTGGAGCGCGCGTTGGGATGCATGTGCGAGCCGGAAGCGCTCCTCTTCGACATGGACGGCGTGCTGGCGGACGTGCGGCGGTCGTACCGGGAAGCGATTGCGGCGACTTGCAGATCGTACGGCGTGGAGGTCGGACCGGCGCAGATCGAGGCGGCCAAGGCGAAGGGCGGCGCCAACGACGACTGGGAGCTGACGCGCGCGCTTGTCCGGGACGCCGGAGTGGTGGCGTCCTTCGCCGACGTGCGCGACCGCTTCGAGAAGGCGTACCAGGGCACGGAGGACGAGCCGGGCCTTCGGCGCTTCGAGACCTTGATTCCCGACCGCGGCTGGCTGGCGTCGCTGGCTGGCCGGTTCCGCCTGGGCGTCGTGACCGGACGCCCCCGGGCGGACGCGCGCCGCTTCCTCGAAGAGCACGGGCTGGCCCGTTTCTTCTCCGCCGTCGTCTGCCGGGAGGACGCCCCTCTCAAGCCGGATCCCGCGCCCGTCCTGCTCGCCCTTCAGCAACTCGGCGCCGGCAGCGCCTGGATGTTCGGAGACACGCCCGACGATATTGTGGCGGCTCGCGGCGCCGGCGCGGTGCCGGTCGGCGTCTTGTCGCCGGGGGCCGGCCCGAAGATGGAGGCCGCGCTGAGGGACGCCGGGGCAGCGCGGATCGTGCACGCCGCGGACGCGGCGGCTTGGCGACAATTGCCCTTGGCGCCCCGCGAGGCGACCAGCGAGCCCGCAACCCGAGACACCTGCGAAGGGAGCCCGCCATGAGCGCCAAGGAACGACGAGGCCGCCTCGTCCGAAAGACGAACGAGACGGGCGTCAGCGTGGACCTGCGGATCGACGGAGCGGGCGAAATTCGCGTCGAGACCGGCATCGGCTTTCTCGACCACATGCTCGCCACGCTGGCGTTTCACGCGGGCTGGGACCTGGACCTGGCGTGCGAGGGCGATCTGTCCGTGGACGATCACCACACGGCCGAGGACGTCGCGCTCGGCTTGGGCGAGGCGATGCGCGAGGCTCTGGGAGACTTGTCCGGGCTGGTCCGGTTCGGCAGCGCCCACGCGCCGCTCGACGAAGCGCTGGCGCGCGCGGTGGCCGACCTGTCGGGACGTGCGTGCTTCGCCGGAGACCTAGGCCTTTCCCGCGACCGGCTGGGCGGCCTCTCGTGCGAGAACGTCCCCCACTTCTTCCGTTCGTTCGCCCAAGCCGCCGGGGTCACGCTTCACGTCGACGTGATTCGGGGCGAGAACGACCACCATCGCGCCGAGGCCGCCTTCAAGGCGCTGGCGCTGGCGCTGGAGGCCGCCTGCCGCCGCGCGCCCGCCGGAGACGCCGCCGCCAACCGGCCCCGGTCGGTCAAGGGCGCCCTGTGAGCCCAGGCGGGCCGCGCGCGACCGTCGTGCGCACCGGCGCGGCCAACTTGGCTTCGGTGATGGCCGCGCTCGAGCGGCTGGGCTGCCGGGTGTCTCCGTCCGGCGGGGCTCGCGAAGTCGCGCGCGCCGACCGGGTCGTGCTGCCCGGCGTGGGAGCCTTCGCCGCCGCCCGAGACGCCATCGCCGCCAACGGCGTCGCGGACGCCCTGCGGGAACGCATCGAGCGGGGGCGCCCCACGTTGGGCATCTGCCTGGGCCTGCAGCTCATGGCCGCAGGGAGCGCCGAGGCCCCCGGCGCCGAGGGACTGGGCGTCTTCGCGGGGACGGCCGTTCGGCTTGGGACGCGGGCCGCCGGTCAAGGGGCCGGACTCCGCGCGGCCGCCGGGCTCCGCGTGCCGCAGATGGGCTGGAACTTGGTCGAGCCGGACGAGGACTGCCGCGTCGTGTCCGGCGGCTACGCCTACTTCGCCAATTCCTATTGTCTCCTGGAGCGGCCGGAGGGATGGAAGGCGGCCTGGTCCAGCTACGGCGGCCGATTCGTCGCGGCGGCCGAGCTGGGCCCCGTCGTCGGTTGCCAGTTCCACCCCGAGATATCGGGTGCCTACGGGCGTGCCCTCCTCTCGCGCTGGATCCGCGCTTGACCTCCCGTCCTTCTTCCCCGCCGGCCAGCAACGCGGAACGACATGGCCGTCCGTCTTCGCCGTCGACCGCCGACGCAGCACGACACGGCCGACCTTCTTCCCCGGCGTCCGGCAACGCGCCTCCCCCCGGCCGTCCGTCTTCGCCGCCGTCCGCCGACGCGCACCGCCCTGTCCGCCCTCGCCCGCCGCCGTCCCCGCTTCCCGTCCGGGTCGTTCCCTGCCTGGACGTGCGCGAAGGCCGCGTTGTGAAGGGCGTCAACTTCCAGGCGCTGGCCGACCAAGGCGACCCGGCGGCCCTCGCGTCCGCCTACGAGGCTCAGGGCGCCGACGAGATCGTGCTTCTCGACGTAACCGCGACGGCCGCGGGCCGGGCCGCCCGCGCCGAGACCGTCCGGCAGGTGCGCCGGGAGTTGTCGGCGCCGCTGGTCGTGGGGGGCGGCGTGTCGGGAGTGTCCGACGCCGCCGCGCTGCTCGAGGCCGGCGCCGACAAGGTGTCGGTCAACACCGCGGCCGTGCGCGACCCGGCTGTCGTCGAAGGGATGGCGGCCCGCTTCGGCGCGCAGTGCGTGGTCGTCGCCGTCGACGCGGCCCGCGCCCCGGCCGGCCGCGGTTGCGAGAGCGGATACGAGGTCATGGTGCGTTCGGGCACGGAGCCGACGGGCTTGGACGCCGTCGCCTGGGCCCGGACGGCGGTGGATGCGGGCGCAGGCGAGGTCCTGCTGACCAGCTTCGACCGCGACGGCACGCGCAGCGGCTACGAGCTCGATCTCCTCGCGCAGACGCGCCGCGCGGTCGACGTGCCCATCGTGGCGTCGGGAGGCGCGGACTCCCCGGAGCACATGGCCGAAGCGGTCGCCGCCGGAGCCGACGCGGTGCTGGCCGCGTCCATCTTCCACACGGGCGCCTGGACGGTCGAGCGTGTCAAGCAGGCCCTGGCGGACGCCGGCGTGCGCGTGCGGTGGCCCCTTGGAGCGCAAGCGTGATCGTTCCGTCGATCGACCTGGCGGGCGGCCGCGCCGTGCAGCTGGTGCAGGGCCGGCGGCAGGTCCTCGACGCCGGCGACCCGCGCCCGCTCGCCGAGAAGTTCGGCCGCGTCGGCGAGGTGGCCGTGGTGGACCTGGACGCCGCGCTGGGCCGCGGTTCGAACGCGGAGGTGATGGCCGAGCTGTGCCGGCTGGCGCCTTGCCGCGTCGGCGGCGGCATCCGCACCCGCGAAGACGCCGTCGCTTGGCTGAACCGAGGGGCGGCCAAGGTGGTGCTGGGGACGGCGGCGGTGCCGGAAGTGCTGGAAGGTCTGCCGGCGGAGCGCGTGGTGGTCGCGCTGGACGCGTGGGAGGGCGAAGTGGTGGTGAAGGGATGGACCGAACGGACGGGGCGGACCGTGGTCGAGCGCATGGCGGAGCTGGACGGCTTGGCCGGCGGCTTTCTGGCGACGTTCGTGGAAGGCGAGGGCATGATGGGCGGCGTGGCGCGCGAGGGCGTCCGGGCGCTGGCCGGGGCGGCGGGGACGGCCCGGCTCACCGTGGCGGGCGGCGTCGCCACCGCCGAGGACGTGCGATGGCTGGACGACCAAGGCGCCGACGCGCAGGTCGGCATGGCCCTCTACCGCGGCGTCCTGGGCCTGGCGGAGGCGTTTGCCGCGCCGTTGCGGTCGGATCGCGAGGACGGGTTGTGGCCGACGTTGGTGACCGACGAGCGGGGCGCGGCGCTGGGGTTGGCGTGGTCGGACTTGGAGAGCGTGCGCGCGGCCATCGAGGAAGGACGCGGCGTCTACCGCTCCCGCAGCCGCGGACTCTGGCGCAAGGGCGAGTCTTCCGGCGCCGTCCAGTCGCTGCTCCGCATCGACGCCGACTGCGACCGCGACGCGCTTCGCTTCACCGTCGCCCAGTCCGAGCCCGGCTTCTGCCATCGCGGCGACTGGACGTGCTTCGGCCCCGGCCGCGGCGTGGGCGCCTTGGAGCGCACCGTCGCGCGCCGCTTCGCCCGCCCGGAGCCCGGCTCGCTCACCAACCGGCTCCTCGGCGACCCCGCCCTGCTGCGCGGCAAGCTGCTCGAGGAAGCCGGCGAACTCGCTGCCGCCCAAGACCGGGAGCACGCCGTCCGGGAAGCCGCCGACCTCCTCTACTTCGCTTCCGTGGCCCTGGCTCGTTCCCGCGCGAGCTTCGCCGACGTGGAGCGCGAGCTGGACCGCCGGGCGGCAAGGATCGGCCGGCGGCCCGCCAGTCTCCCCAAAGGCGACGGCGTGCGGAGGGATGAATGACGAACAATTGCCGAGCAAGCGCGGGCGCCGCCCCTGACCCGACGATCGCCTCCGCCCCGCGCCTGAGGCGGGTGGCGCCCGCGGACGCGCCCAGCCAGCGCGGGCCGGTCGTGCCGGAAGAGTCGCTGCCCGCGATTTCCAGGATCGTGTCCGGGGTGCGGGACGGCGGCATGGTGGCGTTGCGCCAGTATGCGGAATGGTGGGACCGCCTGCCGGCTGGCGCGCCCCTCCTCAAGTCCAAGGCGGACCTCCAGGCGGCGCTCCGTTCGCTGCGCCCGTCGGAGCGCGAATTGCTGGAACGCACGGCGGCCCGCATCGAGCGATTCGCGCGCGCACAGTTGGATACGGCTTCCCCCGCTCATGCGGCGGTGCCCGGCGGCACGGCCGGAGATCGCTTGACGCCCGTCCGCGTGGCCGGGTGCTATGCGCCCGGCGGACGGTTCCCGTTGTCCTCGTCGGCGCTCATGACGACGGTCACGGCCAGGGTCGCGGGCGTCGAGGAGGTGTGGCTGGCGTCGCCCGACCCGTCGCGCCAGATGCTCGCCACGGCCGCGATCGCCGGCGTCGACGGCGTGCTGGCCGCGGGCGGCGCGCAGGCCATGGCCGCCATGGCGTACGGCGTGGAGGTTCCGCGCTGCGACGTGCTCGCGGGCCCCGGCAACCACTGGGTCACGGGCGCGAAGATGCTCTTGGTGGGCGCCGTGGGCGTGGACTCGCTGGCCGGCGCCTCCGAGCTGGTGGTGCTCTCGGACGAGGCCGGCGATCCCAAGCTCATCGCCGCCGACTTGCTTGCCCAGGCCGAGCACGACGACGTCGCCCTCCCGGTGCTCGTCACCACGTCCGCCTCCCTCGCCGCCCGCGTCGACGAGGAGCTCGCCAAGCAGTTGCCGGTCCTGGAGACGGCCGAGACCGCTGCCGCCGCCCTGGCCAACGGATTCGCCGTCGTCGCGACCGAGCGCGAGGCCCTCCGTTGCTGCCAGGAACTGGCGCCCGAGCACTTGGAGATTCACGGCGGCCGCGCGGACCGCTGGGCCGGCGAACTCGACGCGTACGGCGCCGCCTTCGTCGGCGAAGCGTCCGCCGAAGTCCTGGGCGACTACGGCCTGGGCCCCAACCACGTGCTCCCCACCGGCGGATCGGCCCGGTTCGCTGCCGGCCTCTCCGTCTTCTCGTTTCTTCGCCGCCCCACCTGGGTCCGCGTCGAGCCCGGCCCCGAACTCGACGACGCCGCCCGAGACGCCGCGGCCCTCGCTCGCATGGAGGGCTTGGCCGCCCACGCCCGCGCGGCCGAAATGCGCATATCGGAGGGATAGGCGGTCCATTGCCCGCGGCCGGGCGGCCCCGCCTTCGGGCCGGTCGGAGTCCCGTCGGCGGCTTCCGGTGTCCGCGAATGTGGATGTTGCCCTTCTACCCCGTGCCAGCTGAGATGCAAAGCCCTCAGCCGCCCTTGCTGTCCTTGTCGAGCTTCCGCACGCCCCGACGCCGCCGGGCGGTGGCGTGGCGCGACATCGCCAGTTGGCCCGGCTTGGCCGAACCGAGGCCCGTGACGAAAAATGACACTCCCAGATACGGCCTCCCTGCGTATCCCCCCTATGCAAGCGGCGATTCCATCGCCAAGACCTCAATCTTCTTCAAGATACGGAGCATGCTCATGTGGACCCCGAACTCCAAGCTGACCACGAGCGCATTCGCGATCATGGTTGCACTGTTGGTGCTCCCGGGCAGCGGCTTGTCGTCCCTCCAAGCGCAGTGCGTTGCGTGCAATGGTGGCGACGACTGCGCGGACGGACGTGGCGGCAGCGCCTGCACTTCGAACCTTGAGCGGGACAGGAAGACCTGCACGATTACTGGGGGTTGCGAGTGCACGAGAATCAAGATTGACTTCTGGTTTGATCGGACGGAGTGCGTACCGACCGATGGTGGACCGGACGTGCAGCATCAGCAAGTCAGCCTCGGGCTTGATTCGAACATGAGAATTCTCGACCTTAATGGCGTCGCTGTGGCGTTGCGACGTGTCGGGCGACGGCACTTCGCGGCGATAAACTGCAACGGCGACGACTGGGCTTTTCTTGCACGAGAGCTGTCTGATGGGGGGATGGCGATCATCACGAATCCGCTTGCCATCCGCTGGCAGCGCTGGGTGTGGGACCTCGGCCTGATTGAAGCCCATGGTATAGAGTCGGCCTCGTCCGTGTAGAGTCGGCCTCGTCTCGTTCTCGAGAACGCCCAGAACAGGAAAGGAAGACCGCCATGTCCGCCTTCGACCGTCGATCCAACGCCGCCATGACCGTGTTCGCCAAAGTCTGGTTGCCTTGGATGCTGGCGTTGGCCGGACTTGCCCAGCCGGGCTTGGCCGCGGCGCAGCGAGGCGCGACGTACCCCATGGAGGTGTGCGTCTCCAAGGTGTGGAGCACGCCTGGCGATTCCGACTTCGGCTTCGTGTGGCCGGGAGCCACCATGCAATGGCCGGACGGCACGATTTGGGTGAGCGACACCGAACTGTCGGAGGTCTGGGCCTTTTCCAGCGAAGGATTGGGCGCGAGCCGCGTGCTTCGCGAGGGAGACGGTCCCAGGGAGATCCGTCGCGCAAGGAGCTTTGCAACGAGCTTGGCGGGCGACGTCGTGTTGCGGGACGACCGGGGCTTTCTGTTCTTGGGAGAGAACAAGCGGTTCGTTCGGCGCCTGAGATGGGGCGCGCCCGTGGGCTTCAGCGGCATGGTGGCGACGGGGGAAGGCGGCTTCATCCTCAGTGGCGGCTTCGGCGACTCGGAGCATGAGCTGGCGCGCTGGGCCGTGCACCGGTTCGACGGCGAAGGCCGTCCCGTCAAGAGCTGGCATCCCGCGTTGAATCATCCGAAATGGGAGACCGTTCGCCGCGCGTCGGGCGGACCCATGGCCGTGACGCGGGACGGCGGACTGCTAGTGTCGGACGCGGCTCCGTTCCGGATCACGCGGTATGCCGATCTCTTGGGGAACGGGGCGCATGTGGTGATCGAAGACGAACAAATCGTCTCGGCGTCCGAGGCGGACCGGGCGGTGACGTACGAGGCGGACGGCTACAGCACGACCAACGCGTGGACGCAGTCGGTCTTCCTGCACGAACGCGAGAACGGGGACATTCTCAACGTCGTGAAGGTGTGGCCCGAGGAAGGGCCGTCGAGTTCGGAGTGGCTGGTGGTCTCGCCGGAAGGGGACATCTTGGCTCGCACGCCGGTGGAGACCGGCTACGGCGGACTCTCGGCCACGGCGGACGGCCGCTACTTGGCCACGTACTGGGACGACCCCGAGTACGCGTTGGCCAAGCTCGACGTGGAGGTCAGATCTTGGACCGAAGCCAGTCCAGCGCCAGCCGCAGGATGCGTCGGAGGATGAGACTCATCGTCGAGGTCCTTTTGTCCCGTTAGGTGGTTGCGCTCGGGCGGTCGCCTGAGGCACTACGGCGGCAGTTGGCCCGCGGGTTCATCTTGGGGGCGCGACGGCCAGCTCGGTCGTGACGTCCACGCACTTGTGGAGCGTCCGGTAGACGGGGCAACGGTCGGCGTGCATGTCGTGCGCCCGGCGGATCGCCTCGCGGTCCGCGCCGTCCGCTTCGAGCCGGTACTTCACGTGAATTGCCCGCAAAGACAGCACGCCCTCCTCCTTCGAGACGTTGCCAGTGACCTCGGCCGTCAGCTTGCCGTCCGACGCATCGATCCCGCGTGCCTCCAGCACGCCGCCCAAGGTGCCGACCAGTCAGCCTCCGGTGGCGGCCACCACGTAGTCCAAGGTCGTCGTGGTCTCGGTTTCCGGGTCGGCCCCGTAGTGGGCGGCGATGGGGCCGTGCACGCCGAACTCGACCGGCTCGTCCCGCGCCGGCAGATGCGCCAAGCGGTGCGGACCCCGCGTGCGTTCGATGCGGACTCGGGATTCGTACACGACGTCGCTCATGCCACGGGCCACAGCCATCCGAAGATGCCCGCCGTGAGGAGCGCGTAGACGAATCCGTCCAGACCCTGCTTGATCGCCGCGCTTCGAGGCAGGCCCATCCAGATGCTCTCGTGCACGCTGGCGAAGGCGTAGGCCAGGAACGTCGCCGGGCCCACGGTCCCGAACACGTCCATGTACTCCGCGCCCGGTCCGTGCGCGCCCCCCGCGATGTACGCGACCAGGGTGGCCACGACCAAGTTGAAGATGAACGACTTGACCATGGCGCCCGTCATGTTGAGCGCGGCCCGAGAGTCGCGGACGCGCACGATGCCGACCGGGCCCGCTTCCACCTTCTGGCGGTACTCCTCCGTGCGTTCCGACTTGTGATCGGTGTACGGGAAGTAGTACATGCCGGGGCGAGGCGCGCATTTCCGGACGGCGTCCATCAGCTTGTCCTCGTCGTCGGCGCGGGCGAAGTCCGACCGGTGGTGCGGCATGACCGTCCACGCCAGCGCGCTCGCGACGAACACGGCGGCGGCCGACACGACAATGGGAACCCAGAGAGCGGCGATCTGTATCACGAGCGCACCTTTCTGTTATCAGTCAAGGAGTCGCGGGGGGAACCGGGCGGCCGCGCGGAACGGCGGGACTGCCGCACGGACAAGCAAGCACGGTAGGGCGTCGCCATGCCCCCGGTCAACCCCGTC
The DNA here is from genome assembly GCA_965242735.1 of Longimicrobiales bacterium. Classification (GTDB taxonomy): domain Bacteria; phylum Gemmatimonadota; class Gemmatimonadetes; order Longimicrobiales; family Gaopeijiaceae. The sequence goes on along the minus strand of OZ251497.1, from coordinate 8,773 downwards.
ACGGCGCGGCCACCGGGTCAAGACGGGCTCGCGGGACGGCTCGGCGGGGACGACGCCGAGGCCGCCGGCCGTCGAATGGCTGGAGTCGAGACCCTTCCCCGGCCTCGCGCGCCCGGGTCCAGCAAGGCCAACGCCAGATCGGCTTGGCGCTTGGCCGTCCCGAGATTGCGCTCCAGCGCTTGCCTGCCCGCCGTGGCCACCCGCTCGGCCTCCGCGCGGTCGGCCAGCCAGCGGGCCGCCACGGCCATCGGGTCTCGGCTGACCACGATGCCGCCTCCGTCCGCCAGCCGCTCGACGATCTCGGCGAAGTTCTCGTGGCGAGGACCGATGATCGTGGGCTTCGCCAGCGCCACCGGCTCCAAGGGGTTCGAGCCGCCCAAGGGCGACAGGCTCCGGCCCACGAAAGCGACGTCCGCCAGCGCGTAGGCCTGCGGCAGTTCGCCAATCGTGTCGAGAAGAAACACGCGTGCGCCGGCCGGGCGACGGGAGCCCTCGCCGGCGCGGCTTCGCCGGACGACGCCGGGAATCCGCTTGGCGACCTCGTCCCAGCGATCCTGGCTGCGAGGCGCCAAGAGCAGCTGGCAGCCCGGCGGCCGGGCCCGCACCAGAGCTTCCTCCTCGCCGGGGCCCGTGGAGCCCGCCACCACGAGCGGCCGCTCGCGGTCCAGCCCCAGGGCGCGCGCCAGCTTCTCGGCGCCGGCTCGGTCCGGCAGCTTGCGGGCCGCGTCCCACTTGAGGCTTCCGCCCACGGCGATCCGGTCCTCGGGCACGCCCAAGGCCGCAAACCGCTCCCGGTAGAGGGGCGTCTGCGCGACGGCGAGGGCCAAGCCGGCGAACATGCGCTTCACGAGCGGCCGGCCGCGCCGGTACGCCCGAAAGCTGCGATCCGAGAGCCGGCCGTTGACCACGCCCACCGGAATCCCCCTTCGCCGGCACTCGATCATGAACGACGGCCACAGCTCCAGCTCGCCCAGCAACGCCAGCGCCGGGCGCGCGCCGTCGAGGAACCGGCGGACCATCCACGTGAAGTCCAGCGGGAACCGCACGACGGGGGCCAGGTCCGCATAGAGTTCCTGGGCGTGCGCGAAGCCGGTGGCCGTGCTGGCGCTCACCACGACGTCGGGTTGCGCCGCCGAGGCCGCAAGCTCCCGGGCGAGCGGCTCCAGCGCGACGACCTCGCCCACGCTGACGCCGTGCAGGAGAATGCGCGGACCCGGCGCCCGGCGCGTCAACGCTCCGACGGCGCCGTTTCGCGCGCGCAGGCCCTCCGTCCGCCGAGAGCGCTTCCGCGCGGCGTAACCGATCAGCCCCAGGCCAAAGGCTGCATCGCGCAACGCGCCCCCCGCCAAGCCGGCCACGGTCCGGCGGTCCGGCGTCCGAAGCCTGCCGGACGGATCGAGCCTAGCGGTCTGTTTGGCTAGGTCGGCCGAGGTTCCGCAGGCCGGCGTCTGGGACTTGCCGGACGGATCAAGCGTTCCGTTCTCTTCGGCCAAGCCCGCCGAGGTTCCACCGGTCGGCGTCCGGACCTCCGCGTCCGGCGGCGCGTCCGAGCGCGCGCGATTCGGCGACCGTCGCGAATTCCCGTCCTGCTGCCCCAAGGGCCGACCTCCGGCGAAGAGCCGCCCGCAATGTCTCGTTGCCGCCGTTGCCGGGCTTCCTATACTCTACGCCATGATTCCCCGCTCCGCACGCAACATTCTCGTCGTGCGCCTGTCCGCGCGCGGCGACGTGGTGCTCGCTTCGCCGCTCGCAGGCGCGATCAGGCGCGCCTTTCCGTCTGCCCGGTTGACGTGGATCGCGGAGGAGCGCACCGCGGACATGATCCGGCACAACCCGCATCTGGACGACGTGATCGTGTGGCGCCGCGCTTCGTGGAAACAAATGTTCCGGCAGGGCCGGTGGGTCGCGCTGATCCACGAAGCCCTTCGTTTCTTGGACGATCTGCGGAGCCGGAGATTCGACGTGGCGCTTGACGCTCAGGGCCTGTTGCGCAGCGGCGCCGTGGCGTTCCTGTCGGGCGCGCGCGTCCGGATCGGGCTCAATTCGAAGGAGGGATCGGGACTGCTGATGACGCGCGTCGTTCGCGCGAAGGACGGGCGGGCCGTCGCGGCCGCCAATGCCCGCTTCGCCGAAGCGCTGGGCTTGGACGCGTCGGACTTCGCGCTGGAGATTCCCCGTGGGGCGGACGAGAAGGCGGCGGCGCGGCGCCTGATCGCCGAGGAGGGACTGGGGGACGGATTCGTGGCCGCGTGTCCGTTCACGACGCGCTTCTACAAGCATTGGTTCGAAGATCGGTGGGCGTCGCTGCTCGCGCGTCTGCCGGAGACGACGGGCCTGCCGGTGGCGCTGCTGGGAGGACCGGCCGACCGGCCGGCGGCCAACCGAATCCTCGAGGCGGTGGAAGGCCCCGTGGCGGACTTCGTGGGCCGCACGACTCTCGGAGAAGCCGCGGCGCTGGTGGAGCGCTGCGCGGCGCTGGTGGGCGTCGACACCGGCATGACGCACATGGCGCACGCCTTCCGCCGACCGGCCGTGGCGCTCTTCGGATCGAACACGCCTTATCTGGACCCGCCGGGGCCCCAGGCGGTGGTGCTCCATTCGGGCCGCGAATGCGCTCCCTGCAACGGGAAGCTGACGTGCGGCGGGCGCATCGACTGCATGCGCGACTTGTCGGTGGAACGCGTGCTGGAGGCGGTGGCGCAGCGGTTGCGTGCGAGCGGCGGCATGGACCGCAGGGGCGCGTTGGCGGATGGCGAGGGCGCATTCACGGACGGCGAGGGCGCGTTCGCGGACGGCGGCGCGGCGCCCGTTGGCCATTGCGGCGATGGCGCGCCAGGTGCGTCTGGAGCCCAGCGAGACGCCGCGAGCTCCAGCGACGCCGCCGGGCTTGGCTTGGCGTAGGCGCGCCAAGGGGCCCCCAAGTGGACGTCTCGGTCGTGCTCGCCACCTACCAGCAGCCGGAGTGGCTGGAGAAGTCGCTCTGGGGCTGGGCTCGGCAGCGGCTCCGGGGATTCGAGCTGATCGTGGCCGACGACGGCTCGGGGAGCGAGACGGCGGGCGTGCTGGAGCGATGGCGGCGCGCCGGCGCGTTCGACCTTCGGCATGTTTGGCAGGAGGACAAGGGATTTCGCAAGTGCCGCGCGCTCAACAAGGCCGTCGCGGCGGCGCGGGGCGACTACCTCGTCTTCTCCGACGGCGACTGCGTTCCCCGAGTCGATTTCCTGGCTGTGCACGTGGCGCTGGCGGCGCCGGGCCGCTTCCTTTCCGGCGGATACGTCAAGCTGTCCCCCGAAGCCAGCCGGCGCATCGACCGCGCCGCCGTCGATTCCGGGCTGGCCTTCCGCGCTCGCTGGCTGGGACCGGGCGCGACGTCCGGCTTCGGCCGCTCCCTCAAGCTCCGGGCGCCGGCCTGGACTCGGCGGACGGCCGACCGCCTGACGACGACGCGGCCCACGTGGAACGGTCACAACGCGTCGGCGTGGCGGCAGGACGTGCTGGACGTCAACGGCTTCGACGAGCGCATGGGCTACGGCGGCGAGGACCGCGAGATGGGCGAGCGGCTGGAGAACTTGGGCGTGCGCGGGCTCCAGGTCCGCCATCGCGCCGTGTGCCTCCATCTCGAGCACGCTCGGGGCTACGTGGATCGCGAGGTCTTGGCCCGGAACCGCGCCATTCGCCGGGAGACGCGTCGCGCCCGGGCGACTTGGACGCCGTTCGGCATCTCGTCCGCGCCGGCAAGACCCGCGAAGCCGCCCGCCGGGAGGGCGTGACCCCGGCGGCCGGGCGGGGTCGTCGCGACCGCCTGGGCGCAAGGCTCTTCCTAGTCGAAGCGGTCGATCACCGCCATTCCGACGCCTCGGTACTCGTCCATCCCCTCCAAGATGCGCGCGCCTTCCGCCAGCGAGACGGTGCGGGTGACCAGCGCCCCCGGGTCCACGCGCCCGGCGGCGACCATCCGCAGCACGCGATCGTACTCGTGCGCCTGCAGGCCGTGGCTTCCCACGATCTCGAGTTCCCAGGCGACGACCCGGTCCATCGGCACGGCCGCTCGCCCGGCGCTGCCCAGGAGCCCGACCTGCACGTGGCGTCCGCGCCTGCGCAGGCAGGCCACCGAGTCGAAGCAGACGTCCGGCCCGCCCACGGCGTCGAGCGAGACGTGGGCGCCGCCTCCGGCGATCTCGCGCACGGCATCGGCCACGTCTTCCTCGGAGCCCGCTTGCACCACGGCCTCGGCCCCGACCTTGCGCGCCATCTCCAGCGCCTCGGGCCGAATGTCCACGGCGATCGGGTTCGCGCCGAGCGCTCGGGCGATCATGACGGCGGCCAGCCCGACGCCGCCGCAACCGTGCACGGCCACCCAGTCGCCCCCGCTCGCGCGGCCCTGCAGCCGCACCGCCCGAAACGCGGTGGCGAACCGGCACCCCAGCCCCGCGGCCGCCACGAAGTCCACCGCTTCCGGCAACGCGACCAGCGTCAGGTCGGCGTGCTTGGCCAAGACCCGTTCCGCGAATCCGCCCCAGCCATGAAAGCCCGGCTGGTACTGGCGGCTGCAGACCTGCTGCTGGCCCCGCCTGCATGCGCCGCATCGCCCGCACCCGGCGATGAAGGGGATCGCGACGCGGTCGCCGGGGCGCCACCGCCGCACTCCGGGGCCGACGGCTTCGACCACGCCGGCGATCTCGTGGCCCGGCACGTGCGGCACCACGATGTCCGGATCATGCCCCGCCCAGCCATGCCAGTCGCTTCGGCAGACGCCGTTGGCGCGCACGCCCACCACCGCGGCGCCGGGCTCGGGCGACGGATCGGCGACGGTCTCGATCGCGATCGGACCCCGAAACTTGCTGTAGACGGCGGCCTTCATGAGGCGGCTCCCTTGGTCGGCGGGATTGCCCGCCCCACTTGCGGAGTGGCGCATCCCTGCCAAACGTTATCATTGTTACGTCTTCGACAGGCTGCCTTGCCCCCCGGCAGACCGGCGGCAACCCCGCCCCGGTCCTGTCCGCCGGACGAGCAGGTCGGCAACAACGGGCTCCCGGGGCCGTCCGGGACCAACCTACAGGAGCACTGTGTGAACAAGACCGAACTGGGCAAGGCTCTCGCGAACGCGTCCGACCTGAGCCAGAAGCAAGCTGCCGCGGCGGTGGACGCGCTGTTCAACCCGAACAGCGGCATCATCGCCCAGGAGATGGCAGACGGCAACCGCGTGACCGTTGGGGGCTTCGGCACCTTCATGGCCCGGCATCGGAAGGCCGGGACGGCCCGGAATCCGCGCACGGGCGAGATGATCAACGTGCCCGCGAAGAACGTGCCCGCGTTCAAGGCCGCGAAGGGGCTGAAGGACAGCATTTCCTGATTTCGGTCGGCCTCGCGCGCTCGCGGCCTCCGGGTCGCGGGCGCGGCGGGCCGTCGCAAGCGGCCTGAGGGACGGGTCGGCTGTCGGTCGGCTTCGCGTCCGGGTGCGGTGTGTGCCTGGGGTCCTCGGGGGTCGCAAGCCTTGATGGCAGGCGGCACGGCCCAGGTTGCTCGTGCAAACGGGGTCTTCGGCGCCGGTCGCCAGTGCCATGCGGGCCGTCGCCGGACCTGCCGGGGCGTGCGTGGGTGGAACAACGGGGGAGGGGCAGGGCGTGACCGACTTGGCGGTTCCGGCGGTCGTCGGGGAAATCGTGGTGCTGGCCGTGATCGTCGCGGTGGTGAGCGCCGTGTTTCGCGAATTGGCGCGGACGGCCATCAAGGTGCTCCTGCCCGTCGGCTTGCTGGTGGCCGGCGCGGTTTGGCTCGGGCTCTTGGAGCAGACGCTGGTCGAGAGGTTCCTCGCGGTCGTCGGGGGGAAGGTGTTGGACGGCATTCGCTGGGTGGCCGAGTGGGCGGCGGCCACGGTTTCTTCGGGATGAAGTCCTAGCCTGCCGGCTCGCTCGTCCCAGACCTTCTGGGGTCAGCTCGCGGCCGGGCCGGGCCCGTCTCGACCGGCAGATCGTCGCGGGCGCCCCACTCGGCCCAGGAGCCGTCGTAGACCGCGGCGTCGCCGTGCCCGGCGCGGGCCAGCGCCCACGCGAAGGCGCAGGCGCTCGTGCCCGACCCGCACGTGCACAGCAGGCGCTTGGCCGGATCGACGCCGGCCGCCTCCAAGACCGCCGCGAGTTCCCGAGCGCCCACGGCCAGTCCGGTGGCGCGGTCCACCAGATCGGCGTGAGGGACGTTGCGGCTTCCGGGAACGTGACCGCGACGCAGGCCGGCCCTCGGCTCCGGCGCGGCGCCCGAGAAGCGCGGGGCGGGCCGCATGTCCACGACCTGCACGTCCGGGTCTCCGGCGGCGCGCCGCACCTCGTCCGCGCCGCAAAGCAGCTCCGTGCGAAGCCGGGCGCAGACGCCGTCCCCCCCGGCGACGGGCAGCGGAGCGGGGGCGCCGGACTCGATCGGAAAGCCGGAGCGGGTCCAGTGTCCCAGCCCTCCGTCCAACACGGCCACGCGGTCATGGCCGAAGCAGCGGAACATCCACCAGACCCTGCAGGCGCTGAGGTTGGTCCCCGAGGAATCGTAGACGACGACGGCCGAATCGTCCGAAGCTCCGACTTGGGCGGTGCATTCCCGAAACGCTCCTGGGGACGGCAGCATGTGCGGCAACCCGGAAGCGTCGTCGCAGCAGCCGTCGATGTCGAAGAAGCGCGCGCCCGGAATGCGCCGCTCCAAGAATTCGCGGGCCGCGTCCCTGCGGGGCTTGGCGGCCGGCCGCCGGGCCGCCGAGATCGAGCGGCCCCGGGGCGCGGGGGCCGACCCGGGACGCTCTGCCGGGTCGTCGTCGCCGCGCGCGCGTCGCCCGCCGGCCTGCCCGCCTCCGAGCCCTTGCGAGTCGCCTCCGGGTGCCGGGAGATGCCAGGAACCGTCGAGGATCACCAGACCGGGACGCCCCAGTCGCGCCGCCAGCCACTGGGCCGAGACGGACGGGCCTGGGAGTCGCGGGGGTCCGTCTTTGGGCAAGGACGGCTCCTGGGCTTTCGGGAGTCGGCGGCTCCTGCGCGCGACGGGAGCCGCTGAAGAAGCTTGACGCTTGGCGGTCGAAGGTGCGGCGGCCCCTGCGCGCAACGGGAGCCGTCCGGTTGCTGACCCCGTGAACGCGCCGACGGGGGCGGCAAGTCAAGATGGCGGGCGCCCGGCATGGCGCGCCAGGGAGCCCCTGCCCGTTATTTCATCTGGGACGCCCGCAGGAAGGACTGGCGGAGCCGGATCGGCGACCTCGGCAAATGCGGACGGACCCGGAAGCCGGCTCGGCGACCGCGCGCGGCGGCTTGGAGGGTGAGACGCGGGGCCCGCTTGACCGCGAGTTCCGCGAGCCGGTCCCGGCGCGCCGCTTGGGTAAGGGCGGACATTTCTAAACGGCGCGACACGCGACAGGGACCCGCGCTTGCCCGCCTGTCGCCCGTCTGCCAGATTGTCGGGCCCGGGATCGAACCACTCACCACCACGCGGGAGAAGCAAGGATGCGGCGTCGCGACTTCATCAGGGCCGGGGCGTTTTCCGGCATCGCAGCGGGGACGGCGGGAACGCTGGCCGGGTCCGCGCAGCCCTTGGCCGCCGCGCCCATGTGGGGCGGCCGGCGAACGGCGGATGGGAGCGTGCGGCTCAACTCCAACGAGAACCCGTTGGGCATCGCGCCCGCGGCCAAGGAGGCGGTGCTGGCGGCCATGGAGCTCGCGAACCGCTACCCGTCGGCGCAGCATGCCGAGCTGGTCGCCAAGGTGGCGGCGGGCCACGGCGTCCTCGAAGGCCAGATCGTCCTCGGCACGGGATCGGCGGAGGTGCTGCAGATGGCGGTGCAGGCGTTCGCGGCGCCGCGCGCTCGGCTGGTCATGGCGGACCCCACCTACGAGGCCGTCACCAACTACCAGCGCACGGAGTCCTACGAGCTGGTCAAGGTGCCGCTCAACGCCAAGCACGAGCACGACCTGGGCCGCATGCGCGAAGCGGCCGAGAGTTCGGGCCGGCCCGCGCTGGTCTACCTCTGCAACCCCAACAATCCCACGGCCACGATCACGCCCAGCGCCGACATCGACGCCTGGATCGCCGACGCGCCCGAGCACGTCTTCTTCCTCTCCGACGAGGCGTACGTCGAGTACGTGGAAGACGATCGCATGTGGAGCTCGCTGCGCTGGATCGAAGAGAAGCGCAACGTCCTCGTCGTCAAGACGTTCTCCAAGATCTACGGCATGGCGGGGCTTCGGTTGGGCTACGGCGTCGCTCATCCGGACACGGCCGCGCGGCTTTCGGACTTCGCCTCGCGCAACAACGTCAACCAGTTCGCGCTGGCCGCGGGCGTGGCGTCCTTCCGCGACGAAGCCCTCGTGGCGAAGAGCCGCAAGACCAACCGCGAGGCGCGCATGATGGTCGAGAGCACGCTGGACGAACTCGGGCTGGAGCGGATGCCGACGCACACCAACTTCCTGATGCACAGGATCGGCGGCGACCAGGCGACCTACCGCAACCGCATGGCCGAGGCGGGATTCCTCGTCGGGCGCGACTTTCCGCCCATGCTGGACTGGAGCCGCCTCTCGTTCGGCCTGCCCGAGGACATGGGCCGCTTCTGCGACGCGTTGCGGGACTTCCGCCGCAAGGGATGGGTCTAACGGAGATCGCCGACCCGGAGTCTCTTGTCGTCGTGGGCTCCGGGCCGGCCGGCTGGACCGCCGCCATCTACGCGGCCCGCGCCAACTTGGCCCCGCTCGTGTTCGAGGGCGCGCCCAGCCGGACGATGGTGCCCGGCGGACAGCTCATGTTCACC